>JABFGC010000002.1 GCA_013112685.1 Chloroflexota bacterium | reverse complement strand
AAAATATTACGATCTTTTTTGTATCGTGTGCCCGCTCAGATAACCAAGATAGGCGAGCACGAGCGGCAGGACGCAAGGTGAAAGAAATGACAATAGACCGGCAAGGATGGCGGTGAAGTATGTCGGCGCGGCAGAGAACAGGGTAAACTTTTCGATATATAGACCATTCTTGAATGCCCAGATCGCTATCAGACTCATTGTGTTCGTAAGAAGCAGAACACCAATGGCAATGATGAAAACACCGCTGGCAATTTTTGAAATACTTTGATAGGGTCGCATGCGTTTGATCAGCCTGAAGCGCGCTCCAAACCAAGCGCCATCGCCCGAAAGGAAGCTAAACCAAGCGAGTACCCTGAAGATAGCCACATCCCTGTCCGACCGTTTTGCTGGCTGAGCCCCATTGGTAGGATTGCGCCCAGTCTGGCACCAATGCATGGGCTCCAACCTTGCTGCAAAGAAAATGCCCATTAACCTTGAGCCACCATAGGTTCCGCGCTGACCTGTGTATTCCGTCCGGGTATCATAATAAAACCAGGGGAGAGGCGAATTACATCCAGAGGATCACGCCAGTCCGAACATGATCCACGATCACGCCGCCTAATTGCGCGATAACCCGTTTGTATGCGCCGAACAATTGACCCAGCGCCGTCACCGAGCCGCCCCAGCCGATTACAAACGCTGGTGAGAAGCCGAGGACGAAGAGCAGCGCATGTAAAAATATTTTCAAACGTCCTGTTTGGGATGGAAAGGGGGAATGACATCAGAGTCATGAGTCTTCCTTTTCAGCAAAGGATATAACATCATGATACGCAAATCCCACTTACTGCATGAGCGCAGGATGGCGAGGGAAACCGGTAAACAAATGGCTTATGACCTTTATCGCTTTACAAGCGAGAATTTCGATCCTGGTTCCCTGTCCCCGGGTGAGACTCAATTCCCAGCCGATGCCCCCACGTCAGATCCCGCCACGTTCACTGAATACCGAGCAGTCCAAAATGCCCGTTGGGAACAAATTCCGTCGGGCTGGCAGGAGCGACAAAGCCGTGGCCATTATCCGAGATCATCAGTGTTATTTCCGAATCAGAATAACGGATGGACAAGTCGGCACCAGTCGCCCCGGAATGTTTAACCACATTATTGAGCGCTTCCGCCGCACCAATGCGATATAAGTGCAATTCCACCTCGCGCGAGAGCCGACGTTCGTTACCGGTTTTTTGAAAATCAACGATCGGGGGAATTAACACGGCTGATCTCCCGCGCCAGCATTTCCAACGCAGTGACCGGTCCCAGATCTTCCGAGGTCGATGGGACAGCGGCGCCCACGTCAGGCGGCGCAGGTTTCGTGAGTACGCTCCGCCGGATTTTCCGAGTTCATGAAGGATTGTTTTCCATTTTTGATCCTTGACCGATCTCTGCGCCAGTTGCACCCGTTGTTTCAATGCAATGACCGCCTGAATGGTGTCGTCATGCAGTTCCCGCCGCCAGTCTGGCACGTTCCTCTTCCTGTGCCGGATGATCGCGCCGATGTAATCGTGCAATCCCTCCTGAGCCGCCTGCACCTTACGCGACATTTCGGTCAATTCCATTTGCAGGTGTTGGACCTCAGATATGCCGCCAACTGACTCGCTTCCCCTTGTGGCTTCCGAATCCCCCATGCCAGCGCCACCTGCCCACTTGGACTCAAGTTTTTGCAGGGGCTGGACGATCTGTTTGGCGCCGAACCAGATGGCAATCAATGCCGGGATGAAGGCGGGCACCATTACCAGCGGAGCCATCTGGGTCAATTGCAGGGAGGGGCTGATCACTGCATTTCCCATTCCTCCTCCGTGATCAATGCCCAGCCTGAGTTTGTTTGGGGCTATAGGCGACTACATGTTCCGTCGCTTCCTTTTCACATACAAAGAACGCCACTCCTGCCTGCCAGAAGCTTCCGCCACTCGAGGATGAATTCCGCATCCAGGCTTTCGCGTTCGAGCGCACCGCTGACAGACAAAGTACGGCGGGGAATTATCCAATAGATAGATGGTCACGTGACTGCCCGCCGGGTAGGTGGGTCATCAGGGGTTTCGGACGCGGGAGTATCTCGGGTGAAAACGCGCCCGGCGACAATCACATCGCGAGGAGTCCAGAATAGGCTGAGATGATGACAAAGAGAGTTGGTTGGAGTTTGGATCGGGGGTCGGGTCGAAAGCAAGTTGAGGGCTGGATGAAGAAGCGAGAGTTTGATCGAGTAGGAGTTTGGATACCCATCCCAAAATCTGTCATTCCCCGTTTTCTCGATTAAAGTGCCCATCCGTATTTAGAAAGGCAATCCCCCGTTGAAATCCTTTGCCAGGTCGGTGGTGGTGGCAAATATATCCTTGAAGGAAATATCCTCGGATGCCAGCACCGCCATGCTCGAAACAGTCACCATGCGATGATGAGAAGTTCAGTTGCAGCGGCGCGGCGGCGGACTGCGGCGTTCGTCGTTCCCCGACCAGGGGTGCGCATGTCCTGCTGGTGCATGTTGACGCCGAAAGACGCAATGAACAATAACAAAAGCGTCAGCGGCAGAACCGTGACGGCAAAAGGGATTTGCGTCAGACCGCGCCAGCCCGGCAGGATTCGTTTCATTCTTCTCCCGGAGGGTGCTTTGGCTTTATTGAAGATCGGCTGGCGCCACCCCGCACATGACAGCCTCGGTGCGGCTGTTGGCTTGCAGTTTTTAGCTTGGCGAAAGATGTGCGCAAGATGTCCCTGCACGGTGCGGTCGCTGATATTCAGTTGCACACCGATGGATTTGTTGGTGAACCCCTTCGCCGGGTCGCCGGCACACATCCAGTTCACGGTCAGTTAATGGTTTCGGCAAATCTTTTTTTCCGATTAAACTGAAGATGGTGGACATCAACTTGCTGTGAGTGATGGATGGATCGAGTCACAGACTTACCTTCATAGACATCACGCACCGCACGAAATCGGCTCATCCGCCTGCCCAGTTTTGAGGACATAGCCATTTACTCGCCTGCAAAACCACCGCCATCACTGTCGGGATCATCGTTATAAGCGCGGTCCGGGATTAACACGCCCGCTGAGGGCAGATGGGCACCCGCACCCATCGTGTGACTTCAATACCGCTGGCTTTGGGCATCTGAATATCAAAAACGCACGGCAACATCCGGCTTGTGTTTTTGAATAAAGACCAAGCGCCTCCCTCCCGTCTCCTGCCTCGGCAATGACCTGGAGGTCGGTCGCACTCTCAAGCAGTTGTGGCACCCTGCACGGACGATATGGTGAGGGGTCATCCCGCGAGGAGAATGCGTATTTTAAGCTTTTGATTGCCTCGATGACTTTGGCATGGGGCTTAATGTATCCAATTGCTGATTATAAACTTGTGATTGATTAATGAACGGGAAGGCAAGCCAGACAAGACCTGGTTCCCGCCAAAAGCCCGGTAAGGAAGCGCATGGATGGCGAGCGAGTTGAACGAACCCAGCGCATCACCGGCGTAAAACGTTGCAGGAAAGGTGTTGTTTGTCAACACTGCCAGCCATGCATTTGTATCACGAAATCCATTTCCGATACCGGCAAAATCGCTGACCATGTGTGTTCCACTCATCCAGCGCCATCGGCAAAGCAGGAGCAGAATAAATCCCCACCAACTCAAAGTCTTTATCGTGTGTCGGCAGGGATACCACAATGCCGCAAAAAGCCAGACGCTGGTATAGAACGGGAGATCATGCGATCCCGACCACGCCACCTTCCAGCCCATCGGTTCGTTGCCGATGAATTGGCGGAGATCGTGGGATTGGATGTGTTCTGCCAGACCGCACGGATTTCGCCCAGGGGAATACATGCCGGTCTTTCGCCGAACCAAGGGGGAGGCGTTCCGGGAGTTGGTGGCAGAAGAACGAGTAAATGAAGTAGACCGCCCTGCCTGCACCCGTCCAGCCGATCTGCATGGAAAACCGGCGCAAGGAAGGAACAAATACCCAAACACCATAGATGGTCAGAAAAAACGGCAACCAATGAGTGCCTATCCACTGAAAGGCATTCGTTATTTTAGGGGCATTCAAGGTGGTTGTTGACATTTTATTCCCTCATGGGGCGTTTGGTTCAGGGGGCGCGTTGAGGCTGGCGCGGTAAAGCCAGCTTTGCAAATCCATGTCGAAGATCCGAACCTTTGAATCCGCCCCAGTGAGGTTAATGCGACCGGAACATCAATGGAATTCGAGGAGATAGGCAATCAGCTTCCTCCCACCCGAGTCGTTAATGACCGGTGGATCTGTGATTTCAACTCCGCGCATCCCGTCTCATTCAGCAGGTCGCAGTTGTACCAGATGATCACATACCCGTGCTCCAGGTTATGGACAAGATAAGCAGCAGGATATGTATAAATATTCTCTTCATAAAAACCCGCTCGGGCTTCGGTTGCATAATGCAATCCGGATGTTGGCGGGTCGGAATTATATTGTCCCGGGGCCAGAGTCGGTGGGGAGATGCGGATCGCTCTTCATAATGGCAACTGCCTCCCCTGCGGCTGGTCGAACCCCTGCCAGACCATGACTCCAAGGATCACCAATACGGCGAGTCCGGTTCCGCCCCAGATGATGCCTGCAAGCAGTTTTTGTTTTCTATTTCTTTGTTGAATGTGTTGTCGTCTTTGTTTGTTGTTCATGAATTCACTCTGCCGGCTGGAAAGCAGGCGTCACATCGGGTAACGCCTGCCTTCGACGGCTGATTATTGCACTTTGAACTCGATATCTTCCTTGTAATCCAGACCATCCTTGCGGACATACACGGTAATCTTCCAATTGCCGCTCATGCTGAAGTTGGCATTGATGGAATAGCGCCCTTCACCCTGCTCAGTGGCGAGACCGCTCATCCCCATGCCGGTCATGTCCGTGTGGTCGGCAGAAACATCCACAGTCGCACCCTCGATGGGCTTGCCATCTCCATCCGTGATCGTCAGGATCAATTCCATGTCGCCCATCATGGCAGGATTGGGATTGGTCTCCACTGGATATTTACCGGACTCGATGATCCTGCCTCGACTGGTGCAACAGGCTGTGCGGAACCGCCGCAAGCCGCCAATACACCTGCCAGCAAAACCAACATACTAATAAAGAACATCTTTCGCATTTTTACTCTCTCCTTGAGTATTTTATTCAACGACTTCGATCATCAACATCAAAACCACCCGGTTCAACATTGTCGTTGGTGGTGTGGTGCAGGATGTGACAGTGCAACATCCATTGTCCGGTCTCTGTGGCGACGAACTCAATGTCGTAGCGTTCTCCCGGTGCGACACTGACCGTGTCCTGGTCAACTGTGCCACCCGGGGACAGGATGCCCATCCGTCGCCACGATCCTGAAGGGTACACCATGCAGATGCATCGGATGAATGAATTGACCAATCGCGATGAAACGCAGCCGAACCAGATCGCCTTTCTTGACAGTGATGGTTTCGGTGGCAGGGAAGGACTTGCCGTTGATCGTGAAGTAAATTGGGCTCCATCCCACTCATGGGCATGGCGGCATACGTTTGCCCATCCGTCATACGCCATTCCGAGATCATCAGGGTTTTATCCACAACGGGTGGATTGGCATCCGGTTCCTTTGGGTCAATGATGAAGGGCGCATAAAGCCCGGCGCCAACCCTGCACATCGCCCCCATAATGCGAGAGTGATACATGAACGTCCCTGCCGGCTTGGCGGTGAACTCGTAAGTAAACGTCTCCACCCGGCTGGATCGGATCCTGGGTAACGCCCGGAACGCCGTCCATTGCATTTGGGACTTCGACTCCATGCCAGTGGATCGTAGTTGGATCGGGTAATTCGTGCCTTTTACGATCACCCGAACCTGATCACCTTCCGTAACGCGGATACATCGGGCCCGGGAACGGTTCCGTTATATGTGAATGCGGTGACGGTCACTCCATCCAGTATTTCCCATTGAACAGCCTTGGTGGTTAACTCAAAGACCTTGACGCCATCTTCCGTGCGGTATTCCAAGGGCTGTCCGCCATCAGCTTCGGTGGCAGGCTGGACGTTGGGAGCCGTGACGGCTCCATCATATGAGCCGCTTCGGGGTTTTCCATCATCATGCTGCCTTGGGGTGGGCGTCCCATCCGCCATACCTGGAATTGTCATTATTCATGGGCATGTCCCCATTGAGGCTGTGGCTGGCGCGCAAGCCGATAATATCAAAGCGAGAATCGTTATTGTAAAAAATAAAATCTTCTTCATTATGGTTCCTCTGCAAAGTTGGAATAGTGCTTGAATATAAGGATTTCCCCTTGATCCATCCAGCGCAATTTGACGCGGGAATCCATAGGCAATATTGCCTATGTGAATATCAGAAAGAAACTGCCGCCCTGATATCCAATGCCTCTTTGATGGAGGCGACCAACTTTTTATCTATCCGTTGGGATGGGTCATCGGCAATGGAGAAGCGCGTTTGTCCGTCACTTCCGTGCAGGATCAGTGGGACAGGTTCAGCAGACTCCCATAAACCATTAGAACAACCATCTGGCAATCACAGTCCGCTGTGCCATGATGCGGGCAGGGACAATCCTGCTGGGTATGTCGCGCGGTATGCAGGTCAAAGGTTTGCAAAGCCCGCAAACCACCTTGCAATAATTTTTTTCGCTGCCTGCAAAGCCATGTCGCAGGGCAGATCAACAATCAGGAAGGAAGATGTGGTCATGGAACGCCTCTATCATTTGGATGTTCTCCATTGTAGGTATGTTTCCAATCGAATAGGAGAGCCGCGTGGCGTATTCGGGCTTAGGCAATATTGCCTATAAGAAATCCCCTGTCATTGTACCGACAGGGGATTTCTTGGGCTGCAAACTTCAGATTCTCACGGCATGGGCATATTCATGCCACCCTCCGGGATTTCAAGTTGAATTTCCGCAGGGGCATTCCCCGGCGCGGGAAGCGGCGAGAAGCTAATGCCATTGGGCGCCATGCCCGTTGGGACGGTGGCGACAACCGCCATTTTTTCCAAGTCAATGACCGATACCGTGTCTTCATAGATATTCGATATGTAGGCGTATTGGCTCGATGGATCAATCACGACTCCGTAGTGCGCCCTGCCCTGTTTCAATGGTTGCAATCACCCGAAAGTCGCGACATCCACAACCGACACAGTGGTGCTTGGGGTATCCTTTGTCCCTTGATTGGTGGTCAGAACAAACTTGTTGTTGGGGGTCACAAAACCTGGGATCGACCTCCGCCCACATCCACCTTGCCGACCAGTTCCTGCGCAGCAACGTCCACCTTGCCAAGCGCGTTTTCGCCGTTGAGGGAGAAGTAAACAAACTCCCCGTCGGGCGAAAAGCCCACTTGAACAGGATGCTCGCCAACTTCTATATCGGCGACCTTTACATCCTGCGCGGTGTCAATCACGCTCAGGGTGGTGGATTTGGCATTGGCAACGTAAACCCACATCCCGTCGGGGCTGACGCGCAAACCGTGCGGATACTCGCCGACCGGGATCGTGGCAATGGCAGACATCGCTTCCACATCAATCACAGTGACCGTATTATCCCCGCCGTTCGTGGCATACGCTTTTTTGCCATCGGGTGTCAGCACGATATGTGCGGGCATCATCCCAGTTGGCACGACACCATGAACCTCAAAAGTGACGGCATCGATCTTAATCGCCAGTGAGTCGTGCCCGCTCACCGCCCAGACGGTTTTGCCATCCGGGGCAACCTGTAGGTTGTGGGCGCCCTCGACTCCGGTAAGCGTGGTCAGGACTTGATTCGTCGCCGCATTGATCACGGTAATGCTGTTGCCCTCCTCGTCTGCCACCCAAACTGTTCCATCCAATCCTGCAACGGGTTGATCCGGTTGGGTCTGGGCGGGTTGTTCGGTCATTTCAGGGTTTCCGCCGGCGCGCCACATGCACTCAAGACAACCGTGGCGATGATCAGCGCGGGCATAATCTTCCAAATCAAAAACTTATTCATATGGTTCAACTCCTTCTGGTTGGATCGAATATCGTCCGCACTTATACAGCACCCACCCTCAAGTTGAACATACGCATTTTTGCCTAATACGTCATGCTTTATCCAAATTACTCACAAATTCGATTTCAAACTTTATCTTCTTCAATTCGAACATATTGATCGGGAACACGTTCAAAAAGATGTTTGCAGACCTCGGAGCAAAAGTAATAAGTCCTCCCTTTGTGAACAACCTGAAAGGGCGGGTTCTTTGGATCGACTTTCATTTCACACACAGGATCGATTTCAAACTCCTGCCCGGTCGGATTAAATTTCCGCATATTAAAACTATTCATGATACTTCTAGTCTCCCTATTGGCTCACCGCATGAAGAACAAAAGCGAGCGTTCGATCCGTTTTGAGTTCCCCTCGATCACACATGGAAACTACTTAACGGCTGAAAATCCTACCCGATGAATGTAAAAAACACATGAAGAATTATCGAAGATCAACATAGGCAGTTTTGCCTACGCTTTGTTCAGCCACTTGGCGCAAGACGGCGCCCACTGCAAGGGCTATGATGACACAAAAGGAATATTTTCGATGAAACGATTCTTCATTCCATTTGTGGCATTCCTGCTCGGCTCGGCGCTGATCGCCTCGTTCCACATCGGCATCCTCACCGGGCGCAGGGCTGGGACTACGCCTCATCTCAATTCATCCGTGACCGTTGGTATGTCATCCCCGATCATCCTCGGCTTTGGTATCCAAGCCGCGCTCTATTCCATCCTGCGATTCCGCCTGTTCATTCCAGTTACATCCACAGGACATGCCGGCTCAATGATAGGCGCGAGCGGAGGCACATCCGCCACTGCGATGGTCGCGTGTTGCATTCATCATGTCACCGATGTTTTACCCATTCTTGGTTTGAGTGCGGCGGCAAGTTTTCTCACCCGTTATCAACGCCCCTTCATGCTTATCGGACTCGCCATGAACCTCATCGGAATTGGCGTCATGCTCTTCGTGCTTTATCGTGAACGACAAAAACTTCAACCTGTACTTCTGGAGACAAAATGAAACGACTCTTACTTCCCGCCCTTATTATTTTGACTTTTGTTATCACAGCCTGTTCAGCGACTTTATCCCCGCTTCCAACCCAGCCGCCATCTGATCCTGTTTCGACGGTATCAGCCTCCCCCGAATTTGACTCTGCCACCCGCATGGACGACCAAGGGAGCGATTATCTTTGAAGTCACCCCACTTAACTTGGACTCAGCGACTACCGAATCTGTTGAGTTCAATATTGTCCTGACCACCCATTCGATTGACCTGAGCATGGATCTAGCCGCAACTGCAACGCTCTTTAACTGATACAGGAGTCAGCGTGAATTCAACCCTCTGGGATGCGCCGCGCGGTGGTCATCATGTGGAAGGAAAATTGATTTTTCCAGCGGCGCAGGATGGTAAATCCATTCTGGATGGAGCGACAAAGCTCCACCCTCACCATTACCAACGTGGATGCCCCCACCCGCATCTTTGAATGGGAGTTGAAATAGCAAGAGGAAGAAATGGCGCACAAAACAGATATCAGCCGTCGTGACTTCATCAAATCGGTTGCCGGGTTCGTCGGAATGCTCATCGGCATTGGGATCGGTCTTCCCTCCATTTTGTATCTTCTTTCGCCATCGTTTGAAAAAACGCAAGACGATTTAATCATCGATCTTGGCTCGCTTGAAAGATATCCGATTGGCATTCCAACCCGGTTTGAATTTACCCGCACCAGGTCAACGGATGGGAACGGACAGCGACCAATTATGGCTTGTTCATTCTGCGTAAGAGTGAAAGTGAAGTACGGGTATTCTCTGACATTTGCACCCACCTCGGTCGCCGCGTCACCTCGGGCATCCTGACAAAGTGCATTACATCAGTCCCTGCCATGATGGTCATTTTGATATTGTTGGCAATGTGGTCAGCGCCCGCCGCCGCGTCCTCTGGATGAATTCACTGTTGAAATAAAAATGGCAATCTCATTGTTTCCCTTCCGCCTGTAAAGCGGAAAGGATAAAGGAAGGTTCACATGAATAAACGTCATATCTGGATCATGCTGCTTGGCCGCTTGCTTCCCATTCTGGGTCTGGCAGCTGTCCTGCTCCTGAAAGTCCCCGTCAATACAGTCGTCTATGTGGGGCTGGCATTGCTTTGCCCGCTGGCTCATTTTTTCATGATGGGCAACATGCACAATCACAACAGCCAGCCGGATCAACATCACGATCATTCCGTCCATGACAAGACATCCACTCACTCGCCGTGATTTTCTAAAGATCGCCGCATTGGGTGCCGGCGCACTTGCCTTTCGCCCTTTTGAGGGGATTCCTGAATTTCAGCAGTCGGAATTATTGGGGCGCGTTACGGTCGGCAAGGTGGATGTATATGCGCGCCCAGATGGGAATGAAAAGATCGTGGGCGCTCTGTATGAGGATCAGGTTATCCCCTGGATTCGGGAAGTGGTTGGAACCATGCCCGGCAGGATCAATCAACGCTGGGTCGAGACTCCTATGGTTATGTGTGGGGCGGAAACCTGCAACCCGTGCGCAACCTGCCAAATTCGCCAGTGTCCACTCTGCCAAGTACGAGTCCGGGACCCGGCATGTGGGTTGAAGTCACCGTTCCTTATGTAGACTTGATTCTCGATAATCCGCCATCGCGCGCACCGTGGCTCCAATACCGCGAATCGATTGGGCTGCCGGCGCGGTTCGTCTATAGTCAGGTGGTCTGGGTGGATCAGATTCGCGCCGAAGCGGATGGAAGAGTCTGGTATCGGTTGAATGAACGCTTTGGATCCGGCGACCTGTTCTGGGGTCCGGCTGAGGCGTTTCGTCCACTGACTGCGGATGAAATCGCTCCCGTTAACCCGGAAGCGGAAGAAAAAGGATCGTGGTCAATATTGATTATCAAACCTTATCGTGCTATGAGGGAAAGAATGAGGTGTATTTCGCGCGTATTTCCAGTGGTGCACTGTACGATGCATGGGGCAATCCTGTGGATGCATGGGCGACCCCGGTAGGCGAATTCCCGATCTGGCGGAAGGCGATCTCCTTGCCATTAAGCGGTGGAAGTGCATCAGCAGGCTGGAGTCTGCCGGCTGTTGGGTGGGTCAGTTTATTCGTTGGCTCCGGTGTGGCAATCCATTCCACCTATTGGCACAACAATTATGGTGAACCCTCCTCACGAGGATGCGTCAACGCCAGCCCGGAGGATGCAAAATGGATCTTTCGCTGGTCTCAACCACTTGTATCTTACGACCCCGGGGATGTTACCGTGGAGATGCCAGGTGGAACCCAGAAGTGAGCGTTGAAAAGAAAGAGTTTTAGCCTATAGCATGAAGGGATAAGTAGGGGCGTTCATGCTGAATTAATTTGACTCGGTAATCTGAGATTACTTCCGTGCATCTTCATAATCTGTTACATATTGCCTGAATGTGATCGGGCTAATCCCAGTTAATCGCTCGACTTCATCTGTGATCGGTTCCGCCATTCCGAAACGTGTGGATGTGTACAGCCCGGTCATCACCAGGGCGAACATGAAAGGCGTACCTCTGCGCATCGTCTCAATGAGGAAATGCAATGGGTTCGGGTTGCGGTAGGTGATCCTGCGTCCCAATATCTCGCTCATGATGCTGGCTACCTCCCAATAATCCAGCCGCTGGCTGCCGGTCAGGTCGTAATTCATGCCGGCATGTCCATCTTCCAGTAAAGTCACCGCCGCAACCGCGCCGATGTCACGCGCATCAATGAAGGCTGTCTTTGCCTTTCCCACCGGGACAAAAATCTCGTTTCGTTCCTTGATCTCCCTGCGATGGGTGGTGTTCAGATTCTGCATGAAGAAGCTGCAACGTAAAAATGTCGTTTGCATGTTGATCGCCTTCAAATAGGTCTCCACCTTGTAGTGGGGGACATATGTAGTGTTCTCGATCCCGATCAGGGAGAGGAAAACCACGTGGGTTACACCCGCGCGTTTGGCGGCATCCATCGAAGGAGCCATGTCCCGCTGGATGTTCGTGATGTGCGGCGGACGCATGTAAAACATGCGCTTCACACCTTTAAATGTTTCGTCAAAAGTGGATGGATCAGTGAAGTCAAAACGGACCGCTTCAACCGCTTCGCCAAAGCGCTCCCTGAGTTTGTTCACATCCATATCCGCCGCACGGACTTTTCCACCTCTGGCGAGTATCTGCCTTACGACTTCCGTGCCGACATTTCCAAGCGCACCGATTACCAATATGGGGGATGACATTCTTTTGCTCCTGACTTGACTATATATAGACCAGTCGTTATAATAATTCAACAGTCGTCTTTTGAAAAGATGACAAAAGACATTTTCTGGACGGAGATAGACATGAGTAATGCCCGCGAACAAATCCTGCAAACCACCTGCGCCCTGCTGGAGAAACAAGGCTATCACGGCACTGGTTTGAACGAGATTATCAAGGAAAGCGGTTCCCCAAAAGGCTCGTTATATTACTACTTTCCAGAGGGCAAGGAACAGATTACGGCAGAAGCGGTGCTTCAATCCGGAAAACAAACTGCCGAGCGGATTCGCCAGGGATTAACAGAAAGTTCCAACGCTGCCAAAGCAATTTCCGACTTCATTCTGAATATTGCAGAACATGTCGAACGATCTGGCTTTGCGGCGGGCAGTCCGCTGACGGCTGTGGCGATGGAGACTGCGACCACTTCACCACGGATTAATGAAGCATGCCACGAAGCATACCAAATGTTGAAATCCGCCTTCCATGACAAGTTGATCGAATGCGGGTACTCAAAAACAAAAGCCGATGAATTGGCGAGCTTTTATTGTTTCTGCCATCGAAGGCGGGATCATCCTAAGTCGTACATCGCATACCGCCGACCCGTTGCGCCTGGTGGCAAAACAGTTGAAAGCCTTGTTGGCTTCATAGCCACCATTTGATAAGAAAAATATTCAAAGGAGTCTTATGAAGATCGTAGTATTTGGTGCATCGCATGGGGTTGGTTTGGAAGTAGTCAAGCAGGCATTGAAAGCAGGGCATGCTGTGACAGCCTTTGTGCGCTCCCCCGAGAAGTTCACTGTGAAAGATGCCAACCTGACCGTATTCAAGGGCGACTCGATGGATACAGAAGCTGTTGAGAAGGCGATTGCCGGGCAGGATGCTGTCATCAGCGCCTTGGGACCGACCCGTCCGCCTGTTCCCCATATGATGGAAACTTCAGCGAAGAATATCGTGGCAGGCATGAAATAGCATGGGGTACGCCGTCTGGTATCCACAACCGGTGCGGGGGTACGACAACCCGAAGATCAACCTAAATTTATTGATCACTTCATCGGATTTCTGCTCAATCTATTGGCAAAGGATGTGGTGCTGGACTCTGCCTCAAATGTGCAGGCGATTCGGGAGTCTGATTTGGATTGGACGGTAGTGAGGTATCCGCGCCTGATGGATGGCGAACACAAGGGCAGGTATCAGGTTGGGTATGTAAGCAAGAGTTCGGGTACGCAACTTTCCCGTGCCGACGGCGCAGACTTTGTATTGAAAGAACTGACCGAAATGAAGTGGTTGAAGAAATTACCAGTGGCAAGTTATTGACCTGAATTGGGCGGATTTGACTATCCCTGATTGAAAAGAACAGCGCCCCGACATGGGGCGCTGTTCTTTTTTCTTTTTTGTCCAGTTCTACGTCCATAATTGGGCAAAACCAGCCTTGCGGTAACCATATACGGTGTTCCATTATGACAACATAGCGAAGGCGATATTTGCATTGGCAATCGCTGTAGATGTTCCTCGGAATTTATCGGATCTATCAGGCATTTTAGATACAAAACTTTCTGCCCATTTTCAAAGGCAACTTTGCCACGTATATCAAGAAGTTCAATGATTTGTCTTTTCGTATTGAAGTCAACACGATCCAAACCTTTCCTGATTTTAGCGCAAAACCCTTCAATATAGTTTAATTGTTCGTCCGTCATCGTAACGTGGCGCACATGGGCTAAAAGATCGTTTTTCTCCTTTCCTAAATTAAACAGCAGTTCCTCCAAGCGAGATTTTCTTTCAGTCAATACTTCTTTGGGGAAATTTCCATCCAAATATAGATCAAGAAGTTTGTCCAATTGGCTTTGGTATTGAGTCATTTGCTCTTCGATAATACCAAGGCGATTAAAAAGGGACTGATTTTCTTGCTCTAATTCTTTTTGCACGTCATCCAGACCGACGCGTAAGTTCTCAGGGCTTTCGATTATCATCTTAGCCCATTCCCAAACTACAGCATCAACCCAATCGCCACGTATACTGGGCATATCGCAAAGACTAACGACCTGCCTTCTGCCATTACAGAGATAATATTGGTGTTTTCTGCGGACAAACTGTCCTCTCATAGCGTAGCCGCATTTAGAACACGTCAGGTGGCTTTTCATGAGATATTCTTTAACAGCATGTCCGCCGCGTTGAACATGTAACTCCTCTTTGCGTTTTATGGCCCGTGCAAAAGTATCAGGATCGATTATTTGCGGAACTTCCACAGGTATCCATTCATCACGCGAGCGCGGAACCTGTTTTCCGAGACCGCATTTCGTTTTTGGCTTTCTCTTTTTACCGTCATCTATCATCTTTGTTTTACCAAAATACCAAGTACCTGTGTAGGTCTCGTTTGTGAGTACGTGTATGACCATGGCCCTTTGCCAAACCCCCTCTACCGTGTTTCTTTGCCACATGCTCTTCTCTGTCGCCCCTAGTGGGGACTCCCATTAGCGTAAGCTTCTTGGCAATACCATTAGCGGAGAGCCGCACTCCCTTTTTGTCCCCGTTTATATACCAGTCAAAGATCATTCGTACTACCGCAGCTTCTTCCTCGTCAACCTCAAACCACGCTTTATGAGGTTCTGATACGACCTTGTACCCATAAGGAGGGCGTGAACCAGCTACGACAAAGCCACTTTTAGCCTTACCACGCTTTCCTCTCTTACTGCGCTCCATTATTTTGGCTTTTTCATACTCGGCTATTACACCTCTAATCTGCTTCTGAAGCCGACCTTCGTCATTGTCCTCATATTGTGCCATCACGAACTCAATCGCCACCCCTTCCCTTTTAAATTCTTCTTCAATTAGGACTTGATACGCACTCTTTCTAGCGAGGCGATCAATATCATAGACAATCACCACATCTAGAGAACTACGCGCCATATAGCCGCGTAAATTGTTCAATGCGGGGCGATCCAATGCGGCTCCTGTGTAGTCATCTGAAAAAATTTCGACAACTGTGTATCCGCGTTCTAAAGCGTAATTTTGGCAGGCATCTACTTGGGTTTGCAGACTGTACCCTTTTGATTGTTCATCTGTACTTACACGCGAGTAAATGGCAGCTAGTTTCATTTTGCCTCTTGAATGGGAACTGTGCCGGGAACAGTTCGCCTTGTTAATTGGGCAGCTTTCTCACTACACGTGTTTCCAAGTAGTTGTCAATATCACTGATCAATTCGCCACCCAAAAGCACGTAACGTTCTTGAGGTGATAGTTGAAGCCTGTTGGCAATGTCGTTCAAGATCAAGCCCGCAGGAATCTCAATATCCAGAAGCGTTGCTCCTCGTGCCATCGCTTGCCACTCTTCACGAAGCTCAGCAAGTGCAAGTACCAAACGAGTTCTTTCGCTTGGTTGGTAATCCATCAGACCATCTAACGGGGGTTGCAGAGTCATTTTTAGCTCCTTTGGAGCATTTTGCTTTCCCCCGGCAAGAAAGCAAAGCGCCCCGGTGAATCCCACCAGGGCGGCTATAATTACTTATAGCCCATCCGCCGCGTCGTCGGTGGGTTGGGTTAGGGCGTGTCAAGTGTTGCTGCACTTCTCACGCCCGTCTCAAGGGAAAATAGGTTGTAACCTACAAACTAATTATACTCGTTTTTTCGGTTTTGGGGAGTACCTTTTGTCCGTCTTAGATTTAGCGTCTTTTACGTAGTCAAGAAGCGAGATGCGTTTTACCTGCCAAACGATACTGAATTTTCTTGCTTCGATTTCCCCGTCCCGGATCAGACGCCTGATATATTCGGGATGATAGCCACTTAACTCAGCAGCTTCACTGACGCTCAACCATTCACCATTTGTTGCCATATCTGGTTCTCTATGGCAAATTATACTATTCCCTGCGGTGGGATATTATTATTTAAAGGTTCGAGGGCTTCTTTTTCTTCTTGATCTTGTTCTGGGCGCAATGATTCATTTTCTTCTGCCAATTTAATTAACAAAGCATAGACTTTTGCCAACGCCTGGCGTCTTTCAACGTCCTTATTTGGAGGCAGAAAGTTGTCTTGAATCATATGCAAATACCTATCGATCCCCATCCTAAGATATTGGGCTTCGGTTGTAATCAGATGAGTTAGCCGTGAATTTACCTCTCCCCCAGCCGGTTACATTCTAAAAAGCCAGATGCCTAGTAAGGCGAAGTGCCGTTCCTAGTACAAATTCAGGAGGAAGAGCACGAAGCGGCATACCTTCTTTTTCTGCTTCGCGAAGGAAGTATTCTTCAGTTTCACTTCCAAAAGCCAAAGGAGTCCAGTTAAAACGTTGACCTTGAGAGGTGTCTAAAAGTCTTTTGGGGACTGGGTACAAATTAGATGCTTCCAAGTTATCTAAATCCTTGTCACTCGTCAGGCTATGAATTCGGCTTAGGAGAAACCTTTTACCGCTTTTTCCAAAAGGAAAAATCGCTATATCACCAGGTTGAGGACGCTTGTTCCGGTCGCAAATGAGTATATCCCCTACTAATATGCTAGATTCTGGAATATTCTCGGAGACAACAAGAGCAAAAACATTTTCTGGATCTGCGCCCTGTAATACACTTGCAAAATGTCCGTGTTTTTCAGGGAACTCAAGTAATTCGCCAAAGCGATTGACTTTTCCCGCAATAACTACTTCGATCACGACCTCCGCCGTTCCAGCACGCTCCAGAAGCCGTATAAAGAAGCCTGAGACGCTATCGCGGGCAAAGTAGATGTAACCTTTGTTGTACAGAGCTTCCAAGGTTTTATGAGCCGTAGGTGGCTTTACACCGAAATGATCTGCCACCTCCTCCAAGCGAGGAGAGGCTTCGTTTGCTCGAACATACTCTTGCAAAAACTCCAAGTATTCGCGTTGTCGGGTTGTCAGGGCATGGGGCATATCGGTAGACCTTGATTTGACAATCTATTCGTTATTTGATGTGATGGTTGAAGGGGGGGTTGTGCAACGTTTAGGTGAAACCACCGCATTCAAAGATCGGAACCTGCGCTTGAGAGGCGCAGACATAGCCACCCAGCGAGGCTGGACCGGGGTTCCAAACTTCATTCTTGAGAGTGAAAAGGTTTCCATTGGTGCAAAACTTACCTATGCCATGCTTCTGAAATATGCCCGGGAGCTCGATGAATGCTTTCCTGGTCAGGATCGTTTGGCAAAAGATATGGGAAGCGGGCTTCGCAGTGTCGTTCGTTATATCTCCGAACTCGAAGAGGTCGGACTCATTACCATCACCCGTAGAGGACAAGGCAGACCAAACTTGTACACCATCCACCTCAAAGCCTCCTTCTGGAAAAAGAGCAGATAATCCCAGGCTGATGTGCCAAAATGGCACTTCTAGGCACGCCATTATTTCACAACTAGTGGTGCCAAAATGGCACACTAATAATAAACAGTTAGTAACAATCAGATAACTAAGATACAGTTCAAGTCTGATACCCTTACAGATTGAATAAAAGCTACTGCTCATCCAATACGGCATAATTTGGTTGCTTGACGACCAAAGGAGGCCGCCGATGAGCAGTAGTCAGGAATTGTACAACCGATTGAGCGAGACCGTGAGTGCCTTGGTGAAAGTAACAAACCGAAAGCAGTTGGCGAATTGGCTGTGGATCGTGGTGGGCTTGTTGCAGGGGAAATCGCCCGCGTTGAGCCAGATTGCCAATTTCCTGCCGATGAACACCCAAGCCGAATCCCGCGTGACTTTGATTCGCCGCTGGTTAATGAATTGGCATGTGGATGTGTGGGCATTTTACGAACCGATCCTGAAACATGTTCTGCAAGGTTGGTCAGCGGTACAGGCATATGTCATTCTGGATGGCGTGATGATCTTCGGAGACCGCTGGCAAATCTTTCGCGTATCCTTGCAACATGGTTGTCGTGCGATCCCGTTAGCTTGGGTCGTTGTGCCAGGCAAGGGCTTGACGACCGTGCAGCATTTGAAAACGATGTTGGAGCGGGTCAAGCGGCTGTTGCACAACCGTGTGAAAAGCGTGGTCTTCCTGGCGGATCGTGGCTTCCGCGACTGCGATTGGGCGCAATTGTGCCTGGATTTAGGCTGGAATTATGCGATTCGAGTGGCTTGCAACACCTACATTACTCTGGAGGATGGTCGGACGGGGCGCATTGACGCTTGGGTGTCTCCCTATCGCAACCGCTATTTCCAGAACGTTTGGCTGACGCAAGCGCAGAAACTTCTGACCAACTTGTCTGTCACCTGGACAACCGATAAGAATGGACAACCCGAAATGGTAGCGGTGATTTCCAATCAGATCGCCTGTCGCACTCGGTCATGAGAATACGGTCGCCGCATGAGCATCGAGCAAAGCTCCGCGACGACAAGTCGGGCGGATTCAATATGGCGCACATTCAACTACAACACGCTGATCGCATTGAGCGCTTACTGCTGGCCATGGCAATTGCGACGCTCTGGTGTCACGAACTGGGCGAACACGTTTTACAGCAGGGCGAAACAACTCGCCGCCTGATTGATCCAGGACCCACGCGCGAACTCAGTCTGTTTCAACTGGGTCTGCGCTGGTTGAAACGAGCCTTGGCGGTTGCCATGCACCTACTGCCCCATTTCAAAGCCCGCTTGTCTCATCTCAAATTGCTGCCCGTCCTTTCTCCATTAGCCCCAATTGGAAATCTGTAAGGGTATCAGAGTTCAAGTATAAATCCTTTTTGAGGAAACATATTGCGGCTTGCGCGGCTGAATCCATCCATTTTAGATGGATCGATCAAATGAACAACCTTTTTACCCAACCCAAGATCAAAACCATTACCCCCACGCGAGCCCCAAGGCGGATCCCCGAGCGGCTCGCACGGGGGTTTCCTCAATCCTTCGGGCATCGAGCCCTCGGATTGAGCCGGAGATTTGCCCCCTCCTCGTGGAGGCGTGTCCAACAGACTGATTTTCCTCTGGCACTACGCAGGCTGGTGCCGCCGGAAAACAGACTGTTTGGCCAGACCCCCACTCGTCGGGTCAACGTGTCGGGGTCGCCGCGTTGCGGTCGTACCCCGACTGCCAACGCCGCACTCTGTCCGCCGCCCCCTCCACTGCGGGGTCGTCGTCCAGAGTGCCTTCGTTGCCTGATGTCGCTTCGCTCCTCTGGCAACTCAGCGCCACGCTCGGCAAGAGACTCACTTCGTGAGACTCTTGCCTCGCTACCGCGTTGGCAGTCGGCGTCCTCGACGCCGACACGTGCGGCCGCCGGTTTCTCCTGGACCTCTCCGGCGCCCTCCGAAGCGGAAGCGCCTGCGGCGCTGTATCTTTCATCTTGCCCCTCGATTTTGTCTTGACTTACTCGCTGCTAACTCAGCCGGAGACTTTTCCTGCCCCTCATGCTAAGTTCGAGGTGGAGGTGCAAGATGAAAAAAGAATTTGCAGAAGCGCACGAAATCCACGCCTACGCCAGCATGCTGGCAGGCACGTTCATACAGCGCAAAGATCTGTTCGCGCGTCAACTGGAGGATGGACGCTATTACTGCGTCCGCAAACCGCTCCTGGAAAAACATCTCATCGCCCATTTGAACGGTGAGTTGACACTGGGCACCTACGTCCTAGGTGAAGACAACAGGGCGCGGTTTGCCGTCATCGATGCCGATGACGACCTCCAGTTGGCGCGCTTGGCGAATATATCAATGAGCCTGGAAAAAGGCGGGGTGCCCTCCTACCTCGAGGCGAGCCGAAGGGGTGGGCACTTGTGGATTTTCTTTCACCAGCCTATTCCCGGTCAAGTGGCGCGGGCGTTCGGGAAGAACCTTCTCGCCTCGAACGGCTTGGACAAAATTGAATTATTTCCAAAGCAGGACAAGCTTTGGGACGGGCCAGGCTCATTGATCCGCTTGCCCTTTGGCATTCACCGAAAAGACGGCCAGCGCTACGGCTTCGTGACCCCGCAAGGCGAACCGCTTGCCAAAACATACGCTGAACAGAGGGTTAGACCAGTCAAAACACTGGTTCCGTTTTTTCGGAACGAGAGCGGAACCAGTCAAATGTGCTCACTCTGAAAACGGAACCAGTCAAACACTGGTTCCGTTGCGTTTCATCTCTTTCGCCGCTGGACGTAGAATGAATATGCCGTATCCATTCTTTGTTCAAAAGGAGAAAAATCATGATCCGCAACCCTATTGTAACGCCTGTGAAGGCGCTTTGGAGCCGATTTCAGGCTTCCAGCAGCCCCAAAAGCGGGAATTTGTATGCCTGCTGGGTGAATCAGGAGAAATTACCTGAGTTTATCCGCAGTTCTCAGCCTGCCGTACGTTTTCTCAATCTGTTGGGGTCCCTTTGTTCCGAAACGCAAATCCCGGAACGCAACCTGATCCGCAATTGGGGACAACCCACCATCCCCAACTCCGCATTTCTGGCAGCCTGCCTGATCAAACTTGAAGAGGGGCGCGATTCAATGGGTGATCTCCTGCTTTACCTGCATGAGCATCCAGCCTTGATTTGGTTGTTGGGCTTTCCGCTTGTGCCTTCAACGCGTTATTCGTTCGGCTTTGATCCGCAGGCAAGTCTGCCCACTGAACGACACATGGCTCGCCTGCTCAGGCAAACACCCAATCAAGTTTTCCAGGCATTGTTTGTCAACAGTGTCCACCTGCTCTTGCAGGAATTTGCACGCCAGGGGATTCTCATGAACGATTGTGTTTCACTGGACACCAAACATATCCTGGCTTGGGTAAAAGAAAACAACCCCAAGGCGTATGTTGATCAGCGCTACAAAAAAGACCTTCAACCAAAAGGTGACCCGGATTGCCGCTTGGGCTGCAAACGCAAACACAATCAGCGCTTGCAACAATCTGATGAACCTGCAACGCCCAAGACAAACCCACTGCCCGCTGGCAATCTGCAAATCGGTGAGTTCTATTGGGGTTACGGCTCCGGCATTGTCGTAGTCAAAATTCCAAACAAAGGCGAGTTTGTTTTGGCAGAATTGACACAACCCTTCAATTGCCCGGACCTGTCTTATTTCTTCCCGTTAATGCAAAAAACCGAGCAAATTTTGGGCTCCAAGCCCCGTTTGGGTACTTTTGACGCCGCTTTTGATGCCTGGTATGTCTACGATTACTTCCACCGAGACGATGATCCTTTGGCTTTTGCGGCAGTTCCCTTTTCGGAAAAAGGGCGGTACAAGACCAAGGGACGGATGTTTGACGCACAAGGTTCGCCACTTTGTGCCGCTGGGCTTGCGATGTCACTACTCTTCACCTTCACGACCGCACCACTTGCCTGGTTGAACATGAACGCAGTAAATATGGATGTCCATTGTTCTTTCCCGAACCAACCAGAAAAACATGTCCAATTCGGCACAAGAACAACACAAAAGCCAAAAAGGGATGCACCGTGGTGATGCCTTCCAGCATTGGTGCTAGACTGCGCTACACCTTGGATCGAAACAGCCAAACATACAAAGACTTGTATCGCCAACGAACTGCGGTTGAGCGCATTAACAGTCAGGCGTTTCGCTACCGGCATTGAAAGACCTCACCTACGCAACGGCAGTGCCATCGCCAATTTGAACACGTTGATCTATACGCTCATCAACCTACGCTTCTTCCACCGTTTGCGCCAACAACACAGTTCGGCCCTTTAGCCCTGAACGGAACCAGTCGATTGACTGGTTCCGCTTTTTCGGATCGAGTCCGACTCCAGCGCGGAACCACTCCTGACTGGTCCAACCCTCTGAACAGATTAAGATGCTGTCAAATCCAAGAACGGTCGAGAAGACTGCGCTTGATGAATTCATCAGCCAGTACAAGGCTTATATCCCGAAACCAGCCTTGGTCAAGTCAGAGCCGGTCGGTGGGACGTTATCGGAGCAGATCAAGCGCAGTGTGACCGTCTTGGATTTTGTCGGTCAGTTCGTCGAGCTCTCCCCTGCTGGTCGGGGCTTGTGTCCTTTTCACGACGATCACCGCCAAAGCTTTTCGGTGAATGCAGAAAAGAACTACTGGCACTGTTTTGCGGGGTGCGGTGGTGGCAGCATTATCGATTTCTGGATGAAGTGGCAGGACGTGGATTTTGGGCAAGCGGTGAAGGAGTTGGCGCGAACGTTACTGAAAGACAGAAGGTAGTCATTCCCCCAATTGCTGGCTTTACCGTAGTGTTAAAATAAAAAAGTGGAGCAGGTTCCGTTTGCTCCACAGTTACATGATTAGGAGCGTTGAGATAGCGCTATCTCGCGCTCCTTTTGTCTAATTATCTGACGATACCTAGACTCGAGCTCCTCCTTTTTCGCGCCGTGACTTATATTCGACCTCTCGAAGCCTGCGCTCGGCGTCGACGGTCGCTCCTATCCAATATCCTTCGGAATTTTTCCGTACGTCTCGTTGTTTCCAACGGTAGCCGCAGATCAAATCCCAGAAGAGAAACTCCCATACCGCGCTAAACACATGGAATAGCCCGTTAAAGAAGCCATAAAGGAAGTCCAACATAATATCACCCCCCTTCAGTGCGATAGATTAGCTTGTAAATGTGCGAGGAGCAGTCCGGAACCTGCTTGACCCAAGTGTACTGCATTTTCCAGATGAAACATTAGAAATTGCCCGATGTACCGCTATAATTGGCGGGTAAGAGAGATTAGCCATGCTGAGACTTGGACACACAGTCGATGGGAACGAGCCGGTTGAACTATCCCTGGACGAACGCCGCCAGGGGACGTATATCATCGGGACAACGGGAACGGGGAAGTCCACCCTGTTGAAGAACATCATCTACCAGGACATGCGTAACGATAAAGAGCATGGCATCTGCGTGCTTGACCCGCACGGGGATTTGGTGGACGAGCTTCTTGAGTTAGTTCCCAAGAACCGGGTAAAAGATGTAATCTTGTTCGACCCGATGGATTTGGAACGCCCGTTTGGGTTGAATTTGCTCGCCTGCGACCGGAACGATCCACACCAGGTACGCTGGGTGGTTTCCACCATCATGGGGACACTACGCCGCTTGTATTCCTACTCATGGGGTCCGCGTCTGGAGCACGTCTTACGAAACGCCTTGCTAACCGCCATGCTATTGCCAGATTCGACCTTTCTTGAGCTCACCCTCCTATTATCGAATGAGACTTACCGTAAGCGGATCGTGGAACAGGTCAAAGACCCTATCGTGCGGGAGTTTTGGAATTCCTTTCCGCGGAGCGAGCGTGAAAAATATGACTTGATCAGTTCCACCTTGAACAAGATCAGCCCGTTCATCACCGACCCGAGCATGAGAAATATCATTGGCCAACCCCAAAATACCATTGACCTTCGCAAGATGATGGATGAAGGCAAAATCCTGTTTGTAAACCTTTCTAAAGGCGATTTGGGCGAGGAAAGCTCCGCTCTGCTTGGTTCTGTGATAGTCAATCTTGTGTTGATCTCATCCCTACAGAGACGCTCGACCCCTGTCCATAATCGCCGCCCTTTCCACCTGGTTGTGGACGAATTCCAGAATATGGCTACCGAGAGTTTTGCCATCCTACAGAGCGAGGCGCGGAAGTACGCCGTGGACGTTGTAGTGGCTCACCAGTATCGCGATCAGCTATTGGACGACCTAAGTAGAGGCTCGACCCTAAACGTCGGTAACATGGTCGTTTTACGAACTACCGGACGTGACAGCTACGAACTTGCCTCCCAATTCGACAACACTCCTCCCCCTCCTGAGAAGGTCATGGAACCTCAATACAAGGAATACGGCAAATCTGATGATGGAGAGATTACCTACATCCAACCTAAATCGACAACCGGGGTTGGCAACATCTACCACGCAGTAGAGCGGATTCGACGTACTTATTCCGACATGGAGGGAGAGCGGGCGAATAAGCTATCCATTTCCCCAAATTACGAGGCTTGGTGCAGGCTGATTCACGTCCCCAAAAAGGGACGCCCACAATTAATCGAGCGGCACATCTTGACTGAAAACCTTGGCGAAGATGAGAGAGACTCAAAAATTGCAAAACAAATACGGGGGAACTCAAGGAACCTTGCTAAAACCAAAAAAGAGGTTGAAAAGGATATTGCCAGGCGCTCTTTTGGAGAGATTGATGAGAACGGAGGTTTTGCAACGGTGGAAGCGATTTGAAAGTCAGTTTTAGAAATATGGCAAACTGTAAATTATCCCTTACTGCTTATGCTTTCGAAAGCTGATGACCTATAGTCCATTTCATAGCGTTAAGGGCGACGTACTTATTCAACTGCTTGTTCGAACAGTTTCTAATTTCCCAAACCTCCTCTCCTCTCCTTGACTTGAAGCGCCTTTTACCTTAAGATAGCGAAGATCTTTTCCAATAAGTTCCAAGCGAGGGAGCAATGGCTAATTGTGACAACCTGTTCAGAGAATTCAATAACACAATCAAATTATCAGAGCCAAAAAAGAACTCTTTAAGAACGTCCAGAAACAGCTTACGTGAAAAAGTTAAGGACAAATTTAAAGAAAAAGGTGGTTATGATTTAAAGTTTCATTGGCAAGGTTCATTTGCGATGAATACAATTATTCTGCCCAAAGATGACGATTATGATGTTGATGATGGTGCTTATATCCAAGGTGAAAAAATCCCTACAGAAAGCATTGAGACTCTACATAACTGGCTGATGGAAGCGGCGGAAGAGCACACAACATTACCACCAAAGGACAAGGCAACTTGTGTGCGAGTGTTTTTCAAGGAGAAATACCATGTTGACCTTGTTCTCTATCATAAAAAAACAAATTCACGTCCTCAACTTGCCCACAAAAATGCAGGATGGACCGATAGTGACCCAAAGGAATTTATAGAATGGTTCAATGCGCGATCTGATGATAGTGGGCAATTAAAGAGGGTTGTTCGCTATTTTAAAACTTGGGCAGACGAGTTGAGGGGCGAAATGCCCAGTGGTCTGATATTTACCATACTTGCCACAAACAATATAAGATTCAATGACCGGGACGATGTTTCGTTTTTAGAAACAATGGAGTCCATTCACACCACCTTAAATAGTCAATTCGTGTGTTATCGACCAACAACCCCCGCTAATGAAAACCTGTTTGGTGGTTACTCGGAAACGAGAAAAAAATATTTTATGGATAGGTTGAGTTCTTTTATCCAGTCTGGTAAGCAAGCCTTGGAATTGCCAAACCAAAAAGATGCTTGCCCAAAATGGCAAAAGCATTTTGGAGAACGATTTCCTTGCAATTTAGCTGAGGATAAATTAGAAGACTCAAAATCATTTGATGCTCCAGCTTTCATCAAATCTGATGCGAGAAGTGCCGATCAAGAATGAATAAAGATGAATTTGTTGAAGCTCAAGAAAGAGCTGTAAAGCACCTAAGTAGATTTTATAACATTCGGAAGATTGAGCTTCCTAAAGAATCCCCTGACCATAATTCATGCTATCAACTTGAATTGGAGATTCTAAAGGGAGGTAATACTCTGTGTTTAGTTATAAATATTATTCTTGAGCCTGATTTTCCACTTTCGCTGCCCATCATTTTTCTCTCGAAAGAAGATATTGCCAAGTTAGGATTTCTTCCAAACATTGATACAAAAGGTCAAATATGCACCTTTGACCGCAATACAAATATTCCTAATCCTAACGCACCAGAACAAGTCCTTGAAGTATGTGTAAAAAGAGCAAAAAATATTATTGAGGATGGCTTACAGGGGAATAATCTCGATAAATTTAATAATGAGTTCATTGCCTACTGGGAAAATACCTATGAAGCTGAGGAAAATGTCGATTTGACAGTCCTTTCATTGATTGGCGAAAAAGAAAAGTCAATAGATATAATCAATTATGTTGAGTTTCAACCATCAATTGGAATGTTTGGCAAACTTATATACTCTGAGAAGGCATAGTTCGATAAATTTAGATCATATTTTGATAGACATAAATTCCAGTATCGAGAAATACCCACCTTTTATGTTGGTCAGGTAAGCATATCTTCACCGCCATACCATATTAACAACGGGGGTGTTCATAAGCCTTATGAAGACTTTGGGGCTAGAAAACGAATTCATTGAATATTTGAAGTCTCGACCAAGCTTGCCGATAGTAACGTTTTCAAAAGTAATTGACTCAAGAATGGTTTGTTTTGGTTGGTGTCATAAGCCAGTGCAAATTAGGACTCGCCGCCGCAGGAGCAAATTCATTCAATCAGAAAAGAAAATTAATCACGAAAGATATACCAAGCTTTTAGATGAAAAAACTCGTCTGTTTATGTACGAAGATTTTCTCCTCAAATACTTGAGCATAATAGGCTTACACACAGAACATCGGCCGACTATGATAAGCGTGAAGGTAGCAAAAGCACCAAAGTTATGATAGCCGGTTTGGGTAGTGTTGGATCGAATTTGATTCCATTCCTCGAAAAGTCTGGAGTAATTGAATTTAGGCTTGTGGATGATGATATTCTTAGCCTCGACAACATCGGAAGACATTATTTAGGAATTAGCGATACTGGTAAGAAGAAAACGCGAGCATTACGAGATTACATTGAAACAAAGAATCCGCTTATAACCGTTCATACTCGAGAAAAAAACATAGTACCCCTTGTACAGGAAGAACCAGCTTTTTTGAAAGACTGTGATTTCTACTTCTTTTGTACAGGTGATGTAAATTCAGAGGCATGGATAGCAAATAATATATTTAAGAGTGCATGGAATCGTCCTTCATTCTTTATTTGGGTCGAGCCCTATCTCGCTGGTGGACATTGTGTATACTTTAACGGTGTAGATCCTATCTTTTGGAATAATATATTTCCTGACAATAGGTTTATCTACAATGTTATTTCAGATGAAACACATCAGCAAACCAGCTTTGTAAGGCGTGAGGCTGGATGTCAAGTCACCTTCCTCCCCTACAGCGCTGCCAACCTTCAACTATTCATTGCGGCACTGTTTCCAAAAATACTCAAAATCTTCAAGGAAAGTGGTAAAAACAAGTGTTTTTCCTGGGTAGGAGATTTACCTACTCTTAGAGAAATGAGAATTGGACTTTCTCGATATGTTGATGGGGTCGAATCATTTAGTATTGTTGAAAGGCAACTATGATAGAGGCAAAAATTCAAAGTACCCACATAATGATCACCGATTCTGTAGCTAATATCTTCATGACTTCTCGACAATTTCATAAAGATGATAATGAAAGAGGGGGGATCGTACTTGGGCAGATAAACGAATCCAATAATAAAATTTTAGTTTGTCGTGCAACTATTCCTAGCAATGTAGACAGTCAGGGAAAATCCTTCTTTCGTAGGAATCATCTAGCTGCTCAGTATGTAATTGAATACGAATTCTTCAATAGCGATAGAAAAAATACTTACTTGGGTGAATGGCATACCCATCCAACAAAAACTGCATTTCCATCACAACAGGATATAAGCATGATTAGGCAGCAATTTGCAGAAAACAATGTGAAAGTCAAATTTATTTTTCTGTTTATTGTTGCTCATGATGAATTGTATGTCGGAATGTATAATGGCAATGAAATAAACTCAATTAAGATGCCGTTACCATTAGTTAAGTAACAATAAACTGCCAATGCGAGAGAGGATTTGTCAATCATGCATCCTTATGCCACCGATTCAGATGAAAGAATAAAGGTACTCCTTGGAATTGCTTTTGTTAGCCTTCTTGCGTCATGGGGACTTCACTCGCTTTTTCTTGCGCTTAATTTCACCCCTCATTGGTTACTTGATGTTCCGTCTTTTGCAGGATTTTATTATATGTTTCTGAAATGGTTTGATAAAAACTTGTGGCGAAAGTCTTTTTTTCAAAAAATTGGGTTAATCAAAGTTCCTTATATAGCAGGTAATTGGGATGGATACATAAACTCATCCTATGACGAACATAAATCACAAATAAGCGCAACTATTCAAATAAAACAAACATGGACTGAGATAAGAATAACTTTGGAAACAGATAATTCAATTTCGAGAAGCGAAACAGCATCGATTATTACAAAAACCCCTGATATGGCATTGATAAGTTATGAATATATCAATGAACCTAAATCTCAGGCTACTTCGAGCATGCAAATTCATAGAGGTACAGCAAGGCATGAGTATCAAATTGTTGATACATATGAGATATTTAATGGTGGTTATTATACTGGACGCGAAAGAGGGACGTTTGGCTCACTTTATTTCAAGAGAGAACATAAATAACAGTATCTCCACGAGGCAGTTTTAATCCCAATTTTTCTATAGTAAGATTTTTAGGTGATTGCGAGGTTTCCTACTAACTCCCATCTAACTCCCCTGCTGACAACTCGCCTAAGCTTCCCTATACTGTCCCTATGGCAGAAAAGAAGCAAAGGCTACCTCGATATGGGAGAGCCCCAAATCCGCCCTCTATGCGGCTTACAGAGCGCGACAGGCGCATTTTAGAGGCCCTCCACGCCTACGATATGGGGTTTTGAGCTTTTCCCAACTCCAACGCCTGTTCTTCACCGGCAAGAGCCAAACCGAACTGCGCCTCAGGCTCCTCTATCAAAATGGCTACCTCGCCCGCCCCAGTGAAGATCAACGCAGGCAGGTGTCTGAAATGATCTACTGGCTCGATAAAAAAGGTGCAGAGATCGTCGCCAACTTAAATGGGACTCCCCTCTCCGAATTCTATTGGCGCAAGGAACCGCGATGGTTCCAACTCGAACATGACCTCAAAGTAATCGACTTCCGCCTCGACTTGCTTCAAGCCAGCAAATCAGATGCCTCGATTCGTGTCGAAACCTGGGTACCCGAAAGTGAGTTTTGGGCATATCCCGACGAAGTAACCTACAACTTTCAAGGCAAGCCTCTCAAGAGACATATCCGCCCGGATGGGTTCTTCATGCTCAACACCGGCGAGCATCGTATCCGTTACCTGCTGGAAATTGATCGCAGTACAGAAGACAACCCGCGTTTCTTGCGGGAGAAAATCCTACCAGGCTTGGCATACCTAAAGAGTGAAGCCTACGAAAAGCGTTTCGGACATCGAAGCGGTCGCTGGCTCGTAGTCACCACCGGAGAGCGCAGGTTGGCGAATATGCTCAGTCAGGCGCGCCACGCCAAGGTCAATGGGCTTTTCTATTTCACTACCTTTGACAAAATCACGCCAGATAGCCTCTTACACTCCCCTATCTGGCGGCGCGTAGATCGCGCCGAACTTGTCCCCTTGGTATTTCTGGATACCTGATTCCTGCCAAAGCAGAATGACAGAAAGACAGTTTGACATTTAGGCAGCATTCTGTAAGATCATATTCCCAGCTTGACATAAAAACATATTCCTGCCCTTCCGCCAAACTGCCATGTCGTAATGGCAGTTTGACAAATTCCCATAATCCTGTCATTCTGTATTTATACAAAGGGGAATATGAAACGCATCGTTTTCACCAACGACAAAGGCGGGGTAGGCAAGACCACCACGGTTGCTAACCTAGCAGTCGGCATTGCCAAGAAGGGCAGAAAGACGCTTGTCATCGACATGGATCCCCAAGGCGACGTCACTTACGCCTTATTGGGTGAACGCGCCCCGGAAGCAGGGGATGGATATGTCCCTCCAACCACTCATGCCTTGCTCACCGGTCATTACCGGATCGAGCAGGTCAGTTTGGAGGTCAATCGCTACAAGAATCTTTTCATCATCCCATCGAACGCAGATTTGGCGGATGCGGCTCTGAAGCTCGGTCAGCGACCGACACGTCTCCGCAGCCTCCTAGACGAGTTGCCTGTTAACGCTTTTGAGGTGGTATTGATCGACACCGGCAAAGGATTAGATCCACTGGCGGTCAATGCATTGGCGGCGGCTCAGGAGGTGATTGTGATGGTCTCTCCGGGAAAATTGGAGCTGGACGCCATTGCCAGAATGAAAGAGAACGTGGATTTGGTCCGTAACGAAGTATTGCTCAAAGCAGGGGAGCCAACCATCAAAGGGATTCTGCTGACTCTGGCAGACCAATATTCGATCACCAGAGATACGTTAGAGCGGATCAAGAGTAATTATCCCGGCCTGGCGTTGAAAACCTCCATCCCCAAAAACAACGACCTTCAAAAAGCCATCGGACGCGCTCGCAGTATTTTCGAGATCGCTCCAAATAGCAAAGGGGCACAAGCCTATCGTCAGTTGATCGAGGAGCTGGGGTTATGAACGCAACCAAAGCAACTGGGTTGGGTGAGCCGGAGGTGATCGGGAAGAAAAGTCTCTTTCAGCCGCCCGCGAAGAAAGCCACTCAAGCAGAAAATCCCAAGAGGGGAGGGGAATACACTCCACGCATCAGGATCACCACAGATTTGAGTAAAGCGGCAATGGAAGTAATTCAAGATTTGCGAGACCAACACCGTCTACAGACGGGTAAATCTCTCCCGGCTTGGAAGATCGTCAGCGCAGCCTTGGAACAATATGGAAAGGGGAAAAAGGAACAGGATGCAAAGACAGAGTAGAAAGATCGTCAACAATATCGATCAATGTCTGGAACAGGCTCGCAAGCTAGATATCCGCAATTCCTATCGCCATATCTTTAGTTGCCTTGCAGGGGATGACATCACCGGGCTGATTGCCTACACCATTTGGAGGGAACGATCCAAACTTCTGTATACTGTAATACGTGCCTCGGATTATATGCAATCTGAGGCAAACGCATCCAGGGTCAGTCAGGTGCGATCCTGCTGGCATGGGGAAAGTGTTGCCTTTAGCGACCTGTCCCGCTAAAGGCGGCTGGTTCGGTAGCGGGGAGGGTCTGCTTCCGTCCAGTTGTGGCTGGCTCTGGATAATCTCGCTCAATTTGCTATGATAGTGGTATGGCATTATCCGAAGGGGATAGACTCAGAGGTCATCAATTATTAGACCAGGCGACGCGGGAACGTCTTCCGCAACTTTATGCAAATGAAGAAATAGGACTGGCGGCATTAGCCCTGGTCAAATTTTTTACGCCAGACGCAAATTGGACATGGTACGCCAGTGAATTCGACGGGGATGATATTTTCTTCGGGCTGGTCTCAGGGTTGGAAGTCGAGTTCGGCTATTTCGCCCTTTCCGAACTTGATGATATACGAGGTCCGCTCGGTTTACCAGTCGAGCGCGATCTACACTTCGAGCCGAAGACTCTCGAAGAATTAGCTGACATGCACCGGCGCGAGAGGCGGGAAGGGTAGACATGTCTACAGAATTTCTCGAGGATGTATTCCCCAATAACCTCGAATCGCATTTCTTGCTGTATAAAACCGATCTTGGCGTTTTATTGGGGTGGTGTATCCTGACCGACGTCCCAGCCGAAGAGATCGATGACCACATCGACGCCGCGGCGCAAGAATGGTTATCAACCGAGGATGGGAAAGCATATCTCCAAACAGAGAACCTTGAGGAAAAGGGCGTGGATTACGCCAAAGTGATGGCGAACATCCCTCCAGAGATTCTCGTCCAGTATCATATTTACCCGGGAATACCGATTCAGGAAATCATCGAACTGGACGAGGGCGAGACCTTTTTGTCTGATGAGACAAGTTCCGATTGATTGGTGGCAAGCCGTAGGAGCAAATGCTATGCTTTAAGCATGAGTGGGGAAATTATTCACGCCGAAGAACTGGAAAAAATCAAATGGTTAGCAACTTGCTTGGCGAAATGGGATAAGCGGATCGGGGAAATTGGGGCAATTCCCGATGCAGAGGAAGGGGAGACGAAGGTCAACTTGATCTGCCAGTTCAACCCCGAGCCGCTGAACGACTCCGCGGGCTTTTTCTGGATTGCAAATTTGCTCACACGCATGGAATTCGAGGGGTTGAAAATGGAAACACCTTTTGACCTGGGATTTACCATCGGGAGAGAAGTATTTTTGCCAAACGGGAAGATTTTTCGAAATAGCGGAGACCACATAGTTTTGTGGAGAAAACATGGGGAATGAACAAGAAGACAAATCAATCAATGCTTTGACCAAGCTATTGAACTTTGACAAAATAATGATACAACCATGATTTTGCGGCATAATGCTCGGCATGAGACCATATGGCGCAAGCAAACAACTTGATATGCGACGTCAAAAAGCGTTAAGGCTACTGAAACGAGGCAAGTCGGTTGCCCAAGTGGCTGCTCAGGTGGGTGTTACCCGCTGTAGTGTCTACCGTTGGCGTCGAGAAAAACGAGTAGAGCGGAAAAACACCCGACCGCCCGGCAAGCCAGCGTATGTGTCAAGCGAGCAAATCAATCAGTTGAAGGAAGAACTCTTGCAAGGCGCCTACGCTCATGGATACAGCGAAGATTATTGGAACTTGGATCGCATTGGACATCTCATCTGGGATCTGTTTGGGATCCGCTACACGCCCAGCGGTGTCTGGCGGTCGCTGGATCGCATGAATTGGAGTTGGCAAAAAGTACAACGCCTAGCCATCCAACGCAACGATGAAGCGATTGCAAGCTGGAAACGGTATAGCTGGCCACGGATAAAAAAAGTGGCGGGCTCTGAGCGCTACGCTGGTGTTAATAGATGAAGCAGGTTTCACGCTGGTATCGCCACTCAAGCGGACTTGGGGCCCCGCGTGGACAGACGCCGACCGCCCGCACCAGTTTGGATCATCATCAGCATCTGAATCTGTTTGGCGCTCTGTTGGTTAGTCCAAGGTTGCGAAAGATTCGATTAAGCACACGCTCCTTTCAATGTAACCTTCGCTCCGAACACACCATTCTCTTTTGGAAACAATTGTTGCGCTTGATCCCGGTACCATTGTGCTCGTTTGGGATCGTCACAAAATTCACGTGTCTCCGACAACGGCAGAGTTCCTCCAAAAATATCCTCGCGTTCATGTCTTTCATTTTCCAACTTGTGCGCCTGAATTGAATGCCGTGGAATTCGTCTGGACGCAAATTCATGAACACAGCGCCAGCTTTGCACCTCATAACATGCAGGAACTCACTACTCGTATCCATGCCGGAGTTGCTCGAACAAGAACATCCAAGAAACGGCTCTTGGCTTGCTTGAAAAGTTCAGATCTTTCTTGGAAGTAATTTTGTAACATTAATTTGTCAAATTTCAATAATTGCAGTTTTACTGGGTGTTCCTTGGGTGGAAGTTGTTGTGGGAACTTGGAAATTTGCCAGTAAGATTTTGCGCGGGATGACCACTGAGGGGATGTATGAAGTCCTGGAATATGAAGCTACGCTTGAACTGCAAGATATAAAAGGGGAGAGGGCAATTTTTCGTAAACGAAAGAAAGTCCGCTATTTGCAGAACAACATCATCGCTTATCAGGATTACGGCTGGGGAGATGGAGAACAATTCCAAGGCTATCGTGCTCGACCCGGTATTCCTGTGGATCGTTACAAAATTGGGTATAAAACCTACATCCTCCTTTCACTACGGGAAGTGAAGAATAGGGGAGACATTGATGAGTTTCACATCCAATGGAAAATCAACAACGGCTTTCTAAAGCCGGATGGGTTTTGGGAAACAGACATTGGCAGTCAAACCAAGTCGGTGAAGATCAACCTGATCTTCCCGAAAAGACGCCCGCCCTACAATATTCGACTAGTAGAGACCAATATTCAAAGGACGACCGTTTTTGGGCAGGATTCGATTAGGCAACTACCGAGCGGTAAATGGCAAGTTACCTGGGAAACGGACAGACCACGCTTGTACGAACACTACGTCTTGCGTTGGGATTGGTAGCGAAACTTAACTGCTAGAGGATTTTGGTTTGGGCAATCGTACCAATACCCTCCATTTGGGCGGCCTGGAGGATACGCAATTCGTTGGCGGCAACTCCTAATTTTTCAAGTTGCTTCATCAGACAATAATCGACGGTCTGAGCCAAGACACGCGAATCCAACATTTGCTCTGTTGTTAGCCTGCTTTTATTTTGAGAATATTTCCACCAACCTAAGCCTATACCCATAAGCCAAACACCAAATCCGATGATAAATACTCCGACTCCAATAGGAATCAATGGTAATCCGATACAAAGCGCAATCCAAATACCGAGAAGCACGGCAGCCCCTTGAGACATTCCCATGACAACAGTTTTTGCAGGATTACTCTCGATCAAGCGCCAGGATATTTCCAGGTCACTTGCCCCTCGAAGCGCCATTCTCAGCGCGACAACGGCATTCGCCGATGAGTTTTCGAGGTTTTGTTTGAAGAAGAGATATTCCCTGCCTTCACCAAACATTGAAACAGTTTTTCCAGACATGGAAAGCCCGCCTTGTGTAATAGACAGTCCCTGCAATTTTCGATCGGTTACTTCTTGGATTACTCCTTGGCGCAATGGTTCGATTAAATCCCCGCGCTCTGCAACAAACGCACTCCAAGCATCTACCTGGACACCTGAAATCATTTTTACCTCCTGTGAATGAATTTGGTTGGAACGATTGATATTTGGGAGTTTCGGGGAATCACCCCCAAAATTCATGCCTGATTTTACCTTAAAACCTAAAGCGACAGGCTCGCGAGACCCGTCGCTTCGTCGCTTAACCAGATCCGCCGCCCATGGCATATTCTCCTTTCGCAGTTGATGATGTGCGGCCGCTGGGAATAAATTCGGGGGCAAGGAGAAAGGAATGCGTGACGGGTGGTCTAAAGCACTTGAATTATACCCGATAACGGGCATAATTAGGGTTCAACTTTTTTTGCCTGGAGCCTTCTTGGGTTTCGGCCCTGGTTTCCGGTCGCGGGCTAAATATTCTCTGACTGCCTCGACTGTAGTGACCCAATTTCGGCCAATACGTAATCCCCACATCTCCCCCTCCCTTACAATCCGTCTCAAATGGTCTGGGGACAGCCCGCTAATTTCGGCAGCTTTACTGAGGGAGATCAACTCATCCAGACGCGGCTGGTGATCGATCCCGCGCTTGCTGCCAGACATAGGGTCAGAGTTTGGGAATAATTTGGTTGTTTAGGTGCATGATCTCAAAGGGGAATTATACAAGCGAACTACAAAAAAATGGCAACGCTTGGGTGAGGGGGGCGCCCTGATGTTGCCGATCAGATTTTATCCTTAAAACAGCCGAAAATTGCCTTTGTGATTCCCGAATGCTATCATACGGATTATGGCAAGAGTTATTCATACCAAGCGGGCGGAGTTGTTGGCAGATAAGATCATGGATTGGGGCAATCTGGTATTCGTTGGCTTTGTGATCGGGCAGATCGTGCCCGGAACGGCTCCGATACGGTGGGGGATGTTCCTGCTAGGTGTTAGTTGCTTTGCTGGAGCATATGTTGTAGCATATCAACTTATGAAGGGGACGGTGAAAGTATGATAGCAGATGAAAGGTTAATCTCAATCAGCTTGTCCGTACTGGCGGCTTTGGCATTCTTGGTAGGATTGAGTTACTTCGTCAAGCGTCAAGGTAAGAAAAGCTCTACGTCTTAGCCTCATGAAAACTGGCAATAAAAGCATCCTCCAAGGGTGTTTCGAGTGGAATACCCATATCCGTCTCTATCAACAGATCAATAAAATCGACAACCTGATTCTCGTGCCCACGCAAAATCTCAAAAATAATAAGATTTTTCCTTCGTTGTTCAAGTTGGGCTCCGCTTACGATCAAAACCGGCTTTGCATCGGTTGGGGCGGTCTCTCCAAGCTCCAGGTGAATAGCATTCTCAGTTTCCCAAAGTGATCCGCTTGAAACAACAAATATTTGGAGTAACTCTCCAATACGACCACTCTCCGCCATTAATTGCCCAAGAGCAGCCATGTACTCAAGTTTGTCTTCGTGGGCTTCTGGCACTTTGGGAAGTTCAGTCTTTATTGATCCCTTCCTGCCTTCGATGAAGGCTGTAGGTGGATATGTCCCCTCTTGTATTACCTTTTCCTTGGCATCGTCAACGATGGTGTCTAAATCGAAGTTGTATTGTTCTTTATCTGTGGATACCATAGGTAGTCAGTTGATTGCTACCTATCCATTTTGGAGCAAAAGCCAATAATTCTCAAGTTTTTACAAGCCCAAAAATTTGAGCAGTCTTGCAAGCATTATGGGACGCTCGCTCGGTTAAGTTAGCCTGGTGGGGAGGAGTTATTGAAAGTGACCAACGACTTCCCTCTGGAAATTATGTCGCAAAATAAATGTTGTGCGACTGTGCTTCAATAAACATGTATATCGATCGATTTTGAAAAGGCTGAAAAATCAAATGACGTCTAAAATATTTGAATGGTAAATCTGGTGTCCCAATTGAAGTGTGTCGACCGCCACCCGGTGGCTGAAGGGATCATCGGTTACGATGACACTCACCGCATGACGCTGAACCAATGGTTTCAACAGGGATTTAGTAGTTATGACATATATTTTCCATTCGTATCTTTCTAACAACTCGCAAAGTATGTCTATCTGAATGATGCTTGTGAAAAATAACCTCCAAACAAATCCAACATGTTGAGTTTATCCAAAGAAACTTGTCGCCAATTTGTTGAAATCATGATATCGTTCAACTATCAAATCGTGCGTGGCATTGTTAAATATTTTAAGCTCGGCAGTTTGAAGTATATCGTTACACAAGCGAATCATGGACTCTTCAGAAACTACATCGCCATCGCCCATGAGAACTAATACAGGAGCTTGCACGTGGCGTATTTCATCTTCTATGCTACTTGATATCAGCTCAAGAAATATATCCCCAATAGCTTGTGATGACGAGTTGCGAACAGTATTGTAAATTTCTCTAAATTTCGCATTATCTCTTTCTTCAAATCTGTCATCTAAACCGCCAAGCCTTTTTCTATAATGCAGTTTCGACTTCATATACCACGATACCAATAATCTTCCTTTTGAAAAACGTAAAAACGGTCTGATCCACCTCAACCGTGAAAATCTTGGATTTTTCCAAAACCAATCCGGATTATATATCGGCGCGTGTACGATAACTCGCTTTACAACCTCAGGATATTTGGATGCGGTCATTAATGCTACTGTTCCACCCATTGAAACCCCGATGATATTAGTACGCTCAACACCAAGTTCTTTGATAAACTCGTGAACAGAGGCGGTAAGGCCACGTAAAGAGTAATGACCTAGGAGGTTCCGTGATCTACCAAATCCGGGCAGGTCGGGCGCAATTACATGAAATCGACTTGCTAAATCTGTAAAATTCTTAAAGAAAATATCTGCACAATAAGGCCAACTGTGTAACATAATTAAAGGATCGCCATAGCCAGCCTCCAGATATCGAATTATCGAACTCGGAATGGCAAGGCTCGACTCAGTAACACCCATGATTGTTTTGTCTCCAATCTGCACATTATTAAAGTTAAGGCTGTTTATTAAAAAACCCAAGGCAAAATAGCCATGTTTTAGGCAAATCTGAAATGTAATAATAGTTACCCTGAATAGTAAATAGTTGCTTAATAAATCGGACACAGAGTATCACATAATCAAACTTTCATAGTATTGTAATAACTCTCTAAAACATTGATCCCATGTTCTCATTTTAGCATATGCTCTTCCCTTCATACTCAATCTATCAGCGAGCGAAGGCGATTCAAGTATTGCTATTATCTTTTCTCTTAGGTCGAGGTGATTTTGTGGCTCTGCCAGTAAACCACCACCACTATTTATTATTAGTTCAGCCACTCCATTAGAGTCGAAGCCTACAGCTGGGATGCAAGAAGCGAGGGATTCAAGAACAACATTTGCGAATCCCTCAGTCAGCGAAGGAGTGACAAAAAGATCAGCTGACGAGTAAGCAGTAGCCAACTCATCACCATCCAAAAAGCCTGTAAAAGTACAATTTTCCTCTGAGAATAAAGACTCTAAATGTTTCCTATATGGTCCATCACCAACAATAACGGTGTGAACATTCTTTAGACCCTTAACAGCCTTATACAAAGCCACAAGGTTCTTCTCCTTCGACAATCTACCTACATAAAGGAGGATCTTTCTTCTGGGATGCCCCTGGGTTAAATATTGCCGTACTGCGTCACTTCTTTTGTCAGGCGAGAATCGCACGATATCAATTCCACGCCCCCAGACTGAAGTATTGGATATTCCATGCCCATCCATCTCCTTCTTAACAACTTCTGATGGGGCAAGATTAATATCGCATTGATTATGAATCAATTTGTACGTTTTCCACATCAAGGGCCTTAGCATACCAAGTCCGTAATAAGGGCAAAATTCTGGGATGTTAGTGGTAAATGTGCCAACAGTCGGGATGTTCATTCCTCTGCTTGCTGCGATCACACTTCTTCCAAGAGCAAAGGGCGCTAGTGCATGAACCAGATCTGGCATAAATCTCTCAAGAAGTTCACCGCTTGAGAGTAATGGAAGCCCAAAAGTACAATCAAGATATGCCGGAAAAACAACTCCAGGGACCTCTAATGAACGGTAGGGCTTATGCTGAATAGCAGGTCTAACTGTAGGTTTAGGAAGCACGAGGAGGACATTGATATTGTGTTCTACAAAATAAGGTTGAAGATTTTTCAAAGCATTGCTTACCCCGTCAAATCGGGGATATGGGATTTCATATGTGATCAGGATCTTTTTAGTTTTCATGTGTGCCTATATAGTTATGTGGTTACTCTGTAAAGAAACACATAATAATATCATTAAAGTATCTCATCATTGACCAAGCTAATTTGCGCTTGAATTGTCAATCTTCTTGACTCGTGGGGCAAATTGTTTGCGTTGCATTTGGTTGGATCGTAACAGACCCATTGAATTGAGATGTTTCAGTACAAGCAATTAACGGCCTGTTTAGATTGGTTTCAGAATCCCTAGACCCAATTATCGGGCCTGTTAAAAGGAACAATAATCCCACCGTAAAAAAGATGAACATAAACATGAATGTCATTGGTAATGAACGAACGGTTTTTCGTGTACCGGGGATTTCAATCAAAAGTTTAAATACTTCCTCAAGAGAGCCGCTGTGTTCTTGATCCGGAATTCGCTTAATTGTATATTCGGCATTTGTTCTTAGGAACCGTATCTTTGTAGCAAGAGAAAGACTCAAAAAAGCCGATAGTCCAATGAAAATGGAACCTAGAATTGCTGAGAGAACAACAAAGGTCAACGAATCTACTCCCACCAAATTCGTGAGAATATTGGTAGAAATCCCAATAAAAATGCCAGCCATGAATGTAAAGCCATCTGGCTCAATCATTGATATCTTAATACCAACCTGAGTTAATCTCATTTTTTTCAACTCATTCGTTTTTTCATTAACTCTTTTCGAGCATTAGATAATCGCTCCTTTATCGTTTCTGAAAAACTCTCATTAATTTCGGGCTCTTTAGTGATGTCGTCTTCGATTTCGCTCAAGATATCAAGAGTCTTATCTACGGCGTCTACTACATATTGATTTTGAAGTGAAATTGCATGATCTCTTACATCTTTTAAGATGTGAGTACTCGGGGGATTTTGATCTTTAATTTGTTTGAATTGCTCCTCTCGCCAATCCCATACTTCCTGTCTAGCGCTCTTGACCAAATCAATGAGCATTCCACGTAGATTCTGAACACCATTGATTATAGCCTTTTCTGTAACGTTGCGAATCGAGGATCCCACCTTAGAATTGTCTTCACCCTTCAGTTTCTTGACCCATTCTATGGAAAGTTGATTTTGTCCCTCAGTAAGACCAAGGCACAAAGATCCGATAGCATTATTCAAAACATTATCGATCCCCCCTCCTAAGTGGTTCCAATCAATAGTTGACTTTAATATAGAGTTATATTGATCCTCGTCTACTACAAACACTAATCTTGCATCATTTCCTAAATAAAGACGAATCTCTTCAACCAAAATGATCTCCACCGGTTGAGACTTATTTAATTGACCTTTATTAGTAGGATACCAACATATTCTCACTGCAATTCTATGGAGTGCCAATGATAAACTAAGAAAAGCACCTAATGGGTTTCTTAACCATGTCTCCGGCACTCCAAGGTTACAAGTCAAAGTGCCATCATCACCTTTATTGACCTTCGATATATCACAATGATCGTGGATAGCCGCAATAGCTAATCGAACAGCAGCATTTACATGTTGAGGTAAGCCCGGCCCATAAAACTTATATTCAGTTTCTAATATTGCTGCGGAGATTTGCCCATGATCCGTGAAATCTTTTGCCTGACTAAAATATACCAAGTCGTGACAGTGGGCAATGATATCCCATGCAGTATCTATGATGTTAATCCGTTCATCGTTCTGAACTACTGATAAATCCTTCTTGAGTATATTTATAAGATCGCCTCTACTATCTCCGTTACTAATCCGGTCCCATAGAAACTCATAAACATGTTTCGGATTAGATTTAAGTAGAAGAAGTCCTAAATAGTAGACTCCCTCATATCGAACAATTTTATCCCGGTAGTCCAGATCCTTGATGCCATCTGAATAACCGTGATTAAAGAATAATTCTGTGCTCGGTGTGTGGCTTAATAGTTCATTAATGAACTGTCGATATTGGCTAAACCAAAAAGACCTCAGCATAGTATCGTTAAGTCTGCGATCTGCATATTCTAAACACTGAATGATTTTCTCCTGCCAATGTGAAGAATACCATTTCGCGAGGTTCTCTACAGGCGTATTTTTGACTGAATCCATGAACTGCCGAGGACCCATTAGACTCCACGAGTGATGACCTATTTTGAACGCGGGCCGATTACCGCTTGCGATTCTTTCCAACCCCTGGTTCATGATCTCAGTTCTGTCCTCAAGCTCAGAAGTAGCAAGATAGCCTGTCGTGCCTAATAACAAGTCGATATGTTCATTTAGATTATTAACGCTGTATGAGAGCATCATAATATCACCTGACAAGACTAACAAAATATAGGAAGAGTCAATATTGTTTGTGAAACTTAATCTCTTTGATTAATTCACCGATTTTGTAATGTAGAAATTGCTGGACCGAGATCTTTTTCTAGCAGAATTGCTAGATCCTCAAATGTTAATTCCTGTCTAGATATCTCTTGTCCCGAGGATAAGAATCTTTCTAATTGCTCGTTCCAGCCTACCGGATAACAATAATCCAAGTTAAAAATGCTTTCAATCAGAGCCTCAGAGATAAACTGATTTTTAAAGCTATTGGAAATGATACTATAACGAGATCCTAGCATATCTAAAAATGATTGCCGATTTGCTACATACTGCTTATCGAAGAAACGTAACTTGTTAATAAATAGCATATTGGATACATGATTATATTCTATTGGCATACCATCGAAAAAAGGTTGTAGTGCAGGCTCATACAAAGTGGACACAAATAAGATCGATCCTCCATATGCACGGCTTAAGCTAGCAGCGGTGAGCGAAATGTCTTTTAATTCATTTGGTGTATCAAAGATTGCAAATTCGTATCCTTGTTGGTATAAATTCGAACAAAGGGTGAATAAATCGTACATCAATGCTTGAAGTCCGCTTTTTGAGACCATAAAAGGGTAGATCAGTTCTTGATCCTCTCTATAAGGTGAGCAAGGAAAAACAATTAGGTTATTGTTCGCCAATTTCCAAGCGTATCTATCTAACATTTCTCTAACTAAATCGGGGGATTCGTCACTCTTTATGTCTGACAACTCACTGAATAATGTATTAAGAAACCTTTTTTGAGTGCGACTGCCATCGTTTCCGATGAGATGGTACATCGTTGGCCCGATAATGTCCAAATCTATCAGAGCAACTTTACGATTTCTACTTAGCAATGCTGCGATCGATGCAGCAAGTAGGCTTTTGCCAACACCGCCTTTGTGAGATACTACGGTAAGAATTTTGAGTCCAGGCACCCCCCCCTTCGGAGCGAATAGGAATGGAAAACTTTGAGTCGTTTTTATTTCCATGCTTCTTTTCAGTATATTAGCGAAGGCCTTATGGGTTGGGGTAGAGAAATCACCTTTATCTTCCACTATCTTAAGAATTTGACTCTGAGTCTCGGGAGAAAAATTGGCATATGCCCGATTTATTAATTCATGAAGAAATGGGCTGGAATTTCCTGATACTACTTTTGAAGTAAGATCTGTAAAGTGCTGAGCCAATCTTTGCCTAAGGATATCGTCGTCGATAACCATGAGTTCAATAATCAACGCGTTAAGCAATCGAGAATCAATAGCGTTAATTTGAATTCCATTTTTTCGTATCTCCAACAAATACTCCGCAATAGTTCTCAGTAAATCGTTTGATGAGACTCTAATCAAATCGCAGAGTGCTGAATAAACATATGGCTGTACCTCAGAACTTGAGGCATTCATAATTTTTTTTAGTGTAGGCCACACGGTCTCTTTTAGAAAATAAAAATCAGAGTTGCGGTCTTTCGCGTTATACAAAGTCTTTAGATGCAGCAAGCTTGATTTAAGCAAATCCTCATTTACTGGATCGATAGAAAGGCAATCCTCCAAGTAGGTTTTTTGAACTTCCAATGCAAATTCCCTTGGAAGATCTTCTAATAAACTGAAGAAATCTCGCAAAATGCCCCTTGTTATGATAGTTCGTTGGGTGGTGATAATTTCCTTTAATAGCTCACGTAGTCTATTGATGTCACGTCGTTGAGCCGTTTCTTTTAACATTTCTGCCCAACCAGCTCTACCTATATAATCACGAAGGCGTTGAGGCTCATCGACGGTTGCTTGTGAGAGTGCATAAGTCTGAAACACAAAAGCGACATACAATATTAACCAGGAAAAGAAAGGTATGTTTCGTCTCTGACTATACAAAGTCTGTTTCAATCCCCGCCCTCGCCGTTCAAACCCAGGTCCAGACTTGACTGGAAAAAGTACTACCCCATTCATACCCGGAAGACCACCTAGTGATGGCCAGGAACTTCCAGTAACTATTATATTTCGAAGCCATGGTGCCATTGTGGGGTGTTTATCGGTATTAATAAACGTTGGCAAGGCTCGACTCTTTCCAATCTGGTCATCGATTACTTCCTTAGACTTGATAGCCTCAAGGTTGATAGAAAACAGGTCGTAATATCTGATGAACTTTCCATGATTTTCCGATTCACTACTTCGAGAAGGTCTTTTATTAGTCTGTTTAAAATAGATAGATTGGCTTGGATAATCCTTGCATAAACTCCAAACAACAGATTCCCGTGGGAACTTGAACCCCACCAATCGAGTGCTCAGCTCCCGAATGGATAATCCAGAAGACGACTCTGGTTCTTCCGGATTCATAAGCGCAAATGAAACAGTTCCATCATCATCGAAAAGAATTAGTTGTGCCCAAAGAAACTCCTGGCCCACATTTTGAAAGATTTTTTCCAGTGAGGCTACCATAGTAGCGAAGTTTCCCTCAGCAATAGATTTACGAAATTCAACCAGGCTCTCCAAAGCTATGGCTGAACCTTCGATATCTCTACCCCTTAAATTTCCAGATTTTGTCCGCTTCATTTTCGTTCTCCTGGGAACAGAATTATGGATATCGAATTCTCAATCACCGCGCAACAATGTGTAATTGTGTAAAACACACAGGATACTATGGATAACTTTTCTGCCACTCACGGAAACAATACCAGTACTCAATATTAGTCCGTTTCGGAATTAATACTGCAAAGCAAAAAATAGAACAACTATAAAGAAACTAGTTACCGCCCCATCATTAAGGGTTAAACGCCATGGTGGTAGTGTAATACGACGGTCTGGACTATATCCGCGAGAAATTAAAGTATCCGTTAGTGCGACTGAGGCCTCTAGCGAAGAAGAAATAAATGGTATTAGTAGCGAAAACAACGCCCTAAGATTAAGATGAATTTTGGTGAGAGATAAAGAGAACTCTGCGCCTCTAGCCTTTTGAGCCCACATTACATTGGTCAATCTTTGAGCTACTAAAGGAATCATTCTGTATGATACCATCAAAGCAATACCGTACTTATGGGGCAATCTAACCATAAGCAATCCTGTTGGGAATTCTATAGGGTCGGTAACGTAAGTAAATAATAATCCAATGACCGTGATATTAAACATTTTCACGGCAAAAACAAAACCTTGGTAAAGTCGTCCTTCGATGGTGCCTGGTGCAAAAACTATTGCGACAAGCAAAAATATAACGCAGTACACTAGTAGGTAAAGTCGTATCTGTCGCCAAAAGACACTTAGGGGAATTCGACTCATTAGAACAAAAGAGAAAGCTAATATCATAGCGAGCGGAAGAATTGCATCGCGCGAAAATAAAACTATCGCAGGGTATATCATCAGAAAGCAGACAAACTTTACCCAGAAGTTTAGGCGGTGAATAACTGAATTCTTACTAAGATAGAGTTGGTTTATCATGGTTACACGTTTTACCGACCCAAATCATACTCGCCTACCTGATAATAGCATCAACTAACAGATCAGTAAAAGTCTCTTCACTTGATAAAGTCGCTGCATCTTTTCTTAGAATCTGGATCAAGTTTGAAAGAGGACCGAATTCTATTTGCGCATCAACAAGCAACTGCTTATTACGCAGCACATCCATCGGGTCTCCAACTGAAATGATTTGCCCATTACCCAATAATGCTATTTGGTTGCAAAGAAACGGGGTCATTTCTAGTCGGTGTGTGATTATTACAACCGTTTTCTTTTGTTCCTGGAGTTTTGTTATTGTCCGCTCCATTCCTGTCCAAGTTCTAGGATCAAGCCCAAACTCAGGTTCATCAAAAATGATAATATTCGGATCATTTGCCAACACATCGGCTATTGACAAGAGTCTCTGTTCCCCACCCGACAGGGAAAACGGATCCCGCTTTGAGTATCTCATTAGATTTAGTTCGTTTAGAATCTTGGTCACGATTGTCTGTGCGTCTTTCCTTCGCAGGGATTTCGGACCAAACATACACTCGTCAAATACATTTCTTTCGAATAGCATGTTCCTTGGATCTTGAGTGACATATCCTATTTTCGAGGCTAAAGATTGAATCTTATTAATGTCTTCACCAAAGATCTCAATACTACCCTTTTGGGGTTTCAGTAAGCCAAGTAAAAGGAGTGCCAGAGTGGTTTTACCACTTCCATTCCTACCGATAATCCCCAAAACGTCTCCTTCGTATATATCTAAGGAGAGGTTTTTTATGGTGGGTATCTTTGTTGAATATCCAAATGTGACATCAGACATTCTTATACATGGGTTTTTGTCTGGCTTTGTTATCTGTTCTTTTAAAGATGTAGGAGATGAATTGCTGAGGTTAGTAGGTCCAGAAATTTTGGTATGAAAAAGCGAGACAATGTCCCTAGAGGATTTTGGAACACTTTTATATCCCTGATTTTTCAGCCTATCTCCGACCTTTAGCCAAAGGGTGTATCCAAATTTTTCTTTAAACTCTTCACTATATAAGACGTCGTCGACATTTCCTTCTTTGATGAGATGACCGTCGTTCAATAGGATAATCCTATCTGCTACATTCACGACGGGATCAATATCATGTGTGGCCATGATGATGGTCTTACCCTCAACTTTCAGCCGTTGCAAAATCTCTACGAAATCTTTTTGACTTGTGTTATCTAAATAGGAAAGGGGCTCGTCTAACAGCAAAATGCGGGCATCCATTGCCAACGAAGCGGCTAGCGCTACTTTTTGTTGCTGTCCGGTGGAAAGACTCTTAGGATCATTTACCAATAAGTCTTTGTCTAAAATTCCTTCAATGCTCCGCTCTGCCCGTTCCACACAAACACTCCAAGCCAGCCCCTGGTACATTGGAGCACTCATGATTTCATCTATAACGCGTGGCTGGTGTAATTGATATGCAGGATTTTGAAAAACTATGCCCATAAAATCACCAATCACATATGGCTCGATCTTTGAAAGATCACGTCCATTCGCGTAAATAGATCCAAACAAACTACCGCCTAGTTCAGAATATAACCCTCGTGCCAATTTCATTAACGTACTTTTCCCAGATCCAGTGGAGCCAATTAAGAGAATAAACGAACCCCAAGCCACATTTAATTGTATGTTGGCCAAGCTGGGCCTATCCATATTTGGATAGTGGTATGTTAAATTTTGAAACTCTATTGCCCATTTATTATCCATCGTGAGGCTCCGTCTTTCTTGATCCTTCAAAATTCAGCTACAATTTAACTACCATTTTTTACCTAGCCTCGTTCACATTCTTGATTATCATATTACCCCTTTCAACTCCTGCTGGAAACCTGTAACTTCAAGAGCATCAATCAAAGTACTCTTTCAATCTAATTTCTCATTTTGCTGCATAATTCTACTACCGGCTGGAGTATCCTTTACACGATTGAAAAGATAAAGCCCAACCAATCCACCTAACCCACCTAAAATAACAGCTCCAGTCAGCAATGGCCAGTTGAGCAAGGTTTTCTCAGTATTTTCGACCCCTGGCATACCAACCATTTTGCCAAAAAAGACAACACTGTAGACAATCCAAAGCTGAGGAAGACCTCCTGCCAGAAAGGAAGCGATTTTCTTATCCTTCTTAAATACGTAAAAGATAATATCCGCTATCAAACCGGCAACCGTCCCTACAATGATTTTTGGCGCAAAGCCCGGTGCACCTATTGACGTTTACCAAAGTTGGTTAAGTTTGAGTCCTGCGTGGTGAAAGCAACCGAGCAGGATGTCTGGGCGTTTTCGCAAAGCGGCAAAGCGTTTGTTCAATTTCTTGCGAATCTCCTGTTTGGATTGGAAAACAGCATTCTTGATGGAGCGCTTGACATTTCCATGACAGAATTCTTCTGGATTGACTTCCGGTGCATACGCAGGCAGAAATTCAACATGGATGTCAGGATGCATGGCAAGATATTCTTTCATCAACTTACTTCGGTGAGTGCGAGAACGATCCCAAATGAGGATGAACGGCTTTCCAATGCAACGACGAAAATGCTCCAATCCTTGAATCATCTTTTCGGAATTGATCGAACCTTCAAAATGCTTCTTGTAGATGTTGCCTGTGATGGTCAAGCCTGCCATCGTGGAAATCTCGCGCCGATACTTTCCGATCCGTTTCATGTGCGGCGTTTGTCCGCGCGGCGCCCAGGTCGTACTGACCGTTTCGGCGAAGGAAATTCCAAATTCATCTTCGAAAATCACTTCTGCGCCGAGCCGCTGCGCTTTTTTTTATCCTGTTCCAATCTTTGCTGAGCCAGGCGCGAATCAATTCCTCGTCTCGCTCCATGGCGCGCGTTTCAGGTTGCTGGACGCTCCAACCCAAATCGTGCAGAAGACGACTGATGTAATTCTGATGGTAATGTACACCAAACTCTTTCGCTATCATTTTTTGCACACGCGCCTGTGTCCAGCGTTCCGTCTCAAAGCCTGCCGCAATGGCTCCCGCTTTCATCTTTGCGAGCAATGTCGCTTTGTCTTTCGTGCTCAAACCGGATGGACGTCCGCTCGCTTTGTTCAATTTCAAGCTGCCTTTGCCATGCTCACGCAACTTCTTTGCCCAAACACAGACAGCGGCTTCACTCACGCCAAGAGTACGCGCAATTTCCGCCTGGCTCTGGTTGCCTTTTTCAAGCAGGCGAACGCCCTCCATTCGCCTTTCTGCCATCTGTTCTCTGGTTAGTTTCTTTGGTCGCCATGTCATGACACCTATATTAACCTATTTTTATGAACGTCAATAAGATGGCAAATGGCAGGTTTAGAATCGCAAGATAAAACCGAAACAAGACACCCGTGCCGAATCGAGGTATGAGAAGTATACAGAGAATTATTATGCTGTTGTCCAATATCAGTAGTTCACGAAAAGGCTTGAACGTGGTTAACTTGGCTCCAACCAAGGAAACCCATAACCATGTCCAAGCCCATGACTAAGATTACCCGAACAATTCATTCCGAGCAAGTGCTAAACGCCTTCATAGAGATAGTTCACAAGAACTTGCCACTTGATTTGCAGAACACACGGATCACAACCGAAGATATCCTGTACGTGTTGGCATACGCTAATGTGCATCGCTTGAGCATTGAATCGGCTTGTCAGGAGTTGCAGGATGCGCCTTCGGGGAATCGTCTGCGAGAAGTCTTAGCTGAGTCTTTGCCAGACCGAGCCGGTTTGCAACGCAGATTGAATGGCATCTTTCGCCAACAACTCCACCCAAGCGTATGGAAATGCAAACGCGATTTCAACGTGGCGATTGATCTGACCTTGATCCCATATCACGGTCAGCCCCATGAAGACAAAAAGGAGATTGTGCGCAGCGCACCCAAGTCCGGGACAACCCATTTTCATGGTTACGCCACGGTTTCGATCGTGCGGGATCATCGGCGCTACGTGGTAGCCTTGCGCTTCATCGAATACGGCGAAGAGATGGCCGATATCGTCCGTTGGCTGCTCAAACGCCTGAAATCGCTCCATTTTCGCATTCGCCGAGTATTTTTGGACAAAGGTTTCTGTTCCAAACCGGTTTTCAAGGTTCTAAAGCAGCACAAGGCCAGTTTCGTGACACCTATTCCCGTGCGTGGCAAGTCGGGTGGAGTGCGGACTTTGTTTCAGGGCAAGTCCCGAAAAACCACCTATACCTTCAACAGCCCAAAACATGGCAAGTACACGGTGCAGGCTGTGGTCGTACAGCGTTATTCCAAGGGACGCTATGGACGACACAAGAGCAAGTGGTTTGCCTATGCCGTCTCTGGATTAGCCTCAGGCATTTTGCCTGCCCAAGTTTTTGAACTCTATCGCCAACGGTTTGGGATCGAGTCGAGTTATCGACAAATGAACCAGTTCGTGCGCGGACTTCAACTCGTAATCCGGTGATCCGCTTGCTTTTGGTCGGTTTGGCTTTCGTCTTGTTCAACCTCTACATTGCCTTGCGCCAGAATTTGACCTCGGCACTCAAAAAACCGTTAGAATCATCCAAGCGCTTCTGGCTTTCTTTACGTCGTGTCGCATTCCTGCTCAGTCGTGCGATTGAACGCTTGTGGGGCACGACTGAGATCATTCAACATCAACCCTGTTTTGCGCTTTCGTGATCTACTGAATATATTATTTATTACTCCACCGGCGAGCGGGATCCCGGTTGCAGTACTAATAGATGCCCCGCTGAGAACCAAAACCAAGTCCACGACACCAAGTGCCCCCATAGCAATAAGCTGCTCTATTTTCCACTTCATGATATTCTCCTTAATCAAAAAAGACCCTATACGGTGGTCACTTATTTAACCTTTGGTGCTAGTTTAAAGTGGTTGAATTTCTGGTATATCTACCGCTCGATACCAAAAATGAGCCTTATTCTTGCGATCTCTTCCCACTTTGCAATTGATCCTACTTTGACACAGAAACGAATTTTCTCAAAGTGGGACATCAAAGGTGCATTTGCCCCGACTTTGGAAGCTAAGTGGGAGAAAAACCTCGTAAAAACTAGCACCAAAGGTTATTTAGCTTCATTATAGCACCACATTAAGCCTTGTGCGGCTTCAATTAGCCAGCCATCAAGATCCATAAAGTATCCAGTCAGCAACACCTTGGAGGATTCGGGCATCCTTGAATAACGCCGCGGGGTGATAATCCAAATGGGATTTTCTACTATAATCCAGGTAGTGTCATAAAAGCGGCTCAATCTACCTGACATTGTGCTGTAATGCTAGTTTGGGCTAATTTTTGATAGTTATGCGCACTATCGCGATAATCAACCACTATAACTAGGGCTTTTACCGCTTCCGAATCGCCCTGTATGGAACTGGCACCAAAAGTTAAATTTTACCTTATTCTCCACTCTTTCGTTGTCCCTATCGCCTGAGGAACGACATTGCAAATACCATGCCAAAAATTATGGCGATTAGGAGAAGGATCATCAGGGTCTGAAAAGAAAGTGAGATCATTTTGGGCTCCTTAGCTGAAGAGAAGATGGGCTTCATTCTCACAACCAATCATGCCACTAAACCCTGGTTAAGTCTCAACAAATCACCAATGTAATTCCAACGAAATTCAAATGAAGCTTGTTGATTTTCGTAAAATTTGATGTGAGATCCAGTGTTGACTTGTCAGACGTCTTTATATATGAGTGGGTAGTCCTTCGTCGAAAAGTAATTCTTGATCAGACCTGAAGACTTATTCCGGCACCTTTAGGCGATAGCCTTCCCCCCGAGCGACTAATATGTATTTCGGGTTCTTCCAGTCACTCTCCAACTTTATACGCACCCGTTTGACTAACTCAGAAATTGCCGCAGGTGAAACGCCCTCTTCAGCACCCCAGACCTCTTCGATTATCTCATTATAAGTACAAATTGAGCCTGCCTTTCTGTAAAGAAGGAAAATAAACTTACGTTGGTTTTCAGTCAAATCAAATGACTTTTCTTCACCATCAACCCAAACTTGGCCTGTGTCAAAATTACATTGTACGCCTTCTTTTTTTGTTTTTTTCATTGTGTTAAGTTGCTCTCGAAGAAATGCTTCAAAAAGGGGGCTGAATATTCTTATCCCACCACGATACTGCGGATTTGTTAGACCCTTCCTGTACAAAACAATTCTGGACACCTCATCAAGTTCCTGATTTTGGACAAGTGCAATGAGACCTTCACGTTCCTCTTTTTCCAAATCATTCCAGAGTCTTTGGCACTCGTCCTTGATTAAGTCTTCTTTTGAAAAATTATCTGCGACTGATTGTTTTGACAACGACAACATGATTCTACTACTATTGATGGCTATCGAATAAACACGCTCGATCAGACCCGGATGTCCGCCTGATAAATTGGTGATTAAATCAATTATTTCCTGAGCCAGGAAATCATTGTGCTTTTTTGCGTATTGAGAAATCAGAATTCTCGAGTCCTTTTCCAAGAGAGGATGAAGAAAAAGGGTATGTAGGTGGAATAATTCACGAAATTCATATGTCGTTTCATCTGTCCGAATACGGTCCAGCTCTCGAGAAGTTGAGGTAATGAAACACAGTCTAGTTCCTAACTGATCCCGTAGTGCTCTTAATAATCGAAAAGGCCAGGGCGATAATGTCCGAAAAGGGTGATCAAATTCATCAAAAATAAGTATCACCATGGTCGATTCAACTTGTCCAAGTAACTCGCGAATGCTCTTTGAAAATAGCGAACGAATTTCTATATTCGATTTGCTTTTCAATAATGCAGAGTAGTATGCTTCAAGAACCCTAACAGCGTCTAGTATATAGTTCTTTCTCCGTAGTTCTTCTAATATATATCGAAGCAATAGTTCATAAAAAGACGCCTCAGATTGACTTGTTTCCAAGCAATCAACAAAGACGAACAGAGGAAAACCAAAACCCTTGGAAATTCCAAGCTTTCGCACATCTAGTTCTTTTAACAACCTTAACAGCATTGATTTGCCAGAATTGCTAGGCCCAACTAATGAACAACAATCTCCTTGGCGAATCTGCGCCATGAGATACTGTAATTCGCTGGTTCGCACCCGTGTTGGATATTGGGTCTCGGACTGAAAATAGTTATCGGGATTCTGTCTGTCAACCTTTTTGTGATTGTTCATTTGTTTAAGTATTGTATTTTAATTGGATTCAATCTGATGCGCTAGGTCACCCTTCGGTAACATTTTCTTTTGGCTTGACACGAGTCACTTAGAATTCTTCTTCTAGTTGGCAAATGTGCGGAAAACGCGGACGCGAAGACCAATATTATCCCAAACCTCATGAGCTTAGTGGTCTTCTCGCTAAATCTTTGTGGGTGGCAATATCTGATTTTGGGAATGACCTGCTCTGGAAAATGTGACGAAGTAAAATGAGGGTCGAGCACCTCAAAAAGGAGCGAAACTCTGATGAACCGAAGGAAGCCCGAACAGATCGTAAAACTCTTGCGCAAAGCCGAGGAAGAACTGGCGAAAGGCAAGGCCGTGGACGACTTCTGCCGCGAAGAGCAAATCGGCCCAGCCACCTACTATCGCTGGCAGCGCAAGTACGGCGGCTTGCAAGTGGAAGACGCCAAACGGCTGAAGGCGTTGGAGGTTGAGAATGCGAAACTGAAACGTCTGTTGGCGGAAGCCATGCTGGCAAACGACGCCATCCGCGAGTTTCTCGAAAAAAAAGCCTGACGGCAGAGGAGCGGCATGCGATGATCGAGCATGTAGAAGCCAAAGGACTATCCCAGCGGGTTGCCTGTCGATATACCGGGATCTCCCGTGCGGTGGGCAGATATGAATTACGTCGTCCTGCCCGGGACGCCCAATTTCTGGAAAAAATGCGTACCGCTGCCCGAGCCAATCCACGGTATGGCTACCGTCGCGTAGCGATTGAGAGCGGCATCGGTTTTGGGTGTGGCTGGCGGCTTTGGAAGCGCTACGACTTCAAAATCGGAGCACACCGCACACGCAAACCGCGCAAAAAGGATCAATCCACCCCTCCGCGACCGCAACAAGCTGAGTACCCCCATCAGGTCTGGACATACGATATTCTTTTTGACCGCCTGGCAGATGGACGACCCTTCAAGACCCTGAGTGTTTTGGATGAGTTCACCCGCGAATGTTGGGGGATCTTGACCGCCACCTCCATTCTGGCTGAAGACGTCATCGCTTTTCTGGATGAAATCATGAAAAAGCGCATTTCACCCGTCTTTCTCCGTTCCGACAATGGCGGTGAGTTTACTGCCGCGGCGGTGCAAATCTGGCTGGCGGAAAAGAACGTTGGTCCGGCTTTTATTCCACCAGGACAGCCTTGGAAAAACGGCTTCATCGAAAGTTTCCATGACAAGTTCCGTGACGAATGTTTGCAACGCGAATGGTTCTCTTCCCTGCTAGACGCCCAGGTTGTGATTGAAGAGTGGCGCTTGCACTATAATACCCAGCGTCCTCACAGCGCGTTGGGTTATAAAACCCCGGCAAATTTCGCCGCCCAGTTCAACACCCAATTTCTACCCGCTCAGTCTCTCATTCCGACTGGACACAAAAACTAAAGCAGGTCAGGAACGAAACGTTTTCCGCAAGGCTATAAGAACTTGGCAAGAGAACCACTTATTTTTGACCCTATTTGACCCTGATTAACATCAACTAAAAAATTTATAGCTTTTTGTCCACAACATGTTGACATTATAGCCGCCCTTTTGGGTTGATGTAGTTGCCAGATTGAGCAGTCTATTATGGGGGGAATTTCAAGTGAACACCCCGCAAATTCTATCTATTTACGAGCAACTTGTACTAAATTTCATCAATTTACCCGCATTGACTCTTTTATAGTGTGTTTTCCCAAGGTCGCCTAGACAGAAAGCGTACCAGATAATGACGATTTTGCCGTTAAAACAAACCTTGCTGTTAGTTCAATAGTGTATTGAGTGTGACTACTTGATGAAGGCAATATTAGAAAATGCCCGGGCGGTAGCAGTGGTCATAAGGTGATGATACCACTCCCAACTTTCATTTCAACAAAAATTGCACCAATTTCTGAAACCAAAAGAGGTGGACAGTTTGACTTGCTAACTTCTTTCTTCTTACTAAACTTACTCAGACGGAAATTCTTGCCAAATATCGTATCCATCCTGGAACAGCCGTACGCGAAATCATCGAGTTAGGTTGGGAAGAAATTGCTTCCCCAGGAACCACTTAGCGATTAACTCCCCAACCTCAATTTCAACAAAGAAATTGTCTCCTCGCGTAATTTGGCTTTTGCCCAATCCTTCTGGCTGGACGTCAAAAACTCCCCAACCCCGTCTAGGATGTAGCGATTGCTCATCTTCTCCAATTGCAGGATACAAGTTTGTAGGAACGTGTCGAAGGACATCCTGGACCGTTCCTCCACGATCTCGTGATTGATCGGAAACCGCTGTTGAAGAAAAAACCAAACGTCGTAAATGTCTCGACTGGTCTTGCCGATCCGTTCGTGCATGGCGACCAATTTATGCGCGAAGACATCCTCGGGAACCATCACGAGCATGGATACACCCAGATAGGTCTTGATCTCGTAGCGAGAACCGAATTGCCGCCGGTTGATTTCCACCTTGATGTGGCGGGCCGTATCCTCGTAAGACAGCACATAGAAGAGACCAAATCGCTTCCTGTTTGCTTCCCGGATCGTTCCGTACTTCTCGACAATATTCGTGACCCGCTCGAATACAACCTCTTCTTTGGACTCGTCCAACAAGTCGAAGTCGAGATCGACGGAGAAGCGATCCAAGCCGTAGAACATCAAGGCAGCAGTGCCGCCCTTGAAACCCATGTAAGGCGCGATCCTCGTGTCCGAATAGATGTCCTTGAGGATCTGGAAGAGGATGGTCTTGTGGGTGGAGATATCGAGTTTCATGGCGATCCCTCCTTTGAACGGTTTAGTTGCTTATAAAGTTTGCGTACTCGACTTGCCATCCTTTGGTTATGGTAGATCGGAAGCATGTCGAATATCCTGTTCCAGTCCAAACCGTTGGGATTGTCAATTTGATACTCGCCTCGGAGATAGAGGGTATCCAACCATGCGCGTTCCCTGGTTGCAAAGGAGGTCTCATTCTTATTTTCGACACCCATGGGATGGGTGAGGATAGGCATTTTGATCTTCCTGAATGAGTAGATCTGTCCATCCACCTCGATATCGCGTGTCAAATAAGAAGCGACACTGATCTGGGTATGGAATTGGAAGATCAGACCTTCCCGGGCAAGGATGGTCTCAAAACTTACGTAGGAAGGGGTAAATATCCGGGTGGCAACCTCCAATTTGCTGTAATTCTTATCTTTGGCGTAGAGTCCCTTTCGGATGCGATACAGTTTTCCGCGCCGAACATAATAGCTGAGCCGGACCCGGACAGCTTGCGTACCGGGTTCTTGCCACAATAAGGCTATGTCTTCCAAGGTGAAGACGGTCTTCGAGGATCGTAGAATGGTTTCCAAATACTGGCTTTTTTGCATTTTTCGCCTGGAAATTAGCTTAATACTAATTTACAGTTCACATAATACGGTATTTTGCTTGTGAAGTCAAGCAATCAGCATGGACTAGAGGCTCTGGCAACGCTTGTCAATACCTGCCATGCTGGCTCCATGAGAGAAGTGTGGGGCAAGGCAGGACGATGTGCCACTCTATTATCCGGATGGGATAGACGAATTCTCGCCGTGGCAGGATTGGAACAATCAGGAAAAGTGGAGGGCAACGCCCGGCTCAGGATGCCCATCATCTGGAAACGATGTGCTAATCTGCGCAGGATAAGCCACATTATGGGTAACGGGGGCTTGCTGTTGTGAGCGGCTGGGATTCCGGCGTGTCTGGCGGCTTTGGAAACTTAGCTAGAATTGAGTTGACTATTCCAAATGCCAATTTTCCGCCACAATGAACCTTGCGGTTAGTTCAATCGAGTTTTGCCAATGTAAATTTGATGAAGGCGATGTTGGCGCAAGCGACAGCCGTTGCTGTGGGGTTTCTAGACATTTGACGTAAATGACCCTTTCATCTTCTTCTATTGCTAGTGTACCACGAACATCTAGCATCTCCAGCACACGCCGTTTTTGTTCAAATGTAGCATTATCTAAAACATATTTGATCGATTCGCAATAATCTTTTATGTTTTCCACTTGCTCATTGGACAATACCACTTGCTCAAGATATGATGAGACCTCAGTGTGATCATTCCTCAGTTTCTCCATAGTCTCCTCGAGCCTAGTGCGTCTCTCAGTCAGTATCTCGCGTTCAAAGCCGCCTGATAGATAAAGGTCCAACAATTTATTGAGCTGTGCCTGATACCCTTACAGATTTCCAATTTGGGCTAATGGAGAAAGGACGGGCTGCAATTTGAGATGAGACAATCGGGCTTTGAAATGGGGCAGTAGGTGCATGGCAACCGCCAAGGCTCGTTTCAACCAGCGCAGACCCAGTTGAAACAGACTGAGTTCGCGCGTGGGCCCTGGATCAATCAGGCGGCGAGTTGTTTCGCCCTGCTGTAAAACGTGTTCGCCCAGTTCGTGACACCAGAGCGTAGCAATTGCGATGGCTAGCAGTAAGCGCTCAATGCGATCAGCGTGTTGTAGTTGAATGTGCGCCATATTGAATCCGCCCGACTTGTCGTCGCGGGAGCTTTGCTCGATGCTCATGCGGCGGCCGTATTCTCGCACCGAGTGCGACAGGCGATCTGATTGGAAATCACCGCTACCATTTCGGGTTGTCCATTCTTATCGGTTGTCCAGGTGACAGACAAGTTGGTCAGAAGTTTCTGCGCTTGCGTCAGCCAAACGTTCTGGAAATAGCGGTTGCGATAGGGAGACACCCAAGCGTCAATGCGACCCGTCCGACCATCCTCCAGAGTAATGTAGGTGTTGCAAGCCACTCGAATCGCATAATTCCAGCCTAAATCCAGGCACAATTGCGCCCAATCGCAGTCGCGGAAGCCACGATCCGCCAGGAAGACCACGCTCTTCACACGGTTGTGCAACAGCCGCTTGACCCATTCCAACATCGTTTTCAAATGCTGCACGGTCGTCACGCCCTCGCCTGGCACAACTACCCAAGCCAACGGGATCGCACGACAACCATGTTGCAGGGAAACGCGAAAGATTTGCCAGCGGTCTCCGAAGATCATCACGCCATCCAGAATGACATATGCCTGTACCGCTGACCAACCTTGCAGAACATGTTTCAGGATCGGTTCGTAAAATGCCCACACATCCACATGCCAATTCATTAACCAGCGGCGAATCAAAGTCACGCGGGATTCGGCTTGGGTGTTCATCGGCAGGAAATTGGCAATCTGGCTCAACGCAGGCGATTTCCCCTGCAACAAGCCTACCACGATCCACAGCCAATTCGCCAACTGCTTTCGGTTTGTCACTTTCACCAAGGCACTCATGGTTTCGCTCAATCGGTTGTACAATTCCTGACTACTGCTCATCGGCGGCCTCCTTTGGTCGTCAAGCAACCAAATTATGCCGCATTGGATGAGCAGTAGCTTTTTTTCAATCTGTAAGGGTATCAGGAGCTGTGCTTCATTCTCAGCGATTTGGCTTTCTATTAGCTCCAGCCTGGCAGTCAGGGCTTGATTGCTTCGACCCTGTTCCTCCTGCTGGTCCTGTAAACCAGCAATAATATATTTAGAACTTCTTTCACAGTCCTTCTGTTCCACTGCCTCTTCATCTTGGCCTAGGGATATTAACTGTGGATCATTTCAATGATCATCCTTCTAATTCTTTGTGAAAACCCAGCCTCTTCTGTTTGAATCAAATGACCTAAATGCTACAGATCTCAACGGATGAGCTATTCCACAGTTATTTGCCGATGAATATGTCCTTCATTTCCCCAATCGCAGCGGCGTGTGCGAAGCGATCATCCCGTAGGACAAATTGTCAATTTGTCCTACATACCACGACGTTCCCTGCACCGTCCTCAGTGCAGGGACAATAATTTTCCTACTTCAACACCGTCAGTTCAAGACCCAACTTGACCAGTTCGTCGGTAATCACCTGGCTCCCCGACTCCGTATAATGTCCGCGCCCATCCAGCCATTCAGCCGGGGGATTTGAGTCTTGAAAGAAGGGTCGGGCAAGGCGCGCACCGAAATGATTCCGCAGCGGTGGCACTCCTCCTCGGCGAATCCCAGAAGTTCGTGATAGTAAACTTTCATGACTTCCGCCACTTCCGGCTTTACCAATGGTTTTGTCGTGCCGGGTAATGTAAACTGGTAATAGTGATCGTCAATGATAAACACGCGGAGAAGTACCGGCGACCCCGCGCGCAATTCAGCCAGAAGATCCAGGAGGGCGACGACGTTTTCCTTTTCCTTTGCCCGGGCTCCGCGCAAGCAATCCTAGTTGTCGTCGCCGCGGCACATGTCGCTCGTGTAGAGGTTTTCAGCCGCGTCGTTCCACTTGGGAGAAATACCCATCATGATCACATCGGCGTTCTTAAGAGCCTGGCGCAATTCAGTGTCTTTCCGCATTGCCTCAAGTTGATTATGAAGCGGCTTGGTTGGGACGCTCCACACGAATGCGTTCACCACCGCATCGAGGTCTTCCTTCACCGCGTTCTCATAGGCTTGGGGAGTGGTGTTTGATCCGAAGGCGTCGCAAGGACGACCAATTTAACCGTCTCGCGCGAGGCGCAGGCGGAGATGCCCGCGATCAGCGCGGTTATAACGATGATGAGAATCGTGTTTTTCATGACCCAACTCCTTGTTGTACGTTTGCCCGAACCTCCTTCGATTCTGGGGAACCGGAAGTATTATGGCGTGAAATTACCAATGAACTTGTCGCTCACAATCAAGCCGTTTTCGATCACCAATTCATATTTTTCTCCAGCGTAGGCTTTGCCATCGTCCCTTCCGATTAAGGCGCATTCGTACGAGACGGTGTTGCCGTTCGCTTTGTAGTTCCGGCAATCCTGGCTGAATTCGTCAATGGCGCTTTCGAAGAGCGAACGGATCTTTTCCTTTCCCTCGAATGTCCCCAGTTTGTTGGCTACAACCGCATCATCGGCGTACAAGGCAAGGACGGCGTCCAGGTCTTCGGCGTTCCAGGCGGCGATGGAATTTTCGACCACGGCAATCAACGCCGCATCGTGCTCCGAGGGCTGGGAGCCGCAGGCGGAAACACTCAACAGCAATGCGATCAGCAATGTAAGACGAAACAGGGTTTTCATGGGATTCTCCTTTTCTGCCTTTGAGATTCAACTATTTGTTCGGCTTTTCAAATTCAATTTCCTTCAGCGCATCCACGATCTTCCAGCCCGTAGTGGGCTACTCCCTGCGCCGTCACTTTGGCAGGCTCTGTGCAAGCCCGGCGCAGGGAGGTTTTTGATATCACACTGCCGCCACAGGGTGCTCCGCAAGGAATGGCGGCTTTGAGCCCTTACAGGGAACTCCTTTCTTAATTCAAGGAATGTTCAACACGTTGAGAAAGGTTTCCTCGAATCGTTCCGCGTTCGCGGAGACAGCCACACGGATCTTTGCCCCACCCGCGGTGGGTTTGGTGTATCCGCTTTCGGGACCTTCCTCCTCCACGACCTGCAACTCAAACATCTTGAATGTGGCGAGGCTTTCGTCAGTGGCAATGGCTGCCGCCAGTTCGTCCCAGAAATACGTCCCGCCGCTTTGGATCATGCCCAGGTTGGCATCCATCAAGTCGTAGACGAATCCAGCCTCAGCGGTGGAGCGATGCGCTTCGAGGGTCTTGTAGTAACGGGTCGTGGCGGGAACATCATTTGTAGCATCCAACGGCACGAGCGTGATCGGTGCGCCCGAGTTGAACACGAGGTTGGCAGCGCGAGGGTCAACGTAGATATTCCATTCGGCGACTTGATTCTGGATCCCGACCCCCGAGAAACCGACGTTGCCGTTGACCTCCACCGCGCCGCCCATGATGTAGATCCTCCGGATGTTCTCCACGATGTCGGGATGCGCGGTCAGCGCCTCGGCGATATTCGTAAGCGGACCCGTCGCAACGATGGTTATCTTCTGCGTCGATTCCCGAATCGTGGAGGCGATCAGTTCGGGCGCGGTCAGCGGCGAGGCGCTTCCCCCCTCGGGGAGATTCAAGCCGTACAGGTTGTCCGCGTTTTCCCGCCAGGGAGATGGAAAAGCGTGATCCCCGCTGAGCGGAGTCTCCCTGCCACAGGCAACGGGGATGCCCGTGGACTTGTTCAACGCCACCAACCCAAGCGCGTGTTTGACCCCCGACTCGCAGTGCGCTTCGCCCGTCGCGGCGACAGTGATCGCCTCTACCTCCACGTTGGGATGCTTCAACAGATAGAGAATCGCATCCATGCCGTCGCGCGCCATGTCATCCTCCATAATCACATGCAGGGTTTCGGCCAACGGGGTGGGGGTCGCAAGGACGATGGGCGCGGCGGTTTCGGATATTGGGATGTCGGGAGCGAACGTCCCGATCATGATATTGGATTTTATTTTCCCGCCTTCGAAGACGGTTTCATATCGCTCCCCAAATAAACCGCCAGTCTCATAGACAGTCATCACACAATCATACGTAACCGAATTGCCCTTTACCTTGTAGTTCTGGCAGTCCATGGAAAAAATATCGTTGAATTTTTCGTACACTCCGCGGATTTCGTCCCTGCCTGTGAATGTGCCCGCTCCGTTCGTTTCCACTGCATCGTCGGTGAAGTGCTCCATCACCGCGTCGAGGTCTTTTGCATTCCATGCGGCTTCGTACGACTCAATGACCGAGATCGGGTCGGTCACCTCCTGCGATGATCCGCACGCGGAGAGGTTCAACAGTAGGGCAATCAGAATTGTGAATCGAAATGGATTCTTCATGTCAATCTCCTCTCCAATTACCTCGTGAGTTCGATTTCCTTCAATGCTTTCAAAATGACCTTATCCCCCTCCTCGGTCAGCGCCACGCCGCGGAACCGGTCTTCGTCCACAAGGAAACCATCCCCCAGTGTGACGATATCCCATTCTTCTTTGGCGCAGGCGGCGAGCGTTATTACCCCCATCAACAAGAACAGCGCAAATCGAAACAAAGCCCTCATGTCTGCCTCCTTTGGCGAAAAATCAGGCAGCCTTGGTTGACACATTTGTTATAGTGTAGTATAACAAACTTTAAAAGTCAAGCCTCTTTGGCTAATCTGATAAAATTTATCCAAAATGACGCCCGCGCCGCAACTTCCCCTCCATATTGACCCTCAAGCGAACCTGCCCATCTTCGCCCAACTCAGGCAAGCAGATCACCTGGCTGATCGCCAGCGGCAAACTCAAATCCGGCGACCGCCTGCCCACCATTCGCGAACTTGCGGATCAACTCGGCGTGCACATGCACACCGTCCGCCGGGGCGTACCACAGCCTCGAAGGCGATGGGCTGGTGGAAACGCGCCCGAGCCGCGGGACACGCGTCAAACCGTTCGAGTTGGACAAGCTTGTTACGAACGAATCAGTCTCCCCGTCACACACGATCGGGGTTCTCATCCCCAATGTTTATACATTCTACGATCCGTTCATCAGCGGCGTGGAGGAGATCGCGCGGCGGTCGGGATACATGATCATCGTCAGCATCACGCGTGACCGCGCAGACCTGACGCGCCAGTCCGTGCAACAATTGATTGCAAAAAAAGTGGACGGCATCATCGCCGCCTCGCCCGTGGCGGATTCGTTCAAACGGGAACTCCCCATTTCGCCTGGCGGTCCTCCTATGGTTTTCGCGGATGCGCCGCAATTTTCAACGCACACAATTCTGCTCGATCTGGAAAGGGCGGGCTTCCTCGCGGCGCAGCACCTCATCGAACACGGTTACAAGCGGATCGCGTTCATCACCGCGCCGTTGATCTGGCCCAATTTCCTCGATACCTACAAGGGATATCAACGCGCCCTCGACGCTTCTTCTTTGGACCTCGAGCCTGATTCGGTTATCGAGACGCCTTCTTACTCGCTGGAGGACGGTTATCAGGCTGGCTTGCGCCTGCTAGCGCTAAATAAACCGCCGAAGGCAGTTTTCGTCTCGGGCGATTTGATGGCGGCGGGCGTGATCCGCGCCTTGAAGGACAACGGCAAACGCATCCCGCTGGATTTCGCCGTCGTCAGCAAAGACAACATCGAACTCGCCGCGTTAATGGACCCCGCGCTCACGACTGTGAATTTGCCCTCTTATCAAATGGGCGTGGAAGCGATCAACATGCTGATGCGCCTGATCTCGAAGAAACGGCTCGAGAAAAAGCGCGTGGTGCTGGAAAGCGAGTTGATCGTAAGAAGAAGTTGCGGGTGCGGCTGAAAATTTCCTTGACACGAATCCTCCCGCGGGTGTAAACTCGTTCCTATATCGCAAAATGAATTTTGCGGTATAAATCCACAAAGAAAGGAGCGCACTCTTGATGAGCAGCACAATCTTCACGAACCCTATCGCCGCAGTTGGAAAATTACCTTCTCGGAGTGCGCCTGTTGACCGAATCTAGGTCACCTTTTCCGTCCTTTATTGACTTTGGGCTGTGGCGCACGCGCCGCAGCCTTTTTATTTATTTCCCACAGACCTGACAGGTTTGTGGAAACCTGTCAGGTCTTTTTTTGGAGAAATCACCATGATCAACACCACCCCCCAATACTTCGACTTCCGCAATGCCCTTCACAAGAACCGCCTCGTCGGTTTGTGGCGCATGATGACGGACTATCGTGTTTCGTATATCGCGGCGACGATTTCGCTTGCCATCTCCGCGCTCAGCCGTTCGCCCAATTCGATCCCCAGGATGTGATAGTCGCGTTTGGCAAATGAGATGGTGGCATTGCCCGCGCCGCACCCGATTTCCAAAATTCGCCTGTCTGCCCTGCCCACGGACAGGCGAATGATATCTTCGATCAATGCGTCGGGGTAGAGAGTGCGCGTCTCGTTGAAGAGATCGGCGGTCTCTTCGAAGGTGACGCGGCCGGAGCGGTCTATGCCCATGGCTTTGACTCCTTTCTTTAACTGTTGCGAGGGTGGGTGAGGAAGAAACTCTTTGGCGTCAGGGGATCTGCTTCACTGCAATCGTCTCGCCGCGAGCAGCGTGATGTCGTCGAATTGCTCCGCCCCTGCAATGTGATCGCGCAGGCGCGTCTGGATGTCGCGGAGCAGCGCCTCCGCCGATTCCACTTTGGGATCCAGAAAGGCTAACAAACGTTCGCGCTCGAAAAATTCGCCGAGCGGGTTTTTACATTCGGGCGCGCCGTCGGTGAAGGCGAAGAACAGGTCGCCCTTCTCGATCTGGCAGGTTTTCTGCGCGAATTTGAAACCCGCCATCAGACCAACCGCGAGACCCGTCCTTGGCAGCCTCTCCTGCGCGCCGCCCGCTCTCGCGATCACGGGCGGTTCGTGTCCCGCGTTAACGTACGTCAGCAGTCCGCTTTTGGGATCGAGAATCCCGAAGAACACGGTGGCGAACATGCCCGCCTCGCTGTGGGTTTTGGCGATGTAATCATTGGCGAGCGAGATGGAACGCTCGAGCCGCGCCGCGACGGGATCCTGTGCGTCGGTCTCCTGCTTAAAAAAATCGGCGGTTGCCGCGGCGCGGATCAGGGCCGCGGAACAAGGTCATGAACAAGGCGCCGCGCCCACGCCCTTGTCGCACACATCCGCGATGACGAGACCGAGTGTCCCGTCGGGCAGGCTGAACGCGTCGTAGAAATCGCCCGCGACTTCGCGCGCCGCCTTGAAGTACGCGGCGATCTCCCAGCCTTCGGCGCGCGGCAACTCAGCGGGCAAAAACCCCTTCTGGATTTCGCGCCCGATCTCCAGTTCGCGTTCCAGACTTTTTAGATAGAGTTGTTCCTGGTCGCGCAGGCGTTTGCGTTCGAGGCTGGCGGCGATGCGGGCGTGAAGGAGAACAGGCTCGAAGGGTTTGGGCAGGTAGTCATCCGCGCCCTGCTGGATGCCCCTTACCACGCTTTTGAGATCGTTGCTGGCGGAGATGACGATAACGGGAATGTCGCGCGTCGCGGCGTCGGCTTTGACCTGTGCAAGGACGGCGAAGCCATCCATGACGGGCATCATGATGTCGAGCAGGACGAGGTCGGGGGAGGCGGCGCGGATCTTTTCGAGGGCTTCCCTTCCATCGAAGGCGGCGATCAGTTCAGAAGTTGTGGTCGGAAAGTTCCTGCTGGAGGTAATCCACGTTGTAGGGTTCATCGTCCACGATCAGGATGCGGGGAGGGTTGTTCATGGCGGGGTTATCCCAGATATTTTTTGAGCGCGGCGAACAGCAGGTTTTCATCGAGCGGCTTGGTGAGGTAATCGTCACAGCCTGACTCGTGCGCCTTCTGCATGTGACTTTCCATGGCGTGCGCGGAGAGTCCGATGATGGGGACGGCGGGGAACGTTGCGCGGATCTGGCGGGCGGCGTCGTAACCGTCCATGACGGGCAGGGAGATGTCCATGAGGATGAGGTCGGGTTTGTGTTCGAGCGCCATCGCGACGCCCTGCCCCCCGTCCTTTGCGATGAGCAGGCGGTAGTCGTCTTCCAGCAGTTGGATGAGCAGGTCTATGTTGAGGTCGGTGTCTTCGACGATAAGGATGGTTTTCATGGACGCTCCAGTAATTTGGCGTTACACAGTCTTACCACGGAGACCACAGAGTCCACAGAGATTTTTTAGAGATTTTCTCCGTGCTCTCTGTGCGCTCTGTGGTGAATTCTTGAAAAGGCGAGCATTTAATTTGACTCCGCTTCGGGTGTGGATTCGGCGGGAAGCGCGGAATCAGGCGCGAGGTCCGAGGGGGAGGCGGGTTTGGGTTCGTATCGAATCGGGACGGCGAGGGTGAACGTCGAGCCTTTGCCGTATTCGCTTTGGGCGGTCAAATCTCCGCCGAGCAGTCGGGCGAGGTCGCGGCTGATGGTGAGTCCCAGCCCCGTGCCGCCGTATTGACGCGTGGTGCTGGTGTCGGCTTGCTGGAATTCGTCGAAGACTTTGCCGAGCGCTTCTGCGGTGATGCCGATGCCCGTGTCGCGGACATCCACGATGAGCGTTTCGTTTTCTTTGCGGGCGTTGAGTGTGATCTCGCCGTCTGCCGTGAACTTTACGGCATTGCTGAGCAGGTTGAGGATGATCTGTTTGATCTTGTCCTGGTCGGAGTGGATGACGCCGAGGTCGTCGGTCTGTTTGACGAGGCGCACGGAGGGTTTGACGAGCGGGGCGGCGGTGTTGGCGCAGAGATCCATGAGCGCGCTGGCGTTGAAGTCCGCGGCTTGCACGTCCATGCGACCCGCTTCGATCTTGGCGATGTCGAGGACGGTGTTGATCAGGTGGAGGAGGTGTTCGGAACTGTCGAGAACTTTGTCGAGGTTTTCGATTTGTTTTTCGGGCAGGACGTCTTCGCCTTTTCTGCGGACGATGCGCGTGAAGCCCATGATGGCATTGAGCGGCGTGCGCAGTTCGTGACTCATGTTGGCGAGGAAGGCGCTCTTTGCCTGGTTGGCGTGTTCTGCCGCGGCGCGGGCTTCCTGGGCTTCGTTGAAGAGGCGCACGTTTTCAAGAGCCACGTTCATGGAGTTGGCTAACGTTTCGAGCAGGCGGACATCTGATTCGGTAAACGCAAATTCCCGCTCGCGGTTCAAGACTCCCACAACTCCGCGCATTTCCAGCCCACGCAGAAATGGGACAAAGATCGCGGAACGAGCATACTCTTCCGTTTCTCCATACTCTTCAAGATCGGCCGCGCGGCGGATGAAAATCGTTTTGCGGGTCTCAAGTTGTTTTCTGACTAACAGCATATCGGGCTTCCAGCCTTTAACCTGGCGCGTTTTGCCGTCTTCATAAAGGTAGGGAAAATCTGCCAGATCAGAAACAGGATCGTAGAACACGAAAAAAATGGTTTGCGCCTGCCCTTTAAAGATTTCGCGAATCTTCTCGCCGACCAGTTCATAGATCGCCTGCGCCTCCAGTTTCGACGCCAGTCCCTCCTGCACGCTATTGATGATGGAGAGTTCCGCGGCGCGTTGTTCGGTCTCTTTGAGCAGGCGCTGGGTCTCGTCGAAGAGGCGCGCGTTTTCGAGGGCGACGCTCATCGAGTTGGCGAGGGTGGTCAGCAGGCGCAGGTCTGATTCGTCGTAGGCGTTCTCTTTGTCGAGGTTGGCGATGCCAATCATGCCTCTGATGTCCCTGCCGACCATCAGCGGAACGTACATACCCGATTTGTACTCTTCCCGGTTTTCGAGGATCGTTCCGCCCAGCGCGCGATACTCTTCAACGTTTCGGTAGACTCTGGGCTGAGGCGTGTCCAACATTAGTTTGGCGATGTCAGAGAATGGATGAGATTCAATGGCAAACCGCTGTTTCAAATAACAATAGGGGGTATGTTGAATCTCGGCTTCGTGTTCGAACAGATAGATCGCCGTTCCCTGCGCGTGGAAGATGTCACGGATCTTGTCGCCGACGAGATCGTAGATCGCCTGCACGTCCAGTTTGGAGGCGAGTCCGTCCTGCACGCTGTTGATGATCTGCAATTCGGCGGCGCGTTGTTCGGTCTCTTTGAGCAGGCGCTGGGTTTCATCGAAGAGGCGCGCGTTTTCGAGCGCGACGCTCATCGAGTTGGCAAGGGTCTCCACGAGGCGCACATCCGATTCGCTAAAGGCATGCTCGCGCGAAGAGTTCTGCAAAGAGATCGTGGTAATGATATTTTGTTTCGTCTTGCCCATTCTCAATGGAACAATTACGACAGAAAGCGGACCCCCGTCCACCGCAATGTGATTATGGCCGCCTTGTTGAATCCTATCCCTCATTCCTTCATTCCAGACGATTGTTTTCCCTTCTTGCAGATTGGACAACGCCGCTTCCTCAAGCGGGGTAAACGGGTGCTCCCGCATTGTGAATCGTTGATCTCTATCACGACCATATAAACTGCTTCTCGTTTTAGTATTCGTATTCCAGGTGTCAATGACTACAGCCTCCGAACCCGTCACTTCACTGATCTTGTCGCCGACCAGGTCATAGATGGCTTGCATATCCAGTTTGGATGCCAGCCCTTGCTGGACGCTATTGATGATGGCGAGTTCCGCGGCGCGTTGCTCGGTCTCTTTGAGCAGGCGCTGGGTCTCGGTGAAGAGGCGCACGTTTTCGATGGCGATCACGGCTTGCGAGGCGAAGGTTTTCATCAGCTCGATCTGCTTGCCAGTGAAAGGCGCGGGATCGCGTTTGCCGACGCCGATCGCTCCGATGGCTTCGCCTTCGCGGATCATGGGAACCTGGAGGACGCTGTTCAGAATCCCCGCTTTCACGTAGCGGCACGTGATTTCGGGCAGGTCGGGCGTGTGTTCCATATCGGGGATGTGGACGATTTCGCGGCTCAGGATGGCGCGCGAAGACAATGTGCTGTCCCATCGCAGCGGTGCGGGATAGGACTGGCTCGAAACCTCTCGCGCGGTTTCCAGAACGTCCTCCGAAATATCGCTCGTCGCCACGCTGTAGACCATCGTCCCATCGGCGCGATACACTTCGGACATGCTGGCGTCGCACAAGCGGCGCGCATTCTCGACGATGACGTTCAATACGGGCTGGATATCTGTCGGCGATTGGGCAATGGCTTGCAGGATTTCGCCGACGGCGGTTTGGTATTCGAGCGCCTGCGCGATTTCGGTGTTCTTCTTTTGCACGTCATCGAAGAGACGCGCGTTCTCGAGGGCGACGCTCATCGAGTTGGCGAGGGTGGTTAGCAAACGCACAGTGGATTCTGAAAAGGCGTTTTTGCGGGTCATGTTTTGCAGGGAAATAATCCCCTGCGCCTTTTCGCCCGCCATTAATGGCACAAAAGCAAGAGACTTTGGGGGTTCGCCGCTAATGACCGGATTGCTATATTGCGCGGGTATCGCGCTCTCGCTCTCGTTATCGTTGATGATCAAAGGTTCGCCCGAATCGATCACGTACTTTCTAAACCCCCAGAGTTTGCGGGGTTCGTGCGAATGACGGGCTCCTTTTTCCCTGCAATAAGGGATGTGAATGAGGTCGGAGTCGGCGTCATACAAATTGATCTGGACCACATCCATATCCGTAAAGATTTCAGCCAATTTATCGCCGATCAAATCGAGGATGGATTGTATTTCCAGCCTGGACGCCAAGCCCTGTTGAACGCTGTTGACGATGGCAAGTTCGGCTGCACGCTGGCGTTCGGCTTCCAGTGCGCGGATACGGGTCAATGCGGTCGCGATGTGCTGTGCAACGAACTCCAGCACACGCTCATCCTCATCCGTGTAGCGCTCGTCCTTGTTGTATGTTTGAACCGCAATCACGCCGAGCGGCTTTCCTCCCGCGAGCAGGGGAACGCCAAGCCAGTCTCCACCCCAGCGGTTGCTTCCGATGGGTTGAATTACCTTGCTTTTCAACAGCGCGGCTGTTTTCTTTTGATCGGCGTGCAGGGTTTTGCCGTTTTGCAGCACCCACATTGCCAGCCCTTTGCGAATCTTTTCAACGGGAATCGGCTTGAGGACAGGTTTGAGCTCGCCCGTTGAATCTTCAACGTATGGATAAGTGACGGTTTGAGTTTTTTCGTCGAACAATTGAATGATGATATTTTCGGCGTACATCAACTTCCCCACGATCTTGTGTAGCTTCCTGTAGAACGCCCCCATATCCTTCGCCGCGCTGGCGGCGTCCGCGATCTCGTACAGCGCCTTTTGGATCTTCAACTGGCGTTTCAACTCAGCCTGGTCGGTTTTCGGTTTCGCGGGACGCGCCGGGACGGATTTCTTGACCGCAGGGTGCGATTGAACCTTCCCCCGTTTTTTAACAGCCTTCACGACGGACGATGACTTGACTGCCATTCCGTTACTCCTCGGTCTCTGATTGATGGCGGCAATTATATCCCCGCCGCCGGATTACAGGAGCATTTGCCGGATGTTTTCGATGGGCGTTTGCGGAACTAAGATTGGCAGAACGCACTTCTCTACACATGAGCCAAACTCTTTACCTGGTCGCTCGAATCAATACACGGCAGACTTGCGCGTCTGTCATGTGGTAATGAGTCTGCGTTTAGAAGGAGTTGATCGCGGCTTGGCGGTCGGTGAACGTTTCGATGTACATGTCAAAGCCCGCGGTCTCGAATGCGACCTTCGTGTTTTCCGAAAGATTCAGAAGTTTCAAATGGGGCGATTTATATGTGCCATCGCCAATACCCTTCCTCATCTCTTCATCTGTAACATCGTCTTCGTTCACCTCGCGGAGTTTGTTGAAAATCTGGTTCAAGGCGCGCAGTCCGGCGCTGCTCATAAAGGGCACGTGTTCCATGTCCAGCAGGATGTGCCTTGCCCCGCCCTCGATCAGGCTCAGGACGTTTGCCTGAAAAACGTCCGCAGTGGAAACATCCACATTCCCTTCCACATGCACCACTGTCACCGGCGCGCGACCGGTTATGGTAGATACTTTGATTTCCATGTTCTTCTCCTTTGGCTGGTTGGCTCAATCGAATAAATTATACTTAAACTCTTGTTCCTGACGGTCGCTGGAATTGTCTAATCCAAGCAGGTTTGCGGGTTTTCGACCGGTATGGAAGCGATGGCCCTTGTTCGGGTCGAGGCAACGTTGGTGTATTCTTTTTTGATCTCCACCCGGAGTTCTTCGAGTGAAATCTTTGGAAGATTTTGATGATGCGTCATGCATTATCTCCTTTGATTGAAATAGACGGTGACAAAACATTTTTTCCAGGCGTCTCCTTTCACTTGTCTTTCGTCGGTTTTGCCAACCGCTCGATCTGCGGCAAATGCGTCAATTCGTGCGACGCGAAATAACTGACCTGCTGTTTGATGGACACAACCCCAAACTCCTCGTGGCGTCATGTTCGGCGATGGGTAAGCAAGGCGCAGTCTCTTATGAAACACATCCCCACTCAATACTGATTCCAAAATGCTCGCTTCAACGCGCGGACGAAGCCTGCTCGCCCTCAATGGGCGTTTCCTCACGCTGACCGTCGAGATTCTAGAACGGGACGGTGAGCAGGTGGGCGCGATGCAATGCCCGCAGGGTCTCGATGGTCGGTTCAGTCGAGCTGTGATAGTTGTTCGGTTGAGGTACGCGGAAACTTCCATTGTTTTCTAAAATGGCTTGATTCTCATCAGCCAGATGATGACGGCGAATCCGCCGTAGCCGACGATGGTCAGCATGACGGGGTTGACCTTCGCCAGAAGCGCGTAGACTTCTTCGATGTTCCCTGCGGGCTCGGGCGGAAACCACTTCCCTTTCACGCTATAGCGCAGTCCCAAAAGTTTGCGGGCGTCGCTATAAATGTTCGTGCCGAAAAGCCCCATCGCGACGACGATCAAAAATCCCAGCACGAGCGAGAGCCATGGCCAGATACGCGCCTGGAATCCGCCCATGAATGCGGCGATGATGCCGAAGAGCAGGAACACCCACATCAGGCGGGTCATCCAGGGATACGAAGCCGCCGAAAGGTCGAGCATGAAGCGCATTTTTTGCGGGTCGCGCTCCGTTTTGAGGGAGAATGCTACGATCACCGAAACGCCGTGCGCGAGCAGAAATCCGATGACGAAGAGGATGTGCAGAAAGACAACGATTTGGTAAAGCATGAGAGACTCCTTTGGTGAAAAAAATTATCACGCGGCGGCGGTCTTCAGGAACCAACGCGACATTCCGACCAGCCAGACGAGGAAGGGGATGAACATCAGATATGAAGCGTTTAATGCAATCGAGGCTTGACCGAGTAAACCCGCGCCGCCCGCCGCCAGCCCAGCGACGCCGACCAGGTACGCGGAAACCGCCAGCCAGCGCGGAGTCTGGTCATTCCCATAGCCGAGATAACCGAGGAGCAGGAACGCAATTCCCAAAAGAACAAAGCGGACAGACAGCATCGTCTCTGCGCCGCTCTTCATCATAAACGCCGCATTCTCGAAGATCAGCGAGACGATTCCGCACGCCAACATCACCAGTCCCAGGGTCGCGGCGCGCAGACGGTGAAACACGTAGAGCGCGTAGAAGATCACGGCAAGACAGACTCCGCCAAGAATGGACAGGGCGATGAACACGATTGCCAGCCAGCCCGCGAGACGGAAGAGGATTTTGTTTGACATTTTTTCTCCTTGGGTGAAATTTACCTACTGACGTTACGCAGTTAAGCCCTTTTCTTACCGCCAAGGCGCCAAGAACGCCAAGAGAAGAGTAAAAGGCGTAAAAAAAACTTGGCGACATGGCGTCTTGGCGGTTTACTGCGTAAGGTGAGTTACCTACTCCGCCTTCGTCTGCCGCAGGAACATGAATCCCGTCGCGCCGAAAAGCAGGTGCAGGACGATGATCGGAACTGTGTTCTCCCATCCGCGAACCGTCCAAATCACGTTGACAACGGTGTATGCAAAGAATTCCAGGCAGACCATTGCCCAGATGAAGAAGCGAGCGCGGGCAGGGTCGCGGGAGGCAACGAACATCATCACGCCTAGAACGATGAAGACCAGCATGACGAAGAGATTCATATCCATGGACGCCGCCACAGCAAGTTCGTCGCCTGCCTGCGCGGGCGGAAGACCTCCCGCGTACATTTCAGGGTTGAAGGACGAGATCAACAAACCGCTCAGCCCGAGGAGCAGATAAAACCCGCCCACGATCCGCAGCCACCATTTCAATTTGTTCATTTTGTCTTCTCCTTTTTGTCTGAGTCGTCTTCGGATGAATCCTTCATCCATTTTTCCAGAAACGCGGTGAGCTCTTCCAGATTTTTAAATCCAATCCACGTCTCCTTGTAATTTTGCGTCGTTCAACCCATCCCGCAATTGACTTGCGGGATGTGACATCTCTTTCAACTCGGATGTGTTTCCCATCAATCTCGCGGCTCGGTTGCCAAAGCGAAAAGAACGGGAAATGTTTGATGAATGCCGTCTGTTTGTTTCATGGATTGCAACTTGGCAAAAACGTCCGCTTTGAATCTTTGCAGACCTTCCGCGCCCGTTGCTTTCTCTATCGCCTCCAACGCAACCCGTCCGCCATGCGACCATAACGTAGACCAATATTCTTCTTCAGTCGCATACGCAAACTCAGCCGTTTCAGAAATAATTTGAATGTCTGCAAAGCCCGCGTTTTTCATGATCGCCTCAAGTCCTTCTGGCGTGTCGAAGACTGGCTGTGACGTCGAATCCGATTCGGTCGCTTTGCTTTCTTCGGGTTCGGGCGGAAGATAGGTTTTGATGATTTCGTCGAACCAGGCTAATTGCTCGTCGAATGCTTTATCCCATGTCGCCACCACAATGCGTCCATTCGGTCTCAGCACGCGCCGAAACTCGGACATGGCGCGATCCAGTTGAGGAAAGAAGAAAATCGCAAAACAGCACAACACAAAGTCAAACGATTCGTCGGGGAATTGCAGGGATTCGGCGTCCATCTCGCGCACCTCGACATTCGGAGATAATCCGAGACGCGCAATTTCCTTTGCGGTTTCCCTCACCATTCCCTCTGATAGATCAATGCCGACTACATGCCCCTGCGCCCCAACTGATTCCGCCGCGGGAATGAGAACCGCGCCCCTGCCAGTTGCCACGTCAAGAACATTCGCGCCGTCGGGAATCTGGGCGAGTTCAACCAACCTGCGCCCAAAATGAGAAAAGAATCGCGGACCCACATGATCATACATCGCCGCGACCCGATTGAAGAGACCCGATACCTGCTGTTTTCTTTGCGCTGAATCGGGAGTTTCGTTATTGTCCATTATGATTCTCCTTCCCGTTCAAATTTTCAATCCATCCCGCAACTGACTTGCGAGACTCGCCAACTCCTCCAACTCGGTTTCATCCAAGCACGACCACGGCGCGAAGAAGAGACGCTCCGTCTCCGCTTCGACCTCCGCCCGAACCTGCTTGCCCGCCAATGTGATTTGAATCTTCCTCGAAGCGTCGTCCGCCCAGCCGCGCCCGACGAGTTCCACCACATCCTCCGCGTGGACTTCGCGCGTGACGCCGCGTCCGCTGGTTTTCTCGTGGAGTTCGTCGAAGGTCAGCGCGTCGCTTTGGGAGAGTTGATCGAGAACTTCCCACGTGTGACCTTCCATGCCGTGCGCGCTCCATGTGGCAAAATAGCAATCGTCGCGGTGACCTTCCAACATCAGGCAGTATGTAGCAATACCTTCGAGAACCGCGAACGCTCCCGTCCGCTCGTAGAAGTCTTGTTTGGCTTTCATCAAAATATGCGCGGGCAGTTCAGGCGAATGGAACGCCTCGCCTGAAATTCGGGCAAGGAGGCTGCCAAGCGTCCGCAACAACTCTTTGGGCATGGGAGTCAGAGGCGCAGTCAAATCAATTCCCGCCTGGATAAGTCGAAGCGCGGCAGTTCTTCCCGACTCGGTTGCGCGGTAAACTTCCTGTCCATCGGACGCCAAATATCCCTGCTGAACTGCAGAGGCAAACCGCTCATGGTTCACCTGCGCAAGCCCGTATGGAAAACATCGCATGAATTGCGTGACGGTAAATGGCTCTGCGTCGAACAGCCAAATCGCCTGCACCCAGGTGAAATAACCAGCGGGCAGTGAAAGTTCCTCCGCGGCTTTGCCTGCGGCGGAAAAGGCATAACCGTTAAAGATCTCCAAACTTTCTTCGAGCGTAGACCAGATGGAGTTGCGGTTCAGGGTGTATCTCCTTTAGCGATTCGCAGGTCACACATGAATCATCATGGAACATGTATCCGCAAAAAACAATGACTTTTGTTACAACGTGACGCGCTCATCCTCAAAAATTTCCCCTTTGTTGTAGAAAGATGGGCAGCGGCATCGGCGTTTGATGGAAAGACGAGCGAATCTCAAAGAAATCAAACTCCCCAATCACGTCGTATCCTTCCTCCCACCGACTATCGTTGGTTACGCTCAGCCCAGCGCGTTCAAACGGGATGTCGTCTTCGAGGTTGGCGATGTTCTTCCATTGTCCCGCCTCGAGGGAATAGAACGCGCCGATAACCCCATGCGCGCGGATCAGCATCAGATACAGGTCGGTGGCATCGGTGGCGGCTGAATATCTTCCGCGTCTCCCGTTGAGGTTGTATTCCAGAAAGACGCCGCTGCCGCCCAGCACGCATTCCATACAATATCCCCTGTTCAATGATATGTAATGCTCTGAATCCCCAAAGAGAAGAAGTCCAGCCTTTTGATAATCGAAAAGCGGCTGTGATTTCAAATGGACTAAGATCACAAAATCTCCCCTCGGCAACTTTGCCCACAATAAATTGGTCTGCTGTTCTCCCGACAATATGCTTTCGTCTCCGCCTGTGATTTCCAGCCAACCGTCCTCGTTTATTTTGTATCGAGACGCGTCTTCATTTTGCCGCGTCCATGCTGGATTCAATTGACCGTTGAAGTCGTCGCGGAAGATGGGCTTTTCCGGCGCGATGGCTGTCGGTACCCCTGCGATGACGCCAAGCCTATTTTCCGAGGATGGGGTGTTGGATATTAACTGGCATCCCGTTGCAAGGGAAACCAGAAATACCAGAGGGGAGAGGATGCGGAGAAAAAAGTTCAATTGGATTGCATCTCCGCGGGTAGTGTGTCCTTGAAATCCAACTGTTGTTCCAGTTTTGGTGAAGCCTGTTGCAGAAGCCCGACAACTGTCCAATGCAGCCACATGTAACTGACCGTCGTGACGACGAAGAGGACGAAGAAGGTGGTTTGTGGGAGCCACGTCAATTCCAAAACGGAGGCGAAGATTGGCGGGAGAAAAAATCCGCCGAGCGCGCCCAACATGCCCACCAGTCCGCCCACCGCGCCGACATCGTGCGGGAAATATTCGGGGATATATTTATAGACCGCCGCCTTGCCGATTCCCATGCACACGCCCACGATGAAAACCAACACGGTGAACCAGGTGACATTCAATGCAAAATGGAACATCTCGGTCTCGCCCGTCGCGACAAAACGGGAAGGGACGTGAACCATGAAATAGCCCTGCGGCAGGGACAAAATGCCAGTGGCAAAAAACATGACGCCGAAGACCCAGTACATCAACCGCCGCGCGCCGAATTTATCCGAGAGATAGCCGCCGACGGGACGAAGCAAACTCGCGGGGAAGATGAACAGCGTGGTCAGCAACGCCGCGGAATGCAACTCCATTTCGTACACATCCACGTAATATTTCGGAAGCCAGACGGACAACGCCACGTACGCGCCGAACACCACCACGTAATACAAACTGAAGCGCCATACGCGGATGTGCTTCAGCGGCGCGAGCAATTCCTTGAGCGGGCGAGTCGCGCCAGGTTTGTGATCGTGCCGCGGCGTGAAAACCCATAGTGAAATCGCCATGATTGCCAGAAGGACGCAGTACAGGAACGGGACGAATCGCCATCCGCCTGAGATGAATCCACCAGCGAGACCCGCCGCGGGAACCAATGCGATCAACGCCGGACCGATCAACTTGGTGACCGATGCCCCGACATTTCCTGCACCGAAGACCCCCAGCGCGAATCCCTTTTGCTCGCGCGGATACCAGGCGGAGTTCCATGCAATGCCGATTGAAAACGAGTTGCCCGCCATCCCCACAAAGAACGCCCACACCATCAACTCCGTATACGAGGACGCGCGACTTACCATATAGGATGGAATGATGGTGGCTAAGACCAGCAAAGTAAAAACGATCTTCCCGCCGAAGCGATCGGCGAGGATGCCGAAGATCAATCTCCAGAGCGAGCCGTTCAAAATGGCAATCGCCGCGAGCCAACTCAACTGTAAGTCGGTCAGGCCGAATTCTTCACGGATGGGAATGCCCAGCACACCGAACATCAGCCACACGGCGAACATGAGCGTAAAGCCGATGGAGGAGAGGACAAGGACGCTGGTCTTGCCTTTTTCTGTAATTTTCTCCGCTTCGATCTCGACTGTTGCGTTTTCGCTCACTTGTTGACGCACTGCGGTTTTCATATCGTTCTCCTTATCTGTCATTGCGAGTGGCGCCTCGGCGCCACGAAGCAATCCCTTCATAAACAGGAGATTGCTTCGTCGGGTCTCGACACCTGCACTTGCGTGCTGGTGCAAGTGTACGCCCGAAGAACATGGGCTGCTCGACCCTCCTCGCAATGACATTTTTTACGAAGGCTTTTCACAACCCTTGCGCGTGTAATACCACCAATTAATGGCGGTGGCGATGATGAAGAAGACAACCATGCCGTAGAAGAAAATGACGGGCGAGCTTGTGTTCGTGATGGATGAACCGATCAACGTCGAGAAGATAAAGGGACCGTACGCCGCGACTCCCGCAGTCCAGCCGATGACGCCCGCGCCTTGTCGCGGATTCTCGGCAAAGATGATTGGATATTGTCGGAAGGTCGCGGCGTTGCCGATACCCGAAAAAAAGAACAGGACGAGCATGAGCGCGACGAACATCGGAAATTGACCCAGCGATGTGGGCATCAACAATCCGAGGAAGACCATCGCCAGCGAAGTGACGAGGAGGACGATGCCTGTGATGTGGGTCAGGATCGCGCCGCCGAATTTGTCCGCGACGGGACCAAACATCGTCCGCGCGAGGGAACCGACCAGGGACCGAGAAAGGCATAGGTGAGAGGATCAGGCGCGCCGTCGAAAGAGCCGTAGAGGCTTTTGATCAGGAGCGGGAACGAGGCGGCGAGTCCAGAGAAGGAGCCGAAGGTCATGATGTAGGTGATCGTGCAAAACCAGGTGTGCTTGAGTTTGAAGATGTCGAGTTGTTCTTTGAACGAGGCTTTTATGGGAACGCTTCGCAGGAAATTCCACGCGATCATGCCGCCGATCACCAGAAATGGGGCGTACCAAAACGCCGCGTTTTGAAGCCACACGGTTTTAGTCGTTTCGCCGATGGTCAGCGTTTGCGACGCGCCGAGCGCCGCGATGCCGATGATCCAGGGCGTGATGAATTGCGCAAGACTCACGCCGAAGTTGCCGATGCCAGCCTGCACGCCGAGCGCCGTGCCTTGCATGTTCTTCGGAAAGAAGAAGCGCGTGCTGGGCATGTACGAGGAGAAGTCGCCGCCGCCGAAGCCCGCCGTGAACGCGAGAACCATGAACGCCCAAAACGGCGTATTCGGATTCGTCACCGCCAGACCGATTCCGATGCAGGGAATCAATTTCAGAATCGTCGTAAAGGTGATGACGTGCCGCGTGCCGTAAATGGGAATCAAAAACATGTTGATGATGCGAAGCGTTCCGCCCGCAAGCCCAGGCATTGCCGCCAGCCAGAATAACTGCATGGTGTCGAACTTGAATCCGATTTGCGGAATCCGCACGACGATGGCGCTCATCATGAACCAGGTGGCGAAGGAAAAGGTCAAGCCGACGGTTGTGATGAACAGCGTGCGCCAGGCGATTCTCTTGCCTGTCGCTTCCCAAAATTCGGCGTTGTCGGGTTCCCAGTGTGTCAGCCAGGTTTCCATTGCATCTTTCTCCTTGTTGAGAATTACCGATGATTCCCAGGTGTCACGCAGAGGCGAACAGAATTCGCCGTCCCGCCCATTGCGCGCCGAGTGACATGAGTTCGTCTTCACTCAGGAACTTCCGCGACATGCGGGAGAGAACCTGCTCTTCCTTTTGAAAATGATCCCGGCAGACTTCGATCAATTGTGTGACGAAGGCGCGTCCTTCCTCCAAACTCGAGGCGGATTCGATCCGCCCAAGCAGGTTTGTGATCCGATCATGTTCCATCCGCATGACCGAGAGCGGTCCGCCCTGTAGACCAAGGCGAGGTTCTAGAGCGGCGAAGAGCAAGTCGTCTTCGAGGCGTGCGTGAGATTCGAGCGCGAACGCAAACGCGGCAAGCTCGTGTTGCAGGATGGGAGTTGAGTCGAGGGCGGGTAACGCCTGCTCGATGTGTTGAAGGAGCAGATGGAAGACGCCGTGTTCGCCGAGGAGCGCGTCTGTGATCAGCATGGGCAGCCGTATTCGTTGGCACAGATTCCAGGGAAGCAGCTGGCTTACTTCACCACAATCAGTTTGCCGACCATACCCGCCTCATGGTGGCCAGGCGTGCCACAAGATACCTGGTATTCACCAGTCTCAGAGGGGGCGGTGAAACTCACCGTTTCGCTTTCACCCGGTTCCAATTCGACCTCCCAATAGATGTTACCCTCGTCATCATCATTGAAGGGAATTGAAACTTCAGTCCCCAGCTTCATGATGACAAACTCATGTTCTACTTTGCCCTTGTTGCTCACCGTCAGCGTGATTTCCTCTCCGGCGGGCACTGTGAATGTATTAGGTGTGAATGTGAAGTCATTCAGTTCCAATGTCAGATTTGTGGATGCACCGCCGCCACAGGCACTCAGGACAACCGCGAAGCCAAGCAAAAACCCAATCAGAAATTTTTTGTTGTTCATTTCGAACTCCTCATCTTTCTCATTATGTGAGATTTGTGGAATTGAAGATCCCGCTCTTATGCCGTTGCCATTTCCATGGTGTGATCAGCAAAACGAAAATACGACTCCCCCGCGCATGTTTTACATAAAATATTTCCCTTACACATAACCTCCTTCTGATTGATGATCTCCTCCCCGCATCTTTCGCAGACGACGCGCCTGCCTGCCTGACCAATCATCTTTTTCACAGGGACGGCTAATTTCACCCACTGCCAGTCGAGCAGGAGGTCATCGGGGATGTGCTGGTAGCCGATGAGTTGCGCTTCCCATTTGTTGCGCGCGGAGGGGGCGTAGTCCCATGCCAGTTCGCGGATGCCCGCGCGCGGGGCGATGCGAATCGCTTGCTCGGTGAGCGTGTCCACGAAGGTCGCGGCGGTTTTGCCGTAGTCTTCGATGCGCAGGGTGCGCCTGCCGACATAGCAACCCGTCGCGGCGGAGATTCCGTCCACGAAACAGCCGTCCGTTTCGGCGATGGCGAGGAGCCGCTTATCGGACTGAGGCAGGTTGAGGTCCAGGAGAGAAGCGGCGAGCATCCCCACGCGCGCGCCCAGCACCTGTCGCGGACAGAGGCGATGGTGATGAGTCGCAGAGTCGCGTAGAAGAGCGTCCAGAGGTTTCATGGCTATGGAACGTCCCGAAGGTTCACAAACCTTCGGGACGGTATTAATTCATACGTGAGCGATTCCAAATCACGACCTGATGTTCGCGCCACAAATACGAGATGGGATAGACCAGCACATGTACGAGCCGCGTGAACGGCAGGAGCAGGATGACAACGAACCCGCCGACGAAGTGGAACTTCACCCAAAACGGCAACGCAGTAACATACGTGATGTTCGGCTGGAACTTCAACAGCGAAACCAGCCACGGCACGGCGGTATGCAAATACCAGTCCGAACCCCAGCGGTAATAATATGCCACCCAAAATCCCAGCCCCACTTGCAACAGCAGAACAATGAGCAATATCCAATCCAACTCAGATGTGACCGCGCGCGCGCGGGCGTTCGCCATGCGGCGATAAAACAGCAACACCAATCCCACCGTCGCCATCAACGCCAGCGCGAGTCCAATTACTTCCAAAACGTACAGGCGGAACTGGTTTGCAGTAAACAAACCCCACACACGGGGGAAGAGCAAAGCCGTGATGTGCCCAAGCAAAATGATTATGACTCCGTAGTGCCACGGCACCGATCCGAAGAACAACACGCGGTTCTCGAGGAATTGCGACGACTGGCTCGAATACGAATATGGATCGAACCAGAAGCGATAGACGGACACGACAATCGCAATCGTCACCGCGACGTATGGAAAACCAATGAACAAGGCGTTATCGAACATCACATCCTCCTCAGACCCTAAAGGTCTCCAAGACCTTTAGGGTCTTGTATTGATTCATCAGGACGAAACGCAGCGCTTCCAACACGACCTGGAACTGATTCCGTTTCTCAGGCTTTTCCTCCGCCTGAGGTGACACCTCACCCTCGTCGAAGCCTTCGGATTTGGCGCGGCCCGTCATGCGATCCAGCACGGGCAGCAACGCGTCGCGGGCGATTTCATTAGCGAGGGCGCGATCTTTTGTGAACGCAAGGAAGTGCAGGATGACCGCGAGATGATCGGGTAATTCATTCGCAGGGAATATGAAACCCTCCGCGTTGTAGCGTTGTTTCAGTTCGACTAAAAACGCGCTGCGTTTGTACGTCTCGCCAAATAAGTGATAGCCCACGTACGGATGACATGCCGCGTCGAGGTCGAATGTGCCTGTGTACACTTCCTCGAGTCTGCCAGGCGGCAGGGACTCGGCGTACTCATGAAATTCCTTCAACAGCGCGGCGGCTTCGGGATTCTCACCCATCAACAAACCCTGCGCTTTGACCGCCGCTTGAAGCGTCCCGCCAGCAGGATATTCCAACATGCGTGCAAAGCATTGATATAACTGACGCATTTCGAGTTCGTTGTACATTAGCAGGTCTCCGTTTTCATCGTCATTGCGAGCGAGCGCTGGTCGAGTAGCCCGTGTTCTTCGGGCATATCGAGACCAAGCGAGCGAAGCAATCTCCTGTTGCGTGGGGATTGCTTCACCGCTGGTCTCGGTACGAGCGAGACGAACACTCGCTCTACTCGACTAGCGGTTCGCAATGACGGATAGTTTAGAACTTCCTCTTCGCGATCTTGTTGCGGACACCGAATCCTGCTTCGGTCTTGTGCGTGAGGGGGATGTCCCATGATTCGATGGATACCTCACGCCCAAGCGGCGGGACGACGAAGCGTTCTTCGTAGGTCGGGAGGGACGTGAGGCGGAAGATGGCTTCGACTTCCTCGGCACAAGTATTTCCTTGCACGAGCGCGGCGTTGACCTCTGCCTCAGTGAAATCACTGACCTTCTGCGCGCGTTTGAAGATCCTCACCGCGATGAGTTTGCGATACACATCCTCTACAACCTTTGTATTGCCTGCCGAGAACATGCTTGCCATATATTTGATGGGCATGCGCGCCTTGTCGAGCGAACTTAGCATGGCAGGGAGGTGATTCCCATCTGCACCGTCAACATCGTAGGAACCGTCTTTGGTTTTTGCAAGCACGGGTAACATCGGCGGGACGTAGAACAGCATGGGCAGGGTGCGGAAGTCAGGATGAAGCGGTAGCGCAATTTGCCACTTTTTCACGAACTTGTAGACGGGGGAATTCTGCGCGGCGGCGATCATCGCGTCGGAGATTTTGTTCTTCTTCGCGGCAGCGATGACGGCGGGATCGAACGGGTCCATGATCATGGCTCGTTGGGCAGCGACCAGTTCCTCGTCAGGCACCGAAGCGCCTTTCTCGATCTGGTCCGCGTCGTAGAGCAGGACTCCCAGATAACGGATGCGTCCAACACAAGAGTGGAAGCAGGCGGGAGGTTGTCCCGATTCGAGGCGCGGGTAGCACAGGATACATTTCTCGGACTTGCCCGAAGCCCAATTGAAGTAAGTCTTTTTATATGGGCATCCCGAAATGCACATGCGCCAGGCGCGGCATTTTTCTTGCGAGAGCAACACGATGCCGTCTTCGCCGCGTTTGTAGATGGCGCCCGCGGGGCAGGCGGCGACACAGCCAGGATTGAGGCAGTGATTGCAGATGCGCGGCAGGTAGAAGAAGACGACGCGTTCCAGTTCGTTGAGTTGCTCGCGTTCGTCATCGGTGAGACCGTCGAGGTTCGGATCGTTACGAGCATAGATGGGCGAGCCGCCGAGATCGTCGTCCCAGTTGGGGTCCTGCTTCGATGCTATCCATCGGCTCCCCCGTGATCATCGAGACGGCGCGAGCGGTGGGCTGGTCGTCGCCTTCGGGCGCGTTGAAGAGATTCTCGTAGTCGTACGTCCACGGCTCGTAGTAATCGTCAATCGTGGGCAGGTACGGATTGAAGAAGATGTTCGCCAGCCCGCCGCGGCGGTTGTGCAGTTTCAGTTGGAGGCTCCCGTTCTTCTTCTCCCAGCCGCCTTTGTATTTTTCCTGGTCCTCCCACAGGGTGGGATAGCCCGTGCCAGGCTTGGTCTCGACGTTGTTCCACCACATGTACTCGGTGCCTTTGCGATCCGTCCAGATGTTCTTGCAGGCGATACTGCACGTGTGACAGCCGATGCACTTGTCGAGATGGAAGACCATTGAAACGTGTGCGCGTATATCCATGATTGACTCCTTTGTGTTCCCTCATCCCCAGCCCTTCCCCCACAGGGGGAAGGGAGTCCCCTCTCCCTTCGGGAGAGGGTTAGGGTGAGGGACATCCTTTACCATTCCAATTTTTCCATCTTCCTCACGACACAATACGTATCGCGCGTGAACACACCGATGGGTCCCCAATAGTTGAAACCATAGGTGAATTGAGCGTAGCCGCCCGCGAGTTCGACGGGATTGATACGTGTGCGCGTCAGGCTGTTGTGACCGCCCGCGCGTTTGCCCTTGCGAATCTGCGACTTGGGGATGAAGACCGTCCGTTCGACCGCGTGATAGTAAAGACAGGTTCCGGGCTGGACGCGTGCGCTGACTGCGGCGCGCGTCACAACCACGCCGTTGTCGTTGTGGACTTCGACCCAGTCGTTATCCTGAATGCCAACACTTTCGGCTTCCTTGTCGTTGAGCCAGACAGGATCCATGCCGCGCGAGAGGGTCAACATGCGGTGGTTGTCCTTGTAGGTCGAGTGGATGTTCCACTTGCCGTGCGGCGTGATGTAGTTCAGGATCAGGCTCTTGTCGTCCACTGTGCTTTTCACGATGTCGCCGATCTTCTTCCAATCGCCTGGCTTCGCCACGAGTTTGGGCTTGAAGGTCGGCAGGTTCTCGCCGAAGTCCACGTAATAGGGATGGTCAATGTAGAAGTGCTGGCGACCCGTCAACGTGCGCCAAGGGACGCGTCGCTCCACGCTCAGACACCAGGCGGAATACGCGCGCCCGTCGTTGACCATGCCCGACCAGCACGGACTGATGAGCGTGCGCCTCACTTGCCGCGTCAAATCGAAGAACGTCATGCGGACGCCGCGCACATCCTCAGCCAAATCTGCAAGCGGCATACCGACTCGTTCTTCCTCATGCTTGAACGCCGCGTACGAGACCTCTCCGTTCGTTTCGGGCGCGAGATACAACAGGACGTTCGCCGCGTCGAGCGCGTCTTCGAGCGACGGATATTTGTTCCCGCCCCATTCCACGCAGCGCATGTGACGCGGGTCGGGCGAGCCGCCGACGGGATTCTTCAGCAGGTCGTCGTAGAATTCCGCGATGGGGATTTGCACGCCGTTGCCGTTGATACCGTCCGTGCGGAGATTCGGTCCCAGCGAGATGAACTTGTTGTAGAGGTTGGCATAATCGCGCTCGACCACGCGGAAATGCGGCATGGTCTTGCCAGGGATGGGATCGCATTCGCCCGCGCGCCAATCTTTGACATCAGATTGTGAGAGTTCGTCGGGTGTATCGTGCATGAGCGGACCCATCACCAAATCTTTGACTGGTTCAGGGAACACGTCTCCCGAAAGTTCGCTCACTTTCTTCGCGAAGGCTTTGAAGATTTCCCAATCGGTCTTCGATTCCCAAACTGGAGGAACAGCCTGCCCGAGCGGATGCACGAACGAGTGCAGATCGGTGGTGTTGAGGTCGTTCTTCTCGTACCAGAACGCGGCGGGCAGGACGATGTCCGAATACAGCGCGGACGAGTCCATGCGGAAGTTGAGGTCAACCACCAAGTCCATTTTGCCGCGTGGGGCGGGTTCGCGGAACTTGACTGTCTTGACCTTATCCTTCGCGTGCTCCTCGGCGATGATGTTATCGTGCGTGCCGAGATAATGACGCAGGAAGAACTCGTGTCCCTTCGCGCTGGATTGGATGGCGTTGCCGCGCCAGATGATCCACACGCGGGGCCAGTTTTCGGGCGCGTCGGGGTCGTCCACCGAGAATTCGAGTTTTCCGTCCTTCAATTGCTCCGCTGTCCACTTGGCAATCTCCTCGGTGGACTTTGACCCCGCGGCTTCCGCGTTCTTCACCACCTCAAACGAATTGGTTTTGAATTGTGGGAAGTACGGCATCCAGCCCATGCGGACAGCCATCGCTTCCAAATCCATCGCGTGACCCTTTGCCCATTTTGTTTTTGGTGGGATGGGCGCGTAATCGGTGAAGTCGCCTTCATAACGCCACTGGTCGCTGTTGACGTAATGCCACGTGGGAGATTGCTGTCGGCGCGGCGGCTTCTGCCAGTCGAGCGCGAACGCGAGACTCGTCCACGGCGCGACCAACGTAAGTTTTTCCTGCCCCACATAATGGTTCATCCCGCCGCCGTTGACTCCGCAACAGCCGCATAGGATGAGCGCGTAAATGGGCGCGCGATAAGCGAGATTGTTGTTGTACCAGTGATTGATGCTCGCGCCGATGATGATCATGGACTTACCGTTCGTCGCTTCGGCGTTGGACGCGAATTCGCGCGCGAGACGAATGATCGTATCGCGCCCGATGCCTGTATAACTTTCCTGCCAGGCGGGCGTGTACGCGCCGACCTCATCGTAACTCGTCGGGTAATCGCCAGGCAGTCCGCGGCTCACGCCGAATTGCGCGACAACCAAATCAAAAACGGTTGTGACCAGTTTCTTGCCTTCACTGGTCTCGATGTATTTCGCAGGCACGCCGCGCAGGGCAGTCTTCTGTTCCGCAAATTCGTAGAACGAAACGTTGACCGTTTCATCTTGCTCGCCAAGGAAAGAGAGCGTCGGCTCAATGGGCGAATCGTCCAAGCCGTCTTCCATCTTGATATTCCACTTGCCCTTTTCCTTGCTCCAGCGGTCGCCCACCGCGCCCTTCGGCATACGCGGCGCGTTCGCTTTTGCATCGTGGACAAGGAATTTCCATTCGCCGTTCTCTACATCTTTATATCTCTTCACAGTGTTTGCGCGAATATAACGTCCCGCCTTGTAGTTGTCGCCATCCCTTTCCAACTCGATCAGGAACGGCATGTCGGTATTTTCTTTGAGATAGTTGACGAAATACGGGACTTGCCGATCCGCGTAAAACTCTTTCAAGATGACGTGATTGACCGCCATCCAGATCGCCGTATCCTGCCCCGCCTTGACAGGGATCCACCAATCGGAATATTTCGCCACCTGTGAGAAGTCTGGCGCGATGACGACGAACTTCGCGCCTTCATGCCGCGCCTCCGAGATGAAATGCACATCGGGCGTGCGCGTCATGTTCAGGTTCGCGCCCATCGAGACGATGAACTTGCTGTTGTACCAATCGGCAGACTCGCACACGTCGGTCTGATCGCCCCAAATTTCGGGGAAGGCGTTCGGCAGGTCAGCGTACCAGTCGTAAAAACTCATGTTCACGCCGCCGAATAATTGAAGGAAGCGCGACCCCGCCCCATACGAAAGATACGACATCGCGGGAATCGGCGAGAAGCCGAAGACGCGGTCGGGACCATGTTTCTTCGCGGTGTAGAGAGTCGCGGCGGCGACGATCTCCAGGACTTCGTCCCAATTCGTGCGACGAAAACCGCCTTTGCCGCGCGCCTTCTGGATTCTCTTCCGCTTCGCCTCATCCTCGACGATGGACTGCCACGCCTCGACGGGACCGAGTTTGAATCTCGCCTCGCGCCAGAAATCCAGCAGCACACCGCGCGCGTAGGGATACTTGACGCGGATCGGGCTGTACACGTACCACGAGGCGGAAATCCCGCGCTGGCAGCCGCGCGGCTCGTAAGGAGGCAGTCCGTCTTTCAACAACGGATAATCCACCTGTTGCATTTCCCACGTGATGATGCCGTCCTTCACGTAGACCTGCCACGAACATCCGCCCGTGCAGTTAACGCCATGCGTACTGCGAATGATGTTGTCGTGCTGCCAGCGGTTGCGATAGAACTCCTCCCACTGGCGGGCTTGCGGGTTGACTAAATCCTGTATCCAACTCATGATTTATGCCTCCGTAGTGTCCTTCCGTCATTGCGAGCCGCCGCTGGTCGAGTAGAGCGAGTGTTCTTCTCGCTCGTATCGAGACCGAGGCGGCGAAGCAATCTCCTAGTTGTGGAGGGGATTGCTTCGTCGGGATGGTGGTCTCGGTACGCTTCGCTACTCGACCGCCATCCCTCCTCGCAATGACGAATGGTTATTTATTTCTTCGCCGCCGCGAACGTTCGCTCGAGCATCGGTCGGCGCATGCCCTTCAGGCGTTTGCCCCAGTAGAATTGTGCCAGCGCGATCAGCGCCGCGGCACCGACAATCGCAAGCAAAGCAATCTGCAACAACGCCCCAGGCTCACGCTGGGAAACAGACGCGTTCTTCATGAACGCGAACAGATCCGCCTGTTCCTGCGGAGTCAACGGCGTATTTTTCCAGATCGCGTTCATCGTCACCGTGGGAGGCGAACTCAGAAAACTCGCGAGTCCATCGCCGTATTTTGTATATCCATTAGCGGTCAGGTCGGGACCGAGATTGCCGCCGCCCAGCGATCCAATCCCTGCAATGCTGTGGCATGACATACACTGCGGACCGCCGTTCTCGAACCTCTTATCGCCAACGAAAAACGCCTTGCCTCGCGTCACATCCCCTGTCGGGAGGACAGTGCCTCCTATGGTCGCGCCGCTTCCAATGTAGGCAAGAAGCGCGTCTACTTGATCGGGCGTCAACGCCAAATTAGGCATCGGAACATTTTTGTATTTCACCAACAGTTCCGAGGCAATCGGATCCCCCGAAGCCAGCACCTGATCGGGCGCGAGCAACCATTGAGTGAGCCATGCCTGGTCGCGGCGTTCGGGCACTCCTTGCAGGTCGGGTCCCACCAAGTCTCCTCCTCCGATGGTATGGCAGGCGACACACTTTTCCTTGAAGAGCGCCTCTCCGTCCGATGCCTGCATCAACGGTCGTGCGAATGTCGCTTTGGGCGCAGTTGTGATGAAGACAAACACAACTGCCAGCATTATGACGACTGAAATACCTTTTGGAACTGGTCTAACGCTTTGTGTCATTGTTTATGTCACTCCTCTCGTTCGAGGGATTGCCTGCATCGGGCAGGTTGCGAATGGTCTCGATCAAATCCATGCCGCGCGCAGGAAGCAGGTGGGTTGAAACCACCCGAACCACATTCTCAGTCAAGCCTGCGCGGATGATGGGAATCTCAGGATGGTCTTCCATAATGGCGGATGTCAGACTCGCGCTGGCTTCACTCTGTGAATCATCATCCACGATCAGGACCACGCTCGGGCTTGCCTCTGTGACCCTCGAGCAGACCTCCTCCCCCAAACCCCACGGTCCAATCAACTCTACATCCGCCTCGGCGCGCAGAATCGTCTCCATGCTTTCGCCGAAAAGATGTCCCGAACACACCAGCAATACGCGATGCTTTTGCATGACCTGTTTCTGATGAAATGAAGCGAATCTCTTCGAGCTTACAGGAAATCACGGTGCAATCGAATCCTTCCCCCTCCCACGTTAGGAATGAAAAAAGAGTGATTGTTACATCACTCTTTTTGGAAAAGAATTAGTTCTGAAACTTACACCAACCCCTTGTTCTTCGCCACCTTCGCTGCCTCGCGCCGCGTGGACACGTGCAACTTCGATAAAATATTCCGCACATGCGTCTTGACCGTGTTCAGGCTGATGGTCAATGCGTCTGCAATTTCTTTATCGGTGGCGCCATCCGAGACTTGCAACAACACTTGTTGTTCACGTTCGGTCAACATATATTCTTCATCGTCGGTTAGGTCACGCTTCAAGCGCGACCTACTGAGTCGGCGGAACTCCACCAAAACACGTCCCGCGAGCGAAGCGGAGAGCGCCGCCTCGCCCTGCATCGCGCCGCGTAACATCGCCAGCAGTTCCTGTGAACGAATCTCCTTCAGTAAATACCCCTGTGCGCCGTTCTTCAACGCTTCAAAGAGTTTTTCGTCATCGTCACGAACGGTGAGCATCACGACACTTGTTTCAGGCAATGCTTGCTTGATCTGGCGGATTGCCTCCAGTCCATCCATGCCGGGCATCTGCACATCCATCAGAATCAAATCGGGCTTGAGTTCCTGCGCTTTGACAAGAGATTCGAGTCCGTCGCTCGCCTCGCCGACCACTTCCATGTCGGGCTGTGAAGCGATGATTCCCGCCAATCCCTCGCGAAATAAAGCATGATCGTCAGCAAGCAGCACACGCACTTTTTCCATTGTTATTCATTCCTTCACGCGTCCCATGTCAATTTGACGCGCGTCCCGCGTCCTTGCCCTGATTCGATTTCAACATGCCCACCGATGTGCGCGGCGCGCGCCCTGGATGATCTGCAAACCGAAATGCCCACTCGGCTCAGGTTGGGATGTGTCGAAACCTTTGCCGTCGTCCTCGATGACGATAAAGTAATGACCGTTCTCCTGTCCCAGTTGCACAGTGATGTATTTCGCCTCGGCATGACGCGCCACATTTTTCAGTGCCTCACGCGTGATATTCAACACCTGCTCCGCCACCTGATGCGAACAATCAGGTGCGGCTTCCATCCGGCTATTGACTTGCAGGCGGGTTTCCTCTGAAAACTCATCCATCACATTTTGCAAGCGTGCCCGCAGGTCAAGCGCAGGCGGCAATTCGTCCATCAGGCTGTTGATGGCGCGGCGCACATCGGCTGTAGCTTTTTCAATCGTCTCGCGGGTTCGTTGCAATTGTTCAAGCGCGGGTTCACCTTGCCCTCTGGATAAGAACTCTGTCGTTTGATCGGTCATCAAACCGAGATAACTGAGTGTTTGTCCCAAGCCATCGTGCATTTCAGCCGCCAGACGATGACGTTCCTCCAACATCGCCACACGCTCCGCCTGCGCATATAACTGCGCGTTCTGTAACGCAACCGCGGCAGTGTTGGCGAGTTTGGTTACTACATCCGCCGATTCTTTGGAGAAATGATCCGCTTGGGAACTGCTCACACACAATGCACCAATTACGTTTTCACCAATTCGCAATGGCGCAACCACGTGACTCGCGGAATGAGTGTTGGAAAGCAGTCCGCATCCGCCCACGCATTGCGCATTACTGCAAATCAACGCTTGTTGACTGGTCAACACCGCGCTGGCGCGATTGACCGTGGACATGCGATCCATCGTTTCGATGGAGGGAACGCCGCTCACAGATTTAAGCAATAGATATTGCTGTGCATCATCCAACAGGCACAGCATGGCAGAGTCACCGCCTAACAACGCGCGAGCCTTATCGGTCACCGACTTCAAAACGAACTTCACATCCAATTGTGATGCAATCTCGCGGCTGACTTCGTTGAGCGCGTCCAGTTCGCGTGTGCGTTGCAAGACTCGTTCTTCGAGCGTGGAGGTCAAATCTAATAATTCGGATCGCGAGGCGCGCAACCTCTTCCTCATAGAATCGAATGACTCAGACAACGCCCGCATCTCGTCCGGACCCCCGACCTGTACTGCCGTGTCGAGATCATTCTCTCCCAGGCGGTTTGCCGCGAACGATAACTCCTTCAACGGCGTGAGCGCGGACTTGTGCGTGATCCATGCTCCCGCCCCTAGCAGAATCAACGCGACAATCAGAAATCCAAATTGCATGGCTCGCAGGCGATTGACTTTTGCAATAGCGTCGGCTTCGTACAAACGCACGACCTCATCGGCGCGCTCCACGAGCACAGATGATTTTTCTTCAACGGATTGGAGCATGACCGAAAATGACGGGTCGTCACGCGGGGTTTGCTGCAAGTCGGCGAGCAGGGCGCGGAAGTCGCTCCAGGTGAGAGTCACTTCGTCGAGGGCGAAGCGAATCTCACGATCCCGCGTGATCGGGAGCGAGACAATTGTATCTGAAAGATATGGAGCGTCCCCGCCATCTCGCAGCGCGTGAAGGGTCTGATCGAAAGTCTGCTCTGCTTCCTGCAATGCCGCGTTGGGAATGGTTTCCCCCGAGCCCGACTCAAAGGCAAGCCGTCCCATCTGCTGCGCCAGCATCCGTTGACGCCCCGCCAGGTTAATGAGCAGGGCATCCTGCCGCTGCGTTTCGCTTCCCCACATCATCGCGCCGACGGAAATCAGTACAAGCAGGGTAAAGGCAACGAAAAGCAGAGTCAGACGTGCCTGGAGACTTTTGAGCATGAGAGTACCTTCGGTGTATTATACTCTCGCACTTCAACTGTTTTTGGACGGGGAGAGATTGGACAGGTCGCAAAAAAATGCAAAATCGGTTGAAGCACGCGCGGCACCGACGAGTTTGCCTCCATCCCAGGCAGTGATGGTCAAATTGGCGTTGTCCAACATGCGCTGGATGCGCTTTATTCAGTCAAGTGATCGGCGCGTGGAAAGGTTGGATTGCTGAAGCAGATCAATGAATTGTTCGACGCTGATCTGGTGGTTGATGCGGTATTCAAGGGTGTGCATGGAGCATCCTGAAATGGATGAGTTATTCCATTGAAATAGACTCAGAAATCCGCAAGTGGGCGCAAAATTCACATCTTTTTTTACCATTATGACTGCTGTACCGGCCCAAGCCTTGCTCAACGCCCAAACCGAATATCGCCTTATCGACGACCGGACTGAAGTCCAATCCCAGAGCGTGCCTGCCGATTCGATTCTCCTGCTCACCCTCCAGCGGACGTTACAAGAACCCTATTTGGACTTGCTCGAAAGCCCTGAACGTATGGCGGGCGGGGAGGTCACTTCGGCGACGAAGGCGATGGGCGTTTCTACTACACCGGCATGGCGCAGGCGTATCTGCTCGACCAGTTGATGCCGGATTGGAAGACATCTGCCTTTGACGAAGATGTCTGGCTGGAGGATCTGCTCGAAGAAGCAGTGAACGGACAAAATTGAATATCATCGACAAGGTGCACAAGTAAGATTTGAATAGTGATGTAACGAAAGAAGCCTGGCGGCGCCGCCAGGCTTCTTGGGGAAAGGGGATGGATTGTGGGAAGTAGGGACAGTGCAGACCATATCGATGTGCGGGAATCTGTCAAAGCGCGCAGGCGGCAGGACAATCCAATTTGCTTTTACACAGCGCATTTTTCCGCCTTGCCGAGGAGGGGACCGTAAAATCGTGAGCAGATTGACAATTCGCCCCACGACATGCGGTTCACGCTGTCATCCAGCATAACTTCATTTTCGACTTTATCGTATGGATTTCTACCGTTTGCTTATTTTCCGCGACTGGAGAAACATCAATCCCAAAACGACAGCCCAAACCGAGAGTCGCAGCGTCATTGCTACAATGCTGTCGATTGCCACTACATCACGATACGCGGTTTGCAGGATAAGCATGACCAGCGCGTGAACGCCGAACGTCCCGATGGCAATGGGCATGGCGAGTCTGTGATTCATCCAAATGAGGATGGCTGTGACGAAAACGGTCAGGATTCCGACCGTGTAGTTGTAGACCGGAAGCCAGTTGATGACGTAATAACCAGGGTCGTCCCCCAGCAGGACTTTCCCGCCTGCGAAGATCGCCATCGCGCCGATGACGAAGGCGAGGATGGATGCGATTTTGTTGAGGATCGTATTCATTTCTATCTCCTTTGTGTGTGGTCAGTATAAGTTCCTTTGCCCGGCAGGTTAATGACTTAAGTCGGAATTCGGGATGTATAATGACTCACAGATGCAATGACACAAATCGAGGAACCATGAACCAGGACGAATCTCTTCGTAACGTGAACATACTCAAGTCCGTATCTTATTTTTCGGGATTGGACGCCGCCGCGCTGAACCTGGTGGCGGGATCGGCGATCCGGCGCGCTTACGACGCCGGGCAGGTTGTTTTGATCGAAGGTGAACCGTGCGCGGGGCTGTACATCGTCGAAAGCGGATGGCTGAAAGCGGTCAAGATCGGGCTGGATGGACGCGAGCAGGTGCTGCAAATGCTCCGGGCGGGCGAGGCGTTTAATGCCATCAGCGTCTTCACCAACGTGCCCAACCAGGCGACCGTATCCGCGCTGGAGGATTCGGTAGCCTGGCTGGTCCCAGCGCGAGATTCTATTGAAGTTGATGGATGAGCATCCCGCGCTTGCACGGCAGGTGGTAAAGGACCTGGCGGGACGCGTCATGCACCTCGTCCGCATGGTGGAGGATTTGTCGCTGCGTTCGGTGGAGGCGCGTCTCGCGCGCGGTCGCTATTGGAGCAGGCGGAGGGCAAGTCGGTGCGGCGCCGACGCTGGGCAACGCAAGCCGAAATGGCTTCCCGCCTCGGCACCGTGCCGGACGTGGTCAACCGCGCCCTGCGGAAACTGGCGGAAGGAGAAATGATCCACGTCGAGCGCCATCAAATTCAGATATTGGATAAAGAGGGATTGAAGGCAATTGCACAAGTGATCGAATAGCAGTACCGCAAGATTTATCTTGCGAGGGCGGCTGCGTCGCCAAATCGAGAGCGCAACATGAATGTTGCGGTACATATAGCAAAAACCGATAAAAGTCGTTGAACGAGTCTCGCTCAAGGTGTAAGGTTGCCCACATCTTGAGCGAGTTTTTTTATGTCGTTGCGAGCCCGAAGGACGAAGCAATCTCCTGGTAACGAGGGGATTGCTTCGCTTCGCTCGCAATGACATCACAGACGGAGCATTCCATGACCCATTTCAACGACAGACCCGTTCCCATCATTGACCCGCGCCTCTGCGACGGATGCGGGTCGTGCGTGCGCGCCTGCCCGACGAAAGCACTGGCGTTGCAGGACGGCAAAGCCATCGTCGCGGACCCGCTGGCGTGCGAATACAACGGATTGTGCGAGGCGGTTTGTCCCGTGCAGGCGATCACGCGCCCGTTCGAGATCGTGATCGCAGAGGAAGAAACTACTTTCTCAAATTCGACAAAAGTCGTTGAGAAAGATTGAAGACCTGTCTACAATGCAGGCACTGACAAGTTTTATGTTTGAAAGGAGAAACAACCATGAGCTGGTCAATCAAACTACTCAAAATCAAAGGCATCGACATCAAGGTCCACCTGACCTTCGTGTTGATCCTCATCTGGGCAGCGTACCGCTGGAGCGTCAGCACGGGCGAAGGGATGCAGGGCGCGATCTTCGGCATCGTCGCAACCCTGCTTGCTCTTTTTCAGCGTGACCCTGCACGAACTCGGTCACAGCCTGCAAGCCATCAAGTTTGGTGTGCGCGTCAAAGACATTACCCTGATGCCGATGGGCGGGCTGGCGCAAATGGAAGAAATCCCCGAAGAGCCGAATAAGGAATTGCGGATCGCCATTGCGGGACCGCTGGTCAACTTTGGCACCGCCGCCCTGCTGATCGGGATCGGTGCGCTTCTGGATGCCCGCGCCCTGCTCCCGTTAAAATGAACTTTACGCCTCGCTCGGAAGCGCCAGTTGGAGCGGATTGCTGGCTTACTTGACCTCTGCAAACCTGATGCTCGGTCTCTTCAACCTCATCCCTGCCTTCCCAATGGATGGCGGGCGCGTCCTGCGAGCGCTGCTGGCAAAGAAGATGAACCATGCCAAAGCCACGAAGATCGCCGCGCAGGTCGGACAGGGATTCGCGTTCCTGATGGGACTGTGGGGCTTCATGAGCGGCAGTTGGACTCTCGTCATCATCGCCATCTTCGTCTGGATGGGCGCAGGGCAGGAAAGTCAGGGGGCGCAGGTCAAGCATACGTTGGGCGGGACAACCGTCGGTCAGGCAATGACGCGCTCGCCTCACGTGCTGAGGGTCAACGATTCGCTGTCCAAAGCCGTCGAGTTGACATTGTCAACTTCCCAATCCGATTTCCCCGTGTTGGAATGGGGAAACAACCGGGTCGCTGGCTTGATCGGTGAGATTGATCTCCTGCGCGGGTTGCAATCCCTGGGCGCGAACGCGGCGGCGCGCGAGATCATGCGGACGCGAATCGCGTTCGCAAGTCCCGATGAACCGCTTCACGCCGCGCAGCAAAAAATGCTGGTAAGTCGGACGCGCGCCCTGCCTGTGCTGAATCCCGAGGGCGAACTGCTTGGCTTGCTGACATCAGACGATATCAGCGAAGCCTACCGGCTGATGGCAGTCAGCCCGAAACTGGCGGTCAGCGCGCGATGAAATTGTTCCATTCCTCCAACAGTTTGCCGGTTGGAGGAATGGAGAATTGAGGGTTGTTGAGAGAATTCAAATGCAAATCACAAAAGACACCCGCGTCTCGGAAATCCTTTTGAAGTACGGCGACATCGCCGACGTGATGGAAATCTTTGGCGTCGAGCGCGTGGGGAAGTATTCCCTGCGCATGTTCCTCGCCAAAGCCCTTACTGTTGAGTGGGCGGCGAAAGTCCATAAAGTGCCGCTGGATGAATTTCTTGCAATTTTGAATCGTGCCATTGTAAAAAAACAAGGCGGCGCGCAGTGATCGAGTCACAGGAGAGAAAAATGACCAACAGATTAATTGTAGGGATCGCGGCGCTGCTGCTCACTTCGTGCGGGATGATGTCTGCCCCAAACGTGAACGAGCCCACGCCGATCCCGACTTTCACCCCCGCCGTTTCCACCGCGCAGGATCCCACTGGAAACCAGTTGCCTGCCCTGGGCGGCAAACAGAGCGGCGACCTGCTGGTGTGGCTCTTCAGCGATCCCAATCCTCCCTCCCGCGGCAACAACACGCTCGAAGTCTTCATCGCCTACGCGGACGGTCAGCCTGTGTCCGACGCCGAAGTTTCCTTCGACATTGACATGACCAACATGAGTCACGGCAAAAACGTGACCGTTGTAGAATTGCTGGGCGATGGGCGTTACAGCGGGGAAGTGTTCTTCCTCATGCCCGGTCCCTGGCGCGTGATCGTTGGCATCGAACGCGCGGGGGAGACAAGCGCCGTGCGATTCGAATTCATGGTCAATTGGTAATTTCGGAGAAAAGAAATGTTGAACTTAACCACTGCAATCGTCGCCAGCGTTGCCGTCATGCTTTTCAGCGCGGGCGTCGGCGTGTATCTCTCGCGTTACAAATCGTCCGTCACGGAAATGCTTGGCATGATGATCGGCATGACGCAGGGCATGATGACCGGCATCGCCGTCGGCTACTTCATCGGCGCGGCGACGGACATGTTCATCAGCAACCTGGTCGGCGTGATCGTCGGACTCGCTTTTGGAATCATCTTTGGGCGCGTCGGCGGCCTGATGGGTATGATGGACGGCGGCATGGGCGGCGCGATGGGCGGCATGATGGGCGCCATGCTTGGCGTCATGCTACAATACCTGTACAACGGCTGGGCGATTCTCATCACCAATATCTTGATCGCCGCCATCTACATCGTTTCGATGTTCGCTCTCGTGCGGCTCGTGCAACAGGCTGCGGCGGCGCAAATGGAGACTGACCCGGTCTGCGACATGAAGGTGGACCCGAAAGCGTCTCTGCAACACGTTCATCTTGGAAAAACCTATTACTTCTGCGCGCCTGCCTGTCAACGGGCGTTCGCCAAATCCCCTGAAACATATTTGGTGAAGTAACCTTATCTAAATTCCCTACAATCAAAGAGTATAGACATGCCTCACCCTTATTTTCTCATGTCCCTGCTTTACCTGTCCCTCGTGGCGCTGGGCGCGCTGGCTTCGATCTTGACAGGGCTGGAAATCATCCCGCTCTTCGGAAGCCTGAAATGGCTGCGCGTCCATCTGGTCACGCTTGGCGCGTTATCCGAAATCATTTTCGGATTGACTCCAACCCTCGTCGCGACTGCGCGCCGACTACCTCGTCCCAAGATGCGCTGGGACATCTGGTTGACGTTGAATGCAGGGCTGATCCTTCTGCTGATCGGCATTCCCACCATCACACGCTCACTCATCATCAGCGGAGGAACGCTCGTGGGCATCGCTGTGATTCTGCTCATCAAGCAACTGATTGACATGCGTTCCCCGCAGCCTCGGCAAGAACCCTCGCACGGCGATGGGCGCAGGTTCTACATCACGGGATTGAGTTATCTGATACTCGGCGGGTTGGTCGGCACGGGTCTTTGGCTCGGATGGAGCGAGGCGTTGCATATCGCATCTCCCATCGAGGTTCACGTCCACACCAACTTGTGGGGCTTTGCCGCCGTCATCCTGGCCGGCTTGCTGGTGGACTTATACCCTTCGTTCGCGAATCGCCCGCTCGCCTGGCCGCGCGCCATTCCCTGGATCTATTGGTCAATGACGTTTGGCGCGCTCGGGTTGATCATGGGTCCGTGGTTGAACATCAGTTTGTTCACCGTGATCGGGCTGGTTTTGCACACACTCGGAAGCATCCTTCTGCTGGTGATCGTCATCAAGCCGCTTCTCGGCGACCGTGCCGCGTGGACGCCCGGCGTATGGCATTTGATCACCTCCTACGTTTGGTTCTTCCTGCCCGTTGTCGTCGCGCCGTTGATCGTCGCCCGCGCCACCGATTTTCCCGTGCAGGAGATTTCGGGAAGCGGCGGTCCCATCCTGATCTTTGGCTGGATTGTCCAATTCGGTTACGCCCTGGTTCCCTATCTTTTTACCCGCTTCTTTGAACCCGACCAACCAGCGCGGCTCGGCGGGACGTGGCTCAGCCTTGCCTCCGTGCATGTCGGCGCGGTTTTATTCTGGGTCAGTTTGTTCTTCCCGAATGTGGAGCAAATCTCACGCGCCTTGGCTTATGGATTTTGGATTCTTTCGGGTCTGCCGATTTTGATTGGGTTGTGGAAGGGTTTTCGAGCAGGCGTGCAAAGAGTCGAAGAAGGTCAGGCGGTGAGTCCCGAGGAATGAAAGACTTGCATTTTCCCCGATGGAGAGGTCATGCCTGAATTATCGAAGATCATCGGATTGCTTCTGGTTGCCCTCGCGGTGGCGCTGATCACGCGGCGGACGCGGCGACCTTACACCGTTGCGCTGGTGATCGCGGGGTTGCTGTTGGGTATGCTTCAACTTGTGGAAGCGATCCAACTCAGCAAGGAACTTATGCTGACGGTCTTCCTGCCGCCGGCGCTCTTCGAGGGCGCGGCCGCACATCCGCGCCGCGATCCTTCGTCCGCGCGCGGGGCTGGTGTTGAGCCTGTCCCTCCTCGGCACGCTGTTGACCGCGCTCATCGTTGGCGCCGCGGCTCATTGGTTGTTGGGATTCGATTGGTTGAACGGACTGCTGCTGGGCGCGATCATCGCCCCCACCGACCCTGTGTCCGTGCTGGCGACCTTCCGCGCCGCGCGGGTGGACGAGGAACTGGCGACGATTGTCGAAAGTGAATCGCTCTTCAACGACGGGATCGCCGTGGTGCTTTATCTGCTGCTGTTGAATGCTCTCGGTGGAACGCCGCTTGAACCTCTTCGGGGAATCGGGGAATTCGCACTGGTGGTGGGAGGCGGGGCGCTGGTCGGGCTGGGGCTGGGATTTTTGTCCATGCGCCTGTTGAACCGCCTCGGCGATCACCTCGTCGAAGTGATGGTGACACTCGTCGCCGCCTACGGCGCGTTCCTGCTCGCGGAGGAATTCCATGTTTCGGGCGTGATTGCGGTTGCCGTGATCGGGCTGGTGATCGGCAACCACGGCTGGTCGCGGGCTCCTTCCCTCGAAACGCGAAAAAACGTCGCTTTATTTTGGGAGGTTGTCGCCTTCCTCGTCAACTCGATCCTCTTCCTGCTCGTCGGTTTCGAACTGCGCCTCAGCCTCCTGATTGACGATCTGCTCTCCATCGTCACCGTCTTCAGCCTGCTGCTGGCGAGCCGGGCGCTGATCGTCTATGGCATGGGGGCGCTTGCCCGCTGGCGCAAGCGCGATCTTCCGCTTTCCTGGCAGCACATGATCTTGTGGGGCGGCCTGAGAGGCAGCGTTCCTGTGGCGCTCGCGCTGGGACTTCCAGCGGGCCTTTCTGGACGTGGGGAACTGGTCGCGATCGTTTTCGGCGTTGTCCTGTTCTCCCTCCTCGGCCAGGGACTGACGATGCCTGCGCTCCTCCGCCGCCTGAGGCTGATTCAGCCTGAGACGGTTCAATCTCCCTGAATCATTTACAGATGCTTCGCAAGCGCGAAATTGTGAAAGAGAATCACATGACACAAAACTGGCACGCTCTCACTCCGACCCAAACGGCAGTTGAACTGAAGACCGACATCGAGAACGGACTGGCTTCAACTGATGCCCAGTCGCGTCTCGCGCAGTCCGGTCCCAACCAACTCCCGCAGCCGTCAGCGACCTCACCCTGGCGCATCTTCTTCGATCAGTTCAAGAGTGTGATGACGATCCTGCTCGTCGCCGCGGCGGCTATCGCTTTTGTCCTCGGCGATAAACTGGAAGCCATTTCAATTCTGGTCGTGCTATTGCTGAACGCCCTGCTGGGTTTCGTCAACGAATACCGCGCGGAAAAATCTGTGCAGACGCTCAAGGCGTTGACCGTGCCTCTCGCGAAAGTAGTGCGGGATGGTGAAAGCAGAGAAGTGCCTGCCGCTGAATTGGTCCCCGGCGACCTCATCACATTCGAGGCGGGCGACCGAATCCCTGCCGACGCGCGCCTGACTGAAGCCTGGAGCCTGCGCGTGGATGAAGCCGCGCTCACCGGCGAATCCGTGCCAGCCGACAAGGACGCTGATGAAACGCTTCTTGTTGACGCGCCTCTGGCTGAACGGACAACGATGGTCTACACCGGTACCGCCGTCACACAGGGACGCGGGCAGGCGATTGTCACTGCGACCGGCGCGGCGACAGAAATTGGAAAGATTTCAACGCTCCTCGCCGGAGTGGAGCAGGAGCAAACGCCATTGCAGCGGCGCCTGGATCGGCTGGGGCGTTATCTGGCATTGGTCGCAATCATCATCGCCATCGTGATGGTGGGGGTCGGGTTGTGGCGCGGCGAGTCGTTCCTGTCCATGCTGGAGACCAGCCTGGCGCTGGCAATTGCCGCGGTGCCGGAAGGATTGGCGGCGGTCGCGACCATCGCCCTCGCGCTGGGGATGCGCCGCATGGCGCGCGTAAGGCTATCGTCCGGCGATTAGCCGCGGTGGAGACGCTCGGCTCGACCAACGTCATTTGCACCGACAAGACCGGCACGCTCACCCAGAACCAGATGACCGTGCGCGAGATTCGTCTTGCGGAACGAAATATCCGGGTCAGCGGCGCGGGCTACGAGCCAAAGGGAGAGTTCATCGAAGCGGATCAGCCAATCGGTCCAGAAAAAGACGCGCATCTCAGGCAAATCCTGCAAGCCGGTCTGTTATGCAACAACGTTGCGTTGCAGCAGAAAGAGGGGCAGTGGAATATCGTAGGCGACCCAACCGAGGGCGCGCTGGTGGTCGCCGCATCAAAGGCGGGGCTGGAGGCGGATTCCGTCCGAGAGGCATCTCCCACTCTGAAAGAAATCCCCTTCGACGCGCGTGAGCGTCGGATGGCGACCATTCACAAGATCCTGGAAGGAAGCGACGACAATTTCATCGTGTTTGCGAAAGGCGCGCCGGAAACCATCCTGCCTGCTTGCGTCTCCGAACAACGCGGGGATGCCATCGTGGAATTGACCGAAGCAGACCGGGCGCGGCTGTGGAAAACCAATGACGAAATGGCTGGGAGCGCGCTGCGCGTGCTGGCGCTTGCTTACAAACGAACGCAATGCGAAGATGAAGAACCGTTCAGCGGACTCACGCTGCTGGGACTCGTCGGCATGATTGACCCGCCCCGACCTGAAGCGCAGGACGCGATCCATTTGTGCCAGCAGGCGGGTGTGCGCGTCGTCATGATTACGGGCGACCAAAAAGCCACCGCGCAAGCCATCGCCCGCGAAGTTGGGATCGCGGACAAGAATGAACAGTTGCAGGTGATGGACGGTTTGGCGCTGGATGCAGCGGATGACGCGCGCTTGCTCAAGGCGGTGACTGAGACATCCGTCTATGCCCGCGTATCGCCGGAACATAAACTTCGTATCGTGAAGGCTTTGCAGGCGGATGGACAAATCGTGGCGATGACGGGCGATGGCGTGAACGATGCACCCGCTCTCAAAACAGCGGACATCGGCGTGGCGATGGGCAAGATGGGCACGGACGTGGCGCGCGAAGCCGCCGATATGGTGCTGGCGGATGACAACTTCGCCACCATCGTCGCCGCGGTGGAGGAGGGCAGAACGGTCTTCGCCAACGTAAAGAAGTTCGTCCACTATCTTTTCTCGTGCAACCTCAGCGAGATCCTCACCATGTTCGTGGCAATCCCGCTGGTCTGCCTGCGCCGCTCCTGCCTCTGCAAATTTTGTGGCTCAACCTGATCACCGATGTCTTTCCCGCGCTTGCGCTTGCAGGTGAACCCGCCGAACGCGGCATCATGCGCCGTCCGCCGCCCGCCGAAGCCCGCGCGCAGCATCCGCCGGCATCGTTCATTCGAAGCATAGTCTTTCAAGGCGGATTGCTGGCTGTGTCCACCCTCGCGGCTTTTATCTGGACTCTCGATTCGTCTGGGAATTTACAACGGGCGACCACCGTCGCTTTCCTGACTTTGGGACTGGCTCAACTTTTCCACGTTTTCAACAGCCGATTCGAATCCGGTTCCGCGCTGACGCAGGGATTGTTCACCAACCGCGCCATCTGGGCTGCCATCGTCTTGACCATTGCATTGCAACTCGCCGCGGTCTATGTTCCCTTCCTCCAGATGATCTTGAAGACCGTGCCTCCCTCGCCGATTGAATGGCTGGTGATCATTGCAGCGTCCCTTTCCCCGGCACTGCTGATCGAGTTGTACAAATCGCTGCGAGTGAAAATTGCGCCTGACAGTCGTTGAAGAGGAGAAGGAAGCGTTCGAAAAACCCAACTTGGAAGAGCAGTAGAGCTTTTCGGGGAATGTTGAAGTCTTCCAAAACAACAGCTTGCCCAGGAAAAGCTCATGCCCGAGATCGTAGCATTTTTAAGGATTCATTGCATCCTAATATGTAATTACGCCCCCTGTACAGAGGGGGCGTAATTATTTTCGTAAATTTGTCCTTGGCGAAACCTGTACTTGGGCAAAACCAGCCTTGCGGTCACCATATACCGTGTTCCATTATGACAACATAGCGAAGGCGATGTTGTCAAAGGCTTGTGCAGTGACGGTGTGAAAGGACATGGGATCATCCCTTTTCCTTGGCAGTGTACCATAAACAGGCGTGATACACTTTCGTCTGGCTCCTGCCCGTGAAGTAATTTCATACCTCTGCCCCCGCCCACTTTCGGAGAATGTATGAACCCCGCAATCACCATCCGCAATGCCCGCCTGCACAACCTCAAAAACGTCACCCTTGAAATCCCGAAGAATCAACTCGTCGTCGTCACGGGGCTGTCCGGTTCCGGAAAGTCCACGCTTGCCTTCGATCTTCTGTACAAGGAAAGCCTGCGCCAATTATTTGAATCGCTCGGACTGGTCACGGGCGGGCTCTCGAAGCCGCCGGTGGATTCCATCGGCGGACTCTCGCCGTCCATCAGCGTGGACCAGCACCTGACGAATCGCAGTCCGCGCTCGACGGTGGGAACCGTCACCGAGATCTTCACCTACCTGAGAGTCTTGTACGCCCGCCTCGGACATCGCCCCTGCCCCAAGTGTGGAAAGGACGTCCCGCCGCCCACGTATGATTCCAACGGTGAACCCTTTCTGGAGGAATCCGACGAAAGCCCCGACGGGACGTACCCCTGCCCGCACTGCGGCGCGGCTGTGCCGGAGATGGGCATGGCAAACTTCTCGTTCAACAAGCCGGCGGGCGCGTGCCCTACCTGCACAGGATTGGGCGTGGTGCGCCAGCCCATCGTCAGCCGCTTTGTGGATGAGAACAAAAGCATCCCCGAACTCCCCATAGAAGGCTGGATCGAGTTCCACGGCACGCACTACAGCCAGATCATGAAGAACGCAGGAAAGTATTTCGGCTTCGAGTTCGACCCCTCCAAGCCGATCAAGGATTACACCCCGGTTCAGCGCGACCTGTTCCTCTACGGCACGGAAAGCCCGCAGTTCCGCCGCCACTTTCCGAACGTCAAGCCGCCCGCCTCTTTGCCGTCGTGGACGTGTGGGATGCCGTGACCAGCGACCGTCCCTACCGCCCCGCCTGGAGCCGCGAACAGGCGTTAGAGTACATTGGGAACAAGCCGGGAAACAATTGGATCCGCAAGTCGTGAAAGAGTTCCTCAAAATCATTGAGAACAAATAATGTCCTCTCCCTGCAGGCGGCTGTTACTTCCAGAGTGGTGGTCGCCTGTTTGGGCCCAATGGGCGCTAAAGATTTCCTGTTCGTCCCAATATCTGTTGGGTGCTTCGCCGAGTTCGAAAAAAGTGGTTTTTTCGTCTTGACAAAATAGAAAATATGTTCTATTCTCCAATAAAGGAGAATACCATGAAAAAGAAAATCACCATCACGCCAGTTCGCGTTGCCGACCTGCTCGCCGAGGACGAGCGGATGCCAGTCTATGTGTATGTCATTGACCACCCCGATGGGCGTGTGCTGGTCGACACTGGCATGACGGAGCTGCACCCGGCGGTGGCCGACATGGATCCCCGCCTCCTCCCACTGAGCAAGCAGGACTTCGACCTCGCCAGTATTGACATCGTCGTCAACACCCACCTGCACTTCGACCACTGTGGTGGTAACCACCTCTTCGCCGGCAAGCCCATCTACGTCCAGCGTCGGGAACTCGACGACGCGCGCAGCAAGGACGACTACACAATTCGCGAGTGGGTTGATGCGCCCGGCGTGCAATATGTGCCGGTTGACGGCGAGTTCGGAACTGCTTCCCGGGCTCCGGCTCGTCCCGGCACCGGGCCACACAGACGGCATGCAGATGGTCGTCATCGAGAATGGCGGGCGTCCGATCGTCGTCGGCGGTGACGTGGCGGTTTGGTTCGGCGAGCTCGACGAACCGCACACCGAAGGCCAGCTGCGGGTGCTCGCACTTGCCCCCGGAGCCTGGTCTGGCTCACGCACGTGGACGAGCCGTGGCGACCTGGTCATGGGGCTTAATGCTTTTGGTAGTGGTAAAGGAGGAAGTGAAGTAGAGCGAGATACTATCTCGCTCTACTCAGCGCATCACTTCAACTGACCCATTGTCATGCTTTTTAGCCGGGGCAGGGGTGCATCGCGGCGCGGAAGTTCCATTTAATAACCACTTCCTCTTTGAAATTTCCTTTCCCTACTCCATGGGCTTCCACCAAACCCCCGCCGACGGACAACCCCACCCCGAATGGGTGCTGCACGCGCATTTTTATCCGCCCTTGCTGCGCTCAGCGACGGTGCGCAAGTTTATGGTCGGGTATGAAATGCTCGGCATGCCGCAAAGAGATATCACCCCAGAAACTGCTGCAGAACGATTGAGGTCTACAGCAGATATTCATTACAAATCGAAACCGAATTAATCGCTCTGATCATTCGACTGTGCATCCTGTGTGGGTACCGGCGAAAAAAGAGAGCGTACCGTTTAAGGTGCGCTCTCTCGTTTTCAACTTGCTCCCAGTTCCTTCAAGAACTTTTCCTTATTCGCCGAGCGCGCCGTCTTGCCGCTCGAAGTCTTGATGATCCATTTATCGTCCACTACTTTGACATGACGCAGGGCAATGGCTGAACTTTTGGTAACGTGTTTGCGGATGGCATCCGCTATCGCCTCCATCTTGGACGGGTCGGTTGAATCCGCTTCGGCGATGATGACCACCTCTTCAGTCCCTTCCTCTTCGTCGTACATGCCGAAGGCGACGGTTCGTCCCTTGTGGACGCCGGGCACTTCGCTGGCAAGCGCCTCCAAATCCTGCGGGTACACGTTCTTGCCGCCGACGATGATGAGGTCTTTCTTTCTTCCCGAAACATACAACTCGCCGTTGGAAATGTAACCGTAATCGCCTGTCAAATACCAGCTATTTGCTGAAACGCTCCCACTGCCGTCCTCGGCGGCGGGGAAAGTGCCCAGCATGGGTACGCCGCCTTGAGCTGGTAAGTTCTTGATGGCGGCTTCGGTGGCGTCGGGGCGGTTGAAGTATTCGGTCAACATGCAGTCGCTTTGCACGGCGATCTCACCGACGGCGCGTTCGGGCAGGTCGTTGAGCGATTCATCCACCACGCGGATCTTCACGTTAGGCAGGGGACGCCCGGAGGAAGTCATCTTTATGGTGGGCTGACCAGGCTTGGGCGGAGTCGCGAGGCGTTTGGTCATGAAGGTCTCGCGGTCAATCTCATCCAGGACGGGGATTCCATCCAGCGGGCTTTGAGTCACAGCGAAGACGTTTTCCGCCATCGCATAACACGTTTGCAGCGCGGACTTCCTCAAGCCATACGCGGAAAATTTTTCGTAGAAGAGATCGTGGCTTTCCACGTGAACCGGCTCGGAGCAGTTGATGACGGCGCGCCATGAAGAGAGGTCCACGCCTTCGAGGTTGCGTCCGCGGATTTTGTGCGCGCAAAAGTTGTAGGCAAAATTCGGCAGCCAGGTGAGCGTGCCTTTGTATTGCGAAACGGATTGCAGGAGACGGTAAGGCGCGCGCACCCAATCGAACGGGGACATTTTGACCAGCGGGATGCGCAGAAGGATCGGCATGATGAAACATGCGATGAACCCCATGTCGTGATAGAGCGGCAGCCACGAAACAATCACGTCGCTGGCGGGGCCGAGGCGGATGGCTTTGCCGTAGGCGTCCATTTGATTCAGCACCGCGCGATGCGAAAGCGCCACGCCTTTTTGCAAGCCCGTCGTCCCCGATGAATGTTGCAGCACGACGATATCTTCGGGCGTGGATTTGAATCCTTGCAGCGATTCAAAGTTCGGTTCTGTCTCCGCTTCGATTTGATCCGTGAGAATCACATGGCGAACGGAGTCGCCTGCCACCAGCGCGCCGCGCACTTCGGCTTCAAATTCAGGATAGGTGACAATGGTGGTCGGCTTGGTGATGGAGATAAGCGAAGCGAGGTCGGCGCGGTATTTTTCGGGCGCGAGTTTCTCCGTCAGGAACGGCATGATGGAGGGGATTGCCCCGTGCAGGATCGCGCCCCAGAACGAATAGACGAGGTCTTCGCCGTGCTGGAGGATCAGAATGACCACCTCGCCAGGTTGGATTCCCTCGCGGGCGTAGGTGAGAGCGTAACGGTTCGCGCCGCGAATCAGGTCGCGGTAGGTGAGCGGCTTGTCGGGCTGTCCCGCGTGCTGGAGGATGACGCTGGTTTTATCGGGGACTTCCCGATAACTTTGTTGAAGGAGGTTGGGGAGAGTGGTCATGGTTAGACGATAGACGATGGACCACGGACGATGGATAACCTTATGGTCTATCGTCTATGGTCTATCGTCATTTTTTTACTTGCGCGAAGAAATCAACGCAGCCAGTTGATCGAGATTATCGAACGTATCCGCGTTCAACTCGGTGTCTTCGATGCGCACGCCGAAGGTGTCTTCGACGAAGAGCGCCAGGTCCATCAGGCTGAACGAGTCGATCAGCCCGCTGGAGATGAGCGCTTCATCCGCAGCGATGACTTTGTTCGGCTGCTTGAGGATTTTTTCTGCGATGAACTTTGCGAGCGCGTTTATGGTTTCGGTGGACATCATTTTTCCTTTTCACTGTTCACTGAATACTGACAACTGATCACTGACTACTGATCACTGTTCACTGATCACTGTTGACTGATCACTTTTCACTCAACCCTCTCCTCACCGCATCCAGCGCCTGCAACGCCGTGAGGTTGCGCCAGGGCCAGCCGCTGAGCATGTTCTTGGGCTTATCAAAAAAGTTGCGCGAGAACGAGAGGTGGAAGCCGTCGTTAAATTCAATGTCATGTCCCTGATTGGGCAAGGGCTGAAGCGCCGCCCAAAAGTTCCACAACGGAATGTCGTATTCTACGGCAATTTCCGCGATCTCGGCATTGATGCTGTAGTCGCCTTCGACGTTGTCGCCTTTGGTGGCGAGGATGGGAACAACTCCCTGTTCAATCGAATATTCAATGATCTGGCGCATGTACTTGCCGTAGTCATCGGCGGGGCGTCCGTTGAAATTTGTTTCAAGACTGATGATGGCAATGCTGGGGTTGTGCAAGCGGAACTCACACGCAATCGGGCTTTCGCCTTTTTCGCATTGTTTCGGGTCAGCCCGTAATGGGGTCAGAATCGCGGCGACGTTATATCCGTCCCGCATGGCGAGGCTGGTGCGCGAGAACGAGCCTTCGTAATAATCAATCGTTTCCTGCAAGTAGGCGTATTCCTCGCCGAGGCTGTACCAGTCTTCGTGGTCGAAATCCACGAGATAGAAACCAGTGTTGGTCTGGCAATCGCCAACCTTTGAGAAGGCATTCGGGTTTCTGCCGAGTTCCTGTCCGCGTTTGTAGATTTCGCGCGCGGTGTCGGTCACGGTCGGCACGATGGGCAGGGATTTCCATTCGTCGGGCGCGAGCGTTGGGTGTGGGGTCGGCGCGGATTCTTCGGTGGCGGCAATTGCCGTTTCGGTTTCAGTCGCTTTGGGTGTGGATGTGGATTGGCTTTCTGGTTGAGATGTTGCTGTGGGTGCGGATGTGCAAGCCGCAAGCAATATGATAGATAAAATAAAAAGTTGACGTGCTTTCATTGGTCTCCTATGAGCAGACCGCGGACGATAGACCATCGACCATGGTCTGTCGTCCGTCGTCTATCGTCATCTACAATTTTCAAGAATATACGGCGTGAGAGTTTCCGCCAGCAATTTCTCTCCCGCAGGCGTGAGGTGAATCGCGCTGTTGGTAAATTCATTTGCAGGCACGATGTCCCATAAGTCCACATACGTCCAATCGTTGCGTTGGCTCAACGCCGTCATGATTTCGCGGTAATCGTCATACGCCCAGCGGGGGTAGAAAAAATTATAGCGGATGTCGCTGTTCGCGCCCGAACTTATTAACATCGGCTCATTTACGATCAGCATGGGTGTTTCACCCACCACGCGGAAGCCCACCTCCAGCGCGTTCAACGCCAAGCCCTCTTCGTTCAAATCGGGTGGCGTAAAGTCGTGGAAACTTTCATCGGCTTCAAAGTCGGTTTGCGCGCGCTCGTAATCGTCCGGATAGAACTGGTCAATGCCCGTCGCTGCCCACATCACGCCGTAGATTTGCAGGCGGATAAGGTCTGCCCATGAACGACGATCCCCGATGAACGTTTTCTCCCAAAAGGATTTTTTTACGAAATTGGGATCATCCGCCTCGACTCTTAACTGGTAGTTGGTCGCCAGTTCCCGAATTTTTTCCTCGTTGTGAGCCACCAGCGGCGTGGACGTCTGCTTCTCCAGCGGGAACGCATCGAGCGTGGTCATCCAGATGACGAGGTCGGGGGCGTATTGCTTTGCATACGAAAGCAGCATTACATCTTTGGTCAGTGATATGGTCGGATACCCCAAGTTATACGCGCGGACATTTTTCCCGCAGGCGTTGAGGTTATCCGCGTTGAGTTGCCCTGCTAAAGTTTCGTCCGGCTTGAGCAAGGTTCCCCACACTGATGAATCGCCAACGATGACCACGCGAAATTCATTGTCCGCTTTAGGCGTGCCAGCGATGACATGCGAAGCGAACCTCGCATCGAGGTCGAAGAGACTGAGGTTATAAGATTGCTTGGGGTTCTCACCGAAGGGAAGTCGCTCCCGCCCCGGGTAGATGACGTTGTATAACGAGAATTGTCCAACCCTCGGCTGCCACGCAGCGATGACGAGGTTGAAGAGGGAGAATAAGAGCAATCCCTTGATGAAGACGTTGAGGGGTTTGATGGGTTGATTCATAAGAGTTTCATGTCATTGCGAGGGCGCTCTTGCTCTTTGCCCGAAGCAATCTCCTGATAATTGGGAGGTTGCTTCGTCGGGAAGAACACCCTCCTCGCAACGACATTAATTAACTCCAAACAATTTCAAAATCACTTGCCATGAAATAGCAGGCGATGATAATGCAAAAAAGATCCAGCCGATTGCCATATAATGGAAGGTGAGCAGGATGCCGCTGATGTGGAGGATGGCTTGTTTTGTTGGCGTGGTTGCCCAAGCGGCGGCTTTGGTTTTGGTGGCGTCGTTCCAGCGGTTGTGGATGAAGAGTCCAAGTCCGTGCCACAAGCCCCAGAGGGTGAAGTTCCATGTCACGCCGTGCCAGAAGCCGATCAGCACCATGGTAGCAACTTGCGTCAACAGAATCATCATTGGCATGGACATCGGTTTTTGCCAAGACCTGAGCCAGCGGGTGATGGGATTAAAGAAGTAAGCGCGGAACCACTGGGTAAGCGTCATGTGCCAGTTGTTCCAGAATTGGGTCAGGTTGGGTTTGAGATAGGGCGAGGCAAAGTTCTCGGGCAGTTTGATTCCAAGTAGTTGCGCGATGCCGAGAGCAATGTCGGTGTAGCCGCTAAAGTCGAAGTAGATTTGGAAGGTGTAGGCGTAGACGATGACCCACATCCAGAACGCTGAAGTAACCTGGGTTGCATTCGTGTCGTTCAGGGCGATGAGTGCTAAAGCATCAGCGATGACAAATTTTTTGAACAAGCCAATCAGCAGACGTTGACCTGCGAAGTAGAAGGCTTCAAGGTTCAGACCTGCAAAGGGAGCGCGTAAATCTTTGATAAAACGTTCAAGGCGGTCAATGGGACCGGCGGTGAAGGCGGGAAAGAAGATGACGTAGGTAATGAACTCGCCCACGTCTACGGAGGGGAAGCGACCGGATTGTTTATCTCGAATGGTGTGGATGAGTCGGAAGGCGACGTAGGAAAAGCCCAGCCATGCGAAATCCGTAATGCGTGATGCGTAAACATTTTGTCCGCTCAGTGAGCGCAGGAAGTAAGCCGTCCAGTAGGTGAGGGCGGGAACTTTCAGCGCGAGAAAAAGCCCGATGGTTAGAACCAGACCCACCGTTAAGAAAGAAGCGCTGAAACGTGTCAGACGAGATAACGCTAACAGCGTCAGTCCTGTCACCAAAAAGATAAGAAGAGTCGTTTCGAGTTGAGGGGGGCGCGAGGCAGTGAAGAGTTGAAAGTCGGCGGGGAGGAAGCGTGCCAGGTTGAGGAGGAGGACGACGCCAGCGACGACAAGAAGGATGATGATGTTTTTGCGCTGTTTGCGGGTTTCGTCGGCGGCGGTGATGAACCAGGTGAGGACGACGAGCACGAGGGTGGCGAGGGGCGTGAAGAAGTCGGCGCCGCGGATGGGGAGGGCGGGTTGCAGCCAGAAGATGACGACGACGCTGGCGATGAGCATGAACCACGTCCTGCCGTGGTTGCGGAAGGTTGCTGCCCAGAGGAGCGAGGCGGCGGCGAGAATTAGGATGTTTTCAAGCGCCATTTAGAAGCCTTGATAGATCCACGTCGGGCTGCTGTCTGCGGTGAAGATGACGAGGGCGATGAGGATGAGGCAGAGGAGGAGGGCGAGGAGGTTTTCTTTCATGGACGATAGACGATTGACGATGGACCATAGACGATCTTTTCCATCGTCCGCGGTCCATCGTCTATGGTCGGTTTATCGAACACCGCAGACGAGCCAGTCCCCGTCTTGTTCGATGACTTCGTAGGTGCGGTCGGCGAGGTCGAGGGATTGGGGTTCGCCGTTGTAGCTCATGTTGAGCGTGCCGATGCAATCCACGAGGGTTTTGTCGCCGTCGGTTCCGGATTCGGCGCAGGACATTCCGTCCACGGTGACTTCGACGAGGGCAAAGGAGTCGAGTTCGATCAGGGCATCATCTTCCCAGTCGGCGCAGGAGTTGGAGATGAGGGCGGCTTGGTCTTTGGTCGCAAGCGCGGTGATGTAGCCTTCGACGGCAGTTGTCGCTCCGCTTGTAGTTGATGCCCCGCAAGCGGAAAGGAGAATGCTCAAGGCGAGCATGAGGATGATTAATTTAGTGCGCACAGGTTCCTCCATGATTTAAGTTCGTCATTGCGAGGGCGAAGCCCGAAGCAATCTCGTGTAAAAAACAAGGGGATTGCTTCGTGGCGCAAAGCGCCACTCGCAATGACAGGATATGCGGGCGGATTATAGCATGGGGAAATAGTTGATTGAGTTATCTCACTATTTCTTGACGAATATTTTCTAGTGTAGCAAGCCAAACATAATTACGACGCATCCAACCGTCAGGAGTCAAATAAATCTTTCTCTCTATTCCGCGTCCTGGTAAATCTTGAACGGAGCGCCATACGTTTACAAGGGGCAAATCATAGTCGTAAGCAACCTGTGCAATTGCCTCATTAAGTTTCCAGTTTTCTTCCACGTTATCTGCCTTGGTCGCAAGAATCGGGAGCGCGCCAGTTTCTAGTATGGTGTCAACAATCCTTCTTAAGTATTTTTCAAAGCTAATTTCAGCGTTGGGTATCCAATTTGTGCCCATGCCAATTAGCACAATAATGGGGCGGCGGGTACGCAGTTCACAGTCTAAAGGAGACTCATTTCTTAAGCATTGGTTGTAACCCGCAGATAATGCAAACATAGGATTAAGAACTGAACTCACTCCTAAACCTCTCTCAGCAGTTACGTTATTTGCCGTCATGCTTTCAGAAAACCATACAACAGTTTCCTTGAACTCTGGTGGAACAGGGTATTTTCCATTTGCATATCCACCTAAGAAAGTTTCACATGTCATTTGGCAGTCGCCGACTTTACTAAATGTATGTAAATCAAGTTCTGAATACTCAACTGCCAAACGTAAAATATTTTTTGCACTTTGGGAGAGATCTGGAACAGAATCCCATTCCCTCCAATAATGAGAGGTAAGCCGAGTATCTGGCGTGGAGGTAGATTGTACAGTAGGTGTAAATGTTGAAGTCGAAGTGTAAATGGGTAAAGGTGTGGAAGTGTAACCCGCCCTAATGGTTGGGGTGAAGAATATTTCCATATTAGGAGAGTTGGTTTGAGTACTATTTGAAATCTGACAACTTACTATTAGCAAAGTCATCAATATAAACCCCAAACGATTCATTAGATTTCCTCCTTATTGCGATACTATTTGATAGACATTCTCAAGTGTTTTAAGCCATGTTGAACTGTTTCGTAACCATCCGTCCCCTGTCAAATGAAATCCATCAGATCTTAATCCTTGGTTAGGTAAATCTTGCATTGCACTCCAAATGTTTACTAATGGTATATCAAAGTCTATAGCAACCTGAGCAATTGCGCGGTTTATCTTCCAATTGCCTTCCAAATTATCTGTTTTTGTTGCGAGAATAGGCAGTGCTCCTGTTTCTAATACTCTAGAAACAACTACTCTTAGATGCTTTTCAAAACTTTCTTCGCCATTAGGTATCCAATTTGTACCCATTGCAATAAGCACTAAACTTGGTTGTTTTATTCGTAACTCACAATCCAATGGAGTCTCATTAATGAAACACTGTTCATGACCTTTTGTGAGTGCGTAGGCTGGGTCTAAAACCGTATTAATTCCATAACCACTAACTGCGGTTATATTGTCTGTCACCATGCTTTGTGAATACCAGTCTACAGTATTTTCCAATCCCTCGGGTATACGATAGGAACCTTTGACATATCCACTTAAAAAAATGCCACTCTCCATATGACAATCCCCAACTTTAACAAAAGTATGCGTGTCAAGATAGCGGTTTGTTATGATGTTTGTTAAAATTCTTTTAGCATTAGGGGAAAGTTCAGGTACGGGTGGAAATTCACGCCAATCTTCGGTGGGAATAGTGTTAGCAGGGTTTGAAATTAGATTCTCTGTTGTTGGGGTGTTCGTTTGAATTGTGCTTGGAAATGTAGGGAAGGCTGTTGGATATATTATTGTAGGTGCGATTTCAAAATTAATTGATACTGGTTGAGAGGTAGGAGAAATAATATCTTGAGAAGAATTCGATGATGTAGAGTTTGTTTGAGTTACCTGCATTTGCAAGAAACTCTCTGATTGAAAGCATTCACCTGATCCAATTAAGGCGCATTTGGTTTCTGTAGAAAATTGTTTAGGAATCCCTAATGTCAGGTATGTGTACCCAATTGATGTGCTTACTGCAATTAATGCAACTGCGCTAAGTATTAACAGACAAAGTTTTTGAATAAAAGACATGTTTTTCAATGAGTAAATTATACCTTCTGGCACAATTTGCGCCAACCGAAATTTATTCCTAACGGGTCCAATACCCCGCCGCTCTGCGGCGACGGTTTTTCGGGGTTGCGCTTGTTGATACCCCGTCCGCTTGCGGCGGGGCAGTTCATTGAGTTTTAAATTTTTTAATGGGTATGAATATTTTTCTTAGCCAATCCCTTGACTCATTCCCCGCCCCGGCATGAGCCATCCACGAATAGGTCACGAATGCACGAATACAGGTGGACTCCATTCGTTCATTCGCGGTTTTATTCGTGGACGGTTTCGCTCGGTATACATCCCTTCCCCCCAATTCGGGTTAAACTATCGAACCACTTGACTATCAAACCACCCAACTATCGAACCAGGAAACTAAATGAACAACCTCATCGCCCTGATCCTCACTTTCGCCCTCTCCCTCATCTTCCTCCGCATCATGGACTTCATCGCCCATCGCGGGTGGATGGACAGCAAACTCAGCCGCAAGGTCATTCACATTGGCACGGGTCCGCTGTTTGTGCTGTGCTGGTTTTTGTTCAATGACGACCCGTCCGCGCGGTGGCTGGCGGCGCTGGTTCCGCTTGCGATCACAGTCCAATTCGCGTTAATCGGTTTTGGGGTTTTGAAAGATAAAGCCTCAGTGGATGCCATGTCCCGCACCGGCGACCCGAAGGAGATTCTGCGCGGTCCGCTGTATTACGGGATCATGTTCGTGGCGCTGACCATCGTCTATTGGAAGGATTCCCCCATCGGCATCATCGCGCTGATGATGATGTGCGGCGGCGACGGAATCGCGGACATCGTCGGCAGGAAGTTCGCTTCGGCGAGATTGCCATGGAGCAGGGACAAGTCTGTGGCGGGGACGGCAAGCGTCTTTCTTGGGGGATGGCTGATGTCTGCGGCGATGATTTTTATCTATGTGACGGCAGGAGTCTTCAGCGGCTCAATTACCAATTACCTTTTACCCATTACCGCCATTTCGTTGGTGGGCGCGTTGGTCGAGTCGCTGCATTACAAGGATATTGACAACATCAGCATGACGCTTGCATCCGCACTCATGGGACATTGGTTCTTTTAGGATTCGTAAAAAATAAGTTCCTTCACCCTCCCCAAAATGATGCCATTGCGAGGGTGGTTTTCCCGAAGCAATCTCCTCATTGGCGAAAACAGGCCTTTTTCAGAAGATAGGGGGTTGCTTCGTCGGGAAATGCACCCTCCTCACAACGACATGAGGGGGAAGGAACTGGGTAACGTGAGTTAATCGGTAAAAATTTCTTTTAATCCTTCCGCGACCAGCTGAGTGAAAAGGATTTTTCCCTGCTCGGTGAGATGAATCGAGTCGCGGAAGAGGTCGTGAGTGAAGCGCGGGTCGTCGCCGAAATCGAGCAGATACGCTCCCTGTTCTTTTTTTAAGTACGCGCGCAGGGATTCGAGATAATTTGCCAGCCTGGAGTCGCTGGCTGAGTCGGCGGTCTCCACCTTGATGCGGACAAAAACCAGTTTGATGCCGTTCTCCTGCGCAATGCGAATCATCTCCGGCAGGTAGGAATCGCCAACCTGCGAAGCGAAATCCAACCGCTCCGGGGTGTAGAGATAAGACTCCGCCGCGCCGACCGCATCCACGAGCGCCCGGGGTTCGAGGTCTGCGCCGGCGAAGATTTCGCCGAGGGAGTAGTCCACGCAGTTTTTGTCGCAGCCGAAGATGGGCGGGAGGAGGTAGCGGATGCCTGCGTCAATGCGGTTGCGGATTTGCGTGCGAGTCACATAGAGCGGGAAATATTTTTCGGCGGCGCGTTCCAGCGGATTCATCAGATTGACGAACGATCTTTGGATGAAAAGCGGCTCGTTGCGGCGCGCGTATTCATCCACCAGTTCAAAGTAACTGCCGTGGACGCGGTAGCCCGGCGCGGTCAGGATGGTGTCGCGGAAGACGATCAAAACGTATTCGGGTTTGTAGGTTGACTCGGCAATGTTGTTCTTCAGGATGAGATACCAAAGCGCGGATGCCGAACCGGGAATGGCAACCTTGTAAACGGACTTTCCGGTTTGTTCTGCCAGCGCTTCGGTATCCAGACCGAGTTCGAGGGTCGAGTCGCCCAGGACGACGATCTGCGGCTGGCGCTCCTCCAGGTATTTCAGATGGTCAGTGCGGACGCGCCTGTCGGTGACGGGACCCGGTTCGCGGGGAAAGGTCAGGTCGTAGGAGGGGGGAGGAGAATCGAAGTGGCGACCAGGATGATGGTCAGGATCAGCCCGAATTTAAGAAAGAAGCGCATGTCGGGTCCCTAAAATTGGAAGTAGATGAAGTCCGAACTCGTCGAGTTGACGTAAACCACAATCAGGGCGGCGGCGATGGCGTAAAAGGCGGCTTGGAGCCAGGTCCCGCCGGCGCGGCGGTCAATGAGGTGGTTCACCAAGAGCGGGATGGAGTACGCCAGCGCAGCGGTGAAGGTGATAAGGGCAAGCACAAATTCGCTCCGGCTTGGGATGAACGGCGAGTGGATGAAAATGTTGATCAGCCAGTCGAGTGACGGCGCGCGGAACATCATCCAACCGAAGACGATGAAGGCAAACATCAACAGCCAGGCGAAGAAGGTCGCGGTTTTGGAGGCAGGCTTCCAGTCGCCGCGGATGCCGATGAGTTGGTAGGCGGCGATGAGCGCGCCGTAATACAAACCCCAGACGACGAAATTCAGCCCCGCGCCGTGCCATAGCCCGCTGACGAACATGGTCGCCAGCGGCGGGATGGACATGGCGAGTTTTTCGTTGAGTTTGAAGCGCAGCAATGCGCGGCGGATGGGGAAGAAAACGTAATCCCTGAGCCAGGTCGAGAGACTGATGTGCCAGCGGTTCCAGAAGTCGGTGGGGGTGAGGGAAAGGTAAGGCTGGCGGAAGTTTTCGACGGTGTTGAAACCCAGCAGAAATGCGACGCCGCGCGAAAGGTCGGTGTAGGCGGAAAAGTCGGCGAGGATCTGCAGGGTATAGCCGAGTGCGCCGCTCAACAATAACAGACCCGACGGTTGGGCAAACCCAAAGACGCGGTCCACCAGAATCTGCACGCTGTTGGCGACGACCAATTTTTTGAAGAAGCCCATCAGGATCAGGGGAAAGGCTTGGGTGAGATATTCGGTTTTCCAACGGCGTGCGGCTTCGAATTGCGGCAGCAAATTTTGCGGGCGGTCAATGGGACCCGCGACAATTTGCGGGAAGAAGGAAACGTACAAGGCAAAGTCCACGAGCGAATGGGTCGGTTGGAGCGTCCCGCGCGAAACATCCAGCATATAGCCCAGTTTTTTCAGCGTGAAGAAGGAAAGCCCGGCGGGAAGCAGGATGCTCGTGAGGAACAGGCCCGGCTCGACGCCGAGTGCGGCGAGAAACGCAATGACATCGTCCGCGAAAAAATTGTAATACTTGAAGAAGGCGAGTACGCCCAAGTTGAGGAACAGGCTGAGCCAAAGGAAAGAACGCCTGCGTTCGGGCCGGGATGCCATGCCGCGCGCGAGTGCGAAATCCGCGAGGGTGGATGCGCCCAGCAAAACGGCGTACCAAACCTGTAACGAGCCGTAAAAATAATAACTTGCCGCCAGCAAAAGCAGGTTTTGCCAGCGGCGTTCGCGCACCGTCCAGTAGAGAGCAAAGACGATGAAAAAGAAAAGCAGGAAGTTGTAACTGGTGAACGCCATGCCCTATTGTTCCGACTGTTCCTCCGAGATTTTCATCACCCGGAACGCCTCCGCATATTCGAACTCCTTGTCCTTTGCGTCTTCCTTCGCCCAGTCGCGCATCCACTTGCCGACCTCTTCCGCGTTGACCTGGCTGGCATGTTTGCCCAGCGCTTCGATTTTGATCTCGATGGTCTCGCTGATGTCCACCCACGTATCGGGATTTTCCACGCCGTGAACGTACAGCCGTTTGACGTTGTGCGGTTCATACCCCGCTGTGAGCAGGTCGGTGAAAATGAGCCTTGTCCCCGCCGATGGGAAGACCGCCTCGCAGGCGGCTTGCGCCGCGGCGCGATGGTCGGGGTGATTGACGTACTCATTGCCGTAGAACCACGCTTCGGGATTGCCCGCCAGCACCACATCGGGTTTGTATTGGCGGATGAGCCGTGTCAGGTCTTTTCGCAGTTGGAGGGTCGGTTCGAGTTCGCCGTCGGGGTAGCGCAGGAAAACCGTCTGCTTCACCCCAAGCACCTCGTTGGCAGACAACTGCTCCGTCTCGCGCAGGCGCGCCAGTTCGGGCTTGTACTCCGCTCCCTTGCTTGGGTCGTTCGAGCCGGAATCCCCGCTGGTGATGACGACGGAAACGATCTCGCAGCCGGCGCGCGCCCATTTGGCGAGCGTCCCGCCGATGGAGAATTCCTGGTCGTCGGGGTGGGCATGGATGCTCATGGCGGTTTGGGGGACGTATTCGTCACTCATAAAGTTGTATTCTCCTAAAAGACCCTAAAGGTTTCCAGACAATGGGTCAGTTGAAGTGGTGCGCTGAGTAGAGCGAGATACTATCTCGCTCTACTTCACTTCCTCCTTTACCGCTACCGGTTTCCAAAACCTTTAGGGTCTTGTTCTTACCTTGAACGAAAAGGTCTCTTGAATGCGTAGACGGTAATGTCCGTGCCGTGCACGGGGCTTTGCTCCACACAGTGAAAGCCGAAATGCTCGTAAAGCGTCAGGTTGACTTTGTTCATGGTCTCAAGGTAGGTGAAGACTTTCCGTTCATCCGCCAGGCGTAAAAAGGGACGGATGAGCGCGGAGGAGAGTCCCTGCCCGCGGGCGGAGGGGATCACGCCGACGTAATCCAGGTAAAAATGTGGCTCGGAAGCGGCATGTTTGACATGAAGCGCCCGGATGCGTTTCATGATGGAGCGCGTCCTCAAGTAACCTATCGGGTAGGCGGTGAGAAGCAGGGGCAGGAACTTCCGCCATGATCTGCGCCCCGGGGATAGCGGCGGCTGTTCGGGGAATTTCCAGAATGCCGCGCCTTGCAGGGGCTCGCCGAGTCCGAATCCGCGGTTGTGGCTGATGGCTTTTTCCGCATAGATGCGAAAGAACTTGACCAGGGTCGTGAGGCGCGTTCGCTTTAACGGGTACATGTGCATCATGAACGGGGTTTCTGCAAATGCCTGGGCGATGACCTGCGCCGCCTGCTCCACATCCGCTAGGGTCAACAGCCTGGGGTGGGAAATTGTCATGGGTTGGATTGTACAACACAATCGGAGTTGTAGTAAAATAGAACTGATTTTCTAGTTTCTCCCCATGCTCAACCGAATCATAAGGGCGGCCCCGCCCGTGATGGCAAAGAATCCCTGAACCCTGATGTGCCGTCCCTTAAAGTGCGAGAGCCAGGGATCGCCTGTGCCCTGGCTCTCTTACAAAGGAGGAGAAGAGAATCTGTTACGCGCACAAATGTATCACGCACCCGCAAAAGGCGCTTGACGCAATCCCTACGTTTGATGCACGGAAACACAACGATGGAGATTACAATTTTTTAAGGAGAATCATGTCCGCTACGCTTGCAATCGAAACCCAAAGCCTGGGCCGCATTTACAAACTGCGCGGCAGCCGGAAGGAAACGCGCAAGGAACTCGTCGCCCTGCAGGATGTGAATTTGACCGTCGAACGCGGCGAACTGTTCGGATTGCTCGGTCCGAACGGCGCAGGCAAAACCACCCTGATCAAAGTCCTGACCACGCTGCTTTCCCCGACTTCGGGCTGGGCGCGCGTGGCGGGAGCCGACGTCCACACCGAGCCGCATCTGGTGCGCCCGAAGATCAACATGGTCTCGGGCGGCGAGTCTTCGGGATACGGCTTGCTGACCGTGCGCGAAAACCTGTGGATGTTCTCGCAGTTCTACGGCGTGCCGTCGAAGGAAGCCAACGAACGCATCGAGGCGCTACTCGAAATGGTCGGCATGAAGGACCGGATGCACACGAAATCGTCCGACCTCTCGACCGGTCTGCGCCAGAAGATGAACATCGTGCGCGGATTCCTGACCGACCCCGAAGTGCTTTTCCTCGACGAACCCACCCTCGGCTTGGACGTGGGCGCATCGCGCGATGTCCGCAAGTTCATCATCGAATGGCTGAAAGCGGACAAGACCCGCACGCTCCTGCTGACCACGCACTACATGGTCGAAGCCGACGAGTTGTGCGACCGCGTCGCTATCATCAACAAGGGACGGGTGCTGGCGTGCGACACGCCATCCGCGTTGAAGCAGAGACTGCAAAAGGATGCGCTGTTCGAGATTCAGACGAGTCCGCTCAACGGGTTGAACCAGCAAATTTTGCTGGACCAGCCCGAGGTCACGAAAGCGGCGATCACGGAGACGGAGACCGGCGCGAAGTTGAGTCTCAGTCTGGTCGAGGAATCCGCCCTGGCACGAGTCATCAATCTCTTCACGCAAAAGGATGTGAAGGTGATGAGCCTGAGCAAGCGCGAGCCGACGCTCGAAGATGTGTTCGTCGACCTGGTGGGCCGCAGCATGGCGGAAGAGGAATCCAGTGAAACCGCGTAGCGTAACGCGAGATAATATCTCGCGCAACCGAGGAGGAATCCAGTGAAACCCAGTAATGTGGATAGTACCGCGAAATTCATTTCGCGCGAAAGCGAGATAAATCTCGCTGTACAAAAGAAGTATTCCCGCAAGGATACCGGCTGGCGGCTGTTCCTGAAGACCATCATCGCGCGTTCATACCCGCGCATCGTCGGGCAGCGACGCGAGATTTCGTGGATGGTGTTCGACGTGATCATGCCGATGCTGGCGGTAATCGCGTACGTGTTGGTTTATCGCGCGTTGAACGCGCCGGAGGAGTACATCGGCTTCGTGGTGATGGGCGGCGCGATGACCGCGTTCTGGATGAACATCCTGTGGAGCATGTCCAGCCAGTTGTATTGGGAAAAGGAGCAGGGCAACCTCGCTTTGTACATCATGGCGCCGAACTCGATGATGGCGATCCTGCTCGGCATGGCGCTGGGCGGAATGCTGGCGACGGCGATGCGCGCGCTGGCAGTGACCCTGCTGGGCGTCTTCCTCTTCGGCGTGACCTATACCGTGTCGAGTTACCTGCAACTGTTTCTCGTCTTCATGCTGGCGATGGTGGCTTTGTACGGCATGGGTATGATGATGGCTTCGGCGTTTTTGCTCTTCGGGCGCGAAGCCTGGCACATGGCAAACCTGGCGCAGGAGCCGATCTTCCTCGCTTCGGGCTTTTACTTCCCGATCAAGTCGCTGCCGTTCTGGGTGGCGGCGGGCGCGTCGGTTATCCCGCTCACGCTGGGCATGGATGCGATGCGGCAGCTGGTCTTCCCGACCGGATTCCAGTTCGGCTTTTTGACCGTGCGACTGGAAATCCTGATCCTTGCGATCCTCTCGGTGGTGTTCATCGTGACGGCGAAGATTCTGCTGGCGCACATCGAGAAATTGGCGGTGAGGGAGGGAAGGATCACGGAGAGTCGGAGATAGCATGTCATTGCGAGGAGGAGCGGAGCGACGACGAAGCAATCTCCCTCCTTCCTGGAGATTGCTTCGTCGTGGCGCGAACCGCGCCACTCCTCGCAATGACATAAAAGGTGATTTATGCAAACAACAACTTCATGGCGTTCGTTCCGCATGGCGGCGTGGCTGGGATGGCTGATCGAATCCAACTGGACCGACCCGTTTTTGTTCGCGGTGTATTCCATCGTCAAGCCGATCTCGGGCGCGGCGATCCTGGTCATCATGTACGGCATCATCACGCAGGGAAATTACAACAGCGCGCTGTTCCCTTACATTTACTTGGGCAACGCTTTTTACATCTACGTCGGCGCGGTGATGACGGGCGTCTCGTGGGCAGTGGTGGACGACCGCGAGCATTACAAGACGCTGAAATACATGTACATCGCGCCCATCTACATTCCGCTGTATTTGCTGGGGCGCGGGGTGGCGAGATTTATCACGGGTTCGATTGCCGTCTTCATCACCATCGCGGCGGGACTTTTGTTCCTGAATGTGAAGATCAACTTTGCAGAAGTGGACTGGCTGTTGTTCATCGTGACCCTCATCGTCGGTGTGGTGATGCTCGCGCTGCTGGGCTTGCTGCTGGCTGGCATCACGTTGACAGTTGCCCGCCACGAAGGCTTCATCGGCGAAGCGACGGCGGGCGCGCTGTACATTTTCAGCGGTGCGGTCTTCCCGCTGGATGTCCTGCCCGAATGGTCGCGTCCCATCGGTTATTTCATGCCGACCACGTACTGGCTGGAGTTGCTGCGGCGCTCGCTGGTGGGGAACGTGGCGCAGGCGTTCCCGACGCTGGCGAACTTCAGCAACCTGGAAATCCTCGGCGTGCTGCTGGGATTGAGCGTGCTGTTCGGCGCGGTCAGCATCTGGGTCTTCCGCTGGTGTGACGCCCGCGCACGGGAACTTGGCTTGATTGACCGCACGACGAATTATTGACTCACCTTACGCAGTTCCTTCTCCCTCACCCCTTCACCCCTCTCCCACTGGGAGAGGGGACGGGGGTGAGGGTGCGTAACATGAATTATTGACTCACCTTACGCGATTTCATCGTAGGGGCGACCCGTTTGGGCAAAACAGGCAGCCAATCTGCAAGAAAGGGTCGCCCTGTGCCAGGCATTTGGCAAAAACATGGATGGGTCGCCCCTACTTCGGAAGTCTGAGTCGGAAGAACAACTCCACTGCCTGGGGGTCGAAGTGCCTGCCCGATTGCTCTTTGATGTACTCCAGCGCTTTTTCCTCCGACCACGCAGGGCGGTAGGGACGGTCCGAGGTCAGCGCATCCCAAACGTCGGCGACGGCGAAGAGGCGCGCGGCGAGCGGAATTTCCTCGCCCCGCAAACCGTGAGGGTAGCCCGTGCCGTCCCATTTTTCATGATGATAGTAGGGGATGTCCAGCGCGGGTTTCAGATAGGCAATGGGCGAAAGCATGTCGAAGGCAAACTGCGGATGCCGGCGCATGATCTTCCACTCATCATCGGTGAGCGCGCCGCGTTTGTACAGGATGGAATCCGGCACGCCGAGTTTGCCCATGTCGTGCAGGAGCGCGCCGCGCCGCACGTGCACCATTTCAGCGTCGCTCATACCCGCCAGCCGCGCCAGGTTCAGGGTCATTTCGGCGACGCGCCGGGTGTGACCTTCGGTCTCCCTGTCGCGCAGGTCCATGGCGCGCGACCAGCCTTCGATGGTGGCGTCGTACGCGAGCAGGAGTTCCGTGTTGGCGACCTGGATGCCCTCGACCAGCCTGGCATTGTCTATGGCGATGGCGGCTTGACCGGCTAACGTGCCGAAGAAATCAAACCATTCCTGGTCGCGCTCCCTCCTCGAGCGGTGGAACGCCTCCAGCACACCGACCACCCTTCCCTGTACGATAAGCGGCGCGCCGTAATAGCTGACGAAGTCCTCGTCTTTCAGAAAACCTGTCAGGAACAGATTGTCCGGCTCCTCCGCCAGGTTGTGAATCTGCACCTTGCGGCGTTCCAGCGCGGCTCTGCCGGCGTAACCCTCGCCCAATGCGACGCTGGCAGTCCGAACGGCGTCCGTGCGAAAACCCGTCCCGGCGCCGAATTCGAGCGCGCCCTTATACGGGTCGAGGAGCAGGACGGTCGCGGCATCCACGTTCAGCAGCGACGCCGCCTGGGAGATAAGGTATTTCAAGGTTGCCCGCACGTCCAGCGTGGAAAGGATGGCGCGGTCAATTCCCGCGAGCGCGCTCAAATAGCCCACCTGCCGCTGGATGCGTTCCTCCGCCTGTTTGCGCTCGGTGATGTCGCGCGCCACCCAGACCGTCATATCCCCGGTCATCGGCGTGATGGAGGCGGAGAACCACACGCTCCGCCCGCCGATGGGAAGTTCGTATTCCACCTGTTCGACCTGCTTCGTCTCCAGCACGCGGCGCATCACGCCCAGGAATTTCTCGGCGTCTGCGGGAGGGAAGACATCGCGCAGGGATTTCCCCAGCAATTCATCGGGCGGACGGTAGAGGAAACCCGGGTCGGTGGGCGCGATCTTGCGGTAGATTCCGTCGCGGTCAATCATCAGCACCACGTCGCGCATGGCGGCAAAGAGCGCGCGCAGTTCCGCTTCGGAGGCGGCGAGTCTTTCCTCCGCCTGTTTGCGCGCAGTGATATCGTTGGCGTGGACCACCTCCGCCCGGTGTCCGTCGAAATCCAGCGTGTGCGAGGCGATCTCCACGTCAATGATACTGCCGTCTTTTTTTAAGTGACGCCAATCGCCCGCCTGATCCAGACCACTGGTCACGTGTGCGACGTTCTCCAGCAGGCGCGGCACGTCCTCGGAGGGACGAATATCCTTGATGGTCATGCCGAGGAACTCTTCGCGCGAGTAGCCGTAATGGGATATAGCCGCGTCGTTGACGGCGAGGAAGCGCAGCGTTTCGAGGTCATAGACCCACATCGGATGCGGGTTCGACTCGAAAAGTTGACGGTAACGCCTTTCCCCTTCGCGCAGGGCTTCCTCGGCCCGTTTGCGCGCGGTGATGTCGTGGGCATAGCCGCGCACGACCGGCTCAACGCCGCCCGCGCCGCGCAGGGTGTTGGAATATTCCCAAATACGGGCTTCGCCGCGTTTGGTGAGTATGGTCATCAAGCCGCCTGCCATTCCATCCCGTTTCAGCAGGGAAATATAACCGTCGAAGGCGGGACGGTGCTGGGGGAGCAGGAAGTCGCGCAGGTTTTTTCCAATGAGTTCACTGCGTTTATAGCCCATCAGGACGATTGCCGCCCGGTTCACGGTCAGGATGCGCCCCTCCAGGTCGTGTGTGCAGATCAGGTCGCGGGTGTTCTCCACCAGGTCGCGGTAACGGTCTTCGCTTTCGCGCACTTCCATCTCCGCCCGTTTGCGCTCGGTAATGTCGCGGATGGAGGCGATGAAGGTCTTCCTGCCGTTCATTTCAGAAGTGGGAAATGGAGATTTCACCGGGGAAGGACGTCCCGTCGGCGCGCAGACAACTCAGATCGAGCGTGCGCGTTTCCATCGTGCGGCGCGTCTCGCCGGAACGACCGTAGGCGCGCACAAATTCACGATGTTTCCCGCGCGCCGTTTCGGGAATGAAGCGGTCCAGCGGCGAGCCGACCGCCTCGGAGGCCGGGCATCCGAACATCTGCTCGGCGGCTGGATTGAATAACGTGATGCGGTGATCCTCGTCAATGCTGAGGATGGCGTCCATGGTCGAATGGATCACGCCCTGCAACTGCGCCCGGCTCCCGCGCAATTCCATCTCCGCCCGTTTGCGCTCGGTAATGTCGCGCCCGGTGGATTGGAACTCGACGATCTTGCCGTCCTTGTCGAAGAAAGCGCGGTCCACCCATTCGCGCCAGCGCTTCTCCCCGTTTGGAAGGATGTCGTATTGCTCGAAGGCGATGACCGGCTGATCGGGCGTAAAGGCTTGGAGGTGCTCGCGAAGTTTCTGCGGAAAGTCGTCCGCCGCGCTGGAAATGAAATTCGAGCCGATCAGTTCCTCGCGGCTCCTGCCGTAATAGCGGCAGTATGCGTCGTTGACGTAGGTCAGCGTGCCGTCTGGACGGAAGCGGCAGATCAAATCGCTGAGGTCGTCGAGCGACACCTCAAGATTTTCCCTGCGCCGCTCCGCCTCCTTCGACCAAACGGAGGACGGCGCAGATTCGGAACGTCCCATCAGGCCATGGATGACGGTCACGAGTCTGTTGCCCATATCGTTCTTGGGGACGAAATCGTCCGCGCCCGCCTGCAACGCCGCGGCGCGGTAACTGGACTCCTCCATGATGGTCAACACGACGATCTTTGCAGCCGGCAGGTTTTCCTTGAAGACCGGGATCAATTCCAAGCCAGAACTGCGTGCGAGATTCAAGTCCAGCAGGATGACGTCGGGTTGTAAATCCCGCAAGCGGGCGACGGCTTCCTCTGCATTGACGGCGACGCCCGCCACGCTCATCGCCTCCTGATGCTGGATGAAGTCGCGCGCGGCTTCGAGAAAAAAGGGACTGTCGTCCACGAGTAAAATGCGGATCGGTTTGTTCATGGGAGTTTCTTGCCTTTCATACCTGTTTCAATGCTCCCACGATACCGGAGGAACGGTCAAGCGGCTATTCGTGAATGTACTGTATTTGGATTGGTTTTGCCCTGTACCCCGACCCCCACCCGCCTCACCTGCACTTGCGCCAGGTGCAAGTGTCGGCACCCTCCCCCAAAGGGAGAGGGGACTGGACTCCCTTCTCCCCACGGGAGAAGGGCTGGGGATGAGGGCAAACTACACCACGCCCCGCTTCACGGCGTACTTCACTAGGTCGGTCTGCGATTTCAAGCCCAGTTTTTTCATCAGATTCGCGCGGTGCATTTCGACGGTACGCGCGCTTAATGATAATTTCTCCGCGATCTGCGGATTGCTCATCCCCTCTGCGGCGAGTTGAAAGACGTCGCGCTCGCGGTCGGTGAGCGATTCGAAGGGGTCCTCGACGCGCGATGCCTGCGATCTCTGCATGTATGCCTGTATGGCGCGTTCGTTGAGCGACGGGCTGAGGTAGAGATTCCCTGATAATGCCTGGCGGATGGCGAAGATCAATTCCTGCGAGGAACTCTTCTTCAGCACGTAACCCGCCACACCCGCCTGCAACGACTCGACGACGTAACTTTCGGCGTCGTGCATCGAAAGTACGATCACTTTCGTGGCGGGGGAAACGCGCTTCGTCCGCCGCGCAACTTCCAGTCCCGAAAGACCCGGCATCATCATATCCACGATCAGCACGTCGGGCTTGTGCTTCTCCAGTAATTGAATCGCCTCCAGCCCGTCGCCCGTCTCGGCGATGACCTTGAAATCCGCCTGCGTTTCGAGCAGGAGGCGCAGCGCCTCGCGCACGATCTGGTGATCGTCGGCAAGGATGATGTCAATCATGTTACCTCCTTCAACGGCAGTTGTAGCGCAAGTCTATTGTACATTTCCAAATTATTCTGACAATGGAGTACCGCAAGATTCATCTTGCGATGGGCGGCGCAACATGAATGTTGCGGTACTGAAACAGCGGCTTTCGCATTGTCGGATTAATTTGTTAATCTGCAATAGACTTGCGCTACTTGCGCTACAACGGCAGGCGGATGATTTTCCGCGTCCCTTTTCCGATCTGCGATTCGATTTGGAACGACCCGCCGACCAGGTGGACGCGTTCGCGCATCCCGCCCAGCCCGCGATTGAGATCGAGCGCGGCTTGCGGATCGAAGCCCGCCCCGTCGTCTTCGATTTGAATGTTCATTCCATCCGCGTCAACCCGGACCTCGATCCCGGCGCGCGTTGCCCGGGCATGACGCGCCACGTTGGTCAGCGACTCCTGCACCACGCGGTAGGCGGTGGTTTCGATTTCGGACGCAAAACGCCTGCCCTCCACGCCGCTGTGTTTGAAGTCCACTTCGATTTGGGTTTGTTCCTGAAAGCGGTTGATATGCCACAACAGCGCGGGGACGAGACCGAGGTCGTCGAGCATGGGCGGGCGCAGTTCGAGCGAGAGGCGGCTGACGCGGTTGATCAACTCGTCCATGATTTGTTTTCCCTGCATGGCTTTTTGCAGGGCTTGTTCAGGCGGCATTTGCATCGCAACTTCGATGGTTAATTTCAAGGCGGTCAGCATCTGCCCGATCTGGTCGTGCAGTTCGCGTCCGATGGCGCGCTGTTCGATCTCGTGCGCTTCGACCAGTTGGCGCGAGAGGTCGGCGAGGCGGTCGCGGTGGAGGCGGATTTCGTCCCGTGCGCGTTTGCGCTCGGTGATGACTTCCGAGAACAGGATGACCCCGCCGATCTCATTGTTTGCTTCATACCATGGGCGAATTTCCCAGCGCACCCAATCGAGCCTCCCATCCGCGCGCGGGAACGGGTCTTCCTCGGCTCGCTCCATTGCCCCTGCCAGACAGCGGCGGTGAATTTCCTTCCAGCGTTCGGGGATTTCGGGGAACACATCGTAATGCGAGCGCCCGACCACATTTTGTTCGCCCAGATCGTAGTCAATGAGGTAGCGGCGGCTGGCGACGATGTACTTCATGTCGCGGTCGAACATGGCGATGGCGGCGGGCGAGTGTTCGACGAATAAACGAAGCACTTGCCCGCCTCTCCGCAGCGCTTCCTCCGCCTGCTTGCGCTTGGTGATGTCGAGCGAGGTTGTGATCAGACAAGGTTCGCCCTTCCAGGCAGTCTGTTCAGCGGTAAACAGGATGGTACGCACCTCGCCTGATTTTCTGCGGACCGTGACCTCCCTGGCGAGCAGGCGGCCTGTGGTTTGTAATTCTTCAAGGGCAGCCAACTCTTCGCCAGGGTCATTCCATAAATCGAGCGCGCCCGGGTCAATGCCGATCAATTCTTCACGACTATATCCGAATAATTGACAGGAAGCATCATTAACTTCCAAAACCTGCCCGGTTTTAAGCGAAAGGATGGATTGTGGGGCCGGGTTCATGAAGAAGGCGGTTGAAAAGCGTTCCTCGCTCTCGCGCAGCGCATCTTCCGCGCGTTTGCGTTCGGTGATGTCAATGTGCGAGCCGATCATGCGGGTCGGTTTTCCCCGCTCATCGTACAAGAGCGAAGCCTGGGCAAGGATCCAGCGGTACGATCCGTCCCTGTGGCGCATCCGAAATTCGTTATTGAAGTTGGGATATGGATTTGCGATGTAGCCGCTGACGGTCGCTTTGGCGCGCTCCAGATCTTCGGGGTGGACGCGGCTCTCCCATTCCGAAAAATCGTTCGAGAGTTCGTGATCTTCATAGCCCAACTGGCTTTTCCATTCCCGCGAGTACTGCACCTGGTTCGTCCGCAAATCCCAATCCCACAGACCGACGTTGGCGGAGTGGATCGCAAGAGCAAGGCGTTCCTGCGACTCGCGTAATTCCATTTCCGCGCGTTTGCGTTCGGTGATGTCGCTCAACGCGATGCGGTAAACCGGCGCTTCTTCGGGGTTGTGCGCGGCGATCCCGGCAAGAGAGGCGTAGAATTCGAAGCCGTCCGCCCTGACCATTTTCAGTTCACGGTCCTGCCGCGTTTGCATTTCGTCCAGGCGTTTGCGGAAGAGATGGAACACATCCTGGTCGCCGCGGGAGATGAAGCGGCTGAAAGAAAGCCTGAGGAGACGGACGCGGTCCATGCCCAGCAGCGCCGCCGCCGTCAGGTTGGCTTCGCGGATGACGTTCTTCCCGTCCAGCGTGAGATGACCCGCCGGCGCGAAGTCGTACAGGTCGCTGTAGCGGTCGCGCGCCTCTTCGAGTTCATTTTGGGCGCGGCGCAGTTCCTCGTTCTGCATCTCCAGTTCGATCTGGTGCACCTGCAGTTCGTGGATCAGTCCCTGCATGTCGGCGCGGGTCAGCCTTTCGGGTGCGCGCGGCTTCCCGCGCAGGGCTTTTTCCGCGCGTTTGCGCAGGGCGTCCTTTTGGGGGAGGGAGGGGACTTGGGTTTCATATCACGCCTCCGGGAGGAGGAAGACCATTTGCATCACACCGCCGTTGCAGTATAGCGCAAAGTACCCTTTTTAGACTTCCGAAGTCTGCCAGACTTCGGAAGTCTTCGATCTTGGGAATCCGAGCCTATCGGATTGGGAATCCGAGCCTATCGGATTGAAATTTGAGCCTATCGGATTGGGAATCCGAGCCTATCGGATTGAAATTTGAGCCTATCGGATTGGGAATCCGAGCCTATCGGTTTCAGACCTCCGAAGTCTCCAAGACTTAGGAGGTCTTGGACGTTGAGAATTTGAGCCGCCTGGATCCATGATCCAAGCGGCTCGGTGTGCGTTCGGGGATTAGATTTCCAGCGGGTCTTGGGGATGCTCGCTATCCCACAATTCCTTGTACTGTTGTCTCGTCCAGCCGATTCGTTCGCGGTTCTTAATCTCGCCCTCGTAGGCGTCGGTGGAATTGATGCCTTTCTTGAGGGCGGGATCGGCGCGAAAGCCGATATTGAACGTGCCATCGCCTTCGATGCTGGGGGTGAACGTCCCCACGCCGGGTAATTTTACGGGCACGCCGTCCTTGTTGAAGTACAGAATGGCTTCGCTCTGCTCCTGAAGGATCATCAAAATCTCGGACTTGTTCAGCCCGGTGCGCATGGACATCCACTCCGCTACTTTTTCCAGTTGAGCGGTGGGTTTGAGTTCCACGCGTGGTCCATATTGGGTTACTGCTTGAATGAATTTTGCCATGGGAGCCTCCTTTGTCTGTGGCGTAGAATTTAGCAGGAGGATTTTCTTCTCCACCCTGCCATGCGCCAAATTCTATTTCATATTTGACGAATTGTCAAAATACCAGACTTCGAAAGTCTGAGAGACCGTCTGAAAACCCGACCGCGAAGGCGCTAAGGCACGAAGCCGCAAAGTTTTTTTCTTTGAGTCTTGGAGTCTTCGCGTCGTTGTGGTATAGAGGTTTGACTTTACAGACACTCTCTGAGTCCGAAAAACAATTCCACCGCCTGGGGGTCGAAGTGCCTGCCCGATTGCTCTTTGATGTACTCCAGCGCTTTTTCCTGGGACCATGCGGCGCGATAGGGACGATCCGAGGTCAGCGCATCCCAAACGTCGGCGACGGCGAAGAGGCGCGCCTCGAGCGGGATTTCCTCCCCCTTCAAGCCGCGCGGGTAGCCCGTGCCGTCCCATTTTTCGTGATGGCAGTAGGGGATGTCGAGCGCGGGCTTCAGGTAAGCGATGGGCGAAAGCATATCGTAGGCAAGCTGCGGATGCCGGTGCATGATCTTCCACTCGTCATCGGTGAGCGCGCCGGGTTTGTGCAGGATGGAATCCGGCACGCCGAGTTTGCCTATGTCGTGCAGGAGCGCGCCGCGTTTGACGTGGATCAGACGCTCCGTGCTTATATCCGCCAGCCGCGCCAGGTTCAAGGTCATTTCGGTGACGCGCCGGGTGTGACCTTCGGTCTCGCGGTCGCGCAAGTCCATCGCCCGCGACCAGCCTTCGATGGTATCGTCGTATGCCAGCACCAGTTCGGTGTGGGAGCGCTTCAGGTCTTCGAAGAGCTGGGCGTTGTCTATGGCGATGGCAGACTGCCCCGCCAGCGTTTTCAGGAAATCCATCCAGGCAGGGTCTTCATCGCGGTGGTTGCGGTGAAAGACTTCGAGCAACCCTTTCACCTCCCCCTTGGCGACCAGCGGCACGCCCCAGTACCCGGTAAAGTTCTCCCCTGCCAGCAGGTCCGCGCGGACGAATTCCTTTTCCTCCCGAATGTCGGGGATGACGATCAGCTCGCGCTTGAGGGCGGCGTACCCGGCGATGCCCTCTCCCAGGTGGAGCCGCGAGTTTTGGATGGCTCCGGTGTGGAAGCCGCTCCCAGCGGCGAATTCCAGCGTGAGCATGTGCGGGTTGAAGAGCAGGATGCAGACCGCATCCGCCTCCAGTTGATCCGCCACCTGCTCGACGATGATCTTGAGCGTCAGCCGCAGGTCGGTGGAGCTGCTGATGGCGATTTCGATGGTGCGCGCGCCGAGAGCCGCCGGAACTGGCGCTCGAGGTCGGCAGTGCGCGCCTCCACCTTTTCCTCCAAAACCTCGTTTTGCCTTTGCTGCTGCTGGTGGAGATAACGGGTCTCCAGCAGGTTGCGCACCCGCAGGGAGACCTCCGCCACATCCAGCGGCTTGGTGAGGAAGTCGCGCGCGCCGCCCGCCGGGCGCGCAGTTTGGCTTCGGGGGCGATGTCGGCGGTGAGGACGAGGATGGGCAGGTAATCGTCCGGCGCGATGCGCTCGCGCAACTGCTCCATCACGGCAAAGCCGTCGAGGTGCGGCATGTGCAGGTCGAGCAGGATCAGGTCGGGTTGGAATTCGTCGAACAGGGCGAGGCCCGGCGCGGGTCGGTGACGCCTTTCAGGCGGGTGTAGCCGTTCCGTTCCAACATGCTTTCCACCACGAGGACGTTCGACTCCTGGTCGTCCACGATCAGAATGCGTGCGTTTTTGAGGGATGCATCGAGCATGAAGTTATTCCTTTGACAAGACTTCGGAAGTTTGGGGCATGTCCAACGGCAGTTCCAAATGGAACGTGCTGCCCTTTCCTTCGCCTTCGCTTTCCGCCCAGATGCGCCCCCCGTGCGATTCCGCCAGCCGGCGCGCCAGCGCCAGCCCGATGCCCAAGCCGCCATGCGAACGGGTGGCGGACGGTTCCGCCTGCGTAAACGGCTCGAACAGGCGCGGCAGGAGGCTGGGACGGATGCCGATGCCGGTATCCGACACCGAAATGCGCAGACCCGATGCGGGTTTCGCCGATGGCATCCTGCAAAGCGGGGTCGGTTGTGGGGATTTGCGCGACGCGCATCCCGATGTTCACATAGCCGTCTTCGGGCGTGAATTCGATGGCGTTGCCGACGAGGATGCGCAGGATTCGATCCAGGCGGCGCGGGTCGGCGCGGACGGTGCGCAAGGTGGGGAGAGTCCCAACGGTCAGGCGGATGCGCTTTTTCCCGGCGGCGGGCGTCAGCGCAGTGCAGACCGTTGCAACGGCGGAGGCGGCGTCCACCGCTTGGAGGTCCAGGGAGAGGCGCCCCGTATCCACCCGCGTCAGGTCCCAGCAGGTCGTCAATCATTGCCAGCATCTGGCGTCCGCTCTGGTTGATCTGCCGGACGCCCTTCGCCGCGCGTTCAGTCAGGGAGTCGGCGTCCATCTCCAGCAGTTGGCTGAAACCGAGGATGGCGTTGAGCGGGGTACGCAGTTCGTGGCTGAGCAGGGAGAGGAATTCGCTCTTGGCGCGGCTGGCGGTTTCGGCGGCATCGTGGGCGCGGCGCAGTTCCTCGTTCGCCGCTTCCAGTTCGGCGGCGTGCACCTGAATCTTGACCAGCAAATGACCGCGCTCCTGCTCCGCCTGCCTGCGCATGCTGATGTCGCGCCCTGTGGATTGAAATTCGACCAGGTTCCCGGCGTCGTCGAAGAGCGCGCGGTCCACCCATTCACGCCAGCGCTTCTCCCCGCCGGGGAGGACATCGTACTGTTCGAATAAGGCGATCGGACGGTCGAGCGTGAAGGATTCGAAATGCTCGCGGAGTTTCTGCGGGAAGTCCTCGATGGCGTCGGCAAAGATACTGGCGCCGATCAATTCCTCGCGGGTCTTCTTGTAATAGCGGCAATACGCGTCGTTGACGTAGGTGATCGTCCCGTCCGGCAGGAAGCGGACGACCAGTTCGGTGATGTCTTCGAGGATGGAATGGTATTTCCGCTCGTTCTGCCGCAGGGTCTCTTCGATCTGCTGGCGGCGCGGCGCCCGCTCCCAGCATCCCGGCGGCGGCGCGCAGGGCATCCAGCTCGGCGGGGGCCAGTCCCGTTCGGTTTCGCAGTCGTCGAAGCCGATGAACCCCCACCATTCCCCGCCGCGGAAGATCGGCACAACCGCCACCGAAAGAATGCCCTGCATTTCGAATAATCCGCGCTCGTTTTCGGGAAAGTCCCTAATGTGACCATGAACCACCTGACCCGCGCCGAGCATTTCCTCCCACCTGCCGTAGCCGTTCGAGCGTATGGAAAAGTTTTGGAAATCTTCGTTTTCGATCTGCGGCGCGACGCCCGGCGCGACCCACTCGTAACGCTGGCTGCACAGGATTTCGCCGTCGGCGAGGCGGTTCTCGAAGATGTAGGTGCGGCTCACGCCGCCCGCCAGCCCCAGCCGTTCCAGCACGTCCTGGATGGATTCGGCAAAGGCGGGGGGCTTGCAGGAAGCGCTCGGCGGCGTAGCCCACCGCGCTGAGGATCGCTTCGCGCCGCCGCGGCGCCTGCTCCGCCTGTTTGCGGTCGGTGATGTCGTACAACACGCCCTGCCAGAGCCGCGGGACGCCGTTTTCGTCCCGAAGCGTTACGTATTCATCCCGCACCCAGACCAGGCGGCCATCGCGCGCCAGCAGGCGGTACTCGATGGTATGATGCCGGTCCGGCGAGCGCTCCCATTGATTCGATTCGTCCTCCAGCACTTTCCGGCGGTCTTCAGGGTGGACGCACCGGCTCCACAGTTGAGGGTCGGCTTGCCATTCCTGCGGGGGGTAGCCCAGGATGGACTCGATCTGGGGGCTGACATAGAGCCATGCGCCGTATTCGCCGAACTCAGCCACGTAGGCGATGCCGGGCAAACCCTCGACGATATTGCGGAGGCGGGTCTCCGCCTCGAGCAGTTCCGCCTGGCGCAATTCCAGCTGGCTGCCCATCGCGTTGAATGCCTCGCCCAATTTGCCGATCTCGTCGCGGTGGGGGAGGTGGATGCGGTATTCCAGTTCGCCCCGGCCGAAGCGCGCCGCGCCTTCGCTCAACCGGTCGAGCGGGTGCAGGAACCGGCGGTCTGCCAGCTGCGCGCTGACCCAGCCTACGAGCATCAGCGGCGCGAACAGGCTTCCGCCGATCACGATCAGGGCGGTGCGCGTGGCGGCGTAAGCCTCCCAGCGCGGGAGTTCCGTCACCACGATCCAATCCGGTCTCAGGTCTTCCCCCTCCGCCACGCCAGCGCTGGAACCGACCACATCCACATTCTGGAAGTTCCGGTACGAGCCGTGCCACTTGTAATCCGGTGCGGCAAGCATCTCGGCAAATTCGGGGCGGTCGCAATATTTTCCCCTGGCAAGCACCAGCGCCGGGTCTGAGTGGGCGATCACTTCCCCTTCGAGGCTGACGACGTAGGCGGCTGCCGCGCTCGCCAAAGCGGATGCCCCTCACTGCATCCCACAAGACCTGCATGCGCACGCGCGCGGCGATCACGCCGCCGTCGCCGGAGGGCCTGGCGAGGATTAGGTAAGGTTCGTCCGCGGAGGAAACCTGGAGCGGGCTTTCGTATCGTTCCCCCCCTTGCGCCACCCGAAACCACTGGGATTGGGAGGCGGTAAACGTGTTGGCAAGCAGCGGTTGTTCACGCGGCGCATTTGCCAGGACACGTCCGTTCCCATCCAGGTAGACGATCTCCAGGATGGCGGGGTTGTTCTGGAGGAAGGTTTCCAGGAATTCCCGTTCGTCGGAGTCCTCCTCCGCCGGGGAATCCTCATCTTCCACCAGTTCGTCGCGCCCAAATGAGGCAAGCATGATGAGCGCATTGTCCGTTCGGTGAATGAATTCGGACACGGTGAAGGCGGCGGCGTTTGCCGCCTCGCCCTGCCGTCCGCGCCAGGCTTGCTCCTCGACGCGCGCGGTGAAAAAGACGATCCCGCTCGTGATGATGGGGAACAGCGTGATCACACCGACGTACGTCATCAGCCAGATCGTCTGTCGCAGCGAGAGGGGGGAGCGGAGTTTGGAAAGCAGGGATTGCAAGGTAAAAACCCAAATCGTCAAACTAAAATCGTCAATCGCAAATCGTCAATCGCAAATCGAGAATCATCCGCTCTCGCCCTTCCTGCCCCTGCCCTTCTTCGCGGCTTTCGGCGGGCTGAGATGCTCCTCGACCAGGCTGAGGAATTCCTTCACGTCAATCGGTTTGGCGAGGTAGGCGTGTGCGCCCTGCGCCAGAAGGTCTTCGGCGCGCGCCGCCATCACGTCTGCGCTGATGATCACAACAGGGATCCCCTGCGTGGCGGGTTCCTCCTTCAGCCAGCGCAGCACTTCCGCGCCGTAGATATCGGGCAGGTGCAGGTCGAGCAGGATCAGGTCGGGCTGGTGTTCCTTCGCCAGCGACATGGCGAGCCGCCCCTGCATGGCGGTGATCAACTTCACGCCCGGCAGGCGCTCCATGATGGCTTCCACCAGGTTGACGTTGGCGAGGTTGTCCTCCACGTATAGGACCAGTCCGCGCCCCTGGCGCATGAATTCGCTCAGGTTTTCTTCCACTTCAGCCATAATAACCTCCATAAGTTTTTCGGTCGCCAGTTTCAGTTCGATCCAAAACGTGCTGCCTTCGCCCGCCCTGCTCTCCGCGCCGATGCGCCCGCCCATGGCTTCGATCAACCCTTTGGAGAGTGTCAGCCCCAGCCCCGTTCCCTCCACAGTTGCAGAATCGAGACGGTCGAAGGGGACGAAGAGCCGATCCATTTTTTCGGGCGGGATGCCCTCGCCTCCATCCCGGACCTGGAGCCGGACCTGCCCATCAATGGTCAGGTTTGCGCTGACGGCGATCCCGCCGCCCTCGCGGTTGTACTTGACCGCGTTCGAGAGCAGGTTCAGCAGCACCTGTTTGAGACGCTGGCGGTCGGCAAGCACGAAGACATCGGCGGCGGAGGGAAGGCTCAGGCTGAGCGAGAGGCGGCGCGACGCCAGCATGGGGCGGATGAGTTCGACGACATCGTTAACCGCCTCATCCAGCCGCACCGCTTCGGGCGAGATCGTCATCCGTCCGGCTTCGATGCGGGCGATATCCAGCACTTCGTTCACCAGGTCGAGCAGGAAGCGCCCCGACCTGTAGATCTGCTCCACGCCGCGCAGTTGGCTGGGATTGAGTTTGTCCATCTTCAACAACTGGGCAAAGCCGAGGATGACGTTGAGCGGCGTGCGCAGTTCGTGGCTCATGCGCGAGAGGAATTCGTTCTTGGCGCGGCTGGCTTGCTCGGCGGCGATGCGGTCCAGGCGTTCGGCTTCCGCCCGTTTGCGTTCGGTGATCTCCATCGAGAGGATGAAAATGCCTTCTGGCACAGGTTGAATGCTGAGGTCGAACCAGCCTTTGGAGCCGTCCGGGAAAACGAATTCAGTCTCTATGCGCCTGGGGAGACGATCCTCCATGCAGTGACGCAGCACGGCGAACACCCCGGTATCCTCGATGCCGGGGTATATCTCCATCATGGTGTGCCCGATCAGGACTTCGCGGGTCTGCCTGCCCTGCGCCGCAACCGCCTCGTTGACGTAAAGATAGCGCCAGTCGAAGCCGATGATCTGGCAGCCTTCGAGCATGTTATCGAGCACGTGCTGGTAACGCTGTTCGCTTTCGCGCAGGGTCTCATCCGCCCGCTTGCGTTCGGTGATATCCTGGATCATCCCGACGATGATTTCGCCTTCGAGCAGGGCGCTCATCAGCACGGTGCGCGCCTGGTTGTCGCTCGTCAGCAGATCCGTTTCAAAGTTTCTGACCCTGCCGTCGCGTTTCAGTAGTTCCAGCAGGCGGGCGCGGTCCTGCGGGTTTTTGTAGCGGCTGGCAACCTGCATCCCCCTCAGGTCGGTGTGCGGATCGTAATTGAGCATGCGCGACAGTTCGGGGTTGGCGAACAGCAGATTCCCTTTGAGATTGGTCTGGTACACGCCGGTCAGGGCGTGGTCCACCAGGGAGCGGTACTTGCGCTCGCTTCTTGCCAGGGAGGTGGATTGCTCTTCGATCTGTTTCTGGTCGCGTCTGCGCAGGTTCGCGGTCAGGAGCGCCAGCGCGCCGACCGAGCCGATGATGAAAGTGTTCATCACAACGGAATCGAGGGGGGTGTCGGGAAACCGGGCGCCAAACGCCGCGGGGACGGAGAGCGTCAGCAGGTAGAAAAACGCCGTCAGGCGCGGTGAGGCGATCAGGCTGGCGGTCAACGCCGTCAGGCACAGGGCGGCTAACGGCAGGGGGGTTTTCGTTCGCAACGCTGATGATCAGGGGGCGGAAAGAATCGGGAAAAGCACAAACCAAACCGCCAAGCCGGCGCGGGGCGAACGGCTGAGCGCGTACGCCGCGACCAGCGACGCGGTTGCCGCCAGTACCGTCCACACGTCGGATGTCAGGCTGCCCAGCAAAAACTGACCCGGCACCGCCGCCGCACTCGTCAGCATCAGCGCGAGCGACAAGGCCGCAGTCAAACGCACGCGCTGGCGTTCCGCCTCCGGGATGGAGACGTGCGGCTCGGTCAGGCGCATCCAAAAGGTTTGCCCTGTTTTTCCTGTGCTTACGTGGTTTGTATCAGGCTTCATTTACAAGCAGTTCTCTCCTGATTCCGGCGGATGGGCATGGCATCCATTCCGCGAAACGCGCTTTCAGCGTGGTTTGCGATTCTCCGGCAGGTTTAGACATCTCCTCCTCCGCTCCTCTCCTCGGTATTGTAATAAATCCGGTCTTCAAATTCCGTTGCGAAGTAATTGCGTTGAAAGTTTCCCGGTACGCCGGTCCCCCAGCATCAAAACAGCCTCCATGCCTGTTATCAATGGATTTGAATCCTGCCGCCGCGCCGTCGCTCGCGCACAACCGGGCGGGAATTGCAATTGCGCTCTCTAATGAAGTCAGTATAGCATAATCAAACCCGCAAACGGCGTTACAATATTGAAATGATTCGCTCACGTTACCCAGTCGCCCCCTTGTTGAACTGCCGTGACGCCAAGTCGCCAAGTTTTTTTATGCGTTCCTGGCGGCTTGGCGGTTTTTAGCGTAAGGTGAGTGATTCGGAAGTCTGAAATCCCCCCAAGGAGTCTCTTATGCCCATCATGCTCGACGGTTCGTCTCTCACGATCGAAAAACTCGCTGCGATTGCGCGGGAGAACGAGAAAGTGGAACTTGCCCCCGCAGCGCTGGAACGCATCAAAGTCTGCCGCGCGATGCTGGAGGAGAAACTTGCCGCAAAGGAGATCATGTACGGCACGAACACCGGGATCGGCGAGTTTTCGGAAAAAGTCCTGAACGACGATCAGGTAAAGGAATTCCAGAAATATCTCATCTACAACCACGCGGCGGGAATCGGCGAACCGCTTCCCATCGAACACGTCCGCGCGGCGCTGGCGGGGCGCATCAACGTCCACGCGCACGGGAATTCCGGCTGCCGCCCGGAGATTACGCTCACGCTGGTGGAGATGCTGAACAAAGGCGTCACGCCGGTGGTTTGCACCAAAGGCTCGGTGGGCGCCAGCGGCGACCTCGCTCCGATGGCGCAAGCCGCGCTCCTGCTCATGGGTGAAGGAGAAGCCCTTTTCAACGGCGAGCGGCTTCCCGGTCACGAAGCGATGCGGCGGGCCGGGATTCCGATCCCCGGCTTGCAGGCGCGGGACGGTCTCGCGGCGATCAACGGTTCCAATGTGCTGACGGCGATGTCCGCGCTTCAACTCTTTGACTTTGAGCGCTTCATCAAACAGGCGGAGATTGCCGCCGCGATGACGATCGAAGCGCTGCTTGGAAATTTGAAACCATACAACACGAAACTGCACGAACTGCGCGGCTTCAGGGGCGCGATTACTTCGGCGCAAAATATCATGAAGGTCGTTGCCGGGTCGGATTTGACGACGGGCAAAATGAAAACGAAGGTGCAGGACGCCTACTCGATGCGCTCCACGCCGCAGGTCATCGGCGCGGCGCGCGATGCGGTTGCGTATGCAAGGTCGCAGGTGGAGATCGAATTGAACGGTGTGGGCGATAATCCCATTTTCATTCCCGAAGATAAATTGACGCTGACCGGCGCGAACTTCCAGGGTTCCCCGGTTTCGTTGCCGATGGACATGGCGGGAGCGGCGATCACGATGGTGTGCGTCCTCTCCGAGCGGCGGCTGAACCGCCTGACCAACCCGGCTCTTTCTCAGGGACTGCCGGATTTCCTCGCGCATGAGCCGGGATTCTATTCCGGGCTGATGCTCTCGCAATATACGGCGGACCATCTTATCGTGGAGCAGCGCATCCTCTCCGCGCCCGCTTCGATCCAGTCCATCCCTGCCGCAGCGGACCAGGAGGACTTCGTCTCGATGGGTATGAACACGGCGCTGAAGAACGGACAGATTTTGGATAATGCCTACGGCGTGCTGGGAATCGAATTCATGGCGGCGGCGCAGGCGCTGGACTTCCGCGAGTTCACGCCGGGTAAAGGCTCGCTCAAAGCCCGCGAAGTGATTCGCAGGCATGTGGCGCATTTACATATTGACCGCCCCTTGTACAACGATCACAATGCAATGAAAGCGCTTGTGAAATCAGGGGAGATTTTGGAGGAAGTGGAGAAGGTGACGGGGAAGTTGGGATAAGGCAAGAATGAGACTGCCGCTTTTAAGGCGGCTGTCTCTTTTACAGAACAACGCCGTCACTCATCCGTGAGTTTGAAAACCTTATCGTGAACGTGCACCCGCTGGGCGACTTTCATCGCCACGTCGTCGCCGGGCTTTGCTTCATGGACCGGCTGATGTTCGACCTGCAATGAAGTCACCTCCTGCCTGAAATCAGTGGAATGACCGAGGATGTGAACCGTATCGCCGACGCGGATCGCCTCGGTCAATGAGAGGACGGCAACGTTGATGTGGTCGAAGTAGTGGGTTACCTGCCCGATTTGTACGCCAGACATGTTCTCATTTCCTTTCCGTGAACACAAGCCATGAGGCGGGAAATTCTGTCACCTGGTACCCAAACGACATGAAGGTGTAGGGCAATTTGCTAAATTGCCCCTGGCAAGATGCCATCTTGCCCTACGATTTTAACTTGTTGATGTACTTGTTGGAATTAAAGTATAGTACGCCGCGAAAAATCGTCAAGTGTCCGGCGCGGGGCAGAACGGGCGCTGGCGTGGGACTGTGACAAATGACACTGGAAAGCGCGCCTTGAAAACTATATAAAGGATGTGATCGCAAATTTCGCCGCAGCACACAGGCGGCGTTTTTATTGAATGGGGGAATTGGCAAACACAATCCAGGTCATGCCGGACAGGAGGCGCATCATGACCGTTTCAGAGAAACCCATCAGTTCGTTCCATCTTGCCGTGCGCTGGACCGCGCGGATTTCGAGCCTGCTCATCATCTCGGTTTTCCTGTTGATGTTCCTCGGCGAAGGGTTCGACCCAGCAACGGTCAAACCCTTCGAATGGCTGCTTTTGCTCTTCGGACCCTTCGGGCTCATCATCGGGATGCTGCTTGGCTGGTGGAAGGAAGGTTTGGGCGGCGCGATCGTTCTCCTGAGCCTGGTCGTCTCCCTGCTCATCGGCGGCTATTCCGGTCCTGGCGGCGTATACATGTTGTTGTGCGCCTCACCCGGTTTTCTGTTTCTGTTCTCCTGGTATCTTTCCGGTCTGGAGAAGTCAAAGAATACGACCGCTTCGGATGAGAATCCCCCACAGCCGCCGGGCGGCTAAAACAGGTTAGAACAACTCCGGCTGCTCATCCATCATCTTCAGGAACGTCTCCACCACCTGCGGGTCGAAGTGTTTGCCGGATTGCTCCAGGATGTAGTTCCGAATCTTTTCCGGGGACCAGCCCGGACGGTAGGGACGATCCGAGCGAAGCGCATCCCAAACATCCACGATGGCGAAGACGCGCGCCGCGAGCGGAATCTGATCCCCCTTTAATCCGCGCGGATAACCGCTGCCGTCCCATTTTTCGTGATGGCAGTAGGGAATATCCAATGCCGGGCGCAGGTAGTTGATGGACAACAGCATTTTGTAGGCGTGGGTTGGATGCTGTTTCATGATTTCCCACTCTTCCTCGGTGAGTTTATCCGGTTTGAGCAGGATGTGGTCCGGCACGCCCAGTTTGCCGATGTCGTGCAGGAGCGCGCCGCGCCGGATGTGAATCAACTCACGCCGGCTGATGCCCATGCGCTCCGCCAGTTTCTGGGTGATCTCGGTGACGCGCTGGGTGTGACCCTCGGTTTCCTTGTCGCGCAGGTCCATGGCGTGCGACCAGCCCGCAATGGTGGCGTCGTAAGCGGTGACCAGTTCCTGGTTCGACTTTTGAATCCCCTCGAACAGTTGCGCGTTGTCCACAGCGATGGCGGCTTGCCCACCGAGCGTCTCGAGGAAGTTCAGCCAGTCCGGGTCGGGGTTCAGCGGCAAGCGATGGAAGACCTCCAGCACGCCTTTGAGCGCGCCCTTTGCGATGAGCGGCACGCCAAAATATTCGATGAATTCCTCGTCTTGCAAGAGTTCCCCGCGTGTGAACAGCGCGCCTGTATCGGGCAGGTTTGGCACGTGCACTACTTTGCGTTCCAGCCCGGCCTGACCGGCAAACCCCTCGCCAAGGCGCAGGCGTGACCGTTGGATCGCGGAAGTATGGAAGCCCCTGCCAGCCATGAACTCCAGCGACTGGTCCACGGGGTTCAACAGCAGGACACAAGCCGCATCCACTTTCAATTGCGAGAGCGCCTCCTGCAACAGGACTTCCAGGGAGAAGCGCATGTCAAAGCTGGAGCCGATGGCGCGGTCAATCTCGTTCAGGGCGGTGAGGCGCTGAAGGTGCAGGCGGATCCTTCCCTCCGCCGCTTTGCGGTCGGTAATATCCGTCACCAGCCCGGTGATGAATTTGATCTTCCCGTTTTCATCGAATACGGGGAAGGCGCGGTCCCAGATCCAGCGCATCGAACCGTCGGGACGGCGGATGCGGTATTCCATGCTGGTCTGCCTGCCCTCCTTTTGTTTTTCCATGTTGCTCAACACGATGGGACGGTCTTCGGGCAGGATATTCTCAAGAAACGCGGACGGTTTTTCCATCAACTCATTGGGCGGACGCCCCCAGATTTTCTTGATGGCAGGACTGAGGTAGAGCTCCGTGCCATCGAATGGGTCGGTGATCCAGAAACCTTCTTCGATGTTTTCGACCAGCAGGCGGAAGCGCTCCTCCGAAACGCGCAGCTGCTCCTCCGCCTGTTTGCGCTCGGTGATATCCTGCAGCACGCCGATGGCGGAGAACGGCTTCCCTTCCGCGTCGAAGGTGATCTTCGCCGTCACATGCAGCCAGCGGACTTTCCCGTCCACGATGACGCGGTATTCGATGTCGAATGGCGACACATCCTCTACGGCATCCATCCAGGCGGATTGGATGCGTTCCCTGTCGTCGGGGTGGGTGGTTTCCAGCAGTTCCTCCAACTTGTGAACGCCGGGTGCCCATCCCACGAGACGCGCGCCTTCCGGGCTGGCGTAAAGCAGCCTTGCCTTCAAGTCGGCGCTCCAACTGCCCAGGCTGGCAATGGACTGGGCATCGCGCAGGATCTGCTCGTTTCGGCGCAATACCATCTCCGCCTGTTTGCGCTCGGTGATGTCGCGGATGGACGTGACCAACCCCTTGAAATCGCCCTTTGAATCCTTCAAAGTCACCGACCGGATGTGGGCATTGATGTAAACGCCGTCCTTGCGGGCGGTAAACGCCTCGCCGTCGAACTGCCCGGTTGTCATGAACGCTTCGAGCGTCTCTTCGCGCGAAGACCCCGGCACATGGGCTTTGAACAGTTCCTGTGTATTCCTGCCCAACGCTTCCTTCTCCATCCAGCCGAACAGTTCCATCGCCGCCCGGTTCCAGTAGGTGACGCGCAGGTTTTCATCGGTGCCGACGATTGCATCCTGCACGTTGGCAAGGAGTTCGGCTTGATATGCCAGCCGTTCCCTCGTCCGTTTGCGGTCAGTGATATCGCGGATGATGCTCAACAGAAGGCGCGGCGTCCCATCCGCATTCTTCAACAGGACGTAACTGGCTTCGGCAGAGGACCGCGAGCCGTCCTGTTTGAGCAGGTCGAACTCGAACGACTTCAACTGCCCGCGCTCCAGCACCCGACCGGTTTTCTCCATGGCCTGTTCGTGGTGTTCGGGGACGATGAACTCGAACACACTGCGCCCGATGATTTCGTCCACGGAGCCTAGCCCCAGCATTTCCGCCGCCTGTTGGTTGCACAGGACGATGTTCGCATTCAGGTCGCTGAGGACGATGGCGTCGCCGGAAGCCTCGAACAAGGTTCGGTACCGTTCCTCGCTTTCCTCCAATGCCCGCTCCGTCCGGCGGCGTTCGGTCACATCGGTTGCCAGGACGAGGCGGGCAGGGCGGCCGCCGTACGTCATGCTGTGAGATGAAATTTCCACGTCAATCAGGGAGCCGTCTTTTTTGCGGTGTTTCCAGCCGCTCGAGGACTGCATGACGGCGGTTCTGCCCGCGATGTTTTCCAGCAAGGCGTGGAGTTCCTCCGACGGGCGGATATCCTTGATGGTCATGCCGAGGAATTCCTCGCGGGTATAGCCGTATTGCTGGATGGCGGCATCGTTGACCATCAGGAAGGCGAGCGTTTCCAGGTCGTACACCCACATGGGATGCGGGTTGTTCTCGAATAAGAGTTTGTAGCGTTGTTCGCTCTCCGTCAGTTTTCGCACCTCGCGCTGCAACACGAAATGAATCAGCAGGGCGCTTGCGCTCACGAACAGCAAACCCTTGAAGATTTGTGCCAGCACCGAGCCGGGAAGGACGGGGGCAAACATTGCCGCCGCCGCATCGCTCAACAAAACCCACAACACCCCAAATATCAAATAGATCCAGGCAGTACGGGGAAGAGCGCTTTTTTCCTTTGATTCGCTTCCTTCCTTATTTACAGCAGGCATAAACGCCTGTTTGGGATTCATGATCACCTCCTATATCATGCCCATTACCGACGAACGGCAGAAAACTGCTCCTACACTATACCCTGTCCCCGCGGAATTAAAGATTGCAGTCACTTTTCAATATTTGGAGAACCCGGACTGGCTTCCTCTTAATTTCGGCTCTCCCGTAATTAACGGGAAAGAGCCTAAACACGAAGGGCGTCAAACCCACAAAGGGGGGAAGGGATGGATCTTTCCTTCGTGGCCTGATATAAAAAGGTTGGTTGCAGACCTGACAGGTTTTATCGTGTAGTGAGTCGATTCGGTTTCTGCGAATCAGAGTCGCGCTGGTTGATTATGGTTGTGTGGAAATGTCGCCACGGCGCCACGCGACGCCTGTCAGGTCTTTTTCATCCTTCAGGATGAAACCCTTTCATGAATACTTTGTGTACGTCGTGTCTAAAAACGGTAGAACTGTTTTTTCTCGATTCGCCCCTGCTGCGTAAGGTGAGTGCACTGATGGTACGCAGTTTTGCGAAAAACACGTATTTTCCCTCACCCTGATCCTTTCCCACAGGGAGAGGGGACTCCCTTCCCTCATCCGCCTCCCGCCCGCCGACAGCGGAATCCACAGCCCGGGGCGGGGAAGCCGCTGACGGCGAGTCTGATGCGTTCGGTCGTTAAAAAAATCACCGCCGGGAGCAGTCAGCGCTCCCGGCGGTTGTGCCGTCCAGATTCCTGCGGGTTATGCGGTTTCGATCAGACCCATCGCTTGCAGCATCTCTTCGTTGTTGGCGAACTTGAATTCCTCCAGCCCGCGCTTTTTGGCTTCTTCGGCTTCCACAGCCTCGAGCCGCTTGAGGTCGTCCTTCAGGATGACCGGCTTGGGCAGGGAGCGGATCTTCTCAGTCACCGCTTCGGGGCTGGCATCCGCGGGCGATTTGGTTTCGAGATAGTGCAGGATCGCCTTCGCCGCATTGACGCCGTCGCGGCGGGCATAGCCGACCAAGCCTTCGCTTGCCTTGCGCGACCATCCACCCACAAACACTCCCTCAATGGGCGATTCGTAGGAGACGCCTTCCACCGGGAATTTCGGCTCCTGGTTTTTCTTGAACTCGCCCCATTCGGTCGGCAAGCCAAAGGATTCGTCCACTTTGTCGCCGATGGCGAAGATAACGGTGTCCACATCCAGCGTGCGCTTGACGCCAGTGCCTTTGGCAGCAGGCTTGCCGTCCTTCATCACGAGGATGTTTTCTTCCACTTCCAGTTTGGTCAGCAAGCCGTTCTCGCCGTACATCGCGGTGGGTGAGGCGAGGAAGTCGAAGTGGAATTTGGCGTTGTCGGTTTTGGGGTCGGCTTTGGAGAGGGCATCCAGCACCTTGTGCCTGCCGATCTCCGGGTCCTGCTGAATCGCATCCAGCGCCGGGCGGACGCGCGCCATTTCGCGCTCGAATTCATCCAGGTCAAGGTAGGTGATGAGGTGCTTCATCTCGTCCTTGGTGAAGTTCACCTCGCCCGGACCGCGCCGCACCACGGCGGTCACTTCCTCGGCTTTTTGAAAGTTGATGAGATGGCGGGCGATATCCACCATCACGTTGCCCGCGCCGATGATGGCGCCGCGTTTTCCAAAACGGAATTTGCGCTGACTAAAGGGAGGCAGTTTGTTGTAATGATAGACCACGTCTTTGGCGTGATACACGCCTTCCGTGTCTTCGCCCGGCAGGTTGAGCGATTTCGTCCCCTGCGCGCCGGCGGTGACCAGCACGGCGTCGAAGCCCATCGCGCGGATGTTGTCGAGCGTCATGTCGCCGTTCACGCCGACGACGACGTTGCCATAATAATCAATCTCCGCCAGTTCCAGCGCCTGCCGGAACTGCTTGCGCAATCCCTCCTTCATGGTGTGTTTTACGGGATAAATCCCATATTCCGCGAGACCGCCCGCCTTGATATCGCGGTTGAAGAGCGCCACCCGAACTCCATGGCTGGCGAGTTCGCGCGCTCCAAAAAGACCAGCCGGTCCAGCGCCGATCACAGCGATGAAAAATTGTTTTTCCACGTTCAAGCCTCCATGTTGTTGAAACAAACTTCAAAATTATATTTGAGAAAATCTCAAATCACAAGACGTTCTCATATCGTTTTCATCTTAATTGACCGATCCAGAAGGATGAAAAAGACCTGACAGGCGTCGCGTGGCGCCGTGGCGACATTTCCACAGAACCATAATCAACCAGCGCGACTCTGATTCGCAGAAACCGAATCGACTCACTACACGATAAAACCTGTCAGGTCTGCAACCAACCTTTTTTGTATCAGGCCACGAAGGAAAGAATCCATCCCTTCCCCCCTTTGTGGGCTTGGCGCCTTTCGTGTTTAGACTCTTTCCCATTGAATTAGGGAGAGTCGAAAAAACCCGGCGTCATGGCGGTTTCTTTGCATACCTGACTCACCTTACGCGATTTCGTCGTAGGGGCGACCCGTTTGGGGGAAACAGGCAGCCCATCTGCAAGAAAGGGTCGCCCTGCACCAGGCATTTGGCAAAACATGGATGGGTCGCCCCTACCGCGTAAGGTAAGTAACTGAGTTATGGGACGGGTTTTGCCTCAACCGCGGAGCGCATCGAGAACGCCGAAACCACTCCATCAGGCGGGATAACTATGCTAAGATTAGGCATCGTTTCGCACAGGAGGCACAATGACAGACCACCCCATCAAAGAAGACCCTGTCAAAAGGTTTCGCAAACTACTGGGGAGCCTTTCTCCGCTCACGCGCCTGCCTCAAAGAACGCTTGGGGATATCATAAATCTGCCGAAGCAGACCAGCGGCGAGCCCCATCCGCCTGTACAATCTCTTAAAAAGGATGCCCCTCCTCCCAAGGAAAAGAAATCCAAGCCCAAGCCGGTTTCCATTGAACAGCCCGCCTCCACCGCGGACCTGAAGCCTGATTCTGCTTCGAGAAGCGGCGCCTCCGTTTGGGCTCCCCGCTTTTGGACGATGGCAAGCATCATTTCTCTTACCATTAACATCCTCATGGCGGTCATCTTGATCGTGCTGGTGGTCAGCGTGTACCGCCTGGGGCTGGACGTCAACTACATCATGGATGTCGGCAAAAGCCTCGTGGGGCTGCCGGGCGGTTTGTACGAAAACTTCGAAAAAATGGAACGCGCCAACATCCAGACCAGTGTGAAAGTGGAAACGTCCATCCCCGTGAAGTTCGACCTGGCGCTCAACCAGCAGACGAACGTCGTCCTCAGCCAGGACGTGACCATCACCAACGCGCGCGTCACCATCAATTCCGAAGTGCTCGATATCACCCGCGCCAACACCACCATCACCCTGCCGCAAGGCACCGTCCTGCCCGTCCTCCTCAATCTGACCGTCCCGGTGGATACCCAGGTCCCCGTTGTGCTGGATGTGCCGGTCAACATTCCGCTCTCGCAAACGGAACTGAACGAACCCTTCGTCGGCTTGCAGGAAGTGATCGAACCCCTGTACTGTTTCCTTGTGCCCGATGCCGTCAACATGGATGGAGAGCGAATTTGCCCGTAGATTTTCTAGCTCACAGGCGGTTCCCAAACCGCCTGTGTTTTCAACAGGATGAATTAACTTTGGAGGTACATGAAGAATCCGGTTACGCAAGTCACGCTCAAAAACGGCATGAAGGTGATGCTCAAGGAGATTCACACCGCGCCCATCATCTCTTCGTGGATCTGGTACCGTGTCGGCTCGCGCGATGAGCCCACCGGCAGGACCGGCATCTCCCACTGGACCGAGCACATGATGTTCAAGGGGACGAAGAAATTCCCAGCCAGGGTATTGGATAAAGCCATCTCCAGAGACGGCGGACGCTGGAACGCATCCACCTCGCGCGATTCCACCCGGTATTATGAGACCATGCCCGCCGGTAAAATTGACCTCGCCCTGCGCCTCGAAGCGGACAGGATGCAGAACAGCATCTTCGACAAAAAGGGAGTCGAGTCCGAGCGCACGGTCATCATCTCCGAGCGGGAGGGCAGCGAGAATGAACCCACCTTCCTGTTGAGCGAGGCGGTCCAGCACGCCGCTTTCCGCGTGCATCCCTACCATCACGACATCATCGGCGACATGGCGGACTTGAAGACCATCACGCGCGACGAATTGTACGCCCACTACCGCACGTATTACGTCCCCGGCAACGCCGTGCTTTCCATCGCCGGCGATTTCGAGACGAAATCCATGCTCCAGCGCATCCGGGAGTTGTACGAGTCCATTCCCAACGGCTCGAACCCGCCGCGCATCGCCCGCCCGGAACCGGAACAAAAAGGCGAAATCCGCCTCGTGGTGGAAGGACCCGGCGAAACTGCTTTCACCCAGGTCGCCTGGCATTTTCCAAACGCCACCCACCCGGATTATTTCCCGCTCCAGGTGCTGGAAAGCCTGCTCAACGGCGCCAGCGGACTCTCCTACAAAACCTCCCGCCTCTATCGCGCGCTGGTGGATAGGGAATTTGCAGTGGATGTCTCCGGCTGGTCGGAATCCACCATTGACCCGTATCTGTATCGCATCACCATCACACACCGCCCAGACCGAAAAACCGAGGAAGCCCTCTCCGTTCTCGGCGACGAAATCAAAAAACTTCAGGATGAGCCCGTTCCCGATGAAGAAATCAAACGTGCGGTCAAGCAGGCGCGCGCGGTGTTCGCCTATGGAAGCGAGAACATCACCCATCAGGCATTCTGGATGGGCTACACCGCAATGTTCGCCGATTATTCCTGGTACACCGCCTACCTCAATAAACTTGCGAAGGTCACGCCGAAGGACGTCCAGCGTGTGGCGCAGATCTACCTCCAGCCGCGCTACCGCGTGGTCGGAACGTACATTCCAAACGGGAGGGGCGCGTAAATGGCAAAGCCAAACTTCAAACTTGTGAAATCGTCCCTGCCCAGCCCCGAGGATGTGCTCGAAGCAAAACTTCCAAACGGCATCACCGTCCTGGCGCGCTCGAACTTCAACAGTCCCTCCGTTTCGTTTGGCGGGTATCTTCCCGCCGGGGCGATCTTCGAAAGCGATGAGAAACTCGGTCTGGCGGATTTTGTCGCAGCCTCGCTGATGCGCGGCACGCAAACGCGCACCTTCGACGAAATTTACAACGAACTCGAATCGGTAGGCGCCAGCATGGGCTTCGACTCCGGCGTGCACAACACGAACTTCGGCGGGCGGGCACTGGTGGAGGATTTACCGCTCCTGCTTCAACTGCTTGCCGAGTCCCTGCAAACGCCGGTCTTTCCCGCCGATGAAATCGAACGTCTGCGCACGCAACTGCTCACCGGGCTTGCCCTGCGCGCGCAGGATACCGCCGAAATGGCAGACCTCATCTTCGAGCAAATGCTGTATAGGAAACATCCCTACGGCAGACCGACCGACGGCTTCGTGGAGACAATCCAGTCCATTGCCCGCAGCGAGATGAAGGAATTTCACCGCCTCCATTATGGACCCCGGGGCTTGGTGATTGCCATTGTGGGCGCGATCCACCCGAAGAAAGCCGTCGAGGAGGTGGAACGCTATCTGGGCGGCTGGCAGGTTCCGGGTCAGAAGGAAGCGCCGCCTCTTCCTCCGCTCAGGCTGTCCGCAAGACAAAGAAACGTCACCACCCGATAAGGGGAAAATCGCAATCCGATATTGTCGTGGGCGTGGTTGGACCCAGGCGCAAAAGTCCCGATTACATGGCGGCATCTCTGGGCAATTCGGTGTTGGGGCAATTCGGCATGATGGGGCGCATCGGCGGCGTGGTGCGCGAAAAATCCGGCTTGGCATATTACGCCTACTCCAGCCTGCACGCGGGGACGGGTCCCGGCAGTTGGGAGGTGACGGCGGGCGTGAACCCGTCGAATGTGGGCAAGGCGCTTGGTTTGATCGAAAAGGAACTGCGCCGTTTTGTGAAATCCGGCGTGACGAAAGAGGAACTGGCGGACAGCCAGGCAAATTACATCGGACGCCTGCCGCTTTCGCTCGAATCGAACAACGGCATGGTCAGCGCGATCCTAAACATCCACCGTTACGATCTCGGCATGGATTATTACCAGCGTTACGAGTCGCTTGTCCGCAGTGTGACCCGCGATGACGTGCTGGAAGCCGCGCGAAAATACATAGACCCGGACCGCCTCGTGATTGCCGTAGCGGGACCGTAATGGGGGCGACATGAATTTGCGAACCGGCGTTGACCTGATCGAGATTTCGCGCGTGCGTGAAGCGGTGGAGCGGCACGGAGAACGCTTCCTGATGAGAGTTTTCACCGAGGTCGAGCGGCGTGAATGCGGAGGGCGCATCCCTTCGCTGGCGGCGCGTTTTGCCGCCAAGGAGGCGGTTGCGAAGGCATTGGGTTGCGGCATTGGCGATGTAGGCTGGCTGGAAATTGAAATCCGTTCCGATGAAAGGAACGCCCCGTATCTGGTTTTGCATGGGGAAGGGGAGAGGCTGGCAAAACAATTGGGCTTGGCGGTCTGGTCAGTGAGTCTGAGCCATACCGAAACCCAGGCGATCGCGTTCGCGGCGGCGGTTGGTTAAAGAATAACCTCCCGCACTGCCAGTAATGCGGGAGGCTTAAGGACAATCGAGATTGTCCGCGGCGAAGGTTGCGGGCGGTCTCGATTTTACTTCTGGTCCTCGACGCCGATCCAAAAATGACCGGGCATGACCGAACGATAGGGGCGGATGACCATCTTCCCAAACTCGAATTGTTTTTGCCCGCCTTCCAACATGCTGGGATGCACGAGGCACAGGTCGGGGACGCGCCCGAACTTCTTGCTGTAATAGTCAATGGCTTTTTGGATCTTCACGTTCAACGTGGTGCGTGGGTCGTTATCGAACCATAACATTCCGGTGTGCATAATCGTACCTGCCTTTCACTGTCCAATGGCGGGGAGCCAGAAACTCAACAGGCGGCTGTCCTCGCGCATGGCAAACTGAACGCCTGCGGTCAGATGGTCGAGGGTGTGACTGCGATTGCCGGTAAGAAGATAGGCAGCCTCCGCATCCTTGACATGACCGAACAGGCGCGTGTGGAAAAAGTCCAGCCAATCCGTCAGGCTGTGCGCCGCTGAAGCGTTCAAGGTGATGAACAACCACACCCGGCGGCTCGATCCGCGCAGGAGGAGCCAGCGCAGGTTTTGCTGGGAGGATTCATCCAGGTTTGTGAGCGCCTCCAGGTCGTCAACCAGCAGCAGGACGGATTGATCTCCGCCCTTGTTGCGGTGCGCTCAGGCGACCAGCGATTGCAGGAGTTCAATGATGTTTTCGCCCTGCACGTCGTAAATGCCTGCGTTGTTGCGGCTGGCGGGAATGGACTTCCATTCGTCGGGACGGGAGGTGATCACGCCGTATTGGACGTGTTCCGGGGTGTGGAGCATATCCGCGGCGCGCGCGATGGTTTGCAGGAATTTCGTCTTGCCGCTTGCCGCCGTCGCCGGTGATGAGGATGGGGCCGGGAACGGGATCGCTCAGGTTGAGGAGGACAGGCAAACCGTCGTCCGCCATGCCGAGGAAGAGCGCTTCGTTCGGCAGGGGAGAGAGGTCGGCGAGGACAGAATTCAGGGTCGGCAGGCCAGCCATCGGCGGAGTCCGAGGCGCGTCAGATGTCGAAAGCATCTGTTCCTCCTGCACGAGTTCTGTCAGGGCTTCTATCATCAGGGCAAAGCGGTTCGCGTTATCCATAATAGAACATCCGTTCTAAATAATAATCGAATCGGGATTGGATGTCAAGGGGCGGGTTTCAATTCGCGTTTCAACTTCATTGCCGTCCAAATTACTTGACGCTCTGAATTGTTTTGGTATAATCTGCTCGCTTAATGCCTCGCCGACGTAGCTCAATCGGCAGAGCACCCGCCTTGTAAGCGGGCGGTTACGAGTTCGATTCTCGTCGTCGGCTCTGGATTGCCGGTTGAGGTATAAGTCGGTGATCGTTTTATCAATAACCATGGGCAGTTACCCAAGTGGCCAAAGGGGACTGACTGTAAATCAGTTGTCAGAAGACTTCGGAGGTTCGAATCCTTCACTGCCCACCTTGCGCCGGACGTTCACCGGCGCTCCCGCAAGGGAAAACAGCACGTCAAGCCCTCATAGCTCAGTCGGTAGAGCACACCCTTGGTAAGGGTGAGGTCACGGGTTCAAGTCTCGTTGAGGGCTCAGTTGCTGAGAAGCATTCTTGTAAACCAATAAGGAGACCGGAAGATGGCGAAGGAAAAGTTTGACCGAAGCAAACCGCATCTGAACGTGGGGACGATGGGGCACATCGATCATGGGAAGACGACGCTGACGGCGGCGATCACGAAGGTGGCGGCGATGATGGGGCAGGCGGAATTCAAAGCCTACGACCAGATTGACAACGCGCCGGAAGAGAAGGCGCGCGGGATCACGATCAACATCTCGCACGTGGAATACCAGACGGAGAAGCGGCACTACGCGCACGTAGACATGCTGGGGCACCGCGACTACATCAAGAACATGATCACGGGTGCGGCGCAGGTGGACGGGGCGATCCTGGTGGTGGCGGCGCCGGATGGGCCGATGCCGCAGACGCACGAACACGTGCTGCTGGCGCGCAGGTGGAAGTGCCCTCGATCGTGGTGTTCCTGAACAAAGTGGACATGATGGACGACCCGGAGCTGCTGGAGTTGGTGGAGTTGGAGTTGCGCGAACTGCTGACCAAGCAGGGCTTTCCGGGCGACACGACCCCGATTGTGCGCGGGAGCGCCAAGCAGGCGCTGGACAGCGCCTCGACCGATCCGAACGCGCCGGAGTATGCGCCGATCCGCGAGTTGCTGCGGGTGATTGACGAATACATCCCGGAGCCGAAGCGCGACATCGAGAAGCCGTTCATGATGAGCGTGGAAGACGTGTTTTCGATCAAGGGGCGCGGGACGGTGGTGACGGGGCGCATTGACCGTGGGGTGGTCAAGGTGGGCGAGCCGGTGGAGATCGTGGGCTTGCGCGAGACGCGCAGTTCGGTGGTGACGGGCGTGGAGATGTTTCACAAGCAGTTGGACGAAGGCATGGCAGGCGACAACGTGGGGTTGTTGCTGCGCGGCATCGAACGCGAGGACGTGGAGCGCGGGCAGGTGCTGGCGAAGCCGAAGAGCATCACGCCGCACAAGAAGTTTCTGGCGGAGGTGTACGTGTTGAAGAAGGAAGAGGGTGGGCGGCACAAGGCGTTCTTCAGTGGGTACAGACCGCAGTTCTATATTCGCACGATGGACGTGACGGGCGACATCAAGCTGCCGGAGGGGGTGGAGATGGTGATGCCGGGCGACAACGTGAACATGACGGTGGAGTTGATCGTGCCGGTGGCGTTGGAGCAGGGTTCGAAGTTCGCCATCCGCGAAGGCGGTCTGACCGTCGGCGCCGGTGTCGTCACCAAAATCCTCGAATAAGATTTAGCAGTTTTGAAAGTTAGGTAGTAAAATGGCATCCAAGAAGAAAGACGTTCGTCCGGTTATCACCTTGCAGTGTAACGACTGCAAGGGACGGAACTACACCACCGAGAAGAATCGCCGCAACGATCCGAATCGGATGGAACTCAAGAAGTATTGCTCGCGCTGCAGGAAGCACACGACGCACCGCGAAACGAAGTAATAAAAGTGTCAGGTTCCGGGTGTCAGGTGTCAAGTCTTTGCCTGATACCTGTCACCGAAACCTTGGCACTGATTTAGGCCAGTGGCTCAATTGGCAGAGCACTCGTCTCCAAAACGAGCGGTTGTGGGTTCAAGTCCTACCTGGCCTGCCTCAAGGCAACGCCGCGCCCAGCGGCGTTTTAGCCGTAAAATAACGAAGGAGCATTGCCTTGGCTGAGAAAGCAAAGAAAGTCAGGAAACAGGAAAACGCCGTCCAGCGTTATTTCCGCGAAACCACCGGGGAGCTTCGCAAGGTCAGTTGGCCCACGTGGCCCGAAGCGCGCCGCCTGACCGGGCTCGTTTTGCTGGTCATGCTGGTCATGGGGCTTTTCCTCGCCGGTGTGGATTACGCAGCCGCCCAACTGCTGGATGTCATGCTTGGGCTGTAGGTAAGTCAGCAGGAAATTGAGGAACGAATGGAATTGCAGGAACCGCAAGAGCAGTTCGAAGAGGAACCGATGGAAGAGACATCCGCGGAGCAACCCGCTCCCGCGGATAGTTCCGCTTCCGTTTCGGACCCGACGCCTGCTCCTGCTCCCGAAGCGAAGCTTCCCTCCAACCTTCCTCCCGTCGAAGCGACCGTCGAGGGACCGGCGTGGTTCGTCATCCATTGTTACTCGGGCTACGAGAACAAGGTGCGCCACAACCTCGAACAACGCATCGAAACGATGGGCATGAAGGACAAGATCTTCGACGTGGTCATCCCGACCCAGGAGGAGATCGAAGTCAAGGACGGGAAGCGCCGCACGGTGGAACGCCACATCTTCCCCGGTTACGTGCTGGTGAACATGGTGCTCACGGAGGAATCCTGGTACGTGGTGCGCAACACCCCCGGCGTGACCGGCTTCGTCGGCATGGGGAACAACCCCACGCCGCCGCGCCCCGAGGAAGTGGCTCAGATCGTCAAGCGCATGGAAGCGGAAGCGCCCACGGTGAAAGTCACCTTCAAACAGGGCGAGCGCGTGCGTATCATTGACGGACCGTTCAACGACTTCCGCGGTGTGGTCTCGGAGATTGACATGGAACGCAGCAAGGTGCGCGTGATGGTCAGTTTCTTCGGGCGCGAAACGCCGGTGGAACTGGACTTCCTGCAGGTCGAAAAATCGTAGAACCAGTAAGCAGTCATCAGACGTCGGTTATCAGTTATCAGTTTCACTGACTACTGATCACTGATTACTGATCACTGATTTGGTGGGAGGGTCTCCCAGAATGGCCCGCTAAAACCACTAGGAGTTTAAGAAAATGGCAAAGAAACTGAAAGCAATTGTTCGTCTCCAGCTCGAGGCTGGCAAGGCAAACCCCGCGCCCCCGGTCGGTCCCGCGCTGGCAAGCCATGGCATCAACATCATGGCGTTCTGCAAGGAATACAACGCGCGCACGTCCAACCGCCCGGGCGAAATCCTCCCGGCGGAGATCACCATCTATACCGATGGCTCGTTCACGTTCGTGCTGCGCACCCCGCCTGCCGCGGTGCTGCTGCGTAAAGCCGCAAAGGTGGAAAAAGGTTCCGGCGTGCCGAACAAGGAAAAGGTCGGCAAGGTGACCCGCGCGCAGATCAAGGAGATCGCCGAGATGAAAATGAAGGACCTCAACGCGATCAACCTCGAAGGCGCGATGAAGCAGATCGAAGGCACAGCCCGCTCGATGGGCATTACGATTACCGACTAATTTGTGGGAGGGTTGTTTGGTTTTTTAGTCGCTTAGTCGCCTGGTCACTATTCGACCAACGGACTATTTGACCACGAAACTACACAGACCCGCTTGCACCACGGAGGAAAAAATGGCTAAACACGGAAAGAAATATCTGGCGGCTCTCACCAAAGTTGACATTGACAAAGTCTATCCTTCGCGCGAGGCGGTTGCGCTGGCGAAGGAAACCACCATCACCAAGTTCGATGCGACCGTCGAAGTTCACATGCGCACTGCGCTCGATTCCCGCCAGGCGGACCAGCAGTTGCGCGACGTGGTCGTGCTCCCTCACGGCTTGGGTAAGGCCGTGCGCGTGCTGGTCTTTGCCCAGGCGGAAGGCGCTGCCGCGGCTCGCGCCGCCGGTGCGGATTTCGTCGCGGACGATGACGAATCCCTGAAGAAGATCGAGGGCGGAATGTTGGATTTCGACGTCGCCATCGCCACTCCCGATGCGATGGGCAAGGTGGGACGCCTCGGCGCGTGCTCGGTCCGCGCGGACTCATGCCGAACCCGAAGGCTGGCACGGTCGTCGCGGCGCAGGACATCGAGCGCGCCATCAAGGAAGCCAAGGCGGGGCGCGTGGAATTCCGCCTCGACAAGACGAATAACATCCACGTTTCCATCGGCAAGGCTTCCTTCTCCGCCGACCAGTTATACGAGAATTACGTGGCGTTGATGGATGCCATCAACAAGGCGCGTCCTTCCGGTGCGAAGGGCAACTTCATCAAGCGCGTCACGATCACCACCACGATGGGACCCGGCGTGAAAGCCGACCCCAATGAACATGTGCAAGGAGCCGGATAACCCTATCCGATGATTCCTGAAACGACCACTTCGCCAGTGAAGGCGGGTGTGGCGCCTTGGCGCCACTTAATTTCCTGCTCAGGTGAAGACTGACAGCATATTTCCCTTTCGGGAATGCGAAAAGTCTTTGCCCTGCGAGTGGCAAAGACTTTTTTCACGAAAGGAGGTGAATACCCTTTGGCAATTACAAAGCAACGCAAGGAAGAGGTGCTTGCCCATTATTCCGACTGGGTCAAGCGCAGCCAGGCGATCATTCTGGTGGAATACACCGGCGCGAACATGAAATCCCTCGATGCCATTCGCGCAAAGATCCGTGAAGCGGGCGGCGAATTTCACGTCGTCAAGAATACGCTTGCGCGCCGCGCGTTCGAAGCGAACGGGATGGAGTTCCCCAGGGAACTGTTGGTGAAGTCCTCTGCGATCTCCTTCGCGTTTACAGACCCCGCTTCCACCGCCAAGGCGCTGACCGATGCTACAAAAGCCAACGAGTTCGTCAAGGTGAAGGGCGGTTTCATGGCTGGCAAAGCGCTGACCGCCGCGCAGGTGAAGGCGCTCTCCGATATGCCGCCGCTGCCCGTCATGCGCGCGACCCTGCTCGGCGTGCTGCAAGCGCCCGCCGGGAAGCTTCGTCCGCACGATTGCGGAACCCGCCCGCGGTTTGGCGGCTGTCGTCAAGGCGTTCACGGAGAAGAGCGGTTCCCCCGCCGCCGCATAGTCTGTGTACCTGTATACATGTACACAAGTACACAGGTATACAGGTAAACTGGCAAATAAATCGAAAATAAACCAATCTATTACCTCGTAAGGAGTTAACCAATGTCCGACAAGCTCGAAAAACTCGTAGAAGAACTTTCCACTCTTTCCGTCCTCGAGGCGGCTGACCTCGTGAAGAAACTCGAAGAGAAGTGGGGCGTGTCCGCCGCCGCTCCGGTGGCTGTTGCCGCTGCCGCCGGTGGCGCCGCCGCCGCTTCCGCCGAACCCGTTGAAGAGAAGACCGAGTTCGATGTGGTCATCAAGGATGCGGGCGCGAAGAAGATTGACGTCATCAAGGTCATCCGCCAGTTGACCAGCCTCGGTCTCGGCGAAGCCAAGACGATGGCGGAAACCGCCGGGTCCAAGGTCCTCACCGGCGTGGGCAAGGACGCCGCGATGGACGCCAAGAAGAAACTCGAAGAAGCCGGCGCCCAGGTCGTGATGGAGTAATTTGCTTCGAATACGCAAAAAAAGGATGGTTCGCGAGAGCCATCCTTTTTTGAATTAAGGGTTGCTGTTTACCGGTGGCGCGCTTTTGACCTTAAGACCTGCCTGCTATTTATAGGCGGTCATAATCTGGCGGTTCGACTTTTGGAACCTTCGACATGGCTTTCAAGAACTTCGCTTTGCTTCCGCGCTTCGCCCGCATTTCTAGATAATCTTCCGCGCCTAATGCCGATAATTTTTCCGCCAACGCCAAAGTAATGAGTTGATTGATGGAAATATTTTCTTTTTCTGCCATTTCACGAGCGTATTTGTGAAGCGACTCGGGAAGCCTTAATCTTAATGTGCTCATATTTCACCTGTCAGTTTCAGAAACTCTTTGGGAGTTATTGCCTGAATGCCAAAATTTTCAATTCCTTAATGACTTTATTTTGCACGGGACGTGCCAATGGCAAGTATTGGCGAGTCACTTTTCGATAAGATGACTTGCCAGGCGATGTACACGACCCCGTTTAGGATGCTATTCCAAGTGAATGCCGTGCCGTTCATGCCCGAATAATGGAAGCGACAGGAAAAATCGGGGCGTCGTCCTTTCGTCGCTCACCTGTACCGTATACTCTCATCATGACTGTTGAACTCGATCAAGTTCCCTTCGGGATCGAAAAAGTAAAACATCCGACAGTGCAGCCAACTCGATGTATTTGAATGTACGATCTCAATGCCGAGTTGCTCTATCCGTTTCTTCTCAGACTCAAAATCATCCAGTGCAATCCTGATTGCAAAATGAGAAAGGGTAGTCAGCTTCGGGTCGATTTGAGGAGATTTATCTCGCGTGAACCAATCTATCCATTTCTCTTCGAAAAGCGCCAGGTGGTCATTCCCTGGACCGGCGGCATAAAATATAATTGCGCCATTGCTATCTTTGATTTCTCGTAGAACTTCAAGACCTATCACTTGTTCGTAAAATCTTCTCATCAGATCAAGGTCGTGGACACGCAACGCTACTTCAGCAATTCCTGTAATCGATTGGTTAGGCTTGTTCATGGCTACTCCTTTAAGGGCGATTGGCTTCAACGGCGTTCTTGACTTTTGGGAAGAATGCTATGGGTGAGCAGATGCTCTTTCACAACCAACATATCAGATTTATGCAGGATATATTCCTGTTGAACCAGCCGCCGAACGGCTGGCGTTACCCGCTTGGGGTGGGAGCGTGGACTCGCCACCGAAACGGGAAAAGCCCGAAGCTACGCAAAATGCCCAAATAACGCGCCGAGTCCCTGCTGTCCGCTGCGCGCTGTGTTGGGCGCACTTTTCATCGTAAGGCACTTGAAAAGATAAGAGCCAAGACGGCTGGTGCAAGTGCTCCACCAAAATCTAAGACGCCATTTAGGCTATGAGATATGGCTGTCCATCTACAAGAGCCAGTTTTATAAGCAACTAAACCATAGCATAACCCAAGAAAAAAGGTCAATCCTGCAAACGCGAACATTCCACCAGGCATTGTAGCAGGATATATAAGTTGTGGCGATAGATGCCAGACCGCAAAACCAATTGTGGGATATATCAATCCTGATACAACTTGCTTTGGAAAGACTTTTGTGTACAAACCCCTCCAAAGAATTTCTTCGCATGTGCCTGTAATGATTGCAACAGGTATCGAAGTGACGATAAGCATACGAGGAGTGTTGGCGATATTGTGCCTCAAAAGCATACCGAAAGCCCCAATGGTGGTTGAGAGTAAGAGAAGCACAAGCCACCAATTTTCTTTTCTAAATAAAGAAGTATCTTCTTTGAACACCGAAAGAAAATTATCTTTTCCCAAAATGAGATACGGAATCATAAGACACCAGAAACCATCATAGAAAAGAAACCCCACCACATAACTTAATTCTTTGCTAAACCGTTGCGACAGGGAAACGAATACGAAAGCCGTGCTGAAAAGGAGCAATATCGGAAGGCTAAACAAAAAATATCTTGTGGGTGTTGTTATTCTCACGCGTTCACCTCTGGAAATCCCTGCTTTGATTTGGAAGGGTGCGCCCAACGGCTCGCGTTACCCGCTTGGGGCGGGGACGGCGAAGCCGTCCAACCAGAAAAAGGATAAGGCGTAGAGAACTGCTTGGGATTTGCGCAGAATCCCCAGCGTCAGGTGTTAGCATGAAAGCGCGATCCGCAAGGGTTGCGGTCGGGCACGTTTTTGGATATGCTCCGTTTGTTTGGTGAACGGGAACGCGTACCCGGGAACGCCGCGTAAGGGGCCCAGTCGAAGCGTGCATGGGAAGTTCAAAGAAGAACCAGAACAAGCCCGCTCAGGTGTTTGACTGCCCGTTCGGATCCGCTTAACTGAGAAGGGCAAACTATGCCCCAGGCTCGCATCTGTGTGTGATTCAGCGGCCCTAAAAAAGAAACGTGCCCGACCTAGTCTGGCGTGTGTGCCAGAATTATCAGGAGTATACCCCTATGAATGGAAATGGAAAACGGTATATTGGACTGGATGTGCATAAGCATTACCTGATCGCATTGGGGGTGGATGAAAACTTGGAAGTGGTCATGTCTGCACGAAGGGTGGAACTGCTGAACCTGGAGAGTTGGATGGAAAAGAATCTAACGAAGCAGGATGAAGTGGCGCTGGAAATGACGACCAACACCTGGCAGCTGTATGATGAACTTGTAGAGCATGCTGGATCGGTGATGGTAGTGCATCCGCCACATGTAGCATTGATCACAAGATCGCAAGTAATGACGGACAAGATCGCGGTCTCGATCTTGGCGCGGTTGTTAGCGAAAGGATTACTGGTGGGGATCTGGGTGCCGCCCGGGAAGTACGGGAACTGCGCGGGTTGGTGGCACAGCGCCAAAAGATGACGCATCTGGCAACACAGGCAAAGAATCGACTGCACGCAGTGGTCCAGCGACATCACCTGAAACCGCCAGCAGGCAATCCGTTTGCGAAGACGAACAATGGCTGGTGGCAGGCATTGACACTGGGGAGCTAGAAAAGATGAACCTGCAAAGCGATCTGGCGACACTGCAATTTGCAGAGCAGCAGGAAGCGCGTATCGAGAAAGAGATGACAGGCATTGCGGCGGAGAACGAAGAGATCGGTCGTCTGTTGCATATTGCGGGATTTGGAGTGATCACAGCAGTGACAGTGTATGCTGCGATTGGCGACATCCAGCGCTTTGGAGATGCAAAACATTTGGTTGGGTATGCGGGAATGGGAACGCGGGTACACGACAGCGGAATGACCACGCATACGGGCAAGATGACCAAAGCGGGTAGGCGAGACCTGCGTGTGGCAATGGTGGAAGCGGCGCATGTCGTGGCGAACAGCCATCCGCATTGGAAGGTAGAACTGGCACGACTGCAACCGCGGATAGGTTACAACAGAGCGATTGTGGCAATTGCACGGAAGCTATTGGTTACCGTTTGGTACGTGCTACAAGGCAAGGTAGATCAATATGCCGAGCCGAAAGCAGTGGCACAAAAGATGTTGAAATTTGCCTATGCAGTTGGAAAGGCAAATCGACCTAAAAGACAAACGGCAGCGCAGTTTGCACGGATACGCATGGATGCTTTAGGGCTGGGAAGTGAGCTAACCGGTATCTGTCAACCTTGAGAACATCGTGGAATCGAAAGTAGAAAAAATGTTTTAGTGCCAAAGGTAAATCGCTAATGGGTGAAACCTTGAGCACATCGTAGAATGATTAACGTTAAAGAGTGCTACCAAAAACTTATTTTTTGCGCCGCCCAAACACGTTTTAGCGATAAAATTCTGAAAAACTTGCAAATCAAGCACTAAATTTGCGTTTTCTGAGACTCGGTATTGCATAATCAAAATGATCTCAAATCTTTTTTCAGTTGATTCTATGATGTCTGCAAGGTTATCTGGTTATCACTACTCAACTTTTTCCACGATGTCCGTAAGGTCGACAGGTATCTCTTGGGGTTCGAAGAAGCCGATCCCATTGCCACCCTCTGGGCTAATAAGGAAGGAGCGACGTCCCAAATAGTTAACTCCGCTTGCGGAGACCTTGAAAAGGTTTTGCGGGCTCATCGCTCCAAAATCATTATACAACCCTTGTCAACACTTTTGCGCAGCTTTGTAAAAGTGGTGGGGAGGTATTGCTGTTTTTTTGCTCCCTTGCGCCCCGTTCTACCTTCTTTTTGCGGCGCCCTTGACTTCCCACTTCATCTGTGCACGCTGTGTTGGGCGGCGGCTGATTGCACAAAACAAGAAACTGAAAAACTAATTTTGCTCTGCTCTTGCTTTCAGTGCCTTATCCATCGCTTCAAAACCCTGCTTTGAATTGGTGTCAATATCTTTTGCTTGCGATGAAACAAGTAAGCCATTGAATATTTCTCGATCAATGAAGCGAATCTTGTTGCTTTCAACTTGTTCAATGATGAAACTATGTTCACCACTGAATAGAATTGGTAGAGCGACATGATATTTCCAGCGTAATTCTTTGTTGGGCTCTACCTTGACGACAGTGCAATGCAACATCATCTCTTTTGACCCTGACTTAAAAGTGATGTCCACTTTTTCGCCCACCTTTGCTTTTCCAATCGCATGGTGGATAAATGGATTCCACTCTGGATACTTGTCGAGACTCGTTAAGACTTGCCATACTTTATCTGGCGTTGCCTGAATCTCGATTTCTGTGCGAAGTTCTTTCATTTTCTGCTCCTTTCCTGACCGATGAATTCAAATATATCTTTTGCGAATGCTTCATCTTCCAATGCGCCCATGTGACCTTTGCCTTCGTATAATTTCAGGCTTGACCCATTGACCAAATTTGCCGTTTCTTCTACGTACTCTCTGGGAAAGTACACATCCGCAGTACCACAAATTATCAGAATCGGAATTTGAATTCTAGTCAGGCTATCTCTTGATTCATGGTCTAATTCCGCCTGTGCTTCGACCATAACATCATTCTTGTAAGTCTCATGCATTTGACCTATCAATATACCTCCCATAAGCCAGAACATAACCTTGTATAAATATCTTGTGATGTCAGGGGGGTAAAGAGCGTCTACAATCGTGGCAGTCGCACTTCTCGTTTTTCCTTGACTCAATAATTGGGCAAACTTGTAATCGATTTTTTTACCAATATCACTCATCTTGTGTGCTGCAATCGCAATAACGATGTGGTCAAATAACTGTGGATAATCTGCCGCAAAATGTTGGGCAATCATGCCGCCCATTGAAGTGCCTATAATGATATCAACATGACCACTAAAATCATGCTTGATTACCTCTGCATAATCGTTCGACATATCCCTTGTCGAATATCCTTTTGGTTGTCCTTTCTTACGGGAAACGAAGTAGATTGAATATTCTTCCGTGAAAGGATCATATTCACGATAAAAGTTCTGGATCATAAACCTGCTGGGAACGGTATTCCCAGGTCCCCCTGGAAATAGAATCATTGTCTTCTTACCCGTCCCCCAACGGACATAAGGAATATTCCCCAAAAAGTCACCATATTGGAGACCTGAAATACTCATGGGATTATCCTTTCACTTGTGGCCCATCTTGCAAAACCATTGTACAGAAAAGAGATTGCAATTACAAGTTGCGTCCTGACGAAGCCGCCCAACGGCTCGCGGCTCGTCCCGTGCGCTCTTCACGGGATACCTGCGTGTGGGCGGGCGTGGATGGCGCCTTGGCGCCACTTGGGAGCCGGGAAAACTCGAAGCGAGGAAAATGCTCGAGAATTCGTACCGTACCCACAAGTCCAGTGCACGCTGTGTTCGGCCCGGTCTTGTGAAGCGTTCTCTCGCTGGCATAGGCTTGTCAATCGGAAATCATAATTCCATCAAGTAGATGCCAATGGATAGTGCGCCGAGAAACACGGGTACGAGACAGGAGAACCAGCCGAAAATGCGACTACTGGATGAAACGCCCGTGGTTAACACCGCAACTTTGGGATTGTCAGGATTGTAATAGACCGTGACGCTTGAGCCAATCGGGTATTTGGATACCGCCTCCGCAGCCTCCTCTTTTCGCCAGAAATCAGGTTGAATCCCAAACTCAAGCCGCTTTGAATGATATTGAACACCATTGACTGTGTAGCGGTAACCAATTTTCAGCCTGTAAGTTATATCCCCGGCACTCATCAAGTTTTGGACGCTGGTAGAGTCGATTGCGCCTGCGGTAGTAGGCCAGCGAGTACTCCGCTTTCCCCATCGAAGGGCCTGGATTTGATGGTAAAACACCACCAATCCAATACTGAGGAAGAACAATCCCCCGATCAGGAATATCTGGTTCATCGTCTCATACAACTCCTGTTTTTGGAGCACGTTGGATGTTTGACCAAGGGCTTAACAGCTCGCGTTAGCCGCAAGTAGGCGGGCGTGGACTCTGCTTGGGAGCAGGAAAAACTCGAAGCCAGAAAAATGCCCGTAAATCGCGCAGAATCCCCACCATCCACTGCACGCTTTGTTAGGCGCTTGTGTGGAGTGCAGACCATTTGAGCCAGCCTGAACACCAAAACTGTAAAAAACACTTACTCCAATAACCTTTGACTTTGTATCGTTTCTAGAACTTGAAACTTGAGTGATTTGGAAAAGCCATCAATCCCTGGAAACAAAGTAGCTGACGTAATGTTCATGTTCTTGAGCCTTTCTAACCCACTTAACCTCAGTTCTGCTGGAATTATATATTTTATGCAAACATCATTATCAGCAAAATCTTGATAATCTTTCAAGAGATTGTCAAAAGCCGAGTCTATACGACTCGGCACTAAAAATAATCCCTGCTGCATAAAAAGCCTTTCATTCCCATATTCGGGATTGAAAACACTCACAAACCATTCCTTGTCATTGAATATTGCTTCTTGCGTTTTTGTGTAATTACTTTTGCTGATAAACAACTTATTGTTTTTTTGTAATTCAGTGTGTCTGATGGCAAATACACTACTGTCGCCTACTCCTGACTCTAGTGCAAAAAAGGCGGCTATGTGCGGAGATAAAGTAACATCCAGCAAGCGAGTTGGCGCGCCATAGTGTTGCATTATTGCCAGCCATTCTAACTTCTTTTTAGTAGGAGGCAAAAATTCCAAGTACATATTTGCGTTTTTCTGGAATGACTTAATAAGATAATTTTCATGATTCTTTTTTGCAAAAGTTCTTTCTTTTCCCTTTGCGCTCATGATTATTTTTTGGTTTGTATCAAAAGACCTGTCCAGCGAAGTTCTTAATCCCCATTCAGAATCAGATTGACCTCTAAAGAGGCATTGCCTATAACCTAATTCTTCTATCGATTCGTCGAAAAACTTCCACGATGTAACTCTAATTTCTTGCCACGGATCATGCAAATCTATTGGCTCTCCAATTTTCCTTGACATTTGATCTCCCAATTTTGCATAAGCTTAATAAGTTGAAGTTGGAACGAAGCGCCTAACGGGGAGCGTTACCCGCGGGTGGGCGGGCGTGGACTCACTCTGAGAGCAGGAAAAACCTAAAGCCATAAAAATGCTTGTAAATCGCGCAGAATCCCGCCAATCCACTACGCGCTTTGATAGCCCGCCTCTGTCTTTAACAGTGACCACGATAGCAATAACTATCGTAATGGTAATACATATCTTCTCCAAATACAACCTGAAAACCAGACGGCTCAAAATAAGTTACGCATATCTTGTCGCCGCTGTTAATATGAATATCGAATACGTATCCATGTCTGCCTGTCGCTTGGTTAATTGTGCCTACCGCTGAATCATTTATAGTAAGGGTGGTTTTTACCGAAGAACCAAACCAAACTTTGTCTGCGCTAAAATAGGCAATCCCACATCCATCGGGATTTTCTTCAAGGCGCATTCGCTGTATGTTCAAGTGACCAGAAACATCCGATTCGCTAAATGGAGCCATGCCGTCGGAATATGTACCCTGTGCAAGTACGCCTGTACCAACAATTGGAGTTGTCTTGTGTTCTCGAAATGGGCTATCACTTTGCAATGACGGTACGAATGATGATATTGTAGGCGAGGGCAAAACGATTGCCTCACCTGATGATGTGGGTTGTACTGGCACAATTCCACCGCTACATCCGCCTAAATCCTGACTTGATACTTGCTCAACGGCTATTGGGACACGAACTTCATAAGTGCCTGTTGAACCATCTACCGTTACATTACCTGCATGAACTTCTTCTGACCATCTTAAGACAAATTCCATATTTGTTCCAGGCGGGGCTAGAAGGCGCATACTTTTTGTTGTATTACGATATTGGCTATATTTTGCCGAAATGCCACCTTCGACTATCATTTGATACCCCGCCTTAAATTCTGCACCGCCTTCTATGGTTGTAGCAAAAGAGCGTGACGCAGTTTGCTCGCTATCCGCCTTACCACCACAATTATTTATGTGAATGGTCTCATCATACGAAACCGTGTTGTTGCTTAATTCAATAACCTGCACGTCAGGGTTCCTGCCGCAACTGCTTAACAACAAGAACACAGTTACAAAGAATCGTTGAACAAGCGCAAATTTATTCATGTTGACATCTCCCATTTCTTCAAGTTCAATGCCATCGAGGACGGGCTAACAGTTAAGGATTGATGCGGCGCGGAAGAGCAGAAGGTTACAGGCAGGGGAGCTGTAGCCGCCGCATCTGTCAATAATTCTCCTCTAAATCAAAACCCTTATTAATCTTGCGCTCATTATACTCCTCTGCAATTCCTGCGAGAAGTTGATCTCAACCATCCTTCGGGAGTTCGGACTTGCCCTCCCGCCGAGGAATACACGCTTCCTCCCTCCTGAATCAACCCGCCCTTTCAGAAATGCAAGTCAAAGAACGGTATAAAGCAGTACCTTTTACCCATGTGGGGTGAGGCGGGGAGTCCCTATAATTTTTCGCGTGGTCTGACCACCAGACCAAAAAATCATGAACATCGAACGGATTTCCCACAAACCCCTTGCCGAGAAAGTTGCTGGCGAACTCGCCGCCTCGCTCCTAAACGGCAGCCTCCAGCCCGGCACACAACTCCCACCCGAGCGCGAGTTGATCGTCAAGTTCGGCGTCAGCCGCGCCACCCTGCGCGAGGCGCTCAAAACGCTGGAGAAACACAACCTGGTCGAATCGCGCAAGAACGTCGGCTGGTTTGCGCTCGCGGTCAACGAGTCGAACCTGACCCGGGCGAAGGAATTGGCTGGCAGGAATGGCGGACAGGCTGAACGTCCGGCGCGAAGCGAGCCGCCGACCGGACCCATCCGTGTGCCAATCGCTCCCGATAAACCGATCCGCATCCCGAATCTCCAAAAGGACCGGCTCGGCACCTTCGAGTTCATTTCGTGGTGGGACCGCGAAAAAGTTCAAAACGCAAAAGTCATGGTGGTGGGGGCGGGCGCGCTCGGCAACGAGGTCATCAAGAATCTCGCCTTGATGGGGGTGGGGCATATTTTCATCGTGGATTTCGACAAGATCGAAATGGCGAACCTGAGCCGCTCGGTCCTCTTCCGCGAGACGGACAGCAACCGCAGCAAAGCCGAAATCGCCGCCGCGCGCGCGAAGTCCGTCAACCCGCAGGTGCATGTCCAGTATGTGAACGGGGACGTCACCTCCAAAGTCGGGCTGGGAATCTTCCGCCGCATAGATGCGGTGATCGGCTGTCTCGATAACCGCGAAGCGCGTCTGGCGGTGAACCGCTTCTGTTACTGGGTCAACAAACCCTGGGTGGACGGCGCGATTCAGGAACTGCTTGGACTGGTGCGCGTCTTCGTACCGGGGCAGGGGGCGTGTTACGAATGTACGCTGACCGAGCAGGCATTGCGCGACCTTTCGCTTCGCTACTCCTGCCCGCTGCTTGCGCGCCAGAACATCCTGATGGGCAAAGTGCCGACGACGCCGACCATCGCTTCGATCATCGGCGCGATGCAGTCGCAGGAGGCGCTGAAACTCATCAACAACATGCCCGTCCAGCCCGGAAAAGTGACCCACTTCAACGGCATGGTGAACGAGATGCACACCACGGCGTACGTGCCGCGCGATGACTGCGAATCACACTGGACGTACGGTGCGATCACCGAACTGCCCGCCCGCGTGGAGCGGACGACGCTCGACGACCTGCTGCGCATCGCCTGCGCGGGCCTCGGGCTGAATGCCGTGATCGAGCTGGATCAGGAGCTGGTGACGAAGTTCGAATGCCCGAATTGCCATACCGTCGAGGAGGTTTTGCGCCCGCTCAGCGAAGTGACCCTGGAAGCAGGGAACTGCCCACCCTGCGGCGTCCTGCGCGAGGGCTCCCTGACCCACACCATCACCGGCGAGGAAACGTTCCTTCACCGCACGCTGGCGAGCGTGGGCGTGCCGCCCCTGCACATCATCCGCGCGCACAACGGGGAGGAATACCGCTTCTACGAACTGACCGGCGATCTGGCGGACGCTTTGCATTTCCGCGATTTCGATTCCACGATCAAACTGGATGGAAAAAAGACAACGACCCGCATCCGGCTCAAGGAGCAAATTCACGTCAAGGATGGCAAGGCATCGCCTGTGCTGAAGGTGCGTCCCGGGCGCATTCGCCTGCGGGATTAGCGAAGAGAACGGTGATTTGAATGTCCACTCAGACTGCCGCGATGAGCAATACACAAACTTCTTCCGTTCGTCCTGGATTCTTTCGAAGACTGGCGGGGTGCGCGCTTTTTGTCTTCGGGATTGCGGTTTTCCTTGCCCTAGTTCACAGGTATCAGGTCAACCTCTCCCCGTCCATGATGACGATCTTCGCCGTCCTTGCGGTCGGTCTGGCGGCTGGCTCGGCGCCCCGCGTAAGTTTTTACGGGTGGCACGCCCGGGTCCGTTTCGCGGTGACGTTGACCATCCTGCCGCTCGGTTTGATCACGCTTGGCTTTTTTACGAACTGGCAAATCGGGCTTGGACCTCTCGATCCCTGGCTCGACGGGTCAATGGACACCGGTCAACTGATGCAGTTGGGCGGCGCGCTGGCGGTGGCGATGATTTCATTCGCCGCCTGGGGGAAGTCCGTTTCGGGAAGGATCGAGCCGGAAGCCCCCGGTTCCAATCATCGCCTGCGGCGCAGGGAATCGGGCGGCGCGCAGGTTTCCGTCCAGCCGACCGGAAGCGTCCGGTTTTTGCGCCCATTGCCCACCCCGAAATCCAATCCGTTTTTGAAGGTCAAAGGCTTTGCAAAGTTTCGATGGCGGACAAGGCGCGGCGAAGAAGAAAAACTGGTTTTGTCGCAAGCCAGAAGCCGCAATCATTCCGGGTTGGGGCGCTTGTTCAGGAAGCGCAAGCCCAACGTGCAGGTCTCTCTTTTTGAGATCCATCGCTGCCCCTTCTGTTTGGAGGAGGTCAAACAGAACGATCCGCGCGGCGTAAAAAAATGCGAAGTCTGCAACACCCTGCATCACGCAGACTGCTGGGACGTCACCGGCGAATGTCAGGTCCCGCATCTGAATACCTGATCGGAGGAAAAATTGTCATGCCCGATTTAAATGTCACGATTGTGCTTCCCAGCGGGGGGGCGCGTGCGGCGGAAATTCCCGACGACGTGCCACTGCGAGAGTTGATGCCTGAATTGGCGTCGCTTCTGGAACTCCCGACGGTGGGTCCAGACGGACGCCCGATGGGATACCGGCTGGACAGCAAAGCCCTCGGCAGGGAACTGAAAGAGAACGAGACGCTCGCTTCGGCAGGCGTGCCGGAAAACGACCGCCTCATGTTGACGGCGGACATTACCGCAGGCGCGGCGGTCTCCGTGGCGGAAAGCCCGCGCATGAGACGGGCGCGCGGCGACTTCTGAACTGATGCAGGAACTCGCCGCACGCGGCGACCTGATCAGTTTCAAGGCGGTGGGCGTCCGCCCGGGCGTGCCGCCCGAACGCTACATCGTGACCTTCGCCTGCAAAAGCATCATCGGCGTGGATCATTCAGGCAAGCCGAAATACGGCAACAATCATCAGGTGGAAATCTACCTGCACAACCAATATCCCCAGCGCTGGCCCGGCATGAAATGGCTGACGCCCATCTGGCATCCGAACATCAACCATTTGAACGGGAGCGTCTGCATTGACGCCGCCTGGTGGACCGCCAGCCGCTCGCTGGGCCCGCCTGGTCATCATGCTCGGTGAAATGCTCCAGTGGAAGAACTTCCACGACGACCCGACCAAGCCCCCGTTCCCGTGGGATGCGGAAGCGGCTCGATGGTCCCGCGAGTACCGGAAGAAACATCCCAACGAATTCCCGGTGGACCGCCGCGAACTGCTGCGGCCCGAGAGAGTGAAGATCAAACCGGTTGAGACGAGGAAACCGCCGAAGATCAAATTGAAATAGAGCTGTTCCGCAATGAATTTGGAAAGCGCCTAAACACGAAGGACACACACCTGCCCTGGCGGGCGGTGCCAGGGAAGTACACAAAGGGGGGAACGGTTGATCTTATAGGCGTTTTCCTTCGTGACCTTCGTGTACTTTGTGTTTGAAGAGGTTTTTCCGTCAAAACGGAGGAATCTGAAATGGTCATTGTTGCGCGCGCTTACTTCGTATCGAATTTAGATCGTTTGAAAAAAAGGAGAGAACCATGTCCGATATACCTGTCACCCTTGTATTGCCTTCCGGGGGAACCCGCAACGCCGAAGTTCCCGATGATGTGGTCGTGAAGGACCTGCTTCCCGAATTGACCACCTCGCTGGAACTGCCCACCACCGGACCGGACGGAAGACCCATGTCCTACCGGCTGGACAGCAAAGCGCTTGGGCGCGAATTGAAGGAGGATGAAACCCTCTCGCAGGCGGGCATCCCGCAAAACGACCGGCTGATGATGACTGCCGACGTGACCGCCGGATAAATTCCCAGGACGGGCTGCTCCGGTTCCATGGGGCAGCCCGTCACCAAACCATTCGAGCATTCGATCATGACTGGCAATGGAATTCGACTCTCCACCCCGGTCAGCGCCCGCCCCAGAAGGGCTTGCATGCCCCTCGTGCGGTCGAAGCGCTGGGTATCCATCCACGAACAGGAAGGAAGGTCGCCGCTTGTCAAGGTCTTCCTATCCCAATCCGCATACACCCGGATTCTCCTGCACTCGACCAGCGAACTGGACGATGAAGTCGGCGGCGCGCTGGTGGGGCTGTGGTGCGTGGACCGCGGCTCCGGCGATCAATTCGTCGTCGTGCAGCACATGCTTCCCGCCCGTTACACCCGGCAGGGAAGCGTCTACCTCACCTTCACGCAGGATACCCTCCTGGACTTCCATGAGGAGATCGAAAGGAATCACAGCGGAAAAAAGATCGTCGGCTGGTATCACACCCATCCGCGCATGGGAGTATTCCTCTCCCATTTCGACACCTTCCTTCACAACAACTTCTTCCCCGAGCCCTGGCAGGTGGCGCTGGTGGTGGAGCCGCATAGTTCGGTTGCCGGTTTTTTCATCCGCCGCGAAGGCGGATACCTCGACCCCTCTCGCTACTTCGGGTTTTACGAACTTAACGGAAACCTGGGGCGGAGCATGGTGAATTGGCGAAACCTCCAGGGCGACGAAGAGGAAATGAAAGGAGTTTGATTATGAGTAGATGGATGCGCACGTACTTCTACGCCGTACTCGGCGCAATCGGCGGGCTGATCGGCTGGCAGGTCAGCGACCGCATCGGGCTTTCCTTCGCCGCGAATCTCTACCTGAGCGAAGTCGTCGTCGGCGCACTGGTCGGCTTGGTCATCGGCTTGTTCATCGGGCTGACCGAAGGCATGCTCACGCGGAATCCCGTTCAAGCGGTCAAGTCCGGTCTCTTCTGCGCCGTCCTCGGGCGCCGTTGCCGGGGGAATCGGCTTGCCGTTGAGCGAATACCTTTTCCGGGCGGTCGGCGCGGGTCTGCCCCGGGCGCGCGCTGGGCTGGGCGATCTTCGGGCTTTTGCTTGGGCTTGCCGAAGGGGTCGTCGGCAGGAGTCAGGTCTGGAAGGGGATGCTGGGCGGGCTGGTCGGAGGCGCGCTTGGCGGCGTGCTCCTTGAAAGCGCGCATAACTGGCTCGCCGATCCGCTCACCGGCAAAGCCGCGGGTCTCGTCCTGTTGGGCGCTTCGGTGGGCGCGTTCATTTCCTTCATCGTCATGCTGCTTGCCCGCGCCTGGCTCGAAGTCACCTCCGGGAAGCTCAAAGGCACCGAGTTCATCCTCGATAAATTCATGCGCGCCGGCGGTCCGGCTGTCGCCGTCGGCAGTTCCCCGCTCAAATCCGAAATCGTTTTGCCCGACCCCGATATCGCTCCGCAGCACGCCATGCTCACCGGCGACGGCGCCCGCTTCTCCTTGAAGGATATGAGCCTCGCGGGAACCTACATCAACGGAAAAAAGATTCAAACCGTTCATCTCTCCAATGGGCAAAAGATACGCATGGGCAACACGGAAATGATCTACCGCGAAAAGAGGTAACCATGCAGACGAACCCCCTCCGCTTCATTTGGACCTCGATCCTGATCGGGTTTCTGACGGTTTTTCCCACGCTGAAAGTCTCGGCGCAGGATGCTTTGCAAATCCGCATCACGCAGGTGGATAACTCAAACTTCCCGAACGTCACAGTCTACGTCTCGGTGACGGATTCCGTCGGTGAGCCGGTGGGCGTGGACCCGACCGCCATTCAGATTTACGAAAACGGCGAATTGATGCAGCCCGCGGATATTCGCGGCGGCGGCGAGGGCGGCGATGGGCAGGCGGATCCGCTGACCACCATGCTGGTGATAGACATCTCCGGCAGTATGGACAAAAACGGAAAACTCGATGCCGCCAAGGAAGCCGCAAAAACCTACGTGACCCAAATGCGCGCCGGCGACCAGGCGGGACTCATCACCTTCGACACGCAGACGTACTACGTCCAGCCAGTCACCACGGATACCACAGCCTTGCTCGACGCCATTGACAGCCTCGTCACCGGCGGCGACACCAGCATGTTCGACGCCCTGATCGAAGCGGAAAAAGCGCTTGAAACCATCTCGGGCCGCAAAGCCATCATCGTCCTCGCGGATGGCATGGACAACCACAGCACAGCCACGGCAGACGATGTCATCAACCAAATCGGTCCGAGCGGCTTGACGATATCCACCATCGGTTTTGGCGATGCGGGCGCGACCTCCCAGGAAGGTCTCGACGAACCGGCGTTGAAGTCCCTGGCGGAGAGATCGGGCGGCTTGTACAGTTTCGCCGCCGACGCGCAGGCATTGACCGCCCTCTACGAGCGGTACGGCCCGCACGCTGCAAAGCGAATATGCCATCACCTATGTTTCTCCGTCCACGCTGCGCGACGGCATCAACCGCAACCTGACCGTTTCCCTCTCGACGGCAGGCGCTTCCACAGAGACAAACTACAACCCCGGCGGGGTCCTGCCGGAAGTTCCGCAAAGTTCATGGACGCTGTTCGGCATGATCCTCGGCGCGCTACTCCTTTTGCTGCTGATGCCCACCGTTGTCTCACGCGGACGCGACCTGCTTCTCGGCGGATTCAAGGGCGGGTACAAGCGCAAGGGAAGGATCAAACTGGCGCAGCCCGCCGCCGCAGGCAAGAAGCCGAACATCAAGGTCAAGTAGAAATAGCAAGACGGCGCATCGCGTAGGATGCGCCGTCTTTTTTGACGTACCGCCTTTTACCCAGCCCCTGGACCGGTTACCGAGACGATGACGCCGTCGTTCCATTCGGGGTCTGCTTCGAGAAATGACCGAAAGATCAAATAACGCTCGTGCTGTTTGGGGTCGTCGGCGTTTGCCTGGTAGGATTCCTTATCCATGAAAACCGCCACAAGATAATACTCGTTGGAATCGGCGTCCATTTGGAAGATGTAATCCGCCACCCAGCCGGGGATTTGGGCTGAGTCGAACTCGTCCATCTTCCTTTTGAACGCCTCCTTGTCCACATCCTTTCGGACTCGAAACCGCGCAATCGTTCCGTACATGCAAGCCTCCTTTATCAATAAAAAATGACGGTCAACCATTAATACACCCGGAGAATCAAAAAGAGGCGGCAGTGCGCCGCCTCTTTACATGATTTGGAATCTTATACCGCCAGCCGGTCCACCTTGCGGATGACCATTACGACCTTGCCCTTGATATCCAGCGGCTCGTTCTTTTTGAGCAGGATGGGTTTATAGGCGGGATTGGCGGGTTGGAGGCGATAGCCGTCCTTTTCCTTGTAGAAATATTTGAGGGTGGTCTCGTTCCGGTCGTTGAGCCAGACCGCCACCATCTCGCCGTTGCGGGCTTCCTGCGCGGGCTTGAGCACGACGATGTCGCCGTCGTTGATCATGGCGTCAATCATCGAGTCTCCCTGCACCTGGAGGGCGAACAGGTCCTTGCCCTTTTCCTTCGAGGGCATCAGGGATGCGGCGATGTCAACCGTATCCTCCGCCGTGAAGGGGTTGAAATCGGAAGGAGGGATCGGAATGGGTTCACCGGCTTGAATAACGCCAAGCACCGGCACCCGGAGCAGGTCGCCGAGAGGGTTGTTGTTCCCGACCAGCCTCATGCCGCGTGAGATCTTGCGGTCGCGCTCGAGGAGCCCCTCTTTTTCGAGCTGGTCGAGGTAATAGTTCACCACCGAGGTGGATGAAATCTTGCAGTGTTCGCCAATCTCGCGGATCGAGGGCGGATGTTTGTATTCACGTTGGTACGACGCGATAAACTCCAGAATTTTCTGGTGGCGTTCGCCCAACCCTTTGCTTTTTCGGACCATCATCATCATGTCAGCCTCCTGCCAGGTCACTGGCGCGGGTGGAGCATTCTTCGCTCATTTGTGCTACGAATGATAACCGAACGCCTGTTCTGTGTCAAGGCTTTTTTGATGAGACTGTACGGGTCTGTGGCGCGTCGGGAAACCGCCTACACCCACGTGCGGCGGCGCATCCACAGGTACATGAAGAACGGCAGAGCCAGCATGATGCCCAACATGATGTCGAAGGTCTGCTCGCTCGTCCAGTGGAGGAATTTGGCGACCGGCTCGAAGAAGTTCATGCCGAAGAAACCGGTGACGAAGGTGATGGGCATGAAGAGCGTGGTAATGATTGTGAGCGTTTTCATTACCTCGTTCATGCGGTTGTTGGTGACGGAGAGGTACGAATCCAGCACGCCGCCGACCAGGTCGCGCAGGTTCTCGTTCAAGTCGTGCAGGCGGACGAGATGGTCGTAAATATCGCGGAAGAAGATGCGGTCTTTCGGGTCAATCACGCGGTAGTCGTCGCGGGAAAGTTTGTTCAGCACCTCGCGCTGTGGGAGCAGGATCCGCCTCATCGTCAGGAGGAGGCGTTTGAGCGCAAAGATATTCGCCAGCGTATCCGGCTGTGGGCGGTCGAAGACCTGATCCTCGATCTGATCCACCTGCGCGTCAATCTGGTCAATGAGGGGCATGTAACTCATCACGAGCGCATCCACGACGCGGTAGAGCAGGTGATCGGGTCCATCCTGCATGTGGCGGACGTCCCGCTGGCAGGCGGTCCAGGTATCTTCGATGGCGGGGAGAATCTGGTCGTGGTAGGTGATGAGGTAGTTTTTCCCGAGGAAGACGTCCAGTTCGTCAATCTCGGACTCGAACGCGCCGTTCTCCCGTTTGTAATTCAGCATGTTGAAGACGATGTACAAATGGTCGCCCCAGTCGTCCACCTTGGCGGCGTGGGTCTCCTGCAGGGCGTCGTCTATGGCGAGCGGATGGAAACCGAAACTCCGCAGAACGGGTTCAGCCTCTTCCGGGGTCTCCCCGATGAAATCCACCCAGAGAATCCCTCTCCGGTCCCGGACGAGGCGGGGGAATTCCTTCGGCGGAATGTTCGTGCGGACGGTCTTGCCAGGGACGTAAAAGAGGGAACGGATCATGGCGAATCTCCAAATGGGGGTGAAATTGCGGCGGAAATAAATAATCTTGAAGTTTGAATTGAAATTATTGAAATAGTACTTGACAAAATTGAAAAAGTGGATATAATTTTATTAGAAATCAGGCATGAAACATTAATTTCAACCGATAAACCCGGAAATTCCAGCCTTACACCTTGTTTTCTGCCTTCCCTGCACACTGTTTCATCATAACCCTCGAATTATAAATTGGAGAAGCCAATTATGCGACCCGCACCAACCCGCTGTCCAATCTGTCAATCGGAATTCGAAGTTGTCCGGTTGCACTGTCCCTCGTGCGACACCTCGATGGAAGGTCATTTCGCGCTGGGGCAGTTTTCGAACCTATCGCCGGAGCAGATGGAATTCGTTTTCACCTTCGTGCGCTGTGAGGGCAAGATCAACCGCATGGAGCAGGAACTGGGGTTGTCCTACCCCACCATCCGCAATCGGCTGCACGAGGTGATTCGCGCGCTTGGGTACGAGCCCGGCAGGGAGGAAGCGCCCGAAGAACTGGATGATGAGACCCGCAGTAACGTGATCGCCGATCTCGAGGCGGGCAAGATCACCGCCGAACAAGCCATGCGCATTTTGCGCGGCGAGGAGGAATAAGCCATGTCCAAGACCATTTCCGCGGGGCGCACCCCCAGCATCCTAATTGACTCCATCAGCGGCGATCTCAGCCTCGTCGGCTGGGAGGGCGACGACATCCTGCTCAAAGCCGACGACGAGGAACTGCGCGTCAGCCAGGATGGCGACCAGGTCAAAATCTCCTGCGACGACGACCTTTCGATGCGCGTGCCCAAGGGCGCGGGCGTTTTTATCAGGAACATCGGCGGCGACGCCTCCATTCGCGGGGTGATGGGAAGCATCGAATTGAAGGAAGTCAACGGCGACCTTTCGATGCGCGACGTGAATTCCGTGACGATAGAAGCGGTTCATTCGGACTTTAGCCTGCGCGGCGCGAAAGGGAGTTTATCCATCCGTAAAGCGGATTCTGACGTATCCATCCGCGATGTGGACGGCAGTGCGATTCTCGACTCGGTCTCCGACGACCTTGCCCTGCGCGACGTGCGCGGCAACGTGGTTGCCAATGTGGGCGAGGATGTTGTCATGTACTTGAATCCCCAACCGGGCAATGCGTACTCGGTCACGGCGGGTGACGATATTTTGCTGGTCATGCCGCCCAAAGCCAGCGCCACCCTCACGCTCAGCGCCGACGAAATCAACATTGACTGGGACGGCGTCGAAAACGACGAGGATGCCACCAGCCGCGTCATCACCCTCGGCGACGGCTCCGCCGCGTTTACCCTGAGCGCGGGCGGGGACATCCGCGTTTCCAACCGCTCGGATGCCGGAGAATCCGCTGAAGATTTCGGCAACTTCGCGGGTATGGGCATGGACTGGTCCGGGTTCGGCGAGCGCATTTCCCGCCGGGTGGAGCAGGCGACCGCCCGCGCCCAACGCAAGGCGGAGGAAGCCGCACGCCGTGCCGAGCAGAAAGCGCGCCGCTTCAAGGGCGGTTTGGAGATCGGACGCTGGAGTTGGGATTTCTCCCCGAAGGGCGTGCCGATGCCGCCCAAGCCGCCGGTCTCGGACGAGGAACGGCTGGCGATTTTGAAGATGCTTCAGGAAAAGAAGATCACGGCGGAAGAGGCGGAGAAACTTTTAGCGGCTTTGGAAGGAGGCTCGTAATGTCTTCGGAAGAACGCAGGAAGATCCTGCAAATGGTCGCAGATGGAAAGATCAGCGCGGAGGAAGCCGCCACCCTGATGCGCGCGCTGGACGAGGATGCGGAGCACGAATCCACTCAAGGGGAGGCGAAGGTTCTGGGAACGGGATCAGGCACGGGCGGGGAAAGAAGCGATGCCCCGGAGATGGACGAAGTCCGCCGCCGGGCAAATCGCTTTTCGAGCGCGTTCCTGTGGATTGGCGTCGTCTTCACCGTGTTGAGCGCGTGGGCGATGTACGGCATCCAGCAGAATTCCGGTTTGAACTTCTGGTTTTACTGCATGACCATGCCGCTGTTTTTGGGAATCCTGTTGATTGCGCTGGGTGCGAGGAGCCGCACCTCCCGCTGGCTGTATGTGAACGTGGACCGCACCCGTTCGAAGGATTCGGACCGTCCGCGGCATATTTCGCTGGCGTTTCCGCTTCCGCTTGGGTTTGCTTCGTGGTTCCTGCGGAATTTCGGGAGCCGTATCGAAGGCTTGAAAAATACCAATGTGGACGACGTGGTGCAGGCGATTTCGATGGCGAAGAACATCCATGATCCGTTGATCGTGCACGTGGACGACGGCGACGACGGCGAACGAGTGCAGGTCTTTATAGGATAAGAATGGAAACCATCAAACAACAACCTTTACTAAGCGGGCTTTTGATCCTGTTCCTGACGGCGATGGTCTTTGCCAACGTCGGCGGGAGCATGTACGACGGGCTGATGCCGCTGTACCTCAAGGAATTGGATGCCGACATCGCGCAGATCGGTCTGTTCTTCACGCTGGCGCAGGTCGTCCCGCTATTTCTGCAAATCCTCGGCGGATGGGTTTCCGATTCGCTGGGACGTCTGCGCGCGATTGCGATTGGCAGCGTCTTCGGCGTGCTTGGGTATATCCCGCTCATTCTGGCGAACACCTGGGAGTGGCTGCTGCTTTCCTATGCGGTTGGCGCGGTGGCGCGTTCGCTGGTCGGACCGAGTTTCGACGCCTTCATCGCCGAACATTCCAGTGAGGAGAACCGCGGCAAGGTTTATGGTATTTCGCAGGCGATCTTTATGATCGTGGCAGTGGTAGGGCCCCCGCTCGGCGGTTTTCTGGCGGGGACGTACGGCTTCAAGTTGATGCTGGCTACGGCGGGCGCGTTTTACTTTATTGCGATGCTGATGCGCCTGAGCATGGCGCGCGAAGCGGCGAAGAACGCAGCCGCGAAGACCGGGACGCTATCCTTTGCGAGTTTGAAGACCAACGTCGTTGCGATGATCGGGCTGATCTTCTCCGGCGGCATTATCACCTGGATGCTCATCACCGACGGGCTGCGCGACGTGTCGTTCCAGTTTTCCGCCAACCTGTTCCCGGTCTACATGCAGGAGATCGGCGGGCTTTCCTACCAGCAGATCGGCTGGGTGACCTCGATGTTCGGCATTTTTATGATGTTGAGCACCATCCCAGGCGGCTGGCTTTCGGATAAAGCCGGGGAGCGCGTCGGTATTGCGATGGGTATGGTGTTTTTATCCGGCGCGTTGTTCCTGCTGGTGAATATCCCGTCCGGCTCCAATTACCAGTGGTTGTACTACGCGGGCTGGGGCATGGCGGGATTGGGAGCGGGCATTTCGGGACCGGCGTACCAGTCGTTGATCAGCAAAGCCGTCCCGCAAAAGGTGCGCGGACTGGCGTTTGGCTTGTTCAGTACCAGCCTCGGCATCGTCTCCCTGCCTGCGCCGTGGATCGGCGGTCAGATGTGGGAGCGCTTCGGTCCGGCGGCTCCCTTTACTGTGACGGCGGCGGTCATCCTGTTGTCCGTCATCCCGATTTGGTTAAAATTCAAACTGCCCAAGACGGAGGAAGCGCCCGAAGTGGAAACCCCCGCCGAGGAAAACATGCCTGTCATTGCAGGATAAGAAAACCCCTGTTCGGAGGCGCATGCCCTGAACGGTGAAAGGAGAACCAGAATATGGCAAACAGCGAAGAACGAATGAAGATTCTGAAATTGATCGAGGAAGGCAAGATCAGTGCGGAGGAAGGCGCGAAACTGCTCGCGGCGCTGAGCGATTCCCGCAAGGGCATCCCCGCTCCGCCGCGTCCGCCTTCTGCGGGAGGGGCGCGCATGCTGCGCGTGCGCGTCACCGATACCCGCACCGGTCGCTCCAAAGCCTCCGTTCAGATTCCGCTCGCCCTCGTGGATGCCGGGCTGAAGATCGGCGCGCATTTCGCCCCTGAAGTCCAGGGCGTGGACATGAGCAACGTGATGGAAGCGCTGCGCATGGGCGTCACCGGCAAGATCATTGACGTGACCGACGAAGAAGACGGCGAGCACGTGGAAATCTTTGTCGAATAGCCCTGTGATTCGATCATGGGTCTTGTTTTCTCCCTTTTTTGGAAGGAGTGTGAACGATGTTGCACCTATACCTTAGTCCGATGATGCGAATGATGATGTAACCGACGAAAAGCGCAGGAAGACCTCTTGCGCTTTTCATTGGATGGATTCCGAAAGTTCTACTTTCGGAGGTTGAGATGCCTGTCCTGACGTAGAACTTCAGCAGTCCAAAGTTGCTTGTGGAGATGGATTCCGAAAGTTCTACTTTCGGCGGTTGAGATGTAAAGCCTGAAGTAGAACTTCAGAGTCCAAAGTTGCTTGCGGAGATGGATTCCGAAAGTTCTACTTTCGGAGGTTGAGATGCCTGTCCTGAAGTAGAACTTCAGGACTCCAAAATTCCTTAACAAGAGATTTTTTTAGAACCAAAGGAGAAATGATGCAGGAATCTTCAACAAAACGCCCCGGCGGTATGTTCGGCTTTACCATCGTCTGGCTTGGACAGATCGTATCCGTGCTTGCCAGCGCCATGAGCCAGTTTGGTCTCACCATTTGGATGTACGAACGGACCGAAAGCGCCACCGCGCTCGGCTTGATGCAGGTCTTCTTTATCACCCCGTTCCTGCTCATCTCGCCCATCGCCGGTGTGATGGTGGACCGCCACAACCGCAAACTGATGATGATGGTCAGCGACCTGGCGGCGGGAATCGCCACCGTGCTCATCCTGGTCTTTCAGTGGCTGGGCATTCTGGAGTTCTGGCATCTGTATTTTGCTTCGGTCATCTACGGCCTGGGCATGTCGTTCCAGTGGCCCGCCTATTCCGCCGCGATCAGCACCATGGTCCCGAAGGAACAATACGGGCGCGCCAACGGCATGATGTCCCTGATTGACGCGGGACCCGGGGTCGTTGCTCCGCTGTTGGCTGGAGCGCTGCTCCCCGTCATCGGTCTCACGGGCATCCTGTTTTTCGACGTGGCCACGTTTTTGCTCGCCATCGGCGCCTTGTTGATCGTCCATGTGCCCCAGCCTGCGCGGACGGAGGAGGGAGCGCAGGGGCAGGGCAGCATCTGGAAGGAAGCCGCTTACGGGTTCAAATATATTTTTGCGCGCCCCAGCCTGCTTGGGTTGCAGTTGATCTTCTTTGCAGGCAATCTCTTTTCGGGCATCGCGTTCACCCTGCTCGCCCCGATGGTCCTTTCGCGCTCCGACAATAACAGCCTCATGTTCGGTTCGGTGCAAACCGCGGGCGCGGTCGGCGGCCTGGTGGGCGGCTTGATCATGAGCGCGTGGGGCGGGTTCAAACGCCGCGTTCACGGCGTGCTGCTCGGCTGGATCATTTCAGGACTGGGCATCGCAGTCATGGGTCTGGTGGGAGGCTTGCCGGTCTGGATCGCAGGCATTGCGCTTTCCGCAATCGTCGTCCCGCTGGTCAACGGCTCGAATCAAGCCATCTGGCAATCCAAAGTTGCGCCGGATGTGCAGGGACGTGTGTTCTCGGCGCGCCGCTTGATCGCGTGGCTCACCAATCCCATCTCGCCCATCATCGCCGGCACACTTGCCGACTTTGTGCTCGAACCGCAGATGCGTACCACATCGAGTCTCTCCCAGGCGTTCGGCTGGCTCGTGGGCACGGGTCCCGGCGCAGGCATGGGATTGCTCATCGTGTTCTCCGGTTTGATCGCCGTCATGGTTGGGCTGGCCGGATACTTCATCCCCGCCGTCCACAACGCCGAGAGCATCCTGCCCGATCACGACGAACTGCCCAAAGCGGAGGCAGTCCCCGCCTGATTCAAAGTCGAATAAACGTGTTCTGCCACGGATTACATAGTTTTAAGGAACTTCTCCCGTGAACGTTCGTGTGATCCGTGGCAGGATTTTTTAACTCACCTTACGCGGTACAGCGAGATTCATCTCGCCCATGCAGAGCAATATGAATCCTCTGCGAAGACAAGTTGTTGCGGTACAAGTAAACTGCTTTTAATTTGAGTAGGCTCTCCGTCCCCGCCTCACCCCGGACCTCAAGCCTGAATCGCGAACCGGAACATTTCCATCCCGAAATAGACCTGCCGCCAGGTGAAGCTCAACCCGCATTTTTCCAACACCCGCTGGGACGCGATGTTCAACGGGTCGGTCAAGCCGATGATTTCCCTCAACCCGATTTCCTCCAACCCAAACTGCACGGATGCGCGCGCCGCTTCGGTGGCGAGGCCTTTGCCCCAAAAGGCGTGACCCAGCAGGTATCCCACCTCGGTTTCGTTCGTATCGTTCAAAAACTCCAGCCCGCACCAGCCCATCAGTTGACCGGTCTCGCGCATCGTCACCGCCATTTGACCGTAGCCGAACATCTTCCAATGATTGATCTGGTGCTGGATGTTCCTTTCCACTTTCTCCATATCCCAGGCGGCTTTGGTGGGGAAGTACCGGAAAATATCTGGCTCCTGTGTAATTGCCAGCAGCGCCTCGCAGTCGTCCATCGTAAACGGACGCAGGATCAACCTTTCCGTGATGAGGGTAAGACGAAGCGTCTGGACCATTCGATTCTCCGAAAAGATTATAGCAGACCGCGCCGCGTAAGATATACTTCCATCCTGCAACTGTATTTGTGCACTTTCTACCGTACATTCAGAGCTTTTACCGCCAAGACGCAAAGCACGCCAAGTTTTTTGAGGCTTTCTTGGCGACCTTGGCGTCTTGGCGGTTCGATTTTGGTCATTTGTATGGTAGCGAATTTGTGCATTGAAAACAAAACTGGAGCAACCAATGAAAATCGTCATCTTTGGTTCGGGCGGGGTGGGCGGATACTTCGGCGGCAGGCTGGCGCACGCCGGACAGGATGTCACCTTCATCGCCCGCGGCGCGCACCTCGCCGCCATCCAGAAATCCGGCTTGCGCGTGGATTCCATCGGCGGCGATTTCCGGGTTCACCCTGCCAAAGCCACCGACTCTCCCCAGTCCATCGGTGAAGCGGACCTCATCCTGCTCGCCGTCAAAGCCTGGCAGTTGGATGACGCCCTGGCGCAAATGAAGCCTCTGGTCGGCGGGCAGACCGTGATCCTGCCCCTGCTCAACGGCATCGAACACCTGGATAAACTGCTCGCCGCGTTCGACCACAAAAACGTCGTCGGCGGGCTGTGCCGCATCAGTTCGTTCATTGAAGCGCCAGGGCACATCCGTCACGTGGGCGTCCAGCCGTACATCGCCTTCGGCGAGTTGGACCAAGCCAAAACCGAACGGATCGAATTCATCCGCCAAATGTTCGCCGCATTGGATGGAATCCTCGTGGACGTACCCGCCGACATCCGCGTGACAATGTGGGAAAAATTCGTCTTCATCTCCGGCACGAGCGGCGTGGGCGCCTACACCCGCCAGCCGATCGGCGGCTATCGCAACGATCCCATCGCGCGCCAAATGCTGATTGACGCCATGAATGAAACCGCGGCGGTGGGACGTGCGCGCGGGGTGATGCTTTCCGAATCCCTGGTTGCCGATACGATGAAACGCATTGACGCCCTCCCGTATGCCATGCTCGCTTCGATGCAAAAGGATATGATGGAAGGCAGACCGTCCGAGTTGAACGAACAGACCGGCGCGGTCATCCGTTTGGGAAGGGCGGTGGGCGTCCCGACCCCCACGCACGAAAAACTCCTCGTCGCGCTCCTCCCTCTCGAACGAAAAGCAAGGGGAAAATAACCTTGATGAACGGAGATGAACGAAGATTTATGAATCATCCCCGTTCATCTCCGGTTACATCACCTACCCAAACGTCCAGTAGCGAGCCGCCCATTTCACCGATACACTCCCAAAGCGCAATGGCTAGAATGAGCGCAAAGGAGTACCCATGAGCAAAAACATTTTTACCGAACTTTCAGAAGCGATGGCAAACGCCGCCGAAGCCGCGGGCAAATTCACGGCGATGGTGGACGCGCGCCGCCGAATTCCCGCCAGCGGCATTGCATTTGCAAAAGACCTGATTCTGACCGCCGACCACGTGGTGGAACGCGACGAGGACATCAAGATTCTGCTCCCCGACGGGAATGAAACCGCCGCCCGCCTCGCCGGCCGGGACCCGGGAACTGATCTTGCAGTATTGAGGCTTGACTCTGCCTCAGCCGTTCCCGCTGAAACTGCGAAATCAGCCGCGCGTGTGGGACAGTTCGTGCTGGCGGTCGGACGTCCCTCCAAAAACGGGATCGAATCCAGTTTGGGCACGGTCAACGCCATCGGCGGACCCGTCCGCACCGGGCGCGGCGGCATGTTGGAAAAATACATCAGGACCGACTTCATCTCCTACCCCGGCTTTTCCGGCGGACCGCTCGTCAACGGCGAAGGTCAAGTCTACGGCATCAACACCTCCGGCTTCGGCGGGAGCGGCGCGATCACCATCCCAGTTGAAATCGCTTGGAAGGTGGCAGAGACTCTTGCGGCGCACGGCAAGATCAAACGCGGCTACCTCGGCATTCGCAGTCAGACCGTGAACCTGCCCGCCGAAGCGCAAAGCCAGTTGAAACGCGAGCAGGATACCGGCTTGCTGATCGTCGGCATCGAAAAAGACAGCCCGGCGGAAAAAGGCGGTTTGATGGTGGGTGACATCCTCGTTGGGGTGGCGGGCGGCGCGGTGGAACACCACGACGAGTTATTCGTCCGCCTGAGCGGGGATGTGGTCGGTCAATCCACGCCGCTGGATGTTTTGCGCGGCGGCAAATTGCAGGTTGTGAACGTCGTTGTGGGTGAACGCTGATGTCAATGACATAGGAGAAGATATTTGATCCGGGTTGCCATCGTCTCGCCGAATCACGCACTGCGGGTGGGGCTGCGCGAAATGCTCAGCCATCATCCCGGCATTCAGGTGGTTGGCGAGGTCGCGCGCCTTGCGGATGTGAACGAAAAAGAGACCGAGGTGGCAGTGCTTGCCTCGGTCTCTTCGGCGCGTTTGCGCGATGACAAGGGAAATTTCGCCCTGTTGTTCCTGACGGACGATCTGGACTCCGTCCGCGCGCCGCTCAGTTCGAGTCCGCGGGCGTGGGGTGTCTTTGCCTGCCGATGCCGGCGTGGATGAACTTACCGCGGCAACGCTTGCAGTGGCGGAAGGGCTTTGGGTTGGCGCGCCAGGCTGGTCGGGGGGGCTGATGCGCCTGCCGAGGGGAGGGGAGGCTTTGGGGGAGGAGTCGCTTGCAGAGCCGCTCACATCCAGGGAGAAGGAAGTCCTCCAACACATGGCGGAGGGGCTCGCCAACAAACAGATCGCGCTCCTGCTCGGCATCAGCGAGCATACGGTCAAGTTTCATCTTTCGTCGTTGTATGCGAAGTTGGGCGCGGCGAGCCGCACCGAAGCGGTGAAGCGGGGCATCGAGCTCGGTTTGATCTCGCTCTAACCGCCATCGGACTGCAACATTTGGGGGAGTAATGACGGGTAAAATTATCCAAATTTATCCGTCTATTTATCATGGCACAGGAATATCACTACACGTGGACGTGGGATCTGGCTTCGACGCCCGAGGCGTTGTGGCCCCTCGTCTCGGATACCAACCGCTTCAACCGCGATACGGGACTGCCGCCCATGCAAATGCTCGGCATCCAAAACGGCGTGAAGCGGGTCAAATTCAAATTTCCCGTCCGGGTGGAATGGGAGGAGGAACCCTTCGAGTGGACGTACCCCTACCGGTTTGGAATCCTGCGCCGCTATCGCACGGGGCCCGCTGGTGGAAATGCGGGTGGACTGCCGCCTCGAACGGCTTCAACCCTCCGGCACGCGCCTGACGTATCAAGCACGGGTCAAACCCCGCCACCTGTTGGGCGACCTCGCCATTGTGTTTGGGATTGGGATATACAGCCGGAGACGATTTGGAGAAGCGTATCAACTGTACGACCGCATCGCCTCACGCGCGGACCCGCCGCTGGTCGTTGCGACGGGAAGAAATCTCACCGCGAGCGGACACGCCCGCTTCAAACGCTGAGCGACCGCCTGCGGGCAGACGGCGCAGACGGAAAAACCCTGGACCGACTCTACGAATACCTGCACCGCGCCGACGACCTGTCCATTCAGCGCATGAGACCCTACGCGCTTGCCGATGGCTGGGGCTTGCCGCGCCGCACCGTGCTGGAAACCTTCCTGAAAGCCACGCGCGCCGGAATGCTGGATATGTACTGGGACTTGCTTTGTCCCGAATGCCGCGGGGTCGCCAAAGACCATGCGCACCTCAGCGAGTTATCCGGCAGGTCGCATTGCAGTACCTGTGAGATTGACTTTCACGTGAATCTCGACCATAACGTGGAGGTCATCTTCCGCCCGAATCCATCCGTGCGCGCAGTGGATGCGGCGGTTGAATTCTGCGTGGGCAGTCCGCAGAAACAGCCGCACATCGTTTTCTCGCTTGTCGTGCCGCCGCGCGAAGAACTGCCCATTTCCACCATGCTCCAGGAGGGACGTTACCGCCTGCGCGCATCGGGCCTCGAAGGCACCCAGAACCTGGTCGCCACAAAAGACGGTCCCGCGCAAAAAGATTTCCACGCCGACGCCCTCGGCTGGAGCACGGACATCCAGCCGATTGGGTTATCGCCGTACATCCGCCTGCTCAACCGCACCGATTTCACCCAAACCTTCAAACTGGAGCGCACGGCATGGTCGGACCAGGCGGCGACAGCGGCGGATGTGACCACCCTGCAAGTGTTCCGCGATCTGTTCTCCAGCGAAGTTCTGCGCCCCGAAGAGGAAATCTCCGTTGGCTCCACCGCGCTGATGTTCACCGACCTGCGCAACTCCACGAAACTCTATCGTGAAATCGGCGATGCGCCCGCGTTCGGACGGGTGCGCGAACATTTCGAGATCCTCGAACGCTCCATCGCCGCCGAGGGCGGGGCAATCATCAAGACGATGGGCGATAGTATCATGGGCGCGTTCCGCAAGCCGGTCTCCGCCTTGCGCGCGATCTGGAGCGTGCAAAAGGAACTTGCCGCGCGCGGCGTGCCGCCCCTGCTCATCAAGGTGGGCATTCATCACGGTCCGTGCATCGCCGTCAACTTGAACGACCGGCTGGACTACTTCGGTTCCACGGTCAACATTGCGGCGCGCCTGCCGGGTTTTTCCAGCGGCGGCGAAGCGATTTTTACGGAGTCCATTCGCAACGACCCGGAAGTGCTCGAATTCCTGGAGCGCAACGCCGCGCCCAATTCGCTGACGCGCTTCCAGGGCGAACTAAGGGGATACGACAAGCCGATGGAGTTGTGGCGGGTCAAGGTGTAGAACAGCAGGACTTCAAGACTACCGATACCTGCTCAAAATGGCGCGGGTGTGATTCACGTCGTCGTGGATTTGGTTGACGAGGGCATCCACCGAAGAATAGCGGATCTCGTCGCGCAGGCGGGCGACGAATTCCACTTTGAGATATTGGTCGTAAATGTCGCGGTTGAAATCGAGCAAATAGGCTTCGATGCTGGGCGACGCCCGTTCGGGGGTGAAGGTGGGGTTAAGCCCGATGTTTGTGGCAGCCATGTAGCGTTCGCCGTCGAGCACCGCCCAGCAGGCGTAGATTCCGTTGGTGGGAATTGCCTTCTGTTTTGGGTAATCAATATTTGCCGTGGGGAAGTTGATTTTCTTCCCGCGCCCCGCACCGTGGATGACTGTCCCGCCCATGCCGTAGGAATAGCCGAGCAGCCTGCCCGCTTCCGTCACATTTCCAGTAGAGATGAGTTTACGGATTTCAGTGGAGGAGATCACGCCGCTTTCATCGCTGACGGCTGGTACGACCTCGACAGAGTAGCCCAACTCTTTGCCGATCTCCGCGAGACGCGGCGCGTTGCCCTCGCGTCCTTTGCCCAGCGCAAAATCGTAGCCGATCAACATGCGGGTGAGTCCCAGGTGCGTTTTCAGCCGGTACATATATTCATGGGCGGGAACAGCCGAGAGGTCCCGCGTGAAGCGCTGGGTGATGACTGCATCCACGCCGAGCGAACCGAACATCTCGGCGCGTTCATCCGGCGTGGTCAGGCATTGGATGTCCCTGCCGGTCAGCACGACGGCGGGATGCGGGTCGAAGGTCAATACGACGGCAGGCGCGTCGTTTGCGTGAGCCTCGCGGACAAGTTTGCGGATGATCTCGCGATGACCGCGGTGGACGCCGTCGAAAACGCCGACGGTGAGCCATGAGTTTTTCAGGGAGATTTCTTCGAGGGTGTGGTAATGCTGCATAGAAAAAGCCGCCTTGACGGCGGCTTAATTTTATCCTATTCCTCTGTTTAGTCCGAGGTGAAGAAGACTTTCTTGGGCTGCCATTCCTTGGAGCCGTCTTCGTTGACCATCAGTTCCATCAGAGCGACCAGTTCACCTTGGGTGCTGACGCCGCGCACTTTCGAGTGGACGGTATCCGCTTCCTTCGCTTTGACGCGATGACCATGGCGCACGCCTTCGACTTCATCGGGGTTGAGTTCCACCGCGGGCCAATCGCCAAGCGCTTCGGCGGCGGGGATGAGATATTGATACCAGTTCCCGGCGGTGAAGGCTTCTTGTAACTTGCGCAGGGGCACCGAGTCGCGCAGGGTGAAGCGTCCGCTTTTGGTGCGCCGCAGACCGACAAGATACGCGCCGCAGCCCAGTTTCTTGCCGAGGTCGTTTGCCAGCGAGCGGACGTACGTGCCGGACGAACAATGCACGTCAATCACGACTTCGGGCGGAGTCCATTCGAGGACTTCGAGGTGATGCACGGTGATCTTGCGCGGTTCGAGGTCCACCTCTTCGCCTTTGCGCGCCATTTCGTAGGCTTTGCGTCCCTGAACCTTGACGGCGGAGTAGGGCGGGGGGGTTTGTTCGATTTCACCGATAAAGGTTTTGAGCGCCTCTTCAAATTGCGCTTCCGTGATGTTCGCCGGGTCGGTGGACGGGGTGAATTTGCCGTCGGCATCGAAGGTATCGGTGGTGCCGCCCAGACGGATGATGGCTTGGTAGCGTTTATCGGATGCAGAGACATATTCGCTGAGGCGCACAGCCGGTCCTACAAGGATGACGAGCACGCCGGAAGCGCGCGGGTCGAGGGTGCCGGTGTGACCTGCGCGGCGAAGACCTGTTCCATTTCGTATGACCTGAACTACATCATGGGACGTCATCCCCACGGGCTTATCCACCACGAGCGCGCCGGATATTGCATTCTTAACATCTTGACTGTTCATTCGGGATTCCTCCTGGGTTCCTTCTGGTTTCCTTCCAGTTAATTATGACACATTTGTCGTAGTTTACACAAGGAAATTGGTACTACTTATCTTACTATCATCTTTGCAAATTTATCAACTCACGGGTCTTCCGCAATACTTCTTTTTGGATTTCGTCTAGACTTCCCTCGATATCTGCTCCTGCGGCGGCGGCGTGACCCCCGCCTTTGAAATATTTTGCAACCTGTGAAACGTCAATCCCCGGCGCAAGCGCACGCCAGGAAATTTTTACGTGATTATCCGGCTGTTCGACGAAGACCATTCCGATTTTGTTCCCGTCGATGGCGGAGATCATGTTGATGAGGTCCGCATCGTCGTTCCCGCCGTAGCCTGCGGATTTGCGGTCTGCGAGTGTGAGCGTGCCCCAGACGATCCCATCTTTGCTTTCGAGGCTGGAAAGCCCCGCGCCCCAGTATTTTGCGGCAGGGAAGGACTTCCGCACCAGCGACTGCATGTAAATCTCCGGCAGGTTAACGCCGGTTTCCATCAGCGCGGCGGCTTGACGGAGCGATTCAGGGGTGGTGTTGGACGTGCGGAAGCCGAGCGTATCGGTGATGATGCCGGTCAGCAGGGCGGCGGCGATCGGCTTGGTGATGCTCAAGCCCCATTTGGGCAGGTGGTTGGTGAGGATCGCCGCCGTGGCGACTTCCTCCGCTTCGATGAGGTTGAGTTTGCCGAATTTTTCGTTGGTGACGTGGTGGTCAATGTTGATATCGGGCGGACCGAAATTCTCGAACGCCTTGCCCGTGCGTTTGAAATCGGCGCAGTCCACGGTGATGAAAGTATCGTGACCGCCGCTAGGCTCCTTTTTGATGAGACTGCTGCCTTCGAGATATTTAAAGGAGGAAGGCACGCCGTCCACCAGCACCATTTCCACAGACTTGCCCGCATCCCGCAGGGCGAGACCCAGCCCGAGCAGTGAGCCGATGGCGTCGCCGTCGGGTCGGACGTGCGATGCGATAACGACCCGGTTTGCGGCGGCAAGCCTGTTGCGTATCTCCCCTGTGAGTTGCAGTTCCACTAATCTCCTCCGAAGTTATCGTTCATTGCCTTTTCTTTCACGCCTTGCAACGATATTTATTTCTTGCCTCTTAACCCTGCCAAAATCTTTTCGATGTGGTCTGCGTTTTCCGGCGTTGGATCCCAGTGGAATCTTAGTTTCGGGAAGGAGCGCAGTTCCACCCGGGCGGCGAGGGAACGCCGCAGGAAGCCGGAAGCTGATTCAAGCCCGGCTAACACCTCGGCAGACCGCCCCGCGCCCTCCACCGCCGAGACATACACGTCCGCAAAGGCGAGTTCGCGGTCTACCTTGACGTCCGTTACGAAAATCTGGTGAAGGCGCGGATCGTTGACCTCGCGGAGCAGCAACTCCGAGAGGTCCTGACGGATGCGGTCTTCGATGCGTTTAATACGAATTCCAGACGGCATTGGTTGTCCGTTATTCCAAAATGTAGCACACGAGCGCGTCGCCGGGCTGGATATCGCTGAAGTTCTTGAAACCGACGCCGCATTCATAGCCCTGGCGGATTTCCTTGACATCCTCTTTTTCATGCCGCAGGGAGGAAAGGTCGCCTTCGTAGACGACATCCGCGCCGCGATACAGGCGCACCTTTGCGCCGCGCTTCAATTCGCCTTCGGTCACTTTGCAGCCCGCCACCTTGCCGAACTTGGAAGCGGAGAACACCTGCAAGACCTGGGCGCGTCCGAGGATTTTTTCCACCAGGTCGGGTTCGAGCATGCCCTTGAGCGCTTTTTCGATGTCCTCGGTCATGCGATAGATGATCTCGTACAGGCGGATGTCCACGCCTTCCTTTTCCGCCATGCGGCGGGCGTCCACGTCCGCCTGCACGTTGAAGCCGATGATGATGGCTTTCGAGGCGGCGGCGAGCATTACGTCGTTGTTGCCGATGTTGCCGGTTTCGGCGTGGAGCACCTTCAAGCCGATCTCGCCCGTGCCGAGTTTGTTCAATTCGGTGATGATCGGGTCGAGCGAACCCTGCACGTCGGCTTTGACGATCAAATTGAGTTCCTTCGCCTCGCCCGCCTGCACCTTGCTGAACAGGTCTTCGAGCGAGAGTTTCTTGCGCGACTGCGACTGGGACTTGGCGGCTTCGAGGCGTTCTGCGACGATGGCGCGCGCTTCCTTCTCCGAACCGACCACTTCGAACAAATCTCCGGCGGACGGCACATCGCTGAGTCCCATGACAGCCACCGGCGAGGAAGGACCCGCCTTCTTGATGGGCTTGCCCTTGTAATCGTTGATGGCGCGCAATTTGCCGTGGGCGGCGCCTGCCACAACCACATCGCCCGCTTCAAGCGTCCCGTTTTGGACCAGCAGGGTTGCCACCACACCCTTTGATTTATCCAACTCCGCTTCGATGACCGTGCCGATGACCTTGCCGCCGGGATTGGCTTTGATGTCGTTGCTGTCTGCCACGAGCAGGATGCCTTCGAGCAGGTCGTCAATACCCTTTTTCTGCTTGGCGGAGACGGGCACGACCATCGTGTTGCCGCCCCAGTCGTCCGGCACGAGTTCGAGTTCCGCCAATTGCTGCTTAACGCGCTCCGGGTTGGCGTTGGGTTTGTCCACTTTGTTCAATGCCACAAGGATCGGCACGCGCGCCGCCTTGGCATGGGCAATGGCTTCCCCTGGTCTGGGGCATCACGCCGTCGTCGGCGGCGACTACCAGCACGACGATATCCGCGCCCTGTGCGCCGCGCGCGCATCTGCGTGAACGCCGCGTGACCGGGCGTATCAAGGAAGGTGATCAGGCGTCCCTTCATTTCAACCTGATACGCGCCGATGTGCTGGGTAATGCCGCCCGCTTCCCCTGCGGCAACATCCGTCGAGCGGATGGCGTCCAACAGGCTGGTCTTGCCGTGGTCCACGTGACCCAGAATGGTCACCACCGGCGGGCGCGGCTTCAACTGCGATTTATCCTCCCCGGCGATCATCTGTCGCCACAACGGTACTTCGCCAACCTCCTCCCTTGCGCTTTCCTCCACAACCTCAGGGACAGCCTCAAATCCATATTCCGCAACCACGATCGCGGCGGTGTCGAAATCCACCGTCTGGTTAATGGTTGCCATGACGCCGTTCGTCATCAATTTTTTGATCAGTTCGATTGGGCTTTTTTCGATCTTCTGAGCCAGGTCCCGCACCACGATCGCGGCGGGCAGCTCGATTTTATGTCCGTTGCTGCTCATAAGCCACCTCCTTTCCAGGTTTGAAAACTTGTCGTTCATTCCTCGGGCGGCTTGTGAGCGAGTGGCTAATCGTTCACGTCGCCTGACCTTCGGTCTCTGCTTCGAGCGGCAGAGCGTTCATGAATTCTTCCAAACGGACGCGGTCAGCCTGGTTCAACTCCGTTTTCAACGCATGTCCCAGCGCGCCTTTCAGCCCGCGCGCCCAACACGACCGTCGGTCGTGCAGGTAGGCGCCGCGCCCAGCCAGTTTACCGGTCGGGTCCACGCGTACCCCCTCTTCGGTGCGGACGATCCGAATCATCTGCCTCTTCGGCAGGACTTCACGGCATCCCACGCAGGTGCGCTGGGGAACATGTTTAACACGTTGTACAGGTTTTTTTGCCACGTCCAATCAACTCTCCCTCATCCCCAGCCCTTCTCCCACAGGGGGAAGGGAGTTCCCCTCTCCTTACGGGAAAGGGGGTAGGGGTGAGGGCGCATTACTACCATTCCTCTTCGCCGCCAGCGCCGCGTTTGTGCTTCTTGCGGGTGACAACTTCACCAAGGTTTTCATCGAATTCCAGGGCAACGCCCTTCTTCTTGCCTTTCTTGTCCTTCTTTTTGTCGCCGGAGTCGTCATCGGCATCCCCGGCGGTTTGGAACATTTCGGGCTTCATCTGGAACAGTTCGTCCAGCGAGACGCCGTCCTTGGAGACTTCCCCGTCTTCTTCTTTCTCGACGACTTTCCTCGCCTCTTTCTTCCTTTCAGCCTGTTTCTCCGCCTCAGGCGTTTCCTCCGCCGCAACCGCTTCCGCGGACTCGGCAGCTTCAGCGGCTTCCTCTTTCGCGGGCGCAGCCTCGGGTTCGGGGAAGGACAAAGCCGCCAGCGACTCTTCGATGTTTTGGATCGCTTTCGAGCCGATGCCCGCCAGCCCAAGCACCTTGTTGGCGTTGGTCTTCACATCGAACATCAGTTGACCCGCCGTCTCGTAGCCGGCTTCGGTCAGGATGTTGAAGACGTGTTCCTTGAGACCAGCCACCTGTTCGAGCGGCAAGCCAAAGGCGGCGGCGGGAATATCCGCGCGCGCGGCGGCGATACGTTCATCCTCCTCGCGCGAGGCTTCTTCTTTAACCTGAATCATGCGGCGTTCCACCCGATCCACAAACTGACCGAGCAGGGTGTATTCCTCCGGCGTGATGGGGCGGCTCTCCGCCTTCTTCGCCCGGATCTCCTCCACCAGCGGCATCTGTTCCGCCGCGGCAGGAAGCATCGCCGCCAGTTCCGCATCGGACTGCATTTTGACCAGCGCGTCGCTCGCGGCTTCGGTCAGCGATTTGATGTCGATGCGCCAGCCGGTCAGTTTGGCGGCGAGGCGGGCGTTTTGTCCATCGCGCCCAATGGCGAGACTCAACTGGTCTTCGCCCACCACCACCGTCGCTGTGCGCGCGCCTTCATCTTCGGAGAGATAAACCCCGGTCACACGCGCCGGGCTGATGGCTTTGGAAATATACACCACCGGGTCGGGGTCCCACTGGATGATGTCAATCTTCTCGTCGTGCAGTTCCTTGACGATGGCTTGGATGCGCACGCCCTTCATCCCCACGCACGCGCCGACCGGGTCAATGCCCGGCTGAGTGGCGGAAACCGCCACCTTGGCGCGCGCGCCGGGTTCGCGCGCAATCGCGCGAATCTCGACGATGCCGTGATAGATTTCCGGCACTTCGTTTTCCATCAAGCGGCGCAGGAAATTGCGGTGCGCGCGCGAAAGAATAATCTGCGGACCGCGCGTGCCGTCCTTCACTTCCATCACCACCGCGCGAACGCGGTCGTGCAGTTTCAGTTTTTCGCCGGGGATGCGCTGGTTGTTCGGCATCACGCCTTCGGCTTTCATATCCAAGCCGATGGTCACGCCGGTGGCGTTGATCGTCTGCACCAGACCAGAAACGATCTCGCCTTCCTGCCGCTGGAAATATTCCATCTGGTTCGAGCGTTCCGCCTCGCGGATGCGCTGTTGAATCACCTGCCGGGCGGTCTGAGCCGCCACGCGCCCGAAGTCTGCGGGCGTGCTTTCCACGAGGAGCATATCCCCGGGTTGCACATCCTCCTTGACCTTGCGCGCCTCTTCCAGCAAGCACTTCGGTGCGCACATCCACCACGCTGTCTTCGACCACTTCCTTCTCGGCATACACAGTGACGATTCCGGTTTCTGGATTCAGTTTCGCTTCCACGTCTTTGCGCCGTCGAGGCTCCCACTGCGCGCCGGTAGGCGGAGACCATCGCCGACTCAATCGCGGAGATGACCACGTCCTTGGCTGGCTGTTTTTCTTCCAGCACTTCGTTGAAAGCCAGCGCAAAATCATTCTTTGCCATACGTTCTTGCTCCAAAGCTCCTTTATAAGCGAAGAAGTGGGGGCTACCCACTTCTCGGTGACTTCATTATTGGGTTGTCCCTTACGCGCGACATTTTAGCATAAAGGGTTTGTGTGCGCAAGGTATAATCTTTTCCTATGACCCAGCGAGATTTATCGAAAGCAGCCCTGCGCGGAGAACCTTCCTATGTGTGGAGAGCCGGTCAGCAGCGGCGGTTGGACATGATTATAAAATTTGCCGGCGAACGAATGCGGGACACGTTTTGGAAGACGGCTGCGGCGTGGGCATGTACGTCGAAAAAATGACCGCCCTCGGCGCAGACGTGACCGGGCTTGAGTACGACTTCGGCCGCGCCCGCGATGCAAGAGCCAACTCGGAGAAGATCATCAACGCCGCCGGGGAATTCCTCCCGCTTCCTTCTTCGACGTTTGACCTGATCCTCAGCCACGAAGTGATCGAACACGTCCAGGATGACCGCTCCGCGATTGCCGAAATGATCCGCGTATTGAAAATGGGTGGGCGCGCCGTTATCTTCTGCCCCAACCGCGGCTATCCCTTTGAAACGCACGGCATCTTTTGGAAGGAAAAATATTACTTCGGCAACAAGCCTTTTGTAAACTACCTGCCGCGCGCCTGGCGCGACAAACTCGCCCCGCACGTGCGAGTATATTCCAGCCGTGATCTGCAAAGATTATTCGACGGTCTGCCCGTCAAATTCATCGAACGCACGATCATTTTCGGCGCGTACGACAACATCATTGTCCGCTTTGGAATCCTCGGAAAATTTCTGCGCGCCGCGTTGCAGTTTTTGGAAAAGACGCCGCTGAAAGTATTTGGTTTGTCGCATTTCTGGGTGGTGGAGAAGGTATAATAAAGCCATGCAGCGCGCACACGGCATCAAGAAAGTTCTTCGAAAAGGCAAACTGGGCGACAAGAAAACAGACTCCGCCTACTGGAGAAAGCAATCCTATTCCGCCCGGCTCGCCGCGCTGGAGGAAATCCGGCGAGAGTATCACCTTTGGAGGTACGGTGCTGAACCAGGATTTCAAAGAGTTTATACAATCGTTAAACGATAATGGAGTGCGGTATCTGGTAGTGGGCGGGTATGCTGTGGCACTGCATGGCTACCCCCTCTATACAAAGGATATTGATATTTGGGTGGAAATGACCGCTGAGAACGCTTCCAAAATTAAAAAAGCGCTTGACCAATTTGGATTTGGTTCATTGGGAGTGAACGAGTCGGATTTTACAGTTCCCGATCAAATGCTTCAGTTAGGCTACCCGCCGGGGCGAATTGACATCTTGACAACTCTGCCAGGGGTGGAATTTTCAGAGTGTTACCCGTTGCGTACGACTGTAGAAGTGGATGGCGTTTCTGTGAATTTCATCGACCTCGAAAACCTCAAAAAAAAACAAAAGAGCAACCGGCAGATATCAAGACCTGGCTGATTTGGAGAACCTGGAGTAAGGTGTCAGTCCTCCAGCCATCTTTTGGGGATGTTTGGCTTGTCTTGTTTTTGAACGGTGAAGAGAATTATGAAACCCTGTCATTGCCTATGTAGCGATGTATTCTTTACTCCCCCTCATCCCCTCCTGCTGCGCCCGGCTGTTCCACCCGCACCACCTCGCCATGATAGTTGATGACCACCTTGAAGCCCATCATGCCCAGATAGGCGCGCATTTCTTCGGGGAAGCCGGTCTGCATCAGCGCGTCGAACTGCTTGTCAATGTTCTTCAACTGCTGTTCGATCATGGCTTTTGAAAACGGGTCGTCCTGACCGAGCATTTTGGCGGTCTGCTCAGAGAGGATGTCTTCGCTGCCTTTCATCATCTCCGCCATTTGGTTCAGCACGGCGCGGTCCACCTGCTCGGCGGGGATGTGACGCTTGAAACCGTCGTCGTCCACCACGTAGGCGGGTTCACTGCCGATAGAAGCGGAATCCACGGCTTTGCCGTTTTCATCCACGACGAGGCCGGCGAAAAGGGGAGTATTGGACATGGGAAAGTCCTCTTTCTTCTTTCCTCTTTCCTTTGGCAGGAAAGAAGAAAGAGGAAAGAACGTAGCAATTAGGATTGCCTTCCTTCAACCGCAGCCAGCAAAATGCCCGCCGCAACGCCGAGACGGCGGTCCAACTGGTGGGCGACGTCCATGCTGAAGTCCATGGTTAACTGGTAGGTGAAGGGGTTGAAATTCTGGCGCAAGTCCGCCACGCGGGCGCCGCCGATAGTGATGTCGTAGTTCTGGGGGATGAGCCCGGTTAGAAAACGGCGCAGCAATGCCATGCCCATGCTGTCCTCGAACAATAATCCGATAACATTATCGCCCACGTCGAGCACTTCCCATTCATCGCGCAGAAGGGACTTGAGCCCCCTGCGCCGCAGCGCGCCGACCTTCATGCCTGTGGCGCTGTCCACTACATCGTACGCGGCGGAGAAGTCAATGATCTGGCGGGCTTTGATCATCAGCACCTCCTGCGACTTGCTTTCATCGGCGTACACGCGGATGTCCTCGCGCAGGCGGAACATCTTCTGCTCGCTGAACATGACCAGCCTGCCGCCGGGATCGTAAAAGCGGAATTTGCCGGTCAGCGCGAAGACCTGGCGCCTGAGGGTATATTGGTTAAATTGAAAAACGGGGTTCATCTCTTTTCCTCTTCGAATCTGGGTGGATTATGTTCTTTCGCCCAGCATACCACTTTATGCGAATCGTTGCGCGCCTCAAAGGTACTATCCGGTTTTTGATGCCGTACAAATGACCAAAATCGAACCACCAAGACGCCAAGAAAGCCTCAAAAAACTTGGCGTACTTTGCGTCTTGGCGGTAAAAGTTCTGACAATGGGTCAGTTGAAGTAATGCGCTGAGTAGAGCGAGATACTATCTCGCTCTACTTCACTTCCTCCTTTACCGCTACCAAAGTTCTGAATGTACGGTAGAAAGTCTGGTAGAAAAAAGTTGACGGTCACTTCGTGCGTGACCGTCAACTGATTCTATTCAACAATCACCTTCGTCCCTTGACCGGGCTGGTGCAGGTAACCCACATTCGGCGGTACGACGGGCTCGGTCCAGCGGTAGATCCATTTGGAGACGCTCGACGGCAGGTTGACACAGCCGTTACTGCGCGGACGCCCGTAATCGTTGTGCCAGTACGTCCCGTGGAAGGCGTGACCCATGCCGGTGAAGAAGGAAACCCACGGTACGCCCGGCAGGTTGTAGATATTTGCCACCGCATCGCCGCGGTTGGTCATGTGGATGGACGGTCCCTTGTGAAAAGTGAACCACTCGCCTTTGGGGGTATCCGTCCCGCGCTGCCCGCTGGAACAACGGACGGAGAGCACCATCGTTTCGCCTTCAAAGGCGGTGACCATTTGATTGGCGAGGTCCACGTGGAGCAATTTCTTCTCGTTGGGGACCTCCGGGGAAAGTGGAGTCAGCTCCTCGTCCGGGATGATGCGCAGGTTATGCGCCGGGATGTAGAAGGACTTCTTGTATTCCTTGTCGTAGATTTCGTACCAGACCGTCTTTTCCTCGCGGGTAACGATGACCTTCTTGACCCAGTGCGTGCTTTCGTAAAAGATGCGGTGCGCGTTTTTGGCGTGGAAGTACGGTGCGAGATAGGTGAGGCTGAACGGCACGCTGACTTCGGCGAGTTTGCCTTCGGCGGGAATCTCATAGACCGGTTTTTGATATTTCGTCTCCACTGGTTGGAGCCAGCCGGAGTAGGAGTAGCCGCCGTCCAGTTGATACCAGGTAGTGTTGAATTTGTTGTCAATGCCGTCGCCCTGCGTTTCGCCGAGCAGCGGCACTACTTCGTCCACGCGCAGGAGTTCGATTTCATTGCCAAGCAGGGACGGCGCATCGAAGACGCGCACGCCGCTCCAGATGGCGCGTCCATGCGAGGCGGGGGGAGCAGCCAAGGCGCGGTCAACGCCCAACTCGGAGAGAACAAGCCCGAGCGCACCCGAGGCGGTCAGTTTTAGAAAGTCACGGCGGGAAAGTTGGGAAAGGCTCATGGTTAAGAGATGATTCCTGTATCCGAATTCTAACGATGAAGTTTGAGAGGGAGTTTAGAGGAGTTGAGGCGGGGAGTCGGCGATTCAGCGATTCAGCGAGGCAGCGAATCAGCGAGTCAACGAGTCAGGGAGTTGGCGGGTTACTCGGTGATTTCGACTTTTGTCCCCACGCCGCCGTAGGAGAATTCTTTGTTGAATGCGACGGCCGGCGCGGTCCAGCGGTACAGCCATTTTGCGGCGCTGACGGAAAGGTTGATGCAGCCATGCGAGCGCGGACGTCCGTAGTCGTTGTGCCAGAACGTGCCGTGGAAGGAAATTCCGCTTTTGGTGATGTATTGCACCCAGGGCACGCCGGGCAGGTCGAAGCCGCTGGCGGCAATATCGCCCGCCGCCATGTGGCGCGAGGGACGTTTGTAGAACGTGATGAAATTTCCCTGCGGCGTGGTGTACGTGCCGCTCCGTAATCTTGCGCCTGTGGCAACCGGCACGACGAACACGGGCCGGCTGCCTTCATACGCAATGACGACCTGCGAGTTGAGCCGCACGACGACCTTCTTTTCCTTGTCCGGCACTTCAGGGGAAAGGGGCACGAGTTCTTCGGCGGTCATGATGCGCAAATGCTCCGCGCGGACGTAGTACAACTTGTCCCATTTATCGTCGAGGATTTGATACCAGATTTGTCCCGTCCCGCCGGTGACGACGGCTTTGACCCAATGCGTGGTCTCGTAATAGACGCGGTAGCCCACTTTCGATTCGAGGTTTGGTTCTTCGTGCGCGTCGCTGTACGGCACGCTGACCTCGGCAAGCAAACCTTCTTTCGGAATTTCCATCTGCGGTGTGTTGAAGGTCGTACGCACGGGCTGAATATTCCCCGAATGGACGTAGCCCTCCCTGCCGATCTCGTACCAGATGCGGTTGTGGGTTTCGGTCTCTTCGCTGATGGCGGTGTTGGTGATGCCGATGACCGCGTCGCGCTGGAGCAGTTTGACCTTTGCCGCCTCGAAGGAGGGTTTATCGTACAACCAGACCGTGCGCACGGTCACGCGCCCTTGCTGGGAGGCGAACGGGTCGTCCAAATCAAAATTGAGCGGAGGCGCGAGCAAGCCCGCCAGTCCCATTCCGCTCAATTTCAAGAAGTCTCTTCGTGATAGTTTCCGGTTCATTCTTACAATGACAGAGGCGACCCGCCGGGTGTAATCAAAACACCTTGAGCTTCATTGAAGGGCGCCTCTGCGAACGCTAATAATGTACATTCACCACCGTGCCGACCACCGCAAAGTTATACGCCCATTCGGCATCGGGGATGCTGAGGTTGACACAGCCGTGACTCATCGGCACGCCGAAATTGTTGTGCCAGTACGTGCCGTGAATGCCATAGCCTTTATAAAAATACATGATATACGGCACATCCGGCAAATAATAGCCGGGACCCGACATGGGCGCGGAGCGCAGTTTGATCCAGACCTTGAAGCGTCCCGTCACGGTCGGCGTTTGCCACGTGCCGGTGGAGACGATGAACGTCCGCACCACGGTATCGCCTTCGTAGGCGTACATGCGCTGGTCGGATAGATCCACGTCAAACCAGTGCTCGCCGCCTCCACCTCCTCTGGGCGGCGCGTATGCAACCGCCGTCGGCGCGGCGTATTCAGGCGTGGGAGTATCGGGGACGATCTCCGCCTGCGCCACCGCTTCGGCGGGCTGGTTCGGGTCAACTACCGCCGCCACTTGTTCGAGGGTTGCCGTCGGCTCTGCCTGTGCATCCGTATTTTCGGGAAGAACCGCAACTTCGAGCGTGGGAATATCCGTAGGCGGGATGACGACGACTTGCGTTGGCGCTTCGGCAGGCGGGAGGGATGTGAACGTGGGCGTGGGCTGCATCTGCACCACGGACTGTCCCGCCGCGGGCGTGTAGGTCGGCTTGGCGATGTACACGCGCGCGAACGGCGGAGCAGACACCGGCTGCTGAGCCTGTGGGGAATAGGCGCTGTTGATGATGAACGCCAGCGCCGGAGACCGGACCGCCGACCACGCCGCAAACAGGAAGACGCCGCAACCCATGACGATCAGGAAAATGGGCAGGATGAAATTCCGCTTCTTTTTTGGACCTTTGGGCTGGCTGCCCTTCAGCGGGTTGACTCTCCTCCGAGGCGCTGTGTCATCCACGCGCGCCCGGGATGCCGATTCCTGTAGTTGTGCAAAACGGTTGTTCATGGGTCACCTTTCACTACGGATAAGCGCTTGTCAACATTATAAACAAAAAGGCTTGCTTCTCACCATTGAATTTCCACAGGCGTGCCCACATCCGCCCAGTTGTAGAGAGTCTGCGCTTCGTATGAACCCAGCACCACGCACCCGTAGGAGATGGGCGTGCCGAGGTAGCCCGCCCACAACGTTGCGCCGTTCGGCAGGATGGGCAGCGCATGGATTCCGTTTTGCAAACCGCCCGCCCAGTAGATGCCCAGCCAGTGGGGCATCCAGATGTTCCAGGTTGCACCATAAGCGTTTGGGATTTTGTTCAACACGCTAAAACTTCCGGCGCGCGTGGCGTTGTTCATGCCGGTCGAAGCGACGAAACTGTAAATGAGCGTCTCGCCTTCATAGACGTACATGTGCTGCTTGGAAATATCCACGAGAATGTACTTGCCGCCCGTATAAACCCCCGGCGCCTGCGCGGACGTCGTATCTTGCGCGGCAGGCGCGACGTATTCGCTGGTGGGCGTATCCACGATGATCTCCGCCTGCGCTACAGGCTCGGGCGTGTCTGTGGGAAGTTAAGTGGGTGTGGGCGACGCGGTGGGAGGCAGGGTAGGCGATGGAGTGTAAGTGGGTTTTGCGATGACCGCGTGGGCAAAAGACTGCCAGTAGGTGGGCGTCGGCGCGGCATCCATGCTGAACGCCGGGGAGGAGGAAGCCGTCCATGCCGCCGCGCCAAGCGCGATGACGAAGAACCCCAGCATCAAGATCGGGTAGAGGAAATTCCTGCGCGGCGGGACGGCTGCTTTGCTCATGGCGATACGCTGGGAGGTGGAACCTGAGTCGGCAGGACGCTCTCGTTGTTGATGAAGCACAGGATGCCCTGAGTGATGCCCTCGGCGACGACATTCGTCTGCTCGGTCAGGATCTGCTGATCGAGGTTGAGGAAGCCGGTCTCGATGATGGCGGTGATGGTGTTCGGGTCAATTTCCGAGAAGGCGTGGTACTCGGTCATATCCGTTGTGATGCTGTTGGCGTGGAAGGTCAAACCGGTGATTTTGCCGTAGCGGTCCACGAGGCAGGCGGTGAGACGTTGGGCGCGGTTGAGGTCGCGCGTCTCGAGCGAAGCCGCCACTTTGAAACCGGTGGCTTCCTCGTTGATATATTCACATGAATCGTTATGGATGGATACGAGCGCCACAGCGCGGAAACCGTTCAGGCGCGTATCGAACTCGTTGAGCAGATCCACCTGAAAGCCTTTGGCGGTCAGGCTGTCGCGCACGAGCGAGGCGATCTTGTAATTCACGTCCACTTCGGTCAGCGTCACTTCGCCGTTTTCGTCGGTGCAGACCGCGCCGGAATCGTTGCCCATGTGACCGGCGACAATGCCGATGCGCAGTTGCGGCTGTGGGGTGGTGAACCCGCTTTCGGGTCCGGTTTGAGGCGTGAGCAGGGTGCGGAGTTGTTCCCGCAAATTTCCAGCGAACAGGCTGTTCGGCGTCCACGCGGTGAAGAGAGTCGCAATCAAAATCGCCATTCCGATCGTGGAGAGAAAGGCGTTTGGCGCGTGCGGCTTGCGCGGACGGGAGGTGTGACGTTCTTTTGTAGACTCCATGTTCTATGTAATCTTACCTCAAAACTTAATGCCCAAGTAATCGAACCGCCGCCTGGATGGAGGGGTCGTTCTCGAAGGTAAAGGTGTCCCAATCCGCATAGGCGATGACATCCGGCACGATGCCGGTCTCTTCCCAGTTCTCGGACGAATTTGCAGCCACAAAAGTTTCCTCCGCAATCCAAAGGTTCGAGCCGTCGTCGAACTCGTAGCCGTGCAGGATTTCGACGTTGCCCAGCGTGGGCGCGCCGACGATTTTTGCCCGCCCCGCATCCCTCAGGACGCCGGAGAAGATTTCACCGAAACTGGCTGTTTCCTCGCTGACAAGAACCACCAGCGGCACGGTCTGCGAGTTGTGGATCGGCTCCGCCTCAATCGTGAGCGGATTGGATTCCCTGCGGCTGGTGAAATTGCCCAGCCTGCCAGACGCGAAAAAGGAAAGCAAAGGTTCCACCACACTGCTGCTGCCGCCGCCGTTGAGGCGGTTGTCCAAAATCAAGCCGTCCAGCGGACCGAAGTTTTCGAGCGCGATTCGCACCTGGTCGGGGATGGTCTGATCGAAGAAGGTGGGCAGGAAGATATAACCGACGCGCGAACCGTCGGACGTGGGCAGGAGGCTGGACTGGATCACCATCGGGCTTTGAATCCGCTCGCGGACGACCATCACGTGACGCGGCGCTTCGCCCGGCGACTGGACGGTGAGCACCACTGCCGAGCATTCCGGTCCCGCGGACGATCTCGATGCGCGCTTCTCCATCCTGAATGATGGGCAAGCCGTCCGCCGCGAGGATGCTGTCGTGCGCCTTCAACCCCGCGTGTTCGGCGGGCGAATCGGGGTAGGTGTAAATCAGCGTGACGTGACCCTTTTCCTCGAACGGCAGGATGAATGCTCCGATGCCCACGAACTCATCGGTGCCTGCCAGTTGCGCCTCCGACATGGCAACCTCCACCGGCGACTCGAAGTGCGAATGGTCGTCGTTCAATTCGGCGATGAAGGCTTGCATGGTTTCATAGAATGTTTTGGTGTCCAAGCCTGCTTCGATTTTCTCGCGGTAGGTCTTTTTGCGTCCCTCCCAATCCACGCCGTTGAAATCGGGGTAAACGTACACGTCTTCGATTACGTTGGCTGCATCGTTGAAGACCCGCAATTGAAGGTCCGGCGGGACTTCGGGGTTGTCCAGCAGGAACGGGGTCGGCTCCGCCAGCGCGGTGGCGGCGGGCACGGTAGCCAGCGGCTGGTTCTGGCAGGCGGCGGGGATATATGCCGGGGTGGGAATCACCGGCGTCGGTGTTGCCGGGATGGGCGTCGGCGGCGGCGGAGTGGGCGTGGAGCCCCTGCAGCATGCCCGCCAAAAAATTACATGCAAGCGAAGAAAGCACAACAAGAACGGAAAGCGCGCGCCGGTTCATAGACTTCTCCTTTTGACTCTAAAACACTCGACCAAATCAAGCGGCAACCCTGCTGGTCTATTTTATTTGATTTTTCCCCGCCGTTTCAAGCAGCCTGCCGATGGGCTTCAAATCCGAGACCCGCACGGCAAGGTTCTTCGTTTTGGTATGTTTGTATTGAAACACCTGCGAATCCGGCAGGAGCGTTTTCGCGCGCTGGCTGAATTCCTCGTAGGGGAGGTAGCCTGCAAAGAAGACATCCATGCCGTAGACCCAGAGGTTGATCCAATCGAACGGCGAGACGAGATGTGTTTCGGGATTCGTCTCACAGCGGATTCCGATGCGCGCTTCGGGCAAACGACGGATGTGGAGCGCGGCGATGGAATAAAAGGACTCATCCAGTTTGACCTTGACCCCCGGCGGGAGGCTGATCCCCTTACGCTTCATTTCCCGATCCGCATCCTGCCCGCTGACCTCGACGATCAGTTCCTCCGCCGATTCCGATTTCAGGCTCAACGCTCCGAGCGGATTCCAATTCGACGGCTGGCGCCACGCCTTTGGCATGACGTGAACGAGGTGGTGCGGGAGTCCCTTGGCGATTGCCTTCTGCAAATCCGCCTGCGATGCGGCGGCGACTCCCGTGGCAAACGCAAAGACGTACACGTCATTGTATGCATGACCGTCGGCGGCATGGACATCCGCGGGAACCAGCGCGGGAGCGTTCAGCAGGATGGCGGGATTTTCCCTGATGGCTTTGATTTGATTTCGGTCCGAGATGAAAAACGATTTGATTCCGCACCTGCGTCCGTCGAGGAACACGTCAAAACGCTCGCGTTCCGCAAACGAAGCGGACGCGCGGACCTCGTAGGGGATGTTCAATTGCGAGAGATGCCGGCGGAATGCCAGTTCCACGGCGATGTTTGCCACCGTGCGGCGCAGTCTGTCTGCGAGCGAGGCGCCTGCACGCTCCTGAAGAAATGCCAGCGACCGCAGCGCATACTCGATCCCGCCTTCGGTCAGGTCTGGCGTGTAGGGCAGGCGCAGGAGGTCGGTGGGGAGGAGCATGGGATGAGTAGCCAGTGATCAGTGATCGGGATTGAGGATGTTGTGTGGGAATTTGTGCGGTGGATTTCCCACATTCGCCAATCGTAAATCGTCAATCGAAAATCGTCAATCGTCACGGTATTGCCGTCGGCGTGGGCAGAACATAATCCACTTCTTGAATCGCCAGATCGGAAAACGAGACAACCGCCGCGGTCTCGCCTGCCGAGCGGACGAAGACCCCGAGGGTGCCAATCGGGAAACTGGGATCGCTGATGCTGAATTGGAAGCGCCCGTTGAGGAAGAGCCGCAATTCCCTGCCCAGTGCCCACACCCCAATGCGGACGCTGCCTGGCGCGCCGGGGGGTACGTCCCCGCTGGGGAGCGGCTGCTGCAGGATGAGCCGGATGCTGTTCGTCACCCGTTCCGCGCGGACCGTGCCGTTGCACGCCAGCGCAAAACGATAATACGACCCGCCGTTCGCGCGTACGAGGATGCCGTAACTATCTTCGCCGCGGCACAGGCTGGGCTGGGCGGTGATCTCGGCGTAGTAGTCGTCAATGAGCAGGTCGCGGCGCAGGCTGGTCATGTAGACCTGGCTTTGCACAGCGAGCGTCAGGCGGTTGTCAATGATCTCCGCGCTGGCTTCGTCGGAGGCGGCAATTTCCCACAGGGAGGATCGGGAGAAGTCGTCGGTGACGAGTTCTTCGCCGAGACCGGGGCGCATCTCCGGGGTGGGGGCTTTGGTGGAAAACGCCTGGAGCGTGGGAGTCGCCGATGGCGGGAACCAGTTAATGGTCGCAGTGGGAGGCGGGGTCTCCGTCGGGATGACCGGCGTGGATGTGGCAAGCCACACATCCATCGTTGCGCAGGAGGTCAGCAACATCGTTACAAGGACGGAGAGTGAAAATCGTTTGAAAGTCATCGGCTTTTTATGACAGCATTTTGGTTCGATGTGTCGTAAAATAAAAATACAACATTCCAGTATATCAGGAGACGAAGATGACCGAAAAGCAGGTGCTGGTGACAGGCGCGTGTGGAGAGATCGGGCAGGCGCTCGTACAGGAATTGGCAAAGCGGGGCGGGTACAGAATCGTAACATCAGACCTGGCCCCGCTGCCGGATTCGATCAAAGACCTGGCGGCGGAGCATGTGCAGGGGGACCTGGTTTATAAGGTAAAGATTTTTTACGATTACGATTTCGATGTGATCTTCCACCTGGCGGCTTCGCTCTCCTCCAAAGCGGAGATTGCCACCGAGGAGGCGCATCGCATCAACGTGGAAGGGACGATGCAGCTGCTGATGCTGGCGGCGTACCGTTCGGAGAAATACAGCAAGGCGGTGAAGTTCATCTTCCCTAGTTCGATTGCGGCGTACGGAATGCCGAACATCGAAGCGAAACGCAAGGCGGGCGCGGTGAAAGAAGAGGAATGGGATTACCCGCACACGATGTATGGATGCAACAAGTTGTACTGCGAAAAACTGGGGATGTACTACAGCAAGTTCCACGGTCAGAAACATTTGGATGACCACCCGCCGGTGATGCTGGACTTTCGAGCGTTGCGATTCCCGGGACTGATCAGCGCCTTTACCCTGCCCAGCGGCGGGACGAGCGATTACGGTCCCGAAATGCTGCACGCTGCGGCTCAGGGCAGACCGTATGCCTGCTTCGTCCGCCCGGATACGATCATTTCCTTTATGGCGATGCCCGATGCGATCAAATCCATGATGATGTTGATGGATGCCCCGCGCGAAAAACTGACGACGAACGTCTACAACGTGGCGGCGTTCGCCATCACGGCGGAGCAGTTCCGCGAACGCGCGCTGAAAGCCTTCCCGAAGGCGGAAATTACCTTCGAGCCGAATCCGCGCCGCCAGGGGATTGTAGACTCGTGGCCCGAAGACATTGACGACTCCCGTGCCCGCAAAGATTGGACTTGGAAGCCGGATTACGATGTGGACCGATTTTTCGAGGAGTATTTTTTGCCGGAGATTCGGAAGAGGTACGGGAAGTAGATGACCACTTTCTTTACCGCCGACACCCACTTCGGTCACCAGCGCACACTGGAATTTTCACGCCGTCCCTTTGCGGATGTGGCGGCGATGGACGCGGCGCTGACCGCAAATTGGAATTCGGTGGTGAAAACGGAGGATACGGTCTATCACCTCGGCGATTTTGGGTCGGCGGAAAGCCTGCGCTATCTCGATTCACTCCATGGAAGGATCATCTTCCTGCCGGGAAATTACGACACACCCGACCTTGTCGAAGTCATCGCGCGGAGATGTCAAATCATCGAGCCGAACACGGTGGTTGAGGTGGAGGGGAATCGTTTCCAACTCGTCCACGAACCGGAGGAGGCGACGCCGGGCGAGTTCTTCCTTTTTGGTCATGTCCACCAATTGCAGATGATCAAGCGCAACGGACTGAACGTGGGCGTGGATTGTCATTTCTTCCGCCCGATTGACCTGCAAGTCGTGCTGTTTTATCAAAACGCGATCCTTCATCTTTACGATGACAACGTGTTCATGGAAAGGGTCGGCGGAGGGAAGGGCTGAGTTTTTTCCAAGTTCGAAGGGAACGGGAGAACATGAAAACCATTACGTTACGACCGATTGAGATCGAGCGGGATTTCGGTCAATTGGCGGAGTTGTTCACGCGCGAGCAGAACGAGCCGACCACCGAACCCGCTCTCAGGGAGGACTACGAGACGCACAAGGAACGCATCATCCGCCTGATGGCGGCGGAGGATGAGGCGGGGGAACTGCTTGGGTTCAACTGGGGGACTCGAAGCCGGTTCGATGCGGGCGAAGCCTATTTCTACGTCATCGTCAAACCGGAGCATCGCAGGCAGGGAGCAGGTTCGAGCCTCTACGAGGATTTCCTTCAAACCGCGAGGGAAGCGGGCGTGAAAAAACTGCAGGTCAGCGTCCGCGATAACAGCCCCGACAGCCGGTCATTTGCCGACCGCCGCGGATTCATCGAACGCGGTCACTCGCTGGCGATGGAATTGAATCTCGACGACTTCGACGACCAGCCTTATGACGCGGTCATCGAGCGCCTCAAAGGAGAAGGCTTCCGCTTCACGACGATGGAAGAGTTGGGCGACACCATCGAGGCTCGGCAAAGGCTGTACGCTTTGAACGACACCGCCGCCAGCGAGACCCCCGGCTCGGAAGGGACGCACCCCTGGCTCTCGTTCGAGGATTTTCAGAGAACCGTCTGCGAGACCAATTGGTACAAGCCGGACGGTCAATTCGTGGTCATTGACAACGCTTCCGGCGAGTGGGCGGCGATGAGCGCCATCACCCGCTTCTGAAGGCGCGGATTACGCCTACAACCTGTTCACCGGCGTGGACAAACGCTACCGCGGACGCAAACTGGCTCAAGCCGTGAAAGCGCTGGCATTGCGCCATGCGAGGACGGCGCTGAAGGTGAACACCGTCCGCACCGATCACAATGCCTTGAACCTGCCCATGCTCGCCATAGACCGCAAGTTTGGGTACGTGCCGGCGCCGGGCATGTTCCGCATGGAAAAGACGATTGAATAGGGACGCCGCAACGGTTATAATAAAACTGCCAAAGGGGTGGCGTTGCTGCAAGTGCCGTTCACGTCATTTCATTATGAAAGGAATTCGTTATGGGTCTCTTCAACACGATTCTCGAAAAGCTCGGTCTCAAAAAGGACAAGGATAAGGCGTCTGCCGAGGCGGGCGGGTCTGCGAGATCTGCCGCCGCCAATGCTCCCACCAAGCCCACCGCTCCGGGGCTCCCGCCAAAAAGCCGGTCACCGCTGTCGGACGCACCGCCGACCGCGAAGGACCCTGCCAGCTCGATGAGGCAGCCGCGCCCAAGCCGATCTCGGAGGTGGACGTGGTTGCCCACCTTGAGAAACTCGCCGCCGCGAATCCTGCCAAGTTGAACTGGAAAGTCTCGATTGTGGACCTGCTCAAACTGCTCGACATCGAAAGCAGTTTCGAGGCGCGCAAGGAACTGGCGGTCGAACTTGGCTGTCCGCCTGAGTTGATGGGCGACTCCGCCAAGATGAACGTCTGGCTGCACAAGACCGTCCTGAAAAAGATCGCCGAGAACGGCGGCAACATCCCGAAGGAACTGCTGGATTAGGTCGTGGAAATAAAATCAACAGCGCGGACTTTTCAGTTCCGCGCTGTTTTCCATTCCAAACCTGTTCGATCTGCCGTGTCTGTGGATTGGTCAATGTTGATTGAATCACTTGCCGCTTTGCTTCGCTTCCCGCCTCGACTTCAACCATCCATGCAGGCTGATTCCCACCACGCGCTCGTTGCCCTCCATCAACTTCTTCAAATTGGGGCGTAACGCCCACACGAGCAAAATCTCCGCGCCTACGCCGTAGAGAACGTACCACCATGGGATGACGTCCTGCGCGGCATAGACCGCAAAGATGATGATGGCAAACAACGCCACCGCCATCGTGGTCACGGAAGCGATGCCCAGCGTGAAGAAGGTCAACACCCCAAGCGGGAGGATGATCAGGATGGATTGCCAGTGCAAGCCCATCGCACCGCCCACCGAAGGCGCGCCGCCCGCCCCGCCGCGCAGGCGGATGAGTTTTCCGTTCGCATCGCGTTCGGGCAAAAAAGATGGAATGGTTATGACCGATGATCGCCGCGAGCGGGGCGATTGCGTGCAGCCAGTCCTGGTCGGGGGAAATCCATTTTGCCAGCCACACTGCCGCCGCGCCTTTTGAAATATCGAGCAGGGCTGTCGCCAGCCCCGCCCAAAGCCCTGCCGCACGCAGGGCGTTCGTCCCGCCCGTCCTGCCGCTTTCCACCTCGCGAATATCTTTCCCTGTCTTCAGTTTGACGATCAGCAAGCCGAACGGAATCGAGCCGATCACGTACGCCAGAACGACAGCCACAAGGTCAAAAACGAGTTGCATCAAAACTCCTCCAAGAGTCGGTTATTTCCATGGGTTTCTTCAACAAAACTGCAAGGGTAAAAACACGAAACCCCGGGATGGTTGCTTACAGGATTTGCAGCGTCACTTCACGATATGCGCCGTCCTCGATCCAAAACCCGCGGGCGCGCCACGCGCCGTTCATGCGCGAAAGGATGACGTGGACAACATGGTAGGCGGCTTCCGCGATGTCGGTCGGGGAAACCGTTTCGGGTCCAGAGGGATGCGAGTGGAAGATTCCAAGGAGGTCCAGCCCCTGGGAATCGATCCACTCGAAAGCCCGCAGCTGCTCGATGGGGTCCATCACGTATCGCACCGGACTTTGAGCCTGGTTCGTCACCTCGATCACGGATTCCACCCTTGAGTCCCGTCCCGCTAAAAGACCGCACGCCTCCAGCGGCGCATGGGCGTCCACGTGAGCGATGATCCTGTTCAGTTGTTCGTTCGTCAGGGAAAGGGACTGCATGTTACAGAAAAACCGCCGAGATCCATGAAAGCCCCACCACGATGGCGGGACCGATCACCGCGCGCCGCAATGGAACGTCTTCGCTGACGCTGGCAGACAGCATGGTCAGCGCGTACAGCGGACCGGTGATGACAAGCCCGAATTGAACCGGCGTGAGGTGCCAGTAATGCAAACCCGCGCCGATTTGTGCGCACACCAGCCCAATGCCGATCGCCCGGGGAAATCCCAGCGGTCAGTGCCGTCGAGGTGCAGGATGCGCAGGCTGATCAAGCCCGCCGCGAGGAAAACTGCGGGAACCAGAAGAAACATGCGCGCGCCGGAATAGCGCAGGGAAGTCAGCAGGATGAGAAACAGGGCGTACGCCACGGCGGTCAGCCCGGCGCGGGCGAAGGCATACTGCGGCGTGGAAGGGTTGATGGAGATATATTCCGCCAGGCACACGGCGATGAGCAGAACCGCACCCACGGCAAACCCCGCCCACCACGCGGAAACGTCGGACAGCAAGGCGAGCGGAGTGCCCATCACGAAAGTCGTCAGCGTGGGCAGCAGGAGATGCTCGCGGTTCGACCTTTTGCCCAGCGCCGGGTGGTCGCGCGTCAGCCAGTCCATACCGGCGGCGGTCAGCGCGGCGGCAAGCACAGTCATGAACGTGCCGAGGGTGAGGGGAAAGGCAAAATAGAAACCGGGCAGGCTCAGGGTCAGGGTGAGGCGGGGGGATTGAATCAGGCGGGTGAGGGCAAACGTCAAAAGGATCGAAGCGGTCAGCACACCCAGCCGGTCTGCCGAGGGGTAGTAGGAACGGTTTTCCTGCATGGAGGCATTGTACCAAGATTTGGTTTGCGGTTGCTTCCGCGCGCGGGATTGCCCTTGATGGGTATGGTAGAATCAATCCGTTATGGAAGTGTCAAGAATAGAAAACCTGCCCCCGCCGCCAGGAATTATCCGTTCGATCAAGGCGGGCTTCGACGCCATTGCCTCGCACGTCACGGCGATTCTTTTGCCGCTTTTGTTGAACCTGTTCCTATGGTTGGGTCCGCGCCTGCGCATGGACGCCTTGTTCGACTCAATCAAAAACGATGTGGTGACCCTGTGGCAGGTCGGCGGCGTATCGGCGGAGGAGATTCAGAAGATTCTGACGTGGTACGACAGCGTGATCCCGAACGTGAACCTGTTCTGGCTCCTGCGCACGCTTCCGGTCGGGATCTCGGGCTTGCCCCTGTCAGAGGGGGCTTCGTCCACGCCGTTGGGGAATCCTGCCATCTGGCAGGTGGGCGCGCTGAGTTTTGCCGGCTGGATTCTCCTGCTCACGTTCATCGGCTGGATCGGCGGCGCGCTGTATTTCCGCAACGTGGCATGGGTGGTGCTGACCGAAAAGGACCAAGCCATCCGCATCCCCCAGGCGCTCATGCATACGGTCCTGATTTCCATCTTCTGCACTGTCATTTTAACGGCGCTCGCTTTGCCGACCCTGTTCCTTTTGATGCTGGCGGCGCAGGTGCACATCATCCTCGCCAATGTTTTCATGTTGTTCGTCAGCCTGGCTTCGGTGTGGGTGATCGTGCCGATCTTCTTCTGGCCCTTCGGCGTGTTCATGAAGCGGCAGAACGCGCTCACGTCCATTCTGGGCAGTATCCAGTTGACGCGCTTCACCCTGCCCACCAGCAGCCTTTTCGTGTTGACGGTTTTCCTGCTCGCCACCGGGCTGAATTTTCTGTGGCGTCTCCCCTCCGAAGATTCATGGATGACGCTGGTCGGCATCTTCGGGCACTCGTTCGTCACCACCGCGCTGCTGGCGGGCAGTTTCATTTATTACCGCGATATGAGCGCGTGGATTCAGATCGTGCTGGAAAAATTGCGCCCAGGCGACGCGGTGAAACAGGCGTAGGAATCCGAGAACATTCTTCTTTTGAGTCAACCGTTGGAGGTTTTTTGTGGCTGATAATGTCAAGTACGATGTAAGTTCAATCCAGGCGCTGGAGGGCATCGAGCACGTCCGCAAACGCCCCGGCATGTACGTGGGCGGCACGGACATCAAAGCCCTGCACCATCTCGTTTATGAAGTGGTGGATAACGCCATTGACGAGGCGCTCGCCGGTTTTTGCACCCGCATCAATATCACCATCCACAAGGATAGCAGCGTCACCGTGGAGGATAACGGGCGCGGCATCCCGGTCGGTCCGCATCCCACCAAGAAGGATGCCAACGGCAAACCGATGGAAACCGTGGACGTGGTCATGACCATCATCGGCGCGGGCGGCAAATTCGGCGGCGGCGGGTACAAGGTCTCCGGCGGTTTGCACGGCGTCGGCGTCAGCGCGGTCAACGCCCTCTCCGAGTGGATGGTCACCGAGATCAGGCGCGACGGCAAATTATGGCGGCAGGAATACAAGCGCGGCATCCCGCAGGGCAGGATTCAGCAGGCTGGCAAGATCGGCAAGGAAGAGACCGGCACCAAGCAGTCCTTCAAGTTCGACAAGCAGATCTTCACCGAAGACATTGACTACCGCTTCGATACCCTCATCCAGCGCCTCCGCGAAATGGCGTTCGTCACGCGCGGCGTGACCATCCAGTTCGTGGATGAGCGCGCCGACCGCGAAATGACCTTCTACTTCGAAGGCGGCATTACCTCGTTTGTCCGCTACCTGAACCGCAACCGCGAGAACCTGCATCCTGTGGTGCACGTCGAGAAGGAAATCGAGGGCGTCGGCATCGAAGCCGCCATCCAGTACACCGATGCGTACACTGAGTCCGTTTACTCGTTTGCCAATACCATCAACACCATTGACGGCGGCACGCACCTGACCGGCTTGCGCTCGTCGCTCACCCGCGTTATCAACGATTACGCACGCAAGAGCGGCTTGCTCAAAGATGCCGACCCGAACTTCTCCGGCGACGATACCCGCGAAGGTCTCACTGCCATCGTGTCGGTCAAGCATCCGGGTCCGCAGTTTGAATCGCAGACGAAGGTCAAGTTGATGAACCCCGAAGTGCAGACCTACGTCACCCAGGTGGTGGGCGAGGCGTTTGCCACCTTCCTCGAAGAGAATCCGCAGGCGGCGAAAGCGATTGTCGCCAAATGTCTCACCTCTGCCCGCGCACGCGATGCGGCTCGCAAAGCGCGCGATCTTGTCATTCGCAAGTCTGCGCTCGAGTCGCTCACCCTGCCCGGCAAACTGGCGGACTGCTCCGAACGCGATTCATCCAAGACTGAACTGTATATCGTGGAAGGTGACAGCGCGGGTGGAAGCGCGAAGCAGGGACGCGACCGCCACTTCCAGGCGATCCTGCCGTTGCGCGGAAAGATCCTCAACACCGAGCGCGCCCGCCTCGATAAGATTTTGGGCAATAACGAAGTCAAGGCGCTCATCTCCGCGTTGGGGACGGGCATCGGTGACAACTTCGACCTCGAAGGCTTGCGCTACGGACGCATCATCATCATGACCGACGCCGATGTGGACGGCAGCCATATCCGCACGCTATTGCTGACCTTCTTCTTCCGCTACATGCCGCAGTTGATCGAGGACGGTCATCTGTACATCGCCCAGCCGCCGCTGTATCGCATCGCGCACAAGAACAACGTCAAGTACGTGTATAGCGACAAGGAAAAGGATAAACTGTTGAAAGAGATCGGGGATAAGGCGAGTCTCCAGCGATACAAAGGCTTGGGCGAGATGAACCCCGAACAATTGTGGGATACCACAATGAATCCCGCCAACCGCACCCTGCTCCTCGTCACTGTGGACGACGCCGCCGAAGCCGACCGCACCTTCGACATGCTCATGGGCGACGCCGTTGACCCGCGCAAGAAGTTCATCCAGACCCATGCCAAGAGCGTGAGGAATTTGGATATTTAGTTTGGCATTCGCTACCGTACAAATGACCAAAATCGAACCGCCAAGACGCCAAGGTCGCCAAGAAAGCCTCAAAAAACTTGGCGTGCTTTGCGTCTTAGCGGTAAAAGCTCTGAATGTACGGTAGAAAGGTTTGGCACAAAAACGAAAACCGCCCTGAAATTCACAGGACGGTTTTTTATTTCAAGGGATTACCACTGAAAACACAACGTATCCATGAACTCCATTCACCCCGAAGGGTAAAAATGGAGTCCAGAAGTTCTACTTCTGGAATTCCGCAAGTAGAACTTGCGGAGTCCACCTATTTTCATATCAGCGCACAGGGATTTATTCACTCATGTTACGCAGCAGGGGCGACCCAACCGCGTTCTGTGAAAACTCTTCGCAAAGGGCGGCCCCTTCTTGTTGATTGAAACTGCATCCAGTCCTGGCGGGTCGCCCCTACGGTGAATTCGCGTCAGGCGAGTTATTCACTCACCTTACGCAGTAAACCGCCAAGACGCCATGTCGCCAAGCTTTTTTACGCCTTTTACTCTTCTCTTGGCGCCTTGGCGGTGAAAAAAGGCTTGACTGCGTAACGTCAGTTATTCATAAGTTTTTTTCTCTGGGTTCTCCGTGCCTACTGCGGCGAATTCATGTATGCAACTTCGCCACGCTGCGCATCGCCGCGATCTGACGCAAATGGTCCACCTCATGCGCCAGCAGGAGCAGAACCCACGTTTTGTAATTGCATACGCCGAAAAACGGGCTGACCTCCGTCCTCTGCGGGTCGTGCGAATTTTGTGTGCCTTCGATCACAACGTGAATGCGTTCCGTCGCCGCGGTCAGGCTCACGACCAAATCCCGTATTGGCACGTTCCGCCTCGCACCCTCGCCGAATCCCTTCGCCGCCTCCACGATGTGCGGCATCTGGCTCGTGGAAATATCCAGCAGTTTGTTGTGATAAAAGCCCTGCGTGTACACCAAATGCGTAACCGACTCGCTGATGGACCAGAACGGATGCGCATCCGAAATGAACGCCGCCTGTTCATCGGTCAGCCCATCGAGCCGTTCGTGAGTCCGCTCGCGCATGTTGTACAACGTCTCGATAAATTCATCCAGCGGATATTGGGTGGAAGCCTCCAGCCAGGTGATTTTTCCGGTAAACGCGGAGAGGATCAGGGGGTTGAGCAAGTCGGATGGAATCACCCGCCGATTGTATCTTACTTTGTTCCCTGCCGGTACAAAAGTACCGGGGCATTGGGAACCTTTTTGTGCTTGGCTTCGTTCTATGGTGGCTGATAGAAAGAGGCTTACCATGAAACTCACGACCAACACCATCATTATTATTTTCGGCATTCTTGCATTGTGTGTGCTTGCGCTGTTCCCCCTCAGCGTTTTTGCCATGCCCTTGCTGCAAAGGGATCAAACCCAGCCGGACTCGCAAGCCACCGTCCAGGCGATGGTGACTCAAACGGCGATCGCGCTGACCCTCAACGCGCCGACGCAGACCCCGCCTCCTCCCACGGCGACAGTTGCTCCTGTGACCAACACAGCGCCGCCTACGGTGACGGTTCCGCCGACCAGCGCCCCCGTCACATACTGTGACTGGATGGCGTTCCTCAAGGACGTGACCATCCCCGATGGAACGACTCTGCGTCCCGGCGAAACCTTCGTCAAGACCTGGCGCATCAAGAACCGCGGCACCTGCACCTGGTCGCCCGATTACACTCTTGTCTTCAACGGCGGCGACCAACTCGGAGGCACCACCTCCGTGCGCCTGCCCGGCTACGTGGCTCCCGGTCAATACATTGACGTTTCGATCACCTTCACGGCTCCGACCGCAGAAGGTTCCTACAGAGGCTACTGGATTTTGCGAAACGCTTCCGGCGCGCTCTTTGGCAGCGGAGATAAGGCAAACGCCCCCATCTACGTGGACATCCGCGTGAAGCGGCAGGTCGTCACCGAAGTTCCGCCGCATGGGACGGTCACCGGCAACTTGTGCTACCCCAGCGAGTACAACCCGCCCATGACGCTCTACTTCGAAAACGCCGTGACCGGCGAACGCATCCAGTTTGCCATCGGCGAGAACGAGTACGTGTACAGCGTGCTCCTTCCCAGCGGCAGGTACTATGCCTACGCCTGGGCGCCCGGTTACAACCTCGAAGGCGCGTACACCCACCCGAATGGATTGATGAAATCCTTCCTCGTCGAAGGCGGACTTACCACCCCGTACATCAACCTGTGCGATTGGAGTCCATACCCGCACGGAAAGGGAGAATAATCCCCCAACTCGAAAACTGCCCCTCGAATTACCCGTTCGAGGGGCTTTCTTGTTAAGTCTCGATGCTATAATGCCCTTCAATTTTTTATTTCTTTGCCGTACATCGTGCTTATGTATGTCGTTGCGAGCGGCGCAAGACGCCACGCGGGAACCTCCGATTGACCGGAAATGCCTCGCAAAACAGCGGTTCGGGGAGGACACCCTCGCAACGACGTTTAGTACGGCGGCAAATCTTTTATCGAAAAGGGAAGTCTAAATGACCATCACGTACCGCCCCGGAAACGTCGAAGACTCTTTCGCCGTCTTTCAAGTCTTCCTCAAATCCATCATGGATTACAGCGAACGCATGAACGTCCAAGCCATCACCGGCGGGAACGACCCGCAAAAACTCAACTCGATTTGGCGAATTCGAAAACCCTTGTTCAATTTTCTCGCGGAAGCCGCGTCCCAGTTCTGGGTGGCGGAACGGGACGGTGAGATGCTGGGCTATGCCCGAACCATCGAACACGACGGGCTCCGGGAGTTGACCGAATTCTTCGTAGCGCCGAACCAGCAGTCGGCGGGAGTCGGAAGCGGGTTGTTATCCCGCGCCTTTGCCGATACCGGCGCGCGCTATCGCACCATCATCGCCACGCTGGACGAACGCGCGCTGTTCAACTACATGCGCATGGGTGTGTACGGGCGGATCATGCTCAAGTATTTCAGCCGCAAAGCCGAAAAAGTGACCATGCCGACCGACCTGACCATCGAGCCGATGGATTTGAGCGCCCACCTCGAAGCCATGAGCCGCATTGACCGGGAAATCCTCAGCCACACGCGCGGGGGAATCCACCGCTGGCTGGCATCCATGCGCGAAGGATTTGTCTACAAGCGGGGCGGGGAGATGGTCGGCTACGGCTACGTCGGCGGGAATCACGGTCCGTTCGCCGCGCTGAACGCCGATGATTTCCCCGCCATCCTTGCCCACGCGGAAAGCCTCGCCGCCGAGAAGGGCGATGAGTTTGGCGTCTCTGTGCCGCTGGTCAATCAAAAAGCGATTGAGTATCTTGTCAAACGAAAATACCAGATTGACGCCTTCACCACGGTGCTGATGAGCAACGTGCCATTCGGGAAGTTCGAAAGCTACCTGAGTTTCGCGCCGGAGTTCTTTTTGTAAAATTACCCCATCATCCGCGCCGCTCTTCTTCCGATCTCCACCGCGAAATTCGTCCCGCGGTCCCAGGGATAGACCTGGCTCATCGAAGCGAAGAACAAGCCGTCAATCGGCGTTTGGATGGCGGGGATGTTCTTCGAGTGTCCCACCAATGGCACGGGCTGGGCGTAGTTAGTTTTGTGCACCCAAATTTTCTTCACCCAGCCGCGCGAAAATTCGGGGTTGAACTTTTGGAAGGCGGGAATGAAACGCTCCAGCAGTTCTTCATCGCTCAACGAGAAATATTCGTGACCCGCCTCCAGGTAATCGCCCGCATACACGATATGGTCGCCGCCGAAATGCTCGCTCGAGACGAAGTTCGTATGCTCCACCAGCGCAAGGAACGGGTATCCCTCCTCTTTTGGGATGTTGAACCAGTAAAAGCCATCCTTCGACAACCGACGCTTGAGCGAAAGCGTCATCACCACCGCGCCCATGGACTTCAACTCCAGCAGTCCCTTCAAATAATTTTCGGGGAGGTCGGGACATAACTTCGCCATCAGGTTGGGGGATGTAGTGACCAGGACCTTGTCGAAGGATTCGACTCCCTTCTCGCTTCTTACGGACAATCGAGCCTGCTCCCGCTTAATGGACTCGACTCTCGCCCCGAGCCGAATCTCCACCCCCAATCCCCGCAGTTTTTCCGCGAACAAATCGGCAAATTTCTGAAAGCCGCCTTGGAAGGTGCCAAGCCGCGTCGTCCGGGCTTTGATGCGCGCCCACATCCACGCCATGTTGACATCCCTATAAAACGGACCGAACTTCCCGACCAGCAGCGGCTTCCACATCTGCTCGTAGACTTGCCTGCCCGCCCATTTCATCATCCACTCATCGGCGGTGACTTTTTCCAGCGCGCGCCAGTTGTTCGTGAGGCGGAGAAACAGCCCGACAAAGCCAAAGCGGATTTTGTTAAGCCCCCAGCCCAAGCCGGGGAACAACGCCATTTTTAAGAGAGAGTCGAAAGGATACCACTTCCCTTTGTAAAGCAACACCGTGTACGGGCGCGGAAAGACGACCTTGTCCTCCAGACCCAATTCGCGGATCAGCGCAAGCATGTCCTTGTCCGATTGAAACCAGTGGTGATAAAACTTCTCCACCGACCAATCCCAATGCGGCTCCTTGAATCCGCTTGCCAGCCCGCCCACATAACCGGCGGATTCGAAAATAACCACGTCATGCCCCGCCTTTTTCAAATCCCACGCGGCCGCCATGCCGCCAAAACCTGCTCCAATGATTGCGATTTTCACTGCTTGACTCTCTTTTCGTTGGGGAGTATTATATATCCATTGATCGGGTGGCTCAGGGACCTGCCAGCATACCACTGGCGGCTGAACTGGGCGCAAACCCCTAACGGGGACCCCGATCTGTTTGTTTTAAATATTCTGTCAATATCTCATCAAGGGTGATGGTCTTATCAGCCTCTTCCATCTTTTTGTACACAGCAATTGCTTTGGCGTGCGCGCGCGATTTCTTACCGATGTGACGAAAATGGATTTTGCTTGTGTCGAACGTTACGCCTCGACGCCGGAGCATGTTCAGAAGATATAGCTTGATCTCTGCGTTCCATCCGGGGTATTCAACATCTATTACGAGCTCGCTCAGTTGATGGATATGTTCTTTCAGTAACAAATACAATCCTACTGCAAATAACTTTGAGTAGAGGAACCGTCCAGATCTTCCCTGACGCCTGAGTTTTTCCAGGCTTTTCCTTTTGGTCGTTGTGGGAATCAAAATGGCGTATTTCTGTCCATTCGAGAATGCAAGCACTGTGGGGACTTTGGTATCCCCTATTTTGCCGCTCTGGTCAATCTCTACTCGCATTTTCTTCCCCCGCTTCCTGCCTAAGTGTATCGCTCCACTTAATCCCTTCGCGCGCCATGTAATACGCGCCCAGCAGGGTGATCGGGAACCATAACGCCACATGCAGGACGAGGGTGTATCCCGCAGCGGTAGCTTGACCGACCCCATACGCCGTCAGCACCGCGATGCCCGGCGCGTCGAACGTGCCGATGTAGCCCGGCGCGGACGGGATGGTGGTGGCGAGATTTACGATGCCGTTCATCAGCATCAGCGTAAAGAATGAGGCGTCGAAATCGAAGGCGTGCATCACGAACCAGTATTTTCCCGTCTCCAGCAGCCAGATGATCACCGAGGTCAGGAAGACCATCAACACGTTCAGCGGGGAGCGGAGCGAAGCCAGCCCGTCCAGGAATTTGTTCATGATGCCGATGATTCTGGCGTGCAATCGTTTTGGGGTCAGGCGTTCGATGATTCGGAAGACCGATCCTTGCCGTCACTTGCGGGAACATGGCTGCCAGCAAAAAGACGACCAGCGCGCCGATGAAAACTCCCGTGCCGTAGAGCGCCGCCTGCTGGATATTGCCCACGACACCGGAGGCGCTTGTCAGTTTGGCAAGCTCGGGCAGGTTGACGAACACGAACGCCAGCATCACCACGCCGTCGAAGATGCGCTCGACGATGATGGTCGCCAGCGAAGCGGAGACGGGCACGCCCTCCCTGCGCTTCAAAATAACGGCGCGCAACACCTCGCCCGCCCGCGCCGGGTAGATGTTGTTGCCCATGTAGCCGATGGTCGTGATCGGGAACATGGTTTTGGTGGGGACTTTCTTGATGGGACCGAGCAGGTAATGCCACCGCCACGCCCGCACCCACACACCGACGAAATACACAAAAATACCTGGCAGGAGCCAGATATAGTTCGCTTTCTGTACCGCACTCCAAAAATCGCCCAGGTGAAGCCCGCGCAAGGCGAGCCAGAGAAACAGAATGCTGATGAGCACTCCGAGCCAGAATTGCCACTTCTTTATTTGCATAGGGCGTGATTGTACCAAAGATTGAATACCCTCCTCGGCTATAATCTCTGCCCTGAAAGGACTTGTTATGAAAAAATACCTGCCGTCAATTTGGGATTATCTTTTGATCGTCGCCTCCAGTTTGATCCAGGCAATCAGCCTGCGGTTGTTCTTCATCCCTGCAAACCTCGCTTCGGGCGGTGTGAGCGGCATCTCGCAGTTGATCAACCACTTCACCGGCTGGCCCATCGGCTTGATGGTCTTCATCGGCAACGTGCCGCTCTTTCTGCTGGGCTGGCGCTTCCTGGGCGGATTCAAATTCGCCATGCGCACGGCGGTTGCCATCGTCACGTATTCCCTCTTTACCGACCTGCTGTTGAAAATCCCTGCTTTCGTGGATTACTCGCAGGTGCTGATCAACGACCTGCGGGGCGACGTCTTCCTCAACTCACTGTACGGGGCAATCGTCAGCGGCGTGGGCTATGGGTTGGTGTATCGCGCGCGCGGCACCAGCGGCGGTTCCGATATCCTTGCCCGCATCCTCAACAACTGGCGCGGAATTTCGATGACCCAAAGTTACCTCATGGTGGATACGGCAGTCATCCTCTCCGCCGGGTTCGTCTTTGGCTGGAAAGCCGCCCTCTACGCCATGATCGCGCTCTACATCAGCGGGCTGGTGGCTGAAACCGTGCTCGAAGGCGGCGGCACCGTCCGTACGGCGATGATCGTGACGGCGAATCCCGAGGAAGTCTCCAGATATGTGATTGATGAAATGGAACGCGGCGTGACCTGGCTCGAAGGCAGGGGCGCATACACGGGCAGTTCACGACCCGTTTTGTATTGCGTGGTCAGCCGCGCCGAGGTCGCAACCCTCAAAGCCGTCGTCCACGAGAAAGACCCCGAAGCCTTCATGGTTATCGGCGTTGCGCACGAAGCGCTGGGGGAGGGCTTCAAACCGTTGAAGGACAGATGAGGCGCGCTTTTTGTCTACTAAAACGACCAACAATATAAAATTATTTTTGAATTTGCCGGAGGTGACAAAATAACGTTGTATCAATGGGCGGCTTATGATAAAAAATTTAAAGACGCTCTGCTGCGCCGAATGGACAAAGCCATGTGGATGAGGAACGCAACTGCATGACTATTGGAGCAAACCCCGCGCCTCAAACGCGGACCGGAGAGTTGTCACCCGACCCAGGAGTTGGTACGTGCCTCCAAATTTTTCTGAATCTCGCGCCCGCCGTCCGCACATGATTGGACTTTGCCGCATTGAGCGATTTTCCAAACTCGATGTTTCCGTTTGCAAATGAATACATCTTTTACAGGTCACACATTTACGTGACCTGTTTTATTTCCCATCAACGGAGGAACCCATGACGGAACCCAGAAAGAAAATGACCCTTCCGGGTCTGTTTCAAAAAGTGGCGGAGGGGAAGCCCATTACCTGGCTGACATGCTACGACTATCCCACCGCCTATCTCCAGGACCAGGCAGGCGTGGACATGATCCTCGTCGGCGACAGCCTCGGCATGACCATGCTCGGCTACGACTCGACCCTGCCTGTGACGATGGACGACATGATCCGTCACACGGCGGCGGTACGGCGCGGCGCGCCCAACGCACGGCTGATAGGCGACATGCCCTACATGAGTTACCAGCCCTCGGTGGAGACCGCCATCCGCAATGCGGGGCGCTTCATGGCAGAAACGGGCTGTGACTCGATCAAACTCGAAGGCGGCGTCGAAATGGCGGACCGCGTCGCGGGCATCGTCCGTTCGGGTATTCCTACCATCGGTCACTTGGGACTTACGCCTCAATCCGTCTCCGCGTTGGGCGGCTTTCGCCTGCAGGGGAAATCCGCCGCGCTGGCAAAAGAAAATCGTGGACGACGCCAAGGCGCTCGAAGAAGCGGGCGCGTTCTGCATCCTGCTCGAACTCGTCCCCGACCGGGTGTGCCAACTGATCACCGAGCGCGCGCAGAACTGCATCATCATGTCGCTGGGGTCGGGCCCGCACGCGCACGGGCAGCTGCTGATTTATCACGACGCCTTCGGACTTTATCCGCGCTTCAAGCCGCGCATGGCAAAAGTCTTTGCGGATGCGGGCGCGGTGATTCGTGAAGGACTCAACGCCTACGTCAAAGAAGTGACCGAGAAGACCTTCCCCGCGCCGGAGAACTGGTTCGGCATGCCCGATGAAGAATATGACGAACTGCTGAAGATGTTAAGCGGAGAGGCGCAGGGAAGCAGGCAGGTACACAGGTAGAGCGAGATAGTATCTCGCACTACACCACCAGGTAGACAAGTTGACACGCAAAAGGAGAAGAAATGAATCAGAATGTTCAATCCCTGCTCAAAATAGACCCCAACCGCCTTGAAGCCGTCAATGCGGTTTTGCTCGACCCCCACTCGCGCGTGATGAAGGACTTCCTCGCTGTGGTCGCCAAATATGGCACGCCCGAGGAAATCAACCGCAAACACCGCCAGGCGCGTAATATGGAGAACCTCTTCAAGGAAGTGGAAGCCAAAGCGCCCGATTATGTCAAAGACCTCAATTGGCTGATCGAACAGCGCGACCGGGGCGCATTCGTCTCGGTCGCGGAATACAGGCAAAAGGTCCTGGGTGAGGCGGCGAAGACGACCCAATTCAAGGACGAGTACGCCGTCACGCTCGAGGTCTCCGCCCTGCAATACTTCCCCTGGATTCGAATCATGGCGGAGCAAGCCATCGCAAACAAGACGCTCGTGCCAGGACGATTTATTGCCGTCCGCAAGATGAAGGAATCCGAAGCCGATGGCGACCTGCCCGCCATCGTCGCCGCGCTGGACATCATCGGCGCGTCGTTTGTGGAGACGCTCGACACGAAAGGCACCGACGGCTCGAATCCGCATCTCGGCGGACCCCGCGACGATTACCGGTTATTTCGGCGGCATCGGTCAACCCAACGAACACGCGCTCATGTGGCTCGACGAGTTCTTGTATTACTACACCAATTACGGCGTTCAGCACGTGTTGAATTTCAACGCGGGGACGATCCTGCTTGGTTTCATGCTCTACAAACTCGGCGTGGATATTCAATTCAAGATTTCGGTCTTCTTCGGTTCGGATAATCCCTACCACGCGCTGTGGATCATGACGATGGCGAAACTATTCAGCCGCGACGACGGGACGAGCCCGCTGATCGGATTCAACTGGTCGAACTCGATCAACAACCAGACGATGGAACTGACCGCCGAATTCCGCAAAGCGCTGGGCTTCGAGCATGTCGTGCGCTTCGAGCATCACATCACCGAGACGTGGAAGAGCATCGTCCTCCAGCCGTACAACCGCCGCGCCGAGTTGGTCGAGATCGCCGATCATGTCGCCAACATTGCCGCCAAACATGAAGGCGGCGACCCGGAGGTCGAGCAGACCCTTGCGCACCCTTCCGACATCCTGGATTACTTCCGCGAGAAAAAGGAAGTCATCGAAAGCGGCGACTGGGACAACCTGCAATGCAACTTCCTCGAAAAGGTCGCGGCGTGCAACCACTCCGCCTGGGATTTGACAAAGGCAGGTTTGAGTTTTGTTGCGGCGAGGAATTTGCATAGGTAAAGTAATCAGTGATCAGTAAAACAGTGTGAAAAACTGATGACTGATGACTGATGACTGATAACTACCCCCTACTTCCTCTTCCCATACCCAAACTGCCTGAGCATGTTCGGGTCGTTGCGCCAATCCTTCGAGACCTTCACGCGCAGTTCCAAGAATACCTTTCGTCCGCCCATTTCTTCGATCTCCTTCCTTGCCGCCGAGCCGATGGATTTGAGCATCTTCCCGCCTTCGCCGATGACGATTCCCTTTTGCGATTCTCTTTCGACGAAGATCGTCGCGGCAATGTACGCCATGCTATTGTCGCGCTCCTTGAATTCGTCAATGCGGACCGCCAGCCCGTGCGGCACTTCGTCGCGCAGTTTGATGAGACAGGCTTCGCGGATCAAATCCGCGGCGATGTCGCGCTCGTAGAGATCGGTGATTTGCTCTTCGGGATATTCCGCCTCTCTCTCCGGCGACGATTGAATCAGCGCTTCGAGCAGTTCTCCCAGCCCAAGCCGGTTCGACGCGGAAATCTTCATTATGGGCGCGCCTTCGAGCAGGCGGGCGTACTCATCCACGCGCGCGGATAAACCGTCAGCCTTGACCAGGTCCATTTTGTTCAGGACCAGCATTCGGGGAGTCTGAGGCGCAACTTCCCTGAGGAGGGCGGAGATGTTCGCGTCTTCCTCTGTTGGGGGAGTCGAAGCATCCACCAGCCAGAGGATCAAATCCACTCCTTCGAGGGCTTCCTGCGCCTCTTGGTTCAGGAATTCGCCGAGCCTGTGTTTGGCGTTGTGCAGACCGGGCGTATCCACAAAGATGAGTTGTGCATCCTTGAGCGTGAGAATTCCCAGCTGACGCCTGCGCGTGGTCTGCGGGCGCGGCGAGACGGCGGCGATCTTTTGCCCAAGCGGCGCGTTGAGCGGCGTGGACTTGCCGACATTGGGACGACCGATGATGGAGATATAACCGGTGCGATGTTCGTTCATGAGTTTCTATTTGTAGCGCAAGATGGAATCTTGCGCTACAGGTTTTTCTTTTTGTAATTGACCACCGCCAGGCTGGCGATGATCAACACCGTGCCGGCGAGCAACTGCCACGAGAGATGCTCGTCCAGGAAGATCACGCCGAGAATCACGCCGCCGACGGGGAATAAATATGTGACCAGCGTGGCGCGCGTCGGACCGACTTCGTGAATCAAATAATACAACATGATCATGGCGAAGCCCGAGCCGAGCACGCCCAGCCAGAGCGCGGCGACCCAGGTGATGGGCAGGGCGGGAATCTCGAACGGTTTTTCGGCGATGGGACCGATCACCCACATGAAGACGGTGGCTGTAATGAGGAAACCCACGCCGCGCATGGTGTTGTTGATGTGCTGTGAGTATTTGCGGATGCCCACCGCGCTGCCGGCATAGAACAGTGAGGCGAGAATGACGGCGAACTGCCCGATGACGGAGCCGTGTTCGCTGGCGAGCAGGTCTTCGCTCATCAGCACCAGCACACCGCCGAAGCCGATTAACAAGCCGAGGGTTTTTTGGAATGTGATTTTGTCGTCGTGAAGCCAGAAGTGCGCGATGAGAAGCGTGAAGAGCGGGACGGTTGCATTGAGAATCGAGGCGACGGCGGAGTCAATGGTCTGCTCGCCCCACGAGATGAGGAAGATGGGAATGGCAAGGCTGGCGGGACCGAAGATGGCGAAAATTCCCCAGTCCTTTGGGTCGCGCGTGAAGGGGATGCGCTGGTAGAAAGCGATTGCGGTCGCCGTCAGCGCGCCGAACAACATGCGGAAGGCGACCAGCGCCATCGGTCCGACTTCCTGCACGCCGATCTTGATCCACAGGAAGGACGAACTCCAGATGATGCCCAAAGTGATGAAGACGATCCAATGTTTTGTTTTCAATTTTGCTCCTGTAAATTCTTTAAACACGAAGGGCACAAAGTGCACAGAGGATTAAGAGTCTTTTGTTTTGATTTTCCTTTGCAATCTTGGTGTTCTTCCTGCTTATTATTTAGACGACCATTCGCTTGATGCCGTCTTTCAGGTGAGGGACATTGAAGTTGATGAGGAATCCGAGCCGAACCTTACTCAAACGGAGATAGGTCAAGAGTTGGGCTTCGAAGACGGGATTCATGCTCTCGACAGATTTAATCTCGGCAATCACACATTTGTTGACAAGCAAGTCAATCCGTAAACCGGATTCGAGCGTTACTCCCTCGAACACAACTGGAAGTTCGACCTCTTTTTCCGCAGAAACTCCGTTGGTTTCGATCACATGCTTCATCGCAACGCGATAAACCGACTCGAGCAGTCCGGGTCCCAACACCGTATGAACTTTATACGCCGCGTCCAGCACTACTTTTCCGATGCGTTCGACATCGGATGGAATTGGAGCAAACACCTTCTTGCGCGGATACACATTCATCATTACCTCCTTCCTGGTTTACTTCCAACCGACCCGCCCATTCTTGACCAATCTCGGATGGAACATTCCGCAACCAAAACCGCACCCAACTTCGTGCACTTGGTGTCCTTTGTGTTTAACGAATTTCCTTCACCAGATAATACTCGCCGCGTTCGAAGCCGCGCTCCAGGTAGTATTGACGTGTCCCAACCGCGGATATTACCGCAAGGCGGGAAAAACCCCTCATAAGTGCTGTTTTCTCCGCTTCTTCGAGCAGGCGTGAGCCGAGACCCGCGTGCTGCGCCGCGCCAGATTTTTCCGCGCCCACAGGCAGGGACTGTCCGTACACGTGCACTTCACGAATCAATGCCGCGCCCCTCAGGTCTGCCATGCCGGTATCGGGGGAATCCTTCGACGGGAGCGAGAGGCGGATGAACCCCGCCAGCCGGTCGTCTTCGGTGTTGAATGAGATGAAATGCTCCTCCGCCTTGCCCGCTTGATAGACAAGATCATCCAGCCGCAGGGACGAAAGCGCCACCGGCTTACCCTTCACCTCCCGGCAGCGTACACACTGACAGTGCGCGCCGCGCCGCTTCATCTCCTCATGGACGTCCTGCCGCAGGCTGGTGCGTTTATTCCCTTCGACGACGTTGGTGGAGGGAATATCGCGGATGACGCGGTTGACGCGGCAATAACGTGGGATGGCGGGCTTGATGTCCGCGAGCAGGTCCACCAGTTCTTCGGTGGTGTAGGGATGGAACTCGCCGCGCTGCCAGTATTCGTACAGTTCGGCATTGGCGAGCAGTTGATTCGGGTAGATTTTGATCTCGTCGGGGCAAAAATCCTGCCACATCCGCGCGAAGTCTTCGCGGTCTGATTCGAGATTTGCGCCCAGCAGGTTCGGCATCCAGTGCAGGACAATCTTGAATCCTGCCGCGCGGAGCAGGGCAGTGGCGTTGCGTGTGCATTCCACGTCGTGTCCGCGCTTGTTGAGTTCGAGGATGCGGTCGTCGAAACTCTGCGCGCCCATCTGCACCTTGGTCACGCCGAGATGACGCAACCAGCGAATCTCGTCGGGGGTGATTTCATCCGGGCGGGTTTCGATGACCAAGCCCACATTGCGATGCGGAGCGGTTTCGTTGAGCGAGTGGATTTTTTTCAATTCTCCCTCACCCACCTGCCCCTCTCCCAGCGGGAGAGGGGTTGGGGTGAGGGCATTCATCGCCTCGAAGCAGCGCGCCACGAACCACTCCTGATAATCGCGGCGATACGAAGACCACGTGCCGCCGAGGATGAGCAGTTCGATCTTGTCGGTGGGATGTCCCAGATTCTTCAAAGCGCGGATGCGCGACTCGACCTGCGTGTACGGGTCGAATTGATGTTCGAGCGCGCGCATCGCGCCGGGTTCATCGGGCAGGTAACTCTTGGGCATGCGCACATCGGTGGGGCAGAAGATGCACTTCCCCGGGCAGGGATATGGCTTGGTCAGAACCGTCACAGTGGTCACACCGGAAAGAGTCCGCATCGGCTTCATGCGGATTTTTTCGAGCAGGGCAGTATCCGGCTCGATCTTCCCCGTCTTTAACATCTCCTCATACGCCGCCACCAGCGCTGCCTTATTCAAATACCCGCCGCCTTCCAGCGGATGGTGACGGATCAACTCCATCACATCCTCTCCCGCGCGGATGCGTTCGAGCAGGCGGCGCGCCAGTTCCAATTTTTGCGGCGTCAGCGCATTGATCTTTTTCCAGCGTTGTCGTTTTTCGGTAAGTTCCATGAATTAATTCACCGGAGATAAACAGGGATGAACAAAGATAAAATCATCCCTGTTTACATCGTACCCGAATGGGTGTCTCCGTTCATCTCTGGTTCATTTCCTTTACATCCATCCGAAACTCCTGCTTCACTTCGGCAATATCCTTGTGCGCGAACATCTCCGTGTGCAAGCCGCATTCCACCTTGCCGCGTCCCACCCAACGCCCGGCGCGCTCGTCATCGTCCACGCCGACGGCGATGGTGCAGGGCGCGCAGCCCATGCTGCGATAGCCTTTCTCGTACAGTGGATGCTGCGGCAGGTTGTTTTCTTCCATGTACTTTTTGATATCCGCCTTCGTCCAGTTCAACAGCGGGTTGACCTTCAGCAAGCCGTCTTCCTGCAATTCCAGAATTTTTGCATGCGCGCGCACCGAGGTCTGGTCGCGGCGGATGCCGGTGATCCATGCCTTCGCACCCTTCAGCGCCTTTTGCATCGGCTGGACTTTGTGCAGGTAACAGCACAGGTTCGGGTCTTCGAGCGGCAGAGTGCGGATGTGCAGGCGGGCGAACACGTCCCAGCGCGGATCGCGGTACAGGTCAATCACGTTCAGCGTCCATTCTGCGGCGATGCGTTCGCGGAACATCAACGTCTCCCAAAAATGATAGCCGGTGTCAATGAAATAAACGCGGATGTCGCGCCGGATGCCCGTCACCATGTGCAGCAGCGGCATGGACTGCGTTTGGAAGGACGAACTCATGGCGATCTCGGGCCAGAACGTATCCGCCGCCCATTGGATGATCTCCTGCGGCGTCCGGGTTTCGAATTCCTGTGAAAGGCTTTCGATTTGCTCTCTCGATAGCATGAACGAATTATACCGTTATGTCCCACCTGGAATTGTTATAATGCCGCCATGGACTCCTCCACCGCCGCGCGGCTGCTGCAACTGAACCGCGAATTTTACGACCGCTTTGGGGAATCGTTTTCCGCCACGCGCCGGCGCCTTCAACCCGTTGTGAAGAAAATCCTTGCGCTGATTCATGAGGATGACTCCGTTTTGGATTTGGGATGCGGCAACGGGCTGTTCCTGCGCGAGTTAGCGGAACGTGGTCACAAAGCCGCGCTTCTGGGCGTGGACTTCAGCCTGTCCCTGCTCCGGCAGGCGGGGACGACGCCCGGGGTGATCTTCCGTGAGGTTGATCTTGCGCAGTTATCAGTGGTCAGTGATCAGTTATCGGTGGTCAGTGATCAGTTGTCAGTGATCAGTCATCAGTCACTGATTACTGATTCCTGGTCACTGATCACTTGTTTTGCCACATTGCACCACATCCCCTCGCATGAAATCCGCCTGGAGATTTTGAAAACGGTGAGAAAACTGATGAAGCCCAATGGAAGGTTCATCCTGTCCAACTGGCAGTTTTTGAACAGCGAAAAACTGCGGGCGCGAATCCAGCCGTGGAACCGCGTGGGGCTGAGCGATGACGATGTGGACGAAGGGGATTATCTTTTGGATTGGCGCAGCGGCGGCAGGGGCTTGCGGTACGCGCACCAGTTCTCGGCGGGGGAACTCTCCGGGCTGGCAGGGCAGGCCGGGTTTAAGGTCGAAGCGTCGTTCGTATCCGATGGGGAAAACGGCAGGCTGGGGTTGTATCAGGTCTGGGCGCGGGGCTGAGTCAAACGCTGTATTCCACGCGGTTGCGCCCGTTGCGCTTCGCGCTGTACATGGCTTGATCGGCGCGGTTGATGAGGATATCGAGCGAAGTGGTGTTCTCGTCGGTACATGCCACTCCCAGGCTTGCCGTTATGTTGATGTCGACGCCCTCCAAAATATTGACGAACATCGCGGCGATGGCGCTGCCCAGGCGTTTTGCCACGCGCAGGCTTGCGGTCAAGTCTGTGTTGGGGAGCAGGATGACGATCTCTTCGCCGCCGTAGCGTCCCACCAGGTCAATATCGCGCACGCATTTTTTGCACTGCAGGGCAAATTGACGCAGGACCTTATCCCCGGCGTCGTGACCATGGGTGTCGTTGATCTTTTTGAAATGATCGATATCCGCCATGATGGCGGAAAACTTTCTGTTTCCCTCCATTGACCTTTGGAATTCGATCATGCCGAATTGAAGCAAGCCGCGCCGGTTGTAGATTTCCGTGAGCGGGTCAATGACGGCTTGTTCCTTCGTCTCGCTGAAGAGGCGGGCGTTTTCGAGCGCCACCGCCACCTGGTCTGCAAAGATGGAGGCGAGGTTGGCATCCTCTTCGGTGAAGTTGCCGGGCTTGGAACTGTCAATGGCGAGCAGACCGATAACCTTCTCCTGGGCGATCAGCGGCACGCCCAGCCATGCGCGGATGTGGTTGTGCGGCGGCTCGTTGAATTTTTGGTAGATTTTTCCCGCGTCGGACAACCGAAGAAGTTTTCCGGTCTGGATCACTTCGCTGTTTGGATTGTCGCCGGGGATCGAGAAGCGCATTCCAAGCACGTCGTCCGGGTTTTCCCAGCCGCGCCCGCCGATGATGACCAGTTCATTCTCCTCCAGCAACTGCACCGATGCGCTGTCATACTGGGCCACACGGCGGAGTTGTTCGAGGATGTGATTGACCGCCTGGTCCATTTCCAGTTTTTCCATAATTACCAAACCCGCCTTCCGCAGGGTTTCGGAGGCGGTGGCGCGCCGCCGCGCCTCCTCCACTGCCTGGAATTTTTCGAGCGCGAGCGCGATCAGCGCGGAGGCTTGCTCGCAGATGACGATTTCCTCCTTTTGGAAGCGGTGCCTCTTGCCGAACGCCAGAATGACCGCCCCCATTTTCTTTTCGCTGGCGATCAACGGCAGCACCAGCACGGATTTGGCGGCGAACATTTGGATGATGCTTTTATCCGCATAGGGCGTAGCGCTGGTATCCTCCACGACCAATGTGCGCCCGTATCTCAGTGCGGACTCGGTGAACGTGAGATCGCCTTGCCTGGGCTTGAAGGCGGCATAGACATCCGCCGACATCCCGTAGGATGCCAGGGGGATGGGTAATTTGGCGGTATCGTCCCACAAAGTGATGAAACATCCGTCCGCTTGGATCAAGCCGCCCAGCCGTTCCACCACGACCCTGGTCATTTCCTTGATATCGTCCGCCTGCAGGGAGATTCCGACGATTTCGTGCAGAAGGCTCAACGTACGCTGGCGGTGCAGGACCTGTTGTTCGGTGCGGGCGCGCGATTCCGCCGCTCCGAAGATGCTGGCGGCGGCGTGGAAGGCGTCCAATTCCATGCCGGTCCACTTCCGTTCCTCGCGGCATTCGTCGAACAGGAGGAATCCCCACCAGCGGCTTTCCACGAAGATCGGGATCGCCGCAAAGGAAAGACTCTCCAAAGGCTTGAAAAATATCCGTTCCTCCTCGGGGAGTTCCTTGACCAGGCTGTGAATTGCATTCCCATCCGACATTGTCTTTTGCCATCTGCCAAGCCCCTTTGCCTTCAAGGGGATATGCCGCAGGGCGGGGTTATTGATCTGGGGCGCAATGCCGGGAGCCGCCCACTCATAGCACAGGCTCGAATGGACGACCTTGTTTTCATCCGTGTAGTTGACCGCAACGAACACGCGGCTGACGCCCGCCGCCTGACCGAGTTTTCCCAGCACTTCGGGGATGTTGCCCTCCCAGGCGGGTGTGCGCAGGAACTGCTCCGCCGCGTGGCTGATGGCGGACATGATGGATTCACGGCGGGCGAGCGCAAGTTCCGCCTCCTTGCTCTGGGTGACATCGTGCAGAATGACCATGCAGTCGGCGCGCTTCTGTCCCTGAACCGACTTCATCGCGGGGACGGGGGAGACGGTCGCTTCGAAGACTTTCATCTGCCCGCCGCTTGTCAGACGGATTTCCGCGCGCCGCTCGCCGTCCGCCAGGTATGGGGAGAGTTTTTCATAAAACGCTTCGCTGATCTGGGAAAGGGGCTGTCCGATTGCCTTGGCGTCCTCGCGCTGGAGCAGGGCTTCCGCCGTTGAGTTGAGATATAAAATCCGCTGTTGGAAATTCAAGATGATGACCCCGTCCTTCATGTTCTTGATGACGTTGATGTGCTCGGGCGGCAGGATTTCCAGCAGGCGGTATTTGATGATCGCCCAGAAAAGGCCGAGCGCGGTGGGCAGGAAGAACAGCGGCGTCAAGTCGAGGTTTCGGATGGGTCCAACGCCGGAAATGAAGACCAGACTCCCCATTAGCGGAAACAGGATCGCCAGGATGATGAAACTGATCTGCGCACGGTAAATGCCTGGGCGGTAGATCAGTTCCATGACCAGCATGGCGCTGGCGGCGAGCAACACCCCATAGGAAAAAAGCGTATGAATCCAGAAGAACAGACCGAAACGAATGGAGAGCAGGGTCAGCCCGCCCGCTGTGATGGTGGTTTCATTGTCCCACATCAGGTTGTGGAATGGATTTGTCCAGACCACGATCAGGGAGAGAATGGGGATAATCCAGAGGATAAACCTGGTGCGCCGCGTGAGCAGGTGACTGTTCCCCGTATATTCGAAGGCGAAGAACAGCATGAACAGGGGCGCGGCGGCGATTCCAAAGTATTCGAACTGAACGCAGAAGATTTTTGTTTGAAGATCGGGAAAGAAGACTTCCAAAGCATACCCGAACGACCAGACGGACATGCCGAGCATGGTCCAGGCGAAGGGCGTGACCGCCACCGCCGGTCTCTTGTGCCAGGCGTACAACCCCAGCAGGGCGTATGGGATTGCCGCCAGGAGGTAAACAAGGGGGACGAGGATATCCGCTCGGGCAAACATATCTTTGTTCTATTTTATTCTTGGCGAAATTGAATGCCATTACAGAATTGTCATAATCCCGTCCAGCCTTCATAACTGTAAATACCGAGGAGACCTTAACTCGGACAAGCTAAAAGGGACTCAACCGCAAAGGATTCATGAAAGGGTTTCACCCCGAAGGATGAAAATGGAGTCCAGAAGTTCTACTTCTGGAATTCCACAAGAGTTCTACTTCTGGAATTCCGCAAGTAGAACTTGCGGAGTCCGCCTGTTTTCATAGCGAGTCACGAAGGAACACAAAGGAAAACCTTTAGGGTCTCCTCGGCGGTTCCTGCCTAAACGATCACCTTCTGCGGGTCAACAATGTACTGCCACCAATTGTTGTGGATTCCGTTCCTGCGTCCGGCAACGCGCGGGAAGTGGTTGAACCACCACTTGTGGTGCGCGCGGATGTCGCCCCTGCCCCAGTCGTTCGAGTCCACGCCGCGCACGTCGCCCTTGAAGTTCGGGAAGTTCAACAGCCAGTCGTAACACTCGCTTTTGACGGGCGTCGTATTGCCCCAGTCGTAGTCCGCCTGGCTGTTGGGCGCGTAGTGGATGTTGCCGCAGGCGGCTTTGCCCGGCGCGGACTTTTCGTAACGGATGAAGCGCTTCCACAAATTCTTCTCCCCGTTCAACCTGCTGAAGGTTTTCTCCATGATGGATTCGGCGCGATGACCGTATGATTCCAGCATTTCGCCGACGAAGCGTTCATAAGAAAAACCCATGATGACAAAACGGCGCTTGCCGGCGGAGGTATTCGCCAGCGGCGGGGCGTTGCACCAGAACGCGCCCGGTCCCGCCATGATGGACTCGTAAAAGCCTGCATGGGGGAAGGCGAAGACCCGCACTTCGTCAATCTCGCTCCTTGCCACACGCTGGAGGATGTTGAAGCGGTTCAGGATCGCAAAATAATCCACCTCCTGCGGCATGTGCGGCGGCGCAACCCGGCGGATGACATCCATGTACGATTGCGGCGTGTAGCGGAAGCCGTCCACCTTGGCTGGGAATTCATCCACATCAATGCGTTCGACGATCTCGTAGCGCGCCAGTCCCTTGCTGGCTTCGAGCAGGTCCGCCGTGAAGCCGGTCAGCAGGTCGCCGGTGTTGTACCATTTCATCTGCCGGGAGAGCGTCGCGCCCGACGTGGAATCCACGACCGGGTCGTACACAACGACCAGCACCTTGCTGCGGGTGATCTGCGCCGGTTCGGTGGGGCTATCCGCCGGGAAGCGGGCAGGCTTGAAATAGTCGAGGAGCGAGGCGAAAAAGTTGGACATTCGGTTTCCTCTCATCAGGGCATGTTGACGGCGAAATACACTTGCTTATCCACTGCAAAATACAACACGTGGTCCGGGCTGACCGCCACCGCGCTGACCGACCCGACGGGGATGGGATTGACGCTTCCCGTCGTCGGGCGGAATTGGTTCTGCAACTCGAACGTGCGCGGCGCGAAGCGCATCAGGCTCTGACCGTCGGCATCCAGCAAGCAGGATGGACGGGTCGGGCGGGGCAGCGAAGATCAACTGGGTGAAGTGCGCCACGCCAAACAGGTCGGTATCCTGATAGGCGGGGAAGGGATTGACCAGCGCCACGCGCTCTTCACATTTGGACTTGCTCGCGTCAATGCGGCTGTAGGAGCAGTTGGAGATGCGCCCATCGGCGTGAAGCATGTACATTTCATCGCCGGAGACGATGAAATCAATCACGTCCTGCGTGGGGGTCTGCTGTCCGAAGAAGAAATAGGGACGGTCCACGTACAAGCCCTCCTTCCCGGTGTACACCCAGACCGCGCGCGACGGGGCATCGAGCACGTACAAATTGCCGCCGTCCAGCGTCATGGCAGTGACGTGCCCCCAGTTTGTATCGGGCGGCGGCAGGGGGATGGCTTGCGGGGTCGCGCCCGGACTGCAATACAGCAGGTTGCCGTTTGCGTCTATGCCCAGCAGGGCGGCGTTGTTGAGGTTCACGACCGGCAGCGCCAGGATATCCACGAGCGCTCCCACCACGTTGTCGCCGTACTCGCCCGGTCCGCAAATGAAGGTATCGTCCAATTCAAAGCCGCCGCCGCCGGAAGGGATGGCGCGCAGGGCGTGTCCGTTCTCGGCGTTGAGCAGGTACAGTTCCTTTTCGTTCGCCGCCATGCGGCTGACGTTCACATCCAGCCCAGCGCTGAAGGCGGGATTGAACTGCATGCGCGTGACGCCGAACAACTTGTCGAGGTTCGCCTCGGCTTCGCGGCGCAGGGCGATGGATTCCGAGGTGGGGCGGTAGATTTCCTCGGCGCTGCTCACGAGAAAGATGACCTGGTTCCAGGCTTCGCGCTGTTCGATGGGATTTGCCAGCGCGGGCGCCTGCCGGCTGATTCGCGTCGCTTCCTGGATGTAATTCTCGAATTGGGGGTTGCGCCCGTATTTTGTGTACACCACGAAGAGCACGGTCACGATCACCAACGGGACGATGAGCGCGATGACGAACATGAACGAGTCCGGATGTTTTCAACGTCTCACCGGCTGTGGAACCGGGCAGAAGGCGCGGGATGAAGTTCCGCGTCCTTTCACCCGCAGCCTGACTCCAACGACGGAAGTTTTGCATCAGCGTGACGATGGTCTTCGCCGTCTGGCGTGCGCGCATGGATGGCTCACGCGGCGCTTCGAACGGTTTTTCCTTTTCGGGGCTTTCGATCTGCGATTGCGCCTTGTTTTCAGTTTCACTGCTTTTCAGGACTTCATCCCCCGCAGGCGCGGGCATCGGCTTGGGCGCGGCTCTTGGAATCGAAGCGGGGAATTCGCGCGGCGCAGTCTTGTGCGGGAGGTGCGCCAACGGGTCTGCGGATGCCCCGTGCGGAAGGCGCGTCTCTTCGGGTTGGGGCGGGATGGCGTACGCCGAAGGTTGCAGGACGTGAGCCGTCGGCGTGGATTCAACTTCCTCAACGCGCGGCAGGCTTTCGGTCAGGGGTGGAGGCGGAGTCGTCTCCTGCGGTTTTGGCTCCTCTTTGGGCGCATCCGTCTTGGCTGGCGGAGTCCCTTTGAAGAGATTCACCGCGCCCACGCCTTCAGCGGCTTGAATCAACACCGCGTTCAAATCTTCGCCCGTGAGCGCGGCGAGACGGCGGCGCATCGCATCGAACGAGGTGGGCTTGGAATCTTCCAGCGGCGCGACCCATGCGTTTGGCATGCGCCCGCAGAAAAGCAGCAGGTCGCCCGCGCCGAGGTCGGTTTGCGCGTAATGGATGTTGATGGTCTGGCTCGAGCCCAGCCCCTTGCCCGAAATCGAAGGCTCGAAAAAGTGACGCGACCCTGTTTGCCCAAACCAATAGGCGTGCATCGGTCCGTTGAACGAAAAGATGCACTGGGTTTCGCGCACCGCCGCAAGCGCCAGCCACGCCAGCGCGTATTGACCCCGCGCGCTCGTGGACATGTTGCGTTCGAGCAGCGTCCTGTTGACGAAATCGGCGGCGGCGCGCGCCGCGCTGGTGACGGCGCGCGGGGTTTGGTAATAGACACCGGGCGGCGTCTTCCGCCAGTTTTTTATATTCGTTTGCGGTAAAAGAGGCGTTGCCTGCCAGCAGCAGATACACGATCAGGCGGTCTTGTTCACGCCCGCGCGCGGCATTTTTCGGCGGCAAGAGCGCCAACATGCCGGGCATGTCGGCTTGGTCCTGACCGTTGATGCGATAGAGGGGTGAAAGACTGAGATCGAGTGCCATGTAAGATTGACGTCAAATCCCCTATCATTATACTGGTAAAATTCGACGGCTATGGATTATAGACTGCTCAATGATTTTTCTGAAATTGATCCCCACACATGGAATGATTTGCTGAGTGAATCCGTCAGCGATACGCCGTTTTTGCGTTACGAATATCAACATGCGTGGTGGGAACATCTTGGCGGGGGCGAATGGAAAGATGCAAAACTCGTTCTCGTTACGGCTCACGAGAACGGCAAACTGATCGGCATCGCCCCGCTCTTCCTTGCGGAATACGAAAGCCAGCCCGCCCTGCTCCTCAATGGCAGCATCGAAATCTCGGACTATCTGGATGTGATCGTCCGCGCGGAGGATCATGCCCGATTCATCTCCGGTCTGCTGGACTTTCTCGCCTCCACCCTGACTGACAGTTGGTCCAGACTCGATTGGTATAACCTCCCCGACAACTCTCCGACTCTCGCCGCGCTCGAAGTGGAGTCAGCCAAACGCGGCTGGACTCATCTCGAAGAGGTCTACCGCCCCACGCCGCGCATCGCCTTGAACGGCGACTTTGAAGAGTACCTCTCGCGCGTGGAGAAGAAACAGCGTCACGAGATCCGCCGCAAGATGCGCCGCGTTGCCGAATCGGGACGGGCGCGTTTTCACATCGTCCCGAAGGATGCGGATATCGAACCAGAGATCGAAACCTTCTTCCAGTTGATGATCCAGGACCCGAACAAAGCCCTCTTTCTCAAGGACGTGATGCGCGACCAGTTCATCACAACCGTGCGCGCCGCCCATCAATATGGGTATCTCTGGCTCGCCTTCCTCGAAGTGGACGGCGTCAAGGCGGCGGCTTCGCTCAATTTCGATTACAAGGGCAAACTGTGGGGCTACAACTCCGGCGTCAGCCGCGATTACATGGAACTCTCTCCCGGCTGGGTGCTGATGGCGTACGTCATCCAGTGGTGCTGCGAGAACGGACGCTACGAATTCGATTTCATGCGTGGCGACGAGGAGTATAAGTACCGCTTTGGGGGGGTGAACCGGTTCGTAATGCGGGTACGGGTAGGCAGATAAGACAGCCTTGTTTAGACACATAAGTATGTGTATAATAGCAGAAGAGGCTATCATGAAAGAACATTACGACCGCTTTCAGTTGCTCTGGCACAAACGCCAGCGCGCCGCCCTCACCCGGCTTGCCAAAGCGCGTGGCGTTACGCTTATGGAAATGACCCGCCAGGCAATCGAAGCGGGCATCCACCAGTTCGAACAGGAAGATGAGTTTGTCCGCCGCGCGAGGGCGCTGGAGAAAGCCGATGCCCTGCGCCAGGAAATCTTGAAACGCCATGACGGCAAGCCGCTGGATATTGACCCCGTGGAAGACCTTCGCAAAATGAGGGAGGAACGAATTGAACAGCTTGCAAGCGGTAATTGACGCGAACATAGCCATTCCAAAATTGATTCCCACTGCCCAAACAGCACAAACCCTTTTGCTCTGGGATAAGTTTCAACGCGAACGGGTGTCACTTTATGCGCCGCGTCTGTGGGTTTATGAGATTACATCGGCAATCCAAAAATATCTGGCAACGGGGCAAATCTCCGAAGCGGAGAAAGACGAGGCAATCAAGACCGCCCTTGAGATGAACATTCACTTCGTGGAGGATTCAGTCGAATTGTGCATTGAGGCAACTTCTTGGGCAAAACGAATGAACCAAATGGTTGCCTACGACGGTTTTTACCTCGCCACCGCCGAACAACTGAAAGCGCCCCTGTGGACGGCGGACAAACGGCTTGTGGCGAATGCGGATCAGTTGGGCGTCAAGTGGGTGCATTGGCTGGGGGATTTGAAATAGACCGCAGTCCCTTACGCTCCCATCATCTCCGCCGGATTGATGCCGAAGAACACAATCATCGCCACGCCCGCCAGGAACGAGAGGAGAAAAAACGCCAGGTAAGGGAGGGCGGCGTACCATAATCCCTTCCACCAATTGACATTCAATCCGTCTCGTACGAAGCGGAGGGCGAGGTTCCGGCTACGAAACGGGAGGCGTGAACGCGCCTATTGCGACGAAAACAGACGGTAAAACCAGCAGGATTTGGGGAATGAGCGTATAGAAAAATGCCCGTCCAAAACCGATCTTCAACTCCGCTTGATACACAAAGGCTTCGTAGAACGGGATCAGGAGCAGGGGCATGAAAAACAACAGCGGGTAAAGAACCGCCAGCCCGATCGTCACGAAGGTCAACACCTGGGCTGGCGCAAGCGCGTAACAATGCCTGTAAAAGGAAATCTTCAATTTGGATCGTTTGATCGGGTCCTTGTTCAGCCACTCGACCCAGACGATATACACGAACGGGATGAGCATCATGTAGAACGTCACCTGATAGATGCTGCTGGAGAACGCTTTAAGAAGATCGTCCGCGGATGTAATGTCGGGTCCAACAAGGATGAAGAAAAGCGTGATGGGAATCACCGCCGATACCAGCCATAACATCACCGGGGAAAGATATTCGTCGAAACGATCGTCGGGCTCCTTCTCCCATTCCTTGTCAATATAGGTCATCGCCCATTTGGGGCGAAACGCGACGCGGATCAGCGTTTTGGGCAGGAGCAAAAGCCATACCATCACCTCGTATACCGCGTCCTCAACCGATTTAAAAAGTTTTGCGAAATCCATGACGCCTCCTCCTTGCAAGCCGTTTGCGTAGAGACTACTACAACAACAAGTTGAAACTGTAGGGCAGGATGCCGTCTTGCCAGGGGCAATTTAGCAAATTGCCCTACCTTCTGTTGCTTGGGTGCTACAACCCGCGAATCGCCTCCGCGTTCTGTTTTGCAAGGAAGGAAAACCCCCGTAAGGCTGTCTCGTTTTCGCATGTCATGTTTGAATTATGCTTACCCGCCGCCGCCCACGCCGCCGAAGATTCCGCCGTCGGTCAGTTTGCGTAAGTCGCTCAACGCGGCTTCGATCTCCTCCGGCTTCACCGGGCGGTCTTCGTCGCGGTGTTTCAACGTGCCCGTCTTCGCGCGCTCCAGCGCCAGTTCCTTGATGGAAGCGTTGCTTGCAACCGCCTCCTTCACCAGCGCCGCGCCCTGCGAATACCCGATGACCGGGTTCAACGCCGTCACGATGATGGCGTTCTTCGCCAGCCAGCCCTCGGCTTTTTCCTGGTTGGCTTTCACGCCCTTCACGGCGCGCTCGGTAAACGCATTGACCGAACCGATGATGACCTGCATCATCTCGAAGAGGTTGTGCGCGATGATGGGCATCATCACGTTCAGTTCCAACTGTCCCGCCTGCACTGCCAGCGCCACCGTTGTGTCGCAGCCGATGACGTGGAACATCGCCTGGTCGAGCATCTCCGCCATCACAGGATTGACCTTGCCCGGCATGATCGAAGAACCCGGCTGAACGGCGGGAAGCCTGATTTCGTCGAGCCCGGTCGAAGGTCCAGAAGAGAGGAGGCGGAAATCGTTGGCAATGCGGATCAAGGTCAGGGCGAGAGTCCGCAACGAGGCGGAGAAGTCCGCCGCATCCGCCATGGATTGCATGGATTCAAAGAGGTTGTCGGATGTGCGCAGTTCGACGCCCATCATCTCGGAGAGGGTCATCACCATGCGGCTGTGATATTCGGGGTGCGCGTTCAACCCGGACCCGACGGCTGTCCCGCCGATGCCGAGCCTTCGCAACCCGTCAGCGGAGCGGCGCACGCGCTCGATATCGCGTTCCACGGCTTTAGCATACGCCCCAAATTCCTGACCGAGCCGCACGGGCACGGCGTCCTGCAAGTGCGTGCGCCCCGATTTGACCACATCGTCGAATTCCGCGGCTTTGGCTTCCAGCGCCGATTGAAGGTTCTTCAAGGAAGCCAGTAGTTCCTCCAGCCGCCACAACCCGCCGAGACGGATGGCGGTGGGAATCACGTCGTTGGTGGATTGCGCCATGTTGACGTGGTCGTTCGGGTGGACGTAGTATTTGCCGGGTTCGCCGCCGAGGAGTTGCGTGGCTCGGTTGGCGATGACTTCGTTCGTGTTCATATTGTGGCTCGTCCCCGCGCCCGCCTGGAACGGGTCCACCACAAACTGCGAATCCCATTTGCCGTCCATCACTTCGGCGGCGGCTTGCAGGATGGCGTCCGAGAGTTGTTTGGCGCTGAACTTTTTCCCGTCCACTTCGCGGTCGTTGAACAGACCCAGCTCGAAGTTCACACTGGCGGCGGCGCGCTTGATCGCCGCCATGGACCAGATGAAGGCGCGCCAGGGGCGCAGTCCGCTGATGGGGAAGTTTTCCACTGCACGCTGGGTTTGTACGCCGTACAAAGCCGAAGCCGGGACCTGCAGTTCCCCCAGTGAATCTTTTTCCTTGCGAAAATCGTTGGTAGTCATGTCGTCTCCACACAGGTGTTTGGGGGTCCGTGGACCCAGTTTCATTTTTATTGTACACCCATCCTCATTCCCGCTGCATGAACATGATATATAATGACGAGAATGTTCAAGTGGCTTCGCCGTTTGTTCGCCCCTTCCATCTTCGAGGATGAAGAGAAAACGCGCACGGCTCAAACCCTGAATACATTTGGCTGGATTGCATTCGGCGTCGTTTTGCTCATCATGCTCTCCAGGATGGTCAGCGGGGAATGGCTGAGCGAATCTTCCAAAGTCTTTTTTCCCGTCATCCTGCTCGTCCTGTTCCTTGCCCAGATCATGATCCGCTTCGGGTACGTGCGCACGGCTGGGGCATTCCTGGTCGTGTTTGTCTGGGGCGCGCTCACCTATCAAGCCGCGCAAACCGACGGTGTCCGCGATGTCGCCATCCTCGGCTACCCGATCATCATCCTGCTGGCTGGATTGCTATTGAGTTGGCGCGAGGGATTGATCACGGGGCTTTTGAGTCTTGCCGCCGTCTGGTTTTTTGCCTGGCAGGAAGACCAGGGCTTGCGGCAGTACACCATTGACCCGCCGCTGAGTTACACGAGAGACCTGAGCGCGGTTTTCATTATCACCAGCGTCCTGGTTTACATCCTGATCTACCGCCTGAACCGTTCCCTCTCCGATGCGCGGCTCGAACTGCGCGAGCGCCTGCGGGCGGAGGAAAAACTCCAACTGCAAACCAGTTACCTGACCGCGCTTCATGAGACCGCCTTTGGCTTGCTCAACCGCCTCGAACTGAACCCTCTGCTTGAATCGATCCTCGTCCGCGTCAGCGAATTGTTCGACACGCCCAACGTCGCCCTGAACCTCGTCCTGCCGGACGGCTCCGCGGTAAAACAGGTACTTGGACACGGCATGTTCGCCCAATTCAACGGAATGCTCACCCACAAAAACCAGGGCGTGGTGGGAACCGCCTGGGCAACCGGTAAAAGCACCCTCATTGAAAACTACAGCGAGTGGACGGGGAGATTGCCCGAGGTGGACGGGATGGGGTTCAAAGGAGTTGCGGGCATCCCTCTCAAATCGGGGCAGGAGGTTACTGGCGTACTGCTGGTTGCCTACACCGAGGGAGAGAAGAAGTTCTCCCAGGAAAAAGCGCTCCTGTTGGAACGTCTCGCCGCGCTGGGAGCGCTCGCCATAGACAACGCCCGTCTCTACGAAGAGGCGCAGAACGAAATCAGGGAGAGAAAAGCCATCGAAGCGGATCTGCGTGCCAGCGAGGAACGCTTCCGCAAGGTGTTCAACAACAGCAATATCGCCGTCTCCATCGTGACGCTCGAGAGGGGCGTCTTCCTGGAGGCGAACGATGCGTTCTGGAGAATCTCGGGGCTTTCGCCCGAAACCGCCCTGGGACATTCCTCCTTGGAATTGAACCTGTGGGACAGCCCGCGGGAACGGGAAGAGTTCGTAAATCAACTGACAAGCAAAGGCTCCTTGCAAAATGTGGAAGTGCTCTTCTCCGGCGGCGGAATGGGGAGGAAAACCTCGCGCGGTTACTACGAATTGATAGACATCAAGGGACAGCGCTGCATCCTCTGCATGTTCTATGACATTTCCGAGCAGAGACAGACGGAACGCGCCCTCAAGGAAAGCGAAGAACGCTTCCGCAAGGTATTCCACGCCAGCCCGGTGGCGATCTGCATCACCACGCTCGAAGACGGGCGGCTCCTCGACGCGAACAAAGCCTACTGGGAACTCACCGGCTACGATCCGTCCATGTCCCCGGGCAGGGACGCAAAGGAACTGGAACTGTGGGTTTCGTTGGACGCCCGCCGCGCCTTCGTTGCGGAACTCGCCGAAAAACGCTCGATCCTGAATCCAGCTTTACGAGTTCATCGAAGTCAAGACCGGGAAGCCGCGTCACGCCATCGCGCTGTATGAACTGATTGACCTCAACGGGCAGGCTTGCATCCTCTCCATGTTCTACGACATCACCGAAGAAAAGCGCGCCCGCGACGCCCTGGCGAGCGCCGAAGCCCGCACGCGCGCCATCCTCGACTCCATCCCGGATATGATCTTTGAAGTCTCGAAGGATGGCATATTCCTGGATTTCATGGCGTCCGCCGGGTTGTCCCCGGTGATGAAGCCGTCGGAGTTCATCGGCAAGACCATCAACGACCTGTTCCCGCCGTCCATCGCAAACCAGACTATGTTCTCACTCGAACGCGCGCTTGCCACGGGTCAACTGCACGCCTTCGAGTACGGACTGCCGCCCGGCGAAGAGACCCAGTTCTTCGAGGCGCGGATCTCCGCCGTAACGTCGGAATCCGCCATCATCATGGTGCGCGACATCAGCCAGCGCAAATGGGTGGAGACCGAGCGCGAGAAACTGATCGAACAGCTCGAAAACAAGAACGCCGAACTGGAACGCTTCACCTACACCGTCTCGCACGACCTCAAATCCCCGCTCATCACCATCAAGGGCTTTCTCGGCTTTTTGGAACGCGACGCCTCCAGCCGGAACCTGGGCCGCCTGCGGAGCGACATCAAACGCATTGCCGATGCCACCGACAAAATGCAGGCGCTGCTGAACGACCTGCTCGAACTCTCGCGCATTGGGCGGCTGGTCAACCCGCCCCAGTCCGTGCCGTTCCACGAGATCGTCAATGAGGCGCTGGAAATTGTGCACGGGCGCCTCCGCGAGAACAAGGTGCAGGTCATCGTGCAGAAAAACCTGCCTGCCGTTTACGGCGACCGCCAGCGCCTGGTGGAAGCCATGCAAAACCTGATAGACAACGCCGCCAAATTCATCGGCAAGGATCCGCGCGTCGAGATCGGGCAGGAGGGCTTCGAGGGCGGCAAACCCGTCTTCTTCGTCCGCGATAACGGCATCGGCATTGACCCGGTTCACCACGACCGCATCTTCGGTCTGTTCAACAAACTGGATACCGCCTCCGAAGGCACCGGCATCGGTCTCTCCCTCGTGAAGCGCATCGTCGAGGTTCACGGAGGCAGGATCTGGGTCAGGAGCGAAGCGGGAAAGGGGGCGACGTTTTACTTCACCCTGCCGCCTGCGGAGGCGACCCCGCTTCCAACCGGACCCGAATCCTGATTCGTGATATAACTGGCGTATCTCATCCGGTGGAGGATTCTTCATGAAGCACGCAGTCAGCATCAGCATTGGATCATCCAAACGCAACAAGGCTGTGGAAGTAAACCTGCTCGGCGAAATGGTCCGCATCGAACGCATCGGCACCGACGGCGACATGGAAGCCGCTGCACTCAAATACAAGGAAATGGATGGCAAAGTGGATGCGTTCGGCGTCGGCGGCGCCGACCTGGGGGCGATCGTGGAAGGAAAGTTCTACCCGTTTCATTCCGTTCAAAAACTGGTCCGTTACGTCAAACAAACCCCCGTGGTGGACGGCGGCGGACTCAAAAACACGCTGGAAAATAAGGCGCCCGCCTTTCTCGATAAGACCATCGGCGATTACATCAACCAGCGCGGACGCAAAGTGATGATCACCGTCGGCGTGGACCGCTGGGGACTCTCCAAATCCTTTGCCGAGGCGGGCTACGAGACCGTCTTCTGCGACCTGATGTTCGCGCTCGATGTTCCAATCCCCGTCCGCACCATGAAAGGCTTGCGGACTCTGGCGGCGATCCTCATCCCGATTGTGACGCGCTTCCCGTTCGAGTGGCTGTATCCCACCGGCGAAAAGCAGGAAGAACACAAACCCAAATTCGAGAAGTGGTATCAATGGGCGACTGTCGTCGCAGGCGACTGCCTTTACATCAAACGCCACATGCCGTTCGACATGCAGGGTAAGGTCGTGGTCACCAACACCACCACGCCCGAGGACGTGGAATTCTTCCGCAAGGCGGGCGTTAAATATCTCGTTACCACCACACCCGTGCTGGAAGGGCGTTCCTTCGGCACGAACATGATGGAGGCGGCGATGGTGGCGGTCTCCGGCAAAGGACGCCCGCTCTCCTTCGGCGAATTGAGCGAAATGCTCGATAAACTCGGCTTCGGACCGCAGTTGCAGGAGTTGAACTGATGAAAATGAACGCAATTGTCACAGCCGGCGGGATTCCCCAGCCCGGCGACCCGCTCTACATCTATTCCAACGGCGACTCCAAAGCCCTGATTGACGTGGCGGGCAAGCCCATGGTCCAGTGGGTGCTGGATGCGCTCAGCGGCGCAGGGACGGTGGACCAGGTCATCGTCATCGGTCTTTCCCCCAAAAGCGGGCTGACCTGCAAGAAGCCCACGCACTACATCTCCAACCAGGGGCGCATGTTGGCAAACATCGTCGCCGGTGTGAACAAGTCGCTGGAACTGAGCCCGAACGGCGAATACGTCCTCATCGTCTCTTCGGACATTCCCGCCCTCAAAGCCGACATGGTGGACTGGCTGGTCAAAACCTCCATGCAGACGCGAGAGGATCTTTATTACGGCGTCTGCCCGCGCGAGGTGATGGAGGCGCGCTTCCCGACCTCGAACCGCACCTACACCAAACTGAAGGACATGGAAGTCTGCGGCGCGGACATCAACATTTCCCACGTCCGCATGGCGACGGAACACCTCGACACCTGGGAACAATTGATCGGCAACCGCAAGAGTCCCCTGCGGCAGGCGGCGATCATCGGGCTGGGTACCGCCTTCAAGTACCTGACGGGACAATACAATTTGCAGGAACTGGTCGAAACCGTGACCCGCAGGATCGGCATCACAGGGCGCCCCATCATCTGGGACCGCGCCGAACCCTGCATGGACATAGACAAACCCCATCAATTGGACCTGTTGCGTGAAGACCTTGCCCGCCAGCAGCGCGAAGCCAAAAAGGCGTCCGCGCCGGTGAAGAAGGCGGCTCCCGCGAAAACAAAATCGAAGACGAAGGTGAAGGCAAAGAAAAGATGAACCTTCGTTCCATCCTCGAACTCGATGCCCGACTTTCCAGTCAAATGCGCGTTGCTGAAAAGCCGGGTTTTTTACGCAGCCTTGCCATCTTCTTCGCGCATTCCGGCGACTCGTGGTTCTGGATCGCGGCGCTCATCCTTGCCTGGTTCTTCAGCAACTCCGAATGGAGGCATTGGGAGACGGTTGAATTCTTCGGCATCGGCGGGCTGGCGGCGGTGGTGCTGGTCGTCAAATTTTTGGTGGGACGGAAACGCCCCGAAGGAGAATGGGGCGGGATCTACCGCAACACCGATCCGAATTCCTTCCCATCGGGACACGCCGCCCGCGCCTTCCTCATTGCGGTGGTGGGAACGGCTCTTGCCCCGACCTGGCTTGCCCTTGCTCTTTGGGTTTGGGCGCCGCTGGTGGCTCTTTCCCGCGTGGCAATGGGCGTGCATTATCTTTCGGATGTCCTCGCGGGAGCGGTGCTGGGCATTGTGGTGGCGCTGCTCGGCTTGCAGTTTTACCCATCCCTCGTGGACTGGTTCGCCTCGCTGACCGGTTTTCTGTTCTGGTAAAAAACGCAGGTCACGTTTTCAACGTGACAGATTCTTCGTATCGGGTCATAATGCTGCAAGCATGACCTACAGGAAATCTTTTCATGAAGACTCACACCTTCCGTCTCAAACCCGGTCAGGATTTGTTCGACTCCATCGAAGAATTCGTCAAAGAGAATCGCATCGAAGCGGGATGCGTTCTATCCGGCGTCGGCAACCTGACGCACGCCACCCTGCGCCTCGCCAACCGCGAGTATTACAATGATTACGAAGGTCATTTCGAGATCGTCTCCATGACCGGCACGGTCTCGGTTCACGGCTCGCATCTGCACATCGCCATCTCGGACGGCGACGGCGCGACCATCGGCGGGCATCTCGTGGGTGGGTGCAAAATCTACACCACCGCCGAGATCGTTTTGCTTGAACTGGAGGATGTAATCTATAAGCGGGAAATGTACGAAAACGATTCGGGGTATGAGGAGTTGGCAGTTTATAAGCGGTAAGGCAGGATTAATCTTGCCCTATCGCTTTTAGAAATTCTTCCTGGTTGACCACCGTTTCCTTCAACCCCAGCCGTTTTCCCAGTCTCGTCAGCTGCGGGGGATCAACGTAGGTTTGCGCCAATAACTCTTCCTCTCCCAGCGCTTCGCGCGCGGGACCGTCGAGCAGTACCTGACCGTTCGATAACGCGATCACGCGCTCGAAGTTTTCGGCGCAGAAGTCAATATCGTGCGTGATGGTGATGACCGTCTTGCCTTCCCTCTTCAACTCGGCGATGACGTTGGCGATCCGTGCCACGCTGACGGCATCCTGCCCGGTCGTCGGCTCGTCGAAGATGACGATGGGCGTGTCCATGGCGACGATGGATGCCAGCGCGATCATCTTGCGCCGGTGGGTGAAAGGTCGTAAGGGTTGGTCTCGGTCTGGTCGCTCAGTTCCGTCAACGCCAGCGCGCGCCGGACGAGCTCGTCGGTCCTTTCTTTGGAATACCCCAAATTGCGCGGACCGAACGATACTTCGGTCAATACGTCCCTTGAGAATAATTGCTCATCGGGGTTCTGAAAGACGTAGCCGACCCGCGAAGCCAGTTTCGCCACGGAATATTTCGTCGTCTCCCAATCGCCAACGATCACGGAGCCGGAAGTTGGCTTGAGCAAGCCGTTGAAGTGACGCACGAGCGTGGTCTTGCCTGCGCCGTTCTGCCCGACGATGGCGACCTGCTCGCCGGACCCAATGGAGAGGCTAATGCCTTTCAAGGCTTCCACGCCGGAAGGATAAGTGAAACGGAGGTCTTTGATTTCGATGTCCATGTTGTCAATTTACCGTGATGAACAGGGATAAACAAAGATGAACATCCCTGTTTATCTGCCATGAAAATAGGCGGACTCCGCAAGTTCTACTTGCGGAATTTCAGAAGCGAACTCTTGCGGAATTCCAGAGGTAGAACTTCTGGAGTCCATTTTCATCCTTCGGGGTGACACTTGTTTTATAGATACTCTGTTCATCGAGATTTGAACCCCTCCGCTGCTTCGTCGAGCGTCACAGGCAGGAAATCCTTCTTCCACAGCCCTCTTTTCTTCGCCTCTCTTGCGACCGAGGTATACCGTGAAATGCCAAATCCGTTTTCGGGGAGCAGATCGGAGGTCAATACTTCGTTGGGTCTACCTTCCATCAGAATCCGACCCTCCTTCAACGCAATGACGCGATCCGCGAATTCGGCGATCCATTCCACCTTGTGTTCCGCCATCACCACCGTCATGCCTTCTTCCGCCATCTTGCGCACCACGCCGAAAACTTCGCGCGTGCCGATCGGGTCCATTTGCGAGGTCGGTTCGTCGAGGACGAGTAACTTTGGCCGCATGACCAGGATCGAGGTCAGTGCGACGCGCTGCTGCTGACCGCCGGAAAGGGAATAGGGAGAGCGATCGGCTAAGTCGTTGATTCCCGTCAGGGACATGGCTTCCTCCACCCGCGCTTTCATCTCCTCGCGCGGCACGCCGATGTTCTCCAAGCCAAACGCGATCTCTTCGAAGACGGTGTACTTCGCGCCGGAAATTTGATTGAAGGGATTTTGGAACGCCAACCCGACGTTCAACACCCATTCATCCAGCGTGGACTCGTCGGACTTCTTTCCGTCCACTTCAATGCTGCCGCTGATTTCACCCTTGAAAAAATGCGGAACGAATCCCGCCAGCGCATAACACAGCGTGGACTTGCCCGCCCCGTTCGGACCGATGACTGCGACGAATTCGCCCTCCTTTACCTGCAAGTTGACTTCCCGCAATGCAGGCTCCTTGGTGAGCGGATATTTGTAGGTGACGTTTTGCAGGGTTACGAAAGCCATAGGTTCGATGCAATTGAAACGATGATGAGCGCGAGTAAGATCCAGCGCAGGGCTTTGTCGAAGGACGAATCGGGGATTTCGTGCAATGAGGTCTTGGCGTGCTTCGAGGTAAACCCGCGCGCTTCGATGGCGATGGCGCGTTCCTCCACCTCCACGAGCGAGCCGAACACGAGCGGACCGACCAACGGCACAAGCGAACCGGCGCGTTTGAAAAAGGTGCTTTCCGTATCCAAACCGCGCGAACGCTGGGCGGCGATGATGGTTTGCGCCTTTGCCTGCATCTGCGGCAGGATTTGCAGGGTGGAAATGATGACGTACGCGAACTGCCCCGGCAATCCGCGCCGCGTAAGGTCGGACATCAACTCGCTGGGATGGGTGGTCAGCAGGAACAAAGTGAACGCCGAGACCATCGCAAAGACGCGCATGGCGTTCTTGAAGGCGAAGGTCAGGCTTTCGCTGGTGATGTCGAGAAAATAGAATTTGAAGACGACATCCGAGCCGACGGGCTGGAAGAAGGCTTGCATGAGAAAAAGAAAGCCCGCCGCCGGGAGGATGAGGCGCAGGGCGGCGAACGAAAACTCGCGGAAGACTTTGCCGAGCAAACTCAGCGGAAGGACGGCAACCAGCACGAGCAAGTGCGGCGTCCAATACCAGGGAAAGGTGAATGTGACCAGGATGAGGGCGAGGATCATCACCAACTTGGTCAACGGGTTGAGGCGGTGCAGGAAACTGTCCCGTTTGACGTGGAAGGAAAGGCGCTCGTGCATGGGGAGGATTATAAAAGAAAAGTATCCGCTCAGGGCAGATAAGGGTAAAATTACCAAATGAACGCTGTTATTTATCCATTCAGTGTCTCTGCCTTGATTGACCTTTGCCGCCGGAACGATGTTTCAATGGTCGGTATATTTGGTTCGATGGCGCGCGGCGAGGCTAAAAAGGACAGCGATATTGATTTGATTGTCCGTTTCTCCAGGCGCAAAGGCTTGCTGGCGCTTGTCCGATTGGAACGCGAGCTTTCGGAAGTTCTGGGGCGGAAGGTCGATTTGCTGACCAAAGCCGCCATCAGTCCGTATATGCGCGAACGGGTTCTTCGGGAATTGCGGGTGGTTTATGGATCGCGATGAGATGGGGTTATCTAGAAAATCGAACTCATTGAGCGGAGTCGTTAAAAATGATTGCTAAGACTGCTCAAAATATACTTTCCCATAGTGGCCGGAAGAAGGGTAATCAGTTTCACATCATAGAGTTATTTGCAGGAGAGGGCGGGTTTATCGCCGGATTTAATAGAGTAGGTGGATGGCATCATCTCTTCGCTGTAGAGCTAGCAGAGAAACATTGTAATGTACTTCGAGAAGTCTTCCCTAATCTTTCTGTTGTTAAAGATAATGTCGCACTTATTGATTGGAATTCGAAAATCAAAGGTCAGGTAGTGGATTGTGTTATAGGTGGTCCTCCCTGCCAGCCATTTAGTGTGAGCAACAACCGTCGAAATGGGTGGCATGACAGCCGCAATGGCATTCCCTCTTTTGTAAAAGCTATTAAGAATATCAATCCAAAAACATTTTTGCTAGAAAATGTGCCTTGGCTTTGGTGGGGAGATCAAAAGCATCATATTCAAGATCTAATTGATGATTTAATTGCCTTCGGTTATACATATACAGATGCTGCTATTCTTGATGCGACCGATTATGGCGCGCCATGTCACCGAAGGAGATTGTTCATTTATGGTACAAAACAACCTCATCACTGGCCGGTGAAATCCCATAAGAACAATCCAGTTGCTGCTCGTAAATACCTTGTTCCGTTGTTAGAACAGCGTGAACCGGATGGCGAGCCTCTGCCAGATTGGGTAAAACCGAAAATTAAGGGAGCCCGTGGAGATATAATAATTGATTGCAAGCAGGGAAACAAGATAGGGCGTCAATATGTGTCTATGGATGAACCTTGTTTTACACTTGTTGCCACCCAAGGAATTAGGCATCGAATAAGATATAAAGGCAAATATTACCGAATGAGAGCCGAGGAGGCTGCCACTCTCCAAGGAATGGACCCTCGTTGTACAATTGAAGGTATAGGGAACGCAGTTAATGCTTGGCAGGCAGAAGCTTGGGCAAAGACCATAAAGGAGTACTTAATGAAACTGCAAGCAGATCAAGAGCTGTCGTGACAAGCAAGAAAGAACTCTTTGCAAAAAGGATTATTAAATGGTATGGAAAAGAGGGAAGAAGTTTTCCTTGGCGAAAGACAAGTAATGCCTTTCATATTTTAATTTCTGAGATGATGCTTCAAAAAACAGATACCCAAAAAGTTCTATTGATTTACCCATCATTTATAAAAAAACATCGAACAGTTGCCCAGCTTGCTCAAGCAAATATAAATGCATTAAAAAAGGAATTACATCTTTTAGGAATTAACGATAGGGCAAGGCGATTAAAAACTACCGCAAAAACAATATTGCGACTCTATGATGGTAAGGTTCCTGCTGATCGAACACGGCTCTTAAGGCTCTTGGGAGTAGGGGATTACATAGCAAATGCAGTTTTATGTTTTGCTTTTAATGAAGATGTTCCTTTGCTTGACACAAACGTTATCAGGGTGATAAAGCGAGTTTTTTCTGTTGAGTCAAATAAAAAGAGGGCAAGAACTGATAAGGAACTTTGGCGATTCGCTGGAAGTTTAGTACCTCAAGGGAAAGCTGTTGATTACAATCGAGGCGTTCTTGATTTTGCTTCAGCAGTATGCAAGGCAAGAAGTCCAAAATGTTCTATCTGTCCAATAAATTTGATCTGCGACTATTATTCTTTACTTGGTGGCAAATCATCCTGATTCGAGTAAGAAGCCTCTTCCAGCACCTTCTCAAGGAGCTCATGAAGTTCATCTTTTTTAAAAAACGAGGTGTCCTTATTTTTTAGAGCTTGTCTCAAGCCGCGGTTAAGCACTCGAATCCAGTTTTTTTGCTTTATCCGTGACATTCTTCCGCTAAGCCAGTCTAAGATTCGCTCATCGGCATTGATCTTAGGCGAATCAAGAAACTCTACCCACGCTCGCCAATTACCTCCACGTTTAACCAAACTCCAATCAAATTTCGCAACTCGGTAACAATATAGAAAGTGATCACGATGGGTTCCAGAACGTGCGTTCATCTCGCCAGGTGCAAGTTCGCCAGAGTGGTCCCAAACAGCTCGCCAAATATATTTTTTATCTTCAGGCAATACTATTTCTGGGTCGTCTACAAATTGTAGTTTTGTCCCTAGGAAATACCAAAGCTCAAGAGCACCGTCTTTGCCTTTGAGCTCCAATAAACCTTCTGACTGCGCCTCCTTCTTGACTTCCATTAAATGCTTATCAAGAAATTCGTCTAGCTTTTCTGCTTGTTTCTTTGCTGAGTCCGTCAGGGCAAGCTTGTCAGACTTATAAACTTTAGTATTAGGAAATTTCTTCCCACCGATTGTTCTATCTTCTCTTATAATAACCGCCATTATCTCTCCTACATAGAATAGTATTCATACAGTATTTGTCCCATAATTTTTGAGACTTTCTGTGCAATGTTCTCCGGGCTCTCCAAATCTTCTTTCGAAAATAAAACAGGCTTTTCTCGGCGGAGATCAATCCAAGGAAGTTGTAGACCCATTATTTTTACAAGATACTCTGTTAGCGAATCCTCTTCATCGTCCACAGCCCTTTTGGCGGGGTGAATATTGTTGTATTGAAAAAGGTACCCTTCGGATTCGCCTCTCACTGCTTCACCCATAATTTTGATCATTTCTTCCGGATAATCTAGCGCTTCACATTTTTCAAATAAACCCTTCTCTGGTGGGTCTTGTTCAAGCCAAAAATGTCGTGAAAGGACGTGCAACTCATCTCCTTTTGTTTCTTTGTCTAGCGAAATCATTTTGGCCCGGATCGTGTATTTTCCTTTTCCTGGAAAATCTTCTTCAGTAAAGTGTTGTTTGAATGGGCCGAAGGTTTTTGAAGCAGAATGCGAGTAAAGTCGGATTTCTTCGTTCTCAATATATTTCACAAGTTGAACATCTTCAAAAAACAGATACATTTTCAAACCGACTTGAACTTTTTTCTCGGTATCATTGTAGGCGGTGAGTAGAATATTCGAAACCGTTTCTCCATAGTTTACCCGATGAGAATCCCGGGGAAACTTAAACAATGGCATTTCTAACCTTAGCAATCGAGGTGGCTGTGGCGGCGGTGGCGGCGGAGGTGGTACAACTTCGCCTTTTCCCAGCATACCAAATTTTGAGGCGATCTTATTAACTGCAAACATCGCTCGCTGTTCAGCGTTCGTCTGTCGTTGGTGTTGGACTTTTTTAGGATCAACTCCAAGCCCTAACTTTTCTCTAGCGAATTTTGTTAGTTCGTCTTCAACATATTGCTTTACCGCCTTTGGCAAACTTCGTCTAAAGTCGAAGGAATAATGTTCGGGATTTTCATCAGCTCTCAAAGCATTGTCTAAATCCTTGTCGAATGCAATATACCCGTAAACGGACTCTGTAACATCTTGCGGCGCGTAACGGATATAAATTGGACAAACCTTCATGCCGCCTCTTTGCACCGCAACCCCTCTCAACTCCTCTGGTATTGGCCCTTTATTTCTTCGGACAATGTGCAGGCACTTGACTCGGTATTTTGGGGCACCTGGCAGAGGTCTATCTTTTTGAATCCAAACTTTGTATTCCTTGCTATCTTCGGTCGGTAGAACAAATTCCTTGGGAATCTTTCCTTTCCAACTTTTAGTCGGCGTTTTCACATAAATACTAGCGTTATATTTTTGTATTATCTCCCACCAAGTTTCACAAATGTATTCCACAAACTTACCCGACTCCATATCATCGATGAGTTCATCAATCGGATCAACGATAATCACTCTACTGCCTACATGATTCAGGGGCTCAATCGAACCTTCTGTGAGGATTCTCAGCATCTTCTTACCTTCATCCCCATCGTACGAATCAATAGGAGAATCCGTAATCACGATTGTTCTATATCCAAATCTGTAAATTCCGTCTTCCCTCAGGGTATCATAGAGAATTAGATTTTTGAAGAGTTTTTTATCTATTTCAGCTTGATGCGCTGATGCTCCAACGAAAATAAATTTACCACGACCTCTAGAGCCAAGAGCTTCTTCTGATGGTCCTTTTGTAAACGCGACATTTTCAAAGCGACCCCATCTTTCTTCGGGTGGAAGGTCGGTTTCCAATTCTTCTGGTTTCAGCACCCTTCCGGTTAGGCCGGTTGTTCCTTGATCAGTAATGGCAAAATACCTCCTGCCACTTTTCCCTTTGATAAGTTCAAAGGTTATTGACCAACCGTTTGCGTGTTTTTTGTCTTTTCGGGCATCCCAAGCATTTTGAATAGCATCTTTTTGCACGCCGTGCGAAATACCCCGAAAGCCTCGATAACCATCAACAATTGATTCAACTTGAACTGGCCAATTAATTACAGTTGACCTTGCTCGAGAAAGATCAATCATTTTGAGTGGTGAATGTGTATCAATCATTACTATTCTCCTATCCTTTATACCCATACAATTTTAATTTCACCTTCCAACGACTTGAACTCCTTGTCGCCAGTGACCAATTCCGCCTTCTTCGTTTTCGCCAATGCCGCCGCGAAACAATCGGCATAGGAGATATTTCCATTTACCTTGAATTCGGCGGCTTGGCGGGTGAGCGCCCAATCGGCTTCTACGATCTCAATGCCCATCCCTTTGATCTCATTAATGTACTGATCTGCAATCTCCGGGGAATTGTTGCGGGCAATCGAATACCAAACCTCGCCCAGGTTGACAACGCACATCAACAAGTTGGTGTCGCTTTCCACGGATTTATGAATCAACCCCCTTACAAAGTCCGCGCCGGGCTCGTCCTCGAAGAAAGCCATCAATGCATAAGAGTCAAGAACCTTGGTTGCCATATTATTTTCCCTTTTCCTTGTCTTTTCGGCGTTCGTCCATTAGCGTTTTAAGCCCGCCCTTGCCTTTCAGCGAGCCCTGCAGATTTTTGAGATATTGTTCCGTCACCGGTTTCAGGACAATCGCATCCCCAATATCTGTGACAATGATCTTCGTGCCGTTCTTGATCCCGTATTTCCTCCGTAACGTCGCGGGGATGACGATCTGACCTTTTACGGTAGCGTAAGTTTCCATCTGGAAATTCTCCTTATCTTGCTTAAATACTACCATAGTTCGATATGTAAGTCAAGATATGATAAGTACTACATTGATATACGATTTCCCCCAAAAGCCCCCGTTGTCATCAGCCCTGTAAACAAAACCACCCGCGAAACATGAATTTCGGGGTGGTGATTCTCCCTTCCCCCAAGATGGGGGAAGGGCAGGGGGAAGGGGGTCAATTACCCGCCGAGGATGTTCCTGAGCATGAAGGCCGCGAACAGCACCAACAGCACGACCACGCCAATGGCGATGTACAACTGCATGGTGCTTTGAGCGCCTTCGGTTTCGACCTGGCTTGCCTTGGGGTAGCCGCCGATCATGCGCTTGGGCAGCCCGAGGATGATGGCGAAAGCGAGCATGGCGGTGGTGATCTTGTCCACCGGCTCCACGAGGAAGTTGGTGCTGAAGACCGCCTGCACCATGCCGGTCCCGGTCTGCATCAAGTAGGCGGTGATGAAGGAAGAACCGCTGGCAGTGATGCCGCCGTAGAGATAGACCGCGATTGGCGTCGAAACGAGCGCGGCGGTGATCGCCACCACGAAGCCGGTGACGACGACCTTCCACCAGCTCTTGAAGAAGCCCCACTGCGCCATGCGTCCCGCCATGTAGCCGATCATGAAGGCGACGGGCCACCAGGGCAGCGCGTTCGGATCGATGGCGATGCCCCAGATGATATTCGAGAGCGCGCCGGTGAGCGCGCCCGCCCACGGTCCGCACAGGGCGGCGACCATCACGGTCCCAATGGAATCGAGGTAGACGGGCAGCTTCAGCGCAAGGACGATCTGCCCCACCGCGATATTGATCGCGATGGCGATGGGGATCAGCACCCACGTCTGCGTGTTGAAATTATTCTTGATTTTTTTCGAACATAGCATCCTCCGAATGAAATGTTGTATTGAAGTACGCAATCATCATAACACTTTCGGCGTCGGAATGTCACGTGATTTTTCGCGCTAGTTTCTCCATCCGCTCCAAAAATAACTCCATGAACATGCGCGGGCGCACGCCGGTCGCCACTTTCATATTGGGCTTTTTCTTCTCGTAATTGTAGAAATCGGCGAACGTATTGCCCAGCCCCGCGCCGGTGGAAATGTCCACGTCCACCACCAAATTCTGGTAGTCGCAGATCTCCGGCATGAAGGTCAGCGCCAGCGTCATCGGGTCGTTGATGACGCAGCCCTCGATGCTCTGATACTCGTCGTGGAATTTCATGTAGAAGCGCGCAGCGTCCGCGATGAATTTTGTGACCGGCGTATCAATCTTCAGAAGCCGGTTTAAGTCGTCCGGCGTGAAGATACACTGGTAGGTTACATCCAGCGGCGTGAGCGTGATCGGCATCCCGGAATGAAAAACAACGTGCGCGGCATGCGGGTCCACGAACGTGTTGAACTCCGCCAGCGCGGTGGTGTTGCCCGGGTGCTGGATCGCCCCGCCCATGATGAAGACTTCCCTGACGTTTTGCACGATGCGCGGCTCTTTGCGAATCGCCAACGCGACGTTCGTCAGCGGACCGAGCGCCACCAATGTGACCTCTCCCGGGCGGGACATGATCTGCTCGATGAGGTAATCGCTTCCATGCCGGACCTGGGGCTTGGTCGCCGGTTCTGGAAGTTGGGCATACCCGAGACCACTTGCCCCGTGCGTCTCCGGGCTGAGCAGGGACTCTTTCACCAGCGGCACGTCGCAGCCTTTGAAGACCGGCACGCGGCTTGCCTTCGCCAATTCCAAAACCGACAGTGCGTTCCTCGTCGTCTGTTCGAGAGAGACGTTTCCATGTACGGCGATCACGCCGTCCAAAACGATCTCCGGCGAAGCCAGCGCCAGCAGAATGGCAAGCGCGTCGTCAATCCCAGGGTCGGTGTCTAAGATGATGTGAGTGGTCATATTTGTGATGTCGTTGCGAGGAGGAGTGAAGCGACGACGAAGCAATCTCCAGGCGATGGGGAGATTGCTTCGTTGCGGAGATCACGCTCCTCGCAATGACATGATCCTTTCCACAAACAACTCCACAAACTCGCGCCCCTTCACATCGAGCGCGACCCTCATGTTTGGGGGTTTCTTCCAAACCTTCATGAAGTCGGCGAACGTCTTGCCGGTGGAAACGCCGCCCGAAATGTCCACGCTGACGTAATGCTCCGCGAGCGTTAGCAGTTCCGGCGCGATGATCGCCGCCAGCGTCAACGGATCGTGCAGGGCGCAGCCGTCGAAGCCTTCGTACTGCTTGTAGAACGCCATGTAATCCGCCGTCGCATCGCGGACGAATCGGGCAATCGGCGAGTTGATTTTGTTCAGCCGCGCCACGTCCGCCGAAGTGAGCAGGCATTTGTAAGTTGCGTCCAGCGGGATGAGCGTGATGGGAATCCCCGAATGGAAGACCACGTACGCGGCGTGCGGGTCTTCGTGGATGTTGAACTCCGCCAGCGGGGTGATGTTCCCGCCGGAGCGGATCGCCCCGCCCATGATGACCAGTTCTCGAATGGCGCTCACGATGCGCGGCTCCTTGCGGATGGCAAGCGCCACGTTGGTCAACGGACCGATGGTGAACAGGCTGATCTCGTTCGGCTCGGCGAGGAAACGTTCGATTAGATAATCAATCGCATGAGAATCCACGATCTTCGATTTCGGCTCAGGCAGGTTCGACTGTCCCATGCCGCTCCAGCCGTGGATGACTTCGCCCGAGTTGTGCGGCGATTTGACCAGCGGGTGCGAGCATCCCTGCGCGACAGGGATGTGACTCGCGTTTGCCAGTTCCAAAACGGAAAGGGCGTTGCGCGTGGCTTTCTCCAAAGTAACGTTGCCCTGGACGGTGGTCAGGGCTTCGAGTTGGATTTCGGGCGAGGCGAGCGCGAGCAGGAAGGTCAACGCGTCGTCCACGCCGGGGTCGGTGTCTATGATGATTCGGGTGGACATATTTATGATGTCATTGCGAGAGCGGTGATCGTCCGCTCGAAGCAATCTTTTTATTCCTGGGAGGTTGCTTCGGGCAACGAACACCCTCGCAACGACATGAAATTTTCGACTTCATTTTTTGTGGGTAATGACGGTTGCGCGCCGAATTTGGTGGTGGCGAGTGCTCCGCAGGCACAGCCATAGCGGACTGCATTTTGCAATGCAAGAGCCTGTTCTTGCATATTCGCCGGCAAGCCGGCTGACTCCAAAAGTTTTGCCGCAAACCCGCCGATGAACGCATCGCCCGCGGCGGTCGTATCCACCACGTCAACTTTATACGTGTTTACGTGTGTTACCTGTGTACCCGTCACCAACAACGCGCCTTTGCCGCCCAGCGTCACGATGACCGTCTTTACGCCGCGTTTTAACATTTCCTTCGCCGCGCGTTCGGCAGATGGGATATCGTCCACGGTCAAACCGGTGAGCAAAGACAGTTCGCTCTCGTTGGGGATGAGGATGTCCACATTGGCGAGCAGTTCATCGGGGAGCGGTTTGGCGGGCGCGGGGTTGAGGACGACAGTCAGCCCGTGTTCGCGGGCTTTTTCCGAGGCGCGGAGAACCGTCGGTGTGGGAATCTCCAACTGAAGCAGGAGCAGTTTGAAATCCGGGAAGGAGGCGGTTTCCACATCCGCCGGTGAGACCAAGCCGTTTGCGCCTGGCGAGAGGACAATGCTGTTCTGCCCGTTCGCATCCACCACGATGATGGCGGCGCCGGTGGCGGAATCCGTTTTCAAAACGTGGGATGTATCCACCTGATTGGATTTCAGGTTGTCCACCAGGAAGGGGACCGAAACTGTCGCTTCCGACCCGGCCGATCATGGTTGTTTTCACTCCAAGCCTTGCCGCCGCGACGGCTTGATTCGCGCCCTTGCCGCCGGGGATGATTTGCAGGTCGCCGCCGCTGAGGGTTTCGCCCGGTCGCGGGAAGCGCGGCGCACGCACGACGAGGTCTGCGTTGAGCGAACCGATGACGAGGATGCTGTGCTTTTGCGCGTTGTTCATGGATATTATTTTACCCGGCGGGACCTACAATTTTCTCGGCGCGACCACCCCGCCCATAACATCCCAGATCTCCGCGCCGTTTGAAAACTCGGGTGAAAATAAAGCCAGGTCGGTTGTGGTGAACAGCGCCTGCCGGTCTTCGCCGACGTATTTCAGCAAATCGGCGCGGCGCTGGATGTCGAGTTCCGCCATCACTTCGTCGAGCAGGATCACGGGATATTCGCCCGTGCGTTCCTTCATCCATTCCACCTCGGCGAGTTTGAGCGCTAGCAGCGTCGTGCGCATCTGTCCGCGCGAGCCGTAATCGCTCACGTCCGCTTTGTTGATGATGAAGCGCAGATCGTCGCGGTGCGGGCCGATCGTCGTCATGCCGCGCGCGATCTCCTCGCCGCGAATCTGCCTGAGCCGCGCCAGAAAGCCATCCTGAATTTCCTTCAGATCAATCGCCGAACGGTCGAGCGCCGTGTCGAGCTTCAAGCCCAATTGTCCGTCCGGCTTGGGCAGGGGATCGTAGGCGGGTTCATACGCGAGGCGCAGGATTTCAGCCCCGCGAGTCAGTTCGTGATGGATGCGCGAAGCGAGGCGTTCGATCTCCTGCACCGCCTGGATGCGCCACAGGATGATCTGCGCCCCGAACCGAACCAGCACCTCATCCCAGACTTCGAGCTGGTCGCCGTTTCCCAAGCCTTCATTCAACGCCTTGAGCAAGGCGTTCCTTTGCGTGAGCGCCTGCGAATATTCGCCCAACGCGCGCGCATACGAAGGGACCGCCTGCGCCAGCGCCAGGTTGAGGTAGCGGCGGCGGTCGTCGGGCGCGCCTTCGATGATCTGCGACATTTGCGGCACGAAGATGACCGCGTTGAAATGTCCGATCACGTCGTTGACGTGACGCTTCACGCCGTCGAGCAGGACTTCTTTTCGCAGACGCTGCCCGTTCGCGCCGGTCGGCTCTAGGATGAGCCGCGCTTCGAGGCGGTGCCTGGTCCGCCCGCGCTGGTAATCCGCCACGAGCCGCGTCACCGCCAGCGGATTCCTCGCCTCATGAAAGTTGACGATCTGACGGTCGGCATGAGTCTGAAACGACGTGAACGCCGCCAGAAAATAAACCGCTTCGAGGACGGAAGTTTTTCCCTGCGCGTTGCTTCCCACCAACAGCACAGCCCGCCGTGGAAGTTCTGCATCCAGGCGGGTGAGGCTGCGGAAGTTGGTGAGGGAGAGGTGTTTTAAGTACATGTCGAAGGTCAAAGGTCAAAGGACTGACTTTCGACCTTTGACCTTTGACTGATCTAATCCAACGGGGTCTCGTCTTCTTCGCTCGGCTTCCATATCTTCGCGGCGCGGTCGGTGAAGAGGACGCCGTTCAGGTGGTCAATCTCGTGCTGGAAGATGCGCGCCATCCAGCCTTCCACCTTGTGCTTGACGGGCTTGCCGTGCCGGTTGAGCGCCCTCACCTGGATTTCCTTGTGCCGTTCCACTTCGCCCACCAGACCGGGGATGGAAAGACAGCCCTCCACGCCGTTGACCTTTTCCTCAGAAACTTTGACGATCTCCGGGTTGACGAGCACGTACAGTTTTTTCTTTATTTCCCTGTCCTCGTTTTCCTCCTCTTCATCTTCCCCTTCCGCATATTCGACGACCGCCAACTGCATGGGCAGGTCAATTTGCGGCGCGGCAAGTCCCACGCCGGGCGCTTCGCGCATGGTTTCGATCATGTCGTCAATTACCGTTTGCAGGGTCTTGTCGAACTTTATCACCGGTTTCGCCTTGCGCCGCAGGATGGGCGCGGGCAGGTGCACGATTTCTCTTAATGCCATTGGTTCATGATCCTCTTTGGTTGCAATTTCATCTTGGGTCTGTTTTGCCGAGCCGCAATCATACTTGCTTCTGAATTATTCGCCAATGCCTTCCGCGCCGCCCCCGAATGCGCCGTCGCCGTCCCCGCCTTCATCGCTGATGGGAAGGTCGTCCAGGTTTTCGCTCGCCGCCGCGAAGGGATTGGTGGTTCCCGCATCCCCGGTCTTCGGTTTGGCGGGCGCGTTGAATTCGTTGATGTTTTGATGATATGCCGCCAGCCAGGTGGCGAAGCGCTCACGGTCTTCCTTGCCGGCGTCCTCGTTCTTTTTCGCAATGCGCTTCGCGCGCCTGCGGTTGATGTCCGCCTGCACGCTGGCGGGGTCCATCACGTCTTCAAACGCCATTTGCGTGCCGCCGACCGAGATGTTGACCGTGCCGTAATTGAAGAGATAGGCGATCAAGCCGCCGCGTGTGTAGGCGGTGCTCAGGATGTTTTCGATCTGCGCCGAGCGGCGTTCCTCCTTGCCGAAGGGCTTGCGGTCAATGTCGTGGATTTCGTCGTCGCTCACCAGGAAGGTATCGTTCTTCCAGTCGGTGTATTCGTACCACAGCCAGAAGCCGACCGGCAGGAACAGCACGAGAATGGTCGCCGTCAGGGTATCGGGGCGGAACCCGGCGTCAGTCCTGCGAATCAAGGCAATGCCCTCGGTAGTGGACAGGACGTACAACCGCCAAATGAGAAAAGCAACACTGGCAATAAACAAAGCAAGGGGCTTCCACATCTGTTGAAGCAGGACAACCCAGTGTTTTCGGTAAGTCACCTTTCCGGCGTCTTCGATGCGCAGTTGGAACAGGTTTTGCAGCGCCAGCACCCAGAACGGCGTCCTCGAGATTCGCTCCTCGTCCGCCACCACCAACGGCGAGAGTTCCACCTGCGGACGTTTCTCCACCGGCATGCCCAGTTTCTGTTTGATGGTGTCCTTCATCACGTCAATCTGGTTGCGCGTGGTGATGGCTTTGGTGCGCTCCCAGTATTCGCGGATCATGTCCGCCGCCTGCACGGGATGGTCCACGTGGTCGAATTCGAGTTTGCCGACGAAGGTGCGCACGATCACGTTGCCGAAGTCGAAGACGCGCCCCAGGTAATCCGTTTCCACGCCTACCGAAAGAATTGTCCCCAACGGCGCTTCCTGGCGGCTGTCGTACAGGAAGACGATCTTTTCCAGCCAGATGACGCGCTGGTTGGTGACGATGTAATAATCGTTGCTCCAGTCAATATAGTTCCAAATCCCCCAACCGAGGATGATGACCAACGCAACCCCGGCGACCGCACCCGGAGTGACCGCCCCGGTGATGATCCACATTGCAAACAGACCGATGGGAATCAGCAGGGCAAGCGCAGGCGCGACCAGCGCCTGATACAAACGGATTTTGTGCCGCCGCGCGATAAAGTAAATGACCTCGTTCTTGCCGAGCCATTTGAAGTTCGTAGAGCGCGCCAGTTTACGGCTTTTGATCGAAACCTGGAAATTCGGTTTGAGTTTTTCATACTGGGTCAGCAGCGACTCGAACACCGGGCGCGAGATGAACAACAGGATGCAATCGTCCATGGCGGTGACGGAGGCGGAACGGTTGCGGTTCTCGAACAACGCCTCCTCGCCGAAGTAATCGCCAGGGTACAAGATGGCGAGTTGCCGATCCCCTTTTTCTTTTTCGGGGTGAGGCACCGTGATCTTGATCTTGCCCTTGTACACCATGTAGAAGCCGTCGGGTTTGTCGCCGCGTTTGAAGATCACCGCCCCGGCAGATACTTCCCTTTCGGCGAGTTTCGAGGCAATGCCACCCAGCTGCGCCTGGTCCAGCCCGCTGAAGAGGTGCATCTTATCCAGAAATGCGACGCGTTGTGGAATTTCGATCACGAGTTGATTCTATCAAACTTCGCGCACAATGGCGCAGCCGTAGGCGGGAGTCTCCGTCAGCGCAGGCAAATGCCCTTCGAGCAGCGACTCAACCGCCTCGTCCAGAAAGAAGCGCCTGGGGACTCTCTGCCGAAAGGTGACATCGTCTACCGAGCCGCGATAGCGCAGGATTCCATCCCGGTCAATGACGAAGACGTGCGGAGTGGTCTCCGCGCCGAAGAGGTCCGCCGCGCGGCAGTCCGCATCGAGCAGGGCCTCGGGGAGTTGCCGCGTTTCAGCGGCTTTTTTCAACGCTTTGGGCGTTTCGTTGCGGTTCGACGCGATGGACAGCATGGCAACATCGTCCCGCCACTGCACGAACATTGCAAGGATGGCTTTGTCGGTGCGTTCCGAGTGCGGACATTCGCACGACCAGAAGTTGACGATGACGATTTTGCCGCGATGTTCGCTGAAACGGTGAAGCCTGCCATCGAGGTCGGGCAGTTCAAAATCGGGAACGGGAAAATTCAGTTGTAAGGTCATCAGGTTTACAAGTTCACAGGTTTGAACGTTCGAACCTTCCAACTTTCCAATCCTTTAGACGATTTCTACCCCTGCCAATTTCTCAATGACACCGACGACAGCCGAATTATCCAGTTCGCCCATGCCCTGCTCGATCATTTGCCGGAAGAATTTTGTGTTTTCCTCGGCGGCGGAAATGGGAATGTCATATTCCTTCGCCGTTTCCAAAACAATTTTCATATCCTTCAACTGCATGTACGCCTTGAAACCGGGGTTGCGGTTGCCCTCGAACAAACGCGGCGGCTTGACGTCGAGGGTCCAGCACTGCGCCGCGCCGCCTTTGATCGCCTCCACTACCTTGCGCGGATCCACGCCCGCCTTCTTCGAGAAGACCAGCAGTTCGCCCATCGCCACCATCTGCGCCGCCACCATGATCTGATTTGCCGCCTTCGCCACCTGTCCCGCCCCTGCCGCGCCGACGTGCGTCACACTTTTGCCCATCGCCTGAAAAACCGGCATCACCTTTTCCACCGCTTCCGCCTCGCCGCCGACCATGACGGTCAGCGTGCCGTTCCTCGCGCCGATGTCCCCGCCAGAGACGGGCGCATCCAGCGCGCGAACGCCTTTTTCCTTCAACTTCTCCGCAATCATCCGCGCCGACGCCGGTTTGATGGTGGAGTTATCCACGTAAATGAGCCTATCGTGCGCGCCTTCGATGATGCCGCGTTCGCCGAGCGCAACTTTTTCGACATCGGGCGTATCGGGCAGGTTGGTGAAAACCACGTCCACCTGCGCCGCAACAACTGCCGGCGTGGATGCGGCGGTCGCGCCTTCCGCGACCAGTTCATCCACCGCCGCGCGCGAGCGGTTGTGAACCACAAGAGGGAAACCCGCGCGCAGGATATTCCGCGCAATGGATTTGCCCATCAATCCCAGACCGATATATCCGACTCGTAACATGAAATATCTCCTTGAATGAGGATGATGAGATTATAAACCCCACCCGTCCTCCCCCCAATAAGCGCGAAGTTCGCCGCGCTTATTGGGGGGAGGTGCCCGCAGGGCGGAGGGGGTAGGCGGGTGCAAAAAGCCTGCCCCTTTGCAGGGACAGGCTTCAGGTCCGGGGTGAAGCGTTTATTTGATCGAGTAGGTCACGTTCACCGTCACAGTGATCGCCAGTTGACCCGGCTGGATCGGCACAGCGCTCTCAACAGCCGCTCCACCGCCGCCGCCCTTGCCTTCAAAGTAAGGCACCGGTCCGCTTTCGTAGTAGTTGATGCTCTGGATGTCCGCGAGGGTTACACCGGCGACATCCGCCAGTTCCTGCGCTTCCAGTTTGGCATCTTCCACGGCTTTGGCGCGCGCTTCCTTGTTGGCTTCGGTCTTGTCTTCCACGTCGAACTGGATGCTGTAAATGCTGTTCGCGCCCGCGCTGATGGCAGAATCGAGCAGGTCGCCCAGTTTTTCGAGATCGCGCACCGTCACATTGACGGTGTTATCCACCGAGTAGGTCGTGCCCTGAAGCTGACCGCTGGGATCGTACTGCGGGTTCGACCAAATGCTGAAGTTCGTGGTGCGGATGTCCTTCTCGGCCACGCCGGATTCCTTGATGGCGGCGATGACCGCATTGGTCTGTTCCTTGTTGATCTCGACCGCCTCGGCGGCATTCTCACGCTGGGTGTTCACGCCGACGTTGATATAGGCAATATCGGGGGTCAGGTACACAATGCCCACGCCGCTGACGTTCAGCGTCCGCACGTTTTCAGGCGCCGCCTGGTTGATGGTGGTCGGGCCGCAGGCGCTTACCACGAGAGCCAGTAAAGCCAGAATCGCAAAAGCAAAATATTTCGTACGCATGGTTGTCTCCTTTTTTGTAATGTTACACCCAATAAGACGCGCCGGACATGAAAATGTTCCCGCAGGTGGTCTTGAATTTTGCCCCGTTTGCGGCTAAAATTTGCACAAATGTTCTAAGGATGACATGCCGATCAACTATCAGGAAATTTACACCCAGATCAAACAGGTGGGGTTGGGAGCGAAGGAGAGAAGAAAGAAGAAAGAGGAGGCGCAGGAACAGGCGAAGAAGCTCCTCGAAGCCTATTCTTCCCAACTGGACTTCCTGCGCTCCAAAGTGGATTCTGCCAAACAAGCGGACTCCAACCTCCGCTGCGCCGTTCCGCTGGATGAAGAACTCGCCTCACACTACCCGACGCCTGCTCCTGCCCCCGCGACTCTGATCGCCGCCGACGGCTCGCAGAGCATAGCAGACCGGCACAGCCCCGTCCAATTCTGCGTGATCAACGTCGGCGCAATCTCCCTGAAACCCAACTCCGGTGAGACGCCGTTTGTAAAAGTCGAAAGCGAACTATTTTTCGGCGACGCCATCGAAGAGAACGGCCTGACCACCGACGGCGGCGTCGCCCTGCGCCGTGACCTCGCCGAGCGCAGTGTGATTGAAAAGTTAAGCAAAGGGATGAAGGGTTCGGTCGTTTCCTTTACCGACGGCACGCTCGAAATCTTCCGCGCCAAAGACGTGGACAGCCCCAGCATGTACCGCGACACGGTGGAAAAATACACCTCCGTCCTTTCACGCTTGCAGGGACGAGGCATTATTTCGGCGGGCTACATTGACAAACCCTCTTCCAGCCTGGTGGTGAGACTGCTCGAACTGACGCAGATCACCATTCCCGAAGAGATGGAAAAGCTGCGCACCGCGCCGCCGCTGAAATACGTCACCGATAGATGGTTGTTTGGCTACAATAACAAGTTGTTTCAATTGCTTCCGCCCGGTCATCGTTCGGCGGTGTTCAAGATTCAATCCAACGCCGAGAAAAGCTACAAAGACGCGCTCGAATTGCACTTCTTCTACCTCAACGTCGGCACGGAAGGACATGCCTGGCCCGTCCGCGTGGAAATTCCACGCTGGGTGGTGGATGATAAAAAGCAACTGGATTTGCTCCATGCCATGTTGGTCGAGCAATGCCGTATGATGGGCAGCAAGCCATACCCCTATCTCCTGCATCGCGCGCATGAGACGGCTGTGGTGAAGAACGAAGAAAAGTATCAGATCGAGCAGATGTTGCAACAGGAGTTGAGAAGGAATAATGAAGACGTGGACGAAGGCTCGAATAAACAGTTCGCGAAGGATTTGAAGGGAAGAACCCGAAGGTAATGTCATTGCGAGGGCGGTGCTCTTTCGCCTGAAGCAATCTCCTGTTAATGGGAGGTTGCTTCGTCGCAAAGAGCAGAGCGCTCCTCGCAACGACATATGGAGATAATCAATGACACAGCCAATCGAGATCGGACGTTTACTTAGCGCAGGGATTTCAGGATTCACAGCGGGCTGCCGCGTGAATCAGTTGAGCGTGCCTTCGTTTGGGGCGCTTGTCCGCGCGCCGTTGGGGGATGGCTATCAGGTGTATGGACTCATCCACGATATTCACATTGACGATGACGGGCTGGTGCGCCAACTGGTCACCGCCGACGGCGTCAGCGAGGAAGTGATGAAGGACAACCGCGAGCGGCGAATTGTGCCTGTGGAAATGTCCGTACTGGCGGTGGGATATGAGCAGGATGGCAAGGTTCATCACCTGCTGCCGCCGCGTCCGCCGTTGAGTTTGGATGTGATCTATGCCTGCGATGAGAAAGAGACAGTTCGATTTACGTCTGCGGGACGGTTCGGATATTTCAGGCATATCTTGAGCGGAAAAGATTTACCCATCGGTGAAGTCCTTGCAGCACATTTGATGCAAGCAGGCAAGGCACATGGAGCGAATGGCGATGCCTGGCGTGAGAAAGCCGTGCAGGAGTTGATCACGTTATTGCGGGACGATTACCCAACGTTGATGTCCGTGTTGGGTGCTTTGGCGGATATTTCTTGAGAGCCGTCAACCACAAAGTGTCACAAAGGTACACAAAGGAAGAACAAAAGGTTTTAACCTTAGTGACACTTTGTGACCCTTCGTGGTAAAGAATTTTTAGGAGGAATATGGAAAAGAAAATATATGCTCCTGTCCCGCCGCATGTGGAGAAGGTTGGGAAGGCAGTTTTGGATGCGGCGTTCAAAGTCCATACGGCGCTGGGACCTGGGTTGTTGGAGTCGGTGTATGAGACTTGTACAAAGTTCGAGTTGACCGAAAGTGGTTTGAGCGCGCCGACTCAAGTCGGTTTGCCTGTGACGTATCGCGGAATCAAGATGGATGCAGGGTTGCGTCCAGATATGATCGTGGAAGATTGTGTGATCGTGGAGTTTAAGTCTGTGGATACGATGCATCCCATTTTCGATGCACAGTTGATTACATATTTGAAGTTAACGGGAATCCGCTTGGGATTTTTGATCAATTTCAATGTGGTGCATTTGAAAGATGGGATTAAAAGGATAGTGGTGTAAGAGCAAAACCACAAAGTGTCACAAAGGAACACGAAGGAAAACCAAAGGTTTTTTTGCAGATTAACAAATTAATCTGGCAATACGGTGTTTTTCAACCGCTGTCAACTTTGCAATCCGACGGCACATTTGGAAGAGCGACCCACGTAGCGCACATCGAAGCCAGATATGCTGGTTGGCTTTATTGCCAGGTTATTTTGGAAAAGTGCAATAAACCTTTGTGACCCTTAGCGATCCTTCGTGGTAAAGAATCCTTTGTGACACTTCGTGACACTTTGTAGTGAAAAAGAGGTTTTTATGAACATAAAACGGACACAAATCGGTTATCTCGTCGGTGGCGGATTGAGGGAAAACTTCCGCGTGCGGCTCACTGTCTCTCCGCAGGACATTCAGGAGGGGGCGTTTGTCGTCATCCAGAGCGGATGGTGGAATTATTATGGGATCGTGACCGACATCCAACTGGGGGCGACGGACCCGCGCTTTGCAGATGAGCAGACCGAGGTGCGCTTCCCTGCGCATATCGCTAAGGCGCTGCATGGACAGACGTTATATGCGAACCTTGAAGTCCTGCCGAATCTGATGCTGGAGGTGGGTCCCGAATTGGGTACGCCTGAGTATAAGGATTGGCAGGGCAAGATCGCTGCGGGGTTGAAGGATGCGCCGCGCATTTTGCCCGTCAAGAATGTGCCGCCGCACCATGCGGTCGTGTCATTGGCGAATGAGGGCGATATCGCTGAGATCTTCGGTGACCCGAACAAGGACAGCAATTTTGTGGTCGGGTATACGCGCGAGCAGAATCATCCCGTGTGCATTGACTTGGACAAGTTCGTGCAGCGTTCATCGGGGGTGTTCGGTGCGACAGGGACGGGCAAGTCGTTCCTGACGCGCTTGGTGCTGGCGGGGTTGATGAAGCACAATCAGGCGTCGGTGCTGGTGCTGGATATGCACAACGAGTATGGCTTTGACGATGTGGCGTCAGACACGAAAAAAGCCGTGAAGGGATTGAAGACCCTGTTCAAGAGCGGAGTCCGATGCGTTGGCTTGGGAGCAGGGAGCACCATCCGCGGCAATCAAGTTGACTTTAATTTGGAAATCTCCACGGGAGATATTTCCACATCTGATATTGAAACGCTTTCACGTGAGTTGAATCTGCGCGAGACGACGCCGACGATCTTGAATGCGTTGTATGGCACGTTCAAGGAGAAATGGTTTGCGGCGTTTCGTGCGATGAGCCGTGAGACGGTGATGATCGAAGATGAGCGCGGCAAGACGAAGGAAGTGCCTGCGGAGGGGAGCGTGGCGAAGTGGGCGATGGAGAACGGTGTGAATGTGATGGCGGCGGAAGCGCTTCATGACAAACTGCGACGGCTGTTCAGCCAACCCTATATCGTGGACAACCCTGCATCGGATTCGGTGGCGCAGATCATTCAGTCGTTGGAGGCGGGCAAGCATGTGGTCTTGTCGTTCGGCGAGCATGAGAGTGACCTGGATTATCTGCTGGTGTCGAATTTGCTGACGCGCAAGATTCGCGCAGCGTGGGAAAAGAAGACGAATGAATTTAGAACACATGGAAAAGCTGAACCCAGACCATTAATTATTGTGGTGGAGGAGGCGCATAAACTGCTCAACCGCGAGATGGCGGCGCAGACGACCTTTGCGACCATCGCGCGCGAGCTGCGCAAATATTATGTGACGCTGTTGATCGTGGATCAGCGTCCGTCGCAGATCTATGATGAGGTGATGAGTCAGTTGGGCACGCGCATTAGCGGCTGGCTGGGCGATGACCTGGATATTCAGGCGGTGCTTTCGGGTCTTTCGGGGCGCGATTCGCTGCGCGGGATGCTGGCGCGTTTGCAACCGAAGGAGGAGGTGCTGCTGCTCGGTTGGGGTGTGCCGATGCCGTTGCCTGTGCGCTCAAGAAGGTATGATGAGTCGTTTTGGAAGGAGATGGGGGGCGGTGGGAAGAAGAGCCGCGAGGAGAATTTGAGGGAGTTGGGGTTTGGTGGGTAGGGTTACACGTAGGTGTATAATCGCGAAAATAAAGATTCGGCGGGAGATTAAGGATTATGCCCTACGTATTATTCATGGATGAATCTGGCGACCATAATTTAGAGAATATTGACCCAAACTTTTCCGCATTCTGTCTCGCAGGTTGTATCTTTGAACGTGATTATTACAAGAATGTGGTTCGCCCATCTGTTGAAGGACTAAAAAATCGATTTTGGGGTAGAACGGATGTCATTCTTCATTCAAGCGATATTCGTAAGCATAGAGGGGCGTTTTCTTTTCTAGGGAGTGTAGATAAAAGACAGGAATTTTACGAAGCAATTAATGACCTGCTTGCAGGTTTGGATATGACCATTCTTGCCGCCGTCATTTTAAAAAAGGCGCATTTGAGTCATTATGGAGATGGAGCAAGACACCCCTATCATTTATCACTTGAATTTCTGATGGAAAGATATTCAATGATGATGCGGCGAAAGGCGAAAAATGTAGATGGCTACATGATGGCGGAGTCTCGCGGTGTGAACGAAGACCATCTGCTGAAAAATGAGTTTTTCAACTTAAAACGGTTTGGCACCCGTTTTCAAACTGATTTTGATAATGTAACCAATTTTTGGATGGAGAAGAAAAAGGCAAATATTGCAGGTTTGCAAATTGCGGATTTGGTTGCATATCCTATTGCAGCCAAGGTTTTACGACCTGATTTGGAACAGAGGTCCTTTGAAATTGTGTCAGGCAAACTGGATAAGGCTCCTGCCAGTAAAGGCGGCGGTGTTTTGGGTTATGGGCTTAAGATATTCCCCCAGCCTACTTTTGAGCATTTTACGGCGTTTAAGTAAAAAAAAAGCGAGCCCGAAGGCTCGCTTTTCCGACCAGAAAAAATTCTGATCCATCATTCGTTAATAATTATGCTCCTTTTGATAAAATTTGTCAAATCGCTTTACACACCCCGCGAGGAGAATTTGAAGGAGTTGGGGGGTGGTGGGTAGGGGACTTAAAAAGCCGTTTTACTGGTGGTAAAATGGCTTGACAGAACAGATAATCTATATTACAATGTTTTTAGGCTGAATGCTACCATTCAGTTGCACATTAACAGTTTATCTCCTACTCTGACAGATGACACTGATACCTTCACGGTATCAATCGCCTTTACAGGCGATTTCAAACACGCCTTCATTGCAATTCGCTATCTGTTCGCTGTTGCTGTTGTCACGCATTCGCGTAAGCGGCGCTGACACTGCTCGTATTCAGCGGCAGGCAGCAATTGTCAAAGCGACTGGTGTGCTAGGAAAATAGTGGTTTGGGTTCTCTACGTTGCTCCAATACGGTGTCAGAGAGTTTGGCGACTGGTGCCTCTGGCGCCAAATCCCAAAGAAAGGAGATGAAGCTTCATATGAACGAAGAACTGTTAGAAAGCTCTATTCAAACACTGAAAAGTGTGAAATCAGAGCTGCAAAACAACGTAGAGAACAGTGTTCTCGAAACGCTGGACAAGGCGATTTCTGACCTTGAAACCATCCAGCAGAACTCAGAAAAATTTAGCGCGCACGATTTGCTGAACATTCTGAGTCGCGTCTTGGACAAGCTCCCTGTGATCGTTGAGCTTATCCGTATCCTGATGACCATGAACAAGTAACACACCAAACCATCATTTTTTCAGAACCCACTACTTGAGGTAGTTAAATGAATATAGGAAAAGCAATAAAACTTTGCCGCATACAAAAAAATATGCGGCAATCTGAACTTGCCGAAGCTTCAAATATTTCCGTGGCTTATCTTTCTTTTAATTGAACAAGGCAAACGTGATCCAAATTTTTCTGTTCTTCAGTCATTGTCGGACAGTCTTAAAGTCCCACTTAGTATTTTGGTTTTTCTTGCTTCAGATAGCGCTGAAATGAAAAGCTTAAGCCCTGAATTGTTTGAAAAATTATCTGTGACGGCTCTTGAACTTGTAAAGGCGTCAGCTAATGAAGCAGCTTAGCTATAGATATAAACCTATTGGCAGCATAGCTTCCTTGGCGCTGGCGTTGGGGGTTACAGAAAAAGAATTAGAAGATACTGCTAAAAACGCACGAAATTACTACAAGCCCAACAAACCAATAATAAAACCGAATGGAAAGACTCGCCAAACCTACAGGGTTATTGAACCTTTGCATAAGATTCAAGATGGAATTCTTGAAAAGATCGTCAGCGGTGTTGATTTTCCAGAATATTTGCAAGGTTCAATAAAAGATGTTGAATTACCTAGAGACTATATTCGTGATGCGGTAATTCACGCCGCAAATAATATCTTATTGAAAGAAGATATCTCACGCTTTTTTTCGTCTACCAGGAGAGAATTAGTCAAAAAGATGTGGAAATTCTTCTTTAGGTTCCCAGAAAATGTTGCTGAGGTTTTGACGCAACTTACCACTTACAATGATTTTGTTCCTGAAGGAGCTTCAACAAGCCCTGCTGTTGCAAATTTGGTTTTTTGGAAACATGAGCCGAGTTTAGAATATGAACTTCGTCAAAAAGGCTATATTGAGGGTTGGACCAGTCAGGAGTGGTTCCGCGCTGGAGTCGGACTCGATCCGAAAAAGCGGAACCAGTCAATCGACTGGTTCCGTTCAGGGCTAAAGGGCCGAACTGTGTTGTTGGCGCAAACGGTGGAAGAAGCGTAGGTTGATGAGCGTATAGATCAACGTGTTCAAATTGGCGATGGCACTGCCGTTGCGTAGGTGAGGTCTTTCAATGCCGAGCTGAAACGCCTGACTGTTAATGCGCTCAACCGCAGTTCGTTGGCGATACAAGTCTTTGTATGTTTGGCTGTTTCGATCCAAGGTGTAGCGCAGTCTAGCACCAATGCTGGAAGGCATCACCACGGTGCATCCCTTTTTGGCTTTTGTGTTGTTCTTGTGCCGAATTGGACATGTTTTTCTGGTTGGTTCGGGAAAGAACAATGGACATCCATATTTACTGCGTTCATGTTCAACCAGGCAAGTGGTGCGGTCCGTGAAGGTGAAGAGTAGTGACATCGCAAGCCCAGCGGCACAAAGTGGCGAACCTTGTGCGTCAAACATCCGTCCCTTGGTCTTGTACCGCCCTTTTTCCGAAAAGGGAACTGCCGCAAAAGCCAAAGGATCATCGTCTCGGTGGAAGTAATCGTAGACATACCAGGCATCAAAAGCGGCGTCAAAAGTACCCAAACGGGGCTTGGAGCCCAAAATTTGCTCGGTTTTTTGCATTAACGGAGGGTTAGACCAGTCAAAACACTGGTTCCGTTTTTTCGGAACGAGAGCGGAACCAGTCAAATGTGCTCACTCTGAAAACGGAACCAGTCAAACACTGGTTCCGTTGCGTTTCATCTCTTTCGCCGCTGGACGTAGAATGAATATGCCGTATCCATTCTTTGTTCAAAAGGAGAAAAATCATGATCCGCAACCCTATTGTAACGCCTGTGAAGGCGCTTTGGAGCCGATTTCAGGCTTCCAGCAGCCCCAAAAGCGGGAATTTGTATGCCTGCTGGGTGAATCAGGAGAAATTACCTGAGTTTATCCGCAGTTCTCAGCCTGCCGTACGTTTTCTCAATCTGTTGGGTCCTTTGTTCGAAACGCAAATCCCGGAACGCAACCTGATCCGCAATTGGGGACAACCCACCATCCCCAACTCCGCATTTCTGGCAGCCTGCCTGATCAAACTTGAAGAGGGGCGCGATTCAATGGGTGATCTCCTGCTTTACCTGCATGAGCATCCAGCCTTGATTTGGTTGTTGGGCTTTCCGCTTGTGCCTTCAACGCGTTATTCGTTCGGCTTTGATCCGCAGGCAAGTCTGCCCACTGAACGACACATGGCTCGCCTGCTCAGGCAAACACCCAATCAAGTTTTCCAGGCATTGTTTGTCAACAGTGTCCACCTGCTCTTGCAGGAATTTGCACGCCAGGGGATTCTCATGAACGATTGTGTTTCACTGGACACCAAACATATCCTGGCTTGGGTAAAAGAAAACAACCCCAAGGCGTATGTTGATCAGCGCTACAAAAAAGACCTTCAACCAAAAGGTGACCCGGATTGCCGCTTGGGCTGCAAACGCAAACACAATCAGCGCTTGCAACAATCTGATGAACCTGCAACGCCCAAGACAAACCCACTGCCCGCTGGCAATCTGCAAATCGGTGAGTTCTATTGGGGTTACGGCTCCGGCATTGTCGTAGTCAAAATTCCAAACAAAGGCGAGTTTGTTTTGGCAGAATTGACACAACCCTTCAATTGCCCGGACCTGTCTTATTTCTTCCCGTTAATGCAAAAAACCGAGCAAATTTTGGGCTCCAAGCCCCGTTTGGGTACTTTTGACGCCGCTTTTGATGCCCGGTATGTCTACGATTACTTCCACCGAGACGATGATCCTTTGGCTTTTGCGGCAGTTCCCTTTTCGGAAAAAGGGCGGTACAAGACCAAGGGACGGATGTTTGACGCACAAGGTTCGCCACTTTGTGCCGCTGGGCTTGCGATGTCACTACTCTTCACCTTCACGGACCGCACCACTTGCCTGGTTGAACATGAACGCAGTAAATATGGATGTCCATTGTTCTTTCCCGAACCAACCAGAAAAACATGTCCAATTCGGCACAAGAACAACACAAAAGCCAAAAAGGGATGCACCGTGGTGATGCCTTCCAGCATTGGTGCTAGACTGCGCTACACCTTGGATCGAAACAGCCAAACATACAAAGACTTGTATCGCCAACGAACTGCGGTTGAGCGCATTAACAGTCAGGCGTTTCAAGCCGGCATTGAAAGACCTCACCTACGCAACGGCAGTGCCATCGCCAATTTGAACACGTTGATCTATACGCTCATCAACCTACGCTTCTTCCACCGTTTGCGCCAACAACACAGTTCGGCCCTTTAGCCCTGAACGGAACCAGTCGATTGACTGGTTCCGCTTTTTCGGATCGAGTCCGACTCCAGCGCGGAACCACTCCTGACTGGTCCAACCCTCTTAACGGGAAGAAATAAGACAGGTCCGGGCAATTGAAGGGTTGTGTCAATTCTGCCAAAACAAACTCGCCTTTGTTTGGAATTTTGACTACGACAATGCCGGAGCCGTAACCCCAATAGAACTCACCGATTTGCAGATTGCCAGCGGGCAGTGGGTTTGTCTTGGGCGTTGCAGGTTCATCAGATTGTTGCAAGCGCTGATTGTGTTTGCGTTTGCAGCCCAAGCGGCAATCCGGGTCACCTTTTGGTTGAAGGTCTTTTTTGTAGCGCTGATCAACATACGCCTTGGGGTTGTTTTCTTTTACCCAAGCCAGGATATGTTTGGTGTCCAGTGAAACACAATCGTTCATGAGAATCCCCTGGCGTGCAAATTCCTGCAAGAGCAGGTGGACACTGTTGACAAACAATGCCTGGAAAACTTGATTGGGTGTTTGCCTGAGCAGGCGAGCCATGTGTCGTTCAGTGGGCAGACTTGCCTGCGGATCAAAGCCGAACGAATAACGCGTTGAAGGCACAAGCGGAAAGCCCAACAACCAAATCAAGGCTGGATGCTCATGCAGGTAAAGCAGGAGATCACCCATTGAATCGCGCCCCTCTTCAAGTTTGATCAGGCAGGCCGCCAGAAATGCGGAGTTGGGGATGGTGGGTTGTCCCCAATTGCGGATCAGGTTGCGTTCCGGGATTTGCGTTTCGAACAAAGGACCCAACAGATTGAGAAAACGTACGGCAGGCTGAGAACTGCGGATAAACTCAGGTAATTTCTCCTGATTCACCCAGCAGGCATACAAATTCCCGCTTTTGGGGCTGCTGGAAGCCTGAAATCGGCTCCAAAGCGCCTTCACAGGCGTTACAATAGGGTTGCGGATCATGATTTTTCTCCTTTTGAACAAAGAATGGATACGGCATATTCATTCTACGTCCAGCGGCGAAAGAGATGAAACGCAACGGAACCAGTGTTTGACTGGTTCCGTTTTCAGAGTGAGCACATTTGACTGGTTCCGCTCTCGTTCCGAAAAAACGGAACCAGTGTTTTGACTGGTCTAACCCTCTATATTTACACCAGATTTGTAGATGATATTTCAGTGTCTTTCAAATCACGAATTAGCAAGGATGAACTTCAATTTATTACTACAAAGATTTATGGAATGTTTACTGCGTGCGGATTAAAGCCTAATCGTGACAAAGACGAAAATGGTTTTTTGAAGAAAAGATCTGTTCGTTCAAAAAATAAGCCAATGATTGTTCATGGATTAAACATTAATTCTGGAAAGCCAACCATTCCAAAGGAAGAAAGATATAGAATCAGGGCGGCAGTTAAAGAGTTGGAAAGTTTGGTTTCTTCTGATATATCTAGGGATGAGATTTTAGAAAAGTTTAATAGCCTTAATGGTCGAGTAAATTTAATGAAGAGGCTTCATCCAAAAGAAGCGCAGCAGTATATTCAAAGAATTGTTGAAGTGAAAAGAAAATTGGATTTAATTGAAACAATATAAACAACTGATATGAATACAAGCCTATCTCTAAAAGTTGTTGCGAATTATTCCAGCCTCAACCAAAGAATCCGCGTGATGTGGGAAGGGTGGGTGAATCAGTCTAAGTTTTGTCCAAATTGCGGGGTTCAATTTCTAGCCTATATACTCAAGGATTCTAGCAAAGAAATTAGCTGTCAAGTAACAAGAGCATACTGGGCGGAAATCCCGGAATTTTTTTCTTTGGGGGTGATCTAAACTCCCTTCCCAGACCTGCAACAAGTCCGCGTGTGCGGCGGTCTTCGTCGTCGAGCCGGAATTTCCCGTGAGGAATTTCTCTAATTTGCCGCTCATCAGAAAATGGGTATACTGGAATCGGTACATGAAGAAAGGAGGATCTATGACGAAACGGATCGGACTTTGGATTGACCACAAAAGGGCGGTGATTCTGACCATGAGCGAGCGCGGCGAAGCCATGCAGACGATTGAGTCGGGGATTGACCGGCATATTTCGTACCGGGGCGCGACCCGCCCGCGCACGCCTTACAGCCCCCAGTATCAAAAAGGAGACGACCAACTCGACAAACAATTTAATGGCTTGCTCAAGAAATATTACAGCGAGATCATGTCCCACCTGCGCGGCGCGGACGCCATCCTGATCTTCGGTCCCCGGCGAGGCGAAGGCGGAGTTGAAGAAACGCCTCGCCCGCCAGAAGGGGTCCGCTCGAATCGCGGGCATCGAATCCGCAGACCGGATGACTGACCGCCAGATCGCGGCGAAAGTGAGGCGTTACTTTAAGGAGACTGTCCGAAAATCGTAATTGCGTGAATTCGGAATAAACCGAAATAGGTCAGTTGGACGCGGATTAACACAGATCAACGCTGATTTTTAATCGCTTCCGCGTAAATCCGCGCTCGTCCGCGTCCTGCGTACCTTATCCCGAACTGGTGTAAATTGATTCAAGGGGTGCGTGACAAAAAACGAATACCCTTCTGCGGCAATCCTTTCGCGGGCTGCCGCAGTTGTTTTTATTCACGGAAGGTTTGATAAAATAACGCATCTTTTTATTGGATTACGCAATCCTTGCCTCCCTCCTTCTTCATCATCCTTATCTCCGTCTTTGTGGACATGCTCGGCTACGGCATCATGCCGCCGTTGCTGCCGTTCTTCGTGCGGGCGCAGGACGGCGGCGCCGCCATTGCGGGCGGCTTGATGTCCATGTACTCGGCGATTCAACTCGTCTCCGGGCCCCATCCTCGGCGCGCTCTCCGACCGTTATGGGCGCAAACCCATTCTGCTGCTCTGTCTCTTCGGCACGGGCACGTCCTATCTTTTACTGGGCTTGGCGAACTCGCTCATCGTCATTTTCCTTGCGGTCTTTCTGGATGGACTGACCGGCTCGAACCTGACCCTCGCCCACGCCTACGTGGCAGATAAGACGGACTCCGCAACCCGCGCGCGCGGCATCAACCTCGCTCAACTGGCATTTGGATTGGGAATCATGACCGGACCCATTCTCGGCGGCTTGCTCAGCGGATTTGGACTCAGCCTGCCCGCGTTCGCCGCCTCTTTCTTCGCCTTTGCCAATACCGCCTTCGGATACTTTTTCCTACCCGAATCCTTGCCCCCCGAACGGCGCGAGACCAAACCAATTTCTCACGTTTTCCGTTGGGCGGGTCAATTCACGAGCGTCTTCCGCCAGAGGAACATCCAGAATTTTCTGGTCGTGCTTTTCCTGCTCAACCTCGCCTTTGCCGGTTTGCAGACCAACTTCCCGCTTTACTCCAACGCCCGCTTCAGCTGGACACCCGCGCAGAACAGTTACTTCTATTTGTACGTCGGGTTATGCGGCTTGTTTGTGCAGGGAGTCTTATTTGCCAAACTGCAAGCGCGTTTCGGTGAGCGCAAACTCATCCCGGCGGGACTCACATTCATGGTGATCGGCTTGGCGGGCATGGCATTTGTCCCTGCGGCGTGGATGATTTTTCCTGCTGTGGCTGTCGTTGCATTGGGGACGGGTGTCAGCATTCCGTCGCTGACGGCGCTGGTCTCGCTGCGCGTCCCTGAAAATGAGCAGGGTCGCTTGATGGGCGGCAATCAGACCTTGCTGGCGTTGACGAATATATTTGGTCCCACCCTTGCGGGGATTTCCTTCGATGTGATTGCCATCTCCGCGCCGTATTGGTTGGGGAGTCTATTTTCAGCGTTTGCTTTGTTTGTGGCAATTTGGGCGCTGCAAAGAAACAATCCCGAAGGGATGGAATGATTCTAGTTTTGGTAAGTTGGGTTGTCTAATCCCGAAGGCGTCGCGTGGCGCTGTGCGACAGACGGCATTGACCTGCGAAAATATGTCACCCCTTTGGGGTTCTGTTTTTATTCTTTCTGGTTTCTATAATCGTTTCACTCCTTCGGAGTTTTATAGCAGTTTTTGTATCTGACTTATGGCGATTTCAATGCCATCTTCTTGAGCTAATGCTCTGCCGATAGTTTTTGCTCTTGCTTGCATCTCTTTGTTGCTCAATGTATCCATAATCGCTTGCGCCAGATTTTGCGCATTGAGTTTTCTCTGCGGAATGGATAACCCCGCTCCCAGTTTTTGAATCCGCTCGCCCCAGAAGAACTGGTCAATGGCGAGGGGCATGATGATGGTGGGAATCCCGGCGTGGAGGCTCGCGGACGTGGTCCCCGCCCCGCCGTGATGGACAGCGGCTTTCACGCGCGGATACAGCCAATCATGTGAGACGTATTCGATGGGGAAGATGTTCTTCGATTTGACCTCGCCATGCCATTTGGCGGGGAGAGTCAAAATGACTTGAGCGTTCGCCATGTTTAACGCTTCTTCGAGCATGGGTAAATATCCCCGCATCCCCGGACTCCCAAACCCAATCGCAATCGGATTCTTCGCCGAATCAATGAATCGCTGAATCCTTGACTCGCTGACTCGCTGACCCGCTGACTCGCCGACCCGCCGCCTCGCCGCCTCTTTCTTCCGCCAATATCCCGTGATGACCTGCTTCTCGTTCCAATCCTTTGGGCGCGGTACGACGTGTTCGCTGAAACCGTTGAGGGTGAGGGGCTGAACGGAGTCCGCTCTCAGCGAAGGGTCAAGCCCATGGGCAGGGCCCAGCCCAAAGTCCGCGTGACGCGCGTGGTTGATCTCGGAGCGCCACGAAAGCCAGATGGCTTGAGTCACAGCCCAATGGGTGAGCCAGTTCCCGATTCCCCCAAGTGAAAAACGAAACGGCAAAAGCGCGGATGGAAATTCGCGGGTGGGGGCGAGAGGTTGAAGCAATGCGCGGACGGCGGGAATTTTCAGCCCTTCGGCGATGTGCGCGCCCCAAAGCGCGGGCAAGCCGTGAATGAGCAAGTCGGAGCCGCGCAGAGGCTTGGGCGGCGGTGTGGAGCATGTCTCTGTAAATTGGGCGCGCCTGACGGATAAAGTTCCGCGTGGCGCGCAGTGACTGGATGGGATGCCTGCCGAGTGTGAGAGGGGATTGGTCGCCCTGTTCGAGCATGAGGTCGGTGGGATTGCCGTCGAAGGGGGCGAAGGTGAGGCGGCTGGGTTGAACGAGATTCGCAAACCCGCGCGGCGCGGCAAGGCGGACATCGCAGCCCGCTTCACGCAAGCCTTCGCCGAGGGCGATGTACGGAAGCACGTCGCCGCGTGTGCCGCCGGTGAGGAAGGTGATGACCGGACGATGGACCATGGTCAATGGTCAATTTTCTCGAAAACAAGCAAGCGATACTCCACCACCTTCAGGTGTAAACACTGCTGCAGCGCCATGCTCCCCAGCATGGATGGGACGATGGGGTGTTTGATGGGCAACCTTTCGCCGAGGAAGAGCAGCGCGCTGGCAAGGAAATCGGGCAGGTTGCGCAGGCGGAGATGGGGCGTGAGTTCTTCGTTTCTTTTGAGGCGGAGCCCGTTCTCACCGGCAGAGTTGACGGTCTGTTCCGCCGTCCGCACACCGGGGACATGCCAGCCTTCGAGGAAGACATCCAGCCATTCCTGCTCATGCTTCGTGAATGGACGCGCCGCCTGGTAATCGTCCACGAGGATGAGCCTGCCGCCTTTGCGCAAGAGTCTGCTGGCTTCGCGGAAGTAGTTTTCAGGGTCAACGGCATGGCAAACGGCTTCGACGGAATAAACCGCATCGAGCGAACCGCCGGGCAAAGGCACGGAGATAAAATCGCCCTCCGCAAAATGGATTCGATCCTGCAATCCAAGTTGTGCGGCGGATTCTTTTGCGAGGCTGGCTTGCACGGGGCTGAGAGTCAAACCGAGCGCGGGGGCGGGGCTTCGCAGGCGCGGATAGATGTAAAACAGGCTCGCGCCAACACCACAGCCGAGGTCTGCAATGCGGGCGTGGGAAGGGGCGGTGGATTCGATTTCATGGAGAATGAGAGAATTGGAGAAGTTCAGGGCTTCTTCCAATGTTCGAATGCCGTCCGCCCATAACGAGCGGTGGATGTTTTGGGCTTTTTTGTGTCCGCTGAATTTCAGGAAGGGATTGGTGTTCTTGTCGTAATAAGTGCGAACGGAGTCTGTGGTGACGGGCATGGAGGAATTATATCCCAGCAGGTTGGTGTATAATAACGGTGCAAAGTATAGTGCAAAAGGAGAGTGCAATGCGCGCTGTAAAAGAGAGAATGAATTTGTATATCACCAAGTCGCTTATGGACGAATTGAAGAAAGCTGTGCCTGCCCGCGAACGGACTCGTTTTGTTGAGGAGGTGTTGGCTCGTGAACTGCGTCGCCGCAAGTTGCGTGAGGTCTTGAAAAAATCCTATGGTGCATGGAAGGACGAAGACCATCCTGAATTAGCCACATTTGAAGACATCAATCGGTGGGTAGCAGAAGGGCGGAAAAAATCCACTCGTGATTTTTCAGCCGAATGGGGGCGGGATGAGTGATTATCTTTTGGATACAAATATTCTGATCTTGTACCTCCGCAAAACCAAAGGCTATTATGAATTGCTGGATACCCTTGCAATGGATGATACGCTGTTCATTTCCGCCATGACGCGGCTTGAGATCATTCGCGGAATGCACGAACGTGAACGGGTAGACACATTCGAATTCCTTGATTCGCTGGAAACGATCGAGATCACAATCGAAATTGCCAACAGAGCCGGGGAGTTAATGCGTAGCCGGAGGACTCGGGGGGTCGTTCTTGAAGATGCGGATGCTTTGATCGCTGCAACAGCGCTCGAACACGGCTTGGCGCTTGTTACGACCAATGCAAAACATTTTCCCATGCCAGACCTGGTTGTGTATCAAGCAGATGAACAAGGAAAATTATCTTTGAGAGTTTAATTTTTTTTTTTCAACAGGAGCCCCAATACCCCGCTCCGCTTTTGCCGCCACGTACGGACTGAACCGCGACCTGCCCGTTTTGAAAAAACTCGCGGTGCAGGTTTGGAGGCGAAGATTTTCGTCCCCTGTTTCGGTTGTGCAAATCCATCAACGGGCGTAAAATGGGCGCGGTTAAGAACTATGTTCACAAACGACGAAAGCGATTTAGGTTCTTCAGAGAGTAATCCGCCAAGTACAGGCGGATGGCACGTGTTTAACTGGTTCATTCCCGTCACGTAGGTGCGCGGCGCGCCCCTGCGTGACTCACTTCACGCAAGGAGGCTGCCGATGCTGTGCATTTACAAAACCACCGAGAACGGGCTGGAAACGCTCGACACGATTGCCAACGGCGCCTGGGTCAATGTGGTGGACCCGACGCCCGGTGAAATCGAAAAACTGATCAATTGGGGGATGGAGATGGACTACATCAATTATTCCCTCGACCAGGATGAAATGCCGCGCATGGAACGGGATGAAGACTACACCTTCATCCTGCTTCGCATTCCCATTCACCAGCCCGAAAGCGATATTCCCTACATCACGGTTCCGCTCGGCATCATGATTTTGGGCAACAAGATCATCACTGTCTGCCGCTACGACAGCGATATTTTCAAGTCGCTTGCAAACGGGAAATACAAACAATTGAAGACCGGCAAACGCTACCGTCTCACGCTTTACATCTTCCTCGAAACGGCGGCGCGTTATCTGAACCTGCTGCGCGAGATCAACCGCGCCACCGAGGCGGTGGAGGATCGCCTGCAAAAATCCACGCAGAACCGCGAACTGCTCGAACTGCTCAAATATCAAAAGAGCCTCACGTATTTTGCGACCGCGCTGCGCTCCAACGAGGTGATGATGGAGCGCGTGCAAAAAACCCAGCTCTTCAATTACTACGAAGAAGACCAGGACCTGCTCGAAGACGTGCTGACCGAAAACCAGCAAGCCATCCAGATGACCAGCATCAACACCGAAATCCTCTCCAGCATGATGGATGCCTTCGCTTCGATCATCTCGAACAACCTCAACGTGGTCATGAAGGCGCTCGCCGCGCTCACCATCATCCTCAACGTGCCGACCATCGTGGCGTCGTTCTACGGCATGAACGTTGCCCTGCCCGGCGAGGGTCATCCGTTTGCGTTTCTCACCGTCATCGGGCTATCGCTCGGGCTCACCGCGCTGGCGACGATCATTTTCTACAAACGAAACTGGTTTTAGTGAAAAGACCTGACAGGTTTCTTAAAACCTGTCAGGTCTTTATGGATTGGTTATGGATGTTGAATTAATTCTCGATGCCAAAGCGACGCTGGGCGAAGGTCCCGCCTGGGATGCAAAGACTCAAACGCTCTACTGGGTGGATATTCTCGAAAAAAGAATCTTTGCAGGAACGGAACTCCTCGCCCAGTTGGATGACTTCGTCGGAGCCTTGCCCCGCGCAAAAATGGGAATTTGATCCTCGGAAAACGCGCCTCTTTCGTGGACTTTGAGCCTGCTTCGTCCCGCCAGACCGTTCTCGCCGCTTTGAGCGAATCCCCGACCAACCGCATCAACGACGGCAAGTGCGACCCCGCCGGGCGCTTCCTTGCCGGGACGATGGACATGAACGAAAAGGAAGCCAGCGGTTCGCTGTATTCCTTCGACGGGAAGCAAACGACCCGCCTGCTGGACGACATCCGCATCTCGAACGGCTTGGCGTGGAGCCCCGACCATAAAACGTTTTACTACATTGACACGCCCACGAGCGAAGTCAAAGCCTTCGATTACGACGTGACCACCGGTCAGATCGCCAATCCGCACGTGGTAATTCGCGTGCCGGAGTCCCTCGGCTGGCCCGATGGCATGACCTCTGACACGGACGGCAATTTGTGGATCGCTTTATGGGGCGGCGCGCAGGTGACGCGCTGGAATCCGAAGGACGGAAAATTGCTTGAGCAAATCCCCGTTCCCGCCCTGCAAACCTCCTCCTGCGTTTTCGGGGGAAGGAACATGAACGAGTTGTTCATCACCTCTGCGCGGGTGGGCATGAGCGATGCAGATTTAAAAAAATACCCGCTCTCCGGCGGGCTGTTCAGGGTGGTCACAAAGGTCGAGGGGATGCCGACGTTTGAATCTAACCCGTAGGGGTCGCCCACCGCAAGATTATTGCCATAATCTCCCCGCCAACTCCATAACTTCTTTCCGCTGTTCCTCCGTCAACCCCGCGAACGGCGAATTCGCATCCGTCGTGTCGCGATTCTCCACGATCAGCACGCGTGCATCCTCGCTGAAAGTATGTGAGTGCCACACGCCGCGTTTGACGTTGTAGAGTTTATACGGCTGCATATCCACTGCATGGACTTTCGTCACGGAATCTTCGCCTTCCCCGATGAACAAGATACAGCGCCCGGTCATCAGCACGAAGACCTCGTCGGTTTCGGTGTGCTTCTGCATTCGGTGAATTTTATCGGGTGTCAGGTCGGGGGTGAAATTCATCAGCGCCACGCGCCAGGACTGGTAATCAACGAGCGGCTTGTAATCCGGTCCGTCGTGTTCACGGATTTCGATGAAGGATTCAGGAAGCGGCTGGGGCATGGATTATTCTCCGAAAGAAAGGGATGACCGATTCTACCCTTCTCCCGCAGACCTGACAGGTTTCTGAAACCTGTCAGGTCTTTGCTTGATTTTACAGATCGCGCTGATTGAACGTGCTGACCGCCATCATCAACATCAGGACGAGATAGAAGACGGCATACCCGATCATCAGCGGGCTGGGGACGGAGATCGTGCCGAACGGCGACATGCCAAGCGCGGCGGAGATGGGCGACTGCATTTCTGAACGCCGCCCGCCGCCAGAGCGATTCACTGGGGATGATCAGGCTGGTCACGATGCCGACGCGGATGGCGGTTTCATTTTGCAGGTACGAACCGATCTGCTCCACCCAACCGCCGATGAACGACAGCCCGTACAGCCCGAAGACCACGCCGCCCGTCGCCAGCCCGGAGAGGAAACTGGAGCAGGAGAGGGCGATGGTCATGATCAGCAGGGCTTCGAGGTAAATGAGCGACAATCCCTGCAAAACGTTTCGCGGCGCATACCCCGATTGAAGCCACACGCTGAGCACCGTCCCGCCGGACATGAGCAATGAGTAAACCGCCAGCAGGATGGCAAACCCAAGCCATTTGCCAAGCACCACGTCTGAGCGGCGTACGGGCTTGGAGACGATGGTCTGAATGGTGCCGGAGATGATCTCGCCGGAGAGCGTATCCGCGCCGAGCAATGCGCCCATCGCGGCGGAGAGAAAGGTTGCGGCGTAGAGACCAGCCAGCATCAGCACGTTGATGCCTTCCTGCGTGACGAGGTTCGTGAATGCGTCTTCGGGGAGTCTGCGCCCGGGTGTAAGCGGTGACGTACACCAGGCGAAATCCCAGCGAGAACACCGCCAGGAAGAGCAGACCCAGCACCAGTCCGGTGAGAACGATGCGCCGCCGAACGGCTTCCCGGAAGGTCATGCGGGCGATGATCCATATCTTTTTCACAGCCCGCCGTCCTCTCCCAGGGTTTCAATGAAAATTTCCTCGAGCGAGAGCCGGTTGGGAATCAGGGCATAGACTTGTACGCCGCGCGCCACCAGGTAGCGGTTGATCTCCGGCAGGTCCGACTCGCGGCGGATGGTCATGGTCAACTGGTCGGTGTCGAGGCGCAGGTCGTCGCCCCACTGTCTCAAGCCCGGGCAATCTCCGGGGTCAGCCCGGAGGCGCGGATGGTCAGCATCGAGATGTTCATATCCAATGCGGACATTTCCATCACGCGAATCACTTCGCCGTGTTTGATGAACGCCACGCGATTGCAGGTGACTTCGATCTCGCTCAGCAAATGCGAGTTAAGGAAGACGCTCGTGCCTTCCTCACGCAATTCGTGGATGATGTCGCGCACCAGCCTGCGCCCAACCGGGTCGAGGCCGGACGTCGGCCCGTCCAAAAAGACGAGCGCGGGACGGTTCATCAGCGCCTGCGCCAGCCCGATGCGCTGCAACATGCCTTTTGAAAACGTGCGCAACTGTTTGTGGCGGAATTCGGAAAGCCCCACCCGTTCCAACAGTTCATTGCGGCGGCGGTTCAAGTCTTGGGCAGGCATGCCCAACAGTTCGCCGTGCAGTTCGAGGAACTCGTTTGCCGTCAGCCATTCCTGAAAACGGAAATGCTCCGGCAGAAAACCCACGCGCGCCAGCGCAGCGCGGTCGCCGATGGGCGCGCCGAGCAGGGAGCCGCCGCCCGACGTGGGTGCGACCAGCCCCAGCATCATCTTGATGGATGTGGTCTTGCCCGCGCCGTTGGGACCGAGAAAGCCGAACACTTCTCCCTGCTCCACTTGCAGGGTGAGCCCCTTTACGGCAGCGCGGCTGCCAAATTCCTTGCGAAGTTTTTCGGTGTTGATCGCCGGGATGGTCATGAAGATATTTTAATAGGAAACATTTTCTGCCGCACATTCTCTGCGATGTCGTTGCGCGGCAGCCTCCTTTTTGATTGAAAATGCTCAAGAAAGCAGGAGGTTGCTTCGGGAAGAACACCCTCGCAACGGCATTCGTGCGGCAGCAAAATTACGGCAGTGAGTTCGCAATCTCCAATGCGCGGTCGGCGTCCGTCCCCGTTCCGCTGACGACGTACACAATGCCGTCCTTGACCCACAGCAGGACGTACTCCGGCGAATACTCGGAGATGCGCTGGATGAGAGTACCCGTCACGCCATCCACGCTGACGTCGTAGTGCGTTGCCGCATCGCGCGGGAGCGGTACCACGAGCGTCGTCATCCAGTCCACGCTTTGGGTGAAGGCTTCGGCTTCTTCACGGGTCATGCCGGTAAACTCCAAGCCGACCCGCGCCAGTTCCGCCACGTCCACGCCGTCGGGTGCGTTGACCACCGGGCTGGTCATCTGCGAGAGGATGATGCAATCCGGGTATTCCATTCTCAGTTCGTAGGGGTCCTCCCCGGATTTTTCGGTCTGCGGTTCCGGGCAGGCATCAAACGATGCGCTCACCGAAGCCGGGATGCTGACCGTGATTTCCGCGCCGTCCAGCGCTTCGGGCAGGACGAGGTCGCTGCGTCCGGCTCCATCGAGCAATGCCTGCGCCTTGTCACGGTCTACCGTCAGCATAAAGGCGGAAGAATCGGTGACGTAGATGTTCGAGGGAGTCAAACCGCTTGGAAGACGCACGGTAAACCCGGCGGCGGCGCTCGCCTCTTCGGCGTTTGCCGCGTAGACCGGCTCGTCCGGCTCATCGAGCACGACCGTCGAACTCGAAATCAACTCGCTCAACTGGCTCCCAAGCGCTTCATTGCCGGTCAGGTTTTCCAGCCCGGTCGAGTCAATCGGTAGGATCGTCACCTGCTGCACGCGGAACAGGTTCAGGAACTCGCCTGCCAGCGCGCGGGTGGACGGGAATGCCAGCACAAGCGCCAGCGCCAGAACGAACACCGCGCCGGCGCGCACTGTGGGGAATGAAAACCACTTTTTCAACATGGATGTCTCCTTTTGGTTCAGGTAATGTCGGTTAAACCGGCTCCAGGCAGTTTCAGCGGATGGAACGGCTTCACTGCCTTTCGCCAAAAACCACAACCGGTTCGCGGTTCGAAGATGCGCCTGCTTCAATTCCAGCAGCCTCTTTTGACACGCGGCGCACGCGTTCAAGTGACCCAGCAGCGCGGCATCCAACTCGCCATCGAGGGATGCGCGCAATTCGCCTTCGGTCAAATGTCTGTTCATGGTTCCTCCGGGGCAAGCGCCCGATACCGTTCTTCGAATTCGCGTTCGGCTCTCGCCAGCAGCGGTCCAATGGACGTGGGGGAAAGCCCAAGGGTTTCGGCGATCTCCTTGTAGGACATGCCCGAATATCGCAAGACCAGCAATTGCGCCTGTCGTTCGTTCATCGCCGCCAGCGCCCGCCGTGCCGTCTCGCCTTCTTCGTTTGCCGCCTGAATTTCGACGGGTCGCGTTTCGGGCGCCTCGTCGAGGGCGAAACGTCCCGCCTTCAACTCATAGCCTTCGCGCCGCTTGAAACTGCGGAGCGAACGCAGGCCGAGATTGGTCGCCACGCGGTACAACCAGCCGCCGGGTTGAAAACCATCCTCTCGAAACGGGCTGCGTTGATACAGCCTGTAGAACGTTTCCAGCGTCAGGTCCTCCGCCTCGGCAGGGTCAACCACAAGTCGGCGGACGATGCGATAGACGAACGCCCAATACTCCCGGAACAGGGTTTCAAAATCCTCGTGCTGGGAGGTCTCGATGTGGCGCTTCTTCACGCCTTGAATCATACTCGCGGAATGCTTGTTTGAGTGGCGGATGATGAGCCTGTCCTGACTCTATAATCCCGCCCAGGATGAAAATGAGACACAACCCCGCGCTTCTTTATGGACTTTGAGCGGATCGCTGACCATTGGCATTTCCCCGCTTGATAGCGTTCAGGGACGACCCACCCGACGGTCATTGCAGAATGTCCTGCATTCGTTGAGTGGATCGTCCCTGTTGTTGTGAATTACAACGCCGCCCTACGCAGCAACTGCGCGTTGATGGCGACCACGATGGTGCTGACGGACATGAGCACAGCGCCGAAGGCGGGCGAGAGCAGGATGCCCCAGTTGGCGAGGACGCCCGCCGCCAGCGGAATCGCGACAATATTGTAGCCTGCCGCCCACCACAGGTTCTGGATCATTTTTTGATAACTGGCGCGGCTGAGTTTGAAGATCTTGACCACGTCCAGCGGATTGCTGTTGACGAGGACGATGCCCGCGGATTCGATGGCGACATCCGTGCCGCCGCCGATGGCGATGCCCACGTCGGCGCGGGTGAGGGCGGGCGCGTCGTTCACGCCGTCGCCGACCATTGCCACGCGCTTCCCCATTTTTTGCAACTCCATGACTTTCTGGTCCCTTGTGTTCGGGCAACACTTCGGCAAAGACGCGCTCGATGCCGAGTTGATTCGCGACCGCCTTCGCCACGGCTTGACTGTCACCGGTGAGCATGGCAACTTCGATGCCCATTTTGTGGAGTTCGTCAATCGCCTTTTTGCTTTCGGGTCGGATGACATCCGCAATCGAAATCGCCGCGATGATTTTGTCTTTCGTGGTGAGATATACCACGGACTGGGCATCGGTGTTTGCGGATTCGGTGAAGGTCTTGATATTTCCTTCGGGTGTGAGGGATAGCATCTCCAGCAGGCGCGGTCCGCCGACGTAATAGGTTTCGCCGTCAACGGTGGCTTGGACACCGCGTCCTTTCAGGGCAGAGAAATTGTTGATCGCAGGCAGAGTCAACTTCCGGTCACGCGCGAAGCGGCGGATGGATTGGGCGATGAGATGCTCGGAGTCCGATTCCAGCGCGGCGGCGAGACTCAGCGCGCGGTCGGAGTCCCAGCCATCCGCTGTCGCAACATCCACCACACCGAATTGACCTTGCGTCAATGTGCCGGTCTTGTCGAAAATCACAACGTCAATTTCGCGCGCGGCTTCGAGGGCGAGACGGTCACGGACGAGGATGCCGTTGCGCGCGCCCATCGCGGTGGTGATGGCAACCACGAGCGGAATCGCCAGACCGAGCGCGTGCGGACAGGCAATGACCAGCACGGTGACGACGCGCGTGAGGACTTCGATGTTGAAGGCGTCGGCGATGGTCCAGGCGATGGCGGTGATGAGCGCGGACGCGAGCGCGATGTAAAACAGCCAGCCCGCGGCTTTGTCGGCAAGCACCGGGTTTTGGATTTGGATTGTTGCGCCTGCTCGACCAGACGCATGATGCCCGCCAGGGCAGTTTCATTGCCTGTGGCGGTGACGCGCACACGCAGGCCGCCATCGCCGTTGATCGTGCCGGCGATGACCTTTGCTCCGTTCATTTTGTGGACGGGCTTCGACTCACCTGTAATCATCGCTTCGTTGACATCGGAATGTCCGTCAACGACCTCGCCATCCGCAGGGACGCTCGCGCCGGGACGGACGAGGGCCAGGTCGCCACGTTGGAGCGCCGAGACGGGGATGGTCTCGGTCATGTCGCTGTGATGGATGCGCTCCGCGGTATCGGGCATGAGTTTGGCAAGTTCGTTGAGCGCGCCCGAAGCTTGACGAACCGAGCGCATCTCCAGCCAGTGACCGAGCAGCATGATGTCAATCAGTGTGACGAGTTCCCAGAAGAAGCCTTCGCCCAAATTGATGAATTGCGCCGCGACGCTGTAAATAAACGCGACCGAGATCGCCAGCGAGATGAGCGTCATCATGCCGGGCTTGCGGTCTTTCAATTCGGGGACCGCCATGTTGAGGAAGGGCACGCCGCCATAGGCGAAGATGGCGACTGAAAAAACAAATGGAATCCATTCACTGAACGCGAACATCGGCGGCATAAAGCCGAGCCACATTTGAATCATTTCGCTGTAGGCGAGGACGGGAATGCTCAACAGCAGACTCCACCAGAAGCGGACGCGGAACATCTGCTCGTGCCCGGTGTGATCCGTGCCGTGACCGGCGTGGGTGGAGTGATCCTTTGTTGCGTGCTGCGCGTTTGCGTGTTGCGTGTGTTCGCCGTGCGTTGCGTGGTCGGCGGGCATGGCGTGAGCGGCGTGTTCGCTCATCGGACTGTCTACCTGTGTACCTGTTTCCTTGTGTACTTGATTATTCGCTCCATGTTCGCCGTGACCCTCCATCCCGTGCATGGAATGATCCATCGCGGCGTGGGCATCATTCATTTCGGGGGCGCTATGTGAAGAATGGTCGTGTGATTTGTGTTGATTTTGCATGGCTACCTCTCGTAAACAGTAAAAAGAAACTTCTCGTGCTTTCGTATTGACAAGGTTCTATCCTGTATTCCTTACGCTGCTCAATATAGGCAAAATGGCGTATTCTTCGGAAAGCAATTTTGCCTTCATTTGCAACCGGGCGCGCGCCAGGCGGCTTTTTACGGTGCCGATTGGCACTTTCAAAACCCTGGCGGCTTCCGAATAATCGAGGTCGTACAAATCCACGAGCGTAAGGATGCTGCGATGCACGTCGGGCAGTTCGTCCAGCGCGCGATATATGTATTTCGCTTCTTCGCTCTGCTCCACCGCTCCCTGCACCGAGACATTCGGGTCGGCAAGCCAGGCGGGCGATTCGATCTCTTCGCCGTCATCGCCTTCGGGATAGAGCGGTTGTGTTGGGCGGCGCTTGGACTGGCGCAAAACGTCGTACGCGGTGTTGCTCACAATTCTGAGCAGCCAGGAGCGGAACGAACCGCCGCGAAAACTGCGGATACCCTCGAACGCCTTGATGAAACTGTCCTGTGTTGTGTCCTCGGCGGCTTCGGGGTCGCCGAGCAGGGAATACGCATGGCGATACGCCATATCCTGATAAGTCAAAACCAGTTGATTGAAGGCATCCAGGTCGCCCTTCGACGCCAAGCCGATCAGCGCCTCCTCGTCGTACCGATATGATTGGTTCACGGAATCCATCGCAGTCTCCTCAGGATTGCTTCTAAAACGGAACGCCTCATCGAGTTAGTATGCCCTACTTTATTCCCATTTCCCTCCGAACGGGTGCAAGGAAATCGTACAAACCACTGGACAAAAAGTAGTACAATTACGCCATCGTTACCAGGCTTTAGAAGTTCAACCAATATGTAAACCGTGGACAATTCATTCGGGAACTGGGTCAGGCGCAGGCGCAAGTCTCTCGATTTGACGCAGCAGGAACTCGCAATGAGGGTGGGATGCTCTGCTTCGTTGATTTTTAAGATCGAGTCAGATGAACGCCGTCCTTCGCGCCAAGTCGCGGGACTACTGGCGCAGCATTTGGAGATTCCGCCCGACCAGCGCGACCTGTTCCTGAAAGTGGCGCGACAGGAAAAGTCGGTTGACAGCCTGGACTCATTGACGCCTCTTTCCGCCCCTAAACTTGATTCTGTCACCCCTCGACGCCACACCGACCTGCCGGTTCCCCCCAACCCCCTCATCGGACGCGAATTCGAACTTGCTGAAATCATCCGCCTGATTCGGGATCCGCAATGCCGACTGCTAACCTTAACCGGTCCCGGCGGCATCGGCAAGACGCGCCTCGCGCTTGAAACCGCGCATCATCTAGAGTCAAACTTCGCAGACGGGGCATTCTTCGTTTCGCTGGTCGGCGTCGGCTCTCCCGATTACATCATCCCATCCATTGCCGCCGCACTGGGATTCTCCTTCGCTGGTCCCGCCGAACCAAAAACGCAACTCCTCAACTACCTGCGCGAAAAACAGATGCTGTTGGCGCTCGATAACATGGAGCATTTGCTGGATGGCGTTGGGCTATTGAGCGAAATTCTGCAACACGCTGCGGGGATCAAACTCGTGGTCACCTCGCGCGAACTGCTGCACCTGCAGGCGGAGTGGAATTTTGAAGTACAGGGCTTGCCCACGCCGGAAGGCGACCGGCTCGAAGAGTTGGAAGTCAGCAGCGCTGCGACGTTGTTCCTCCAGCGGGCGCGGCAGGCGCGCGTCGGTTTCACGCTGACAGATAACGACCGCCCGGCGGTTTTGTGCATCTGCCGCATGGTGCAGGGATTACCTCTGGCGATTGAACTGGCGGCTTCATGGGTGCGGACTCTTTCCTGCCTGGAGATCGCGCAGGAGATCGGGCGGAGCATAGACTTCCTCAGAGCCTCCTCGCGCGACGTGCCGGAGCGTCATCGTTCGATCACAGCCGTGTTCGATCACTCCTGGAAGTTGCTCTCAGCGGAGGAGCGGCAGGTCATGAAAAAATTATCCGTCTTTCACGGGGATTTCACGCGCGAAGCCGCGGAAACCGTGACTGGCGCGACCCTGCCCCTGCTTCTCTCACTGGTGGACAAGTCTCTGTTGCGGCACACTCAGACCGGATGTTACGACCTGCATGAACTGACCCGCCAGTATGCCTCCGCACGCCTTCGCGAAGATGCGCAGGAGGAGCGCGCAACCCGCGACAGGCACAGTCATTATTACCTCACCTTCCTCGAGGCGCGTGAGCAGGCTCTAGCCAGCGATCGTCAAAAAGAGGCTTTCAACGAACTCAACGCCAGTATTGACAACATCCGCGCTGCCTGGGAGTTTGCAATCGCGCACGAACAGACAGACCTGTTGAGACGCGGAACCATGTCGCTGCGTTACCTCTATGAACTTCATCAATATTTTCAGGAAGGTGAAGCTCTCATCGGGCGCGCCGATGCGATGGTCAGGGCGAAAATTGCCAGCCTGCCCGCCGATGACAGCGCGCGGGAACGCGTCAGGTGGGGAGGCTTGTTGGGCGAACTGGCGAATCAGCACGCTTTTTTCGTTCAACGCCTCGGGCGAAACGATGAAGCCCTGAAGATGTACAACGCAAACATTGCCCTCCTGCGGACGTTGAACGAACCGGCTCTCCTGGCGTATGCGCTGATCTACAAAGGAGTGGTGTGCTGGTCAGTCGGCGAGTTCGAGGAATCGTCACGCACGTTGCAGGAAGGCTTGCCGATTAGCCGGGTGGTCAGGCATCTCCGGCTTGAATCGGTGGGCATGACCTTCCTCGGCGCAGTGGCACACGCACGCGGCGATTATCGGGAGGCGCATCGCTGGTTCGAAGGCGCAATCGTCACCTGCCCGGATCCGCATCTCAGGCTGATGATCGGGGTTTTGTTCAGCCGCACGGCGCAGGCATTGGGGGAGCAACTCACACAGGCGCAAAACCTGTTGGAGCAAGGTTTGCGCCATGCGAGGGAGATCGGCAATCGCTGGGGCATCGCGCTGGGGCTGGAAAATCTGGCGGTCACGATGCAGGCGGGCGGAGATTACGATCAGGCGCGCCGCCTCCTCGAAGAAAGCGTGGCTCTGCACCGGGAGGTCGGCGATTGGTGGAGTCATTCACGCGCGTTGAATTCATTGAGCAGACTCGCATTCCTTCAATCGGATGTGGTTCGAGCGGAGCAGGGGGCAAGAGAGGCGCTCAAGATCGCCGCGTCGGCGGGATATAATCCGAACGCGTTGGACGCGCTGGTGATCCTCGCGGAAATTTACGCACAACGGAAAATGAATCAACGAGCGCTGGAGATGGCGGAATTTGCTTTGAACCACGCCGCGAGCACGCAGGAAATGAAAGAACGCGCCGGAAAACTGCGCGTCGAATTGGAAGCGCAACTCACGCCGGAACAGATCGAAGCGGCGCGCGCCCGCGCGCAAGCTCTCTCGTTGGATTCAATTGTGGGGGAATTAGGGAAGGCATAGGGGCAATCTTTCTACCGTACATTCAGAGCTTTTACCGCCAAGACGCAAAGCACGCCAAGTTTTTTGAGGCTTTCCTGGCGACCTTGGCGTCTTGGCGGTTCGATTTTGGTCATTTGTACGGTAGCGAAAGGGGCAATTAGGTTTTTTGCTGCCGTCACTGCCCTTCCTGGTACAAATAAAACTCAATTGCGTGGTCGCCTCCCTGCCCGACCTTTTCGATGCGGAAGAAACCCCACGTCCCTTCCCTCACGGCATGGTTCGGCGGGACAAGGATGAGCAGGTGGATATGCTCGAACTTGATTTCGGTCTGCGCGTGCAGCAGGCGCGCCGCCGCCTCCTGCGCCGACCTCAGGATTTTGTCCCGAAAGTCGGCGTGCAGGCGGAGCGGTTCGAGGAGATTCACCAGCCAGGCGCGGACTGCGGAATCGGAATCCGCTGCGGCGGGCAGTTCGAGTTCGCCCAGGATGCGCCAATCCGCGCCTGGGATGTGCGGGAGGGACGGGTTGGTATGCTTCACAGAATTACCGCTTCACTTCTTTGATGCAGGTTATATTGTTTTGACCGAAGCAGGCTTTGTCATAGTCTGTTCTTCCGCAAGTTGGGCGAGCAGTTCCAGTTCCGCGCGATAGACCTTGCTCAACATCCAATTTGCGATGAACGCCTCCACCGCGCCGCGATTCTTCAACTCGGTGGAGATGGTTACCTGCGTGCGGGCTTCGCCCGTCAGCGGCGAGACTGTGAAAGTCGTCGGCGTGCCAGTGTTGATGTCGGTCTCTACGAGCACCCGCCCCGGTTCGGGTTCGGTGATGCGCGTGCGGAAGTTTTGCGTCTGCCCGAGCAGGCTCATCTGAAAACGGGTGACGGTCCCCCTCGCCGAATCCGCCTTCCTCCACCTCCGGCGATTGGAAGTATTGCCTGGGCAGGATGCGCGGGTGGAGGTTGCGAAAATCCGCGATGACGTTGTAAATGACTTCCGCAGGCGCATGGATGGTTTTGGATGCGGATGCAATTTGTGTTTTCATGGTCGTGTCTCTCCTTTTGATCCAACAGTCTGTGTATGGGCACTTGCAGAAATTTAGAAGCCAGGGAACATCAGCCTCACGCAAGCCCCGATAAATAACTCGGATATACGGGTTGCCATGCCAATTCCTGCCGGGCTTTGGCGTTACTGCATCCCAGCGAAGGAAGGAATTTAGGTCCACCAGCCTGCGGCGGGGCTGCGCCCAGTTGTGCGGCGACGTGATCGAACAGGCGTTTGTAACTTACCGGTTCATCGTCCACGATGTTGTACATGCTCCCGGAGGGCGCACGCTCGAGCGCGGCGACGACTGCCCGAGCCATGTCAACGACATGAATTAGCGAAATCAAATCGCTTCCGTCTCCCGGCAGCGCCAGATTGCCCTCCCGCGCAGACTGCCGCCAGCCATCCTCCCGGCTCGTGCCTGCGCCGTAGAAAATACCGCCGCGCAAAATGGACCAATCCAAATCCGAGGCGCGAACCATGTCTTCCATGTCCGATGAGGAATGACTGACCGGTGTAATGTGCAATGGCGCAGATTCATCCACGATCTGCTGTCCCTTGTCACCGTAAACCAGGGCAATGCTCTGCTGGATGTACCGCCTCACGCCGTTCTTCAAAATGGCATCGAGGAGATTGCGCGTCCCCTCGCGGCGGACGCGGTCATTCAGGCTCCAATCCTGGTTCCCGTCTTTGGGAATCGCGGTAGCGAGATGGAGTACGGCGTCGCATCTGCGAGAGGCGGCATCCAGACTGGCGCGGTCGAAGATATCGCCGATCACCGTCTCCACGCCCATTTGCCGTAGAAACTGCGCCTGTTCCTGCCCCCGCACAAGGGCGCGGACTTCGTGCCCGCGCTCCAACAGGCGTGGAATCACATTTCTCCCAAGAATGCCAGTCGCGCCAACGATAAGCGTCTTCATCTCGTATCTCCTTTATTGAACTCACCGGTAACGACGTTATATCGAAAAATGTTCCCTGCGTGGTGCGGAAAAGATACACAAAAAATTGCACAATATGCGCAGGAGTGACCCGTCATAACTGACAAGGCACATTGTCTCGCGGACAGGCCGCCCCAGCAGTTGCTGGAAAATTGCATACATTAAGCGGAGTAATGTCCTCATCCGCCATTGATGTTGTTTGGGTTTTCAAACAAAAAAGACCTGACCGGGCAGGGTCAGGTCTTCATCGGAAAAGGGATGCTACGGAGTCGGGGTTGCTTCAACGGGGAGGGGTTTCCCGGCGAAGATCATGAGGCCAGATAACGCCTCGGTATGACCGGGGACATCCGCTTTGACTTCGGCAATGAATACGTACAGGAGGGAGGATTCCCAGTTCCCGCCGCCGAGGATATCGGTTCCCTGGGCGGCTCCTTCGGCGCGGCGCGAACCGGCGAGGATGCCTTCGTAACTGCTCAAATCCAACTGCGCCGGCGAGACCGCCAGGTCCACGGAGTGGCAGGAGATACAGGAAAGCGAACCGGAATACCAGAGATTGGCTTCCACAAAGAGCGGCTTTACGTCTTCGAATGCCGCTTCACACTCCCTTCCATGCGCGTCCGTGAATTGGAAGACTTCGGTGTCTGAAGCGCCGGCGTTTACCCACGCGCCCATCAAATCCACGGCGGCAACGTAGCAGACATCCGCCGCCGCAGAGACCGTGCTGTCTTCAGGCTGCATGGCGGGCAGGGTGGCGGGAATCAGGGTCGGAACAGGGGTGCGGACAACAGGCAGATTTCCGCGATTGCAGGACAGGGTGAAACCGCAGGCGTTCACGTAGATGAAACCCACCCAAACGAGCACGCCCACCACAAAGACGGTTATCGCGCCGTAAATATACTTTCGAACATCGTCATTCATCGTGAGTCCCTCCCTATTCCGCGGCTCTCAGCGTGCGCAGGAAATTGACGACATCCCAGCGCTCGCGAATGGTGAGGTTTTCGCCCAGGGGCGGCATTTGACCGGAGAACTTCACATCCGGGAACAGGCTGTTATTCGGGTTAAAGATGCCATAAGAAATGGTCAGGAACATACTGCCGTCGGACTTCGACTGGACCGCTGCGCTGGTTAGGTCGGCGGGTTTCTTTTTGACCAGGAACGCGGCAATCGTGCCGGTGCCGCGTCCATCCGCGCCGTGACACATCTGGCAATGAATGGCGAACAGTTCCGCGCCGCGCGCAACGGATACTTCATCGGCAGGCACAGGGTTGACCGGTTCGCCCATGCCCGGCAGGTAGGCGGGTCCATCCACCGGGATGGATTGCGCCGGAACCGGCAGAGGCTCCTCCTGGTCGTCGAAAGAGGGTTGAATCTCCATGAAAACGATCCAGTCAATTTTGATGACATCGAAGGCAAAGATCATCAGCGCGCCCGCGATCACACTGAGCGCTAAAAATACGACAAGAAGTTGTTTGAGAAGTCTCATAGGTGTTGCGCCTCAGCAGGTTGGACGGATTCAGCCCCCAGTTTTTTCAAGGCTTCCGTGATTTTCTTTTCTTCAACGTGCGGACATTCGACCAGGATGCAGATTTTGCCGTCGCTGACCTCCGACACGTATTTCATCGGGCGGTAGTTGGGGAATAAACTATCCAAAAACACGCCGAGGAATGTCGAAAGCAGCATGCCGAGCATGGTCATTTCGAACAGGACGATGGCGGTGGGAGGACCCGGCACAAACGGCTGTGTGCTGACCTGGATGGGGTATGGATATAGATAGGGGGCAATGAAGGTGAGGAACAGCCCCGCGCTAAACCCGAGGATCGCGCCGCCGAGGGCGATGCGCGGAACGTTCGTCCATTGGGAGGGACGCCCGAGCATGGCTTCGGTGACGGGGATACCGGAGATGACGTTCATGCAATCGTCGTGAACGCCCAGAGTGCGGAGATGCTCGATGGCGTCCGCGGCAGGCTCGAGGTCCGAAAAGACCGCCAGAATATCAACAACTTTGGATTCAGCCATCGCTTCCTCCTATTCCAATTCGCTGACCGTGACCACGGTCTCGCGTCCAAATTTCTTGAGTTCGTGCGCCATTTGACCTTCCTGCACTTCCCACACGGGGACAAGCGGGACAAGTTTGGATGCCGCCATGTAAAGCAGAATGAAGAACGCCAGCGTGCCCAGACCCAGCGGAATCTCGATGCCGGGCGTGTACATGCGCCAGGTGAACGGCATGCGGTTGATGCTGAGGGAAACGGGAATGATGATGTAGCGTTCGAACCACATGCCCACATTGATGAGCACGCCGACCGTTCCGACCACCCAGGGGATGGAGCGCCATTTGGAATTCCACAACACCGCCCAGGGAATGACAATGTTGACGATCAGCATGACGAACCACATCCAGCCGAGGGGACCGGCTTCGTGGAAGTGGAGCAGGGTGCGGGTCCATTTGTCGCCGCCGTACCATTGCACGATGTAATCGTTGAAGAAGAAATACGCCCAGCTCATCGAGATGATGAGCATGAGTTTTCCGATGGCGTCGAAGTGTTCGGGGCGGATGAAGTAAGTCATGTGCTTCATCGTCCCGCGGATAAACGCCAGCACCACTACCACCGCTCCCATGCCGGAGTGAAGCGCGCCGATGACGAAATAGGGACCGAACACGGTGGAGGACCAGCCGGGGCGGGTCGCCATCGCAAAGTCCCACGACACGATGGTATGCACCGAGAACATGACCGGGATGATGGCGAAAGCGAAGATGTTCATCGCGTTGCGCAGGTGCGTCCACTCGCCCTCCGTGCCGCGGAAGCCGAGCGCGAGAATTTTGTAGAACGTCTTGCGCCAGCCGGTGGAACGGTCGCGTGCCATCGCCAGGTCGGGGATGAGCGGCAGGAACAGGTACATGGTGGAGGAAAGCAGGTAGGTGGTGATCGCCAGCAGGTCCCAGGAAAGGGGTGAATGGAAGTTGGGCCACAACATGCGCTGGTTTGGATAGGGCATCAGCCAGTAGGAAAGCCAGACGCGACCCATGTGCATGAAGATGCTGAAGCCCGCCTGAACCAGTCCGAAGGTGGTCATCAATTCCGCGGCGCGGGTGAACGGGCGGCGGAACTCCGCCTTGAACACGCGCAGGATGGCGGAGATGAACGTCCCCGCATGGCTGATACCGATCCAGAAGACGGTGTTGACGAGGAAGATGCCCCAGTAGGACGGGCGGTTGACGCCCGCCACGCCGACGCCTTCCGCGATCATCACGCCCCAGGAGTAGAACAATCCGTAGGCGACAATGACGGACAGAATGGCGAATACCACCCAGAACTTCCACGTGGTGTGGTGCATGGATTCCATCACCATGGCGTTCATTTGCCCGCGCGGAAGCGGGTCGAGCATCAAATGCTTTTCGCGCAGATGCGCTTCGGCGTTGTCGTGATGTTTGTGATCTGTCATGATTAGCCTCCCTTGAAGTAGGTCACGTTGGGAAGCGTGCCCAGTTCTTCAAGATGTTTTGCGCCATGACCCTGATGCGCAAGTTGGGAAACCAGGCTTTCGGGATGATCCGTGCGCCCGAAGGTGATGGCGTTCGCCGGGCAGGCTTGCGCGCAGGCGGTGGTGAATTCGCCGTCCATCACCTCGCGTCCTTCGGACTTGGCTTTGTCCTGCGCCCGGTGAATGCGTTGGATGCAGAACGTGCATTTCTCCATCACACCGCGGCGGCGGACGGTCACATCGGGGTTGAGTTGGTTCGGCGGCGGTTCGGGGCGTTCGTAATCGCGCCAGTTGAAGGAACGCACCTGGTAGGGGCAGTTGTTCGCGCAGTAGCGCGTGCCCACACAGCGGTTGTAGACTTGCAGATTCAACTGTTCCGCCTGCGAATGCACGGTAGCAAACGCGGGACAAACCGGCTCGCAGGGCGCATGTCCGCATTGCTGGCACAGCATCGGCTGGTGCGGCGTCATCTTCACTTCGGGATATTCACCCTCCCAAAAGCGTTCGATGCGGATCCAGTGCATCGAACGTCCGTAGCCCGCATCCTCCTCCCCGACGAAGGAGAGGTTGTTTTCCATCGCACAGGCAGCGACACAAGCCTGACAGCCCGTGCAGAGGTCCTGGTCAATGACCATGCCCCACTTGCCGACCTCTTCTTCACTTAATTTGACTTCGCTAATTTTCAGATCCATAATTAACGCTCCTCACCCATGGCTTCGCCGTAGACGCCCATGCGGCTCTCGAGGCGGGAAAGCCATCGTTTATTTCCGGTCTTCACCAGTTTGACCTTCATTCCGGCAAAGGCAAGATCGCCGGCTTCGTTGAAATGCGGACCGAACAGGTCGGCGGGATTCACGCCGCGATTTTCAGCGTACCGTCCGTAGGCGGTGTGACCCTGACCAAAAGGAATCGCAACCGTATCTGGACGGATGGCTGGGTACAGGTAAACGGGCGCTTCCACCTCGCCCGCTTCGCTGATGACCCTTATCACATCGTCGTTTTCGATGCCCAGTTCGTGGGCGGTTGCGGGATTCATCTCCAGCCAGGTGTTCCACATGACGGTCGTGGTCGGGTCGGGCAGTTCCTGTAACCAGGGTTTGTTCGCGCCCGCTTCCGCCAGCGTCGGCGAGACGAACGGCACGAGGAAGAACTCACCTTCACCGGCAAATTCCGCTTCCGCGCCGCTGATGTTGCTGTTCAGGATGCTCGAAGCGGGAGCCAGGCGGGCGTCCGTGTTCTTCCACCAGCCGCCGTATTGCTGGAAATACGCCATGAAAGTAAACGCATCCGGCGCGGTGAAGGAACCGTCCGCTTCGCTCATCAGGGCGGAGATCTTCGTTTGCAGGAACTCGACCTCATCCTTGTAGGGCAGGGCTTCGGCAAACTTTCCGCCCGCCAGTTGAGCGGCGGCGATCAACACATCGGCGGTGGCGCGGGTGTCGTAATACGGCGCGACCACAGGTCGCGCACCCGAAAGGACCGGTTGAGCCGCGCCGGTGGCAACGCGCTGGTAGCCCCACGATTCCAAGCCGTGATGATCGGGGAAGACGTAATCCGCTTCGGCGGCGGTTTCATCGGGGAAGGTGGCAAACGAGATGACCTGCTCCACTTTGCCCAGCACGCCCTTGAAATCAATCGCCTTGGGCAGTTCAAAGACCGGGTTGACGCCGTGGATGAACAGCACCTTGAATGCGCCGCTCGCCATCTTCTCGACGAACGACTGCATTTCCTTTGCAGAAGCGGGGCGGTGATAATCGGTCTGGCTGGGTGCAAGGGCAGAAAGGTACACGCCGCCGGGCTTGCCAATGTTATCCGCGAAGGCGTTCAACGCCAGCACGGCTTCGGCAACAGCCAGACCATTGCTCTGACCAAGCGCCGCGCCGCCGGGGATGGCGAGCACACCGGTTGAATGGGCAACCATCTCCGCGATGTGTTCGAGCGCTTCGATCTTGACGCCGGACCTGGACGCCGCCTCGACAGGATCCACGCCGGAGAAAGCGCGCGGCATCGCGCCGCCGCGAATCTCGGCGGCGAGTCGCCCAATGGCGAGGGCAACCAGCGCCTCGGTCCCGGGGCGAAGCGGAACCCACTCGTCCGCCTTGCCGCCGGTGGCGGACATCCGCGCTTCAAACTGGATGAGCGTGCCGCGCATCTTCGTCTTCTTTTCGCGCAAACCGGCGAACCCGCGAGTGTACGAGACGGGCGAAAGCCGTTTCAAGGAAGTTCGCGCCAAAGGAAAGGACAACCTGCGCCCCGCCCACATCAAAGAAAGGCAACCCCGCCTGACCAAAAAGGGTTTCCGCGGCTTTGCTCAACGTGGCGCGGGCTTCTGAACATACCCAACGCGCCGTAACGGACCGGAGCATTCATGCCGGTGGCGTTGGCAAGGTCGGTGATGAGGTCGAAGAGATGGTCGGGAGCCATGCCCATCAAAAAGGCGATTTCATCCGGTTTGTAGTTCGTGAAGGCATCTGCTACAACTTGAATCGCGGCGTCCCAATCCGCAGTGGTGGGTCCCTGAACGCGGTCGGGGTTGTACAAGCCGTGCAGGGTGGCTTGTCCGCGCGCGCAGGTCTTTCCGAGGTTAAGCGGATGGTTCGGATTGCCCTCGGTTTTGATCGCGCGTCCCTGATACGTGCGGACGATGAGACCGCATCCAGCCGCGCACTCGCGGCATGTGGTGGCGTAATACGTGCTCTGACCGACGGCATTGTATTCGGGCATCTGTTGATACGGCTCACGCTTCACGTAGCGCGAGGCGGGGCCCGCGACCTGTGAGGATTGCCGTGGTCGCCGCGCCCAAGCCAGCCAGTTTCAGAAAATCACGCCGGGAAAATTGTTCACTCATTTTGATTTCCTTTCACCCGGTTTAATAATGGCATGTGCCGCAGTCGCTGAGTTTGACCAGTTTTTCCTGGTCGTCGCCGGCGGCTTCGATGTGACAGTTCAAACACCACCCCATGTTGAACACCTGTGGGTTCTGTGCAATGTCCACCTGGGACATGTCGCCGTGACATTCCTCGCAATTCCTTCCGGCGGCGACGTGCGCACGATGGTTGAACTGCACGAAGTCCGGCACGATGGCGACCGGGACCCATTGGATGGATTCGCCGTTGATGACGGCATCCTTCAACGGGGCTAGTAATGCGCTGGTTTGTGTCTTGGCGATCTGGTTGTGACACGCCCAGCACTTTGCCTGCGAAGGAAGCCCGGCGGCAGGTCCCTTGGAGGCGCCCGGGTGACAGTACAAACACTGGATGCCAAAGGCGACATGAGTCCTGTGCGGAAATTGGATCGGTTGTTCCGGCGTCTGCTGGGTCAGGTAGATCCCGTATGCAACAGCGCTAAACACCCCCAGGAAGACAATTCCCACCGCGATCAGACCGAGAGGCTGTTTCAGCCAGTCAAAAAACTTTTTGATCATGGATGCTCCTAAGATGAATTCTAAGCGTAACGCCGCCGCTGACGCGAATCAACGACGGCGAAGACTGAATTAGCGGATTCCTGGCTGCCAGGAATGGAAGCGTGCAAAGCTTCCCATACCATTAAGAAAAGTTGAAGCAGGCGCGATACTTCTAAACATAAAACCTGCCCCGAACTGAAACAGGGCAAGGTTAAATACCCCAACCGTCATGCTCAACTCCATAACGCTCTCCGTTTATATCAATTTGCTGTTCCCTGCCAGCAAATAACTTGGCGGATTATACAATAAAAGTGCAAAAAGGTATAAGTATTCTCTAAATTGTCCCAATGATACAACAAGTGCGCCGATTCGTTGAGACATTTCGATTGAAATGGACCGATCCCCTCGCCATGATACAATTATAACGAATAAAACAATGAAAGCCGTTTCCAGTTTCGGGATTTTCGCCATTTTGCTCATTGCTCTCATCGGCATCCTGGCGCTGACGAATTTCAGCCCATCGCTGGCGTCTGCGCCTGCGGCGGGGACTGCTCCTTTGGTGCAGCAAGTCACCCCCACCCCGCCCGGCGGAGACCCATCCGAGATCGGCTCGACGGACGGCATCCTCCTCATGGGCGTCGTCATCTCAGTCATCGTGACCCTCCCCTTGCTGCTCCGCAAAAGAAACAAAAAGTGACATCCGCCCGAAGGCTGGACGACCTTTCAAACACGTTTACCGGTTGTTAACCGGTTCTTAAGTCCGTGGGAGGCGATCTGTTGTATCATACAAGCATGGAAACGCTCACGGTCTCGGTTTTATTCCTCTCCCTGCTGGCAATCTTTGGGATTGACGCTTCCCGCAAGCGGCGGGAGTTCCTCCAGAAATTCTGCCAAGAAAACCTCGTCCCGGAGACCGTCAAAGCCCGTGAACGGCTTTCAAAACGAGCGTAACATTTCACCCTTTCTTCCCCTCCTTTTTCCCTCCACCCGCTCATTGAGCGGGTGGAACCTTTAATGCCAATTCCCAGAGTTGAGCGATAGTCGCGCATCCATCGAGATCGGATTTTCTCGCTAAAAATCTGTGGAATCAATATCTGTTTCTCCGCACAAGAATGAACCGTGTGATAAGCCCTTTAAAAGCATACATGGTGATCTCCTTTGCTTCGGGATCACCATATATTAAGAAGGGTGTTTCACTTGGAAACGGTGTGCCGAGGGGGAGATTTGAACTCCCGACCAAGGGCTTATGAGTCCCCTGCTCTGCCACTGAGCTACCTCGGCGTGGTCAAAGCGGGGCAAATAGTACTATGGGTAATGGGAATTGTCAACGTGAAGGCATAAAGACGGGGCGAAACGGACAAAAAAAGACCATGACCAGAATAGACCTGACCAAGATAAAGCAAGGTAGAACAGGGGATTCTTTGAATTCGTTGCCGCAAAATGAATACCTCCCCACCCTGGCGGCGGCGTTCCTGCTTGACCGCAAGGCGCAAAACATGACGAAGCAAACGCAACGCTTCTATCGCATGAAATTAGAGACGTTTATAACCTGGCTTGACGCGCAAAGCGTGAAGACCATAGACCAGATAACTCCCGAACTGCTACGGGAGTTTTTTGTTGCCATGTCCGAAAAAGGACACAATGCGGGCGGCGTCCATGCGATGTATAGAACCGTCAAAACGTTTTTGCGCTGGTACGCAAATGAGTTTGAGCCTGCCGAATGGCGCGACCCATTACGAAAGGTGCGCCCGCCTAAAGTGGATGTAACGCCTCTCGAACCTGTCCCGCTCGAACACGTCCGCGCGATGTTGGACACCTGCGAGCGCGGCAAATTCACGGGCGAACGAGATAGGGCAATAATCCTGTTTTTACTGGATACCGGAATCCGCGCGGGTGAACTTATCGCGCTTGACCGCGAAGACGTGGACACGATAACCGGCGACGTTCTAATTCGCAGAAGCAAAAGCCGCAGACCGCGCACGGTGTTCTTGGGGCGAACGGCGCGGCGGGCTGTGCGTTCATACCTGAAAATTCGCGGCGCGGATAATGTACGGGCTGTCTTCGTCACGAACGAAATTGAACGGCTGAAAATGGCGGGGCTTCGTCAAGTCATGGTGAGACGCGCCAAACGCGCGGGTGTGCCTGTCCCGTCTTTACATTCGTTTCGACGCGCCTTCGCCCTGGCGATGGTGAGGGCGAAAGTTGACCTACTGACCATTGCCCGCCTGCTTGGGCATAGCGACCTGAGTTTACTTGACAGGTACATCAAACAGACGGGCGAAGACCTGCGCGAATCGCATGAGCGCGGGAGTCCGGTGGATGGGATTTTGTAGAACACTTATTCATAGAACGGATGTAAGAATATTAAAAATGTGGTAAAATGTATTTACAAATCGTCAAGGGTTTTCTAAAGACACTTAGCAAACTCTAATAAACAGATGTTCTATGCCGAAAGGCGGAAAGGAAAAAGGATAACTGAAACATGCGCGAAAACAAACTTAGGCAATGGGGGATGCGAGTCAACGAAAAAGACCGCAAACAAATAAACAGTTTAGCAAAACGCCTGGGCGTCAAAGAGTCCGAAGCCGTTCGGCGTGCTGTCGCTTACCTGCTGGCTGAAAAGCCGGTAAAGACCGTCTCGCCTCCGAGACGGTAATTAATGCAAAATCCGCCTGGCACGGCGGACTTTGCGAAGGACGGCACAAAATGTTTACTAAAGGCAAAAGAAGTTTAGCACGAAAAAGCGGGAATTGCAAACGCAAAATAACAAGCACGCCGATACATACAAGCCGGGGGAAAATTATCGGGCAGGTTGTCGGGGATGTCTTCGCCAAGAACATGACGAAAGCGCACATCCTGAATAAATTCAACTCCATTGCAAGCGACATATATTCGCTTCACGAAGCCGAACGCGCCGGGGCTGTTTACGTGGAATTCACGAACACGGATGACGGCGTTACCTATCGCGCTCCCATCTGCAAATTTTGGGACTTGGGAAAGTTTATTGACTTCGGATATGGAAGCCAACAAATGTTAGGGCTGGCGCATTTTGAACACATGCGCGGCGCAAACCATCCCCCCACTACTGATACAGAGACCCCGGTATATTCCGAAGCGGACACGACCGACGTTAAGCCTTTGAAGTACACAAGCCGCGCAACTATCGGCGTGGTGAAAAATGGCGTTCAACAAATGACACTGTTCGGGGATGGTGAATAATGCAGAGCATTTTACAAGCGCGTGACTTCTACGCCGAACTTGGCTTTGATACGATTCCTTTGCGCCCGGACGATAACACTGGCAACGAAAATGGCAAGAAGCCGATATTTACCGGCTGGCACAAAAAAGAACCACGCCGAATGTGGAATGTTGCGCCGCAAAACGCAAATATCGGTTTGCGCGGCGGTGGCGAAATAGACGCAGCATTTTTGGACTGCGACGAAGACAAGAAACCTGGCACGTTCGGTAATGTAACCGCACATCTTCACAGTTTGGGCGTGACCGAATACCCGGTTATCAAAACCGCTTCGGGAGTCGGGCGTCAAATTTACATCACTCTCACGGATGCGCCAAACGGTAACGCTTGCGACTTGGCAAGCAAAACGGGCGCGGGTGAATTCCGTTTTGGCGCTGGGGCGTATGTATGTGCGCCGCCGTCTGTTGTGGAAGGTGTGAACTACGAAATTCTAAAAGGCGACCTTTTCCACCTTCCGCGTGTGTCCTTTATGGACTTGCGTCCCATTTTGGGCGAACTAAAAGACAAACCACATCCTCCCAAAATTCCGCGTAATGCGTTTGCCGTTTTGAACGGCGACGCCAAAGCCATAGCCAAATTCAAAAGCCGAAGCGAAGCCGAACAGTCTTTGTTGTTGTCGCTTGCAAATGCCCGTTTTTCATTTGCAGATGTTTTGCGACTGTTCAATCAGAATCCTTGCGCGGGCAGGTATGCTGAAATGCGAACGGCGAATCCAAAGACTGCGGAGGGCTGGCTGTATCATTCGTTCATGGAGGCGCAAGGACTTGTTGACAGGGATAGTAAGGCGCGTGAAACTGCGTTACGGGCAATCGCCTGGGCAAAGTCATGCGCCTGGACTGGCAAAGGTGGAGCGTCTGAACAGGCTGTATTCCTGGCACACATGGCAATCGCATACAAGGCGGGAACGGTGACAGGCTGGGCGGCAAGCAAGCGCACGCTGGCAGAACTGGCAGGCGTGTCCGAAGCATCAAAGATAAACAAGCGGCTTCTGTTGTCTGGATATTTGAATCTTGAACGGCGGTCTACTGTGGATTGTGCGAATATTTATTCGTTAAGCACAACGTTACCACTTCCTAAGACCCCCACATGTGAGGAAGTGGTAACGTTGTGCAAGGACGCTTTCAGGAATTCCAACCGTCTGGCGGCGGACGGTAAGCGGCTGGCATTTGGGCAAATAGGGCGTCAATTGTGGGAAGCCTTGAACGCCAAACCAATGAGTGCCGAAGACCTGGCGCAATTCACGGGGCGCGATAAACGCACCGTGAATAAGTACCTTGAACGAATGCGAAGGCTTGCCAACCAAATGACGGGAGAAGTTTTGCCTTTGGTGGACTGTGACGGCGATATATGGCGCGCCCTGGCTGTTGATTTTGACGCTGTGGCTAAGGCTGTCGGCACGCACGGCAAGGGAAGCGAACAACGTTTGAAACACGCCGAAGAACGCCGAAGACATGCGAATAAACTGATGACAGGTAAAAGCCAGTGAACCCGTTACGATGTTATACGTCTCACTTTCGTAACGAATTCGAGTAACACACGCCGCCTTGCGGGACGGCGAAGGAAAGGTGAATCAATGACCGAAGAAAATTCTGAAAACGTAATAACGGTGAAACAACAAAAAGCCATAACTGCTCTGTTATCGGAGCGCACGACACGCGACGCGGCAAAGACAGTGGGGGTGAGTGAGAAGACGCTTTACGACTGGCTGAAAAACGACGCGGCTTTTCGTGCGGCGTTGCGCGACGCTGAAAAATCCATCCTGGGCGAAGTGATGCGGCGGCTGTCGGCGGGGCAAAGAATCGCCCTGGACACGCTCGAAAAACTTACCAAGTCCGCGCGGCATGAAAGCACGAAACTGCGGGCGGCTGTGGCGTGGGTTGACTTGTTTTTGAAATTCAAAGACCTGGTGAACATTGACGAACGCCTGAGCGCGCTCGAAGAGAGGATAAACAATGACAACAAAAAATAAACCTGTGATTGCTTTTTCTGCTACCGTCGAAAAAGTGCAAACGCTGGTTGACGGCGGCATACGCATAACGCTTGACTTGCCCGAAGACGCCATAGCACAGGCGGCGCAACTCATGGCGTGCAAGCGTGAAGGGATACCGTTACGGGTTGAAGTAAAGGCGGACGCATGAACGCAAGGACACGAATCAAACAACTTGAAAAACGACGCGGCAAGGGTGACAAGATGCAATATCTTTGCGTGTCCCATCCCGAAGATACGGAATACACAGCAAAGCCGTTCATGGGCGCGGGTGAGTCGTTGACGTTCAAGACTTTGGACGCCATGACTGCATTTTTCGATGAGCGTCCAGAGTTTGAGTTATTGCATATTGCTATTGAGTATGCCAGTGGCGGCGGCGAATGACGAAGCGGCGGGTAGTGGGTGACGGGGTATGTGTCTGTTGTTGTTGGTTGTTGCTGGTTGGTTCCCCTCCCGCCGTAATTGTGAGCAAATTTCAGGAACAAACCCTTATTGCATGTTGTCGTTGAGTATGCCGGTAAAACCGCCCAGGGCGCACGAGTGGGAGAATCACGCAGGAACACGCAGGGATGCGCCTGGTGCGCCCAGGGCGAACGAGTGGGAAAATTGCCCACTCTATGCCCTCCGCAAGCAGGCTTTGTCGGGATTCGGCAGGAACGGCAAGCGATAACAAGCGATAGCACGCGCGAAGTGAGACGGCGCAAAATACAACGCCCTGCGATGTGCGGGGCGTTTTGCTTGTGGGGGAGGGCGTTACTTTTTCTTCGACTTCTTCGGCGTGTCTTCGGGGTCTTCATCGGGGACATACTCGAATAACTCGCCCGGCTCGATACCGAAGTATTCGCAAAGCGCATTGATAACGGGAACGTCAAAGCGATTCACCTTGTTATTTTCCCATGCGTAAAGAGTCTTTCGTGAAATGCCTGTTATCTCCGCTATTTCAGACAGAGAAATTGGACGGCGTTCTTTCATGCGCTTTTCTGCAAGCAGGATACCAAAACGATTGTTTACTGTCACGTTCATATTTTACCTCTTGGTTATTTAGAGTAACAGGCTTGACGGAGTGTTACACTAAGGATACAATAGGGTTAATAGTAACTATTTATCCTATTGTAACACAAGGGTAAAGAAGTTTTGTATCTTACCAACTGCATAACCGCCCATCGTCAACCGTGTGAAGAGCAAGGCTTAGGATGGTGCGGGTGAGGGGAAGCGCGGGGGAGGAAGCGCGGGGGAGGAAGCGCAAGGGACACGAATTCAAATTCAAACCGGAGGATGAATCATGACCGAAGAAACGTATAGAGACCTGCAAGAATTGACGGGACACGAATCGGGCGCATTGCTGTTTGCGAACGGCGATATTCTCATTTGCAACTGGACACAGGTACAGGGCATCCCGCGCATGTTTGCGACCGGCTTAATCGGGCTGGGTGAGACGTTGACCGCCGAACCGTGCGAAGTACCCGATGAAGTCAAACGCGCCATGAATGAGCATGAACGCGAACAGGGCGCGGACGCTGTGAGTACCGAAGGCTTTACGGCGTGGCGCGTGAATGACGAAGTGACCGTAGTGACTCAATGCGGATGGGCGTAAACAAGAAGCCGTCACGGGCGCGAACCTGTGACGGCTACCGTGAAAATTGGTGAGAAAAACACGGCTTGACCATTCTACCAAAGGACGGTGACGAATGACAGTTTACCTAATCCATTTTCAAACGGCGTTACACCATGCGCGGCATTATGTCGGCTTCGCCCGTCGGTTGCAAGACCGCCTGACCCATCACAGGCAGGGGAGCGGGGCGCGAATTCTCGCGGTGTGCAACGAACGCGGGATAGGTTATGACCTGGCGCGGACGTGGGAAGGCGCGGGGCGCGACTTTGAACGCAAGTTGAAACGCTGTAAAAACGCGGCGCGGTATTGTCCCGTTTGCAATGTCCACGCCCGCGAATACCGACCGAAAGGCGGTGAACCATGACCAAACGAATCATGACCATGTTCCTACTGCTTACCCTGGCTGTCGGCGCGTACTTCATGCAGGGCAAAGCGGACGGCGGCGAAGTGAAGCCGACACAAACCAAACCGCCGACCGCGACCGATGCGCCCGAAGCGTGCAACGTTCAAACGGGCATTGAGGGTGGGACGGTGAACCTGCGTGCTTGTGGTGGTACATCCTGCGCTGTCCTAGACATTGTGACCGAAGGCGAACGCCTGACCATTCTCGCGGCTGGCAACTGGACACAAGTCACGACCGAAAGCGGCGTGACTGGCTGGCTGAATTCCAAATACTGCAAAGGAAAATAAATCATGTTCAAGAAAATTGGCGTGTTACTTGTAACCGTCCTGGGCGCGGCGTTGCTGGTTTATAGCGCGACTCGCTCACTGGACTTTATCGAATTGACCCTGCCCGAAGACCGCAAGATACTTGCATACTTCGGGCTTGCGGCGTTGGACGGCGGGATTATCGCTTGGCTGTTGTCCTACCTATACGGCTCGCGCGGCGGCTGGCAACGGGCGATAAGTATTCTCATGGTGTGCGTGGATGTTGCCGGGGCAATTGCCATGTTCACCCTGGACACGCTCTATAACACGGGTAAGGCGGGCATGACAAAAGCCATGACACCCGAAGAACTTACAAACGCGGTGCTGGGGCTGTCGGCTATTATCGCGTTGAACATCATTGCCACGATTGCCCATCACCTGACCGACCCCGACAAACTGCGCGAACAAGCCGAAGAAGAAGCCTTTGGAAAGGTGGAAGAAGCGACCTTGAAACAAATTTCAACGAACGCGGACACGCTCGCGGCTCAACTTGCGCCGACTCTCGCGGCGGACTGGATGAACCAAACGAAAGCGCGTTACCTGGCATTTGTCGGCACGGGCAAAATCCCGACCATTGACGCGACCGCCCAGGACGTGACGCCGAACTCGGTGTATATGCCAGTCCTGGCAAGCGAACCCAAAGCAAAGCCGTTCAACCTGTCCGCAATATGGGCAGGGCTGGTAAACGACTGGCGCGTGAATAACCGCAATTTTCAAAGCGTCATACCTGGTGTGCCGACCGTAAAGAAGTCCGAAGACGAACCGACGGGAAACCCTACAAGCGCGCCGAAGTCGGAGTGACAACGGCGCGGACGTGTGCGCGGTGTGGTGAATCCTATGACGGCGCGTTGCATGGGCGGTACTGCTCGAATTCATGCAAGCAAAAAGCATACCGAAGCCGCAAGCAATTCGGAAACGCCCAAACATCGAAGGAATTGCGGACGTGTGCGCGGTGCGGTGTGCAATTTGAAGGCGCATTACATGGACGTTACCATTCGGCGGCGTGCAAGCAAGCCGCATACCGCGAACGCAAGGCGCGAAAGGCGGTGACGGTATGAGCGATGAAGCCGAAGTCACAACGTTTTACAACTGCGATGGATTCAAAGCATGGATAACGACGCGCGGCGGCGTGGTGGTGGACGTTGAAGTTATTGAATTCACCATTACACCCGCCGAACGTCACGCGATAATTCAGGAATACCGAAGGGCGGAACGCAAGCCGCGCCATTCGGTAAAAAGCCCGCTGTATTATCGCGGTGAACTGCTGGAAGACGTGCCGCATTATGACAGGCTTTAAAAAAACAGGCTTGTTTTGCGTTTGGACGATAAAACACACAGGGACAGCGCGGCGCGTGCGTCCTGGGGCTTCCTGGAGTCAAATAGGGCGTGTCTGGCAACGGACGCGCCCTAAATTGTGCCTGTTATTGCTACCGAGAATGTCTCTTCAAAGGACTAAAGGACGAAAGGAATAACAACCATGAACCAAAGGCGAATATTCAGGCAAAGCGTTTTGATAGGGCGAAGGAAACGCCCGGCAATTCTTGAAACGATTGTAAAAGATGATTGCACAACCTACGCGGTGAAACAAAAAAATAAAGTCATAGCCACACGGTCAACGTCGCAAACACACGATGAAGAAGCCGCGCTGATGCGCCTGTCTAAAGCCGTTGCGGGATTGTCTTATGTCTTTGTGATTCCCGTCCCGCAAGGAAAAGACGACGTGAAGAAACATTACTACCAAGTGAACAACTGAAAGGATAAACGACCATGAATAAAATAACTGTGACCAACAAAAAAGACCTGGCGCGGCTTGACCGAAATTCAGCGGCGGTATACCTGGCTTCAATGAATAGCGAAGCGGGACGGCGTACCATGCGGCAAGCATTGAACCTTTGCGCGGGCTTGTTGTCTTCGGGCAATGCCGACGCCCTGGCATTTGCCTGGCATGAATTACGCTTTCAGCATGTGACCGCACTCCGCACGCGCCTGGCTGAAACCTACAAACCCGCAAGCGTGAATAAAATTCTTGCGGCTGTGCGCGGCGTTTTGAAGTCCGCCTGGCAACTTGGGTTAATGTCCGCCGAAGACTATCACAAAGCCGCAAGCGTCAAAAGCGTCAAGAATGACACGTTACCAGCGGGGCGCGAATTGACACAAGGCGAACTTACCGCGCTTGTGTCCGCTTGCGAACGGGATACAACGAACGCGGGCGCACGCGACGCGGCGATTATCGGGCTGATGTATTCGTGCGGGCTTCGGCGTGAAGAAGTGGTGACGCTCGCCCTGGCGGACTATGAAGCCGAATCGGGGCGGCTTGTTGTGCGTGGCAAAGGCAACAAAGAACGAACCGCCTGGCTTGTGAATGGCGCGGCGCGTGCTATGTCTGACTGGCTGGCTGTTCGTGGTGATGAACCTGGCGCGTTGTTTGTGGCTGTCAATAAGTCGGGACGCATTACGAACTATAAATACATGACGCCTAAAGTCATCTACAACATGCTTGCGAAACGCGCGACCGAAGCAGGCGTGAAGTCATTCAGTCCTCACGATATGCGGCGAACGTTTGTTAGCGACCTGCTCGACGCGGGCGCGGATATTACGACTGTCTCGAAAATGGCGGGACATGCGAACGTTGCCACGACCGCGCGTTATGACCGCCGTCCCGAAGAAGCGAAGCGCAAAGCCGCAAGCCTGTTGCACGTGCCTTATGCCGGGCGCGGCGCGTGAAAACAAGAACGGCGGACTCTTGAAAAAGTCCGCCGTCGCTACTCTTATGATAACCGTCTTATATCGCTTGTTGCGTTGTGCGCTTATGAGTCCCCTGCTCTGCCACTGAGCTACCTCGGCGTGGTCAAAGCGGGGCAAATAGTACTATGGGTAATGGGAATTGTCAACGTGGGTGGTTGAATCATGTTAAATCCAATTCAGGGATGGGTATGGCGGCGTCGGCGCGGCAGCCGCCTGCTATAATGGGCGCAACAGGTGCTGACATGGATATATTGGTGCTGGCAAACGACCCCCTCGAACTTGCATTCATTCAACAGACACTGAGCGGGAAAAAGTACGTTCTTACCCACATCACTTCCAGCGAAGAAGCCTGGCAGTACGTTCAAGCCGGGGAGGCGCGCTTCCTGATCGCGGATTGGGATGCGACCGACCTCGCCCGCACGCAGTTCATCCAGCGGGTGCGCGCCCTGAACCGGGCGGAGCCGTTTTACATCTTGTTGATTACCTCGAAAAACATGGATGAAGAACTCGTCCCCAGCGGCATGGACGATGTCATTCAACGCCCCATCAGAGCCTCGGATTTGCGAAACCGCGTGGCGATTGGAGAGCGCATCGTTTCATTGACAAGCGGTCTTGCCAGGGCGCGCGACCAATTGGAAAACCACGCCCTCTTCGATGGATTGACCGGCTTCTTGAACCGCGCCGCCTTCATGCGGCAATCCGCCGGGGAATTGGAACGCTCGCGCCGCGCGTCCCTGCCGATGAGCCTCATCGCGCTGGATATTGATAATTTCAAGGTCATCAATGACAAGTTTGGTCCCGAAATGGGCGATAACGTGCTCAAGGTCGTTGCCCAAGCCGTCCGTGAGAAGAGCCGTCCCTACGATTGTATTGGGCGTTGGACCGGCGACGAGTTCGTGCTGGCGTTACCCGGCGTCATCGGCGCGGACGCGGAAAAGGTCGCGGAGAGGATCATAATCGGGGTACGGGGCACCCGCATCGAGGTCCCGAATGAAGCGCCCCTCAACGTGAAGATCAGCGCAGGGATTGCGTCCATCGCCCGCATCACCACATCCACCGAAATGGAACCCATCCTCCAGCAGGCGCGGCAGGCGGTGGCGCATGCAAAGGCATCCGGGGGCAATCAGGTCTTTTTGGTTTTCCTGTAGTTCACAACCATTGCAAGAGCAGCAGCGCCGCCATTCCCACCAGAATGGTGATCAGCGTATTTCTCGAAATCCACGCGGCGGCGATGGCGATCAGACCGGCGACCAGGCGCGTATTTGTGATTGCCAGGCTGAGGGCTCCCTCGTGCAGGAAGAGTTCGGGGAAGATGATGGCGGAAAGTACCGCCGGCGGGACGTAATGCAGGGCGCGGCGCATCATATCCGGGATTTCGAACCTGCCGAATAGATAGATCAGCGAGAAGCGAAAGCCAAACGTGATGAGACCGCCGATGAAAAGCACCAGCCAGATGTTCATGGCGTTCCCCCTTGGGTTTTGCGCCCCTCCAAAACCGTGCCGACGGCGATGCCCACGAACGCCGCGAGAATCAATCCCAATTTGAAGGGGAGGTGATAAGCAAGTAGCGCCGTAACGCCCGCGCTCAAAGCGGCGGCGATCATCGGCGATTTTCTCAAAACCGGCACGATCATCGCAATGAACGTAATCGGCAGTGCAAAATCGAGCGGCAGGTCGTCGGGAATCTCCGCGCCGAGGAAAACGCCCAGCGCCGTGCTCACCTGCCAGGTAAACCACAGCGAAAAACCAGCCCCCAGCAAAAACCAATGGCTGAACGGCTTCGCGCCCTCGGTTTCATATTTGAGGATGCTCGGCGCGTAGGCTTCATCGGTCAATAAATAGGAAAGCAAAACCTTCCACCTCGGCGAAAGATTTTTCAAATACGGCGCGAGCGACGCGCTGTACAGCATGTGCCGCAAATTGACCACCGCAATCGTCAGGACGATGACAAAGCCGGGTGCGGCGTCGTGAACCAGTTGCGCCGTGATGAACTGCGACGACCCCGCAAACACAATCGAAGACATCAGTTGCGATGCCAGCACGGAAAGCCCCGCCTCCAGCGCCAGCGCCCCATAGATCATGCCAAAGGGGAAGACGCCCACCAGGAGCGGAATTTCGGCGCGCACGCCGTTCCAGAATTCTTTTTTCGCTTCATTCATAGCCGCGGATTGTAACCCAGGGGATGATTTAAACCGTCCCACCCGGGGACGGTTTTTCGCTTCTTTCTTGGACCTTGACCTGATCCTGTTTTCTCAGGCTTTCACTACCCGACGGCCTTCTTCGCCTCGGCGATGACCTCGTCGTAATTCGGCTCCTCGCCCAGCACAGGCAGGTAGTTGACGTAGGTCAGCCTGCCGTCGCGCCCCACGATAAAGACCGAGCGGCGCAGGTAGCGGCGTTCCTTGATGAGGATGCCGTACTTCAAGCCGAACTCAGCATCCACCACATCCGAAACCACCTTCACCTTGTCCACGCCCGCCGCGCCGCACCAGCGCTTTTGCGCCATCGGGAAATCGGTGCTGATGGTGTAAATGACGATATCCTCGCTTAGTTTGGCGGCTTCCTCGTTGAAGCGGCGGGTTTCGCGGTCGCAGGTGTCGGTATCCAGCGAAGGCACAGCCGTGAGGACGATCACTTTTCCCTTCGATTCCTGCAGCGGGTTGACCTGCGTCCAGCCTGCCACGACCGAGGTGAATTCGGGAGCCATATCGCCGACCTTGACCTCGTCGCCCAGCAGGGTGACGAATTTCTCCCCGATCTTAAAAACATCCGTACGAGTGGTAACCATTGTTTGCTCTCTCTCCGTGAGTAATGTATTGAATGGAAGGTAAAAAATAAGGAAATCTTACGTCCCGGTGGGGGATTTTACCGCATTTGACCTCCCCGGCAGCCTGAGAGACCGTCTGAAAACCCGACCGCGAAGGCGCTAAGGCGCGAAGCCGCAAAGTTTTTTCTTTGAGTCTTGGAGTCTTCGCGTCGTTGTGGTATAGAGGTTTGACTTTTCAGACACTTTCTGAGCTTGGGCTGCGATGTGGAACGCCCCAAAAAGCGCAATTTGCAACCGTGCTGGGTATAATTCAACCGTCTTTCAATACCAGTAAGAGGAGCCTGAACGCAGAATGGACTTTGTCCCTACCAAAATTCCCGAAGTTTTGGTCATAAAACCCAGAGTTGTCGAAGACCCGCGCGGATTTTTCCTCGAAACCTACCGCGAAAGCCTGTTTACAGAAGCGGGCATCACGCAGAAATTCGTGCAGGAGAATCACTCCGCCTCGCAAAAAGGAGTCCTGCGCGGCCTGCACTACCAGATCCGGCAGCCGCAGGGGAAACTGGTGCGCGCCATCGCCGGCGAAATTTTCGACGTGGCGGTGGATATCCGCCGCAGTTCGCCGACCTTCCGGCAGTGGGTTGGTATAATCCTCTCCGCTGAAAACAAATTCCAGTTTTGGATTCCCCCCGGCTTTGCACACGGCTTCTACGTCCTGAGCGGGTGGTCGGAGGTTACCTATAAAGTGACCGATTACTACGCTCCCGAATGGGATCGCAGCCTGCTCTGGAACGACCCGCAGATCGGGATCGAATGGCCCCTCGATAGCGGCGTCCCCCCGATCCTTTCGCAGAAGGATGCCGGGGCAAAACCGCTGGCGCAAGCCGACTTATTCGATTGATGGAAGGAAAAAAGAAAATTTTATGAAAAATGTTCTGGTCACAGGCGGAGCCGGGTTCATCGGCTCGAATTTCATTCACCACCTACTGCGAGCCGAGCGGGACGTCAGCGTCGTCAACCTCGATGCGCTGACCTATGCCGGAAACCCGGATAACCTTCAAGACGTTGCGGACGACCCGCGCTACTCCTTTGCTCAAGGCAACATCTGCGATGCCGAATTTGTGGAGGGACTTCTGCGCGAACGCCAGGTGGATACCATCGTCCACTTTGCCGCCGAAACCCACGTGGACCGCTCCATCCTCGGTCCGCGCCAGTTCATCGAGACCAATGTCATCGGCACGTTCACCCTGCTGGAGGCGGCGCGCAAATTCTGGCTTCAGGAAAAAACTCTGCCTTTGGAAAGCGTCCGCTTCCATCACGTCTCTACAGACGAAGTGTTTGGGTCGCTTGCCCCCGGCGAGCCCGCCTGGACGGAAGAAACGCCCTACGCGCCGAATTCCCCTTACGCCGCTTCAAAGGCATCAAGCGATCATCTTGTCCGCGCGTATGGGCACACCTATAAATTGCCGTACACCATCACCAATTGCTCCAACAACTACGGACCCTACCAATTTCCCGAAAAACTCATTCCAGTTATCATCCTGAACGCCATGGAGGGCAAACCCCTGCCGGTCTACGGCGACGGTCAGCAGATACGCGACTGGCTGCACGTGGAAGACCATTGCGAAGCGATTCATCTCGTCTTGAAAAGGGGCGCGCCCGGTTCCACTTACAACATCGGCGGCGAGAACCAGCCCGCCAACCTGACCATCGTCGAGACCATCTGCGACATTCTGGACGAGATTCACCCGGAGTCGCCCCACAAGCCGCACAGGAACTTGATTCAGTTTGTGACGGACCGCCCCGGTCACGACCGCCGCTACGACATGGATACGCACAAGATCAGCACGGAACTGGGCTGGCGCCCGCGTCATTCCCTGACCCAGGGCTTGCTCGACACCGTCCAGTGGTATCTCTCCCACCCGGAGTGGGTGACTGCCATCCGCCAAAAGCACGAGTATCAGGGCTGGATGGAAGCGAATTACAAATCACGCTAACGGAGTATAGGCAATGAAAGGAATTATCCTTGCAGGCGGACGCGGCACGCGGTTGTACCCTCTCACGCTGGCGGTCAGCAAGCAGATCCTGCCAGTGTACGACAAGCCGATGATCTATTATCCCCTGTCCATGCTGATGCTGGCTGGGATACGCGACATCCTCGTCATCAGTTCGCCGGAAGACCTGCCCGGTTTCCAGCGTTTATTGGGCGACGGCTTGGATTGGGGCATGAAGTTTTCCTACGCCGAACAAGCCGAGCCGCGCGGCTTGGCGGATGCGTTTCTGGTCGGCGAAAAATTTCTCGCGGGAGATCGCGCCTGTCTGATTTTGGGCGACAATATTTTCTTTGGACACGGACTGCCGGAGCAACTCCAAATCGCGGCAAAACTCGAACAAGGCGCGCTGGTCTTTGCCTATCCGGTGCACGACCCAGAGCGCTACGGCGTGATCGAGTTCGATGAACACGGCAGGGCGATCAGCCTGGAGGAAAAACCCAAACAGCCCCGCTCGAATTATGCCGTCCCCGGCTTGTATTTTTACGACGAACGTGTGGTGGAGTTCGCCAAATCGCTCAAACCCTCGGCGCGCGGCGAGATCGAAATCACAGATTTGAACCGCATCTATCTGGACATGGAAGAGTTGCATGTCATCCCGCTTGGACGCGGCGTCGCCTGGCTGGATGCCGGGACGCACGAATCGCTGTTGCAGGCGGCAAATTTTGTCCAAGCGGTGGAGGAACGCCAGGGTTTGATGATCTCCTCCCCTGAAGAGATCGCCTATCGCCGCGGGTTTATTGACCGTAAGCAGTTGAAGGCGCTGGTGCAGAAATTGGGCAATAACAGTTACGGCAATTACCTCTCTCGGCTTGCGAATGCGGGCAAATAGCAGGGATTGCGATCCGCGACCCGATATGAAAATCCTCCTTTTTGGAAAGACCGGTCAACTCGGCTGGGAATTACAACGCACGCTCGCTCCATTGGGGAGCGTGTTTGCTTATGGTCCCGATGAGTTGGACCTTGCGGATCTCAAGTCGCTCGAACGGGTAATCAAAGAAACGCAGCCGGACCTGGTCGTCAACGCCTCGGCATATACGGCAGTGGACCAGGCTGAACTGGAACCGGACCTCGCCATGCTGATCAATGCCAAGGCTCCGGGGGTTATGGCGGAAACGGCTCGTTCCCTGAACGCTGTGTTGATTCACTACTCCACCGACTACGTCTTTGACGGGGAAAAAGGGTCAGCCTACACGGAAGACGATCCACCGAATCCGCTCAATGTGTATGGTCAAAGCAAATTGGAAGGCGAAACAGCCATCGGTCAGGCGGGAGGCGTGCACGTCATCCTGCGCACCAGTTGGGTGTACAGCGTGGGCGGCGGGGGATTCGTTTCCAAAATCTTGTCCTGGGCGAGGAAACAGGAGACGATGAGAATCGTCACGGATCAGGTTGGGAGCCCGACGTGGGCGCGCATGTTGGCGGAGGCGTCTGCCGTGATGGTTGCGCGTAGTCAACCCAGCGTGCGAGGGTTTTTCAGCGAGAGATGCGGGATTTATCACCTGGGCGGTTCTGGGACGGTTTCGCGGTTTGACTTTACAAAAGCAGTGTTGGAACTGGACCCCAACCCGGAGGAACAGATTGTCAAGCGCATCCTGCCTGCCCTGACAGTTGAGTTTCCATCCCCAGCCCGCCGGCCCCTTGTCACGCCGCTGGATTGCTCGCGTTTTGAACGGGTTTTTGGCGTGCGTTTGCCTGTGTGGGATGAAACATTACGGCTGGCGATGGGGAAATAAGGAGAGGTTGTCAATTTTGAGTTCTTTTGTTTATTTGAGTTTGCAAAAAAGATAAGTATCCCCCTGTATTGGAATATTGCCCTTGCAAAACAGAAAATTTGCAAGGGGCGTTTTTTGTTTTATAATGAATATGAGGTTTTTTTGCTTGATTTTCGTAAGAACGCCTGCGCGTTTCTTGTGAAAAAACGATGAGTAGAAAGGTTTGAAAATCATGAAATCGAATTCCCCCGCCCGACGCCCCGGGTTCCAACTATTTCGACTGCTGACCTTCGGATTACTGGCGCTTCTTTTGGGTACAACCAATTCCGTTCGAGCCGTTACCGGACCGGATTTGATCATTGATATCGTAAATTCAGGCGGCTTTATAGAAGGCGGCACCGGCACCTATACGATCACAGTGACGAATCAGGGCGATATGAGTACGAATGACACTCAGGTAAGGGTTGATATTATTGTTGATACCAATTATTTGTCTCCCTTAACTCTAACCGGGACGGACTGGAACTGCGACCTTGCCAATATGTTTTGTACGCGCAGCGATGTGCTGGGAAGCGCCCAGAGCTACGCAGCCATTACTTTGACGGTGGATGTGGCGGATAATACGCCTGATTTTTTAGTGAGTGAGGCAGACGTAACCGGCGGCGGGGATGTGGATACCGGAAACAACATCGATTTGGATAATACTGCGATCACCCAGCTTGCCGATCTTATTGTCGTCAAATCGCATGTGGAAGATGCTATCATCGTTAACGATGGCACAAACACCGTCTATTATGACTTTGCCGAAGGCGACCAGGATAAGACCTATACAATCAAGGTGCAGAATGCCGGGCAAGGCGCTACGAGCGGTACGGTTACAGTGACGGACACCCTGCCTGCGGGACTTTCGAATGGAACCCTCAGCGGCACTGGCTGGAATTGCATTGGTTTGACCTGTACACGAAGTGATCTGCTGGCTGGCGACGACGATGGCGCTCCCCCTTATCCTGAATATCCCCCTCTTACACTGACAGTGGATGTGGATGTGGATGCGCCTGAGGATCTCACCAACTCAGTCAGTGTGAGCGGCGGCGGCGAAATCATCACCACGAACAATACCGATGACGACCCAACCCGCATCCAGCCCAAACCGGATTTGGTGATTACCAATGTGTATCTCAATCCGGCAGTGCCTGCGCCGAACGAGGCATTCGAAGTTTATGTAGAGGTCACAAATCAAGGCGGCGCTGGTTCAGAGAGTATCGTTTATCGGGATGTTTATGTAGGCGCCCCGCCAACGATTGACCCCGTTACGGGATGTCCCATAGAGGGCAGCGTCTATTACCGAGGAGAGCTCAACGATGCAATTCCGGCAGGCGTATCAGATACAAAGCCGGTTTCGATATCATATATAGATTATTCTACGACCCCCCCACAGGTTGTAGATGGGCTTCCTGGAGGTACCTACCAGATCTGGGTGTATACGGATGCAACCTGTATCAACGATGAAGGGAACGAGAATAACAACATTGTTGGGTCCCATTACCATTCAGGTAACGGGAAATGGCACGTTGACATTCCAATCCACTGGAGCGTATGATGGCTGGGTCTTGGAATCGGGTGAAACTACAAATGCCGGGCGAAGAAAGAATGCGGGGTCGAGCATAATCTATATCGGCGATGACGCCCACAACCGACAATATCGAGGATTTTTATCCTTCGACACATCCGGCCTGCCCGATAATGCGATCATCACAAGCGTGAACTTGAAATTCAAGTATGCGGGTGTGGTCGGCACTCTGCCGTTCAGGACTCACAGGAATCTCATTGTAGACATCAAAAATGGAGCATTTAGCAATTTGATCGGACTTGCCTCCCGCGATTTCAATGCAGCTGCGAATAGAAACAGAGCAATGTCCTTCAACAGGACACAGGTGAGCGGATGGTATTCGCGTTTTCTCAATGCTGCGTATTTCCCATACATCAACCGAACCGGAGTGACCCAGTTCCGCTTAAGGTTCGTCAAAGATGATAATAATGACTTTGGCAGGGATGTTCTGAAAATATACAGCGGAAATTCCATCGTTGCCAACCGTCCTGTGTTAATTATCCAATATACTGTGCCGTAACGCAGGCAGGATGTTGTTTCCAATGCAGGTCTGGCGAACAGCCGGGCCTGCATTTTTACGTAAACAGAGAAGAGTTTTTTTCAAGCAAACTTTCCAGGTACTACCAGTGAAACCAAAAACCTTAGCCATGAATTTCGCGGATTTCACGAATTCTGGCTATCGGAGAATCGCCACGGTGCTGGCTATATATGGCGATAATTTTTGCGATTTTGAGCAAAACCGTCCTATTTATGGCTAAATCACGGCAATTTCCAGAGAACCTTCATTTACAGGTTCTTGACTTGCCTTTTTTGTTGTGAGACAATTCTGCACAAAATATTCAAATGCCCACTCCAGCAGAAATTATTTTCAGATGTTAAGGACCCTCTATAATTACCGTCGATATATTTTTGGAACCTTTTGGGTCGACTTAAAATATCGCTATTCGGGTACAACCCTCGGTTTTTTTTGGTTCCTTGTCAACCCGATGATCGAAGTGCTCATATATGCTGTTGTATTCTCCCAGATAATCACTTTTCGTTCCGGGGCTGAGCGCGGCATCTCGTACACCATTTTCCTTGTATCAGGTTTGTTTCCCTTTATCGCTTTTTCCCAAACGATAAATCGCGGAAGTAAAGCCATAAGGACGAACGCATTGTATATGCGACGGTCGCTCATTCCCGCCGAGGTGTTTGTTTTCAAGGAATCATTGATTGCAGGTTTTTCGTTGCTTGTTTATCTGATGTTCCTCTTGCCCTTGATTGTGTTTACCCAGAACCCTGTATCCTGGCATTTGATTCTGTGGCCAATTTTAACAATCTTGTTGTCACTGTTAGGGTATGGATTGTCTCTGCCTTTGGCCAATCTAAGTGTTTTGTTCCCGGATTTGGAAGAAGTAGTTCCGGTTTTGCTGCAATTATGGCGGTGGACACTACCTATTATGTTTTCTGACGAAAATTTCCCAGATGGATTGAGATGGTTTATGAGCTTTAATCCTCCCTATTACTTCATTAAATCCTTTCGAGATATCATGATTAATCAAAGAATTCCGCCAGTCGAGTCCTGGATAATCATGATTTTTTGGATTATTGTGACGTTAATCGTGGGAGGCCTGGTGACAAACCGATTGCGCAGTGACGTCAAAGATCTTATATGAAAAATGAAGTTGTTCTCGAAGTCAATAACTTGAGTAAGCGTTTTAAGGTGTACTCCAGTTCATGGGGGCGCATTAAGGAATGGCTGACCTTTGGAAGCCGTTCATATCATAAGGATTTTTGGTCCCTGAAAGGAGTTTCATTTAAGTTAAATAAGGGTGAATTCCTTGGGATTATTGGCCCAAATGGCGCTGGAAAAAGTACATTGCTTAAAGTAATCACCGGAGTATTGGATGCCACAGGCGGGTCTTATCGGACTACTGGCAAAGTTCTTTCACTGCTTGAATTAAGCGGAGGATTGGATAACGCATTAACCGGACGGGAAAACATTATCCGTACTTCTCACTTGCTTGGCTTTCCTGATAGCTATATCGGGGATAGAATGGAGCAAATTGCCGATTTTGCCGAGTTAGGCGATTTTTTTGATCGTCCCCTAGGAACATATTCTAGTGGTATGAGAATTCGCCTGGCATTTTCTATGTTTGCCTTTTTGGATTGCGACATCCTGATCCTGGATGAAGTACTGGCTGTAGGTGATATTTTTTTTAAACAAAAATGTTACGCGCGCCTGGAACAATTAATCGAAAGAAATACCGCAATCCTTTTTGTAACACAAAGCACTGGTGTTGTGAGTCATTATTGCGATTCGGTGATCTTGATGAACAAAGGAGAAATCGTCTATCATGGTGCGGCGGATCAGGCGGTGCAAAAATATTTTCAGATCAAGAATCTTGATTCTCGACTTAAGGCAGGTGATACTTTCATTGAAGAGGATTATCTTTCAAGCGCCGAAATTCAAAATTTGCCGCAAAAATCAGAATGGCCATCCGATGCCCTGTTTGCAAATTCATTGATTCGCAAGCCTGATCTGCAAACAGGTCCGTCCGTTACTCAATTGCTTCTGTGTGATGAAAAAGGGGTTCCCAAACAGGTCTTTCGACAAGGTGAAAAAGCATATTTCTATTTCTCTCATCAAATTCGGGAAAATGCAGGGGTGCCAGTTCCTGAAATAAACCTTACAACTGAAAAGAACCTGGTGGTGCACGGAAAGAATTCGTTACAGTATCATGCAAAGGTGCCACTAAGGGTTAGAAAGAACGATACGCTTCGTGTCCGTCAGGTCATTAAACTTGACATCAGACCTGGAAATTACGTGTTTGATATTAATCTCTATTCCATTCACCCAGCAGATTATGCGCGTTTGAACACTATGACCCCCTCTGAATTCAAAGAAAAACGGGCAGTCATATTGCAAATCAAACCGGCAGGCATAATTACCATTGTCCCTGCAGAGGATGACAGGGCAACAGGAGTTCATAATGGCCTTTGCAATTTGGATGGGGAATTGAGTGTTTCGATTCTGGCGGGCGTGCCCGAAACAGATATGTCTGAGGTTGCGAAGATTTAAATTTGCCCAGATTGTAGTGGCTTTCTACTGAATTCAATACAAGAATTGAGCGAATTTTTTCAAGAGGAAACATGGTTGTGTTGATTAGCGGAATGCATCGTTCAGGAACATCGATGATTGCTAGATTGTTGCATCAGTGTGGTGTTTATCTTGGTGAGCAAAATGACCTCATCCCGCCTGCGGATGATAATCCCGAAGGGTTCTGGGAACATGCCCAATTTAGAGAGCTGAATGAGGAGATTCTTGAAACATTTGGAGGGAACTGGGATTTTCCACCTGTACTTGAAGCTGGTTGGGAGAAAAAAGATTATCTTAACCTAATTCGTCCGCGTGTAGTCGGTTTAATCAATCAATTTTCTGGACAACGTATTTGGGGATGGAAGGATCCAAGAAACTCGCTTACACTGCCATATTGGAAAATGTTTTTTCCAAAAATAAAAGTTGTTATATGCTTGCGTAACCCTCACGACGTATATCTTTCGCTGGAGCGCCGCGGGTATTCATCGAGTTCTTTTTCTTATAACCTTTGGTTAACTTATTATAATCGGCTGGTTGCCGCATTAGATGCCGGGACATTTATTGTGACACACTTTGAATCATATTTTTATAACCCAAAAGCTGAAGTTTCAAGGGTGTTAAACTTCTTGGGTGTAGAATGCTCTAATGAGGTGATTGAGCAGGCTTGTCTTGTTGTGTCACCCGGTTTGCGAAACAATCATAGCAGTGTTTCAGATCTTGTCGCTTCAGGCGCCTCCATCGACCTCCTACGAATGTACAAAAATCTATGTCGGCAGGCCGGTGAAATCTTTTATCTCTCCCTTACTGATGAGGAGCGCGAATTGTTGGAAAACGTTGTTTCTGACAAAGATCTGACTATAACTGATTATCAAAACGTAATAAGGTTATTAAGGGACGAACTTGCACAAAAGATAAATCAAATAAATAGCCTTGCTGAATTGTCTCAAAATGAAATCGTAAGATTAAAGAATGAACTGAACAATATATACAAAAGTAGAAGCTGGAAATTAGTGCAAAAGTTGCAGACTATCAAGGCTTTCTTTGTGAGAGGTTAGAGTGAAGGAAGGAAATTCCATTTTCCAAAAGTTCCTGTCAATCCTACGCCGAGAGGGAGGGAGCGGGGTGTTAATTCGAGTAATGAATCGGTTGAAAATAAGTCTGCCAGTCTATTTCAGTAAGCGATTTGCATATCAGATTTATACCGCCATGTTATCGGATTCGGTTGGTAAACCATCCAGTGAATTCGTTTCGCTTGCGGATGGTGATGTCCCCTATCAAAAAACGCCAGTGAAATTAATCGCGTTTTATCTCCCGCAATTTCATCCCATTCCAGAGAACGATGAATGGTGGGGAAAAGGGTTTACAGAGTGGACAAATGTAACTAAGGCTGTGCCTCAATTTGTTGGTCATTACCAACCTCATATGCCTGGTGAACTTGGGTATTATGATCTGAGAGTGCCTGATGTACAGGCACGCCAAATTGAACTTGCTCAAAAATATGGAATTTCCGGCTTTGCATTTCATTATTATTGGTTTAATGGGAAAAGACTATTGGATAAACCTTTAGAAATGTTTATGGAGAGCAAAAATAATTTTTCGTTTTGTCTGTGTTGGGCGAATGAAAATTGGACACGTCGGTGGGACGGGCAGGAAGACGATGTGCTAATTGCGCAAGTTCATACTCCTGAAAGCGATCTTCAATTTATTCAGGATATCAGCCTCTATTTTCGGGATGAGAGATATATTCGTGTTAAAGGGCGTCCATTGTTGATTGTATATCGACCTAATATCATCCCAGATATTAATAACACGGTCAATCTTTGGCGAAAGTATTGCAAGGATCACGGGTTGGGTGACCCTTATCTGGTGGCCGCGCAAACCTTCTGGTTTGCTGACCCTCGCGAAGTAGGATTCGATGCCGCAGTTGAATTCCCCCCACATAACATGCCTGTAACCGACATTCGCCACATGATGAGATTCGCGAACAGGAGCTACCAGGGACATGTTATTGACTATAAAGAAGTGATGCAATATTCCATGTTGAAGGAGCGGCCGGATTATCAGTTGTTTCGGACGGTTTTCCCAGGATGGGATAATGAAGCACGCAAACCTGGCCGGGGATATTCTTTCGTTTTTTCGTCTCCTGGCCTTTATAAGAAATGGTTGTTGAATTTAATGAAATATACATTGCGAAACGTGGACGACCCGGAAAAGCGCATCGTTTTTATTAATGCGTGGAATGAATGGGCGGAAGGGGCCCATCTCGAGCCAGATCGAAAATATGGATATGCTTACCTTCAAGCAACTGCAGATGCGCTTCGTGAACTAGACGAGGTGGGGTCCATTTCCTGCCAACCAATTATTATATTTCAACCCGGTAAGGTTGGCTCAACGAGTATCCATACATCATTAGAACGAAACTATCAACGATCGGGGCTTTTTGTACCCATCTATCATGCTCATATTCTTGAAAATATCGATCAACAAATAGAGTTTGTCAGCCGCGTACGAACAAGTGCCTCTAATACTGTTAAAAAACTGCTTAAGGGCAAGGACTTAAGGCGTCAAATAGACGAACATCCTGAGATATCTTGGAATGTGATTAGTTTAGTGCGCGATCCGGTTGCCCAAAAGGTTAGTGCGCTGTTTCAGCTTATTGATGAATACATTCCTGATTGGCGCCAAAGGACCAGCTCTGACCTAATCATGAATATGCAAAAAATCCTTGTTGGACAGGAAGAATTCGAACCCGAACGACTGGATTCTTGGTTTGATAAACAAATTAAACCAATCTGGGGTATCGATGTACTGGCGATACCCTTTTCGAGTGAGAAAGGATATCATATATATCGGGATAAGAATCTTAATCTAATTATTATCCGTTTGGAAGACTTAAACCGGGTTGCAAAACGCGCGTTTCAGGAATTTTTGGGATTTCGGGAATTTGAAATTATCAGTACCAATGTCGGGGCAGAAAAACCCTATCATTCCTTATATGAGCAATTTAAGAAGATCCCAATACCTGTATCTTATTTAGAAAAAGCCTACTCAACAAAATATGTTCAACACTTTTACACAGATGATGAAATCGCAAAATTCCGCTCGCGTTGGGCAGGAAATTAGTGATGGATTTTTATATGGCTCTTCTTTATAAGATAATTAAAAAGATTAGTTCGATTATCCTGCCGATTACTCGTGTGATCATTTTTCAACCCGGTAAGGTAGGGTCCGTGACAGTTCAAAAATCGCTTGAGCACGCCTATTCAAGACGGCTTATTAGTAATGTGGCAATTTATCACGTTCATGCTTTAAATCAGCTTGATGAACGAGAGGGCTTTATTATCAGGACTCGAAGAAACCCTGCTGAGAGTCTCTCTCTTATTAATGAATGGCGAAAACTGCGCGAAGAGATTGTCGCTTATTCGCAGAGGAAATGGTATGTCATTAATTTAGTGCGCGACCCCGTTGCCTTAAAAGTAAGTGCGCTCTTTCAGCTTCTCGATCAACATGTTCCGGATTGGCAGGAACGAAATAACGAAGGAAGCCTGACTACATCTGACCTAAATAATTTGTTCTTTTCCACGCAGGAGTTCGGTTTCACAGGATTAGATCAGTGGTATGATAATCAAGTTAAGAAATTGTGGGGATTGGATGTTTATTCTCAACCATTTCCGCATGAGATGGGCTATCAAATATTTCAGAAAAAAAATATTAAATTTATGATAATCCGACTTGAGGATCTTAATCGAGTGGCAGAGCAAGCATTTAATGAATTTCTAGGGCTTAAGAAATTTGAAGTGATCAATATGAACGTTGGCGATGATAAGCCATATGCAAAATTGTATAATGAATTTAAGAAACGCCCTTTGCCTGAAGAGTATCTCTTGCGAGGTTATCAAACGCGTTACGCGAATCATTTTTATACTCCCAATGAAATCGAGATCTTTCGAAGGCGGTGGCTCGGAAGTCAATGACAAGAACATTCGCTTAGAATCTATGTGAATAATTGGTGAGCTTGGCACATGAACAAGTGACTGACCACAACTCAATTAAGATTGTGTGCGCGCAGAACAACAAAACCACAACCAGCTTTCGTATCTCTAATGAACCATCGAGTGTTTTCAACCGCTACTTCTTGTCAATACCAACGCGCATCACTGTGTGTGATTTTAATGTGCCGTTTGACCACATGTGAGCTGCGCATGAAGAAAGTCAAGCAAAAGGGCTCGAGTGACTTCCGTTCAATTTCGGGCCCACACAACTTCTGTCAGATCTCCAACTACCTTTCTGCTGCTTGCAAAAATGGACTGAAGGCTCTTGACACTTTGTGCTTGGTTTTTGTTAGCACTTTTTTCTTGCCTGATTTTGTCGCTTCACTAGCCTGAGAGTTACAAAAATATTATGTTTGAATCAGTTCCAAAGTACACTATTGTGATTCCAGTATATAATAGCTCCTCCATCATCGGGAAAGTAGTTGAGCATACAGTGAAGTTCTTTGAACAACACAGCTGGAATTATGAAATCATCCTAATCAATGACGGCAGCCGAGATCAGAGTTGGTCTGTAATTTCAGAACAAGCATCACGGTATCCATATATCACTGCAATAAACTTAATGAGAAATTATGGTCAGCATACAGCCGTATATTGTGGATTTAAATACAGTTCCGGCGATTATGTGATCACGATTGATGATGATTTTCAAAATCCTCCAGAGGAGATAATTCATTTGATCGAGAAAATGCAGACAGGACATGATGTTGTCTTTGGACGATTCAAACAAAAAAAGCATTCAATTATTCGTCGGATTGGCAGCCACGTTATTCGTTTCATCAATAACAATATATTCAATTGCCCTCCTGAAATCATTCCGACGAATTTTCGTTTGATTCATCGTGATGTAGTTAATCGCATTCTACAATATCGAACGGCATATCCTTATATTACTGGACTGGTTCTAATGTTTTCCCATAACCCTGCTAATGCCTGGGTAGAACATCGGGAACGCGAGGAAGGCAAGAGTAATTATAGTTTGATCAAAATACTCAGCTTGGTGTCAAGAATCCTCTTTAATTATTCTGTCTGGCCCTTGCGCGTTGTAAGTACAGCAGGATTTTTTGTTTCGTTTGCAGGTTTTTTTGGAGGTGCCATCCTGATTGTCAATAAATTGTTTAACAAGGCTATAGTTGAAGGGTGGACAGGGTTGATGGTCATGTTGGCTTTTTTAAACGGTGTGACTATCTTGATGTTGGGTATGTTGGGCGAATATACGGTTCGGATTCTTCAGCAGATTAGTGTGAACGAAATCTACCACGTAAAGGATATTATTCGTTATGGCGATTGAACATTTTTTTATTGCGGGAGCGCAACGTTCTGGTACAACCTATTTGTATCGTCTTTGTGCGGAACATCCCCAGGTAGAAATGGCACATCCGGTGAAGCCAGAGCCCAAGTTTTTCATAACTGATGTTCTTTTTGAAAAGGGTATCGACTATTACGAAACAAACTTTTTCTTTGGAAAGTCTGAAACTAAAATTCGGGGCGAGAAAAGTACCAGTTACATTGAAATTGAAACAGCAGCCAATCGTATTTCACGCTTCCTGCCTTCTTCTAAGATTGTTTTTATTTTGCGCGACCCACTCGAGAGGGCTGTATCCAATTATTGGTTTAGCGTTAAAAATGGATTTGAATCGCTCTCGATCGAACAAGCGTTCATGCGTGAGGAGGAGCGCCTCCAGAACTATGATAAGACGAAAGTCTCCGTATCACCTTATGCTTATCTACGGCGAGGGCGTTATATTGATTATATCGAAATGTATGAAAAGTATTTTCGAGCCGGACAGATTTACATACTTTTATATGAGGACTTGATCAATTCGGTACAACCACTGCGCGATTTATATGCGTTTTTGGGGGTGGATGTAAATTACGAGCCCAAATCTCTTAATACGATTATCAATGCCAATGAAGAAAAACCGGATAAAGTGCTCGATCCCTCGCTAAGACGATATTTAAGAGAATATTTCGAAGAGTGTAATTTTCGATTGTCTGAAAAACTAGGTCGCCCCCTAACTAATTGGCAATGATGAGCCGATAGCGCTCACTAATAAGAGTAAATCGGGAGTATTGCAAAATGCCAGAGAAGAATAGAAGTTTTATTATTGAGCTCATGATAAGTGGGTTTGGTTTTTTCTTAGTCGTCGCCCTGCTTTGGATGCCGTTTGGGCTTAAGACGACCGATATTGCTGATGGATGGATAAACTTACTTAAAGTTGAGCGTGCCAGTATGATATCCTTGGTCGAAGGATCACGTCCATTGGTCTACCTGCCATGGAAGTTGTCTTATTGGGTTAGCAATGACTCTTTCATGGGCGTTGGACTTGTGCTTGCTGCGCTTTTTTGGGGCAGGACTGTTGTTTTCTATTGGATTCTTCGAAATCTACGTCTATTGCCCCCCCCTTTGGCGTTTTTCATCTCTATACTGTTCATTTTATATCCCGCTGATCAAGGTATCTTCTTGATGAGAGCGTTAGGTAGGCATACCGCTGTTTTCTTTTATTACCTTGCACTATTATTAATGATTTTGGCTGTTAAACGCCCGTCGCCTCTCTACCTTACTGGCATGATTCTGGCTGAAGGGATCAGCGCTTTAATTGCTGAACAAGGCTATCTGCTCATGTTTGCAACTCCGCTACTATTGTTGGCAGACAATACAAGCACACGCCGAAATAAGATATACATAGTAGTTGGCTGGTACCTGGTAATGTTGTTTTCGATAATAAATTTCATACAAGGAAAGAAAGGGCATCAGGAAAAAATACTAGCAGACGGGCAGGCTGAAAGTGTATTTCAATACTTAACTGAAGTGGTGACAAGTAATCTATTAGCCTATAAACGGGTTTTTGTTGGTGGATGGTTGGATGTATTTGAAAAAATAAGAAACGCTCAGGTAGAATATTGGCTTTTTGGATTGGGAATTGTGCTTGTCGCTGTGAATGTATATTATTTGCTCTCTAGATTATTTTACAACACTCCCGAAAATGTATCTTCTATCCAATTATCCCCCTTTCTTGCAATTATTGCAGGACTGGCTGTCATTGGCTTGACATTCTTTCCATATTCGTTGACATCTTTTCGTTACGTTTATTCGCGGGTGTTTTACTATGCGATGGGAGGGGGGGCGCTGGTTTTAGGGGTGTTGTACGCTCAGCTGGTCAAAAAAATACCCAAATGGGAAAACATTCTGACTCCTATATTGGGGGGAATTGTTATTCTTTTAATTGCTGTGAATGGACTTGCCCAACGTTCGTCCTTGGTAAAAACATCGCAACGGCAGCAAAAAATACTCGTCAGTATAGTCGAGCAAGCACCTTATATTGAAGAAAACACAACAATTGTTCTATTGTGTGATAAAAGAAGACCCTTTACACGTTTGGATTATGTTTTTCGTGCTGCACTGAGTTGGACTTATGATCAAGAGAAAATCCGGGCGCTTCAGTGTGATTCCTTGTCTGCTTGTGATCAAATTCCTTACGCAACCAGTTTGATCTTTGAGTGTAATGCAGATGACACAGTAACACTATTGCAGCAACTACCTGCAAAATATCATAATGACAGTATCAAATACAAGCCGCAAAGCCGTATTAATGGCTATACACCTTTTCCGGAACGTGCGCAGTTGGCATTTGACTTTGCTCCAAATCCCTCTAATCTTGCGCCACAAGAATGGGTGGGGAACAGTGGAAGTCTTAATGATCGAAAAGTGTGCAATGTTTCATTTGCTGGCGATTGTTCCCTGCTTTTTTTTGATGATGGAATACCAACCTCTTTCTCTCAATCTCTCGAGGTCAAGGGCAAGGCAGGCGAAACCTTCAAATTTACTATTTGGGCAAAATCCAGAAGCTTGTTGAACAAGCCAATTGCACTTGCGACAATCACTTTGCGTAATCAGACCGGGATTGAAGAGAATCATCTCGTTGTGGGACAGCCATCGAAAGAGTGGTCATTGTTTTGGGCCCAGTTTGAAACAGCTGATTTCTACGAGGATATTATGATAACAGTGCACCCAAATTCAGACTCCCTGTCAATTTGGTTGGATGATATCCATGTTTATAGAAATAAAATTGAAATTGTGGTTGAAAACTTCTCGTTTGAATAGATGACCTATTGAATATTTGGAGGTCTTAAGTGAATGGAAGTAAGTTAACCAAGGCTTTAAATAGTATAAATAGCGAATGGCTAACAGCAGCATTTGGGCTGCTTTTAATCGTTGCTGCATTGTGGGCACCGTTTGGATTTAAGAACCCGGATGTTGCAGACGGTTGGATTAATGCAAATGGTGTTGAATATAATTCAGCTTCAAAAATCCTTTCCAAGGTGTTCGAGGCAGATGCAGTGCGTCCTCTTGTGCGCCTGCCATGGGTGCTCGCTTTCATGATAAGCAAGGATTCATTTACAGGGGTCGGGTTGTTGTATGCAGGAGCCTTTTGGGGAAAAGCTGTTGTTTTATATGCAATTCTTCGGAAAATGCAGGTTCATTCCCGTGTCATGGCCTTCTTAACTACTGTGTTGTTTGTTCTCTTCCCAGCCGATCAAGGGAATTATTTATTATCTGCTTTAAGTAGACAGATTGCTGTTTTCTTCTATTTGTTGTCTGTCTTATTAATGCTGTTGACTGTTCGTTATTCCAAACCTTTTTATGCGGTGGGGCTGTTGCTAGTGCTTATTATTGGCTCTCTCATTTCTGAACAAGGCTATCTTCTTATTATATTGACGCCTTTATTGCTATTATTTTATAAAATATCGTCTTCCCGAGAAAAAAGACGGGCTGCTGTTCTCTGGTATGTAGGTTTCCTATTGCCGGTGGTCAATTTTTTTCTTGCGCCGAAGGAATATCAGAACCGGCTTTTTGAACAAGGTGCAACTGGGGATACTTTTCGCTTTTTAAAAGATACTATGTTAAGTAACTTGGTTGCTTATCGCAGAATTTTCTTTGATGGCTGGATTGTGGCTCTGAATTCGATTGAAAATGCTCGAGGATGGATTGCTCTATTGGCGCTTGGAATTACACTAATTGTGGTTGGGGCTATGTTTTTCTTGTCAAAATTGGACGAAAGCAATGTGAAGCCGATTAACATACCCAAAACCAACTTTGCGATACTGATCGTTGGATTATCTATTATTGGATTGGGGTTTTTTCCTTATTCGATCACCCGTTATCGATATTATGATTTTCGTGTGTACTATTATTCTGCCATTGGCGGGGCACTGGTGGTAGATTGGGTAGTATCCACTATTAGTGACCGCTTTCGACAAAAGAGTGTGTTGATAAGTCTTGTTCTTGGCGGTGTATTGATTTTCATAACTTCTTTATATAATTTGGTGCAGCATAGTAAATATATAGATCAGTCAAGATTGCAACAAAAGATACTGATATCAATAGTTGAACAGGCGCCGAGTGTAAAACCAGGTACCACTATTGTTATGGTTTTCCCATCTTCTTCTGTTTCTGATTTTGATTTAGCCGGTTTTAGTGGATTGCCATTTCGGCATCACTTCGGTGCTGCACTTTCTTGGATATATGATCAGCGTAATATTCGTGGGGCTCAGTGTGTGACATTTTCCCGATGTGATCGAACTTTCGATTACGAGAAGGCGATTATTTTCTTTTACCGCGCTGGTGGTCGCCCCGTTTTACTCGACAAAATGCCATGGGGTTTTTCTGATAAAGACGTAGCAGCAACATACGATCCCTTCAAACGAATTAACAATTTTGCCCCCTTTCCGGAGCGCCCACAAATTGCATTTGATATTAGACCCAAATTATCTGCGGTGACCCCCCAAGATTGGATATCTACGGGACAAACATTGAATGATAGACGAGCGTGCGATGTGTATGCTCAGGGAAACTGCTCGCTGCTTTTTTTTAACGATGGACTTGAGACTGTATTTTCACAAAAGGTAAATATAGTTGGAGATGCGAATGAACAGTTGGTTTTGTCGTTTATGGGGAAATCCCAGAAAGCGATAAAGGAATCTATATTACTTGCTGGGGTGACTATATTGTACAAGGATGATGTACGAGATCAGTATCAAGTTTATGGCGAGTTGTACAAAAAATGGACGTTGTATCAACTTGAAATCGAGACAAACGGTGCATTTACAGATATAATTATTGAACTACGTCCAAACTCGGCTTCAGTGCCAATTTGGCTAGATGAAATTCAACTGGTGCGGAATGCTGTTGAAGTTGTGAAAATTGAGAATCCTTCTTTTGAAAAATAATATATTACAGATTATGAAATTCAACGTTAAATATCAATTGGTTGCCATGGTTGTTTGGGCAGTTGGCTCGAATCTATTGGTTGCCGTCGTGATGAAAATGTTGGCGAATCAGTCTAGCACAAACTTTGTTCTTTTGTTGATTGGTATTGGACTTGTGGTCTTCCTGAATGGGGTGCGTATGTATGTTTGGATGATTGCCAATCGGCGATTTTCGCTTAGTACGATGTATCCCTTGACAAGTATTTTCTATCCTTTGATGTTGAGTGTGTCATGTGCGTTTGGGGAGCAGGTAACAATTCTCCAAATTTTTGGCGCATTCCTAATTGCGTTCGGTGTATTTTGGCTTGGGTGGAGAGTGAAAAATGAAGCGATTTGACGACCTTCTTTTTCGTGACCAGGTTCGAATGCGAATTTTTAACCAGATGTATGTTTATTTGATTCACATGGTTCAATCTTTTCTGAATATAATGCCTCCACTTCTCAGGAACTTGGGATATCGTATCATGATCCGGAAGATAGGAAAGCATGTGTTTTTTGATTATGGCGTTTTTGTCAAGTTTCCGTGGCTAGTCGAGATTGGGGACCACGTGAGTGTCAACCGCGGTGCGCAATTCTATTCCGGTTTTAAACACAACAACCGTATCGTTCTTGGTAACCATGTATATGTTGCTCCTCGTGTTAGTTTCTTTGCCGCCGGACATGATGTCAATGATTTGTCCGAACTTGTGGGAGATGATATCGTTGTGGGGGATTATGTTTGGATTGGCGGGGGAAGTATTATCTTGCCGGGGGTGCGGATTGGCGAACACAGTGTTGTAGGTGCGGGTTCTGTAGTCACAAAAGATATTCCTCCTAATTCGATCGCTGTTGGCAATCCTGCCAGAGTCATTAAAAACAAGACTAACTATTGAAATTTGACAAATTAATGTTACAAAATTACTTCCAAGAAAGATCTGAACTTTTCAAGCAAGCCAAGAGCCGTTTCTTGGATGTTCTTGTTCGAGCAACTCCGGCATGGATACGAGTAGTGAGTTCCTGCATGTTATGAGGTGCAAAGCTGGCGCTGTGTTCATGAATTTGCGTCCAGACGAATTCCACGGCATTCAATTCAGGCGCACAAGTTGGAAAATGAAAGACATGAACGCGAGGATATTTTTGGAGGAACTCTGCCGTTGTCGGAGACACGTGAATTTTGTGACGATCCCAAACGAGCACAATGGTACCGGGATCAAGCGCAACAATTGTTTCCAAAAGAGAATGGTGTGTTCGGAGCGAAGGTTACATTGAAAGGAGCGTGTGCTTAATCGAATCTTTCGCAACCTTGGACTAACCAACAGAGCGCCAAACAGATTCAGATGCTGATGATGATCCAAACTGGTGCGGGCGGTCGGCGTCTGTCCACGCGGGGCCCAAGTCCGCTTGAGTGGCGATACCAGCGTGAAACCTGCTTCATCTATTAACACCAGCGTAGCGCTCAGAGCCCGCCACTTTTTTTATCCGTGGCCAGCCATACCGTTTCCAGCTTTGCAATCGCTTCATCGTTGCGTTGGATGGCTAGGCGTTGTACTTTTTGCCAACTCCAATTCATGCGATCCAGCAAACCCGCCAGACACCGCTGGGCGTGTAGCGGATCCCAAACAGATCCCAGATGAGATGTCCAATGCGATCCAAGTTCCAATAATCTTCGCTGTATCCATGAGCGTAGGCGCCTTGCAAGAGTTCTTCCTTCAACTGATTGATTTGCTCGCTTGACACATACGCTGGCTTGCCAGGCGGTCGGGTGTTTTTCCGCTCTACTCGTTTTTCTCGACGCCAACGGTAGACACTACAGCGGGTAACACCCACCTGAGCAGCCACTTGGGCAACCGACTTGCCTCGTTTCAGTAGCCTTAACGCTTTTTGACGTCGCATATCAAGTTGTTTGCTTGCGCCATATGGTCTCATGCCGAGCATTATGCCGCAAAATCATGGTTGTATCATTATTTTGTCAAAGTTCAATAATTTGACGTATAATAAGAAAGGTAATTTATGTGGATTTACTGGATGGCTCTTCTAGTTTCTTATATTGTTACCGCACTGGGACAGGTTATTTATAAGCTATTTGCCCATACTAGAAATAAATGGCATTTTTTGGGGGCGGTCGCTTTTTTTATTATAGCGCCATTTACTTCATATATTGCACTAAAGAGAATTGAAGTTGGTATGGTATTTATTGGAGCCGCCTTTAGCCAGATATTAATTATGCTAATGTCGCATTATATACTTCGGGAAAGGATCACACGCGACCATCTGATTGCTACAGCTTTTATACTACTTGGTCTTGTTATGTATGCAATTGGTTAGTTTTTAATTACAATGGTTGATATTGGACGAGTTTCAATAAAACAAAGATTGAGAGGATGCTGCGATGACACAATCTAGCCGGATAAGTTTTAATAACCCAGTGTTTTTGGGCAGGGAGTTGGAATATATTGCGGAGGCGGTTAATAACCGCCACCTTTCCGGGGATGGCCCTTTCACAAAAAAGGTTCATACGTTACTGGAAAGTGAAATTGGCGTTCGAAAGGCTCTGCTAACCACCTCTTGTACACATGCGTTGGAAATGTCTGCAATCCTGCTTGATATTCGTCCTGGCGATGAAGTAATCATTCCTGATTTTACATTTGTGTCTACAATCAATGCTTTTGTCCTGCGCGGTGCCATCCCTGTATTTGTGGATATACGCCCTGACACTCTCAATATTGATGAAAGCAAGATCGAAGAAGCTGTTACACCCCGCACAAAAGCGATTGTGGTAGTTCATTATGCTGGGGTAGGCTGTGAAATGGACGCTATCCTTGAAATTGCTGGTCGTCACAACTTGCTGGTTGTGGAGGATAATGCGCATGGTTTGTTCGGCAAATACAAAGGCAAGTTCCTCGGAACGTTTGGAGTAGTGGCGACACAAAGTTTTCATGAAACAAAAAACTTCTCTTGTGGTGAGGGTGGCGCTCTACTTATTAACACTCCTGATTACATAGAACGCGCTGAGATCATTCGTGAAAAAGGTACCAATCGCTCGCGGTTTTTTCGTGGCCAAGTGGATAAATATACATGGGTAGATATTGGTTCATCCTATTTGCCTTCGGATATCCTCGCAGCAGTCCTTTATGCACAATTGGAAGAGCGTAACAGGATCCAACGCCACCGCAAGGCAGTATGGGAAATGTACGAATCAGGTCTGAGAGACTGGGCGAATCGACGAAATGTGCAATTGCCTTTCATTCCACCTTATTGTGAGCAACCATATCACATGTATTACATCCTGATGCCTTCGCTTGAAGCCCGCCAGAATCTGATTATGTATCTGCGTGAACAGAACATCCACAGTGTTTTCCATTACCTGCCATTACATCTATCCGATATGGGTAGGAAGTTTGGCGGACAACCTGGCGACTGTGCGGTTACCGAACGCGTTAGTGATCAACTTCTTCGCTTGCCCTTTCACAACACGTTGACCTCGAGTGAGCAGGAGGCGGTAATTGATGCAATTCATAAATTTATCTTCTAAGAATTGAGGATATTTATGTTTAGGGTGGTTAATTTGATTTGTTCATTTTAACGAGAACCGGGGTTCTTATAGGGCAATGTTGTTGATGAGTCAAGATGGACCGAAAGACCTATTAAAAAGTTGATCAAGAGAATATTCCCAATTTTCCTGTCGGCGATGAGGTTATTTTCATTAAACGCCTTGGAAATATTGTTGTACTTGCAATTCGTATATAAACATGAAGTTCGCACATTGGAATGCACGTTGGGATGGGATTGCAGTGAGTGGTTATCCAGTTGAATGCCTTTATGCCAATTGCCTCTCCCCTCATCTCCCTCATCCTCGTCTCCTGCAACAGCGCGACGCATTTGCCACGTTGTTTTGAGCATCTTCGCGCCCAGACCTTTCACAATTTCAGGGTCATCCTCGTGGATAACGGCTTGAATGACACCGCCGCGCTGGATTTGGTGAATATTCTTCCCATTCCGATTTGCGCGTCGAGCAATTGAAAACCAACGTGGGCTTCGCGCGCGGGGAGTGGTTTACCCTGCTCAATACGAGTGCTTACCCCGAACCCGATTGGCTCGAAAATCTCTTGCAAGCGGCAAACCGGAATCCTGGTTGTTCCGCTTTTTCTTCGCGGCAGATCCAATATCATGTCTCTCATCTGCTGGACGGCGCGGGGGACAATTATCACATCAGCAGGCTTGCCTGGTGTAAGGCGTCTAACCTGCCAGTGGAAGCCAACGGCCTCACGAAAAAGGAGATTTTCAGTTCCTGTGATGCCGCCGCACACTACCGCCGCAAGGAATTTCTGCCCCTGGGAGGTTTCGACGAGGATTACTTCTCCGGGACCGCTCGAGCCATACGCTGAATTTGTTACGCTCCCAGGGTAAATAGCCATTGCTCTTGGCTGAAACGCTGGATAGCTGTGCCTCCGGGAAAAATTTTCACTCTCTTTGAGATAAAAATCATTCGTGGTACGATTTACCCTCATCAACATTGTGTTACAAGAGGACTCCCATGAACTATTCCCCTCTTCCCTATCTTGACCCCGGTTCAGGCAGTATCATCATTCAGCTTGCGCTTGCTGCCCTGCTTGGGTTGGGTGTATTTGTCCGCTCCCAATGGACGCGAATAAAAAAGATGTTTGGGATAAAACCGAAACAGATGGATGAAAACGAGGAAAATGACGACGTTGAAAAACAATGAGCGATTGAGCACCTCGTTCCGCGACCCCAGCGGTTTCCTGTTCGCGCGGGATGAAAAGCTTTACCGTCAGGTAAATCACAGTTATTCCCAGGATTACACCTTTCTGATCGAATCCGGACTGTATGACAGGCTGTTGAAGGCGAATCTTCTGATTCCGCATACGGAAGTGGGAGTGCAGCCCATCGAACCGAAGTCGGCTTTCAAGGTCATCTGCCCGGAGCAGGTGCGTTTTATCTCGTACCCCTATGAATGGTCGTTCTCCCAGTTGAAGGATGCCGCCCTTGCCACGATTGCCGTTCAAAAACATGCGCTTAAGTTTGAGATGTCTCTTAAAGATGCGAGCGCATATAACATCCAGTTTCATAAAGGCAAGCCGATCCTGATAGATACGCTCTCTTTCGAAGTTTACAAGGACGGCGCTCCGTGGGTAGCATATAGACAATTTTGCCAGCATTTCCTCGCCCCGCTGGCGCTGATGGCGAAGACCGACGTGCGCCTGAGCCAGTTGATGCGAGTCTATATTGACGGCGTGCCGCTCGACCTTGCGAGCCGCTTATTGCCGGCATCCACATGCCTTAACTTCGGCTTGCTGACCCATATCCATTTGCACGCGCGGGCGCAGATGCGTTATGCCGACGCAGGTGCTGTAAACGACCGTTTGGAAAAGACGTCCCGGGAAAGGATGACCAAACAGGCGCTGCAGGGGTTGATCGAAAGTTTGGAAAATACGGTCAAACAGCTGGAATGGAAACCCGTAGGCACGGAATGGGGGGATTATTACAACATGACCAACTATACGGATTCGGCGTTCGAGCATAAGAAGAACATAATCTCTGAATGGGTTCGACGCTTAAATCCCCGTCAGGTATGGGATGTGGGGGCAAATAATGGTGTCTTTACCCGGCTGGCTTCCGCACAGGGAATTCCTGCGATCGCATTCGATATTGATCCGGCGGCGGTGGAGCAGAATTATCGGCAGGTGAAATCCGCCCGCGAAACCAATATCCTCCCCCTGGTTCAGGATTTGACAAACCCCAGCCCTTCCCTGGGATGGCACACACGGGAGCGCAACGCATTTTTAGAGCGCGCGCCCGCCGATATGGTTTTTGCCCTGGCTGTCATCCACCATCTGGCGATTTCCAATAACGTGCCCCTGTATCTTTTGGCGGATTTCTTTCACGACCTGGGGAAGTGGCTTGTCATTGAATTCGTCCCCAAGACGGATTCCCAGGTTCAAAAACTGTTGGCTAGCCGCCTGGATATTTTCGACCAATACACCGTGGACGATTTCGAAAGGATATTCGGCGCACGCTTTGCCATTCTTGAAAAAGTGAAAGTGCGTGAATCGGAACGATTTCTGTACTTAATGGAAAAGCGGGACTAAATGACTTCCGTTTTTTTTCTGGATGACACCTTGTGAGCGACATTCAGGCGCAATCGAACGGGAATGGGGAATTTGATGAACCCAACCCTCCCGAAGTTTCCGTCATTCTCGTTACCTGGAATAGCGGCGATATTCTTTCTCGATGCTTGGAGGACCTTTCCCGGCAGGTTTTCAAAGGCTACGAACTCATAATCGTAGATAATGGCTCCAGCGATACCGTCGGTTTGAATTTGAACGAACTCTCCCGGAGTTTCGATCTTCGAATTGAGCGCCTCGTTTCCCACCTTGGCTTTGCCGCCGCAAACAACATCGGAGCGCGTCTGGCGCGCAGCAAGTGGATTGCCCTGCTGAATGCCGACGCCTTCCCGGAACCGGATTGGCTTGAGAATCTGCTGCACGCCGCACAACAAAACCCAGACTGCACGGCCTTCTCCTCCCGCCAGGTTCAATATCACATGCCGGATTTGCTGGATGGCGCAGGCGATGCGTATCACATCAGCGGACTTGCCTGGCGGAACGGATATAACCTGCCCGCGGACAAATACGGGCTTGAACAAAAAGAGATATTCAGTCCGTGTGCCGCTGCCGCCCTTTACCGCCGCGAAGAATTCCTCGGTCTGGGCGGTTTCGATGAAGATTATTTCTCCTACTTTGAAGATGTGGACTTGGGGTTTCGTCTTCGCTTGAATGGAGGAAAATGCCTGTATGTACCGGAAGCAGTCGTCCGTCATGTGGGAAGCGCAAGCACCGGCAGGCGCAGCGACTTTTCCGTTTATTATGGGTATCGAAACCTGATATGGACATTCTTCAAGGACATGCCCTCGCCCTGGATTTGGATCTTCCTGCCGTTTCACGTTGCGACTATGCTTTTTTTTGCAATATACATCACTCTGCGCGGACAGGGCAGGGCGATTTGGAGCGCGATCTTTGATGCAATTCGAGGTTTGCCAAAAATGCTGGCAAAACGAAAAGCGATCCAGAAAAATATGAAGATCAAGCCGGGCAATGTGTTGAAATTCATGTCGAGAGGGATATTCGAGCCGTATCAGGAATTCATCAAACGGAACCAGGCGAAATGAACGACCTCGGCGTTTGCATTGTCACCCGCAGTTCAAAGGACGTGGTCCTGGACTGTCTCGCCTCCCTCTACGAAGAGACGCAAGGGTTGGATTTGGACATCGTCGTGGTGGACAACGATTCACGCGACGGGACGGTGGATGCGATCCGCCTCAAGTTCCCGGCGGTGAAGTTGATTCTGAACGACCGGAATTTGGGTTTCTCGCGGGCGGTCAATCAGGGGTTGAAAAGCCTTGATGCGAAGTATTACGTCCTCCTGAATCCCGATGCGATGGTTTTGGAGCGCGCCCTGCCCAGGCTGATCCGGTTCATGCAGGAGAATCCGCAGGCGGGGATTTGCGTTCCGAAGGTGTTGAACAGCGACGGTTCGCTTCAATTGCAGTGCCGCCGCGGTGAAGCCCGCCCCGGAGAAGTGTTTGCCTACTTTTTGGGACTCGCCAGCCGCTTCCCGAACGACACGCGCTTCACGGGTTATCTGTTGAACCACATTGACAATGAAAAGGTCAACGAGGTCAAGGCGGTTTCCGGCTCGTGCATGATAATCCGGCGTGAGGTGGTGGAGCAGATCGGCTACCTCGACGAGATTTACTTCGCCTATCAGGAGGATACGGATTATTGTTTTCGGGCGCGCAAGGCGGGCTGGAAGGTGTATTACGTCCCGCTGGCGAGCGTCATCCACCTGGGCGGACGCGGCGGCTCGAACGTGAACCCTTACTTCGGGGTCTACCAATGGCACCGTTCCTATTATTTGTATTACCGCAAGAACCTCGCAAAAGATTACCCGTTCTGGTTCCATCCGTTTTATTATTTTGTGATGCTGGTGAAAATGCTGGTAAACCTGGTGGGAGTGTTACTCAGCCGCGACAAGGTGGTCGGGACGCGCAAGCCTTCCTGAATGATGACCTGACAGGTTGGCAGAAACCTGCTAGGTGCTGATAAACACAAAGTATCCATGAACTTCTTTCACCCCGAAGGATGAAAATTGAGTCCAGAAGTTCCACTTCTGGAATTCTGCAAGTGGAACTTGCGGAGTCCGCAATTTTCATAGCAGGACACGAGGGTCACAACCCTAGCACCGCCCGCCAGGGCAGGTGAGGAGAAACACCCGCCAAATCAGCCGTTTTTTCCCTTTGTGGATTTGGCGCCCTCCGTGTTTAGGCTCTTTCCCGCCAAGTCCGGGAGAGTTCCAAAACCAAAGTCTGATAAACTATTGACCGGAAGAACACATCATTTTTGACAAAATCTCTGGCATGGGTAATCCATTTTTCTCTCTTCTGGTCAGTTTTTTGGCGGGCATGATTCTGGGGTATCCTGCGGCGTCTCTGGCGGAACGCCTCAATCTCATGGACGTTCCCGGATCCGCGCCTCACAAGCAGCACGCAAAACCCACGCCGCTGGCGGGCGGCATTTTGCTGTTCGCCGCGCTGGCAGGCATGGCGTTTCTATTCCGCGCATCGTTGAACCGCGATATTCTCGTAGTGCTGGCGGGCGCGGCGGTGATATTCCTGTTTGGACTGTGGGACGACCTCAAAGGTTTGTCGGCTGTGCCGAAGTTGATTGGGCAGTTGACCGCCTCGGCAATCCTGATTTCCTCCGGCGTGCAGGTCCGCTTTATGACCATCCTGTTCGCCGCGAACGACCTTTCACCCGAACTTGCCCAGGCATTGAACATCTTCATCACGTTGTTCTGGCTCATCGGCATCACCAACGCCCTGAACATGATTGACAGCATGGACGGCATCGTGGCGGGGATCGGCGCTATTGCCTCGGCGTTTTTCATGGGCGCGACCGCGCTGTCGGGTCAACCCATCCTCTCGCAGTGGTCCGGGATATTGCTGGGACTCTGCGCGGGTTTGTACATCTGGAACGGCGTCGCCGCCCGCTTCTTCCTCGGCGACTCCGGCGCGCAGACCATCGGCTTTTTGCTTGCCTCGTTGGGCATCCTGTATAATCCCCTGGACCGCAGCCCCGAATCGTCGTGGATCGTCCCGATCATGCTCCTCGGCGTTCCCATCTTCGATACCACGCTCGTCGTCCTCTCCCGCTTCCGCAGGGGACAGCGCGTGGGAAGCGGCAGGCGCGACCACACCTACCACCGCTTGGTGGTGATGGGCTTTCAGCCGAAAGTTGCCGTACTGACGACCCACCTGACGGCATTGCTGATCAGTTGTGTGGCGTTCCTCACCTTTTACCTGCCCCCATGGCTCGCGTTGACGTTCTTCCTTGCCACCATCGTTTTCGGTTTGCTGTTCCTCTTCTGGCTGGAGCGCAAACCCACGCTCGACGACCAAGATCATCATGCTTCCAAGAATTGACCCCTCGCGGCGATTGTCCGCCTTCGGATTGTTCCTGGCGATTGGGCTGTTCGCAACCTTGTTTGCCGTCCTCGCCTCGCCATCGGACCCGAAAAACTCGGTCCTGTTTGGATTCTCGCTCGAACGGATGATCCTCGCGGGGGGAATCTTCACGCTGGGGATCGCGCTTCTTTTCCTGACCTGGAAACTGGCGCGCGACCCGGAGCGTTCCCAACGCTTTTGGCTGGTCTTCACCCAACACAATGCGTCGCTGTTTATATTTGTTGCTGTATTTCTTCTGTGCTGGATCGCCCTGTTTATGCCGCCCTACCGCCTTGGCGGCTTGAGTGGATACATTCAAAGGTTGTCTCCGCTCCTTGTCTGGTTGGCAGTGACCGGCGCGGCCACGACCGCGATCCTCCTCCTCGAGCGGAAGAAAGCATCCAGCCAGTCCCAAACTGTCGAGCGGGTCGTCATCAAAACATCGTTGATTTTCCTCGGCGTGTTTCTCCTGCTTGGGGTCATCGCGCTAATCACAGGGATCGGGTATCGCAACCCGACGGAATATTGGTATGGCGCGGGCGTGCCAGTGTTGGGGTTGCAGGTTCTGTTTGCGTTGATCGCGGGCGCGCTTGTCTTTCGGTTCGAGCCGAAGATTGCGGAAAACAGGCGCGGCTGGTTCGATGCGCTGTTCTTTGTCGGTCTGTGGATTGTTGCCGCCTGGCTGTGGGCGCGCGAGCCGCTCGCGCCGAATTACTTCATGCCGGATACGGCGGATAACGTCATTTACCCCTACTCCGACGGCGCGACGTTCGACACGGGCGGGCAGTATGCCCTGATCGGGCAGGGACTATTCAACGGGCAGTATTTCGACCGCGTGCTGTACAGCGCGTTCCTCACATATTTGCATATTTTCTTCGGGCAGGATTTTCACATTCTTATGGCGGTTCAGGCGGCGGTGTATGCGGTATTCCCGGCGGTGGTGTACCTGCTCGGCAGGGAATTGCACAGCCGCGCGCTGGGAGTCTCGGCGGGCGTTCTGCTTGCCCTGCGCGGATGGAACGCCGTCATCGCCGCAAAGTGGATTGATACCGCCAGCCCCAAAATGGCGCTGACGGATTTTCCCACCGCGATTGGCATTGCCGTTTTCCTGCTATTCCTGTTGAAGTGGAGCAGGGAACCGGCGCGAATCAACCATCTGATTTGGGCGGGCGCGTCCTTCGGGCTGACGCTCATGGTGCGCACCCATGCGTTGACGCTCCTGCCTGTGGTTCTGGTTTTTCTCCCCCTTGCCATGCGCCTGCGCTGGAAACAGGTCGTGTTGATCACGTGCCTGTTGATCCTGGGGCTGCTGGCGGTCACGCTTCCGTGGGAGATTCGGAATCAATCCAGGGGCATTCCCATGTTTTACATGTATTACTCGCGTATCGAGTTGCTGCTCCGCTACCGGTATGGGATTCTCGAAGAAGCCTCACTCCCCCCGCAGGAGATGGGTGCGGCGCAGCCAGGCATATTCCCGCGCGAACGGCTCAGGCTAAAGTTTGCGGGCGCTGCGGAAGATCCCTTCTGCGATTCCCTGCCTTGCTCGGTGACCAATCACTTTGTTCATAACATCGTTACTTCCGTCATTTCCCTGCCTTCCTCGTTCGTCTTTGACGATGTTTGGAACACGGTCAAAGCCGATACCCCTTATTGGAAAAGAAATTGGGATGAAGGACGGGTCGGAACTGCCGGTGCGATTTTGTTCGCATTCAACCTTGTTCTGCTTGCGCTGGGGGGCGGGTCAATCTGGATGCGAAGCCGTTCCCTGACCCTCCTGCCGGTTTTCCTCTTCCTGGCTTACCTGCTCACCAATTCCCTCGGCTTGACCTCGGGCGGGCGTTACATCGCCCCGGTGGATTGGATGGTTTCCCTTTTCTATGCGGCGGGCGGACTGCAACTGGTCATCTGGTTTTTGCGGCTGGTGGGGTTTGCCCCGGAAGTGGGAACTGTCCCAACAGAAAACGTGGGTTTGCAGCCGTTGAAGAGGGAGCAGTATTTCAAAGCGATCCCGGTGCTGCTCCTCGTGCTTGGCATCGGCTCGTTGATCCCCGTTGTGGAGACGTTCTTCGAGCCGCGTTATCAAGCCCGTTCGGCGGAAGAGACGCTTGCCGATTTGGAAGCCGCGGGGCTTTTGGAACAGTCCGGTTTTTCGCGCGACGAATTTACAGCGTTCCTCTCCCAGCCGAATGCCGTCCTCACCGGTGGGCGCGCGCTCTACCCGCGCTATTACCGCGTCGGAGAAGGAGAGCCGGACCGCAGCACGTATTACCGCTACCTCGATTATCAACGCCTGGTGCTGACGGTCATCGGTCCATACAGCAGCGGGGGACAAGGCGTCGTCATCCCCGGCGACCCGCCGCCGTTTTCCCTGCATACTGCCGACGTGGTGGTGTTTGGCTGTTTGAACACCACCTATTACGCGCCATTCATAGACGCGGTGGCGGTCTTTGTCACTTCGGGCGAGGGGTACGTGTATAACCGTTTTCCACGCGAGCCGCTCGAATGTCCACTGCCGGAGCCGGGGAAGTAGACGCGACTCGCCCCGAATTCGATATTTCTATACTTTCAGCCAAATACAAACTTCACGCATTACACGAAAAAAGCCGACCTGGTTCAAGGAGTCGGCTTTTCGCTCTACCCGTTTCGGAGCAGATATTCAAAATCCGTATCCAAAGACTTATGCGATGAAGTTTTCCGCCCAAAATACCACGCGCACGGGTCGGTTGGATTGGGGGTCTCTTCACGCTTCATAAAGCACGCGTCCCTGTTGCAGGGCAGGTTTCAGGATGCTCCCGTTCCGATTGCCAAATTTTTTCACATCGGATTCAGTGGCAACGACAACATCAATCGAAATGCCCAGACCGTGCAGGTTGCGATAGATTTTCTGCGCCATTTGGCGGCGGTGGATCGTTCCGCGCACCACAACCAGCACGTCCAGGTCGCTGTTCCTGGTCATTTTGCCGGTTGCCGCAGACCCAAACAGAAGAACGCGCGCAGGATTTGCCACATGCACAATGCGCTCCGTCATTTCGCGCAGGGTTTTTTCGACCTTTGACCTTGTCATGTGACAGATTATACATGGAGAGCAGGAAAGCATAAAGGATGTCTGAAGCGCCAATGGGCAGGAGCGGTAGACTTCGAATGTCTGCCCTATTACTTGCACTCGTACAATTTCATCTCTTGCCCGCTGCCGGCGCCTCCCGGTCCGTTTTGTGTAAGGACAATGCCCTCCACAACCTGGCAGGATGTATTCAGCCAGTTGGCAATATCCTGCTTGTTGTTCCGCTCGCCGCCGTATAGCACATAACGCAGTTCGTCGTTCGTCACCATTCTGGCAAGGTCTTCGGCGTTCACCACTTCGTCCTGCCCGGCAAACCCGCCCATGTAAAGCACGGGTCGTCCGGTTGCCAGCACCAGTCCCGCGCCCTGCTGGGAGGATGGCACAGCGATAAGGTACTCAACGTCCTGCGTGCTGGCTTGCAGGAACGCCAGCAATTCCGTGTTTACGGGTCTTTCGCCGCCGTTGGGACGCGGGCTGGCAAGGAAGCCATCCTGCCCATCGCGGTTCTGACCTTCGTACGCCGTCGGCAGGTTGTTGTTCGAGCCGGATGTCACGGTCATGACGCTCCAATATGCAGGGATGACCAGCGCGCTGGACAAAATCACCGCATACGCCGCCCGCCTCGAAACGGACATGAGCAGGATTCCCAACCCAAGCAGGAGTCCAGTCCCAAGCATCCACCACGAGAATTCGTTGTACTGTGACGTGGCGAAGAGTTGGAAGCCGAGCGTGACCAGAACCGCGAAGATCAAAGCGATCACGACCCAGGCTGAATTTTTTCCCCATTTGTAAAGTTGACTGAAGCCGATTCCGACCATCGCGCCCAACGCGGGAGCGAGCATGACGGCATAGTAAGCGTGGAAGATACCGGAGACCATGCTGAAGAAGACCACGCAGGTCAACAGCCATCCGCCCCAGAGGATAAGCCCCTTGTGAATGCCGGACTCAACAGGCAATTGAATTTTCGAGCCAAACAACGCAAGCAGGATACTGATGAGCGCAAAGGGCAACAGCCAGGACATCTGCTTGGAAAGGGGAGAGGTGAAGAAGCGCAAGACTCCCGGCGAACCCGTCTCATTGCTGAACGGCGTGCCGCCGTTGGGTCCTCCGTTCGGTCCGCCGTCGGGAGCGCTATTGGGCTGGCCATTCGGAGCCTGGCCGTTTTGCGGGATCATTCCCTGCGGCGCACAAGCCAGTTCCGTGATGTTCGGCGGAGTAATGCACATTCCATTGATGGTATTTCCATTCGGCAGGGTGAACGAACAGGATGCTCCTTGAGTCTGACCTTCACAAGCAGTGAGCGCTTCGGGCGGAGGTCCTTGCCGTTGACCTTGTTGACCCGGTTGACCCTGCGGCGGAATTCCCTGATTGTTGGGCTGTCCGTTTTGTCCTTGACCGGGATTCTGCTGAGGCGGAGTCGAAGGATTGAGGGGTTGATTCGCTTGAGGTCCAGAAGGAGGCGGGTTGTTGTCGCGCTGGTTGTCGAGGCGGGAGATTCCGTTATGCCCGAAGATCAATCCCATCACGGTGTTGTCATCGCTCGAGCCGATGTAAGGACGATTTTCGGCGGGAGTCAAATCCACGACGATTACCCACGAAAGCGAGACGGCCACCAGCAAGACCGTCGCAATGCCGAGGTTGAGAATCTTTTTCAGCCAGCCTTCTTTCGAGCCGAAGAAATACAGCGCGTAGAATGCGGGCAGCGGCAGAAAGGCTTGCAGCATTTTGATGTTGAAACCCAAACCAACGATAAACGCGCCGAGCAAAAGCCAGCGTGCTTTGCCCGTTTCTGTTGCGTGAATGAACGCCCAAGCCGCGAGCAGCAGCGTGAAGACGAGCATCCCATCCATGGTGTTGTTGCGGTTGGTAGCGACAAAGACCGGGGTGACCGCCATCACGAGCGCGGCGACAACCCCAGCCAGTTCACCCATGTATTTTTTGACCATGCCGTAAAGCAGTGGAATGCCGAACACGCCCGCGAGGATGTTGGGCAGGGAGACGCTGAAGCCGCTCGCGCCGAGGAAGTAGGCGAAGACTGCTTCGATCCACAAGCCAAGCGGCGGTTTATCCACCGTGACCGAGCCGCCCGGCTCCGCCGCGACGAAGAAAAAGTTGCTCCACGATTGGAGCATGGATTTGACCGCGGCGGTGTAATACTCGTTCGCGCTCCCGATGGCTTCGATGTTGACCATGTGCAGTGCGAACGAAAAGACCATGATGGCAATGACGACCAGCGCGCCGATGCTCACGCCCGGCAATATCCTTTTGCCGAGGGTTGAAGGTTGAGGTTGTGCAGGAAAAGTTATTGTCATACGTTGCTCCTTTGACAATGGACGATGGAGAATAGAAGATGGGCGATTGAAAATCAACGGTCAACGGTCCATCGTCCACGGTCTGTCGTCCATCGTCCTCCAGTGTACTTTTCCCCCTCCAAAAGCCGGGAGTGAACCCCGTCACGACTTTCAAAATCTACCCATGACGGCTGTCACGGGCGGCGTGAACAAGTCGTGACGCCAGTCATGCCCGCGCCAATTCCCTTCGTGATAAGATGCAGCCATGCGCGCAACCGACGACTCGACCCGCATCCTGCGCACCGCCGCCTGGATCTGGCTCGGATTCCTGCTCGCCATGGCATGGATGGATTTCGCGCTCTATGCGCCGCAAGTCCAGCGTTTGCTTGGCGAAGGCGCGCGTCTCGTTCCTCTTCCACAAAATCAACCTCTCCTGCCCAATCAACCGGCTCTGAATCAGCCGCTCCCGCCGCGCGGATGGCTTGCCCCCGTTTATCTCTTTTACGCCGCCAACGGATTGGTGGCGCTGCTCTTTCTTTTATTTGCCTACTGGAACTGGGTCAGGGAAAAACTTGCCAACTGGTATTACCCTTTGATGGTGTTCATCATTTCCGCCGCGCCCATCATCATCAACGTGCTGGTCGTCCCGCGCTTCCCGCAGGGTCCGCTGGCGAACGCGGAAGGGATGGCGCTCCGTCAACTGCCGGTGTTGTTCGTCGCGCTCGCGCTCGTGGCATGGGAGTATCAACTGGTTCACGTCATCCTGTTTGCGCTCGCCACCACCACGCTCGAACTCGGCTTGATTCTTTTCAACGCATTCGAGTTTCGCAACATCTTCGTCTTTCTTTTCATCGCCATCATCCGTACCATCAGTTTTATCGCGGTGGGAATTTTCGTCAGCGCGCTGGTCACCCGTCTGCGCGGGGCGAACGCCAACCTCGCGCACTATGCGTCCACGCTGGAGCAACTCACAGTAAGCCGGGAGCGCAACCGTCTTGCCCGCGAACTGCACGACACGCTGGCGCATTCCCTCACGGCGCTTTCGGTCTCGCTGGAGACGGTCAAAGCCTATTTCGATATTGACCGCGAAAAGACCCGTAGCCTGATCGAAACATCGCTCGAAGCGGCGCGTAAAGGCGTGGATGAAACCCGGCGCGCCCTGCGCGCCCTGCGTTCATCGGATTTGGAGGATTTGGGACTGCGGCTCGCCATCCAGAAAGTTGCCGAGTCTGCCGCCGCCCGCTTCGCACTGGACCTCGAACTTGGTCTACAAGACCCCATGCCTTCTCTCAGCCCGGACGTCGAGCAGACCATCTTCCGCATCGCGCAGGAAGCGATAGAAAACATCGCCAAACATTCGCAGGCGAAGAAGTTCAGCATCCATCTTTCACACAACGGACAGACCACTCTCGTCGTTCAAGACGACGGCATCGGTTTCGACGCCTCGAAAGAGTCCACGGGTCGCTTCGGGTTGCTGGGTATGCGTGAACGCGCCGAATTGGCGGGAGGAACATTGAAAGTAGAAAGCGATAAGGGAAAGGGCACGCGGGTGGTGTTGACGATATAATTTGGACGATAGACCGTAGACGATGGACGATAGTCTTACGGTCTATCGTCCATGGTCAAAAAATTATGAAAATCCTCCTCTGTGACGATCAGGCAGTCATCCGCGACGGGCTGGAAATGCTTCTCAATCTGGAGAAGGACTTCCAGGTTGTCGGCTCGGCTCAGGACGGGCAGGAAGCGCTGGAACTGGTCGCCCAAAAATCCCCCGATCTCGTGCTGATGGATTTGAAAATGCCGGGGATGAACGGCATCGAAGCGACGCGCGAGATTCGCAAAAAATTCCCGAACATCAAAATCCTGGTGCTGACCACCTACGACGATGACGAATGGGTCTTCGACGCCATCCGCGCGGGCGCGTCGGGCTATCTGCTCAAAGATACGCCTCGACAGAAAATTGTCGAAGCCATCCGCGGAACGGTGGAAGGCAAATCCTTCGTGGACCCGGCGGTGGCGGGAAAATTATTGCATCAAGTCGCCAGCAACCAAACCCAGCCCGCATCCATTTTGAAGGACAAACTTACCGAGCGCGAACTGGACGTGTTGCATCTGCTTGCCAAAGGCATGACCAACACCGAAATCGCCGGGACTCTCCACCTCTCCGAAGGCACGGTGCGGAATCACGTCAGCGCGATCTTGGAAAAGCTGGGGGTTTCGGATAGAACCCAGGCGGCGGTGATTGCGATACAGCATGGGTTGTAAATTGCAGGTCAGGCTTGCAGCCTGACGCCTTTTTGAAGGGCGAACATCGGCGTGTTGAAAACCCATCCTACGTTATGGCTTGCATTCTTTCTGCAACAAACTTTTTGCTTGCAAAACATCCCCCGAAACTCGACCCCACAATGTAGTCAAAGCAGGGCACAAAGCAGGCTGACCTTTGATCGTCCACTCGGTCAATTTGAGCGCAGTGTCCATGTCACCCATCCGCGCGAAGGCTTCGATGAAGGGCAGGTATTCCACCGGCAGGGCGGGGGATAATTCGGCTTTTTGGGCTTCTTTATAAAGCCTGGCTGCCTCTTCCCAATTGCCTGCTTGTCTCGCAATCTCCGCTTTGGCGTAGGTGTAGCACCAGCCATGCGCGGGTTCGCTTCCGAACAGGTTTTTTTCCATTTCGGGGGTCGGCGCGTCGGTGAGGATCAGATCGGGGTTGGAGAGCGGAATGGCTTCGATCAGGTAAAAGCTCGCACCGGGGACAGTTTCAGCGTTGTTGTACACCGGGTCGAGGATGCGCAGGCATCCATCCGCTTCTTTGTAGATGACCACGCTGTTTGACGTGTTCCCGCTGAAAGCGACGGTACGGTAAGTAATTTCAACCGGCTCATTTGGGCGAATTTCAAATGCTTCGAAGCGCGTTTTGAGGTAGAGCAGGGCGTAGGGGATTTCGCGTCCATCCAAATTCGGCGCGTACATCCAATTCAACGCGGACATCAGTTGATAATCCGAGAGATATTGGATCGGCAATTCGTAGGTCAAGACCGCTGTGCCTTCTTTCAACGCGGGCATCCGCCAAGCCATTTGCCAGAAAAAATCCTGCGTGTTCGCCCAATCTCGGCGATAAGTATTTGCAACCATAAATTGATACGCCGCCGACATGCCGACGATGAGACTCAGGATAATCAGCCTGGCGCGTCCTTCTTTCAAGATCAAATCCGCGAGACCGACGATGAAGAGACTGGCTCCCAGCATGATGGAAATGAAGAAACGGTCGTAGTCGAACTCGATCTTCAGCGGCAGTCCCGCCGCCCAGGAGGGGAGACGACCAGCGAAGATGGATGCCAGACCGATGAAGATCATCCACGTGGCTGACTCGTAATGCGTGATGCGTGATGCGTAAGGGTCTTTACGCATTACGGATTCCGAATTACGTTGTGAGTCTACAATAAGATATGCCGTCAATCCCGCAAGGAGCAAAACGCAAAACGCGAGGATTTGGGTGGCAGAGCCGTCTATGGAGGAAAAGATGTTAAACGTGTTCAGCCAGGAGACAAAGGCGGAGAGGGAGAGGGTGTTGATGAATTCGTTGACTAGCGCGAGGGGGGAGAGCAGGGATGAAATGCTGATCTGATACGAGTTGTAGGCTTGCGAGCGATGGTAGGCGTATGTCCAAACGGCGTTGACGATCCAGACGATAAGATAGGGCAGCCATTGAAGGACGGATTTCTTGAGCAGGTCTTTTTTATCCGCAATGGATTCGGAGAGGATGACGAGGATAAGGAAGAAGCGCAGGATTTCGAGACCGAAGAAGTATTCGGTGGAGAACAAACCGAGGATTTGCAGGAAGATGGCGAGGACGAGGTGTAGGGCAAATCTCCGATTTGCCAGATTATGCGGGGGTACGGAGTTGCTGTGGCGTAATAGATTTACTGTGACGATGAAAGAGGAAAGAAGAAAGATGAGCGGAATTAGCTCTTGGTTGACGTGAGTGAAAGCGACCCATTGCTGTCCGTAAGCGGGATAGACGGTGAAGAGCAGGGCGACCCACAGGGCGGATCGCTCACGGGTGGGAAAAACTTTCCGAAGCAGCGACCAAACTTGAAGTCCGAGAGTGAGGCGCGCTATGAGACCGAGAATCTGCCAAACGATTGGATTCCCCCCAAAGATGGCAGTCGTCACGAGGAAGACATATCCCAACAACGGGCGGAAGGGTTTGAAGGCTTCGATGAATTCGCCGGGACCGAAGAATTTTAAAAACCATGCGAAGGGCAGGTCGTCCCAATAAAAACCCATGCGCGGCGTGAGGATGCCGTATGCAAGGAGGACGAGCAAAAAAAGCGCGAGTGGAATTGCGAAAGGTTTTCGGAGAAGGGATTGAAGTTTTTCTTTCACGCATTGATTTTACCATTCGGAATGAGGCGGTATAATAAAGATATAATTCGACCGTGAATGTGTAAGAAAAGGAGTAATTCATGAACATTCAAGTCATCATCGAGCGCGGCGAGGACGGCTTCTTTGTCGCCCACGTTCCGTCGCTTCCCAGTTGCTGGTCGCAGGGCAGGACGCGGGAGGAAGCTCTTGAGAACATCCGCGAGGCGATAGACCTGTATTTGGAGTCGGAACCCGCCGAATTAACGGAAGATCAGGAAATCGTCGAGTTGACGATATGAAATTGCCTTTGCTATCGGGGCGGCAAGTTGTGGCGGCATTGACCCGATTGGGGTTCGTTGAGATTCATCGTAAGGGAAGTCATGTGAAAATGAGACATCCTGACGGCAGGGTTATCGTATTCCCTTTTCACGATGAAGTGGACCGATACACGTTGAAAGGCGCCCTGCGCGACGCGGGAGTCGAGATCAAGGATTTTCTCAAGGAAGTAAAATGAATGAAACGAAGACCCGGGCGGATCGTTACCCTGTTCTTTGACCGAAGATTGAGGAGCAAGCGATGAAACTAAAAGTTGACAAGGAAAACGACGCGCTTTACCTGCGTCTCGATGACAGCGTCATTGTTGAATCCGAAGAGGTTCAGTCGGGGGTCATCCTTGATTTCGATGAAAATAACCGGGTGGTGGGCATTGAAATCCTCGACCTGAGCACGCGCATCAGGCCTGATATGCTGAAACTGGTCCAATTAGAAACCGTCTAACCGATGGAAGATCGAAACCTCGGAGGTCTCTCAGACCTCCGAGGTCTGAGTGTTCATAGGGAGTTTGCCATGAAAAAATCCATGATCCTTCTTTTCATTACAGCGTTGACCCTTTCCGCTTGCCTGTCCCCGACCCCGCAGGTGACTGTCACTTCCAAAGTGACAGTCACCTCGACCCTCGAACCGACGCCCACACCCGCGCCGACGGCGACTCCAGCCCTCAGCCCTGACGTGGAATTGACAGAAAAAGAAAAACAAATACTTTCTGCTGCACCTGAGACTTATTCAACCCCTGAGGGAGATTTGCCCAAGTCGTGGAGCGAGAAATATGGTATGCCTGTTTATGCAAATAAAAACGGGGAAATCGTTGCCATTTGGCTTGCTGACAAAAGAGATGTAACAATAGGAAACCAACAAGAAGCAACAATGGTAGACGGAATATTAACTACAATAGATAATGGGGGACAGGAGAAAAAAATTTACTCTGCCGTTGCTGTGATTGAGCTTGAGAATAACCAGTTTAGTGGAGTAAAAATATTTACAAGAGGTGAAAGATTTAGAGAAAATCCAACTGTAAGCCAAGACCAACTACCAGAAATGAGGAATTATCTTATAACCTTATACAATGACAAACAACTTAGACAACTTGAGATAGGAAAAAGGGGAGCAATGCAACTAGGACCAAGTTTTGACAAAGTTCCTGATTTTGTAATGAGTGAAACCTACAGCGATTCTCTAAAAGAAGTTGGTTGTCAGCCTATGTATAACGTTCTTGATAATGAACGCAAAACATTTAGATGGGATAGTCCTGATACACGTCCAGTTTTAGTAGCATTTCCTTTTGATAAGGGTGGTGTAATTTTAGCCCAACTTATACTTGATAAAAACCAAAATATAGATGTCATGGGCTGGCATTGGATGCATCAAGAATGGTTGAATATTTTTTCATCCGAGACAGAGCATACTGAAGCTGTAGTTAATTACGAAACAATAGGTCTTGCAAAATATGAAAATTCAATCCTTATGACTCAAGATATTTCTGATGCTACTAAATATATTGAATACCGAGAACAATATTCACCTATACCCACTGAGGTTGCGAAATTTATAAGGTTCATGGAACAAACACGTAGCCAAAGAAGAAGTTTATATCAACAAATGATATCAACCGGTATCATTCCTGAGGATATTTCAGGCGGTAAATATATTAGTATTTGGGGCGGAGTTAACGCCTCTAAGTAACTACAATTCGAATTGTAGATTCAACTCACAAGTGCAACTTTGAAGGACGCTGAGAGGTAAGCTGGGGTAGGATAATGCTTCTCAGACGACCAAGTCAAAGGAGCACTATGAGAACCTACCACCAGCTTACCCAGCCTCAACGATACCAGATTTATGCATTGCGGAAAACCAAACATACCCTTGCAGAGATCGCAGAAGTAATTGGCGTTCACAAGTCGAGTGTCAGCCGCGAGTTGAAGCGGAATCGAGGGCAACGCGGCTACCGTCCACAACAAGCCCATGAACTTGCAACGGTTCGCAGGCAGAAAGCAGTTCCCCGGCTGACAGCCGATCATTGGAGGTTAGTGGACAACCTGTTGAAGCAGGATTGGAGTCCAGAACAAATCTCTGGCAGGCTGAGAAAGGAGCAAGGCATTCGGATCAGTCATGAATGGATTTACCAACATATTCTGGTTGACAAACAAGCAGGCGGTGATTTGTACAAGCACTTGCGCTGCCAAAAGAAACGCCGGAAACGCTACGGCAGCTATGATCGGCGAGGCAAATTGCCAAATTGCCGCTCGATTGAGGAGCGCCCAGCCCGTGTGAACACCCGAAAACGCCTGGGAGACTGGGAAGTGGACACCCTGCTTGGCAAACAACAAAAGCACGCCATGCTAACGTTGACTGAAAGAAAATCTCGTTTCACCATGATGGGAAAAGTCCCGCGCCGAACAGCACAAGCCGTTCGCCGACAGGTCTGCAAACTGCTATTGCCTGTCAAGGACAAAGTGCATACCTTAACTTCTGACCATGGCAAAGAGTTTGCCGAGCACGAACTTATTGCGAAAACCCTTCAACTCAAATTCTATTTCGCTCATCCCTATGCCGCTTGGGAACGCGGCACGAATGAGAACACCAATGGCTTGCTGCGACAATACCTTCCCAGGAAATCTGACTTTAAAACCTTCTCGGATAAAAAGATCGATCAAATCACCTCAATGTTAAATTTCAGACCACGCAAATGCCTGCGTTTCAAAACACCCTTTGAGGTGTTCTACCATACATCTGTTGCACTTACGACTTGAATTCATAAATATAAATAATATTCTTTACAAACGATTCAAAAAATGTAACACTTAATGTGTGCAAACTTGGGTAAAAATCATCATAGGTTTTGTAACTACTGTTATCTTGGCTGTTTTGGGCTTTTCTTACTGGGCTACTGATTACCCAATTTATAATAATTCTCAATATCCTAGTGATTTCCCCAAAATTTCATGGCTTGCTGTAACTGACGGGAGACTTGAAAGGTCACTCCAACATCAATAGAATAAAGGCAAAATATCTTCTCCAGATCTCGGAGGTCTACGAGACCTCCGAGATCTGGCAGCGTGTACTTTGTCAGTATTGTATAATTCATCATCATGAGTCGAAACAAATCAATTGACATCGCTATCACCGTCGCCCTGATCGTGACCTTTCTCGCTCCCCGCCTGGCGGGCATCGGCGATTTCGTCACACTCGACGAGCCGTCGTGGTTGAGCCAGGGCGCGAATTTCTATTATGCGCTGGGGCAGAGGGAATTCGATAAGACGGTTTACGAATACCAGCCCGCGGTGACGACCATGTGGATCATCTCGTTTGCGATGCTGGCGTATTTCCCCGAATATCGCGGATTCGGTCAGGGGTATCTCGATTACGAAAAGGGACGGCTCGACCCGTTCATGGTCGAGCATGGTTATGACCCGCTTGTTTTGTTGATCTACTCCCGCATCATTCAAGTTTTTGTTTTGCTGGTTTTGTTTCTTGTCCTATATTTTTTATTGCAAAAATTCTTCCCGAAGCCGGTCGCGGTATTTGCCCTGCTCTTTGCCATGTTCGACCCGTTCTATTTGAGCCAGCACCGCCTGATGGATCACGAGGGCATGGTTTCACTCTTCGGGATGATCTCGCTGGTTTCGCTGGCGATCCATCTTTTCAAGGAAAACAAGCCCGCTTATTTGATTCTCTCAGGCGTCGCGGCGGGATTCATGTCATTGTCGAAATCCTCTTCGATTGCGATGCTGTCGGCTGTCGGCGTGTTGTTGTTGTGGAGGGTGATTCAAGACCGCGGGCAGGGATGGGGAAAAGGATTCTTGTCCGCGCTGAAAACCTTTAGCTTGTGGTTCCTTTTTTTGGCGCTCACGTATTTCATCTTCTGGCCCGGCATGTGGGTCGCGCCTGGCAAGATGCTCTATGAAGTGTACGGCAACGCCTTCAGTTACGCCTTCCAGGGCGCGCGGCTCAAGATCACCGAAGAACTGGATGTCTCTCAATTCACCTTGAACACTCGCTTCGCGGATGTATGGGAGGTGGCGAAGATTCTCCTGTACCGGACGACGCCCGTGACCTGGCTCGGCGTGGTTTTAGGATTTGCCCTCCCGTTCACGCGGGACCCGGAGCGGTCTCAGCGGAACAAACTTTTCTTTACCCTATGGCTTGTCAACGGAATCGCCTTCATCCTGTTGATCGGCGTCGCGCAGGGACGCAACTCCCCGCACTATGTCCTTTCGAGTTATCTTTCGCTGAACCTGCTGGCAGGGCTTGGATGGTTCCATTTTGCAGAATGGCTGTCTCAGCGGCTTCCTTCGTCACGCAATATTTGGCAATACGGTATGCTTGCCCTTGTGATGCTCTATCAAGTTGGCAGTGTAATTACTAATTACCCGTATTACTTCACGTACCGCAATCCGATTTTGTATGCGGCGGGATGGTATAACAAATTTCCGCACTTCCCGTATTGCGAAGGCTTGGATATCGCCGCGAAATATCTTGCTTCCCTTCCCGACGCCGAAAACGCGACGGTCTTTTCATACTACAGCCGCGGATGCGTTTCGTACTATTATCCCGGTCCCACCATCAGTTACCGGCCGTATTATTCGGACGGGGAACATACCGAGGACCTGTTGACCAACCTGCGCGCCTCCGATTATCTCGTCGTGTATTATGCCAATCAGGGTCAACTGGCGCACCACCTGAACTTCGTCAACGCCATGGCGAAGGCGGAACCGTTCCACGTCGTCTGGCTGAACGGGTATGAATACGTCCGCATTTACAAGGTGTCGGAACTGGGTCCTGAAATCTACGAAGCGCTGGCGAATCTGAAATGATTAACTTCGCTCCAGGCGGCATCCCCGCCGCCGGGGACGGCGGCGAGAGCATACCATGAATAACTTACTGAACCGTCATCGCACAAAAATCATATACGCGCTGCTCCTGCTGGCGTTGACCCTCCCGTCCCGCCTGACCAAGAACGACCGCGCCGTCAACATTGACGAACCCTGGTGGGTGATTTCAAGCGTTAATTTCTACTATGCCGTCACACACAGGGATTTTCAAGACACGTATTTCGAATACCATCCCGGTGTGACGAATATGTGGATCATTTCCACCGCCCTGCATTTTTACTTCCCGGAATATCGCGGATTCGGGCAGGGATATTTCGACCAGCGCAAACCGTTCTTCGAGGAATTCATGCGCGAACACGGGAAGGAAACCATCGAGCTTGTTCGTAACAGCCGTTACATTCAGGCGGGCGTCCTCGCGATTTTGGCGGTCACGGCTTTCTTCTTGCTGAGCCTGCTCGCGGGTCAAAACGCCGCCTTCCTTTCCATTGCATTGGCGACCATCTCGCCTTTTTTCCTCGGACATTCCCGCCTGCTCAACATGGAAAGCATGGGGTCCTTGTTCGTGCTGGTCTCCCTGCTGGGACTGCATATTTACCTGAGCCAAGAACGAAGGCTGATCTATCTCCTCCTTTCCGGCGCGGCATTCGGGCTGGCGCAGTTGACCAAGTCCACGTCCATTGCCCTGCTTGGGGTGGTGGGGTTGATGTTGGTCCTCCGGCTCTTCAAACGCGATGGGACGACCGCTGGCGCAAGGTTTTTGGATGCGGTCAAAACTTTTGCCATTTGGTTTGGGACGGCGGCGTTGGTATATTTCATCCTCTGGCCCGGCATGTGGGTGGATCCCGGCAGGATGCTCCGCGAAGTGTACGGCAACGCCTTTAGTTACGCCTTCCAGGGAGCCCGCCTCGATGTAACCGAGGAGTTGGATCCTGCTGAATTCAACGTGGTCACACGCTTTGACGGAATCCTCCTCTACCTCCGCTATTGGGCATCCGGCACGACCTTCATCACGTGGATCGGGTTGATCCTGGCGGCTCTCTTCCTGTTCTCGAAGAATAAAGAACTCTTTTCGACACAAGCCCGGTCTCTGACTGGGTATCTGGCTTTGCTGGGCGTCCTTTTCATCCTGATGTTCGGCATCGCACAGGGACGGAATGCGGCGCATTACATCATGAACAGTTACGTCGCTTTCGACGTGATGGCGGGTATTGGCTGGGTCGCGGCTGTGGGATGGGCGCAATCCCGCTGGAAGGGTTTATCCCATGCGTATGCGGCTCTGGCTGTGATGGTCGTTTTAGTTCTCGCGCAGATCGGTTTTGGTCTGCCGTACGCGCCGTATTATTTCACGTACAAAAATCCGTTTGCCAGCCAGGCGGCGACCTACGGCTACGGCGAAGGGTATTCCGAAGCGGCGGATTATCTCGCGCAAAAACCGAATGCGAAGGAACTGCGCGCCTACGTCTACAACGGCATGGGGACGTTTTCCTACTACTTCCCCGGCGAGACGCTGGTCTTCAAGCGGATCTATTTGTTCGACGAATCCTTCCAGCAGATCGCGGATGAAATCCGCAGTTCGGATTACCTCGTCCTGTATCCGATTGTGCGCGGAAAACAGCCTGAGACCGAGAAAATCCTGGGGGTCTTGAAGGATGTGACGCCCGAAAAGACCGTCTTCATCCATGGGCTGGAGTACGTCTACATCTATCACGTGCCGGAGATTCCCGAATCCGTGTACGAAGCGCTGGTGAACCAGTAGGCGTCCATTCGATGGACTTGCTCCCGCCGCCGAAGATTGCGGCGGGAATTTTGTCAGGGTGGAACCCGCTTTGAGAATAACAGGAGCAGCCACCCATCCAGAACGATGCGGAGCGGAGAAGGCGGGAAAAGCACCCAGGGTGGGAACGTCGTCGAGGGGCGTTTTTTTATCTGCTTTCCCGGTCCGGCAGCCCCACCTTACGTCTTTGTCATGAAAGTACCATATACCCCTGGCGGAGTTGTAGTGTAAAATTTCAACCATGTTGGCACAAGGCGTGCAACGTACCCGGCTGGGTTTTCAGCGCTACGGCGTGCTGATCAACCAGGTTCTGCAATGGATCGTTTTTGCCTACCAGGCAGTGGCGGTGATCGTCTTCCTGCTGGCGTTGTTCTTTGCAAACCGGTGGATTCAACAGCCGTTCCTGGGCGCGTTCTATGAGCATACGATGGTGTTCAACGGCACGGGACCCGGGGAAGCCGACCCGGCCTGGTTCCTGTACGAGCAGGTGAAAGTTGGCGACCAGCTCTCTCCGTTGGCGGAATAGCCGTGAAGAGCGCCGCCGGGGCGCGCGAGATATTATCGGCGCACGAGCCGGGCGAAACGGTCCAGGTGAAGGTGCTGGCGCAGGCGGGGGACGTGCGCACGTTCGACATCACCCTGCACGAGTTCCCTGCGACGAGCCGCGCCGTTTATTTCATCGTGCCTTCCATTTTGGGGGCGATCTTCCTGGCGGTCAGTCTGTGGATTTTCGGCTTCCGCCGCAGTGAACCGGCGGGACGCGCCTTTTCGCTTTTCACCTCTTCGCTGGCGATCGTCACCGGCACGTATTTCAACCTCATTACCACCCACGAATTCACCGTCTTGTGGACGCTTGCCTGCGGACTGGCGGGCGGCGCGCTGGTCAACCTTGCGCTGGTGTTCCCCCTCCGAGCCGCGCCCGATCATCAACCGCCCTTATCTGCGCTGGGTTGGGGTGGCAGTCGGCCTGGCGCTTGCGTTTGCCGCCTTCCCCAATCTCTTCAATTTTGAACGACCGACCGTCTACATTCAGAACTGGCAGTTGATTTACGGGTTCGTATCGGTCAGCGTTTTTCTTTACATCGGCATGAACCTCTTTCATGCGCTTTACGCTCAATCGCCGGTCATCAAGACGCAGTCGCGCATCATTTTGATCGGCACGAGCGTTGCTTTCATACCGCTTGGGATTTGGCTCGTCTTTGGCTTCATCCGCCCGACGAACTTTTCACCATACCTCTTCCTGCCGTTGACCTTGTTCCCGCTGACGATCGGCTACACCATTCTGCGCTTCCGCTTCCTGCGGACCGACGAACTGGTGCGGCGCGGGGTAATGTATGCCCTGCTGACGGTTTTGGTCACCATCGGCTACGCCCTGCTCATCACGGGCGCCGGGCTGGTCGCCGGGGACCGCCTGCCCTCGAACAACCCGTACATCGTGGGCGTGGTTTTGTTCCTGCTGGCGCTTTTCCTCGAACCCATCCGCGCCTACCTGCAAAATTTGGTGGATACGGTTTTCTTCCGCGGTTCGCGCGTTTACGCCGCGCAGCTCGAAGATTTCTCCCACCGGCTGGCAACCGCGCTGGATTTGAACACCATCGGGACGATCATGCGCGACCAGGTCGCCTCCACCCTGACGCCAAGCCGGATCCACATCTACACCTACGACTCGCTCAACGACTTTTTCTCCGCCCTCCCCGGCGACGACCGCCGCCCCACCAGCGACATCCGCTTTACCTCGTCAAGCCCGCTTGCGAAATATTTCGAGCAGGAGAAACTGCCGCTCTATCTGGATAACACCGTCAATTTGCCGGAGCCGCTCCAGCCGGAACAGTCCCGCCCGGCGCTGCTCGGCGCGCGCTTGTTCATCGTCCTGCCGGGCAAGGAACGTCCCAACGGCTGGCTGGCGCTGGGTCCGCGTTTGACGGGTCAGCCGTACACGCCGCGCGATTTACGCTTCCTCGAAAACATCTGCGACCAGGCATCGGTGGCAATCGAGCGCGTGCAGACCGTCTCCCACACTCGAGCGGCGCATCCAGGAAATGAACGCGTTGACGCGCGTCTCGAAAGGCGTGAACGTCACCCTGACCTTCGACGACGTGCTGGAACTGATCTACGCCCAGACCGCGCAGATCATTCCCACCTCGCATTTCCATATCACCCTGTACAACAAGGACAGCGATTATTTTTATTACGGCTTCTGCCTGGAAAATAACGAGCGCATCCCCGAAAAGGAGAACCAGCCTTTTTCTGCAAACTCGGGCCTCAGTCCCGATGTGATCCGCAAAGGGCGTCCGATCATCACGCAGGATTACCTGCGCGAATGTCAGGCGCGCGGCGATACGCCGGCGCTCGACAACGTCTTCGCCTGGATGGGCGTGCCGCTCAACGCGGGTGCGGAGACGATCGGCGCGCTCAGCGTCGGCGACCGCGACGGCTCGATTGCCTACACCCGCGGACAGTTGGAACTCCTGCAAGCCATCTCCGACCAGACCGCCGGCGCCATCGTCAAGGCGCGCCTGCTCGAAGAGACCGAACAACGCGCACACCAGCTATCCACCTTGAACGAGATCACCCGCCAGTTGACCTCCACGCTGGAATTGACCCCGCTGTTGCAAAACATCCTCGAAAACGCGGTGGGAATTTTGAATTGCGAAGCGGGCAGCCTGTTTTTGGTGGACGAGCAGACGGACGAACTCGTCTTCCAGGTGACGGTGGGGTCCTGTCGCTTCCGAACCTGATTGGCAAACGTCTGCCGCCCGGCACGGGGATCGTCGGGCGCGCCGTCCAAACCCGCGGGCCGGTGATCGAGAACGAGGCCCAGAATTCCCCCTCCCGCTTCAAAGGCGTGGATCAGCAGACCGGCTTCAGCAGCCGTTCGTTGATGGCGGTTCCCCTGCAAGTCAAAGACCGCATCATCGGCGTGATCGAAGTCATCAACCGCCGCGACGGACTGCCCTTCGTTCCGAACGACCAGACCCTGCTGACCGCCTTCGCCGGGCAGGCGGCGGTGGCAATCGAAAACGCCCGCCTCTACACCCTCACCGACCAGGAACTGGCGGAGCGCGTGGAGGAACTCTCGGTCATGCAGCGCATTGACCGCGAACTGAACGCCAGCCTCGAAATGGGACGCGCCATGCGCATCACGCTCGATTGGGCATTGCGTCAATCCGGCGCGATGGCGGGGCTGATCGGCACGCTCGCCGACGGAAAACTGCGCGTCATGGCACACCAGGGGCTGGATGAATTGATCGAGGACCTGCCGGACGAAATGATGAAGATCGAACTGCCGTCCATGTTGAAGGCGGTGGAGACCGGCTTGCCCCAGCAGGAGGTGGTCGAAGCGTCGAAGAGCAAGCTGCTCCTGGCTGCGAACACGCAGATGGTGATTCCCATCCGCCGCGAAACGACCGTGATCGGTCTGTTGTATCTCGAAAGCACAAGCGACACGCAGGCGGATATTGACTTCCTCACCCGCCTCACCGACCACGCCGCCATCGCCATTTCCAACGCCCAGTTGTACGACGAAGTCCAGCGCGCAAACCTCGCCAAAAGCGATTTCGTCTCCCTTGTGGCGCACGAGTTGAAAAACCCGATGACCTCCATCAAAGGCTACACCGAATTGCTGGCGGGCGGCGCGGTGGGACAGGTCAATGAGATGCAGTCGAACTTCCTGCAAACCATCAAAACCAACGTCGAGCGCATGTCCACCCTGGTTTCGGACCTCAACGACAATTCCAAGATCGAAGCGGGACGCCTGCGCCTCGAGTACAAAGCCACGGGCGTGGCAGACCTGATCGAGGAAGTGGTGCGCGCCTTCACCCGTCAGTTCGAAGACAAGAAGCAGACCCTGCAATTGATCGTGCCGGAAGGACTGCCCCAAATGTGGGCGGACCGCAACCGCGTGGGACAGGTGCTCATCAACCTCGTCAGCAACGCCATCAAATACACGCCCGAAGGCGGCGTGATTCAAGTGGGCGTGGAGGAAAGCGCCAACCAGTGGGGACCCCGACGGCGCTCCGCGCGTGCTTCACCTGTGGGTAAAGGACAACGGCATCGGCATGGCCATCGAAGACCAGCAAAAGATATTCCAGAAATTCTTCCGCTCCGAAGACCCCAAGGCGCGCGAAGCCCCGGGTACCGGCCTGGGTTTGAACATCACCAAGAGCCTGGTGGAAATGCAGGGCGGGCGGATCTGGTTCGAGAGCGAGTACCGCAAAGGCACCGCCTTCCATTTCACCATCCCGGTGGCGGAAGGATAGCGAGGAACGATGGCACTGATTGCATCCGTGGGAAAGGCGCAGGCGCTCGATGGGCGCGAGGCGGGATTGCAAGCCGCGCATCAAGCCCTGAACCGGCTTGGCGCGTTCGCGCCCGGTTTTGCCGTGGTGGTCGCCTCCCACCAGTACCAGCCCCGTGAAGTGTTGAACGGCGTCTCCAGTCTGTTGGGCGATGCGCCGATGATCGGCTTCAGTTCCCCGGCGGGATTCACCGGCGACGGCCATCACCCGCATTCAGTGGTGGTCGCCATGCTCAGCGGCGATTTCCAGGCGGATATGCTCTGGTTGCCGGGCTATGCCCAGTCCGGGCGGGAAGCCGCCTCCAAGGTCGAGGGACATGCCGCGGCGCGTACGGAGCGTCAAACCATCTTGTGCTTTGCAGACGGCTTCAACGGCGACGCCGAACAGTTCTGCAACGCCATCCCAGCCGGGCTGCACGTCACCGGCGGGCTTTCCAGCGGCGACCTGCACACGGGCAATACCTACCAGATCGCGGGCAACCAGACCGGCACCGGGGGGCTGGTCGCGGCGTTCATGCGCGGCGGCTTGAAAATTGGCGTCGGCTACGACCACGGCTGGAAACCGGTGGGCAACCAGTTCCGCGTCACCCGTTCGCGCGGCTTTTGGCTGCGCACGCTGGACGGACGCCCCACCTCGGAAACGTATGCGGGCTTGTTCGGCTACCCCGCGCGCGATTGGGCGTTCCCTCCGCTGAGTTATCTGGCAAGGTTGTATCCCCTCGGCGTGGAGCAGGGCGACGGCTTGGTGGTGCGCGCGCCCATCCGCGTGGAGGCGGACGGGAGTTTCCGCATGAACGCCATCATCCGCGACGGCATTGATGCCTACCTGCTTGTCGGCGACCGCGTTGCGTGCGAAAACGCCGCCCGCAACGCCGCCCAGCAGGCGCCGCGCCAGCTGGGAAATTCCAAACCCGTCCTCGCGCTCGTGCTGGTGGATGTCGCCTGGCAGATGCTTCTCAAAGCCCATCCCGGTGTGGAAGCCGCCGCTCTGCAGGAAATCCTGGGCGAAAACGTCCCGATTGCAGGCGGGTACACGCTCGGGCAAATCGCCTCGGACGAAGACTCGAAGCCGAAATTCCTGAACCAACATATCGTCGTCGTCCTCTTCGGCGAACCGGAATAAACCCAGTACCCAAACAACATGAACATGTAGGGCAATTTGCTAAATTGCCCCTGGCAAGATGGCATCTTGCCCTGCAATTTTAACTTGTTGATCAACCCTAACCGAAAGCGGGGAAAAACGCGGAAAAGCCCCAAGGAATCCGCGAAATCAGCGTAATCCACGCCCTGTTTCACGGCTCAAACCGCCCTCGGAACTACCTTTCAATTTGGTAAACCCGTCCCGCCTGGAATCATTGTATACTGATTTCCAGACACTGCGAGGCTGGGCATGACCGACAAAAAAACTCTTTCAAAACGCACAACCCGACAAACCAAGTCCCCCGAACAGGAAATCCAGGCAGGGGATCAGAGCATCGCCGTGGGCGGCGCAGTGACGGACAGCGCCATCATCCACGGGCAGACCATCGTCCTCGCAGAACGCTTCTGGCGGGACCTCAAACCTGCCCTGCCCGCCGAGACGTTGCGCGAGGCGACGGCGGCTTACCTCGCCTACCTGACGGACCGTCACTACTACCTCAGCCTGAAAGGCATGGGCGTCGCAGACCGCGTCCCATTGCGGCTCAAACTGCTCGATCTGTACGTCCCGCTCAAGGCGCGCATGGAACTGCCCGAAGGCGACACTTGGAAGCGCGACCTCAGCCTTGCCGGACGCGACATCACCGACCACGAAGAGGAAATCCTGCATTTCGGGGAGCCGGTTCCGCTCCTGGAGGTGTTGAAAAAACATTCGGGGGTCATCGTGCTGGGTGACCCCGGCGCGGGGAAAACCACGTTTGTCAAGTATCTGGCTTTGCGTCTGGCGCGGGGCGAAGGCGGGCGGATCGGGCTGGAGGATTACCTGCCCATTCTGCTCCCGTTGGCGGCGTTTGCCAACGCCCTGCAATCCCGTGACATCCCTCTGGACGATTTCATCGCCGACTACTTCTGAAGGCATCGGCGCAGACCTGCCCGTGAGCGACATGCTCAGCGAAGCCCTGAAAGCCGGGCGCGCGCTGATTTTGCTGGATGGTCTCGACGAGGTGCGCGACCTCAACATGCGCAACACGGTCGTCGAGCGCGTGATGGATTTCTACGCCTTTCACCATCGGCAGGGCAACAAGTTCGTGCTGACCAGTCGCGTGGTCGGCTATCGCGCCGTCCGCCCCTCGGCGGAGGATTTGGTCGAATGCACCATCGTGGACTTTGAAGACGATGAGATCGAAGAATTCATCGGTCAGTGGACAGCCGCCCTCGAAAAGCAGGCGCAGGGCAATACGTCCATCGCCAGCGCCGACGCCGAAACCGAACGCCGCGAACTGTTGGATGCCATCAACCATAACCCGGGCGTGCGCCAACTGGCGTCCACGCCCCTGCTCCTGACCATCCCGGCTTTGATGAAACGCCGGGGGTGACCCTGCCCGAACGCCGCGTGCAGTTGTACGACCAATACGTCAACACCATGCTCTCCACGTGGAACCGCGCCCGCAGCCTGAGCGGACGCGCGCCCGGACGCGACATTGACGAAATCCAGACCGTGCGCATCCTTGCCCCGCTCGCCTTGTGGATGCACGAAGTCAGCCCGGGCGTGGGCTTGGTGGGGCGGGAGGATATGCGCCGCAAACTGGAGGAACTGTTCCACGAACGCGGGGATGTTTCCCCGCACCAGGCGGCGCGCCAGTTCATGCAGGACGTGCGCGAACATGCCGCGCTCCTGCTCGAACGCGGACCCGGCGAATACGGCTTCATCCACCTCACGTTTGAAGAATACCTTGCGGCGGTTGCGCTCGCGCTGATGGGGCAGGGCGATTCCAAGCCGATCATCGAGACCCTGTCGCGGCACGTGGGCGAGCAAGCCTGGCGCGAAGTGACCCTGCTCACCATTGGCTACCTCGGCATCCGCCAGCAACTGCCGAAGATTGCCGGTGAAGTGGTTGAGTCGCTGGTGAACGAGAAACCGGGTCCTGCGGGGGAGGCGGTTGTCCTTGCGGGCGACGCGGTGCTGGATACCTGGCCCGGCGGCGTGCCGCTCCAAAGCAAGGAGCGCGTCCTCCAGGGCGTTGACCGAAACCATGCAGGATGGCGCCATCCGCCCTGAGTTGCGGCGTCATGCCGGGTTGCTGCTGGGCAGGCTCGGCTGGAGACCCGGCGACCTGGATCGGTTTGTAGAAGTGCCTGCTGGTGAGTATCAGGCTGGGGTCAAGAAAGAAGCGCGGGAAATCCCCGGCATGTATTTCATCGCGCGCTATCCGGTCACCAACATCCAGTTCGCGCGCTTTGTCAAAGAGGACGGCTACCAAACCCGTGAGTTTTGGAGCGATACCGGCTGGGAATGGCGCACCGGCAAATATGATTCACGCACGCTTCAGGATGTGGAACGCGACTGGCTGGAGCATCGTCCGCTGGCGAAACGCAACGTGCCGTACTACTGGCATAACATCGAGTTGAGCAACCCGATTGTGCCGGTAGTGGGAGTGTGCTTCTTCGAAGCCGAAGCCTACTGCAACTGGCTGGCAAAGAAGATCGTGGCTGTGCCGGAGGGATACATCATCCGCCTGCCGCGCGACGATGAATGGGAACGCGCCGCGCGCGGGACGGACGGGCGCGAGTACCCCCGGGGCGACGGCTTCGATAAAACCGCCGCCAACACTGGGAGAGCGAAGCCACCGGTTCCGGTTTGGGCGGTACGACGGCGGTCTGCACCTTCCCGCGCGGCGTCAGCCCCGACGGCGCGTGGGATATGAGCGGCAACGTGTGGGAATGGACGCGCACGTGGTATGATGACGATAAGAAGTACCGCATCGTGCGCGGCGGCTCGTGGATCGGCTACCAGTGGTTTGCGCGTTCGTCGTTTTGCAACTGGTCCATCCCGCTGATGTTCAACGACGATCTTGGCTTCCGCGTGGTTATCGCGCCGAAGGATGGATAGGCTGTTGTACCGCGAAATTTATTTCGCGCAACCTGCATTGAAAGATGAATCGTGCGGTACTGCGAAATTTATTTCGCACAGCCCACATTGCAAGATAAATCTTGCGGTACAAAAAGACAGGTTTGGAGGAACGATGGCGGCAAAAAAGAAAAAAGACGGTTTGAACGCCGGAGACGGCAGCATTGTCATCGGCGGCAACGTGGAGCGCAGCAACATCGTCATGGGCGATAACAACGTCGTCACCAATCAAAGCATCCAACTTGCGCCGCTGTTCAAGGTCATTTTCGAAGCGGTTGAAAAACAATCGAATCTTTCGCCCGCCGAGAAGGAAGATGTCAAAGCCGAGTTACAGGAAGTGCAAACCGCGCTCGAAGAATCCGAACCCGACGAAACCTTCCTTGCGCGGCGTTTCCGAAACATCAAACGCATGGCTCCCGAAATCGTCGAGGTCGCCTTCGAGACGCTGAAAAACCCCATCGGCGGCGTGGCGGAGGTCGTCAAGCGCATCGCCAAAAAGATGGCAGAAGAGGCGAACGCAAAGTAGTACAATGAACCGGCGGAGCATATCCGCCGGTTTTTCTTGAAGGACGAGATGAAAAAGTTTTCCCTGCTTCTGATTTTGCTGACTCTCGCGGCTTGTTCCCCGCCTGTGGACGCACCCCCCGCCTCCCACCGCCCTGATAACTGCCACGCCCCCCGCCGAATTTGACTCCCGCCGAGACCTTTACTCCCATCCCCGCGCTGACGGCGATTCCCACCCCCACAGCAACATCCGCCCCGCCGGCGGCTCCCGCCTTTTGCAACGACCCCCGCCCGCGAGAGTTGATTCAATCCCTGCAAACCGCCGTGCAGACGAAGGACGGCGCGCTGCTGGCTTCGCTGGTCCCCCCAACCAGCGGCATGGATGTGACCTATATCCGCAACGGTAACATTGTCAATTACGATGTCGAACACGCCAGGTTTGTATTTGAAACCACCTTCCAGGCGGAGTGGGGGCTTGGCGCAGGGAGCGGTTTGCCCGTCAAGGGTTCGTTTCAAGAGATCATCCTGCCTTCCCTGCAGCAGGTGTTCACGCCCGGCGCAGTCCTCACCTGCAAGGAGTTGAAAACCGGCGGCGTGACCTACGTCCCCGAGTGGACCTACCCCGGCATGGATTATTACTCTGTTCACTTCCCGGGTACGGAGCAATATGGCGGCTTGGATTGGCAGACCTGGGCGGTGGGGATGGAGCGCGTGGACGGCAAACTGTACCTCGCCGCGCTTGTCCATTTCGAGTGGGAACCCTAAACCCGGATGGACAGTGGACGATAGACAATAGACGATAGGTAATAGCAGATAACCGTAAATGGCTCCTGGTTGTCCATCGTCCATGGTCAATGGTCCATCGCCTATTGTCACATAAGTAAGAAATCCCCTCCTTTTCTCTTCTATATATTGCTATTGCAACTTTTTGCAATAAGGAAATTCTCATGTCTTGTGCCGTTGCTTATGCTCCCCTGCTCCGCGCGCGGGGGTATCGTATGACTTCCCAGCGTCTTGCCATCCTGCATGTGCTTCACCATTCCGGGGCGCATCTTTCTCCCGCAGAAATCTATGGGCAAGCCCGCCTGGAACAGCCCGGGCTGACGGAAACGACGGTCTACCGCACATTGGAATTTCTTTCAAAGAACGGCTTGGCGCATTCCGCACACAAGAAGAATGGGCATCTGGTTTACCAAATCGCGCGGCATGAGCATCACCATCTGAAATGCCGCAACTGTGGAAGTGAAAAGGAGATGAAACACTCCCTGCTCGAAACCCTTTATCGTCAATTAGAGTCTGAGAGCGGCTACCGGCTTATGGATAGCCACGTCACTTTTATCGGTATCTGTCCTGAGTGTCAAAAAGGAGATTGAGATGCATTACTCCCCAACCCCCCTTCACATTCCCGACGGCTTTCTGAACCTCGTCGTTTCCCTGGCTTGCTGGGCGGTCACCGCCGTCATCCTCGGCGTCGCCATTTCCAAAACCAACAAAGCGCTCGGCGAAAAGCAAATTCCCCTCATGGGCGTGATGGCGGCATTCATCTTCGCCGCGCAAATGATCAACTTCCCGGTGGCGGGCGGCACGTCCGGTCACTTGCTGGGCGGGGCGCTGGCGGCGATTGTGCTCGGTCCATGGGCGGGTATGCTGGTGATGACCGCCGTGATCGCGGTGCAGGCGCTGCTCTTCCAGGATGGCGGTCTGCTGGTGATGGGAAGCAACATCCTCAACATGGGTCTGGTCACCGCCGCGATCGGATACGGTTTGTATCGTTCGGTGATCGGGCAGCCCAAAGCCGTCAAACTGACCGTCATCGGGTTTGCCGCGTGGCTTTCTGTGCTGGCGGGCGCACTGCTCACCTCCCTGCAATTGTGGTTGAGCGGCACCTCGCAGTTGGGGATTGTCATCCCCGCCATGCTGGGAGTCCACGCCTTGATCGGGCTCGGCGAAGCATTGATTACGGTATTTGCGGTGGCGTTCATCATGCAGACTCGTCCCGACCTGTTGGGCGAAGGCTCCGAGTCTGCCAAAGCCAGCCGCAGCTGGATATTTGCCGGAGGAGCCATTGCTTTGCTCGTCGTCCTGCTCTCGCCCTTCGCCTCCGCCGACCCGGACGGGTTGGAGCGCGTCGCCATGGACATGGGCTTCATCAATGCGGGTCAGTCCGCGCCGTTCAAACTCATCCCCGATTACACAATTCCCTTCCTCGGCAACACCGCGCTTTCGACCATCGTTGCAGGCGTGGTTGGTGTGATCGTAGTCGGTGCGGTCATCATACTGATCGGGCGCGGAGTCAAGGCGAAATCGTAAATTGCTATGCACTTCGACGCATTCGACCGTTACCACGAGAAGGAAAGTTTTCTCCACCGCCTCGACCCGCGCGTGAAAGCGCTCGTGACGGTGATGTTTATCGTTTCCAACGCCCTGCTGCCGGATGGCGCATGGCTTGCCTTCGCCTTCGCGTGGATGTTCGTCCTCGCCGCAAACCTGCTTTCCAAACTGGGAATCGGATACACGTTCAAGCGTTCGATCATCGCCCTGCCTTTTGCGCTCATTGCAATCACGGTCTTGTTCTCCATGCCGGGCGAACCACTTTCCACTTTCCGCTTTCTAATGTGGGACTTCACCGTTACCGACGCGGGGCTTCTCCGTTTCGTGAGCATCCTCATCCGCGCGTGGCTTTCGGTGCAGATGGCGATTCTGCTGGTGGCGGTCACGCGCTTCCCCGACCTCATCCACGCGCTGGAGCATTTGCGCGTGCCTGCAATCCTCACGACCATCATTGCGTTTCTTTATCGCTACCTCTTTGTGCTGACGGACGAGGTCTTCCGTCTGCTACGGGCGAGGCAGGCCCGCTCGGCGGTCGCACCGTGCTCGAGGTCCGGTGGAGGCGTGGTTTGGCGGGCGAAGGTGGCGGGCAATATGGCGGGTCAATTGTTCCTGCGAAGTTACGAGCGCAGTGACCGCATCTACCATGCGATGGTCGCGCGCGGGTATGCCGGTCATCTTTACACATTGAATCCGCATGAGATGAAGTCCGGCGATTATTATGCAACGGCGCTGTCCATTGCGCTTATTTTCCTGACGCAAATCCTTGGAAGGTTGTAATGCCTGTTACCCATCTTAAGAATAGTTTTATCGCGCCCGAATGCGACGGCGACATTTTATCCGTCACCGATTTGCATTTTGCCTACCCCGACGGGCATACGGCGTTGAAGGGCGTTTCGATGAAGTTGTGCAGCGGCGACAAGGTTGCGCTGGTGGGACCGAACGGCGCGGGCAAGTCCACGCTGATGCTGCACCTGAACGGGATTTTGAACGGGCGCGGCGAGATTGAAATTGCTGGTAAACGCCTCACCCATGACAATTTGCCTGCCATCCGCTCCATGGTGGGACTCGTGTTCCAGAACCCGGACGACCAACTTTTTTCGCCGACGGTGTTCGAGGACGTGGCGTTCGGTCCGCTGCACATGGGATTGCCCGAAGCCGAGGTGCGCGCACGGGTGGATGCCGCGCTCGAAGCCGTGCGGATGAGCGGCTATCGCGACCGCCTCTCGCACCATTTGAGCGTCGGTGAAAAGAAGCGCATCGCGATTGCGACAGTGCTTTCGATGAAGCCCAGCCTGCTGGTGCTCGATGAACCCTCCGCCGGACTCGACCCTCGCGCGCGGCGGACATTGATCAATCTCCTGCGCGACCTGTCCATTACGATGCTCGTTTCCACACATGATATGAAAATGGTGCAGGAACTCTTCCCGCGCACCATCGTCATGGACGAAGGTCAGGTCGTGGCGGATGGGCTGACGTGCGATATTCTGGAAGATGAAGCCCTGCTGTTCGAACATGGGTTGGAGAAACCGTAATGCAAAACGAAAAAGCGCCCCTGAGAAATCAGGGGCGCTTTTCAATTGCGGCTTGCCAATAACCTAAACCCCCGCTGCCTTCTTCAAAGCCTCAGCCTTGTCGGTGCGTTCCCAGGGGAATTCAACGTCATCGCGCCCGAAGTGACCGTACGCGGCGGTCTTGCGGTAAATGGGTTTGCGCAAGCCGAGGTCGCGGATGATGGCGCCGGGGCGCAGGTCGAAGTATTCGTTGATAAGGGCGGCGATCTTCTCATCCGCGACCTTTGCGGTGCCGAAGGTTTCCACGTTCACCGAGAGCGGATGCGCCACACCGATGGCGTAGGCAACCTGCACTTCGACGCGGTCCGCCAGACCGGCGCCGACGATGTTCTTCGCCACATAGCGCGCGGCATACGCGGCGGAGCGGGCCCACTTTTGTCGGGTCCTTGCCGGAGAATGCGCCGCCGCCGTGCCGACCCATGCCGCCGTAGGTATCCACGATGATCTTGCGCCGGTCACGCCCGCATCGCCCATCGGACCGCCGACCACGAAACGCCCGGTGGGGTTGACGTAGACTTTGATGTCTTTGTCCACCATATCGGCGGGGAGGGCGGGCATGATGAGCTGCTCGGTGATGGTCTCGGTGATCTCCGCCTGTGAGACTTCGGGAGCGTGCTGGGTGGAGATGAGCACCGTATCCACGCGCCTGGGTTTGCCCATGGAATATTCGATGGTCACCTGGCTTTTGGCGTCCGGTCTCAACCAGGGAATGGCTCCATTTTTGCGAAGTTCGCTCTGCCTGCGGGTGAGTTTGTGCGCCAGGTAGATGGGCAGGGGCATGAGGGTGGGGGTTTCGTTGCAGGCATAACCGAACATCATGCCCTGATCGCCCGCGCCGATGGTTTCGACCTCCTCATCCGTGATGTGATGTCCGTCGCGCGATTCGAGCGCATGGTCCACGCCCATGGCGATGTCGCCGGATTGTTTGGCAATGGCGACCAGCACGCCGCAGGACGTGCCGTCGAAGCCCTTCTCGCTCGAGTCGTACCCGATCTCATTGACGACCTTGCGGACGAGTTCATCGTAGTTGAAGACGGCATGGGTCGTGATCTCGCCGAGGAGCATCACGTAACCGGTCTTGACAGCGGTCTCGCACGCCACGCGCGAGCGCGGGTCCTGTTCGAGGCAGGCATCCAGCACGGCATCCGAGACCTGGTCGCAGATCTTGTCGGGGTGTCCTTCCGTCACCGATTCCGATGTGAACATCAGTTTGGGGGAAGACATGAAAGTATTGGTCATTTTGTTTGTTTCTCCTTGAAAAATAAGATTGCCCATTCAGACGTGCAGAAAGGGCAATCGAATCATGCTTGGCTACCCTCTCATCTTCCAGCGTATCCTGTCGGAATTGGCACCGTGGTTTAGTTTTGTAGTTTGGTAGTTGTATAGTGTTGTAGTTATATGGTTCAACTACCCAACTAACTATCTAACTATCCAACTAAACCCGGTTGTCGAGGCATCGCAGGGCCGTTCCCTCCGCCTCTCTGGATAAGAGCGTCTTGTCGGGGCTATTTGATTTGTTCAGATAATACCATAGCAAAAATTTCAAGTCAAATAAAAATAAGCCGTCAGAGAAAACTCCGACGGCTTGGGTGGAACAACTCAGGGGTTAGTCTGAGGCGCAGCGGAAACCGATCTTCGGCGAGAATTCGCCCAGGTAATCCGCCGAATATGGATCGTCCGCATTCGGGTTGGATCCGCGCACCGAAGCGCGGTTGGCGATGCGCACATCCCTGAACGCATCCTGGAAGGTGCCGCCGCGCACGACACGGTTGAAGAATTCACTGCGCGCGCCGGGTCCAGGCGGATTCATCGTCACGCCTTGGGCGTAGTAATTGGCGTCATAGTAATCCGCGACCCATTCCGCCACGTTGCCCGACATATCCAGGATTCCGTAGGGGCTTGCGCCAGCCGGGAAGTTTCCAACGGGAGTGGTATCGCCGACAAAGTAATTGAAATTGCCGCGTGAAGAATCCGGGCGTTCATCGCCCCACGGGTAGGTGCGGAAATCGTCGCCGCGCGCGGCGCGCTCCCATTCCGCTTCGGTGGGCAGGCGGCGTCCAGCCCATTCGCAATAGGTCTGCGCCTGCAGCCAGTGACATAGACCACAGGATGGTTGGTGAAATCCGAGTTGTTGAAGTAGGTATCGCGCGTCTGGGACTTGAACGCCTGCGGCGGTTCGCACGCGCCTGCCTCAACGCACAACATGTACATGCCGTTGGTGACTTCCAGCTTGTCCATCCAAAACGCCTTCAAGGTGACGTTGTGGGGCGGCTCTTCGTCGCGCTGGACGTGTTCATCCATGCCGCCCATGCGGAACGTCCCTTCGGGGATGTATGCCTGCGGCATTCCATCCGCCGGCGAGACGCGCTCGGAACCCGCGTCTCCGCCGGAGACCGCTTCAGCGGTGGGGTTGAGCGCGGGCGGGGTATTGCTGGGGAATGCAGTGGGTAAAGGGATAGCCGTAGGCTGTGCGTTTCCAGCCTGACAGGCGGAAAGTACGATGACCAAAGCGGCGAGGACAGGGAGTAGTTTTTTCATCAAAGCCTCCTTTGAGGGATATATTCACAGTATAAGAAGGGGTGACCTTTTTCCTAATCCCCCAAAGGTAATATTTTGGTGAGAAAATGCGACTTTTCGAGACCTAATCGACTATAATTCGCTTACATCTTTGTTAGTCCGTTATGTTTCGTACAATTTTTCGACACCTGGGTTTCAACCTCATGACCATTCCCCTCGCTTCACAGAACGCCGCCCGAGTTTTCATCGTATGCGACCAGGATGCCACCGCCCCCATCTGGGGCTACATCATCCGCGAAAAAGGGCTTGTCGCTATTTTGGAAACCTCCCTGCAGCGCGCCATGGAGCGTTCCGCCGAGGAAATTCCCGACCTCATCGTCATTGACGTCAACGCCCCGCATTCCCAGCGCATGGAACTCTGCCACAAATTCCGCTCGATCAGTTCCAGCCCCATCCTGCTATTTCTGCCATACCACAACGAATCCGAAATCCTGGAAGCCTACCAAAACGGCGTGGACGAGTGCGTGGTCAAGCCGGTCAGTCCCGCCATTTTCCTTGCCAAAGTACTTGCCTGGTCGCGCCGCAGTTGGAGCGAGCCGATGAAGCCGCGTCACACCGGGCGTTTGCAGCTCGACCCATCCCACCGTTCTGCCATCGGAAAAAACAAGATCGAGATGAAACTCACCAACCTCGAGTTCCGCCTCCTGCACCTGCTGATGAGCCGCCCCGGTTACGTCTTCCCCGCCGAAGAGATCATTCAAACCGTGTGGGGCGCGGAAGGCGACATTGCCCTGCTTAAAAACGTCATCTATCGTTTGAGAAAAAAACTGGAAGAGGAAGCGGGCGAATCGCACCTCATCAAAACCTGGCCCGGCGGCTACAGTTTTGTGGATGACTAACCCGCCTCTTTCGGACCCGCCGCCTGATTCGCCCCCAAACTTTATCACCCCGCAAGCGGATTCATCCCCAAGCCGCCCGCGGGGGGGTTTGATTCACCAACTCACTCATCCGCCGCACAGCGAAAACCGATCTTGTACAAACTCTTCCCGTAAAAGGCTTCATCCTCCAGCTGCGATCTGGGATCGGGACCATCGAGAAAACTGCGGTTGGCAAGTCGCAGCGCCAGTCCATCCTCTTGAAACGACCCGCCGCGAATCACACGCATATTGTTGAAGACTTCATCCTCCGCCGGTCCTGTCGGGTTTTCCACAGGGGCCTTCCCGTAGTAATCCGGGCGGTAACGATCCGCCACCCATTCCCAAACATTGCCCGCCATATCCAAAACCCCGAACGGACTCGCTCCCTCGGCGTATGAACCCACCCGCGTCGTATCGCCGACGATGTTCAACGAGTTGGAGTTGTATTCGTTCGGCGGCTCATCGCCCCACGGAAAGTTGCGCTTGTCGCCGCCGCGCGCGGCGCGTTCCCATTCCGCTTCGGTGGGCAGATGTCGCCCCGCCCATTGACAGTAAACATTCGCATCGTACCAGGCGACATACACAACCGGGTAATCTTGAAATTCCGGGTTGCCGAAATATTCCTCGCGGTTATCCGAGCGGAGTTGTGACGGCGGGCGGCATTCCCCGGCTTGCACGCACAGGTCATACATGCCGTTGGTCACCTCCACCTGATCCATCCAAAACGCGCTGATGAGCACTTCGTGCGGCGGGAGTTCGTCGTTCTCGCGGTACACGTCCATGCCGCCCATGAAGAACCTCCCTTCGGGGATGTACACCTGTGTCATCCCGTCATTGGGCGAGATGCGGATGGTTTCGGGTGTTGCCGTCGGCGCGGGCGTGAACGTTGAGGGAATCGGCGTCTTCGTTGCCGTGGGTGAAACGGGTGTGAACGAAGGCGTGAATGCCGGCTCGGTGGTTGGAACCGCCGCAGGCTGGCACGCTGAAATGAAAACAAGGATGAAAGGGAGGAATTTTTTCAACATGGAAAATAACCAGTTACGAATTGTCAATTACCCAAGTACCAATTACCCAATTACTAATTACCCAATCACTGCACCAATTCCATCGCTTTGCGCGCCTGATCTTCAAAGAAATTGGGGTTGATCGAATCCGCTTTTTGCCAGGCTTTGAGCGCGCCTGCATTGTCGCCCTGACGGTACAAACCGTAGCCGTACCACAACCAGGCTTCCTCGGACATTTCCGTCACGCCGCGGGCGTAGTTTGCCAGCGCCAGCAGGTCTTCGTTCCTGCCGGAGTGGAAATACGCCAGGAAGGGACCGAATTGATAACGGAACATCCTCAGCGGAAGACCGATCTCGCGCGCCTTATCGTAGGCGAGAGCGGCTTCCTCATAGCGCTCAAAGTAGACGAGGTTGCTTCCGTAGTTGAACCAGTCGAAGGCGTCGGCGGAGGGAGAGGCGACGGCGGCTTCGGTGGCGGCAAGCCCATTGAGGCGATTCTGATTCGGGTCCCAGTTTGAGGCGAGCAGGGTCTTCATCTCCTCCTCGAACTGCGGGAAGTACATCACCATGTAGAGGTTGTTGAACGGCTTCCAATCCTTTTCAAGCTGGGCGTAGGAAACGGTCAGATCGGGACCGCGGTACGAATCCTGGACGGTGAATTCCTGTTTGGCGTCGTCGTAGGCGGTGAGCAGGAGATAATGCGCCGCCCACAAGTCGTCGTTGGGACCGAGCGCATCGGCTGGGTTCAACGAGGTGACGCTCTCGACAATGACCGGGTAATTCGCAGCGAGCAGACGTTTGAGCAGTTCGATGTTCCCGCCCACGCGGTATTCGAGGTTAAGCCAGCCCGCCTGTGTGCGGACGTAGTAACGCATTTCTTCGGGGTTCACATTGCGGTCGCCGCTGACGGGTTTGATAAGGTCGGAGATGTCGGTCTGGTCGCCCCGCCAGCCATACATGTGCAATGCCATCGAAAGCGCGGCGGGACCGCAGTTGTTGGGTGTCTGTTTTTCGTACGGCGGCGACTTCATGGCAAATTGCGGCGGCAGCGGCGGCAATGTGACAGTGGGCGTTGCGGTTGGAAGTTGGGCAACTGCCGTTCCGGTCGGCGGAACGGTCGGCGTGGCGGGCTGGGGCGTGAAGGGCAATGCGGTCGGCACGGGACCCACCGGGTTGATGACGTTTTTTACGTAAATTTGGAAGACGTCAATCCGCCATTCGAGGCGCGATTTGACCGCCGGGATCTGATATGTCAAAACAGCCAGCAGGAAGACGCCTGCCAGCCCGATAAGAATGTTTCTGGTTTTGCGCAACATGCGAAATAGTCTACCATGCCAGAATGAAAGCCGATTAAGGTAACTCAAATTGCCGCCTTGATTTCAAAAGCGTTCCCTCACCCCAATCGTGGCGATTTTTTTACTGGGATGGCTTCCCCCTCTCCCGTTGGGACCGCGTACCCGAAGGGTGGAGGGCAGGGTGAGGGTTTTTGACGGAAAACTACAAGTACCTTTTTGAAGGCGGCAACTTGATTTAAGGTCTCACCTTACGCAGTAAACCGCCAAGACGCCATGTCGCCAAGTTTTTTTACGCCTTTTACTCTTCTCTTGGCGTTCTTGGCGCCTTGGCGGTAAGAAAAGGGCTTAACTGCGTAACGTCTGTTAAGGTAAGGAAATATCAAGCAATCGAATCGAAACTTCAGATTTATGCCTTGACTTGCCGATTTGTGGCAATTATGATGAAACCGCTATGGAGAACTCACCTGTTATGACCCTCGACCCGGAAGCCCTGCGCTCCGCTATGCGTGCCTGGTCCGCCGGTGTGACCGTCGTGACCGCGGCGCATGGAAACCAGCGGCACGGCATGACCGTCAACTCGTTCACGTCCATTTCGTTGGACCCGGCGCTGATCACCATTTCCCTGCAGCAGAACTCGCGCACCCATGACCTGATTTCAAAGTCGCGCGCGTTCGGTCTGACGATCCTCTCCTCTGAACAGGCGAAGATTTCCGACCTGTTTGCCGGGCGCGTGCCCGAAGTGACAGACCGCTTTGCCGGTTTGCAGACCGAGACCCTCGTCACCGGCTCGCCTTTGCTCGTCGGCGGGCTGGCATGGATGGACTGCCGCGTGGCGGAGACCTACGACGCCGGGATGAATACCCTGTTCATCGCGGGAGGTGGTCGCGGCGCGCGGAAACGGAAGCGGCGACCCGCTGATCTATCACAACCGCAAATACTGGAAGTTGTCTCAATCTGAATAGGTCACGCAAGGGCGTGACCTATTTTATTCGGAGGGCAGAATGATCGAATCGTTGACGGCTGGGGAACGACAAACGCTCCTGCGCATTGCGCGTGAGGCAATTGAACATGCAGTGAAAGGCAAGGCGCTGCCGCCGCTGATTTCCTATCCGCTTTCGCCTGCGCTGAAGGAACCGGGCGCTTCGTTTATCACGCTCACGGTTCACGGGGAACTGCGGGGCTGCATCGGCGCGCTGGAAGCCTACCAGCCGCTGGCAGAGGATGTGCGCGAACATGCGATTGCTGCGGCATTGGAAGACCCGCGCTTCCCGCCGCTGAACGCCGACGAATTAAACAGGATCAACATCGAAGTCTCGCGCCTGACCGCGCCGAAACAGTTGGAATATTCATCCAGCGAAGACCTGCTCCAAAAACTGCGCCCGCACGTGGATGGCGTCGTTCTGCGGCACGGCTCGCGCCGCGCCACCTTCCTGCCGCAGGTCTGGGAAAAGATTCCCGACCCCGAAGAATTTCTCAACCAGCTCTGTTACAAGATGGGCGCGAGTCCGCATCTCTGGCGCGAGGCGAAACCGCTGGTTTTCACTTACCAGGTCGAAGAATTCCGCGAATTGAATTAGAATTGAAAAGATGACCGGCGAACTCAAAGAGCAGAACAACGACACCATTTTCCAGGATGCCGTGGATGCCCTGCGCCGCGGCGACAAACCGCGCGCAAAGGAACTGCTGACCCGCCTGCTCCAAACCGATCAGAACAACGCCGTCTACTGGATCTGGTTGAGCGCCGCCATGGATGCGCAAAAGGAGCGTATCTACTGCCTGCAAACCGCGCTCAAACTGGACCCGGAAAATGCCGCCGCCAAACGGGGCCTGATCCTGCTCGGGGCTTTGGCTCCCGATGAAACCATCCAGCCGTTTCCTGTAAATCGCCCGCGCGCGTGGGAGGCGAAACTCCTGCTCGCCAGCGATAAACCAAAAGAAAAGGGGATTCGCGCGCTGGCGCGCCATCCCGCCGCGCGACTGGCGGGACTGGTCGTGATCGGCGCCGGTTTGTGCGCCGCTGTGATTTTCGGGTTTATCCTGCCGCGCCAGACCAACGTCCGCCCAACGGAAACAAACACCCCCGGGCCTTCCCCCCACTTTCACCGGCACGCCGACCCTCTTCGGCGCGACGGCGCGTCCCACCCAAGCCTTCAGCGGACCGACCCCGCTCGATGCGTATCTCCCCGCTCCCTACACATCCACGCCGCTCTACGTCAACACGCCGCGTTCGCTCGATTCTGTGGGCCAGTACCGCATCGCGCAGGCGGCATACGAAGAAGGCGATTGGGATGCCTTCCTGTTCAATATGGAACTGGTGCGCAAGGCGGAGCCGGAAGCGGCGGATGTCCTCTACTATATCGGCGAAGCCTATCGCTTCAAAGGCGAAACGACCAACGCCCTCAACGCCTATAACGACGCCCTGAAACTCGACCCGAACTTCGGTCCGCCGTATCTCGGCTTGGCGCGCGTGCGTTTGATCGCCAATCCCAGATTCAACGCGGAGTTCCTTTTCGAGGAAGCTATCAAGCGCGACCCAAATTTCGGCGAGGTATATCTCGAACGCGCGCGTTACTATCTCAGCCGCGGCGACATCGAGGATGCGCTTGCCGATCTGGAAACCGCCGAAAAACTTCTGCCCGGCTCACCCGAAGTCTACCTGACCTACGCCCGCACCTACCTTGCCGCAGAAGATACGGACAAGGCGCTCGAATATGCCGAGAAATCCTATGCGGCGGATATTACCAACCTGCCCATCTACGAACTGCTGGGGGACCTCCACCTTGAAAAAGGGAATTACGAACGCGCGCTGGAAGCCCTGCGCGTTTACACCGCTTATGAAACCGAGGATGCCGGAGGCTTTGGCAAACTCGGCAAGGCGTATTTTTATCTCGGTCAATACGAATTTACGATTGACGCCATAGACCGCATGACCGACCTCAGCCGCAACGGTTTCAGGGAATATTACGTCTATCGCGGGCTGGCTCATCTTGAATTGGGCAACGCCGATGAAGCCGTGAGCGATCTGGAAGTCGCCGTGGACGATGATGACCGCTCCTTTATGGCGCGCCTGGGTCTCGCCCGCGCCTATTACCTGGATGAAAGATTCGGCACGGCGTTCCTGCAAATTGACATCGCCAGGTCGCTGGCGGAGACCGAAGAGGAACAGGCGCTCACGCTGTACTGGCGCGCGCGCATCCGGGAAAAACGCGAAGACATCGGCGACGCAATTCGATCCCGGCAGGGCCCTCCTCGCCCTCGATGAAGATGCGATGACGTCCGAAATGCGCGAGGAAGCCGAAACCCGACTCAAAGAATTGGTCCCCCCAACCCGCACTCCCACACGCGGCGCATCCACCTCGACGCCGAGGGCTGGCACACCGACCCCCAAGCCGGGCGCCTCCCCGACGCCTTCCCGCACACCCACCCGAACGCCCACTCGAACTCCAACCGTCACCCCGACTCCGTGAGGAAGTAGATTCGTAACACGAAAACAGGCGGACTCCGCAAGTTCTACTTGCGGAAATTCCAGAAGTGGAACTCTTGCGGAATTCCAGAAGTAGAACTTCTGGACTCCATTTTCATCCTTCGGGGTGAATGGAATGCATGGATACTTTGAGTACCTGTTTACCTTTTACTTTTTACTTCCCCGACACTCCTCGCATGGACACAACGCCCGCAGATAGTGCCAATTGAAAATCCCATAATCGTGCCCGTCCTCCCAGACGATGGTCAGCGCATACGAGCCGACCGCCACTACATTGGCGATGCGCGTGGAGGCATTGTCCTCCATTTGCCGATTGAATACTTCCGCATCCGGCTCGGACCCCATGTTTTCATGTCCGCCGCGGCACGAGGCGCAGGGACAGGCGGCGCGCAGCAACCCGAACGGATAAACGCTTTTGTGTCCGCTATCCCACGTGACGATAAATTCGCGTTTGCTTTTATTGGCTGTGACGTTGGTTGGTTTTTCGGTCATTTTTTTCCTTGTGAGTTCCCCTCTCCCATTTTGGAAGAGGGGTTAGGGGTGGGGGTTATGGCGTCGGCACCACCGCCAGAAATTCCGAAGCCGCCCACCCGGCGCGGGTATCGTCATACGGCGCGACCAGATACCACCAGGTATACCCATCCGCCGTTTGCGGACCGTCCTTGACGATAAAGACTTCCGATTCTTCGCCGCGGAAGACGGTCTCGCTGTTCAACCCCGGCGCGGAACGGATGCGCAGTCCGTCGCCGCCTGTGCCGGTGATCTGCACATACCCATTGATATTGATGGCGTTGGGGTCGAGGGTCTGCGTGGCGGCAAGCGGGTCGAGCGTGGGGATGGCTGTCGCGGCGGGCGTATGGGTCGGGGCGGGGATCACGGTCAGGTCAGCGGGAGCAAACCCAACGTCAGGAGAGAGGCGGGGGGAGGTCCAACCGATGAGGATGAGCGTGATGAGGATCAAAATCCCGGCGATGACCAGCGCTCCGATGATCACAAAACGATTCAGGTAGGGTCGTAAGTTCATGTTGTTTCGGTGATTATTTCACAGGGTCCTTCAACAAGTATAAGGCGTTTTCGGGCATCAGCACTTTGAGCGCGCGGTGCAAAACCTTTATCTCCGCCTTGTGACCGCCGAGGATCGGATCGCCATCCGCCCGGATGGAAAAGTTCGCATCCGATTCGATGACGACATTTTGGAAGGGAATGCGGCGCGCTTCATCGGAGGTGAGGTGACGCCCGGCGACGAGGTCGAAAAAATGACGGAAGGCGTCGGCGAGGCTGGCTCCGCTCAGGAGCCACAAATCCATTTCGCCGTCGTCGAGCAGGGCGTTCGGCGAGATGACCGACATGCCGCCCGCGTAGTGCCGGATGTTGGTGGCAACGGCGACGAGGTAATGTCCCTCCACCAGCCTGCCTTCGGCATACACGCGCAAGTCGAGTCCGTGCCAGAAGGTTGCCTCCCATACGGTGGTGACAAAGTAATGCGGCACCGAAACGTGCTTGAAAAAACGCGCGCGGCTCGATCTTGTTGATAGTTTGCGCATCCAGCCCGACGCCCGCCCACAGCAAAAACGGACGGTCGTTGCACAAGCCGACATCCACGCGCTGGGGTTGGACGTTTGCCAGCAGTCTGGCGTTGTCGCGCAGGTTCCACCACTGAAGCCAACTGAAGGGTTTTTGTCCCTGTTCGACCGCCCAGACGTTGGTGGTGCCTGCGGGCAGGACTCCCAGCGCCGTTTCGGTGTTGACCAGCCCGCTGGCGACCTGTCCCACCGTGCCGTCGCCGCCGATGGCGAAGACCGCATCGTATTTCTCCTGCGCGACTGGTGCGCGGTTTGGATGGCGTGCGTGCCGCTGAGGGTTTCGGCGATGTCCACGCTCCAGCCTGCTTCTTTCAATGGTTTGATGATTCCGCGCACAAAACGGCGGACAGGGTATCTTCCGGCGGCGGGGTTGTAGAGCAGCAGTCCTTTGCGCATGGCGGGGATTATATTTGATGGATGGGGGAATGAAATCTATTTCTGGTCTTCGCCGAGAATGGCTGTTACGATTTCCAGCAAGGCGGGTATCTCGTTCTTTACGATATCCCAAACCGTTTCTTCATTGACGCCAAAGTATTCATGCGCCACAATATCGCGGAAACCCGCGATCTTTCGCCATTTGACGTTTGGATATGTCTTGCGGGTGTCCTCTGAAACATTCTTTACAGCTTCCCCGATAATTTCCAGGTTGCGCAGTACGGCGTCAAAATGAAGCTCGTCATAAACAAAATCCTTGTAGGTCATCCCCTTTGTGAAGCGAAGGATCTTTTCGCAGGATTTTTGAATATCTTCAAGGTAAAGGGATACGTCACGCGACATGGATCAATTCCCGCATAATATAAGGCTTCATGCGCGGTTTGATGGCTTTCGGCGTGACCAGGTCCACGTTGCAGCCGAGCAGCTCCTCCAGATAGAATTTTGTATCCATGTAACGATCGAAGGTAGCCCGACCTTTAAATTCCACGAGAATATCCACATCGCTGCCGGGGCGATCCTCCCCGCGAGCGACCGATCCAAAAAGGGATAGCGATTTCACACCCAATTTTTCCAAGTGGGCGCGGCGCCTGCGGATACGGGCAATCACTGACTTGCGGCTCATGTCCAAATTATACAGCATGGAACCCTTGTATTTCCCTGTCCCCCTCGCAAAATGACGAACAGGGTATCTTCCGGCGGCGGGTTGTAGAGCAGCCGTCCTTTGCGCATGACGGGATTATATTTGAGGCTGGGGGGTGACGAAGCCATGAGTCAGGCGCGGGAACGTCCATGGTCGTGAATGGTGTTAGCGAATTACGATATAATCCCCTCACAATGACCGAAGGCGCATTACTCAACGACCGATACAAACTCGAGGAAAAACTCGGCTCCGGCGGCATGGCGGACGTCTACCGCGCGCACGACGTGGTGCTGGACCGGAAGGTTGCCATCAAAGTCCTGCGCAAGGACTACTCCAACAACGACAACTTCCAGAACCAGTTCCGCCTGGAAGCGCGTTCCGCCGCGAATCTCTCCCACCCGAACATCGTCACCGTCCATGATTTCGGCTTTGCCGACGGCTTGCTCTACATCGTCATGGAACTCATCCCTGGCAAAGACTTGAAGCAGCTCATCCGCGAGCGTGGACGGTTTTCCATCGAACAGGGCATCCCGCTCATGATCCAGGCGTGTGCGGGCGTCGGGTACGCTCATCGTGCCGGGCTGGCGCACTGCGACATCAAGCCGCACAACATGCTGGTCTCGAAGGATATGCGCCTCAAAGTGACCGATTTCGGCATCGCCCGCGCCCTTGCCAGCATCAAACCCGGAGAACGCAGTGACATTGTCTGGGGCTCGCCGCTCTATTTCGCGCCCGAACAAGCCGCAGGCGAACCGCCCACGCCCGCCTCCGATGTCTATTCGCTTGGCGTGGTGATGTACGAACTGTTGTGCGGAACGCCGCCGTTCACCGCCGCCACTGCCGACGAACTCGCGCGCTTGCACATCTCCGCGCGCCCGCTGCCCATCAGCGAATACGTGCCGGATATTCCGCCCGCGCTCGAAGAAATCATCATGAAAGTGCTTTCCAAGGAGCCTTCCGCACGTTACCGCACCGCCGACCAACTTGGGCGCGTGCTTCAAAAATTCGGCACGCTGACGCCAGCCTCGAAGCCCGAGCCGGAACAGCAGGTCTCTTCTCCGCCTGTGATTACGATCCGGCAGGATATTGCGGAGAGGATGTCTCCGCCGAGCCAGCCGCGTCCTGCCGTCCAGCCTGAAGCGGTTCCTCAGCAAAACTACCAGCCCCAGTATCCGTATCAGGCTCAACCCGAACCTGCCCTGACCTATCAGGCGGAAGACCTCTCGGTTGAGAGCATTGACTGGGTTGCCGTTGGGTTGGGTCTACTGGCGGTGATCGCGGTGGGCGGATTGTTCCCCTTCTGGCTGGTGGTCTATCTCTCCTACTTCCCGCCGGGAAGATAATTCGCTCCCGACGCCGTCTCGGCGTCGGATTTATGTAACGGCAGATACGGCGGCGGAGACGCCGCCTGCGCATCAAATTCCCATGACCCAGATCATTCTTGCTCCCTCCGTCATTGCCGCGGATTTTGCCCGCATTGCCGAGGAGGTTGCCGCCTGCGAAGCCGCCGGCGCCGACTTCGCTCCACGTGGATGTGATGGATGGTCATTTCGTGCCGACCATCACCGTCGGGCCGCTGTTCACTGAAGCCCTCAAGCGCGTTACCAAACTTCCACTCGATGTCCATCTGATGATCTCCGAACCGGAGAAACACATCGAAGCCTTTGCGAAGGCAGGCGCGAACAACATCACGGTTCACGTCGAGACCTGTGAGAATCTGCCGCGCATCGTGGAGCGGATCAAGGCTTTGGGCTGTGCCGCCGGTGTGACGTTGAATCCTGCCACGCCCGCCTCTGCCCTCGATTCCGCCCTGCCAATCGTTGACCTGGTGCTGGTGATGAGCGTCGTGCCGGGGTTTTCCGGTCAGAAGTTCATGCCGGAGATGATCGCCAAGGCGGAGGAAATCCGCAACAAGTTGAATGCGCTCCGTTCCGCCGCCCATCTCGAAGTGGACGGCGGCATCAATGTCGAAACGCTTCCGCTGATGAAAATGGCGGGCGCAAACGTTTTTGTCGCGGGGAATGCCGTTTTCAAACATCCGCAGGGAACGGCGGCGGGGGTGCGGACGTTGAAACGAATCGCGGCGGGATAAGAGCACATCCCCCGATTAAAACAAAAATCACGGCGCGTACGCGCCGCGATTCTTGAGTCGAGTGAAGGCGAGCCTTACGCCGCGGATTTGCCGAGCGTCTTGATGCACTTGGCGCACAGCGTTTTCTTCACGAGGCGTCCCTTCTCCATCACCGAAACCCGCTGGAGGTTGGGCTTGAACGTGCGGTTGGTGGCGCGCTGGGAGAAGGAGCGGTTGTGACCGAAGGTGGTTGCCTTGCCGCAGTGATTACACTTTGCCATGTCTGAGAATCCTTTCTTTCCTTGCAAATAAGTCCATCTGTCCTTTTCAAAGGCACGGCATTTTACCATAGAACGCAACCAACTTCAAGATAAGATGTTAAAATAGAAACGATGCAAAACCAACGGGACTTCGAAGGGTCCTTTCGTAACAACCAGCCTGTAAACGGGCGAATTCAGACCCCCGAAGCCTTTTCGAGAGGAAACCATGGGCGAAGAAACAACATCACTGGGCGGGATTCACGTCTCGCCGAATGCGGTGGCGACGATAGCCTATCACGCCACCCTTCAATCGTACGGCGTGGTGGGACTGGCTCCCAAGAACCTGGCGGACGGCATCGTCTCGACGATCACACGCGAGCCTTCACGGGGCATTTCCGTCCAATATAAGGACGATGAGATTCACATTGACGTTCACGTCATCGTGGAATATGGCACACGCATCAACTCGGTGGCGGAGAGCGTGGCGAACACCGTGCGCTTCCATGTGGAAAAGGCGCTGGGTCTGCGCGTCAATTCGGTCAACGTGCACGTGGCGGGACTGCGCATCAGCAACACGGACTAGGAGACCCTGACAGATGGCAATTGACATTGCACGCGTCGAAAAACTCCGCCGGCGCCCCATTGACGGCATGGCTTTCAAACGGTTGATGGAAGCCGGGCTGACCTGGCTTCGCACCAACCAGCAGGTGGTCAATTCGCTGAACGTGTTCCCCGTGCCGGATGGCGACACCGGCACAAACATGACGCTGACCCTGCAATCGGCGTGGAACGAGATCAAGGATATGGGGACGCATCATCTCGGCGAGATGACGGCGGCGTTTTCAAAAGGCGCGTTGATGGGCGCGCGCGGCAATTCGGGCGTGATCTCCAGCCAGATTTTGCGCGGGTTTTCGCGCGGCGTGCACGACAGCGCGGTATTGGATAAAGAGACCTTCGTCCGGGCATTGAGCGAGGCGCGCGACACGGCGTACAAAGGCGTGGTGAAGCCCGTCGAGGGGACGATCTTAACCGTCATCAAGGATACTGCCCTGGCGGCCGAATCAGCCCTCGGGTCCGCGAGAGATGCGATTGAAATCCTGGAGGTGGCGGTGCGTGCGGCGGATGAGTCGGTCAAGCGCACGCCGGAACTGCTCCCCATCCTCAAGCAGGCGGGCGTGGTGGATTCGGGCGGCAAGGGTCTGTTCTTTTTCATGGAAGGCATGCTGCGGCATATTTACGGCGAGTCGCTGGAGACGCCGACCATGAGCGTCCAGCCGCTTTCGGCGATGAATTTGCAGGGCGCGTTGGAGGAAGTGGAAGAGGGACAGGATTACGAAGTGGTGGTGGATTTTGTGCCAGCCAACAGCCTGGACCTGCATTCGTTCTATGGGCGGCTGGAGGAAATGGGCACGTCCATTCAGGTGGGCGAGGGCGACGGCATGTACCGCATGCACATCCACGTGCCGACCGAGAAGCGTTACGAACCGATTGATTACGTCATGGGTATCGGCACGGTGACGAAGGTTGCCATCGAAAACCTGATGGCGCAGATGGATGACATTCAAAAAGGCAAGGCGTCGCAGGTTCAATTTACGGCGCTGGAGCCGGGGAACATTGCCGTGGTTGTCGTTTCACCCGGCGCGGGACTCAACCGCATTTTCGCCAGCCTCGGCGTGGCGGCGGTGGTCGCGGGCGGGCAGACGATGAACCCCTCCACGCAGGATATTTTGAGTTCGTTCGAAAACCTGCCGACGGATAAAGTCATCATTTTGCCGAACAACAAGAACATCATCATGGCGGCAAACCAGGCGAAGGAAGTGACGGTGAAGAGCGTGCAGGTGGTGCCGACACGCACCGTGCCGCAGGGACTCGCCGCGATGCTTTCCTTTGACCCAAGCGGCGACGTGGAAGCGGTTGCCGCGAAGATGAACAAAGCAATGAGCGGCGTGAAGTCGGGCGAGATTACCGTCGCCACCCGCTCGGTGGAGATTGACGGCGTGACGGTTCGGGACGGTCAGGTGATCGGCCTGCTCGACGGCAAACTGGTCGCTTCGGCGGAGTCGGTGGAGCAGGGCGCGCTGGAGTTGCTGGAAAAGGCGGACGCCGCAGGGCATGAAATTGTCACGCTGTTCTACGGCGAGGACATGTCTCATGCGGAAGCCAACCGCATCGCGGATGTAATCCGTGGGAAATACCCCAACCTCGAAGTCGAGTGCAGGAGGGCGGGCAGCCGCATTATCAGTTCATTCTTTCGATTGAGTAACGAAATTGAAAGAGACCGCCACATCGAGAGTGACGGTCTCTTCTTTACGGGGGACAATTATCTACGATATCCCGACTGATTTCTTATGCGGTTGCCCTTGCTGTGAACATCTTGTACACAGACTTGATCATATCAACCACAGTGCCGAAGATCGCCAACCCGAGCACGATCTTCATGCCGGTATGGGCAAGTTGACTTAAGGTCTGCGCCGCTTCGGGGTCGGTGATTCCGCCGGTTGCCAATGACGCCGGCGTGACTGCCAGGATGGACGGACCGGCGAACAGCAGGGCAAGGATGATGACCTGGAACAACTTTGTCCCAATCGAGATGAGGCGGGTGGAGGTTGTCCATTTTCCGGTGCGCAGGAGCATGCCGTTCAGGATGATCTCGGCAACCCAGGCGATGTTGAGCAGGGGCAGCCAGCGGAAGAACGCTTCGGAGAGCAGCGGAATTACCTTCCATTCGCCTTCATCCAGGTGATAGATGCCGATCAGGTGCGGGTTGAAGTTGAAGAGGCTGAGCGCGATGAAGGTGAAAACGATGGCGAGGATCGGTTCCCAGATCTTGATCTCCTGAGGTTCCGGTTCTTTTTGCAAACTGGCGGGGTCCCATTCTTTGTCTTCATCCATTTTGAAATCTGCAATGGGAGCAAAGCGTTCGATCAGAGAGAAAACCAACGCCATGTTTCCGAAAACAGCGATGCTGGTGGAGAAAATGTTGAGAATTCCCTTGCTGATGGTTTCGAGCAGTTGCACCGCGCTCATGGGGGAGAGGTTAATGATCTGGATAAAGGTGGCAATGCCCAATCCCAGCGCCACCGCAGCGAGCACGATCTTCAGGATGAACATGAAGAACGGAAAGATGCGCGGACCGATCAAATACGGGTTGGGGTTATACGTCTCTGCTACCTTGGCGGGCGCGCCGTATTCCTTCAACAGTTCCATTTGCATGACTTCATCGGCGGGCTTGCCCGATTTCTGCGCGCGCTCCTCCAGCATGTCCTCCAGCGTGGAGCGCAGTTCGTTTTCGATATCCTTGCGCCCCTTGACGAGCAAAAGGCGCCTGCCGACTTCGGCAACGTAACGATCAATGAGATTCATGATATTTTCCTTTCCTATGCCAGCATCTTATCCATCACAGACACGATGCCAGCCCATTCCTTCTTCAGTTTCGTCAGGATTTTTTTCCCTTCCGCACTGATGACGTAATACCGGCGCGGGCGCGACTCTTCGATCTTCCAATCGGATTCGAGCAAGCCCTGCGCCTCCAGCCGACGGAGGAGCGGATACAACGTCCCCTGGTCCACTTCCAAGCCGAGGTCGGCGAGTTTCTTCAACAGGGAGTAACCGTATTCTTCGGTTCCCAGCTGGCTGAGCGCCGCGAGGACGATCACCCCGCGCCTCAATTCCAGGACAATGTTTTCGAGCGATTCTGTGTTTGCCATATCTCAACCTTTATTGCATTATACTGTGTATTATACAGTATGTCAAGGGTAAAGTATTGGGCGGCAATCACCCTTTGGGGGAACTGAGCCCGCTCCTGTGCTACACTTGTGCCATGAAACTGGGAATCGTCACCGACTCCACTGCCGACCTGCCCGCCTACCTCGTCGAACAATTCGACATCCGCGTTGTGCCTTCGATTTTGGTTTTGGAAGGGAAGGAATACGCCGACGGGATCAGCATCACCCGCGAGGAGTTTTACGCCCGCCTGCCCTCGCTTCTGACTCCGCCCACAACTGCCGCGCCGTCCATTGGAGATTTTCTCACCCCGTACCGTTCCCTATTCGACTTGGGCTGTGAACATATCCTCTCCATCCACGCCGCCTCGCAGTTGACCACGATCATCAACTCCGCGCGTCAAGCCGCGCAGGAATTCTCCGGAAAAGTCACCGTGTTGGACAGCGGCTCGCTTTCGATGGGGCTGGGATTTCAAGTGCTTGCCGCCGCCGAAGCCAGCGACCTGGGTTTGGATGCCGCGCTCGAAGCCGCCGAATCCGCGCGGAAGCGCTTGCAGGTCAAAGCCGCACTGGATACGATGGAATACCTCAAACGCAGCGGGCGCGTCCCCGGCGTGGTCGCCAATTTGGGCGGCTTACTCTCTATCAAACCGATGATCGAACTGCGCGATGGGGAAGTGAAAGCCATCGGCGCGGTACGCACTGCGAAGCAGGTGGACGAGCGCATTTTGAATTTTGCCCTCAGCCTCGGCGAACTGGAGCGGCTTGCCATCCTGCACACCAACGCCGAATCCCGCGCGCGGAATTTATTGAACGGCTTGATGGAACAGGCGCGAAAATCCCTTCCGCGTGATATTTTGTTCGTCAACGTCACAGCGGTAATTGGAGCGCACCTCGGACCGAACGGAATCGGTTTTGCGGCGGTGAGGAAATAAGGTAACATTAAGTTGGAGCAGGCATGCCCGAAAAGATTCGAAAAATTCTCTCTGAAATCCAAGCCAGGCTTAAGCGCTTGTATGGGGAAAGGCTTAAAGGCGTTTACTTGTATGGTTCTTATGCCCGTAGCGATTATGAAGACGGCTCCGATTTGGATATCCTGGTAATATTGGATACCTTCCGTTTTCATAATACCGAAATCAGCCGAACCGCCGATTTGGTCAGTGATTTATCTTTGAAATACTCGATCACTATCAGCCCGATGTTTATACGGGAGCGCGATTGGATGCTTACTCGAAAGCCTTTGATTCGAAATGTCAAACGTGAGGGAGTCAAAATTTATGAAAGAAGAAAGCAGCCTGTTGTTGCTCAGAGCGGAAGAAGCCATTGAATCCGCCGATTTGTTGTTGGAGGAGGGCTATCTGGCAGATTCGATCAGTCGCGCCTACTATGCGATGTTTTATATCGTGGAAGCCTTGCTGAACGAGAAGGGTTTGGAATTTAGCAAGCACGGCAATGTTCACGGCGCCTTTGGGGAACACTTTATAAAGACTGGCATTTTCGACAGGAAATATCACAAGTGGCTTCTGGAGGCGTTCAACCGTAGAATCGCCAGCGATTACGACGCAGCCGCGAGATTCCAATCTTCATCCGTGAAAACCATGATTGACCAGGCGTGGGAATTTTTACAGGCTGCAAAAGATTATCTTGACAGCGCAAAGTAATCCTTTTTTCCTTTCCAAAACAGCGTAACCGCAATTGACGCAACCAACACCAGCGTCACCGCCAGCCCGCCTTCGGGACCGAATGCCCCGCCCGTAAGCCAGTCTTCCCCCGTTTCCATCAAATTGAAGACCGTCCCGCCGCCCGCATCCATGCCGCTGACCTGCAAGCCGAAGAAATTTCCCTGCACCCAGTTCCAAACCGTGTGATTTGCGCTGATGCCCCAAAGCGAACCTTCTCGCATGGTGTATAAACCCGCAAACACACCATACAAGGCAAGATTCAATAGAGCAATGACGCTCAGGTTGGGGTTCAGCCCGTGGATGGCGGCGAAGATGACGGACGAGACCAGCAAGCCGATCCACGCTCTGTGACGCGCGCCGATGACTGGCAGTACCCAGCCGCGAAACAACGCTTCCTCCGCGCCGCCCTGTACCACCCAGCCGAAAAGGACCAGGATCACCCCGCCCAGGGCGGAGAGACCCTGCTGGGCTGGGTCGCCCTGTTCCAGGGATACACTGCCAAACAAAGCCAGGATTCCCACCGCGCCTGCGAACATCAACGCGCCGATGAGAAATCCGCGCCCGTATTGGGAAAAGGCATTCTTCGCTTCGTAACCCAGCGTCCAAAAGGGACGTTTTTCCACGAACTTCAGCCACGCCCAGAGGATGACGTAAACGAGCGCAAATGCGGTGATCAGTTGCGCCCCCATCCAAAAGCCCGCTTCAAGCGGGGGAAAGCCCTCCATGGTGATGAGGGCGTCCGAAAACCCATAGAGGATCGCCATGACGATGAAAACGGGAATCGCCCCCATTTGCGCCGCGAACATGAAAACGAACGAAAGCGGAATGACCGCCGCAATGTGAGTCAGCCGCTGACCCTGACGGGCAAGGTCGAACAACCTGTTGTGATTGAACCAGTCCATGCGATGAACCTCCTTTTTGGGGATTATACGGAAATTAAGATGAAGCATGGGGGAGTTCCTTACCCTGCCCATGATAAAATTGCCGATATGCAACCCTCACTGGAAAAGCTACGCAAATTTTTTCGACTCGAACACGAAAACAAATACCAGAACACCGCCATCATCGGCGGACTCGCCAAAATGCTCGATTATTGGGAGGGGGAAGCCCGCGCGGATGGAATTACCGAGGAAGTGATTCAAGCCGTGGTGGCGCGCCTGCGCTCGTATGAAAAACTCAGCCCCGAAGGGCGCGCGGAATCGCTCAAAGGTTTGTGGAAGCGCATCGCAGAGACCTACCCCGAGGCGGGGCAAAAGCCGAAGTCGCAAGCACCAGCCGTCCCGTACGGCGCGAAGCGATGCCAATGGGCAGGGAACTGCCGAGGCGGCCGCTCCCGCTCCACCGCAGGGTCAAAGCCAGCAGCGTCCGCATCCTCAATCGCAAAAACCGAGACAAGCCCCGCAGCGTTTTGAATCCGCCACGAGCGCCAAGCACAGCCAGACCCCCGCCGCGCTCGAAGCGAAGTTGACAGTGCTGCAAGGCGTGGGACCGAAGAACGCCGAGTCGCTTGCCGGGCTTGGGATGCAGACACTGGGCGATATGCTGTACAACTTCCCGCGCCGTTACGAAGATTACACATTGCTCAAGCCGATCCAGTCGTTGATGTACGGCGACGTGGTGACGGTGATCGGCAGCATCCAAAGCGTGCACAACCGCCCGATTCGCGGAGGCAAACAAAGCCTTATCGAGGTCATCATCAGCGACGGCACGGGCGCGCTGCGCGTTTCGTTCTTCAACCAGCCGTGGCTGATGAACCGCCTCAAACAGGGTGACATGATTTCCGTTTCGGGGAAGGTGGACCAGTACCTGGGGCGCATCGTGATGAACAGCCCCGATTGGGAATTCGTGGAGGCGGAAAACCTGCACACGAATCGCATCGTGCCGATCTATCCGCTCACCGAGCGCATCACGCAAAAGTGGCTCCGCAACCAGATGAAACAGGTGGTGACGTATTGGGCGCCCGCCGTAGTGGATGCGCTGCCCGATACGATCAAACGCGAGGCGCGATTGGTTTCGCTCGGCGAGGCGTTGACGCAGGGTCCACTTTCCCGATTCGCAGGCGCGGCTCAAACTGGCGCGCGAGCGGCTTGCCTTCGATGAGATTTTTTATCTGCAAATGGGAGTCTTTGCGCCAAAAACGCGACTGGCAGTCGGTGGACGGCAGGCGCTTCACCGTCTTGGACGAGTGGCTGGGTGCGCGTTTGGCGAGTTTACCCTTCACCCTGACCTCTGCCCAGCAAAACGCGCTCGAGGACATCCGCCGCGACCTCGATTCAGGCAAACCGATGAATCGCCTGCTGCAAGGCGACGTGGGTTCGGGCAAGACGGTCATTGCCGCGTTGGGGGCGGGCATGGTGATCTCGAACGGAGCGCAAGCCGCGGTCATGGCGCCCACGTCCATTTTGGCGGAACAGCATTATCGCAACTTCCTCAGCCTGCTGGCGGGCGACAACGGATTCCTCACGCGGGATGAGATTCGCCTGCTGGTGGGCAGCACGCCCGAAAGTGAGAAAGAGGCGATCCGTCAGGGCTTGGCGGACGACTCGATCAAAATCGTCATCGGCACACATGCGGTCATCGAACCCGATGTCCAATTCAAGGATTTGCAATTTGTGGTGATTGACGAACAGCACCGCTTCGGCGTGGAACAGCGCGCCGAACTGCGCAGCAAAGGCACGAACCCGCACCTGCTGGTGATGACCGCCACACCCATCCCGCGCTCGCTGGCGTTGACGATCTTCGGCGACCTCGATATTTCCGTGATGGATATGATGCCTGAGGGGAGGCAGCCAATTGCAACGTATGTGCTGCGCCCGCAGGAACGCGAACGCGCCTACACGATGATTCGCGCGCAGGTGAAGCAGGGCAATCAAGCCTTCATCGTCTATCCGCTGATTGACGAGAGCGAGAAGATCAACGTCCGCGCGGCGGTGGACGATTTCGAGACGCTTTCAAAGGACGTTTTCCCCGATTTGAAACTCGGCTTGCTGCATGGGCGGATGCGCCCCGGCGAGAAGGACGAGGTGATGTACAAATTCCGCGACCGCGAGTTCGATATCCTCGTTTCCACGACAGTCATCGAAGTGGGCGTGGACGTGCCAAACTCGACGCTGATGCTCATCGAAGGCGCAGACCGCTTCGGTCTGGCGCAATTGCACCAACTGCGCGGGCGCGTGGGGCGCGGCTCAGCGGCGTCCACCTGTCTGCTGATTCCCACGCACGAAGACGCCACCGAGAACGAACGTCTGCAAGCGATGGCGACCACCAACAACGGCTTCAGAACTTGCCGACCTCGACCTCAAACTGCGCGGGCCCGGCGAATTCCTCGGCACGCGCCAGGCGGGGTTCGCCTCCTCGCTGAAGATGGCGAGCATCACCGACGTGGCGTTGATCGAAAAAAGCCCGCGACCAGGCGAAAGCCCTCTTCGAGCGCGACCCGTATTTGACCCAGCCCGAACACGCCTTGCTGGCAGAGGCGTTCGATAGATTCTGGAAGGGAACTACCAGCGACGTATCTTAATTCCGTAGGGGCGACCCTGCAATGAAAATCAAGGCGACTTGCTCCCGCTGGGCGGGTCGCCCCTACATCTTCCACATTGGAGAAACATGGTCAGAGCATTATTCCCAGGAACGTTCGACCCCATCCACTACGGTCACATGGACATCGCCACGCGCGCCGCGAAATTATTCGACGAGGTGGTGATGGCGGTGTACGACAAGCCGTTGAAATCGCTGATGTTTTCCCCCGAAGAACGCATGGCGCTGGTCAGCGAAGCCTTCAAAGATACCCCCAAGATCAAGGTCACGGGTTACAGCGGCTTGACCATCGAATTCGCGCAGAAGATTCAGGCGCAGGTCATCGTGCGCGGACTGCGCGTGTTTTCCGACTTTGAGTTCGAGTTCCGCATGGCGCTGGCAAACCAGCGGATGGCGGGCGATGCCGTCGAGACCGTTGCGCTCATCACTGCCGAGCAGCACACCTTCCTCTCGTCGTCCACGGTGCGCGAGATCGCCATGCTCAACGGCAACGTCTCCAGCATGGTCCCGCCGCATGTCGAACAGGCGCTCAAGGCAAAGGTCGCCCAAATGGGGGAGCACCACTCCCCGCCGAATGCGCTGCGGGATTAATGTGCTAGAATTAGGAAAAGTAGTTTCTGTTCACGAGCAGCCTATGGACATTCTTCAACTGATTGACCGACTGGAAGAACTCTTCAACGATGCGAAGGCAGTGCCCTTCACGCATAACGTCGTCGTGGATGAAGATAAGATGCTGGAATTGATTGACCAGATGCGCATCGCCATCCCGGAGGAAGTGAAGAAAGCCCAGCAGGTTGTCGCCCAGCGCGACCGCGTCATGGCGCAGGCGCAGGAGGAGGCGAACCGCACCCTGCAAATCGCGCGCGACAAAGCCGACCAGCTTGTCCAGAAGGATATTGTCACACAAGAGGCACAGCGCCGCGCCGACCAGATCATCTCGCAGGCGCGCGCCGAAGCCGAAGCCATCCGCGCCGACGCCGACAATTACGTCCTCGACACGCTCATGCAATTGCAGGACCACATCGCCAAACTCAGCAACCAGGTCAGCAACGGCATCCGCATGGTGCAGGAAGACCAGATGCGAAAAGCGACGACTTCCAACAACGTGCCGAGCAACGTGGAAAAATGAACGAACATCCCCGCCAAATGACGGGGATGTTTTTTTCTACGCGCCTCTTTCCTGGACCTCGAGCCTGTGTGCTGGTTCCCAAACCTTCGCCATGCTGACGAAGATTCCCGCGCCCAAAATCAGCAACCCGATTCCAATCGCCGTCATCGTTGAACTGAATGCGTCCGCGTAGTTGACCCCGCCCCAGGTGTGCGTGGATGCCATCGCGTGCTGAATGGTCAGCGTCATGATTCCCAGCAGGATCGCCGCCGCGCCGCCTGCGGGTTTGTTCTGGCTGGCTTTGGCTTTCACAAAATCCACGCCCTGCCAGATGAACGGAATGCGGAAGAGCAGGAAGACGATCAGCGTGAGGACGGTCGTGTACACCACCGCGTCCACAGGCATGGATTTGCCGCGCGGCGCCTGCGACATGTAGATGTGAAATCCGCCGACCAGCACGCCCGCGACCAACATGCGGATGCTCATGACGTATGAGTCGGATGTGCCTTTCACGAGTTTGACCGTCGCCCAAATTCCCCACACGCCGAGTGCGATTCCCACGATCACGAACAGGATATACAGCCATTGGAAGGGGGCAAGCGCCGCCATGCTCTCGTAGTTGGTAGGGAAGAGCGCCGCGCAGGTGGTGCCGATTCCGCCCAGCAGGGTGAAGCCGCCCGTCAGCCCCATCAACACGATGCCGATGAAGCGCATGAACTTAGCGAAGAAACTGTTTGTGGACATTGTTTTCTCCTTTTGTAAAAAAAGTAGAGCGAGATATTATCTCGCTCTACCCGAATTTGAATCCTGCTACGAAAAACGCTGTTGTCAGCAGGAGCAGGGTGGGGAACAATCTCAGGATCGTTTCCCTGGAGAGGATGGGTCTGCCTGTTTTCAGGAAGGATAGCAGCAACCCGCCCACGCCGATCAATGCGCCGCCGACTCCCACAAGAGAGAAGAGCGGCTGCACCGCCCCTTGGATGGAAAGGATGATAGGCAGCAAGAAGATGGTCATGCCGGAGATGCCGTGCGTGACGGCAAGGACGATGACGGGCAGTTTGTTTTGCATCGGAATCGAGCGGGTCAGACTCACAGCGAGGAAACTGACGATGGTGAAGACCAGGTACGAGGTCCGAAATGAAGCGAGGTGCTGCCAGACCAATCCCAGGGAAAGAGTCAGCGGGATGATTGTCGAGACGACGACCACGACGGGCGAGTCCAGCACGTCAAATCCCAGAATGAAGATCAACAATCCAGCCACGAGCAGGACGCCGAACCCAATGGTGTATGCGATGATGGGAACCGTCCCCAGCCCGTCAATCCCCACCGCAACCTGATACGCCGCCAGCAAACCGGTGAGAAGAAGCAGGACGCGGTCAAGCGCGGACATTTTCATGCTCGCGCCTCCGAAGCCCTCATCACGTGGATGAAGTAGTGCAGGCTGGCGGCAAAGAGCGCGCTGCCGATGCCGATGTAAAGCACTGCCAGCATGGGTTTGGGGAAGGGCGAGTATACACGCAGGTAGACGCCCAATAAAATCATGAAAGCCACCAGCGGATAACTCGTCCAGGCTTGAAAGGCAAACAGGCAGACTTTTTCGCCCGCCAGCGCGGCGATGCGGCGGATGTTTTTGGAGGCGAGCCGCGAAAACCCGAACGCGTAAATGCCCATCGCCAATGACAGCCCAGCCAGGATCAGCAGGATTCGAGTGGGCATCCCCTCGACCTTCAACCAGCGCGATGCGAAGCCGTTCAGCATCACTCCCACGCCGAGCCAGACCAGACCAGCCAAAAGTTGCAGCCAGACCTTTCGAACCGCGGGTTTGTATTTTACGAGGAAATGCAATACGGGTTTCATTTAGAAGAAAAGCAATATCATGGATGCGAGCATGTAGATGGATGCGTATTTGAACAAACCGAAGTTGATGCGCTCGGAAGGCTTGAAGGTGATGACGACCGCCAATATGAGCAGACCCGCCGAAAGCACGCCGAGCAGGCGCAGGAAGCCCCACGCCATGCCGATGCCGTAGCCCGCGACGATCATCGCCGCCGCCGCCAGCACGGACGAGATCGCAATGGTGGCGCGCGTCACGCCGAGACCGTACGTGGAGGGGAAGGTCGGCACGCAGGCGGCTTCGTAATCTTTGGCGAATTTCATGCTGAAGGTGAGGGTGTGGGTGGGAATCCAGAAGAGAATGCCGAGCGCGAGCGTGACGCCGACCCAATCAATGAAACCGAGACCGAGCGCGCGCCCCGCGAGAATCGGCATCGCGCCTGAAATGCCGCCCCAGACGATGCTCCATGCGGTGCGGCGTTTGAGCCAGATGCTGTACACGACCACGTCGAAGAAAAGACCTGCGAAGACGATCAGCCCGTAAAGCGCGTCCATCGCAACCGCCCAACCGACGCCGATGACCGAGAGGATCAGACCGACGCGCAGGACTTCGTTTTCGTCCACCAACCCTTTGGATGTGGCGCGTTTTTTTGTGCGCCCCATTTTGGCGTCAATGTCGCGGTCCCACCACATGTTAAGCACGGTGCTTCCCGCAATGGCGAGGAACAAACTCGCGGCTAACTGGAGGATGGTCCCCATGTTGAACACGGGACAACGCGCGCTCATGTAACCCGCCAAGCCTGTGGCGAGCAGCAAGCCCGATTGCAGGGGTTTGGTGAGAGACCAGTAGAGGGCGATTCTTTTGGTAATTGGTAATTGGTAATTGGCGGTTGAGGATTGAGCGGCGGCGGTCATGGATTACTCCTAAAGGTAGACAGGTATACATGTAAACAGGTACACAAGAAAGTATACCTGTGTACTTGTGTACCTGTCTACTCGTTTACTCATCTCACACACCTGAACCCGACCCCGGGGCTGAAGTACATCGGCGGAGCGGAGTTGCGAACCCAGGCGCGCAGGTCCATGTCGTAGGTGTCCTTCGAGCCGCCGCGCATGAAGCGGTCGCTGAAACCTTCCTGCGGCTGGACATCGCCGATCCATTGCCAGACGTTGCCAGCCATGTCGTAGAGTCCATAGGGCGATTTCGAGTCGAGCGTGACGTAATCGCCGTACGTGCTCCCGTTGTAGTAGCCGACGGGAGTGGTGCGGGAACCGAAGGTTTTCATGTCTTCAAACGGGTCGCGCGACGCGTAGAAGTTGGCATTGTTGCGTTGGATTTCCCATCCCCACGGGAAGGGACGACCATCCGTGCCGCGCGCGGCTTTTTCCCATTCGATCTCGGTGGGGAGGCGGTAGTCATAGTAGCCGCAGTAGCCCCACGCGCCGAACCAGGTGACCATCGTCATCGGATGGTTCTCGTATCCTTCCTGAACCGTGAATTGGCTCCCGTCGAATTTGACTCTCTGCGACGGGTCGTCCAACGGGATGAACGCCCAATCGCCTGCTTTGATCTCGATCTCGTGATCAATGCCGTGGAAGGGATCGCCGGGGTAATAGCCGACGACGTTTTCGCCGTCCGCTTTGACGTAACCGTCTGCGAGCGCCGCGTTGAGGAAGTCCGCGTACTGCTGCGCGGTCACGTCGGTGACCATGATCTCGTACGCGTCGGTGGTTTCAACCTTTTCGTGCTGGCCGAAGAGGAAATCTCCCGCCGGGACTTGCGCCCAGGCCGTGAGAATGGATGGATCGGTCACGGAGGGCGGGAGCGGGGCGTTCAAATCCACGGGGGCGCAGGAGACAAGCAGCGTCATTGCGAGGAGGAACGTAGCGACGACGAAGCAATCTCGTGTTGCGTGGAGCGTGTTTCGTTTCATTTCACCACCTCCTGCGAGAGTTCGTGAGTCGCTTCCTCGGTCCAACGTCCTTTTGGTTTGAACAAGTCAGTCAACCTCCAGACCATCACAACTGCCAGCAGCACCAGCAACATGCCGAGTCCGAAATCAATCATGTACATCAACAAATTGACCAGCGGCTGTTGTTCGGCTTCTGTAATGAAGAGACGTTTCATCTCGAAGACCGTCACCGCGCCGAGGGCGATATCCGAAAGAAAGATGATGCTCCAGCCATAAATTTGGCGGACCTTGCCTTTCAAGCCGAGCATGTCGCCGTAGTACATCAGGATGATGGTGGCGATGATGGCGGAGAGCGCGTGCCAGTGTCCCGTCAGTTCGATGCGTTCCTCGCGGGCGGGCCACATGCGGAAGATCTCATCGAGTCGGATCGCCATGAAGATGCCGATTCCGCTCGTGGTGAAGTTCATGAACAACATCTGCCAGGTGGGACCGAACTTGAGCGGGTCGCTGACCATCGCGCCAAGTTTTTGCAGGAAGGTCGGTTTGGCGAGATGCTCCGTTCCCTCTTTGATGAACCTGCTCCAACTCCAGATGAGCAGGAAGAGCGCCGCCAGCATGGAGGGCGTCGCGCCGACGTAGATGATCATGTGCGCGATGGGCTCGAGCGGAGTCACCACGCCCCACACGCCGAGGTTCAAAACGATGGTGCCGAGGATCATCAACGGCATAGCGACCTTGTGCCACGCTCCCTTGAAGTTCAGCCAGCGCCCGATGATGAGCGTGATCATGATGGCGATCAACGCCAGCATGATGTGCAGGTGACCGATGACTGAATACTCCATCGTGGTCTTTTCCGGGAGGCGGATGACATTCTCGGCAAGAAAGACCTCGAAACCGTTGCCGAAAAATGAGCCTGGCACCGCGCCGAACAACGCCGAGATGACCGTGGTCACAGCGGTGGCGAAGAACGCGGTGCGTTCGAGGTCCACTCCGCTTTTGGTGTGGGCGTAATCCTTGTCGGTGACGTAATACTCTTTATTCCAGGGCCAGAGCGCAACGCACAACAATACCCCCGCAAAGAAGATGAGCGAGAGACCTGTGATGTACAGTCCGTGGAACGCCCAGTTGTGACCGAAATAGGCGAAGCCCATGCCGAAGACCATCGTCAAAATGTAGCCGACGGTGATCAGCACCCGCACCGACATCTTGAAGAATTCCTTCATTTTCAACAAGCCCGTGATCATGTACGTCTCAATGGCGACGACCGCCATCGCAATCGAGTGATACAGGATGACGATGCGCCCCTCGCGCTCCGACTGCACGATGTCCATGCCGAGGAGTTTGATGACCACCTCGCGCACGCCCATCTCCGCCATCGGACCGGACAACATGCCCCAAATCGCAGTGACGACGGCGATTACGGCAATCGCCGCGAGGATCAACCCCTTGGTGGAGCCGAACAGATAGTTGAAACGTGTTTTGATAAATTGCATAAATTGCCTCCGAACCCGACCATGGACGACGGACGATTGACGATGGTCTATCGTCCATGGTCTATCGTCTGTTTAGCCCTTCTTCGCAAAGCCCAGCGCAAACGCGCCCGTCATCAGGAAGAGCAGGGGAGTGAGGATCAACGTCACGAACTCGGGGCTGAAGAACAGCAATTGTTTGCCGACGGAAATGAAGGCGAGGGCAATGCCTCCAAGCCCGATCAACAAACCGCCGATGCCGACCCACCAAAAACCCTTGGGCGCGCCTTTGGCAAAGAACGGTCCGAGAAAGATGACCAGTCCCGCCACGCCGTGGAAGAGCGGCACAGCAATCTTCTTCAACGCATCCATCCCGCCGATGCTGGTCACGGCAATCGCCAGGAAACCAATCGCCGCAAACCACTTGAAGTACGTCTTCCATGCGGGGAAGTATTCCTCAGCCAGCCCCATCGAAATGCCGAGCGGGATCAGGCTGGCAACCGTCAGCACGTAGGGCGAGGCGAGGATGTCGAGACCGAGAAAGATGAGGAGCAGTCCCGAAATCAAAAGCACTGCGAACCCCATCAGGTAGTAGAGGTTGTGCAGCGCTTTGTGCAAGTTGTACCTTTGCCAGAAATACCAGCACAGGTACGCGGCTAACAAGCCGGTGAGCAGAAGGAATATTATGTCTATCATGTCATTCTCCTTTCATTGTGAATTATTGCACAAATCTTGTCAAAAATACTGTGACTTATGTCACAAGATTTTTGTATGTGCGATTCCTTCTGCACAACTTGCGACCAAACGCCTCGACCCGCGCTCAAACCTGCTTGCTGGTCCCAAGCCTGGTCCAACCCGGAGCCTTTACGCCTGGCTATTCCATGCCTCGATCATCTTCCGCGTGGACGGGAGCAGCAAATAGACGAGCAATCCCATGCTGAGCAGCGGCGCGGGCAGGAACATGGAGAAGCGATGCACTTCCACCAGCGCGTTATACAGGCCAAGCGGGTAGCCCGCCAGCATGGACATCGTCGCCGCGAAGACGCCGACGGGAATTGTCCACGATTTCTTCTTCAGCGCGCCGAAGATGAACAGCGCCCATGCAGCCGCGCCCCACCAACTGACCTGTTGCAGGATCACATACATGCCGTTCCAGAAAGTGCTGGGGTTCTCGGCAAACGCTGTTGGAAACTGGAAGGAGGTCTGAAACTTGGAGACCGGAGCCACGCCGTCAATGAAGGTCAGCACGTACGCCAGCCCGGCAACGAACGTGAGCGTGATGATTTTCCCGCTCACGCCGCCGATGAACAACATGCCGAACCACATCACCGCGGCAAGCAGGAACACCCACATCGTGGGAACGGGAAGTCCGCTATCTGCGGCGGGGATCATGGGGAAGAATCCAGCCAGCAGCAGGATGGTCGCAGCCACCGCGCCCCAGAACCAAGCCCAGTTCTGTTTGTTCAGGAAACCCCACAAAACGGCGGCAGAAAGCGCGCCAGCGGCGGTTCCCAGCCAGCCAAGCACAGCGTAGACGATGCGAACGGTGTTACTCTCTTCCCATTCGCCAGCCGCAAAGTGGGTATGGATGACCGTGTTGTAGGTGTCGGCTATGAAATACAGGCAGAGGATCCCTGCCAGGATGCCGATCACCGCGAGAGCGGCTCCAAGTTTGTAGTTGTTTTTCATCTTTACTCCTTTTTATGTCAATCTTGTGATGCGGTGCGAATGCCGCAATGTGCAAAGTTAATGGATAATGCCGTTTGTTTTCACCCGCCGGTGATCGGTCGGGCGAGCGCGGCAACGAACCCGCTGACCAATAGCACGGTTACTGCCAGCCCCGCATTGATCAGCAGGAGGCGGACGTTGGGCCGTTCCTTTTCCGGCGTCATCGTTTGGGCACGCCCGAGGACGAGGACGCGGTATAGGGAAATGCCGATCATCACCGAGGACGAGGATGTGCTTGATGGACAACGCCGCCGAATACGCGTTCCCAAACGCGAACAACGCTTCCGAACTCGGGACTGCGGTTGGTCATCAGCAACCCGGTCAGGACCAGCCCCGCCATGCTGACGTACACCCAGATGCTTTGACGCTTCTGGAAGGCGGTCATCACCTTTTTGACCTGCGGTCCCGCCCCCAGCGCCTCTTTGACCGACGGCATGAAGGACAGCGCGGTGACGATCAAACCGCCCATCCAGACGGCGGTGAACAGGTCGTGGAAAAATGAGACCAGCGCGAAGACGATAAATTTTGCGGTCATGTCACTCCTTTCTTTCGGGAAGTTCCAGATTGATGGTGCGGGATGGATTCGGCGCGCCGGGCGCTTCGATGCGATTTGCCACGCCGCGTATCCCATGTACTTTTTTTGCCAACTCTTCCGCCGTGTCGCGGATTTCCAGTGAATCCACCTTTCCCGCCAGGTGCGCAATGCCGTTCAGCACGCCCACACGCAACTCCGCAGAAGCGGTAGCGCTGTCAGCGGCGAATAAAGCCAAAATCGCGGCGCGCAGGCTCTCATCGGAGGGAAGAGGCGGGGATTGAGTCATAAAAAAGACCAGTCTGTTTGCAGTGTACAGACTGGTCGAAAATTTGGGTACGACTTTTATCTTATGTCATTGCGAGTGACGCATTTGGCGTCACTCGCAATGACATTTACACCCTCCCTCTTTCCTCCAATCCCTTCGCATCGAGCAGGACGATGGCTTGTTTCTCCACCCGCAGACAGGTTCTCCGCTTCGAGCGTTTTCAGCGCGCGGCTGAGCACGTCGCGCACCGTGCCGAGGCGGACTGCCATTTCATCGAAGGTGGTCCAATCGCGGCGCGGGACGATGAGCTGCCCGTCGCGCAGTTCGGCATGGCGCAGGAGCGTGTTGGCAAGGCGCGACTCCACGCTTCGCAGCGAGAGGTCTTCGACGAGGCGGATGTAATGCAGCACGCGTTCGCCGAGATGTCGGATGACCGCCGTCGCAAATTCGGGGTGGCGGGGGACGAGATCGAGCACGATCTGCGCGGGGATTACCCACACGTCCACATCCTCCAGCGCGGACACCGTGCCTGGATACGTTGTGCCGGTGAACACGGCAATATCGCCAAAGACTTCGACGGGACGCAGGAACATCATCGCCTGTTCGCGTCCCTCGCGGGTCATGCGTGTGGCTTTGACCCAGCCCGACTCGAGAATGTAAACGAAATCGGCTGGCTCGCCCTCCACGTAGATGACCTGCCCTGCGTCGTAGTGACGATGGGTTGCGGAGGCTGCAATCGTCTGTTGAAGTTCTTGGGGCAATTCCGCAAAGTGACGGAGGCGCCCCAGGATGTTCTTGATGTGGGTGAAGTTATTCATGCGATTGCTCTTATTATCATGCTAACGCTATGTGTGGGCATTCATGTAAACCCCCTCTATGATTGTTCGTTAGACAGCAAATCTGCGTCAATCAGGCCCTGCGGGCGACCTGCTGCGCGCTTGGAAGCGATCAAATCCTCTTTCGACTTTAAGATCACATTCAACCCATCGAAATCAACATTCACGCGCCTGTTCCAGCACTCTTCAAATTGAACGCCAGGGATTCCCATCAAAATATCCACCCGCACAGGGGGCACACCCATTTGAAAGAAAAATCCTTCCTCCGCAAAATCCTTTGGCGTCAGCCCTGCCAGTGGCGCGCCAAACTCACGCAAGGCGTTATGCACCGCTTCTGCATTGGCAATGTCGGTGCTGATGAGCACATCGAGGTCTTTGGTGAAGCGCGGCTCGGCATACTGGACGACTACATACCCGCCAACCACCATGTACCTAACGTTGTGGTCGTTGAAAATGCGTAACAGATCGCTGAAGTCGGAGTTGACGAACATCCTGTCCCTTCACCTTGGCGGCGTGAACGATCCTTTCCCACACAGCATCAAATCGCGCTTTTGGGGGCTGTGCCTGCCAGAATTTCAGGTCAAAAGACCTGTCCATCTGTCCAATCCTTCCGCGCCGTTCAATAAAGTTGGTTCTCATGCTTCAACTTATATCATAATTCCAGCGACGGCGTATGGAGAAAATATGCAACATCCTTCGCTACACTCCATACGGCTTGACGCGCCGCCACATGCCGAGGATGTAAACCAGCACGCCCGCCGCCTCAAAGGTGCGACCAGCCGACGCCGCAAAGGGAAGCCAGGCTTGAATAGCGACCAGAAGAATCCCCGCGTTGACGAGGAGAAATGCCATCCAGATCAGAGTTTCGTTCCCGCGCGGCGGTCCGCTCATGAAGCGCGGCAGAATCCAGAAAGAGACGCCCATCGCCAGTTGCACCATCCAGCCAATAAGCAGGAATTCCACATGGACGGGAAAAAGATACCAAACGGATGGAAAATACGAAATCCCTTTTTCGGCGAGGATCAACGCGCCGAAGGTAAAACCAGCCAGCAGGTAGATCAGCGAAGCGCGCACAAACCAGACACTCAAGCGCGGCATCTATTTCTCCTTGATTCGTCCCCAGGTGTTGACCACGAACGTCAATCCCGCAAAGAATTGGATGACTGCCGAAACGACGAGCGTCCAGCCGCTGATCGGGGTGGGGTTGGTCGAATGGATCGGCTCAACAACCGCACGCAAAAGCAGACCGAGGTTGAGCAGAGCGTACGTCCACCAGCCGAGGGCTTCGCTCCCGCGCGGCTTTTCGTTCGTGTATTTAGGAAACATCCAGAAGCCCACGCCGAAGATCAACTGCGTGATCCAGCCGAAGACGAAAAGATGGATGTAGACCGGAAAAAGCCCGCCTAGCGCGGCTAGTTTGAATGTGGATTGGATTTCCACCAGCAAGCCCACAACCAACGCCAGGGCGAGGTAGATGAACGAAGTTTTGATGAACCAGCGAGTGAGGGGAGGCATGGGGTGATTCTACCGCAGAGAGAAATCTATTGATCCTTCAGCGTATCTATCAGGGTAAAGTTCAGAGAACCATCCCTTGCTGTTGGGTTGGTCTGCATTTTTGTTATAATCTTCATTGATGTCTGAAAACCGCACCAATCAGGAATGGTTGCACGATCTCAAATCCAGCGGTTCATCGCAAGAGTCTGCCATCGCCGACCTGCGTGACCTTTTATTGCGCGCCTCCCTATATTTTTTCAGCCGAAATTTAAGTGATTTTGGTGGATTGAATCGGGACGAGATCCTGCAACGAGCGGAGGATTGCGCGCAGGATGCCCTGATCGCCGTCCTGGATCATCTCGCTGATTTTCGGGGCGATAGTAAATTCACTACTTGGGCATATAAGTTTGCAATCAACAATGCGCTGATGACCGCCCGCCGAGAACGCGGAAAGGGTGTTTCGCTCGACCAACTGTCCTTTTCCGAAGATGGTACGCTTTCCGAATGGCTGATACAGGATAAATCACCCGGCTTCACTCCCGATCGCTCCGCCATGCAGGGTGAGGTGCGCGAAATTATTCAGGAAATCATCGAGCGCGATCTGACCGATAAACAGCGCCGCGTCCTGTTTATGATGGTGTTCAACGAGGTTCCCATGGATGAAGTTGTGCGGCGGTTGGATATGAACCGGAACGCGGTCTATAAGATGCTTCACGATGCGCGTCGCAAACTGAAGAGCGGTTTGCAGGCGCGCGGCTTTGAAGTCGGCGAGACCCTGGCTTTGTTCGCTTCACAGGGGTAAGATTTTGGCGCCATTCGCAACGAATGATTGAGGAGTAGTGATGGAACGCGACCGTTTCGAGAACTGGCTCAGAAACATCTACGATACCCAGGACAATGAGATCTCCTGCACCGAGTGCTTCGACCTTGTATCCCACTTTGTTGAACTGGAGACCTCCGATCAGGATGCGGCGGCTGAACTGCCGCAGGTGATTCAACACCTGGGGCAATGCCGCGCCTGCCGGGACGAATATGAAACGTTGCGCGACCTGGTCATTCTTGAAAACCGGGGTGGTGCGCCCTCTCTCGATGATCTGCGGAACTCCATCATGTAAATATTACGCACCAACAGAGGCGCTTCCAAATTATATGGAGGCGCTTTTTGTTTTGGTAAGAAAAACCATCCATCTGAAACTAATAGGCAGAAGAAAGAAATCTATGATCCTTTTCAAGAAATAGGAGGCACAACTTACGAATAACCTCTCCACCCAAATAAAGAGCGCGGCAGTTCCGTGAAAACCACCGCGCCTGTGACAGCCGAGACCCATCAAGATCTTAGCCGCACTCTTGTGTTTTACCATATCACATGGCAACCTTCAAGAGTGCGGGAACAAAAAAGGAAAACCAAAATGAAACCACTACCAACGAAATTTCTCACAGTGATCGCCGTCCTCCTCATCGCGGTTCAACTGATTACCGCCTGCGTCCCCGCAGCAACGCCCACACCGATTCAAGCACCGACCGAAGCGCCAACCCTATCCCCAACGCAGGAGCCGTATGAAATGCCCATGCCAGTCCCGGCAGAAGCCGCGGATAAAATTAATCCGCTTGTCTTCCAACAGGCGGTTCGCAAACTCTGGGAGGATCACATCACCTGGACGCGCGTATACATCATCGGCGCGCTGGCTGGCTTACCGGAAGCGGATATCGCGGCGCAACGCCTGCTGCAAAACCAGACCGATATTGGCAACGCGATCAAGCCGTTCTATGGCGATGGCGCCGGCGACCAGCTGACATCCCTGCTCAACGACCACATTCTTATTGCGGCTGATCTATTAGCTGCCGCAAAATCCGGTGATACTACCAAGTTTGAAGATGCCAATCAGCGCTGGTACGACAACGCAAACCAGATAGCTGCTTTCCTGAGCGCTGCCAACCCGGAAAACTGGCCGTCGAGCGATATGCAATCCATGATGAAATCGCATTTGGATTTGACCCTCGAAGAAGCAACCGCCCGTTTGAACGAAGATTGGGCTGGCGACGTGGCGGCATACGATAAAATCCATGACGAGATTCTTCAGATGGCTGACATGCTCGCGGATGGAATCGTCAAACAGTTCCCCGATAAGTTTGCATCGCAGGAAGCCTCGCAGCAGGAAATCGGACTCACACTGGCGATGAACAAACTTTGGGAGGATCATATTACCTGGACGCGTGTGTACATCATGAGTGTGACCAGCGAATTGCCTGACGCCGATACTGCCGCGCAGCGTCTCTTGCAAAACCAGGCGGATATCGGCAACGCCATCAAACCCTTCTATGGCGAGCAGGCCGGTGAACAGCTGACATCCCTTCTCAACGATCACATTTTGACGGCGGCCGACTTGCTCGCCGCCGCCAAGTCGGGCGACAACGCGAAATTCGAGGATGCCAGCGCCCGCTGGTACGACAACGCCAATCAGATCGCGGTCTTCCTAAGCGCTGCCAACCGGGACCACTGGCTGTTGATCGACATGCAATCCATGATGAAGTTGCATCTGGATCTGACCCTCGAGGAAGCAACTGCTCGCCTGAATGGGGATTGGTCTGGCGACATCGCGGCATACGATAAGATCCATGACGAAATCCTCCAAATGGCAGGCATGCTCTCCGAAGGCATTGTGACCCAATTCCCGCAACAATTCAAATAAACCCCATCTCTTGATGAAACAGGCTGGCAGATCTAGCGGTTTGCCAGCCTGTTGTAACAAGATCTCAACAGACCAAAGGAGAGACCCATGACACAATACAAATACCTGATCGTCGGCGGCGGGCTGACAGGCGACGCGGCGGTGCGCGGCATCCGCGAACTGGATGCCGAAGGTTCGATTGGCATGATCAGCATGGAACCCGACCCGCCGTATATGCGCCCCAGTCTTTCAGAAGGGATTGTGGAAAGGGCGTCCCATCGAAAAGATCTGGCGCAACACACAAAACCTGAATGTTGAATTGCATTTGGGACGCAAAGTAAGCCAACTCGATCCGTCGCAGAAGTGCGTTCGCGACGATAAGGGGGATGAATACACCTTCGATAAAATCCTGCTGGCAACAGGCGGCTCGGCAAACCGCCTGCCATTCGGTGGAGAAGACATCATTTATTTCCGCGACCTTCAGGACTACCGCCGCCTGCGTGCGCTGAGTGAACACGGTGAAAAGTTTCTTGTCATCGGCGGCGGCTTTATCGGCTCGGAGATTGCCGCGGCTTTGACGATGATCGGCAAAAAGGTTGTTATGCTCTTTCCCGAGGAGGCGGTGGGCGCAAGCATCTTCCCGAATGACCTTGCATATTACTTGAACGATTATTATCGTAAGAAGGGTGTGGAGGTTGTGACAAATGACGTGATTGTGAGTCTCGAGAAAAACGGGAACCGCCTCACGGCCTGGACCCGAACCGGGCGCGCCATTGAAGTGGACGGCGTCGTGGCTGGTATCGGAATCCGCCCGAATCTCGATCTCGCAAAGGAAGCCGGTTTGCAGATGGATAACGGGATCGTTGTCAATGAGCATTTACAAACCTCCGCCCCGGACGTGTTTGCGGCTGGTGATGTGGCGAATTTCTTCCATTCAGCGCTGGGCAAGCGCATGCGCGTGGAACACGAAGATAACGCGATCATGATGGGAAAACTCGCGGGCCGCAACATGGCTGGCGCGAACGAAACATATACCCATGCGCCCATGTTCTATTCAGACCTGTTCGAATTGGGTTATGAAGCCGTGGGTGAAATCAACAGCCGGATGCAAATTGTGACCGATTGGCAGGACGCGTTCAATAAGGGAGTGATCTATTATCTGGAAAATGGTCGCGTGCGCGGGGTTGTATTATGGAATGTTTGGAAACGGACCGATCAGGCCCGCGCGCTGATTCGGGAGCCGGGACCGTTCCAGGCGGCTGACTTGAAAGGCAGGTTGTCTTGACGTGGTTGCGGAGCCTGCGGGTTGCAAACAAGAGGGCGAGATTTTCAGTCTCGCCCTCTTGTTCTTATGCCACCGCAGGCTTCTTCCTCATCATCCAATACGTCATCCCCGCCGCGAGGACGATGGGGATCACCCCTACAACCCCGAAGATCAAGTCAGGGACGATGCGCGCCCACTCGATGAAGCGGATCAGGCTCCCGCCGAGGAATTCGGGACTGCGCGCGTGCCAGTAGCCATTGTTGAGCGCGTCCACCATTTGCAGGATGCCGCCAGGGAAGAGGGTGATCAGCACCATCAACAGCAAGCCAATGTTGAGTCCCCAGAAGCCCACGCGGATGTACTTCTCGATCTTCGCCCAGCCATTGTCATCGAGCACTTGACGCAGGGCAAAGGTCAAGAGCGCGAGTCCGAGCATCCCGAAGACGCCCATCAGCGCGGCGTGACCGTGATTGGGCGTGAGCATCGTGCCGACTTCGTAGTAACTGACGATTGGCATGTTGATCAAAAAGCCGAACACGCCCGCGCCGACGAAGTTCCAGAAGCCGACCGCGATCAGGAAGTAGAACGCCCACTTGTGCGGCATGGGGACGACCTTGCCGCAGACCTCACATTTTCCGCGCGTTAGTTTGATGAAGTCCCAGGCGTCGAGCGTGAGCAGGGTCAATGGGACAACCTCGAGGGCGGAGAAGACCGCGCCCAAAGCCATCGTGATGTTCGATTGCCCCGTCCAGTACCAGTGATGCCCTGTGCCGATGATGCCGCTTCCGAGGAACAGGATCGCGTCCAGGTAAATGACGCGGGCGGCGGTCTTGCGCGAGACGATGCCGAGCAGGAAGTAGATGATCGCAACCATCACCGTCGCGAACAGTTCGAAGAAACCCTCCACCCACAAATGGATGATCCAGAAGCGCCACGTGTCCACGATGGTGTAGTTCGTCGTGCTGGTGAAGAACAGGGCGGGCACGTAGAAGATGGGGATGCCGAACGCCGCGATCATGAAGAGCGACGCCATCTCGTTGCGTTCGGGATTCGCCCGGGCGGAGGAAACGGCTCGGATCAACAGGAACAGCCAGAGTAGGAGTCCGACCGCCAGCAGGATTTGCCAGAGACGTCCAAGGTCGAGAAATTCCCAGCCTTGGTGCCCGATCCAGAACCATAAGTCCCCAAGTTTGTTGTTGATGCCGAACCACTCGCCGAGCAGGCTTCCAACCACGACGACGATCAGCGCGGCAAACAGGATGTTGATGCCTGCCGCCTGACCCTTCGGTTCCTTTCCGCTGATGGCGGGCGCGAGGAAGAGCGCGCCTCCCACGAAGGCGGTGGCGATCCAGAACAGCCCCATCTGCAAATGCCACGTGCGGACGAGATTGCTCGGGAGGATGGGCGAGAGGTCGAGACCGTAGAACGAGGCGGGGTCGGCGCGGTAGTGCGCAACCAACGAACCGAGCAAGCCCTGTGTCAACACCAGCAGCGCGACGATCACAAAGTATTTGATGACACCGCGCTGGCTTGGCGTAGCAACGCCCGTCGCCATCGGCTGTGGGTGGACGTGTCCCTCCTCGCCCGCCTTCCAGCCGAGGAAGTTCCAACGCCCAAAGACGAACAGCACCAACGCGATCCCGCCCAGCAATGCGACGATGCTCAGCGCGCTCCACAACAGTGTGTCGGTCGTGGCGACGTTGCCGACCAGCGGATCATACGGGAAGTTGTTGGTGTACGAATAGGGCTTGTCAAGGCGGTTCGCGACGGATGCCCGGGCAGTCCAGGCGAAGAACGCGGTCAACTGGCGCAACTCTTGCGGGTCGCTGATGAGCGCGGCTTGCAGACCCGCGTTATTCGTCGGCGCGGCGAAGTAGGCTGTCCACTTCGTGATCTGATTTTGGAACGACGCGGCTTCGATGTCTGTGAACGTCAGCGAGTGCGTGGACGGATCATAGCGATTCTCTTTGAGCAGACTCGCCACCTGCGCCTCCACCGCGGGCCCGTTCGGCTGGCACGAGCGCCTCGGGCGTTTTCCCATACGACTGCTGCGCAAGCGCGGCGGACGCGTCCACGCCGAGCGTGTGCAGGTACTCCGCCGAAAAATCGGGACCGAGATACGCACCGTGTCCCCAGATCGTGCCGTTTTCCATCAAGCCGTATTTCAGGAAGACGGCTTGTCCCGTGCGGATGTCGTCGCCCGTGAAGATGGTCGCTCCGTTCAGGTCAACGACCTGGTCGGGAATCGGCGGCGCGACCTGATACGCGCTGACCGTCATCCCGATCAACACCGAGAAGCCGACGATCATGGCGATCAGAACCCCCGTCCGCCACCAGGGGGAAAGGGATGAAAAAGGTGCTTTTGCTTTGGTTGTGGTCATGTTCTTATCCTTTTATTTGTCATTGCGTGTGACGCCGTCGGTCGGGTAGTCCCGCATGTTTTTCGTGGGACGTACACTTGCAACGCACTGCGTTCCCAGCGCCTGCGGTTCTGGGCAGGTGCGGTGCAGGTGTCGAGGCCAGGCAGCGGAATAAGAATTCTGCCCAATGCGATCTCAAATCAGTCCGGTTGCACACCCATACGGAGTTACAGCAACCGGACTACCGGGTGTCATTGCTCGGAGGGACTCCCCGCGACAGCCTTATACCGCTACCGCGTGTTGATGAGCGGCATGGGCTTCGCCTTGCAGGCGCTCATAGATCGAGTGCGACCATACCTGCAAGCCCAGCATGGCTTCCACGTATTCTCTGGCGTCGTCCACGCTCAGGTCTGCACGTTCTTTCAGATGCAGCATGTGATGGAACCGGTGTGTCACCTGTTCGCGCAGCATTTCGGAAAGGGTCGCGATCAGTTCATCGGGTGAGCCGGTCTCGATGGCTCTCTCAGCCACAGGGATGACGGGTCCTTCATCCAGCCCGGCAGGTTTCAGTCCCGTATAAGGCGCGCCTTCGCCCATGCGGTGCACGCGCACGACGGTCTCGAAGAAATACAGATCGGCGACCTCGCGCGCAGACTCGTCCGTGCGGATTTTCATCACCTTTTCGAAGGCGCGGATGACCTCCGCCTCACCCGCCTTTGGGACGTAAGGCAGGATTAAATTGACGTTCCCGGCTTCCAGGGCTTTTTTGGCTGCGGTAACAACCGGACCGTCCAAGGTATCACAATGAGGGGGCATGGTTTTATCTCCTTTCATCAAATTCCAAATTCATGGGATTTGGATGTTCATACCGTTTTGTCTATTGACCTTGAGGGGCGGGATCCACGTGAATGACGCAGAATCCCGTTTCCATATCTGCGTGAATGCGTTCGTGCACCTCCTCGGAAATACGGTCCCGCCTCCTCGATGGGCGTTCCGCGCGGGACTTCGATATGCAGCCCGGCATGGATGACTTCGGGTCCGATGTATTCCGCCCGCAGGTCGTGAACACCCCGTACGCCGGGAACCGATAGGGCAGCCGCTTTTACCCGTTCAAGATATTCAGACCCGGGAGAGCGGCCCAGCAGGAGACTCCAGTTCTCACGGAACAGTTTGAAGCCGTTGTGGGCAATGATCGTGGCTACGACGATGGAGGCAATAGGATCGGCAATAGGCTTATCCCACATGATGAAAAGTGTACCGATTAAAGCAGCCACCAAGCCTAACTCGTCATTGACCGACTCCAGGAGTTGCGCCTTTGCAGCGGCTCCGCGCGTCTTTTGCAGGTAGAGTTGAATCAAGGGCACTGCGGCGATTATCATTGAAACGACAACTACCCCGATTGCCAGCCACAGGTTTTGATATTCAGCCTCGTGGGAAGTGAAGAGGCGGGGGATGGACTCTTCGTAGAGTTTGTAACTGGTGAACGAGATGAATAAAGTAGCAGCCACCAGTGCAGCGATGTTCTGCGCGCGTCCGTAGCCGAACATGTGCTCCTGGTCGGCTGACCTGCGGGAGTAAAAGGCGGCAAACAGGAGAAACCCCGTGACGAAGATATCGCTCAACGTGTGCAAGGCTTCAGCCATCAGCGCCATCACGCCCGACAGGAAATAAACCACCAACTTCAGGGCGAAGACAAGAAAATATGCGCCCAGGGCGATTTTCAAACTGCGTATGTCCGAGGATTCTTTCATGACTGCCTCCGGTGTGGAATGGCAAAAGCAAGAGATGGACATCGTTGATGTCCCGGACAAACTGCTGCCCGGCAATCTGCATTTGTTACTCGATCACCACCTCAAGGAAAGCAGGAGTCGGACTGCCATCCAAAAGCGGCATCACCCGTTTGCCCGCTTCGGCTTGTGTTGGGCTGGTGTGCATCGCCATGAACGTCTCGTAACTTTCATGCTCCACCAGCCCCACGTAATTCCCGCCTTCGCGCGGCTTCAAAAGCCTGCGACCGATGAAGCCCTTGTGTTTGGCGTACTCCTGGTTCGACCATTCGAACCATTCCCGAAACTCTGCATCCTTCCCTTCCTTGATCGGCGGGAAGTTGATGATATTTATGAACATGGCAATATTTCCTTTCCATGCATCGTCCAGCGGCGTATGGGATGAAGCCAACCATACTATATGAAATCCGGGGCTGGCTTATAAGCGTGGAAATTACAGGTTTTCAGGAACCCAACAGGTGGAAACTGCGCGCGGGATTGTTGGCAAGTCACCACGTAGAAAATACCTATGACGATGACTCATCATAGGCAGAAAATCCCCTCCGAAAGGATGTCCATGACCCTCCGCTGCCGCCATACGCCGGTTGGAGCGGTTTTCAAGCCCTGCGCCTGCAATTTCATTTGGATAAAAAACACGGATTGCAGGGAGATGAATCCGTGCAATCCGTGTCCAAAAAGTAGCCTAATCCCCGGCTTCAACCAGTTTCCTGCCAATCGAGGGGATGGACATCAATACCAGGCTGACCACCGCCATAATCATTCCGATCATGAATTCCTTGGTCCCGGTGTGGGTGACGAAGAGCATCAGGTTGCCCATCAGGATGATGCCGAGTCCCACCACGCCCAGCCGCCAGCCCGCCCGTCTGCCTGCCGCGAAGAAGGGAATGGAAATCACGGTGGCAAGCACGCCCGTCCAAATTACGGGGACGCCGAGGATGAAGCCCGTGTTCGAGGCGTCGAGCGGAAAGTACTCGGGCCGCGCCCAGAACATGCGCAGCGACGAGCCGCCGTTGCTGAAACTCCATGCCGCGGTCACGCCCAGCATGAGGAAGACGAAAAACTTCCCGATCTTTTCACCCGACGTTCCTTTTCCCCAAAGCAGGAGCGTGAAGTAGGGAATCAACCCCAGCAGGGCGATGAGGATGAACAGCGGCAGCGCGCTTTTGCCGAAGAACATGACCGGTCCCGAATAATACGCGCCCGTGATGGAGGGAATCGCCAGCAGCCCGATCGCGGCAGGACGCGCCCATCCTTCACCCTTGTAGAGCGCCCAGGCGACGAGTAGCAGCGCGATGCCTGCCGCAATGCTCAACCCGCCCCAGACCGGAAAGAAGGCGATCACGATGCGCGGCGCGGTGGCGATGAGCGGGTTGCCGCTGGCGGGAATCTTTACCGCCGCGCCTTCCAACACCGCGGTCATTGCCCGCGCAATCATGAACGGCAGGGCGGTGAAACACAGCAGTCCGGCAATGCCTGCCACGAGCGCCATGCCCGCGTTGTCTTTCTGAGAAAATTGTGCTTTCATGTTGAATTCTCCTTCTTTATTAACTGATGTTACGCGGTAGGGGCGACCCATCCATGTTTTTGCAAAATGTCTGGTGCAGGGCGACCCTTTCTTGCAGATGGGCTGCCTGTTTTGCCCAAGCGGGTCGCCCCTACGACGAAATCGCGTAAGGTGAGTTATTTAATGCATCATGTGGCCAAGTCTATAAACTTGTGCTACAAATTTGTGCTGCCGACTTTCAGCACCAGCGATCCCTCGCGCGCGCAGGTGTCGAGACATTCCATGCAGCGCACACATTCGGGATGGTCGAGGTGATGCGGTACGTCGGCGATGTCCATCGAACATTCGATGTCGCAGCGTCCGCAGTCGTTGCAGTGACCGTGATCCGCGACGAGGCGCACGGGTGAGATTTTGTTGAAGATGGCGAGCGTCGCGCCCAGCGGGCAGAAATATTTGCACCAGAAACGTTCCACCAAAACCGAACCCGCCAAAAAGACCATCAGCGTCAACCACAGCAGCGAGGTCATTTTGAGTCCGAACACCGCGCGTACGGGACAAAACCCGCGCAGGGGCGGGAAGACCATGAACAGGCTTGCAAGCAGGATGATCGCAAGCACAGGATACTTTGCGTAGCGCAGCGGACGGTCCAGGAAATCGGGCAGGCGCAGGGGCAGGATCGTTTTGCTGCGCTTGCCGCGCACGTGCCTCGTCTCGCCGAAAAGTTTCCGCGTCCATTCCGCAACGAAATCCTGGGCAGCGCCCAGCGGACACAGCCAGCCGCAGAAAGCGCGCCCCGCCACAAGCGCCACCCCGAGTGTGGCAAGCAGCACCGAGAAGTTGAGCAGGTTGGTGGATTTGAGCATGTGCCCCGTGAAAAAATAGGGCAGGAGCGTTTCGATTCCGCCAAAGGCGCAGAACGAGTCGAACGATCCGCCGCGCGAGCCTTCGCCCGGAAGAATGTGTCTCAGCCCGATGACCAGTGTGCCGATCACCACCATCCATTGGATCGCGCGGCGGCTTTTGGAAAGCGAAAACGATTTTTCCCGCACCGAAGCGCTCATGCCGGCGCCTCCCACATCGGGACAGGTTGATTCAACATTCCGCGGCCGTGACCTCCCTCCCCGCGTCCGGGCAGGAAGCCAAGCAGGAAACCGAGCAAAAGAAAGATCACATACACGACGATGATAATGACAGGGTAATCTTGAGGACGGATTTTCATGGTGTGAGGATCCTTCCCCTCGGAGGACGAGGGGAAGGAATAAGGAGAATGCGCCGAGTCACTCCTCGGCTGTCAATGCCTGCTTGAATTTGGGGTGGAGCAAAACGATAAACATCCCGATCATCACCGGCAGACCGTAGGTGTAATCCCAGGAGGTGGAATCGGTCAGCGTCAGGCGGATGATCTGCATGGGTATGTCAATTGCCACCAGCGAGGTCACGGAAAGAAGCGCCAGCCACCAGCCCGAAACCTTCCGGGAAGCCATTTGGTAGATGGCGATGAAGAGCAGGATGAAACAAATCCATTGAATCGGCTGCGACCAGGCGAGCACCCACGTGCCCAATCCGTTGTACAGCGGCTTTTCGGGGCGAGTCAGCAGGGTGCGCAGGTTGCCGGTTCCCACGATGAACGCGTGCGTGGTCAGCATCCCGGCAAAGGTCAACGCCAGGAATTGCCCCCATTTCAGCCACTTGTCCACGCTGCGCATCAGGATCAGCGACCAGAAGAAGACCAGTCCCACCGCCGAGACCGCCATGGGAATTGGGAAGCCATCCACGAACGAAACGTAGGGCATGAACATGAACATCCCGCCGGCGGAAGGGAATGCCGAGGCGAGGAGCAGGACGGGGAAGGTCCACTCCTCTCCACGGTAGAGAGGAGGCGCCAGCAGGATCAGGGCGATGCCGCCGATGAAGATCAGTCCGCGATAGAGGGGGAAGGCGTAGGCGAATAACAGGATGCCGCTGGCATAAGCGGGCTTTTCCGCCGAAACGACCTGCAACGCCGAAATGACCCGCTCCACCGAGGTCTGAATCAAAAAGGGTGCGACCGCGACCATGAACAAACCGACGATGACCGCCAGGATAGCAAGGATGAGCCGCCTGGGTTGAGACGTGTTTTTCATGACAACCTCCTTGATAGTCGAAACGTCTTTTATGTGATATATATCACAAGTAAAATGGAGAAGTCTTTGCCTTAACGCAAATCCGGCGTTGATCTAATTTCCCCGAGGCGCACCCCATGAAAAACTCTCCCGATTTCCTTCGCCTGAATCCGGTCTTTGCCGTTCTTTCCGCACCCGACCTGGATGAGGCGGCGCGGCTGGCTTCCACCCGTTCCTATTCAAAAGGGGAAAAAGTCATCCTGTATGGGGAAGTGTGGCCCTACTTGTTTTTGGTGGAAAGCGGGGAGGTCGAAGAGGTGAAAGAATCCGGCGAAGGGCGCGTTCTGCGTCTCGCATCTTTCGGCGCGGGCGACCTGTTTTGGGGTCTGGCGTTTTTCCACGCCGATGCAGCCATGCCCGTCACATTGGTCGCGCGCGAAGACAGCCTGCTTCACCTTTGGTCGCGGGAGAGCATCCTGCCCCTCCTTCTCCGCAATGGGTCCGCCTCCTGGGAACTCAGCCGTTTGATGGCGGAGCGGATGCAGCGCGCCAGCGAAATTTTGGAGGGACTGGCGTTTCAGCCGGTGGCGGGCAGGCTGGCGCGTTTCCTGCTGGAAAACTTCGAAACCGCCGGTGATTCCGCCATCTCCCGTCATCTCACCCTCGACGAAATGGCAGCGCACATCGGCACCACCCGTGAAATGGTCTGCCGCGCCCTCTACAGTTTTTCGGACAAAAAATTAATTGAAGTGACCCGCACCGAATTCGTGTTGACCGACCGCGAAGGGCTGGCGCGCATGGTCGAACGCGGTTAACCCAGAGCCAGGTCGCGCCGCAGTAGATCTTCGACTTTTTCCCTGCGTTGAATTAATTTCATATTTCCTTCCTCCAGCCACACGACCGCTGGTTTTCGCGCGCCGTTGTAATTGGACGACATGCTCAATTGATACGCCCCGCTCATGGGGATGGCGATCAAATCCCCTTCCTGGATTTTCGGCATCGGCAAATCTTCGATGAGGACATCGCCCGACTCGCAATACGGTCCCGCGATGGAGACGATCTCGCTTCTTTCCAACCCGACGCCTGTTACCGGCAAACAGGAGTATCTCGCCCCGTAAAGCGCATACCGAGGATTGTCCGCCATACCGCCGTCTGTCGACACCCAGGTTTTGCCGCCCCGCCGTTTGACCGTCCCCACGCGATAAACTGCCACTCCCGCCCGCGCCACAAGGTCGCGCCCCGGTTCCAGATGCAGGCGGGGAGAGCCAGCCCGCGCTGACGGCATCCCTCGATCACGGCTTCGGCGATTCCGCGCACGTAACTTTGGATGGACGGATGGGGCAGTTCGTCCTCGTGATATGCCGCGCCCCAGCCGCCGCCCGGGCAAAAGTGCCATTCATCTTTGAATCCGATTTCTTTTGCAAGGTCGAGCGCCAACTCAATCGCGGGAATCAACGGCTCCGGGTCGCGGAAGTTCGAACCTTGATGGAAGTGGATTCCATTTACCCGCAAATTTGCCGATTTGCTTATTTGCACCGCTTGCCATATTTCTTCGCGCGTCATCCCGAACTTGCTGTCGTGTTGTCCTGTCTGTGTGTGGGTGTGATGGGTTGCCACAGCCAGCCCGGGCAGGAGCCTCAACCATAGCGATACATGTGTACTTGTATACCTATCTACCTGCGTACTTATCCGTTCCAATTCAGTTAGATTGTCAACCACAATTGTCCCGGCATGATGCAGCGCGGCGTTCAAATCGTCAACGGATTTGTTCACGCCGTGAACCAAAATCCGTTCGCGCGGCACGCCGCCTGCAACTGCAATCGCAATTTCTCCTTCCCCCGTGCAATCCACCGTCAGGTCGTGGAATTGAGTCCATTGCGCGAGGGCAAGGCAAAGGAACGCCTTCCCGGCATAGGTCACAGAACCAACTTCAGGGTAGAAAGAAGCGAGCGCAGACTTGTAATCCGAGACGGCTGAGTCCAAAGTCGCGCGGTCGTACACGTACAACGGAGTCTGATATCGGTCGGCAAGCGCGGCGAGATTGTGCCCTGCAATCCTGAGTTGGTCGTTTTCGATTTTGGCGGTGACGGGGAAGAGGTAGAGGCGGTCCATGCGTTATTTCATGTCCCTGGCAAGCAGGATGCGGTTTTTCCCCAAATGTTTTGCGCGCAGGGCGGCGTTATCCGCCGCAACCAGCAACTCCGCCCGGGTGCGGGCATCCTGCGGGAAGGAGGCGATGCCCATGCTGAGGGTGTACCCCGGAATGCCCAGCCCCTCCAGCGCAGAATCGGAAGCGCCCGCCTGCGCCGCCTGAAGCAGGCGTTTCGCGAACGTCAGCGCATCGCTCCCCCTGGCATTGGAGAGGATGATCGCAAACTCATCGCCGCCGTAACGCGCGGCAAGATCGTACTTGCGCAAACAGTTCCTTACTATATCTCCCATGGCTTTCAAACGCGCATCCCCGGCAGGGTGCCCCCATTTGTCGTTGTATTCCTTGAACGAGTCGATGTCGAAAATGATCAGCGAGACGCTGGTCTGCGTTCGTTGCGCCCGTTCGATCTCCATGCTGAGCGCCTGTTCAAAGACGTGGCGGTTTGAAAGCCCCGTGACGGCGTCGGTGGTGGCGAGTTTTTTGATCTGCGCGTGAAGCCGCGCGTTATCCACCGCTACGGCAATGGGACCGGCGATGGCGGTCAGCAGGTCAACATCCATTCGGGTCAATTTTCGGACATTGTTCGATTCGACGTTGAGGACCCCCAGGACCGTGTCCTCCTTGAGGAGGGGCACGCATATCTCGCTGGTGATGTTGTAATCCGCTTTCAGGAAGATATCCTCCCTGGCAGTATCCTCGATGAATTGCACGGTCTTGGTGCGGAAGGCGCGCCCGCTGACGCCCTGGCTGATATGGATTTTGTCAATCTTCAATTCGGCGGGGTAGCCCACTTCCGCGGCAAGGAGCAGGTAGTCGTCCTCCAGCAGGTAGATGCTGACGTGGGTATAGCCGAACGCCTCCCCCAGCCCGTGCACCACCTTCTCTGCGATGATCTCCTTATCGAGCGAACTGGAAATGGTCTTGGAGATGTTTTGCAGGGTGGCAAGAACGCGGAGATTTTCCTGCATCTCGGCGTGGAGCGACGCCCTTTGCAGGGAGGCGGAGACCTGGCTGGCAAGCGTCTCGAGCGTTTTTATATCCACTTCGTCGAAGGTGTTGGGTTCGAGGCTTTCCACGTACAACACGCCGTAAAGTTTTTCCTGGCTGAAGATCGGCGTGCAGATGGCGGACCCCATGTTCTTTTGCGTGGAAAAGTAATACGGGTCGGTTGACACATTCCCCGACATGTAGGTCTTTTGGGTGGCGGCGGTGTGACCGATAATGCCCTCTCCCATCTTTTGCCGAAAGCCGGGTTTGTAGCCGAAATCCTGCGTGCCGCCGATTGTCACAACCTCGAGCATGTGGTCGTCCGTCAGAACGGAGATCGAAGCGATGGCGTATCCGAACCGGTGGACGATGGCGTCTATGGCGCGTTGGAGAATTTCCTTCTCGTAGAAACTATCCGCGATGTTTCGCCCGATCTCCTCCAGCAGAGCCAGCTTGCTGGGAGCGGCGTCTTTCGGCTTTGAGCAGGCTCTGCTCGCCGGTCACATCGTGCAGGACGATCACCCTTCCCAGCAGTTCCCGGTCGTTCTTGGAAAGCGGGATGACCCGCGCTTCGTACCAGTGGGTGTAGTTTTCGTTTTTCAAGCCGATTTTCATGCCGGCGTCGGGCTTGTCCCACACTCCCTTTAGCAGGCTTGCCTGCGGAAACAACTTGAAAATGGAGGCGTTTTCGGGAACGCTTTCGATTTTGAGCAGTTCCCTCGCGGCAAGATTCATATCCGTGACCAGGTTTTGGGCGTCCACGATGATCATGACATCCCGAAACTGGTCCACCACAATTCTCGCCGCCAGCGGCAGGAGGCTTTTCATCCCAAACCGGAAAAAGGCAAAGGAGATCAACGGCGCGGAAAGCGCAAAGGAAAGGGGCGTGGGGTCAATCGCCGGGCTTGAATCCGAGAGCAGGAAGAGGAGATTCACAACCGCCGTGATCGAAGCGCCTGCCAGCATGATGCCGTTTTTGATGCGGAGCGCCTTTTGACTGCTGGCGAAGTCCAGCAGATAGATGAAAACCCCCGCCCCGATCATGGCGTAGGCGAGGATGGTGTAGCCCCAAAAAACCGTCCCAGCCTCCAGGACGAGCGGGCTGGTCGGTTCCGCGGGCATGGACATGGACTTCCAGACCAGGTGGTGGCGTCCGTTCGTGACCCCCAGCAAAAAAACGATGAGTCCCGGAATATTCAGCAGATGGATCCTGTTCCGTTCGCCCCACCATTTTTTGATGCCGGTGTATTGCAGGGCAAGCCCCAGCCACAGCGGCGGGGAGAGGGTCATGCCGAGATAGAGCGCCTGCCTCGCCGCGACCTTCCCGGACAGGGCGGGATGCAGAATCTCGATCATATAGAATCCCGACCAGACCGTCATGGAAAGCATCAAAAACCCGAGGGAACGCGCCCCGGGTTGCCGCCAGTTATTGAACGCTCGAAACGAAACCCATGCGGTGAATACGACGAGAACCCCCAGGCAGATCAGGTAAACCGGCAGGCTGATTTCCATTGGAATGAGCGCTACTCACGGATGACGCACAGCGTCCCGAAGGTTGGAACGACAGACAAGCCTGGCTCGCCGAAACCTTCGGGACGGTCCGCGCGGGATGGGTCAGTCATCGAAGAATAGCGTCCACCAGATTTCCCAGTTTTGCATGGTGGTGGGGGTGGGGATGGGGGTGCTTGCAATCGCCGGTTCGCTGCCCGGCACGCCCACAGGGATGACCGGCTGGTCGCCCTCCTGCATGTAATGTCCCTGCGTGCGCGCCCACTCCTCGACCGCTTCGGTGGATGCGGCGTACGCCACCCGGGTTTGCAGGGAAACCTGGGTCTGCATGGCTTGCGTTGCCAGTGCGCGCACCTCATCGCGCTGTTCGTTCAGGTGGTTGAGTTCTTCGAGGCGGGAATTGAATTCGATGATAAAAAGAATGAGGACAAAAACTCCCGCAAAAGCCGCCACGCGCCTGACGTTGATGGGAAACTTGAACATGCCATTATCTTAATCGCATTTCCCTGCGTTGGCAAACCCTTTTGTGGTAAAATCCCGCCTCGCGGGATACAATCCTGCACAAGGGCGTAGTACCCTTCGCCCACATCTCATTGCCAGAAAGGGCTTGAACGAAAATGAAAGTATTGCTCATCAAGGACGTTTACAAACTTGGACGCGCCGGGGACATCAAGAAAGTAGCCGACGGCTACGGGCGCAACTTCCTCATCCCGCAGGGCTTGGCGGGCCCTCGCCACCGAAGGCGCCATGAAGCAGGTGCAGAAGATCAAGGCGCAGGCGGAGGTTCGCCGCAACACCCAGAACGAGGGGCTCAAGGGCGTCGCCGAACTCATCAAGGAAGTCACGCTCGTCTTCGCCGCCAAGGCTGGCGAAACCGGCAAACTCTACGGCTCCATCACCACGCAAGATATCGCCGCTGCGCTCACCGAAAAGATCCGCTACGAAATCAAGCGCCAGCAGGTGGATACCCAACCCATCCGCACGCTCGGTGAATTCACCGCCCACGTGCGACTGACGATGGACCTCATCCCCGAATTCAAGATCATCGTCCACCGCGAAGGCGAAAGCCCCGAAAGCGTCACAGGGCAAGCCGAACCCGAAAAAGCGGAGAAACCGAAAAAGGGTTCCGAAGCGAAGACCGACGAACCCGCCGCAGAACCCTCCGCGGAAACAGCCTGATCACGAACGACACATCACCGGCGTCAAGTCGGTGATGTTTGTAATACGCAGTAAAATACATCCATGCACGAAACCATCGGTCAGCGCCTCAGGCGCGAACGCGAGTCGCGTTACATTACGCTGGAAAAGGCGTCGGCAGAGACCCGCATCCGCACCGTCTTTCTCCGGGCGCTCGAAGCGGACGATTACTCGGCGATGCCGTCTGCCGCGCAGGGGCGCGGTTTTTTGCGCAACTATGCCGAGTATCTCGACCTCGACATTGACGAGTTGATCGCCGAGATTCAGCGCAGCGTGCCGCCCGCCGAAGTCAGCGGACCGCTGCCGCAGGTCAACCTCGCCGAGACGGAACTCCCGCCGCTGACCGATGCCCAGGAGGAAAAGCCCGCCTCTTTCTGGGCCCGGTCGCTGTCCCGCCGATCCAAAGTTGAATCCACGCCGGAAGCGGTTTCGCCAACAGAGGAGCGGATAACTTCACCGGCGGCAGAGACTGTAATCCCTGAACCGTCGAAACCCCGCAAGGGAGAAAAGAAAAAGGCTGCTGAAGAAGCAGTGGTCCAGCCTGTTGCAGACGAACAGGCAGAAGAAACGGATATCAAACCCACAGCGGAGAGTCCGCTTGAAGGGGGCGGGCAGGTCGAAGCCCGGGGGAGGCGCGGCAAGGCTTGGCGGGCAGACTCAAGTCGCTTTTCAGAGTCAAAGCCGGTGGGCAGGATTCGCAAGCGGCTGGCGTCGTCGAAGAAAAAGACGAAGTTCAGGAAAAGCCGGAAACGCCTGCAAAACCTCCCCTGCCTGCGGATGCGATCCTTGCCGAAATCGGGGCGCAGCTGCGCGAACGGCGGGAATTGATCAGCCTGACGATGGAAGAGGTGGAACGGCACACGCATTTGCGCGCGGTGTTCGTGAAAGCGCTGGAGGAAGGCGCGTTCGACAGACTGCCCTCGCCTGTGCAGACGCGCGGGATGCTGGCGAACTATGCGGGCTTCCTCGACCTCGATGTGGATGCGGTTTTGCTGCGCTATGCCGATGCCTTGCAGGCGCGCCGCCGCGAAAAATACGCCGAGACCCCGCGCGAGAAAATCCAGACGCAGGTCAAGCCGTCCATGCCGCTCCTGCGGACGTTCATCGCCGGGGATTTGATCTTCGGCATGGTGATGGTTGCGATTTTGATTACGCTCGCCATTTGGGGGGTGGGGCGCGTGGTCAGTTTGCAGGAGGAGCGGGCGGAGCCTACGGCGCCTTCGATTGTGGAAGTGCTGGGCGATGAACCCCTGCCCACCGCCTCCGCCGAAGCGACAGTTGGGACGGTGAACGAGCCGGAAGCGGCGACCCGTGATTTGGGCGGCGCGATTTTGGCTGTGACGGAGGAAGGTACGCCGGAAGTCCCGGCAAATGTGACGGTGAGCATTTTTGCGCTGGAGCGCGTATTTGTGCGCGTCTCGGTGGATGGCAAGGTCGTCTTCGAGGGGCGCATGGCTCCGCGCGAGACCCAGGTGTTCAACGCGGAGAACCAGGTGGTGATTCTGACCGGCGACGGCTCCGCCCTGCGAATCACGTATAATGGGCGCGACCTGGTTTGATGGGCGGCGCGGGCGAAGTGGTCAACAGCGTGTACACGGTTGCCGGTGTGGTCACGCCCACCGCGACCATCCCGCCGACGCCGACGAATACGCCGCTGGTCACGCCGACGTTTACGTCCACAGCCACGCCCACCTCCACACCGACGCTCACACCGACGGCGACGGTCACGCCGACGCCGTAAGTTCACCTTGCGCGAAAAACCGCCATGACGCCAAGCCGCCAAGTTTTTTTACCTTTTCATCCTTTCTTGGCGCCAAGCCCCCAGAACGGGGGTGGTGGTTCAAAAAGTGGGCGTCTGCGTAAGGTGAGTTGTGTAGGTACATGATCAACTTAACGTTAGGAAAATACTTTGTCCAAAAACACCTTTCATCTGGTTTCGCTCGGCTGCGCAAAGAACACCGTTGACTCAGATTCGATGGCGCAGTTGCTTTTGCGCGACGGTTATCGTGCGGTCGAAGACCCTGCAAAAGCCTCCGTCCTGATCGTGAACACGTGCGGGTTTATCGGTCCTGCGAAGGAGGAGTCCTACCGTGTGCTGGGGGAACTTGCCGAAGATAAGAAAAAGCATCAGGTTTTGATCGCGGCGGGATGCCTCACCCAGCGCTATGGCGTGGAGGTGGCGCAGAAAGTCCCCGGCATTGACGGCATCCTCGGCACGCGCCGCTGGATGGATATTGTGCAGGTCGTAAACGAATTGCGGGCGAACAAACATCCCCAACCCGTCTATCACCTGCCCGATACCCCCACGGTCGGCGCGGACGAGAACGGCGCGCCGCGCGTCAGCGTGGCGGGGGCAAGCGCCTATCTCAAGATCGCGGATGGTCGCCGCCGTCCGTGCGCGTTTTGCGCCATTCCGCTCATCAAAGGCACGGCGGTCTCGCGCCCGGTGGAGGCGATCCTGCATGAGGCGCGCGAACTGCGCGATGCCGGGGTGCGCGAGTTGATTCTCATCGCGCAGGATTCCACAGATTACGGTCACGATCTTGGGATGAAGGATGGCTTGGCGATTCTGCTCGAACAGTTGACCGACTCTGTGCCGGATATGGATTGGATTCGCATCATGTACGCCTACCCGGGTTACGTCACAGACCGGCTGATCGAAGTGATGGCGACCCGCAAGCAGATTTTGCCGTATCTGGATATTCCGCTCCAGCACGCCCACCCGAAGACACTCTACCGCATGAGGCGTCCCTCCAACATGGAGTGGGTGCACAAGACGCTCGGCAAAATGCGCGGCGCGATGAAGGATTTGGCGATCCGCACGACGTTCATCGTCGGCTACCCCGGCGAGACGGAGGAGGAATTTCGGGCGTTGTACGATTTTGTGAAGGAAACCCGCTTCGACCGTGTGGGAGCCTTCCAATTTTCCTTCGAGCCGGGGACGACATCCGCGCCTCTTGGCGACCCGATCCCGGCGGAGGTCAAGCAGGAACGCTATGAGCGGCTGATGGAACTCCAGCAGGGAATCTCCCTGCAGGTGAATCAGTCCTATGTCGGTAAAACGCTGGATGTGCTGATCGAAGGATACGACAACGGAATTTCCATCGGCAGGTCGTACCGCGACGCGCCCGAAATTGACGGCATGGTGCTGGTGGAAGGGAAGGCGGAGGCGGGCGAGATCATCCCCGTGAAAATCACCGGCGCGCTGGCATACGACTTGACGGGCGCGCCGGTGTAGCGCAAGATTCCATCTTGCGTTACGAAACCCTTGCCAGCGCGGTAGCGGCCAGGATCAGGGCGGAAAGCGCGAGGTTGATTCTCAAAACCAGCATTTCCCTGCGCTGGAGTTTGGCGAGTTCTTCATCGCCCGCTTTTTCTTTCCTCATCAGCGTGCGCTGGATGGCGGGAAGCACCTCCCAGGTTTGAATGGCGCTGACGACGACCATCAAGACCGCCAGTCCGTGTTTGATGAGGATGGCGAACGACCATTGCGTGCTGACGGAGAGAAAGCCGTCGTAATGCGGGCTGGTGCTCAACTGGAACAGGCCGGTCAGGAGCAGCAATCCCATGCAGAACCATGCCAGCGGTTCGAGCCGCCTTTGCAGGGCGGAGATAAAACTCAATTGGTCCGCCAGTTTCAAGGTCCGGTGAGAGGCGGGGAGGACGAGCAGGTTGATCGCCGCGAGGCTTCCAATCCACGTGACGGTTGCCAGCATGTGCAACCAGAAGATGACCGCCAAAACCGGTGTGGAAGGTGCGCTCATGCAGGGTTACGGAGTGGGCGATTCGGTGGGCGGTTCGGTGGGAGCGGGTTCCGTGGTCGGAACCTCGGTCGGAGCCTCGGTCGTCGGCGGTTCGGTCGTGACAGTGATGACTTCCTCTGCCGTCGGTGGGTAGCACTGCGCCAGCGCCTGCGCCGAGTTGGACGCGGTCTGCCGCATCCAACTGACCCATGGAAGCCGCTTTTTGATAGACATCGTACGCGCCGCAGAAATCCTGTTTGGTAAAGAGTTCGTTGCCGAAGTTCACGAGCGCGATGAAGTAACGCTGACCGGCGGTCATTGTGCCGTCGTAGAGCGAGGGCCAGCCCGCGGCGACCTGCGAAAAGTAATTGACTGCCTGTTCCCAATCGAGTTCCCAGAAAGTTGCGCCGGTGATGTAGGCGCGCGCGCCTTCGCGCAATCCGTTGGCGGTGTTGTCGAGCGACCGAAGCGTTCGGCGAGCGCCGGGTAATAGATGCCGCCTTCGAGGTTGCCCTGCTTGGTGATGAGGTCATAGCCCTGGTTGCGGAGGGCGAAGTAATACATGCCGTCCACCTGCGCGGTTTTGTAGTTGCGGTCGAGTTTGCGGATGGTATCCAGCGCGACCAGCGCGCCCGTCCAATCCTGCGCGCGGATGAGTTCCTGCGCGCGCGCAAAGGCGCTTTCCGCGCCGCTGAAATCGGGAGTCGCCGTGACGGTGGGGGCTGGCGTAGCGGTGGGAATGGAACTAAGCACCAACACTTCGGTCAGTTTTTCCTGTGCGCCGGGGAAGTTGGGGTCTTTGGAGATGATATATTCGAGACGCTGGCGCGCGTTCTCGTAACGCTCGAACTGAATATCCACCAGGGCGAAGGAAAATTGCTCGGAGAGTTGCTGGACGAGGATGGATTCCTCTGCCGCCCGGCGGGCGCTCACGCCCGAGGTGTAGCCGCCGAATGCGCCCAGGACGATTAGCAGGAGAAAACCGAACACCCCGGTCAGGGTGGATTTCCACCTGGACGGCTTTTTGACCTTGATCGGCTGCGTGTCATCCTCTTTGACGGGAGGGGTGGCGGATTGTGCGTTGTTTCCGTCTGCGGGATGATGAGGTTGTGTGTTTTCAATTTCTTCAGACATGGGGACGATTATACATTCCTTTTGAAGAGTGCAAATTTCTTTCTTATCCGGCGTTTATAACTTTAACAACAACTTCGCTTCCGACCAGACAATGCCGAGCGCAATCAACCCGCCGACGACCATGCCGATCAGCGCGGTGACGATGGCGCCGCCGGGCAAGTACAACGCAACCAGGTAGGTCACAATGCCGCCGACGACCGCCGCAAGCAGACCCTTGACGATGGAACCGTCCGTTCGCAAGGGTTCGTGGGTGCGTTTGGAAAGCCAGCCCAGCAGGATGACCGCTTCGACGGTGAGGGCAATCTCCGCAAAGGCGATGACCGGCGCGCCGACGTTCTGGAAGAGGACAACGCCGGCAATGCCAATCGCCAAAAAGATGGCGAGCCGGATGAGAACCGCGTAAAGCGGAATCATCGGCTCCTTGCGGGCGTAAAAGGCGCGCACGGCAATCTCATGAATGGTGTAGCCGGTCAGCGTGGCGAGATAGGCGCGCGTGGTCCAGGTGATGAGTTGGGAGGTGGCTTCGTCGAAGCCGAAGACGCCGCGCACGAGCGGATGAATCCCCGCCGCCATCACTGCCGCGACGGGCAGGGTGAGGGAGATCAGCACCCGCAGGGCGCGTTCCACCGCGCCGCCGAATCCCTCCCAGTCCTGGCGTGAAGCGAGCTCTGAAAGGGCGGGCAGCATGGCGGTGGCAATCGCCGTCCCAAGAATCGTCTCCGGCACCTGCATGATCATCCAGCCGTAGGTGAGCGAAGTGACCGCGCCGACCTGGTCCAGCCGCGAAGCGAGATTATCGCGCGCGATGAAGATGATTTGAATGCCCGCCATGGTCAGCAGGCGCGGTGCCATCAGTTTGAGTGCTTCGATCAAGCCGGTGTGGCGCAGATCCACTTTGGGCGTCCAGCGGAAGCCGTACATCGCCAAGCCCGGGACTTGAATGAGCAGGTGCAGCGCCGCGCCGAGGATGACACCGTACACCAAGCCGTAAATTCCGTAACGCGGCACGAGGAAAATCGCGCCGAGGATCTGCCCCACGTTGTACATGCTGGGCGCGAGCGCCGGCAGGACGAAATGCTGGTTGGCTTGCAGCGACGCCATCACCAGACCGCTGATGGAGAAGATGACCGTGCCGATGAGATTCAGGCGCATCAACTCAGCGAGCAGTCTGCGTTGTTCTTCGCCGAAGCCCGGCGCAATGCCGAGGTTGGCGTCCACGATCTGCTGGGCAAAGAGGGCGATGATGATCGCAATTCCGCCCGTCACCAAAAAGCCGACGTTCGCCACGCGCGAGAACAAATCCCAGGCGGCGGCGCGGTCTTTGGTCGTGAGGTATTCCGTGAGAAGAGGAATGAACGCCATAGCCAGCGCGCCGCCGGAGATCAGAGCAAATAACAGATCGGGCAGGTTGTTTGCGGCGTTGAACGTATCCAGCAAATGCACTTCGTCCGAATACTGGCGCGAGATGATGCCCGTGCGCACGAAGGCAAGCACTTTGTCCACAAAAAAGAAGAAGGCAACGATAAGCGAGTTACGGGTAAGGCGGGAGAGTTTGTTCATTAGTTTTTAGTGATCAGTAATCAGTGATCAGTTGTCAGTGATCAGTGGGCGGCGGCGCGATTTCGACGCCGGGGAGTTTATCGGCGAGCAGGTGGATTTTGTGAATCAGAATCGGGAAACATTGCGCGCAGATGTGTTTTGCTTCGCCCTTGAAGGTCAGGTTCAACAACGGAACCTGCGCATCGGTGCGGTTGCAGTTCAGGCAGACTTTCTCGGTTTGTGAATTCATGCTTCTCCGTCGCAAATCAAAATGTGCTTTTGATCATCCCACCGTCCACGCTGAGCATGACGCCGGTGATGTAGGATGCGGCAGGGCTGACCAAAAACACCGCAGCGTTGGCGAACTCTTCGGGCTTTGCCAGCCTCCCAAAGGGACTCTCCACCGCCTGCCGCTTCGCCTCTTCCTCGACCGTGGAGTTGTTCGCTTTTGCCCGGAACTCGAACAACTCTGTGACCCGTTCCGTCTCCGTCCAGCCCGGGATGATCGAGTTGACGCGGATGCCTTCCTTTCCCAAATCCAGCGCCAGCGACTTGGTCAAGCCGATCGTCGCCAGCCGCACGCTGTTCGAGATGACCAGGTTTGGAATCGGCTGTCTCACCGTGAGCGACGTGACCGTGAGGATGCTTGCCGCGCTCGACTTCCGCAGATACGGGAGCGCCGATTGTATCAGACGGACATGAGCCATCAGGCACAGGTCAATTCCCACTTGCCAGTCGGCTTCGCTAAGCGCGTCTATGCCGCCGGGTTTGGGTCCGCGAGTGTTGGTGATGAGGATATCCAGCCCGCCAAAAGCCTCTGCGGTTTGTTGGATCAATTTTCCAGGCACATCCGGCAGGGTTACATCACCCGCCAAGCCGATTACTTGTGTGCCTGTCTCCTTGTTTATCTTTTCCGCCACCCGTTTGATTTTCTCCTCCTCCCTGCCGTTGATCGCGACCCGGCATCCCTCCTTTGCCAGCAGGTGCGCGGCGGCGTAGCCCAGTCCCTGCGAGGAACCGGCGACGAAGGCGCGTTTGTCTTTGAGGTGCAAGTCCATGATGTCTCCTTGATATTCACGTCATTGCGAGGCGGCGTTTCTCTGTCGAAGAAATCTCCACCCTGATGGGGAGACGGCTTCGCAACGAACGCTCGCAGCGACATTAGATACCTCACCTTACGCAGTAAACCGCCAAGACGCCATGTCGCCAAATTTTTTTACGCCTTTTACTCTTCTCTTGGCGTTCTTGGCGCCTTGGCGATAAGAAAAGGGCTTAACTGCGTAACGTCAGTTAGATAAGTTCGATCTTCGCATCCCAGACATCCCCATCGGTCCAGTTCGCTTCCACCCATTTTGCCACATTTCCCAGCGCGGATTGCAAAAAGGAACGGTCGTTTCCCACCATTGCACAGACGATGACGGCTTCGTCCCATTTGTCGTGTTTATCCATTTCAGCGACAGAGACGTTGAACTCGCGGCGCAGGCGCGCTATGAGCGGCTTGATCCGCCCGCGTTTGTCTTTGAGGGAGGCACAGAGGGGAATGCGAAGGTGAAGGGTAAGGGTGGCGAGCATGAGAAGGTGGATTTATGGAATATATATCCGCCCGACCCCAAGATAGTTTTCAATATTCATTACGATTTCCACGAGACGTTCGGCGCAATGTTTTCTGTACCGGTTGCCGGTGAGGAGGATCAATCCTTGGGATTGCGCAAACCGCCAGACTTCGCGGTCGCTGCTGTCAATTGCAAGCCCCACGTCGTTGAACGTCAGCATGGGAACATTTATCAACTTGAGCCAGCCTTGTTCCTCCATAGTTGACCAAAGCAAAATGCCCTGCTTTTTCAAATGATGATCGAGCAGAACCTTCATGCCTTGGGTTCCACGCGGTATTTTTCCTGCCATTCCCGCAGTTTCGCCAGGGTTGTCTCTCGCTGCCGGTAGGTCGTTTTCAGCAGTTCCTTGTTTCTCTCCTCCCAATACTTCTTGCTCTCCTCCGCGGATTTCACAACAGTCTGGTAATCCTTCTCCACCTCTTCTTTGTTCAGATGGATGTAATCGAGAATATCCAGCATTTCCTCGTCGGTTAGTTCATAAATGTCACGGACATTTTTCAGGGAATTTTTGCCCTGCATTTCATCCATGATGTGATGCAGAGTGATCCGCGTCCCGTTGATCGTCAGCCCGTTTTCGGCGCGGATCACGGTGCGGTTCTCGCGCGGGATGGGACCATCCATTTTCAGCATGGTTTGGATGAGTTTTTCCGAACGCAAAGCCGCCAGTTCCTTTTGCAGCAGCCGTGATTCTTCTTCCAGTCTGGTAATCCTTTCTTCCAGATGTTTGAGGGATGGGTTTGGGTCCATTTTGTACCTTCACTTTCCGGTGAAGTTATTATACAGCAGGACAATTTCAGCCGCGTTTGTCTTTGAGGGAGCCGCAAAGGAGGAGTAGTAGGTGAAGGGTAAGGGTGGCGAGCAAGTTTATTCAGTTGGCGGGGGAGGGGGGAGGATGGCTTCCAGGTCAGGAATCAAGGCAGGCGTATGGACAGTGGCGATCAACCACATGCGTTCCTGTTTGACGTCGTCATATTCATGAGCAAGGACATTGCGTTGGGCAATCATCCCACTCCAGGGGATTTCAGGATGCGCATTTTTCAATTCATCAGAAATGCGGCGGGAGGCTTCGCCCATGATTTCAACACAGCGTTCGATTGCCAATTGTAGTTTTCTATCCTGCAGGAATTCTTCAAACCGAACCCCCTTCATAAATTCCTGAATGTGCTGGGCGGAATCCAAAATATCCCAAACGTAAGCTGCATCTCGTTCAGTTGGCTGCATAGAGGATCTCCCGTCCGCTGAGGATGGAGTGGCGACGGTATGGGTTACGAAGCGCTTCCTTTTCGACCAGGTCAACCTTGCGCTGGAACATGGCTTCGAGTTCTTCCTGTATTTTTATGAGGTCCAAAAGACTCCAGCCTGAATTCGGCTGAAAACTGACCAGCACATCTACATCGCTGTCGGGGCGAAAATCATCGCGAATCACCGACCCGAAGAATGAGAATTCCGAGATTTTCCAGCGTTTACAGAACGCTGCAATCTTTTTGGCGTTAAAAGGAATGCGCTTCTTGACGAAAGCCGATTTGACCTTATTGCGTTTGGTGTTGTAGTCGGCGGTCGCTTCTTTTACTTTACGTGAGGTGGAAATCTTTTTCATACTGGCGGGATTATTTTACTTCAAAAAGAAATTCGAAAATCGCATTTTCCTTCTGTGATTGCGAAGCGACCAGGCTAGTCCCGCCCTACATTCCATGCGGCGTTATCAATCACAAGATTCCCCTCCACCATGTAGGTTCCGCTTGCGGGCTTGCCCGTAAACGTGGTGTCGCCCGTGTGCGTGGGATCAGGGGAGTCAAACCGGTTGTACATCATGGTGTAAAAATCCGTCGCCGGATACGTGTCGTTGGCGAGCCATCCGGTGGAGGAGACCAAATCGCGTCCGGTGCCGGTGCTGCTGTCAAAATCATACGATGCGCCGTAGGTTACCACTCCCGGCAGTCCCGGCGTGCCACTCTGAAGCATAACCCGGGGAGAGACGCCCGCAGGAACAGGGGAGGCAAGCCCGCTTGCGGCATACACATCGCCTCCGCGTGCCTGATACCACGCCGCCCCCACGGTGTAGCCCAAGTCCCAGGTGAGGGTTGCGCCGGAGGGCAAATCCGCCGTGAGAGACGACCCCTGGGCAACGGGAGCATTTGTCCGCCAGCAGGCGTACTTAAGGACGTATCCGGCGCCGACGGTGGACGAAAGCGTGTACGTTCTGGACGGCGCGTCTGTCCATCTGGCAAAGGTGCCGCCGGACGCAGTCTGCGACCCGGGGGCGACGTTGGGCGTCAGCCTCATGGTAGCGGACAAATAATCGGTGCCTGCCCGCACCGGGCGCAGGAACTGACGCCTGAAGAAATAATGACTGCCTGCGCGCGCACCGTGCCCGGGCATCCCCCGCAGTCCGAGGGGCACGTGGAGCAGGACTCAAGGGAATCGCAGTTGCCGTCGCCGCAGTAGGCAAGCGGCGGCTCGTCTGCCGCCGCCCGTCGGCGTTGGTTCGCCGCCCCCGCCGCCGCCATCGCACGAATTGCAGCTGACGCCGCCGCAGTCGTCTATACTGCCGATTCCGCCCGGACACCCGCCCAATCCGCCGGTGTCGTAGCAGTACGTTGGATGACAGGTGGATACTTCGCAGTTGTTTCCGGCGATATAGACACAGGCGCCTTGTCCCACTGGACGACAATCATTCTCGTTGCATGCGACTCCTCCATCACACGATAAATACGCAACCTTTGTTTTATTGCCCTCACAACACCCGACATTCATGGAGCAGTTATAGCCTCCGGTCGGCACCGGAGTCGGATACAGTTGTGCGTAGGCATACTCAAACGGCTCGCGGAAAAAAATGGCGGCGACAAACAAGGCGCTGGTTACGAGAAACAAGAGGACACTTGCCGGGACGATGGTTCGTTTCATGTGCCGCATAGCCGGTGGGTAAGTCTCACATTTTCCGGAACAACCGGACTACTCATAAATACACTCTTTTTGTTCGCCCGGATGACTACGGTATCCCCGGCGCAAAACAGCCGCTCCCAGAGGGGGTCGTCGGATGACGTCACGATTTTGATCGAATCAACGGACGGGATTTTTCCGTACCGGGTCCATGGGCGCAACCACGGCAAAACTTTTGTCCCGTTCCGGGTCCAGGCGCACATCCGCCTCCCGCCTTGTATACGTCCGCACACGGAGAAGTTTGCCCCCGGGATTCCAGGAAAGGACAAGCGCATGAAGCTCAAAACCTAGAAATTTACCCTTATTGTCGTATGCCGCCTCGATCCTCGGCGGACGGAAGACATATTTATCATTATTCCCGAACACAACATCATGTACCCATACGCCGGGCGGGGTTCGGCGCTTGTACTGTGTCTCAAAAAGCGCGTCTATCTTCTTTCGCACTTGCTCGCTCCTCAAAGACGAATCAAACGCCCCAAAATACCAAAATGCAAGAAAGGCAAAGACGATAAGAGGCAAAAGAACCACTCCCGCAAGAATTTCCGCCATGCGCCAATTGAGGCTCATGGTTCCATTATTCACGATTTATATGAGGGATGCAACTGATACAAAATCAGTCCCAAAAAAATAGGGAATTAATGCTAATTACTCGTTGGAATATTTGCCGCAGGTATTATTTCCTCATAGTTCTCCGGATAAATGTCGGTTTCTTGAAATTCTCTCATTGCCTCCTGATATCTTTTGTCCTTTACTAGCCGGTCAATTACGGGATAATCATTTGGGTTCATACTCCCAAGGGAAAGAGGGATTACTAGTCTCATTGCCATTTTAGGATTATCTATCATAATAGAAAAATTTTTGTCTAAAGCAATCCGCTCAGGGTGATATCCCGCAATAAACCACGGGAAAAAGCCGTTTGACCCGTCGGCATTTTTGATCTTCAAAATAAGCACGTATTTACCATCCACCTGAACCGAGGCAACGGGCACACAGTTGACGGCTCCGCCTTCGTTACACACAAGAATAACCCGCTCCGGATTTCCCTGCGCATCTTTCACTAGTTGTACATCCACCGGCGTCACGTCATCGGCGAATTTCGGCTCCGTGGCGCGCAGGTAAGGAATGATTGTGTCAAAAATCTCCTGAACGCTTCCGATCTTCGTAAACTCCGCAAGCGTCGGGGCGATGCCGCGGAAAAACTCCGGCGGAGCCTCAGGCGTGGGCTCGGGGGTAGGTGATGGCGTGGGAGGAGGAGTGGGGGTCAGGACAAATAATGTCATCGCAACCTCGGCGCTTGGAGTAGCGGTTATTGGGGTCGCGCCGCACCCGTAGATAAACAAGATGCCGCCAGCCAAAATGGGAAGAATTTTTCTCATGGCAACCTCCATCAATTACTATCTCACCTTACGCAGTAAACCGCCAAGACGCCATGTCGCCAAGTCTTTTTACGCCTTTTACTCTTCTCTTGGCGTTCTTGGCGCCTTGGCGGTAAGAAAAGGGCTTAACTGCGTAAGGTCAGTTACTATTTCACAATTCTCAAAACCGCCTTACAATCCCAATCATGGACATCGAAACCCGCTACAACCTTGCGCTCGACTACCTCTATTCCTTCGTGGATTATAGCCTGAAACATTCCTCTGAGCCGCCAAGGCGGACTTCAACCTCGACCGCATGTTCGCGTTGATGGAGTCGCTTGGCAACCCGCAGGCGAAGTACCCCATCATCCACGTAGCGGGGACGAAAGGGAAGGGGTCGGTTTCGGCGTTGTGCGCCTCGGCGTTGAGGGCGGCGGGATACAGGACGGGCTTGTACACCTCGCCGCATCTGCTGGATTACACCGAGCGGATTCAGGTCAGCGGCGAGCCGATTTCGCACGAGCAGTTGGTGGATTTGGTGGAGGAAATCAAGCCGCACGTGGCGAAGATCGAAAAACTGACCACGTTCGAAATCACCACCGCGCTGGCGTTTATGGCATTTGCAAAATCCGGGGTGGACGCGGCAATCTTTGAAGTGGGACTGGGCGGCAGGCTGGATGCGACCAATGTGGTCATGCCGAAGGTCTCGGTCATCACGTCGCTTTCCTACGACCACATGGCGGTGCTGGGCAACACGCTCGCGCTGATCGCGGGAGAGAAGGCAGGCATCATCAAGGAAGGCGTGCCGGTGGTCTCTGCCCCGCAAAAGGAGGAGGCGCTCGAAGTTCTCCTGCGCGTAGCCAAATCAAGGCGTTGCGAATTTACCCTGGTTGGAAGAGACGTGAAATTCAACTTGATCGAAACATCTTTGAGCGGACAAAAATTGACAATAGACGATGGACGACAGACGATGGACGATGGACGATCAATGGTCCATGGTCCATCGTCCATCGTCGAGTTATTCATCCCTTTGCTCGGCAGGCACCAAGTTGAGAACGCCGCCACCGCCTATGTGGCATTGAAAGCCAGCGGGATTCCCATCACAGATGAGCAAATCCAAACGGGTTTTTCTCAGGTAAAATGGCGCGCCCGCTTCGAGATCGCCCGCCTCGACCCGCCTGTGATATTTGATTCTGCCCATAATCAGGATTCGTTCGCCAAGTTGCGCGACACGCTGGAGACTTATTTCCCGGGCAAGCCCGTCTATCTCATCTTCGGCGCATCGGAGGATAAGAACATCCCCGGCATGTTTGCGGAGATGAAACCGAAGATCAAGAAACTCATCGTCACGCGCGCCGACCATCCGCGCGCTCTCAGCGTGGACCATATTCAGGGTCTCGCCGGGCAGGCTGGGCTGGAGTCGGAGGCGGCGGTTCCCGTCAGCGAGGAGGCTGCGGCGCGCGTTGGAATCCTCCGCAAAAGATGGTAGCATTGTATTATCCGCCGGTTCGATGTTCGTGACAGCGGAAGTCATGAAGGAATGGAACGTTTTAAATGAGTCAACCAAACTGGACCGAAGAAGATAATTTCGACCTGACGCTTTCTCAGCGGACGGAGGAACTGTACCGCATCCCGAACATGGAGCCGAAAGCCGACGGCTTGATCGAGGCGGTGGTTCTGCCCCTGCGCGATATGGTGATTTTCCCGCGCATGGTCTCGCCGATTTTCGTCGGGCGCGAGGCGTCCCTGTTGGCGTTGGAGGAGGCGCAGGTTAGGGAACAGACCGTCATCGGGCTGACCCAGCGCGACCCGGACCTGGACGACCCCGGCGTGGAGGATTTCCTGCCCATCGGCGTGGAGATGGCAGTGGGACGTTTGTTGACCATGCCCGACGGTTCGCGCTCGGCGCTGGTGCAGGGACGCCGCCGTGTGGAGATCGTGGAGTTCACCCGCCTCAAACCGTACATCAAGGCGCGCGCGCGCATCGTCCATGAACCGGCGACAGCAGACCGGCAGACGCAGGCGTTGATGCGCTCGGTGTTGAATCTGTTCGAGCGTTGCATCCAGCCGGGCCCGCTCCATCCCCGAAGAGTCGCACGTCTTCGCGTTGAACATCTCCGAACCCGGCTGGCTGGCGGATATGGTCGCCACGTCGCTGGCGTTGACCTATGAAGCCAAACTGCGCCTGTTGCTGCTGCTCGACCCGAAGGCGCGCCTCAGCCAGTTGAACAACCTGCTGGCGCAGGAAGTGGACGTGCTCGAACTGGAGGACGAAATCCACGCGCGCGTGCAGAACGAGGTGGATAAAAGCCAGCGCGAGTTTTACCTGCGCGAGCAGATGAAGCAGATTCAAAACGAACTGGGCGAAGGCGACATCTTCACCCGCGACGCGCTGGATTTGAAAAAGAAGGTCGAAGCCGCGGCTCTGCCCGAAGAGGCGAAGAGGGTGGCATTGAAGGAAGTGGAGCGCCTCAACCAGATGCCGCCCATGGCGCCCGAAGTGGGCATCATCCGCACCTACATTGACTGGATTCTGGAACTGCCCTGGCACAACTCCACGCCGGATAATCTCGACGTCCGGCACGCGGCGAAGATTTTGGAGCGCGACCACTTCGGCTTGAAGAAAGCCAAGGAGCGCATCCTCGAATACATTGCGGTGCGTTCGCTCAAACCGAAAAAGGAACGCCAGCCGATCCTGTGTTTCGTCGGGTCCGCCCGGCGTGGGCAAGACCTCGCTCGGACGTTCCATTGCCGACGCGCTCGGTCGCAAGTTCGTGCGCATCTCTTTGGGCGGCGTGCGCGACGAAGCCGAAATCCGCGGACACCGCCGCACCTACATCGGCGCGCTGCTCAGGCGCATCATCCAGACGATGAAGCGGGCTGGCACGTCCAATCCGCTTTTCATGCTGGATGAGATTGACAAACTGTATTCCGACTTCCGCGGCGATCCCGCCTCAGCGATGCTGGAAGTGCTCGACCCGGAACAGAACCATTCCTTCAGCGACCATTACCTCGAATTGCCGTTCGACCTCTCGAAGGTCATGTTCGTGACGACGGCGAACTCGCTGGGAACCATCCCGCCGCCGCTGCTCGACCGCATGGAGGTCATCGAGTTCCCCGGCTACATCGAAGAGGAAAAGATCGAGATCGCCAACCGCTATCTCATCCCGCGCCAGATCGAAGAGAACGGCGTCGAAGAATTCGGTCTGACGCTCGAGCCCGCCGCCTTGCAGCGCATCATCCGCGAGTACACGTACGAAGCGGGCGTCCGCAATCTGGAGCGCGAGATCAGCCGTGTATGCCGCAAAGTGGCGCGCATGAAAGCAGAAGGGAAGAAGTATCCCACCTCCATTTCACCGGACATGATCGAAAAACTGCTCGGTCCGCAGCAGGTCTTCCCGCCCGAAGCGGAGCGGCAGGATGAAGTGGGCGTTGCCACCAGCCTGGCATGGACGGAAACCGGCGGCGAGATCATGCCGGTGGAGGTCGCCATCATCGAAGGCAAGGGCGGCTTGCAGATGACCGGTCAGATGGGCGAGGTGATGCAGGAGTCTGCGCAGGCGGCGATGACCTACATCAAGTCCCGCGCCGCGGCGCTGAAAATCGAAATGGACGTCTTCGAGCGCTTCGACATCCACATCCACATGCCGGAAGGCGGCATCCCGAAGGATGGACCGTCGGCGGGCATCACGATGGCGACGGCGATCATCTCCGCGCTCACGGGGCGTCCCGCCTTCAAACACGTCGGGATGACGGGCGAGATCACCCTGCGCGGACGAGTCCTGCCCATTGGCGGGGTGCGTGAAAAGGTGCTTGCCGCGCATCGCGCCGGACTGAAGACGGTCATCCTGCCGGAGAAGAATCTTAAGGATTTGGTGGACCTGCCCCGCACGGCGAAATCCGAACTCAAGATCGTCCCGGTCAAACACATGGACGAAGTGCTGGATATTGCGCTCGGCAAACAGCCCGTCATCGAGCCGCCGAGACCGAAGAAACAGCCGAAGGACGAGGGTCAGGAAGAGTAAGAAGGTATAATTACGCTGTCGAGGTCCGCATGGAACGAATTACCATTCAAGTAAGCAATAGACGCAAGGCGCGATTGTTGAGGGATTTTCTAAAATCCCTCGATTACGTTGAGAAAGTTTCTCTTTCCAGTTTCCGGTTTCCGGTTTCCTCTAAGGGAAAAAAAGCCGATTTTTTTGCAATGGCGGGGATTTGGGCGAATCGGGATATATCGCTTGAAAAAATCCGGCAAACTGCCTGGCCCGGACGTGTATGATCCTTTGCGACACGAATGTGATGATCGAATTTTATAAAGGAAACGCCGATGTCAAGGAAACCTTCGGGGAAATTGGCGTTCCGAATTTGGCGATCAGCGTGATTACGGCAGGCGAACTGCTTTATGGCGCCCACGATAAGCGCGAATTGCGGAAACTGAAAGAACACATCTCTCTTATACAACACTTGCCTGTTGATAATGAGATTTCGGAATTGTATTTGGACTTGGTTGAGAAATACACCCTGAGTCATCGTCTCACGGTGCCAGATGCTTTGATCGCCGCAACCGCTATTCGGTTTGATATCCCGCTATACACGTTGAATATCAAGGATTTTCGTTACATTTCTGGTTTGGCGATTTTTTTCTAGGAGAGTGTTTTATAAATCAGAATTCACCACAGATGAACACGGATGAACGCTGATTTTGATGAAAACCTCCGTGAAATCTCCCGAAATCCAATTTATCTGTGTTCATCTGTGGTTAAAAACAAATTTCAAAACGCTCTCTAAAAGATAAAGGCACGAATTCCCGAACGCAAGACGCTATCCGCGTTTTGCGTTTTTCGTTTTACAATTGCCTGCGATGAACCTCTTTCGCGTCCCTCTCGAAAACAAAGTCGTTCTCATCACCGGCGCCTCTTCCGGTTTTGGCGAGGATGCCGCCTGGCTGTTCGCCGAGGAAGGCTGCAAAGTGGTCCTTGCCGCCCGCCGCATAGACCGCCTGCGCCGCCTCGCCTCCAAGATTCAGGATGCCGGAGGCGAAGCCATCGCCGTGCCGGTGGATATCGTCAACCCGGACGACGTGGATAACATGGTCAAGACCACCATAGACCTGTACGACCGCATTGACATCCTCTTCAACAATGCGGGCATCGGGCGCGTGGGCTGGTTCGAGGAACATTCCGTCGAACGCGATATTGACCTCCTGATCCGCGTCAACCTGATCGGCATGATGCAGGTCACGCGCATGGGCCCTCCCGCACACGATCGCCCGCCGCGAGGGACACATCATCAACATGATTTCCGTCGCGGGCTTGATCTCCCCGCCGCTCATTGCCAGTTATTCCGCCAGCAAGTTTGGCGCGCGCGCTTTCACCGATTCGCTCCGCCGCGAAGTCGCGCCCTTCGGCATCAAGGTCAGCGGCATTTACCCCGGTCCCGCCTCCACCGAGTTTGGAAGCCACGTCGGGAAAAACATCGCCTATCAATCCGTCCGTTCATTCTTCAACGTGCGCCTTTCGTCCGATTACGTCGCTCATCGCGTGCTCGGCGTCGCCAAACGTCCGCGCCGCAGCCTGGTCATTCCCTGGTGGTATCGCGTCGTCACCACCTTCGACATGCTCTTCCCCGTCGCGGTGGATTGGATCACCATGCTCTTTTCGCGTATCAAACATAAAACGGATTAGAAAATGTGGAGTCAGCCTGCTCGCTGGCGAATTGCGGGAGCAAGCTCCCTGACTCCAAACAGGAGACCATTGTGATCAAAACCCGCCTCGAAAAACTCACCGCCTCACTGCGGACCTCGAACCTGGATGCTGTTATTCTGAATCCGGGTCCCACCCTGAAGTATCTCAGCGGGCTGAACTTCCATTTGATGGAACGTCCGGTCGTGCTGTTCATTGCGCCAGGGAAAGACCCCGCGCTGGTGCTGCCGGAACTCGAACTCCCCAAAGTGGACCTGTTCCCATACAAGGTGCAGGCGTTCGCGTACGGCGAGAATCCCTCCGAGTGGGATGACGCTTTCAGAAAAGCCGCGCAGGCTCTCGGTCTGGATGGGAAGCGCATCGGCGTCGAGCCGCGTCAACTGCGGTTGATGGAGTTCCGTCACGTCAGGGCGGGCGCGCCCGAAGCGGACTATCCCGATGCCAGCGAAGTGTTCGCAAATTTACGTCTCCGCAAAGATAAAGCCGAAGTGGATGCAATGCGCAAAGCGGTGAAGATTGCGCAGGACGCGCTGGAGGCGGCGATCCCGCACATCAAAATTGGCACGACCGAAAAGGAGATCGCCGGGGAACTGGTGGTGCAATTGCTCAGGCACGGCTCGGAATCGGACCTGCCTTTTGCGCCCATCGTCTCCGCCGGACCGAACGCCGCCAACCCGCACGCCTCGCCGACGGATAGAAAGATTCAAGCGGGCGACCTGCTCGTGGTGGACTGGGGCGCGGCGCACGGCGGTTACATCTCCGACCTGACGCGCACCTTCGCTGTGGGCGAGGTGGATGAGGAATATAAAAAGATTCACAAAATCGTCCAGGAGGCGAACGCCGCCGGACGCGCCGCCGCAAAGCCCGGCGTCCCCTGCGCGAACGTGGATATTGCCGCGCGCGAGGTCATCGAAAAATCGGGCTACGGAAAATACTTCACGCATCGCACGGGTCATGGAATCGGCATGGAGGGACACGAAGCCCCGTACGTGCGCGGCGATAACATGCAGCTGCTCGAACCGGGCATGGCGTTTACCGTCGAGCCTGGGATTTACCTTCCCGGGCGCAACGGCGTGAGGATCGAAGATAATCTGGTGATCACGGAAACCGGCGCGGAAAGTCTCTCCGATATGCCGAGGGAGATTCGGGTGGTCGGTGGGTAGATTCCCTAATGAAACTCGTCGAGATCATGAAAGATTCCCAGTGAGCGAAATCGTATCCAATTACTTGAACCTTATGGACTCCCAGCGCGAGTCTGTTTTTGCGATGCTGGATGGCTTGACCGATGAACTGCTCTGGCAGCGACCTGCGCCCAGGGAATGGAGCATCGGGGAAATCCTCGACCATAATTATTTGCTCTTCGCTTCCTTTTACCCGGTGGTGAATCGCATGTGGACCTGGCTCGGGTGGTACGGACGCCTGAGAAGAAGCCGCCCATACAAGACCGAGATCGAAGACCTGTACCGCAGCCCGAAATTCCCGCAATGGGTCGGCTTTTTGTGGACGCCGCGTTTCAACACCCGCAAACCGGTTTCGTTGGCGCAACTCAAAGAAGAGATGCGCGATCTGCATACGAACGTCCGCCGGTTTTATGAAGGCAAAGATGAAGACGTGCTGGGCAATCTCTATCTCTACGATCCTCTGTTCGGCTGGTGCAATTTGATCGTCACCCTGCGCATCGGCATTTATCACGACCAGCTGCACTTTGACGATGTGGTCAAGCAGGTTTCCGCATTTCGGCGATGAACATCATTCCCGCGCGTCCCGAACACGCCGATGTCCTGACCGGGATCACCATCTCCGCCAAACGTCATTGGGATTATCCCGAGGCGTGGATTAAAATATTGAATTTACTGTACGGCTTGCAGGCTGCCCTGCTGGATATTCCGTTCAACGAACTGCCGCGGGACATCCGCGAACAACTTAGACGTGAGGCTGAGACTCCATGACCTACTGTGATTACGTCAATTCCCACCCCGAAGACACCCATAACAAGAACTACCACGATACCCAATATGGCTTTCCGCTCGAGAGCGACGACGAACTATTCGAGCGGCTGGTGCTGGAAATCAACCAGGCGGGGCTTTCGTGGATTTTGATTCTGAAACGGGCGGAAAACTTCCGCAAGGCGTATCACGGATTCAGAATCGAAAAGGTGGCGAAATACACCGAAAAGGACCGCGCGCGCCTGCTTGCCGATGCGGGCATCATCCGCAACCGTTTGAAGGTCAACGCGGCAATCGTCAACGCGCAGAGAATCCTGGAATTGAAAAAGGAATACGGCTCGTTCAGGAACTGGCTGGATGCGCATCATCCGCGCTCGAAGGAGGAATGGACGAAGTTGTTCCGCAAGACCTTCGTCTTCACCGGCGGCGAGATCGTGAACGAATTTCTCATGTCCACCGGCTACCTGCCGGGCGCGCACACGAAGGACTGCCCGATCTACAAGAAAACGGCGGCGCAGAAACCGGCGTGGATGAGAAAGTGAGATAGACCGTAGACGATGGACGATAGACCACGGTGTATCGTCCATTTCATTTATACTTGCAGCAATGACGCCGCTCTTCGCCATCGCCGGGAAACTCACCCGTGAATATCTCCTGCCGCCGGTGGGCAATCCGATTCTGGATGCGCCCGGCGGAAACCTGCTGTATGCCGCAGGCGGGCTGGCAGTGTGGGATACCAGCGCGCCGTTGATTGCGCGCGTTGACAGGCAGTACCCCGGCAAATGGCTCGAGCCGCTTGAAGCGCGCGGCTTCGATATTCGCGGCATCCGCGTTCTTCAGGAGTCGGAACTCGACCTGCGGAGTTTCATCGCGTACAACGCGGCGAACGAACGCGGCGCTTCCAACGCAGTTTCGCATTTTGCGCGCCGCCAGATGACCTTTCCCAAATCCCTGCTCGGTTACCGCCCGCCCGACGAAACGCACAAAGACCCCCAAGCGTCCGACCCGGATTCTCCCGCCGCGTTGGAAGTGCCAAAGGAACTGCGGGACATCCGCCATGTGCATCTCTGTCCCTTTGACTTTACCAGCCAGAGCCAGATGGTCAACCTCTTCAAAGGCGGTTCAAACCAGACTGTGAGCCTGGATCCCGCTCCCGGATACATGAAGCCTGCCCTTTGGCGGACTCTGAGAGTCGTCTTGCAGGGAGTGACCGCCTTCCACCCGTCGGAGGAGGAGATGCGTGCGCTCTTCTGGGGCGAGACCAACGACCTGTGGGAGATGGCGCAGCAGGTCAGCGAATACGGCGTGGAGATCATCGTCGTCAAACGCGGGGCGCTCGGTCAGTTGGTGTACGATGCAAAGGGCAGACACCGCTATGAAGTTCCCGCCTACCCAGCGCGGCTCGCCGACCCCACCGGTGCAGGCGATGCGTTTTGCGGCGGCTTCCTCGCCGGTCTCCAGCGGACGAACGACCCGCTCTCGGCGGCGCTATATGGCAACGTCTCGGCTTCACTCAAAGTGGAGGGCGCGGACCGTTCTACCCGTTGGACGTCCTGCCGGGGTTGGCAGAGGCGCGGCTCCATGCGTTGAAGGAAATGGCGAGGGAAGTCTAACGATTTACGATTTATTGATTGACGATTTTTCCAGCATACCATGACCGACATCCAACAACTTCTCGACCTCGCCATTCAAATCCAGCAGATCCCCGCGCCGACGTTCGCGGAGGGTCCGCGCGGGGAGTTTGTGCGCGACCGGTTCATCATGGAGCAACTCAAGGACATTTCCATGGATTCGCTGGGGAACGTCTATGCGCGGCTGGCGGGGAAACAGAAAAATGCCAGGGCGTTGGTCGTATCCGCTCACCTGGACACGGTGTTCCCGCCGGGAATCAACTTGCAGATTAAGAAAGAAGCGGGGCGCGTCTACGGTCCGGGCATCGGCGATAATTCCATCGGCGTCGCGGCGTTGTTCGGAATTCTGTGGGCGCTGCGCGAGCGGAAGATCGAAATCGGGCGCGATATCTGGTTTGCGGCAAACGTGGGCGAGGAGGGACTGGGCGACCTGCGCGGGATGCGCGGCGTGGTGGAGCGTTTCGGCGGCGATGTGGTCGGCTATCTCGTGCTGGAGGGACTTGCGCTTGGGCATGTGTATCACCGCGCGATCGGGGTGAAGCGTTACCGCGTCACGGTAAAGACGCGTGGCGGACATTCCTGGTCGGATTACGGCCAGCCTTCGGCGGTGCATGAACTGGCGGCGCTGGTGACTCAAATCACGTCCATCCCGCTGCCGCGCCAGCCGCGTACGACCATGAACGTCGGCACCATTCAAGGGGGGACGGGCGTGAACGTGCTGGCGGCGGAGGCAAAGTGCGAATTGGACTTGCGTTCCGAAGACCCGCTGACGCTGGCAAAACTGGTGCATCAAGTGGAGGAGATGTTGACCGGCTGGCGGCACGAGGGCGTGAAGATTCAAGCCGAAGTGATCGGCGAACGCCCGGCTGGGGAAATCCCCGTCGAACACGAGTTTGTGGGACTGGCGATGAAATCGGTGCGCGAGTGCGGCATCGAACCCGTACCGACCTCCGGCTCGACGGATGCGAACATCCCGCTCAGTAAAAAGATTCCGGCAGTGGTGCTGGGAGTCACCACCGGCGGCGGCGCGCATACCGTGGATGAATTCGTGGATGTCGAACCCATCGAACGGGGGCTGGAGAGTTTGGTGAGGTTTGTTGAATTAGTTGGGTAGTTGGGTAGTTGAATAGTTGGGTAGTTGAGTAGTTGGATAGTTTAAAAACGAATGGACTTCCAAAGCACGCGCCTCGAAAGCCCCAACTACCGAACTACTCAACTACTTAACTACTCAACTACTTAACCACTCAACTACCTCAACCCCATCACCTCGAATACCTCGATTGGCTGGGTCTTGCCTTTCATATTCATGTTGGCGTGCGGTTTGGCGTCCAGCTGTTTTTGCACGCGCTCGAAGGCGTCGCGGCTGATGAGGATCTGGTTGCGCGCGGAGTTTTCCTGAATGCGCTTGGCGGTGTTGACCGAGTCGCTGATGGCGGTGTACTCGAGGCGTTTTTCGGTGCCGATCAAACCGAGCACGGCTTCACCGGTATGAATCCCCACCCCGAAGGCGAGATGCGAATCGGGCGGCAGTTCCTTGTATAACTTCTCCACCGATTCGCGGATGGCGAGCGCGGTCTTCACGGCGCGCAGGGTGTGGTCGGGCTGGGGCACGGGGGCGTTGAACCATGCCATGATGGCGTCGCCCATGAATTTGTCAATCGTGCCTTCCTGCGCCAGCACGGCTTCCGCCATCGCCGCGAGATACAGGTTGAGGATGCTCACCAGTTTTTCCGGCGGCATGCTTTCGCTGTAGGTGGTGAAGCCGCGGATGTCTGCAAACAGGGTGGTGATCTCGGTGCGTTTGCCGCCGAGCTGCAAACTATTCGGGTCGAGTTGTTCGATGACGGCGGGCGAGACCATGCGCTCGAAGAGACGCCGCTGCGCTTCCAGTTTTTTGCGTTCGGTGAGGTCGTCCAAAACGATTGCCACGCCCTGGGTTTTCTGGCTCGCATCCTTGAGCGGCGAGAGGTTGAAGCGCCAGCTTACCGGTCCGCGTTTGGGTAGGATGTGGCTGAGTTCCAATTCCACGATGGGCTTGTCGGTCTTGCGGATCTCCATCAGATGAGACTCCAGCTCGCTGGAAACCGAGGCAAGCGCCTCGTTCAGGCGGTGACCGATGATGTCCTGCTGGGTCGCGCCGAGGATGTTCTCCGCCGCGCGGTTGGCGAGCGTGATGCGGCCCTGCACATCCGCGGTGATGACTCCGCTGGCGATGGAGGCGAAGACGTTGTCCATCAAGTTCTTGAGCGCGGTCACTTCTTCTAGGGTTTGTTTGAGCGAAGAGAACAATCGCGCGTTGTCAATCGCGACAGCCGCCTGGTTGGCGAACGCCTCCAGCAAATCCTTTTCGGTTTCGGCGAAGATGCCCGCGCGGATGCGGTTATCGGCGTAGATGACGCCGATGAGTTCGTTTTTGACCTTGAGCGGCACGCACAAAATGGAGCGCAGGTTGAAAGCGACGATGCTTTCCTGACCGAGGAAGCGCTGGTCTTCCTGCGCGTTGGTGGTGACGACGGATTCCCCCGTATCAATCACGCGCTGGACGACAGTGCGGCTGACGTTCTTCTCGGACGAGTTGATGGATTCCATCTCCCAGTTGCGCGCCGTGCGGGTGATCATCCGTCCGTTTTCGTCGCGCAAAGATCAAAAAGCCGCGCTCCGCTTTGGTGAGGCGGACAATATTGTCCATGACGATGCGCGCGACTTCATCCAGCTCGAGCGAGGAGTTGATCACCTGTCCGATCTCAGCCAGTGCAAGCATGTTGCTGTGCTCGCGCTGGAAGACTTCGATCTTGCCGCCCACCTGTTCCAGTGTGGTTTTCAGGTGATGCAGATCGTCGGCGGTGCCTTTGGGGAGTTTGAGTTTGTGGGCTTCCAGGTCGGCGCTGACTTTCCCCGCAAGGGCACTTAATGCGAGCAGCTGGTCATGCACGGTTCTGGGACGGGTGTTTTCAGAGGTCATATTGGGATACCAACGGCAGGTTCAGCATGTGACCTAATTGTATCCCAAGATGAAGATTTTTAGTCGTAATGACAGGGTTTTGTAGAGGATGTCCCGCGCGGCGCGGCGGGCGGCGGCGGCATCGCCTCCATGCGGACCGAAGAGAGCGGCGTGATGTTCCCGCAGGAGTGTCTCAACCGACGGCGCGGCGCCGGGGATCAGTCTCTGCAAAATTCGAGCGCGTTCGACGGCGGTGCTGTGAATCGGCTGGGGATGTCCCATCCATTGCAGGCAGGCATTGACGCTTTGGAAATACCGCTCGATGGGCGGCAGGGTCCCGAACACGAGCCAGTCGTTGAGCCAGCGCGGGGGAGTGAGTCCGCCGCGGTCAATGGCGTTTTTCAAAATCGCCGCTACGGGTGTATCCGGGGCGAATCGCCGTTTGGCGAAGAACAACGCCAGCGCGAACAGGACAATCCCAGCCAGCGCGCCCAGCCAGCGCATCAGCCCGGGCGATACCATGGCTGGACGTTCCTGGGCATCCGGTTCCCGCGCGGGGAGTTCGTCTTCCTCCAACGGCAGTTGACGGATCGGATTGTTGGGCGTCGAAACGACAGCGGGCTGCTCCTCGCGTTCAAGCGGACGGTCAAGCGGCTCCTGGTTCCCGGTCGGTTCGAACTCGATCCAGCCGTAGCCGGGGAAATACACTTCGGGCCAGGCGTGCAGGTCGCGTTCGCGCACGGTGTAGATGCTGTTTTGAATATTTGGCTCGCCCTGGGCGTATCCCACCGCCAACCGCGCCGGAACGCCGGCGCGCGCAAGATCAGCACTTCGGCGGTGGCGTAGTAATTGCAAAATCCCTGCTTGCGCTCGAAGAGGAAATACTCCAACGGGTCGGTCTCTTCGGATGGAATCGTGATGCCGGGCGCGTAGTTGATTTCACTTCGCAGGTACTCGGTGACGGCAGCCGCCTTATCGTAGGGAGTTGCAGAATCGGCGGTGATCTCCCGCGCAAGGTCCCGGATGCGCGGTGAGAAATCCTCCGGCAGTTGCAGGTATTTTTCCTTCACCCAGTCCGGGTACTCCTGTCCAGCCGCCTGGAGTTCCGGGATGGTCGGGTTGGCAAGCATCGCGCTTGCCCGGTAGAGGTCGCCAGCCTCCAGTCTCGGAGATGCGCGCAACGCCATTACGTCCATTGCCCCATCGTCCTCCGCGGGTTTGGAATGCAGGATGATGGCGTCGTGATTCGTCCAAATCGGCTGCGCCGCGGAATACAAAATGATCTGCCCGTCGGTATAAACGTCGTAGGTGAAACTCACCCGCCGGCGGTTTTCGGTGTCTGGAATTTCCAGGTCGCCGAAGGCGGAATCATGCCGGACCTCGTCCCTGCCGGTGGTGAGCCAGCGGTTCTCTTCGAAGCGGTCATAGATTTGCCCACGCCAGTACAGGCGGGGGAATTCCAGCGCGACCTCCGGCACGTAGACCAGGAACACCACCAGGTCGCTCTGGGAAGTCTGATTTCCAAGCGCCAATTCGGTTTTGAAATTCCTGGGCTGCGGCTTCTTTTCCTTGTTGATCGAGTCGAACAGGTCTTCGAGCCGGTCTGTCAGCCGCCAGTCGCCGGTGATGTTCTGCCAGGCTTCCTTCGCTTCCGCGTGCGACGCGAGCGTATAGGGAATCCCCCACGCCAGGATGACCAGCGCCGCCGCGATCACGATGCTGGTGTTGTTGAGGTCGAGGTTGCTTTCGCTCGAAACCTGTACCCGTTCCTTCAGCCATTTTTGCCTGTCCAGCAGGTATTTTTGCCTGCCCAGCAGCAGCAAGGCGATGAACAAATACACGCCGAACATCCAGGTATAGTCTTTGACGGTGTAGTGATAGATGGAAACGACCAGCATCAGTATGCCGCCCGGCAGGATGGACGCCAGATAATTGGCATGGCGCGTCAGTTGGTAGCCGCTGTACAAGCCTGCGATCCAATACGGGACGCTTAGCAGCGCCAGGACCAGCAGTTGGTCTGCGACAGCCCGCCCGGCAAAGAACTCGCCCAGATCGGTGGCGAGCCTGCCGAACAGGATCAACAACCGCTCTCCCAGGTAGGTTTGCTCTTCGGAGAATTCGATGAACCCCAGCCACTGCCAGGTGAAAAAGACCAGCATGTACCCGATGGAAAGCAGGATCACGCCGCGCCGCTGGAACCGGCTCTGCCCAAGCGCCAAGCCCAGGAGCAGACCTAGCACCGCCAGGTTGCGGACGTGCTCCAGCCCTTCCGTCCAGCCGGTGGATTGCAAACGCCACGCCGAAAACAAAGTGGCGGCAAACAACAGCATGGCGGAGGGAAGGTCCCACCAGCGCGGTGATTTTTCCATTCGTTGAGTGTACAATGGGGGTCGCAAGTTCGTCAATTGCACAGTGTAAAAAACCCTACTGGAGGACTATATGCAGACCTTGCTCGATGGCGGAATTGCCTTTGTAATCGCGCTTCAAGGCTTGGGCGACTGGCTGATTGCCCCCATGCGATTCTTCAGCCAGCTCGGCTCCGAGAACTTCTTCTTCATCGTCCTGCCCCTGATCTACTGGAGCATGGATGCCGCGCTCGGCTTGCGGATCGCGTTCATCCTCATGACCAGCAACATGCTCAACATCCTCGGCAAGTTGATGTTCGCCGGTCCGCGCCCGTATTGGGTGAGTTCGCACGTGCGCGGGTTGTGGGCGGAGTCGGGGTTTGGGATTCCGTCGGGTCATGCCCAGAACGCCGTGAGCGTGTGGGGCGTGATCGCCGTGTACCTCAAAAAGACCTGGGTCTGGGTCGTGTGCGGCATCCTGATCTTCATGATCGGGTTCTCGCGCCTCTTTCTCGGCGTGCATTTTCCGCACGATGTCCTCGCCGGGTGGCTGATCGGCGCGGCGCTCCTGTGGGCGTTCAACCGCTTCTGGGACCCGGTCGCAGCGCGGCTCGCGCAGAAGTCTTTCGGTCAGCAGGTTCTGCTTGCCTTCACCGGTTCGATGATTTTCCTTTCGATGGGGATGGGCATCATCTCATTGAGAAGCGGATTCGAGCTGCCCGCCCAATGGGTGGAGAATGCGCTTCTTGCCGGACCTGAGAGTCCCGACCCGGTAAACCCGGAGGGAACTTTCACTGTGAGCGGGACGTTTTTTGGGCTGGGCGTCGGCTTGGCGTGGATCCACTCCATGGGCGGGCACCAGGCTTCGGGTCCGGTTGGGAAGCGCGCGCTCCGCTACGTGATCGGACTCGCCGGCGTGCTCATCCTCTGGATGGGTCTTGGCGCAGTCTTCCCGCGCGGCGATGACGCGCTGGCGTATGCCCTACGCTTCCTGCGTTACTCGCTGGTCGGCTGGTGGGTGGCGGGCGGCGCGCCCTGGGTCTTTCAACATTTCAAATTAAGTGCATCCGGTTCGATGAAAGGTTCAATCTGATATAATGCCGTATCATCCAAAGCACCACAATAACTATCCAAGCCGCTTCCAAACCGCAGGGATGAAAAATTATCCCGGAGCGCATCCTCCCTGCATCGGAAGGGGCGAGTCAAGACGAACGTTGGGTAGGGTTTAGGTTTTTCAATGACGCTGGAAAAAGATACTCTCATTCATAACCGTTATCGTATTGTTGACATCCTTGGTCAGGGAGGGATGGGGTCGGTGTACCGCGCCATAGATGAGAACCTCGGCGTTTCCGTTGCCCTTAAGGAAAACCTCTTCACAACGGACGAATATGCGCGCCAGTTCCGCCTCGAGGCGGTGATTCTCGCCAACCTCAGGCACCCGAACCTGCCGCGCGTTTCCGACCATTTCGTGATGGGCGACCAGGGACAGTACCTCGTCATGGACTTTATCGAAGGCGAGGACCTGCGCTACCGCATGGAGCGGCTGGGCATGCTCTCCGAAGACGAAGCCATCCACATCGGCGCATCCATCTGCGACGCGCTGGGATACCTGCACACCCGCAAACCGCCCATCCTTCACCGCGACATCAAACCCGGCAACGTGAAGATCACGCCGGACGGTCACATCTTTTTGGTGGATTTCGGCCTGGCGAAGGTGTATCAGAGCGCGAGTCAGGCGACCACCACCGGCGCGCGCGCCATGACGCCCGGCTATTCCCCGCCGGAGCAGTATGGCACCGCCCGCACCGATCCACGCACCGATATTTATTCGCTCGGCGCGACGCTCTATGCCGCCCTGACCGGCGTGATTCCCGAAGACGGTCTCGCGCGCGCGATGGATAACGCGCAATTGACTCCCTTGCGGAAGCGCAACACGAAGGTGTCCCGCCGGATGGCGACTTCCATCGAGAAAGCCATGGCGGTGGACCCGATTGACCGCTTCCAGACCGCCGAGGAATTCAAGAAGGCTCTGCTGGCTTCCAAGTCGAAGACCCAGCAGCTCCCCCGGCACGTACACGATTACGCCCCCGCCGCCGGAAGTGGTGGTGCCCAAAGAAATCCACGATACGGTTGTGGATTCAAAAGCGATCCCGTCGAAATCCAAACCCAAGGGACCCCTTCCGCCCCCGCCCTCGCCGCACGAGGAACAGCCGTTTGTCTCGCCGCTCAAAAAACAGAAGGAGCGCGAACGCAAACAGCGCATGGCGGCGATTCGCTTCCTTATCATTTTGATTCTGATTCTTTTGGCGTCCGTGCCTTTCCTCGCTCCGGGCATTTTGCCTGCGAACGTGCGCGCGATGATTCCATTCATCGTGCCGACCCAAACCAGCACGTCAACCCCGACGCCCACCGCGCCGCCGCCGACCCCCACGGTTCAGACAGCCACGCCCACACAGCCGACTCCCACTTCCACCAAAAAGCCGACGGCTACGTTTACCTCCACGCCGACGCCGACCCTCATCCCCGGCACGCCGGTTTCGATACCCCCGTCGCCACGACAGCGCCGGTTGCAATCATCGGCGGTGGGACGGGACAGATCGCTTTTGCCTCGACCCGGACGGGCACGCCTCAAATCTTCCTGGCGGATACCAACGGCGAGAACGCCTTCCAGGTAACGAACATCCCCACTGGCGCATGCCAGCCTTCCTTCTCGCCGGATGGACAGCAGCTGGTCTTCATCTCTCCCTGCAAGGGCAACGAGGAAATCTATTACAACACCAGCCTTTATATCATCAACGCGGACGGAACCGGCATGACGGCGCTCGATGCCGCGCCGGGCGGCAGTTTCGACCCGGCTTGGTCGCCCGACGGCAAGTTCATCGCCTTCGCATCCATGCGCACCGGGCAGATGGAAATCTTTACCATCAGCATGGAAGACCTCGCCACCGTCAAGCAGATTACCAGCGGGGCACAGCGCGTCGAATCCCGTATGCCGGCCTGGTCGCCGGATAGTTCCCAGATCGTTTACGTCGTCAGGCGCCTGGGCGTGTATCAAATCTGGCTGATGAATGCCGACGGTTCGGACGCGCGGCAGATCATCCGCAGCGGCGTTGCCTATAACGATTACTTCCCTGCCTGGTCTCCAAAAAGCGACCTGATCCTCTTCAACCAAAACTGCGCCACCCGCTACTGCAACGCCTATCTGATGAGCACGTCCGCCACAGACCGCTCCAGCGAGCAGGGTCTGCGCGTGATTTTAAACATCGCCCTGATCGAAAACGTGGACTACTCCCCCGATGGCTTCTATCTCGCGTACGAAGGCGTGGGTGAAGCGGGCAATTTGGACATTTTCTTCATGACGGTTTCCGGCGGCGACAGAGTCCGCCTCACCACTGACCCGGCGCAGGATTTCCACCCCGATTGGCGTCCTGCCCCGCCGACGCCTTAACCTGCCATACAAAACAGGAGCGCCAGAGATTTTCTGGCGCTCGTTTTTTTTCTTACATTGCGGCGTCTCCCATCTTACTTATATCCCAACAGCCTCAACCCGTTCAGCACCACCAGCACCGTACTGCCTTCGTGACCGACCACCCCAAGCGGAAGCGCCAACTCCGCGCCGAACGCGCCTGCCACCAGCAGCACGATGACGCTCAGTGAGAAGGTCAGGTTCTGCCAGACCACCTTGCGAGCTGCCGTGCCAAGCCAATCGCAAACGGAATCTTGTGCAGGTCGTCGGACATCAGGACCATGTCTGCGGTTTCGATGGCGACGTCCGTGCCTGCGCCGCCCATGGCAATGCCGATGTCGGCGGTGGCAAGTGAGGGAGCGTCGTTCACGCCGTCGCCCACCATCGCCACGGGACCGTACTTCTTCTGAAGCGACTTCAACACCGTGACCTTGTCCTGCGGCAATAGGTCCGCATGGAATTCGTCCACGCCTGCGTGCCTGGCGATTCCCGCCGCCACTTTGTTGTTGTCTCCCGTCAGCATGACGATGTGCTCGATGCCGGTTGCCTTCAACGCCTTGACCATTTCCACGGCATCTTCGCGGAGCGTATCCGCTACGCCGAGCAGACCGAGGAATTGCTGCGATTTCACCTCGTACACAAACATTGCGGTCTGACCTTCGCTTTGCATTTCGTTCGCCTTGCTCAAGATCTCCGCAGGGATTTCCACGTCACGCTCGATGAACATGCGCTCATTGCCGATCCACAAATGATGGGATTCGACGACGCCTTCCACGCCCTGCCCGGGGATGGCGCGAAACTTCATGGACGGAGGCAGGCTCAAGGTCCAGGAATGAGCCGCCTGCACGATCGCCTTCGCCAGCGGATGCTCGGAGCGCGACTCCAACGCGGCGGCAAGGCGCAAAATCTCGTCCTCTTTCATACTGCTGAATGAATGTATCCCTGTCAGTTTGGGCGCGCCGCTGGTGAGCGTGCCGGTCTTGTCGAATGCGAGCACTTTGAGCGTGGCGGTCTTTTCGAGGTGCACGCCGCCTTTGAAGAGCACGCCGTTGCGCGCGCCGTTCGCAATTGCAGAGAGGATGCTTGCAGGCGTGGAGATGACCAGCGCGCACGGCGAAGCCACCACCAGCCAGGTCATCGCGCGATAGAACGTGGGCTGGAAGTCATGACCGAGCAGCAGCCACGGCACGAAGATCAAAAGAACCGCCGCCGCCAAAACGAAGACGGCGTAGCGCTGCTCAAAGGTATCGAGCATTTGCTGGGTGTTGGCTTTCGTGGACTGCGCTTCTTCCACCATCTTCACGATGCGCGCCAGCGTGGTGTCTTTGGCGAGGCGCGTCACGCGGATCTCGGAGCGAACCCGTCCCGTTGACTGTGCCTGCAAACACCAAATCGTTTGCTTGTTTATGCACCGGCATGGACTCGCCCGTGATGGTTGCCTGGTTGACATCCGACGCGCCGGAGATGACTTCGCCGTCAATGGGGAAGCGCTCGCCCGGACGGACGAGGACGACATCGCCCAGCGTCAACTGCTCGATGGGCAGCGAAATCAAACGCGAGCCGCGCCGCACGGTGGCTTGCTTGGGGCGCAAGTCCAAAAGTTTTTCGATGGCTTTGCGGCCGCGATCCATCGCGTAGGTTTGCAGGGTGTTTGAAAGCGAGAACAAAAAGAGCAGCGTCGCGCCTTCGGCAGGCTGACCAATCGCCGGCGCGCCGAGCGCCGCGAGGATCATCAGCAAGTCCACGTTGAGCGTCTTCTCCTTCAGCGCTTCGATGCTTGCCATCAAGCCGAACCATCCGCCCGTGACGTACGAAACGAAATACAAACCGAAGATGAGCGCGGGATTCCATCCCAGCCCCGCGCCGATGAACGCGGTCAGCGCTGTCACGGCGTTGATGACCGTGAACGCGACCTCGATGCGTTCGATGGGAATTTGGACGGGTTTCTTCTCTGCTTCGGTGGGTTTCAAAAACGCCGCCTCCACTTCGACGTTTTCACCGGTCGCCAGGCGCGGAGCGTTCAACCTCACTTCGAGCGTGTTCTTGCGGAACTTCGCCGTCGGCAGGGACGCGGCGGCTTCATATTGACGGGCAAAGCTGCGCCGCGAGTTCGCCCGCGCATTCGGCGCAGGCTTCTTCGCCGCGTTCGCGTTTGGCGGCGCACTGCGCCACCCGCATGGAGGCTTCGCGTCCTGCATGGTTGATGACCTCCAATGCGCGCTCGTTGCTGATCAGGCGCGGGTCGTAGACGGCTTTCAGCCTGCCGTCGGTATAGTCGTAGTCAACCTCCTGAATGCCTGCGTATCCGCGCAGGGTGTCGGAGAAAATCTCGGTACAGCGGGTCTCCTTCTTTGGCAATGTTGGATTCGTTGAATTCATCATTTCCTCGTTGCTTTTTTCTGTTTCTTCTGACAATCGGGGCAAAGCCCGTAATACAGCACGCGCGCGCCGAGCAGTTTGTAGCCCGATGCGGCGGTGATTTCCGAATCCAAGTGGGTGACGTGTTCGCTGGGGATGTCAATGATGCGCGAACAGGAGATGCACGCCAGGTTGACGTGCGGCTCCGTATCCGCGTCGTAATGGACCTTGTCGTCGCCTGCGTGACCCAGCACATTTACCACGCCCAAACCGACCAGCGCGTCGAGCGTGTTATACACCGTCGCAAGGCTGAGCGAGGAGAAGCGCGGTTTGAGTTCCTCGTAGATCATCGCCGCGGTGGGATGCTCGTCGCTCGCCGCCAGCAGTTCGCAAATCGCAACCCGCCGCGGCGTGACGCGCATCCCCGCCCTGGCGCAGGGCAGAAGTGAGTGTGGTTAGATCGGACATTTTTTCTCTTATTTAGAATTATTATAAATTTAGAATAATTATAAATAAGGTCGGGGATTTGTCAAGTGGTTTTAACCACGAAATATCCAATAAGAGAAAAGCCTTGAGACACTCCATGCCCCTTATGGTCGGGGTTTCTTACACTCTTCTTATTGACTTCCCTTTTTCCCGCTGTTATTATTGTTCTGTCACTGGTTGGCACTCTCACGTAGAGAGTGCTAAATTTTGAAAATGAACCATCTCAACGAACGGCAGAAAACCCTCCTAATGTTAATCATCCGTGATTACATTGATTCCGCCCAGCCCGTCGGCTCGAAGCGGCTGGCGGAGCATTACCACATCAACCTGTCGCCCGCCACCATCCGCAACGAGATGGCGGCGCTCACCGAGATGGGATATTTACGTCAGCCGCATACATCGGCGGGGCGTGTCCCCACCGAAGAGGGCTATCGCTACTTCGTTAGCGAGATGATGCAAAGCGCCGAACTGCCCGAAACCGTCCAGCACACCATCTCGCACCAGTTCTACCAATCGCGCCCCGAACTCGACCAGTGGATGACCCTCGCGGCGTCCATCCTCGCGGCGCAATCGCAGGCGGTTTCCGTCGTTGCCGCGCCGCACGTCGAGACGACAAAGTTCAAGCACGTCGAACTCATCTCCACACAGGGGCGGCAGGTCTTGATGGTGCTGGTGATGGTCGGCGGGGAAGTATCGCAGCAGATTTTGACGCTGGCGGAACCCGTCCCCCAGGAGCGGCTCAGCCAGACCGCCGCGCGTCTCAATGGACTTTTGGCTGGTCTGACCGCCCAAGCCATCTCCTCGCTGACAGCCCGCCCCGACCCGCTCGACCAGGACATCCTTCTGCTCATCACGCAGGACATGCGCCGCATTGCGAACCAGTCGTCGGGTGAGATCTACACCGACGGTCTGACCAACGTCCTCGCCGAACCCGAATTCTCCGAATCGGACGAGGCGCGCAGGGCATTGAAAATCTTCGAGGAACCCGCCACCTTGCAGGACCTGCTCGCGCGTACCACGAGCAACAGCAACGTGGGCGCGCTGCAAGTACTCATCGGCGGCGAAGGTGCATACGACGACCTGCGTCAATGTTCGATGGTCATCGCGCGCTACGGTGTCCCGGGCATGGCGACGGGCGCGCTGGGCGTGCTGGGTCCCATGCGCATGGCGTATTCGCGGACGATTCCGACCGTGAGATTCGTGGCTGGGTTGTTGAGCGATCTGGTGAACGACAACATTTCTGGAGAGTAAAAATTTCATATCATTGCGAGAGATGGCGCGTCAGGCGTCACGACGAAGCAATCCCATGTTAGCGGGAGATTGCTTCGGGCGGACGAACATCGCCCTCGCAATGACATATAAAATGCGAGAGTGAAACACATGGCAGAAAAAATGGACAAGCAGGAAGAGATCAACGAGGCTCAAGCCGCGGCGGAGGAAACGCCTGAGACGACCGAACAGGTCCCGGCGGAGTCCGAGGCGTTGAAGCGTCAACTGGAAGAGGCGCAGGCGCAGGCATCCGAATTCAAGGATAACTGGCTGCGCTCGCAGGCGGAGTTCCAGAATTACCGCAAGCGCGTTGAGCGCGACAACGATTCGTTCAAGGCATCGGCAAAAGGCGAGATCTTCAAGAAGGTGCTGCCCGTGTTGGACGATTTGGAGCGCGCCCTGCAAAACCGTCCCGCCGACGATGCGTGGGCGAGCGGCATCGAACTGGTGGCGCGCAAGTTCCAAAGCATTTTGGAAATGGAAGGCGTGAAGCGCATCGAAGCCCAGGGCGCGGCGTTCGACCCGAACGTCCATGAAGCGATCTCACACGAACCTTCCGATGAAGTGGAAAGCGGTCACGTGATCGAAGTGGTCCAAAACGGATATGTGCTCGGCGAGCGTGTGATTCGACCTGCCCTGGTGAGGGTGGCGCAATAACGTGCCAAGTGCTCCTGTGTCAAGCGCCACGTACGTGAAACCTGACACGCGGAACCTGACACTTGACACAGAAATACAGAGACATTGGAGAACTAATTATGGCAAAAATTATCGGCATTGATCTTGGCACGACCAACTCCGTTGCGGCGGTGATGCAGGGCGGGGAACCGATTGTGATTCCATCGGCGGAGGGCGAACGGCTTGTCCCTTCGGTGGTGGCGGTGAACAAGAACAGCGAGCGCCTGGTGGGGCGCGTGGCGCGTAACCAGGCGATCACGAATCCACAGAATACGATTTTTTCGGTTAAACGCTTCATGGGACGCAAGTCCGACGACGCCGAAGTGGAACGGACAAAGAAGCGCGTTCCGTATGCCGTGTCGGAAGCGCCCAATGGCGATGTGCGCGTGCAATTGGGCGGAAAGGAATATTCGCCGCCCGAAATCTCGGCGATGATCCTCGGCAAGATCAAAGCGGATGCCGAGGCGTATCTCGGCGAGCCGATCACCCAGGCGGTGATCACCGTGCCCGCGTATTTCAACGATGCCCAACGCAACGCGACCAAAGATGCGGGCAAAATTGCGGGCTTGGAAGTGCTGCGCATCATCAACGAACCGACGGCTTCCTCGCTGGCGTACGGCTTGGACAAGAAGAAAAATGAGGTCATCTGTGTGTACGATCTCGGCGGCGGCACGTTTGACGTTTCGATTTTGGATGTGGGCGACGGCGTGTTCCAGGTGCGCTCCACAAGCGGCGATACCTTCCTCGGCGGCGACGACTTCGACCTGCGCATCATGGATTACCTGATCGCCGAGTTCAAGAAGGACAACGGCATTGACCTGCATAACGACCGCCAGGCGTTGCAGAGACTGAAGGAAGCCGCTGAAAAAGCGAAGATCGAACTCTCGACCGTGATGCAGACCGAGATCAACCTGCCGTACCTCACGGCGGATGCGAGCGGTCCCGAAGCATTTGGTGATGACGCTTTCTCGCGCCAAACTGGAGCAAATCACCGCCGACCTCGTGGACAAGACGATTGCGCCGGTCAAGCAGGCGCTGGCAGATGCCAGTTTGAATGCGGGCGACATCCACGAGATTGTGCTGGTCGGCGGCATGACCCGTATGCCCGCCATCCAGGACCGTGTGCGCGCGTTCTTCGGCAAAGATCCGCACAAGGGCGTGAACCCCGATGAAGTCGTCGCTGTTGGCGCGGCGATTCAGGCGGGCGTGCTCGGCGGCGAAGTGAAGGACATCCTCCTCCTCGATGTGACCCCGCTCACGTTGGCAATCGAAACCCTCGGCGGTGTGGCGACCCCGCAAATCGAACGCAACACCACGATTCCCACCCGACGCTCGCAGGTCTTCTCCACCGCGGCGGATAACCAGACCCAGGTTGAAATCCACGTCTTGCAGGGCGAGCGCCCGATGGCGGCGGATAACAAGTCGCTGGGCAAGTTCATCCTCGACGGTATCCCACCCGCGCCGCGCGGCGTCCCGCAGATCGAGGTCACTTTCGATGTGGATGCGAACGGAATTTTGAAAGTCAGCGCGAAGGATAAGGCGACGGGACGTTCCCAGCACATCACCATCACTGCTTCCTCCGGCTTGAGCGAGGCGGAGATCGAGAAGATGCGCAAGGATGCCGAGGCTCACGCCGAAGAAGACCGTAAGCGCAAGGAACTCATCGAAGCCCGCAACAATGCCGACAACACCGCCTACGCGGCGGAAAAGGCGCTGCGCGATTTCGGCGATAAAGTCCCTGCGGAGGTGCGGAGCGAGATCGAGACCAAAGTCTCGGAGGTCCGGTCTGCGGCGCAGGGCGAGGACGTGGAAAAGATTCGAGCCGCCACAGAGGCGTTAGGTCAGGCAATCCAAAAGATTGGAGCATCCGTCTATGAGCAGGGGCAGCCGTCGGGTGAGGGCGAAGCGGGTCCTTCATCCAATGCGGGACCCGATGTGGTGGATGGTGAGGTTAGAGAATAGTGAATAGAGAATAGTGAATAGTGAGTGGACTTTAGTCTCTACTCATCTAATCTCTACTCATCTAATCTCTAAAATCTGGTTATCCATGAGCAATCGCGATTACTACGAAATACTTGGCGTGGAAAAGAACGCGAGCGACGATGAGATCAAAGCCGCGTTCCGTAAACTTGCGCGCCAGTATCATCCCGACGTGAACAAAGAACACGACGCCGAGGAGAAGTTCAAGGAAATCAACGAGGCGTACGGCGTGCTTTCGGACGCTGAGAAACGCGCGCGTTACGACCGCTTTGGCAAGGCGGGACTGGGCGGCATGGGCAGCGGCGGCTTCCATGATTACACCGTGGACTTCAACGACATCTTCGAGGATTTGTTCAGCGGATTTGGATTCTCCACCGGACGACGTTCGCGCCGCTCTCCGCGCCGTGGGCGGGATCTGCAAATGCAGGTTTTACTTACCTTTGAGGAGGCGGTCTTCGGCGTTGAAAAGGAAATCGAGTTCTCGCGCGACGAGACTTGTTCACGTTGTAACGGCAATGGCGCTGAACCCGGCACATCGCCTGTAAAGTGCGCGACATGCGGCGGACAGGGTGAAGTGCGTCAGGTGCGCCAAACCTTTTTGGGTCAGATGGTGCAGAGCGCGACCTGTCCCACCTGTAACGGTCGCGGCGAGACGATTTCGTCGCCATGCAAAACCTGCCGCGGCAGCGGCTTGGAACGCAAGAAGGTCAGGAAGAAAGTTTCCATTCCCGCAGGCGTGGACAATGGCACGCAAATCCGCCTGGCGGGGGAGGGCGCGCCCGGCGAGTATGGCGGTCCGCAGGGAAGTTTATATCTCGTGCTGGATGTGCAGCCGCATCAGTTCTTCAAGCGCCGCGAGAACGACATCCTCCTGAACCTCGACATCAACGTGGCGCAGGCTGTCCTCGGCTCGGAGATTGACGTGCCAACCCTCGACGGCGACGCGAAATTGAAAATCCCTGCCGGGACTCAACCTGGCAAGGTCTTCACACTGCACGGCAAGGGTGTGCCTTACCTGCGCCGCAAGGAACGCGGCAACCAACTGGTCATTGTCAATGTGGCGATTCCCACCAAGCTGACGAAGGAACAGCGCGAACTGTTCGAAAAACTGGCGGAGAGTCTCGGCACGACGGTCAAGCCGCAGGAGAAGGGGTTTTTGGATTGGTTGAATGAGGCGCTTGGCGGGTAGGGGGCTGGAGGTTGGAGATCAGAGATTAGAGGATTGGAGAATTAGGGGGAGTAATTGGTAATTGGGTAATTGGTAATTGCGGGCGGATGATGAGTCCGCTCGCTTTTTGTTTGGCAAAGGCTTGGGGTTATAATTGTCGCATGAAGAAGTTACGTCCGAGGGTGCGCGCCCTGAAACTTGCCACAGAAGTCCGTCAGCGTTTGACGAAGGAATTGGGGGTTCCCGTCAAGGTGATCATGTTTGGCTCGCAGGCGCGCGGCGATGCGACGAAATACTCCGATATTGACTTGCTGGTCATTCTGCCTGTTGTGGACAGGGAAACACGCAAGTTGGTTTCGAGCGTGGCATGGGAAGTCGGTTTTGAGGCGGGAAAGATCATTTCGACCTTCCCAACTACGCAACAAGAGATGGAATACTATGCCATTTCGCCGTTTTACAAGGCGATCAGGAAAGAAGGGGTTTCCGCATGAAGAAAGGCAGGGCGGATAAGCAGGCGCTAATTCAATATCGTCTCGACCAGGCAAGAGAGGTTCTGAAGGATGCCCATGCGTTATATGACCTGGAACGCACGCCGATCAGCATTGTCAACAGGGCATATTACTCCATGTTTTACGCTGTGCTGGCGTTGATGATTTCCATTGACAAAGATACAGCAAAACATCAGGGAGCGCTTGCGTATTTCGATGAATATTTTGTGAAGCAAAAAGTGTTTCCAAAAGAAATGAGCAGGCTGATTCACGATGCCTTTGAATCCAGGCAGGAGGGTGATTACCGTGAATCTTCGAGAATAGACCGCGAAACAGCAGGAGAAATTTTGCAGTCTGCGGATGTATTTTTGGAGATGGTTGAAAAGAAACTGAGCGAAAGTAGTTCCTCCTGAAGTTGATGATCAAACCTCTCCTGCGCCTCTGGCGCCTCCTGCCGATGTGGGTGCATGTCCTGGCGGCGAAAATGGTCCGTTCCCGATTCCGCGCGGCGGTGGCAGCGTTGATTTTCGACGAGCAGGGGAGGGTGCTCCTTTTCAGACATACGTATCGCAAATTCGAGTGGGGCATCCCTGCGGGGAGCCTCGAATATCACGAACAACCCGCGGATGCGATCCTGCGCGAGTTCCACGAAGAGACGGGGATGCAAATCGAGATTGTGGAACTATTGAAAGTGGTCAGCGCACGGGAGGATCATCACCTCACGGTGGTGTATCTGTGTAAAATAACGGGCGGCGAATTCAGGCCCTCTCATGAGATTTCCGAAATGAAATACTTTCACCCAGACGACCTGCCGAAAATGCTTTTTGCCGAGAAGGATTTGATCCGCTGGGCAGCAGAAAATCGAACCACAGATAAACACAGATAAACTGGATTGTTCTTTATCGGACCTGTATTTATCCACGTTCATTCGTGGTTGTTGAAAAAGGATTTACTTTGACAAACATTCTTCTTGTAGGTATTGGCGGATTTATCGGTTCGGTGTTGCGATACACGGTCAGCGGGTATGTGCAGCAAGCCGCGAAGAGCGTTGGCTTTCCGTATGGCACACTGGCGGTCAATGTGATCGGCTGCTTCGTCATCGGCTTTCTCTCGCAGATTGCAGAGACGCGTGGTATGTTTACCAGCGAGTCGCGTCTGTTTGTGTTTGTCGGCATTTTAGGCGGCTTCACCACGTTTTCCACGTTTGGAAATGAGACGCTCAACCTTGCCCGCGACAGCCAGGTGATGGGTGCGCTGGCGAATATCGGCGCAAACGTATTCATTGGCTTGCTGGCTGTGTGGCTGGGGCGGACTTTCTCATTTTTGATTTGGAAATGACTCGGTGGTCGAGTAGGGCGCAGCCCGTATCGAGACCACCAGTTTTGGAGGTAACATGCAACTCCCCGAAGAAGGATACTTGCTTCGCATTTTCATCGGCGAGTCCGATAAACACGAGCGCACGCCGCTCTACGAATGGATCGTCCTGCAAGCGCGCGACCAGGGACTGGCGGGCGCGACCGTCCTGCGGGGCATCATGGGATATGGCGCAAACACGCGCATCATTCAAACCTTCAAGATCGAACGTCTCTCCGAGGATCTGCCGATGGTGGTCGAGATTGTGGACACAAAGGACAAACTCGAAGCCTTCCTGGAACTCATAGACCCGCACATCAAGGCGGGGCTGGTCACGCTCGAAAAAGCGCAGATCAAATTCTACCGCGCCGCCGAAAACTGATCACTGATCGCTGATTACTGGAAACTGAAGATTGCGCATGAATTGGCTTGAAATTTCCCTGACCGTGGACGGTGAACTTGCCGAATCCGTTGCGGATGTACTCGCCCGCTTCGCGCCCAACGGTGTGATGACTGAGCAGGGCGTCAAATTCCACGACGAAGAGGATGAAGGCACGGCGACGGGTCCCATCACTGTCCGCGCGTATTTGGAGGTCAATGACCAGTTGGAAGAGACGCGGCAGAAGATCGAAGAGTCGCTTCATTACTTGGGAATGATTCAGCCCGTGCCTGCTCCCGCTTACAGACAGATCGCGGATCAAAACTGGATGGAAGCCTGGAAGCAGCACTACAAGCCGATTCTCATCGGCGAGCGACTCCTGATTCTCCCTGCCTGGCTGGAAAATCCAGACCCGAAGCGAATCCCCATCAAAATTGACCCTGGCATGGCGTTTGGAACGGGGACACATCCAACGACGCAGTTGTGTTTGGAGTTGATGGAAAGATCATTTGACGATGGACCATTGACCATAGACGATAGAAAATCGTCCATCGTCCATCGTCCATGGTCAGTAATTGATGTCGGTTGTGGCTCAGGAATCCTTTCGATTGCGGCGTTGAAACTTGGCGCGGATAAAGTACTTGGTGTGGATATTGACATGGAGTCAGTAAATAATTCTCGTGAGAATGCAGACCTTAATGGAATAGGGGGGGAGTTAATGCTTGGGCAGGGGTCGGTGACTGAAATTCTGGCAGGACAGTTCGCGTTCAAGTCCGCGCCGTTGGTGGTGGCGAACATCCTCGCGCCTGTACTGATCCGTCTCTTCGATTCGGGGCTGGCAGACTTGATCGAGCCGAATGGAGAGATCATCCTGAGCGGGATTCTTGACCACCAGGCGGAAAGTGTTATAAAGGCTGGGCAGGCAAAAGGTCTGAAGCGAGGCGAGGTCCGTCAAATGAAGGACTGGGTGGCGATCTCCATGACGCGGTGATGTATAATCCAATTATGGCGGCAAATTCCCTCACGCTTCCATCAAAAAAACAATTACAGCCGATAGCCAAAAAGTACGGGCTGCGGTTCATTGTCCTGTTTGGGTCGGTGGCGCGCGGAAAGGCGCATGAGGAGAGCGACATTGACGTGGGCGTGTACACGGAAAAACCAATCACGTTCAACAGGCGCTTGAAATTGTGGCTGGAATTGTGTCGGGCTTTTAACGCGGAAATTGACCTTGCGGTATTGAATCACGCCGAGCCAGTATTTGGCGCCCTTGTTTCGCGCGATGGAAAACTTCTATTTGAAGGTAAAAAATACGCATGGGAAAATTGGCGGTCGTATAAAGTCCGCCAATATTGGGACACGAAAAAATTCCGCGACGACTTGGAGCGACACCTTTCCAGGCGCGTAAAGGCATTGGATCATGTCGCCGCTTGAAAAAATCTTTATCACGAGACGGATAAGGGATTTGGAACAGTATCTTGACGAGCTGAAGCCATACCTTGCCATTGGAATTGAGAAATATCTGAAAAACCGTGAAAAGCGGTATATCGTCGAAAGGCTGATTCAATTGATCGTCGAGGTTGCGAGCGATATCAATCGGAATATTATCGAGAACGAGCAAAGTGCCTCGGCGGATACTTATTATGACTCGTTTACAAAACTTGTTGAACTGAAAGTGTTACCTGAAAGATTGGCTGTCCGGCTTGCTTCCACCACGGGGTTGAGGAATCGCCTTGTTCATCGTTATGAAGATGTTGAACACGCGGTTGTTTTTCACAGCGCAATTCGCATGCTTGAAAATTTTCGCCGATACATCCGATTCGTTCACAAGTATGTAAAATCGCTCAAATAGCCATGGATCGTCGTAAACTCATCCAATACCTGCTGTTGAATATCTTCGTCTCGGCGAGCGTGACGGGCGGGATCCTGTTCTGGTATGACCGCAATGTCCGCGCCGTGAGCCAGCCCGCTGTTGTGCAAGCGACTTCCGCCAATGGCGGCGACTCCGCTTCCGCCCCAGGCACCGACTTGCAGACCGACATTCCCGTGAAGATCAGCAGCGTCGTCGGCGCAGGGACATTGGACTCCGAGATCGTCGTCGTCAAGTTCGAAGGCGAAGGCGAGTTGGATTTGACTTCCTGGCAACTTAAGGACGAAGACGGCAATACTTTCACCTTCCCCAAACTCACGCTCTATCCGAATGGAGCCGTGCAAGTCCATACCAACTCTGGTACCGACACGGTCATTGATTTATATTGGGGCATCGGCGAAGCCGTCTGGAGTTCGGGCGAGAACGCGAGGCTGTTTGACCCGCAAGGGAATTTAAGAGCCGTGTATCGTGTGCCGTAAATGGTAATTTGTAATTGGTAACCGAAGATGTCTACAACCACCACCTTACATCGTACCGTCAGCGAATTGACACCCGCTGAGTTGGAACTTTACCGACAGGCGTTACGTAAACGCAAACGCGTAAAATGCCAGGCGCCTGAACGTCTAAAACGCGCGCGCAAGGTGGCTCGCCGCGCGGCAAAAATATTGAAGGAAGAATTTGGCGTGGCGAAAGTTGTGTTGTTTGGTTCCACCGTGAAGCCATCTCTGTTTCATATCCATTCGGATGTTGATCTTGCCGTGTGGGGACTTGATGAGAATTTGTATTTCCGCGCTGTTGGGGTGCTGTTGAGTATTGATCCTGAAATCAGCGTGGATTTGATTGAACTTGAATTCGCCTCTCCCAGAATGAAAGAGACCATTCTTCGAGATGGGAAACCATTATTATGAATCTAAGGGAGAAATCAAATGAATTGGAATGACCCTGCTGTTTGGAGTATGATAATTGCAGCGACTGCTCTTGTTTTATCTCAATTCCCACCAATAAGAGAAATGCTCAAACATGCTCATATCAAGATTAATGTCCCAGAACTTTTTCAATTATTTCACAGTCTTGGCAATACTAACATCATACTGTTTCTTGATATATTAAATGATGGCGGAAAAACAGTTACTATTAATCGGTTTTTATGTTGTGTTGTAGATGAAAATGGTAATTCTTGGGTATTACCCGCACAGTCCTATATAGCCAAACAGCCTATTGGGCAAACTGGTGACTCTTTTCCTGAATTTCCTGTTGGACAAATTGTATTAAAACCTGGTGATAGGTGGTATGAAAGAACACATTTTTATCAGATGTGGACAGAAACAAATGAGGAGAAATCGAGCAAAATAATTCTTGATATCCGAAACGATATAACTTCAAAACTGCCATCTGAAAATGGAAGTTGGATTGAAGCCGAGCCAGGTTTAGTTAAAAATGCAATTGATTTTTTCGAGCAGAACTTTAACCTTCATAAAGGAAACTATAGTTTATTATTAGTTGCTTTATCAGAAGATAATCAACCGATTTCTGTAAGAGGATATCAATTTACTTTGTACGAAAATCACGTAAAAACGTTACGATCTTATGTTGAGGAATATAAATATGGTGGCGGAATATATTTTCCTATACAAGACCCAATGAAATTTCTCTGGATAAGAGTTAAACTCATTAGAGATCAAAAGCAAGTTGAAAAAGTCTTTGAGAAGATAAAGAATAAGATTGATTAAAAATGACACAGGCACTGTATAGAAAATACCGCCCCAAACAATGGGATACCGTGATCGGACAAGACCACGTCATCCAGACCCTGACCAACTCCATCAAGGCAGATCGAGTCGGCCATGCCTATCTCTTCGCGGGACCACGCGGAACGGGCAAGACCACCGTCGCGCGTTTGCTGGCAAAGGCGGTCAACTGTCTCAGCGATGACCCTGCAAAGCGTCCATGCAACGAATGTGAACACTGCCGAGCCGTCAATGAAAACCGATTTCTTGACTTGATCGAAATAGATGCAGCCTCCAACACATCGGTGGATGATGTGCGCGATTTGCGCGACAAAATCAATTTTGCCCCCACGCAAGGCAAATATAAAATCTACATCATTGACGAAGTTCACATGCTCTCCACTGCGGCGTTCAATGCCCTGCTCAAAACGCTCGAAGAGCCGCCGCCACATGCTATCTTCGTTTTGGCGACGACGGAAATTCATAAAATCCCTGCAACCGTTTTGTCCCGTTGTCAACGCCATGAATTCCGCCGCGTGCCCATTGACGAGATTGTTTCCAACCTGAAACAAATCGCAGCCTCCGAAAACATCCAAGCCGATGACGAAGCCCTCACGCTCATTGCCCGTCAGTCGGCGGGGGGCATGCGCGACGCGCAATCACTGCTCGACCAACTCGCTTCCACTGGGACGCGAATCACACTTGCTCTCGCGCAGCAAGTTCTCGGCACGGCAACCAGTCAAACCGTTTTGGATGTCATCGCCTCCATCCTCGACCATCAACCCGCGCGCGGTCTCGAAACCATCCATCACGCCCTCGACTCGGGCGCCGATCCGCGTTCGCTGGCGCGTCAACTCGTCGAATATCTGCGCGGACTGATGCTCATTCAAATGGGCAACGCCGAGCAGGTCGAAGCCACGCGCGAAGTCAAAACTCAAATGGAAGCGCACGCCAAAGCGTTCACATCCACTGAAGTTTTGCGCATGATGAAAATTTTCAACAATGCCGCTGTGGATTTACGCGGTGGCTGGCAGCCCTCTTTGAGTCTGGAACTTGCCTTAGCGGAAGTGATTGACTACACCCCCCCACTGTCCCCCCCCAATCCTGATTTAGGGGGGATGAAAGGGGGGGCGCCTCGGACCAAGCCTCAGCCTGTATCAACTCCCGCAGCCGAATCCAAGCCTGAGGTTAAGAAAGAAGCGCAGCCCGTCGTCGAATCACCAGCCATCAACTCCAACGACATCGTCAAAGCATGGAAGTCTCTCATCAATACACTTCCCAAAACACAGGCAAATCTCGGCGCGTTGATGAACTCCGTCAAGATGATTGACGTGCAAGGCAAGACCCTCATCCTCGGCATGGCAAGTGATGTGCTCGTGGAAAAACTCAACAAACCCGACCAGATCGAAACCATCCAGCGACTCATCAAAGACCACTTCCACGTGGATGTGTCCGTGCGTTGTGTGGTCACCAACGCCAAAGGCAAACTCCCTTCGCACGTTGCGCAAGACGGCATGGTCGCCGCTGCAATACAACATGGCGGGGAGATCGTGGATATGGATGAGTGAAGAGCAGTAATTAGAGATTGGTAATTGGAGATTTGATGACTGTAAAAGAAGAGAAAAACCGTCGTGCTATAATCGAAAATGCAAGGAGCAATTATGGTAGCGCCAACCACTGCCTTAAAATATGATGTTGAAGTGAATGCCAACGGGCGGGTCGAATTGAACGTGCCCTTTCCTGCTGGCTCGCATGTAACCGTCTTTGTGCTGGAAGCAGGCGAAACGTTTGCAGATTTGCTTTTTGCCTCTGAAAGCAGTCTGGCGTTTTGGGATAACCCGCTCGACGACGAGGACTGGAACAATGCCTAATCAAGGGGATATTTTGCTTGTGCCGATTCCATTCACTGATTTATCGTCTCAAAAACGCCGACCTGTGATTGTGATTTCCAACAATGCCTACAACAAATCTTCCAGCGACTTGGTGGTTGTGGCGATGACCTCCAATCCCGTTGAAGCAGATTACAGTTTTATCATTGTCACATCTGACCTTGCGAAAGGAACGCTCAACCATCCTGGCAAAGTGCGCGTGGATAAAATTTACGCCATTTCCAAATCCATCGTCGTCAAGACGTTTGGGCAGGTCAATGAAAAAGTGTTGGAGCGCATTCGTAAGGAATTGAGTGCTTTGACAGGCGGTAAATAAATGCCTGAAAAATTCCCTGCGCATGTTGCCCAGGACGGCATGGTCGCCGCCGCGATTCAACACGGTAGGGAGATTGTGGATATGGATAAATGAACTCGTTATTGTGGCCGTGAAAGCGGTAGAGCATTCTTTGAGAATTTAAATACAGGAGGCTAATATGAGTGAAACAGTAAAGATGATACAACTTATTATTGAAACTCGAAAGATTATTGCAAGAATTGTTGACGAAAGTGGTGGTGCGGAATTTGAAAGAGAATTACCCGTCTTTGCATGGGCGCTTTATGATGATGGTAATATGGAACCATTGTTTATTCATAAGGATTTTCTCTTTAATTCAAATCCTTACGGAATTTCTGCCATTAAATTTGTCAGCAGAAAAGATGTAGATATTGTCGAGTATATTTGGGAGCAGTAAATATGGCAAAAGGATTCAGCAAAGGGCCCGCCCTGGGCGGGCAAGCGGGGATGTTGCAGCAGATTCAAAAACTGCAAAAGCAAATGGAAGAAGCGCAGGCGAAACTCGCCGAAGAAACCGTCACCGTCACAACCGGTGGGGGAGCGATCAAAGTCGTCATGACCGGCGACCAGAAATGCAAATCCGTCGAAATTTCCCCCGATTTCCTCAAGGACGTAGACGCCGAGATGCTGCAAGACATGGTCTTATCTGCCGTCAACATGGCGCTCGACCAATCCCGCGACCTCCAGCAAAAGTTGATGGGTCCGCTGGCGGGTGGGCTTCCGTTTTAAGAGAGAATTGGAGGAGTGGAGAATTCTCTAATCCTCTAATCCCCAAATTATGCTTTTACCTGAATCTATTCAGTCATTAATTACCGCCCTCGAACGCCTGCCTGGCATCGGACCAAAGTCTGCTTCACGGCTGGCGTTCTATCTGCTTCGAGCACCCGATGAGGTTGCCCAAGACCTGTCCGCCGCGCTGGCGAATCTCAAAGCCAATACCGCGTTCTGCTCCGAATGTTTTAACATCACAGACGCGGGACGCGAGCGCTGTGAAATCTGCGAATCCCAAAAGCGTGACTCATCCCTCATCTGCGTCGTCGAAGAGGCGTTGGATGTCCTTGCCCTCGAACGGACGGGCGGTTTTCATGGCAAGTATCACGTCTTGCAGGGAGTTTTATCTCCCATCGAGGGTGTCGGTCCCGACGATCTGAAGATCAAGCAACTCGTCGAGCGCGTAGCGCGTGGGGGAGTGGGGGAGGTCATCATTGCCACTAATCCCAGCATGGAAGGCGACGCGACGGCGCTGTATCTCCGTCAACAACTGGAGCCGATGGGTGTCAAAGTCACCCGCCTCGCGCGCGGTCTGCCTGTCGGCGGCGATTTGGAATATGCCGATCAAAACACTTTGCTGCGTGCGCTGGCTGGCAGGCAGGAAATGAATTAAAGACCATAGACGATAGACGATGGACGATTGTCAATTGTCAATGGTTTATGGTCTATCGTCCATCGTCCTAAAATGAACATCACCATCCTCACTTACGGCTCGCGCGGCGATGTTCAACCGTTTGTTGCTTTAGCGATTGGTTTGCAAAAAAGGGGGCATTATGTCAAACTTGCCGCGCCGCATAAGTTCAACGAGTTCATTGCTTCGCACGGCATAAACTCTGTCTCATTGGCGGGCGACCCCGAAGAAATCAGCAGGCTGATCAACGATGTAGGAACAAATCCCATCCGTGTGATTGCCTCTCTCTGGAAATATATTTTCTCCATTGCGCCGCAGGTCTCACGTGCGGCGTTCCCCGCCTGCCAGGGCGCAGACCTCATCGTCCATTCCTTTCTTTTCACCGTCGGGGGACATTCATGGGCGCGCGAGCATAACATCCCAGATGTCTCCATTCAAACCTTTCCGATGTTCGCGCCCACGCGCGCGTTTCCCAACGTCTCTGCACCAAATATCCCTCCCGGATCGCTCAGTTATTTTTCTCATTGGTTGGCGACGCAGATATTCTGGCATGGCGGCAATTTGGGATATGGACCTGCGCTGCGCGCTCACCCGGAGATTGACTACCCAAGGAGGCTTTATTTTCCGTTTGATGAAAACCCGCCTCGCCTTCGGACCCCGTTGCTGTTTGCCTACAGCCCAAGCATTTTGCCACGCCCAAGCGACTGGAACGAGCATGTCCACGTGACGGGGTATTTCTTTTTGGACGAGCCGAATTACCAACCGCCGATGGAGTTATCTTCATTCCTGGCGGAGGGCGAGCCGCCGATTTGTATTTCCTTCGGCAGCATGGTCAACCGCAGGGCAGAGCGAATAGATCAAATGATCCATGAAGCGTTGAAACGGACAAATCATCGCGGAATTATCCTTTCGGGATGGGGCGGCATCGCGCGTCAGCCATCGGATGACTTGCTTTATCTCGAATCCGCGCCGCATGGCTGGCTGCTGCCAAGATGCAAAATGCTCATCCATCACGGCGGCGCAGGGACAACATCCGCCGGGTTGCGGGCGGGGATTCCGCAGGTGGTGGCGCCATTCACCGCCGACCAGCCATTTTGGGGGAAGCGGGTCCATGCGATTGGCGTCGGTTCAAAGCCAATTGCTGTGAATCAACTTTCGGTGGAGAGAATGGTGAGGGCCATGGCTGAGGCGGAGTCCAAACCGGTTCTTGAGCGGGCGCAGGCTACAGGTCAAAGAATAAGAGGCGAGGACGGGGTGGAGGAAGCGGTTCGGGTGATCGAGTCCCATGCGGCGGCGTTCGGAAAATCTCCGATTTTTTAAGGTTTAAATGTCTTACAACCATTGACAAATCATTGCAAATGCGTATAATCTCACTTCGCCAGTACAACATAAGATTTCGTCTCCCAGACAGATCGTTCACAACTGAGTAACCGTCTCCCATCAGAGACACAAAGCAGAAGTTTTGCAGTCTGATGCGCCGATGCAGAAAGGAAAAGCATCGGTGTTTTAGTCTGCGTAATCCTTGACAGACGGTTGCTGAGTGGGTAAAATACCGCCCGCTCAAAACATGGCGAGCACCTTAACAACTGAAGAGTGATAGGAAGCAACAATTTTGCGAACCAGTCAATCCGTAACTTTTACACTCGCAAGAGTGATTTTTTGCGGAGAGTTTGATCCTGGCTCAGGATGAACGCTGGCGGCGTGCCTAATACATGCAAGTCGAACGAGGTGCTTTTGTAGCAATACGAGAGTATCCTAGTGGCGAACGGGTGAGTAACGCGTGGGTGACCTGCCCCAAAGTGTGGGATAACAGATCGAAAGATCTGCTAATACCGCATGTGGTTATCGGGTTCAGAAAGCGATAACTAAAGCAGCAATGCGCTTTGGGAGGGACCTGCGTCCCATCAGCTAGTTGGTGAGGTAACGGCTCACCAAGGCGACGACGGGTAGGGGACCTGAGAGGGTGGCCCCCCACAATGGAACTGAAACACGGTCCATACACCTACGGGTGGCAGCAGTAGGGAATATTGCTCAATGGGCGAAAGCCTGAAGCAGCAACGCCGCGTGCGCGATGAAGGCCTTCGGGTCGTAAAGCGCTTTTCTGAGAGATGAGAAAGGACAGTATCTCAGGAATAAGTCTCGGCTAACTACGTGCCAGCAGCCGCGGTAAAACGTAGGAGGCAAGCGTTATCCGGATTCACTGGGCGTAAAGCGCGTGCAGGCGGTTCGGTAAGTTGGGCGTGAAATCTCCTGGCTTAACTAGGAGAGGTCGTCCAATACTACCGGACTCGAGAGTGGTAGAGGAAGATGGAATTCCCGGTGTAGTGGTGAAATGCGTAGATATCGGGAGGAACACCAGTGGCGAAAGCGATCTTCTGGACCATTTCTGACGCTCAGACGCGAAAGCTAGGGTAGTAAACGGGATTAGAGACCCCGGTAATCCTAGCCGTAAACGATGTAAACTTGGCGTCGGTGGCTTAAACTCCATCGGTGCCGCAGCTAACGCGATAAGTTTACCGCCTGGGGACTACGATCGCAAGATTAAAACTCAAAGGAATTGACGGGGGCCCGCACAAGCAGCGGAGCGTGTGGTTTAATTCGATGCTACACGAAGAACCTTACCCGGGTTTGACATGCAAGTGGTAGTGATCCGAAAGGTGAACGACCCGCAAGGGAGCTTGCACAGGTGTTGCATGGCTGTCGTCAGCTCGTGTCGTGAGATGTTCGGTTAAGTCCGCTAACGAGCGCAACCCTCGCTGTATGTTACATGTGTCATACAGGACCGCCGGTATCAAGCCGGAGGAAGGTGGGGATGACGTCAAGTCCGCATGGCGCTTTATGTCCGGGGCTACACACACGCTACAATGGGCAGTACAATGGGTTGCTAAACCGCGAGGTGGAGCCAATCCCCCAAAACTGTCCTCAGTTCAGATTGCAGGCTGCAACTCGCCTGCATGAAGCCGGAGTTGCTAGTAAACGCGCGTCAGCTATAGTGCGTTGAATACGTTCTCGGGCCTTGTACACACCGCCCGTCACGTCATGGGAGCTGGTAACACCTGAAGCCGGTAGCCTAACCGCAAGGAGGGCGCCGTCGAAGGTGGTGCTGGTGACTGGGACGAAGTCGTAACAAGGTAGGTGTACCGGAAGGTGCGCCTGGATCACCTCCTTTCTAGAGTAAGTGAGCCCTCCCTGCGGGGAAGCGGCTCTAGCATGCCCACACGGTGAACATGGGCGCTGGTTCAAAAATGAGTTTCCTGTCACTCTTCAGTTGTTGAGGAATTCCCCGGGCTTGTAGCTCAGTTGGTTAGAGCACTGTGCTGATAACGCAGGGGTCACAGGTTCGAATCCTGTCAAGCCCACTAACCAGGCAAGTCCTGGGGATGTAGCTCAGCGGGAGAGCAGCGCCTTTGCAAGGCGAAGGTCGCGGGTTCAAATCCCGCCATCTCCACTGAGTGTCGTATCTGGTCGAACGGAGAATATCGAAGGCTTGTTGAACAGTACGCGAACGTAAACCTTGTAATCTACACCGCATTGAATGGGTTTTGAAGACCCGGCGGTGTTTGCCGGGTCGTTTTGTGCCTGTACGTTGAAATTTTGAAGGGTGAGCGATGCCCTTGAACTATCGAGCGCATCGCTCACCGGTCAAACGGTGATTGAACCTTAAAAACTGAATAGCAATTGATGTAGGCCGACAAAGCAATTTGTCATAAACGAAAAGTATCAATTTCTCCGCATCACGTGGAGAAGCTACTAAGGGCTTATGGTGAATGCCTTGGCGCCAAGTGCCGACGAAGGACGTGGGACACTGCGATAAGCCTCGGGAAGCCGTGTACAGGCGTTGATCCGGGGATCTCCGAATAGGGAAACCAACTGTTGCGAACCAACGGTGTCCTCTTGTTGAACACATAGACTTGAGGACGGGAACCTGGGGAACTGAAACATCTAAGTACCCAGAGGAAAAGAAAATATTCCCCCAGTAGTGGCGAGCGAACGGGGAAGAGCCCAAACCGTCTCTGCTTGCAGAGGCGGGGTTGTAGGACCGGCACATGGAAGTTATAAAACAATCAGTTAGCGGAAAGGTGTGGGAAAGCCTGCCAAAGAGGGTAACAGCCCCGTATGCGAAAACTGGTTGTCTTCCGCCGTGTTCCTGAGTACTGCCGGGCACGCTAATCCGGCAGGAATCTAGGGAGTCCACTCTCTAAGGCTAAATACACTTGGCGACCGATAGTGAACTAGTACCGTGAGGGAAAGGTGAAAAGTCCCCCCGTTAGGGGAGTGAAATAGAACCTGAAACCATAAGCTTACAAGCAGTTGGAGGGCTAACGGCAGGTTGAGCGCTGTAGAAATACAGATGTTCCCTGCTATGCCTGACAGCGTGCCTCTTGGAGAATGAGCCTGCGAGTTAATCTCAGTGGCGAGGTTAAGGGAGTGACACCCGAAGCCGTAGCGAAAGCGAGTCTGAATAGGGCGTATAGTCGCTGGGATTAGGCCCGAAACCGGGTGAGCTACCCATGGGCAGGGTGAAGCGAGTCTAATCACTCGTGGAGGCCCGAACCCACTAACGTTGCAAAGTTAGGGGATGACCTGTGGGTAGAGGTGATATGCCAAACGAACTCGGAGATAGCTGGTTCTCCCCGAAATAGCTTTAGGGCTAGCGTCATGCGTTTAGTACTGGAGGTACAGCACTGAATGGGCTAAGGGGCTTACAGCTTACTGAACCCAATCAAACTCGGAATGCCAGTACTCCATAGCATGGCAGTCGGACTCCGGGAGATGAGTTTCGGGGTCGAAAGGGAAACAGCCCAGATCATCGGCTAAGGTCCTTAAATCTATGCTAAGTGGTGAACGAGGTGAGGTTACTTGAACAACCAGGAGGTTGGCTTAGAAGCAGCCACCCTTTAAAAAGTGCGTAACAGCTTACTGGTCTAGTGACTTTGCGCGGAAAACTTAACGGGGCTAAGCATAGTACCGAAGCCATGAGTCTCAGCATTTGCTGGGGCAGTAGGGGAGCGTTCTGTCAGCGGTGAAGGCCGATCGTAAGGGCGGCTGGAGCGGACAGAAGTGAGAATGCAGGCATGAGTAGCGTACAAACACGTGAGAACCGTGTTCGCCGTAAATCTAAGGTTTCCGACGCCAGGTCATTCCGCGTCGGGTTAGTCGAGTCCTTAGCCGAGGCCGAGAGGCGTAGGCGATGGATATCCGGTCAACATTCCGGAACCGCTAGAAAGTGCGATGGGAGGACGCAACGAGGTAGGCCAGCCCATTATTGGATTTGGGTGCGATCCATCTAGGCGTTGAGACCGGCAGGGAAATCCGCTGGTTGAGCCGAGGTGGGAGCGAGTCGTAAGACGAAGTGGTTGAGCCTTGTTGCCGAGAAAAGTCTCTAAGCATAACTTTCCAGCGCTCGTACCGCAAACCGACACTGGTAGATGGGTAGAATATACCAAGGCGAACGGGAGAACCCTCGTTAAGGAATTAGGCAACATGACCCCGTAACTTCGGGAGAAGGGGTACCCCCTGGGGTGTCAAAGCCCCGGAGGGTCGCAGTGAAATGGCTCTGGTGACTGGTTAACAAAACCACAGGTCTCTGCTAAGCCGTAAGGCGATGTATAGGGGCTGACGCGTGCCCAGTGCCGGAAGGTTAAGGAGAGAGGTTAGCGCAAGCGAAGCTTTGAACCGAAGCCCCGGTGAACGGCGGCCGTAACTATAACGGTCCTAAGGTTAACATTTTGCTAGCCTTAGTAAAATCGAACCATATGCGGGAAAGTCCTCAACAGCCAGGTGGTACTCGCCGTGGAAAGAACATACGGCAGTAAAAATCCACTGGACACGGGGATAATCCGCAGGGAAGGCTTCCATGATAGACGATGAAATGTTGGAAGAACCCTCAGAGACTTCACGTTCGATCTCGAACTCTTCGAGATTGGAAGCGCAATGGGTTGCAGGGTTTGTAGATGGAGAAGGTTGTTTTTATGTCGGCATCAATCCCCAGCCGGAAATGAAAACGGGGTATCAGGTTTTACCTGAGTTCACAGTAGTACAGCATGAGAGAGATATACAACTGCTGTACGCCCTGAAACAATTCTTTGGCTGTGGCGTGGTGCGACAGAATCACGGTGACCGAATGGCTTACCGTGTGCGAGGTGTTGAACACCTTGCGGAACGGATCATTCCGTTCTTTGAAAAACATCCTTTGAAATCGAAAAAACATCTCGACTTTTTAAAGTTTAGAAAAGTCCTGATGATGATGCAAAGAAATGAGCATCTGACCCCTGAAGGGATCGAGAAGATCCGCCAAATCGCTTCTGAAATGAATAGAGGACGAGAAAGATAAAGTCCGGCTTCTCTGGAAACAGAGTGAGATAATCCGAGCGAAATTCCTTGTCGGGTAAGTAACATTGCCCATGCTGGCTAATAACGGTGAAACCCAATCTCGTTGCGACGTACAAGGCGTCGTGCAAAAGAGAGGGTAATACCGTGGGAAGTCATTCTGAGTGTAAAACGAAGGATTGACCCCGTAACGACTGATCCCTGAAAAGGGTGAGATAGCGATTTCTGCGAAAGCAAATTTACATCGTTATCATACGCCGGCGGTTTCCGAAAGGAAATCAAGATATAGTCTGCGCTCGCAGGAATGCGAGAATATAGCGAAGTTCCGACCCGCACGAACCGCGTAACAATTAGAGCACTGTCTCGACGAGGGACCCGGTGAAATTGAAATGGCTGTGAAGATGCGGCCTACCCGCAGCAGGACAAAAAGACCCCGTGGAGCTTTACTGCAACTTGGCATTGTATTTGGACATGATCTGTGTAGGATAGGTGGGAGGCTTTGAAGCTGGCGCGCTAGCGTCGGTGGAGCCATCAGTGAAATACCACCCTGATTATGTTTAGATCCTAACCCCATTCCGTCAACCGGATGGGGGACCGTGCCAGGTGGGCAGTTTGACTGGGGCGGTCGCCTCCCAAAAGGTAACGGAGGCGCCCAAAGGTTCCCTCAGGTGGAATGGAAACCCACCACAGAGTGTAAAGGCATAAGGGAGCTTGACTGTAAGGCCAACGCGCCGAACAGAGTCGAAAGACGGGCTTAGTGATCCCACGGTACCGAGTGGAAGGGCCGTGGCTTACCGGATAAAAGCTACCCCGGGGATAACAGGCTGGTGAGATCCAAGAGTTCACATCGACGATCTCGCTCGGCACCTCGATGTCGGCTCATCGCATCCTGGGGCTGGACAAGGTCCCAAGGGTCGGGCTGTTCGCCCGTTAAAGCGGTACGCGAGCTGGGTTCAGACCGTCGTGAGACAGGTCGGTCTCTATCCGCTGTGGGCGTAAGGGATTTGAAGGGAGCTGCTCCTAGTACGAGAGGACCGGAGTGGACAGACCTCTAGTGTGCCAGTTGTTCCGCCAGGAGCATCGCTGGGTAGCCATGTCTGGCAGAGATAACCGCTGAAAGCATCTAAGTGGGAAACTCGCCCTAAGATTAGATCCCTGTATTCCCGTAAGGGAGTAAGACCCCAGGTAGACTACCTGGTATATAGGCAGTGTGTGTAAGCACAGTAATGTGTTCAGCTAAACTGTACTAATGGTCGAGGGCTTCCTCCTGTGGTGCGGAGAACTTGGTACTTTTCCGAAATACTACATTCAATTGTTATTCAGGACAATTCATCTGTGAAATTGTCCCTTGGTGATTTGAGCGACGTGGGTACACCCGGTCCCATCCCGAACCCGGCAGTTAAGCACGTCAGCGCTGATGGTACTTGGAGGGCAACCTCCTGGGAGAGTAGGTCATTGCCAAGGGGCTTTTCTTTAATAATGCGGCGCTGTCAATGCAGATCAATGCAGAGACAGCGTTCTCCAATTAAAGAACTCACCCCTCCCGATGAGAAGGGTGAATGAGGAGGCGTTTTGAAAAATACTCGCTATCTCAGCCAATATCCGAACATGGGACTGAAAAACTGGACGTGGTCGCTCGTCGGTTTGATCAAACCCTTGGCGTGAATTTGTTTTCCGATTGCGGGCGTAACGGAACTTTTATCGCCGTTTGCCAGGCTTCGCAGCGCCGCCTGCTCTTCGACGGATAAGCCCTCCAGGATTTTTCTGAATTCTTCGCGCACCGCCTCCTGACGAGCGAACCAATCCACATCGTCCAGTTTTGAAGCGGCGGCTGGATATTCTTTCAGGACGGTGAACAACGCCTGGATCAATCCGGGGTGACCTCCACTGAAAGTACAAATCCACTCTCGATGTTCTTTGGAGAGCGTATGTTCACGGCGTTTTTCCAACTGGCTGATGATGTGCAGCGCATCCTGCCTGGAATAGGGTCCCGAGTCCCAGCATGTTGCGGGAGATCAGCTCGAAAAAGCCTTCATTTTCCAGCGGGTCGCGCAATTTCTCAGGCAGACCCCGCAGGAACAGCACATAAGAGAGCCGGTATTTGTTCGCATCGCGGATGGCTCGCAACTGGGCGAACGTTTCATGGGGCATGGCGGTGCCATAGGTTTTGTCGAACTCATCGAAAAGAAAACAGAGACGGATGCCGTATAGCTGGCAGATCATGTTGACCGCCATCCCGAACAGCCGATGCGCCATGAGCGCATCCTTGCTTTGGATGACCTGGGAATCCAGCCCTGCCAGTTCCTGCTTCAGAGGTTCGATTTTTTCCATCGAACTATTGCGATTACACGTCAACAGGATGCTGTTAAGGAGCAATTCGTAAAACTGAAACCTCCAGTCGGTGTCGTATTGCATGTTGTTCATGTCCACGCGCACCAGCCAGATTTTTGTCGCAATATCCTCGCCCAGGTATTTCTTCTTGACCCAGTCGCGATCGTAATCCTCGCCCGCCCATAAAGCGTCCGGGTCGTCGCCCATGACGAAATCCACCAGGCGGGTCTTCCCAACGCTGGGCGCGCCGATCAGATAAAACGACTCGCCGCTTTTCACATAGTTGAAGAACGGCTTTAATACTTCTTCCCGATAGTGCGAAGGGATTGTGCTCATGGTTTCTCCAATCGTTATGATAGATTCCAGTTTTCAGGGGGCCAGGGTTGATCCCATTGGTCGAGGCGATGACAGATGAATCCAGCAAGAAGGAGAGGACGTTCGCTCTTTTGGAGTCCCTCTTTGCATACTAATGCGGCTTGGAATATCGTGTTGAAGAGGAGCCCAAAAAGATATTCCCGAGCGTCGGTAATACCCGTGCATTGCAAAGCCAGCCCGCGGAGGAACGAAATTGTTTTCAGCGCTTTCTCGACATTTGCATCACTTGAGATGGTTTCAGATTCATGGAACTCCTGAATTTTGCCTTGCTTGAATATGGTCATGCACATCTTGAAATAAGCGGGTGGATTTACGTTGTTCCCCAACAGGCGATTCAATATATCCGCCTCCAGCTCGATGAAATCCTGCAATGCGTGTCCTTCCCCGCACCGTTCAAAGTCTATGACCCAGACGTTTTTTCTATCATCCACCAGCAGGTTATCGCCGTGCAGGTCGCCATGTGTGACAGCCACCCGGAGAGGGGTCGTTTTACTTGCATCAAGCAGGGTTTCAGCGACTTTGTTTCTTAACCATTCGAGGGGATGGGGGAGATGGTATGCGTTTAGAACGCTTTCGGCTCTTCTTAAGTCCTTGCTGAAAAGTTCTTTGACCCATTTTTCATACCAATCCTGCCCCCATGTCTGTAAATAAAGGTCAAATAGGGATTTGGTTGGCTCTTCCTTCTCTTCCTCCTCATCCTTTGGTTTGCTCACGGAGTAATATTTCGACCAGATGTCGCAGAAAAACGATCTGAGCACCTCTTTTATATCGTCAATTGACCTTTCCTTGTAAAAGTTGGTGAATGTTCGTGTTCCCTGCCCGCTTACGAACGAATAAGCCGCTCCGCCAACATCCCATAGGATGGCATGTTCAATTAACTGTGCATTGAAGTTTCCCGTGAGCTTTCTGGAGATGAATTGATAGTATCTCTTCACTTCCTGCTGGATTTTTCCGGCACGTGCCAGTTTTACAATGCATGGTTCGAGACTATCTTCGTGGACTTTGAGCACGATGGAGTTCGGTCGGATGGCAGAGGACACTTCAGAAGATTCCTTTGACAGGCTTAATTTTTCAAACCTGAGCATAGACGCGGTGGGAAATAACTGCGCCAACACGTCCACAATCTGATCGGAAAATTCGCCTACTTCTTTAACGAAGTCGGACTCTAGAAATTCGGATAAGACATCGGTCTGTTCGAACACTAGACTGCGTTTTGCCGCGCTGACTTTTGCAGCTTCTTGGTTAAGAATCCTTTGCAACTCTTCACGACGATCCTGCTTTCCGACAAAAGGAATATCCTTGTGGTATCGGAGCATGTCTTTCAGGAACCTTCTATCTTCGTGCCCACTTAATATGATCGGGTGAAGGTTGGGTTTCATCTCTTCTGCAAGTGCCAGCCCGGTCGTATCCTGCTCGTCATCGTCATCAACGAGCCGAAGATCGATAAGGGCGAGCGTGCATCGTTTTTGGGCCGCCAGTTCCTTTGCGTTTTTTTGCAGGGCGCTTCCCAGTCCCATTGCCAATACGGGTTCATACCCCCATTCCAATAATAAGGCTTGATAGGAAACACGCGCGATTGGGTCATTCTCAACAAGCAATAAACGCGGCTTGATACTATTAATGTTCGTAAAGATGTCATTCATGCCTGTATCCCTGCTTTATAATGATGCCGCGGTTGGGAAGTGGATTAAAAAGGCTGCGCCCTGACCGAACTGATAGGGCAGTAATGAGATTCTGCCCTGCATGTCTTCGATTACCTGGCGTACGAAAAGCAGCCCATAGCCGCCTGTTTCCTTGGTCGTAAACGACCTATGGAAGACCGATGCGCGGTTGTCATCACTGATGCCGGGACCAAAATCCTGGAAAAGGATTTCGACCACGTCATTGCCCAACAGTCTGGTGGCCACAAGAACTTTTTTTATCTCCATTCCAGTCATGGCTCTTGCGGCATTGCTCAGCAGTTGTTTAATGAAGAATTGAAACTGCGCGGGTTTTATTTCCACTTGGGCATTTGCGGCGCCCAGATGGAGATCAACCTCGATGCTCTTTTTCGGAGCGATTTTTTGCAAGTGGTGTACAAGGAAATCTTCGATATCCACCGTTTTTACCGGCTGGGCGCTCCAGGGATTCGCGCTTGATAACTGATAAGCGCTCTCCTCGATGCTCCTCGCATATTCCCATACTATTGAATGCTCTTCGGTGGCCGCTTGAATAAGGTACGCCCAATTGGCGATCTTTCCAACCTCGCTATTCAACTCGTGCGCAATATTCGCCGCCCACGAAGTCTGCGCCGCCACTGCGGAGTTGAACTCCAACTCCTCGCTCTGTTGGGCGCGCTCGATGGCGATGCTGATATGACGCGCCGCGATTTTTATCAAATCCAGGTCATCCTCACCGAAGCCATTGAGCCATTCCCGTTCCAGCGCCAGGACGCCGAGCAATTCGCTTTTGGAATTAAGCAGCCCGACGCAGCATTCCGACTTCGTGCTGGGATTCAGGTTCGCATAATCTGGGTCTTCTGCAACATTTCCCACGTTTTCACATTTCATTTCCCTGGCTTTCAGGGCTTGCCTTGCCACACGACAGGCGATTGTTTCCCGGTCCAGCGGGAACGTATCGCGTTGAAAAAAATCAGGGTTTAGAATTTCGTAGTATTTCAAGGTCGCCGGGGCAAAGCGCAGCGCTTTTTCACGCTGGTCGTACAACAGAACACACAATTTTGTTTTATCGAACGTCTCATATAAGGTTTCCAGTACTGCATCCATGGTAGTTTCGAGGTTTAAAACTCGCTCCCACCGCTTCCGCGATCTTTGCCGCCACCTGGAACTGTCGGCGTTGGCGGGCTTCATCCAGCCTGACCTTTCTGGAGCGCGACAAGTCCTTCAGGATGAACGCCAGTTCTTTTGGTTCGAAGGGCTTGGGCAGATAACGGGATGCGCCCTCTTCGTAGGCGCGCATCCCCTCTTGGGGAGTGTCATAACCGGTGAAAATGATCGCGTCCGCCTCGGAACGGATGGCAAGCAGTTCCTTCATCGTCTGGATGCCGTCTTTTTCCGCCTCTAGATTTTGGTCAATGAGGAAAACGGTGAAGGGCTGCTGGTTTTCCGCCGCCTGCCGGGCAAGTTCGATGGCTTCCTCCGATGTATAAGCCGCTTCGACGAATTCGGTTTCGTAGCCGTCGAATTCGGCGATGTTGTCCTTCAGTGCATCTGCGAAGCGTTGGTTGTCGTCGAGGATGAGTATGCGATTCATGGATTACCCTCATATCTGGATTGGAAACTCCAGGGCGAAGACCGTGCCGTGCAGGATGTGGCTGTTTGCAACGTAAATCCTGCCGCCGATCTCCTCCATCAAGTTGCGGGAAACGAACAGGCCGATCCCGCTGCCATCCTGGCGGGTGGAAAAGCCCATTTCGAACACCTTTTCCCACAAGGTCGCGTGGATTCCCGGTCCGTTGTCAATGACAAGAATTCGACAGGCGGCGTTGCCCTGAGTGTCGTTGACCACTTCCATGTCAATTTGGATGCGCCCGTCGCCATCGCTGCGGTGTTCGCCGATCTGCTGGATGGCGTTCAACGCCACATTCAAAACGATCTGTTCCAGGAACACCGCCTGGTTTCGGACCACCACGAGATTTTCCGGCGGGTTGAACGTCAGGGTCACGCGCGCCCGCTTGCTGATCTCGCGCACCAAAAGCAGCGTGTTTTTGATGATTTCGTCCACCCGCACAACTTCCATTTTGGGATTCTTGGCGATGACCCCGAACGTATTCACCGTGCTGATGATCTGGCGGATGTCCTGTTCGATGCTCGTGATCTCGTTCCTGACCTTTGCGTAGGACGCATCGTCCGCGTGTTGCTCGAGGCGCTCCAGGTTCCTTCTCAACCTGTCCGATTCATAAGGAAGCGGCGCGATCAGGTTGTTGATCTCATGGATCATCCCGCTGGCAAGATTCCCGATGAGCGCCGACCGCTGCATCAGCACGGCGCGCTCCCGGAGCGTACTCTGGTCCAGGGCGGCGCCAACCGCGAGCGCCAGCCCTTCCATATACAACTGCCTTTCGTCGCTGAACTGCCTGGACCGGCGGTCGGTGGCAAACAACGCATACTTCACCGTTGACTGGGCTGGAACGGGAACGCCCATGCAGGAGACTGTGGACGGCAGGAACTCGAGCAAATACTGAAATCGCTTGTGGTCTTTTTCCCCGATCTCGTTCAAGACAATCACCTCGCGATCTTCCGCCGCATCGCGCACGGGGCTGTAAATCAATTGCGCGATGGCGTTTTTATTGACCATGCCTTCGCCGGCGCGCTCCACGATGTGGATTCTGCGGTGCGAGGGGTCGAGCGAAAACAGGAATACCTGTTCGATGCCCAGGCGTTTTTTGCACGCCGTGAGCAGCGCGTGGATCGTCTTCCCGGGGTCGTGCGCCGGGTTTCTTGGGACGAACAGCTTGTCCTCGTCCCGCTTTGCGTGAACGCCCCCTTGATCCTGCTCGTATAAAAGATAGGCGGCAAGGTCTTCCGGGAGCAGGGGCTTGTACAGAAGTTTTCCCCCCAACGCTTGCAGGCTCATCGAGCGTGTCGCCGATGTCATTCGCGCGCGCCCAATCCGTCGCATTGACCGCCTGCACCTGGGGATAATTTTGCAGGATAAAGCGAGTGAGGTCGGTCCCGCTCATGGTTGGCAAACCGACGTCAACCAAAACAATATCGGGCAGGATCCTGGACAGGAAGTCAATCGCATCCTCCGCGTTGTCAACCGCATCCACGCTCTGACCCATCTCCCGCAGCCAGCCGCATATCGCTTTGGATTGGGAAACTTCGTCTTCCACGACAAGGATGTGCCTGCGGGGGATCTTCACCTTCAGGATTTGTTCCATCCCCATGCCCGCCTCATCCGTGACGATGGGTTGGCTCCGTCCAGTTGAAATTTCCTCCCCGGAAGTTTTTCCCGCAGGCGCGAGGCTCAAGCCGATCTGCCTCAACTCGTGGTCCACCTCGCGGATGATCACCAGCACCCTGTCGCCATACCAGAACAGATCCAGGATGGATGGTTGCAGTTTCGGCGGCAACTGGGATTTGTGCAACAACCCGGTAATCCCCGGCTCGATCTCGACAAACGCGCCGTAATCGTAAACGCTCGTGACCATCCCCTCGAAGACCTCGGATTTGTCCCACCCGTCGAAGAAATCATCCCAGGGGTCGTTCTCTGCCAATCGCAGGCTGAACTCGCGCGTCTCGCCCTTTTTCGTCGGGATCGAGAATGCAAATCCCTCCCAGCCGACCGGAAAATCCGCCCTCCAATTGACGGCATCCTCGTCCTTCCAGGCGATTTCGCGCGTGCGGATAATCCCCCCGCTGACCGTCATCCAAAACGACGGAAAGCCCCTGGGGAAGATGCTTGGTCACACGCACGCGGACGAGGCGGTCTTTCCTGTTGTCAGCCATTCTCTTTCTGTTCTGCTGATGGGGAGGATTCCTTTGGGAGTTCGACCAGACTCAAACCGGGGAGACCAGTTTCCTGTCTATAGGGGAGGCGGAAAACGGCGTGGACTTCATCCACATCCGCCAAGTCATCCATCCGCCGCGGGGAGGGAGTGAAATCCAACGTGCGAATCGTCCTGCGCCATTCCTCCTCTTCGTCTGCGGAATTGGGACGCACGATCTGGAAGCCGGGGGTGGACAGGTCGCTTGTGCTTCGGGTAAAGGCGGAGCCGATGGAGCGCAGGAGGTTATCGTCGGGCGCGTCTTCGGCAAGCACGTGGATCTGCATCTGAAAAAACTTTTTCCAGGGGGTGAGCCTTCGCTTGATGCAGGCATCCACCCACGAAAGGTGCGGCGAGAAAATATCTTCATCCTGCCCGGGTTTGGGGAGTTTCTTCCGAACATCCAGCAGGAGTTCTTTTTCGTTTTGATACAAGGTCGAAGGACGCAAGGTTATGTTGAGCATGGTACCCGGCGGCGAACCGGAAAGCGCGCGCCAGACCTGTTCGTAGGCGCGGGAGCTGGATTGCCATAACCCGGTTATGTACTGATAGCGCAGCATGGGCGGAAAAAACGCATTTTCCCGTTGGATACCGGCGAGCCGGATCTTTTGAGTGAATGGCACACTTCCGGCAAGTCTGTCGAAGTCCGGCTTGGTTTCGGCAGGTTTGAGAATAAAATCGTGCGGAAATGTGGAGAAAATTTCGCGCGCGTAGACCCGCCCTGCCGTCAAGGCGTGTTCCTTTTCGGGATCGGCTGCCTTGCCCAAAATGGCGAACTGAAGCCCTTCGCCGGGCAGGTTGATGCAGCGCAATGCCAGGGTGCGGTTGCTCTGCTCGTCCTCCGACTGAAACTCGTCGCTTGTGACCTGGGATTCAAGGAATAGTTTGAAGCGGTCGAGCGCTTCCTCCAGCAGTACGGCTGTGTTGAACCCCCATTTCATCTTGATCCATTGGTCAATCGGGCGCAGGAAGGCTTGAAAGGCAAACACTACCTGCCAATCGGACTGGGTTTGAACGGCTTCGATGTAAGGGACGTTCATTTTTGCGTTCTTAAGAGACTCAGCAGGGAGTTGGTCAAACGCTCGATCTTCTCATTGCCGGAAGTTTGCGGACCGGCTTGGGCAGGGGGAGCGCCGCCTTGGGCGGGGGCGGCTCCTCCCGGCGGCGCCGTCTGACCGGTATCGGGTCTGCTTTCGCCGATGGCGGCGAGTAGTTCCTTGATGTTATTCCTTATCTCACTGCTGGCGTTGCGCGAGTACATGGAATGTTCCATGGCTTCGCTGATGGCGTCCATGGCTTTGACGACCAATTCGTGCCGCCGTTTGGATTGCTGCCGCATCTCATCGAGCAGGATGTCCCGCTTCTGGCTCTCGTAAAGGATTTCATTTCGCAATGCGGCGGATTCAGCGGCGGCTTTGGCGTTTAATTTCTCCAACTCCACCTTATGTTCCGCCCGCATGCGCTCGATCTCCTTTTTGCGATCCAACTGCGCCCTGTCGAACAGATCCTCTCTCTGCCGGATCTGGTAACTGCGCCGCTGGCTGATGTAGTCCTGGTCGCCGGCGTACTCCTTGATCTCGATACCCGAGATGGCAATTGCCCGCGAAAGCGGATGGCGGCTGAGGTGCTTTTGAATCAGGTGCTGGAGGATTCTTCCCCTATCCTCTGCATCTGCCGGGTTGATAATATCCGCGTGGTTATGGCTGCGGACGTACTGGGCAAGGTCCGACTGGATGTTTTCCATCAGGGTTTCGATGGGGCGGTCAATTTTGAGGACGATCAGGGGATCAATCACGCGGTATTGGACGAGGACGCGCAGGGTGAGAATCTCCCCATCCAGCGCGATTTCGGTAATGGGCGCGGTGAAATCGAAGCGTTCGTGTTTATCCACGTATTGAAGTTTGTACAAGCCGGACCGCACTTCGTGCAGTCCCCCCGCCAGGTTGCGGGTCGTCCCATCCGGGAAGATGACGATGCCATACGTGTTTGGAGGAAGCGGCAGGTAAAAAGCGCTCACGCCCGTCAGGAAGCGCCATATATCGTAGCGAACATCTAAATCCCTGCCGGGCGCAATGATCTCCCTTTCGTCGAAGCGTATCGTCGGCGCGCCAAGGCTGCGTCCCCTTCTTTCGATTAACCACAACCTCAAACGGCGTATCAAGTTTGCCATATTCCCTCCAGACCTGTGATGACCTGTGTCTATCTGGCTGTTTGTGACCCGATTGTACGATTTGTTACATCTGTTATGAAGTGTACAACCAAAATTTGGATTGTGCAAGCAGAAAGCAAAAACAGGAATTTTTCATCGCAATGTTGTCAAGACAAATTTACCGCGCCCCATCCGCCTGCGGCAGCACCCAGGAGGCTTCCACGCGAGTCGCCTTGTGCTTTTTCACCTCGCCAATAAACCAACTTAATTTGGCGTATTCCTTGCCCGCGGTACAGCCGTCAATGATGAGAAAAATCAGGAACAGGTCCCAATCCTGGATGGTCGTCAGGAGGCGCCGGAATCGTTTTCCGTCGTACCTGCCGGTTTGCGTGTAATCCCTCCATAGCTTGTAATTCTCGTCGTGGAACTGGATCATATTCAGCAGGTCTTCATCGTCGGTGAACTGGCTGGCGTATTGTCTGGCGATGTAAGCGTGGTTTTTGGGGTGATGAGGCGAGGTATATGCCTTCGCCTCCGCTTTGAGCGCATCGTGGACGTGAATCAGAAACTTCAGTTTCCAATAGGCGTTCCGGTCGCGGACTCTCCCCTGCCTCCACAGCAGTTCCAGGTTGTTTTCCAGGTCGCGGATGTGGAATTTGACCATGCCCTCCGGGTGCCCGGAACGCGGCTCGCCGAATTCGATATTTCTCAGGTAGCGGGGATCCCTTTTGACTTTATCCAGGACATCCTTCATGGGATTCATTATACAGCAGGCGGATTCTCCCTCCGAGCCGCGCATCGGACCACCCGGCGGCTGACTCAATTGCCAGACAAATTTTTCTCCCCTTAGAATCTTCTCATCCACGCCTGAATCGTGTATAATCCCGCTCGCAGGTTTAGCAGAAGCGGTTTTGCTCTCTGGTCAACTCAAAGGAGTGTGAAGCGTTATTATTGTTCGCGCGATCATGGAGTTCGTTTCCAGTTCTTGGTGAACGCCTTCGGCTGAATCTGTGCAAGACAGCCGATTTTTTTATTATGCCCTTTGGGCAATTTCCTAACGGAAAGGAGGTGAAACCAGTGGCAAGTGTCAATTTACGAAACGGCGAGTCTCAGGATTCCCTGCTCAAGCGCTTTCGCAAGAAGGTCGTCAAGAGCGGCGTTTTGAGCACCGTCCGCCGCAAACGCTGGTTCGTTTCCAAGAGCGAAACCCGCCGTATGGAAAGAAAGAAGGCGATCCGCCGCATCAAGCGGCGTTCCTTCAAGGATGCAGAATAGATCGAGAGGCATGATATGACAAAAGAAGAAGGCAAAATCAGGGTGGACGGCGTGGTGGTGGAGGCGCTCCCCGGCACACAGTTTCGGGTGAAGCTCGATAACGGTCACGAGGTCCTCGCCTACCTGTCCGGCAAGATGCGCAAGCACTACATCCGCATTCTGTTGGGCGACCGCGTCGCGCTCGAAATGTCCCCTTACGATATGTCGCGCGGGCGCATCACATTCCGCCAGCGCAAGCAAGCCGCCGTTGCTGCTCCTGTTGAAGAATAGCCGCGCTTTGAAACAAAAAGACTCTCCGCAGAGAGTCTTTTTTGATTTGGGGTTGAATTACGGCAACTCGCGCCACGAACTGAGGACCTTCATGTAGTTTGCGCGCTCGAATGCCGCCGGTTCCTTGACGTTCTTCTGGCTCATGCTGCCCTGCATCTGTTCGATGGATTCGTACTCGTGCTCCTTCATCCACGTCTGGATGTGGGTGAGGATTTCGGTGACGCGCTTGTAAGAGCCAGCCCAGAGGAGTTCGGAGGCGGTCATGGCGACCTTTGCACCCGCCATCATCGCCTTCAACACATCCAGGGAGGAATGCACGCCGCTCGTCAGAGCGAAGTCCGCCTTGATCTTTCCATACAGGATCGAAATCCAGCGCAGCGGGAGGCGCAGGTCTGCCGAGGTGCTGAGGTCGAGGTTGTGGACGATGTCCAGTTCGTCCAGGTCGAAATCCGGCTGGTAGAAGCGGTTGAAGAGGACGAGTCCGTTTGCGCCCGCGTCCACGATGCGCTTGGCGAAATTCGGCAGGGAGGTCACGAATGGGCTGAGTTTCACTGCCAGCGGAATCGTGATCGCAGACCGCACTTCCGCCACCAATTCCACCTGCGCATCCTCCAGTTGCTGGCTGGTCAGTTCGGGGTCGGTGGCAAGGTAATACAGGTTCAGTTCGAGCGCGTCCGCGCCCGCATCCTGGATGCGCTTTGCGTAGCCCGTCCAGCCGCCTTTGGAAACGCCGTTCAAACTGCCAATGACGGGGATATTCACCGCCTTTTTCAGCCCGGACACCTGGTTGAGATACCTCTCCGGGCTGACCGCATACATGCCGCCATCGGGCAGGTAGGTGAGGGCTTCGGCAAAGGATTCACTGCCGCGCGTCAGGAAATGGTCGAGTTCGAGGCTTTCATGGATGATCTGCTCCTCGAACAGGGAGTACATCACCACGGCGGAGATGCCCGCCTCCTCCAGTTTCTTCACCTTGTCAATGTTCTTTGAAATGGGGGACGCCGAAGCGACGAGCGGATTTTTCAGTTTCAAACCGAGGTAGGTGGTGGATAAGTTTGTCATGGCTGTTTACCCTTAATCAATTGACATTATAGACTATTTATAAGGAAAACCCGACAGCCGCTTCTCATTGGCTGTCAGGTTTTCGACGTTACTCTTTTTTGTCTCCGTTGAAGTGCATGGAAGCCATCTGCTGGTAGAGCGCCCAGCGGGAACGCGCATCGTGCTGGGCTTCCTTCATCAATTCTTCGGCGCGCTCTTCGTTCATTTGGGTGAGCATCTTGTAGCGGGTTTCGTTGTACGCATATTGCGAGAATGGGATGCTCGGCTCTTTGGATTCGATGACCAGCGGGTTCTGTCCCTGCAATGCCAGGCGCGGATCGTATCGGTACATGGGCCAGTGACCCGCCTGCACTGCCAGTTTTGCCTGGTCGAGACTGCGCGCCATGTCGTAGCCGTGCGCAATACACGGGCTGTACGCAATGATCAGCGATGGTCCGTCGTAGGATTCGGCTTCGAGCATGGCTTTCAGCGTCTGCTGGTCGTTCGCGCCCATCGCGATGCGCGCAACGTACACGTAGCCGTAGGACATGGCGATCAGACCCAGGTCCTTCTTTGGCATCCCCTTGCCGCTCATGGCGAACTTGGCAACCGCCGCGCGCGGCGTGGCTTTGCTTGCTTGCCCGCCTGTGTTGGAATACACTTCAGTATCAAGGACGAGCACGTTCACGTTCCTGCCGCTGGCGAGGACGTGATCCAAGCCGCCGTAGCCGATGTCGTACGCCCAGCCGTCGCCGCCGATGATCCACACCGAGCGTTTGACGAGCGTATCGGCAACGCTGATGAGGTCCTTCGCGCGCGGGTCGTTCATCGCTTCCAGTTTCCTCTTCAATTCGGCAACGCGCTCGCGCTGGGCTTCGATGCCCGCGTCGCTGGATTGATCCGCGTTCAAAATCGCACTCGTCAACTCCGCGCCCACGCCCTCTTCGAGCGATTTGAGCAATTCGCGCGCAAACTCATTCTGCTTGTCAATGGTGAGGCGCATGCCCAAACCGAACTCGGCGTTGTCTTCGAACAGCGAGTTCGACCACGCCGGTCCGCGCCCGTTGGCATCCTGCGCCCGGTGGTGTGGTGGGCAGGTTGCCGCCGTAGATCGAGGAACACCCCGTCGCATTGGCGATCACGGTGCGGTCGCCGAACAACTGCGAGACCAGTTTTACATACGGCGTTTCGCCGCAGCCCGCACACGCGCCGCTGAACTCGAACAGCGGGCGCAATAACTGCGAATTCTTGACGGTGGATGGATTGATCAACTTCCTGTCCAAATCGGGGATCTTCATGAAGAAATCCCAATTCTTCGCTTCGGCTTCGCGCAAAGGCGGCTGGGGTTCCATGTTGATCGCCTTGCGTCCCACCGCGGTCTTGTCCTTTACCGGGCAGATTTCCACGCACAACGTACAGCCCGTGCAGTCTTCGGGCGCAACCTGAAGCGTGTAAGCGTACCCGTTCGAAAATTCCTTGAACTTCGATTTGACGTGCTTGAACGTCTCCGGCGCGCCGGCAAGATGTTTTTCGTCGTACACCTTGTGGCGGATGACCGCATGCGGACAAATCATCACGCACTTTCCGCATTGGATGCACAGGTCGGCATCCCACACCGGGATTTCGAGCGCGAGGTTGCGCTTCTCCCATTGCGTCGTGCCGGTCGGGAAGGTTCCGTCCACAGGGAAGGCGGAGACGGGAACGTTATCGCCGTTGGAGTTGATGATCTCACCGAGCACCTCACGGACGAACTCCGGCGCTTCATTCGGGACCGGGAGCCTGCGCCTCGTCTTTGACGTTGCCTCCGCCGGAACCTTGACCTCATAAATGGCGGCTACCGCCGCATCCACCGCCTCGAAGTTTTTCTGCACCACGGCTTCGCCGCGTTTGCCGTACGTTTTTTCGATGGTGTGCTTGATCTCGGCAATCGCCGCCTCTTTCGGCAGGATGCCGCTGATGGCGAAGAACGCCGTCTGCATAATGGTGTTCATGCGCCCGCCCATGCCGGTCTTTTCCGCCACATCGTATCCGTTGATGACGTAGAACTTGAAGCTTCCTGGCGATGATATCCTTCTGCACTTCCTGCGGCAGTTGATCCCAGACTTCATCGGGACCGTACAGGCTGTTGAGCAGGAAGATGCCGCCCTCCCTGGCGTATTTGAGCATATCCACCCGCTCGAGGAAGGAATACTGGTGACAGGCAACGAAATGCGCCTGGTTGGCTTCGATGAGATACGGCGCGCGGATGGCTTTGGGACCAAAACGCAGGTGCGACATGGTCACCGTGCCGGACTTCTTCGAGTCGTAATAGAAGTAGCCCTGCGCGAAGTTATCGGTCTCTTCGCCGATGATCTTGATGGAGTTCTTGTTTGCGCCCACGGTGCCGTCCGAGCCGAGACCGAAGAAGACGCAACTGACCATCCCTTCGCTTTCGAGCGAGAAGGACGGGTCTACGGCAAGACTGGTGTGGGTCACGTCGTCGTTGATGCCGACGGTGAAGTGATTCTTGGGTTCAGGCTTTGCGAGTTCATCAAAAACCGCCTTCGCCATCGCGGGGGTGAATTCCTTTGAGGAAAGGCCATAACGCCCGCCAATTACACTGACATTTGACCTTCGACCTTCGACCAAAGCACTAATCACGTCCATGTACAGCGGTTCGCCGGTCGCGCCGGGTTCCTTGGTGCGGTCCAATACGGCGATGGACTTCACGCTCCCGGGCAATGTCTTGATGAAATGCTCCACCGAGAAGGGACGGTACAAGCGCACGCGAATCACGCCCACTTTTTCGCCCTTCCCGGCAAGATAAGCGGCGGTTTCCTCTACTACTTCGCCGCCGGAACCCATAACGACGACTACGCGTTCGGCTTCGGGGTGTCCGCTGTAATCGAAGAGGTTGTATTGCCGCCCGGTGATTTTGGCGAACTTTTCCATCATCTCTTGCGCAATGGCAGGGACAGCCGCATAGTATGGGTTGACGGCTTCGCGCATCTGGAAGTAGACATCGGGGTTTTGCGCGGTCCCGCGCAGGACGGGTCGCTCCGGGGTGAGGGCACGGGCTCGATGGGCTCGAATCAGCTCATCGTCCAGCATGAGGCGCAGTTCTTCATCCGATAGTTGGATGATCTTGTTGACTTCGTGGGAAGTCCTAAATCCGTCAAAGAAGTGAAGGAAAGGGACGCGGGCTTTGAGGGTGGCGGCTTGGGCGATGGCGGCGAAGTCCTGCGCTTCCTGCACCGAACCGGAGGCGATCATCGCCCAGCCGGTCTGACGGACCCGCCATCACGTCCTGATGGTCGCCGTAGATGGAGAGGGCGTGGGCGGCGATGGCGCGCGCGGCAACGTGGAAGACGGTGCTGGTGAGTTCGCCGGCAATTTTGTACATGTTGGGAATCATTAGCAGGAGACCCCGGGAGGCGGTGAAGGTGGTGGTGAGGGCGCCGGTTTGAAGCGCGCCGTGCACGGTGCCCGCCGCGCCGCCTTCGGATTGCATCTCCACCACAAGCGGAACGGTGCCCCAGATGTTCTTTTTGCCTTTGGCGGACCATTCGTCTGAAAACTCGCCCATGGCGGAGGAGGGGGTGATCGGGTAGATGGCGATCACTTCATTGGTACGGTGTGCGACGGAAGCCGTCGCTTCATTGCCGTCTATCATGATGATGTTCTTGTTCATTCTTTGGCTCCTGTAAAGAGGCGTTTCGCCTCGATATTTTCTCAATGAACAAGTGTATTCCTGCGGGACGAATTACGTTAGTTATATATGACTTAAATCCTTATGCCTGTTGTCATATTTTGGACAGGATTGGTGGAAATAAAACACCTCGTCATTTGCGAGGTGTTTTGACGGTTTTGAGCGGTTATTCTTTAGGGACAATCTTTTCTAATTCTGCCACTAGAAAAGGTAAGTCTTGTTCGACGATATCCCAAATGATGTCAAGCTCAATTGAATCATATTCATGGATAATGCGGTTGCGAGTTCCTTTCATTGCCTGCCATGGGAGTTGAGGATGTTTTTCCTGCATTTTGGCTGATACCCGACCGGAAGCTTCCCCAATGATTTCCAATCGACGAACGACTGCATCCTGTAATAGAGATAGGCATCATCACGCGACATAATAAACCTGCGCTGATTCTAGAATAGATTTACGGCGAATTGGATTTCTGCTTCTTTGAATTCCACGATATGTAAGTAGATCTACTCCCCGCCCCAGAATCTTTTTTAGCTCTTCCGGCATGGCATAAAATGCCAGCCCAGGCGTGTAGCCTTTTTCGAATTCGACCAGAATATCCACATCGCTGGTAGGCGTGAAGTCTTCACGTAGAACCGACCCAAAAAAAGCCAGCTTTTGGATGCGACACTTTCGGCAAAATGCCTCGAGTTTCTTGTGTGGAATTTTGATGCGGATTTTTTCCATGCCCTGATTATACAACACCCGTTTTCGACCCAGACATATACCGCCGTAACTGCACGATCAACGTCCCTGCGCCGACGAAAGCGATGCCGATGACTTGTTTTGCTCCGAGCGGCTCGCCCAGAAACATCCATGCGAGGATGGCGATCTGTGGAAGCATCGTCCCGTTGATGATGCTGGATTCCACCGCCGTGAGCGTTTGCAGGGACTTGTTCCAGAGCGTGAAGGCAAGCGCGGTGTTGACCAGCGCCAGCCAGCCGATGATCGCCCATTGGGTGAATTGGAGCGTGCCTATGCCCTGCGTGACTGTGCCGATGACCAGCATCAAAATCCCGCCAATGCCCATGCTGACGGCGGTCACGAGGAGCGGATCCAACTTGCCCTGTGAGTTGACGTATCTTCCAAAGATGGAGGAGCCGGAATTCGCCAGCAGAGCCAGCAAGCCCGCCAGCAGACCGGGGATTTGTCCCGCTTCGATGGAAACCGGCAGGAAGTAAACCAGCGCTCCCACAATGGAGAGAAGAATCCCGCCCCATTGCGCGGGCGGCGTCGCTTCGGTTTTGTTCGCAATGCCGAAGAAGGCGATGAGGATGGGGGAGAAGTTCAGCAAAAGCGTGAGCGTGGCGGCAGGCAGAAACGCAAGGCTGACGAATTGGGCTCCCTGCGTGAGCGTGTAAAAAACAACCCCAAGGATGGATAGTTCCACCCAGCCCCGCGCTGGTAATTCGCGCAGGGTTTGCAGGCGGCTTTGACTTAGCAGGACCAGCGGAAGCAGGCACAGAAACGCCAGCGTGTATCGCAGCCCTGCGAACGTGACAGCGGGCAGGTCTGCCTTCAACCCGATCTTTATCAGCACCCAGGAGGTTGACCACAGAAACGTCACCAACAGCGCCTGCGCGACCGCGGCGAGGTGGGATTTATTCATTTTGGAAACGGACATTCGCTGCGTTGTTATTTCTGATAATTTTCCAGATACGGTCTCGCCATCAATAATGCCGCCAGCGATTTGGCGTCCGGCACTTCGCCGCGCTCCGCCATTGCCAGCGCTTCCCTCACCGGAATTTTCTCCAGCGATAGAAATTCATCGTCGTCGGCTTCGAGCGGATTGTGCTTCAAATCCGTCGCCAAAAAGACGCCCATGTATTCGGTGGAGTATCCCGGCGCGAGGTAGAACGAACCGACGTGTTTCAGCGTCCCCGCCTCCATGCCCGTCTCCTCGCGGATCTCGCGCGCGGCGCACTCTTCAAAAGGCTCGCCGCCGTCGCGCGTACCGGCAGGCAGTTCGAGCAGGGTCCATGCCTGCGGCGTGACGGTACTGGCGCACGAACAGCAGGTTGCCTTCCTCATCAATGGGGAGAATGATGACCGAGCCGCCGTGTTCCACGATATCGAATTTGGTTTCGCGTCCGTCGGGGGTTTTTAAATAATCGCGGCGGATGGTGAAGGCGCGTCCCTTCAAAAGAATCTCAGAACGAAGCAGTTCAAAGGAAGGCATGATAATTTCCTTATTCTTTTACCACAGAGACCACAGAGAGCACGGAGATTCTTTTTGGTTCCCTCTGTGTATTCCGTGATCTCAGGGCGATATTTGGCTCGAAGAATCAAAATAAAAAAGCCCAGGCGATGCACCCGGGCTTCGGCGAGTCCGTTTTACGGAATTTGCAACTGCTGTCCGACTGTGAGTTTCGCAGTGACGGCGATGCTGTTGGCGGTGGCAATTGCGTTCGGGTCCACGTCGCCGTATTTGCACGCCACGCTGTAGACGGTCTCATCGGCGGAAGCGACTGTGTATGTGGCGGGATGCGGCTGGAGCGCGCGGTTGCCGGGGAAGGTTCCGGTCTGCGGTATCTTCAGCACCGTGCCGCTGACGAGGCTGTAGGCATCCTGCGTGGTCAAGCTGTTGATGGCAAGGAGTTCATCCGGGTCGAGGTTGTAGCGGCGCGCAATACAGTAGGGGAATTCGCCCTTTTGCAGGGTATAAGATGCGGGGCGCGAGCCGGGCGGAACCGACGTGGCGGGTGTCACAGGCGTCCCGCCGGAGGATACGCCCACATTCGTCGGCGTACTGTTGTTGAGGGTCGGCGTGGCGGTGGGCAGGTCTGCGGATGGCGTACCCGGCGTTCCGGTCCCCGGTTTCCACGGGCGCGGCGGGAGTCCCTCCACCGGCTGTCGCGGTTTGAGCGGCGGCGGTCTGCTTGGCAAATTCTTTCGATCATCGCCATCGGGTTATCCACAGACGCGATGGGCGAAACGAATAATCCCGTTGGGATTGAGGTGGGTGTCTCGGCGGGAGGGGTTGAGAGCGATTGTTCGCAGGCGGAAACCAGCACGCTCGCGATCATGATCATGGAAAGCACCAGCACGCCTCGTTGTTTTCTAGTCATAGATTCTCCTCGTTCGTTGTACTGAAAAAAGATGGTAGCACATGACCTTTAAAGCGTCAAGCGCGCATCACGGATTGCAACCAAAAGACAATCGAATGATTTCAACGGATTTTTCGCCTCCCACGGGACCTCGCGCCTGAATCTGCTCCCAGACCTTGCACACCCTTTTGCGGATTCGTTCGTCCGCATCGAGCGCTGTGTTGGAGAGTTTCTCCGCTGTGCGCAAATCGCCGTTCATGGCGTAGGCTTCGATGAAGACCAGCCATTCATACGGGTCCTCCGGCTGGAGGTTGGAAGCCAGCGCTTCATCGCCCAGCGCCGCCGCCTGCCGGTAATCTCCCATCTGGCTGGCAAGTTCGGCATGGGTGAAGTAATAACACCAGCCATGCTCCGGTTCCGGGAAGAACATTGGACGGGCGGGCTGACCCGGCTCCGTGACGATGCGCGACGGGTCGGAGAGCGGGATGGCATCCGTCAGCACGTCCGGCTCGCGGGCGTAGATTTCGGCATCGCCGCGCCGGGGGTCGAGCACACGCAGGCATCCATTGCGCGGCATGTAGATGACGACCGCGCGCGACGTGGAACCGTTGAAATTCACGGTACGGTAGGGATAGTGGATTGCAATGTCCTTTTCGAGCGCGGGCAGGGTGGAGCCGCCAATACGTTTTTCGGTATAGAGCAGCATGTAGGGCAGGTCCGAGCGGGTGTAACCCGGCGCGTACATCCAATTGATGGGTGCGGTGAAGGAGAGGTCGGTTTCGTAGTCAATCGGCATTTGGTGCGTGAGCAGGAGGGTGTTCGGCTCGAGCGCAGGGATGCGCCACGCCAACTGCCAGTAGATTTCGCCCTGCTTTTGCCAATCCCTGCGGAAGATGTTGGCGTTGAAGAATTGCTGTCCGATTCCAAGCGCAATCAGGGCGGTTAGGGCAATGACCCGCGCGCGGGGGTCCTGGCGAGCAGTTCAACCAGCCCCAGCACGAAGAGCGTGCCGCCGGGCATGATCGAGACCATGAAGCGGTCGTACGAAGTCTGCAAGGTCAGCGGAAGACCGGCGGCAAGCGAGGGCAGCCGTCCAAGCAGAATGCCAATCGCGCCGATGAAAATCATCGAAATGCCAAAAGTGAAATCGCGCGACTCGTCCTGCGCGGAGCGGAGAAGCGTCGGCGTGAGCAAGGCAAAGGAAACGGCGACCAGCCCCAACGTCAGGAGCGAAGCGGGCGCGGGGAGCGAGGTAAAAGTCAGGGGCAGGATTTGAATCCAGATGTAGAATCCCGCTTTCCACAGGGCGTCCAGCGCCTGTGTCAAAAAGAAAAGCAGGTTCGGCGATTGCGCGGCGGCGACTTCGTAGGAATTGTACGGACCGAAGTTGTAGTAGTAGTAAAGCCAGGCAGCGTTGAGAATCCAGATGAGCAGGTAGGGAAGCCAAATTTTTATGGCTTTTACAAATCGTTCAGGCAGGCTGCCTTGAAAGAAGGAAAGAAGAAAGAGAAAGCGGATGCCCTCGATGCCGAAGAAATATTCGGTGGGGAAGGCGCCGCAGATTTGCAGCAGCAGGGCGATGACTGTATCCGTTCCCTTTTGCGTGCGGAGGGCTTTGAAGGTGTAGCCGAACGAAAGCAGGTAAAAAATGAACGGGATGAGTTCCTGATTGATGTGTGTGTACGCGACCCAGTGCTGGCTGTAGCCCGGAAAGACGAGCATGAGCAGGGCGGCGAGATAGGCGAGCGTTTTGCTTCGGGGAAGGATTTGTTGAAACATCCACCACGCCGCCGCGCCGATGAAAACGCGGATGACCAGCGCGAAGATCTGCCAATAAAGCGGCACGGGCGGAATCAGGCTGGTGGTGAAATAAAAGATGGGACCGAGGAACGGGCGGAACGGCATGAACGCCGGGATGAACTCCGCCGGACCGAGAAATTTGGCGATCCACGCGAAGGGCCAGTCGTCCCAGTAGAAGCCGGTGAGCGGGAGCAGCAGTCCGTAGGCGATGAGGGTGATGACGGCGATTAGCAGAGTTTGGCGCAGTGCGGGGGAGCGAAAGGACATGCGGTAATTATAAGGGGAAGTTTGCACCATTGTCCCCGACTGAATGCCTGTGCTGGAGCGATGCCGTCCAACTTGGCGTCATGGTGGTTCGATTTTGTTCGTTTTTATGGTAGAGGCCCTTATGGAGTTGGAGTCGGTGTGGCTGGGCAGAGCGGGGACGGAGTTGGAGTCGGTGCAATAAACGAAAAAGTGTTATTGTCCTCCAGATGCCCCTGCAATTCGAGATGCCGCGAGAGCATCATGCGGTTGACCTTGTTATCGTCCACGACGAGCAGACGGGCGGGTTCGGGGGATGAATGCATCGGAATCAACTCAACTCGTTCAATTGCTGCTTGACGCTTTCAAACGCTTCCTGCAGGGCCTCGAGCCTGTTCCCCGCTTCGAGGTTGTTCTCACGCCCGAGCATTTCCAACTCACGCGCCAGCGCGCTCAGTTCGTTTGCGCCGAACGTCGCCGCATTGGATTTGAGCGTGTGCGCCGCGCGCCGCGAGCGGCACATACAACGCCGACTTTGGGATCAACGGTCCCAGCAAAAGTTGCGCGCCGTATTCGCGCATCCGCTCTTCGACGTGGTCGTTGAAGACGAACGTCTTCCGCTGCCGGACGAGCGCCTTCATCAAACCGCTCATCGGGCGCGGCTCGATGTACTCGCGCCCATACCGGTCAATGTAGTAATTGAAATGCTGGATTTCACCGGCGAGATCGAAGGTGGCGATGATCGTCGTCTGCGCGCCGAACAGGTCGCGGATTTTATCCCCGACGAGATCGTAGATCGCCTGCAATTCCAGGTTCGAGGCGAGACCGTCCCGCACGCTCTTGATGATCGCCAGTTCCGCCTCGCGCTGTTTCAACTCCTTCAGAATTTGCGCGTTCAAAACGGGCTTGGCGCGCGCGGTCGTGTTTTTTCTCTCGATCTTTCCGGCTGGCTTTTTCTTCTGTCCAGTCTTGGGCATGATACCTCTGAGTTCGACTCAGTTTACATATCGGCGGAAAAATCGTCAATAGCAGGAATGAAAAAACCATTGATTTGATATTTTTGATGAACAGCTGGCTGGATCGAATCCACGCCCGCCTCTTTCGACCTTTGACCTGTCTCAGCCTCCCAAGCCTTCCCTCCCCCTGAAAGCGTGCCGCTCCCGCCGCACCGCCAACAAGGTTATATCGTCGAACTGGGTCGCTCCGGCGATGTACTCCTGCAGACCGCGCTCAAAGACCTTGACCAGTTCCTGCGGCGGCTTGTCGTTGCGCTGGAGGAAGTCGAACAACCGCTCGTGACCGAAGAATTCGCCGTCTGGATTCCTGGAATCCGGCACGCCGTCTGTGAAGGCAAAGAAGACGTCGCCCGCGTCGAGCTGCGTTTCCCGGATCTCAAAGCTCCAATTGGGGATCACCCCCGAGGCGGGTCCCGTATTTCTCAAAGCCTCGCGTACATTCCCCGCCCGGACGATAAGCGGAGGTTCATGTCCGCCGTTGATATAGGCGAGTTTTCCGCTGCGCGGGTCGAGAATGCCGAAGAAAAGCGTGGCGAACATACTGCTTTTTTGGTGGGTTTCGGCGATGTAATTATTGGTCAACGACATGGCGCGTTGGAGCCGTTCTTCCACCGAATGAGGCGCATCCGCCTGTCCGGTATGCTCGAAATAATCCAGGTTGGCTGTCGCACGGATGAGGCTTCGGAACAGGGTCATGAACAACGCCGCGCCCACCCCCTTGTCGCACACATCCGCGATGACGAGACCGATATTTCCATCGGGCAGTTCAAACACGTCGTAGAAATCCCCCGCAACCTCGCGCGCCGACAGGAGCGACGCTGCGATCTCCCAGCCTTCCACCAGCGGAAGTTCATCGGGCAGGAATCCGGCCTGGATCTCCCGCCCAATCTCCAGTTCGCGTTGAAGCGCCTTGCGGAACATCCTCTCCTGCTCCCACAGCCGCGCGTTTTCCAACGCCACGCTCATCGAGTTGGCGAGGGTTTCCAGCAGGCGCACGTGCGATTCGCCGAATGCGTTTTCCTGTTCCATGTTCCGCAGGCTGATGAATCCGCGCACCTGGCTCGAAACCACCATCGGCACATAGAGCATGGACCTGGGAATCTGCGCGTTGTTCCGAACGAACATCCCCAGTTCCTCCACCCGTTGTTCGGCATTGGTGTTGATCACCACCGTCTCCTGGGTGTTAATGAAATACTGGGCAAACCTGCTCAGGGGAGAATCTTCAGGATGCTGGCGCTCCCCGTTCACAAACAGATAATTGACGTGGGTAAGTGCCGCGTCTGGATCGTACGTGCCGATCATGACCGATTGGGCGTTGAAGATTTCGCGGATCTTATCGCCCACCAGTTCGTAGATTTCCTGCATGTCGAGTTTGGACGCCAATCCCTCCTGTACGCTGTTGATAATGGCGAGTTCCGCGTTACGCTGCTGGATTTCATCGAAGAGCCGCGCGTTCTGGATGGCGACGCCCATATTGGAAGAAAGGGTTTGCAACAGGCGCAAGTGACTTTCATTGTAAGCATAGGGACGATAATCTTCGACGAGTACCGCGCCCAACACATTGTCAGCAACCATGATTGGAACACCCAGCCATGACTCGCACAATTTTATCTGTCCCACTAATTCGGGCGGCATGTAATGGCCGTAACCTTTCTTTTCTTCCTGCGTGCCAAAGAGAAGCGGTTGGCGCGACTCAATTACTTTGGATGTCAATCCTTTTCCGAGCGGGATAGGTTTGACCTGACCATCATCCAAATATCTGTCGTGAGCCTTATCATAGCCGTATAGCAGGTGGAGCAAGTTGGTTTGTCGCTCAAGAAGCAGAATCCCTATCTGGTCGGCGCTGAAAATATCGCGCACCTTGTCGCCAACGATCCGCGTCACAGTTTTGACGTCCAGCGTTTTCGCCATCGCCTCGCCCACACTGTTGAGAATGGCGAGTTCGGCGTTGCGCTGCTGGGTTTCGGTGAAAAGCCGCACATTTTCGAGGGCAACGCCCATGCTTGCCGCCAGGGTGCCTAGCAGGCGAACATCCGAATCGTTGAAAGCGAATCGCTCGTAACTTTGAACCGCCACAACCCCAATCGCAGTATCTCCGAGACAAATCGGGACTCCCATGTAGGATTGTTGTTCATCGTCCGGCTCAAGGACAGACCCAAGTTCGATCTGTTCCTCTAATGTATTCGCAACGACCGGCTGATTGGAAACAAGAATTTTGGAGGTAAGACCCTCGCCGAATTTCAAATCTCTCATCTGAAATCGTTCGCCGTGGTCCAGAGCGTACGGAAATCGGATCCTATCGCGATCATCGATGCCGCGAATGGCTATATATATAACCTCGCTGTTGAAAATATCGCGCACCTTGTCCCCTACCAGGTCATAAATTGCCTGCATATCCAACTTGGAAGCGAGGCCTTGTTGAACGACGTTTATGATTGAAAGTTCGTCGGCGCGGTCCTCGGTCTCTTTGAGCAGGCGCTGGGTCTCATCGAAGAGACGCGCGTTTTCCAGCGCGACGCTCATGCTGTTGGCAAGCGTCTCCAATAAGCGCACATCCGATTCGCTGAAGGCATTTTCCCGATCCAGGCTTTCAATATCAATCGCGCCTCTGAGTTCGCCGTTTACCATCAGTGGAACGGCAATTAAAGATCTTGGCGTATGTCCGACTGGAGGGGCAACGAAGTCCGGGTCAACCTGAGCGATAAAATCTTTCACGTTGTTAAGTAGAGTCGTCCGCGGATTGCCTATGAAATACGCCCACACCTTGCTGATGGGCAGAGGGTCAACATGGAGCCGCTGTCCATTCTCGATAAGATAATTTCGGCGCATGAGATTCTTTTCGTGATCGAATGAGACAAGCTGGATGGCTTGCGCATCGAATATCTCCCGGAGTTTGTCACCGACCAAATCATAGATACCCTGCATATCCAGTTTTGAAGCCAGCCCTTCCTGTACGCTGTTGATGATCTGCAACTCGGAATTTCGCTGGCGCGTCTCCTCGATGGCGCGGGCGCGCGTCAACGCAATGGCGATGTGTTGCGCGACGAACTCCAGCAGGCGAATATCTTCTTCTGAATAGCCGATTCCCTTGATATAGCTTTGAACAATAATTCCGCCGATGGCTTGACTATCCACCACAAGAGGTATTCCCACAAAATCCTCGGCTGGAGTTCCATACATCTGACCTACGCGAACAGCCGCTTCGTTTTGCTTTTTCTTGTAATGCAGCGTATGCGGGTGGGCGAGCACTTCGGCAAGCAATGATCCGGGCGGCACAGGCCCGCTCGGCGGCGGAAGGTCGCCCATGCTATCTGCGACGTATGGAACGCTTCGGATGTTTGTGGCCGCGTCGTAGAGAAAAATTATAAAGTTCTCGGCATACATCAATGTCCCCACAATCTCGTGCAGTCTCTTGTAGAACGACTGCATGTCCGTCACCGCACTGGCGGCATCGGCAATTTCAAAAAGCGCCGTCTGGATCTTTTGTTGACGTTTCGTTTCTGCATCAGCGCGCGGTTTCCTCCCTCCTGGACCTTGCCTTCCTGTGTTTTTCCCGCCAGCCTTGCTTGTGGAATGATTGTTCTTCGCCATGCTTCCTCCGCCGGTCCGACCAATGTCAGTGTACAGAGTTGGGGAGGGAGAGTCAATAGACGAATCTCACAATTGCGTCAGAACGCGGATATTTTTGAGCGGGGTTTGCGGGACGAGGTCACAGCCGGGCCAGACGGCGTCCACGCCCGCCTCTTTCGCCCTTTGAGCTGCTTCACGGATTTGAGTTTCGTCTCCTCGATAGAGCGTCCCCACTGGGTCGAGGTTCCCGAAGAGCAGGGTATCCGTCAGCGCGGCGCGCGAAGCGGCGAGGTTGTTCATCTGGTCCACCGAGATCGCATCCGCGCCGGACTTTGCCAGCAGACTCATGGCAGAGTCCGTTTTGCCGCACACCGAAAGTACGGTGGGATGAGGCAGGTCTCCGGTCAAGCGTTGAAGCGCAGGCAGAACGAACGCCTCAAACGGCTTGGGTCCGATAAACCCCGGTGAGCCGCCCATCTCGTGGATGGTGATGAAGTCCGCGCCTGCATCCAAATACGCATTGCCAATTTTCGCAAGAAAAGAAGAAAGATGAAGGAGCGCATCCAAAACCATTTGCGGTTCGTTCTTCATCTCGTGAAAGAGATTCTGTGCCTTGCATATGTAGATCATCAATGTGTACGCACCGGGGATGATTCCCGAAATGACAACACGATCCCCAATGTCCACCTTCACCAATTCAATTGCTTCACAGATTAACCCAATCCGCCCGCTGCTCTCTACTTCGCCAATCTCCAATCCTCTAATCTCTTTCGTGCTTTGGAACAATAACTTCTTTACCTGCGGGAATTGCATCTCTTCATCGTCGTAATATCTCAACTCCGCGCCCAATGCTTCGGCGGGGGCACACAAATCCAACGGCAGCGCCGCGGAGGGCATTCCCGTCAACTTGAACGTGCTCGCCGCCGCCCGCGCCATCTTGTGAGCATCCGTGTGGATTTCATTGAATCCCAGTCCCTCGTTCGCCAACCCCTCGGCGGTGACATGAATCAGTCCGCTGAAGGCGGGCTTTGAGGAAACTTTCTTTCCAGACAACACATCCAAAATCTCATCACGCATCACCATCTCCACTTACGAATTACGCTTTACGCATTCCGTAATTCGTAACTGATCACCGACCACTGATGACTGTTCACTGCCTTTTCACCACTCTCGCAATCGCTGCCACATGCTCCGCAGTGTTTCCGCAGCACCCGCCGACGACCTTCGCCCCCAACTCCACATATTTCTTTGCGAACACTGCCATATCTTCTGGACCCATGTCGTACACGCCCTGCTCGGTTTCGATGTCCATGTGCGGGACGCCTGCATTCGGCTTGACCCACAGCGGAATGTTCGGCAGGGTGGCGGCATATTCCTTGACAACCGCTTCCATGTTTTCCAGCGTCGTGCCGCAATTTGCGCCGACCATTGCCGCGCCCATTTCGGAATATTTCTTGATGACATCTTTCGGCTTGACGCCCATCATCGTACGCGTGCCGCGGTCATAACTGAACGAAACGACAATCGGTAAATCGGTGACGGAGCGCGCGCCTTCAAAGGCGGCAGTCGTCTCTTCAAAAGCGAACATCGTTTCGATCAACAAAAAGTCCACGCGGCCTTCGGCAAGGGCTTTTGCCTGCTCTGCGAATGTTGCCTTCACATCTTCATATTCCAGCAGACCATACGGCTTGATGATTCCGCCCACGGGTCCCATCGAACCTGCGACCAGTCCGTTGTTCAGCGAAGCGGCTTTGCGGGCGATCTCCGCCGCGCGCATGTTGACCTCGGGCGCGCGATCCTGATACTTCGAGTCTTTCATGCGCATGCGAGTCCCGCCGAAGGTGCAGGTCAGGATGATGTCCGATCCAGCCTGGGCGAAGGAAGAAGCGAGTTTCAGAATCGTATCGGGGTCGTCAATCACCAAATCCTCGGGCGGCTTTCCAGGTTTGAGCCCCATCTTCTGCAAATTCGAGCCCGTCGCCCCATCCGCAACGAGAATCTCCCCGCCGTTCAAGCGTTCCAAGAACTTATTCATACCTGCTCTCCTTGTTTATCCACCACGGAGGGCACCGAGTTCACAGAGAATCTTTCTTCTTTCCTTTCTTTCTTCGTGACCTTGGTGCCTTCGTGTTTAAGAATCATTTCATGAAATTCTTCGCCAGCGGATCTGCCTTGCGGTGCGGGATGAGATGCGCGATGTGCGGAAACGGCTCGCTCATGTGCGGAAAACTCGTCGCCAGCATGAACTGGTTTTGGAATTCGGGATCGGTGGGCAGTTCAAAGCGCTCCACCTTGCGCGTGACCGAATCAATCTCATTCCGTTTTTCGACGTTCAACAGCGCAATGCGCGCGCCGTCGCCCGCTGCATTCCCAACCGCATAGACCTTGTCCAGTTCGCAATCGGGAATCAGCCCGATGAGCATGGCTTTTTCTTTATCAATGTAACTTCCAAAACCGCCAGCCAGAATGATTTTATCAGGGCTTTCCAAGTTGCTGCGCTTCAATAACGTGCGCGCCGCAGTGAAGAGCGCCGCCTTCGCCAGTTGAATTTGACGCACGTCCTGCTGGGTGATGGGGATGTCTCGTCCGATGGAGGTTTCCTCCTTCCAGGCGATGACATACTCCCAGCCCGATTCCCCCTCCCGTACGCGCTTCGTATTTAAATCTTTCCTGAACTTGCCGCGCGAGTCGACGATTCCCGTGCGGAACAATTCCGCCACCGCGTCAATAATCGCCGAGCCGCAAATCCCTTTGACGTGACCCTTGAACTCGGCATGGTCGGTGTTCCAACCTTCCACGCCAATGACCTTGTATTTCGGTTCGAGCGTCGTTTCATCAATGTGGACCCGTTCCATCGCGCCTGGCGCGGCGCGCATCCCATACTCGACGTGAGCGCCCTCGAGCGCGGGTCCCGTCGGCGTGGAGGTGCAAACCAACCGCTTGCGGTTTCCCAAAACCAATTCTGCGTTCGTGCCGATATCAATCAACAGCCAGTTCTCATCCTGCTTGTGCGGCTCTTCGGCGAGGATCACCGCGCTGGTATCTGCACCGACAAACGAAGCGATGGTAGGCAGGACGTGGATGTTCCCCGATGGATTGATGTGCAAGCCCAACTCCCGCGCCTTGATGTCCACCGATTTGTGAATCGCAGGGACAAATGGAGCCAGCCCCAAATCCTTCGGATGTAGGTTCAACAGGATGTGGTGCATGGTGGAGTTGCCCACCAAAACCATTTCAAGAATATCTTCTACTTTTATGTCATTGCGAGGGGCGTTCGTCCCCGAAGCAATCTCCTCCTCTTCAACGAGAGATTGCTTCGTGGCGCTCTGCGCCACTCGCAACGACATGTTTGCCGACTTCACCGCCTGCTTCAACAACTTGTTCAATGTGCCGATGATCGCCTTGTGCAGTTTCTCCAAGCCGTCGGGCTGGTCAATCGCATACTGGATGCGGGACATCACGTCCTCGCCGTACACGATCTGCGGATTCATCTCGGATTCCGCCGCCACGATTTCCCCCGTCCTCAAATTGCACAAGTAGAGCGCCACTGTCGTCGAGCCGATGTCCACCGCCGCGCCATAACTGTCTTCATGGTAGCCCGGCTGGACAGCGATGACCTCCCTGTCGTTCCAAACCGAAACGGTCACATTCCATTTCGCCTCGCGGAGCGTCTTCGAGAGAGTCCGCAAGCAGGCGTAATCAATGTTAATTTCATACCAGCGCGGAAGTTTCTCCTCCGTGCCGCGCACCAACGCCATCGAAGTTTCCAACCCCTTGGCGAGACGTTCCCAATCCGCGATTGGTCGCTCCAGCGTGGGCGGACTCATTGTCACCAGGTATTTTCGTATCGCGGGCTTGATCTCGATCTCGCGTTCCCGCGCGCTCTTGCGGACGATTTGTTTGTTGCCGCGGCTTTCCTCGGGGACGTTGATCAGCACGTCGCCGTAAATTTTCGCCTGGCACGAGAGCCGCAACTGTCCAACCTCCCAGCCTTTGTCCTTCAGCAGTTTGGGGCGGCGCGCAAAGTAAGCGGCTTCTTCTGTCGAGACAGGGGAGAGGTTCTCGCGCCTGGAGTCAATGTTGTATTTCTCGAAGCGACCCTGCTCGACCAAAACCATGCACTTGCCACAAGTGGCATTCTCGGCGCAGATGGATTCGATCTCCACGCCCAGTTCGCGCGCGGCGGTTCGGACGGATGTGCCTTCGTCAATCTGTCCGCGCCGCCCCGAGGGTTGCAGGATGATGTTGTGTTTTTTAGTCATCGCTGATGCCCTCTCCTTGGGGGAGAGGGGCGGGGGTGAGGGTTAAGTTCCGGCGTGGAATCGCTATCATCGCGGCAGCCGCTTCCAGTTCAGAAAGAAGCGCTTCGGCAACTTCCTCGGGCGCGCCTTCGCGTTCGATCCATTCGCCGCGCTTGTATTCCCTTGCATAATCCGTCGTGGACGTGGCGCCGATTGCCATGGCATAGGCGTCAATCTTATTTTGGATTTTCTGCGAGAGTTGTTTCTTCACCGTGCGTCCCTCGCCTTCGATGATGAATGATTGGGGAATATCCCGCCAGTATGTGACTCGGTATTTTGACATTGCGTGTATCCTTCTTAAATTATATATAATTTCTGGGAGAAATTGTACGAGAGGTTGGGTGTTCGGTCAATAGTGGAACGAGACGCAATGTGCTAGAATACCTTCATTATTGGTAAACGATGAATTGCCCGAACTGTCAGACGGTAAATCCTGATGCCGCAAAGTTTTGCATGAATTGCGGAAACCGTTTGGCTGTCGCGGATGCGGGGGAAAGATCGGAATTCAAACTCGACCGTTATCTTCCACAAGAATTGATCGCAAAACTCGAAGCCGCGCGCTCGCGCAACGCGATGATCGGGGAACGACGAGTCATCACCATGTTGTTTTGCGACGTGAAAGGCTCGACCGCCGCCGCCGAAAAAGTGGACCCGGAAACCTGGACTGAGATCATGAACGGCGTGTTCGAGTACATGATCCGCCCGATATACAAATACGAAGGTCTTGTGCCGCGCTTGATGGGCGATGCGATCCTTGCGTTCTTCGGCGCGCCCATTGCGCATGAAGACGATCCGCAGCGCGCCGTGCTGGCTGGATTGGAAATTCAGGAGGGGATCAAATCCTACGCAGATGAAGTCCGCCTCAAACATGGACTGGCGTTTGGTCTGCGTGTGGGAATTAATACGGGCTGGTGGTGGTCGGCGAGATCGGCTCGGATTTGCGGATGGAGTATACCGCCATCGGCGACGCGATCAACCTCGCCGCGCGCATGGAACAGACCGCGCAAGTGGGGACGATTCAAATTTCAGATGAAACATACAAACTGGTTGCGCCGTTTTTTGAGACCGAGCCGTTGGGCGAAGTGGAAGTCAAAGGAAAATCCGCGCCGGTCAAAACCTACCGCGTGCTGGGGGTGAAATCCATGCCGGGTCAATTGCGCGGACTCGAAGGTTTATCTTCGCCATTAGTGGGGAGGGAATCGAATTTGGATTTATTGAAAGAGAGATTGGAGAATTTGAGAATTGGAACAGGATCGGTCGTTGCTGTGGTGGGGGAGGCGGGGTTGGGCAAGTCCACGTTGGTCGCCGAGTTGAAGAAGTCTTCCGAAAATTCAAATCTCGTTTGGCTGAGAGGCGACTCGTTGTCGTACACGCGTTCGATCAGTTATCATCCGTGGCGGCAGATCATCCGCCAATCCGTGGATGCGCAGGAGGGCGATTCGCCTGCTGAGGTCAGACGAAAACTGGGATATGTTTGCGATTGTTGCAAACTGCCCGGAGGTGACATCCCGTTTTTGGAGGCGATGCTTGCCGTGGAAAGCGAGGAGAGTTCGAGGGCGGTGATGGGCTTTCAAGGCGACGCGCTCAACCAGAGAATGATCGAAGCCACGCGCGGATTTCTTTGCGGACTGGCAATGGAGGCGCCGCTGGCTATCGTCTTCGACGACCTGCACTGGTCGGACGAAGCCTCGTTGAATTTGCTGCTCAACGTCGCAGATTTGAGCGCCTCCCAGCCGATGTCCTTCATTTGCATGACGCGCCCGGATAAAACAACGACGGCTTGGGATGTCATCCAAAAACTGGGGGCGGCGCTGGGAGAGGGCTTTCTTTCCATCGAGCTCGAACCCTTGCAAGTCAATCAGACCGAAACCTTGTTGAATAATCTGCTCGGCGTGAAAGACCTGCCGAAATCCGTTCGGGGTTTGATCGTGGAGAAGGCGCAGGGCAACCCGTTCTTCGTCGAGGAGATCATCCGCTCGTTGATCGAAACGAAACAGATCGTCCGCGAGAACAGTCATTGGAAAGCGGCTGGCGATGTTGACAAGATCACCTTGCCAAACACCCTTCGCGGCGTGTTGGGCGCGCGCATTGACCGCCTGCCCGAAACCGCCAAACACGTCCTGCAAAACGCGGCAGTGATCGGCCGTCAGTTCGATGTGCGCATCCTGGGACCATTGACCAGCCTCAATGGGAGTCTCGAGGCGCAGATTCAATTTTTGAAGGAAGCCAGCCTGGTCGAAGATGTCGGCGGCGAATATGCGTTCCGTCACGTTTTGATTCAGGAAGCGGCGTACGAGTCGATGCTCATCAAGAAGCGCGCGGAACTTCATCGCAGGATCGGCGGGATCATGGAGGAATTGTATAAGGAACGGCTCGAAGAATTTGCGCCTCTGTTGGCGTATCACTTTTATTCTGCGGGCGATGACCGGTCTTTGAAATACGACATCCTTGCGGGCGAAAAAGCCGCACAGCTGTATGCCAACGTGGAAGCCGCGACCCACTTCCGCCGCGCGCTGGAGGTTGCGAAACGGAAAGGGGCGGATGCCGGACAAATTACGAACCTTCACGTTCAACTCGGTTCGGCGCTTGAGCTGAGCGGTCGTTTCGAGCAGGCTTTGGCAAGTTATGAAGAAATGCAGCAATTCGGCCGTGAACGCGGCGATCGTTCGTTGGAAATGAAGGCATTGATGGCGAAAGCCACCATTTATTCCATTTTTTCACAGATTCATGATTCGGCACAAAGCGAACAAATGTTGATCGAGGCGCTGGCAATTTCCCGGGAGATCGGCGATCGCGCCGCACAGGCAAAGTTAAACTGGAATTTGATGATCGCCTATCTGTTCTCGAAGCGGCTCGACCGGTCTCTTCAACATGGGGAGGTGGCGCTTTCCCTGGCGCGCGATTTGGGAGACCCCGAACAACTCGCCTTTGTATTGAACGATCTCTGCCGGTTGTATACCTGCCTGGGCAGGTTCGACGATGCGTATGCCGCCATCAAGGAGGCGCGCGCTTTGTGGCTTGCACAGGACAATCAAGTCATGCTTGCCGATAGTTGGGGGTCGGAGGCGGAGGCGACCTATAACGCGGGCGAATTCGCCCGTTCCCTTGAGAATTGCCGACAAGCCCTGCAGATCAGCGCAAGGATCAAGAACGTCTGGGGGCAGTCGTACGACCTCATGTTGATGGCGTTCGTTTACTTCCAGCAGGGAAACCTGGGCAAAGCCATCCCACTTGCCGAACAAAGCACGCGGCTGGCGGACGAGGCGGGTTTGATCGCCAGCAGCATCACCCTGCGTTCGGAATTGGCATGGGGTCCGTGCGTTTTGCGGTGCATTCGACGCGGCATATTCGCTAATATCACAGGCGGCGCAATTTGCAGAATCGAAACAACCTGCATGGCGGACCTTCCCGCAGGCGGCGCTGGTGCGCATCCATTTGCTTCACGGGGATATCGACTCTGCCCGACGGGCCGCAGGGGACGCGCCGATCCGGCCGATCTCGATCCCGTATGCGCGCTTCACGATCTTTATCGCTCTCGCAAACATCGAATTGGCGTATGCCAGGGGCGATTTTTCAACCGCCTTGTCATTGGCAAATCAATTGCTGGCGGAAACCGAGCTCCTTACGCGGTTGGATGTCCCCGACGTGCTGAGGTGGAAAGGACTCGCATTGAGTGCAATGGATAGGAAGGACGAAGCGCTTCAATGCTTGACCGAAGCCTGTTCCCGCGCCGTGAAAATGGGTGCGAATCTCCAGCTTTGGCTCTCCTACGCCACTCTCGCGGATGTCCAGGAGAAACTTGGCAACCATCGAGAAGCCAGGTCGAATCGGAACGAAGCCCACAAAATCATCGCGCAGATCGCCGAATCCCTTCACGAGGTTGGATTCGCCGATTCGTTTTTGAATCAGCCTTACGTTCAGAAATTGATGCGAAACTAATGGTGAAACCCATGTCCCTCGAAGAAAATAAAGCCATCGTCCGCCATTATCAGGAAATATATAACAGCAACAACCTCGATCAGTTGACCGAAGTACTTTCAGAATCTTTGCTCACGCCGAAAATCATGGCTGGAGTCCCAACGGGCATCGAAGGCGCAAAAGCGGCGCATCAGATCATGCTGGCGGGCTTTCCCGATTATCGAACCGTGATCGAAGACCTGGTCGCCGAGGGCGATAAAGTCGTCGCCCGCATCACGATGAGCGGGATGAACACAGGGACCTTTATGGGCATACCGCCCACCGGAAAGTTCATCTCATTTACAGGCGTGTATATTGTCCGCATCGAACACGGGAAGATCGTCGAACATTGGGGCGAAGAGGACGGGGTGAGCCTGTTACAGCAATTGGGTGTGCTTCAGTTGTAATGTCAAACCGCCTCGCCTCCCTCCTCAACATCCGCGCCGACGAAGGACGGCTCGCCTTCCTCGTCGCCGTACTCTTCGCCTGCATCCAGGCCGGACAGGGCATGGGCGACAATGCGGCTTCGGCGTTGTTCCTCCTGCGCTTCGGCGTGGACTTCCTGCCGTATATGTATCTCTTCCTGGGGGCGTTGACCTTTCTCACAACGCTCGCTTATTCCGCGTCGCTGGGTCGGTTCGAAAAGGGAAAATTCTTTTCAACGCTTATTGCCTTGTTTATTGGATTGTTGATCATCGAACGCGCGGCGATCCTTTTTCCTTTTCCTTCGCTGTACCCCATCCTGTGGTTGACCATCAACGGCATGAGCATGATTCTCGGCACCTTCATCTGGAACCTCGCGGGCGAGGTCTGCGACGCGCGGCAGGCGAAACGGCTCTTTCCACTGTTCACCAGCGCGGGGATTCTCGGCGGCGTCGTCGGCAACGCGGTAACAGGCGTAATCGCCCGCCTGCTTGGGACGGATAACCTGCTTCTTCTATACGCGGCGTTGCTGGGTATTGCGTTTTATCTCACCCGCGTCATCGCGGGCGGATATTTTCCAAAAACCAGAACCTTCAAAGATAAATCCAATTTCTGGGAAGACCTGCGCGCAGGCTACGATTTTGTGCGCTTCTCGCCCTTGATGAAATTAATCGCTTATTCTTCCGTTTTATTTTCAGTCTTATTCTTCGCCGTTGCCTTCCCATTCAATAAAGTGGTCACCGCCTCCTTCACCGACGAAGCAGGCGTGGCGGGATTCTTCGGGTTCTTCAACAGCGTCACCACCACTTCCACGTTCCTCGTTTCGCTTTTTCTCGCCAGCCGCATTTACACCCGTCTCGGCGTCGTCAACGGCGTGTTCCTCATGCCGCTCACCTATATTTTTTCGTTCGCTGTTTTCGCGGGCTTTTACAATCTCAACGGCGCGGCGGTTGCGCGTTTCGCTCAACTTGTGATTCTCTCGGGCATCGCAGGCACGGCATGGAACGCGCTCTTCAACGTCGTCCCTTCGCAAAAACGCGGACAAGTCCTCGCCTTCAACAACGGCGTCCCTTCGCAGATCGGCGTCGCGCTTTCGGGCGTCCTGCTCATCGTGGCGGATCGAATCTTTACCGTCCCGCAGATTCTCCTGATCGGCGCGGCGCTTTCGTTCGTTTGCGGCGCGTTGATCTGGCAGATGCGCAAAGCCTACGCCCAGGCGTTGGTCGCCGCGCTCCGGGCGGGACGCCTCGAAGTCTTCAGCGCGGACGAAGCCTCCTTCAGCGGGTTTCAAGGCGATGCCGCCGTTGTCAATGTCGCCATCCGTTCCCTGAATGACTCAAAGCCTGCGACGCGCCGACTCGCTGCGGAAATGCTCGGGCGGATGGAATCGGACTCCGCCATCCCGCATCTCACGCGCCTCCTCTCGGACCCGGAGCCTGCGGTGCGCGCTTCGGCAGTTTCCTCGCTGGGAGCGTTGTTCGCGGATTCTGCTGTCGGCGAAATCATCCGCCTGCTTGACGATCCCGATGAACACGTCCGCGAAGAAGCATTGACCGTTCTTCCAAAACTGAAACTGACCCCGTCGGCTGAACTGGTTGAAAAAATCTCGAACCTGATGCGGAGCGATTCGTCCCTGTCCGTGCAGACCCAAGCCATCGTTGCATTGACCAGGCTCGGGTCCGTGGAAGAGGCGGTTTCAAATCTGAACCTGCGCCTCAATTCTCCCGATCCTCCAATTCTCTTATCCGCGCTGAACACTGTCGCTGAAATTCCATCCCTTTCTCTTGATATTCAACCTATTCTCAATTCTCTAAAAAGCCCTTCCCCAACCATCCGCCGCGCTGCCGTGACCGCGCTGGGAAATCTGAAAGACAACCCAGCCGCGCTGGTCAATCATTTGACCGATCCCGATGAAAGTGTTCGCCAAGCCGCCGCCGATGCTTTACGCAAACGAAGCGACGAAAGCCGCGCCCTCGTGCTTGAACTGATCGAAAAAGATAATTCGGCGGTTGACTCCGCTCTTGATGCGCTGGCTCCGGGCAACCCCGAATCGCTTGCGCCGTTGCGGAACTACGCAAACCGCGAGATGATCCGCGCACGGACGCTGCGAAATCAATCCGCCAGCATCCCATCCACGAAACACGCAACACGCTTTCTACATGACTGTCTTCGCAGGAACGCATCCTTGTGCGAGGGACGCCTCATCAAGACCGTCGGCTTGTTCGGCGACATGCGCACGATGGAACTCGTCCGCAAGAGCATGAACGGGACGAATATCGAAAACCGCGCCGCCGCGCTCGAAGCGCTCGATACCATCGGTGAGAAGGGACTTGCCAAAAGCGTCGTTGCCCTGCTCGAATCCGAGCCGCAGCCCACCGATCCATCCGATGCAATTGCCCTTTTGTTGAAAAATCCCGATCCCTGGCTGCGGGCGTTGGCGATTCGTTCCACGTCCGAACTCGGCTTCCGCGAATTCATCCCCTTGTTACAGCAAATGAAATCGGGCGCGGACCCGCTTCTGCGAGAAGCCGCGCTCGGCGCGTTGATTCAATTTGGCGAGGAGAAACCCATGGACACTCTGAAGACCGTTTCCATCATGGAACGCATTTTATTATTGCGCGAAATTCCCATCTTCGCCGATCTTTCCCCCGAAGACCTGAAACTCGTGGCGGAACTCGCCCGCGAGGAATGGCATCCGCAGAACACTGTCATCTTTCGGCAAGGCGAGGAAGGCGATAGGATGTTCGTGATCGTCGAAGGTCATTTGCACGTCCTCCGCCAGTCGAACGGAGCCGAGCAGGTCTTGGCTCAGCGCGGACCGGGGGATTTCGTCGGAGAGATGGCGATCATCGAATCCGCGCCGCGCTCGGCGACTCTCCGCGCCCAGACCGATGTCCGCCTGCTTTCGATTGACGGCGAAACCTTCAAAGGCATCCTGCGCGAACGCCCCGATGTATCTTTCGCGGTTTTGCGCAGCCTCTCCCGCCGGTTGAGGGAAATGGTGGGCTGAGGTGTCTGGGACGACATCCTGCGAGTTACGAATTCAAGACACGATCCACGAGTTGGACCGCCAGCCCGATATAGGATTCCGGGGTAAGCAGCATCAATTGATTTCGCACTTCTTCGTCCACGTCCAGCGACGCAGCCCACGCCTTGTAATCGGCTTCGGTCAGCACGCGCCCGCGGGTTTGCTCTTTGAGCGATTCGTACGCGTCTGCTTTTCCCGCCGCGCGCAGGATGGTCTGTGCGCCTTCCGAGACGACCTCCCAATGGGCATTTTAACTCCGCTGTGAGTTTTTCCTCGTTGGGAGCGATGCGCATCATCCCGCGCTGGAGGTTGGGTCCACGCCAGCAGGCTGTGACCCAGCGCCGTGCCGAACGTGCGGCGGACGGTGGAATCGGAGAGGTCGCGCTGTAAGCGGGAGACGGTCAACTTTTGGGCGTAGTGAATGAAGAGCGCGTTGGCGACGCCGAGGGTTGCCCTCCGCGTTTCTGAAGTCAATTGGGTTGACCTTCTGCGGCATGGTGGATGAGCCGACCTCGCCCGCGACCACCGCCTGCTTGAGATAGTCGTCGCTGATGTAACGCCACATATCCTGCGAGAAATCAATCAGGATGGAGTTGAAGAGGCGCAGCGAATCAAAATAACGGAGCCAATTGTCGTAGGGGAGAATTTGGGTGGCGGCGAGGTTTGGCTCCAAGCCATAGCCTGAAACGAAATCCACGCTGAATTGGAGCCAGTCCATCTGCGGGGCGGCGGCTTGCAGGGCGTTGAAATTGCCGACCGCGCCCGTTAATTTGGCTTCTGAACTTGTACGCGGAAATTTCCTGCGCGGCTTTTTTGAGCCGGGCAATATACACCGCAATTTCCTTGCCCAGCGTGGTCGGGACGGCGGGCTGTCCGTGGGTGCGGGCGAGCATGGGGATGGATTTGCAGCGGAGGGCAAAATCGGAGAGATGGGAAATTAAAGACCGGAGATTGGGAAGAACGACCTCGTCTCTCGATTCTTTCAGCGCAATGGCTTGACCGAGGCTGTTGGTGTCTTCGGAGGTCAAGCCGAAGTGGAGCCACGAGAGCAAATCATTCAGCGAAGTGGATCGCAGTTTCTCCCTCAGAAAATATTCGATGGCTTTCACGTCGTGGCGGGTCTGCTTTTCAAAAGCCTGGATCGCTTCGGCATCTGCGAGGTTGAAATCTTGAGCGAGCGATTTGAGCATGGCGGATTCGGATTCGCTCAAAGGGCGGGTCAAGCCGGTTTTGGAAAGGGCAGCCAGAAAGTCCAGCTCGACGCGCGTGCGATTGCGGAGATAAGCAAACTCGGAGAAGTGATCCCGCAATGGGGCGGTCGAATCCGCGTAACGCCCATCCAATGGAGAGAGAAGTTCGAGCGGGGAACTCATGCGCCGGTAAGTGTAACACGGGCGGGCTTGACGGTATACTTGCCGAATGACCAAGCCGCTTCAAATTACGCAAACGAACATCCCGCCGGGCTTCATTGACCTCGGCGCGGGCGAGCCGCAGTTGGATTTATTGCCGCTGGAACTTCTGCGCAGCGCCGCGGCGCACCGGCTGAGTTTGGGCGAACGCGAATTGCTGCAATACGGCGCGGAGCAGGGGGATGGTTACTTTCGGCTGGCGCTGGCGAAGTTTTTATCGCCGCGTTACGGCTTTCAGGTTTCGCACGATGAGTTGTTTGTCACCAACGGGATTTCATCGGCATTGGATTTGCTTTGCACGCTTTACACTCAGCCGGGGGATACGGTCTTTGTGGAGGAGCCGACGTATTTCCTTGCATTGCGGATTTTTGCCGACCATGGCTTGCGCGTCGCTTCCATTCGGACCGATGAGTCTGGTCTCGTTATGGACGATTTGATCCACGCTTTGAGTCAAACCAAACCGAAGTTCGTCTACGTGATTCCCTCCTTCCAAAACCCAAGCGGACATACCCTCCCGCCTGAGCGCCGTGAGCGGCTGCTTGCGCTGGCGCAGGAGCACGGCTTTTTGATCGTCGCGGATGAAGTCTATCAATTCCTCGCTTACACCCAAACACCGCCCGCATCCTTCGGCGCGCACATTGACTCGGGTCATGTGGTGGCGTTGGGTTCATTCTCGAAGATCCTCGCCCCCGGTCTGCGGTTGGGATGGCTGCACGCGCACCCGGGGATCATCCAGAAAATCGTCACCTGCGGTTTGCTCGACAGCGCCGGTGGGTTGAATCCGTTCACTTCGGCGGTCGTTCGCAGTCTCATCGAAAACGGCGATTTGGATAGGAACATCTCCCATCTCGTGAGCGTGCTTGGAAAACGCATGAAGGTCATGGATGAAGCGATAAAAAGGCACCTTCCGCAGGTCAAATACACATCCCCGCATGGCGGATATTTCTTTTGGCTGCAAGCCCCGGGGGTGGATGCGCAGGAATTGCAGAAGAAGGCAAGGGATTACAACGTGGGCTTGCGACCCGGCGTCCGCTTTTCGAGCCGGAACGGCTTGAACGATTATTTCCGCCTGAGCGTTTCGTTTTATGGCGAGGAAGATATTCGAGAGGGGGTCTTGCGATTGAAGAAATGTTTTGATGAAAAATCAATGGCGGACATCTCTGCCCGCCACTGATTACTGATCACTGGTCACTGACCTACTGCATCCTCTCCGCCACGATCTCCGCCACATCCTTCACCTGAATCGGACTATCCTCACCTTTCGCGGCGTCGGTCATCATCGTCAAACAGAAGGGGCAGCCCACCGCCACCGTATCCGCGCCCGTGGATTTGGCTTCGGTAAAGCGCGTCACATTGACTCGCGCCGTGCCCTGCTCCTCTTCCTTCCACATCTGCGCGCCGCCCGCCCCGCAGCAGAAGGATTTGGCTCCGTTGCGCGGCATTTCGATGGTCAACGCCCCGGCGGATTTCAACGCATCGCGCGGCGCATCCACTTCCTTGTTGTGCCTGCCAAGATAACACGGGTCATGGAACGTCACTTTGTACTGATCACTGGTCACTGATAACTGAATCTTCCCCGCCCCCACCAGTTCATTGATCAACTGCGTGTGATGGATCACCTGATAATTTCCGCCAAAGGCAGGATACTCGTTCTTGATGGTGTGCAGGCAATGCGGGCAGGTCGTCACGATTCGTTTCGCCCCGACCTCGTTCAAAATTTCCACATTTTGCGTCGCCAGCCCGAAGAAAATATCCTCGCGCCCCGCGCGGCGAGCCGAGTCACCTGTGCAGGCTTCGTTCTTTCCAAGCACCGCATAATTGACTCCCGCCGCGTTCAAAATCTTCGCAAAGGCTAGCGCGGTCTTTTGCGCGCGCGAATCCGTCGCAGGGGCGCAGCCCACCCACCACAAAATCTCAGGCTCGGGGTTTTGCTCGACCGTCGGCACGTTCAAGCCGTCCGCCCATTTCATGCGGGCCCGCCTGTGAGATGTTCCGGGATTCATGTTTCGTTCCATACCCTTGAACGCCGTTTCCAATTGCTTCGGGAATGCGCTTTCCATCATCGAAAGATTTCTGCGAATTTCCAAAATATCGCGCATCGGTTCGTTGCCCACCGGGCAAATGTCCACGCATGCGCCGCAGGAGGTGCAAGCCCACACGGCTTCTTCCGAAATCAAATCGAGCATCGGCACATCGGTCGTACCGCCGTTGTTGAAGTGATAACGCTTGTTGATCTCCAGCGCGGCAGGCGAAAGGACTTTCCCCGTGTTGTACGCGGGACAAACCTCCTGGCAGCGGAAGCACATGATACAGGCGTAACTGTCCATGATCTGCTCCCAGCCGAGGTCCTTCATCTTCGCCGCGCCGAACTGCTCGATGGTCTGGTCGTCGAGATTGATGTAACTCAATTCCCCGATGGATCTTCGTTCGGGCTTCAAGGCAAAATTGATCGGCGCGAAGAACAGGTGGATATGTTTTGAATAGGGGAAATAAGGAAGAAAAGCGACAACCGCCCCAATGGACAGCCACCACGCCAGGTGTTCCCCTGCTGTCAAAACGCCCGCATCCACCCCGACCAGAGGGCTGATACGGCTGAGATGGTGGGCTGCCAGCTGTCGGCGTGACCCGCCAACGCCAAATTGAACGACTCGCCCAAAAAGCGCATTGAGTTATGGAGAAAGATGAACGCGGCGACGATGGCTGAATCGCGCGTAATGCCAAAACGCGCTTTCGGGTGCAGTAACGTCGTCTCACGGGTGGACAGAGTCGCAGGTCGAAGGATGAAGCGGCGCACTGCCATCGCCAGAATCCCGGCGACGATGGCGACGTTCGCAATGTCTGCAATGAGGCGGTAGGCATCCCCAAACAAGCCGGTGTTGTCGAGCAAACGCCATTCGGTATAGGCGTAGATCAGATCCGAGAGGTTGATGAGCAAAAACGAGAGAAAGCCCCAGCCGATGAGCGCGTGCAGGATGCTGGGTCCAAGCCGAAAACGAAAAACGGGCTGGAACAGACCGACCTTGACGATGAGTTCCCAAACCCGTTTCCAAATGAGCGACCAATCCACCTTGCCCCGCCCGCTGGCGATGTGCCCGACGATGCGCATCGCTCCGCGGTAGGTGAAATACAACGAGACCAGCACGGCAAGCGCGAAAAGGACCTTTTCGATGAATGTGAGCATGAAACCTCCAGGGTGCTATGGCGCGGGAGTGGACACCTGCCCGCTTATGTCATTGACGTAATCCACGGCGGCGGAACAGACGCCCGCCAGGTTGGGGGATACGGTTTCCCAGGTCAGCGGCAAGCCGCTAATGCCGTTCGCCGCCGATACCGCCTCCGCCAGGCAGCCCCCCCCGGCGTTGTAGTTGACGAGGGTGAACTTCCAAAGGTCTTCATAAGAGGCGGCTTCGCCGGGGGACTTGCCGGTGTAGTTATAAATGACTTGCCCTGCCTGTTCGCAGTTGGCGAGCATCGTGTGGGCAAAGACGCCCACCGAGAAATCCGCCTGGGTCAGGTCGAAGCCGAGCGGACATTCTTCGCAATCGGCGTTGACGCTCCCCACGAGCGCGCGGCGCAACTCGGCTTGCAGTTCTTCATCGAGGTTGGCATAGCCCATGCCGCAGGTTTCGGAATCCATGACGAGCGGGCAGAACTGGTTGAAGAAGGAACGGTTCCAGAAGAGCGCGGTGTCGGCTCCGTTTTCGGTGAGTTGACCCAGCCCCACATCGCCTATCGCCTGGTAGATGCCGGGCCAGAACTGGCTTTCGCGCGCGAACAGGTTTTTCAACAACCGCGCAGGGACGCCCGTTTCTCGGGCGGTTGTGACGATCAATTCGTCGAACTGGTTCTGCCATGCGGCAACGGCGTCGCGCGACTTCTCCAGCCCGCACTGGTTGACGACGTTCCCCGGCGCGAGTCCGCCGTCGGGACAGGAATCCGCATCCACCACACCCTGCAAAATCAGGTTCGCGGCGAGGTAGGTGTAGGGGATGTCGCTGCTGAGTTCTTCGCTGTCGTTGGGGGTGCTGAGCCATTCCGGCGCTCCGCCCACCGGCGGGAAGACCTGCCACGAGTCGGAGCAGGAGGCGAGCACTTCCCCCTGCCATTGGGAGGAGAGGACGTCCACGTACCAGTAAAGTTGGTCCGGGTCGCCTTCGTCTACGATCTTGACGCGCACCTGCGCATCGTAGACGATGCTGCTGTCGCCGTAGGTGGAATACGACCAGAATTGGACAGTCGCGCCATCCTCGTCCGTTTCGGGGATGCGGAATTTGCAAATGTCGGTGTCTGCGCAGGAAAACGCCTGCCCCTCGTATGTCCCTTCGATGCGGTTGATGGATTCGTTCGGGAGCGGTTCCATCCCTTGGATGACGAGGGTCGGTTGGATTTCGCAAACGTTGGTGGAGGCGCTGTAAACAGGTTCGCAATCCTCCAGCGAGACCCAGGCGCTGGCGGCGGGCAGTTCGAGAGCGATTTCCTTCTCTTTTTCCTCGCTGTTTATCAGAAGGGCGTAGTAGCCGTCACACCGGGATACGTCGTGGATGGTGCAGGGAGGCTGGGTGATCCACTTCTGGTAGATGAGCGTCCCGCAGTCCCGGTAGACTTCGCCTGGCAGGGGCATGCCTTCGTGGTCAACGACGATGGAACAGACGAACTTTTTATCCTTCCAGGTGAGGAGGTGCCATTCGTAGGAAGTGTACTCGACGGCAATGACGGAGAACCTGTCGGGACCGGGGGGAGGATTGGATTCAGAAGCAGGCTGCGGGTCCAGGCCAGATGCGGGCGAAACGCCAGACGAGAACGCCATGTTCAGGATGGCAATCAGGATGAGGATGAGACGGTTCGCCCAGTGACGCTTCGGCATGGGGATCAAAAAGAGTCCGCTTTATTATAACGGACTCTTCTGCGCCAGTCACTTCTTTTCGGCGGTTTCCATGTCTTCGAGGGTTTCGAGGTCGCGCCTGAGGTTCTTGCTGCGGATGTAGATGCTGAGGACGTACAGCCCCATGACGAGGAAGGCGACGATATAGCCTGCGGTCATGTATCCATCGGTGTTGACGGTTTCCATTTTTTACTCCTGTTACATCGAAACTATTGTCATTGCTCCAGCCGCCGTCCCCGGCGGCGGGACCGGATCGTTTACATCGAGACTTTCAACTTGAGTTGCTCGACCTTTTCTTCCAACCTCCCCATGCGGATGCGATGCCACATCAGGTCGATGAAAAGGACGGTGAAGACGCCAAGGGCGACGAACATGGCGGTCAGCATGTTGGGCGTCATGTCGAAGCCGCCCTCCGCGGCCGCGCTGGCGTTGCCGACCACAACGGGGTGAATGGTGCGGAACAGGCGGATGACCATGAAGGTGATCGGCGCGCTGATGCCGCCCAGCAGGGTATACACCGCCCCAAAGCGCGCGCGTTTTTCAGGGTCTTCGATCCCCGCGCGGAGCATGAAGTAGGCGATATAGATCAGTTCCGTCACAGCGGCGGTGGTCAGGCGCGGGTCCCACGTCCACCAGGTGTTCCAGGCGGGGCGCGCCCAGATGGAGCCGAGGACGATGGTGATGAAGAAGAACATCGTGCTGACTTCGACGGCGGCGACTTCAGAAGCGGGCCCCATTTCATGTCCTTGGTGATCAGGTAGACGATGCCCGAGACCGCCGCGAGGACGAATCCCACCAGCCCCACCCGGGCGGTGCCGACGTGGAAGTAAAACACGCGCTGGACGTTGCCCATCACGGCTTCGGTGGGCGCGAAGACCAGGGCAAAGTACGTGGCGACACCAAGCCCGATGACCGATAAAACATCGAGGATGGTAAGAAGGATTGGTTTTTGTTGCATGGATAAACTCCTTATGAGGATTTGCGATTTCAGATTTACGATTTTTGATTGAAGAACTCCGGCTCTTTCTGGACGTTGAGCTGGATCAACCCATCAATCTCATTTAATCTGGAAGTTATATTTGTAGGTCAGGCTTTCAGCCTGACTTTTCTATTCGTGTCTCTCGGCGCTGGAGAACTCCAACTACTCCTCGACGACATAATCGAAGACCATGAAGGCGACAGCGATGAAGACGACATCGTAAACAATGAGCAGGTTGAGCGGGGTAAGGATTTCGGCGAAGTCTGCGCCGGAGATGATCCCGCCGCTGGCTTTGACGGACGCCAGCAGGACCGGAACCGCCACCGGGAACAACAAAATGGGGAGCAGAACGTCGCGGGTGCGCGTCTGCACGGACATGGCGGAGAGCAGTGTGCCGACGGCGATGTAGCCAATCGAGCCGAGCAGGAGCACGCCGACGAATTCCCATTGAAAGATGCGTGTCTCGTTATAGAGCATGGCATACATCGGCACGACGATGACCTCGACCACGAGCATGAACGCCAGGTTGCTGATGGCTTTGCCGAAGAAAATCGCTGAACGATCCACCGGCGCGAGCAGCAGACCATCCATGCAGCCGCGGTCTTTTTCCACGGCCATGGAGCGGTTGAGCCCGAGCGTACCTGCAAAGGCGAAGGTGGTCCACAGCACACCGGCGGTGACGGACTGCCTGACTTTCACGTCCAATTCCAGTGCGAAGTTAAAGATGAGGATGACCAGCATCGAAAAGACCAGCATGGCGGAGAGCAATTCGCGCGAGCGGAACTCCGCGGCAAGGTCTTTTTGCACGATGGCAAGGGTGGCTTTGAAGAGGGAGGGGCGGGGGGGAGGGCATTGGTGATTGGAGGAGATCGGAGACTGGGGATTTCAAAGTCTCCAGTCGCAAGTCTCTAATTTTTTATCTCAAGGCTCTGCTTGTAGAACGCAAGCAGGTTTGTGTTCTTCAATTCTTCCTGTGTGGCGGATGCGGCAATGACACCGCGCGAAAGGATGTCGAAGCGGGTGGCAAGGTCTTCGGCGCGGGCAAGGTCGTGCGAGGTCATCACCACTGTGCGTCCCTTTGCGGCGACGGAGCGCAGGACTTCGTCCAGCATTTCGGAGGCGTCCTGGTCCAGACCGGTGTAGGGTTCGTCGAACAGGACCACTTCCGGGTCGTGGAGGATCGCTCTGCCGATGGCGAGCCGTTGCTGCATCCCGCGCGAGAAAGTACGGACGAGGTCTTTGCGGCGGGATTCGAGACCGACCATTTCAAGAACTTCGGTAATTCGTGATTGGTAATCGGTCAGCCCATACATGCGCGCATAGAATTGCAGGTTTTCCTCGGCGGTCAGGTCGGGGTAGAGCAGGGGCATGTGCGAGACCACACCCAGCCGCGCGCGCACTTGCGCCGACTCGTGCGGCAGGTTATGTCCCGCCACTTTCACGGTTCCCATCGAAGGACGGGAAAGCGAAGCGAGGATCCGCAGGAAGGTGGTCTTGCCGGCGCCGTTGGGTCCCGAGCAGGGCAACGAACTCCCCCGGCTCCACGCGGAAATCCAGCCCGCGCAGGACGGTTTTCAAGCCGAAACGTTTGACGAGCTTTTTGACTTCGATCATGTTCACTATTCTGTCATTGCGAGGGCGAACGCCCGAAGCAATCTCCTATTGCGAGAAGATTGCTTCGTGCCGCAGAGCGCCACTCGCAATGACATAACTATCCCTTTCTCTTCAACGCTTCCTTCAACTCACCGCGGCGCTGCTGGTATGCCTCGTCCGAAATCTTCCCGGAGCGGTGCAGGTCGTCGAGGGCGATGATGGCGTCCATCACAGATTCGGCGTCCTCGTACTCGTCCTCTTCTTCGTCCTCCTCGTCGAATTCCTCCTCCTTCTTTTTATCGCGCATGTACATCCACACCCCGGCGACGATCAACACCACGCCCAGCGCGCCCACGCCGATCAGCAGGTTTTGGTTTTGCATCAGGTCGGCGCTCTCTGCCACGCCTTTCGGCTCGCCGCTGAGCGTGAATTCGAGTTTGGAGTCCTTGTCAATTCCGCTGGCGGTGTACACGTGGAAGTTGGTGTTTTGAATCGGCTGGATGCCGCCGTCCACCAGCGCATCCCCTTTCGCTTTCACGCCCTCGGGCAGGAAAAGGGTCACTTCGCCGATGGCGAGCAGGGCGGGCTGTGAGATGAGAATCTGCTTCGATTTCGGGATGGACGCAAAGGCGATCAAGCCGTAGGGCGTTTCGCTGGGCGGCATGGCGAACCCGTCGGCGGTGGGGACAAAGGTCGCGCTGTCCTGCGCCGCTTCGTACCCCAAACCGGTGGCGCCTTCGGGGAAGGCGATGAACGGGATGGTCTGGCTGTCGCCCATGTTGACGACAATGGTCTTGTCGCCGGGGTTCGTGATGCTGTACACGGCGAAGATTTGCGCGGTGTCTTCGCTGGCGAGGTCGAAGAAGATTTGCAGGGCGTTCACCTGCAGCGTGCCGTAATCGTCGGTGGTTTCGTAGACCACGATGGCGGGCAGTTCGAGTTCGGTGACTCCCGCTTCCACGATCGCAAATTCAGATTGATACGTCAACCCGTCAACTTCCACTTCGGTGAGATAGATTTGACTTTCACCGAGCGGGGTCTCGAATGCGTAGGTACCGTCGGGGTTGACCGTCCCTTCGAGCGTGAGGATTTCCTGCGGACCCGCGCTGGGATCAACTCCATGATCGTAGCCATGCAGGATGACTTTGATGTCGGCGGGAAGGGCTTTGCCGGTGCGGTTCTCGATCAGACCGGTGACTCTGCCCGTGCTGGCGGCTGGTTCTTCGGTCGCTTCAAGCGTGACCTCCGCCTGGGGCGTGCCTTCGGCAGGCGTAGATTCGGCGGACGGCGTCCCCGCTTCCACGGTTGCGGATGCGCTTTCAGCGGCGGCGGGAGTCTCGGTCACAGAAGCCGCTACCGGCGCGGCAGGAGGCGCAAACGTCAACGTGCGGATGTACGCCGCCACGGCGTAGGCTTCTTCTTCGCTGAAGTCCGCTCCAAAAGCGGGGATGTTCTCCCCGCCCTCGCGCATCGCGCGGACGAGGTCATCCGCCGAAAGCGCGGACATCATCTTCAGGTCGGTGAAGAGTTCGCCACAGCCGGCGCAGTTTTCTTCAAAGAGTGCTTTGCCGGTTTCGAGTTGTTCGTTCGTGACGTGCAGGGTAAAGGCATAGTTAACCACGTCCCAGCGTTCCTGGTCGCTCAGGCTGAGGAAGGGCGGCATGAAGCGGTCAATATTCCCCTGCGTGACGGTGGCATACCATTTTTCGGGTGCGGCTTTGTTTGCGTATTCGGGCAAGCCGATGGGAATCACGGTGACAGGGAGTTGTTTGCCACTGGTCGCCGTCGCCCAGTCCGGTCTCGCCGTGACAGGGCGCGCAGTTTTCGATGTAAATGGCTTTGCCGTTTTCGATATCCGGCGCGGCGGCAGGATACAGCGGACCCAGCGTAGGCACGGGCGTCGGGGGACGTATCCCGGCGGGGGGGTGACATCCGCTGCGAGCGTCAAGTTACAGGCGGAGAGAAAAATGGTTCCAGTTGCTAAAAAAATAAGGGTACGAAGTTTCATGAAATTCCTCGGAGAGTCGCAATTACCCAATTACCTAATCACCCAATTACGTAATTGCGTAAGTGGGTAATTGGGTAATCACGTCAACGCCTTCCCGCACGAAGGGCAGAACTTATCCGTCACCAGCACGGGCTTTCCGCACTTGGGGCAAAACCCCGCCGACTTGCTCTTGTGCTGTTTGCGGCGGGAGGCGATCATGGCTTCGATGTCGTCGTCGCTGATTTCCACAGCCTGTCTGGCGGCATCGGCGCGTTTGGCGGCGGCGGCTTTTTTCGATGCGCGCCTCGGCATCCGTGCCGGCTGTGGAGGCGGGCGCGAGTTCATCGAGTCTGCGGAGAATATCCGCGCCTTTTTGCAGGAGCGCGGCGCGTTGTTCGGGGTAATCTGCGGCGGGGATTTTGCCGAGGTTGAAATCGAAATCCAGTTCCTGCAAGGCGTTGATGACGCGGTCGCGCTCGGCTTTCAAGGCCGAGATTTCGTGCGAGGCATCCGCGTTCATGCCGCGCGCGCGCCGGGTGAGCGGCATATACAGGTAGACGCCGACTCCCACCAACACCGCCAGGATGAGAAAGATAGAACCTAATTCCATGTCTCCGCCTTATTGGAGTTTCTGGTCAATGATGGACTTGATCTCATCAACAGAGAGGAAGGGACCCACCTTGACGAAGTAAAGCACGCCATCGGGGTCTATAAAATACGTCTCAGGCACGCCGCGGATGCGGAACAACTGCGAGATCCGCGTGCCCATGTCTGGACCGTTGTAATACGTGATACCGAACTTCTTCAGGTAGGCGCGCGCCTCCGGCTCGGTATCCACGTAATCGGCGCCGAGGAAGACGACTTTGCCGCTGTCCTTGTAGAACTGCCAGGCTTCTTCGAGTTCCGCGGCTTCCTGTTCGCAGGGTTTGCACCACGAAGCCCAGAAGTTCAACACCACCACCTTGCCGCTAAAGTCCGACAGTTTCACTTCGCTTTTGCCTTCGTACTCATATCCGCTGAACAGCGGCAGGGTGAAATCGGGGATTTTGTCCCCCGGCTGGACGGTCCCCTGCTGGCGTTTGCTGAGGATGACTCCCACCAGCACGAGCAAACCCGCAATGAATGCCCAAATCACGATCTGCGCCCACAGGGGCACGCCGCGTTTTGGGGTCGTTGTTTCAGTCATGACATTCTCCGTTGCCCTCATCCCTGCCCTTCCCCTTTGGGGGATGGGAGTTCCTTCTCCCTCTGGGAGAGGGCTAAGGTGAGGGAGGCTTTTTATTTTCTGTTCTTCAATTCTTCTTCAAGACGCGCGATGTAAGGATCTTTTTCAGACGCTTCGCCCGCTTCTTTAACCGGACCCGAACCTGCTTCGACAGCCCGGGGCTTTGTCCACTCCCGGAACGAGCGGAAGAGGATGAACGCTCCCGCCGGGATCAACACCGGCGGCAGGATGTACACCAGCCAGTTCAAGCCCGTGCGCGGAGGTTCGGAAAGCACGCGTGCGCCGTAGTTATCCACAAAATACTGTTTGATTTCCTCTTCGCTCTTGCCCTGCGAGAGCTGCAAACGGATCAACTCGCGCCACTGACGGCACGCCTCCGTCGGGCATACATCCAGCGGCGTATTTTCGCAAACCGGGCAATACAACTGCTTGGCGATCTTGTTGACTTCGTCGTCGGTGGGGGTGGGGTCCTGGGCAGAGACGGTTTGGTAAAACAAGCCGGTTAGCACAAGGACAAGCGCGAAGGCAAATAAACCGTAATTTGTAATTCGTAATTTTGTTCGACTCATTCCATATCTCCAATTACCAATTACCGATTACTTCAATCCGCCGCGCTGGTCTGGCGCACGTCCCGCGTCACTTTGCGGCGCACGGGCTCATCCGCCGGGTCGCGGTCGGGCCAGGCGGCGAAGATCAATCCCAACAGGAAGGTGATGCTGCCGATCCACAGCCAGTTAACCAGCGGGTTGACGTAGATTTTGAACGTCGCGCCGATGGTTGAGACGGGCTGCCAGTCCACGAGCAGGATGTAGAGATCGTCGCGGAAGGTGGAACGCTGACCGGGGATGGTCATGTTCTGCTGGGAGTCGAAGTAGAAATCAATGCGCGGGTACAACTGACCGAGGTAGATGCCGTTCTCGTAAATATCCACCACCGCGCGGGTGTAATTGACGCCTTCGCCGCGGTTATCCCACGAGGCGAGTTCGCGGTATTCGACGACGTAATCGCCGATGGCGATCTGTTCGCCCTGCGCCACCGTGCCCTGGGTTTCCATCTGGAAGAGTTCGATGCCGAGGATGCCGATTGCCATCAACGCCATGCTGATGTGGATGATGTATCCGCCGTAACGGCGGCGGTTGCGTCCCATCAGGCGGCTGAGCGCGGCGAAAAAGTTTTCGTTCTGCGCCATTTGCCTTGCGCGCGCGCCGCGCCAGAACTCATGCAGGGTGGCGAACAACACCAGCGTGATGAGGAAGAAGCCAACCAGGGCGTAGACGTTCTGTGTGTAGGTGGCAAACAGGATTCCGGTCACGACCAGAGCCGCGGCGAACGACTTCCACAACGCACGCCCGAGGGTCTGAACCGTCGAGTGTCCCCACGCCGAAAGCGGAGCGACCGCCATCAGGAAGAGCAGACCGGCGAAGAGCGGACCCGTAGCGCGTTCGTAATACGGCGGCCCCACAGTCACTTTTTGACCCGTCGCCAGTTCTGAAATCAGCGGGTAGATCACGCCCCAGAAACACACCACCAAAATGCTCATGAACAGCAGGTTGTTGAGCAGGAACAGCGCCTCGCGCGAAAGCATGGACTTCATCTCGGTTTCACTTTTGAGTTCGGGCCAGCGTTTGATGAGCAGAGCCACAGACGCGATCAACGAAAGGCTGACGAAGCCCATGAAGAGCGGACCGATGGGACTGTTCGCAAAGGCATGAACGGACGAAAGCACGCCGGAGCGCGTCAGGAACGTTCCAAAGATCACCAGCGCGTACGTCAGGATGACGAGGATCATGTTCCAATATTTGAGCAGACCGCGCTTTTCCTGAATCATGACCGAATGCAAAAAGGCGGTGCCGGTCAGCCGGGGCATGAAGGCGGCGATTTCGACCGGGTCCCAGCCCCAGTAGCCGCCCCAGCCCAGCACATCGTACGCCCAGCGTCCGCCAAGCACGAGACCGAGGGAGAGGAACAGCCATGCCCACAACGTCCAGCGGCGGGTGATGCGGATCCAGCGGTCGTCGGTGCGCCCGGTGATGAGCGCCGCCATCGCAAAAGCGTAGGGGATGACGAAAGACACAAAGCCGAGGTAAAGCATGGGCGGATGAATGATCATGCCCCGGGTGGCGCAGAAGCGGGTTCAATCCCTGACCGTCATCCGGCGTGAATACCGTCGCTGTGGAGGAGGGCGGGAACATGGCCGGTTCCACGCCGCCGTTCACCAGCCAGAAGCGCGTGAACGGATTCTCGTAGAAGACCACCATGCCGAGGAAGAACGCCAGCGTGATTGCGGAAACCACGATCACCCACGGCAGGAATTCTGCGTCGCGGTCCCATTTGCGCAGCGTCACAGCCGAGGTGAATGCCGCCAGCAGCCACGACCAGAACACCAGCGAGCCGGCCTGTCCACCCCACCAGGCGGTCACTTTGAGGTAGGTGGGCATGCTGCGGCTGGTCACCTCGTAAACGAACGAAACCTCGAAGTGATTGTTGACCAGCAGATAAATTAACGTAAGCGAGGAAAGGGTAATCAGCGGAAAGGTGAGCAGCTGGGCGCGCCGCGCGCTTTCCACCAGCGAGGCGGACTTGTTCGTCACGCCATAGACCGCAGCAATCCCGCTGTAAACTGTCACGATGAAACTGACCAGTAAAACGCCGTATCCAAATTCTGGGAGCATAGTTATTCCTTTATTTCCCTCATCCCCATCCTCTCCCCCATTAAGGAAAGGGATGCAGGGGTGAGAAACAAAACCTGACGGATATAACACCCATCAGGTTCTTTGGTTAGTTGCTGGAGGCTTGCTCAGGTACCGCCTCTTCATAACGGGTGGGACATTTGAGCAAAAGTTCCTCGGCATAAAAGATGCCGTCCTCGCCGAGTTTGCCGGTCACGATCGCCTGCGCTTCACTGCGGAGCAGGTCCGGCTTGGGACCCACATAGACAATCGTGATGCGCTGGCGGCCGGGATCGTTCACAGCCTGGTACAGCACTTCCGCCAGCCCGCCCTGCGCTTCGATTTCCTTGTTATCACCGGTTACGTGGGCGATCTCGAAGGTGAGTGTCAGCGTTTGCGGGTCGTACTGGATCGTATCGCCGATGACCGCGCCCGAAAGACGGATGCTTTTGTTGATTGCCGCCACGCCTTCCGCTTTCAACTCGTCCACGGTCATGAAATATTCCGCGCTTGCCTGGGTGGATGAAGCAATAAGATAAACGACCGCCGCCAAAATCAGCAAACCGCCGAGGATGAATTTTGTTCGTTGCATGGAACCTCCGGGATTCTTGCTAAGTGCCAAATGTAACAAGTTAAGTCCATTTTACATATCGAGATTAAATATGTCTGAGTTTTCGGGAATGATGGATGTCATGAAATCCACCTGACATTGTCCTATTTCGACGTGACGCCTGGCGTTTGATGGTATAGTTGGCAAAATTTTTTGGAGGAGTTCATGACGCGATTTCGATTGATCCTTTTCCTGCTCTTTCTGATTGGTTCCCTGCTCACCCCTGCTCATGCGGCTGCCGCGCCTCATGCTGACGTTTCAAATGATTCTGCGACCCTGGATTTTCCCAACGCTGCAACCTTTTCTGCCACGCTCGAAGCGGATTCCAACATCGTCTCGGTCACGCTGGAATACGGCAACGAGCAATTGACCTGCGGCGAGGTGATCGCCAAAGCCTTTCCCGAATTCTCGCCGGGCAAATCCCTGGACGTTTCCTGGACGTGGGATATGCGCCAAAGTGGTTCACTCCCTCCCGGCGCGAGCATCTGGTGGCGCTGGCGCTACGCCGACGAAGCCGGCAACGAATTCGTCAGCGAGATGCGAACCGTCACCTGGCTTGACGACATTCACGACTGGAAGACGATTTCCAACGAAGACATCCGCCTGCACTACTACGGCAAAAGCGAAGATTTCGCCCGGACCATGCTCGAAGCCGGGGTGGAAGGTCTGCGCCGCAACGAGGAACAATCGGGCATGACCCCCGATGCGCCCATTGATATTTTCGTTTATCCCAACTACGATGACATGCGCGACGCCGTCCTTTACGAACCGGCATGGACGGGCGGGCAGGCGTATTCCGATTTCAACATCGTCATCATGGGTGTTTCCGGTTCGGATGCGGCATGGGATAAAAATACCGTTATCCACGAACTGACTCACATTCTGGTCGGGCGCAACGCCTTCTCCTGCATCGGCACGCGCCCCGGCTGGCTGGAGGAGGGCCTCGCCATGTACAGCGAGGGCGAACTTGACCCGTCCATGCAGTCCATGCTGGATGCCGCCATCCGCTCGAACACCCTCATCACCCTGCGTTCGTTGAACGGCGGCTTTTCGGAACTGCCCGATAAAGCCAACCTCTCCTACAGCCAGTCATACAGTGTGGTCAAATTCCTGATCGAAACCTACGGCAACGAGGAAATGGCAGACCTGTTGACCGCCCTGCGCGACGCCAAACCGATTGACGATGCCCTGCTCGAAGTTTACGGCTTCGATACCGATGGCTTGGACGCCGCCTGGCGCGAATCGGTGGGTGCGGCTCCGCTTGTGGTTGCGCAGGCGACCGCCATGCCCACTCCAACGTTCGTGCCGACTTATGTGCCGATCTCCGGCATTCCACTGGCGGTTACGCCGACCCCCTATGTGATTCCAACCTCCTCTTTCAGCCAGACCGATTCCCCGCCTGTCCGTTCCAGTCCACCGCTGATGCTGACGATTGCATTGGTTTGCTTCTGTCTGGTATTCCTGCTGATCATTGGCGTCATCGTGCTTGGGTTTGTCATCCGCAGGGGAAACGCCAAAGGAGGCAGCAATGGGTAAATTGAAGAAACCCTTCCTGATTTTTCTCGCGTTCACCGTCCTGTGTTCCCTCTTCCTGACCGCCAGCATGCCGGATGCGCTTGCGCTGCAAATCGGTATCCCGTTCGATCAGGCATTGGTGTACAACGGGGGCGAATCCGCCAACCTGCGCGATTACGACCCCGCCACCACCTACAGTTCCGGCGACAAACTCGCTTTCAGCGGGCTGGTCTCGCTCGACCCGCGCCTCAACATCACCCCCGACCTCGCCGAGACGTGGGAAGTCAGCGCGGATGGCACGGTTTACACTTTCCACATCCGCGAGAATGCCAGGTTCCACAACGGACGCGATGTCACCGCGCAGGACGTGGTCTTTTCATGGGAGCGCGCCGCCAGCTCCGATCTCGCTTCGGATACGGTGCTGACGTATCTGGGCGATATCGTCGGTGTGCGTGAGATGGTCAAGGGGTCGGCAACAGCCATCAGCGGGTTGAAGGTCATTGACGAGAAAACACTTCAAGTCACGATTGATGCGCCCAAGCCCTACTTCATCATGAAACTCACGTTCCCCACGGCCTTCGTCGTTGACAGGGATAACGTCTCGATGGGTGAAGAATGGGTGCTTCAGCCGAACGGCACGGGTCCGTACAAACTGACCGAGTGGAAATCCTACGAATACATTCTCTATGAAGCCAACCAGGATTTTTATCTCGGCGCGCCGTCCATCCCGTATGTGGTGGTTAAGATTTATGCCGGCGACGATGTGCGCCTCTTCGAGACTGGCGAGGTGGATGTCGCAGGCGTGGGCTTGTACTCGGTCGAGCGCATGCTCGCCCCCGCCGAGCCGTTGAACGCCAACCTCGTTACCGGCGTGGACCTCTGCACGAGTTACGTGGTCTTTGACGCCACCCGCCCGCCGTTCGACGATGTCAACGTGCGCAAGGCATTCAGCATGGCGTTCGACCGTCAGCGTTACATTGATGTGCTGTATCGCGGGCTCGCCCTGCCCGCCGTCGGGCCGTATCCGCCCGGCTTGCCCGGTTTCAGTTACGAGCTCGAAGGCTTGCCGTTCGACCCCGAACAGGCGCGCGAACTGCTCAGGCAGTCCAAATATGGCGGGTCCGAGGGCTTGCCTGAAATCGTTTACACCAACGCAGGCATCGGCAGTTATGTCGGCGGCACGGTCTCTGCGCTGGCGGAGATGTGGGAGCAATACCTCGGCGTGACCATCAAGGTCGAGAACCTCGATTACAACTTCTACTACGAGCAGATTTTCTCCGGCAATCACGGTCAGATTTTCGACGGCGGCTGGTGTGCCGATTACCCCGACCCCGAAAACTTTGCAGATGTGCTCTTCCACAGCGGCTCGGCGCAGAATCACGGCGGTTACTCCAACCCCGAATTGGATGCTTTGCTCGAAGCCGCGCGCGTCGAGCAGGATGTGACCCGGCGCATCGAAATGTACCAGCAGGCGGAGCGAATGATTGTTGACGACGCCCCCGTGCTTTTCACCACCCATTCGCTTACGTTCCAACTCGTTCAGCCGTATGTGAAAGGCTTTACCTTCACGCCGATTTCGATTCCGATTGAAAGATATATGTGGCTGGAAGGCAAATGATTCTTTCCTCTTTCTTCGCATGAATGAAAGAAGAAAGAGGAAAGAAAATTATCTGGCTTGCACAAAAAATTCCACCGCCTCGATGACTCCGCCCAGGCTTGCCACCACAAACTCAAAGCGGATCGAACCCCCAGGCTGGAGCGCTCCGCCCTCCCAGCGTCTCACACCGACCACTGTTCCGTTTTCGTCGTACGCCACCGCCGCGACCCAGATTTGGCTCGCGGCGTTCGATTCGGCGGGCAGAATCACCAACCCGCTTACCAGCGCGGATTTACCGTCCCAGTCAATTTGCGCGACGGTGTTGTTCAGCATCGCAGGGAGGTAACGGGAGACGCTTCCCTGCATGGCGCTCAGCAATTGGATCCGGGGAGTCGCATCTGCGGGGGCGTTTGGGAAATAGACATAAACCGGCAGCGATGAATTCGGCGGGATCGCCTCCAGGATTGGAAAGGCGGTCTGGCTGGCAAGGGCGTTGTTGGTATCGTCCACGAGCGTGATTTGCGCCGAGACGTTTTCGAGATGTTCCGAAGTATTATTCTGGATGAGCGCGAAGCACCACAGACCCGCATCCGCTGACGGGTGGCACACAGCCTGGGTCACGGGAGCAGGCACGGGCGTGGGGGTCGAGGCGGCGGCGAGTTGGGCGGAAGGATCCGGGATGAAAAGAGTCTGCCCGATGGCGAGCGTGTTCGGGTCCACGCCGGGGTTCGCCGCGATCAAATCCGATTGCGGGATTTTGAATTTCTCGGCGATCCCGCTGATGGTGTCGCCCGGTTCGACGACGTAAACCTGCATGGTGCGGGTGGGCATCGGTGTTTCCACGATGACCAGAACGTTCGGCGTACTGGTTGCGATGAGAGTGCGGGCGGCGTAGGGCTGGAGGGGAATGCCTGCGCTTTCGGTGGGTGCGGCGGCGCACGCAGCAAGGACGATGCTGAGGAACAGGAGTTTTCGCATGGGGTGATTATAATTTGAGGAAAAGTACCGCGAAATCCATTTCGCGCAATGCGGTACTGCGAAATTTATTTCGCACCTCTCATCGCAAGATAAATCTTGCGGTACCGCGAAATTCAATTCACATTTTCATCGCAAGATAAATCTTGCGGCATAAAATTATATGGAGGCAGCATGAAATATCGTCATCTTGGCAGGACGGGAATCCGGGTCAGCGAATTATCCCTGGGTTCCTGGATTACATTCCATAACCAGGCGGATGCAAATGCCGCGGCGGAAATGATGTCGGTGGCGTACGACCTGGGCGTGAACTTCTTCGACAATGCCGAAGCGTACGCAAGGGGAAAATCGGAAGAAGTGATGGGCGCGGCGTTGAAAAAACTGGGCTGGCGGCGCGGCAGTTACATGGTCTCGACCAAGATCTATTGGGGCTTGCACGACAACGTCAACGAAAAGAACACGCTCAACCGCAAGCGTCTGATCGAAGGCATCAACGGTTCGCTCGAACGCCTTCAGTTGGATTACGTGGATTTGCTCTACTGTCACCGCCCCGACCCCACGACGCCCGTTGAAGAGACCGTCTGGGCGATGCACAACATCATCGAGTGGGGGAAGGCATTGTATTGGGGCACTTCAGAGTGGGCGGCGGCTGAGATCGTGGAGGCGATTCAAATCGCGGAACGGCATCACCTGCACAAGCCCGTCGTCGAACAGCCGCAATACAACCTGTTCGAACGCGGGCGGCTCGAAGGCGAGTATGTCCGCTTTTATAGGGAATATGGCTGCGGCGCGACCACGTGGAGTCCGCTGGCTTCGGGTCTGCTTTCGGGAAAATACAATAAAGGCGTCCCGAAGGACAGCCGAGCCGCTTTGAATGAGTGGCTAAAACCCCGCATGGAGGATAAGGAGAAACTTGCAAAAGTCGCCGCGCTGGAGCCGATTGCGAAGGAACTCGACGCCACCATGTCGCAACTGGCGATCGCGTGGTGCTTGAAGAATCCGTTTGTCAGTTCGGTCATCACAGGCGCGAGCCGCGTGGAGCAGGTGCACGAGAACATGAAAGCAGGCGAGGTCGCGGAAGGCATCACGCCTGAAATCATGGAGAGGATTGATGCGATCTTTGGGGTGAAGAAGGAAGAAGAGGAAGATTAAGAAAGACCTCCGGGGTTTCGGAAACCTCGGAGGTCTGCATTTACACTTGGGCTAGACAAGGGTCGTCGCGGATGAGCGCAATTTGCTGACCCAGGAATTCGAGACGAGGAAGTCCATGCCAGCGGCGCAACAGGTGATAGGCAGGGGAGGTCAACAAGCGACACGCATCAACAGCGGGTGTCCATTCGTCCCTGCGGATTTCTGTAACGGTGCCTGAATCCGGCAAAATGCCAAAATCCCAGGCAGCGCATAACCGCGCAATATAATCCACCTTATCGGAAAGGGTCTCAAGCGATTTTGGGGGTTCCACATCAGGATACAAAGAACGATCCAGCCATTTCAAATTATTCATGGGACGCCTTCAGGAAAACATTCAAAAACCAGTCACGTAAGCCCTGGGCTTGATTGCGCTGTTCATGATTGGCGATTTTATCCAATGGGCGATGCAGGGCAATTCGTTCCAAATGGGTTTCAATGGCGAGACGTGCGCGAGCAAGGTTGGCATCGCTTTCTGCAAGCGTTTGACGCCTGCGCCAAAGACTCCAACACTCTTCGGGACTCAATAATCCTTTGTCACACAGTTGATAGATGTCCAAAAAGTCACGCGGCGCGCCTCGCTCGACCAATGCGGTCATTTTGCTTGCTGCCAGATCCGCTAATCCATCCAATGGTATGTCAATCCAACCAGCACGAATAGGTTCTTCAAGGCGTGCCGAGCGATAGGCAATTTGGAAACTAAAGGTAACCTTGGATTCTTCAAGGAGTTCAATACTTGTAACGTCTCCCCATGTGCGAACACGCACATCCCCAAATGTGGATAGCGAAGCAATGAGCGCTTGCACAACTGCGTTTTTTTCTTCTGTTGACAGGGATTCTGCCCACCATGCATCTACATCATGGGTTGTTCGATAATCAAGGAAATGAAGCAGCCCCAATCCACCGCCGAGCGAAATTCGATTTGCAAGGTTTGCCTTTACCAAAGCGTCCAGGCATGCCTCTGCATAAGGTGAAACATTCCTTGGCTGTTGGGGCTGGATCTTTTTCATATTCAAAGCTCGCCGGGGTAATTTTACACCCTTGTAAAATGATTTTCCTCCACGCTTTGCCACGTTTCATCGGGCAGTTTCATGTATTTGGACAGCAACGGATGAACGCGCGAAATGTCTTCGTAAATTTTCTGCGCCACGCGGCGGATGGAGAAATGCGCGTTCGCGGCGCTGCGTAGCTGACAGAACGCAAACGCCTCGCGCAAATTGAACTGCGCCAGCACGCGGCGGTTGAATCCGTTGGGGACGATGTATTGCGCCACATCGGGATTGAAGGCGTGGAGTTTCTCGTACATTTGGATTGCGGCATCCATCGCCGCCTCATATCTGGACCCGAAACCTGCTTCCGCGATAAGGAGCGGAGTCGTGTACCCAAGCCGGGTCGTCAGCCTTTGCGGCGTTTGCGTCATCATGCGGTGACGTTTGAACTCGGCATACGCGCCCTGGTCCATGACGAGGTCGAAGATATAGGAAGCGTACTCCAGTTCGCGCAGGGGAACGTCGTATTTACCCAGCCTGCCGAGCAAGGTTTCGGCGAGTTTTTTGCGCTCTTCGTCTTGCAATGATTTGACATAAGCCAGCGCATCGGCAAAGGGAATTTCATCGAAGCGGTAAAGCGCGGCGGCGAGAATTTTGTCTTCGCCGTCTTTGTCATAGTCAATGAGTTCACACCAATCCGACTTCCGACTTTCGACTTTTGACCCTCGACTTGCAAGGTCTCTCATTGTATCCACAATATACTCATTCGCATCCGCATATTTCACCAAAGTCGGAGTTTCGGCTTTGGCGACCTCCTTCATCTTCGCGCCAATCTCCCTCACTTCCGCGAGCGGATGGGAGAGCATCTTGCGGATGGTGTTTTCGATGACGCGGGCGTTGGCGGTCATGCCGACGTTGGCATTGGCGGCGGCAGGCAGGAGGAAGCGGCACCTGTCCACGTATTGCGAGCGGATGCGGCGGTCGTATGCCTCGTCGGATTCCTTGTCGCGGCGCGGGGCCCGCTTTACGATGAGATTCTTGACCGGGTCCAGCGACTCAGCATACGTCGAGAAAAGGAGGCGGACGGTCTGGATGAATTCGTCGCGCAGGAGATGTTCCGCTTCGCGCAGTTCGGGCGGGATGGTGAAGTCGTCGGGGCCCCCATTTCTGGTAGCGTGTGGATTTTTCGGTGTAGGAGGCAAGGCGGTTGCCTTCGATGGCTTCGATGGCGACGCGCGAAACGTTTTCAGAAAGCGATGTGCAGGATGGCATGTTCCGCCACCGAGGCGTGACCGTAACCGACGACCCACTTCTCGTGAAACTGCGCGGATTTTTCGTCGCTCAATTCCGCGGCGATCTCGCGGAAGGATTCGGGCGAGCGCGAGGTTTTGGCAAAGGCGACGGCGATGGTTTCGGGGCTGAGCGAGCGCGGGGATAACAGATAGATTTCTCGTTTGGGCATGGGTTCTCCTGAAAGGACGATGGACGATAGACGATGGTCAATCGTCTGTTGTCCACTGTCCAAGAAAAAGCGACCAGCCCGTTCTGCGCTGATCGCTGTGATGATTAGCCGAGGGCTCGCATTTGCCTGCCGCCCAGCAGGTGCATGTGGAGGTGGAATACGGTCTGCCCCGCGCCGGCGTTGGTGTTGACCACGAGACGGTATCCGTCTTCGGCGATTCCTTCTTTTTCGGCGAGCTGCCTGGCAACGCTGAATAGCCTGCCGACGAGAGGTTCGTCTTCGGGAATCATCATGTTCACCGAATCAATGTGCCTGTTTGGGACGATCAAAATGTGCGTGGGCGCGGCGGGATTGATGTCGCGGAAGGCGGTCACTTGTTCGTCCTTGTAAACGTTCGTGCTGGGGATTTCGCCTTTGACGATCTTGCAGAAAATGCAGTCAGACATGGAATACCTCCGAGTGGTTATGGGGTCGGCATGGGACCATAGGTCTCTTCGCACACGATCTCGTAATATTTGTGTTCGGCGGCTTTGTTGGCTTCGGCATACGCCGCCGCTTCCTTGCCGATCGCGCGGACGTAGTCAATTGCATTGAGCGCCTCGTTCGGCGAGTAGGTGGGCAGGGTCATCAACGGGTCGTTGACCGGACCTTCGGGAATCAACGCCGGGCGGTCCGGGTCTGGCAAATCTGCGAGCGGTACCCAATTGTACATGACCGGTCCACGGGTGTTGGCGGTGAATCCCAGTTTGAAGCGCAATTGCCGCGCCGCCTCCACCGGACGGATGCCAAATCCGCCGTTGGGCCAGACGATGGCGGTGGGCGTCTTGCCGAATTGCTCCGCAAAACCGGCAAGCGAGCCTTGCAGTTCGCGCGCAATGACCGTCTTCCCCGATTCGTCGGAGAGGATCGTATCGGGGGATACCCCGCGCGCCTGATGGTCTACAAACCCTTCGTATTCGAGTGTGATGTTTTCCCGCAAAAGAGTTTCCGAAATTTCCGGCTCGCTGACCCAGCCGTTGACGATGGGCCAGCCCCAGCGGTCGAAATAATCGCGGAAGTTCCTGTCGAAGTATTCCGCACTTTGGTTGCCGTCCTGAATCAAAAGGACGGAGCGCGGCGGGATCTCGATGTTGCGTTCCATGAACGCCTGGAATTGTCTGGTGTCAATCGCCTCATAGCCCTGCGCCTTGAGTTGTTCCATCAACGTTCCAAACTCCACCAGGCTGATGCTTTCCGGCAACTCCGCCGTGCCGCGGTTGATGTTTTTTATCAGAACGATCATGACCACGGTGCCGGGTGGCGCATTTGCCGGGTTCCATTTGCTGCGGAGGTAGCGGCAGGTCTCTTCGATGTAGGTGCGCGGCGTATCGAGCGGATTTAACTGCTCCGTTTGAAATATTCCTGGAGGCGGAGGGAGCGGCGTTTGTGGAATTTCAGAACCCAGGCTCTCGGACGTGCTGTTTGAACGATTCGGCGCGCAAGCGATAAGCAGGAAAACGCCCGCGAGAATCAAGCCGAGGCGGGACGGCAATTGCTTGTACAGAAGTTTGGGTTTGTCCATACGGGATTCATTATAAGCCCAAGGCAGGGCGTGGATTCTCGTTGACTTTATCAGGAAATGAACTCGCTGACCTGCCGGGCAATCAGATAAACAACCCACAAGTTGTTGACGGCGATGAACAGGATGAGAAACAGCCACGCGACCAGGAACCAGGTCCGTCGGGCGGCGTTTTGCAGTCCGATCGTTATCGTCAGCAGGAGCGCGTATGTCCAGTCGGCAGAGTAGAGAAACGGCTCGATTCCATAGCCCAGATGAAGTATGAAGTTGAACAGCAGGCAGGCAAGCATGGCATCGGCGAGTTTGGCATGCTCCGGGTTGTCCCTGCGAATGAAAAAAACCGAGGCAAGCCCGAGCGCCAGCACGACCATCCATGAAACGAAGGCGGGCAAGCCAAACCAGATGTAGTTTTGGATCGAACCGGGCAGGAAATTGAATCTCGACATTTCGTTTCGGATGCTCAGGTAGGGCTGAGGCGCGACCATGTTGTAGATGAAAAGATTCTCCGCCGCCAACCCGACGCGTCGAATATCAATCTCCTGCGAAAACCTTTGCTCGCCCGCCAGGTTTTGCGGAAGGAAAAAATATTCGGTCACCGGGTAGAAAACTTTGGAGAGCAGATTCAAGCCAACGCTTATCATCAGGACAAAACCAAATACCTTGATCAACTGTTTGAAATCCTTCCTGATGAAAAAGAAGGTCAATATTTGCTGGGCAATGTTGGTGATCGTTATGCCAAGCGTAACAACGCCCGTCGCTGCAAGGAGCCAGGAGGGTCCTTTTCTCAGTACCAGCCAGATGAAGAGGAGCAGACAAAATGCGGAAAAGATATATGTTTCGATGACGCTGGCAAAAATCAAGTGAGAGGCGGATAGCCCCAGTAGGGATGCGGATAAAACGGAGTAGCCCGCGTTTTCGGTGAGCGTCAGGACGATTTTCCACATCAAGAGAACGCATCCGCTGCCCGCGAGAGAAAGCAGGATCAAGTTTGCGTGGAATCTGTCGCCGCCGGTGAGAAGGGACAGCGCTGCGGTCAACGGGCGGAAGATAATATGCGCCAAAGGGTGGACGCCGCGCGTGCCGGTGTTCCATCCGCCCTCCGCCGCCATGCGTTGATACCATGACGCGTTATCTGCCGCAAAAAAAACGTTGTTCGTATTGATTTCCGGTTTGTTCAGCACGCTGGCGATGAGGAAATATCCCAGTGTGAAGAGGAAAAACAAAACCAGTCCGGCGAGGTTTTCCTTCAAAACGGGATATTTTCGATAAAAACCTGCAATCGCGCCGATGGCGAGAAAAAACAGCGCCGCTGGAATTGGTGAACTCCCTGCAAGTGCCGGCGCGTCGAAGGTATTCGGGTTGCGAAAACCGATGAAAAAAGCCGCAATAACGAAGAGGGTGGCTGGCAGAAAATTAGACAGAAAAAACGTTTTTCGTGTAAACAAAATTTGCCTCAACGCCATGTCCCAGGTTTTATGGATTGACCGGCAGCGGTCCGTAGGTGGGCGCGCAGACGATGTCGTAATATTCGAGTTCGACGGCTTTGTTCTGCTGGGCGTATTGCGCGGCTTCCTCACCAATGGCGCGGACGGTGTCAATGTTTGCACGCGCATCCGGGCTCCAATAGCGGGGCAGGGTCATGAGCGGATTTCCCGCCGGGGTTTCGGGAATGGCATACGGGTTGGAGTCATTGACCGCATCCGCCTGCGGAACCCAGTTGTACATCACCGGTCCCGCGCGGGTTGACGGTGAACCCGAGTTTGTAGCCGAGTTCCACGCCGATCTCCGCGGCGCGTTTGGAAAACCCGCCGCCGGGCCAGATGTAGGCGATGGGCGTCTTGTTCATGTATTTCTGAATGGACGTGATCGCGCCGCTCATCTCGCTGGTGATGAACTCGTCGGTGGAGCCTTCGCTGATGGGCGTGTTGTGAAGATAACCATGCGATTGATAATCCACCCAGCCTTCCGCGGAAAGAGCGGCGTTCTCCGCCCAAAGGTCTGTTCTTTCATCCACACCGATGTACGCATTGATCACGGACCAGCCCCACTGTTCATGGTAGGGACGGAAGTGGTCGTTGAAATATTCCGCAAAGTGGCGGTCGTCCACGATCAACAGTACGGAGCGCGGCGGAATTTTCGTGTTGTCGTACATGAAGTCCGCCATTTGCTGCATGGTAATGGCTTGGAAGCCCGCCTCGTACAGGCTGTCCATGATTTTTTTGTGCTCGCCCACGGTCACGTCGTTGCCGCTGGCTTCGCCTTTGTTGATGCCGTGATACATGATGACCATGACCACCGTCCCCGGCGCGGATTTGTTCGGGTCCCATTTGTTTTTCAAGTATTGACACGAGTCCGTTACATACGTGCGCGGCAGGTCTTCAGGCTTCAGCAGCGGGGTTTGGAAAATGCCGGGCAATGCGGGCGGCGTGCGCGGGACGGTGGCGGTGGGAATCGGCGTATCCACCGGGGCGGAGGTTGCGGTGGGCTGACTGGACTCTGCAAGGGCGGTTCCGAAGGCGGCGGTCAATGCGACGTTTGGGTCGGAAGTCCCTGCTGAGGGTTGGCACGAAGCCAGAAGCGCCGTCAACAGCTTCGAGGGTCAGCATGAGGCGGAACTTCCCATAATTGGTGATTGGCGATTGGTGATTACGTTTCATTTGTAGAATTCTAATCGAAAAAAAAGGATGCCCGCAAGCAACAGGCATCCTCTGTGTGCACGCAAAACATGTCAGGCAGTTTGCTCCCTGCGCCGTCCTCGGCGCAGGATCCCCCGCAAAACGCCGCCGGGGACTGCGTCTTCGCGCGCCGAACGGCGGCGGCTGGAGCGTGCCGCTGACAACCTTTGCGTGCACCTCATCCTCTAATCTCCAATCTCTGATTTACTCATCGCTCTTCCCCGAAACAAAATCCTCCACTTTTTGCCGCGCAACGTCATCGCGGAATTGTTTGGGCGGAGTCTTGAAGAAGTAGGACGACGGACCGATGATGGGACCGGCGAGTTCGCGGTCGAGTGCGATCTTGGCGCAGCGCACCGCGTCAATCATCACGCCGGCGGAGTTGGGGCTGTCCCACACTTCGAGTTTGAGTTCGAGGTTGAGCGGCACTTCGCCGAAGGTCGTGCCTTCCATGCGGATGTAGCACCACTTACGGTCGGTCAGCCACGGCACATGGTCGCTCGGACCGACGTGCACGTTGTCGGGGTCGAGTTCGTAGGGAATCATGCTGGTGACGGCGTTGGTCTTGGAGATTTTTTTGCTTTCGAGACGTTCACGCTCGAGCATGTTGAGAAAGTCGGTGTTGCCGCCAAAGTTGAGCTGGTAGGTGCGGTCAATTTTGACGCCTCGGTCTACGAACAGGCTGGTCAGCACGCGGTGGACGATCGTTGCCCCGACCTGACTTTTGATGTCGTCGCCGAGGATGGGCAGGCCGGCATCTTCAAAGCGCTTGCCCCAATATTCGGAAGAGGCGATGAACACCGGGATGCCGTTGACGAAGGCGCAGCCCGCTTCGATGATTTGCTCCACGTACCACTTGGTTGCCATCTCCGAGCCGACAGGCAGGAAACTGATGACCACATCGGTCCTGGTTTCGCGCAAGAGGCGGACAATATCGGCGGTGGGGCCGGGTGCTTTCTGGATGACCTGCCCCAGGTATTTGCCCAAACCGTCATGGGTCATGCCGCGCACGACGGGGGCGTTGAGGCGGGGGACATCCGTGAATTTGTAGGTATTGTTGGGTTCGGCGAAGATGGCTTCCGAAAGGTCTTTGCCGACTTTTGCGGCGTTGATGTCAATTCCCAGCGTGAACTCGATGTCGCGGATGTGATACTCGCCCAGTTGGGGGTGCATGATGCCGGGAATGACGTCGTCGTTCTTTGCATTTTTGTAAAACTGGACCCCCTGCACGAGAGAGGAGGCGCAGTTGCCCACGCCAATGATCGCAACTCGCACTTTTTTCTTGTTTGCCATGAAATTTCTCCTTGAGTTTGATTGCAGTTTCCTTGTTGTCTTTGCTCCGGTCAGCATATCAGATAGACCCGTGAAGTATAATCTTACTGTAGGTAAAAATGGCTGAAGATCAAACGAAACTCCTTGCCCGCCTTCTCGAAGTGACCCGCGGTCTCGGTTCCCAGGTGGATACAGAGACCTACCTTCAGACGCTTCTCTCCGCCGCCGCCGAGCTGACGGAGAGCGAAAGCGCCTCGCTCCTGGAATACGACGAGGTGACGCAGGAATTTAATTTCAAGTCGGTCCCCTGGTTCCATCGTGATGCGATCCAATCCGCCCGCGTGCCTTTGGATGGGAGCGTCGCCGGTTGGGTCTTCCTGAAGGTTCAGCCCCTGGCAATTGATGATGTCTCGAAGGACAAGCGTCACTACAAGAAGATTGACGAGATCACAGGCTTTACCACACATTCCATTCTGGCTGTGCCGCTCATCGTCCATGGCAAGCCGGTGGGCGCCTTCGAGGTTTTCAACAAGAAGAATAATTATAGCGGCGAAGACATCCGCATCCTCGAGACCCTGGCGGCAATCGCCGCCAGCGTCCTGCAAAACGACCTGCTGGAGAGGAACATTCAAACGTCGCAGGACGAGGCGCGCGAACTCGACCGCTTGAAGAACGAATTCATCGCCATCACTTCGCACGAACTCCGCACGCCGCTGGGGTTGATCCTCGGTCATGCCACCTTTTTGAAGGAATTGCTCGACGGTGAATACACCGAACAGGTGGATGCGATCATCCGCAACGCGTCGCGGCTCAAGGAGATCATCGAAAACCTGACCAGCGTGGACAATTACCAAACCGGGGGGGCGCTCATCCGGCCGCGCAAGGTGTCCATCGCGCGCATCATCGAAGACGTTTCCGCCTCGTTTGGCGACATGGCGCAGAAGAAAGGCATCGCACTCAAAAATGAGACCGAGCCGGGGCAGGACCTGTGGGTGGATATTGACGGCGGCAAGATCGCCATTGTGTTGAGCAATCTGTTGAAAAACGCGATCACGTTCACCAACAGCGGCGGTCAGGTATCGGTGCGCGGCGAACAGCACCCGGATTACGTCAAGGTCAGCGTGAAGGATAACGGCATCGGCATCCCGGCGTCCGACCTGCCGCGCGTGTTCGACCGCTTCTACCAGGTCGAATCCCACCTGACCCGCAAACACGGCGGCATGGGATTGGGTCTCTCCGTGGCGAAGGTGATGGTGGAAATGCACGGCGGGCGCATCTGGGCGGAGAGCAGGGAAGGGAAGGGCAAAGATCTTTTCGTTTTTATTACCCGTGCGCCTCCCCGAACCTCCGCCGCCGGTATCGCCGTTTACCGAATAGACCTCTTGCATCCGCGCTCCCGCCTGCGACGGCGGGAGTTTTTTATGGGACAGCCGATTGACTTCCGAAGGGAAAAGGCGTATACTCTAACTGGTAAGTGGTCTGACCAGCTAGGAGCGCCATGAACAAATGGAAGCCCATCCAAAAGCCCGCCGGGATCGCCGAGCAGAGACTGCTCGATGCGATCCTAGGCGGGCGTTTTGCTGTCAATAGCACATTGCCGGGCGAACGCGACCTTGCCGAGCAAATCGGAGTCACCCGCCCCACCCTGCGCGAGCCTTGCAGCGTCTCGCCCGCGACGGCTGGCTCGACATCCAGCACGGCAAACCGACGCGCGTCCGCGATTACTGGCAGGAGGGGACGATGGGCGTGCTCTCGATGCTGGCGCAAATCCCCTCGCAGCAGACGCCCGATTTTGTGGCGCACTTGCTCGAAATCCGTGTTTTGCTTGCGCCCGCCTACACGCGCCAGGCGATGGAGACGGCTTCCACGGAAATCGCAGCGCTTCTTACGAAACTCGAAAACACCGAAGATGCTCCCGCCGCGTTTGCCCGCGCCGATTGGGAACTGCATCATTTCCTCACTTTGCGCGCGGCGAATCCAATCTTTCGGTTGCTGCTCAACAGTTTCCAAAACTTGTATCAAGTCATGGGCGAGCATTATTTTATCCCGGCTGAAAACCGTAACCGCTCGCGCGCCTACTACGCCGAATTATTGGATTGTGCGAAGAAACGCGCCCACCTCAAAGCCGAGTCCCTGACGCGCGACGTGATGAACGAAAGCCTCGCGCTGTGGAAAAAATCACAGTAGCGCAAGATGCCATCTTGCGCTTGCGCTACAAAGGAGAACTTATGAAACGCTGGAATGGGTGGGGAAACGTGAACACGGATTATCCCGTGCCGTCCTCTGCTCTGGACTATTTGACAAAGCGCCTCGGTTCGCTGGACCCGATACCTGATTGCACAAAAGAGACCGTCCTCTCCGCTGTGAGCGAATCCCGCCTCCCCGCGCACCCGCTGGTGGACACCTCCGCCGAGGAGCGGCTCATGCACGCGCGCGGACAGTCTATGCGCGATTGGGTGGGCTTGCGTTATGGGCGGGTGAAGTCCTTCCCCGATGGTGTGGCATTCCCCGAAACAGATGAGGACGTGCGCAGCTTGTTGAAGTATGCAAAAGAAGCAGGCGCACGCGTCATCCCCTACGGCGGCGGGACGAGTGTGGTCGGTCACATCACGCCCTGTCCCAATGACAAGCCTGTGCTGAGTCTCTCGCTCGAAAAAATGACACGTCTGCTCGACCTTGATGAGACGAGTCGGTTGGCAACCTTTCAAGCGGGAGTAGCCGGTCCGCAACTGGAGGAACAACTCAAATCACGCGGATATACTCTCGGGCATTTCCCACAGTCATTTGAATATTCTACGCTCGGCGGCTGGATCGTCACGCGCTCCAGCGGACAGCAATCGTACCGTTATGGCAAGATCGAGTCACTCTTCGCGGGCGGTCGGCTTGAAACCCCGCGCGGACGGTTGGAGATCAAGCCCGTCCCTGCTTCCGCGGCGGGGATGGACATCCGCGAGATGGTGCTGGGGTCGGAGGGAAGGCTTGGGGTCGTGACTCAAGCCAAAGTCCGCGTGAGGCGTTTGCCGGAGGCGGAGTCATTCTTCGGGGTCTTCTTCCCCTCCTGGGAGCAGGGATCCGACGCGGTGCGGGAAATCGTCCAGAGCGAATTGCCGGTTTCGATGCTGAGGCTGAGTAATCCGTTGGAAACCGAAACGACGCTCATCCTTTCGGGCAAGAGTTGGGTGGGCATGGCGGATCGCGGCTTGCGGATGGTTGGCTACGGCGATACGCGCTGTCTGCTGATCTTCGGTGTGACGGGTTCGCGCCAACTGTTCGGGCGGACGCGGCGCGATGCGGCAGCCGGTTTGTCGTAAGCATGGCGGGCTTGTGGTTGGGACGATTGTCGGTCACACGTGGGAGAAGAGCCGCTTCCTTTCGCCGTATCTGCGAAACACGCTGTGGGAAAAAGGCGTGGCAATTGACACACTCGAAACCGCGCTGCCGTGGTCGCAGGTGCGGGAGGCGTCGCAGGCGATCCCGCAATCCATCGTGGATGCAATGTCGAAGCACAATGAAAACGTGATGGCGTTCTCGCATCTTTCGCACGTGTATCGCGACGGCGCGAGCATTTACACCACCTATCTTTTCCGGCGGACGGCTGACCCTGACGAGTTATTGGCGCGCTGGCATGATATGAAGCACGCGGCGAGTCAGGTGATTCAAAAATATGGCGGGACGATCTCGCACCAGCACGGCGTCGGCATGGATCACGCGCCCTATCTCCCCGCTGAGAAAGGCGCGCTCGGCATGGATGCGATGCGTGCGGTCATCCAGTCTTTTGACCCCGATGGGATGATGAATCCGGGAAAGTTGGTTTGAGTATGTCATTACGAGCGATGGTCGAGTAGTGGCGCGCTTCGCGCCACGTATCGAGACCTGAGCAAAGCAATCCCCTAATTACATGGAGATTGCTTCGTCGGGAAGAGCACCCTCGCAATGACATGGAAGAGAGAAATTATGCAATGGTCTCGCGGTTGGCGCGACAACGTTTGGGCTGAACTGAACCAGCCCCGGGACTTGATCATCATTGGCGGGGGCATCACGGGCGCGGGAATTTTACGTCAGGCGGCGCACGCGAAACTGCGTGCCCTGCTCGTCGAAGCGGACGATTTCGCGTCGGGCACGTCCAGCCGTTCGTCGAAGCTGGTGCACGGCGGATTGCGCTACTTGAAAAATGCGCAATTCATGGTCACGTTGGAATCGGTGCGCGAGCGCGAATATCTTTTGAAGCAGGGGCGCGGACTCGTCAACAGGCTCGGCTTTTTGTATGCCTGCCTGCAGGGCGACAAAATTCCGGGCTGGGTCTTCGGCGCGGGGCTGACGCTCTACGACATCATGGCGGGACAATGGACTCACCGCTCGTATGACCTGGACGACACTCGCGAGTTGTGCCCGCTGTTGACCATACCCATCTTGCGCGGCGGCTACCGTTACTTCGACGCCAACACCGACGACGCCCGGCTTGTGTTACGGTTGTTGAGAGAATCAGTTTCGGATGGCGGGTGCGCGTTGAATTACGCCCGCGTAGATTCATTGTTGAAAACTCAAAGTGGACAGGTCTGCGGCGTGGTCTTGCGCGACACATCCGGCGAGACCGAATGCCAGGCGGAAGTCCGTGCGAAGGTGGTCATCAACGCCACCGGCGCATGGGCGGATGAGTTGCGCGGAAACATTCAGCAGAAGCCGCGTATGCGTCCCTTGCGCGGAAGTCATCTGGTGCTTGCCGTTCAGCCGACTGCCCATCACGCGCGCGGTTTCGTTCCTGCATCCGCGCGATGGGCGACCTGTGATGGCAATTCCGTGGGAAGGCGCAATCCTCTTCGGCACAACGGATGTGGATCATAAATCGAACATCCAAACCGACCCGTCCATCAGTTCCTCCGAAGCGGAATATTTGATGGAAGGACTGCGATCCGTCTTCCCCGCGCAGGAATTCGACTTCAAGGATGTCATATCCACGTTTTCGGGCTTGCGTCCCGTGGTGGACACCGGCAAAGCCGACCCGTCGAAGGAGTCGCGCGAGCACGCCATCTGGGACGAGAACGGTCTGCTCACGGTCAGCGGCGGCAAGTTGACCACCTTCCGCATCATGGCGCGCGATGCGCTCAAAGCGGCTAAAAAATATCTCGGTCACGTCGCGTTCGATGTCAATACACCCGTGCTGGATTCCTTCCCACCCAAAGCCGAATCCCTGTTCAGAGAGTCAAACCTGAATCCCGCTCAGCAATTGCGCCTGCTTGCCCGCTATGGGACGGAAGCCGCTTCGCTGATCGCTTCCGGTTGCCGCGAAGAACTCATTTCCGGTACGCCGTATCTTTGGGAGGAACTCCGTCAAGCCTCGCGCGCCGAAGGCGTCATCCATCTCGATGATTTGCTCCTGCGCCGTGTTAGACTCGGTCTGCTCGCGCCCAATGGCGGGTTGGACTTGCTCCCGCAAATCCGCGCCATCGTCCAGCCCGAACTCGGCTGGGACGACCTGCGTTGGGAAAAGGAATTTAGCGATTACACAATATTGTGGAATCGATCTTACAAACTAAATTGATTTTTTCAACCACAAAGGGAACAAAGTGTCACGAAGGAAAACAAAAGAAAAATCCTTTGTGCACCTTTGTGACACTTCGTGGTAAACGGAGTCTCTCATGCCCGAAAACATCCTCGCCATAGACAACGGCACCCAATCTGTCCGCGCGTTGCTGTTCGACCCGCGCGGGAATCTGCTCGCAAAACAGCGCGTCCCCATCGAGCCGTATTACTCCACCGCGCCGGGTCTCGCCGAACAGGACCCCGAAGTGTTCTGGCGCGCGGTCTGCGAAGCCTGCCAGGGATTGTGGGCACAAGGCGTGGATAAATCGTCCATTGCCGCGGTTGCGCTCACCACACAGCGCGGTACCGTCATCAACGTGGATAAAAACGGCAAACCGCTCCGTCACGCCATCATCTGGCTCGACCAGCGCCGCACCGAAGGGCTCACACCCGTCGGCGGGTTGTGGGGCGCGGCGTTTGCAGTTGCGGGCGCGTCGGCAACGGTGGCGTATCTCCAGGCGGAGGCGGAGGCGAACTGGATTCGCGCGAACCAGCCTCAGGTGTGGAAAGAAACGCACAAGTATCTCTTCTTATCAGGATACCTCACGCATCGACTCGTCGGTCAATTTGTGGACTCCGTCTCCAGTCAGGTCGGATACGTCCCCTTCGATTACAAAGCGCAGTCGTGGGCAAAGTGGTGGGACTGGAAATGGCAGGCGGTTCCGATGGACAAACGCCTCTTACCGGACCTCGTGCCTGCCGCGTCGCCATTGGGCGGGATCACCGCCGAAGCCGCTTCTGCCACCGGCATCCCGCAGGGACTCCCGCTCATCGCCGCCGCCGCCGACAAAGCGACGGAAGTGCTTGGCGCAGGCTGTCTCGAATCGCACGTTGCCTGCCTGAGTTACGGCACGACCGCCACCATCAACACCACGCACAAAAATACATCGAAGTCATCCCGCTCCTGCCGCCGTATCCTGCCGCCGTGCCTGCTGCCTACAACTTCGAGATCGGCGTCAACCGCGGCTACTGGATGGTGACCTGGTTCAAACAGCAATTCGGTCTGCGCGAACAGAACCTCGCCGACGAACGCGGCATCGAGCCGGAGACCTTGTTCGACGAACTCGTGCGCTCCGTCCCGCCCGGCTCGGACGGGTTGATCCTGCAACCATACTGGTCGCCCGGCTTGGTCTTCCCCGACCCGAAGCGCGCGGCGCCGTCATCGGCTTCAGCGACGTGCATACCCGCGCGCATTTGTATCGCGCCATCCTTGAAGGACTTGCATATGCCCTGCGCGAAGGTGCGGAGAGAACTGCCAAACGCAGCGGCGTTCAAGTGACCGAGTTGCGCGTGGCAGGCGGCGGCAGTCAATCGGATGCGGCGCTGCAATTGACGGCGGATGTGTTTGGATTGCCCGCCTCACGTCCGCACATCTACGAAGCCTCCGGTCTCGGCGCGGCGATGGACGCGGCGGTCGGCATGGGCATCCACAGAGATTTCCCCACCGCCATCCGCGAGATGACTCACATCCGCGACACCTTCGAACCGGATCCCAAAACGCACACCCGCTACAATGAGCTGTATTACGGGGTCTATAAAAAAATGTACACCCGCCTCCAGCCGCTCTACGAAAAAATGCGAAATTGAAAATAAAAAAAGAAAGACTGGAACTACAAAGTCACGAAGACATCGAGACACAAAGTATCTCTCTTCGAGTCTTCGTGACTTTGTGTCTTTGCGCTAAAGAGGGGCACTCTTTTTTGACAATACCGTCCATTCGTTGACGGGATTTTCCTTTCTTTGATACACTCGCATCATGCGCAATCTCAACACACAAATGGACCTCATCCGCCAATCCGCCACCGTCGCCATGGCAGACCGTATCCTCGCGCTCAAAGCCAGCGGGCACAAAATTATCGGCTTGCAGGTCGGCGACCCGGATTTCGGGACGCATCCCGCCATTGCAGAAGCCGCCTTCAAAGCCATGCAGGAAGGACACACCCATTACGGCCCCTCCACAGGCACACTCGAATTGCGCAAAGCCATTGCCGCAAAACTTCAACGCGATGAAGGTGTGAGCTATGATCCCGCCTCGGAAATACTCGTCACACATGGCGGCATCCATGCCTATTACACGGCGATGCAGGCGATTTTGAATCCCGGCGATGACGTGCTGGTGCCGGACCCTTCGTGGGCGACGCATTCCAACATGGCGGTCATGCTACGCGGGAATGTGATCCGCATCCCTGCCCCCGCCGACGCGGAGCGTGGGTTCGTCCCTCATTTTGACTCTTGGCTGAAAGCGTTGACTCCTCACACGAAAGTCATCGTCCTGAACTATCCCTCCAACCCAACCGGCGCATTCCCATCACGTGAATACCTGCAAAAACTGCAAGACTTCGCCAAAGAACACAACTTGTGGATCGTCAGCGATGAAGTCTACGGAAGTTTGTATTACGAAGGCAAACCCACCTGTGCGGCAGATTTTGAAGGCGCAAAGGAACGCACGATTTTGGTAAACAGCCTGTCCAAATCGTATGCGATGACCGGCTGGCGTGTCGGTTTCCTTGCCGCGCCTGCGCGGGTGATCCAGAACGCTTTGAAAGCCGGGCAAAATTCCATTACCTGTGTGGCTCCCTTCATCCAAAAAGCTGCGACCTTTGCCCTGACAGACCCAAAGATTCAAGAGGTCACTGCCGAAATGCGCGCCGCCTACAGCCGCCGCCGTAACCTGGTCATTCGTCTTGCACATGAACTCGAAAGCGAGAAAGTCAAAGTCATTCCGCCGCAGGGCGCGTTCTATTTCTTCCTGGACTTGCGCGCCCTGAACAAGTCTTCGGTGGAGATGTGCGAAAAAATCCTCGAAGAGGAAGGCGTGGGACTCGTGCCCGGCTCCGCGTTTGGCGAGCAGGGCGAGGGCTTCATCCGCATGACCATTGCCGCTTCTGAGGAAGATGTGGAGGCGGGCTTTCGGAAGATTGTGAAGTGGGCGGAAGGGCAGTAATTGGAGATTGGTAATTGGTAAATCTCCAATCTCTAATTACCATTTACCAATTACTACTTACCCAAAATGGAGTTGAACATGAAAGTATCCTTCCAAGGCGAACCCGGCGCGTACAGTGAGCAGGCGGTCTTCGATTATTTTGGGAATGATGTGGAGACGCTTCCTTGCGAGTCATTCGATGTGATGTTCGACTCTGTCGTCTCCGGCAAAAGCGATTTGGCGTTGGCTCCCATCGAAAATTCATTGGCGGGCAGCATTTACCAAAATTATGATTTGTTGCTTCGGCATAACCTGCATATTGTGGGGGAGTACTTCCTGCGCGTGCGGCATTGTCTGATTGCAAACCCCGGCGTGAAGAAGGAAGATATCAAGAAAGCCATCAGCCATCCGCAGGCGTTGGGACAGTGCGCGGCGTATTTGCGCTCGCATGGCATCAAAGCGGAACAAGTCTACGATACGGCGGGAAGCGTGAAGATGCTCAAGGAATCTGGCGCGCGCGATATGGCAGCGATTGCATCGCGGCGGGCGGCGGATTTGTACGGCATGCAAATTCTGGAGGAAGGTATCGAAGATAACGCGGAAAACTATACGCGTTTTCTCGCTGTCGGACGAGAATCAGTTGTCCCGACGGAAGAGGCGAAGACTTCCATCGTGTTCACACTGAAAAATGTCCCCGGTTCGTTGTTCAAGGCGTTGAGCGTCTTCGCGCTGCGCGATCTCGACCTCACAAAAATCGAATCGCGCCCGCTGCAGGGTAAGCCCTGGGAGTATTTGTTTTACATTGATTTCATTGGCTCGGCGCACGACGATGTTTCCAAACGCGCGCTCGACCATTTGGGGGAGATGCCTTGATGCTGCGCGTGCTGGGTTCGTATCCCCGATTTCGCGGATAAATTGCCACTTGACAAATCAGAAAATCCGTTCTAAAATCTATTCATGATATGTAACGGAATGGTTACGCAAAAGGAAGCATGAGACGAGACGTATTTCAAGCCATTGCAGACCCCAACCGACGCGCCATTCTGGCGTTGCTTTCTCATCAGCGGCTGACCTTGAACGGTGTTGCCGAGAATTTTCGCATCAGCCGCCCTGCCGTCTCGCGCCATATCAAGATATTGAAGGAATGCGGATTGGTGGTCGTCATCCCACAGGGACGCGAGCGGTATGTGGAAGCGTGTTTCGATAAATTAGGTGAAGTGACCGATTGGATTGAACAGTATCGCAAAGTATGGGAAGACAGGTTTAACCGCCTCGACGATTTATTGGAACAAATGAAAAAGGAGAAATGACATGCCCCCGAAAAATAAAGTAACCGTCACCGCTGAACCCGGCAAGCAGGAACTTTTTATCGTTCGCGAATTCGATGCGCCGCGTGAGTTGGTGTACAAAGCGCACATTGACCCGGCATTATATGTTCAGTGGGTGGGTCCGCATGGGTATAAGATGATCCTTCGGGAATTCGAGCCGGTCAGCGGTGGGAAGTGGCGTTTCATTCACAAAGACCCGCAAGGCAATGAGTTCGGTTTTCACGGCACGTTTCATGAGGTGTCTGTTGAACGGATGGTGCAGACCTTTGAATTCGAAGGCTACCCCGGTCACGTCTCTTTGGATTGCATGACCCTGGAAGAATTGCCCGGCGGCAGGACGAAAGCCACGATTCATTCCATCTTTCAATCTGTCTCTGACCGCGACGGCATGATCCAAAGCGGAATGGAGAAAGGCGTCCGCGAGGGATACGAACGCTTGGATGATCTTCTAGCAAAAGGATTGTAAGATGCCCGCACAGTTGACCTCGGCTGAGTTTCTCAAAAGGTTAAAGGCTCTGCGTTCGCCCGCAGTTGCGAAATCTCACCTTCACCTTGCGTCAGATGAGGACGATGCGATTATCGGCGTCCGCATGGGACAGGTCTTTGCGCTGGCAAAAGAATTCATGGGTATGGAGTTGGGTGAAGTCGAAGCGATGTTGGAAAGCCCCATCCACGAAATGCGGGTCGGCGCGGTCAGCATCATGGATTTTCAGGCGCGTTCCAAAAAGACAACTGCTGAACAGAAGAAGAAACTCTTCGACCTGTACATCCGCCGCCATGACCGCATCAACACCTGGGACTTGGTGGATCGCTCTGCTCCGTGGGTGGTGGGGAGTTATCTCTTCGACAAGCCGCGCAAGATTTTGTACAAACTGGCGAAATCGAAGAGGATGGCGGAACGGCGGACGGCGATTGTCAGCACGCTGTTCTTCATCGGACAGGGCGATATGGACGATGCCTTCAAACTTGCTGAAATCATGCTCTACGATAAAGAGGATTTGATTCACAAAGCCAACGGCTGGGCATTGCGATTTGCAGGCGATAAAGATAGAAAGGGTTTGTTGAAATTCTTGGATAAATATGCCATTGACATGCCGAGAGTCACATTGCGGTACGCGACTGAAAAGTTTGAAAAGAAACAACGAGAGTATTATTTGAAGCTGAAAGATCAGGAATAACTGCATGAATCAATATCTTGTCCTGTTGCGCGGAATCAATGTTGGTGGAAAGAACATCATCAAAATGGCGGACTTGAAAGCCAGTTTTGAGGCGATGGGCTTTTCAAATGTCCTGACCTATATTCAAAGCGGAAATGTACTGATTCAGTCTGATGAAAAGGATAAGGCTGTGTTGACGACCCAAATCGAAAAGGGGCTTTCCAAACGCTTCAACTTTGACGCGAAGGTGGTCGTAATCGCTGAAAAGGAACTGGCTGGCATTGTTAAGTCCGCGCCGGAGGGATTTGGCAAGGAAGAGAAGAAGTTTCGATACGATGTCATTTTCTTGAAAGAGCCGCTCACGCCAAAGGAAGCGATGGAGAGTGTGAAAGTCCGCGAAGGTGTGGATACGGCTCATGCAGGCAAGCAGGCGCTTTATTTTTCGCGTCTCATCAGCCGCGCTTCGCAGAGTTACCTGACAAAAATTATTGGGCTGCCGGTCTATCAGAATATGACCATCCGCAACTGGAATACGACGACGAAGTTGTTGACGCTCATGGAAGGACAAAATGGCTAAGACTGACTTCAGATCCGTTGACGAATATATAGCGGCGTGTCCGCCAGAGTCGCAAGCGTATTTACAAGAGATTCGCAGATTGATTCGCAAACTGGCGCCAGATGCGAAAGAGCGAATCAGTTACCAGATCGCGGCGTTTGAACGGAACGGCAAGAACATCGTCCATTTTGCGGGGTGGAAAAAGCATGTGTCGCTGTACCCGATACCGGCGGGGAGCGAGGCGTTCGAACGTCAGATCGCAAACTATGTGGACGGCAAGGGAACGTTGAAATTTCCGCTCGATGAGCCGCTTCCAATCAAGTTGATCGAAAGAGTTGTCAAATTGCATTTACAGGCAAATAAAATGAAAACCAAAGGAGATTGAAATGAATAAGATTGTCCCAAGTTTGTGGTTCGACATGCAATGTGAAGAGGCGATGAACTATTATGTCGATACGTTCAACGGCGCGCCGCACAAGAAGCAGGAGTCGAAGATTGTTTCCATTACGCGCTATGAAAAAGGCATGGAAGCGCCCGGCGCGGAGCAGATGGAAGGCAAGGTGCTCACGGGTATTTTCGAGCTGGCGGGTCAGCGCTTCATGGCGCTCGATGGGGGACCGGTCTTTAATTTCAACGAATCGATTTCGTTCTATGTGGAATGCGAAGACCAGAAGGAAGTGGATTATTTTTGGAGCAGGTTGTCTGCTGTTCCCGACGCCGAGCAATGCGGCTGGTGCAAGGATAGATTCGGCTTGTCGTGGCAGATCATCCCGAAGCAATTGGGTGAGTTGATCGGTACTCCAGACCCGGTCAAGTCCAAGCGGGTGGTCAATGCTATGCTCAAGATGAAAAAGATCATTGTTGCGGACCTGCAAAAGGCGCACGACGAAGAGTGACTACGGATGCTTTTGAACCTTCCTGCGTTCATCGTCCCATAGTTTTGCAAAGCGTTCGAAGGCATCGGCAATGATCTCCAGTTCACTTTCAGAATAGCTTGCGATCAATTTATCCTGCGCGTTCCGCGCCGACTCAAACCATGCTGCAACTTTTTCGGAGCTCGATTGTACAGGCGCGATCAGAGTCCCCCGGCGGTCATTGGGGTTGGGTCGGCGTTCAATCAAGCCGGCCTTTTCGAGCCGATCCAGCATGGCGGTCGTTGCGCCAGAGGTGAGACCCGTGGACCTGGAAAGTTCAGAAGGTGTGGCAACGCCTTTGAAAAAGAGAAGCCGAAGACATTCCATATCGGTTACATTAAGCCCCGCCCATTCGCTCATGGCGTTTCGGAATAGCGTTAAATTCACCCCGTAGTCCCTGATTGCCATCAAAGCTCGTTTTTTGAGTTCTGTCTTTGTTGAGTTCGTCATAGAAATTTACCCTTGACATTATCTTTATAATAAAGTATCTTTATTATATAACTAAATAGGTTTGGTGTCAAGCCTGCCCGATTTTGATAAGGAGATTTTTATGAGCACAAAGAAAGAAACAAAAAAACCTGCGAAGCGCGCCGCCAGCAGCAATACCTACAAGGGATTATCGAAGGAAGAAATAGCGGCGATGAAGGAAACTCTCAAAGAGAGAAAACAAGCCGCAAACAAGGAAGAAGCGGAAAAAGCCGCGCTTGAAGCGATTGCAAAGATGAAAGAGCCAGACCGTTCGATGGCGAAGCGAATCCATGAACTTATCAAGTCAACTGCGCCCGAACTCATGCCGAAGACCTGGTATGGAATGCCCGCCTACGCCAATGCGGAGGGCAAGGTCATTTGCTTCTTTCAAGCGGCGAGCAAGTTCAACGTGCGGTATGCGACCTTCGGCTTCCAGCCGGATGCGAAGCTTGACGATGGCAATATGTGGGCCGCCTCGTTTGCGCTGATCAAGTTGACCGCCGCCGAAGAAGCGAAGATCGCCGCGTTGGTGAAGAAGGCGGTGAGTTGAGCATAACGGCAGGCGCACGCGGAGGCGGTCCATTGGAACGGCGCAGAGATTTCAGACTCATCGGGCGGCTCGCCTCTGCCGACGGATAGTTTTCATTTCGCTACCGTACATTCAAAATCTTTACCGCCACCCCCACTCTGGGGGCTTAGACGCCAAGCGCGCCAAGTTTTTCGAGGTTTTCTTGGCGCACTTGGCGGTTCGATTTCGGTCATTGTGCGGCAGTGAAATTTTCATAAAAAGACCGACAAACTCTTTTTCAAAGGCAGACGAACCTTTTCCGGTCGGTATGTGTTGGTAAAGAGAGAAATATACAATTGCACACAAGGAGAATCCAATGAACCTGCGAAATTTGTATCTGCTCAATACCGTGGTGTCGCTTGGCTTTGCGCTCGGCTTTTTCCTGGTGAGTCCCTTCCTGCTCGGTCTCATGGGCATGGACAATACGGCGGACGCGCGGACGCTGGCGCAACTCATCGCTGTGGAGTTGGTCGTGGGCGGCGTGACGACCCTGCTTGCCCGCGACGTGACCGACCCCAAAGCGACCGGCGCGATCAACACGGGCAATTTCCTTGCAGGGGTGATCGGCACCGTGATCGCCCTGCGCGCCACGCTGACCGGCGTCATGGGCTGGTTTGGCTATGTGATAACGGCGGTTTATCTTTTCCTTGTCGTTGCATTCGGTTATTTTCAGTTCCTGAGATCGCCCAAATAAAGGGCTGGGGTCATTTCCTCGAAGCCCAACTTGACGACTTAGAATTAATGTTCTAAAATACGGGGCAAATTGCAAACGGAGTGGCAAAGCCCTGCCCTCGCCCCTCCGCTTTATTCCTGAAGGCAGACAATCGAGAAGAAACCTTTTAGTATTGGAGAAATATCATGAAGACGAAAAAAGTTTTCACTGCGCTGGATACAGAGCCCGCCTCCCTCTCGACCTCGGACCTGCGCGCCCTTTTCAACGGCCGCGTCATCACCCCGGACGACTCACGATACGAGCAGGCGCGCGCCACTTTCTACGGCGGAATTGACCGCCGCCCCATGGCGATCATCAAAGTGGCGGATGCGGGCGACGCAGCCCGCGTCGTTTCATTGGCGCGCGAGAACGGACTGGAACTCGCCGTCCGCGCCGGCGGTCACAGCAGTGCGGGTCACAGCGTCACCGAGGGCGGCGTCGTGCTGGGCCTGGGTGATATGAAAAAGTTGGAGATTGATGCCGAAAAACGCACTGCCTGGGTGGAGACCGGCATGACCGCCGGGGAATTCACAACGGCGGCAGGTGCGCACGGGCTTGCCGTCGGCTTTGGCGATACCGGCTCGGTGGGTCTTGGCGGCATCACGCTCGGCGGCGGCGTTGGCTATCTCGTCCGCAAATATGGGTTGACAATTGACAGCCTGCTCGCCGCGGAAGTGGTGACGGCGGATGGTCAACTTCTTTACGCGGACGACAGTTCTCACGCGGACCTCTTCTGGGCGATCCGCGGCGGAGGCGGAAACTTCGGCGTTGCGACTCGTTTCAAATTCCAACTGCATGACGTGAATCAGGTGTACGGCGGGATGTTGTTCCTGCCTGCCACAGCGGACGTGATCGCCTCTTTCATCGGGGAGGCTGATTCGGCTCCCGACGAATTATCCGGCATCGTAAATATCATGCCCGCGCCGCCGATGCCGTTTTTATCCCCGGAGCATCACGGCAGGATGGTCGTGTGGGCGATCATGGTGTACGCGGGCGATCCTGCCAAAGGTGAGCAGGTCCTTGCCCCCTTCCGCAAACTTGCCGCGCCTCTCGCCGACATGCTCAAACCGATGAGTTATCCCGAAATCTATCTGCCCGACGAAGGCGGGTATCATCCCGTCGCCGCCGCGCGGACAATGTTCCTCGACCGCGTGGATCGGCCAGTGGCGGAAACGATTTTGGATCGCCCGGGATCATCCACGGCAATGATGGCAGTGAATCAACTCCGCGTGCTGGGCGGAGCGATGGCGCGCGTCCCGGTGGATGCGACCGCCTTCGCGCATCGCAATTCAAGAATCATGGCGAACCTTGCCGCGCTCTATGAAAAGCCTGAAGATAAATCAGTACACGAAGCGTGGGTGAGTGAATTTCAGAGCGCAATCGAGCAAAGCGACAAGGGTGCGTACGTCAACTTCCTCGGAGACGAGGGAGAGGCTCGGGTCCGCGCGGCATACCCCGGGTCCGCGTGGAAGCGACTTCAAGAGATCAAGTCCCGCTACGATCCCGATAATCTCTTTTGCCTTAATCAGAACATCCCGCCGTTGAATCAAAATCGGTAGGTGGGAGCAGCGGAAAAGGGAAAGATCGTCGTACCAATATCACACTTGACGGCGGCGCATTGTAAATTGACGCCTCAAACCCTTTAGTTTGGATGCGACTCTGCCATGGGTCTGTGAAAAAACAGGAGTGTTTTGTCTGTTTGCGTTGATGTCCGGCATGGCTTCTCCGAATCCTACAATTCCCTCTTGACTTATTTCCGTTTCTGCCTATAATCGGGCGAAATACCCAAAGCCAGATGAACGCCACCTTCTCCCTCTCCCTTATTGTCATCCTGATTGCGGTCCTTATTATCAAGGATCTATTTTCGGTTAGGATGGCGCCGGTGAGAGTGAGAAAATAACACACACCCAGGCAAATGCAAAGAGCCGCCCTAACCACGGGCGGCTTTTTTGTTACCAAATTCAAGACCTGACATGTCTTATCCGCGCCGCTGCCTTCAACAGTCATAGCGTGGACAAAGACAACTAACGACCAGCTCCTCGCGGAGACATGTCAGGTCTCTTTCAAGGAGACCCATGCGTTCCGACACCGTCAAAAAAGGATACGAAAAAGCGCCGCATCGCGCCTTGTTGCGCGCGACCGGTTTGCAGGACGAGGATTTCAATAAGCCGTTCGTTGCCATCGTCAACTCATATGTGGACGTGGTGCCCGGGCACGTGCATTTACAGGAATTCGGCAAACTGGTGAAGGATGCCGTCCGTGCGGCGGGGGCGGTGCCGTTCGAGTTCAACACCATCGGCGTGGACGACGGCATCGCTATGGGTCACATGGGGATGAAGTACTCGCTTCCGTCGCGGGAACTGATCGCGGATTGCGTCGAGACGATGATCGAGGCGCATCGCTTCGACGCCATGGTCTGCATTCCGAACTGCGACAAGATTGTTCCTGGGATGCTGCTCGCCGCGATGCGTGTGAACATCCCGACCATATTTGTTTCGGGTGGCGCGATGAAAGCAGGCATGACTCCCGAAGGCGAGACGATTGACCTGATCTCCGTGTTCGAAGGCGTGGGGGCGTATTCAGCCGGAAAGATTGACGATAGACGACTGACAACTCTCGAAAAATTTGCCTGTCCCTCCTGTGGTTCGTGCTCAGGGATGTTTACTGCGAACTCGATGAACTGTCTCATGGAAGCGATCGGACTTGCGCTGCCGTATAACGGTTCAGCCTTAGCCAAAACAAAAGAACGCGAAGATTTAGCGCGGACTGCCGCCGCTCAAATCATGACCCTTATCGAACGCGACCTCAAGCCGCGCGATATCGTGACCGCCGAAGCGATTGACGACGCGTTTGCACTCGATATGGCGATGGGCGGCTCGACGAATACGGTTCTTCATACGCTGGCATTGGCGAACGAAGCCGGCGTGGACTATCCGCTGGAAAGAATTAATTCTGTCGCAGACAAAGTACCTCACATCTGCAAAGTGAGCCCGGCGGGCAAGTGGCACATGGAGGATGTCCATCGCGCGGGCGGCATCCCTGCGATAATGAACGAAATCCAGTGGGGGACGGGCATGTTGCATTTTGACCGTATCACAGTGACAGGCAAGACTCTGGGGGAATCGATTCAAGGCTGCGACATCAAAGACGAAGAGGTTATTCGACGGTACGACAACGCGCATTCCAAGCGCGGCGGGTTGGCAATTCTATTTGGCAATCTCGCTCCGAAGGGCGCGGTAGTGAAGGTGGGCGGAGTCAGTGAAGCGATGATGAAGTTCGCAGGTCCTGCGGTGATTTTTGAATCGCAGGAGGAAGCGATGGCTGGAATTTTGGCGGGCAAGGTCAAGGCGGGAGATTGTGTCGTTGTGCGTTATGAAGGTCCGAAGGGTGGACCTGGGATGCAGGAGATGTTGTCACCCACGTCTGCAATCATGGGTCAGGGACTCGGCGACAAGGTGGCGTTGATCACGGACGGTCGCTTCAGCGGCGGGACGCGCGGCGCGTGCATCGGTCACGTCTCGCCGGAAGCGGCGGCACGAGGTCCGATTGCGGCGCTCCGTGCTGGGGATGTGATCCAGATTGATTTGGTGGCGCGCAGCCTCAACGTCAGGTTGAGCGAGGCGGAGATTCAGAGTCGGCTCGCGGCGCTGCCTCCGTTCGAGTCCAAAGTCACATCGAAATGGTTGAAGCGATATTCATATTTTGTCACCAGCGCGGATACGGGAGCGGTTTTAAAAATTTGATGTCATTGCGAGGAGGGTGCTCTTCCCGACGAAGCAATCCCCTCATCGAGTTGGAGATTGCTTCGGACAAAGAGCAAGAGCGTCCTCGCAATGACATAAAGGAGAGCGAATGAAGAAAAAAGGCGCAGAAATTGTTTGGGAATGTTTGGTGCGCGAAGGTGTGGAAGTGGTCTTCGGCTACCCCGGCGGCGCGAACATGCCGATTTATGACGCGATGCTGAATTACCCTGTGCATCACGTGCTGGTGCGCCACGAGCAGGGTGGCGCGCACATGGCGGATGGATACGCGCGCGCTTTGGGGAAGGTGGGCGTGGCGATGGCGACCTCGGGTCCCGGCGCGACGAATCTCGTGACGGGCATCGCCACCGCGATGATGGATTCGGTTCCGGTTGTGTTTATCACGGGACAGGTCGCGGCGCATCTCATCGGCGGCGACGCGTTCCGGAGACGGATGTGACCGGTATCACGCCGCCGATCACGAAACACAATTATCTCGTGACGCGCGCTGACCAGATCGCGGAGACGATCCGCGAGGCATTCTACATTGCGCGCGGCGGGAGACCGGGTCCCCGTGTTGATTGACATTTGCAAGAACGCGCAGGTGGAGTCGTGTGAGTTTGTGTATCCCGAAGAAGTGAAACTGCCCGGCTACCAGCCGGTGACGCGCTCGCCGCGTGCACTGTTGGATCAGGCGGTTGGGTTGATCGAGCGGGCGAAGAAGCCGATCATCCTGTGCGGACACGGCGTGATCATGTCCAAGGCGGAAGAGGAGTTGATGCAATTCGCGGTCAAGACGCAGACGCCGGTGGCAAGCACGCCGCTGGGGCTGGGCGCGTTCCCGGCGTCGCATCCGTTGAGCCTGGGCATGATGGGCATGCACGGCGAGGCCTACACCAACATGGCGATTCAAAACTCGGATTTGATTCTGGCGTTCGGGATGCGCTTCGATGACCGCGTGACCGGCACGCTCAAGACCTACGCGCCGAAGGCAAAGAAAATTCACATCGAGATTGATTCCTCCGAGATTCATAAAAACGTTTTTGTGGATGTTCCGCTCGTCGGTGATTTGAAAACCGTGCTGACCGATTTGATTCCGTTGGTGGATGAATACGACCACGACGAATGGCTGGAAGAGATTCAAGGCTGGAAGAACGAAGCCGACTCGCGCTCGATCATGAACTGGGAGGACGATGGCAAGTTGTATGTGGCGCATCTCGTCGCCGATATTTGGAAAGCGACGGGCGGCAACGCCATCGTGACCACGGACGTGGGTCAGCACCAGATGTGGGCGGCGCAATACTATCAACTGGAAAAACCGAATCGCTGGATCACATCGGGCGGCGCGGGGACGATGGGCTTTGGCTCCCCTCCGCCATCGGCGCGTGGTTCGCGGCGAAAGACCGGAGATTTGGGCAATCGCCGGCGACGGCGGATTCCAAATGACCGCCGCCGAGTTGACGACTGCCGTGCAGGAGGGCGCGAACGTCAAAGTCGCCATCATGAACAACAATTTCCTCGGCATGGTGCGGCAATGGCAGGAGTTCTTCTTCGAGAAACGTTACTCCGCGGTCAACATGCTCACGCCTGATTTTGTCAAACTTGCCGAAGCGCACGGCGTCCCGGCGCGGCGCGTGACCAAACGTGAGGAAGTGGACGAAGCCATCGCATGGGCGCGCCAGACCGAGGGGTCCCGTGGTGCTCGAGTTCAAAGTGGAAAAGGAGGACGCCGTCTACCCGATGGTCCCGCAAGGCGCGGCATTGCATGAGATGATACGGAGACCAGTGAAAGCATAATGTCATTGCGAGGAGGAGCGAAGCGACGACGAAGCAATCTCCTCTAGCCAGGAATACCTTGATAACAGGAGATTGCTTCGGGCAACGAACGCCCTCGCAACGACATGATGAGAATTGGAGAATTGAAATGAACTACACCTTCATCGCATTAGTGGAAAACAAACCTGGCGTCTTGAACCGCGTGGCTTCGTTGTTTCGCCGCCGCAATTTCAACATCGAGTCTATCAACGCGGGGACGACGGAAAATCCCGATGTCACGCGTATGACCATCGTGGTGGATTGCCCGAATGGGGACGTGGACGCGCATCGCATCGAAGCGAATCTTTATAAACTAGTCAATGTGATTGATGTGCAGGACGTCACGCGTCAACCCACTGTGACCCGCGACCTGGCTCTGATCAAAGTCCGCGTCGGACCCGAACGGCGTGCCGAGGTCAATGGGCTGGCTGAAATCTTCCGCGCCCGCATCGTGGACGTGGCTCCCGATTCAGTTGTTGTCGAAATCACAGGGACGGAGGACAAAATCGAGGGGATGATTGAGTTGCTTCGTCCGATTGGAATCGTGGAGATGGTTCGCACGGGTCAAGTCTCGATGACGCGCGGAGTCAACGATGGAGTCCGCCGCGTGGCTGGGACGAACGGCAACCGCTATGAGGATGTGATGGAATTGGCGGAGATGGCGCCGTGAGGAAGTAAACAGAGAAATAGGTACATAGGTAAACACGTGCTGCGTGGTGAGTGTTGCGTATTCCGTGTCTACCTGTCTACTTGTCCACGTGTGTACATATCTACATAAACAACCAGGAGCAAACAACTATGGCAAAGATTAACTTCGGCGGTGTGGAAGAGGAAGTCGTTACGCGCGATGAATTCCCGTTGGAGAAGGCGCGGGAGGTGTTGAAGGATGAGGTCGTGGCAGTTCTTGGCTACGGCGTGCAGGGACCCGCGCAGGCGCTGAACATGCGCGACAACGGCGTCAAGGTCATCATCGGTCAGCGCGCGGGGACGAAGAACTGGGATAAGGCGATTGCCGACGGCTGGGTTCCGGCGAGACGCTGTTCTCGGTGGAGGAAGCGGCAGAGAGAGGCACAATTGTTCAATATCTTTTGTCCGATGCGGGACAGCGTTCGCAGTGGTCGAAGATTGTGGAAAATCTCAACGAAGGGGACATGCTGTACTTCTCGCACGGCTTCTCGGTCACGTTCAAGGACGATACGGGCGTTATCCCGCCTCCGCACGTGGACGTGGCGCTGGTCGCGCCGAAGGGAGCGGGTCGCAGCGTCCGCAGGAATTTTCTCGATGGTTCAGGCATCAACGCCAGTTTTGCGGTTCACCAGGACTCAACGGGTCGCGCCTATGAGCGCACCATCGCTTTGGGCATCGCCATCGGCGCGGGCTATTTGTTTCCGACCACCTTCAAGAACGAAGTCTACAGCGACCTGACGGGTGAACGCGGCGTGCTGATTGGCGCGTTGTCGGCGATTATGGAGGCGCAGTACAACGTCCTCCGCAAAAACGGACATTCACCCTCCGAAGCATTCAACGAAACCGTCGAAGAGTTGACTCAATCGCTGATTCGACTCGTCGGCGAGAACGGCATGGACTACATGTACGCCAACTGTTCCACCACCGCCCAACGCGGCGCGCTGGATTGGAAGGATAAATTCCGCGATGCGGTCGCGCCCGTATTCGACGATTTGTATCAAAGCGTCGTTTCAGGCAACGAAGCCCGCATCACGCTCGAAGCCAACAGCAAACCGGATTACCGCGAACAACTGGAAAAGGAACTGGCTGCCATCCGCAACTCGGAAATGTGGCAGGCGGGCGCGGCGGTGCGGTCACTGCGACCGGAGAATTGGAAGAAAGGATAGAGACTAGAGAGTAGAGACTAGTCTCTAGTCATCTAGTCTCTCCACCGAAAGAAAGAGACCATGACCAACACTAACTACGTCAAAATTTTCGACACCACCCTGCGCGATGGCGAACAATCCCCCGGCGCGACGATGACCTCCGCGGAAAAACTGGAGGTGGCGCATCACCTCGCGCGGCTCGGCGTGGATGTGATCGAAGCGGGATTTCCAGCCGCCTCGCCGGACGACCTGGAAGCCGTCCGCCGAATCGCGCTCGAAGTGGGCAACCCAGCCGTCGGTGAGTCTGATGCGAGAGTCCCCGTCATTGCGGGGCTGGCGCGGGCGAATAAATCCGACATTGACAAGGCGTGGGAGGCGGTGCAGGGGGCAAGGAAGCCGCGCATCCATACGTTCCTTGCCACGTCGCCCATCCACATGAAACACAAGTTGAAGATGGACCCGGAAGAAGTAGTTCAGCGCGTTGCGGAAATGGTGGCGTATGCGCGTTCGCTGTGCGAGGATGTGGAGTTCTCGCCGGAGGATGCGGGACGCTCGGACCCGGAGTTTTTGTACGTGGTGCTGGGCGAAGCGATCAAGTCCGGCGCGACGACGTTGAACATCCCCGACACAGTGGGGTACACCACGCCCGACGAATTTTACAGGCTGATTGACGGCATCATCAAAAACACGCCGGGCATGCACGATGGAATTACGATCTCGGTGCATTGCCACGACGATTTGGGACTGGCGACGGCGAACACGCTTGCGGGAATCCGCGCGGGTGCGCGGCAGGCGGAAGTGACCATCAACGGCATCGGCGAACGCGCGGGGAATACGTCGCTTGAAGAAGTGGTGATGGCGTTGAAGACCCGTCATCCCGTCTTCGGTTTGGAAACGGGGATTCAAACCCGGCAGTTGGCACGCGTGAGCAGGCTGGTGAGCAACTACACAGGGATTCCTGTGCAGCCGAACAAGGCGATTGTCGGCGCAAACGCGTTCGCCCACGAAGCCGGCATTCATCAGGACGGCATGTTGAAACACCAGACCACTTATGAGATCATGCGCCCTGAGGATGTGGGCGTGAACCAGACCAGACTGGTGTTGGGCAAACACTCGGGACGTCATGCGCTTCGCACGCGGCTGGCGGAACTGGGTCACTCGCTGGATGAAGTGGAACTCGACCAAGCCTTTACGCGTTTCAAGGAACTGGCTGATCGCAAGAAAGTGATCGTGGATGCAGACCTCGAAGCGCTCATCGCCGACGAGTTTTACCGCCCGCGCGATGTGTACCTGCTCAACGATATGCAAGTCACCTGCGGGACGATGGGCATGCCCACCGCCACCGTCCGTTTGCGCGACCAGACGGAGTCGTCCACACGCAAACCGCCATCGGCACAGGCCCAGTGGATGCCACGTATAAAGCCATCAACGGCATCGTCAACGTCCCGTGCGAACTGCTCGAGTTCAACGTCCATGCCATTACCGAAGGGATAGATGCGCTCGGCGAAGTGACGGTTCGCATTCAGGGGAAAAATGGTCACACGATGATGGATGCGCAAAGCGAAATGGAACACCCGCGCGTTTACGGCGGTCACGGCGCGGACACCGACATTATCGTCGCCAGCGCAAAAGCCTATATCAATGCGCTGAATAAACTCGTCATCGCTCAGACCGAAGGCCATGAATTGGTAGTGCCTGATTACGGCGTGATGCTGGGATGAAGAGCAGAGATTAGAGAATTGGAGATTCGAGACTGGAGATTGGAACTCGCTTCTTCCCGCACTGAAAGTTGATCCTGCCCAACCAGCAGTTGATTCCGCTGATAGTGAATCCTGCCAAACCAAAACTTGTACTGAGCCTGTCGAAGTATCAAAAATCGTAAATCGTAAATCGAACCATGCCTAAAACACTCTTCCAAAAAATCTGGGATTCACACGTTGTAACGCAACAAGACGGTGCTCCCGCTGTCCTCTACATTGACCTGCACCTCGTCCACGAAGTGACCTCACCCCAAGCCTTCACCGGTCTGCGTCAGCGCGGACTCAAAGTCCGCCGCCCGGATAAGACCCTCGCCACCATGGACCATTCCATCCCGACGACGCCGCTCGACGTTCCTATCGCGGACGCCCTTGCCGCGGCGCAGATCAAACAGATGGAAGTCAACGCCGCCGAGTTCGGAATCGAACTGCACGGCATGGCGAGTCCGCACCGCGGCATCGTCCACGTCATCGGTCCCGAACTGGGACGCACCCAGCCCGGCATGACCATCGTTTGCGGCGACAGTCACACCGCCACGCATGGCGCGTTCGGCGCGCTGGCATTTGGCATTGGTACCAGCGAAGTGGAACACGTGCTCGCGACCCAATGCCTGCTTCAGAAAAAACCGAAGACCTATGAAGTGCGGGTGGACGGCGCGCTGTCAAAGGGCGTCTCAGCCAAGGACATCATCCTGGCGCTCATCGCCAGGATCGGCGTGGGCGGCGGGACGGGTCACGTCTTCGAGTACACCGGTTCAGCGATCCGCGCGCTCACGATGGAACAGCGCATGACCATCTGCAATATGTCCATCGAGGGCGGCGCGCGCGCCGGCATGATCGCTCCCGACGATGTCACCTTCGAATACCTGCACGGGCGTGAGTTCGCGCCCAAAGGCGAAGAATGGGACAAAGCCGTGTCCAAATGGCGTGCCCTGCCCAGCGACGAAGGCGCGGCGTACGACAAATCTATCACCCTCGACGCCGCCGCCATCGAACCGATGATCACCTACGGCACGAATCCCGGCATGGGCATGCGCATCACGGACCGCGTCCCAACGGCTGAATCATTCACTGACGCCTCCCAAAAAGCCGCCTTTGAAAAAGCGCTGGCGTACATGGGACTCCAGCCCGGTCAATCCCTGCTCGGCCAAAAAGTGGATGTGGTCTTCATCGGCTCCTGCACCAACTCGCGCATTTCGGACCTGCGCCTCGCCGCGTCCCTGCTCAAAGGTCGCAAAGTGGCGGACGGTGTGCGCGTGATGGTTGTTCCCGGTTCACAAGATGTAAAGAAACAAGCCGAGCAGGAAGGGCTTGATAAAGTCTTCAAGGAATCGGGTGCCGAGTGGCGTGAAGCGGGTTGCTCGATGTGTATCGCCATGAACGGCGATCAACTGCAACCCGGTCAATATGCGGTTTCGACTAGCAATAGAAATTTTGAAGGCAGGCAAGGCAAAGGCGGCAGGACGTTTCTGGCAAGTCCCATCACCGCCGCGGCAACTGCTATTGCTGGAAAGGTCACCGACCCGAGGACGGTGATGTCGTAAACACGGAAACACGTGTCTACCTGTCTACTTGTGTACCTGTGTACCTAAAGGAAAACCATGCCTCAATTCACAACCCTCACCTCCCGCATGCTCCCTCTGCCGGTCAACGACATTGACACCGACCAGATCATCCCGGCGCAGTTCCTCAAAGTCACCGACAAGAACGGTCTTGCCGACGCGCTCTTTTTCCACTGGCGCTACAACGACGACCAATCACCGAAGGCAGATTTCATCCTCAACCAGGCTGAGTCAAGGGGCGCGCAAATTCTATTAGCCGGAGACAACTTCGGCTGCGGCTCGAGCCGTGAGCATGCGCCGTGGGCGCTCACCGCGTACGGCTTCCGCGCCGTCATCTCCACCTCCTTCGCAGACATCTTCCGCAACAACGCGCTCAAAAACGGACTCATCCCCATCATCGTGGAAGAAGCGACTCACAGGACGCTCTTCGCTCTGGCGGAAGAAACGCCGCGCGCCGAACTGACGGTTGATCTGGCGACCCAGACCGTTTCCTACCCTGGAGGCTCGTTCACCTTCCCCATTGACCCGTTCAACAAGACTTGTCTTTTGAACGGTGTTGATGAACTTGGGTATATCATGGGATTCGAGAAAGAGATTGCAGAATTCGAATCAAGAATCAATCTCTAATTCTCCAATTCTCTAATCTCCTCATCACGCAACACGGAACAATTTATGCCACAAATCCAAATCTACGACACCACCCTGCGCGATGGGACTCAATCCGAAGGCTTCACGCTTTCGAGCAATGACAAGGTCCGCATCGCGCAAAAACTGGACGAACTCGGCGTCGCATTCATCGAAGGCGGCTGGCCCGGCTCGAACCCCAAGGATGTAGAATTCTTCGAGCGCGCCCGCGACATGGAGTGGAAGCATGCCCTCATCGCGGCGTTCGGCTCCACCTGCCGCGTCAAAGGCGGACCGGAAGACGACGCCAACATCCAAGCCCTGCTCGATTCGCATACCCCGGCCTGCACCATCTTCGGCAAGACGTGGACGCTGCACGTCAAAGAGGTGCTGCTGACCACGCTTGAAGATAACCTGCGCATCATCGAACAGTCGGTGGCATATCTCAAAGCCAACGACAAGCACGTCATCTACGATGCCGAGCACTTCTTCGACGGCTACAAAGCGGATTCGTCCTATGCGCTCGAAACGCTGCAAGCGGCAATTCGCGGCGGCGCGGAGACGGTGGTGTTGTGCGACACCAACGGCGGGACCTTCCCGTGGGAGGTCAAACGCATCTTCGGCGAATTGAAGACCGCGATCCAGCATCCGTTGGGGATTCATACGCATAACGATTCGGAATGCGCGGTGGTGAACTCGCTGGTGGCGGTGCGCGAAGGCGCGATCCAGGTGCAGGGCACGATCAACGGCGTGGGCGAACGCTGCGGCAATGCCAACCTGTGCTCCATCATGGCGAACCTCGAACTTAAAATGGGTTACCACTGCCTGCCCGAAGGCAGCCTTCAGAATTTATATGATCTATCCCATTTTGTCGCGGAGGTGGCGAACGTCACGCCGGATGAACATTTGCCGTTCGTGGGCAAATCCGCGTTCGCGCACAAAGGCGGTGTGCATGTGGCAGCGATGCGGCGCAGCGCGCAGTCCTACCAGCATGTGGAACCCGAACGAGTCGGCAACAAGATGCGCGTGGTCGTTTCGGATCTTTCGGGGCGCGGAAACCTGCTGAGCAAAGCCGAGGAACATGGCGTGGAAGTGGAAGGGAACGAGGTCGTGCCAGTGCTCAACGAAATCAAAGAACTCGAGGCGCGCGGATTTTCCTTCGAAGCCGCCGAAGCCTCGGTTGCGATGATGTTGAAGCGGCAGGAATACGGTTACAAACCGCCTTTTGAATTGATTGATTTCTTCGTCAACGTCGAGCATCGGGATGGGCGCGGAATCTTCGCGGAGGCAATGGTCAAGGTGCGTGTGCAGGGCGAGGTTTTGCACACCGCCGCGGAAGGGAACGGTCCCGTCAACGCGCTGGATCTTGCCCTGCGGAAAGCATTATTGAGTTATTATCCGCAAATCGCAGACTTTCATTTGTCCGATTACAAAGTCCGTATCCTGGATTCGAATCATGGCACCGAAGCCATTACCCGTGTTCTCATTGACACGCGCAATTCCACCAGCCGTTGGAGCACCGTCGGCGCGAGCACCAATATCATCGAAGCATCCTGGCGTGCCCTGGCGGATTCGGTGGAGTACGGGTTGATGGTGGCGCATTAACAAACATGTCATTGCGAATACTATGATGCTGTCAAGGTTTTTTGAAAAACCAGGGGGTTGACAGGCCCATAGTTTGGAATGTAGGGTTGTTGCGAGCGGACGACGGCACAGGCAATCTTGAGGAGTTTGTTTTGGATGTTGTTCAAGACCAGTTTCTTGTGCTTGCCTTCCGCCAGTTTACGAAAGAAATAGTGCTGAAATGGTTTTTTATGAGTACGCACCGAACAAGCCGCCAGGTAGAGCAATTTCGCAAGGTTGGCGGTCCATAATGTCGTGAAGTCGGAGCGGAAAAGACCGAAGAACCACTTTCATGCCTGATTGGACAAATGCCGATGAACGCCGCCAGGACTCTTGGGTCGAGCGTTTCCTGCATAAGGAGGAGCAGGTGAGCTGCGAGTTGCAGTCCGATACCCGGCACCGACAGAAGCAAGAGCAAGGTCTGTTTGAAAGTGGGGTCGCTGTCAATCAGACGGCGGATTTCCCGGTCAATGTCCTTGATGGCTTTGGCAATCTGCTCAATCATGGTCTGGTGAGCCTGTTTGGCAAGTTCGGAAGAGACTTTCTTGCGCAGGATGGCATGCAAGGCATTCTTGTGTCCCGTCAACTGGACGGAAAAGTACTGGCGCGTGGTCAACAGGACCTTCACTTGCTCTAAAATATCCGCTCTCGGCTTCCACAACGAGAGTTTGTCCTGGTAGCGGCAGGCATACTCGGCAATGTACTGACAATCCAGTTCGTCGGTTTTGGAAGCGTTCACCGGAAACTTGCGCTGGATGTTCAGCGGCGGTTCGACCGCTACCGTGTAGCCGCTGGCATGGAGGAAGTACGCCAGACCTTCACTGTATACGCCGGTGGCTTCCATGCACACCACGGTGCTTGCGGCTTTGAGATGGTGTTCCTGCAACCAGCCGAGAAAGGAGACGAAACCGTCTTCGGCATTTTCAAACTGCACCGGCTTGACCCTGACCTTCCAGGGCGTGGTGCCGATACACGCCATGAAGGAAGCGGAAGCAATATCTACACCTACAAAGGATACAAATGTTGTCATTGTGAACCTCTTTGACTTGAGTATTGGGTTTGCCAACTTGTGAACGTGCGGTCTCCATTACTAGCCTGCCAGGCTTTAATACTGATTGAGCTTAGTTCACAACCAGGACTGGGTCTGCTTCGCAATTTGAGTTTGGCTCAGCGTGCTACCCAGGAGGGTGCCTAGACTTGTTCAGCCCTGGTTTGGCAATCTCAATACTACTCCAAGTCTAATGGAGGGCGCTCTCCCTGGCATCGCCCGCCAGGGCAGGTGTGCACTTTGCCCGAAGCAATCTTCCATGTGATGGGGAGATTGCTTCGTCGGGAAGATCACCCTCCTCGCAATGACGATAATAAGGAAATTTATGGAATTCAACATCACCCTCCTCCCCGGCGACGGCATTGGGCCCGAAGTCGTAAACGAAGCCGTGCGCGTGCTGGATGTCATTTCCGGGAAATATAAACATTCATTCAATTTTCAAGAACGCCTGATGGGCGGCTGTTCGATTGATAAATCCGGGAAATCCATTACCGATGAAACGCTCGCAGACTGCAAAGCATCCGATGCGGTGCTGTTCGGCGCAGTGGGCGGACCGAAATGGGACGACCCGAACGCCAAAGACCGTCCCGAACGCGGCCTGCTTGCCCTGCGCAAAGGACTCGGCGTGTTTGCCAACCTGCGACCCGTCAAAGTTCATCCGGCGCTGGTTGACCGCTCTCCGCTCAAGCCGGATCGGTTGACTGGCGTGGATATTCTCGTCTTGCGCGAATTGACGGGCGGCTTGTATTTCGGTCAACCCAAACTGCGCGAGGTAAAGGATGGTCACGAACGCGCCGTGGATACGCTCGAATATTACGATTACGAAATCAGGCGCATCGTAAGTCTCGCTTTTGAACTGGCGAAGGGACGCCGGAAAAAAGTCACCTCGGTGGATAAAGCAAATGTACTCGAATCCTCCCGCTTGTGGCGGCAGGTTGCGACCCAGATCGGAAAGGAGCATCCCGACGTTGAGTTGAACCACGTCCTCGTGGACACCGCTTCGATGAAACTGGTGGCTGCTCCCGCTTCGATGGATGTAGTCGTCACCGAGAATATGTTCGGCGACATCCTCACGGATGAGGCGTCTGTGCTGGCAGGCTCGATGGGATTGCTGCCGTCTGCCAGTTTGGGCGAATCAGGCTTGAGGTCCGGCGGCGAAGCGCGCATGGGGTTGTACGAGCCAATTCATGGTTCCGCGCCGGATATCGCAGGCAGCGGAATTGCAAATCCGGTCGGGACCATCCTTTCGGCGGCATTGATGCTGCGTTATTCATTTGAGTTAGAATCCGAAGCCTGCGTCATCGAAACGGCGGTTGAGCAGGCTATTGCCGAGGGCGCGCGGACAACCGACCTCGGTGGCAAGTTGACGACCCGTCAGATGACGGATGAAATTATTCAAAGACTATAGACGATGGACCGTGGACGGTGGATGCCTGAATCGGATGGTCACGGTCAATGATCAAATCAAAAGGAGAATTGAGTTATGGGCATGGAGTCCAAATTTATCTGGTTTGATGGAAAACTGGTGGAATACGAGAAAGCCACCGTCCACATGCTGACGGCGGCGTTGCATTACGGCGCGGCGGTCTTTGAAGGCATCCGCGCGTACAAGACGGACAAGGGCCCTGCCGTCTTTCGCCTGCGCGAACACGCCGAGCGCTTGTTGGAGTCGGCGGAGATTTTTGGTTTCCGCGATCTAACCTACACTGCTGAGGATGTTTCGAAAGCGATCAAGGAAATCGTGAAGGCGAACGGCTTCGAGGAGTGTTATATCCGCCCGCTGCTGTACCTGACGGCTGGCGCATGGAACCTGAACATTGACGCGGGAAAACCCGCCTTGATGATCGCGGTGTGGGAATGGGCGAATTACCTTGGCGAAGAGGCGCTGGCAAAGGGCATTCGCGCGAACATTTCCTCCTACACCCGCCACCATCCAAACGTGATGATGACCAAGGCAAAGATTGCGGGGAATTACGTCAACAGCATCCTTGCCAAGACCGAGTCAGTGCGGCTGGGTTTTGAAGAAGCGATCATGCTCGACCCGCAGGGGTATGTTGCGGAGTGTACGGGGGAGAACCTGTTCGTGGTGCGGCGCGGCAAAATCATCACGCCGTCCACTGCGCCGGTCTTGGAAGGCATCACCCGCCACACAATTTTCACCATCGCAAAGGATTTGGGATACGACGTGCTGGAACAGCCCATCTCGCGCGACCAGTTGTATAACGCGGATGAGGTCTTCGTGTGCGGCACGGCGGCGGAGGTGATCGGCTTGAGCGAAATTGACTTCCGCAAAATCGGGGACGGCAAATCCGGCAAGGTCACGCGCGAAATTCAAAACGTATATCACGATGCGATTCGCGGCAAGGTGGCGAAGTACGAGAAGTGGTGCGATTACGTGGGGTAGGGGACGATAGACGATTGACCATGGACGGTGGACGATGGCGGCGGAATTCAGTGGTCCGTAGTCTGTCGTCCATCGCCCGATTCCTGTGATATAATCCCGCCGCTTCCAATCCCCAGATTGGGAGCGATATCTTGCCTGGGACGGGCAACAAGCGTCCCTGAGCGGGTCATCACCCCCGCTAAACTCACTCCGTTCCGCGCCGCCGCGAGATGCGCGCAGGAGAACGGATACAATAGGAGAAAAATGGCTAATATTTCCATGAAAGCCCTGCTTGAGAGCGGCGTCCATTTCGGTCACCGCACCAACAAGTGGGACCCCCGCATGAAGCCGTACATCTTCACGGAGCGCAACGGCATTCACATCCTCGACCTCCAGCAGACCGTCAAACTGGCGAATCAAGCGTACACCGTCATCCGCGATACGGTTTCCAACGGCGGCACGGTGCTGTTCGTAGGCACCAAGCGCCAGGCGCAGGAAACGGTGATGGAAGAAGCGGCGCGCTGCGGCATGCCCTTCGTCACCGAGCGCTGGATGGGCGGCATGTTGACCAACTGGTCCACCATGTATCAGCGCATCCAGGAACTGGAACGCCTCGAAAAGATGCGCGACTCCGGCGACATCAACCGCCTCACCAAAAAGGAAGGCTTGTTGATCGAACGTGAGATCGCCCGCCTGCACACCCGACTCTCCGGCGTCCGCTCGATGAAGCGCCTGCCCGACCTGCTCTTCATCGTGGATGTGGGGCGTGAAGAATCCGCCGTGCGCGAAGCCAACCTGCTCAACATCCCGATTGTGGCGCTGGTGGATACCAACTGCAATCCGCAGGACATTGACTACGTGATTCCCTCCAACGACGACGCCATCCGCGCCATCAAACTGCTGGTCTCCAAAATGGCAGACGCCGTGCTCGAAGGCAAGGCGATGCGCAAGGAAGAGGAACCCGAACAGGTGGAGGAAGTCAAGCCGGAAGCCAAGACAAGGTCCCGCCCTGCCCGCCAGGCGGTTGTGGAAACCGACGATGAGATGGCAGACGATGCCCTGCTCGGCGAAGCCACCCTGGCGAAATTGAAGGGCAAGCCTGAAACAACCGGCGAAGCCGCCAAGGATTCCGAAGCTGCATAACAAAATCGAAGGAACGTCAAGGATAGTGAAATGGAAATTACGACTGAGATGATCAAGCAGCTACGCGCCGCCACCAACGCGCCGATGCTGGACTGCCGCAAGGCGTTGCAGGAATCCAATGGAGATTTTCAAAAGGCGGTGGACTGGCTCGCGCGAAAAAGGCATGGCGACCGCCGCCAAACGCGCCGACCGCGCCGCCTCCAACGGGATGATTGAGTTGTATTCTCACGGCGGGGGACGTGTGGGTGTGATGGTCGAGATCAACTGCGAGACCGATTTCGTGGCGCGCGCCGAGCAGTTCCGCACGCTGGCGCATGAGATCGCCCTGCAAATTGCCGCCGGCTCGCCGAAGTACATCACCGCGGACGAGATTCCCGCCGCGGAACTCGAACACGAGGCGGAGATCGCCCGCGCGCGCGCGAAAGAGGAAGGCAAACCCGATAACGTCCTGCCCAAGATCGTGGAAGGACGCGTCGAAAAGTACAAGGATGAAATCTGCCTCCTGCGCCAGCCCTACATCCGCGATGAATCGATCACCATCGAAAAGCTCATTTTGCAGAACGTGGCTGCCATCGGCGAGAACGTCGTCGTCCGCCGCTTCCAGCGATGGGAACTGGGTGAAAGCGCCGCTCAAAGTTAAGTTTGAAGAAAGCCAGCCTTCGGGTTGGCTTTTTTTCTAAAGGAATATGGAGGCATGAATGGCTGAGTTGAAATACAAGAGATCCTGCTCAAGTTGAGCGGCGAGGCGCTGGGCGGTCCCATGGGCTATGGCATAGACGTTCAGGAAGCCGAATCCATCGCCAGCCGCATCAAGGAAGTCCGCCAGATGGGCGTGGACGTGGCGGTGGTCATCGGCGCGGGCAACCTTTGGCGGGGCAAGCAGGGACTCCGAGCGCGGAATGGACCGTTCCACTGCCGACTACATGGGCATGCTCGCCACCGTGATGAACGCCATGGCGTTGATGGACGCCCTCGAACGGCAGGGCGTGTTCACGCGCGTCATGTCCGCCATCGAGATGCGCGCCATCGCCGAGCCGTACATCCGCCGGCGGGCGATCCGCCATCTCGAAAAGGGACGCGTCGTCATCTTCGGCGCGGGGACGGGCAACCCGTTCTTCTCCACCGACACCGCCGCCGCCCTGCGCGCCACGGAAATTGACGCAGACGTGGTCATCAAAGCCACCAAGGTGGACGGCGTCTACGATGCCGACCCGAAGAAAAACCCCGATGCCAGGAAGTTCGAGAGGTTGAGTTATATCGAAGTCCTCAACCGGCGGCTCGAAGTGATGGACAGCACCGCCATCACGCTTTGTATGGAAAACAACCTGCCCATTCTTGTCCTTAACTTGTGGGATTCGAAAGCCCTGACCACTGCATTGAAAGGGGACCATGTTGGCACGCTGGTGACCGCCTAATCGTTGTCTGCGGCGACCCGACCTCTTTCCTCTTTCTGCTTTCGCAAGAAAGTCGAAAGAGGAACGCTTTTAACCGTGAGAGTCTCTCAATATTTTCCACCGACTCTCAATCCCATAGCCTAAATCCCTGTTTTAAGGTATCCTTGTATCGTAATTATTTTCAGGAGGAAGATCGTGAGTACCGACGAAATCAAAAGCCTGTTGAAGGACGCCGAAGCCCGCATGCACGGCGCGATCCAATCCCTAACCGATGACCTCAACAGCATCCGCACAGGGCGCGCCAGCCCCGTCCTGATCGAAAAACTGCCTGTGGAATATTACGGCACGCCGACCCCGCTGATGAACCCGGCTTCCATCAGCGTTCCCGAACCGCGCACCCTGACCATCAAACCGTTCGATGGAGGCTCGCTCAAGGATATTGAGCGGGCGATTCGCGTCTCGGGCCTCGGGCTGAATCCCAATTCCGACGGCAAGGTCATCCACCTCAACCTACCGCCGCTCACCGAGGAACGCCGCCGCGAACTGGTCAAGCACATGCACCATCGTCTGGAGGAGGCGCGCATTGCCGTCCGCAATATCCGCCGCGACCTGCACAACGACATCCGCGAATTTGAAAAGGAAAAACTCATCACCGAGGACGACCTCAAACGCGGCGAGGACGACCTGCAAAAACTTACCGATAAATATATCGAAGAGATCGCCAGGCTCGGGCAGAACAAAGAAAAAGACATCATGGAAGTCTAGCCTGCCTTTCAATGTCCCACCGGCATTGAAAAGAGAAAAACGATATGACAGAAAACCCTTTGAACATCCCTCCTGAGAAGATTCCCCAGCACGTTGCCATAATCATGGACGGCAACGGCCGCTGGGCGCTTCATCGCGGATTGCCGCGTCTTGCCGGACACAAGGCTGGCACGGAAAACCTGCGCCGTGTCATCCGCTCGACCGTTGAGTTTGGGATCAAATACCTCACCATCTACGCCTTTTCGACCGAAAACTGGGGACGCCCGCCCGAGGAAGTTCAAGGGTTGATGTTCATTTTGCAGGATGTGATTGACCGCGAACTCGGCGAACTGCACAGGGAAGGCGTGCAGTTGCGCCACATCGGGCGGCTGGAGCGGCTGGGACCCGAAGATTCAGCAAAAGGTTCTGGATGCCATCGAGTTGACCCGGAACAACGACCGGCTCGTTTTGAACGTCGCCTTCAATTACGGCGGGCGCGACGAAATCGTCTGCGCCATCCAAAAGATCATCAGGGACGGCATCCCCGCCGAGGATGTCACCGACGAACTGGTCAACAAATACCTGTTCACAGCCGGGGTCCCCGACCCGGACCTGATCATCCGCACGTCGGGCGAGTTGCGCGTCAGCAACTTCCTCATCTGGCAGGCGGCGTATTCGGAGTGGTACATCACGCCGACCTACTGGCCCGATTTCGACAAGGAGGAATACCGTCACGCATTGGAGGCGTTCGCCCACCGCGACAGGCGGTATGGAAAGGTATCTTCGGGGGAACTCCAGGAATCAAATGCGTAGAAGGCTCATCACAGTGTTTGGACTGGCAGTGATAGGAATGCCCGCCATCTTGATCGGCGGCATTCCTTATTTTCTGCTTATGGGCGTCTTCTGGTCGGTGCGGCAAGGGAATACGTGTACATGTTCCGCGCGGTAAAACTGGAGCCGCAGATGCACATCACGGTGGGGGGCGTGGCGGTTATCCTGTTGACGCGCATGTTCTTCCCTGCGTTTGCCATGCCTGCCTTTGCGGGGGCGATCCTGTTTGCCCTTGCGTGGCATCTTATCGCCTATGAGCGCGGCAGAGACACTGCCGCGTTCGATTTTGGCGTTACCGCCGGGGGGCATCGTCTACATCGGCTGGATCGGCGCATACCTGCTCGACATCCGCAACCTGCCCGAAGGCGGCTGGTGGTTCATGCTTGTCCTGCCCTCCGTCTGGCTCGCGGATTCGGGCGCGTACTCCATCGGCAGGGCGTATGGGAAGCATAAAATGGCGCCGCGCCTCAGCCCCGGAAGAGTTGGGAAGGCTACGCTGCAGGCGTCTTCACCGGCATGATCGGCGGCGCGTTTCTGGTCTACGCCTATTCCGCCTACGGCAACCTGACCGGCGACATCGCCATCTGGCAGGGCGCGCTGCTCGGTCTGATCCTCGGCGCGCTCTCCCCCTTGGGCGACCTCGGCGAGAGCATGTTCAAACGCCAGTCGGGTCTCAAGGATTCGAGCGACATCATGCCCGGTCATGGCGGCTTTTTCGACCGGATCGATTCCTGGCTGTGGGGGGCGGTTATCGGGTATTATTTTCTCGTCTGGTTTATTCTGTAGAATTAGGAGGTACCATGGAGGTTCTTGGCGCAACACCCACTCGAAACCTCGCGCTCGAACTTGCGCGCGTCACGGAAGCGGCGGCGATGCTGGCGGGCCGCTTCATGGGGAGAGGCGATAAAGAAGGGGCAGACCAGGCCGCGGTCAATGCGATGCGGCTCGTCCTCAGCACAGTGGATATGAACGGGATCATCGTCATCGGCGAAGGGGAGAAGGACCAGGCTCCGATGTTGTACAACGGCGAGCGGGTGGGCAACGGCTCCAGCCCGGACGTGGATGTTGCTGTGGACCCCATTGACGGGACCCGCCCCCTGGCATTTGGACGTTCGAATTCGCTTGCCACGGTTGCCGTCGCCCCGCGCGGGACGATGTTCGACCCCGGTCCGTTCGTTTACATGGACAAGATCGCGGTGGGACCCGAAGCCAAAGGCAGGATCAATATCGAAAAACCCATCACGGAAAACCTGCGCGAGATTGCGAAAGCGAAGGGCAAAGCGGTGGAAGACCTGACCACCATCATCCTTGACCGCCCGCGTCACGCCGAGATGATTGCAGAGATCCGCAAGGCGGGCGCGCGCATCCGCCAGATACCCGACGGCGATGTCGCCGCCGCGTTGATGACCGCCTGGCCCGAATCCGGCGTGGACGTTTTGTTCGGCATCGGCGGCACGCCCGAAGGGGTGATCGCGACCTGCGCCCTGCGTGCAATGGGCGGCGAGATTCAAGGCAAGTTGTATGCGCGCGACGACGATGAACGCAGGCGCGGACTTGAAGCCGGTTATAACTTCGACAAGATACTGACGATGGACGACCTGGTTTCTTCGGAGGATGTCTTCTTTGCGGCAACCGGCATCACGGACGGTGAACTGCTCAAGGGCGTGCGCTATTACGGCAACCGCATCAACACCGACACTCTGGTCGTGCGCGGGCTGACGGGCACCGTCCGCCAGATCACCGCCACACATAAGACGGACAAACTGGAAAACTTGAGTTCGATCCGTTACTAAAATTTTCACTTGACATTCCCAAGGCTAGTACATATAATATCGCTCGCGTTCCTGGCTAGCTCAATCGGCGGAGCGAGCGGCTGTTAACCGCTAGGTTGTAGGTTCAAGTCCTACGCCAGGAGCCTTTTGGCAAAAAATCTGCCCGTCAATTCGGGCAGGTTTTTTTATTCCTTTCTCTACTGTACATTCAGAATTTTTACCGCCAAGTGCGCCAAGGTCGCCAAGAAACCTCGAAAAACTTGGCGTCTTGGCGGTTCGATTTTGTTCGTTTGTACGGTAGCGAAATTCTTCCAATGCTCGCTCGGTCTTGTGCTGAGAGCGCGGTAAATCTCTGCGTTTATCAGGAAGTTGAAATCCATCCTGTTATGCTTCAATGTATAATTTGTCCCGTTGTTGGGGGATAAGTCTTTGTTGGCGTGCTCCCTTGGTTTTTCGTGCGATGCAAGGGACCGAAAGGATAATACTATGACACCAGGAAAATTTATTGTTTTGGCAATGTTGTTGTTCATTATTATGCTAACCGCGTGTGGCGAAAACACATTGCCGCCAGGATCGGAAAATATTTCCCCATCTGTTACGTTATCCATTTCTCCCACCCCCACGTTTACCCCTTCTCCCACCGCTACCCCTCAAGGCGGAGGCGGTACGATTTTGATGGGGATAAACCAACTGCTGGTCCCAGACGATATAGACCAGGGGATTCCCTTTGTCTGGCTGTCCTCGGCTTTGGACGGGACAAATCTGAAAAAACTCGGCTTTGAGGTGTACGGCGTTTCCCCCGGATGGAAGGCGGATGATCGTGCGCAAGGACGAAAAAATAACCCTGATCAATCCAGATGGAACGAACGCCGCACCGCTGGATACGGGAAAGGACACTTCGCTGGACCTCTCCTATGGGTTTCGGAACGAGAAGTTGATCCCCTATCTGAGAAGCATCCTGTGGCTCTCGAACGGGAAAATGGTTTTTCTGGCAACGGAAAGACCTGGCGGGAAAAAATCATTTTATGTCGTGAATTTGGACGGGAGCGAACTGAGGAAACTCGAACTGCCCTCCGCCGCAATCCTTGAAACGACAAGATTGTTGTTTGAATCGCCGGATGGGAGCGGTTTCTATTGGGTGACGGGAAGCCGGTGCGACGTACTCGGCATTTGCAGTGAAAAATACTATTTCTCCAATCTGGACGACTCGGCTCAGCAGGAGGTTTGGCAGGCGCTTGAAAACGCGGGCGATAAGGTCTATCTCTCCCCGTCCGGTCAGTACCTGGCTTATTCGGCGTATTACGGAGAAGCGCCCGCCGACAAAATCAGGAACGGTTGTTACCTGGCGACGATTGCGGGGGAACCTATTGCAAAAATGGAATCGGGCGGACTGGTCATTTTCTGTAACAAAGGAGATCGCTGGTCTCCCACGGAGGATAAAATCCTGGGATACGGCTGGAAAGGCAGCGACAAAGGTCCCCAGAAATATTTCGTTACCTGGTCCGCGCCGAGCGGCGAGATCACGCGCCTGCCGGGTTACAACGCCGGGGATTGCTATTCCGCCGAATGGATGCCGGACGGTCAGCGCATCTTTCTGACCGTTTGCGTGGAAACGTTGACCACCCTCTCGGTATTGGATAAGTCGCTTGGGCAGAGGATGATCAATATTGAAGACAGCGATGTGATCGAATACCCGGATTTCGGGAATTGCGATTATGTCCTTTCGCCGGATGCGCAATGGGCTTTTTTCTACGGTTGCAAAAATTTGCCCGATAGCAACAGCGTCTATGCTTATCCATCCCAACTGCTGAACTTGAACACAGGGGAGGCGTATCCGGTATTTGCAAACTTCGTTTCAAACCAGGTGATTCCCGTAAGTGAAGGGTGGTGGTCGTTTTGGGTGCCGTGACCTTTTACGGATCACTATGCTCCGGCCACGGAATCTCCGCCGGACCGGCGTAACCGTGCTTTTCCTGCACGAACACGCGCCCGTGGGAGGCTTGGACACAGCCCGCCTCGTCCACGAAGGTGATGAAGGGGAAGCGTGAGACGAGGGGTTCGAAGATGATCTCCCCATCTTCACAGCGCCAAACTTCGATGATGTACGGGAACATATTTGGGTTTTCGTATTTGCCCGGGCTGACCTTAACCTCCACCCATGTGACTGTGACCTCATCGCCGTCTCGTTCGGCGCTCAACACGGTTGTGGGGCTGTAATACGGCGATACGATAAGTTTGAATCCGTCCGGGTACATGGTTCTGAGCGTGCGCGGGTCGCCCGCGACAGTGACAAAATCGGGATGAATCCAGCAGCGCTGCGGCTCGTTTTCGACCAAAAGCCAGTCGTTATCCGCCCGCCCAACGAGTTTGATGTTTGCGCCCGCTTTGAACGCAAAGAGATACAAGTAATTGGGACCCGGTCCGTAGCGGCAGCTGAGTCTATCCGCGCTGACGGTGGCTTTTAAACTGTCTATGGGGGTTGGCGTGAAGGATGCAGTGGGGGGCAGGGGAGTGGAAGTTTCCGTCGCCAACGGAGACGCTGTCGGCGTGGAAGCGGCGGGGGTAAAACTCGCGGGTTGGGTAAACTCATTCGCAGCCGGGAGCAGGTCTGAGGTCGGGGTCGAGGCGGGAGAGCAGGCAGTCAACACGACGAGCGTCAACAATAAAGTCAAAATCGGTTTCATCGGTATATCCATTAAAGTTTTCAGATTGTACCGTATCTGCGATTTGCTAATCTTAAACTTAATTCCACCTGAAGGCGGGCTGATTTTTTCGTTATAATCCCTCCTCATGAACGCATTGAATTCCCGGCATCATTTGCCGAAACAAATCCTTGCCGTGTTGACCGGCGGGTTCACGTTGTTCGCTACCACCGTGTTCGTGTGGACGATTGGCTACCAACTGCTGTACGCCGGGCGGATTTTTCCGGGCGTCTCGGTGGCGGGCGTGGACCTTTCCGGTCTTTCACCGAACGATGCGGCGTTGAAGTTGAGCCAGACGCTTTCCTATCCGATCACGGGGAAGGTCTTGTTCCGCGACGGCGATAAAGTATGGGTCGCTTCGCCCGCGGAATTGGGCATGGTCTTCGACCCGACCGCCAGCGCAATGGCGGCATATAACCACGGACGAAAAGGCGGCTTGTTCAAGGCGCTTGCGGGTCAGGTTGGGGCGCGCGGACTCGGCGCCGATGTGCCGCCTGTGATCATCTTCGACCAGCGCGTGGCGTATACCTATTTGCAAAATATCGCCTCGCAGGTGAATCAACAGGTGGTGGAGGCAAGCCTGCGCGTGGAAGGCACGAACGTGGTCTCCGAGCCGGGGCGGTTGGGGCGCGCGCTCAACCTCGATGCGACGTTGGTGTATCTCGCCGGTCAGTTGCAGTCCTTCCGCGATGGCGAAGTGCCGCTCGTGATCCAGGAGACCGCGCCGAAACTGTTGGATGTCTCTTCGCAGGCGGAAGCCGCGCGGCGCATCCTCAGTCAGCCGCTCACCATCAACATCCCGAATCACCGCGAAGGCGACCCCGGCCCGTGGACGTTCGATATCCCCGTGCTCGCCAACATGCTGGCGGTGGAAGTGGCCCGATGCCAACGGCGCGGCGGAAATGCGCGTCAGGCTGGACGCGGCGGCTTTGCGCCAGACGTTGAGCGACCTCAAGGTGCTGGTGGGCCGCAACCCGCGCAACGCGCGCTTCATCTTCAACGATTCGACCGGGCAGATCGAGCCGATCTCCGCCTCCACCATTGGGCGCGTGATGGACGTGGAAGCCAGCATCGCCGCCATCAACGAGGCGCTTTTGCGCGGCGAGCACAACGTCAATCTGGTGGTCGCCGAGCAGGCACCCGCCGTGCAGGATACCGCCACCGGCGCGGAATTGGGCATCGTCCAACTGGTCGCCGAGCAGACGACGTATTTTTACGGCTCGAGCCAGGCGCGCATTCAAAACATCGAAACCGCGGCAGCGCAGTATCACGGACTGCTCGTTGCGCCCGGCGAGACCTTCTCGATGGGTAGTGTGCTGGGCGACGTGAGCCTGGAAAACGGCTACGCCGAGGCGCTCATCATCTACGGCGGACGCACCATCAAAGGCGTGGGCGGCGGCGTGTGCCAGGTAAGCACCACCCTCTTCCGCACCGTGTTCATGGCGGGCTTCCCGGTGGTGGAGCGTTATTCGCACGCCTATCGCGTCTCTTATTACGAAATGGACGCCAGCGGCTCGATAGACACCAAGTATGCAGGTCTGGACGCGACGGTCTACTTCCCGCTCGTAGATTTCAAATTCAAAAACGACACCCCCTACTGGCTCTTGATGGAAACCTACGTCAACAGCAGCGCGCGCACGATCACGTGGAAAATCTATTCCACTTCCGACGGGCGCAGCGTGACCTGGGAGACGACGGGACCGATGAACACCGTCCCGCCGCCGGAGCCGGTCTTCGAAGAAAACCCCGAGCTGGAGGCGAACCAGATCAAACAGGTGGATTACGCCGCCGAAGGCGCGGATGTCACCGTGACGCGCACGGTCTGGAAGGGCGGGCTGGTCTATTTCACCGACCAGTTTCAGACGCACTACGAACCCTGGGCGGCGGTCTGCCAGTACGGTCCCGGTTCGGACAGCCCCAAGAAACTGGCGAGAAAACTCGAACTCTCCCAATGCGTTGGGAGTTCATGATGGTACAATCCTTCCCCGAACAAGGAGAAATCATGGTTAGCACTGAATTGCTCGAAATCCTGCGATGCCCGAACTGCGTGCGCGAAAAAGAGGGTCTGCTCACCCTTTACAAAGATACCTGGCTCATCTGCCAGGACTGCGGACGCAAATACCCCATCGTGGACGACATCCCAGTCATGCTGATTGACGAAGGCGATAAGTGGGTCAACACCGCGCAGGACGCCCTGCCGGTTCCGCCGCCCGCAAATTAGAAGATGAATTCCCTGCTCGCGGAACTTACCAGCGGGGACGACGAACGCGCGGAGAAAGCAATCCCCGCCCTGGTGGATTTGGGAGAGGCGGCGGTTCAGCCCTTGCTGGATTTAACCCGCTCCGGCGACGCGGACATCCGCTGGTGGGCGATCCGCGCCCTCGCCTCCTCGCCTCACGCCCGGGACCCGGGGCCCTGATTCCCAGCCTGAGCGACTCCGCCCCGGAAGTGCGAGCCGCTGCCGCGCTTGCCTTGTGCTCCCATCCCGGCGAGGAGGCAATCGAAGCGTTGGTCAAAACCCTCGGCGACGAAGATTCGCTCACCGCAGGGCTGGCAGGGAACGCTCTGGCGAAGGTCGGAACTTCCGCCGTGCCGCGCCTGCTCGAGGTCATGAACGAGGCGGGGAACGGCATCCGCATTCTGGCACTGCGCACGTTGAGCGAAATCCGTGACCACCGCGCCATTCCCGTCATGATGAAATGCCTGAACGACGAAAACGAGTCCGCTGTGATCCAATATTGGGCGCAAAGAGGGCTTGGAACGACTTGGGCTGGATATGGTATATATTAAGCCTTGAGGTTTTAGCAGAAAATGAATCTTGATTTCCTGAAGAATATAAAAATCGGACGTCCCTCCATCCGAGGAATGATTTTTTGGAGCGTCGCGATTGCGCTGGCGGTGACCATTTACATTCTGGTCGGCAACTTCACGCAATGCTGGACGTTTACCAAACTTCCGGGCATCCCGCCTGCGCAATGCGGCGTGACAGCAGAGGGCGACGGCTTTACCGTGAACCCCGAAGGCACGCCGATATCGGAAGTCCTGCCGCCCGCACCCGACGCGATTCCCGAAGCCGCGCCGCCTCCCGCCTGGGACGGCGCCAGCCGCATCAACATTCTGTTCATTGGCTTGGATGCGCGCGACCTCGAAGTCAACCAGGGGACCGCCCCGCACGGATTCGATGATCCTTTTCACGATTGACCCCGGCAGTAAAACAGCCGGCATGTTATCCATCCCGCGCGATATGTGGGTCAATATCCCCGGCTTTGGCTACAGCCGCATCAACACCGCGTATCCAAGCGGCGAGGGCGCACGGTCGCCTGGCGGCGGACCCGAACTTGCCAAGAAAACCGTCTCACAATTCCTCGGCGTTCCGGTGCATTATTACGTGCAGGTGGACTTCAACGTCTTCGTCCGCATGGTGGACGAGTTGGTGAAGATCGGCGGCTGCATTTACGTCCAGCCGACCGAAAAAATGACCCTTGACCCCATCGGGCCCCGGCACGGATAAAGTCGTCATCACCCCCCGGCGGTGAGCGCAGGCTTTGCGACGGCTGGAAGGTGCTGGCGTATGCCCGCAACCGCAAAACCTCCGGCGGCGACGCCGACCGCGCCCGCCGCCAGCAGGAAGTGGTTCTGGCGCTGCAGGCGATCATCATTGACCCGAATAACTTCCCCAAGTTCATCAGCGCCGCGCCGCAGTTGTATGCCGACCTCTCTTACGGCATCAAGACGGACATGTCCTTCGAGGACGCCCTCAAACTGGCTGTGCTTGGCAAGGACATCCCGCCGGAGAGCGTCAAAACCGGCGTGATTGACCCCCAGCAGGGCATGGCGATCTTCGATAAAACCATCCTGAACGGCGAGGACGCCAGCATCCTCAAGCCGGTCATGGATAAGATCCGCATCTTGCGCGACGAGATTTTCACCACCACCGGTCCTACCAGCCCGCTGGCGCAGGGGGAAGCCGCCGCGTTGATGCAGCAGGAGGAGGCGCGCGTGCGCATCATGGACGGGACATTCACCCCCGGTCTCGACCAGCGCGCGGGAGCCGTCTTCCAGTCCTACGGCATGAACGTGACCGAGATCGTCCAGTCGCCGGAAATTTACAGCCAGACCATTGTGGTGGTCTATGGACCCAAACTCTACACCCTCAAGTGGCTGCAAGCGACCTTCGGAATTTCGAACCGGCAGATCCGCTTCGCGCCCGACCCAAACCAGACGGTGGATATCGAGATCCGCATCGGCTCGGACATTGCGGGAGCGATCCCATAAACCAGCAGCGCAAGATATTAATCTTGCGCTGCTACTTTAATGCGAAGGGGACGTTTTGATCAACCGGTCAGCGTACCGCGGAACCAATCACCGATAAGCCAGTATTTGAAATCCGCGCCCTGGTTGCACTGAATCCCTGCATAAACCCCGTAGACCAACGCCACCAGCGGCATGGCGCTGATGGCGCACGCAAACGGGATGCAAATCAGCCCGATGATGACCGCGCTTAGCGTGCCCGTGATCGCCCAAGCGATGCCCGTCAAAATCCCGCCGCCGACCCACCAGATGAGTTGGAAGACCAGCCCCTGCAGGGACTGGTAGGCGACGTAACGCGAACGGTCCTTATAAATCAGATAAATAGCCAGCGGCACCACAGGACCCAAAATGCCGGAAAACAAATTTGCCAGCACACCCAGGTGCGCCAGCATTGCCCACTGACGCTCCTCCTGCGGGGTAAGGGGGAGGGGGGCTGGTTGAGGAATCTGTTCGTTCATTGCATTCTCCTTTTATATCGGGTGAGTTTATCACGTCTTTCTACGAACAGGATGGACGGAAGGTCGCAAACGGGAATAAAAAATACCCGCGCATTTGCGCGGGTATCACAAACGACGGATTCGGATTACGCCCAGCCCTGGTTGCGGATAAAGTCTGTAACAACCGGCACCTTGACTTCCTGTCCCTGATAAGCCAGATAAGCGAGATAGAACATGTACAAGCCAACAAGAATGCCCACACATAAGAACGAAGTAATCCAGGCAATGATACCCATCGCAATGGATTGAACGGCGTTGAACTTGATGTATGGGCGGTTTTTCTTATCTTCCATCAAGAATACAATGATTGCGGGGATGGGCCAGATAAAGGGCAGATAGCAAAGCATCGCCCACAGTTTATCGTCCTGGGAGACGTCCGACATGGGTGCTTGAGACATGGGTTTGTTCCTCCGAATAAGTTGATTTTGGATTTGCAGTATTGTACAACCAATCCACCCAATGTGCAACCAGCCAGTTTCACCCAATGGTACTGTTCATCACAACATGAACGAGCCAGCAGTTACGCGGTACAATCTGCGCATGTCCATTCGCATCGTATTCATGGGGTCGCCCGAATTCGCATTGCCCGCGCTTCGCTCCCTTGCAACTCATTATGAGGTCGTTGGCATTGTCACCCAGCCCGACCGCGCCTCTGGACGCGGACGCGAACTCAAAGCCCCGCCCGTCAAATCGCTTGCGCTCGAGTTGAATATCCCCGTCATCCAACCGCCGAAACTGCGTGAGCCGGAAGCCATGCGGCAACTGCAAGCCTGGAACCCCGACCTGATCGTGGTTGCGGCGTTCGGTCAAATCCTCCGCAAGGAAGTTTTGGATTTGCCGAAATTCGGCTGTATCAACGTCCACGCTTCATTGCTTCCGCGATGGCGCGGCGCGGCGCCCATCAACGCCGCCATCCTTGCCGGAGATGAAGAGACCGGCGTGACCATCATGAAAATGGATACGGGACTCGATACCGGTCCCATGCTTTCGAAGCGCGCCGTCCGCATCAAACCGGACGATACGGCTGGTTCGCTGACCGGGACCTTATCCACGCTGGGAGCGGATTTGCTCATCGAGACCCTGCCCAACTACCTTGACGGAAAACTCACGCCGCAGCCCCAGCCCGAAGAAGGCGCGACCTACGCGCCCATGCTGAAGAAAGAGGACGGCTTGCTCGATTTCAACCAGCCCGCCGTTGACTTGGAACGCAAAGTCCGCGCGATGAACCCGTGGCCCGGGGCGTGGTTTCAATGGAACGGCGCGCCGCTCAAAGTCCACCGCGCGCACGTGGAACAGGGTCAGGCTGAGGCGGGGCAAAGGCTTGTGGCGCAGAATCAACCCGCAGTCGGGGGAGGAGGCGGGCTTCTCATCCTGGATGAAGTCCAGCCGCCGGGGAAGAAATCCATGAGCGGAAAGTCGTTTCTCGCCGGCGCGCGAGGCTGGGAAACGTCGTAGCAGATTGGGCTTGGGCGGGTTATAACCTTCAAATCATTTTGTTTGGAGGAAGCATGTTCAATTCAAAGGTTTTTCTGGCTGAATTTATCGGCACCTTTGCGCTGGTGTTTATCGGCGCGGGCGCAGGCATGGCAGGCGCCGGGCTGGTGGGCGTTGCGCTGGCGCACGGGCTCACGCTGGCGGTGTTTGCCTATGCCTTTGGGTATATCTCCGGCGCGCACGTCAACCCGGCGGTGACGTTTGGCTTGGCGGCGAACGGCACCATCAAGTGGGATGCGGCTGTGGGCTCGTATTGGATTCCGCAGTTTGCCGGGGCGGCGCTGGCTGGGTATGTGCTGAACCTTGCGGCGAACTCGGCGGGGGTCAGCCTTATGGGCGGCGCGACAATCGGTTCGCTGACGGACAATTCGCCCGTGCTGGCAATGGTCGTGGAGGCGGTGTTGACGTTCTTCCTTGTCAATACGATTCTGCATACGGCGGTGGCGGGCAAGGGTGGTCCGCTTGCCGGGCTTGCCATCGGCTTGACGCTTGCATTTTCCATTTTGGCGGGCGGGTCGTTGACCGGCGCATCCCTGAACCCGGCGCGCACGTTTGGCACCGGCATCTTCACCGCGCCGAATTTCGGCAACACGTACACCTATCTGATTTACCTGATGGTTCCCCTGCTGGGTTCGCTCCTGGCTGTGATCGCGTTCCGCTTTTTGAGCGAAGAGAAGGCTGAGCCCATGCCCGAAGCGGTCAAGGAAACGGAACCTGCGAAAGTCCGCGAGAAGCGCCCGGTCCGAAAATCCACGAGGGCGGCGAAAAAATAAGTACGCCGCCTTGAGCAAAAGCCATCTATTTCGACTGATTGTTTAATGACTCACCTTACGCGATTTCGTCGTAGGGGCGACCCGTTTAGGCAAAACAGGCAGCCCATCTGCAAGAAAAGGTCGCCCTGTGCCAGGCATTTGGCAAAAACATGAATGGGTCGCCCCTACCGCGTAACATGAGTTAATGACTCATTTTATGCACCCTCACCCCTGTCCCCTCTCCCAGTGAGAGAGGGGTGAAGGGGGGAGGGAGAAAGAACCGCGTAATGTGAGTTGATGAAGCCTTCGTCCGCAAAACGAGGGCTTTTTGTTTTACAATTAAGCATGGAGGCGAATCCATGTCCAAATACATCGGCGCAATTGACCAGGGCACGACCAGCACTCGCTTCATCATTTTCGATCACGGCGGGAACATCATCGCGGTTGACCAAAAGGAACACCGGCAGATTTATCCCAAGCCCGGCTGGGTGGAGCACGACCCGCTGGAGATTTGGGCGCGGACGCAGGAGGTGATGGAGGGGGCGTTGAGGAAAGTGGGTCTGTTGTCGGTTGTCAGTGATCAGTTGCCAGTGAGCAGTGATCAGATTGCCGCGATTGGGGTGACGAATCAACGCGAGACGACGGTGGTTTGGGATAGGAACACAGGCAAGCCAATTTACAACGCCATCGTCTGGCAGGATACGCGGACGGATTCAATTTGCGCCAAACTGGCGAAGCAGGGCGGGCAGGACCGTTTTCGCAAAAAGACGGGATTGCCGCTCGCCACGTATTTTTCCGGTCCCAAGATCAAGTGGATTTTGGAGAACGTCCCCGGCGCGAAGGAAAAAGCGAAAAAGGGCGCGTTGTTGTTCGGCAACATTGATACGTGGATTATTTGGAACCTGACGGGCGAGCATGTCACCGACGTGAGCAACGCCTCGCGCACGCTGTTGATGAATCTCAAGACCCTGGATTGGGACGATGAAATTCTCGAAATTCTCAAAATCCCCCTTTCGATGTTGCCGAGAATCAAATCGTCTTCTGAAATTTATGGTGAAATCAAAGCAGGTGAATTTAATGCTCGAGGCGGCGGGAACCTGCCATTACAAGGCATTCCCGTTGCCGGCGACCTCGGCGACCAGCAGGCGGCGTTGTTCGGTCAGACCTGTTTCAAGGCGGGCGAGGCGAAGAACACCTACGGCACCGGCTGTTTTATGCTGATGAACACCGGCGAAAAACCCGTACAAAGCAAGGCGGGACTACTCACTACATTGGGCTACAAGATCGGCAATCAAAAACCTGTCTACGCGCTGGAAGGCTCGATTGCCATCACAGGCGCGCTGATCCAGTGGCTGAGGGATAATCTCGGCATCATCGGACGCTCCGCCGAGGTGGAGACGCTGGCAAACAGCGTGGAGGATAACGGCGGGATTTACTTCGTCCCGGCATTTTCCGGCTTGTATGCGCCCTACTGGAAGTCCGATGCGCGCGGCGCGATCCTGGGTATGACCCGCTACGTGACCAAAGGCCACATTGCGCGCGCCGCGCTCGAAGCGACAGCGTATCAAACCCGCGAAGTGCTGGACGCGATGGAAAAGGATTCGGGCGTCAAACTCCGCGCGTTGAAAGTGGACGGCGGCATGGTCTTCAACGAAATGCTCATGCAGTTCCAGTCCGACATTTTGAATGTCCCTGTGGTGCGCCCGAAAGTGGCGGAGACTACGGCTCTCGGCGCGGCGTACGCGGCGGGACTCGCCGTCGGCTTCTGGAAGGGGACGGAGGAATTGAAAAAGAACTGGGGGCGCGACAGGGAATGGTCGCCTAAAATGGATTCAAAGCGCCGCGCATCGCTTTACGCAGGCTGGAAGAAGGCAGTCACCAAAACGTTTGGCTGGGTGGAATGACGTAGAGCGAGATATTATCTCGCTCTACGTCACCAATAAACGTCCCGAAGGCTTTTCCTGCAAATCAAAAGCAGGCATTAACCTTCGGGACGTTTTTCTTATCCCGATACCGTCTAGTTTACATTCCAACCGTTGCGGCGATAAAAACCGCCTCGACGATGTTGACTGCCAGGTGCGCGGCGAATGGCGCGATGACATTTTTGCGCGATACACGAAGCCAGGCGAACAGCCCGCCCGCGATCATGCCCGTCGCCAGAATGTACCAGAATCCGCCCGCCCAATGCAGGATGCCGAAGAAGAAACACGTTAGCGCAATCGCAGCAGGCTGGTTGAACCTTCCGAGCAGGCGGGTAAATCCATAGCCTCGATAAATGCTTTCTTCCACGAACGGCGCGAGCAGAACATTTGCAATCAAAAACGGAACGAGCGACGCGCCCAGCGACGTGAACAATTCGCCTGCCGGGACGTAATCCCAGATTTGCTGAAGGCGGGCAAGCGCGGGGGATAAGGCGAAGACGTACAGCAAACCCAAAGCGATTCCCAGCCCGCCTCCAATCAGGACCTCGCGGCTGATACGTTGACCCCCGGCATTTTCCCAGCCGATGTCTTTCCATGTCATCCCGTCGCGCTTCATGGATTTCACGAGTATCAACAACAACCAGATTTGCACGACCGCCAGTTGATACGGCGTGGACGCGGCGACCATTCCGGGAATCGCCTCCGCGTTTTGCCCCCGGGTGACGAAGCCGAAATAGAGGGAAGCGCCGATAATGGCAAGCAGGAACAGAAGAGGCCCCGCCAACAGAGTCCACCAGACACGGGTGAATTTTCGAGAGGATCTGTTCATTGCGTTCCTCATTGACCTGGCTGCCGCTTCAGCATCCACAAGCCGACTGCCCAGAAGAAGGCGATCATCAGGAGCGCATCTGTGTTTGGGGAAAAGATGAGTTGCGTCCCCGGTTTGAATTGGACGAAACCTTCGGTAACCAACTGCGCGCTGATGGCGTTGGTGATATTGTGCGCGAGAAAAGCGGGCCAGACCGAACCGGTTTTCAGGCGTAATTCACCGAGGATGAGCGAAGTGGGAAAGATGCCGATGATGGCAAGTGTAATGAACCCCGTCATGCCGAGGCTGGTGTAACTTTCGATGATGTCCGCCCCTAGAAAGAAAAGCCAGTAGGGGATGTGCCAAAGTCCCCAAATCAACCCGGTGAGCATGTGGTTGGCGAAACTGCCCAACCCCGCTGCTTTGAAGCGGGGCGTGAGGTATCCGCGCCATGCAAATTCCTCGCCGATGTTCTTCACCAGCGAAGCCGCCAGTCCGAGACCGAAGATGGGAAGGAATTCGGCAAATGTCCGCTGGAAGGTCAATGTGCCGGTCGCCGCACCCAGCCCAAGGGTAAGGATGATCGTAACGGGATAAACCAGGATCGAAAGCGCGTACCAGAATCCGTTGCCGCGCAGGTTTTAACTTGAATCCCGCATCGCTCCATCCATCGCCGCCAAACCAACGGAGGAGAAACCCCGTGAACATGGGCGCGACGAGCCAGAACAGCAAGCCCAGACTTTGCTGCGGGCTTGGACTGGGAATCCGAGTGTTGAGCCAGACCGCAAACCAGCCGCAGGTGAGAGTGACCAATGTGAAGATCGAAATATTGCGAATGGATTTGTTCATTTGTGTGCGCTCCTGTTTTCAGGTAGTTTATCAGGAATTCAAGCCGCAGTTTCACATAAACCTGAAAATCGGCGTAAAATTAAGCCCGCTGGAAGGGATACCCATGAACCGGAATGAAGTTTTCTCTGACCTGAAAAATCACCCCGCTGTTTCCGTCCTAATCATCGGCGCAGGAATCAACGGCATCGGCGCGTTCCGCGACCTGGCGCTCAACGGCGTGGACGTTTTGATGGTCGACCGCGGCGATTTCTGCTCCGGCGCAAGCGCAGCGTCTTCGCACATGGCGCACGGCGGGATTCGCTACCTCGAAAACGGCGAGTTCCGTCTGGTGCGCGAGGCGGTGGGGGAACGCAACCGCATGATTCAAAACGCGCCGCATCTCGTCAGACCTCTGCCGACCGCCATTCCCATCTTCAAGGTTTTTTCGGGCATCTTCAACGCGCCGCTCAAGTTTTTGGGCTGGCTGGATAAATCCTCGGAGCGCGGCTCGCTCATCATCAAACTCGGCTTGATGATGTACAACGCCTACACCGGCGGTCAGCACACCGTGCCGCGCCACAAGTTCCACTCCCGCTCCGAATCGCTGAATCGCTGGAAGCATTTGAATCCCGAAATTGTCAACACGGCGGTTTATTACGACGGCTTGATCTCGAACCCCGAACGGCTCGCGCTTGAAATCCTGCTGGATGCCGAGGCGGAGAACCCCAAAGCGCGCGCGCTGAATTACGTCAGCCTCGTGGGCGGCGAAAAGGACAAGGTCGTCCTGCGCGATGAACTGACCGACGAGATTTGCGAAGTGCGCCCGAAACTGGTCATCAACGCCGCCGGTCCGTGGATTGACTTTGCCAATCACAGCCTGGGCGTTTCCACCAAGTACATCGGCGGGACCAAAGGCTCGCACCTCGTGCTGAACCATCCCGAATTGCGGGAAGCCATTGGCAACCACGAGTTCTTCTTTGAAAACAAGGATGGGCGCATCGTGCTTCTCTTCCCACTGCAAGACCGGGTGCTGGTCGGCACGTCGGACATCAAGATTGACCACCCGGATGAAGCCCGGTGCACCGAAGAGGAAGTGGATCATTTCATCGAGATGATCGCGCGCGTCTTCCCGACCGTCAAGGTGACGCGGGAACATATCGTGTTTCGGTTCACGGGCGTCCGTCCGCTGGCGAGCAGCGGCGGGAAGAAGACCACCGGTCAATTCAGCCGCGACCATCACATCGAAGTGCTGAGCGGCGATTGGACGAGCCTGCAATTCCCGGTCTATTCATTGGTGGGCGGCAAGTGGACGTCCTTCCGCGCGTTTGCCGAGCAGGTCACGGACAAGTCGCTCCAGTTCCCGGGAATCAAACGACAGAAATCCACTCACGACCTGCCCATCGGCGGCGGGCGGGGGTATCCGCGCAGCGACGAGGAACGCGCAAAGTACATCACCGGTCTCGCCGCATGGACGGGTTTGTCGAAGGAACGGCTCGACGTCCTGTGCGCGCGTTACGGAACCCGCATCGAAACCATCGCCGAATTTTTGAAGCGCGGCGCGGATGCGTCGTTGAATTCCCTGCCGGAATATTCGAGACGCGAGATCATCTTCCTCGCCCAGCATGAGAAGGTACAGCATCTCGACGACATCCTCCTGCGCCGCACCATGATCGCCATGCTCGGCAAACTAACCAGGGACGCTTTGATCGAAATCGCCGAAATTGTGGAAGAGGCGCTCGGCTGGAGCGGAGAGCGGAAAAATGCCGAGGTGGAGCGCACGCTCCGTTTGCTGGCAGACAGGCATGAGGTCCGCTTGTGAAGCGCATGGTAAAATCCTCCCGATGCCTTCCAGAAAAAAATCCAAACTCACGGTAGACCTCGTCATCCCGGTTTACAACGAAGCGGAAGCGATTGGACAAACGTATGCGGACCTCCGCCGGGTGGTAGATGCCCTGCCGTATGATTTTCACTTCATCTATGTGGACGACGGCTCGAACGACGGGACGGCTGATACGCTTCGAGAAATCTCGGCGAACGACCGGAGAGTGACCCTGCTCCAGCTCAGCCGCAACTTTGGGCATCAGGCTGCGCTGACGGCTGGCATGGATGCGTCGCAGGGCAATGTGATGATCTCGCTGGATGGCGACGGTCAGCACCCGCCGGAAATGCTCCCGAAAATGATTGACCTCATCCGGCAGGGCTACGACGTGGTGCAAGCCCAGCGCATCGAAGACGACCGCGCGATGTCGTTCAAGAAACTCACCTCGAATTTTTTCTACTGGCTCATCAACAAGATCAGCGGCACGCAAGTGTTGCAGGGCGCGGCGGATTTCCGCGCGCTCTCGCGCCCCGCGCTGGACGGCGTGCGTTCGATGCACGAGTATCACCGCTTTCTGCGCGGCATGATCTCGTGGATGGGTTACAACAGCGTCATCCTGCCGTATCACGAACCAGCCCGCATTGCGGGGAAGTCGAAATATTCGTTCGGCAAAATGGTGCGGCTCGCTTCGGATGCCATCTTTTCCTTTTCGCTCGCGCCGTTGTACATCGGCTTGAGCGCGGGCTTCGTCTTTTTCATCCTCGCCGGCGCGCAGTTGATCTACGTCCTTTCGCTCTGGCTGACCGGCAACACCCAGCGCGTGGAGCCGGGTCGGAGTTCGCTGATGGGCGTCCTGCTGATCGCCAGCGGTATCATCATGATTTTGCTCGGTTTTATCGGCGTGTATGTCGGTTATATCTTCCAGGAAGTGAAACGCCGCCCAATTTATCTGGTAAAGGGGAAACTGCCGGACGATGGAGAATAAACCCAAACTGTTTTTTATCACCCTGCTTCGTCACGGCGAGTCGGTGGGAAACGCCGAATCGCGCTGGCAGGGGCAGGCGGATTTTCCGCTGACCGACCGGGGACGCGAACAGGCGCGCGCCCTCGCGGCGCGTTGGAAGCGGGAGAATGCCCAGTTCGACCATGTGATTTCCAGTCCGCTTTCGCGCGCGCGGGAGACGGCGGAGATCATCGCCTCTGAACTGAACCTGAAAGTGGAGCACGAACCCCTCTGGCTGGAACGCGACAACGGCGAGTTTGCCGGTTTGACCGCGCAGGAAGTGCGCCAGAATTTCATTCACCCGGAGTTCTATACGCCCTACGACCCCGTCGGCTCGGACGGCGAAGGCGATTGGGAGTTATTCCTGCGCGCGGGGCAGGCGCTGCACAATTTGTTGAAACGCGAACCGGCTCGTTATCTCATCGTCTCGCACGGCGGTTTGCTGAACCAGTTCATGCACGCCGTTGTGGGGATCGCCCCGCAGGCGAACAACGCGGGCACGCGCTTCCGCTTCAGTAATACGGCGTTTGCCCAACTGGTCTATTATCCACACCAGCACCGCTGGGCGATTGACGCGCTCAACGACCACGCCCACTGGCCCGACACGGAATAATGCGTAAATTGTATGAGTCTCCTTCCATCTCAATCTCCTGAACTGAAATTCCTCGTTTTCGGCGCGGGCGCCATTGGGACGTACATCGGCGGGTCGCTTGCGCTTGCCGGTCACCAGGTGGTCTTTGTGGAACAGCCGAAAATGGCGGCGGAACTGCGCGCCAAAGGTCTGCGCCTCGATCTGACGATAGACGAAAGAAGGAAGACAAAAGACGCCTTTTTGGTCGAATCGCGCTCGTTTGTCATCGAGCCGTCGCTGGAGGAGGCGCTCAAATTCGGTCCGTTCGATGCGGCGGTCTTTGCCCTGAAATCCTTCGATACCGAACCCGCCATGGAGGGCTTGGGGCCCTTCGCCGAAAAACTCCCGCCCATTTTGTGCCTTTCCAACGGCGTGGAAAACGAAGTCATCATTGCGAAAACCCTCGGCGTGGACAAGGTCGTCTACGGCACGGTCACCTCCGCCATCGGCAGGCGCGGACCCGGCGACATCGTCCTCGAAAAACTGCGCGGCGTAGGCATCGCGGCGGGGCATCCGCTTTCGGAGAAACTGACGGCGGTCTTTGACAAAGCCTTTCTCAACTGCCGCCTGTACCCGGACGCCTTGAGCATGAAATGGTCGAAGATGCTCACCAACCTGATCGCCAATCCCGCCTCGGCGATCCTGAATATGACCGCGGCGCAGGTTTTTGCGAACAAGGATTTGTATCGGATTGAAATCGAAATGCTGAGGGAATGTCTCGCCGTGATGAAGGCGATGAACCTCGAAGTGGTGGACCTGCCCGGCACGCCCGTGCGGGCGCTGGCATTTGCCGCGAAACTTCCCCTCTGGCTTTCCAGACCCATCCTCTCCCGCGCGGCAGGCGGCGGGCGCGGCGGCAAGATGCCGTCCTTTCACATTGACCTGCACTCCGGGCGCGGCAAAAGCGAAGTGGAATACCTGCACGGGGCGGTCGTCCGTGAAGGCGCGGCGCGCGGCATTCCCACGCCCGTCAACAAAGTATTGACCGAGACCCTGCTGGCGTTGACCAACAAGGAAATCCCGCTGGAAGAGTTTGCGGGAAAACCGGAAAAATTACTTGCGAAATTAAAATAATCACCGACCATTGACGGCAGACGGTAGACCGTCAAGCACCATCCGCGGTCCATCGTCCATCGTCCATCGTCCATTGTCTATCATCCATTATGCCCATTCAAATCACCCAGCCCAGCCCAACCGTTCAGATCCACCTGCCCAATGGCAAGACCCTCGCCGGTCCGCGCGGGACGAAGGTGGGGGAATTCCTGGCGCAAGTGCGGGAGGATTTTTCCGCGCCAGTGGTCGCCGCGGTCATCAACAACGAAATCCGCGAACTGACCTATCCGGTCAATATCGAGTCGAACTGCTCGCCCATCACCATGGATACCGCCGACGGCGCGCGCATCTACCGCCGTTCGCTCGTTTTCCTTTTGGAGATGGTCTTTGCCCAGATGTTCCCCCAGGCGCGCTTGAACATAGACCACTCGGTCTCTTCGGGCGGCTTCTATTGCGAAGTGAAGGAACGCGACCCGCTCACGAAAGATGAGATACGCGCGCTCGAAAACCGCATGAAGGAAATCATCGCGGAAGACCATCCCTTTGAACGCCGCGAAATCCCCATCCAGGAAGCGATTGATTACTTTGCCAAACGCGGCTACGAAGACAAACTGCGCCTGTTCAAACACCGCCGCAAGGAATACCTCACGGTCTACAATTTCAACGGGCAGATGGATTACATGCATGGCTACATGGTCCCATCCACCGGCTACTTGAAATGGTTCAGCCTGAAAGGCGTCAACGGCGGGTTCATCTTGCAGTTCCCGCGCCGCCACGCGCCCACCCAACTCGAACCGCTCGGCGAATATCCGAAACTGCTGAAGACATTCCGTCAATACGGCGACTGGCTCGAGACCCTGCAAATTGACAGCGTGGGTGCGCTCAACGACGCCATCGAATCGGGGCGCGCCGATGAACTGGTGCTCGTCTCCGAGGCGCCGCATGAGCAGAACGTCTCCGATATTGCCCAGCAGATCGCCGGACGAAGATCGCGCATCATTTTGATTGCGGGTCCGTCGTCCTCGGGCAAGACCACAACCTCGCGCCGCCTCGCCATTCAATTGCTGGCGCGCGGCATCTCGCCCTATCCGCTCGAACTCGATCATTATTTCGTTGACCGTGAAGCGACCCCGCTCGACGAACACGGCAAACCCGATTTCGAAGCCCTCGAAACGTTGAACCTCGCACGCCTTGCGGAGGACATCGAAAAACTTCTCAGGGGAGAAAAAGTTCAATTGCTGCGATTCAACTTCAAGTTGGGGCGAAGCGAGGAAGGGGAGGTGATCCAGCTCAAAGACGGGCAGCCGCTTATCCTCGAAGGCATTCATGGGATGAACCCCCGCCTCATCCCGGACCGTTGGGCTGATTCTGCTTTCAGGCTGTATGTCTCCGCCCTGACCCAGGCTCAACCTCGACCGGCATAACCGCGTCTCGACCACCGACACGCGGCTCATCCGGCGCATTGTGCGCGATGCGCGCGAACGGGGCTATTCCGCGCAGGCGACCATCTCGCGCTGGGAGTCGGTGCGGCGCGGCGAAAAACGGCACATCTTCCCGTATCAGGAAAACGCCGATGTGATGTTCAATTCCGCGCTGGTGTATGAACTGGCGGCATTGAAGCCGCTTGCCGAGCCGCTTTTGCGGCAGGTTCCATACAACGCGCCGGAATACATCGAAGCGCGCAGGCTGTTGGCGTTCCTCGAATGGTTCCTGCCGCTGGATGCAAGCCTCGTGCCAGGCAATTCGATTGTCCGCGAGTTTTTAGGCGGTTCGAGTTTGAAGGATTTCAAGATCTGGCGCGGATGAAATTTATTTTGTCAGAGGGAGGTAAACGATCTGACCTTCCAGTTCGCCGTGATCGCATGTTTCAGCAATAAACAGGATTTCTTCAATAGCCATTCCGATGGAAACTTTGCGATTCACTTCGATAACCCCCGGCATATATTTCCCGGCATTCACCCGTTCATAGGCGTATTTTGTAATGGTGGCTACATCATACGTCAGCAGGACGCGATCTTCTTTTGCCGCCCATTCCAATACAGCGGGGTCGTCAGCAGAAAACAAGCCCACGTCTTGAACACGGACGATATCAAGATCGGGCTTCATCCTCAACAGCCCGCGATAGATTGCGTTGTTGAAATTTTCGTCCGCAACGAGGAAAAGCATTTACCTTTTCCCCGACCTGGCGCGCGCAATAAGCCTATCACGTATCTCTGAAGAATTAAACCTTTTTTCATTCATGGCGCGAATTTCCCTTGCCTGTTTTTCGCGGCGCCTGAGATAGGTATCCACCTGCTTCTTTTGACGCAGATAGTATCCAATGACCGAATAGATATCCGCCAGGGGGACGGAAGGGTATTGGTAGGCGATTTCCTCGGCCGTCGCGCCGTCATTGAAAGCGCCGATGATCGTATCCAACGTCACCCGCGTATTGCTGACGAGAATGACGCCGTCCCTGTTCTTTTTTATCGGGACGATTTCCGTAACCTTCGTGACAACCATTTTATTTTGCCTTTCTTATGCAAAGTATAGCAGAGTTTCATCTACCGCCCCCCGCTGTCCCCGGCGAGAGGGTGATTGTAATGGGACGATGAGCTGTCACTTCAAGTCTTGGTTCGTCCTCGGTCGTTTACCCATTAAGAATGACATCAATTTCACGCAATTCTTCAATTGAGAAGTCCAACTTACTCAACATCCTCACCGCATCCTCGATCTGACCGACCTTGCTCGCGCCGATCAGCACGGAGGTCATCCCTTCGTGACGCAGGACCCAAGCCAGCGACATTTGCGCGAGGGTCTGTCCGCGCTGCCGGGCGAGGATGTTCAGCTTTTTCACTTTGGCAATTTTATCGTCGGTGATGTGGTCGGGTTTGAGGAAGCCATGCGGTTTGGATGCGCGCGATCCCTCGGGGATGCCGTCGAGATATTTATCGGTCAGCAAGCCCTGGGCAAGCGGGGAAAAGGAGATGCAGCCGATGCCTTCCTCTTTCAGCGTTTGCAGCAGACCGTCCTCCACCCAGCGGTTGAACATGTTGTAAACCGGCTGATGGATGAGACAGGGCGTGCCAAGCTGCCGTAGGATCCGTGCGGCTTCGCGGGTTTTGTCGGCGGGGTAGTTCGAAATGGCGGCGTAAAGCGCGCGTCCGCTGCGGACGATGAAATCCAGCGCCTGCATGGTCTCTTCGATCGGAGTCTCCGGGTCGGGGCGGTGATGGTAGAAGATGTCCACATAATCCAAGCCCATGCGCTTGAGGCTTTGGTCGAGGCTGGCGACGAGATATTTGCGCGAGCCCCAGTCTCCGTAAGGACCGTCCCACATGGTAAAGCCCGCTTTGGAGGAGATGATCAGTTCGTCGCGGTAATTTTTCAAGTCCTTTGCCAGAATCCGACCAAAGGTCTCTTCCGCCGAACCGGGCGGCGGACCGTAATTGTTGGCGAGGTCGAAGTGCGTGACGCCGAGATCGAAGGCGCGCAGGACCATGGCGCGGCTGTTTTCGTATACGTCCACGCCGCCGAAGTTATGCCACAAGCCGAGCGAAACGGCGGGCAGTTTCAGTCCACTACGCCCGGAGCGGCGGTACTGCATGGAGGTATAGCGGGATTCAGCGGGAAGATGGTTCATGATCGTCCATTGGGTATTGTTACATAAGACCGGGTAATAATGCCATAAGTACCCCAAACGCCCCGCATGAGACATTGACCCAGTCGTTGTCCAGCCACTTCCAGCCGCGGATGTGGGTGGTGGGCGTGCCGCAGGTGTGCAGGGGATGTTTCTCGGTTTCCTTGTCGTCGGTGGGGCAGTAGTACATGGCTTGTACCGTCGCGCCGAGGAAGGAGTCGAAGAGCGAACCGGCGAGACCGGCAAAGGTGATGAGGAGAAAAAGCGACCATTGATCAGTGACCGGTGTATCCGTTGGGACGAACAAAACCGCGAGGAGCGCAATCAACCCGGACCCGGTGAGGGAGGCGAGCGTCCCGTAGACGGAGATACCGCCCGAAGTCCCTTTTTCGACGCGCTTTTTCAAATCCGTGATCAGGCGCGGCGAAGTGGGATTCAACACGCCGAGTTCCGTTGCCCAGGTGTCGGCGTTGACGGCAGCCAGGGAGGCGGCGAACCCGATCCAGGTCCAGGATTGATGCGGGAAGAAGAAATGCAGTGCGGCGAAGAGTGTGGCGAGTCCGCCGTTGGCGAAGACCTGTCCCGCATCGCGCTGGTGACCTTTGGAAAATTTTTCATCGAGACCCTGTTTGCGCTTTTTGAAGGCGCGGCTCAACGCGGACGAAGTGATGAAGAACGTGAGCAGAAGAATTGCCCAGGGCAAGCCGCCAATCCCGAAGATGATCGTTCCGACAATGAGAGCCGCAACCGCTCCGCTTTTGTTCAAGGCGCGCGCTTTGTAAGCGAGAAAGGCAATGATGATGGCGAAGAGAAATCCGAGGGGAAGTTGCATGGGGAAGGTTGAAGGTTGAAAGTTAAGGGTTGAAGGTTGGGGGTGAAGGTTTTCCAACTTTCAACCTGTTACCTGCAACCTGTAACTTACTAAACAGGAGTCGTGACGATGAATAAAACCGACAGCAAAAATAACAGGCTGGTCAGCGTGCTGGAACCCCACACGATAAAAGCGAGAACCCGTTCGCGGTCCCAACGGTAAAAATACAGCCCGGCAACCCAGCCAGCCACCGCCAGCAGGAGACTCGCCACCGGAAAGATGATCAATTGGGAGGATGGCACGGTCTCCAGTTCACTGCCGATGAATTGCGGACCAAGCGCCACGCGCGGCGTGCTGGGGATGATGAGACTTGCCCAGATGAACAGACCGATGTTCAGGAAGAGAGCCGAGAGCCACAGGTAGCGCGCCAGCCCGCTCTCCCAAGCCTGCGTGACGACGAAGGATGGATAAACCGATTTGGCTTCGGTGGGGGCGAGGCTTCCCATTTCGGTGGCGCGGGCAAAGGTCTGCGCCAGCCCGGCGGGATTATCGGGCGAGATGACAAACACGCGCTTCGCAGTTGCGACCAGCAGAAGTTTTCCGGCATCCGAGGCGAGGAACTCGACCACGCCCAAGTCGGGGTGGCGGCGCACGCCTAGCAGACCGCCCGGAAGCGGGAAGGTTGGCAGGCTGAGCGGGTGGGTCAGGTCGTCGGCGGGGCGAATCCATTCGATGTCGTTGAGGGGGATGTCTTCCAGCCGCAAGCCCCAATGGATGGCGAGGCTGTCACGGTCAATGTGATAGTCCGCCCGCCAGAGGGAATAGGCGCGGTACGCCAAAAACGGAATCGGCGCGAAGGCGGCAAGGGACACGAGGAGCGAGATCAGGAATGTGGGTCCCACCTCGGCACGCGACAGGTTGAGAAAACCCGCCGTGACGATGACCGTCAGCACGAGCAGGAGCGCGCCATGGATGATCAAGCCGCGGCGTTTGGGCGGGGGGAAGTGACCGGTGCTGTGGTTATTCATTCAGTGTAACGTTATGCTGCGACGGATTTATGGCGATGAGACCTGCCGGATGCCGCAATCTTGTATGGCTTAACCAGCACGTCTGCCGGGATGCCCAGCCCCGCGTGCAGGCGCTGAATCATCGGCAGTGTCAAGGGGCGTTTGCGGTTCAGGATTTCAGAAACGCGCGCGCGATTGCCGATATACGGCTCGATATCGGCGCGAGTCAATCCGCGGCTTTCCATATAATAGCGGATCGCTTCAACGGGATCGGGCGCGGGGATGTCATATCGCGTGTCTTCGTATGCCGCTATCAAGGTTGTGAGGACCTCAAGGCGGTCGCCCTCCGGCGTGCCGGGTTCTGCATCGAATAGTCTTTCGACTTCCTCGAGGGCTGCGTTGTAATCCTTTTCTGTTTTAATGGGTTTGATTTCCATTCAGACTCCTAGATTGTTTTGGCGTCAACGCGGTCGTATTCTTTATGCGTACCGACAAAACGAACGTACACGATGCCATGCCTGTATTGCACGACGACTATGATGCGGTAATCGCTGCCTTTGATATTGAATACCACGCGGTTGCCGGCTAGAAAGCTTGCGTTGCGGTAGACGCTCTTGATGTCGGAAGGTTTTTTCCAATCCGCGTGTTTTACATCCGCGAACCATGCCTGTAATGGCTGGCGGACATCAGGGTGTTTTTCCCAGAACTCTCGCAGGATTTTGCGGGAGATGATTCGCATGGGCAAATTATATCATTTGCTCCCGCTTTGGGAGCATCAGGGACGGCTTGCAATGAATTGGATAATTTCTTCCAAAGGCACAAGTTGAACATCGAGGGCGGTTCGCTTCTTGATCTCCACGTTTCCCTCCCTCAATCCCTTTTCCCCCGCCGTCACCCGCAGGGGGCAGCCGATCAGATCCGCGTCGTTGAATTTGACTCCGGCGCGTTCGTCGCGGTTGTCGAATAAAACCGAAACTCCCGCGTTTTGCAGTGTCTCATAAATCTCTTCGGCTTTTCCCGGGTGTCCACCGTCTTCCCGGGGACGTGCATCAGGTACACGTCGAAGGGCGAAGCGGGGGGCGGCAGGGTCAAGCCCTTGTCGTCGTGGTGCGTCTCGGCGAGGGCAAGCAGGATGTTCTTAAAATCAAAACCGGATTGCGTGTGCAACAGGATGGCGCTCGAAACCGTCAGCGGGTTTCCGCAATTCGCGCAGTCATCGCCTGCCTTTGCCAGCGCCAGATCTGCCACGATCTCAGCGTTGTAATCGCGCCCGTAATTTGTATTCTTCAAATGATGTTCCGCTTCGTTCGCGCCTGCCACGAGGTTTTGTGATTGCGGGATGAGGTCATCCACGACGATAAGCGCATCTCGCAACCCGATCGGCGACGCAAACCCCGCCTCCGCACCCGACCTCTGCACTGCTTCCGCGTCTGCAAGTTTTATCTCACCGACGGCGTTTCGCAGTTTCGCTTCGCTCAACGTCATATCTCCGCGCACAACGACAAAGACGAATCTGCCGTCGGCGACGCGGGTGTACATCAATGCTTTGGCGGTCTTCTCTTTGGGGATGTTTAGAAAGTTTGCCAATGCCTCGATGGTATGACAATCGGGCGTGAACACCTTTTCGAGCGGAAGTTCCTCCTCGCGTGGAAGGGGTGTCTTTTTGAACTTTGCCAGTTCGACTCGTTCGGTGTACTTGCATGATTCGCAGTACGCGGCTTCGATGTTCCCCGTCGAAAGCGGGAAAAAAGTCTCATGGTCAGAAGCAACTGTCGGCAAGGAAAGAAGCGAAAAGAAATTGGGCTTGGCGGATAAATCCTGCAAATGCGCAATCGCCCGTTCCCCCAATGGAAGCAGTTCACTCTCGCGGGTCAAATATCCCGCGCGGACGAGCCAGCCCCAGCCCTGCGTCCGCGCGTTGTTGGGGAATTCACGTTGCGTTTGGATTTTGAGGTCGGTGTATTTCATGCGTTGTACCTTTCCAGCAGGATAAGCGTTCTCGCCGTCCAGTCGAATGTGCGTGTGGATTTCCCGCGCCAGTTTTCGGAAAGCGGCATGAAAGCGGAGTGGAAGGCTTTCGCCCCGAAATCCCACAAGCCGTTTTCCCCGCGTCGGTCCCAGAGCCAGCGGATGATTTCTTTTGCCCGCTCAAGCCAGCCGGAAAACCGTGAGACGATTTCCATGGTGGTAAACCATCTGTCCATCTGGCTTGCAGTGTAACCGGGGTTCGGCGGGGAAAGCGGCATATCCAGGTAGCCAAGGCCGTCTTCCCTGCGCCAGAGCCAGTTCAGCAGGCTTGTTTCCGTTTTGCGGGTGAGGAGACCCGGCTGTGACCCCAGCAGGATGACCTGGTATTTCCCGCAAAGTCTCAGATAGCTGTTTTCAACCGATGCGCCGGTCAATTGGCGGTGCGCCCGAATCTCCGCCTGCAGGTCATATTCGCCAGAGAAGAACGTTCTCTCGGCAATCGCAGCCCATAATTCCAGGGAATCTTTCAGGGTGGGATGCCCCGGGCTGATGCGCGCCAGAGTGGAGGCTGTGAATAACCTCACGCCTGTTGACCAACGGTTATTTTTTTCCGCCGGGTCGGGAAAATCGAATTCACCCTCAAGAAGACGGGCAAGATAACTGACCGCCTTCCTGATGATCGGGTGCGAATCATCCAACCCGAGCGCCTGGGCGCGTTCGATCCCAAATTCTGTCGTGGGGATTTTTTGTTTCAGGCGGGTGTCTTCAGAATGAAACCGCCCCCAACTACCATCCTGCCTCTGTTCGTTCCCCAATTGAATCACCCAGCGGCTCTCACCTGCCTCTTTTTTTGCCCGGATGATTTCTTCGGGGGATGAATGAAGGACGTCACGCAGGAGTCTGAGGCGGACAACGGGATCCGGGCCTGCGTCGAGGATTTGATTGGCGATATCGCGGACAGGAATCAATTGCTTATTTTTTTCTTTTTTACGGTCTTCTGTGTGGTTTCGACAACGGACGCCGGCTCGGATATATGAATCGCCGTCTGGGCAATGGACTCCGCCTGGGCGGCTTCCGAGGGCGTCGCTTCGGGGGTTGGTTCGAGGTTGAGGTCAACGGTCTCTTCCATGCGAATCTGTCCGCGCAGGAAGGCGCCTTCCTCGGTGACAAAAGCGGTGGTAACCACGTCGCCCCATACCCGCCCCGTGGCGCGGATTTCCAGTTTTTGCGTGGTGATATTGCCGCGCACCGCCCCCGCCACAATGACGGTGTTTGCGCGCACATTCTGGCAGGTGACGCGCCCTGTCTCGCCGATGACGAGCATCCCGCGCAGGGCGATCTCGCCTTCGAACGCGCCTTCGATGCGCACGCCGCCCGAGCCGTTGATCGAGCCGTGCCAGATCACGCCCGACCCCAGCACAGACGTAATCCGCTCGACGGCTTGCACCGGCTGCGGCGTTTCGACGGGAGTTGTGTTGCGTTTGAACATGGGAACAATTTTACCGCTAAAACAAAAGGGGCGGATGTGCGCTCCAAACACGCAACCCGCCCCTCAGTCCCCAATCTCTAATCTCCAATTCCCCAATTCCCCAATTCCCCAATCACTCCTTCCCCTCCTCTTTTCCCGCCATCTGCACGCCCATGATATTGAACCCCGAATCCACGTAGACCACTTCACCGGTAATCCGCTTGGATAAATCCGAAGCCAGGAAGACCGCCAGATTTCCCACGTCTTCGATGGTCACGTTCTCACGCAGGGGCGACATATCCGCGAAGTGCTTGTACATATCTCGGAAGCCGCCCACGCCCGCCGCTGCCAATGTGCGGATGGGTCCCGCCGAGATGGCGTTCACCCGCATTTTTTGTGGACCGAGGTCGTACGCCAAATAACGGGTGGAAGATTCCAGCGCAGCTTTGGCAACACCCATGACGTTGTAGTGAGGCGCAACCTTCACCGCGCCCGACCCATACGTCAGGCACATGATCGAAGCGCCGGGATTCAAAATCGGTAAAAAGGCGTTGACCAGCGCCACGAACGAAAAGACGCTGATGTCCATCGCGGTCTTGAAGCCTTCGCGGGTGGTTTGATAATACGGTTTGTTCAATTCCTCGCGCCCCGCAAACGCAATCGAGTGCACCAGAATATCAATCTTCCCAAAATGCTTTGCGGCTTTTCCGACCGTCGCCGCGATGTATTCATCCTTGGATACGTCGCATTCCTCCACCCACTTGCATTCCACCTGCTCGGCAAGCGGCTTCACGCGGCGTTCGAGCGCCTCGCCCGCATAACTGATTCCCAAATTCGCCCCTTCGCGTTTGAACGCCTGCGTAATGCCCCACGCAATCGAGCGTTCGTTCGCCAGACCGAAAATCAAAGCATTCTTTCCTTCGAGTAAACCCATCGTTCCTCCAGAATAAAGTAGGATCAAGAATAGATGACCAGTCTCTACTCTCCGGTCTCTATTTTCCAATTCTTGACCAGAAACCGCCACGGCTTCGAGAACCACGGTTCCGGCGTACTGTTTAAACCCACGCGAGGACCAATCGTCACGCTTTTATCGGGGACCATAACCCCCGCCTCGATCCATAGACGTGAGCCTGCCTCCGTTAAATCGGCGTTGTTCTCGCTGACGGTGATTCCCATCGCCTGGGTCAGTTTCCCCGGTCCGTGCGTATCGCGCCCTTGACGGCGCTCCATCATCACCTCTACACCCTCGATCGGCTGGATGGCGCGAATCAACACCGCTGCCGGAAAGCCTTCCTTTTCTGTGACGACGTTCAACATCCAGTGATTCCCATACGTGAAATAGACGTACACATGTCCCGGCGGACCGTACATGGGCGCGGTGCGTTTGGTCAAACCAGCCCTGGCGTGACAGGCAAGGTCTTCTTCGCCGATGTAGCCTTCGGTCTCGGCGATGAGTCCCACCAGCCTCACGCCGTCCAGAATCCGAACCAGCCGCGCGCCGAGCAGTTCGCGCGCGACGATCAGCGTGGGGCGGTTATAAAAGGAACGGGGAAGAATAGAAGATTTCACCACTGAGATCACAGAGGACACAGAGATTCTTGAGAGGATTAGTTGATGAGCCGCTTGATGCCGCCGTGTTTGAGCATCTTCACGTTAAAATTCAATAACAAACCGACTTTGCCTCCCGATAATTTCAAGTAGGAGAGTAACTGCGCCTCGTGAATGCTTGCTAGACTTTCAACGGATTTTATTTCGACGATAACAGCGTCATTTACCAACAAATCAAGCCTGTATCCGCAATCGAGTTTTATACCTTTATATGTTAGCGGGAGTGGGACCTCCTGTAGAGCTTTATATCCGCCCTGCAATAACTCATACCTCAAGCACTCACGATATGCGGATTCGAGCAAACCGGGACCCAGATGACGATGCACTTCAATCGCCGCGCCGATAATGGCTTCGGTGATTTTATTGAGTCCATCCATACTTAATGGTTTCATCCTTCCTCTCTTTGGTCATTGTCTTTTTTTAACATAGAGAAGCGCCAAACCATCAGACCCCAGTAAAAGCTCAGTGATCTCCGTGTTCTCTGTGGTGAAAATCACTTAAACCTGAGATCTCGTTGCAATGTCAGTCTCAGCCCTTCCTCCAATTTGATCGAAGGGATGAAGCGCAGTTTTTCCCTCGCCAGCGTCAAATCCGCTTTCATGCGCGAGACGCCGCCGGAGGTCTGGGTGTTGTAGACCACGTTGGCTTGGCTGGCGGTTACGTCCAACACAATGCGGATCAAGTCCTTGATGGATACTTCCACCCCCGAACCGACGTTGATGACCAGCCCGTTGATGCTGGGTGCGGTCGAAGCCGCCACCATCGCGCTGACCGCATCGTCCACGTAAATGTAATCGCGGGTCTGACTCCCGTCGCCGTGTGCCACCAGGGTCCCGCCGCGAAGCGCCTGCTTGAGATAATGAGGGACTACGGGAGGATGCGAAGGCGGCAGGTGTTGACCCGGTCCATAGGCGTTGAAGATCCGCAGGCTGACGGTCTCGATGTTCCACAAAGCCCCAATGGTGCGGACGTAATACTCCGCCGAGAGTTTCGAGACGGCGTACGGCGAGCGTGGATTGGGGATATCCGATTCTTTGAGACTGCCGTCCACCATATCTCCATAGACCGCGCCCGATGAAGCCAGGACGACGCGCTTCACGCCCACGTCGCGCATGGCTTCCATCAACGCCACCGTCCCGCCCACATTGACGGCGTTGTAATCGCGCGGATATAAAACGGACTCAGGCACGGAAACGCGCGCCGCGAGATGATAGACCACGTCCACGTCCTGGAGCAATGTCCATAACTTGGGGCGGTCGTTCACATCCCCGCGCGTGAAGTGGACATCCGGCGAAAGCACTTTGGGATCGCCGGTGGAGAGGTCGTCCAACCCGCGCACCTGGTGTCCTTCGCGGGCGAGGTGGTTGGCAAGAGAAGAGCCGAGGAAACCCGCGGCTCCAGTGATTAAGAAATTCATGATGGCATTATAGCATCGGTTTTACGGCGGGCGGCTGTATCATCGGTCAGGCTGCTTTTTCCACCCATTCCGCCCGCCAGGCAGGCGCATCGAAGGGTTCGGGCCAGAACTCGACCTGCCGCCAAATCCGCCCATCGCGGAGTGTGGAAAAAGTGATGACGCGGTCCTGCCGCTTTCCATTTGTGACCGTGACATCGGTGACGACTACATCCCCCTCGGCGACGACGGCATGGACCGTGAAATGCCATTTGCCTTCGGCGGGATACGCGTGTTGATTTTCGCAAAGTTTTCCCTGCCGCGGATGCGTTCGCCGGATTGCTGCCATTCGAGGAGGAAGTCGTCGTGCAGGAGCTGGGCGGCGGCGTGGAAGTCGTTGGTTTCCATCGTCTGCCAGAATTGTTCGACGATTTGTTTGGTGTACATTTCATTTTCTCCTTACATCCAGGATTGCGATCTTGGTGGAGTGGTTGAACGGCGCGGGGTCGGTGATCGGTTTTCCGACGCGACGGACGCCGATGAATTCCTCCGGCACGGGAATCAACTCGCGGATGCTCAGGTAACCATCCTTGCACAGGTCTTCGAGCGTGCGCATGTAATCTGTCCCGCTCAGAAAGACCGCATTGTTGACGGCGATGAGCCAGCCGCCATGATTGATCAACGGGCGGACCTTGTTGATCAGCCGCACGTTTTCGTGGATCAAATCCACTTTACCGCGCTCGGTGGCGGAGAAAAACGGCGGGTCAATGATGACGCAATCGAAAGACTGCTTCGTGCTTTTCAGCCGCGCCAAGGCGGGGAAGAAGTCCTGCGCGATGAAATCCCTTTTTTGAATGGGAAAGTTGTTCAGGGAGTAGGAATCTTTGGCGAGATTGAGAAATCGGCGGTTGAGGTCGGTCTGTACTACGCGCGCCGCTCCGCCCGCCGCTGCCGCCACGCCCAGACTTCCCGTGTAGGCGAAGACGTTCAACACGGTTTTTCCGCGCGCGTTTTCGATGAGCCATTTCCGCAGGTTGGACGTATCCAAATAGAAACTTGCATCGCGGTTCATCGTCAGGTCGAGCGCGTACCAAACGCCGTGCTCTTTGATTTTTCGATCCGGCAGGTCGCCGAAGAGTAACTCGCCGCGTCTGGCGGATTGTGTTTCACCGTTCCGTGTTTTGACCAATCCTGCGCGTAGCCAGTTCAGGGAGGTTTTCACGTGCCCGGCAACTTCGCGGATAAAACCCGAATCGGGTTGTTCGGCGTAATCGTGAATCACCAGCGTATGTCCATAGACATCCAACACAAGGTCGGGAAAGCCTTCGTAGAATCCGTTGAAGAGGCGGAACGCTTCCTCATGACGGGACCCGCTCACAGTCCGGCGTGAGGCGAGGGCTTCGTCGAGCAGGGGCTTTATCGAATCAATCGTCATGACGTGATTGTACTGGAATGCCGCGCATTTTCCGGCGCAGTTCAGGAATGGGTAGCGGTAAAGGAGGAAGTGAAGTAGAGCGAGATACTATCTCGCTCTACTCAGCGCATCACTTCAACTGACCCATTGTCCAGGAATGTAAGAATTGCACCGGGCGGGCGTCCATTATGTATCCCGCCTGTTTTTCTCATGACGTTATCACGATTTTGGGATACACTTTTCAAACCAACTCCCAAAAAGAGGTTCCATGTCTGCAACCGCCATTCAACCTGTCATACCGGGCAAGCCTAATCGTTCGAAAGTTGTCACGAAACCTGCCACCGATTTTTACGGCGGAATCGGCTGGCTGATCGGGTTATTGATCACCCTGTTTATTTCCACGCCGGTCATCTGGCTGTTGACGGCGAACGCGCCGCGCGCCAGCCAGGACGAGATGCTTGCCCTCGGCGTCGCAGTTGCGTGGTGGCTGAACCCGCTTTCGCTGGGCGGTTTGTTCTACGTTTTGAGCAACGTCCGCGTCTGGCGTTTCTGGACCCTGCCTGCCTTGCTGGTGTGGGGATTGATCAATGCGATGGTTTCCTTTTCCATCGCATCGGAGGTGGCGCGCGAGTGGGTGCTCGGCGCGTTGTGGGGCCCTCGGTCTGATCCTGCTCGGGCTTTTCTTCCTCTACATTCAATTGAGAGTTTTCATTTGGGCGGCATCGGGGAACGCCGGACGCTTCTTCTTCGGGATTTTGGGCTGGGCGCTGTTCAATGCGCTTGTGGTTTGGGCGATAGTGAATCCCGACGTGTTGAACATCGTGCTGGTGGCGCTGGCTTTCATCTTCCGCATTGTGTTCGCCATCGCGTTTGCCATCCTTCAGTTTGTGGCGATCTTCTGGTTCATGTCGCAGACGCGCGTGGAGGTGATCCGTCCCGGCGACCCGAAGCAGATCACGTTCGAAGATTACAAGGGACAGCCCAACCTGCTCAAGATGGTGCGCCAGTGGATTTACCTGCTCTCGGACCGCGAGCAGTTCCAAAAAATGGGCGGACAGTTCATCACCGGTTTGCTGCTGTACGGCGAGCCCGGCACCGGCAAGACCCTGCTTGCCAAGGCGATGGCGGGGGAGGCGGGCGTTGCCTTTATTTCCATCGAAGGGTCGGGCTTCCGCGGCATGTTCTGGGGCGTGGATGTTTTGCGGATGATTCAGTTCGTCAATCGCGCCCGCAAACTGGCGCGCGAATACGGCGCGTGCATCGCCTACATTGACGAGATTGACGCGGTGGGCATGTCGCGCGGCTCGGTGATGGGCGGCGGTCAGATGATGGGCGGTCTGATGGGAATGGGCGCCGGTTCCGGCGCGCTCACCCGCCTGCTCTACGAAATGGACGGCATCGGCACGCTGACGCCGTGGGAACGCCTGCGCGCGCGCATCAATCAGATGCTGGGCAGGAAAGCCCCGGTGCGCAACTGGCACGTCATGTTCATGGGCTCCACCAACCGCCCGGACGTGCTCGACCCCGCGCTCGTCCGCCCGGGGACGTTTCGACCGCAAGATCGCGGTGGGAATGCCGGACCCGTTCGGGACGCCGCGAGATCGTGAAATATTATTTGAGCAAGGTCAAGTTTGACGATACAGTGGATATCGAAGCCATCGTGAGCGATACGGCATGGGCGACCCCGGCGCGCATCATGTCTGCGGTAACGAAGGATGCCGTCCGTTTGGCGTTGTTCGACGGGCGGGACAAAATCTCCCAGCGCGACATCGAACTCGCCTTTCAGGAGCAGGCGATTGGCTTGGAGAATCCCATCGAAGAAATGGAAGAAGACCAGCGCAAACAAGTGGCGTACCATGAGGCGGGTCACGCTGTGGCTCAGCATTACCTGCGACCGGACGAACGCATCGTGCGCGTGAGCATCATCCGCCGCGCCGACGCGCTTGGGTACGTGCTGCCCGTTTCCAACTTCGATGTGTACGCCATGCCGCTCAGGCGTTTTGTAGCGGACATCATGGTCTCGATGGCGGGGCACGTCGCCACCAAAATCTTCCTCGGCGAATACTGGACGGGCGCAACGGGCGACTTTCAAAACATCCGCGCGCGGCTGTGGCAGCCTGGCTCATTACGGGTATTTCGGTCCGCCGATTGCGTTGAACGGCGCCATGGGTGTGGACGGCAGTTTCAGCGGCAAAGGGGATTTGGTCGAAAAATTCTGGCAGCAATTGGAAGACCAGACCGAACATCTGTTGCGCCTGCATTCCCGCGAGGTGGAAGCAGTCGCCAAAGCCCTGCTGGAACGCAGCGACCTGACCGGACGCGAGTGTGTCGAAATCATCCGCAATGCGGCGGACGGAAACAATGGCGCTCAGCCCGATTCGGAAAAATTACTCAAAGAAATTGTCGAGGAAGTGACCCAGGAAAAGGATAAGAAGGAGTAAGAAGATAAAAAGCCGTTTTGCAGCGCAAGATGTCATCTTGCGCTGCAACATTTATGTCGGCATTATTTCCACGACCAGGTGGCGAAGACGCCCTCCGCGAGAAACCTCGGCTCGGTGACGCCCGAAGAAGGGACGATGGCAATCGCGGGGATGCCCTCTCTGGTGATGAACGAAATGACCAGGTTGTTGCTGTCCGGCGACCAGATGGTAACGGATTGATGGTACTGGTCGTTGTAGGGGATGAGCGAGAAGAATTGCTGGGTCGGCTGGAAGGTGGCGATCAGGCGGCTCTCGCCGCTTGCAACGTCCAAAACGTACAGTTCAAGATAAAAGATCCGCTCGGTTGAATCTTCCGGCGTGACGATCAAAGGCTGGAAATAAGCAATCTCCCTTCCATCCGGCGACCAGAAGAAACCGACCACGTCCTCTTCCACGATGACTTCTTCGCTTCCGAACACATCGCCCACATGCAGGGGACCCAAAGCGCCGTTTTGCAATTGCTCATTGCCGAGGATGTAGGCGAACTGTTCCCCATCTGCCGCCCAGGCAAACGAAACGTTGACCTCGAATTCCGCGATTGTCTTTTGCACACTGCCTGTCGCATCCGCCATGACGATTTGCTGGTCGCCGTCTTCGGAGAGCGTCGTCAGCAGGATAAAGTTTCCGTCTGGCGACCAGGCCGGGGCTTGGAAAGAGGCGGGGAGTTCATCCATCACAAACTCGGTCACTTCATCGTCAAGTTTCAAAAAGGAGAGTTGACTCTGCGTGCCAGTCGCCGCGCCGTTCTTATGGACGATCATTACGCGTCCGTCCGGCGACCAGCTCCAGTAAAAGGGCGAGCCGGTATCCAGCACGCGCCGCGCGTCGCCGTTGGCGGGAATGCTTTGCAATGCCAGCGTCTGCTGCGAAGCGGTGGTGCTGAGGATGCCTATGTTTTCGTTATCCGGCGACCAGTTGATGTAAAACGGGTATTCGGTTTCGCTGGCGTAAACGCTCGCGACCGTGTCGCCGTCGGTGTCTGCCACCATCAGTTCGGCGGCGAGTGAATCCGCGCCGGTTTGTTCCAACCGCACGAAGGCAACGCGGCTTCCATCCGGCGACCAGGTGGGCATTTGGTAGGCGATTCGAGATTGCGTCGCTTCGGTCACGTCTTCGGTGAGCGGCGTGGTGCTGGTCGCGCCCTGGTCGGTGACGTACACGTTGCCGTCGTTGCCGATGTAGGCGATCAAGCCCGATTTCCTTTCGACGAATCGCAGGGCGGGGCTTTGCGGCACTTGAAAATTACAAGCCGCCAGGAGAAACGCCAAAACGAGAAGGGATATTTTTTTCATTCCTGCGCCTCCAGCGAAAGGATGGCTTGTTCGAGGACGGGATCGGCTTCGGGCAGGATTTCATCCCACCGCGCTTCAACCCGGACCTCGGGCTTGAATCCGTGCAAACCGAGTTCTTCCTCGCCTCGAACGCGGAAGGACGCGCTTGCGATCAAAATCTGCCCGCCGTTGGGGAGCGGATAGGCGTTGAGGGCTTCGACGTTCCCTTCGGTGTTCGAGCCGATGACGACGCCCCTGCCGGTGGACTGCACGGCGGCGGCGAAGAGTTCGGGCAGCCCGCTGGTGTGTTCGCCCACCAGCACCACCAGCGGAACCTCCTGCGAGCCGAAGAGGTTCTGCCCGTTGACGCGGTACGGCTCGTTGTTGGAACGGCTGTAAATGTCTATGGTGGCATTATCCAGAAAGAGGGCGAGCATTTCCTCGATGGGCCAGTTCGTCCCGCTGTTGGAAATGCGCAAATCCAATATCACGCCCTTTAAGTCCGCTGTTTTGGGAGAAGGTCTCGAGCGCCGCTGTGATGTCCTCCACCGGGGAGGCGGGGAGCGTGGTCGGCATCAGGATGTAGCCGATGTCGGCATCTGGCAGTTCGCTGGCTTTGATCTTCCCCAGCCCGGTGAGTGGCGTGCGGGTGATTTCGATTTCGCGTTTTTCTCCGCCGGGCGATTGCACCGTCAGCAAAACGGTTGTGCCTGCGTCGCCGCGGATGCGCAGGACGACATCGCCGCCTTCCTCCAGACGGACTTCCTCTCCGTCCACGGCGTAGATGCTGTCATGCGCGCGCAGACCGGATTTTTCCGCAGGCGAGCCGGGCATCACATCCGAGGATAACCACGTGAGGCACATCCTCCGCCTGGAAACTGATGAATGCGCCAATCCCGCCGTAGGTGGGGGCGTTGACGGCGGTATCGGCTTGAATCCGTTCTTCTCTTGTAACGTAAACGACCTCGCCCTGTGCAAATTCCCCTTCGAACTGCGCCATGAGCGCCTCGAATTCGGCGGTCGTCAGCCCCTTGTTGATTTCATCCAGGTAGGTTTCGCGCAGGGAGTCCCAGTCCATTTGGCTGGATTCGTAATACACGTAGTTTTCCTGCATGTGCTTCAGAATGTTTTCGAACACGCCGGTCTGGTGTTCTGTTGCCGAGAGTTGAGGTCCAAAGGCGATGTCCGTAGCCGCCTCGTCCGTCCCGAAGGCTGGCATCCCGGCGCAGGCGAAGAGAACGAATGAAAAGAAGGATACCCAGTAAATCACAGTATGCTTTTGTGAACTCATACCAAACTCCTTGGCGGGGTAAAACCGGATTGTAATTTATCAGACGGTTTCTGCGAAAACCCCCTTACATTTCCTTACGCAGCCGCCGCGGTTCAACCGATCTTTTGGATGTTCCTGGGATTGAAAACCGAGATTTCCTTGATCCTTAGAACCGACCGCGCTTTTTCGTCCAATTCCACCCAATAGAAACTGCGGTGCTCGGAGTAAGGTTCGATCTTGAACACCGTGCCTTCATACCAACCTTCGCGCTCCCCGAATTTGGCGTCGAGCCGGATGCGCACACGATCCCCAACTTGAATCGCCTGGCTCATGATGCCCTGCGGCTGATGTACCAGAACAGCGCGATCCCAATGACGGCAGTGATCACGCCGTTGACCGCCCATTGCGGGTCGCCGGTCATGTAACTGCCGGGCAGGATGTTCACTCCCTGCAAGATCCAGACCAGCCCCGTCAGGACGAGCATGACGGCGACGACTTTGCCCAATGTGTTCAGCATGTTTTCTCCATTGATTTGATTTTGAAAAACTCCCTGCCGATTTATGGACAGGGAGCGATGTTGAAAATCTTCCGCTTCAAACCGGACTATGGGTTGGGTGTGCCCTGGACGGCGACTCCCACCCAGGTGAAGACTCGTTTCTCGCTGACGGTTCCAGCGGCAACCCAGATCGGCTGCCCCTGATCGTCCACGCCCGCCTGGCGGACGGGAGTGACCCACCAGCGCATCACATGCGCCACGTTATCCTTCGGACGGAAGGAGGTCGGCACGATGTACTTCGTATCGGTGACGTAGTCGGTGATGCGGCTGGTCTGGCTGGCGGTGACATCTTCCACGATCACCTGGTAGGCTTCGCCCTCGCGCAGAGCGCCGACGGACGCCCATTGCAATGTGACCACGTCATTTGCCGGGGTGAAGGCGGCGCCGTCCGCAGGCAGGAGCAGGTTCGGGGCGGGGTAGGGAGGCGGAAGCGTCGGAGTGGGGGTGGGCAGGTTCGGGTCCGGTGCGCGGCGGCACAGCGGAATCTCCAGCGCCGAGCCGATGAATACGTTATCCGTCGTCAAGCCGTTGTATTCCTTGATGTCGTCGGGGGAAATCCCATAGTTCGCTGCGATGCTGGAAAGGGTATCGCCATCCTGCACGGTGATGACCACGGTTTCACAGGCTTCCTTGGTGGCTACGTCGGGCAGAGGGGTGTTGGTGGGCGGCGGCGGGACGGTGGGCGTGGGATAGGGGATCAGCAGTTTCTGACCAACCGAGATCGGGCAACTCGAGGGGAGATTGTTCAAGACGATGATGCTCTGGACCGAGATGTTGAAGTTAAAGGCAATTTGCGAGCACGACCCGTCGGTGGCGGAAACAGTGTATTCGAACGGGGGCTGCGGAGTCGGGGTTGGGATGTCCGTTGGCGGCAGGGTGACGGTGGGAGAGGGCGAGGCTGTTGGGGTTTCGGTGGGAGTGGGGGTGTCCTGCGTTTCAAACGTTCCAGGAGGGGCGCTCGCGCGCACCGAGAAATAAACGATTGCCGCCGCCGCGATGATGGCTACGGCAAGGATGCCGATCGCCGCCGGTAAACTGAGTTTGATCTCCGGCATGCGGCTGGCTTGCACCGATTTTTCGGTTTTTTTGACGGCTTTCGGTTCGGGTTGTGCGGTGAATTCCGTCCCGCATACGAGACAGCGCACGGCATTTTCGCTCAGGCGCGTTCCACAAGTGGGACAAACCTTTGTCTTGCTGGAAGTCGGTTCGGGAGTCATACGGGCGGGGATTATACCATCGAACAGAAGGGCGGCTTTAAGGCGCTCTTTAGAAAACCTATGCTTGTCTCATAAACTTTGATTGATCTTTTGAACCGCCAAGACGCCATGATTCTTTTTTTCTTGGCACCTTGGCGGTTATCGAATCAACACTCGTTCGAGTTTGAGATCGCCATATTGGAAACCCGTCACCGCCGATCAAGACTGCTCGGTCATGGGTTTTTGCTTGGTCGTGACCAGCACCTTGTCCACGCGCCGCCCGTCCATGTCTATGACTTCGAAGCGCAGGTTGTTCCACTCGAAGTGATCCGCCGCCTGCGGGACCCGTCCAAGCGAGGTCATCACGAACCCGCTGAGAGTCTCGTATTCGTCCTCGTGCGGGAGGTCGTCCAAATGGAAGATTTCCTTGAACTCGTCCACTTCCAGCATGCCGTCCAACAGCCAGGAGCCGTCCTGCCGCTGGGTGGCTTGCGGTTCGTCGCCCTCCATCACGCCGACGATCTCTTCAAGGATGTCGTTGATGGTCAACAAGCCCTGCACGCCGCCGAATTCGTCCACCACGAGTAACATTTCGATATTGTTCTTCTTCAACACTTCCAGCGCGCGAGAAGCGAGCGTGGTCTCAGGGATGTAGTAGGCGGGCTTCGCCAGTTCCTTCAGGTTGATTTCCTTTTTCGAGAGCGTTGTCACGAGCAGATCGCGCGATTTGACGATGCCCACGATGGTCTCCAGCGAGTCCTGGCGGACGGGGAAGCGCGAGTAGGGGCTGTTTGCAATTTTTTCGAGAATCTCTTCGGTGGTGTCGTTCACGTCCAGCCAGACGATCTCGGTGCGCGGGGTCATCAGGGAATACACGCGCTGGTCGCCGAGGCTGAACACTCCCTCCACCATATCCTGCTCGGACTCTTCGAAGACTCCCGCCTGCGTGCCCTGGCTGATGAGCATCTGAAGTTCTTCTTCCGTGATGGGCGGCTCGGCGGAGGGATTGACCCCAATCAGGCGCAGGACAAAATTGGTCGCGCCGCTCATCAATTTGATGAAGGGGGAAAAGATGCGCGAGATCAGGAGCATCGGTCCCGCCACAATTTGGGCGATCCGCTCCGGGCTGTTGATTCCCAGCCGTTTGGGGACCAGTTCCCCCAGCCAGATAGTCAGGATGGTGATGGATACGACCACGATGGCAAGCGCAATCGAATCGCTGTATTGACCGATGTACGGCACGTCCTTGAGGGCGAACGCCAGCGATTCGGAGAGCGTCGCGCCGCCGACGGCGCCGGCAAGCACGCCGATCAGCGTGATCCCGATCTGGATGGTGGATAGGAAGATGTTCGGGTCTTCGATCAGTTTGACCGCCAGCGCCGAGGCTTTGTTGCCTTCGCCCGCCTGTTGCTGCAAACGAGCCTTGCGGGAGGCGACCAGCGCGGCTTCGGACATCGCCAGCACGCCGTTGATCAGAATCAGCACCAGGATCGTTATGATTTCACTGCTAATACTCATTGGTTTCCGTCGGTTGGTTTAAATGGAACATAAAACGACCCGCCATGAGGCAGGTAAAAAAACTCGTCAGTTTGGTTGAAACGACAGAAGGGGGAATTAAAGTCCGGTTCTATGGGGATTTCAGACATGTTGGTTCTTGCAGGAAAGTTGCGCCCCTATTGTACCTGATTGGCAAGCCAATTGACAACTTCCCCCGCGCATGTGTTGTCGTCCCGCCTGCGCCGCAATTCCCGCGTCCGAAAGAGGGATATACCCAGAGTGACCGCCTGTGGCGTAGTCTCCCGAAATTCATCGAAGTAGCGGCTGCTGATAATGTGTTCGCCGCGCAGTCCGATCTCTCTTTCAACCATCATGGCGATTAAGCCGATTTCCAGCGCGGCGTTGAACGGTCCGCTGATTTTAATCGGCTTGCGGCTCAGGTACGGCGTTGCGCCAAGCAGGTTGGTGCTCCCGGCGTATGGATCGCGCGCCGCAAAATGCAGTCTGCGCACGCTGGACATGTAAAACGCGCCCATGCACAAGGGACAGGGTTCCATGGTCGTGTAAAGAGACGCACCGTGCCGCTCTTCCTGATCCATCTTCAGCGATAACAAAGCGTTGATCTCGGCATGTGCCAGCATGTCGTTGTAAATCTGCCCATCGGGGGCGAACGTGTCCAAAATCCGGTTGCGGCCGCGCGCCACCACCTCGCCCTCCGAATTGACGATAACCGCGCCGATAGGGATTGTCCCCGCGCAATACGCCTCCCACGCCATTTCGAGCGCCGCCTGCCAGGGGCGGTGCAAGGGTTTCCCAGATCATTTCTTGTTATCCAGCTTCTTTTCGATTTCATCCAGGCGTTTATCGGTCCGGCGCGCAAAAATGACAATGATGGCTGGGACGATGACGAGCAAAATAAGCAGACCACACGTCAGCGCCAGTTCAAGGATGCCAATTCGAAACATTATGCCTCGACCCGGATTCCTTCCCCCCCGCGCGCCTCGCCGACCACCCAAACGGGCTGACCCAATTCCCCGGCGCGCTTCATCAGCGCAGTCAGGTTTTCCCGCGCCGCGCCGAACAGCAAACCGCCGCTGGTCTGCGGGTCGAACAAAAGCATCTGCGCCGCTTCCTCCAGACCGGCAAAGGTCACGTCCTTCTCGAAATGACGTTTGTTGTCGAACGCGCCGCCGGGGAAAATGCCGCGTTCGGCGTATCCACGCGCGCCGCTCAGGAAGGGAATCTTTGCGAGATCAAAATGCAGGGATACGCCGGACGCTTCCGCCATTTCCGCGGCGTGGCCGAGCAGGCCGAAGCCGGTGACATCCGTCCCGCCGCGCGTGTCAAACTCCTGCGCCAGTTGACCCGCCTCCCGATTTAAGCGCGACATCCATTCGATGACCTCGCGCACGTGCGTTTCTTCGGCTTTTTCCTGTTTGATGGCGGTTGTGGTCACGCCCGCGCCGAGCGGCTTGGTCAGGATCAGCACGTCGCCAGCCTTGAGTCCGCCCTTGCCGATGATTTTCTGCGGGTGGACAAAGCCAACCGCCACCAGCCCGTATTTCGGCTCCTTGTCCTTGACCGTGTGCCCGCCCGCGATGACCACGCCCGCCTCGTGTGCCTTTTCCGCGCCGCCGCGCAAAATCTCGCTGGAGATTTCAGCAGGAAGATCATCCGGCAGCGCGGCGATGTTCAATGCCGGGAACGGCTTCCCGCCCATCGCGTACACGTCCGAAAGGCTGTTCGCCGCGGCAATCGCGCCGTATTCATAGGGTGTATCCACCACCGGGGTGAAGAAATCGGTGGTGATGACAATGGCTTGCTCGTCGCTTAAACGCCAAACGGCCGCATCGTCCGGGGACGACAGACCAACCAACAGGTCCGGGTAGGAGGCGGGATCGAAGATTTCTTTTATGGGACGCAGAACCTGCGTCAGCGCATCCGCGCTTAGTTTGGACGCTCAACCCGCGCAGGCGGAAAGAGTCGTGAGGCGGATTTCGCGTCCGGTTTGGGGAATGGGCATGTTGTGATAACCAAAGACCCTAAAGGTCTCGAAGACCTTTAGGGTCTGCAAGGCAACTATGGAGCAGTGGGCGTTGTGTTCGGCAGCGGCAAAATGAATTGCTGATCGCTGGGGACGAAGATGGTCTGAACGTTCGGGGCGAGGCTCAGGATGTATTGATATTGGATCAACTCCGGCGTGAGCGAAGCAGCCAGCAGGCGGTTGGCTTCGGCTTTCGCCTGCGCTTCGATCAGCGCGCCTCGGCTTCGCCTTTCGCCGCGATCACCGCCGCATCCGCCTGACCCTGCGCCACCTGGCGCGCCTGCTCGGCTTCCTGCTTCCTCTGCTCGACCACAAACGCCGCCTGTTGCGCCTGCTGTTCGGCGATCTGCTTCTGTTCCACCGCCGCCGCGTATTCGTCACTGAAACGGATGTTGCGCAGGACGAAATCGCGCAGGACCAGGTTGTTCTCCGCAAGGACTTGCGTCAATTGATCGGTGATCAACACCTCCATCTCTGCGCGTTTGGAACTGACGATCTCCTCGACGCCGTACTGCGATGCCACGTCGCGGATCACGCCGCGCGCCTGCGGGCGCACCAACTGGTCCTCGTAAGCAAACCGCCAGCTTGAATACAACTGAACCACTTTGCGCGGGTCCACGGCGTAGATGACCGACGCGTCAATGTACACCTGCTGTCCGTCCTTGGTTCGTACCTGAATGGAATCGTCGCCTTCCAACTGTCCCTCGCTGGAGACCGAGGACATCGTATAGGTCTGGTTGATGCGTGGATACCGCTCCACGCGCTCTGCAAAGGGGACGATCCAGTGCAAGCCCGAATCGAGCGGATCGGGGCGGATGCCGCCCTGCCCCAGCACGGTCACGACCACGCCGAGTTCATCCGGCTCGATGAAAACCAGACCCGCGCCCACCGTGGTGAGCAATGCGGCAGAGACGAGCAAAACAATCGCGGCGGTGCTCAGCCCTTTCACCGGCTGTTTGCGGCTGGCGCGCACCGACATCGCCACAAGGACCCCGATAAAACCGATCCATGCGAACGAAGCAATGCCTTGAAGCAAACTTGAGATATTCATGGTTCCTCCGTTTCAATTTGAAAAATTATAACCGCTTGCCTTGCGCCCTGAAGCATGTTAACATTTTTCCAATGAAAATCGCCGCCGGTAGTGTTGCAGAAATCTATTTGGATGGTTCCGCCCGGATCGTTTGCCCGCCCGAACTGATTCCCGCGCCCGGGCAGTATCTGCTCGCCCATGCAGACGCTTCGCCCCACCCTCTGCCTGTTCCTCTTTTCTCCAGCCTCTCCGCCCCGCATGGATTCCGCTCCGCGCCAACGCCGACCCCTTCATGGCGTCCCGGCGATTTGCTTGCCCTGCGCGGACCGATCGGTCATAGTTTTGTCATTCCGCCTTCTGCGCGCAGGCTTGCCCTGATCGCCTTCGACGATTCCCCCGCCCGCCTGTTGGGATTGATTCCGCTGGCGTTGAAACAAAACGCAGAAATTGTCCTGGTCGGCGATTCGCCGGCGGAGGATTTGCCCGAGATCGTGGAAGTCCAGCCGCTGAAAGCCATGCTGAATGCGCTCCAATGGTCGGATTACGCCGCGTTGGACATCGAGCGGGAGAATCTGCCCGGGTTAAGGGAAAGGCTTGAAAGGAATCCGCAGGCGCCGGCGAAGAGCGAAGCGCAGGTCTTGGTCCGCGCGCCGATGCCGTGCGGCGCGCTCGCAGACTGCGGAGTCTGCGCGCTGATTCTCCGTCACGAATGGAAGATGATTTGCAAGGATGGCCCCGTGTTTGGGCTGGGGGAATTGTTATAAAAAATCCTCCCGGTTTTGCGGGAGGATTTTGGTTAGTAACCCAAGTTATCACCTTGATTTCAAAAACATTCCCTCACCCCAATCGTGACGATTTTTTACTGAGATGGCTTCCCCCTCTCCCGTTGGGACAGCGTACCCGAAGGGTGGAGGGCAGGGTGAGGGTCTTTGACGGAATACTACAAGTACCTATTTCAAGGTAGCAACTTGAGTTTAGTACCAAATTCTGAACGACGTTGTGGTCGTGGCGCCCAGGTCGAGGTAGGTGCACAGGATGTCGGTGTAAATGAGGCTGCCATACGGCTGGTTCGAGAACGAAAGCGAGATGATGCCCACGCCGTTGGTGTTGGTGCGGATGACGGTGGAGTCTTTGGTGTCGTTGGGCCAGTGGACGACCGCCGTGCAGCTGGCATCGGGCACCGGCTGCATGTTTTGATCCTGCAAAATGACGAAGAACAACTGGCTGTCGCTTGCGAGCGTGACCGCCTTCCACGCAAAGGCGCGCACCTGCAAAGACGTGATCACGCGCGGCGCATTACCGATGGGGCTGGTGGGGTTGAGCAGGGCGGGGTCTTCGCCGAGTTGGTCGAAGTACACGCGCCCCAGGTCGGAGACCACCACGCGCTGACCTTCGGGCATCCAGGGCTGCCATTCCAAACGGGTCTTTTCAAAATACTGCACCAGTTTGTTTTCGTGGTATTCGAACCCCGAGATCGGGTAACCGAACTGCGACACGCCGCCGTATTTATCGAAGAATTCAAGGAACGCAAAGCAAACCGAAAACCCCGTCTCAACGTAGGTGCGGCAGGCGAAGGTGTTGTTGACGTTGAGCATTCCCGCGCTGACGTAGGTTTCGCGCCCCAGGAGCGTCAATTGCACCCGCTGACCTTCGGGCAGGTCGGCGCGATACTCAAACCGCGCGCGCTGGAAATACTGGACGGTCTTTCCGTCCTTGCTGGTGATCTGCTCCGTGATCGGATAGCCGTATAAAAATGTGGCGTTGGGATTGCTGTTGTAAAACTTGAGAAATTCTCCGGTTACGTTATGTCCCGTGTCGTTGAAATACTGCGACTCCGGCGTCTGCGCATAGACAATTGCCCAACTCGAACTGAGGAGGGCAAGGGTGATAACAGACGCCAACAGGTTTCTTCGCATGCTTCCGCCTGTTTCATTATACTCAGAAATCCCCCAAAATTCCTACCTCGACATTACAACCTCTTAACTTCTTGCGATTATGAAAGGTGCACGGGGCGGAATCAGGCTTCCAACAATGCGCGGACGATTTTTTCAGCGGCGTGACCGTCGCCATACGGATTCGCCGCCCTTGACATCGCCGCATAAGCCGAGTCATCCATCAACAAACGCTTCGCCTCTTGGACAATACGGCTGGTCGCTGTTCCCACAAGTTTGAGCGTACCCGCCTGCACGCCCTCGGGGCGTTCGGTCACTTCGCGGAGGACGAGGGTCGGCACGCCGAAGGCAGGCGCTTCCTCTTGAATCCCGCCCGAGTCGGTCAGGATGAGCGCGGCGTGTTTCATCAAATGGACGAGCGGAAGGTAATCCAGCGGCGGCAGGAGGGTGACGTGTTCCACGCCTCGCAACAGACGATTGACCGGTTCCTGCACATTTGGGTTCAGATGAACCGGGTAAACGATTTCCACATCGCCGAGGTCCGCTAGTTGAATCAGCGCCTGACAAATATCCTCCAGCGGCTTCCCGAAGTTTTCGCGGCGGTGGGCGGTGACTAAAATCAGTTTTTTCGTTCCCAGTTTTTCAGTTCGCAATTCGGTGATTTCTTCCGGCTCGGGTTGTTTTGCCACGAATTGCAGCGCGTCAATGACCGTGTTGCCCGTCACTTTGATGATGCGCTCGTCCACGCCTTCGCGCAGGAGATTTTGCTTCGACCATTCGGTGGGCGCGAAGTGCAGGTCCGCCGTGACGCCGGCGATGCGGCGGTTGATCTCTTCGGGAAAAGGCTGCCACTTGTCGTGCGTGCGCAGACCCGCCTCCACGTGTCCGAATTTTATGCGGCGAAAATACGTCAGCAGGGAGGTGATGGCGACGGTGGTGGTGTCGCCCTGCGCCAACACCCAATCCGGCTGGAAATCTTCAAGGACGGGGTCGAGATGGGTGAAAATCGCCGCGCTCAGCTCCGCCAGCGACTGGTTGTCGCGCATGAGGTCGAGGTCGTAATCCGGCTGGACGTTGAACAGATCCAGCACCTGGTCGAGCATCTGACGGTGTTGCGCCGTCACGCAGACGCGCGATTCCACGCCGGGGGTTTCCGCGAGCCGCATGACCACCGGCGCCATTTTCACGGCTTCGGGCCGCGTGCCGAAAACGGAAAGAATTTTCATGAAACCCTGTTACTTCCCCGCGCCGAGCCGGACGAGCGTAAAACCGGCAGCCTGCCATTCGGCTTTTTTCCAGCCGTTGACGGCATCAACGGCGATTCTGGCTTTGGTCTTTTGGGCAACCTGCGCGGGGATGAGGCTGGCAAACTCCGAATGTTTGACCAGCAGCAAAAGCGCGTCTGCGTCGCGGATGGCATCTTCAAAAGAAGGGGAGATGGAAATACCGGGCAGGTTTGCATCCGGCTTGAACGGCTCCCGGCATGGACGCGCGCGCCTTGTTTTTGAAGCAGGTGGGCCACTTCGCCCGCCGGGCTTTCGCGCAGATCATCCACGTCGGGTTTGTAGGCGAGACCAAGCGCGGCAATCGTTTTCCCCTTCAACGAGCCGAGCGCGCGCTGGACGATATCCACGACGAAATTCGGCTGCGCATCGTTCACCTGGCGGGACTGGTAGATGAGCGGGGTAAGTTCCGGCGCGGTTTCCACGAAGAACCAGGGATCCACACTGATGCAGTGACCGCCCACGCCGGGACCGGGGCTGAGGATTTTCACGCGCGGGTGCAGGTTGGCAATGGAGACGGCTTCCCACACGTCCACGCCGAATTTATCGGCAAGGCGGGAGAATTCGTTGGCGATGGCGATGTTGACGTCGCGGTAGGTGTTTTCCATCAGTTTGACCATCTCGGCGGTGCTTGAGTCGGTTTTGATGATTTGCCCCTTGACGAAGATGGAGTACAAGTCCGCGCCCGCCTGTGCGGATTCGGGCGTCACGCCGCCGATGACGCGCGCGTTTTCGATCAACTCGCGCATGATCTGTCCCGGCAGGACGCGCTCCGGCGAATAGCACAGGAAGAAGTCCGTGCCCGCTTTCAGCCCGGAACGCTCCAAAATGGGGGCAACCAGCTCAATGGTCGTGCGAGGCGGGGAGGTTGATTCCAGCACGACGAGGTTTCCCTTCCTCAAAACCGGCAGGATGGATTCCGTCGCCGCGATCACGGCGGTCATATCCGCCAGTTTGTATGTTCTGCCGTTGTATTCGCCGTATTTGTCTTCGTGGAAAGGCGTGGGAACGGCGATGATGAAGGCGTCGGCTTCCTGCGGCTTGAGCGCCGCTTTGAATTTTTCCGATTGAACGGCTTTCGTAACCGCGTCGCGCAGACCCGGCTCGTGAATGTGGATCTCGCCCTGGTTGAGGGTTTCGATGATGGAGGAGTTGACATCCACGCCGAGCACGTCCACGCCCTGCGCGGCGAAGGTGGAGGCGGTGGGCAGTCCGATATATCCCAGCCCGATGACACAAATTTTGTTGAAGTTCACGATGCACCTGTTTTGGGTGGGCTGTTTTTTGCGGCAGAGTTCACACAGCGCCTTGAGAGATAAACCCTGGGTCTTTGGTGTCCTCATCGGCCAAGCCCACGAAGTAGGACTCTCCCTTCGAGAGAGTTGCCCCGCTCATTATACAGCCGCCGGGCAAAACCGTCCCTGCAACATTGCAATCCGTCCGCCGTAGATATTGGTGAAGATGCTGATGTATAATCAAATGGAGGACGTATGGATTTCCTGCTTGATCCGAACATTGCCTATTTGATCCTGCTGGGTGGAATTTTGCTCGGCTTGATGGCAATCGTCACGCCGGGGACGGGGCTGTTTGAAGTGGGGTCGTTCTTTTGCCTCGCACTGGCGGGATACGCCGTGTATATCCTGTCGTTCAACTGGTGGGCGCTTCTCCTGATCGTCCTGAGTTTTATCCCGTTCGTTTACGCCTCCCAAAAGCCCAGGCGCGAAATCTACCTGGCGCTTGCCATCCTGCTGCTCCTGGTCGGTTCCGTGTTCTTGTTCGCGGTGGATGGCTGGCGTCCTGCTGTCAATCCGCTGGTGGCGTTTTTGGCGTCCGGCTCGCTGGCAGTCTTCCTGTGGATCGTCGTCCGCAAATCGGCGCAGGCGGCGTCGGCGCGCCCAGTCCATGACCTCGATGCGCTGGTGGGACAGGCGGGCGAAGCCCGCACCTCCATCAAGGATGACGGGAGCGTGTACGTCGGCGGCGAGATGTGGACCGCCCGCAGTGAAGGCGAGATCCCGTCTGGGAGCCGCGTCCGTGTCGTTCGACGCGAGGGGTTTGTCCTCGTTGTGGAAAAAGAGAAATCCAATTCATAACCAACTGAAAGGAGATAACAATGGAGTTTTTAGGTGGTAGTATCGCATGTATCATCGGCGCAATCGTCCTGATCGGCTTTGTGTTCCTTGCCAACGCCATCCGCATTGTGCCGGAATATCAGCGCATCGTGGTCTTCCGGCTGGGACGCAGCGTCGGTGCAAAAGGACCCGGCATCGTGATCCTCATCCCGGTCATTGACCGCGGCGTGAAGGTGGACCTGCGCGAGCAGGTGCGCGAGGTTCCCCAGCAGACCTCCATCACCAAGGACAACGCCCCGATCTCGATTGACTTCCTGTGGTATTTCAAAGTGATGGAACCGACCCAGTCGGTGCTGCAAGTGACCAACTTTGAAACCGCCGCGGCGGGTATCGCGGCGACCACCCTGCGCGCGGTGATCGGCGGTATTCCGCTCGACGACGTGCTTTCCCAGCGCGAGCATATCAACACCATGCTTTGCGCACCCGCCTCGACGAAGTGACCGAGCGCTGGGGCGTGAAAGTGACCAACGTGGAAATCCGCGAGATCGTCCCGCCGCGCGACGTGCAGGAAGCGATGAACCGCCAGATGTCCGCCGAGCGCATCCGCCGCGCCGTGGTGACCGAATCCACTGGTACGCGCGAAGCGGCAGTCAACGTGGCGGAAGGCGAAAAGCAAGCCGCCATCCTGCGCGCGGAAGGTCAGAAACAAGCCGCCATCCTCGCCGCCGAAGGCGAACGCCAGGCGCAGTTGTTGCGCGCGGAAGGTTTCGCACAGGCGCTGGAAGCCATCTTTGGCGCGGCGAAGAACGTGGACCAGAAGACCATGACCCTGCAATACTTCGAGACGCTCAAATCCATCGGCACAAGCCCGTCCACGAAGTACATCTTCCCGATGGAGTTCACCAGCATGTTGGAGAACTTCCTCGGCAAAGACGCCAAGAAATAAACGCCCGAATAGCCAAGCGGTTTTCGGTATAAAATAAGGTCTCTCGCAAAGAGAGACCTTATTTTATGGAAATCATAACCGCATCCCTCCTCGACCTCAACGCGCTCCGCCGGCTCGAAAGAGATACCTTCGCGCGGGATTCGTGGGCCCCTTTTCGATTTGATCGCCGTGCTGACGTTCCCGGATGTGATTCGACTCAAGGCGGTGGAGGACGGCAGGATGATCGGCTTTGTGGCGGGCGACCCGCGTCCACGCGACGGATGGGGCTGGATTGCCACCATTGCAGTGGATCCACGCTTTCAGCGGCGCGGCGTCGGCACGGCGCTCCTGCATCAATGCGAAAGTAAATTGGGTGTGCCTCGCGCACGGCTGACGGTGCGGATGTCCAACAACGGCGCGATCTCCCTTTACGAGAGGGAGGGCTATCAGGTCATTGATGTCTGGCGGGCGTATTACAACGATGGAGAGGATGCCATCGTGATGGAGAAAACCTTATGAGCGAAAAACCCAGGCGGATGCAGGAATTCGAAGCGCTGCGCGGGCTGTCCATTCTTCTGCTGCTGGCGCTTCACAGCGAGGTGTTCGACTCGGGCGTATTCGGCTTCGAGGTCGGTCCGCTGGCAGGGGTGGTGGCTTCCTTTCTGCTGGGCTCGTTCTTCTTCCTGGCGGGGTTCTTCGCGGAGTTTTCCCGTCAGCGGGGCGATGCGGTTTCCTTTGCAAAATCGAAGGTCATTCGCATCTTTCCACCTTACTGGCTGGCGCTGGCATTGTTCATTTTTGTGCTTGGCTACACCCTGAAACGCTTCGATACGGCTGCGTACGCGTTGAACATGCAATGGCTCCTATCGCCCACGTTCGTCAAGCGGGTGTTGACCTTGTGGTACATCAGCGTGCTGGTGGGATATTACATTCTGTTCGGCGTCTTGCTGTTCACGGTCAAATCCAACCTGGGATTGCTCATCTCGTCGGCGGCGATGTTCGCGGCGGCATACCTGGCAAACCTGACCGTCGGATTGTTCGAGCCGCGTTTCTTCCAATATTTTTTTATCTTCCTGGCGGGGATATATTTTTACCGCTTTGAAGCCGTGCGAAAGCGCCTGATGGATGTGAACCTGCTGTACACAATCCTTGCCGCCGCGATGCTCATCGTTCCGTTCTGGCTGGTGTCGGCGAGCGGATATGAAGTGACAGACCCGCTCTTCATCCTGACCGCCGACCTTTTCATCCTCGGCTGGGTGTGGATGTTATTATCCCTTTTTAGATTCCCTTTGGGCGGCTGGAAAATGTGGGCGTTCCTCTCCACCGCCTCCTTCTTCACGTATCTGTATCACCGTCCCATCTGGCAGGTCCTCGATATGGCGTTCGGCTTGGAAGAGCCGGGGATGGTCAAAATTTTCTTTCACTTGATTCCAGGCTCCATCGTTGCGTTGACCGTCGGTTATTTCCTCCAGCGCGGCTACGACTGTTTGCTGGCATTGCTGCGTTTGAAATAGTCATGGATGTTAACGCTCGTGCCGCCAAGTCCTTCGCCGGGGACGGCAAAGGGATCAAACTGGACATTCCTGCATTTGAACCAATCATGGGAAAGAAGTAACATTCCTCCTGCTTGCATCGGGTTTATAATCAGCCAATATGTCTTCTGAAGAACTTAAGCCGCCCGTATGGGTGAATACAACCGAGTTATTGAAACGAATGGCGGACGACATCGCTTCGCAGACCTGTGTGGCGGTGGATACCGAATCGAACAGTCTGCATGCCTTTCGTGAACAGGTATGTTTGCTGCAATTTTCGACCAGCAAGGCGGATTACCTGGTTGACCCGCTGGTTTTGAAAGACCTCCATACTCTTGCCCCCATCTTTTCCGATTCAGGGATCGAAAAAATCTTCCATGCCGCGGAATACGATCTGATCTGCCTGCGGCGCGATTTCGGTTTCACCTTTGCGAATCTGTTCGATACCATGCAAGCGGCGCGCGTGCTGGGCTACCCGGCGGTGGGATTGGATAAACTGCTCGGCGATAAATTCGGCGTCAAGATGGACAAGCGCCATCAAAAGGCAAATTGGGCGGCGCGTCCGCTGACGAAGGAACAAATCCATTACGCGCGGCTGGATACGCATTACCTGTTCGCCCTGCGCGATGCCCTCGAAGCGGAACTGCGCGAAAAGGAGCGCCTCGATTTCGCGCTGGAGGATTTCCGCCGCGCCTGCGCGATGGATGAGAACAAAGCGCGGACGAACGGGGATTCATGGGAACGCTTCGCGGCGCGCAAAGACCTGTCCCTGCGCGAGTTGACGGTCATTGCCCAGCTCTGCAAATGGCGGGACAGGGAAGCGGAACGGTTGAACCGTCCGCCGTACAAAGTGGTGATGGACGATGTCTTCGTCACGCTGGCGAAAAACCCGCCGGAGAAGAAGGTGGACCTCTCGGCGGCTGGCTTGAGCGAAAAGCAAATCCGCCTGTGGGGCGAGATGATTTTGGCGGCAGTCCGCCGCGGGGAGGCGGCTCCGCTTGTGGAACGGAAACAGCCCGAACGTAAGAACGATGCGGCGCTGAAGAGGCTGGAAAAACTCAAAGCGTGGAGAAAGAATGTCGGGTCGCAGTTCAATGTCGAGTCGGACATCATCCTGCCGAAACCGTACCTGGCGATCCTCTCCGAGAATCCGCCGAAGAACATCCATGAACTGGCGCAGTTGATGAAGGAGTCGCCTGCACGGGCGGAAAAGTTTGGCATCCAAATCCTGAAGGCGTTAGGAGTAAAACATGCGAATTAATTTTCACGGCGCGGCACAGACGGTGACCGGCAGCCAGCATTTGCTGGAGATCAATGGGAAGAAACTGCTGTTGGACTGCGGTCTGTATCAGGGGCGGCGCGCGGATACCTACTCGCGGAATTTGAACTTCCACTACCAGCCGCAGGACGTGGACGCGGTGATCCTTTCTCATGCGCACATTGACCATTCGGGCAACCTGCCCAACCTGGTGAAGCAGGGATTTGAAGGGAATATTTTTGCCACCCACGCAACCGCAGACCTGGGGAGCATCATGCTTTCGGATTCGGGTCACATCCGGGAGTCGGATGCGGAGTTCGTCAACAAGAAACGCGCCCAGCGCGGCGAGCCGCCCATCGAGCCGCTTTACACGCAGGAAGACGCCGAGCAGGTGGCGGGGATGTTTGCAGGCACCGATTATGAACAGCCGTTCGAGCCCATCCCCGGCGTCATCGCGCGCTTCCATGAAGCGGGGCACATCCTCGGCTCTGCCAGCGTTTCGCTGGAGATCGAGGAGAAGGGGAGGAAGATCCGCTTCTGGTTTTCCGGCGATATTGGCAGGTACAAACTTCCGCTTCTGCGCGACCCGGTCCTGCCGACCTATGCCGATTACATGATCATGGAATCAACCTATGGCGATAAACGTCACAACGACCCGGGGCTGGCTTTTATTGAATTTCGTGACGTGGTGAAACGGACGGTGGAACGCGGCGGAAAGGTGATTGTGCCAGCCTTCGCGGTGGGACGCACGCAGGAACTGGTCTATAACCTGAATCAGATGATGTTCGAGAACGGCGTGCCGCGCGTGCCGGTCTATGTGGATAGCCCGCTGGCGGTGAATGCGACGGACGTGTTCAAGCGTCACCTGGAATGTTTCGACGAGGAGACGCGCGAATTCGTGAAGGAGTCGCGCCACCCCGCGCTGGATTTCAAGATGCTGACGTACATCCGCTCGGTGGAAGAGTCGAAGGCGTTGAACGAACGCACCGACCCGATGGTTATCATCGCGGCTTCGGGCATGGCGGAAACGGGACGCATCGTCCATCACATCCGCAACAACATCGAGAACCCGAAGAACACGATCTGCATCGTCTCGTGGCAGGCGCCGGAAACGCTCGGACGCAGGCTGGCGGACCGCGCGCCGGAAGTGCGCATCTTCGGCGAGACGTACAAACGCAAATGCGACGTGGCGACCATCGGCGGGCTTTCGGGTCACGCCGGACAGGATTTGCTGGTCAAGTATGCGATGGGAGTGAAAGACAGCGTCAAGCAGATCTTCCTGGTGCACGGGGAAGAAAAACAAGCCACGACCTTGAAGGGGCTGTTGAAGGAACAAAAGATGGGCCAGGTGCATTATCCTGATTTGCATGAGAGCGTGAGTTTGTAAAAGGAACATGGCTCACCCCGAATTCACATTTTTAAAAAGGAAATGGGACGCGGATCAAGGCGGAATGCGCGGATGTTTGAGAACTTTTCCGCGTTAATCTGCGCTCGTCCGCGTCCCATAAAGTTCGGGGTTAATGATGGTTTGTTATGCGGTTTTGACGGGTTTTATTCCCTGGTGAATACCAAAATGGTCTGCGGCACTTTTCGCTCCACCGGCTCGCCGTTGGGACCTTCATCGTCAGGGACGCTGACGATCACGCCGTCAACCACATCCACACTGTCGCCTCCGCCTCCGCCGTCAAAGGCAATGACGCATCCGAACTCAAGCATCAGTTCAGCCGCTTCCCATAGGGTCATGCCCCTGTGAACAAAATGACCGTCAACGGTCAGGAACATGATGCGTCCGTCGGCGTGTAAGCCTCGCACGGAGCGGGCATGTTTCTCCGTGTATTTGGGTCCGGTTCCGTTGGCGGGGATCTTGTTGACGCCGCCCTCCACCAGGTAACGAAGCCCGCTGGTCACGTTCCACTGCCCCTGGACGTTCTTGTGACCAATGGAGACGCTGCCGTTCTGGGTGACGATCAGCGACGGCTCGCTTTGAGTCCGTTTTTGGTGCACGACGCCGTTGCAGATCTCCGTCCCTTTGACCTTGCGCGTGTTCTTGTTCCAGTCGTCGCCGTTGAACGCGAATTTCGCGCCTCGATCCCTTCCGATCAAAGAGGGTCTTCCGTCCTGGTGCACAACCTCGATGCGGACTTTGGAGGGTTTGCACATCGTCAGGTAGAACTTCGTCCCATAGCGTTCGCCTTCGATGCGGGTCACGCCATCGGCGGGAGTTGTGATCCTGTCGTTCAGATTTTGAGCCTCGACCGGTTCGAGCCACTGCGCGGAACACCAACCCTTGAGTGTGCCGTCCCTTGCGATGACGTACAACCAGGTTCGATCTTCGTTTTCCCTGACCTTTTCGACGATCTCCTCCCGTTCGACTCTGCCGAGTATCTCGGAATTCATATCCGGCGCGGCGCGCACCTTCAGGGTCGGATCAGCGGTCACTCGATATTTGTTGCCCGACGGTCCCATGACGAGCCCAAAGCGCCCTTTGAAGGCGGCTGAATCCAGGTTGTATAGATCCATGTCAATGGCTTCCGATTTCACGCCATGGGCTTTCCCATCCCCGGTTTTGGAATATTGCCAGATCGTCCACTCGTTCCAGCCGGTCGGCAACGGGGGCTGGGGATCCGTGCTGTAAAAAGCGACCCATAGGGGATGGGTGGCGAAGTAGGCAAAGTTATTCCCCACCTTGTCGTTGAAATAATTCCTTCGGGTGTACACGCCCAATTTCACGTTCGGAAGCAGCGCCTCGAATTCCTCCATGCATTCCTTCCAATGTTCCCACGTGTTATAGGGACCGGGCTCCCATCGCTCCAAATCCAGCCATGCGCCCAGCACCCCGGGATCGTCTTCTATCGTCTCGACCCATAATCGCGCCTGGTCTTTTGGTTTATAACTCTCGTCATAAAACCAATAGGTTCCAAATATGACCTCCTCCTGGATGGCGTCGTCTCTGAACTCTTTGAATTTTTCGTCAACCTTTGAACCCTGACCGGCTTTTAGGATGACCCCATAAGACATGGTCTTCAATTTCTTAAAATCACAGGTTTCCTGGTGATGGGAAATATCGTTGATGGGAATCATGGCAGCCTCCGCCAAAACGTTCCATTTTTATGACCAGTGTTTACTCATATTCTAGCACTCCGCTCCATGTTATACAACTCGCCTAACTCAAAAGTCTCCCCGCAAACTGTAGGGACGACCCGCCCGGCAAGAGTAAAACGCCTGACCACCCCGACGGGTAGCCACCCGCAAAAGGTGAGTTTAGATGGAAAGTCAGGGCATTGGGTGAGCCGCAAAGAATTCCCAGATGATATCCGTGGCATTAACATCCTGCGTCGTTATCTCGACCGGCATGTCCGAGCCGGGCCAGCTATGCCCGCGCCCTTCCACCGTATAAAAGATCACGGTTGCCCCTTCCCGGCAATTGCCCCACGTTTCCCCGGTGACCTCGCCGCTCTGGAACGTGATTGTCGGCGCGGCGTCGCAACCGTTGCGGTTTGCCCATGCCGCCGCCCAATCACGGACCGGGGACCAGGATTCGTCCCTGACCTTCGTAAGGCAGGGATTTGATCGTCCGTGCCGTGAAACGCAACGAGGGGCACGGGCCGCATCGGATGACAATCGTCCGTGGGAGGATAGCCGCCCGATACAGGAGCAATCACCGCGATGACGTCCGACATCTCGCAGCCGAGACGGTTGGTCATCTGCGCGCCGTTTGAAATACCGGTGGCGTAGATGCGCGCCGGGTCAATGCTCAACTGCTGTTGGAGGCGTCGGATCAGGTCCCGGATAAACTGCAAATCCGCCGCTCCCTCCGCCCTGGGACCGACATGCCAGATCTGTGGATTCCCAAGCCCCTCTGGATAAACAACGATGAAACCCGCCTCATCCGCCTTAACGGACATCTGGCTCACGTGCTCCTGCTGTTCGGCGTTCGAGTTGAGTCCGTGCAGGTTGATCACCAGCGGCGCAGGTTTCCCCGCTTCGTAAGTGGACGGGACGTGCAAACGATACTGACGGGTTTGCCCATCAATCACGATTTCTTCAACGTAATTTCCAGGGAGGATGCCGTTCGCACTCTCAGGCGCGCTCGGAGATTCCGGGACCTGGACCCTGCGCTCCGACCGGGAGCAGGCAGTGGACGTGGCGGCGATGAGGATCATCAAACCGCCAACGAAAAAACGGCGAAGGGTCATCATGCGTTCTCCTCCAGGTTTGTCCGGTCGACGCTAGGGCAGGGAGATTTCAAAATAGTCGAAGAGTCCGACCACATCATTTGCGGCGCGGGCGTTACTAACGCCAATGCCGGCCTTCTTGAATTGGAAGTAATTGCCGAATCGTCCCAGTCGTTCCCACTGATCGGGCGATAGGGCGTAGTAGCCGCTGATCGTACTGTCTTTGCTCTCCAGGCGCAAATAAACCTCTTCGGCGTCGGTGGCGGTCTTGTATCCGCCCACCTCCCCGCTGATCTTGTAATCCATGTAAATGCCATTGCCGCCCGTCGGACAAAGGTCGCAGTATCCCCGATTTATCGTTATGTAGTTTTCGGGGTCTTCGTAAATGAAAATTGCCGCCTGGTGAAAGTTTTCGAAAGGCTTTGTCTTCAAGTGGACGGTGATGACAAAATCTCCTTCGGGTAATGAATGCCATAAGAGATTGGTCTGCCGGCTTTCGCCGAGCAGGGAATCGTGTTCGCCGATGATTTGCAGCCAGCCGTCATCGGTAAACGCCCACTTGCCGGGGTTTTCATCTTGCCATTCCCATCCGGGTTGGAGTTCTCCATTGAAATCATCCCGGAAAAGGATGCCAGCCGGTAGTGGCGTATTTGTCGGTTTTGGCGTCTCTGTTGGCAGGGCCGTATTTGTTGGGATGGGGGTGGTGGAAGCGGGAGCACCGGTTGGCGGCGCAACGGTTTCAATCGCCGGAGTTTGGGCAGGTTGACATGCTAGCAAAACCAAAGCACACAATACTGGGACCAGAAACGTGCTTTTCATTTTCCTTCTCCTTTGGAAACCCTGTTTCCTATATTATTATATAACCGCCCCTTCCCAAAAACAACAATGGAATGCAAGCGTTGTCCATTTCATCCTCATCCTCCCTGCGGGCGGGATGCGGTCAACACAACGGATTGCCGCAAACAATTTTCGGGTATAATCCCGTCCGCTTCAAGCATTGGGGAGGTGCCAGAGTGGTTGAATGGGACGGTCTCGAAAACCGTTGTGGGCTCCGGTCCACCGAGGGTTCGAATCCCTCCCTCCCCGCCAGTGAAATACGTCCGCAAGGACGTATTTTTTGTTCCCCCGCGCGCCCCCATTGAGGGGATGATATTCGAATCCCTCCCTCCCCGCCAGCAGTAAACCTCCGAGGTCTTTAATCCCTGTCAAGTTCATCCATGATCCGCTCGGCGGTCAAACGACCGGAAACCATGGCGGTTGGCAAACCCGTTCCCGGATGGGTACTGGCTCCTACAAAATACAGGTTTTGATAACGCGCATGACGGTTGTGCGGACGGAAATATGCCAGCTGGCTCAGCGTGTGCGAGAGTCCGTGTGTGGAGCCTTTCACCAGGTTGTAGCGTTTGCGCCACGAGAGCGGGGTGTAGGTCATCTCGAACTTGATGTGCGACTCGAGGTCGGTAATGCCAAGCGTCGCCAGTCGGCGGAAAACGTGCTGACGGGCTTCATCCCGAAGCGCGCCCCAATCCTGCCCGTTGTTTTCGCTGAGATGCCCGACCGGGACGATGGCGATCAGCGTGTCCTGCCCGGGCGGCGACATCGCCGGGTCGAGGCGCGCCGGGGCGTGGATGTAAAGGCTGGGGTTGGCTGGCAGGCTCAGGTCACGGATGATGCGCTCGAAGTTCTCGCGGTAATCGTCGGCGAGGAAGAGGGTGTGCGGCGCGAGAGTCTCATACTTCTTATCCGTTCCCCAAAAGAAACTGATGACCGAACAGGAAAAACGTTTGCGGGCAAGTTTTTTGTTCATCCCGTCCTGCGGCAGGAGGTTTTGATAAACATACGGCAGGTCCGCGTTGGCGAGGATGATGTCCGCGTTCAGGCGTTCGCCGCTGGCAAGCGTTACGCCGCGAGCGTGGGTTTGATGGACTTCTACCCGTTCCACTGTTGTGTTGAAGATGAATTCAATGCCCGCCTGCTGCGCCAGTTCCATCAGCGCTTCGACCACACGATACATGCCGCCTTTGGGATACCAGACGCCGTGCGCCAGTTCGGTGTACGGCATGAGTGAAAAAGTGGCAGGCGCTTCGAAGGGACTTAAGCCCATGTACACATCCTGAAAAGTGAACGCGGCTTTCAGGCGCGGATCGTCGAAGTACGCCGACATGTTGCGGTAGTGATTTGCCAGCGGCTTGAGTTGAAACAGGAGCGGAAGGTTTTCGAGCGCGAAGAATTCGGAGGCTGTGCGAAAGTCGCGGTTGACGAGTTTGTTCATGCCGAGGTCGTAATGACGCCTGCCCTCCAGCAGGTAACGCAGCAAACCCTGAAAACTCCCCGGCTCGATGGCTTCGAGCTGCTCCTGCATGGATTTCATGTCCGAGGTGAGCGCCAGTTGATTGCCGTTATCGAAGACCAGATGATAGGTTGGATCCACGCGCTGTAAATTCAGCCTCTCTTGCATGAATGCTTCCGCGCCCATCGCGCGGAATTCCGCTTCGTAAAGCAAAGGCATGACCAGCAGTGTGGGACCCGTATCGAAGATATGACCGTCGCGAACGATGCGGTCACAGCGCCCGCCGGGCGAATCGTTCTTTTCCACCACCGTGACGCGCAAGCCGCGTTGGGCAAGATGCGTCGCGGCGACGATGCCCCCCACCCCCGCGCCAATGACAATGACAGATTTCGATTTCATAACTCACCTTCATAAACATAAACCGAGCCGCAGGCGCGCGTGTGACCTTTGTGGTTAGGCTCTCTTGCGCTGCACGGGCATGGGTCGAGGCGAAACGTTTCCCCCGCGCCAATGCAGTGCGGATGCCAGCGCGAGCCAAACCATGCGCGCCCCCCACGGGCATACTTTTTCGTTCATCGTAAGCGGGGCGCAGACAATATCCTTCTCTTTCGATGGTGTCCAACAGCCATTCAGAAGCGCGCCGCGTATGCGTAACCCGCCAGCCTGCATCGCAGGTTCTCGACACGATCCAAATAATCCCTCCCCGCGTTGAAATATGAACGCGCCAACTGCACCCGGCTCCGCACCCACGACCGATATGCGTCGCTGCCCACATCCTGCGGCGCGATGCGATTGGCTTCGAGAACTTCAAGCGGGATGTTGAAATAGCCCGCTTGAATGTCGTCAAATGTATCCCTCAACATGTGCGTAATATGCGCGGCGGAAACTGCCAGGTAGCGCGTTTCATCGCGCGGCGAGCGGCAATCATGCCCGATGAAATAGTGCATCGCTTCTGTCACGGCGCCTGCCAGCCAACCCGTGTAACCGTTCAATTCGGCTTGCGTCACCAATCGTCCGCGCCGAGCAGTGTCGAATGCCATCACCGACATCATGTTGAAAAGGTAGGACCGCAAGCCGCCGTTCTTTTCCGCGTCGTTTTGGACCAACTCGATGAGCATTCCTTCCTGTGAATTTGCACCCGCGACGGTTTCGCCGCGATAGCAGCGCTCCAAAAGGGATTTCTGCCGCAGAATGAAAACGCCTCGTTCCTCCGCTGAAGCGGATTCGCCGTCGAGACAATCGTCCACCCAGCGGAAGTAAGCGTACGCCCGATAGGCGTCCACGACCCGCTCGCGGTCCGCGAGGAAGCGGATGGTGTAAAACGTCTGCCTGCTGGCATCTTTGGTGATGGAAGCGGCGAGAGTAGAGGTGGCGTTCATCACTTACACTTACGAAAGAATCTCCACTATGTTTCGGAATCGTCTCACATCCCGATCAAATGGGGCGCACATCCACGCGTACGCCGTTATCATAAGAGTTTTTCTGATGGTTTCGGCGACGCCGACCGCCCAGCCTGTGCTGCTGGCGTATGTGACGAGGATTTTCATTTTTCTCTCCTTATCGTATTGTTTCACTTTCTCCCCTGTTTGTTACCGACAACCTGTAAGGAATTCTATGCTTTTGCCTGGATTCCATAATGGGAAGTTGTCACACAACAGGGGTGCTGAATGTATGGGATTTGTGCAGAACGAAATCAAATCCGATAGGCTCAAATTTCGTTTTGAGCGGTGATGATGCTTTCGATCCATGTAGGGGCTTTACGGTTTCTCAAAGTCTGGATTCAAGTCTTCCGGGTTCACGGATGTTTCGACATTGCCAGCACAAGTTTTGCGGAATGGACGGATTTTTTCCGTTTTTCACGGTAGTTTCCGCAGTTGTATTTTGGAGGTTTTGTTATACAATGACAATGTGTATATTTTCACAAACGATCCCGTGATCTGCACAAAGGGGAGAGAAAAATCTGAACTGTTCTGAACTCAGAAGGAGAGACTCATGAAAAAAACAATCTTGTTCCTGCTTGCTGCCCTCCTGCTGGCAGCCTGCGGTTCCGCGCCAGAAGCGGTTCCCACCGAAGAATCCATCGCCGAACAACTCGCGGGAAAATACCAGACCACGATCACCGGCGATGAACCCGACTACAATCCCGAAATCGAGATGGGGGATTTTCTCCTGAAGTTGCAGGATGACTTGAGATGGTACGTCACCGACCTGAGCGGCTTTATTTTTGTCCAGGGCTACTATACGGCAACGGCGGACCAGATCGTATTCGAGACAAAAAGCGGACCCGCATCTGGCGCGTGCATCGGGACATCCGGCTCCTACGCCTGGTCTTTGGATGGGGGAACGTTGACCCTGACCGCCATCGAAGATGATTGCGTTGCTGGGAAATTCTTCCTGACGGCGCATCCATTCGTCTTGCAGCCGTAAACTTTGGCTGGATGATTGAGTTCACAGACCTCCGAAGTCTTCAAGACTTCGGAGGTCGCTTTTACTTGGGAAGTGCTACAATGGAATCGCCGATCCGCCCATTCGGAACAAGAAATGCACGCCCAGCCAAACTTAACCGCCATCGAGGAACAACAAGGGAGAGCGTTGCTCCTATTCATGGTGGTGATCGGGCTGGCGGTCACTTTCCTGATTTCCTCCAACAGCGGCGTGAACTTCACCTTTCCACAGTTGGTATTGGGCGTCGCCTGCGGGGTGATCTACCTGATCCTGGGCGTTTTCGATGCGGAGATTTTCGGACGTTTCTCGAAGCGTACGAGAAACGTCTTATTTTTTTCCATCCAAATCGCGCTGGTCTTTGGCGTGGGCTGGTTGCTGGGTCCTGGCGGCAACTGGATGATCGGCGTGCCGCTGGCGGGCATGGCAGTGGAGCGGCTTCCTCCGCGCTGGCGCTGGCTGGTGTATCTCGCCCTGCTTGGCACGGTCGTTCTGCCCATCGGCTTGCGTTATTCCACATGGAGGGCGGCGCTGATCAACGGTATCATTATCTCCACCGCGATTTTTTTCGTGACGGTGTTTACGCAATTCCGCCTGAACGAACACAGGGCGCGCGAACGGGCGGAGGAATTGGCGCGGCGTCTGGAGGAAGCCAACCGCCGTCTCGCCGAATATGTTTCGCAGGCGGAGGAACTTGCCGCCACGCAGGAACGCAACCGCCTGGCGCGCGAAATTCACGACAACCTCGGACATTACCTGACCATCGTCAACGTGCAGATTGAAGCCGCCCGCCTCACACTGAACTCGGAGCCTGCCCGGGCTGCGGACGCCTTGGTCAAAGCCCAAAGCCTTGCCCAAAAAGGACTCGCCAGCGTGCGCGAGTCGGTCTCTGCCTTGCGCGTTTCGCCGATGGAAAACCGGTCCCTGTCCGAGGCGCTTGCCGCGTTGATCGAAGAAACACAATGCAATGGGGTTTCAACCAACCTGACCGTCATGGGCGAGCCGCATTCTGTGGATGAACGGTCTGCGCTGGTGTTGTATCGTGCGGCGCAGGAAGGTTTGACCAACGTCTGCAAGCATGCCAATGCAACCCACGTTGACCTCACCCTGGATTTTTCCCAGCCCGAACAAATCCGCCTCTCGCTGCAGGACGATGGCTACGGCGCGGCGGACATCAACGGCGGCTTCGGTCTGGTCGGCATCCGCGAGCGTGTGCATCTGCTCGGCGGCGAGTTCAACGTGAAGACCGAGCCGGGCAAGGGATTTCGGCTCGAAGTCAGCGTGCCAGTTGCAGGATAGTACAGCGGCATCCATGTCGCGTTTGGCAGGCGCAAGATAAATCTTGCGGACAACATCAATTACCATGACCATCCGCGTTCTCATTGTTGACGATCAAGCGTTGTTTCGGGAGGGGCTGGAAACGCTGTTGTCCGTTCACAAAGATGTTCAGGTGGTGGGGCAGGCTGCCAATGGACAGGAGGCGGTGGAACTGGCGTTGAAACTGCGTCCGCACGTCGTCTTGATGGATATGCAGATGCCGATTCTGAACGGTGCGGGGGCGACACGGCGCTTGAGACAATCTCTGCCCGAATGCCGCGTGATTGCGTTGACCACCTTCGACGACCAGGACACGATCTTCGATGCGCCGCGGGCGGGGGCGGTGGGCTACCTGCTCAAGGATGTCGGCTCGGCGCAGTTGGCGGAATTCATCCGTGTTACCGCGCGCGGCGAGTCGATCCTCGATCCATCGGTGGCGGCGAAGGTGGTAAAAGAATTCAGCCGGGTATCCGTTCCCACTACGCCGACCAGCCCGGGGGCCCTGCCCGAGGCGCTTTCGGAACGGGAGATCGAAGTCTTGAGGCTGGTCACGGCTGGGCTGTCGAGATCGGGAGATCGCCGCAAAACTTTTCATCAGCGCAGGAACGGCGAAGACTCACATCCATAATTTGTGCGGCAAGTTGGGCGCGCGCAATCGCACCGAGGCGGCGATGCGGGCGAAGGAGTTGGGGTTGGTGTAAGATGGCGGCGAGCGCGATCCTGCAAACAAAATTGCACATCCCGCAATTGCGGGCGGGTCTCGTTTTGCGTGCCCGACTGATCGAGAGGCTCAACGCCGGGCTGAATGCCAAACTTATTTTGATTGCCGCGCCAGCGGGGTATGGCAAAACCACTTTGGTCGCCGAATGGCTGCACTCCCTCACCCCGACCCCTCTCCCGTCAGGAGAGGCGTTGGGGGTGAGGGTCACGTGGTTATCACTCGATGACAGCGATAACGATCCACGGCGGTTTCTCGATTATCTGCTGGCTGCCTTGCGGCAGGTTCAAGCGGATGTCGGGCGGGCTGTTGAAGCGATGCTTCAAGCGCCCCAGCCTCCTCCGCATGAGGCGATCCTGACTGCGCTCGTAAATGAAATTTCCACCATCGCCCCGCCATTCATTCTGATTCTCGACGATTATCATGTCATCCACACTCCCCCCATCCACGGACAGTTGAATTTTCTGCTCGAACATCAACCGCCACAGATGCGGCTGGCCATCATCACGCGGGAAGACCCGCCCCTGCCTCTGCCGCGTTTGCGGGCGCGCGGGCAGATGGTTGAGATCCGCCGGAGGATTTGCGTTTTACGATGGAGGAATGTACCGAGTTCTTGAATCAAGCGATGGGGTTGAATGTACCTCCCGATGGCATCGCCGCTCTGGAGCGCCGTACCGAAGGCTGGGTCGTGGGATTGCAGCTCGCGGCGCTCTCGATGCGTGGACGCGCTGATCTTTCAGGTTTTATCGAAGCCTTCACGGGCAGCAGTCATTTTGTGCTGGAGTATTTGATCGAGGAAGTGTTCAACCAGCAGCCGGAAGATGTGCAGGAATTCCTGTTGAAGACGTCCATCCTTGATCAACTCTCCGGTCCGCTCTGTGACGCGGTGACAGGTCGTACGGACAGCCGGAGTGTGCTCGAACGGTTGGAACATGCCAACCTGTTCATTATTCCGCTCGATCAAGCCCGCGCGTGGTACCGCTATCATCACCTATTTGCCGACTTGTTGCATCAACGCCTGCAAACTTTAGGGGTTATCTCCGAGGTTGAACTTCACCGGTTCGCCAGTCAGTGGTTCCAACAGGAGGGATTCCTTTCCGAGGCAATTCGACATTCGCTGACCGCACAGGATTGGGAGCGCGCGGCAGAATTGATCGGGAGTCGGTCCACCCTGTTGTTGCGGCGCGGCGAATTGATGACCCTGCTCGGCTGGTTCAAGCCTCTGCCCGAGGAGACGATTCGCTCCAGCCTGCATCTTTGCCGCGACTATGGTTGGGCGTTGATGTTGACAGGTCAACTTGACGCCACCGCGCCTTACCTGGATTGCGCCGAACGCCTCTCGCAGGAGAATGAGGCGCAGTTGGGTCAGATCATGGTGGCGCAGGCTTATCCGGCGCGCGTGCGCGGTGATTACCCGGGCGCCATCGCGCTGTCCAAACGGGCGCTCGAACTGGTCGCGAAGGAGGATATCCTGCATCGCGGACTGGTCACGTTCACATTGGGATTTTCACTTTTCAGCGCGGGTCACATGACCGAGGCGGAGCCAGCACTGATGAAAGCCTGTGAAACCGCCCTCGCCTCGGGAAATGATTTTGCCCGAATGACCGCATTGAGTTTACTGGCGGCTATCCAGAAAAACCAGGGCAGGCTGCACAGGGCGGCGGAGTTCTGCCAACAGGTTATGGGTGAGGCGCGCGGCTCGCCGATGGCGGCTCACGCGCAGGTTTTCCTTGCTTCCGTTTTCTATGAGTGGAACGACCTGGACGCCGCCTCGGGGCAACTGGCGCAGGCGTTAAAGGCGAGTCAGTCCATTGGAAACTTTGCGATCCAGCCCGATATCTATCGCACGCTGACTCGCGTTCATTTGGCGAGAGGCGATTACGCATCCGCTTCCGAATCTGCTGGATGAATTCCAGCAATCAACTCACACGATAGGCTCACCGACCGCGCGCGCCATGGCCGCCGCTTTGCGCGCGGATGTGGCGCTGTCTCAAGGCGATATCGCCTCTGCCAGCCATTGGGTGGGACAAATGACCGTGGGCATTGACCCCTCGGCGCTTGGAATGCTCCACGGGCTGACGCAGGCGCGTCTGTTTCTGGCGGAGGGGAAACGCGCGCGGGCGGCGAAGATATTGGCGGACGCGTACGCCTCGGTCTCTCTAATGGGCTTGGTTGCCGTGATGATCGAAGTCCGCGCCTGGCAGGCTTTGACCGCGGCGACCCCGAACGATGCTTTTCGTTTTCTGCGGGAGGCGTTGAAGATGGGGCGGTCCGAAGGATTCATCCGCACCTTTGTGGACAAAGGCGAGCCGATGAAATTCCTGCTCGAACGATTGAAGGCGGAGGGCGGCGAGTTGAAGGAGTACGTGCTGACCCTTCTGTCGGCGTTCGGGGGAGAGTTGGCCCAGAGTTCGCGCGCCCAGCCTCTCGTCGAGGCGATGAGCGAGCGCGAGTTGGAAATCCTGCGCCTGATGGCGGAGGGTCTATCCAACCGCGAGATCGCCGGGAAGTTGGTCATCACGGTCGGGACGACCAAATCCCACGTCCACCACATCCTTGAAAAACTGGGGAGCGAGAGCCGCGCGCACGCGGTGGCAAAGGCGAGGGAGATCGGGTTAGTGTAAGTCTTTTCAAACACGAAGGGCACCAAGTACACAAAGGTTGAAGGAAGTCTTTATCCTAATGCTTTTCCTTCGTAGCCTTTGTGTACTTTGTGTTTAAAAAATATTCTATCCTCCAATCTATCCTTCGATAGATGACAACCTATCCGATGGGGCGATATAGTGACGTCACAATCAAAAAGGAGATTCAAATGACCACCAATGTTCAAAAACTCGCAACCAACAAAGAAGCGAGGGAGCACCTCAAGGCGCAACTCGCCGAATACCTGGCAGGGCAATCTGAATCCACCCAATCCGCGCACAAATGGATGAAACTCGTGGATGTGGCAGGGCTGGGAATCGTCATCGCCGCATTCGCCTATGCACTATACGGTTCCTTCTCTTGGGCAAGCACCAATCCAACCATGATCCCCATTGCCTGGTTTGCCTTCGCGACCACCCTCAGCCTGATGACGATTCTATTCGGTCTGCACGCCATCCTCATCCGCGCCTTTCCGCCCGTCATCCTGCCTGGCAAGGCGCAGAAGTTCGTCTCAGGCTCGGGCGCGGTGTGGACTGGCGTCGCCTCCATCGTGGGCGGACTCGTCATGGCTGGCTTGTGGATCGCCTTCGCTTACTCCACCGCGACTTTCAACCTGGCGATGCTCGTCCCACTCATCAACGCGCTGGGTGTTGTCGTGAGCATCGGGATTGTTGTGTCCATCGTCGCTGCCATCTATCAGAAAGCCTCCCAATCCCGGTAATCAAGGACTTCCGAAGTCTCGCTGATCTTGGGCGACTTCGGAAGTCTTTGTAAAGGAGTTCGCCATGAATCAAAAACATCCATCCAATCCCCCAATATCTGACCGTTGGTCATTTCTCTGGCTGGCGCTCGCGGCTGTCCTATTCGTGTTCGCTTATGGGCTGTACCGCAACCCGCTGGCAGGTTTGCTGGCGCCTTTGTTCATGATCCGCTTCCTGCGCGCGCAAAAGGTGGGAAAAGGTTACCTCCTGATGCTTCTGGCGCTGGTAGCCTCCCAAATCATCGCCTGGTGGAACCTGATGCCCATGTTCACCACGCCGATGCGCATCATCTTCGGGATCATCACCGGGCTGCTGTATACGGTTCCCTTCCTTCTCGACCGCGTACTGGTGGGGCGGTTCTCAGGATTCGCGGCTACGCTGGTGTTCCCTTTTGCCAATTCGGCGTTTGAGTTCCTGACCCTTTGGCCCAGTCCCCTGCCCACCTACGGCTCGCTGGCATACAGCCAGTTCAGCAGCGCCCACCTCATTCAAATAGGATCCGTCACGGGGATGTGGGGCGTCACTTTCCTGCTTGCCTGGTTCGCCTCGACGGTCAACTGGCTGTGGGAAGAAGGCATGGATTGGCAGCGCATTCGCCGGGGCGCAACGATCTTTGCCGGAGTCGTAGTCGTCATCCTGGGCTATGGCGCCATCCGGCTGGCTTACTTCTTGCCGGAGTCTGGCACCGTTCGCATCCACGGGATCATCGAGACAGATTACACCCGTTACACATGGGATACCGAACTCTTTCCATTGAGCCAATCTGACCCGCAAGCGTTCCAGGCGCAGATGAAGCCCGTCTACGAGCGCTACCTGCAAGCCACCGTCCGCGAGGCGCAAGCGGGCGCGCAGATCGTGATCTGGCCCGAGGTTGCGGTGGAGGGTTTCCGGGAGGATGTGGAGGCTGTCGTGGCTCGCGCCCGGGAAATCGCCCGCCAGGAAGGCATCTATCTGGGCGTTGGATTGAACGTGATCGGTCCCGGCTCATCTTTGGAAGGGGAGAACCGGCTGGTATTGATTGACCCGCGCGGCGAGGTTCTCGTGGATTATCTCAAGTATGGCTGCGAGGCGTTTAACATGTACGACATCGAGGTCCCAACCGTGGAAACGCCCTACGGCAAACTGGGTATGGTGATCTGCTGCGACCTTGACTATCCGTACGTTATCCGCCAGGTCAGCCGAAAAGGCGTTGACATTCTGCTTGTCCCCAGTTTTGAGCCTACCGAAGCGAACATCACGGCGCACTTGCAGATGACTGCTTTCCGATCCATCGAAAACGGCGTCTCGATTTTCCGTCCCACAGCCCAGGGGTTCTCGCTCGCCATTGATCCGTATGGGCGAACGCTGGGGGCGATGGATGCAACCCGCGTGGATGAGCGGGTATTCGTGGTGCAACTGCCGAACCATCGTGTCTCCACTATCTATGCCCTGGTTGGCGACCTGTTCGGGTGGTTGACCGTGATCGGGTTTGTCGTCATCGCGGGTGGGGGGATCCTGCGCGGGCGCAGAGGAGAAGCGTAATATGTTGCAGGTTGAGATCCGCTTCAAGGGACAAGTCAACGAGCGATGGTCGGGATGGTTCGGCGGCTTGACCGTCAGCCTTTCCGGCGATGACACGCTTCTTTCTGGACGTGTGGCTGATTCGTCCGCCCTGTACGGAATCCTATCCCGATTGCGCGATCTGGGTTTGCAACTCACTTCGGTTAGCAGTGAAGAGATCGAGGAGAATGCACATGAACACGGAAAATAAATCCACCGGCAAACGACGCGGTTGCCTCGGCTGTCTGGGACGCGGCTTGATTGGATTGCTGATCGTCCTTGTGGTCTTGATGATCGCGGGCGCGCTCTACCAATCGGCTGCCAGCGCCAGCGACGCGAAAAAGTATCCACCGCCCGGTGAACTGTATGATGTGGGGGAGTATCGCCTGCATCTCTATTGCACCGGCGAGGGAAGCCCAACCGTGATTCTTGAGGCAGGCGCGGGCAATCCTGCGCTTGGCTGGTATTTCGTGCAGAAGGAAGCGGCGCGATTCACTCGCATCTGTTCGTATGATCGTCCCGGCTATGGCTGGAGTGAACCTGCCTCAAGTCCTCTCACGAGGGAGCAGGTGGCGACGACTCTTCATCAGTTGCTCGAAACGGCAGGTGTGTCGGGTCCCTTCATTTTGGTTGGACATTCCGCTGGCGGTGAATACATTCGTGTGTTTGAAAAGCAATATCCATCCGAGGTGCTTGGCATGGTGTTCGTGGACTCTTCACATGAAACCGACATGCTTCGTTATCCGCCAAAATTTCTGGAAAGCCGCAAGAGCCAAAACGCCATGATGAAAGTCTGCCAGGCTCTCTCGTCGTTCGGCTTGGTGCGCGCAACACGGCTTTGGGATGCTATCATCCCTGAAACCTTGCTCACGTCGGAGATAGGTGACGCGGTGATGTCAACCATATATCGCACTACCTACTGTAAATCCATGATGAATGAAAACGTTGTTTTTGACTCGTCAGGTCAACCTGGCGAACCTGCCAGCCTGGGTGATATGCCCCTGATCGTCCTCTCGGCGGGTGCGTTGTATGACGCTGTTCCTGAAGCGGCGGTAACTTCGCTGGGGGGTCCGGAAGTACTCGCAGAGGTTGTCAGGGTTCACGATGAAAATCAAAATCTCCTGGTTCACCTATCCACGCGAGGGAAGTTGATCGTGGCTGAAAAAAGCGGACACGAAATCCATTGGTATCAACCCGAACTGGTGATTGACGCCATCCGCGAGATCGTGGAGCAGGGGCGCAAATAGACGCAGATGTCATGAAATCCCCTTCAACCGGTCACGGATGATGGTCGCTCGGCCGTCATCCGTTTTGATTCCCAAAATAAACCCCAAATCTACCGTTTGGCAGATGCGGGAAAGTGGTTGAGCAAAGTAAAGTGGGAATGTACATATCCAAAGGTTATTTCCTATGAAAGGAGAATGAAATGACCACAGTTTCTCATGTTCAACCTCAGGCGAAGATTGTTGGGCAGGCGGTTGCATTGCGCTTCGCGCTGGGCATCATCCTCTCTGCGCTCAGCGGCGTGATGGTGCTGCTGGCTTTCCCGCCCTACGGACTCTGGCCCCTGGCTTGGTTTGGGATCGTCCCTGTCCTGCTGGCGGAGTATAGGTTATTACCTGCCAAATGGTCCAGCCTGGCGCAAGTCATTTTCGCCGCAGTCTGGCTGGGACCATTCCTGGCGCGGTTGTTTGGCGCCGGCTATGGACCGGTCTTCCAGTATCTGGGGATCTGGATCGCCATTCTGAACTTCTTCCTGGCGAGAGACCGCGCATTCCACGATCTGACAAAATATCGCTGGTTCATGGTTCAGGGTGCGATCAACTGGGTGGGCTTCGAGATGATCCGCGCCACGTTCATCCCAATCATTGCGACCACCGGGTTCATCGGTTATACCCAGGCGACTCAACCATGGTTGATCCAGCCGGTTTCGATCTTCAGCGTGTATGGATTGAACCTGGTCATCATTTTGGTCAACTACGCGCTGGCGCAGGGAACGATGGCATGGCTCGACCGCAAGTGGACTGCCACTGACGTTGTCCCGGTGGAGGTTGGCTCGACGCGGCGCTGGCTGGTGGGAACAGGCGTTGCTCTCGTCGCGTGGATCGGCGTCAGCCCGGTACTCCTGAATTCGATGCCGGACATGCCCAAGGTCCGGGTGGCGAGCGTGCGCCCCAATTTCCCGCTGCCCGCGCATCAGGATACGGTCAACACCTCACAGGTCGCTTCGATGCGTTCGCTGAACAGGCGCGTGATGCCGCGGCGCAGGGCGCACAGGTCATCTACTCCCCCGAAATGATGTTCAACTTCGATCCGCAGGTGGAATACACCGAGCAGTTCCGCGCGCTGGCAAAAGAGACGAGCGCGTACCTCTTCATCACCTATTCTGTTGGGATTGAAGGACAGCCCTGGCGCAACGAGTCGGTGATGCTCTCACCCGAAGGCGAGTTCTCGCAGGTGTATGGCAAGAACCATACCTGGCTGATCGGTGAGCCGAATACGCCATCGGCTGGCGTGTTCCCTGTGTACGATACGCCGCTTGGAAAACTTGCAGGCTTGATCTGTCACGATGCCAACTACACCGACATTGCCCGCAAGTTAACTGCCAACGGCGCGCAGATCATCGCCGCGCCGTATCGTGAGTTCGGCGGGTTCGGCGAACAAGCCTGGACCAATGCCCTGTTCCGCGCGGTCGAGAACCGCACGGCTGTCGTGATCAGCGGAGTGGCGACCGTTTCAGGGATCATGAATCCGGATGGCAGTCTCGTGGCGCTGGATACGGACATCAACGGTTCGCGCGTGACTTTGGTCGGCGATGTGACCCTCGGCTCTGGTCCCTACACCCTACACTTCCCCTGGGCGACATTCTGGGTTGGGCTGCGCTGGCGGGTTACGTCTTCTTCATGTTCTATCCGTCGGTGGTGGAGAAGCGGATGAAGAAGGCAGTGCAGAGTTAATTTGTTATCAAAGACCTGACAGGTCTGGCAGACCTGTCAGGTCTCCAAGAATCAAAAGGAGAAAGAAAATGAACAAATCGAATCTCATCTGGGGCATCATCTGTCTGGTCGCCGCGGGCGGACTGGCAATTGCAAACCTGACCCTTTCGCCCGAAAACCTGATGTTCCAGGTTGGCGATAAAAACATGCCATGGATTCCACCCATCGTGCTGGCAGTCATCGGCATCATCCTGTTTTCAACTTCAAATAAAGGAGAAGAAAAAATGACGGAAGAAACGAAACTTCAACCCACTATAGACCCCCAAAAAGCGGCATTGAACAAGAACATGGAAACTGCCGCATGGGGCTGCTTCCTCATCATGCTCGGCGGCTTCATGTTCGTGCCGGAGACCATCGTCAAAGGCGGGTGGTGGTCCATCGGCGTCGGTCTGATCATGCTGGGGTTGAACGCCGCCCGCTACCTGAACAAGATCCGCATGAGCGGCTTCACCACCTTCCTCGGCATCGTCTCGGTCATCGGCGGCGTGCTCGAACTCGCCGGCGTGGGAGGCATCGGGGGCGCGGTCTTCCTGATCGTGCTGGGCGGCTACCTGATCCTGAAACCGTACTTCGATAAACAAGGCTTGTTCGGCAAGGCGGAGCAAAGTTAACCGCGCGGACAGACCTGTCAGGTTTTCAAAAACCTGACAGGTCTTTTTTTGTTTAGTGGTAAGATTCGCGGCGATGAAACTCAACCTTGCGCTCGCCCAAATCTCCACCAAACTCGGCGATGTGGAAGCCAACCTCGCCAAACATCTCGATTACATCAAACAAGCCAGGGCGGAAAAAGCGGACTTACTGGTCTTTCCAGAACTTTCATTAACCGGCTATGTCTTGCAGGATTTGGTCGCCTCCGTTGCGCACAAGCCGACGGAAGATGATCTCATCTTCAAGCCGCTCCTCGCCGCTTCCCGTGACCTGGACCTGGTCGTCGGTTTTGTAGATGAGGATTCCCGCCATCGTTTTTTCATCGCTTCCGCGTATCTTTCGGGCGGAAAATTGATTCACGTTCACCATAAAGTTTATCTTCCTACTTATGGATTGTTCGACGAAGGACGCTTCTTCTCCTGGGGCGACTCGATCCGCGCCTTCGATACCCGCTTCGGGCGCCTCGGCATGTTGATCTGCGAAGACTTCTGGCACGCCTCGCCTCCGTACTTGTTGTGGCTCGACGGCGCGGACATCATGCTCTTCTCCTCCGCCTCCCCCGGCCGCGGACTGAACGACAAGGAGAAACTCGAATCTGCGCGCTGGGTGGAGCGGGTCAACAAGGCGTATGCCAGCATGTTCACGTCGTTTGTGGCGCACGCCAACCGCGTCGGCTACGAAGACGGACTTCACTTCTGGGGTGGGGCGACGGTTTTTGATCCGAACGGCGAGGAACTGGCTCACGGTCCCTACAACGAAGAAGCCATCACCTACGCCCAACTGGACTTGAATCAACTGCGCCGCACCCGCGCCCGCCTGCCGCTCCTGCGCGACGAGCGGACGAACCTGGTCATGTCGGAATTGCAAAGGATATTGCAAAAATAAAAATTGACTTGTAAAACTGAAAAATGCCTTGTATAATCCGGACAGAGGTTCAAATGCAAACAACACTTACACGGCGTGGACAAATTGTCCTGCCTGCTGAAATACGAAAGCGCCATAAATTTAAAGAGGGGGATCGGTTCATTTGGCTGGATGACGGAAAAACAATCAAGTTGATCCCAATTCCAAAAGACCCTATTTCTGCCTTACATGGACGCGGTAAAGGCGAAAAACTTCTGACCAAACTCCTCGAAGAGCGAAGGAAAGACCGCGACGATGAGCGCAGAAAAATATCTTCTTGATACGTCCGCTGTGCTTACTTTGATCGAGGACGAAGCTGGAGCAGATCGGGTAAAACAAATATTTTCCCACGAGAGCGTCGTTTTGCCTTGGGCGGTCCCTGATGGAAGTTTATTACATGACGCTGTATGAAAAAGGAGAGGAGGAAGCGGAAATCCGGTTTGCGATGTTGCGGCACTCCACTGCCGAAGTCGTTTGGGAAATGAATGAAGTAGTTACTCTTCGAGCGGCAAAAATAAAATCCCAAAATACATTATCCTTTGCCGATGCTGTTATTGCCTCGATTGCCGTGCAACATGGAGCGATTTTGGTTCATAAAGATCCTGAATACGAACAGTTGAAGGATGAACTTCAATTAGAGGCTTTACCGTACAAATGAGGATTGATCCCAACGAGGCCGATTTTGTAATGACAGCTTCAAACGCGAGAAATACACTCGTTTTGCCCATCAACAAACGCGACCATATCCCGCAGGCGGCGATTGACGATGTGGTCAAGCAGATTGTGGAAAAATTCAAGCCAATAAAGATCATTCTTTTTGGCTCGTACGCGTATGGAAAACCGACCCAGGTCAGCGACGTGGATCTGTTGGTTGTCATGGATACCGATCTCAGGGAAATCCAACAGGAGATTCAGATACTTACAAACATTGATTACCATTTCGGACTGGATCTTTTGGTTAGGACTCCCAAGACATTGAAACAGAGGATTGGTCTTGGAGATTCCTTTCTGAAAGAAATCGTACAGAATGGCAGAGTACTTTATGAACGACCTGCTCGCTGAGTGGATTGCTAAAGCGGAAGGAGATTTTCTTGTTGCACAAAGGGAGATGCGCGCCCGCGACAGGATAAATTATGACGCCATCCGCATGAAAATCGGCATCAATGAATAACATCAACCTCTCCATCAACACCGACCTCGCGCGCGACATCCTTACCGGTTTCATCAAATCCGAGATCGCGCGCGTGGGCATGTCACGCGCCATCGTCAACCTCTCGGGCGGGTTGGATTCGGCGCTCTCCTGCGCGCTGGCAGTGAAAGCCCTCGGCGCGGAAAACGTCATTGCCCTGCGCCTGCCGTACCGCGCCTCATCGCCCGACTCGCTCGAACACGCCCAACTGCTGATTGACCAGTACGGCATCCAAAGCAAGACCATCGAAATCACTGGAATGGTCGAGCCGTTGTTCAAACTCGATCCTGAAATCTCCAAAGTCCGCAAGGGCAATATCATGGCGCGGGCGCGGATGATCGTTCTTTACGACCAGTCGGAAGTCTTCAAAGCGCTGCCCATCGGAACCAGCAACAAGACCGAGATCCTGCTCGGCTACAGCACGCTGCACGGCGACTCTGCCAGCGCGATCAACCCAATCGGCGACCTTTATAAAACGCAAGTGCGTCAACTTTCGCGCGCCATGAACATTCCCGCGCCCATCATTGACAAGCCCCCCTCCGCCGATTTGTGGCAGGGTCAAACCGACGAAGGCGAACTGGGCTTCACCTACGAGGAAGTGGACAAACTCCTCTACCTTTTGGTGGACCAGCGTTACAGTCCGCAGGAGGCGGTGGAAGCGGGCTTCGACGAAAAATTCGTCAACGTCGTCATCACGCGCATCCGACGCAACCAGTTCAAACGTATGCTCCCGCCGATTGCAAAGATCAGCAACCGCACCATCGGCTACGACTTCTTATACCTCCGCGACTGGGGAACTTAGTCAGTAATCAGTGATCAGTGGTCAGTAATCAGTCGTACTGACTCACTGCACTGACCACTGACAACTGACAACTGATAACTGATCACTGATAACTGATCACTGACTCACTGAAATGCACATCCCGCCTTCGCTCAAACACAAAAAATTCTTCTATCTCTGGCTCGGGCAACTCATCTCCATCACCGGCACGCAGATGCAATTGTGGGCGTTGTTCTGGCACGTCAACCAGCTGGATTCCAACCCAATCGCCCTTGGCGGCATCGGCATGGCGCGTATCCTGCCCGTCATCATCTTTTCATTGATCGGCGGTGCGCTTGCGGATTCGGTGGACCGGCGCAAGGTGATGTTCGCCACGCAATCCATTGCCGCGCTTCTCGCCCTGACGTTGGGGCTGCTCACCCAATTTAGGCAGGTCACCATCTGGCACATTTACTTCATTACCGCCCTGCAGGCAGTTGTGGTTGCCTTCGATGGTCCCTCCCGCCAGGCGTTGATTCCCAACCTTTTGCCGAAAAAAGACCTGTCCAACGCCTTCAGCATGACTTTCACCTCTTTTCAAGCCGGCTCGGTGCTGGGACCCGCCCTGAGCGGCGTGGTCATTGCCTCGTTCGGACAGGAGGCGGTTTACTACTTCAATGCCATTTCGTTTGCAGCGGTGCTTCTTGCGCTGGCGTTGATTGGGAACGTGCCGCAGACCATCGCCGAAAAATCGGCGGGTATCAGCATGGACGCCATCAGCGACGGGATTCGTTTCATTCTTTCCAAGCCTATCATCTTTTCGACGATGATGCTCGATTTCGTCGCCACCTTTTTCGCCTCCGCCAATACGCTGATGCCAATCATCGCCAGGGAGGTGCTGAAGGTGGGTGTGGTGGAATACGGCTATCTTTCCGCGGCTTCGGCGGTGGGAGCGGTGGCGGTAGCGGTGGTCATTTCGCAGGTGAAGGAACTCCGCAAACAGGGGACGCTCTTCCTCGGCTCGGTCATCGTCTTTGGGGCTGCGACCGTCGTCTTTGGTCTGACCAAATCCTTGATCGTGGCGTGGATTGCGATTGCCGTCACCGGCGCGGCAGATGGAGTCAGCACGATCATCCGCAACACCATCCGCCAGTTGCAGACCCCCGACCATATCCGCGGACGCATGACCAGCATCAACCAGATTTTCTTCCAGGGCGGACCGCAACTGGGCGAGATCGAGGCGGGTGTGGTGGCGCAGTTGTTCGGCGCGCCGTTTGCCATCGTCAGCGGCGGGATTGGATGTATCGTCGGTACGCTGTGGATTGCCTGGAAGTGGCCCCAGTTGAAGACTTACAACGGCGACGAGCCGATGCTGGCAGGCGCAACAGCGGATTGAGTTTGCGGGTCAGGCTTTCAGCCTGACGATTCTCATGGGGCAAAATGGCGGGTTGAAACCCCACCCTACTTCGGGACAGGATTCCCCGGTGGGTGAGCGGGTTTGCGCAAGATGAAATCCTGCGCAACTTTTTTAGCCCGGCGGGTTTTCGATCAACGACTTCATCTCCGCCAGCACGGCGCGGTGGATGACATCGGTTTCGGTACTCCCCAAATCTTTGACGTAGATCGGCTTCCCAATTTGCACGGTGACGGTCACGGGCTTCTCGTTAAAGATGACCATGCCCAGTAACTGCAAAGCCGTTGCAAGTTTCTCTTTTTCCTCCTTCGTCTTTTTGATTTTCAATAACCAATGTGTGGCGTATTTTTGCGCGACGACGTTCCGCACTAGCACCGGCAGGATAGCGGCATCGGGCGCCATGCGGATGAAGACGCTCACGCTGTCGGTCCAGGTTTGGAGCGACTCCACTGCGCCGGGGTACACGTCTGGGTCGGGTTCGATGCGCCCGGCGGGGAAGGTGAGCGCCGCGCCGCCCTTTTTCAGGTGCGCGCTGACCTGCCGCACGAGGGTCATGCGTTTGGCGGGGTCGTCATGGACGTAGAATAAATGGTTGGTGGTGTTCGGAAGCGAATTGAGGAAGGGTCTGTCGAGGGCGATGATGCGCAGGTCTTTGCGATTCAATGCGGCGAAGAGCGCGGCTGTGTCGGTCATGCCCGGATGGTTGGACAAAGCCAGAAACGCTGACTCAGGTATCCGGTCCGCGCCAATGATGCGGAGGTCGTTTACATAGCGGCGGAGGAGATTCCATCCGCCTGCGGCAATTCCATGAGCGCCGACCGTCTCGTCGTACACCACAACATGACGGGCGAAATCCTGCGCCGGTTTGCGGAATATCAAACGAAGCAGGCGCGCGGGCAGGGGGGAATCCTGCCAGCCAAAGGAGGCAACGAGATCGTCCAGGTTGATTTCGGTGAGGGCTTCGAGTTGAGAGGACATGGATTATGGAGTTATGAAGCATCGCGTGACGTCATGGCGACACTTGCTCCCGTGTGATTGGCGGTATACCATGTTGCGGCATTTCGCCGCCTGGGTCCAAAGGTTGTTTCGGTAAAGTCGGCGGCGAGCCGCCTGAGTCCAAAGGTTTACTCTCGTTCCATCGTGAATTTCAATGGATACCCTTCCATGGCTGCGGCGTCGTGCGCGCGCTGGATGCGCCGCTCCGCTTCGGACCTGGCGAGCGTTTGCACGTACGCCGAGCCCTTGATGTGCGCGGTGAGCATGATCTCCGCCGCGCGGTCGTTACCGAGAAAGAAGATTTGTTTGAGCACCTCCACCACGAAGTCCATCGGCGTCACGTCGTCGTTGTGGATGATGACGCGGTAGAGCGGTTCGAGGTCGGTTTCGGTTTCTTCGGCGATTTCGATTTCAGGCAGGATCTGTGAATACATTTTCAAACACAAGGGGCGCAAAGGTTTTTTATCCGGGCGCGTAACCCGTTACTTTTCCCATGCGCTGGAAAGGCGGGACATTTCCTCTGAGGTCAATTCAATCTCCGCCGCGTCGAAGTTCTCTTTGATGTGCCGGGGATTGTACGACATCGGAATGGTGATGACGCGTGGCTGCATCACCAGCCATGCCAGCGCGATCTGAAACGGTGTGGCGGAATGCGCTTCTGCGACCTCTCCCAGCGTTTTGTTGACACGCATACTGCGGAACTTCACCGGCGAGTATGCGGTGACGAGAATGTCGTTCTGCTGGCAGTATTCCAGCACGCCGTTCTCCACGTAGGATTTGTCCGGCAGGCGGTAGGGGACCTGGTTGGTGACGATGGGCGTTTCGGAACATTCCTGCGCCTGTTTGAGCTGCCTGAGTTTGAAGTTGCTCACGCCCAGGTGCCGCACTTTGCCCTCGCGCACGAGTTTGTTCAAGGCGCGGAAGGCTTCGGGTAGGTTCATGTGCGCGCTGGGCCAGTGGATGAGGTAGAGGTCAATGTAATCCATTTGGAGACGGCGCAGGCTGTTCTCGCAGGATTTGAGCAAGGCGTTATACGCCAGGTGTTCGGGGGAAACTTTCGTGGTGATGAAGACCTTTTCGCGCGGGATGTTCGTCTCGCGTACGGCGCGCCCGAGGAGTTCTTCGCAATGTCCGCTGGCGTAGGACTCGGCGGTATCGAAGTGGGTGTAGCCAACTTCCAGCGCGGCGCGCAGAGCCGTCATCGAGGCGGAGTCCTTGGATGGGTCCGGGTAGGAGCCGCCGCCAATCTCCCACGTGCCGAAGCCGATCTTGGGAAGGGTCAAATTGTGTACGTTCTCGAATTTCATGCTTCGATTGTACACGAGAAAAAAGCCCGCCTCCATTGCTGGGGAGGACGGGCTTTGCTGATACAGTCCCCGCTTTCCACTTGCTACGCGGGCGCTTTATCCCATTCCTTTTGGGCGTGAGCAAAACCTCGTTTCAGGGCTTCAAAGTTCTTGGGCAGAAGGTGCTTGTGGCGCGCCGGCAGGTGATCTTCCAGCGCTTTCTCCGCATCTTCGACCTTGATTTCGGGCAGGGCGGTCAGTAATGCGCCCACCGCCACCATGTTGAGCAGTTTACGGTCGCCGATCTCTTCGGCGATTTCGTTGCACGGAACCATGATGACGTGGATGCCCTCGCGCTTCGCGCCGCGGTCCACCATGGACTGGTTGACGATGAGCGTGCCGCCGGGGGCGAGCAGTTCCTCGTATTTGTCGAACGAGGGCAGGTTCAGGGCTATCGCCAAAGGCGGATTTTTGACCAGCGGCGATCCGATCTCACGGTCGGCGATGACTACGGTGCAGTTTGCCGTGCCGCCGCGCATTTCGGGACCGTAGGAGGGAATCCAGGTCACTTCTTTGCCGTTATCCATAGCGGCGTAGGCAAGCACCTGACCGCCGAACAAAACGCCCTGTCCGCCAAAGCCTGCGATGATGATTTCTTTTTGCATAATGCTCCTTCGGAGCAGAGAATTGGAGGAGTGGAGAATTCTCTAATCCTCTAATCCTCCACACCACTATATTTTCACCTGTTTGATCGCCTCGCTGATCTTGTAATCGCCCAGCGGGTAAGCGGGGATCATGTGCTCTTCCACAAACTTCAACGAGGCGACGGGCGTGATGCCCCAGTTGGTGGGGCAGGTGGAGAGCAGTTCCACCATCGAAAAGCCCAGTCCGCGCACCTGGGTCTCGAACGCGGTGCGGATGGCTTTCTTTGCGAGGCGGATGTTCTTCGGGTCGTGCAGGGAGCGGCGCACGCAATAGCCGACGCCTGCCAGCGTGGAGAGCATTTCTGCCACTTTGATCGGGTAGCCCTGCGTTTCCACGTCGCGCCCGTTGGGCGAAGAGGTGGTCTTCATGCCGGGCAGGGTGGTGGGCGCCATTTGTCCGCCGGTCATGCCGTAGTTGGCGTTGTTGATGAAAACAACCGTGATGTTCTCTCCCCGCGCGGCGGCGTGGACGATCTCGCCCATGCCAATCGAAGCCAGGTCGCCATCGCCCTGGTAGGTGAAGACCACCCGGTCCGGCAGGACGCGCTTGATGCCGGTCGCCATGGCGGGGGCCCGTCCGTGCGGGGCTTCGACGAAATCGGTATCGAAATAGTTATACGCGAACACAGCGCATCCCACCGGTGCAACGCCGATGGTCCGGTCAATCACGCCCATTTCCTCCAGCACTTCGGCGATCAGCCTGTGCGCCACGCCGTGCGTACAGCCCGGGCAGTAGTGGGTGGGCATTTCGGTAAAGGCTTCGGGTCGTTCGTAAACCAGGTTTTCAGTTGCCATTGATTCCTCATTCGTGCCGCAAAATTTATTTTGCGATTGCGCGATATGAATATCGCAGTACTGCAAAATTTATTTTGCGATTGCGCGATATGAATATCGCAGTACTGCAAAATTTATTTTGCGATTGCGCGATATGAATATCGCGGTACTATGCGGTCATCCTTGCCAGCCAGGATTCTCTCGGGTTGGACTGGACAGCCAACGGTCCAGATGCGATGCGGTGAATTTCATCCAGAATTTCATCGTGGAAGGGAACCACGCCGCCGGGTCGTCCATAGAATTCGACCGGGACTCGTCCGCGCACTGCCAGTTGGACGTCATCCAGCATTTGCCCCATGTTCATCTCGGTGACGAGGAACGCCTCCGCCTGACCAGTGAGTTGGTCCAGCGCTTCATAGGGAAACGGGCTGACGGTGATCGGTCTTAAGAGCCCGACCTTGATGCCCTGCGCGCGCGCCTCTCGCACCGCCGAGAGGGCAACGCGCCCCGCCGTGCCGAAGCCGACGACGATGTATTTGGCGTCGTCGAGGAAATATTCTTTATAACGAACTTCGCTGGCTTGCGCATCCTTCCAGCGTTTGAGCAGGCGGAAGTTGGTTTGCTCTTCGTCGTGCGGGTTAAGGTAAATGGACGAGAGGACGCGGCGTTCACGGTTCATTGCGCCGTCTGTCGCCCAATCGAACCCCTTGCGTTTCGCTTCCTGCATGGGGGGCATTTCCGCCGGTTCCATCATCTGACCGACGGAGCCGTCGAGAATCACCAGGGTGATCATGCGGTATTTTTCGGCGAGGTCGAAGGACAGACCCATCAGGTCAATGGCTTCCTGCACCGAGGCGGGCGCCAGCACAATGCGCGGGTAGTCGCCATGCCCGCCGCCGCGCACCGCCTGGTAGTAATCTCCCTGGGAGGGGGCGATGTTGCCCAAGCCCGGTCCGCCGCGCATGACGTTCACCAACACGGCGGGAATTTCGGTGCCGGCGATGTAGGACAAGCCCTCCATCATCAGGCTCACGCCGGGCGAAGAGGAGGTGGACATGACGCGCACGCCGGCGCATGCCGCGCCGTAGACCATGTTGATCGCGCCAAGTTCGGATTCCGCCTGCACGAAGGCGCGCCCAAGTTCGGGCATGCGGCGCGAGAGGTATTCGAGGATCTCCGTCTGCGGGGTGATGGGGTAGCCGAAGTACGCTCCCAGCCCCGCGCGCACGGCGGCTTCGGCAATGGCTTCGTTGCCTTTCCATAATTCTTTTGGCATGTGGTTCTCCTCCCTCGCCCCAACCCCTCTCCCCAACATGGGGAGAGGGGCAAGGGGAGAGGGTAGTAATTATGCCGCGGCAGGGACGGCGGCTTTGGTCACTTCACGGTAGACGGTGATCGCCGCATCGGGGCAGACCACGGCGCAAATAGCACACCCCGTGCAGCCATCCTTGAAGGTGTGCGCGGGGTGGTAGCCTTTGGGCGTGAGGCGGGACATATCCAGTTCCATCACCTCCTGTGGACAGGCGCTGATGCAGAGTTCGCATCCTTTGCAGTAGGTATCGCTGACTTCGATCCAACCTTTTGCTGCCATTGAGGCTCCTTGTATTGAGTTTTGTCGTGCTGAACGAAATGATAATTGCGCCGCGCGCCAGTGCGGTAAGCATTTCTGCCTCAGCACCAAAGACTCTTCGCTCAGAGCGACATCGAAAGTTTGACAATCTTGGGCGGAATTCTCCACCATCCTTGATTATGTCGGTTTCGGAAGGAGACGAGTAGTGACAGGCGTCACGTGCGGAGGTGTACAAAGGTCATCGGTTTTGAGAGGAGGGGAAATGGAAAGAGCAACCGGGGATGGTTGCTCTTTGAGGTCGTTTTATTGCGGTATTTCGTATTCTTATTTCACTGTGACGATGCTGGTGGAGCCGAGATGGTCAGAGAGGAGGTAATACAAAACGCCGTCTTTCCGCATGGCGATTCTCTGACTTCCTGCAAAATAGTATTTTGTGATCGAAGAACCGGTCATTTCGTAATAAGCGCCGATGAAGTAAGTTGTTGTGGAACCGAGATTTGTTGCGATGACCGATTTTACCCGCTTTCCGTCGCCGTCGTAGGTGAAGGAGGCGCTGACAAAGACCGGCACAGGCGGCGGGGTGAAAGAAGTGCTGACGAAGTACCTCGCCGATAAACAAATCTAGTGATTGCAGTACCGGGATAAGCATAAATTGCGGGAAGAGCAATCTTCGCGCACAACGATGAAGCCCTGCCTGTTTCTGGTTGAACAGTTCACTTCAAAAAAATTAAGATTGAATTTTTATGGAACAATCCAATACTCGGCGGGTGTATATATACATTTAATTTTATCTGAAACACTAAAATTCCTATGGAATTCTTCGATGCTATAAGACGTCACATCGTTGATTGGTCTAGAATTGCTGAGAGTGGTCTCAACCGCACCTTGTTCGAAAATGTAATCTAGAGGCAGGTTGTTTTTAGCATCCCAAACTGCAATGTTGACATGGAAATTATTTGAACATGCAAAAAAATTATGTCCTTCTTTTTCACGAGGTGCTACATATTCAACAAATATTCCTTTTTGTAAATAGACCAACACAATGGTGAAAGGATGCCACTTGAGATCAGGACGATCTGGGTCATCGGGCGAAACTCTCAACATTACCTGATCAGGTTTGCCGTAGTCGGAAAGAATAGTTGAGAGCATGAAATCTTGAAACTCTTCATAGAAAGTATTGTTTCCCCATACTGGTGCCAAGATGGGTAGTTGATTATTTGGATCTATTCCTAAATTTTCCATTGCATAGGCATTCATTTTTAAAATTTCAAGTTGAGTTTTTTTCTCATTCTTTCTGTATTCAAACTTAGTAATAATGTACACATCCTTTATTATATAAACAAGACTAACGCTTCCGTACTTCCCGAAATCGGATACGCCAATTTGGTATTCTTCCAGTGTCCGATCTTCATGAAATTGACCTAAAAAATCTTGAAACTCTAACAAATCTGTTTGACCAGGAGTGATTCCCCAGAGGCAGGGTAATTTACAACTAGTGTTGTGCTGAAACAATCCCAATATTTTTGCTTTCATCTCTTCTGGGGATAAGGTGGATTGAAGGGTAGGAGTGAAAACTGCTGTAGGTGATGTTGTTACAGTCGCCTCACTAACATGTGAAGGTAAGGATGCTGTGGTAAATTGAGGTTCAGTTGAGGAAATATCTTCCTTGTCTTTGCTAGCAGATGTAAATGTGCATGAATCTATAAGCAGGATCAACAGGCAAAATGTAAGCGCTATCTTACGAAATGTAGTGCACATAGAAGGTATTACCTCTTAGTTGCTTCCGAGACCCAGTAGACCATGTAAGTAGTCATATAGTTGTTTCTCCATTGTCCTGTACTATTATCTGCCCATTTATCAAATGTCCATCCTAAAAACATATCTGCGTATGTCTCGTTTTGGCAATCCGATTCCCCAGCGGCGCATGGATGCTGTCTCCACATTCTTTCCGCACCATCAGGTGCAGGGTGGAAACCTTCATTATTTTGATACTCAGCAGGTATTGGAGCTAATGTCCCATAAGGGCCATTTGGATTATAAAGAATATCGCCAGAAGATTTGTCTTTATACCACCATTTACTGGCAAATGCGTGTCCAAGTTCATGTACTATATTATTGATGCCTTCTTTGAAAGCCAATGCCGCCGTTTTAGTGCCACCAAGATCTCTAGGTAAACTTGCAAATTCAATTCGATGATCACTTTTGGTGATCGCTCCACTGAAAAACTCTTCGCCTTTTTCGTTTTTGTAGCTATTCACCCGTGCGAGGGTCATACCACCGCTAAATACTAGGGAAAATGCCTTAGCTGGATTACCGCCAATACCTAATGCTTGTAAAAACTTATAAGCAACTGCCCTTATCGCTACTCTTGCCATAGCTTTCTCTCGTTCAGTCCAACTGCCTTCAAATGTAATTCCATAAGCTTCTTCAAAGTTATTAGAACACCAGACTCCATCAGGCCCGCATTGCGGATTGTGCCCTGATGGATCAACATAATTCATCGGCGAGTTGTTGACGTAGGCGTATCTGTCCAATCCCTGCACCCCCGGTGGGACGATGGGATCTGCCGAAACGAATCGCTTCAACGCAGGGTCATAAAATCTCGCATTGTAAAAAAGCAGACCGAAGTCGCTGGAATGCGAATATTGACCGGTGTACTGGTACTTCGTCACTTCACTTCCAGAGGAATACCTCACCTCACCCCAGGCTTTGTATTTCGTCTGTGAGACGACATTCCCCGAAGCATCCGTGACGATGCTGGTGGAGCCGAGATGATCAGAGAGCAGGTATTCCACTGCCATCGAGGAGGGTATCGTGTATTTTCGCATGGCAATTCTGGAGGCTCCCGCAAAGTAGTACTTTGTTACCTGCTGTCCCGCGCCGGGGTTCCTGATCTCATAGTATCCGCCGACAAAGAGGATCGTCTCACTGCCCATCACCGATTTTACTCGTTTCCCCTCTCCATCGTAGGTGAATTGGGCAAGGGTGACGCTGTTCTTCTTCACTTCGACAAGCCTGTTTTCGGCATCGTAGAGCAGGGATAAGATGTCTGTTGCACAATTACGGTTATAATTCCTTGGGTGGGAAAAACTGTCTGTAAATCCACCGGGCGACTGGATATCCAATTACCCAGGTCAACACAATTAATATGAATATAAACTCTATCGAGGTTTCTGGATCGGCATCCGGCATTGATCCAATAGAAGATACTAAGAAGTAGGATAAATAGGCAACTGATAATAACGCAAACCTATTTTCGGTAAGCTGATTTGCTCTCCTCATTAGGGCAAAATAGATGCAAATACCGAACAGTCCAATCATATTCACAACGAAGAGAGTGTCCATAAAATAATCTCCTTAAGATTGCTTGCCATAACAGAATAACTTAATGGGTCCTCTGGTTGGGGATAAGTTAATCCTTATTTTTAGATTTGCATTCTTTGTATAATGTATTGAGTTCCATTCCAACTTCTTTGGTGTACCAAAAAGCGGGGATGCCCACCACTACAAAAATTATCCCCGCTCCAGCCCAACCATAAGGACCGCTACCCAAACCTGCTACAACTGCTGCAATTACAATCAGATCTATGGGTAGGACATGCAGAAGTTCTACAGATTTTAGGCCAAATTCCGCGCAAGGATCTGATGAATGTCCGCTCGGATCGGTATATCTTGTTGGGCAGCTTTTCACATACGAATACCGATCCAGCATGTTCGAGGCAACGTAATCAAACGGCAAATCCTTATTATTATCGAATGTCTTGATCTTGCTTTGTTCACTTGACGGGAATATTTTTCCGATTTTATTCAATGCGCTCATTGTTTCGACTGTTTCGTCCGGTGTGTATGACGTAGAGCGATCTTCCCATTGAAGTGCTTTCCGCAAATCAGTAGTGTCCTTTTTATACGAATCATCTTTTGCCTCATTTTTTTTATTGGTTTTTTCGTCCTTGTCGGAAGACTCGATAGCATTTTCTAATGCACTCTTATTGTTTACGGCATTGAGATATTTCAGAATGTCAACTTCATGGAAATCCACAGTCAAGGCGATAAAGAAATTGCTGTGATTGGCGTCTATGGGAGGAAGCAGAGTTATCGTATCTGCGCTGGTGAAGCGACCGAGTGCGGGGTCGTAGTGCCGGGAGCCATACCAGAGCAAGTTAATGTAACTGTCAGAATATTGACCGGTGTACTGGTATTTCGTCACTTCACTTCCAGAGGAATACCTCACCTCGCCCCAGGCTTTGTCCCTACGGGATGCTTCGCGATATTTCGTCTGTGACACGACATTCCCCGCGGCATCGGTCACAATGCTGGTGCTTCCCAAGTGATCTCCAATCAGGTAGAACAATTCTCCATTTTTCCGCATGGCAATACGCTGAGTCCCTGCGAAGTAGTACTTGTTTACCTGTGTACCTGTGTTCGTCTCTACAACTTCGTAGTGAGCGCCGACGAAATTGGTCGTGGTTGAGCCAATGTATCTCAGGTGAATAAATGACGGTATCAAGAAAACAATCATGAGTACCGGAGTTTCTGTTCCGCTAAACGCTTGGACCTTTCTGACACCCAAATCACTTCGCTATCTTTTACCCACCTTGGGAGTTGCCCTCGATCTCTTACCTGGATCATGCAACTGTGGCATCCAAAGTATCTGTCGGTAGTATATACCTTTCTTTTTTCTTCCTTTGTTGCTCCAATAGAAATATCTACAGTCAAAAAGGGCTTTGGTGCATGAAAGGCTAGACAAAAGGGGCGCGAGCATGTAACTTTGGGTTTATGCCTAAACCATCAAAGCCATCCTCGCGCCGGAAGACATTATATCGTGTCCAGAACTGGTCGGAGTATGAGAAAGCATTGATCCAACGAGGTTCGATCACATTCTGGTTGTCGGACGACTTTGAGCAAACCTGGCTGTATGCGGGCGAGAAGCAGCGCGGCAGTCAGTTTGACTACAGCGACAAAGCCATTGAAATCATGCTGACGATCAAGGAAGTGTTTCATCTGACCAATCGCGGCGTGGAGGGTTTCGTGCGCTCTGTGTTTGCGATGTTGGATATTCATTTGCCTGTGCCTGACCATTCCACGCTTTCCAAACGGGGTGCAACGTTGAAAGTGAACTTGCCGAAGAAAAGCAGTGGCAGTCTGAACATCGTTTTGGATAGCACAGGTCTGAAGATTTATGGCGAAGGCGAGTGGAAGGTTCGCAAACACGGCTATTCCAAGCGACGGACTGGCGTAAATTGCATCTGGGCGGCAATCCCGATACAGGCGAAATTCTGGCGGTGGCACTCACGGAAAACAGCGTCAGTGACGACGCCGTGGTGATGGAGATGTTGGAGCAAATTGAAGAAGCCCTGCTCTCGTGTGCCGGCGATGGAGCCTATGACAAACGTAAAGTATACAAGGCACTCAATGAACATTCACCCGATGTGGATATCCTAATCCCGCCGCGCAAGAACGCCCATATTTGGCAGCATGGCAACTCAAAGGAAGAACGTCATAAACGCGACGAAAATCTACGCCACATTCGCAACCATGGAAGGAAGAATCTGGCTATCACATTCGTTCTTTGGCAGAAACCATCATGTTCCGCTTGAAAATCATCTTCGGTGATAGACTTTCAGCAAGATTGCTGGAAACCCAAACGACACAAGCCTTGATCCGCTGTCTGGCACTCAATAAAATGACCCATCTCGGTATGCCTGAAAGCTGCCCGATTGCCTAGTCTGGCTTCCAGATAGATGAAATGCGCCTATTTTTCGATTTATGCACCAAAGCCGTCAAAAAGTATACATAAAGTGTTTTCTTACCGCAGATGGGACAATCGATTTCGTTTACTCGCGCTTGTCCTGAATATATTCGTTCAAATGACTCATCCCAAACAGTCCAATTCCATTTCCAGCGCTCGCTCTCCGGCACCGTTTTAGCTCTTCGCCATAAACTGATGTCAACTGGATATTTTATTGTGTTCTCCCTGATACCCTTACAGATTTCCAATTGGGGCTAATGGAGAAAGGACGGGCAGCAATTTGAGATGAGACAAGCGGGCTTTGAAATGGGGCAGTAGGTGCATGGCAACCGCCAAGGCTCGTTTCAACCAGCGCAGACCCAGTTGAAACAGACTGAGTTCGCGCGTGGGTCCTGGATCAATCAGGCGGCGAGTTGTTTCGCCCTGCTGTAAAACGTGTTCGCCCAGTTCGTGACACCAGAGCGTCGCAATTGCCATGGCCAGCAGTAAGCGCTCAATGCGATCAGCGTGTTGTAGTTGAATGTGCGCCATATTGAATCCGCCCGACTTGTCGTCGCGGAAGCTTTGCTCGATGCTCATGCGGCAGCCGTATTCTCGCAGCCGAGTGCGACAGGCGATCTGATTGGAAATCACCGCTACCATTTCGGGTTGTCCATTCTTATCGGTTGTCCAGGGTGACAGACAAGTTGGTCAGAAGTTTCTGCGCTTGCGTCAGCCAAACGTTCTGGAAATAGCGGTTGCGATAGGGAGACACCCAAGCGTCAATGCGCCCCGTCCGACCATCCTCCAGAGTAATGTAGGTGTTGCAAGCCACTCGAATCGCATAATTCCAGCCTAAATCCAGGCACAATTGCGCCCAATCGCAGTCGCGGAAGCCACGATCCGCCAGGAAGACCACGCTTTTCACACGGTTGTGCAACAGCCGCTTGACCCGCTCCAACATCGTTTTCAAATGCTGCACGGTCGTCAAGCCCTTGCCCGGCACAACGACCCAAGCTTAACGGGATCGCACGACAACCATGTTGCAAGGATACGCGAAAGATTTGCCAGCGGTCTCCGAAGATCATCACGCCATCCAGAATGACATATGCCTGTACCGCTGACCAACCTTGCAGAACATGTTTCAGGATCGGTTCGTAAAATGCCCACACATCCACATGCCAATTCATTAACCAGCGGCGAATCAAAGTCACGCGGGATTCGGCTTGGGTGTTCATCGGCAGGAAATTGGCAATCTGGCTCAACGCAGGCGATTTCCCCTGCAACAAGCCTACCACGATCCACAGCCAATTCGCCAACTGCTTTCGGTTTGTCACTTTCACCAAGGCACTCATGGTTTCGCTCAATCGGTTGTACAATTCCTGACTACTGCTCATCGGCGGCCTCCTTTGGTCGTCAAGCAACCAAATTATGCCGCATTGGATGAGCAGTAGCTTTTTTTCAATCTGTAAGGGTATCAGGTGTTCTCCATAAAACCTCATTGCGCTAAGTATTTATCTTGTCTGTACCATTCGCGCCAAAGATTTTCCAGCTCTCTAATTTCATAATCGTTTCCGCCAAAATGTGAATCTCGATATTGCTCAAGTATCTCGTGGAGAATTGTAATACCAACTTCTTCCCAACCCGCTTTAAAGGACGCCTCTCCGATTAGTAATGTGTCCTGATCGTAATACTCTCCTAGATAAGTGCTCCCCGCTTCAATAAAGAGGCCATTGCGGCCAACTCCAAGATCTTTATAAACAACATTTACACCTATATCTTCGAAGTACTGATCAACAAACATATCAAGCTGATCTTGGCGAGACATTGTTGCGAATTCGTATGTGTCTTCAATTCTTTCGGAGGGCGTTTCACCAAAAAGATTATTAAGTGCCATTATTCGTGCAGTAGTTCTGTTATTTGTGCTATTTGCCTTACTTTATCAGGATTGATTAAGCGTGTTGTCCACTAATCATTGTGAGAATGTGTCCACTAATGAGCGTGAGAATGCTTGGAATACAGGTAGGACACATGAATGATACGATCCTTCCGATGATTCCGTCCACGTAGATAGGCACTAATTCGATGTTGTGTAAATTTGGCATCGGTATCATTGCTATTATCCAGGATCATCAGCTGGATGTCACTGAAGATGGTTTCAACCGGGTTGTCATCTGGGCTGCCTTTGGGCAGACTGATCCAATGAAAGTGCAGTTCACGCATGATTTGGCGAGTGAGCCGAGACTTGCAAGGATGGGCACGGTCTTGGTCCAGGACGACCCACATGGGAACATCAGGATACCATTTGCGGAGGTGATGTAAAAATTGAGCGACATACTTGGCACCTTTGCCGGGCAGGAACATCCAATGTGCTTGACCACTTTCTGCGTCGTAACTCATGAACAGATAAAAGCGTCCATGTGTTTTTTGGTTGCGAGTCAGCACCAGGCGTTTGGCCAAGGTGTAACGCCGACCACCATAGGATTTCACTGCGATGGGTTTGACATCGAAAAATACAAGATGCCCACCGGTGGGCAAATGCCTGAAAAACCAGCGGATCCGAGCCAGAATTGCCGGTCGCTGTGGGTCTGGGCTGAGTAACGTGAATTCGGGTTAGGCAACCAGAGCAGGCAGAGTGCCGAGCCCGAGGGACGGCTTCTTGGGTTGTCGACAATAAGCGATTAGCCCACAGATGAGATTGACAAGGAAGTTGATCGGGCTGCGATGGCGTGAATGCTCAATCTGTGAGATGTTCTTGAGTTGGTCAATGATCGTCTCTGCAATGGCGCGTTTCCGCAGCAGGATTTTATCCATCAAGGGCATGAGCATGTTCTTCATATTGGAGCGGATGCCTGTCACGAGTTGTACATGGAACGTGCGCAGGAGTTCGTCGCGGAGCGTTTTGGAAAGGTAGCCTTTATCGCCGAACAGTTTCCCGAAGAGTTTCCGAACCATTTTGGGAACGGGCTTGCGATCATCCACGTTTCCAGGCGTGAGCAGGAGATTGAGCAATTCGCCTTGATCATTGAAGATCAAATGCAATTTGAAGCCGAAAAACCAGCCCGTAGACGTTTTGCCGCGTTCAGCCAATCCTGCAAAGACCTTGTGCGAGTGGATTCTGGGATTTTTACACACCGCCAGCGCCGTGGAATCGATGAAGGAAATGCCGGTACAGGTTCCCAAACAGGCAGTGCGTAGGTAAACGCATAAGGCGACCAATACCGAAGGAATGAACTTCACAAAACGGTTGTAACTGACCAAGCCAGGAAACTCTTTTCGCAGGCGCACCAGAACATACTCCGTGTAGTATGCCTTGAAATTGCGATAATGCGATTGGTGAAAGTGGATGAGTATGGTCATGATCTCACTGGTGCTCAGACTTCTCTCGCGTTGCCGCTGTATTTCGCCTGCGGAAAGCATTTGCCTCTGCCAGACCGGCACAAACGATTGGCAAAAGTCATCGACATCGCAAAACAATTCGGTTAGACTGTCCATCAGGGGCTCCTTGGGTTGCTTGTTTTCGCAAATCCAAGTTTATCCCATTGAGCCCCCTATCCCGAACTCATGTTAATCAGTAAATCGCCAAATGCTAGTAAGCAGGGGTAAAATCCCTTCATGCCCGCTTCCTATCTTGTTCCCCTAACCCAAATCCGCCGCGAGCAGACGGTGGTTAATTCGCGCTTCATCGCCACGCTCGGGCCTGCGTTTTCCATCGAGGAGGCGCGTGCGTTTATCGCGCGAATCAAAAAGGAATTTGCCGATGCGACTCATAACGTCCCTGCGTATATCATCGGCGGCGGGAATACTGTCACCGAATACTTCTCCGATGACGGCGAGCCGAGCGGCACGGCGGGCAAACCCGCCTTGACTGTCCTGCGCGGAAGTGAACTTGGCGATGTGGTTTTAGTCGTCACCCGCTATTTCGGCGGGGCCCTGCTCGGCACGGGCGGACTGGTCAAGGCGTACACCGAGGCGGCACAGTCCGTGGTCACCGCTGTCGAGCGCGGAGAGCGCGTCCCCGTCCACGTGGCGATGGCGGCGATTCCCTATAACCTGTTGGAACGGGTGCGGATATTGGTCAACAAAAATCACGGCAAGGTTTTGGGGGAGGATTACGCCGGAGATATCACGTTGACTTTGCAATTTCCGGTGGAGATGTACGAAGCGTTTCAATCCGACCTGCGCGAGTTATCCGCGGGGAAGATTCAAGCCGAAGTGATCGAGACGAAGGAAGAGATTGTGAAGGCGGCGAACCCGCCGGAATTAACTTTGAGCCACCAGCGCTTCCAAACTTTCCGCCATCAGGGTGGGGGCGGGATTCCACGCCTCCGCCTCCTTGCGCGTGGATACGCCGCTCAGCACCAGCGCGGTCCGGCATCCCACCGCCTGACCCGCCGCAACGTCCGTTTCGAGGCGGTCGCCGACCACGAGCGTCTCTTCCCTTGAAGTCCCCAAGCGTTCCAGCGCGAGTTCCATCAAATACGGAAAAGGCTTTCCCGCCACGACGGGCTGCACGCCGGTCGCGGAAGTCACCACCGCCAGCCAAGAACCCGAACCGGGGATTTCCCCGCGCGGGGTGGGGAAGGTGCGGTCGGTGTTGGTCGTATAAAAAGGGACGCCTGCCCGCACCAGCAAAGTCGCCTCGGCAACCTTCTGGAAGTTGATTCCGCGGTCAATGCCCATCACCACCGCCTGCGCCTGCGGGGCGTTCTCCACGTTCAATACTTCAAATCCTTTTTCTTCCAGCGCCACACGGATGCCGTCTTCGCCAATCATGAAAATCTTCGTCCCGCGCGGATGTTTCTGCGCCAGCAGGAACGCGATGCCCAGCGCCGAGGTCACGATCTGTTCCGGCGCCGCATCCACGCCGAGCTCGGCAAGTTTCTGCTGATATTCTTCGGGAGTCTTCGTCCCGTTGTTGGTGGCGAACACAAATTTCAACCCGCGCTCGCGGATTCGTTGAAACGTCCCGGGCAGGTCGCCGATGGGCGCATCGCCTTTCCAGAGGACACCGTCCATATCGAGGATAAGGGCTTTGATGTTTGAAGGGATCATGGGATTTCCGATTTCCGGTTTACGATTTCACGCATCGCGCAGTCCGCATTATAAACGAGAGACCCCGAAGATTTCTCCTCGAGGTCTCCACTGCTCATTGCTCACTGATTACTGCTCACTGATCACTGTTCACTACTACTTAACCTTCTCCGGCATCTCGATCACCTGGTCCACCAAACCGTATTCCACCGCCTGTTGAGCGTCGAGATAATAGTCGCGGTCGAGGTCGCGCTCGATCACTTCGAGCGGTTGTCCCGTATGCTTCGCCATGATGTTGTTGAGCAGCGACTTCAAGTGCATGATCTGTTTGGCTTGGATGGCAATATCCGTCGCCTGTCCCTGCGCGCCGCCCAGCGGCTGGTGCATGTGGATCGTCGAATGAGGCAGGGCGTAGCGTCTGCCCTTGGTCCCGGCGGTCAGCAGCACGGTCCCGAACGAGGCGGTCACGCCGATGGCAAACGTGCTGATGGGGTTCGAAATCACCTGCATCGTGTCGTAGATCGCCAGACCCGCATAAATCTGCCCGCCGGGCGAATTGATGTACATGCGGATTTCCTTTTCCGGGTCTTCGTGGTTCAAAAACAATAACTGGGCAACGATCACGTTTGCCACCTGGTCGTCAATGGGTGTGCCGAGGAAGATGATGTTGTTGCGGAGCAGGAGCGAATAAATATCGTAAGCGCGCTCGCCGCGTCCCGTGTTTTCAACGACCATCGGAACTACGTTTTTAAAATCTGGGATCATGGTTTGTCTCCTTGTTTGACTGGGACAATACTACCGGACTTGTATTGGATTTTTATTAGAGTTCGGACATCCTTGCGGAAGGCATCACCCTTGCAGCGACGTCCTCGCGCCTGCCAGCCCTCAAAAGGCTTTTCCTACTCTGCGGGCTTTTCTTCCTGCCCGCCTTCCGCCGCAGCGGATTCTGCAACCTCGGCGGCTTTCTGCGCTTCCGCTTCGCGTTCCTCCGGCGATTTGTAATTGCCCGTCGCGATGGACTTCAACATCTCCAGCGCCTTGAGGGTCATCACGCGGCTGGCGGCGTCCATGGCGATGGCTTCGCTCAGTTGACGCTGTCCCTGGCGCCCGCCGCGGATCCTGCTCAGGTCCACGCCCTGCATGACGAGGTTGTTGAGGGCGCTGTTGTACTCCGCGTTCAACGCCTCGTCGTCGAGTTGAATCTTCTCCCGGCGGACGATCTCATCCGGGATCAAGCCGCGCTCGAGGCGTTTCTTCGCCACCGGCTTGACCTCCTCTTCGATGAACTGCTCGCGCGCGGTGTTGCGCATCTTGAAGTAGGTTTCCAAATCCATGCCCTGTTGGGAGAGGCGGTTGGCGAGTTCGTTCAGCACGTGTTCGCCTTCGTGTTCGAGCGTATGCTCGTGGTATTTGATCGTTACGCTTTCCTTGAGTTTCTCGATCAAGTCAACGAAGTACTTGTCGTCGTAGTCGTTCTGCGAACGGGTCTCCACGTCCTTTCTGACCGCTTCCACTAACTGGTCGAGCGTTTCGCCCGTGCCGGTCATCTTGGCAAAATCATCGTTCAAATCCGGCAGGGTCACGCCGCGCACGGTCTTGATGGTCGCTTCGATGGCGACCGTCTTCCCGCGCAGTTCCTCCAAATCCCAATCTTCGGGGAAAGTGTGTTCGATGGTCTTGCTCTCGCCAGCCTTCAACCCAACTAGTTCCTTTGCAAAGCCGTTATAGGGCCATTCCGTGTCGCGGTCTTCCTTGCGGACGAAGGTGGCAAAGCCGGTGCGGTTCAGTTCCGGCGTTTCCGATTTGACGTCCAGCAGCACGTAATCGCCAAATTCGATGGCGCGCTCCACAGTCTCGGTGGAAGCGTACATCTGGCGCAGGTCTTCGAGCGCGGCATCCACAGCCGATTGATCGGGCGCCTTCCATTCATAGTCCATGCGGATGGAGAGATAATCGCCGAGGTCCACTTCGGGGGCGAGCGGCACGCGGAAGATGAACTTGGGCGGGTCCATGCTTTCTATGTTTTCCAGCGTACCCGATGCGCCCGGGTTCACGTCCGCTTCCTTGAGGATGTTGGAGTATTCAGCGTCAATGAACAGGTCAACCGCCTGCTCGGTGATCGCCGCCTCGCCGTACGTGCGCGCGACGACGTGATAGGGCGCCTTGCCGGGGCGGAAGCCGGGAATGTTCCCGCGCGAGGAGATTTTCGCCGCCGCGCGTTTTTTGTAGGTCTCCATCTTCTGCGGGTCCACTTCCACAACCAGTTTGACGGAGTGATCTTCCTGATATTGTTTTTCGATATTCAAAGTAACCTCTTCGATTTTCAAACCTGACAGGCTTTTGGGACCTGTCAGGTTACGGTATGGATATGGTGGGGATGGTGGGGGTCGAACCCACACGTCTTGCGACATGGCGTCCTAAGCGCCACCTGTCTGCCAGTTCCAGCACATCCCCGGAGGGTTCCTGCGAGCAACAGGCGGGCGCAATTATACTGCCTAACCTCACGATTGGTAAGTTTTTTTGGAAGGTTTTGTGACGGGGCGTTCAAATGTCATTGCAATTGCAGTTATAATAGCGCGCATTCTTCCCATGGAGACTCCGCCTCATGCCCATTTCCTCCGGCCTCCCTGCGCCCGATTTCGAACTGCTCGATGATTCCAACACCGCGCGCAGGCTTTCCGATTATCGCGGAAAAGCAGTCGTGTTGTATTTCTATCCGAAGGACGATACGCCCGGATGTACGAAAGAGGCGTGCAGCTTCCGCGACGATTACTCGGCGTACGAAAAAGCCGGGGTGGTCATCCTCGGCGTCAGCCCGGATTCGGTCCAATCCCATGCGAAATTCAAAAGGAAGTTTCAACTTCAGTTCCCGCTGCTCGCGGACGAAGGACATAAAGTTTGCGGCTTGTACGGCGTGTGGGGACCGAAGAAATTCATGGGCAGGGAGTATGAGGGCGTTCTGCGGACGACGTTTTTGATTGACGGGGACGGCAATATCAAAAAGGTGTATGAAAACGTCCGCCCGGCGGAGCACAGCGCGGAACTGCTCGCGGAATTTGGTTTGGGTGTATAAAAGCGTATCATGCGATGGGTTGCCGTGTTATAAGTGACTGATTTGCCTGCCGACGGTTTTCTCACCGTCGGCTCGATTCTTCCAACCGCCGGCTGCGAGGCAAGCCTTTGCCGGGAACGGCGAAGGGAGCGGACTCCTCTGCAACCTTTGGATGCGCCCTGCATCGAAATCAAATCGTGACAATCATGACGGAGTTTGTTATAATCGAAAATTGTGAAAATTGAGACAAATTAGACGTAATATGTCCAATTTTTAACGTAGTAATAACCGGGGTTTTCCCCGCGCTAATTTTTTCAGGAGAGAGACTATGCAACATTTTGTGGTTGTGGGAATTTTGGTGCTTGTGATGGCCGTTCTCACCTATCTGGGTCTGGATGCGGCCGGGCTTGCAACGCAAATGCACCCTGTTGCGGGGAGCGCGCAGGCGGCTTCCATTGACCGATTGTGGAACTGGGAAATGATCGTCATTTCCTTTTTGTTTTCCCTCATCGTCGTGCCGCTGGTCTACAGCCTGGTCGTTTTCCGCCGCAGGAAGGGAGACGCCACAGACGCCGAACACGTGGAAGGCAACACCACGCTCGAAGTCAGTTGGACGGTCGTGCCGTTGATCATCGTGATGGTCTTCGCCTATCTCGGCGCATATTCCCTCGGCGAAGTCCGCCGTGTGGACCCGCAGGCGTTCGTGGTCAATGTGAAGGCGCAGCAATTCAGTTGGACCTTCGAATATCCTGAATATGGGATTGTGAGCAATGAATTGTACCTGCCGGTGAACAAGCAGGTTGTCTTTCGGATGGAATCTTCGGATGTCATCCACTCGTTTTGGGGTCCCCGAATGGCGCATCAAACAGGACGTTGTGCCGGGCCGCGTGACCGAATACCGCATCACCCCGACGCTGGAGGGCAAGTTCAAAGTCCGCTGTGCCGAGTTGTGCGGTATGACACACTACGATATGGAAGGACCGATTGTGGTCGTCGGTCAGGCGGAATATGAAGCCTGGCTGGCGGAGCAGGTGGCGCTTGCTGCCGCGGCTCAGACTCCCGAAGGACAGGGGAAACTCGCCGCGGTGAAATACGGCTGTGTGGGCTGTCACTCGGCGGACGGTTCGCCGCTCACGGGGTCCCACCTGGTTCGGTTTGTTCGGCAAAGAGGAGGCGCTGCTCGACGGCTCGACCGTCCTTGTGGACGAAGCCTATCTCACTGAATCCATCCGCGACCCGAACGCCAAGATCGTGAGTGGGTTTACGTCGCCATCCATCATGCCGCCCTACCCGAACCTGACGGATGAAGAGATCGCGAACATCATCGCGTACATTCAGACGCTGAAATAAATTGGAAGAGGAAACGCTATGAGAAATATAAATCCATTTTGGCGCGGCATTTTATATCTGGTCGTTCTCGGGCTGGTCGGCTATGGAATCGGCCTTGGGCTGGATTTCGTAATGGCTGGCGAACTTCGCTTCTCAGGATCCGTGCCAGCTCTCTTTACCCTGCTTTTCGGGTTTACCGCCTTCTTTTTGGGAGCTTTTGGGTTTCAGGGAATCGCCCGCGGTTTGGTCTGGCAGATCGTAGGAACTTTGGCGGGTGGTCTCTTGGTTGCAGGAATCCGTGCGCTCATGGGCTTGCCGGCGTTTGGTGATTTCTTCTTTACCGAACCGTCCTGGGTGGTCGGCGGTTTGACCGGCGCCCTGTCTTTTATCGTGGGGGTCGGGGTGGTGGATGATTGGATAAAGTGGGCGCGCGGCATGGATACGCCCGAACACCATGAGGAACATTATCACGGCTGGGCAAAATACTTTGCCGTGTCCCTCGACCACAAAGTGATCGGCATCCAGTACACCATTCTTGCGCTTCTGCTCATCAGCATCGGCGGTTTGTTTGCGTTGATCTTTCGCACCGAACTCGCCGCCTCCCAACTCCAGTTCCTGACCACGGACATGAACCTGTTCGGTCAGAACGGACCGCAGTTGTACAACACGCTGATGTCTCTGCACGGCATGATCATGATCGTCTCCATCCTGCTGGGCGTCTCCGGCATCATCAACTACGTGGTGCCGCTCCTGCTCGGTGCTCAGGATATGGCGTTCCCGCGCTTGAACGCTTTCTCCTACTGGATCGCCGTACCCGCGTCCGTGCTGCCGCTGATGAGCCTGGTGCTCGGCGGTTTCGACACCGGCTGGACGGGGTATCCGCCGCTCTCCACCCGCGCGCCTGTCGGCATGCAGATGTTCTTCCTCGGCGTGTTTGTGGCGGGGTGGTCGTCCATTCTGGGTGCGTTGAACGTGATCGCCACCGTGCTGCGTATGCGCGCCAAAGGCATGACCGCCATGCGGATGCCCATCTTCGTTTGGGCGGCAATCGCCACTTCCTTGATCGCCTTGACCGCCACGCAGTTCATCGGTCTTTCCTTCCAGTTGGTCATGTTCCAGCGTTTGCTTGGCATGGGCTTCTTCGATCCTGCCAAGGGCGGCAACCCTGTGCTCTTCCAGCACCTGTTCTGGTTCTACTCCCACCCTGCGGTGTACGTATTCGTCCTGCCCGGTCTGGGTGTGATTTCTGAATTGCTGCCCGTCTTTGTGCGCAAGCCGCTCTTCGGCTACCGCTGGATTGCGATGTCCTCGCTGGGCATTGCGCTGGTGGGCTTTGTGGTTTGGGCGCATCACATGTTCACCTCCGGCATGAACGAGTACCTGCGTGTCCCGTTCATGTACAGCACCCTGCTGGTGGCGGTCCCCACCGGCGTGAAGTTCTTCTCCTGGGTTGCCACCATTTGGAAAGGCAAGATTTCCACCCCGACCCCCATGCTCTTTGTGCTTGGCGCGATTGTGGTCTTTCTCATGGGCGGTCTCTCCGGTCCGCCGAACGCGACCGTTTCCACCGACCTGCACCTGCACGACACCTACTTCATCGTCGGTCACTTCCACGATACCATCTTCGGCGGATTCGTCTTCCCGTTCTTTGCCGCCATCTATTACTGGTATCCCAAGGCGACCGGGCGCAAAATGAACGAGACGCTCGGCAAACTGCACTTCTGGCTGATGACGCCCTCGTTCTTTACGTTGACCTTCGGCATGATGTACGTCGGTCTGATCGGCATGCGCCGCCGCATCGCGGACTACGACCCGGCGCTCGGCATTGACGCCTATCACCTCGTGATGACCATTGCCGGTTACCTGATCGCCGTTTCGGTGATCATCTTCCTGTACAACTTCTTCAACAGCCTGAAGAACGGCGAAAAAGCCGAAGGCAATGTCTGGAATTCGCGCTCGCCGGAGTGGCAGGTTCCCTCCCCGATGCCCGCGCACAACTACGACCAGCCCTTCGAGGTCGTTGGCGAACCTTACGATTATGGCTTGAAAGATTCGGCGTACGTCCGCTTTGCAGGGACCGCCAAGAGCACACACAAATAAAGGCGAGGATCGAGAAAATGGCACATTCAGAAAATAAATCGTCCGCCCTCATGCAGGGTGTGGTGATCTTCGTATATCTCGCGGTCTTGACCGGGATCGAATACTTCATTGCCGTGGCGTTCGACGCCGTCCCCCTGCTCATCGTGGCGGCGGTGATCAAAGCCGGGCTGGTCATGTACTATTACATGCACATTTACCGCCTGGGCGAAGACGACGGGGAAGACCAGCACTCCTACCGCTACAAGACCGGCACGAACCGTTTCGGCTTGTGGCTCTTCCTGCTCTCCGATTCGTTCGTGTTCGCCGGTCTGATGGCGATGCGCGTCAACCTGCTCGGGCTGACCCGCCCACACCTCAATCAGCTGCTCGGTCTGGCGGTGACCGCCATCCTGCTCATCTCCTCCTTCTTCATGAACCGCGGCGAGACCGCCATAAAGTACGGCGACCGGAAAGCCTTCATGACCAACACCTTCATCACCTTCCTGCTGGGCTTGGGCTTTTTGCTCGGCGTGGTCTTCGTGGAATGGCGGCAGGCGGCGCACGAAGGGCTGACCGCCGATTTTGGCAACCCGGCTTCCGGTCCGATGGGAGCCGTGTTCTACATGATGACCGGCATGCACGCATTCCACGTCCTGACCGGTCTGATATTCCTCGGCATCGTTTGGAACAACGCCCGCAAGGGCATTTACACCGCCGACCAGCACTGGGGCGTGGAAGCCGCCGCGGTCTACTGGCATTTCGTGGACCTGGTGTGGATTTTCTTCTACCCTGCGCTGTATCTGATCGGCACGGCAGTATAAATGAGATAAATTTCCGCCGCCGACGAGGCGGCGGATTTGTTTTGGAGAACGAACATGGATCGAAAATTATTTTGGATGGGCATCGGCATTCTTGTGCTGATCACCACAGCAGCGGCGCTGACCCTGATTTTTGGACAGCCGCCCTCTTTTCGCGGGACGAGTTATGCGGAGCCGCTTCCGCCCGCGCCCGAAATTGCCCTCGCCAAAGCGGACGGCGGAATCTTTCGCCTGAGCGAACAGCGCGACAGAGGATCGTCCTGCTGTTTTTCGGCTACACTTCCTGTCCCGATGTCTGCCCGACCACGCTGGCGGAAATGAAGCAGGTCATGGATGCCCTGCGCGACGACGCCCAACACGTGCAGGTCGTGTTCATTTCGGTGGACCCGGAGCGGGACACGCCCGAAAAAATCCAGGCGTATGCCAACCACTTTCATCCGTCGTTCATCGGCTTGAGCGGCGCCGAAGCGGAACTCGAACCCGTCTGGCAGGCATATTCGATCTTCCGCGAAGTGGTGCAAAGCGACTCGGCGCTTGGCGTCATCGTCAACCACACGGCGCGCACTTATTTGGTGGACGCCCAGGGAAACCTGCGGCTCTCCTACGCCTACGGAACCCCTGTGGAAGACATCGTCCATGATATAAAATTGCTGTTGAAGCAGCCGCGATGAATTTCACCCTGAAACGCATCCTCCTCTCGTTTGCCCTCGGTTTCGCGCTTGGTGCGCTGAGCACCGAACTTGCGTATTTTTTCCTCAAAAGAGAGAACCGCGAACCCACCGTCGTCGAGATTCTCATCCCGCCCGGCACGGCGGAGAAAATTCGACGCGGCGAAGGCGAACAGCTCGACATTCCCGATAATATGCAGTTTGTGGTGGGCGACACGATCAAGGTGATCAACGAAGACAGCGAGAACCACAACCTCGGTCCGCTTTGGATTCCCGCCGGTTCCTCCGCCAGCCTGAAACTAGAATCGGAGCAAAACCTCGCCTACGAATGTTCCTTCCAGGCGGATAACTACTTCGGTCTCACCGTGCGGGAGCCGGTCACCTGGCGCACGCGCGTCTTCGGCATCTTCCTGGCGGGGTTTCCGCTTTCGATGATTTTCGTCATCTACAGCGGCTTGCTTCCCGCTGGAAGAAAAAAGGAAACGGCATGACTGTTTTGCGCCGCATGTTTTCGCCGAAGTGGGCGCTCACCACACTGTTGGCGCTGGCTGGAGCGGCGGTTTGCGTCCGCCTCGGCATCTGGCAGTTGGATCGGCTCGACCAACGCCGCGCCTTCAACGCGCAAGTGGAGTCCATGCGCGCCTTGCCGACCCTGGATTTGAACGAGGAAGTTCCCGCCGACATCGCTTCGATGGAATGGCGGGCGGTGACGGTCACCGGGGAATATGACTTTGAGAATCAAGTTGCCTTGCGGAATCAAGCCCACGATGGCTTGGTCGGATACCACCTCATCACCCCGCTTCATTTCGACGGGACGGCTGTTCTGGTGAACCGGGGCTGGGTGCCCGCTGAAGGCGGCTCCGCGCCGGAAGATTGGCGCATCTACGATGAATCGGGTCAGGTGACGGGGCAGATCCGGCTTGGGCAAGGCAAACCAGCCTTCGGCGGAGTCGCCGATGCGCTGCCGATGGACGGGACTAGGCTCGCTGTGTGGAACAACCTCGATGTGGAGAGGATGTCCGCCCAGCTGCCTTATCCCATTCTGAATGTGTTCATTCAACCAAACGCGGAAGCGGGCGACGACATCCCGCCGATTCCCTACCAGCCGGTCGTCGAATTGACGGAGGGACCGCATTTCGGTTATGCTTTGCAGTGGTTCACGTTTGCGGCGATTTTGCTTGTTGGCTATCCCTTCTACCTGAGAAAGCAGGACGATTAACCCGATGAAGTATTCCTTGCGGACTTCCTTTGCGCGCAGGACGTTGTCGCTGTTGGCGGTGGTGTTCCTGCTGACGGTTGTGGGGCGATTGGTGACGATTACGGGCGCGATGGTCTTTTGCCCCGGCTGGCCCCTGTGCGTGCCCATTGCACCGCTGGGCTATTTGAAATTGCTCCACTTCGTTTTGGTGGGCGCGGCTTCGCTGGTGATGCTGGATGTGTGGCGCAAGGCGTGGCGCGAACAGCGTCATCACACGGTATTGCTGCCGCTCACGACCATCACCGGCGTTTTGTTTTTGGGGCAGTCGCTGGTGGGCGCGCTGAGCACAACCGATAGATATTCCATGCACCTGATTGTGCTCCACTCGCTGACGGCGGTTGCGCTGTGGATTTCGCTGGCGATGCTTGTGTTCATCTCCGGCACGTTGAAGGAGGACGGCGTCCCCGATTATCAAGGGACGTTCGGTCAGCGCGCGAAGGATTTCTTCATCCTTTCCAAGCCGGTCATTGTGCTATTGCTGCTGGTGACGACCTACGGCGGTCTGGTGGCGGGCGGCAAGGCGTGGCCCCCGCGTCGCTCGCGTTCTGGACGTTGTTCGGCGGCGCGCTGGCGGCGGCGGGTTCGAGCGCGTTGAACCAGTACATTGACCGCGAACTGGACAAGAACATGCAACGCACATCCAAACGCCCACTGGCGGATGGGCGCCTGACTCCCGCCGAAGGTCTTTCGTACGGGCTGGCGTTGTGCCCGGTCAGTTATTACGTGATGGCGGGATATGTCAATTTGCTCGCCGCGCTGCTTTCGCTGACGGGCATTTTCTATTATGTGTTTTTCTACAGCGTATGGCTGAAGAGGGCGACGGTTCAAAACATCGTCATCGGCGGGGGGGGCGGGGGCGATTCCGCCGATGGTGGGCTGGGCGGCGGCAACCGGCGAACTCAGCCTCGCGGCGTGGATTCTCTTCGCCATCATCTTCATGTGGACTCCGCCGCACTTCTGGGCGCTGGCGATTGTCCGCAAAAGTGATTATGCGCGGGCGGGTGTGCCCATGCCGCCGGTGGTGGAGGGCGAGGAGAAAACCCGCAGGCAGATTCTGATCTACACGGTGGAGTTGATCGTGGTGACGCTATTGCTTCCCATCCTCAACCTGGCGGGGACGATCTATCTCGTCTCTGCGAGCGTGCTGGGCGCGTTTTTGCTGTACGCCGCGTGGAAGGTCTTCCGCGTGGGCGGCAACAAAGTGGCGTGGACGATGTACCGCTGGTCGAGCATGTACCTGGCGTTCATCTTTTTGGCGCTGATGCTGGATGCGGTTTGGTAAATCGAAGCCCAGTCTCCCACTGCAGTTTTTTGCGACTCTCCCGCAATTGGCGGGAAAGAACCTGAACACGAAGGGCGCCATGTCCACAAATGGGGAAAGAGCGGATTTTTCGCGCGTTCTTTCTTCGTAACCTGCGATGAAAATAAGCGGACTCCGCAAGTTCTACTTGCAGAATTCCAGAAGTGGAACTTCTGGACTCCCTTTTCATCCTTCGGGGTAAAACTCATTTCATGAATACTTTGTGTTTGCCAGGATTTGGCACAGGCAAAAAATGGTTTACCCGTTTTGCTTTTCATCGTTCAAGGTTTACTTCGTAGATTTTTACCGCGTCGTTTTGATGGACGAGGGTAAGGGTGGAATCGGGCAGGAACGATGCGTTGATTTCCGCTTCATACGGACCATAAACCACCCATCGGACCGGGGTCTGGGATAACCATTCAGCGGAGATGGTCCCGTTGAAATAGGCTTTCATGGCGGACTCTTTGTTGTGGAAGTAGAGCGTCTCCATTTCGTGACCGACATAAACCTTGAGACGAGTCCGCTGGGCGAGGATTTGGCTGGTTTGAACATCTGCAAGGACAAAGTCTCCCGGCGCGGCGTTTTCGTCCAGCCACTGTGCGGCGGCTTGAATCTCGCGCGGATAAAAGAGGGCTTTGGGCTGCGTCAGGACGTACAGACTCGAATTGAGTATCAAAAACAGCGAAGAGACGGATGCAAACAAAACGTACGTGAAACACAGGAGGCTTTCCCGTCTTTTCAGCGCTTGGAGCGAGGCGGGGAGTTTTGCCATCAGGAATTGAAATCCGTAAATGGCTAAGGCTCCCAGCGGGATGGGGACGCCGAGCAGAAACCTGCGCTGGATCAACACCGGCAGGTAGGCGAGAAAGAATCCACCCGCGACCCAAACGGACATGGCTCCCATTGCCGGATTCCTTTCCCGAAGAGATCGGATGATCCCAACGATGGCGAAAAGCCAGAAGGGGGCGAACCCCCAAAGGTAGAAAATCAGAGGCGGGGAGAGGGTCTCGTTCTGCCGCGTGAACTGGCTCCAAATCGGGTCGAGCGCCAGAACCCAAAGGTTGTAAAGCAATAACGGGACTTGAACAACCGCAATCAGGAGGAGGGCATATCCTTGCTTGAAATCAATCTTCCTGTGCTTCCACCAGGTAAATAAAACCGCGCCCGCCATGGACAAATCCACGACGGCGAAGGCGATGGGATTCATCATCTGGCTTGTTACTGCTAGCAGGCTGACCCAAACAACGTTACGCCACTCCCCGTCCTCCAAAAATTGGAGGAAGAAGTATAAGGCGGCTGCCATCAAGGTCAGGGTGAAGGAGAAGGCAGGAAAAAGGGAAATGCTGAACAGGATGTATGCGTCAATCAGCCACAGGTCAATGGGGGAGATGGGTTCGAGCGGCGCGCCGAGTATCAGTTGAAGCCAGCCAACTCCCCCGCCAAGAACTGCCAGAAAAAAGGCAAAACGGGCATGTGCTTTTTGCGGGAAGGCTTTATGAAAAAGCCGGTCAAAAGCAAAGAGGGCGGTCAGCCCAAAGAGCCAGCGGGCGGCGTGAAAGACGGTTTCCACGTCGAGATTGAGCAAGCGGCTGAGATGACCGAGCAAAATGTAAAACAGCCGAATGAATGCCGGGTTGTGTTCCTCGCTCGTGAAGCGCAATTGATACGCCCATTCCCCCAGCCTCCCCGCCTGCATCATGGCGAGATGGACGGCGTAATCGGCGGTATCGGTGTATGTGCCGCGAAAGGCAAGCGCGTCCGTTTCGGCGGATTTGCCGAGCAAGAAGGGAATAGAACTGAATCCGAGAATGGCCACCGCCACAAACGGGAACGCGAGTTTATCCGACACGGATTTGTTCATGGCAAAACGTACAAATAAACCCGGATGTCGTCCCATTCCTCGACGGCATAGAGGTCGAAGCGCTTATCCAGGTACTCAAGATGTGGGTGGCTGGGATAGCCTTTGGACGTGTATTCGTCAATGGATTGCCGGAAGATAACGAACCAAACGCGGGCGGCGCCGCTCGTTGCCTGTTCGATATCGGAAAATGCGCTGACGTTCAAAATCTCCCGTGTGGCGGGCGCGAGCGTATCCACGCTGCTGCCAGGCGGGTCCACGATGAATCCCTGCGGCAGGGGCGGGTCGAAGTAAAACGCCGGAAGGTAGGATAACTTGCTGGAATGCAGAATAACATCTCCCGCCTCAATTCGGACCCGCAGGCTTTGATTCAGTTCCGAAAACGATCCATACGGAAAGCCTTCATAAGCGGCGTGCTGGTACATCCCCATTCCTGCGCTGACGACGATCAATCCCGCCGCAAAAAATCGAATAAAGTGCGGAGGGCGGGTCTGCGTGAATGCCCAAGCCAGCCAGATGCCGAATATGGCATGGGATGGGAGCAGGGCGCGCTCGACGTAGACCGGTACAAACTGGGAGGCGAGCCATAACAAGGAAGGCGGAGCGAAGGCGAGATAAGCCGTCCATGCCCCCAGGATGCCCCTGCAAGGTCATTCTTTTTTGCGAGGTACGTTTGGAATGCTGCCAGTGAAATGACGAGGACAGCCGCCAGCAAACCAACGACCAGCATGACGCCCGTCAACGGCAGGTGGGGAAGGTAAAACAGGAACAGGGTGAATATCTTTTCCACGCCGGGGCGTTCCACCCAATAGGAGGCGCTGACCTTCGAAAATTGGGACGGCAGGTGAATCAGCCAGGGGAGATAAAGAATTATAGAAACCAGACCAGCCGCAATCAAGGAGCGAAGCGTTTTCCAATCCCGTTGAAGGATGGGCGTCAGCGCAAGCGGGATCAAATACACCGCGGCGAGGTTGTGGGTGTATTGCGCCAATGCGCTGGCAATGGAAAAGAGAATCCACCATCTCCCATTCCCTGAGCGGGCGCGCAAAAAGGAGAGCGTCGCAAGCAGCAGCCACAGGCTCAGCATGGCGTACATGCGGATTTCCTGCGCGTAGTGGATTTGAAACGGCAGGATTGCGAAAATCGCCGCCGAGGCTGTCGCAGTGTCTTTGTTGAACAGCGCAAGGGCGATTTTATATACAAGAAAAAGAGAGATAAGGCTGGAAAGGATCGAGAACAGCCGGGCTGTGACGACCGAATCTCCCAGCAGGTTCATCCACAACCAGAGGAATGTGTAATACCCGAGCGGATGGATATCCGCCGAACCTGCGCCGGTCGTCGCGAGCGTTCCGTACAGCATGGCGCTCAACCCTTTGCCTGCGAACAGAATGGCAAACGCCTCGTCGTACCAAATGGGGCGGGATTGAATGCCAATAAGCCGCACGGTAAGCGCCAGGAACAGGATTGCCAACAGTGGGAGGTTGATTTTGCTCATGGCTGACTTGTGTTTTCACTTCCTCAGAATCACGGCGGTTTCGTCTTCGTACAGAATGTTCCAGCCGTTCTCCTCCACCAGGATTACCGCCAGATCAGAGTCGGTTTCGATGATTGCCCATTCGATGTTGTAGAATGTCATCAATTCTTCCCAGCCTTTGCTCATGGTGAGGATGGTTTCGTATTCCATTGTGACGTCGCCGGTCACGTCGGCGATGCTGTCCGCGAAGGCTTTGTGTTCCGGGAAAAGATGCAATTCAAGGTAGCCGCCCCAGTTGAGGTCGTTGAACGTGCGCCCCTCCTGCGGGTTGGATGCGAGCCAGTCTACCGCTTTGACGGGGAAAGTCTCCGGGTCGAATTTGTAAAGCGCGGAAGAGAGCGGCGAAATGAGAACGAGAATCGCCAATGCAATGGAAGTAAAAATGGGATGGAAAGAGCCGGTGATTCGGGTTTCGATCCCGGCGAGCGTATTTTCCAGGCGGTTGACGAGTTTCAGGTTTTTGGTCTCGGAGAGCGTTTCAGCTAGCACAAAAGGCGCGACGATGCCGTAAAGGTGAATGTTGCGGAACGCCACCAGGCTCATGGCTGTGAAACCTGCAAGCAAAAAGCCCTGCCCAGCGGATAATTTCTCCCGTTTGAACGCCAGCAGGAAAATGGAAAAAGCCATAAATGCAAGAAGGATGCGCATCTCCGGCAGTTGAAAATTCGGCGCATTCGCTTCGAGCATACGGGACATCAGGTATCGGTTGTTGACGAATCCCAAAATGCTGGTCCACGAGCCCGCCCCGCCCGGATTCAAAAAGCTTGCGAGCGCGGAGAGGAGAAGCGCCAGCCACAAGCGTTTGCCGATGGCGGTATCCGCATTTCTCGAGTCGAAAAGATAATCCACCGCCCAGCCCGCCGCAAACGCGAACAGGACCAGCACGCCCGCGATGAATACACCGTGCAGGTTGCTCCACAGGATCATCAAAACCGGGAACTGCCAGATGGACGTATTCCCGCCGCGCCGCAATTCGTCCGCCAGGATGAGCCAGACCGCCAGCAGGAACATGGAAAACACGTGCGGGCGGATTGCCCAGTTGAGCGAAGTGATTGCAACGCCCCAGCCGACGAGGAATAAAACAGGCAGTCTTAGCGAGAAGCGTTTTACAAGATAACTGTACGAAATGTAGAACGTGACGGAAAGCAAACCGGCGGCGAGCAGAACCAGTCCCTTCAAGCCGACGGCGGCGTAGACGAGATAATAAACGACCTGCGCCAGCCATTCGTGCGAGACGTAATGCCTGCCTTCGTAGGGATAAATGAACGGCTCGGTGTTTGGGACGGTCCTGTTTTCGAGGATGTATTTCCCGAACAGGAGATGCCGGGGAAGGTCGCCGTCGAGGTTGATCATGCGGCTTCCGAGCAGGAGGATGGCAAGGAACAATGCCGCGAAGAAAATATCCTGAAGGCGCGGGAAAAATTTAATGATGCGCGATGAGTCCATGTTTTTAGATTTTAACAGAAAACAGCCCCCGAACTTTCGCCGGGGGCTGTCGGTTCATTCGCCGAGGTAATCGCGCAGTTTCCTGCGGATGGACGGGTGTCTGAGTCTACTCAACGCCTGGGCTTCGATCTGCCTCACGCGCTCGCGGGTGACGCCCATCTTGCGTCCCACTTCTTCGAGGGTGTAGGCTTGACCGTCGAGCAAGCCGTAGCGCAACTGCAAAATGCGCACCTCGCGCGGTGGCAGGCTGTTCAACACCTCGCCCGGTGCTCGCGCAGGAGGTTGTAGGTGGCGGTGTCGTCGGGCGGGGGCGCCTCGTCGTCTTCGATGAAATCGCCCAGCACCGAATCTTCCTCGTCGTCCGTCGGCGTTTCGAGCGAAAGCGGACGGCGCGCCACCTGGATCATGTTTTCCACTTTCTTGGGCGGCACGTCCAGCGCGTCGGCGAGTTCCTCCACGCTGGGTTCGCGCCCGAGGCGCTGGGTCAACTGGTGCTGGACGCGCAGGAGTTTGTTGATCTGGTCGCCCATGTGCACCGGCACGCGGATGGTGCGTCCCTGGTCGGCGATGGCGCGCGTCACTGCCTGGCGGATCCACCAAGTGGCGTAGGTCGAGAACTTGTGACCACGGCGGTAATCGAACTTCTTCGTGGCGCGGATGAGACCGATGTTGCCTTCCTGGATCAGATCGAGGAAAGGCACGCCGCGCCCCATGTATTTCTTGGCGACCGAGATCACGAGGCGCGAGTTCGCCGTGATGAGGTGTTCGCGCGCCGCCCAGCCGTCTTCGATGAAGCGGCGGAGTTCGAGGCGGCGTTTGGGAGAGACGTTCCCATGCGCGAGTTCCTCGCGGGCGGTCCGTCCGCGTTCGATCCGCTGTGCAAGCTGGACCTCTTCCGTCGCAGTCAGAAGCGGGACGCGGCTGACCTCTTTGAGGTACAGACCAATCGTATCGTCGGTGTCAATGTTCGCCAGGTAGTCGTCCAGCGCGAGGTCCGGTTCAGGCTCGGCTTCGCCGCTTTCCTCCACTGCCGCCAGTTCGTCTTCGGTGGGTTCGGGCATCACCGCGTCTTCGACGAACGGAATACCCGCGCTCAAAAGCGCGGAGAATGCCTCCTCCAGTTGTTCAACGTCCTGTTCGGCTTCCGGGAAGAAGTGAAGAATATCGTCCAGTGTTATGTAGGATTTCTGCCGCCCCAATTCAATTAAACGCGCAATAGCGGGAAACTCTTCCTCGTCGTCACCGATCAAAATCTTTTCTACATCCATTCACACATCCAGTTTGGGCAAGTGATTTGTCTTACAATTCACAAGGTTAGAATACACTTTTTCGAGCCGAAAAGCAATAGGCTTTCGGCTTTCAGACGCTTTGCAATGCTTTTGCATTACGGCTGTCTGGATGTTCTCCAGACAGCCGCGTGTCATGGAGTGGGCGTGGCTTCTATGGTTGCTTCCGCGGTGGCTGTCGCTTCCACAGTAGGAATAGGCGTGGATGTGGGCTCGGCGGTCGGTTCGGGCGTGGCTGTCGCCAGATACGGCGGAGAACTCACCAGATTGGTCAGCGCCTCGATGCCGCTCAACGAAACGATGTACATTTTATCGTCCAGCCGCGCGTAGTATCCGCTTTCGGTCGGCGTGATGCCGCCGACTTCCAGTGTGCCGCTCGTCCCATCTTCGAACTCAACCGTGATGACGTATTCGGGTTGATCGAGACCGAAGATTTCCGGGTCGCCTTCGATTTCGTTGTTGATGAGCAAAGCGCCGATTTGGGATGCCGCCGCCTCAGCCGCCGCCTGGTCTGCTTCTGCCTTATCAGGCTGGGTCAACACCCAGACCTTTTTCTCGTCCCGCTCCAGTTTGACGGTGTCGCCTTCCGCCGGTTTGATCTCGATGCTGGCGACCACCTTGGTCGAATCGAAGAGGAATGCCGCTTCGCCGGTCGGCGTGGCGTCCGCCTCCTCCTCGGTTTGGATGGGGTTGCTGTTCAGGTAAATCGCCGCGCCGAGGACGGCGGCGAAGACGATCAGCGTGATCCACGTCCCCGGGCGGAAGACGGGCTTTGCCGGTTTCGGCGGAGCCGCCTCCCTGGTTCGTTTGGTCCGGGTTTTTGTTGGTTTCGATGCTTTACGAGCCATGCTTCTTTAACCTTTCCTGCGGCGCGCGATCCAGGCGGAAATGCCGAAGAATACCACCATGCCCGGCAGGACGATCACCGTCAGGAGCACAAGGATCAGGAAATTGAGATTGCTTGGCGCCATGAAGATGCGCTGGGTCTGCGGACGGGTGGTGATGTTCAACAGGTCTTCCTGTTCCGCCGCCCAATCCACCGAGTTGATGAACATATTGCCGTTGCCGTACACGTCGAAGTTGACGTCAATGGCGAAGAGCGAGTTGCCGTACACGACCACGCGCCCGCCGGTCACGGCGTTTTCGCCGGTCACAGCCAGATAGAGCGGACCCTGTGTGTCCACTTGCGGGTCGTTGGAAAGCTGCTCGCTGTTCAAGTCCGTTTCGCCCCAGGCGGTTTCGATGGTGCTGATGAGCCAGGTCTGCGTGACGTTTTCCTTTTCGGAGGTAATGCTGAGACTGCGCGCCTGCGGCATCACTACGATCAGGTTGCTCGTCAGGTTTTGGGTGATGGCGTGGTTCGGGTTGTAGAGCGAGGAAACCGCCTGGAAGGGGTTCTGCGAACTGGCGGGGTCAATGACCACGTCTTCGTTGAGTTTGATGCCCCACTCGCGGACGAGATATGCGGCGAGCGGGTCGTTGGCGGTGCCGAACTCCGTGAAGTAGCGTGGGTCCTCGAGGACGACAAGCGAGCCGCCGTTATCCACATAAGCCTTCAACAGTTCCACTTCCTCCTCGCTGACGGGCTTTTTCGGACCCGCGATCACAATCGCGTGGGCGTCTTCGGGGATGGTCGGGTCGGTGAGCAGATTGAGCGGATTGACGGTGTAGTTCTTCGCTTCCAGCGTACTCTTGGCGATGGAATAGCTCAAATCGTCGCCGGGTTCCGAGGCTCATCTCGCCGTGGCCTTGCAGGAAGTAGATCGCGCGCGCCTCCGGGCTGACGAGCCGAATCATCGTGCGGACGAGTTCGGTCTCGCTGGCGTAGGAGGCGATCTCTTTTCTGTCGCCCATCTGAAGCAGGATCTTGCCGTCGCCGGTGATGCCCGCTTCACGCGCCGCCACAGGATTGAGGTCCGGGTTGACGCGGGCGTAATCGAATTTGCCGTTGCTGTTGTCCTTGAATTTCTGGAGCAGTTCCTCGGCGGAAGTGAAATCCAGGTTGTCGGTGTAGAACGCCGTGGCGGTCACTTCATCCGGCAGGGTGGCGAGGATTTGCAGCGACTCCTGGGAAAGCGTGTTCGATTGATCCTGGGTGAAATCCCACGGAGCGCCGAACAGGCTCTGGTTTTTGTAGACGATATAGTTGACCGCGACCAGGATGCCGACAAAAGCCAGGATGAGGATCAGCGAGTTGGAACCGTAGCGCGCCTGGCGTCCGGTAACGAGGCGGCGGATGCTGTCTGGGGAGAGGAAGGCATACACGCCCAATCCGATGAAGAGCAGTCCGACGCTGACTTGCAGCGCGATGTTGAGCGCGTTCTGTTGCGTCTCTTCGAGGCTGAACATGCCGATCCCGGTCAGGGCGTTGGCGGAAGCGACCAGCCCCGTGGAAATACAGGCAAGCAGGGCAACGATCAGCCCGATGAAAGCGTACCTTGCGTATGGGTTTTTCTTTTTGCCAGCCATTAGCGCCATCTCCGAATTTCGATTGCAGTGGTGCCGATGAACAAGCCCAGCGCCGTAAGGCTCAGGTAGTAGGTGATGCCTGCCAGGGTCATCGAGCCGTTGTTGATGTTCTGTGCGAAGTGATAGGAAAGGCTGAGGTAGTTGAGGAATTCGCCGCCGCTTTGCAGGAACTGGACGGGCAGGCTGATCATGAACCACAGGAAGAAGAACAGCCCCAGCGTGACGAAATACGCGGCGAACTGGTTGGTGAACAGCGCCGAAATGCCCACCCCCAGCGCCAGCATTGCCGCGCAGACGAGAATCAAACCAATGTAGGACGCGATCATCAACTTCCAGTCAATGCCGGGCGTGACCAGGTTTTCCAGGATGATCGGAAAGATGAGCGTGACCAGCGCGATGGAGAGGACGAACATCATCGCGCCCAGCCATTTTCCAGCCACCAGTTCAAAGTCGCGTATGGGGGCGGTGAGCATCAGTTCGAGCGTTCCCATGCGGGCTTCGTCCGAGAGCAGGCGCATGGTCAGCGCCGGGCTGAGGAACACCATCAGGAAGACGAACAGCCAGTTGGTGGGAGTTCCGTCCGGCGCGCCCCCGCCGCCCATAAAGGCGCTCTGGGCGCTGCTCAACAAGATCAGGGAAAAGTAAATGCCCGACGGCAGGAGGATGGCAAACGCCACCACATACGCCAGCGGGCTGTTGAAGTAGTTTTCGTATTCGCGTTTTGCGATGGTCCAAATGTTTCTCATGGTCTTCCCTCTATTTCTTCCTTGAGTCGTCGGTCAGTTCGAGGAAAATTTCTTCCAGGCTCATGCCGAGCGGACGCAGTTCCAGCAGGTCGTAGCCGTCCTTGATGACCTGCTTTGCGACTTCGGGACGCAAGTCCTTGCCGGAGGAAAACTCGAATTCCACCGCGCCGTCTTCGTGGGTCTCCACGCGCTGAACGCCCTTGACCTTCTTGACGGTGTCGGCGAGTTCGTCGGCTTCGCCGCGCACGCGCACAACGACCCGCTCCGCACCGAGCAGGCGGGCTTGCAGGTTTTCGGTCGTGTCCTCGGCGACGATCTTGCCTTTGTTGATGATCAGCACGCGGTCGCAGAGGTTTTGCGCTTCATATAACAGGTGCGTGGAAAGCAGGACGGTGCGTTCCTTGCCGATCTCGCGGATGAGTTCGCGCACTTCCACCACCTGCCCCGGGTCGAGACCGATCGTCGGCTCGTCGAGGATCAACACCTCCGGTCTGTGCAGAAGCGCCTGCGCCAGCCCCACCCTCTGCCGCATACCTTTGGAGAGATTGCCGACGTAACCGCTGGCGCGGTCCATCAGCCCCACCATATCCAGCACTTCCTCCACGCGGTCGTCCACGTTGGGGATGTGGCGCAGTTCGCCCATGTATTTCAGGTAATCGAAGACAACCATGTCGTTGTACAGCGGAACCGTCTCCGGCAGGTAGCCGACGCGCCTGCGGACTTCGAGGGATTCCTCGACCACATCGTACCCGGCGACAATCGCTTCGCCGTCGGTGGGGGGCATGTAGCCTGTGAGGATGCGCATGGTGGTGGTTTTCCCGGCGCCGTTCGGTCCGAGGAAGCCCACGATTTCTCCCTGTTGGGCGTCAAAGTTCAGGTTTTGGATGGCGCGCCGCGCGCCGTAGTCCTTTGTGAGACCACTAACTTTGATCATTGCCTCTCCTTCAAAAACATTGAAAATAGCGGTATCGCAAATAAAAGACACAGCCCTAGGGCGGTGCCTTTTATGTACCGCAGAATACTATACAATAGATGAACAACCGAAGTCAAGCAGGTTGCCAACTTCTAATCCAACGCTAATCTGGAAACGGATGCGCTATAATCTCGGCATGACCGAACTCCTCTATCAGACCGATTCGTACCTCAAGGAATTTTCCGCCGTCGTGACCCGGGTGGATGCCGAAGCCCGCGCCGTTGTCCTCGACCGTTCTGCGTTTTATCCCGGCGGGGGAGGTCAGCCCTGCGATTTTGGTGCGCTGGAAGTGAACGGCATCGTTTACCCGGTGGAAAAAGTGAAGAAGCAGGGCGACGACGTCCTGCATTTTCTCGGCGGGAATGAGCCCCTGCCCGCCCCCGGCTCCGCATCACACGGGACTTTGGACTGGGTGCGGCGATACGAGTTGATGCGCACTCACAGCGCTTTGCACATCCTGTGCGGGACGGTCTTCCGCGATTACGGGGCGAAGGTCACTGGCGGCGACATGGACCCGCTCAAAGGGCGCATGGATTTTGAATTCGAGACCATGCGCGGGGAGTTGGTGCGTGAAATCGAAGCGGCGGTCAACCGCGAGGTCCGGCAAAGCCGCGAGATTCGGGTACGCATCCTGCCGCGCGAAGAGGCGTTCCAAATCCCCGATCTCATCCGCACGAAGATCAACCTCCTGCCCCGAGGGCATCCTGCAAGTCCGCACGGTGGAGATCGTCGGTCTCGACCTGCAAGCCGACGGCGGCACGCACGTGGCGAACACCGCCGAGGTGGGCAGGGTCAAGGTGGCGGATTACAAAAGCAAGGGTGCCATCAACAAACGGATTTACATCGAAGTGGAATAGCCCAAATTGGGGAGAGATATTTCACGCCGCTGTTGTATAATGACTCAAGTTGTTGCCGTATCTGAAAAGCAAAGGAGAATGCAAATGAAATCGAAGAATTTATCAGTTTTGCTGGCTGTGTTTGTCCTGGTTGCTGCACAGCTGGCGTGCGCGTTCGGCGAACCGACGTTGAGCAATGTCCGCACGGCGAGGGACGCCGACGGCGTTCAGACCGCAAGCACCTTCGGCGCGTTCGATACCGTGTATGTGGTCAGCGACCTGAGCAACGGCGCGGCGGGCAATATCATCACGTCCAAATGGTTTGCAGAAAATGTTGACGGCGTGGACCCGAACTTCCTGATTGACGAAGCCGATATCAACGTGACCGAGGAATCCTTCAACGGGACCATCTATTTCTACTTCGAGCCTCCCACCGACGGCTGGCCCACCGGCACGTACCGCGTCGAAGTGTATTTCAACGGCGCGCTGACAGGCACGGTCAACTTCTCGGTGCAATAGGTTTTCGTCTTCAAAGGCGATCATCGGAAACGGTGACCGCCTTTTTTGTTGCTTTACGCCGGCGCGATGAAAAAGACCTGACAGGCTTCCACAGAACCATAATCAGCCAGGGCAAACTGATTCACAGAAACCGAATTGACATGCTACACGATAAAACCTGTCAGGTCTGCAACAAACCTTTTTTCATATCAGTCTCTATCCATTTTGGTAAAATACCCCCAACCAAAGGAGCAAGAATGACAGGATTACCAGAATCCATAGAGAAGCGCGTCTTCAACAACATCCTCGGCGCGATCGGGTATACGCCGCTCGTCCGGCTGGAGCGGATCGGCAAAGACCTGCCCGTGCCGCTGTACGCCAAATTGGAAATCATGAATCCCGGCGGCTCGATCAAAGACAGGGTGGGGGCGAACATCATCGAGCAAGCCGAGAAGCGGGGGGAACTCAAACCGGGCGGCACCGTCGTCGAAGCGACATCCGGCAATACGGGCGTGGGGCTTGCCATCGCCGCCGCCTTGAAGGGTTACAAGACTATTTTCGTCATGCCCGATAAAATGAGCAACGAAAAGATTTTGCTCTTTGCGGGCATACGGAGCAAAAGTGGTCATCACGCCCACCGCCGTCGCGCCGGACGATCCGCGCTCGTATTACGAGGTGGCGAAGCGGCTCGCGCGCGAAACCCCAAACGCCATTTTAGCCAACCAGTATCACAACCCCGATAACCCGCAGACCCATGTGCTGACCACCGGTCCCGAAATCTGGGACCAGACCGACGGCAAAGTGACCGATGTCATCATCGGCATGGGCACCGGCGGGACGATCACCGGCGTGGGGCGTTACCTTAAATCCATGAACCCCGAAATCAAGATCGTCGGCGTGGACATCGAAGGCTCGATCCTTACCGAGATTTGGCAGAATAAGGGCAGGATTCCCGAAGGCGCGTATCCCAAGACCTACAAGGTGGAAGGCATCGGCGAGGACTTCCTGCCCTCCACAACCGACATCTCCGTAGTGGATTGGATCGAGCGCGCGGGCGACAAGGAATCCTTTTTATGGGCGCGGCAACTCGTACGCCAGGAAGGGATTTTCGCGGGCGGTTCCACCGGCTCCGCCATTGCCGGCGCGATGAAATACTGCCGCAAACTGAGCGGAGACCGCCTGGCGGTCGTCATTTTCCCGGATTCCGGCTCGCGTTATCTCTCCAAGTTCTACGACGATAAATGGATGCGCGAATTCGGATTCATGACCATGGAATTCGGCGAGATGACCCTGCGCGACCTGTTGATCGCCAAACCGAACAAAGCCCTGTTCACCGCCGCGCTTGGAGATTCCATCCGCAAAGTGGAAGGTATGATGCGCCAGAATGCGGTCTCACAAATGCCGGTGGTGGACGCGGACGGAATGCTGGTCGGTCTCATCGAAGAAGTGGACATGCTGAAGCACATGCTGGAGAAGCACAACCACAGCAACGACGAGTCCATTGACCCGCTGGTTCAAAATGCGGGTGCGGTCTATCCGCCCGATACCTCGCTCGATGAAGCCATGTCCTCCCTCACCGAAGGCTACGCCCTCATCGTGGCGGAGCAAAGCAAACCCATTGGCATCCTGACCAAGATTGACGTGCTGGATTACGTGGCTGGAAAGATCTAACCTCCCATTTCACTGCCCAAAAATCCTTCCAAAGTAGGTTGTATTAGAACAAAATTTCTATTATAATGGAAGCGTCGTTGGCGTATGCCAAATCCGTTTTTTAGAAAAGGAGAATGAAATGGACTTTAGCGTTGTTAATTGGCTGGCTGTGCTTGCCTGCGTGGTTGTCAGCATGGTAAGCGGGTTTCTCTGGTATCACCAGAAGACCTTGTTCCCGGCATGGTGGCAGGTCGTCGGGGGAGGACGCGCCGAACCCGGCATGGAAAACATGGGAGTCACCTGGGCGATGACCGTGCTTTCCTCGTTCGTCCAGGCGGTCGCCATGTCGCTCATGGTGAACGTCATGGGCAGTATTACCGCAGGTTCCGGCGCGTTGACCGGCTTCATGCTCTGGCTTGGGTTCATCGCCCCCACGTATCTGGTCAACAAACTCTTTGCCGGTCATGGCTTCAAGATCTGGGCAATCGAAGCGGGCAACCATTTGCTCAACTTCGTCCTGTTCGGCATCATCCTCGCGGTGTGGCGGTAAACTTCGACACCAGTAGAATCACAACAAACATGAAAAAAGGATGCGACCCGCGTAGGTCGCATCCTTTTTTACTGCTATCTTCCCGCAAACTGCGGCAGGATTGCGTCTTCGAGCAGTTTCACGATTTCCTCGTCGCTGCCGACGTACAGCGCCAGGATCCTGCCCGCCTTGAAGAAGTGCGGATCGTCAACCCAGGTGATCATCGTTGTGCCAGCCGAACCGCCGTCCGCGCTGATGGCTGCGGCAGTTTGCTCCATGTCCGAATTCGAGGCGAACTCGAACACCTGCACATCCGCGCCGTTGACTTTCAAGATTTTCCCCTCGACAGGAATGAATGGCTGTTCAACCGCCTCACCCTCGACTACGTCCGCGCCTTTGCTCACCAGCGTTCGAATCAAACTCAATGCGGTGAAGTTGCCTGCAAATTCCGCGCCGAAGGCGTCGGTCAACAGTTCGAGGGTGGCTTCATCGTTCCCGTCGTATAGCACGATCAAGCTCGCCAGGCGGAAAAAGTGACGTTCGTTGAGCCAGTTGATGTCCGCGTTGTCCACGCTGCCGTCGGCGTTCACATGTTCCGAGTCGCGCAGCATATCGGCTTCGGTCTCATACTCGAAAGTCTGGATCGCAACGCCGTTCACCAAAAGAATCCTGCCCGGGACGGAGAAGAAAGGCTGCTGAATCTCATCGCCTTCCTCGACGACCGCGCCTTTCGACTTGAGGATTTGGATCAAAGTGACGCGATTGACGGGATACACCGTATCGTTGCCTTCCGAGGAACGCGGCTCTTCCACGGTGGGCGCGCCTCCTGCACATGCGGCGAGCATAACCGCAACCCCCGCCAAAAGATCACTGACAAAAATCGTTTCATGTTGTGCCTCCAATAAGGTTTTGCAGGCATAAGACGGAATTGTCTCAGAAAAGTTCCCGTTCCAACTCCCTGCCGCGCATGAAAGATTTTTACCGCCAAACACGCCGAAATAAATTTGCTGTGATTTGTATGGCAGCGAGCCGTTCTGATAAAATTCCAACGAATCCAAAATGCGTCCAACATATCTTGAAATCAATCTTGCTCAACTCAAGCACAACCTCGAAGCCATCCGCGCGCACGTCGCGCCCGCGAAGGTCATGCCGATGGTCAAAGCCAACGCCTATGGTCATGGCATCGAAGGCGTTGTGCCGTTTATCGAGCCATACGTGGACATGCTCGGCGTCGCTTTGGTGGAGGAGGGGATTCAACTTCGTCAACTCGGAATCAAGAAACCGATTCTCGTTGCTGGTGGCACGATGATCGGGCAGCTGCCTTCATTCTTTGAACATGACTTGACCCTCACCGCCTCATCCCTCGACTTATTGCTGGTTGCTGACCAGTTAGCCGAATCCACCCGCCAGCGGATGAAAGTCCATTTGAAGTTCGATACCGGCATGGAGCGGGTGGGCGTCCACGAGTACGAAGCCGAAGAGTTCCTCCAGAAATCCCTCGCGTGCCGTCACCTGGAAGTGGAAGGGATTTATACTCACCTTGCCAACTCGGAAAAAGTGGACAGAAAGTATTCCCTCTTGCAGTTGGAACGTTTTCAGGAAATTCTTCGTTTCTACGAAAAGAACAGCCTGCCCATGCCCATGCGCCATGTCTGCAATTCCGGCGGGATTCTCAATGTGCCCGAAGCGCATTTCGACATGGTTCGTCCGGGCGTTTTGTTTTACGGTATTTACCCGGGGCGCGACATCGAACGAAAAGTGGACGCAAAACCGGTGGCTACGTGGAAATCGAAAGTGGCTTACAGCAAGATCACCCTGCCCGGGCGGCCGGTCAGTTATGGGTCGTTGTGGCAGGCAGAGGGGAGTCCGACGCGCATCGTCACCATCCCGTGCGGCTACGCGGACGGTTACTTCCGCAACATGACAAATCGCGCGCGGGTCGTCATCAACGGAAAATCCTACCCGCAGGTCGGACGCATCTGCATGGACCAGTTCATGGTCAACGCCGGCGAAGACGATGTGAAGGTCGGCGATGAAGCGGTTTTACTGGGCGGTGGTATCACGGTGGAGGAACTGGCGGACTGGGCTGGCACCAACGAGTACGAAGTGATGACGAATATCAGCGCGCGTGTGCCGAGGGTGTACGTCGGTGCGGTACAATAAGCCGACAATTCGATCTTGAGGTGTTGCTTGAATTCCAAAGTGAAAGATTTTTTGTTGTTTTACGGGGTTTCCAGTTTGTCGGTTGCATTCGATCAGTGGACGAAATGGTGGGTGAGGGAGAGCATACCCTTTGGCGGACAATGGCTGCCGGAGTGGCTGGCATGGCTCAGCCCGTACGCGCGGATCGTGCATTGGTACAACAGCGGCGCCGCGTTTGGAATGTTCCAGAACGGGAATTTGGTTTTTACGATTTTGGCGTTTGTTGTGATCGGCGTCCTTGTTTATTATTTTCCGCGCATGGCGCATGAAGATTGGACGCTGAAACTGGCGATGGGTCTGCAATTGGGCGGCGCGGCGGGCAACCTGATTGACCGCCTGCTGATGGGCAAGGTCACGGATTTTATTTCCGTATCTGTGTTCCCCGTCTTCAATATTGCTGACGCATCCATTACGGTGGGTGTGATTGTGTTGCTGCTTGGCGTTTGGATCAAAGAGCGCCGGGAGAAATTGGAGAACGGGGAGGTGCCTGCCGTGGCAGACGCTTCTGTTGAACCGGCAAAAGAAGGTTAGCGATGAACGATGTGAATTTGCAGGAAAAAGATCAGCCTCGCAGGGGGCGATTTTTTATCCTGTTGCTCGTTGCAGGCGCGTTGGTCGCGCTCGACCAGTGGACGAAATGGCTGGTAATCCAAAATATTCCCCTGAACACGGATTGGCTGCCCGAATCGCTGGAGTGGCTTGCGCCGTATGCGCGGCTTCGGCATATTCAAAACAGCGGCGTGTCGTTCGGGATGTTTCAGGATGGGAACACGGTTCTGACGATCTTTATTTTTCTGGTGGTTGCCGCTATTCTCTATTACGTTTCCACCATGAAAAGTGAAAACGTCTGGATGTGGGTGGCTGGCGGGCTGTATTTGGGCGGCGCAGTGGGAAACCTGATTGACCGCCTGACGATTGGCAAGGTGACGGATTTTGTCTCGGTGGGAAATTTTTACATTTTCAATGTCGCCGACGCCAGCATCAACATCAGCGTGGCGATGCTGCTGGTGTTGTTCTGGCTGGCTGAAAGAAAGGCTTCCAGGGATTCCGAGCCGCCCAACCCGGAGGGAAATCCATGAGCGACCGCGTCGAACGGTTTCACTTCGATGAAACGATACCGGACAGGCTGGACAAGTATCTCGTCTCCTGCCTGCCGGAGTTTTCGCGCGCGCGCATTCAAGGTCTGATCGCGGACGGGTTTGTCTTTGTCAACGGCGCGCCCGCCAAAAAAGCGGGACAAATGCTCGAAAACGGCTCCGAGATCGAAGTGCGAATCCCGCCGCCTGTGCCGAGCGGCTTGATCGCGGAAGATATTCCGCTGAATATCGTTTTTGAAAACGACGACCTGATCGTGGTCAATAAACCGGCGGGCATGGTCGTCCACCCGGCGGCAGGACATTATTCCGGCACGCTGGTCAATGCCGTGCTGGGCTACGACCCGGAGATGGAAGGCATCGGCGGCGAGGAACGTCCCGGGCTGGTGCACCGGTTGGATAAGGAAACCTCCGGCTTGATCGTCCTGGCGAAGAACGAACGCGCTCACAACTGGCTGCAGGACCAGTTCCGTTTGCGCAAAGTGGAAAAGACCTACCTTGCGCTGGTGGATGGCAAGCCGCCCACGCCGGCTGGGCGCGTGGAAGCGCCAATCGGGCGCGACCCAAGTCACCGCAAGAAGATGGCGATTCTCCCGCCGGGCAAGGGGCGCGACGCCGTCAGCGAGTACAGGACGCTGGAGTCGTTCAAGCATCACACCCTGTTGGAATTTCATCCGCTCACGGGGCGCACACATCAGATCCGCCTGCATTGCCAATTTTTAGGTTGTCCGATTGTGGGGGATTCGGTGTACGGCAGGAAAAATCCCAGCGTTGAGATTGCGCGTCATTTTTTGCACGCCTCGAAATTGAAAATTGTCCCCCCTGGCGAAAAACAACCACGCACGTTCGAGGCGGAGCTGCCGGAGGAGTTGAAAGCAGTGCTGGAGGAAGTGAGGAGATAGACCCATGGACTACATAGATTTACGTTCCGATACCGTCACCAAGCCCACGCCCGAAATGCGCGAAGCGATGGCGGAGGCGGAAGTGGGCGACGATGTTTACGGCGACGACCCCACCGTGAACAAACTTCAAGAGAAAGCCGCCGGGATGCTCGGCAAGGAAGCAGCGCTTTTTGTCCCTTCGGGGACGATGGGCAATTTGCTCGCGTTGTTGTCGCATTGTTCGCGCGGCGAGGAGGTCATCCTCGGCGACAAGTCGCATATTTACGTCAACGAAGCGGGCGGGATGGCGGCGCTGGGCGGGATTTACCCGCATCCCATAGCGAATCAAAAGGACGGCACGCTCCGGCTGGACGACATCCGCGCTTCGATTCAACCCGACGACTCACACCGCACCATTACGCGGCTCATCTGCCTGGAGAATACGCAAAACGTCTGCGGCGGCGTCCCGCTGACGGCGGAGTACACGGCGAAAGTGGGGGAGATAGCAAGGGAAAACGGATTGCGCCTGCACATTGACGGCGCGCGCATCTTCAACGCCGCCGCGGCGTTGGATGTGGACGTGAAGCAATTGGTCGCGCCGGCGGATTCAGTCATGTTTTGTTTGAGCAAGGGACTGGTCGCGCCGATTGGTTCGATGCTTGTGGGATCGAGAGAATTCATCGCGCGGGCGCACCGTCTGCGGAAGATGCTGGGCGGCGGGATGCGTCAGGTCGGTGTGGTGGCGGCGGCAGGGCTGGTTTCGTTGGAAAAGATGACGGGGCGACTTAAACAGGACCATGCCCGGGCGAGGAAACTCTTTGAAGGCTTGAAGCAGGTCCCCGGTCTAAGGCTTGAGGCGGAGCCTGCATCCAACATGGTGTATTTCGACCTGGAAGACCGAATCCAGATGACGGAAAATCAAATCATCGAAGAAATGAAAAAGCGCGGGGTGCTGGTGGATTGGTCGCGCCGCGGCAGTTCCGACTGGTGACCCACTATTGGGTGGACGATGCCGGTGTGGAGCGGGCGGTCGAGGCGTTGGGCGAGGCGCTGAAGTAGGCGGGTTTGTCTTATGGCGTGAGCGCGGCTTCGACTGGTTGCGCCCGCGCTGCTTGGCGAGGTAAAGCCGTTTGTCCGCGAGGTCAATCAGTTTTGAAATTTCTTCGGCTTCGTGAGGAAACGCCGCAATCCCCATGCTGACGGTTGGAACCGGGAAGGTTTTGTTGTCGTCGAATTTGAAATCCGCCGGGTGCTGGCTGATGCGCTGAGCCACGAGCATGGCTTGCTCTGCGTCGGTGTTGGGCAGGGAGATGGCGAATTCTTCGCCGCCCCAGCGCCCGACGGCGTCGCTGTGTTTGATGTGACTGCGGATGGCGCTGCAAAGGCTGACCAGGATTTCATCCCCGATGACGTGACCGAACGAGTCGTTGTACTGTTTGAAGTGGTCAATATCCAGCATGATCAGGCTGAGGGGCTGTTTGGAGAGACGGCACGTTTCCGCCTGCGCTTGCAGGGTTTGGATGAAGTAACCGTGATTGTACACGCGGGTCAGGCTGTCGAGCCGGGTTTCCTCCTGGACGAGCGCGTGATGATAGGTGTTATCCAGCGCCAGCGCCGCCCGCTGGGCGATGCTGATGAGCAGTTCAAAGTCGGCGCGGTTGAACGCCCGGGGACGGTACGATGCGATTGCGATGATGCCATTCACGTGCGTGCCTTCCATCGGGACGCCCATCCACGAAAGCGAGGTTTTGGGTTTGCCGATGATGACGATGTTCACGCCGTCCAGGTTCAGCGGCTTTCTCAGGTCCGGTAAAAAGAGGGGTCTCTGGTGTTTGATGACCCAGCCGGAGAGTGAGCCTTCCAATTTGTAGGTAACGTCGTGGAAGTATTCGCCGTCGTCGTAGAACAACTGCATCTGGAGGCTGTCGTCCTCCTTGATGCCGATGTAATAGGTGTCCGCATCCAGCGCGTTGTGGAGCGCGGCGTTCAGGAGGGAGATCAGCTGCCTGGTATCGAGGGTGGAGACGATCTGTCTGCTGATTTCGTTGACCGCCTCGAGGCGGTTGATCTGTTTTCGGGAAAGCGATTTGACCTGCTGAATGGTCTCGACCACGATGACGGCTGAGATCAGCAGGAAGGCATGGATGAGTCTCGTCATGAGCGGCGTGAAGTTCTGATAATAATAAGTGAAGTGAAACAGCGCTACGATGGCGATCAAGGACATGGAGGGGGCGCGCCCCGAAACGGCGGCGGACGAAAGCGCGGCGATCAGAACCATCGAATGGATCAGGTAGTCAACGTCCAGCGGGATTAAATAGATGAGCAGCCCCAGCGCGATCCCTGCGACGATGGAATTTGCCCACTCGTAGATGACCTTGTTGGGCATGGTGATATAAAGCCAGTAATACGCCCCGATGTAGGCGCACCCGGCGATTCCGTACACGATGAGGATGAATTTGGCAGCCGCGCTCAAGCCTGGCTGCAGGTAAAACGTGGCGGCAATTGCCAGCGCGAGATTCACCATCCCGATGATGATGGCGGGCAGAATGGGGATGATGTTTTCCTGCGGGTTGAAGCCGAGACTGCCGTTTTTTTTCATCGCCTAGTCCAAAGACAGTAGTACGGATTGATTTTCGTTCGCCATTTTCTCGAACGCGCTGACAATTTGCGGGTCGAAAAGGATGCCCGCCTCCTCCCGCAGGTAGCGGAGCGCTTCCGCCGCGGATATTTTTTGCCGGTAAGGGCGGTTGCTCGTGAGCGCATCGAATGCGTCCACCACGGCAAACAGGCGCGCCAAAAGCGGGATTTCCTCGCCTCTCAACCTGGAGGGATAGCCGGTGCCGTCCCAGCGTTCCTGGTGGTGGCGGATGATCGGGATCGTATCCTGCAAGAAGGGAATCCCTTCCACGATCTTCGCGCCGATATCCGGGTGTGTTCTCATGATCCGCCATTCGTCGTCGCTTAGCGGACCCGGTTTGTGGAGGATGGAGTCGCTGATTCCGATTTTGCCGATGTCGTGCAGGATCGAACCGCGTTCCAGTACCTTTAGTTGCTCATTCGAGAAGCCGAGGGTCTCCCCCAACTTCACCGCCAGGCTGCTCACCCGCATACTGTGCCCCTCGGTCTCCTGGTCTCTGGCGTCCAGCGCGGAGATGAGCGAGGCAAGCGTGTGGTCGTATGCCTTTTCCAGCATGTCGTAGGCGGCTTTGATTTCCACGGCCTGCCGCCGCGATTCCACCAGCAGCAGGGAGCGTTCGAGCGCGATCGCCGCCTGGTCGACGAGGGACTGCAAGTCGTTTGGGTTCGTTGTCGGTTTATGCCCCGGTTCGTCGGGGATGTCCATCCAGAGCGCGCCGTATTTGCGGATGGGCGTCTGAATGGGCATGCAGGCGCGAATCATGGACTGCCCATGCGAGAAATAGATCAACTGCCCCGAGTTCATCGCATCGCGGACCAGTTGAATGGGATGTTCGATATTCGCATTGTCGCCGGACGAATTTAGTTTTACCTCGGCGGCGACGCTTTCATCAGGGTTGAACAAAACGATTCCCGTGCAGGCGCTCCTCATGAGTTTGTGGGCGGTCTCGGCGATGTCGGAGGCGGCACTTTCCAAGTTCTCCGCCAGGATGATCTGGTTGCTCAGGCGGTACAGCAGGGAGGTGATTCGCAGCGAGGAGCGCAGTTCCTGTTGAAGCCAGGTGCTCTCGAACGCGCCCGCCGCCTGGATGGAGAGCAGTTCCGCCAGCGCCTCGTCGTTTTCGGTGAAGAAGACCTCGTTTTGTTTTCCGAACGCAAAAATTCCACCCACGTTCACCTGGTGCCAGCGGATGGGAATGATCAACATGCTCCGCAAGCCGGGGTTGTCAATCACCAGTGCTCGAGGTGGCGGAGTATTTTCGCACGTCGCGAACCCGGAACGGCTGGGACGCTTGAAACGCAACCTGGATGATGTCTTCATTCTCGATGGAAGCCTCCAGCGACGCGAGCAGGCGCGAGGCATTGCCGGAGGAAGCGCTTTGAATAAAGTTTCGTTCCTGACCTAACTGGATGTGGACGTAGGTAAATTTTGCCTGGAGGATTTCCCTTGTGAGCGCGGCGACATCCTGCGCGGTGGAGGATGGATCCACGACGGAGGAAAGCTGGCTGCCCGCCTGGATCAGGTCCATCAAACGCTGGTGATAGCCCGAACGCTCCCAGGCGCGCGTCAGTTCCGCGGCGACGGCTTCCGCCAGCCCGATGTCGATGCTGCTGAAGGCGTTCGCGGATTCGCTGTTGAGCACGATGACGCCGTTCACATGCCCGTTGTGGATGAGGGGAATGAGCAGGGCGGAGAGGTTCGTCTCGTTTTCGAAAAGGATGTAATCCGCATCCGCCCGGATGTCGTTGATGATCTGCGTTTTCCGCTGGCGGTACGCCCTGCCGATGGCGCCTTTGGAACTGCTCTGGCGATAGCCTGCGGGGACCAGGTTGATCTGCCGTCCCGCCGAAGAGAGGAGCATGAATTCCTTGCGCTCCGGCTCATGGATGTAAATGGTGACGAGCGAGCAGTTCAACGCCCGTTCGAGGGTGTTGACCGCCAGTTGCGCCGCCACGGGCTGGTCGAGCTGGTTTTCGAGCTGCTGGCTTAACTCCAACAACAGGGTCAATTGGGCGTTGCGCTTTTTTTCGTTCGTCACCTGGCGGGAAAGCACCTGGATTTGATCCGCCTGGGCGTTGATGCGGATGCGGGTCCCTTCGCGGGTGGACATATAAGGCTTGAGGTACCGCGCCAGCCTCGAGGTCCAGATGGAAGCGCTCTCCGGTTCCTCCTGCCGGGCAGCGTTCTCCGCCTCCTCCGCCGAGGATAGTTCCTGCATCAACCCGTTAATGGTCATCAGGACGGTGATGATTTCATAGTTGATGACAACCACGAGGATGATGAAAAAAAAGAACGCCGCTTCGCGCGGGGATATGAAAACGTCGGGAACGACGTTCATGGATTGTTCGAAGGCAAGCAGGAGCGTGCTGAGAAAGATCAACAGCGTGAGTTCGATGGTCGCGCCGATCATGATCACTCGGCGCCCCAGGATGTCGCCCTCCGGCACGCGGGTTTGACTCCAGGGGAGGAAATCCTTCGATAAAAGGATCAGGATTGCCGCCGTCGGGGTGACGAGATTTGCGCCATCCGCAGAAGGGACGCAGAGGATGCTCCAGGCGAGCCAGGGAATGATCTGCAAACGCCGGAGGATGAAGTTGTATTTGAAAGACGGCAGGACGATTGTGCTGGCGCCCAAAAACGCGCTGACAAAAAAACCGACCGCCAGCACAAAAGTGTGGGCGGCGCCCGATTTGGCGATCGCCAGGTGAATCCCAACCAGAAAACCGATCAGGGCGAACGCCAGGTCGAGCAGGTCTATGTTTTCCAGTTGTCTTGCCAGGGGCAAAGCCAGCAATATTTGAATGACCCCCGCGATCAGGAACACCCACGCTTCGGCGATAAAACCGTACGCCTGAAACACACGCGCAATCACGATCAGAAGGATCGCAGCGAGGATTTGAGAGTACCTTGCCTGCCTGAGCGGGACAGGCAGAAGCGTAATGGTTTGAAGGATGAGCGCGAAGATGAAACAGGCTGTGCCGGGTATGAGGAGCACCCACCCTGGAAGACCGATATCCGCAATCCGCGTGGAGGCGGGGATCAGCATCAGGCTGATCCCCAGACCCCCCAAAAGAAGAGAAGAAAATAAGTTAAAGTCGTTTTCGGAGGGGTGTTTCATTGGGGCTGAGGATAGCATAATAAACAAAAATTTTCTACCTTCTGGAAGGTTGGAGTTTCCCGCCCTTCTTCTTTGAGAGGGTATCTGAACCACATCAAAGTGAGGTCGTCGTCCGCTGATCGTCACGAATTTTCGCTAATCGTTCTTAACTTTGCGCAGAGGCGATTGTGATTTCTGATATAATCCCACAGCAAATTGACATACGGGGTTGCGCTCAATTGCAAATTTCACAGACACGGGTTGCCGCAATGCAAAATTTTATTTCCCTTAATCAAATTGACGAAGTTGCGCAGAAGATACGAAGCCGGATCTCGATCCAGCCTGTGGTTGGAATCATCCTCGGCTCGGGGCTGAACGCGCTGGCTGATTCCGTCCAGGAAGCGGTTCACATCCCCTACAGCGACCTGCCGAACTTCCCCGTCTCCACTGTTCAGGGACATGCAGGACGGTTCGTGATCGGTGTTCTGGAAGGCAAGCCTGTGCTCGTCATGCAGGGACGGATCCACTACTATGAAGGATACACGATGGGACAGGTGACGCTGCCGGTGCGGGTCATGCAGCGATTGGGCGTTCCAAACATGATCGTGACCAACGCCGCCGGAGGCGTCAACGCCGAATTCAATCCCGGCGACGTGATGCTGATCACCGACCAATTGAACCTCATGGGCATGTCCGGGCTTAATCCCCTGATGGGACCGAACCTGGATGAAATTGGTCCCCGCTTCCCGGATATGAGCCAGCCGTACGACCGCGCCTACTGCGACCTTGCACGCAAGATCGCCAAGGAGAACAAGATCACTCTTCGTGAAGGTGTCTATGCGGGGTTGAGCGGTCCCTCCTTTGAATCTCCCGCCGACCTGCGTTTCCTGCGGCTGGCAGGCGCGGATGCGGTGGGCATGTCCACCGTGCCGGAGGTTATCGTTGCCCGTCATGGGAATATGCGCGTGCTGGGACTCTCTGGCATCAGCAACAAAGCCAATCTCGACGGCTCCACGGTCACGACCCACGAAGAAGTGATCGAAGCGGGCAGGGTCATCACGCCCAAGATCGAGAAGATCGTGCGCGGCTTTTTGCGCGGCATGTAAATTGACAAGTTCGAATGGCGGCGCTTTATAAATTCCTCGCCTCCTATGAGGTGTTGATCTATATCCTGCTGGCGATTGGCGGCATGTTTTCCTTTCGCTGGCTGTGGCGTTCATGGAGGGAATGGCGGATCGCCGTTTTCACCCTGGAGCGCGAGTTTTCCGCCCGCCGCCTCGGGCGTTCCGTTGCCCTGTCGGTCATCGTCGTCATGCTGTTTTGCGCGGAGTTCTTCATGGCGACGTTCTTCATCCCGGGCTTGCCTGCGGATTTTTTTTATCGCCACGCCCACGCTGGATTTCATCTCCACGCCCACCGGCACGCTTTCCGCCGGGATGATGACCCAGTTTGCAAACCTGCCGCCAGGGGCCCCGGCCGCGACGGTGGGCTGCGTCCCAAATCAAATCGAGCCTTTCGTTCCCCAAACCGGGGGATGAAATCAAGGGCGCCATCGAGTTGACCGGCACGGTGAACATCCCGAATTTTGGGTTTTACAAATACGAAGTCGCCCCGGCGGGGGAGCGATACCGGGCGACCATCGCAGCCGGGACGCACGGCTGTGGTTGCCGGTCCGCTGGGCAGGTGGGATACCACCGCCCTCACCCCCGGAGATTATCAACTGCGCCTGGTTGTGGTGGACAACCAGGGCACCCTTCTCTCCCCGTGCATTGTGCCGGTACGGGTCGTTCCACTGCAATAAAACCAACAGGAATTATTTTATGTCGGAAATTCAATTACGCCCCACGATTGCCAGCGACCTTTCCCGATTGATGGCGTTCGACCATTCGATCACGAGCGATTCGGTCTGGCAATTGGAACTGCGGCGGGATGCCGGGCAGGTGACCACCACCTTCCGTGAAGTGCGCCTGCCGCGTTCCATAAAAGTCGCATATCCTCACAACCCGTTTTCTCTCGCCGATGACTGGGTGAGGAAATCCATGATGTATACCGCTGTCGTCAACACGGGCCTGGTCGGTTACATCAGCCTGCTCGAACGCGGGACTGCATCGGTGGTGTGGATCACCGACCTGGTGGTGGAAGCCGCCAGCCGCCGCCGCGGGGTTGGGTCCGCTCTGCTGGCGGCTGCGCAGGGATGGGCGGAGTCCCGAACGCACCGCCGCCTGATCTTCGAGGTGCAGTCGAAGAATCTGCCGGGCATCCGCCTGGCGCAGAAATCCGGTTTTGAGTTCTGCGGGTATAATGACCACTATTACATCAACCAGGATGTTGCCCTGTTCTTTTCCAAGATGCTAAAATAAAAAGGTCCAAATCAGGAAACCTGGTTCGTTGTAAGATATTTATCGGAAGGGCTTTATGATTAACGGTTGGTCTGAAACGATTCTGGCGGGGATCCAGACGCTCAACCAGATCCTGACGGCGGGGATCGCCATCACGGCGTTTTCGCTTTTCCTCTACGCGCTTTCATTCAATCTGCGTGATAGGGTTGCGCGCTCGTTTGCCATTATCCTGCTTTGCGTGGTCGTCATCTTCACCACCGAAGCCTTGCAGGATAACTCCGGCTCCATCGAAGCGCTCGACCTTCTCTTGCGTTTGCAATGGTTCGGGCTGGTCTTCCTTCCGGCGGCGTATTTGCATCTTTCGGATGCCCTGCTCGTCACGGCGGGACGTCCCTCGCGCGGGCGCAGGCGCCTGGCGGTGCGCGGCATGTACGTCGTTGCAGTGGCGTTCCTGGTCCTGCTGGCATTCGGTTATCTGCTCGGTCCCATCGTGCCGAATGGCAAGCCGGCGCCCTACCTCCTCCGCACGGTTTGGACGGAAATCTTCACCATTTTTTACGTGACCGCCATGGTGTGGGCAGGCGTCAATTTTGCGCGCGCCTACAACCTGATGCTGACCCGTTCCGGGCGGCGGCGCATGTTGTACCTGATGGCGGGCGCGACCGCCCCGGCGCTTGGCTCCTATCCCTATCTTTTGTTCGGTTACGGACTCGCCGCCCAGCACCAATATCTTTTCTGGATCACAGCAACCGTCATCAACATCCTCGTGGGTGGACTGGTCGTGGTCATGGCGTACTCGGTGGCGTTCTTTGGCGTCTCGTGGCCCGACCGGGTGATTAAGAGCCGCCTCTTCAAATGGATCATGCGCGGACCGGTGACGGCATCCGTCACGCTGGCGTTGATGACGGTCGTGCGCCGCGGCGGTGAACTGCTCGGCACGCCATACAGCGCCTTCGTGCCGTTCACGGTGGTGGCGTCTGTTTTGTTGATGGAACACGCCATTACCTTTGCGGCTCCGCTGTGGGAACGCTGGCTGTTTTACGGGCGCGACCGGAACGAACTGGAATTATTGCAGAACATCGAAGAACGCCTGCTGACCCAAAGCGACTTGCAGCAGTTCCTCGAAGCCGTCCTCGCGGCTGTGCGGGACCATCTACAGTCACCGGCGGCTTTTGTGGCGGCGCTGGATGATGTGACCCTCTCTCCCATTGTGGTGGCGGGCAACCGCGCCATGCTGGACCAGGAGAGTTTGATCGAAGCGCTCGACCACGTCAACGGCGATGCGCGGCGGGAATTTCTGTGGGGCAATTTCTGGGTGCTGCCCCTGCATCGCCGCAGGCATCCCGATATGGATCGGGATGAACTGCCGCCTTTGCTGGGTCTGCTTGGGGTTGCGCGCAAGGACTCGAAACCCGCCATGGAACACGACCAGCGTGAAGCGTTGTGGCTGCTCGCCGAGCGCGCCGCCATCGCCCTGGAAGACCGCCAGTTGCAGCAGAAGGTTTTCCGCTCGCTTGCGGATTTACAGCCCCGGGTGGAACTGATCCAACGGATGCGCGCCGCCGGACGTTACGACTCGCGCGCCAGCCTGCTCACCGAACCCCTGCCGCACGAAGCCGACCTCGCCAACTGGGTCAAGGACGCCCTCACGCATTATTGGGGCGGTCCCAAGTTTATGAACAGCCCGCTGATCAAACTCCGGGTGGTGCGCGAACTCGCGGAGAAGGAAGACGGCAACCTCGCCAACGCACTGCGCTCCCTATTGCGCCGCGCCGTGGACCAGGTCAAGCCGCGCGGCGACCGCAAATTCACCACCGAATGGATTCTGTACAACATCCTCGAAATGAAATTCATCGAAGGGCGCAAGGTGCGGGATGTCGCCGCCCGCCTCGCCATGTCTGAAGCGGACTTGTACCGCAAACAGCGCGTGGCAATCGAAGCGGTTGCGAGGGCGATTCTTGAAATGGAAGTCAACACCCTGGATCGAGAACCGGAGGACAGGCACGCGCTGCCTGCGTCCGGCGTTTAATAGATGAACTGACAAGGAGCGAATTATGGCTGGTGGAAAATGGAAGAACGAGAACCCTATGCCTGCGATTGACGACGGCTGGTGGGCTTCCGTATTGGCAGAGGAGAGCCGCTTCTCACAGCCCGCTCCCCGCTATGCGGAGTCAAAGCCCGAGGTCAGGCAGGAGGCGAAACCGGAATCGGCGGAGAAGAAACCGGTCGTGGATTGGACTCAGGTCAAGGACTTGTACATGAGCGACGGCATCATTGATCTGACAGTTACGGGACACAACCGCGGCGGTTTGCTTGTGGAAGGAGAGGGCATCCATGGTTTTGTCCCGTTTTCGCATTTGGTGGACCTTTCCGGGCGGGTCGAAGCCATTGACCGCAATCACGACCTCGCGCCGTATGTGGGGCGCAAACTGCGCCTGAAGGTCATCGAATGTGTGCCGGAGGACGGGCGCGTGGTCTTTTCGGAACGCGCTGCGCAATCGGAGCCGGGCAGGCGCGCGGAGTTGTTCCACTCGCTTCACGCCGGGCAGAAGGCGAAGGGCATGGTCACCAACATCACCGACTTCGGCGTGTTCGTTGACCTCGGCGGTGTGGAAGGGTTGATCCACATCTCCGAAATTTCCTGGGGACGGGTCTCGCATCCCGCGCAACTGGTCAGCCTGGGCAGTACGATTGACGTGCAGGTGCTCGACCTTGCGCCCGAACGTTGCCGGGTCGCCCTGAGCATCAAACGCTTGCAGTCCAACCCCTGGTTGAACGCGGAGACCGATTTCCCGATCGGCTCGGTCAAACCCGCCACTATCACCAGCGTGCTTTCTTATGGCGCGTTCGCACGGCTGGATGGATACGGCGTGGAGGGCTTGATTCACGTCTCTGAAATCCCGCAGGCGGAAGGCAAACCCCTGAAGGAATTTTTGCACGAGGGCGATGCGATCCAGGTGAAAGTCCTGCATTTGGATGCCCCGCACCAACGCATGGGTTTCAGCATGAAATTCGAATAGAGTCCGATGCCGCAAACCCCACCCGCAGGTAAAAGGAAATACAAACACGAAGGCGCCCCCTACCAGAGCGACTGGCTCGAAAGGCTGGCGCATTTCAACACGCAGTTTGGGCGCTTCGTGCGGGACGGACTGGGCGTGGCGTTGATTGCCTTTGCGGCGATGATGTTGTTCGCCATCCTCGAATCCATCTTCACCCAACTGGCGAGCGGCGGCGATATTCCCAGCAACAGCCTTGTCGGTGGACTGGTGCTCGTCCCTTTGACCCGCCTGCTCAGGAACTGGTTCGGGCTTGGCAGCCTCTTCATCGTCCTCGGCATCGGATATTTGGGATATGCGCTCGTCCGGCGCGAACGAGGCGGGACGAGGTGGGGGCGCGTCATTCCCTTTGAGGTCGCCTCTCTCTTGACCTTGGGGCTGTTCGCTGTTTTTGGGGGCAACGACCTCCTCGCGCCGGAAGCGGGTTGGTACGGCGGCACGATTGGCTGGGGGCTGGCTGCCTTGTTGTGGCGCGTTGCGGGGGTCATTCTCGGCACGCTCATTCTCCTGGTTTTGTGGCTTCTGGCGGCAATCACCGCATTCGGCGGCTGGACAAGGCTGGAGGTCTGGCTGATGCAACTTGCCGGGGAAGCGCATCCGCAAGCCGTCGCTTCTCCAACGCCTGCCGAGGCTCATGTTGAGGAAACCCAAAAGCCGAAGTCTGCGCCGCGGAAGAAAGCGCCTGCCATCCCGCCGGAGTTTCGCACCTCGTTGAAGCCCGCCGCGAAAAAAGAGGAAAAGACTCTCAAGCCGCCGCCCCGCGCCGACGACCTGCCGCCCTTGTCCATCCTGCTCGGCGATTCCGCCGCCCGCGCCGACGAACGCACCATCAACCAGACCGCGGGCTTGATCATGAAAACGCTCTCGGAATTCGGCATCCCCGCCACCGTCATCGGCTACCGCGTGGGGTCCCGCCGTGACGCAGTTTGCCGTCCAGCCGGGGTTCATCAAAAAGCCGGGCACCGATGAAGAAGACGTGCAGCAGATGAAAGTCCGCGTGGCGCAGATCGCCGCCCGGAGAAAGACCTCGCGCTGGCGCTCTCCGCTCAACGTCTGAGGATCGAAGCGCCGGTTCCGGGTAAACCGTACGTCGGCGTCGAAGTCCCCAATACGCACAGTTCGGTTGTCCGCATGAAAACCCTGCTTGAGTCGGATGTATTCTACAAGGTGGGCGCTCCGCTCGCCATTGCGCTTGGGCGCGACGTTTCGGGCAACCCGCTCGTGGCAGACCCGGCGCGCATGCCCCATCTTTTGATTGCCGGCGCGACCGGCTCCGGGAAGTCGGTCTGCATCACTGCCATTGCGGCGTGCCTTGCCATGAATAACACCCCGGAAGAGCTGCGCATGGTGATGATCGACTCGAAGATGGTGGAGTTGATCCGCTTCAATGGGCTGCCTCATCTGTACGGCAAGGTGGAGACCGACCTGAACCGCATCATGGGCGTTTTGCGTTGGGTGGTGGTGGAGATGGAGCACCGCTATCGCCTGCTCGAATCCGCCCACACCCGCGACGTAAATTCCTACAACAAAAAAATGGCGCGCTCCGCCAGCGGACAGCCCCTGCCGCGCATCGTGGTCATGGTTGACGAACTGGCGGATCTGATGATGTCTGCCCCGGGCCAGACCGAACACAACCTTGTACGCCTGGCGCAGATGGCGCGCGCCACCGGTATTCATCTTGTGGTCGCCACCCAGCGCCCCTCCACCGATGTGGTGACGGGTCTCATCAAAGCCAACTTCCCGGCGCGTCTGGCGTTTGCCGTTGCTTCGGGCATAGACAGCCGCGTGATTTTGGATTACACCGGGGCGGAGTCCCTGCTGGGGCGCGGTGACATGCTCTTCCTCAACCCGGAAGTAGGCGGCCCCATCCGCGCGCAGGGCGCGCTCATCACCGACATGGAAATCGAACGCATCATCGCCCACTGGCAGAAAGTCACCGAGACGACGAAGATTGAGGCTCCGCCCTGGGAGAAATTATTGCAGGAGCCCGGCGAGGATGAAGACGACGGATTGGTCGAGCAGGCGGTTGCCATCGTCCGCCAGCAGCAGCGCGCCTCGGCGTCCATGCTGCAGCGCCGCTTGCGAATCGGCTATCCGCGCGCGGCTCGTTTGCTCGACCGGTTCCGAAGAGATGGGCGTGGTCGGTCCCGTCGCAGGGTGGCGGCAAGGAGCGCGAAGTGCTCATCGGCGAGGATGACGAAATTCCCGGAACTGGGGATGAAGAGTGAGGATTCGTTTCGTGATGTGCGCGATGCCGCATCCATACCGCGCTGCAAAAACCCCAAATCGTAAATCGAAAATCGAAATTGATGAACCCCAAACCTACCTTCACAGACAGACTTCGCACGATTTTCAAGGGCATTCTGGGCCCCCATCGGCGCATTCCTGAACCGGCTTGGCTTGACGCCCAACAGCATCACGCTGCTGGGGCTGGCTGGCACAACCATCGGCGCGTACGTCATTTCGCAAGGGCACATGACGACGGGCGCGTTCATCCTGCTGGCGTCTGTTTTGGTGGATGCCTTCGACGGAACGATGGCGCGTCTGCGCGGCGAACCCAGCGACTTTGGCGGCTTCGTTGATTCCGTCAGCGACCGCTATGCCGAGCTCGTCACCTTCGGCGGGCTTCTGTATTATTTCCTCTCCGCCAACGATCCGCTCGGCGTGATGATGGCGTTCGTCGCCGCGGCGGGTTCGGTGCTGGTCTCGTACGTCAAGGCGCGCGCCGAGGGCTTGGGCTTCACTGCAAAGGTCGGCATCCTCACGCGCGTCGAACGCTATCTGGTTTTGATTCCCCTGCTCGTTTTCAACCAGCCGTTCCTCGCGGTGTGCATCATTGCCGCGCTGGCAAACATCACCGCCTACCAGCGCATTTTGCACGTCCGCGCGCAGGGGCACGAACGCATGAGGCTGGAACGCGAGAAACGAGAGACGGCATCCTGATGGAGGGCGTTTCCTTCTGTCCGTTATTCCTGCGTTGGAACGGGATTCTGCTTGCGCTTGGGATCGCCCTCGGCGCGCTGCTTTTCGCCCTCGAAGCAAACCGCCGCAAACTGGACCCGGAGGTTGTCTACTACCTCTTCATGCCTTTGCTGGTTTGGGGGTTGATCGGCGCGCGGCTGTGGCACATCTTCACCCCGCCTCTTTCCTCGGTTCAGTTGGGTCTGACCACCCGGCATTATCTTTCCAACCCGTTGGATATGCTCGCCTTCTGGATCGGCGGCTATGGATTGGCGGGCGCGCTGCTGGCGGGGATACTCGTGCTTGTGTATTTCTCCCGCAAATACGAACTTCCGTTTTGGGAACTGACCGATTCCATTGCGCCCGGTATTGCGCTCGCCCAGGCGGTTGGGCGCGTGGGCAATTACTTCAACCAGGAACTATACGGTCTGCCGACGAACCTGCCCTGGGGAATCTTCATCCGGCCTCCCAACCGGCTGCCCGGCTATGAAGCGGTGGAGTTCTACCATCCGCTGTTTGCCTACGAAGCGCTGTTGAACCTGGCGAACATGGTCATCCTGCTTTGGCTTGCCCGCCGGTTCGCGGAGAAACTCCAGCCGGGCGATGTGTTCTTCGCCTATCTTGTGTTCTATTCCACCGTTCGTTTCCTGCTCGAATTTCTCCGGCTCGACGTGGCGCTGGTCGGCGGGCTGAACGTCAACCAGGCGTTCTTTGGCGCGCTTTTCGTCGTTGCGGCGGCTGCCCTGTTTTGGCGTCATCGCCCGGCGCGGGAACTGTAAGGATTTTGTGAAGGGGGCGGATGGCGGCGGGTAATAAAATGAGAAGTGTCCGTTTCTTTACCATAAAGGAAATCCCATGATCGAAACCCAGGATCTAAGCAAACAATTTCACGATTTTTTGGCGGTGGATGGAGTCGACCTCTCCGTACAGCCCGGTCAGATTCTGGCGCTGCTGGGTCAGAATGGCGCCGGAAAAACGACCACCGTTCGTATGTTGACAGCGTTACTGCATCCTTCACGGGGCTGGGCGCGCGTCGCCGGGTATGACGTGGTCAAAAACGGGCACGATGTCCGCGCTTCGGTGGGGGTGTTGACCGAACAGCACGGCTTGTACATGCGCATGACCGCGGTCGAATATCTCGATTTCTTCGGTCAGGTTTACAGCCTTGCGCCTGCCGCCAGAAAGGCGCGCAGTGAAAACCTGCTCGAATATTTCGGGCTGGCTGAGGCGGCGAAGCGCCGCATCGGCGAATACTCAAAAGGGATGCGCCAGAAACTGGCGTTGGCGCGCGCGATGATCCACGAGCCGGGCGTGCTGCTTTTGGATGAACCCACCTCCGCGATGGACCCGGAGTCCGCGCGGCTGGTGCGGGACGAGATTGCGCGGCTCAGGTCTTCCAGCCGGACGATTGTCATCTGCTCGCACAACCTCACCGAAGTGGAGGCGCTGGCAGACAAAATCGCCATCATCTACCGCGGAAGGATTTTGGTGCAGGGCACGCTGGACGAGTTGAAGCGTAGCGTGCTGGGCGCGCCGGAGTACGAGATCCGCTTTGCCGAAGCATGGAACGCGGGCGGGTTGGAACTGCCCAAAGGCGTGGAAAAACTCGCTGAAACGCCGACCAGTTTGAAGGGCCCGGGTGGAGGCGCCGCAGGAGTTGAATCCGCAGATTCTCAAACTGCTGTCGGGCGCTCCCGTCATGGCGTTTCAGGAGGAGGCTCGCACGCTCGAGCAGGTGTATTTGAAGGTGATGGCGGAAACAAAAGGACGCGAGTATGTTCAATAAATTACGACCCGTGATGCTTGTAGCGCGGCGCGAACTGCGCGACCAGTTCCGCGACTGGCGCGTGCTGATGCCGATGGTGATCCTGACGCTGTCGTTCCCGTTCCTGATGAACGAGTTTGCAAAACAGGCGGTGGACTTCCTGAACCAGTTCGACGCCAATTTGATCCTCGACCGGCTCGTGCCGTTCTCGATCATGATCATCGGATTCTTCCCCATCACGGTTTCGCTGGTGGTGGCGCTGGAATCGTTCGTGGGCGAGAAGGAACGCGGAACCATCGAGCCGCTGCTCAGCGCGCCCTTCGACGACTGGCAGTTGTATTTTGGGAAACTGCTGGTGGGCGTAGCCACGCCGCTGATTGCGAGTTATCTTTCCATCGGCTTGTACCTGATTTTGATCGCGCAGCAGGGGCTGAACTTTCCGCCGCCCGCGGTGATGTTGCAGTTGTTCCTGCTGACGACGGCTCATGCGGTGCTGATGGTCAGCGCGGCGATCGTCATTTCGGTGCAGTCCACTTCGGTGAAGGCGGCGAACCTGCTGGCTTCGTTCATCGTGATTCCGGTGGCGATCCTGATGCAGGGCGAGGCGGTGATGCTGTTTTGGGGGAACGAACAGGTGCTCTGGCTGGCTGTGACCGGCGTGTTGATCATCGCCCTGCTGTTGATCCGCGTGGGGATTGCGCACTTCCAGCGCGAGTATCTGCTCGGGCGCGAGATTGATACGCTCAACTTCCGCTGGATGCTGAAGACTTTCTGGCTCAACTTCATCGGCGGGGCGCGCTCGGTGCGGGATTGGTATGGGAGGGTACTGGGCGCGTCCCTGCGCCGGATTGCCCCCGCCATGCTGTTTATGCTCCTCATCGCCGGGGTGAGTTTGTGGATGAGTTATAGCTGGGTGAAGGACAACGTGGCGGATGCAATTTCCCATGCCTCGGCAGAAGACCGCGCCAAACTGGAGGAAAACCTGGGGGAACTCCCCGACCTTTCTAGCCTGCGCGGGCATCTCAATCCGTCCTTCCTATTCCTGAACAACACCCGCGCGGTGGCGTTCATTTTCGTCGCCGGGATGTTCTCGTTCAGCGTGCTGGGAATCCTGATCTACATGATCAACATCGCGCTCATCGGCGGCTTGTATGCCGTGTTCGAACTGCTCGGCGTGCAGTCGTTACCGCTGGTCTTCCTGGCGGGGGTTGCGCCGCACGGCGTCTTCGAGATTCCCGCGCTGATGATCGGGAGCGCGGTAGTGCTGTACATCGGCGCCGCCATCGTCACGCCGCAGACGGGCAAATCCATGGGCGAGGTGATCCTGGAGCTGATGGCGGACTGGGCGAAGATTTTCGTCGGTCTGGTCGTGCCGCTGCTGGCGGTTGCCGCCCTGATCGAAGCGTACGTCACGCCGGGGATTTTGTTGAGCGTGATGGGGAGTTGAGTTCTAATGCGATAAATCCTGCGGCTGGAAGCAGGGTTGGTACTCCGCGCCGAGGATGACGCGGTATTGCGCCGCGCTGTTCGGGTCTGGGAGGGAGATCACATTGGTGGAGTAGATTCCAAGCACGTTGATGATGGTCTGGCGCTCGTTGGCGTCCTGCCCCGTTGTGAAATCCACCAGCACGGAGTTGGCGTAGTCGCGCCGGTCGGCGGGACCGGTGACGGTCTGGTAACCGGCGTAATTCAAGCGCGAGGCGGCGAGGGATTCCATTGTCTCGAAGGGGGCGCCGTTCTGCACTTCCACGGTGATGGTCTCGCGCACCGCCGCGTACGGGGAAAGGGTTGTGGCTTCGAGCATCAATTGACGCAGCGCATCTTCCTGCGGGAGGAGCACAGACGCGCCGCCGGGCGTCATCCACCCCTGGACGTAGGGCGGGCGGATGTAGTAACTGCGGATGTTGGCGTTGGTGAAATTGACGGCGTAGGGAGCCATGCTTAGCATATCCCCCAGCGTGAGGTCGGTGATGACCGTGCTGGCGAGGTCGTTGTAAAGCTGGGGGATTTTGCTGAAGGAATCCGTTTGCAGGGCTTTTTGGAAGAGCGTGCGAATCACCTCCTGCTGGCGGCGTCCGCGGTCGAAGTCGTTGGACTTGGAGCGCGAGCGCGCATACCACAGGGCAAGGTCGCCGTCCATGTGCACCTGACCGGGACCGACCGTGTACAGCCACCAGTTGTTTTCGTTGTTCGGGTCGTAGGAGGGATGGATCAAGCGCCAGTCGGTGTAGGAACAGGCGACTGGCACGTCAATCCCGCCGAGAGTATCCACGATGCGACGGAAGCCGTCGAACTCCACCATGGCGGTATGGTCAATGCGGATGCCGAGATTTTGCAGGATCGTATCCTTCAGCAAGCCCGCCCCGCCGCCGGGATACCCGCCCGATTCCCCGCTTTGAAAGGCGGTATTGATGCGCCGCATCCCGACGGTGGGAATGTAAATCCACAAGTCGCGCGGGATGGAGATGAGGGAGACCTGTCCCTCCTTGTACCAGACGACGGCGATCAGCAGGGTGTCGGTGCGGTGCGATGTGCCGGTGGGACGGCGATCGGAGCCGATGAGCAGAAAGTTGATGGTTTCATTATCTGTGAGTAGCGGGAGGGGAGTGGGGCTGACGCCGGGCGATTCGGGCGGGGGCGCCGCCTGCGTCGGGAAGAGTTGCTCGATGGGGGCTGTCGCTGTCGGCGAGGATTGAAGCGTGGGCGTCGGGGAGGGAGTCTCGGAGGGCAGGATCAACTGCGGCGCGGAGACCGAGTCAAAAGAATAAAGCGATGGCAGTGTCGGGGTAAAAAGCGACGGCTGAAACGGCGTGGGGGTTGGCGTGGAGCTGGGCGCGGACGTGATCAGGACGAACGGCAGGGGCGCTTGCTCTTGTGAAGAGGCGGAAGCCGAAGCGCCGCAGGACGTAACCAGCAAGGCAAGCAGTACGGTCAATGCAGATCGGAAGGATGCTTTCATGAATCGTTGTTGTGCTTTGGATGAACTGTTTAGTATCTTACAAGTGAAATCCTTGTTCTTGTGCAAGAATTTTTTACCACAAAGGGCACACGTGTGCCTGCGGCTCAGTGCAGGCAAAGTACACGAAGGGGAATTAAGGTTTTCCTTTGTGCGCCGTCGTGACCTTTGTGGTTGAATCCTTTTTGGTTTGGGCTTGTCCGAGTTAGGGAGTGGGGAATGGGGTCAGACTTGCCGTTTGAGTCCGGGACGGCGGTGGGAGTGGGCGCAGTGGTCGGCGTGTTCGGCACGGACGTTGCGCTCGGCTCAATCGTCGCGGTGAACGGCAGGGCGGTTTCCGTCAGCGGGTCGGTGGGGTGCGGAGTCACCGTGCTTCCGGGCAGGGGTGTGGGGACCGGCGTGCGCGTGGCAACCCGCGGAACCCACAGCGTCTCACCGGGGTAGATGCGGTCGCTCGTCTTGCAGTTGACGCCGCGCAGGGTGGCGACGGTCGTGTAATGGTTGGTGGCAATCGAATACAGCGTATCGCCCGCTTTGACCACGTAGGATTTCACCCAGCCAACCGCTCCCGGAATACAGGCGGCGACGGTGCTGGTGGGTGCGGGCGGCACAAAGAGCGCCGTGCCGGGGATGAGACTGTCCACGGCGAGGCAATTCGCGCTTTTCAATTGATCGCTGCCGATGCGGTATCTGGCGGCGAGGCTTTCGAGCGTATCACCCGCCTGACGATGATGGGAATCCAACCGCTGGGCGGCTGGCAGGATGTGGGCGGAATGACGGTGTTGGTCGCCGTCAGGGTCAGCGTCGCCGCTTCTGTGCTTTGCGTTTGGGTGGGCGGGAACGTGGGCGTTGCCGTGACCGGCACTGGCGAGGGGAACAACTGAATGGTGGGGGTCGGCGTGGCTTCCGGCACGAATTCCACCAGCGAAATGGACAACGCTCCCAGCATCAATCCGATGGAGATGATCGCAATTACCAGCGCGTTACCAAACTCGCGCAAGCCTCGCATTATTTCTTTCCTTTACCGCCGTGAGGTTCCGCCGCCTTCTCGCTTGCAATCGGCGCAGACACGCTGAACGTGGCGCCGACTCCCGGCTCGCTTTCCACCCAAATACGCCCGTGCTGGGCTTCGGTCAACGTCTTGGCGATGGAGAGTCCCACGCCCGTATCGCCCACGCCTTGAATCAGGACGTTATCCGCGCGATATAAACGGGTGAAGACGCGCGGCAGGTCCTCCGCGGCGATGCCCCCGCCTTTATCGGATACTTGAATGAGGATGAATTCCGCGCCGTTCTCGCTTCTGGTCTGGACTTTGAGTTTGATCGTGCCCTCAAAGGGAGTCGCCGCCCCGGCATTTTGCAGTAAATGGATCAGGATCTGCTGGAGCGCCTCCCGGTCCGCGTGGATGGGCGCGAGGTTCTTCGGCACTTCCAGGTGCATGGAAATATTTTTCTCCCGCACCTGTGAGCTGGTGTAGGACATGGCGTTGTCGATGATCGCATTCAAGTCCACCGCTTCGGGTTTGAGTTCGTTCAAATCCGTTGCCAGGGTGGTGATCTGGATCATGTCGTCCGTCAAACTGCGGATGCGCTCCGTGGACGCCTTGATGCGCTCCACGAATTTTCTTTGCAGCGCCCCAAGGATGCCCACCGACTCGCCCAACAGCAGGTCGGTGTATCCCACAATGGACGAGAGCGGCTGGCGCAGTTCCTGCGAGATGGAGGCGACCACCTCCGCCTGCTCGGTGTTCTTCGTGGCGATCTGTCCCTTCTCCAGTTCGAGGATTTTCGCGTTCGCTTCGGCATGCAGGTTTTGCAAACGCGCCATCTCCTGCAGGGTCGCTTTCAGTTCGTTCTCCATCTGCGTCGTGGAAACCAGGTTTTTTCCGCCGCGTAATTCGGCGTTCTCACGCTGGAGGCTTTCGATGATCTTCTGCGACTCGTCCTGCGCCGCCCGCAGGGATGCCATTTCCGCAGAGCCGCCCACCTCGGCTTCGGAACGAGCCGCCTGTAACTGCTCGTTCAACTCCTGGATGCGGCGTTCGAGGTCGGTCGCCTGCGCGCGCGCCATTTCGCTTTGCGCTTCCAGTTTGTTTATCTTCTGGTTGCGCTGGATGATCGGCACGAGCGAAGCGGCAATATTGGTCAGGAACGCCTGGTCCTCTGCGCTCCACGTGCGGTCGGAGTACGGCGAGAGCAATAGAATTCCGCCCAGGGATTCTTTTTCGGGCGTCAGGATGGGGATGCACAAAAGATGACCGGGGTTGGTCAAACCGAGGATGTCGCCCAGTCCTTTGATGTCGGCGGAGGTGCTGCTGGCAGGGAGCCGCAAGGGGCGTCCGCGTTGAAGCGAATTCGCCAGCATGGGGATCGAACCCTTGCTCAGCGAGCCGCCTTCCAGCAATTCCTCGCGGATGAGGTCGTATCCGCCTGCGATGATCATCTGGTTGTTGTTGTCGGTCAGGTAGATCATGAAGCACAGGTCCGCGAGCATGGTTTGGGCGATGGCTCGCGTAATGGACTGGCTCAAGCGCGTCGGGTTGGATTCGGCGGCGACGGCAAGCAGGGCATGGAACGTCTTCGGGTCGGTGCTGTACCGCCTGCGTTCGGGGCGTCCGGTGGTGTCCTGTTTCAGGGTGGTGGGTTTTTGCGGCGGTTCGATCACCGTCTGGGTGGGGATGCCGAACCGCTGAGGCAGAGTGAGCAGGATGGGAAACGCCGCCATGTAGGCGAGGCGCACGATGCCGGAATAATTTCCATCCGCCCGGGTCAGCAGGTGACCCAAATGTCCCAGCGCGCCGAGCGAAAGCAAAAGAATCCCGTACCACATCCCGTCTGGTCTGCGGATGAGCAGGGTGGCAATCCCCAGCAGCGCCAGGAATAGCGAACCGATCTGCCAGATTTGGTCGTCGAGCGTCTGGTTGTAACTTGCCAATTCGATTTGCGGCTGCCAGAAGAGCAGGCTGAAGCCCAGGGCGGTCAGCACAAACAGGCTCAGGAGCGTCACGGCGGCGTCTGCCAGACGGTTTGGTTCCGGGAAGGCATACAACCAGGTGATCCAAACAATTCCGAACATGATGAACGCACGGTCCATGGGCGGCAGGATGGTTTTGGGATCGAGAATCTGCTGCCAGCCCAGTCCGCTGAACAGAAACATCATGACCTGCGCGCCGAGCAGGACGCTCAACCCAATGAACGCCCGCCGCGCCTGCGGAAATTCGCTTGCCCTCCAGTGATTAAACGCCGATTGAAGCGCGCTGGCGATCACAAACACCAGCACGATGTAGTAGATCAAATCCCCGGGTGGAACGGTTAATTGTGTGAGGATCAAACTGGTAAATGCGCTCATTCGCAGGCGATTATACTTCACTTGATAATTTGGCGTAGAATTGTCATCATGTCACAACGGAAATGGACTCCGCTGTATATCGTTTTGATTCTTTTGGCGGCGTTTACAGCGCCATTTCTTTTTTCAGGTTTTTCCAGCCTTCAAAAAGCGGAAGCGGCTGAGGCAAACGGCGAATATCTCGCGGCGTCCGAGTCGTATGCTCGCGCGGCGCAGCGGCTCTTTTGGCGGGATGGTTTGTGGGAGCGGGCGGGCATTTCCGCCGCGCGGGGCGGGGATTATCAAAAAGCGTTCGATTATTTTGCGAAGTCGTCGGTCCTGACCGAAGAAGGCTGGCTGTGGCTGGCGACCTCGCATTACCAAACCGGGGACATCGAATCCGCGATTGCGGCTTGCAAAGAAGGATCGAACTATTACGATTCCGCGTCCCTGTTTCGTTTGCTTGCCTTTGCCTATCGCAGTCAAAAGCATTGGGCGGCTGAGCGGGATGCGCTCGAAAACCAACTCCGGTTGAATGACGGCGATGCATACGCTCATTACCGGCTTGGATTGTTGTCCATGCTGGATGCGCCCGAACGCGCCCTCGCGGAATTGACCCGCGCCTCGACTCTTAACCCCGAAGTTGATTCCGCCGCCCAAACCTTGATCTCCGCCCTGAATGTTTCCGCCGCACAACCCGACACTTCCCATCAAGCCGTGACGGTGGGCCGCGCCCTCGGCTTGGTGCAGGAATGGGAACTTGCCCTCCTCGCGTTTGAGCGAGCCGTGGAAGCGGACGCGGAAAATGCCGAGGCGTGGGCATGGCTTGGAGAGGCGAAACAGCAACTCGGTCAGGATGGACGCGCGGAACTCGACCGGGCATTGTCGCTCGACCGGACCTCGGTCAACGTGCGCGCCCTGCGCGGTCTCTACTGGAGTCGTCTTGGAAAGTACGAGCAGATGCTGGCGGAATATCTGCTTGCGGCGGAGTACGAGCCGGAGAACCCCCGCTGGCACGCGAGCATCGGCGAGGCGTATGCCCGGCTGGGGGATGCGGCGTCTGCGCTTGCGGCGTATCAGCGCGCGGTGGAACTTGCCCCAAACGACGCCGAGTACCTGCGCCTGTTGGCTGTGTTCTGCGCGGAGAATGGAGTCTATGTGGAGGAGATCGGTTTGCCTGCCGCGCAGCAAGCCGTTGCATTCGCGCCCGATGACCCGCTGGTGATGGATGCGCTGGGGTTGTTGTACCTGTCGTCGGGGCGTTACGCCAACGCGGAGCAAATCCTGTTGCAGGTTGTCCGCCTCGCCCCGGAGTATTTTCCCGCCCACATCCACCTCGCCATGACGTACCTCGCGCAGGGGAATCGTTCCGCCGCCTTCAACACGCTGACCTTCGTGCGCGATGCGGACGCGGGCGGCGTGTATGCCGAAACCGCAAGGCAACTGCTTCAAAAATATTTCCCCTAGCATCCGCCATGATAAAATCACGCGCATGTATCGCTTCTCCCTTCTCTTATCCGTTTCGGTTTTTTTGCTAGGCGCGTGCGCCAACATTCCATCCGCTACCCAGGCTCCGGCAGCGGCTCAGCCTTCCGGCACGGTGCTTTTTCAGGACGACTTCGCCCAACCCACCACCGGCTGGGACCGTTTCATGGTCAGCGAAGGCATCATGGATTACGACTCGGGCGGGTATCGCATCCTCGTCAACGACCTGGAGACCAACTTTTGGGCGACGCCGCGCCGGAATTTCCAGGACGTGCGCATCGAAGTGGACACCGGCAAACTGGCGGGACCCGATGAAAACCGCATCGGCGTGATCTGCCGCTATGGCGGGGCGAACTATTATTTCTTCATCATCACCAGCGACGGTTTCTTCGGCGTGGGCTTGTTCAAGGATGGAGCGGCGGCGCTGCTCGGCCAGAGCGAACTGCTTTCTTCATCAAACATCAACAAGGGACTCGCCGTCAACCACCTGCGCGCAGACTGCGTGGGCGATACGCTCACATTTTATATAAACGGATTCCGGGCGGCACAGGTCAAGGATGCCGCGCTGACCTCCGGCGACGTGGGCATGCTGGCTGGCACGTTCGGCACCCCCGGCGTGGATATTGTGTTTGATAATTTTGTAGTGCTGCAACCGTGAAGAGCAGTGAATAGTGAATAGTGAGTAGAGATTGGAGATTGGCAAACTGCTCTCTACTCTCTACCCTCCAATCTCCAATCTCTTTATCTCCATGAAAATCTTCCTCGATACCATCGGCTGCCGCCTTAATCAGGCGGAAATCGAAGCCATGTCCCGTCAGTTTCGCGCGGCGGGGCATGAAATCGTCGCTTCCGCCGACCACGCCGAACTGGCGGTGGTCAACACTTGCGCAGTTACCACGCAGGCGGCCTCCGATCGCGTGGGAGGATTCGCAATATTGCGCGCGCGGGCGTGGAGGAAATCGTCGCCACCGGTTGCTGGACGTCCATCCAGCCGAGGGAAGCCGCCGCGCTCCCGAACGTCCGGCATGTCGTCACCAACGACAAAAAGGATTACCTTGTGCCTGAGGTGCTCGGCTTGCCCAGGGAAACCTTCGACCTCGAGCCGATGGACCGCGTGCCGATTCCCGGCTTACACCGCCGCACACGCGCCTTCATCAAAGTGCAGGACGGCTGTGACAACCGCTGTACGTTTTGCGTCACCACTATTGCGCGCGGCGAGGGGCGTTCGCGTCCGCTCGCCGATGTCATCAACGATATCAATGCCGCGCTGGCTGGCGATTCGAAGGAAATTGTTCTAACCGGTGTGCACCTCGGTTCGTGGGGGCAGGAGATGAATTTCCACCTGCGCGATCTGGTCAAAGCCATTCTGCGCGAGACGGACGTCAGGCGATTGAGATTATCCTCGCTCGAGCCCTGGGATTTGGACGCCGATTTCTTTTCCCTTTGGATGGACGCGCGCCTCATGCCTCACCTGCACCTGCCTCTGCAATCCGGGAGCGAATCCACCCTGAAGCGGATGGCGCGCAAGACCACACCTGACTCGTTCCGCGGACTGGTGAAAGCCGCCCGCGCCGCCATTCCCGATATCGCCATCACGACAGACATCATCGCTGGCTTCCCCGGCGAAACCGACGACGAATTTGCAGAGACGCTGGATTTCGTCCGCGAGATGCAATTCTCCGGCGGGCACGTCTTTTCGTATTCGCCGCGTCCCGGCACCGGGGCGGCAAAGATGAAGGCACAGATCAAGCCCGAGGTCCGCAAGAGGCGGAATCACATCCTGCAAGAGGCGATTGGAGAGTCGGGAAAATCCTACCAGGAGAAATTCATCGGGCAGACGATGTCCGTGCTGTGGGAATCCGCCAGCGAATACGGCGAATACGGCTGGCGCATGGAAGGCTGGACGGGCAATTATCTGCGTGTGAGTGCCGTCGCGCCTTCGCCAAGATGGAATGAAGTGGATGAAGTAACTTTGCCTGATTCGAAATCCGGGGTCTTTTTTGGAACGATTGTGCGGCTCTCGGAGTGATGGACTGATGATGGTAAGATCTTTTAGTGCCGGACAAAAACAATTCGCTCTTATCATTGTATCCCTTGTCGTTTCGGGAAGTTTTTTGTTCTTGGTATATGTGCATTACTTACAATCTTTCGGTTTTAGTCTAAGGAGGGCGTTGGTCGGGGCATTTACCTATATCATCTTATTCTGTATCGTTTACTTTGTTACCCGGAATCTCCTGAGGAAATGTTTCGTCAATGATGGTTTGCTTTTTACAAAATCCATCGGTTTCTGGATGTTGATTTCTCTGCTTTTTGCGCCCCATATCCTGCCGACGCCACATTATCCGATCTCGCCGCTTTTTCAGCCAATGAGCGAAATTGAGATTAGGTTCAAGTTCCCCGAGGATGCAGCTGAGCGGGTGCAATTGAAGGGAATTTGGCTGAGCTTCGATGACAAGAAATATTCTTCTTCCGATTTTGTCCTTTCTGAAAATTGGGATGAATCCTCCGGAAAGTTTTTCATTGACCCGAATGAACAGGGAAGCCTGGTATGGCGGGGAAAGATCGGTGAACGTGCAAAGTTGACGATCTTTCCTTTGGATGTGACGGCAGAAGTCTCGGTCCTGTGGGATGGAGAGTTGAAAACAGTATTATTGAACGACCGCTCTGCCTGTTCATTGAGCGATTGAAAGATTTTTTCTTGAAACAGGCAGGATGATACGAAAAAAATCATGAATAAAAAAGCGGTTTTCCGGATTCAACCTTGGCATGCTTTGACCTTGTTGATTGTATTAAATGTCCTGTTGGCTCTTTTGATCGGAAATCAATACGGGCAGACGTGGGATGAGCCGTCGTTTTACCTTTATGGCGAGCGATCCTACGAAGCATTCACGCTCGGTCTGGCAGGCAAGCCGTTGATACCGGAAAGACACATCTTTTTCCTGGATCTGCGCTATTACGGTCCGGTTTATGTGGCAATCGGCTGGAAAATCGTCGAGCTTCTGACCCCGGTCTTGAAAGGCTGGGGGAACATGGACGTTTGGCATCTCCTCAATTTCACTTTTTTTCAAGCATCTCTCATTGCCTTATACCTGCTTGCCAAACGTTTTGTAAAACCTTGGACGGCTTTTTTTATCACGCTTCTATTCGGCACCCAACCGTTGATCTTTGGGCATGCCTTCATTAACCCGAAGGACATTCCCTTCATGACCCTCTTTCTTGCGAGTGTGACAACGGGCATTGCCATGACCGATGCTATTAAGAAAGACAACGTCTCCGCTCACGCATCCTCTCCAAAGTCGCCTCCATCCTTTCCACTGGTCATCGCGATCCTCCTTGGGTTGTTCGCTTTCACCTACATTGGCAAAGACCTGATCCATGCGGTCGTCGAATCGGCGATTACGTCCATGTATAACGCGCCTGCGAACTCGCCGGCGGGAAAGGTCTTTTCGCTCCTGGTTGGGAACGAGAACCGCTTGCCGGTGGAAAACTACGTCCACAAAGCCTCGGCGGCTCATCTCGAACGGCTCGTACTCTATTTTCTGTTCTTTTCGATCATGGGAAGAGAATTGTACTTAAACCACGCCCGACCCAGCAGACTCACCCTTCCCTTTGAACCAAACCTGCGTTTATGGGGATTGGTACTGACCGCGGGAGTTATGCTCGGCTTGGCGACCTCTATCCGCTTACTTGCCCCTTTCGCTGGACTGTTAATCGCTGGTTATGCCATTGAGGTGAAAGGGCGTGATTCCCTTCCGCCCCTGATCGTTTACGCGTCCATTGCGGGCATTGTCTCGATGTTGACCTGGCCGTTTCTGTGGGACTCCCCATCGTTTCATTTCGCTGAGGCTTTGCAAGTCATGCGGGATTTTCCCTTCAATGCCGAGCTCAGGTTTATGGGCGACAATATCGCGCCGTCCAATCTGCCATGGTATTTTATTCCTTTTCTTCTCTCGGTCCAATTGACGGAACCTGCCGTGTTGCTGGCGTGGATCGGGCTTATCGCTGTGTTGACGACATATCGAAATTCGAACTTGATCGGGAATTCCCTTCTACTGGCGTGGTTGATCGTCCCGGTCGGACTGCAAATCCTTTTGAAATCGAATGTGTATGATAACTTTCGCCAATTTTTATTTGTTCTCCCGCCGGTGTTCGTATTGGGCGGGATGGGGTTGGAACTGCTGATAACCCGGTTGAGCAGCCCTGCAGCCCGCTTTCTATTGACTGGCGCATGCGTTGCGCCGGGATTGATCGGCATCGTCTTGCTCCACCCGGTTCAATATATTTATTACAACAGCTTTGTGGGCGGCGTCCGTGGCGCAGAGGGCGATTTTGAGCTGGATTACTGGCTCACATCCTACCGTGAGGCAGCGTCGTACATCAATGAGAACGCCCCGCTCAATGCAAATATCCTGGCATGGGGATCCGGCTTCAACGGAGCGCGGGAGGATTTGGACATCTACAGTTTCGGCTCGGAAGATGACCTTCGGGAGAGCGGCCTCGCTTTCGAATACGCCGTGATCTCCACCCGTTTTTCCAGCCACCTCGGCAGTTTCAAAGATGCCCCGGTCGTTTACGAAGTCAGGATAAACGGAGCGTTGCTCGCCGTCGTCAAAAAACTGGCAAAATAGCGCCCCCCGCAGGCCGCGATGATCCATGCGGATTGCAAACGGTAAACTCGTTTACATATTTTCACAATACCCATTACAAATATCACTATCGCCGTTGATAGAACAGATTGTATAATTTTCCCGTAATTCAATAAAGGAGCAATTCCATGACAGCCCAGATCATTGACGGAACCGCCATCGCGCAAAAGGTACGCGATGAAGTGAAGGAAAAAGTAGCCAAAAGACTTGCGGAAGGGAAATCCCAGCCGGGGCTGGCTACCGTTTTGGTAGGTGACCGGATCGACTCGGCGACCTACGTGAGCATGAAGCAAAAGGCTTGCGCGGAATTGGGAATGACCTCGTATCATCATCCCCTCCCGGCAAGCATCAGCCAGGAAGAACTGGAAAAACTCATCAAGGAATTGAACGCCGACCCGAAGGTGAACGGAATCCTCGTGCAGCTGCCCCTGCCCGATCATCTGGATGAAGAGCGCGTCCTGCAACTCATCAGCATCGAGAAGGACGTGGACGGGTTCTCGCCGATCAACCTGGGTCGTTTGGCGCAAAAGGGACGCGAGCCGCTCTTCGTGCCGTGCACGCCGTATGGGTGCATCTACCTGCTCAAGGAAGCCGGCGTGAAGATTGCGGGCGCGAATGCGGTGGTCCTGGGGCGCTCCAACATCGTCGGTATGCCTGCGGCTTTGCTGCTCATCAAGGAGAATGCCACGGTGACCGTAGTCCACTCGAAGACGAAGGACATTCCCGCCGTGTTGCGCGATGCCGACATCATCATCGCCGCCATCGGGCGCGCGGAAATGGTGCGCGGCGACTGGATCAAACCCGGCGCGGCGGTCATTGACGTGGGAATCAACGGCATCCCGAAATTGAACCCCGACGGTACGCCGATGATCAGCCAGAAGACCGGCAAACCGATGCAGAAACTCGTGGGCGATGTCAATTTCGAGGAAGCGAAAGAGGTCGCTGGCTTCATTACCCCCGTCCCCGGCGGCGTGGGTCCGATGACGATTGCGATGCTGATGGCGAACACGCTCCGCGCGGCGGAAATTCAGGATAAATAAGCTGTCTTTGGCGGGCGCGCTTCGATTCGCAGAAAAATTGTGTATGGTGAGAACAATTAGTCCCGTGGGCGGCGGGACTATTTTGTTTGCCCCATTAAACCCCTTGACATAATAACAGATTTATACTACTATTGATCTGTTAGTAGTGTCAATTTGATATTATTGAAAGGGAACTGGGATGACCGAACTTAGTCCACATACAAAAAAGTTTCAAAAGGAACTGAATGCCGGGACGTCTTCGCTTGTGCTGTTGCGCGTCCTCAGCCGCAGCGATGAGCCGATGTACGGGTATCAGATCGCGAAACTGCTCGAGCAGAGCGGTCCCGACATCCCGATGATGAAGCAGGGAACACTATATCCCGTGCTGCGCTCGCTCGAAGATAACGGCTTGCTGGAAAGCAGGGTCGAACCATCGGTGTCCGGGCCGCCGCGCAGGTATTACAAGATTACCGGCGAAGGATGCACCGCCCTGGGGGAATGGATCGAACTTTGGAAACAAACGAAAAAATTTGTAGACGCCATTTTGAAAGGATGACATAATGTTTAACGCAATCGAAGAATACCTCGACGCTTTGAAAACGGAGATGAAGAATGCGGACCCTGCGTTGGTGCAGGATGCACTTGCGGATGCGCGCGAGCATCTTACACTGGCGCTTTCTGCGGCAGGGGAAAAAAATCCGGGTGTAAGCGACGCAAACGCGTTGCAAGCCATTATCGAAGAATACGGTTCGCCTGAAGAGACCGCCTCCGCCTACCGGGAAGTGGAGCGGCGCACGCCGCCCGCCATTTCGCAGGTCGTTAAACCGCGCTCCTTCCTTGGGCGATTCTTTGGGGTGTACGTTGATCCGCGTGCGTGGGGCGGATTGCTGTACATGTTCATCGCATTCATTACGGGCGTTTTCTATTTCACCTGGGCAGTGACGGGAATTTCGCTTTCGATTTCCTTCCTGGTCTTTATCTTTGGCTTTCCGCTTGCCCTGTTATTCCTGCTTTCCGTGCGCGGGCTGGCTCTGCTCGAAGGCAGGCTGGTCGAAGCCCTGCTAGGGGTGCGTATGCCGCGCCGCCCGCTGTTTTCCCATCAAGGCATGAAATGGTTCGAGCGCCTCAAAGCCCTCCTTGTGGACAAGCAAACCTGGTTCATGTTGCTGTACATGCTGATCCAATTCGTTCTCGGCACAGTATATTTTGTCCTGCTGACCACCGTCCTCAGTTTCTCGCTCGCCTTCATCGCCATCCCGGTTTTTCAAGAGGTTCTTAACCTTGGAGCGATGGTCATTGGGGATACCCGCATCTGGTTCCCCTCGTGGACCTATCCATTGTGGGCGCTTGGGGGCTTCCTCTTGTGGACTCTCTTCATGAACATCGCCCGGGGAGTCGGTCAACTGCACGGCAAGATGGCAAAGTGGATGCTCGTCGGCGAATAAAAGGATGGATGAAAAAACAGTCCGGCTCGAAACCGGACCGTTTTCTTTTTCAGCGTTTCAGGGCTTGATGAACAGACCGAGATGATTTCCGACCCGGCGTTCCCTGCCGGGCCTGCCCATGTCAACGGGGGAGTTGAGAACGCGCGCCTTGCCGTCGAAGCCGCGAATGACCATTGCAGACGAACCACCGCCGTCCATGTTTGCGCCGGTGTGGACGCCGTAGGAGATGAGCAGTTCTGCCAGTTCGGGGAAGGTCACGCCTTCGCTGTAGCCAGGCTGGCGTCCGTCCACGACCATTAAGGTCAGCCAGCGTCCGTTGCGGCTCAACCCGATGGCGGTGCGCGGATTGGGCGCCTGCGCCGCAAGGTTCTTCACCACGACGCCGTCCTGCACCACCATGCGGTCTCCGGCGACGGCATTGAAGACCCTGCCCGGTTCCTTGTTGAAAGTCACTTGATTCTTTTGAGCGATGTGTACCACCGGCTGGATGGTCTTCTTGGGCGAGTAGATTCTCCCGCGCGAAGCGGCGTAGTCGCTGATGCGCACCGGGTCGCCGCCGTTCGGACAAAGCGTGGCGGGGTCGTAGGAGGGATCGAGATAACTGAAATATCCGCCGTTGATGGCGGCGTGCAATTTGAACTCCTCCAAGAACTGCGACGTGGTGCGGGTGCAGAGGATGTCCGTGTTGTTGGGCGAGGGCGTAACCAAAAACTCCATTTTCAGGGTCTGCAAGTCAACGGCGAGCACATGCACAACGACCTGGCGTGGGGCGGTCAGGTCTTTTCTCAGGTAGGTGACGCCCGCGAACAGGTTCTGCGTGATGGACGCAGGTCGGCTCGCGGTGGTGATCTGGACGAGATAATCTTTGGAGCACCAGCCGATCCGTCCATCCAGTTTTTGAGTTTGGATCCAGCCCGGGTTCGATTGATCGTCCAGGGCGGGAATGGTATCGTTCTTGTACACCTTCGCAATGACGGCACTGGATAGATTGGGCGCTTCACGAATGTTCAAGGTAGTTGCGTTGACGCGGTACCAATTCTTGTCCTTGTGTTCAGGCACGGGCGTGGTGGTTGGCGGCGGCTCCGGCGTGGGGGCATGGACGCTGATGAGATACTCGCTGAAACTCCAACCGACCAGGCTGCCATCCTGTTTGCGAATCTTGAACCACGAGCCGTCGGTGTTCGAGTCAATGCGCTCCACAATTTCGCCAAAATAGACCAGTCCAATCGAGTCGTACTCCAGCCCCGGTCCTTCACGCACTTTCAGCGAGGAGGCGGTGACGCGATACCAGTTTTCATCTTCGTCGTCGGGTGGGGGCGTGGGTTCGGGCTCCGGCTCAGGGGTTGGCTCAGGCTCGGGTTCAGGTTCAGGCGTCGGCTCGGGCGAGGCGTAAAGTCGCTGCAGGTAGGCGGCAAAACTCCATCCGGTCAGGCTGTCATCCTTTTTGCGAATCTTCAGCCATGTCTTGTCGGGATTGGAATCAACTTCCTCGACGACTTCATTGAGGAGGATACTGCCAATCTGCGTGTAGCCAAGTCCGGGTCCTTCGCGGACCTTGAGGGATGGCACAGTGACCCGGAGAAATTTCGTCGGTTTGGGCGGTTCAGGGAGCGGCGTATCGCTCAGCCCGAAGCGCTGGCGGAACGCATTGATGTCGCCGTTGAAGTAGTTCAGGTCAATGTTGAGGCTTTCCACGCCGTAGAGGGTTCCGTCGCCGTTGTCGGTGAATTGCCAGAAGGTCCAGGTCGTCCACGGTTTTGGGATGAGGGGGCTGGCGACGCCGTAGTTTGCGATCCACAGCGGATATTGCTTGAAGTAGTTGAGTGACGCGGCAGGGATGCCGGTGGCTTCGGTGTTTTCCCGCCAGTAGTAATAGCCGGTGTAAACGCCGATCTCTTTGCCTGGCGCGAGTTCCTTGGTGCGTTCAAGGAAGGTGTACCAATGCCTCCAGCCTTTGAAGGGTCCGTTGTAGGTGTCTTCGAAATCGCCGAAAAGCGGAAGTTCGCCGAAATCCCCCTCGAACATGGAAGCCCATTTTTCCGCCTGCCGCTTCGGGTCTATGCGGCTGTCGTAGAACCAGTAGGAACCGCGCGGCAGGCCCGCTGCTTTCGATTCGCGCCAGTTGACTTTGAAATCCCGGTCGCCCCACAGGTTTTGCCCCGCGCGGATGACGACGTACCCGGCGTTCGAGCGCATCTTGATGAAGTCTATCCCTTGCGGGGTTTGGGGATCGTCCTGGTAAAAACTGACATCGGGTCCGATGACGTTTGCCATATCTGCCTCCGAGTTGTGCGGTTTGTGCCGGTAATGGTTGCGCTTGTGAGCAAATTATATACCAATTGCATTTTCAAAATGGGTGATGACGGGCTTCCCGCCCTGTTTGCCTTCGATGGCGATGACGTCAATCTGCCAATGATCAATCCCGTTTTCAGAGGCGTAGTGCTGGGCGGCGTTGAGCATGTGTTCGCGTTTGCGCGCGGTGATCTGGTGTTCGGGGAGGAAGTCCCTGCTGGCGGTGAGGGTTTTCACTTCCACAAAAACGGTGACGTCACCCTGCCGGGCGACGATGTCAATTTCCCCATACGGCGTGCGGACGTTGCGGGCGACGATCTCGCGTCCGCGTTCCGCGAGCCAATCTGCGGCGACCTCCTCGCCCCACGCGCCGACCTTGCGGTTGTGCTGGCTCATGAGATGAACGGCTCCACCAGGCTGCGCAGGCGGGTGCGCCAACTGCTCTTGCGGGGTCTCGACTCGTTGACCAGGTCTTCGTAATGTTTGAGCATGATGCTTGTAGTGCGTTCGATGGCGTACGCTTTGGACGCTTCACGGGCAGAGCGGCTCATTTGCTTGCGCAACTCCACGTCCAGGCAGAGGCGGGTGAGTTTGGCGGTGAAGGTCGGCAGGTCGTTAGTCGCTAGAAAACCGGTCACCCCGTCTTCGACCGTATCTCCGACCCCGACGGATTCCATGCCCATGACGGGCAAGCCTGCGCCCATCGCCTCGATGACGGAGAGCGGGTGGACTTCCGTCACGGAAGCGGTGGTGAAGATGTCGCACATGGCGAGGTAGGAAGGCAGTTGGTCGTAGGGAATCCTGCCCGTCATGTGGACCCGGTCGGCGAGGTTTAGTTTGACGATCAATGAACGGATCTCTTCTTCGTATTGCTGAATGCCGCCGCCGATGAGGATGAGGTGCGCGTTGGAAACGGCTTTTGAAACACCGGTGAAAGATTCCAAAAGGAGGGGCAGGTTCTTTTCGAGCGCGATCCTGCCCGAATACACGAGCAGAATATCGTCCTCTTTGTAGCCGAACTGACCGCGCGGAAGCGGCGTTGCGGATTGGAAGCTTTTCAAGTCCACGCCGTTGGGCACGACTTCGATGCGTCCCTCCACTTTGAGTTCGCGCAGGACTTTTTCCATGCCTGCCGAAGGGGTGACGACCAAATCCACTGCCTTGCAAAACGAAGGCATGTAGGATTGCAAAAGACCCTGGCTGACTTCCTCCGGCAATCTGGGCAAGTAGGTCTGCGCGTAGAGGTCGTAGCGGGTGTGGTTTGTGTACACGATGGGAATCCGCACGGGGCGGCAGTAGCGCAGGGCAAGCCGCCCGCTCAGGAAGGGGTGATGCACATGGACGACATCCATGGTTTGCAGTAATTTTTTTGCCGCGCGCGAATAACGCATGGATAAATAGAAGCCCGTATCTGCCAGCGGAACGCCTGGACTGCGGATGATGTTCTTTTCATCGTCCTCGTAATCCAGGTCGCCGAAGGTAAATACGAAGACCTCGTGACCCGCCTGTTCGAGATGGTGTTTGTTGATCTCGACGTAGTTGGTGATCCCGCTGATGTACGGTTTATAGCTGTCAACCATCATTCCGATACGCATATAACTATGCTACGTCATGCGCGGGTGAATGTCAAGGCGGCGGTTTGACATGGTAGAATTGCAATCCCTTAGGAGTTCCATGACGGTTAAATTAATTCTGCGCGACAAGGAATATGAAGTCAAAGCGGGCATGGCTCTGCTGGATGCGCTGAAGAAATGCAGCATCCTACCCGAGTCGGTGATTGCGGTGCGGGACGGCGAAATGATCACGGACGACGAAATCCTGAACGACGGGGATGTCATCAAACTGGTTGCAGTGATTTCAGGCGGTTGAGATGAAGTGCAGGAAGTGCGGCGAAAAAGCCTCGATTCACATGCGCCAGCACAAACTGGCGCTGTGCAAGGACCATTTCCTCGAATGGATTCCCGAACAGACCGAGCGGTTCATCAAAAAATACCGCATGTTCACCCGCGGCGAGAAGATCCTCGTGGCGGTTTCGGGCGGCAAGGATTCGCTCTCGCTGTGGGATATCCTCGTGCGGCTGGGCTACCAGGCGGACGGGTTGTATCTCGGTCTCGGCATTGACGGCGGGATCGAATACTCGCACGAATCCCAGCGCCTGACGGAAAAGTTCGCGCGGGAGAACAACTTCAAACTCCACGTGGTTGATATCGAAAGGGAATACGGTCATTCCATCCCGATGTTGGCGGAAATCAGCCATCGCGGATACGGCAAGCCGTGCGCCGTGTGTGGTTTGGCGAAGCGCCATGAAATGAACCGCATCGCGCGGGACCTCGGATATGACGTGCTCGCCACAGGGCATAACCTCGACGACGAAGCGGCGGTGCTGTTTGGCAACGCCCTGCACTGGTCGTCTGAATACCTGCTTCGCCAGGGACCCGTCCTGCCGGAATCAGACGGGCTGGCGCGCAAAGTCAAGCCATTGTGCCGCTTCTACGAGCGCGAGATGACCGCTTACGCCCTCGCGCGGGGAATCGAATACATTTACGACGAATGTCCGTTCGCCGAGGGCTCGCAGCAGATTTACTACAAAGAGGCGCTCAATCAACTTGAGACCGCACGACCCGGCACAAAACTGACGTTTTACATCAAGTTTTTGGAAGCCAAACAAAGCGGGGAACTATTTGTGGAGAAGGAAACTGACCGCAAAAATCTGCACACCTGCCCGGGGTGCGGACAAGCCACCTCCGCGCCGGGGTTGTGTTCGTTTTGCAGGATGCTCGAAAAGGCAAAGGCGGAAGCGAAATAAAAAGGGATTGGGCGCGGTTGATTACGACCTCAGGAGGGTCGTGATCAAACCTACCAAAAACAAGCCCGCTGCAACGTAGCCCGCGATCTGTTCGGGAGTGACGATGTGGATTTTCGGCATCTCGAAGCTCAAGCGATCAATCTCGAAATTGAGGGGCGCCTCCTGCTTTCCGATCAGGGAGTCGCGGAAGGCGAGCACGTCCGGCGGTCTGTCGTCGGGGTGAAGCGCCATCGCCCACAGAATCGCCCGCTCCACGTGCGGGCTGAGGCGTGGATTAATGTCTCTGGGCGGGATCAGGTTGCGGGAATTGAGGAAGCGCTTCCGCACCTCGGCGGGCGGCTCGTTCGTCAGCAGGTGATACAGCGTCGCGCCGAAGGAGAAAATATCCGCTCGCGGGTCGGTGTGCGTATCGTCGCCGCCGTATTGTTCCAGCGGCGTGTACAACGCAGTCCCCTGCCCGTGAATGACCGTGATGGTGACTTCGTCCGGCGCCATGATCTTGACCAAGCCAAAATCCACCAGTTTGACCAGCCCGCTCGGCGTGATTTTGATATTGCTCGGTTTGATGTCGCGGTGGACGATGGGCGGGTCCTGGTGGTGAAGATAGTTCAAAGCGTCCGCGATTTGCACCGCCCAGCGCAACACCTCGTTTTCCGAAAGGAAAGTTTTATTGCGGCGCGCCTCCTGCATCCGCTCGCGCAGGTCCTTGCCGGGGACGTAGTCCATCACGAGATAGTCGCGCGGACCTTCGGCAAAGTAATCCGAGACCTTCGGCAGGTTGGGGTGGTCGAGGCGCGCAAGCACAGAAGCCTCGCGAAAGAATTGTTCGCGGGCTTGCGCAAGCATTTCGGGCGGGAGTGCCTGGTTGTGCTCCACTTCCTTGAGAGCGCAAAGACGGCCTTGCAGGCGTGTGTCCTCTGCAAGGTATATGTTGCCCGTGCCGCCCTGTCCGATCTGTTCGCGGACTTTGTAGCGGTCACGCAGGACCTCCCCTTTCTTCAACGATTGGGGCAAGTCTTCTCCTTGATTCCTTTCGAAACGGATTTCAGACGGAGGTGATATTTTCGGCGTGTATCACTTGTATATTGAAATCGTGACATTTACAATATAACATTGCACAGAAATCCGATTTTCTGCTATATTATAAACGCCTTTGTCCTTATGGAGTATGATTTTCGCTTGCTGGTTTCGGCAAGAGAATTTACACGAGGCGGTGATCGAGGAGAGAATGGAACACGACGGTGATTTCCCAATTCTGGTTGCCCAGGATGGTCCCCTCAAGGGACAGCGCTGGGCGTTGAACCACACATTAATGATCGGGCGGGACCCCAGCTTGTGACATCCAGCTCCCGGACAGGCAGGTTTCCCGCTTCCATGCGCGCATCACGCCGACCCCCGAAGGCGTGACCATCGAAGACCTCGGCAGTAAGAACGGCACGAACCACAACGGCACGGAATTAACCGCGCCGATCATGTTACAGGACGGCGACCTGCTCGGAATTGCGCTGGCGCAGCAGTTCCTGTTCCTCACGTCCGATGCCACCATGCCGCTGGCAGAGGGCGGGAGCCGCTCCGGGCGGCTGTTGATGGATCAAAAATCGCGCCAGGTGTGGGTCAACCAGCAGCAACTCGTCCCGCCGCTCTCCGCCCAGCAGTTCAAACTGCTTTGGATGCTGTACGAACGCCAGAGTCAGGTGGTGGGGCGCAGCGAGTTGGTCTCTGTGGTTTGGGGTGAAGAACAAATGGCGGGCGTCTCCGACCAGGCGTTGGACGCGCTCATCCGCCGCCTGCGCGACAGGCTGGCGCTGCTCGACCCGAGTCATCAATACATCAATACGGTACGCGGTCACGGTTTGCGCCTGGATAACCCGCCGCTCGGTGAGTAAAAGACATCATGGATGCCCAATCGGAAAAGGTGCTTGCTCAATTAATCCGTGAAACGCGCATTGCGGCGCTCGGTACGCTTCGCGACGAAGCCCCGCAGGTCGCCATGGTGGCGTATCTCGTCAACGATGATTTTTCCGTCTTCTACATCCACGTCAGCCGCCTGGCGCAGCACACCGTGGACATGCAGAAAGACAAGCGCGTCAGCCTGCTCATTTGCGAAACCGACGACGGCAGGGCGGATCCGCAAACGCTGGCGCGCGTGTCCATCCGCGGCGTGACCGAATCCATCCAAAACGGGGAACCCGGTTACATCCGCCTCAAGAACGCCTACCTGGCACGCTTCCCCGAATCGGAGAAGTTGTTCAACCTGGCAGATTTCAACTTCTGGCGCATCACACCCAAGGGCGGCAGGTATGTCGCCGGTTTCGCCAAAGCCTACAACATCACGGCAGAGACGCTGGTCAAAGTCTCGAAGCGCTAACGTTGACAGTCACTTGCGAGTGACTGTCAACGTTTAATTTTAGGAGTCGACATGGATCAACTTAAACTGCTGGCTATCTTTGCGCACCCGGATGACGAATCCATGGGGATGGGCGGCACGCTGGCGAAGTATTCCGCCGAAGGGGTGGAGACTCACCTCGTCTGCGCTTCACGCGGAGAGAGAGGCTGGTCCGGTCCCGAGGAAGAGAATCCCGGCTTTGAGCGTCTCAGCCAGATCCGCACCGCGGAGTTGGAAAACGCCGTGCGCGAACTCGGCATGACGAGCCTCTCGTTTCTCGATTACATGGACGGGGACGTGGACCGGGCGGACCCCGCCGAGACAATCGGAAAGATCGTCGCCCGCATCCGCAGAATCAAACCGCAGGTGATTGTCACCTTTCCGCCCGATGGCAGTTACGGACACCCCGACCACATTGCGGTCAGCCAATTTACCGCCGCCGCCATCGTCTGTGCCGCGGACGCCGGTTACAAAGACCTGGAAAACCTTCCCCCACACCGCGTTTCGAAACTGTATCACATGGTGGACAGCGAAGATTTTGTAAAAGCAATCCTGCCGTATTTCGATGAGATCACCTTCCCTGTGGACGACCAGGTGCGCGGCGAAGTCCCCTGGCCCGAATGGGCGATCACCACCCGCATTGACATATCTGATTATTGCCGCACGGCATGGCGCGCCATCAAATGCCACGCCAGCCAGCAATCCTCGCTCGGCGGGCTCGCGGAATTGGACGAAGACTCCATCCTTCCCATTCTGGCGAAACAAGGAACCTTCTACCGCGCGTTCAGCCTGGTCAATGGCGGCAGGAAGGTGGAAGCGGATTTGTTCGAGGGCATCAAAAAATAACAGCCGCCCGCGGGCGGCTGTTATGCTTATCCCAAATTCTTCTTCATCGAAAGCCTCAACGCAATTTTGTAAATCTCGCTGAGTTTCTCTCCCATTGCCTTGGCTTCGGGGTTATCGCTTTGCGATTCCATCTGCGCCACCAATCCGCTGAGGGTATCCAGCAATTGCTGGGTGAGCATCGCGTCGTTTTGTTTGAGCGCCGCTTCGATGGCGTTGGCGTCGGGCAGTTGAATCAACTGCTCGATGAACATCACTTCGGGCGGCGCGCTGGCGGCTTGCAGCACTTGGATCATCTTTTGCAGTTTGCCCATGCGCGCATAATCGTTCTTGTCCGAAGCCTGCCGCAGCATCTGCTGGGCAATGTCCACCGCATCCTGCGTAAAGTGTTCGAGGTTCGCCTGCGTGGCTTTCTCGATGTCGTCCTGCGCCAGCAGGGACTCGATGAATTCCTGCGCCTGCTTGTAACGCGCCTCCAACTGCTTATCCATGTCGTTCACGTATTCAAGCAGTTTCGTGCGAATACCTTCCAGCCGTGCCTTTTCGTCGCCGCTTGCCTTGTCAATGCGTTCCGAAAGGTTTTGGAAAAAGACGTAATCCATGCCGCCGCGCGCCAGGGAGACGTACGCCCGGATTCTGGCGTCGGTCTTCGATTCGAGGACGAGGTCCAATAGTTTTTCGCGCGTGAGGCTTTGCCCCGCCTCCTGCAGGGACTTTTGAGCTGCCTCCAGTTCCCCGACGGATTCCTTCAGCCGACGGCCGTACTCGGTCTCCTCGAGCAGTTGCGTCTGGACGTCAATCAACGCGCGGGCAATCTGTTCCTGTCCGCTGCTGAGGGCGCTTTGCGCAATGCGGCTGAACAACGCGAAGAACTGCTCGTCAATGATCTTCGCATTTTGCTTGATCAACTCCGAGCGGACGTCCTTCGTCGTGACCTGAATCAGCCGCTCGATGAGTCCGACGCGCTCCTGCTGGTCTTTGAGCATCTCCGGCGTGATGCCGTCCTTGCCGAGGATCGTCTCGATCATGGACTCATACGTCAGGTTGGCTTGGGGCTTGAGCAGGTACGCCTTGCGTTTTTCGGGCGGCAGGCGGTCGGTCACCTGCTTGATGAGCGGACCGATCATCCGTTCCTGTTCGTTCAGGGGCAGCCCCAACTCCGACGGGAAGAACGTCAGCAGGAGTTCCTTCTCATTGTCGTGATAGACGATGGGAGTGGCGAGCCTGCCCTGATAGCCGCAGTACGGACAGCGGGCTTGGTTGGATTGCCCGCTCAACAGCCTCTGCTTGGCTTGCGGGTCGGAGGTCACATCGAACAACTGCTCGATGTTGGCGGCGATCAATTGCTTACAACGGGGACATGCGATCTGAGTTTGAGCCATCAATAGATTTCCGATTTACGATTTGAGATTTACGATTTTACGCATCACGGATGACTTACTCGCAATCCGTGATGCGTAACTTCCAAACTTTCCAACTATTCAACTATCAAACCATCCAACTACCAAACTACCCAACCAACTCTTCCAGGCGGTCAATGTAACTTTCCATCACCGCAAAGGTCTCCTCGACAGGTTTGGGCGTCGTCAAATCCACGCCTGCGCCCTTGAGCACATCGAGCGGATATTTCGACGAACCAGCTTTGAGGAAGCCCAGGTAGTCTTCCGCTGCGTTGGGTTCGCCGCGCAGGATTCTGCCCGCGAGCGCGTGCGCGCCGGATATGCCGGTGGCGTAGGAGTAAACGTAGTAATCCTGGAAGAGATGCGAGAACGTGGACCAGACCATGCCCACGCGGGCGCGATCCACCTTCACCTTTGGACCAAAGCCCTCGCTGAACAGGTCAGCCATCAGTTCCTGCACGGAATCGGCGGTGAGCGGCTCGCCGCGTTCGGCGCGCTGGTGCGTCTCCAGTTCAGAAGCGGGCGAGGGTCGGCATCTGGAAAAAGTAGCGGAAGAAATTCCCGCCCACGGCTTCCTCGATGAGCGCAATCAGGAAGTTCCTGTCCTTGATGGTCTTCAGCAAATGTCCGCGCATCATCGCCTGGTTGAAGTTCGAGGCGACCTCCGCCACGAAGAGCGAATAACCGGAATAGACAAAGGGCTGGTTCTTCCATGTGAGGTGCGAGTGCATCGAGTGACCGAGTTCGTGCGCCAGCGTGCTCATGCTGCCGATCTCGTCGGTGTAGGACATCATGATGAAGGGATAGGTCTCCGTCGAGCCGTAGGAGAACGCGCCGTTCATCTTGCCTCTGTTGGGCGTCGAATCCACCCAGCGGTGTTTAAGACATCCCTCGCGCAGCGTCCCGACGTATTCCCTGCCGAGCGGCGCAAGGCTTTCGCTGATGAGGTCCACCGCCTTTTCGAATGGCACCCTGGGCTTCTTTTTGGCAATGGGCGCCCACATGTCGAAGTATTGGATGTCCTTCAGTTTCAACGCCTTGCGGCGCAGTTCGAAATAGCGGTGCCAGACCGGCAGTTTCTTCTTGAACGTGTTGATGAGGTTGTGGAAGACCGCTTCGGGGATGTTGTTGTTGAACAACGCCGCCGAGAGGGTCGAATCGAATTTGCGCGCGCGCATGTTGAACACGTTCATGCTGATGGAGGTGGCAAGGTTGGTGGCAAGCGTATTCTTGAATTCGAGATGCTTGTCGTGGTAACTCTCGAAGGCGGTCTGGCGCACCTTTCGGTCGGGATGTTCGAGCAGGGTGGAATAGAAATTGCTCTGGGTGACTTCGATCTTCCTGCCTTTGCTGTCTCTGGCGGGGGAGAATTTGAAATCCGCGTTGACCAACATGCTGGTGCTGTTGCTCGCACCACCGAACGGATCTGCCAACATGCCGAGGATCTCCTCCACTTCGGCGGAGCGCACGTGCGCCTGCTGGCGGAAGAGGTCGTCCAAACTTTGGCGGTACACGGCGAGTTTTTCGTTTTCGCTCATCCACTTTTCGAGCGTGTCCTTGCCGATCTTCAACAGTTCGGGGTTGACGAACGAAACCGCCGCCGCGACCTGACCGTACATGCCCTGCGCCTTGCCGACCATGCCCGCCGCTGCCTGGTTGGTTGTATCCACGGCGTAGGAGAACTGCGCGAACATGAAGACCGTCTGGGCGCGGCGGATCAGATTTTCAACCGCCGTCATGCCCGCGAGCAGGGCGGCGGGGTTTTCTCCCAGTTTGCCTTCGTGCTTCCGAACGTTGGGAATATCTTTCAAGACGGCTTGCAGCGCCGCCTCCCATTCCTTTTGCGATTTGAAGACGCTTCCTGCGTTCCGGTGTATTTCTTGTTTACTTTATTTCGAGGAGGGATGGTTTTGGGCATGGGTGTTTCCTTTTTATGTTTGACCTCGATTTTACCATCCGGCAATTGCGCCTGGCGTCGCCGCGAAGGATGGTTTTATACCCGCGATTCCGAGGGCTAACGCGGAAGGGAGAAACAGATTCTCGCTCCGGTATCAGGTCGCGGGTCGCCCAGATGCGCCCGCCGTGCGCCTCGACAATCGCGCGCGCAAGATACAATCCCAGCCCGGCGCCCTTCGTCTGCTTGACGGCGTTCGTCGAGCGATAGAAGCGGTCGAAGATGTGCGGGATGTCTTTGGCTTCGATGCCGGGTCCTTGGTCGCTGACGCACACGATGACCTGGTCCATGCGCACCGTGCCGCTGATTTTGATCTCGCCTTCCGCGGTGTATTTTAGCGCGTTTGAAACCAGGTTCAGCAAGCACCTGCTCCAGCCGGTTTTCATCGCCGAGGATGACGGGAAAATTCTGCGGGAAATCGGAGACGAGTTTGTGTTTGGGCGATTGGGACGAAAAGCGCGCAGCCACCCTGGACGCAAGGCTGGGCAGCGAGACATCGGCTTGATTCAGGCTGAGACCTCCCGCCTGCAGCCGCGAGGCGTCGAGCAAATCGTCAATCATTTTGGAGAGGCGGTCCGCTTCCTCCTCGATGACGGCGAGTGAATCGTTGATGGTGTGTTTGTCCCAGCGGGCATCGTCGCGCCGCAGGGTGGAGGCGTAACCTTTGATCAGCGTGACCGGCGTCCGCAGTTCGTGGCTGACGATGGAGATGAACGTTGCCTTGATCTCGTCCGCGGTTCGGAAGTGGGTGATGTCCCGCACGCTGACGAGGACGTTGCGAAGTTTGCCTTCCTCCGAGAGGAGCGGCGCGTAGGTAATGCCGACGGGCAACGGCGGCGGAAGCGGGCGTTCGAGGTCGCCTTCCACGTAGAGCGTTGCATTTGGCGTGAGGGGGCCAGCCGTTGCCGACAGCCTCTTCCAGCGTGTTGCCTTGCGGCTCCTTCCTCCACCGGATGATTTGGTCGTGGTTTTTGCCGCTGATTTCCTCCCGCGCCTGACCGTACATCCGGCTGAACGCCTCGTTGCAGCGTTCGATGTTCATCTGAGCATCGAGGATGAGGATGCCGTCCGCGGCGGATTCGAGCAGGGCGTCGAGCCGTTTCTTTTCGTAGGAGACCTGCCCATAAAGTTGGGCGTTGAAGACGGCGATGGCGGCTTGGTCTGCGAAGGATTGTAGAAGGATGCGGTCGTTTGGCGTGAACAGATCGGGATAATTGCGGAAGATAAAGATGACGCCGATGACCTGTTCATGTGCGGCGAGGGGCAGCCCCGTGCCGTTGAGCAAACCCATGCTGGCGGTGTACGTCAGTTCCTTTAACATGCGGTTGAGTTCGCGCACGTCCAGTTCGCGGACTTTTTCCTCGGCGAGGAGCGGCGTCAGGTAAGAAAGGAACGCCGGGGCGATGCCGTGCGCCGCCGCCACGCGCCAGCCGTCGGTGTGTTTGAGTGCGATCAGTCCCGCCTGACCCGCCAGCATTTCGATGGAGATGCGCAAAATGCGCGCAAGCAGTTTCTCCAGGTCGAGTTCCTGGGTGAGGGCGCGGGAAATTTCGAGCAGGTAATCCCGCTGCCGGACGCGAAAGTCGGGGAGCATGGAGGGAATGATGGACATCTGGGCTGTATTTTATCACCGGGGTTGGGGGTCTGGTATATGAGTTGTGTAGGTGTAAGACGTATGGACAAATAAGACAAACCTGTCATATTATTGTCCTTTTTGGGCGTTGACCTTCGTACCGATTGGCTATAAAATGTACCCGGATTAATTTTAGATAATTGTGGGTGCAGTGAATCTAGCCGATATGGTCGTTTTTCATTCATCCAGGTGGTTGTCCGTGACAAGGCAGCGAAACCGGCCGTATGCTGTTTCGACTGCTTTTTTTGTTGCCTTTTATACGTAATTTTGCACACCCAACAAAGGACAAAACTATGTCAAGGTCATTCAGGTTGGTTTTTTTGACAGTGGTCATGATCGGCTCCCTGCTGGCTGGACCCGTAACCCCGGTTCGGGCGGCGGCGCTCCCTGCGGAAATCAATAAACAGTTCACGCCGCTTCAAATTGACGCGGGAGGTGTTTCGGTCCTGCGGGTGACGATTTTCAACCCAAACACGTTTCAGCTCACAAACGCAGGCTGGACAGACAATCTGGTGGGGGTACAGCCGGGCTTGTTCATTGCGAATCCGGCGAATGTCGTGAACACCTGCGGTCTGGTGACTGACGTGACGGCGGTGCCGGGAACCAGCACGCTTACCCTGAGCAACGGAACCGTGCCTGCACAAGTCGGCTCCACACCGGGCGAATGTTATGTCGAGGTCAATGTTTCCTCTGTCACAGCCGGGAACCTGATCAACACGATTCCAGCCAACAACCTCTCGGCGTCGGGTAACGACAACGGCACGCCGGTGACGATTACGAACACCACTCCCGCCAGCGCCACCATCACAATTATTGCAGTCACGCCTCCTTCGTTGAGCAAAGGGTTTGTTCCAAATACCATCTTTGTGGGCGATATCAGCGAGTTGACCATCCGCGTCAACAACAACGATATAGACACGAACCTGACAAACCTTTCCTATACCGATACACTGCCGGGAGGGCTTGTCCTCGCAAACCCTGTCAATGCAGTAGTCACCGATTGCGGACCTTTTTCACTGACTGCGAATCCGGGAAGTAACACCGTTGCCTTGAGCGGCGCAACCGTGACCCCCAGCCAGGATTGTCTTGTCACCGTCAACGTGACCGGACCGAGCGGGCAGTATACCAACACCATCCCGGCGGGACCCGGCGGTCCCGGCTCCATTCAGACCCAGCAGGGTGTGACAAACGGCAGTCCCGCATCTGCCAACCTGAACATTCAGCCGGTTGGGATCATAAAAGCCTTTTCACCCACGACGGTGGATGCAGGCGACTCCAGTACTTTGACGATCACCCTGCAAAACCCAACGGGTTCGCCGTACACCAACGTCACCGTTACCGATAACCTTCCGGCGGGATTGACCGTTTCCGGGACTCCCACAACCACCTGCGGCGCGGGAACCGTTTCAACGAACCCGGGCCTGACTTCGGTTACACTGACAAATGGGACCATTCCCGCCAGCGCTTCGCCGCCGACGCCCAACACCTGTACGATCACGGTTCCGGTTCAGGCGGCGCTTACCGCCTCTGGAACATTGACGAATACCATTCCCGCCAATGCCGTTTCCAACGGCACGCCCGGGTTTACCAATTTCCTGCCTGCCACCGCCACCATCACAGTGAATCCCGCATTGACGGGCACGAAAGCATACTCGCCGACCAGCATTGTGATAGGCGGCGTCAGCACGGTGACGATCACCCTCACGAATAACTCCAGCACAGACCTGACCGGCGTGACCTTCACCGACACCATGCCGGCAAACCTGAACATTTCGGGAACGCCCGCCACCCCGCAGTGCGGCGGGGCCATCTCGAACACCACAACCTCGGTCACGCTCACCGGCGGGATCATTGCGGCAAACTCGTCCTGTACGATAACGTTCAATGTCACCAGCACGGTTCCGGGCAGTGGGACGACTTACGAAAACACCATCCCCGCCGGGTCCATCACCACCACCCAGGGCGTTGGAAATGGTTCGACGATTCAGACCGGCACCGATTTGACCGTTGTCAATGCGGCTACCCTGCCTGTGACAATCGCAAAGTCGTTCCTGCCGACCACGGTCGCGCCAGGTCAGGCAAGCCGCGTTCGCATCACGATCACAGCGCCGGCGGATACCGGCATCTCCGGCATTTCCATCACCGATACGCTTCCCGCCGGCGTGGTGGTTGCCACGCCCAATCCGCCTACCGTCCCCGCGCCCGCTGAAAGTTGCCCGGGTCCCACCAGCGGCTTGATCGCCGTGCCGGGCACGAATACGATCACATTTACGAATACATCCGCGAATACGCTTCCGGCTGGCGCTTCCTGCACCATTGACGTATTTGTCGTCGCCAACGACCCGAACGTGTATAACAATGTCGTCCCCGCGAATTCGATTTCAACCACGCAGGGACGTACGAATAATGTGGACAGCAATACCGCCACGCTTACCGTGACGAGTATGACCATGAGCAAGGCGTTTTACCCGACGACGGTGCAGGCAAACGGTCTTTCGACGATGACCATCACCTTGCAGAACACGACCGGGTCGCCTCTGATCAACGTTCAATTAACCGATAACCTTCCGGGGACCGTTACAAATGGAATCGTTGTCGCAAATCCTGCCAACGCCTCCACCACCTGCGGACCGGGCGTAGTCACGGCGAACCCTGGCACCCAGACCGTCACTTTGACCGGCGGCGTGATCCCCGCGCAGGTTGGCGGCGTGCCGGGGATTTGTACCATCATCGTGGATGTGCAAGGCAGAGACAGTTCTCCTGCGACGCCTACTTCATTCCAGAACATCATCCCCATCGCAAACGTTTCCGGGACGGTTCAAAGCAGCGGCGTCACCATCCGCCCGGCGCAGCAGGCGCAAGCCACTCTTAGTATTCAACCGTTGTCAATCGGCGTGGTAAAGGGGTTCGACCCCGTGCTGGTCTACGGCGGCGCGACCTCCACCATGACCGTCCAGCTCATCAACCCGAACAATGCCACGCTGACGGGGATTCAATTCACCGACAACATGGACCTGTTGTACCTGCCGGGAGAAAGCGGGATCAAACTTGCCAACCCGCCCGACTTCGACACCGGAACCTGCGGCGGCACACTGACCGGCAACCCCGGAGACGCCTCTTTCTCCTTCAGCGGCGGGACTCTGCCTCCGAACAGTTCCTGCACGCTGACGTTGAAAGTCATCATGATCGTCAACGGCAACCGGACGAACCGGATTCCTGCCGGTGCGGTAACCACCTTCAACGGCGTGACCAGCACCGAGCCGACCGAAGCGTCGCTGACCAACCTGCCCGGTGTCCGGGTCACCAAGGAATTTAATCCCGATACGATCCAGATCAACGATACCGCCACGTTGACGATCACCATTACCAACACGAGCAATATCAACGTTGTGGATATGCAGGTCAACGACAACCTGCCCGGCACGCTCCCGGCTGGGTTATTCATTGCCAATCCTGCCAACGCCAACACCACCTGCGTCAACGGCATATTGACCGCCGACCCGGGAACCCAGCTCATCACATTGACGAACGGTGAACTTCCCGGCAAGCCCGACGACACCTCTCCCGACCCGTTTTGTACGATCACCGTCAGTGTGACCAGTACCGTGCCGGGGATTTACGTGAACACGATCCCCGTCGGCGGCGTGACGGGCAGGAACCCGCTCAATGACGAAGTCATCGAGAATAACAACGAAGCGACCGATACGCTGACCGTGAACGGGTCGAATTACAGCCTCGGCAACCGCGTCTGGTTCGACACCGATAACAGCGGCACCATCAACGGCACGGAAATCGGCATCAACGGCGTGGACGTGGAACTCTACAGCGTGGACGCTTTTGGCAATCCGACCTTTGTCGCGTCGCAGACCACCGCCAACGGCGGCTACTACCGCTTCGACAACCTGCTCGCCGGTGATTATGTGGTGGTCATCCCGTCCAGCGAGTTTGGCGCAGGCGGCACCCTGCTTGGATATTGGAGCAGCGGCACCACGCGCGATCCAACCGGCGCTGTCAGTGAAACCGCCGCACCCGACCCCGATAACGATGTGGACAGCGACGACAACGGCACGCTTCAGACCGGCGGCACATTCAATGGAGGCGTCGCCAGCCTGCCGGTTACGTTGGGTCCCGGCACCAGCTCCGAGCCGACGAACGATACCGATGCAGATCCAACCAACCCGGCGGGAGAAGCGCCGAACGGTCAGAGCAACCGCACCGTGGACTTCGGTTTCTATCGCCTGGAACTGGGCGACCTGGTCTATGTGGACGTGAACGCAAACGGGACGTTTGACGCGGGCGATGTCCCGCTTCCCGGCGCGACCGTACAGTTGTTCTCCGGCAATGGAACCGAGATCATCACCGGAGCGGACGGCATCCCCGGAACGGCTGATGACGGTTTCGGTCCAGACGGCATCTCCGGCAATGCGGACGATGGCACCGGCGGCGTCATCACCGGCGCGGGCGGTACGTATTTGTTCAGCGGCTTGCAGCAGGGCGACTATATCGTGAGAGTGACGCCGCCCGCTGGCTACTCGAGCACGATTGACACGTTCAACAACGCCGACACGACGAACCCGAACACGAACATCAACAACAACGATAACGGCGTCGGCACAGGCGGCGGTCAGGTGACCAGCAATACGGTCACACTCACGCCCGGAAGCGCGGGCGCGGCATTGAACAACACGGTGACCGATGCGACCGGCACAACCACGAATCCCACCGTGGACTTTGGGTTTGTCTCGCCGGGCTTCAGCCTCGGCAACCGCGTCTGGTTCGACACCGACAACAGCGGCGCCATTAACGGCGCGGAGGTCGGCGTGGATGGCGTCACCATTGAGTTGTACGCGGCAGACGCAGGCGGCAACCCGACCGGCGCAGTCCTCGCCACGCAGACCACCGCCAACGGCGGTTACTACCGCTTCGATAACCTGAGCCCGGGGCAATTACGTCGTCGTAGTTCCGGCGTCTAATTTTGATGCGGGCGGCGCGCTGGATGGTTACTGGTCTTCGGGGACCACCCTGCTTTCAAACAACTCCATCAGTGAAACCGTTGCGCCCGATCCCGATAACGATGTGGACAGCGACGACAACGGCACACGCCAGGTCGGCGGACCCTTCAATGGAGCCGTCATCAGCAGCGCCGTAACGCTCGGTCCAGCCGCGAACGAGCCGACCACCGACACAGACGCCGACCCGACCAATCCGCCGGGTGAAGCGCCGGATGCCCAAAGCAACCGCACCGTGGACTTCGGTTTCTATCGTGTGGAGATCGGGAATCTGGTCTTCATTGATATCAACGGCGACGGCGACTACGACGCGGGCACGGACCTTCCCATGCAAGGCGCTGTGGTGCGCTTGTTCACCAGCACCGGGATTGAAATCCTCGTCGGTCCAGATGGCATCCTCGGCACGGCGGACGATGCGGCGACCGGCGTCACCACCGGCGCAAGCGGCACCTACCTGTTCAGCGGACTTCCGCAGGGCGATTACATCGTACGCGTCACACCCCCGGCTGGAAATTACACCAGCACGGTGGATACTTCCAATCCCGCCGATACCACCGACCCGGATGGAAGCGTGGATAACAACGACAACGGTATCGGAACAGCCGCCGGGCAGGTGAGCAGCGGCACGTTGACCATGAACGCCGGGGAGACCGGGGCGAGCATTAACGTCTCGGATGCCAGCGGCACCACCACCGATACCGGCGTGGACTTTGGCTTCGTCACTCCGCTGTTCAGCCTCGGCAACCGCGTCTGGTTCGACACCGACAACAGCGGCGCCATCAACGGCGCGGAAGTCGGCGTGGACGGCGTCACCGTTCAGTTGTACGCCGCGGATGCGGGCGGCAACCCGACCGGCGCAGTCCTCGCCACGCAGACCACCGCCAACGGCGGCTACTACCGTTTCGACGACTTGCTGGCTGGCGACTATGTGGTTGTGATTCCCTCCAGCCAGTTTGCGTCGGGCGGTCCGCTCGAGGGATATTGGAGCAGCGGCACGACGATTGACGCAACAGGAACTGTAAACGAGTCTGCCGCGCCCGACCCGGACAACAACACCGACAGCGACGATAACGGCACGCTTCAGTCCGGTGGAACCTTCGACGGCGCGGTGATAAGCGGCGCGGTCACACTCGGACCAAATGCAGACGAACCGACCACCGATGCAGACGCCGACCCGACCAACCCGCCGGGTGAAGCGCCGGACGCCCAAAGCAACCGCACCGTGGACTTCGGCTTCTATCGCGCGTCGCTGGGCAATCTTGTTTATCTGGACACCAACGGCGACGGCACCTTCAACGCGGGCGATGTCCCGCTTCAAGGCGCGACCGTGCAGTTGTTTGCCAGCGACGGAACGACGGAAATCAATGTCGGGCCGGACGGAATCTTCGGTACCGCCGATGATGCGCCCGGCGGCGTTACCACGAGCGCAAGCGGCACGTATCTGTTCAGCGGATTGCCCCGGGGCGATTACATCGTGCGCGTCACGCCGCCCGCTGGATATGCCAGCACGGTGGATACCGCCGACAGCGCCGATACCGGCAACCCGAACACGAACACGGACAACAACGATAACGGCATCGGGCAGAACGGCGGGCAGGTCTCGAGCAATATCGTGACTCTCACGCCCGGAAGCGCGGGCGCGGCATCCAATAACACGGTGAATAACGCGACCGGCACCACGAACGACCCCACGCTCGATTTCGGTTTCGTGACGAGCAGCGGACTTTCAAAGTCAATTACCGACACGAGCGAAATCTTCACGTCCGGCAATGACGTGGCGATCGGCGAGATCATCACCTATGAGGTTGGGATCAACCTGCCGGTGGGGGTCGCGCTGACGAACGTCACCGTCACGGATCGCATGGACCTCAGGCTGGCTTATGTGGATTGTCTCTCCGTGATTGTCGCGGGTACGGATGTGACCGCAACGGTCTGCCCGTCGGCGGTTGTCTCGCCCATTACCGATCCCGGCGATTCGCCCACCAATCCCGCCAACCCCGGCAGGCAGGTGGAATTCACCCTCGGCGATATCCCCGCCCAGGCCTCGGCCTCCACGGTTGAGATTCAATACCGCGCCATCGTTCTGGATGTCATCGAAAACCAGGATGGAGTTGACTTGAACAACAACGTCACCTGGGCGTTCGATGGCGGGTCGTTCTCGACCAGCGCGCCCAACGTCAATATCGTCGAGCCGGACCTGACGATTGAGAAGACCGCGACCCCGACAAGCAATGTGGCAATCGGCACGCCGGTTCAATTTACGCTGACGATTGGGCATACGAACCAAAGCACGGCGGACGCCTTCGATGTCGTCGTATCCGACTTCCTGCCGGCCACCCTTGAATACATCCCATGCTCGCTGACTGTTACCGGGCTTCCCCCGACCACGTCAACGGCGACCTGCCCAGCCCCGGCGACCGATTTGATCTTTACCTGGGATGACTACCCGCTGGGTTCCACCACGACGATCACCTTCAATGCGCGGCTGTTGGGCTCGCCCGCAACGAACCTCGCCTCGGTCGCGTGGACGTCGCTTCCCATTGACCCGGTTAACGGGCTTCCCGTCCAGCTTTCGCCCCACAACTCCACATCCACCGAGCGCTGGTACGACCCGCTGGATGATGTCAACGTGTATTCAGTTTCGGACAGCGTGACCATCAACGAGCCGGGAGGTGGGGGCACCGATGACGATGAAGAAGAAGCCGAGAACCTGCCGAAAGAATTGCCCGATTCCGGTTTCGCCCCCAACGTAGCGACCAGGCTGCCCATACAGCCCGTGGAAAAAGCTTACGCGTCCACCGACGTGTGGCTGGAGATTCCAAGCCTTGCGGTGAGGATCCCTGTCGTGGGCGTTCCGGTGACGGACGATAACTGGGATGTCACATGGCTGTGGCGGCAAGCGGGCTGGCTGGATGGCACTGCCTTCCCCGGCTGGAAAGGCAACAGCGTCCTGACGGGGCACGTCGTGCTTCCCAACGGTAACGCCGGTCCATTCGCCGCGCTTGGGGATCTCAAATGGGGCGACCGGATAATCATCCGCGCCTACGGGACCGTGTACATCTACGAGGTGCGCCAGAACCGCATCGTCAGCCCCTACAACATCAGCGTGCTCCAGCATGAGGAGGACGCCTGGCTAACCCTGCTGACCTGCAAGGACTATAACGAATCGGCGGATACCTATGCCAGGCGCATCGCCGTGCGCGCCGTGCTGGTAAAAGTTCAAACGGACACCAGCTCGGGCGAATCAAGCAACATTCGCTGATAGGCAGAAAAAGAGAGACGGCGTTTGGGGAGCGCCGTCTCTTGAATCTACTTTATAATCACGGTGGGTAATGTGATGACCGCTTCCCGCTCCCTGAAGATTTTTCTCTCCTATGCCTTCGATGACCGCGACCGGGTGAAGAAATTGCACGCCTACCTCTCGGCGCAAGGGGCAAAGCCCTGGCTCGATACCGAGCAACTGCTCCCCGGTCAGGATTGGAAAATGGAGATTGGCAGGGTCCTGGATGAGTCGGATGTGATCCTGCTTTGCCTGACGAAACGATCGGTCGGCAAGGAGGGATACGTCCAGAAGGAATTACGCCTCGCACTGGACCGGGCGCTTGAGATGCCGGAGGGACGAATTTTCCTCATCCCGGCCCGGCTCGAAGAATGCGAAATCCCCTACAGCCTCAAATCCTATCAATGGGTGGACCTGTTCGCCGACGGCGGCATGGAAAGGCTACTGAAAGCCCTTGACCTGCGAGCGAAGCAGGTCGGCGCGAAACCGTTGACGTCGGCTGACGCTCCTCCGCCGGGGATCAAGGCAGACCAGCCGAAGAAGAAACCGAAACGCAAACCTTCATCCGGGACGGTGGTCAACATTCAAGGCGACGTCACCGGCTCGACCATCGTAATTGGCGATGACAACAAAGTGGATACAGACTAAAAAAGAGACCTTTGAGCAAAAACCCAAAGGTCTCTTCAATTCTCCAATCTCTAATCCCTAATCCCTAATCTCCAATCTCTTTTCCTCTATTCTCTAACCCGCCAGCCCTACATCATTTCCTTCTCCGCCTGCGTCAACGCTTCTTCGAATATCTGCAAACCTTCATCCATCTCGGACTTGCTGATGGAAAGCGGCGGCGCGATGCGGATCACGCTCTTCCCGCAGGAGAGAGTCAGCAGTCCGCGCTCGAACGCGAGGTCCACGAGACGATCCGTCAATTCCTTGGCGTGTTCCTTCGTCTGGCGGTTCTTCACGAATTCCACGCCGATCATCAGACCTTTGCCGCGCACATCTCCAATGCTCGGGTGCCGCGCCTGGATTTCCTTGAGGGCGTCCAGGGCGTATTCGCCCACTTCCGCGGCGTTCTGCATGAACCCGTTTTCGATCAACTCGATGGTCGCCAGCGAGGCGGCACAGGCAATCGGGTTGCCACCGTAGGTGTTGCCGTGCGTGCCGATCTCCCAATTCATCACCGATTTGCGCGCAATGCACGCGCCGAGCGGCATGCCTGAAGCGATGCCCTTCGCCGCGGTGAGGATATCCGGCTCGACGCCGAAATGTTCGATTGCCCACCACTTGCCCGTGCGCCCCATGCCGGATTGGACTTCGTCCAGGATGAGCAGGATGCCGTGCTTGTCGCATAACTTGCGCAGCGCCGGGTAGAACCCATCCGGCGGGACGATGTAGCCGCCCTCGCCCTGGATGGTCTCGACCAGAATCCCCGCCACATCCTTCGGCGGCAGGATTTGCGCCAGAATTTCCTCCTCGATGTAACGCACAACCGCCTCGCCGTAATCTTCGCCCTTGCGGGTCTCCAGCACGGGGCGGTAGGGGTTCGGGAACGGCGCATGGGTCACGCCGTTCATCAACGGATAAAACCCGCCGTGATACTTCGCCTTGCTTGCCGTGAACGTCACCGCGCCCATCGTGCGACCATGGAACGCGCCCGTGAAGCCGATGAAGTTCGTGCGCTTGGTGTTGTAGCGCGCGAGTTTGATCGCCGCCTCCACCGCCTCCGTGCCGGAGTTGGTCATGAACGACAGCGCATCCTCCTTCATCGGCGCGATCTCGTTCAGCCGTTCGCCGAGTCGAACCCAGTTCTCGTGATAAAAGTCCGATGATATGTGAATGAATTTTTCCGCCTGCTCCTGAATTGCCTTCACCACCTTGGGGTGCGAATATCCCGTTGAAACGACGGCGATGCCTCCCATGAAATCCAGGAAGCGGTTGCCGTCCACGTCCCACACTTCACTGCCTTTCCCGTGATCCATCACGAACGGATAACTGCGCGGATACGACGGCGAGATCACCTTGTGATCGCGCTCGATCATGGACTTTGCCTTTGGTCCGGGTGTGATAAGTTTTGTCATACATGCTCCTTGAATGAATTTCAGTGGCGCAAGCGGCAGCCACAATGTTACGATTTCAGAACGCCAGCCCCGCCTTCATTTCCGCCAGCGCGCGCGCGCCGAGCAAGCCCGCATTATCGCCCAACTGCGCTTTCGTTATCACCAGTCCCTCCAGGTAGCGTGGGTGAAAGACCCGCTGTTTCAAACTGACATGAAACGAATCGAACAATAAATCCCCGACCTGCGAAACTCCCCCGCCGAAAATCACAATGGATGGATCGAAGGCATGCAGGAAGGATGCGACGCCGATTCCAAGATATTCCCCCGCGCGCTGGTAGGCTTTGATCGCGAGCGCATCCCCTTGTTGGGCGGCTTCCGCCACATCCCGCGCGTTGAGCGACTCATCCCGCTTCAATATGGACCTCGCGCCTGAGTCCAGTTCCCCAAGCACGTACCGCACGATGGCTGGTCCCGACGAAAACGACTCGAGGTGCCCGTTGAACCCGCAGGAGCAGGGAGGTCCGTCGGGGTCAACGATGACGTGCCCCAGTTCCGCCGCGAGACCGTGATAGCCTTGAAGCAGCCGGTCGTCAATGATCACGCCTGCGCCGATCCCCGTGCTGACGGTGATGTACAAAACGTTATGATGACCTTTCCCCGCCCCGAAGCGATACTCCGCAAGCCCGGCAAGGTTGGCGTCGTTATCGAGGTAGGTTCTCACGCCAAAGCGACTGGCGACACTGGGCGCAAGCGGAAAATTATGCCATTCCGGGTTGTTGGGGGGCGCCAGCAGATAGCCGGTGTGCGAGTCGAGCGGTCCCGGCGACCCCAATCCAATCGCGGCGACAGAGTTTCCGTTGGGCCACACATCCTCGATGACGCGGGTGAGGCGATCCATTCCGCCCGGTTCGGAGGCAAGTGTGGGAATTTTCTTCTGTTTGATGGGTTGAAGCCGGTCTTGCGTGTAGGAAGCGGCGCGCATCTGAGTTCCGCCGATGTCAACTGCAATGATTGTGGTCATGCGCACAATTATACCGTAAGGGACTTTTCCCGCCGCGCCGCGCCAAACCTTTGACTCATCCCCCCAACCCTGCTATTATCCTTTCCATGCAAAGAGGTGTCTTATCAAGAACTTGGGAGGTCCTGCGCGGAATGCCGCGCTGGTTCCGCCCCGGGCTGGGTGTCAAACGCTGGTTCCTGCTCGTCCTTGCCGGGATCACCCTGCTTGGGCTCGGCTTTGCCGTCGTCATCATTGACCTGTACCGCACCGACTCGGCAAACCCAATCATCCTAACCATTCTCTCCTATGCCTCCCTGCGCTTCATCCCGCGCATCCTGCGCGCCGTCATCTTTGGCGGATTGGGAGTTGGGCTGGTGGTGTATGGGATTTACCAGCTAACCGCTCCCTGCTTCGACCTTTCATCCGTCCCGGCTCCGACGTGGTGGATACGCTGACGGATTTCCACCGCCGCAAACGCGGACCGCGCGTGGTTGCCATCGGCGGCGGGCATGGACTCTCCACCCTCTTTGCGCGGTTTGAAGGCGCACACCGGCAACCTGACGGCGGTCGTCACTGTGGCGGATGACGGCGGCTCGTCGGGACGTTTGCGCGAGAGTTTTGGCATCCTGCCGCCGGGCGACATCCGTAATTGTCTCGCCGCGCTCTCCAACGACGAAGACATGCTCACACAGTTGTTCCAATACCGTTTCAGCGGCGCGCCCGGGGCTGGAGGGACATTCCTTTGGCAATTTGTTCATCACCGCGCTGGCGGATATCACCGGAAGTTTTGAGGACGCCATCGTCGAATCGGGCAGGGTGCTTTCGGTGAACGGGCGCGTGCTTCCATCCACGCTGCACGATGTGAAACTGGTCGCCAGTTTGGAATTGCCTCATTCGCTGAACGAAGTCCGCGTGGAAGGGGAGAGCCGCATCCCCGAGATGGCGGGACGTGTGCGGCGCGTCTGGCTGGAACCGGATAACGCGCCCGCCTTTCCGCCGGTCATCAAAGCCCTGCTCAGCGCGGATCTGATCGTGGTGGGACCCGGCAGCCTGTACACGAGCATTTTGCCGAACCTTTTGGTGCACGACCTGCTTTCCAGCATGCGCGCCAGCCGCGCCGCGAAAATCTACGTCTGCAACATCGCCACGCAGGAGGGCGAGACGGATACGTTCAGCACGTACGACCACGTCCGGGTGCTGGAAGGGTACGTGGGCGACGACCTCTTTGATGTCATTCTGTGCAACGACAATTTCGACGGCGCGTTGAATTCCTCCTCGGTGTGGGTGCGCGTGGATGAAAAGACCCGCTCGGATGAACGCACGTACTTGACCGATCTCGTGAACGACGCGCATCCCTGGCGGCACGACTCGGTCAAGCTGGCGCAATCCATCATGGATATTTTCAACGAGCGTACGGGTCCGCTTGCGTAGGAGATTATTTTTGGGAAAAGTCGTTCGCAGCAGGATCAACTGTCCCGTCAGGATGAGGCGGGTTCTCATGCTGACATTTATCACCCAAAATGTAGACCGTAATAAAATTCACAAATCCCCTTTAACGAAGTAAAATCAATAAGATAAACCGGAAAAACTGACTGGAGGATTTTCCAATGACAATAAAAGTCGGCATTAATGGGTTCGGACGAATCGGGCGCCAAGTGCTTAAGGCGATCCGCGACATGTATCCAAAGGAACTTGAGGTGGTTGCGTTCAACGACATCGGCGACCTCAAGACCATGGCGCACCTGCTCAAATACGACTCGAACTATGGGCGCTTCGACGGCAAGGTGGAAGTCGAAAGCGATGCGCTCGTGATTGACGGCAAAAAGGTCAAGGTCTTCAAGGAGACCGACCCCGCCGCCATTCCCTGGGGCGACCTCGGCGTGGACATCGTGATCGAGTCCACCGGCTTGTTCACCATCAAGGAAGACGGCGTGAACAAAAAGGGCAAGACCGTGAAGGGCGCGGTCAATCATATCAAAAGCGGCGCGAAGAAAGTCATCATCTCCGCTCCCGCCGAAGGCGAAGACCTGACCATTGTGATGGGCGTGAACGAGGACAAGTACGACCCGAAGGCGCATCACGTGGTCTCGAACGCCTCCTGCACCACCAACGGGCTGGCGCCGGCGGTGAAAGTGGCTCACGACAAGTTCAAGATCGTGCGCGGCTTCATGACCACTATCCACGCCTACACCAACGACCAGAAGATTCTCGACCTGCCGCACTCCGACCTGCGCCGCGCCCGCGCCGCCGCCATGAGCATCATCCCCACCTCGACCGGCGCGGCAAAAGCGTTGAAACTGGTCATCCCCGATATGGCTGGCAAACTCGACGGGTACGCCCTGCGCGTCCCCACCTCGACGGTCTCCATCATTGACCTGACCGCCGAATTCGAGGTCGCCACCACCACCGAGGAACTGCGCCAGGCATTCCGCGACGCCGCCCAATCCCCGCGTTTGAAGGGCATCCTGCAAGCCGTGGATGAGCCGCTGGTCAGCATTGATTACAAGGGCGACTCTCACTCCTCGTCCGTTGACCTGCCGTTCACGCAGGTACTCGGCAAGGAAAAGAGCACGTTTGCCAAGATCGTCGCCTGGTACGACAACGAATGGGGCTACTCCTGCCGCACGGCGGATCTCGCGGCGTTGATGGCGAAGAGTTTGTGAGGTAAACAAGTAGACAGGTATACAGGTACACAAGTCAAACAAGACCTGTGTACCTGTTTTTTGTGTACCTGTGTACGTCACTGGAGGAACCATGAACAAAAAAACTGTAAGAGACATTGATCTCAAAAACAAACGTGTCCTCATGCGCGTGGATTTCAACGTGCCGATGGCGGACGGCAAAGTGACCGACGACAAGCGCATCCGCGCTGCGTTGCCGACGATTCAATATTGTTTGGATCAGGGTGCTGCGGTTTTGCTGGCGAGCCATTTGGGACGCCCCAAAGGCGGCTCAGACCCGGAATTCAGCCTGCGTGCCGCTGCGGAGGTTTTATCTTCGCTGTTGGCTCGTCCCGTCAAAATGGCGCCGGATTGCGTGGGACCGGAAGTCGAAGCGATGGCGAAGGAACTCAAACCCGGTGAAGTCATCATGCTGGAGAATACCCGCTTCCACAAAGGCGAGGAGAAGAACGACCTCGAACTCGCCAAGCAGATGGCGGCGCTCGGCGACGTGTACGTCAACGATGCGTTTGGTTCCGCGCATCGCGCGCATTCCTCCACCGAGGGTGTGGCGAGATTCCTGCCCGCCGTCTCCGGCTTTTTGATGGAACAGGAACTGGAATACCTCGGCAAGGCGGTCGCCAACCCGGAGCACCCCTACATTGCCATCCTCGGCGGCGCGAAGATCAGCGATAAGATTCTGGTGGTGGAAACACTCGCCGCAAAATGCGACAGGCTCATCATCGGCGGCGGCATGGCGAACACCTTCCTTGCCGCGAAGGGACTCAACATGCAAGACAGCCTCGTCGAAGCCGAGTCCATCGAGACGGCAAAATCCCTGCTTGGCAAACTGGGCGATAAACTCGTCCTGCCGGTGGATGCGGTCATCGCGGACAAATTCGACGCCGACGCCAACACCCAAATCATTGACGTGGACAAGATCCCCGCCGGCTGGCGCATGTTGGACGTGGGTCCGAAGACCGTCGAAATTTACAAATCCACTTTGAAGGGCGCAAAACTCATCGTGTGGAATGGACCCGGTGGGCGTGTTCAGAAATGCCGAAGTTTGCCGAAGGCACATTTGCGCTGGCAAAACTCCTCGCGGAGTCCGGCGCGGTGACGGTCATCGGCGGCGGCGACTCGGCGAGCGCGGTCAAGAAGGCGGGCGTCGCCAAACAGATGACACACGTCTCCACCGGCGGCGGCGCGTCGCTGGAATTCCTCGAAGGGAAAGTACTGCCCGGCGTGGCGGCGTTGAACGACAAGTAAAACGAGATGCGATCTCGTCCCACATAAAAAGTAGGGCGAGATACTATCTCGCCCTACACGAAAAGTAGGACAAGATACTATCTCGCCCTACATACTCATAGGACTAAAGGAGCAGAAGGATTTTGTATCCTTCCGCTCCTTTCTTTTGTATAATGCGTCAATCAACCCCAAAGGAGAATGTATGATGGAGACAAATCCCGTTCCCCAGACTGAACAGAAAAGCAATCGAAATCTCATTATCGGCATCGTCGTTGCGCTTGTTTTGTGCTGTTGTTGTGTTGCGGCCGGCGTCGGCGGTTACTACGCCTACCAGGCGTACGTTGCGGCTCAACAGGCGGTGGAAGATTTGCAGAATATCGAGATTCCCGAAATCCCCACCGATGTGCCGTTCATTGACCCGGGCAGCACGGAAGGCGCCCCGGAATTCGATTTCAGCGGCGAAGTGCCCTCCGGCGGTCTTGCCGATGACCAAACCCGGCTCACGGCGTGGTTCTCGGTACAGATCATTGCCGCGATCTCCGGCTGCAACTCTCCCACCGTGGAAGGCACGACCATCACCGTCCTCCAGGAGCCGGATGCCAACGGCGAATGGGTGGAGGAGTGGAACGTCAACTGCGGCGATGGAACCTCCCAGCCCTTCAAGGTCAACTACACCAATGAGGGCGGCGTCATCACGCCCAACGTGGAACTGCCCCAGCAGTAATCCCGCGCCCTGCTTCGATTGATAATTCGTGAAGCGGACGGACGAAATTCCGTCCGCTTCTTATTGTTTCAGTTTGCAGGCAGTTTGCATCCCCGCAGCCGGAATCATGGACGCTCGGCTATAATGGAGTAAATTTCAATCGGAGACCCTGTATGTCATTTGCAGTCGGCGAAAACGTAGGTCCCTATCGAATCATCGAACAGTTGGGACAGGGCGGCATGGCGACCGTCTTCAAAGCCTATCACGCCTCCCTGGATCGCTACGTGGCGATCAAGGTCCTGCACCAGGCATTCAACGAAGACTCGACCTTCCTCGGGCGTTTTCAGCGCGAGGCGCGGGTGGTCGCAAAACTGGAACACCCGAACATTGTGCCGATCTACGATTATTCCGAGCACGAGAAACGCCCGTATTTGGTGATGAAATTTATCGAAGGGGATACGCTCAAAGCCCGCCTGAACAAGGGTCCGCTCTCTTCGCAGGAGATCGAACAGGTGGTGGACTCGGTCGGGTCGGCGCTGGGGCACGCCCACAAGCAGGGCATCCTGCACCGCGACATCAAACCCTCGAACGTGTTGATCTCCACCGATGGCGTGATGTACCTCGCCGATTTCGGTCTTGCGCGTATCGCGCAGGCGGGAGAATCCACGCTCTCGGCGGATTCGATCATGGGCACGCCGCAATACATCTCGCCGGAACAGGCGATGGGGAAAAAGGAGTTGGATTCCGGCACGGATATTTACTCCTTCGGGGTCATGCTGTATGAAATGGTGGTGGGACAGGTCCCCTTCAGCGCGGATACGCCGTTCTCGATCATCCACGACCATATTTACACGCCCCTGCCCCTGCCGATGGACATCAACCCCAATGTGCCGGAGCCGGTCCAGCGGGTTTTGTTGAAGGCGCTCGCCAAGGACCGCAGCGACCGTTATGTGACAATCGAAGAATTGTGCGCGGCGTTCAAGTCTGCGTGGGTGACAGCGGGCGTGCCCATGCAGGGGACCGCCATCACCATGCGCCCGCAGCGCTTGAAGGAGCCAGTCGCCGCTCCCAGCGTGGAACAGCCTGCCGTGAAAACAGCAGCCGCTAAAAGTCCGGCGGTGAAGCGCTCGCCCTGGGGATGGGTGGCGGCGGGTTTGGTCCTCATCCTGTGCATGGCAGTCGGCTTGTTTGCCGTCCGCGGCCTGCCGCGATTCCGCAACCAACAGCCGACGAAAGTCCCGACCAGCGCGCCAGTTCTGCCGACCGTCCCAAAACAGTTGCCGTCACCGGAGGCTGGCGTTTTGCCCACGCCGCCTCAAGACCTGCCGCCGGGGGTTGCCGCCGCGTATGAACTTGTGCAGAAAAACCCCGGCGACCCGGATGCTCATTTGTTGCTCTCGCTTGCGCTGTGGGACGACGGGCAAACCCCCGCTTCGATGGAGGAACTGGCGCAGGCATCCAATCTGGCTGGACCCACGAACAAGGATTTTTTCCTGAAAGCCGCGCATGAATTCAAGGCACGCGAAGCCCGGGTGCCGACCGCCGGGATGTATATGCGTCTTGCGCCGATCTATCGCATCGAGGGCGGCGAGATTCCCGAAGAAGTGATGATGGGGCTGCGCGAGTCGGTGTACAAAGCCGCCGGGGAAAAGAACATGCCGTTGTTCGTCTTCTACGAACGGATTGACAACGTCAACCTGCCGCTCGGTTACATCGCGCGCGGGCGTTACGCGCTTCATCACGGGAGCATCGAAGAAGCCAAATTACAACTTGAAAACGCGGATAAACTAAAACCGGAAATGTACGAAATCCCCCTGCTGAGAGCGGAGATTGCAATCAAGGAAGGCAGGCGCGACGATGCCAGGGCGCTCCTGCTTTCGCTGTCATCCGACCTGGGCGCGCCCGAATGGGTGCGCGCGATGGCGGAGGAGTTCCTTCACACCCTGCAATAAGGAGAACCATGCGAACACCGTTTGTTGCCGGTAATTGGAAGATGAACAAAACCATCGCGGAGGCGCGCGAACTCGTCTCGACGATGGCGCCGCAGTTGAATGCGCTCACGGGCGTGGAACGAGTGTTGTGCCCGCCGTTCGTTGCATTGAATGAAGTTTCCAGTCTGCTCAAAGGCACCGGGCTTGGGCTTGGCGCGCAAAACATGCACTGGGAGGAAAAAGGCGCGTTCACGGGCGAGGTCTCGCCTGCGATGGTGAAAGAGTTGTGCGGTTATGTCATCCTCGGTCACTCGGAGCGGCGCGCGTATTTCGGCGAAACCGATGAGACGGTGAATCGGAAACTGCTCGCCGCCCAAAAATTCGACCTGACCCCCATCGTTTGCGTGGGCGAGACGCTGGAACAGTACGGATCAAACCGGACCCGGGAGGTGGTCTCCTCCCAAACCTTGCTGGGGCTGAAAGGGATTTCCCCCGAATTCGCTCCGCGCATCGTGGTCGCTTATGAACCCGTCTGGGCGATCGGGACGGGCAAAGCCTCCAGCGGGGCGAACGCCCAAAGCGTGCAAGGGGGAGTGATCCGCCCGGCGTTGGCGGAGTTGTTCGGCGCGGACGCCGCCCAGGCGATCCGCATTCTGTACGGCGGTTCAGTGACCGCCTCCAACGCGGCGGAGTTTTTCTCCCAGCCCGACATTGACGGCGCGCTGGTGGGCGGCGCAAGTTTGAAAGTGGATGAGTTTGTGGGAATCGTTACGCAAGCCAAATCTGAAAAAGGAGTATAGCGATGATAAAAGCAGGTCTTATTTCTGGAGCCGCGATGTTCCTGTTCGTTTTGCTGGCGGCGGCAGTCGTCAGTCCGTTGTGCGCGCTGTGCGTCCCGTTGTTGACGGGATTGGCGGCGGGCTACCTGACGGGCGTGTTCGAGAAGAGCCCGCTCACCACCGTTCAACGCGGCGCGTATGCGGGAGCGATTGCGGGCGGATTGGGAATCGTGGGGCAGTTCATCGCCTCCATCATCAACGCGCTGGTGATGCAGAATCCCGAATACCAGATCAATGAGTTGCTGGGACTCCCGCCCTCCGACCCCACCTCGGTCTGGATCGGTTCCATCGCAATCGCGTGCTGTGTCGGTTTGATCAACGTCGGTCTGACCGCCGCGCTCGGCGCAGGAGGCGGCGCGATTTGGAACAACACCGCCGGGAAATCCCTTCCGCCCTCCGATATGACCCCCGTCTAGCCCTGTGTCCTTCCTCGGTTTCCTCTGGTTTTTGTTCATGCTTCTGCCGCTGGTGTTTCTCCAGCGGCTTTTGCATCGTGAGATTCAAGTGGTGCTTCTGCTCCTCACCCGCAGCAAACCGCTGACGATCGGTTTGTTCTCGGTGCTGTTCTTCCCCGGAGTGTTCCTGCACGAGTTCAGCCACTTCCTCATGGCGAAACTCCTCCGCGTGCGGACGGGCGGCTTCTCGGTCATTCCGCACCCAACAGCGGACGGACGCCTGCAAATGGGATACGTGGAGACCGAACGGGCAGACATCCTGCGCGACTCGCTCATCGGGCTTGCGCCGCTGATCGCCGGGGCGTCCTTCGTGGCGTACGCAGGCATTTACCAGATGCAAGTTCATACGCTTTGGAACGTCCTGCGCGACGGCCAGGTCGGACTGTTTTGGATGGGACTGGGTATGCTGCCGAATGTCCCCGATTTCTATTTGTGGTTTTACGTCACCTTTGCGGTTTCCAGCACCATGCTCCCCTCCGAGTCGGACCGTCACGCCTGGCTTCCGCTCGGTTTGTGGGTGACAGGCTTGCTGATTCTGGCAATCTTCGCCGGCGCAGGCGAATGGATGCTCGAAAACCTTGCCCCCGCCCTGGACGCCTTTCTTTATTCCATTGCCTTGTTGTTCGGCTTGAGCAACGCCATGCACCTCGGCTCTGCTCCTCCCGTTCTACCTGCTCCACCGCCTGCTGGCGGCTGTGATGAAAGCGGATGTGAAGTAGTAGGTGCGGGTACAGGTGGGGTGTGCGCACGCCTCGAGGCGGCAGTCCTCAGCGCCTGTCCTCGGTATTCGTCCGAAGGTCAGTCCGCTCGCCCCGTGAAGCGCAGCGAAAACGGGGTGCGCGCTGTGTTGGGCGGCATTTTTGCTATTGAACATTTGTCTTCCGCTTATATAACATCCACCAGCCCAAGACACCAATAATTACAACGCTGAATATACTCTCTGGCGCAGGATTAGCCAACAACTTATTATTGAAAGTCAGTAAATTATTTTGGAGGATTGCCCATCCAAATGCGTTCCCAATACCATGCATTACAACAGATGTCCAAACAGTTCCGCTTGCTTTTCGGAGTTGTCCATATACGATGGCTGTTAATATTACAGCGATCACGAAAAAAGGGAAAAAGATTGCGTATGGAATTTCAGTATAGGCAGTGGAGAGAATCAGTGGAAAATGCCAAAACGCCCAGACTGCCCCGATGAATAAATGCCGCCGCGTATCGGGTACACCCAATGCAACCAAACGCGGTTCAAGATAGCCACGCCAACCCCATTCTTCAAACATTGCAAAAATCATTCTTGGAATGAGTTGAACTGCAAAACCAGCAATAAATACTGGTAGCAGGGAATTCAGATTGCTATTAACCTTGGTCACTCCCAATATTGTACCTAGCACAATTACCATTGTCATCATGATTGGATACACCAACAGACTAAACAGATACCAGTGCCAGTTTTCCTTTATGTTTAGGTTCAGGCCTGCATCTTTCCAACCATCGCCCCCGAAAAACCGTAACATTACCATCATCAATATAGGACCAATAATGAAGATCAGCCCGCCAATTTCGTTACCACTAAGCTGTAACCACGCCACCGATTGTCGCCAAGAATAAAACGCCGATTATGTAAACCACAATATTTCGTTTATTTTTGCTATTTTGATTCATAACATCCCGTTTCCCGTAAGTAAAAGACACAAGGTATTTTCTAATTATCGATGATGCAATTTTATTATTTCGCCATGCGGGCTAACGGTGAGCGTTACCCGCTTGGGGCGGGGACGGCGAAGCCGTCCAACCAGAAAAAAGGATAAGGCGTAGAGAACTGCTTGGGATTTGCGCAGAATCCCCAGCGTCAGGTGTTAGCATGAAAGCGCGATCCGCAAGGGTTGCGGTCGGGCACGTTTTTGGATATGCTCCGTTTGTTTGGTGAACGGGAACGCGTACCCGGGAACGCTGCGTAAGGGTCCAGTCGAAGCGTGCATGGGAAGTTCAAAGAAGAACCAGAACAAGCCCGCTCAGGTGTTTGACTGCCCGTTCGGATCCGCTTAACTGAGAAGGGCAAACTATGCCCCAGCTCGCATCTGTGTGTGATTCAGCGGCCCTAAAAAAGAAACGTGCCCGACCTAGTCTGGCGTGTGTGCCAGAATTATCAGGAGTATACCCCTATGAATGGAAATGGAAAACGGTATATTGGACTGGATGTGCATAAGCATTACCTGATCGCATTGGGGGTGGATGAAAACTTGGAAGTGGTCATGTCTGCACGAAGGGTGGAACTGCTGAACCTGGAGAGTTGGATGGAAAAGAATCTAACGAAGCAGGATGAAGTGGCGCTGGAAATGACGACCAACACCTGGCAGCTGTATGATGAACTTGTAGAGCATGCTGGATCGGTGATGGTAGTGCATCCGCCACATGTAGCATTGATCACAAGATCGCAAGTAATGACGGACAAGATCGCGGTCTCGATCTTGGCGCGGTTGTTAGCGAAAGGATTACTGGTGGGGATCTGGGTGCCGCCCCGGAAGTACGGGAACTGCGCGGGTTGGTGGCACAGCGCCAAAAGATGACGCATCTGGCAACACAGGCAAAGAATCGACTGCACGCAGTGGTCCAGCGACATCACCTGAAACCGCCAGCAGGCAATCCGTTTGCGAAGACGAACAATGGCTGGTGGCAGGCATTGACACTGGGGAGCTTAGAAAAGATGAACCTGCAAAGCGATCTGGCGACACTGCAATTTGCAGAGCAGCAGGAAGCGCGTATCGAGAAAGAGATGACAGGCATTGCGGCGGAGAACGAAGAGATCGGTCGTCTGTTGCATATTGCGGGATTTGGAGTGATCACAGCAGTGACAGTGTATGCTGCGATTGGCGACATCCAGCGCTTTGGAGATGCAAAACATTTGGTTGGGTATGCGGGAATGGGAACGCGGGTACACGACAGCGGAATGACCACGCATACGGGCAAGATGACCAAAGCGGGTAGGCGAGACCTGCGTGTGGCAATGGTGGAAGCGGCGCATGTCGTGGCGAACAGCCATCCGCATTGGAAGGTAGAACTGGCACGACTGCAACCGCGGATAGGTTACAACAGAGCGATTGTGGCAATTGCACGGAAGCTATTGGTTACCGTTTGGTACGTGCTACAAGGCAAGGTAGATCAATATGCCGAGCCGAAAGCAGTGGCACAAAAGATGTTGAAATTTGCCTATGCAGTTGGAAAGGCAAATCGACCTAAAAGACAAACGGCAGCGCAGTTTGCACGGATACGCATGGATGCTTTAGGGCTGGGAAGTGAGCCAACCGGTATCTCTTGGGGTTCGAAAGAAGCCGATCCCATTGCCACCCTCTGGGCTAATAAGGAAGGAGCGACGTCCCAAATAGTTAACTCCGCTTGCGGAGACCTTGAAAAGGTTTTGCGGGCTCATCGCTCCAAAATCATTATACAACCCTTGTCAACACTTTTGCGCAGCTTTGTAAAAGTGGTGGGGAGGTATTGCTGTTTTTTTGCTCCCTTGCGCCCCGTTCTACCTTCTTTTTGCGGCGCCCTTGACTTCCCACTTCATCTGTGCACGCTTTGTTGGGCGTGGTTGCCTTGAATAACTAATAACTTGAAGAAGTCATTATAACCTTACACAAATTTTCGATTGCAATTTGGATATATTGTGGCTTTGCGAGAAATGCCTTTGTGACCACATTCTGAGCAGACAAAGACCGAAAAAATAAAAGGGTCCTGCATTATTCTGGCTGTTTGAGTAACTTCTTTCGATTCCGTTTCTTTCTTATCGTCACTCAAGTATGCTTTCTCTGCAACTTTTGCACTGGAAACATACAATTCATAAAGGTCAGATATACCTTCAGTGGTTAATAAATGCGGGACTTTATTCCACGGAATTTCGCCGTTAGATTTGGCAATTGAGTCCAGTAGCCGTTTTTGGAATACATAAATTGAATCTTCTAAATCCTTTTGTAAAGTAGAAACCCCTTGCCCTGCAAAAGCATAACCAGCAATTAGCGCGTTTGTACCTGCAACATGGCAAAATAGGCGCAAATCTTCTCTTTCGTATTGAGTTAAGCGTAATTCCGCTTTCTTTAGACTTACTTGTAGAGGGAGAAGTCCGCCTGTTATTAATCGTTCAGCCATTGCAGGCGTTATTTCGGACGTTTTGATCAGACTTAATAAGTCTCTGATAGATGCTACATGGGCTTGAAGTTCTTGTACCACATCTATAATGCTTTGTTCTATCAGTTCTTGTTTCAAGCCAAGTGATGCTACCTTGATTAACTCAGCAAGTTGTTTTGAAGAGTCAATAATCGCGTTTTCAACAAATTTCTTGTCGAAAATGTGTTTATCTGCAACATCTTTTGCTTTTGAAACGAAAGACCCCAAAACAGGACCCGCAGATTGAATAGCCGCTACCATTAGTGGAATGAAAATTTCCATACAGAACACTCCCTTGCCTTATAACTATTTTATTGCGGATTACTTTTGACAAACGCCCAACGGTTTGCGTTACCCGCGTGTGGGCGGGCGGCGGGACGCCGTCCGACTGGAAAAATGATAAGGCGTAGAAAAAGGCTTGGAATCGCGCCAGAATCCCCAGCGTCGGGTGCACGCTTTGTTAGCCCGCTTTTTGCCTGCAAACTACCGTATGAAAAACTGTATTGCTGCGCTACCGAGTAATTGTACAAGTGAACCCATAATCCAACTATGTCTTTCAAGCATTTCACTGAATCGTGCTAGTGAACCTTTTGATATTGTATCCTGCTTTTCAAATGCTTCTTTGATAGCCATGACAAGTGCGAGTAATTCCTCTTTGTCAGCACCTCCATTTTCTTCTATCATTTTTTCAATTTCACCAATATTGATGTTCATCGTAGCAGACGTTTGACTGCCTGCGATAATATTGGATGAATTATGAAATGTGTAACTCACAGATGGCGCTGGCTGTCTTTCTCGCTCAAAGCGAGTTTCATAAAACGCATTGACAGAAAGAAGTTTTCCTTGAATAGTCTGATGGTCAATTTCGGTGACTAGCCACTCCTCCCCAGAAACTTGTCGAATCAAAATATCTCCTGCCTTCACGTCTGTTCCTGGGTAAAACTGAACATACTTGCGATGCGTAGATTTTTGAGTGTTTCTTGCTCCCTTTACAGAACGTCTTTCCGCGCCACGAATTATCTCAAAATCCTCACCCGCCAATTTCATTACTTCATTCATCATATTTTTTAGTTCATGGTCAGATAACATAATCGTCACCTCTTTGCATACAAACTCAAATTACTTTTTAGATGGGCGGGCTAACGGTGAGCGTTACCCGCTTGGGGTGGGAGGGTGGATAAGCCCTCGAAACGGAATCCCGCGACAGCCGGGAAAAAGCTCGAAAAACGCGGCGCGTACCCCAAGTCGGGTGCACGCATTGTTGGGCTGCCCTCATGAACGCCAGCCACACGTACCGGTGCAAGCCTCTCGCGCCAACGTGAAAAAATTATGGCACACGATTCAAACTTTAGCAACTGACAAAAAGCATAACTTCCCAGAACGCAGGCAAGGGAACGATTAGGCTGTGCCGACTCTGAACATGGCAACGGAAACAAACTTGACCCATCCGTCCGAACAAAACTAACCAAATCTTTGGACGAGAGAGATCGAGTCATTTCAGCAACCTGACCTGACCCAAGCCTGACATTGCCAACAACGCCAAAACTGCGTGAACCGAAAAGACTGGCTAAAAGGGCCGGGCTAATCTTTGCACCCTTACACAACCAACCTGAGACAATGTCAACGAAGAAACCATCACCGAATGAAAAACACGAGAACTTGCAAGCTTGCTCATCGAAAAACCAGAAACCCGAAATCCTGATTAACAGAAGTGACATTGCCGAGCGGCGAATCCCCAACCTGATCAAAGTAGACGCCATAATTTTACAGGACGGGCAGCCCAACGGTTTGCGTTATTAGAATGAACTTGCTTGGGACGTGGCATCGGCGTATCCTAGAGGTGATACCGCCGCAGGGACGCTGATGGGGTGTGAGTGTCTGGGTTGTCCGGCGCCCGCTATGGGACAGATTTCGCTGGAAGAAATCGAGAGCCCGCCGCGTTATGTGGACACCTGCGGAACCTAATCTGGGATGGTGCGAGTTTGCACCGAAACCCGAATCGGTAGCTGCCACTCAAACCCAACAATCCACGTCCCAAGCACAGACATAAGGAGTGTAGCATGAAAGGAACAGAAGATACAAGACAGATCGAGCGGTACATAGCCCCGGATATTCACAAGGAGTATGTGCTGGCGGGGGGACAGAATGCGAAGCAGGAGTGGGTGATGCCGCCCCGCCGGATCAGCATGGCGAAGTTTCGGGAATGGGCAAGCGCCAACCTGCAGGAAGGGGATGCAGTGGTGATCGAGACGACCACCAATGTCTGGGACATCTACGACAGTGTGGCGCCGCTGGTCACCCGCACCGTGGTGGCGCATGCCGGAGCCGTGAGGCAGATTGCCGAAGCGCGGGTCAAGACGGACAAGGAAGATGTCAAGCGGCTGATCCGCTTGTTGATTGCGGACATCGTGCCGGAGGTATGGGTGCCGCCTGTAGAAGTGCGCGAGTTGCGTGGGCTGATCTCGTATCGCAATCGGCTGGTCAAAACGAGCACGATGATCCGCAACCGGCTGCAAAGTCTGCTGCATCGACATAACATCCTGCTGCCGAAAGGGAAGCTTGCAGGATGCAGCCTGGTGGCAGGCACAGCAGATGAGTGGGTTGGAGAAGATGCAGATCCAGCAGGAACTGGTGCTGCTGGAGGAGATTGACAAACACAAAGCGGAAGTGGATGCAGAATTGGGGCGGCAATGCCTGCGGGAGCCGTGGGGCAAGCAGGCGGTGAGACTGTTACAACTACCCGGCTTCGGGGTGGTGATGAGCATGATCGTGCTGTCTGCCATCGGTGACATCCAGCGTTTTGCGAGTGCCAAGCATCTGGTGGGCTATGCGGGGTTGGGAGCGGGCGTTCATGAGAGTGGCAAGGAACACATCGAGAAGCGCATTACCAAAAGTGGACGCAAGGAATTGCGCTGGGCACTGGTGGAAGCGGCGTGGCAAGCGATCCGTATTTCGCCGTATTGGAAGGAGCAATATGAGAAGTATCTACGCCGCATGCGTCGACCGAACCAGGCGATTGTGGTGATCGCGCGGAAGTTGTTGGTGGCGGTCTGGCACGTGCTGACGAAGGAAGAGACCGACATTCATGCGAGCGAAGAAGACCTGGCGTACAAGATGTTGGTGTTGGCGTGGGGCCCTGGACGAAAACGTCCGCCCGGGACTGACCTACAAGCAGTTTGCCAAATATGCGTTGATGAAATCGGCATTGAGACCGACATCACTCGCTTTGTACGCAGGAATGTGCCCAGAAGGATCGCACCCAGAGCGGAAGTCCCGGCACGCATGGAGGAACTGGGCTTGACCTGCTAAAGCGGGCTTGAACGAAAAACCGAAATAAGAATCTGCAACCCCGGATCAACCGCAGAGGCTGACGGGGGTGGCGAAGCTTTCCCTAATTATGAAATCCCTTTGAATACAAAAGACCATGAGAAACTTTCCTTCTCATGATCTTGACACTGCAAGTTATCGGTAGTGGCAGGTGGGAGGGCTGAGACTCGCCGTCGAAACGGGAACAACTTGAAGCCACGAAAAAGGCTAAAAAACGCGGCGCGTACCCACCTGTCCACTGCACGCATTGTTGGGCGCACGGAACGCCGATTTTCACGACGGACAGCGAACACGAAACCCATCTTGCAACATTTTACCTACAATAAAGCTTTTCGCAACCCTCAAAAAAGATTTCAGCCGAACAGAATCTTTACGAAGCAGAAACGCCAACACAGCAAAAATACGAACTTTGCAAAGGAATACTACTCAGCCGAAAAATCTGGATAAAGCCTTACAAAACGTTTGCCGATAAAAATAAACTGGGCCTGCTGACCCTGTAAAATCAAAACTCGACCTGGCTAAAGAAAATGGACATGACCATTCAGATACTTTGCTAACCGAAAGCATAAACTTGGAACCGCGAACCAATTTTGACAGCCCGACACAATCAATCTGAAACACGGACAGCGAAGAAATCTTGACCCGCTAAAACCATCAGAACTTGAAATCAAAGTGTCTTTATATGAAGAACCCAAAAAGCACAGTGGAAAATGACCTATTTCTAAAAAGAGAATCCCACACCTTTAAAACTACTTGTGCGCCCAACGGTTTGCGTTACCCGCGTGTGGGCGGAGCGTGGATTCGCTCTGAGGGCAGTATAAACCCGAAGCTAGGAAAGTGCTCCTAAATCGCGCCGACTCCCACACGTCGGGTGCACGCTTTGTTGGGCAGTTTTTCATTTTACACGAAACAATGTTTTTAACCACTTAATTCTTGATTCGGTATCGGGCATTTCAAGTGTTACTTTCTTTTTGCCAGAATTTAATAGATTGCGAAGATAGGCGGACATTGAGAAGACCCAAAGCTTGGAAAAATTTTTGTTTTTTATATCAACTGAGAAGAAAGGCTCATTCTTCCCTTCAGGATGCATTGACATCCAAAAACAAATTAGAGGTTCAACTTTGCTGTTTTCTTCTACTGGCTTCATCGGTGTAAGAACTTTTCTTGCTGTTTTTTCCGTTAGCGTTTTGCCGTTCCAAGTCTTATGCCATCGTATAATTTTGTATTGAAATACTTCATCTTGCGTTGCATTAATTTTCAAAATCTTTCCACCAATTGCATGAGCAGACCAATTTTTGATTTCCGTTTGGTAGTAAACCCTCTCGTTTTTTATAGTAGCAAGAATCCATCTGTCAAGACGATGTCCCTTCTTTGTCTTTTGAGTACAGGGGTCAGGTAGAACTTTTGCGGAAAAACCACCACGATTGAGGTAATGTGTAATTAGTCCTGCGCCTAAATCTTCCCCCGCAACCGCATTTATAGCCGTAGCATGATGCACACTGGTTTGAATTTTCTCGTCATAAAACTTCAATAATTGGATGATGTCAATTTCTACCATGTGAACTCATTGTCTTTGCAAGGAACTGCCCAACGGCATGCGTTACCTGCGCTGGGGCGGGGACGGCGAAGCCGTCCGACCTGAAAAATGATAAGGCGTAGAAAAATGCTTGAGATTGCCGCAGAATCCCCAGCGTCAGGTGCACGCTTTGTTGGCACGCTTTTGGCTTGCAGGACACCCTTTTGATTTACGGGATTATAACTCTGCAAGCACCATCATTGGGTGCAGTGAAGTCGCCCGTAGATTGAAACAAGCCCCAACTACCAGAATTAACAAGTGCAATGACGGGATAATCGAGCCATTTGTTTGGATTTACTTTATCGAAGTTTGTAGCGATAACAACACCTGCTGGAATTCTTGTACCTTGTAAAAAAGCACCACCATCATTTGGACGTCCATCGTCAAAGCGATTTATGTAACTTTGTACAGTTGACACATCAGCAACCCCAATATTAAAAGAATTTACTTCGTTTTGGGTAATGGCATGAGGACATAACTTCTCTGCATAACTTGGAGAAGGGGGAATTGTGTTTATAGGCGCTTGGGTAGCAGATGGTGGGTTTGGTACATTTCCAGAGCATCCCAGATCTTGGCTTGAAACTTGTTCGACAGCGATTGGAATTTTGACCGTGTAAGTTCCTGTACTACCATTCACAACTACATTGCCAGCATGGACTTCCTCTTGCCATCTCAATAAAAACTCCATATTTGTCCCCGCAGGCGCAACTAACTTGTGACTTACTGATGTGTTTCTAGCCTGGCTATACTTTGCAGAAATAATACCTTGCACTACTTGCTGAACGCCTACTTCAATCCCGCCTTCGATGTTTGAAGAAAAAGAACGTTCTTTTATTTGCTCGCTCTCTGCCTTGCCACCACAATTGTTGATATGAATGGTTTCATCATAGGATGTAGTGTTATTGCTTACTTCATTTACTTGGACATCAGGACTGCCGCTAGTATTGTTATTACTGCACCCATTTAACAACAAAATGAAGACTGTCAATACGATTCGGTGAGCAGCTGAAAACTTTTGCATATTGTTTTCCCTTTGAATTCAATTCCTATGACATCGAGGGGCGTGCCAACGGCTCGCGTTACCCGCTGGTGGGTGGGACGAGACAACGCCACTTTGCCGGGACCAACTCCAAGCCACACAAACTGCCTGAAAACGCGCAGACTCCCACCAGTCGGGTGCACGCTGTGTTGGGCGCTTTCTGCCTTTCGCAATTTACTCACAAACGGACTCTCCCAGGAATGCCAATCAAATAAAAAATACTGCGAAACCAATGCTCCTGCGAGAACGCTTTAGCCGAGTTGCTCGGCGAGCCCGATAAGAAGGCCTTCGGGGCCGCGGATGTAGCAGAGCCGATACGAGTCCTCGTATTGGACCACTTCACCGACGAGTTGCGCTCCGCGCTTGAGTAACCTAGCGAGCGTCTCGTCAATGTCGTCCACGGTGAACATGATGCGTAGGTAGCCGAGAGCGTTCACCGGGGCGTTCCGGTGATCGGCGACTACAGGCGGGGTGAGAAATCGCGAAATCTCGAGCCGGCTGTGGGCGTCGGGGGTGACCATCATGGCGATCTCGACGCGCTGAGTACCCAGTCCGGTAACGCGCCCTGCCCATTCTCCTTCGACCATGGCTCGCCCTTCGAGCTTCAGACCCAGCTCGGTGAAAAAAGAGATGGCGGTATCGAGGGATTCCACCACGATGCCGACGTTGTCCATCCGTTTGATTGTCATACTATTCTCCTGCACTGTTGCGGGCACACACGGCAGCTTCTCAAGTGAGCCGCAAAACTGTTAGATAGGTTTGGATTTGAAGCGCCCAACGGTTTGCGTTACCTGCGCTGGGGTGGGGACGGCGAAGCCGTCCAGCCAGAAAAATGATAAGGCGTAGAAAACTGCTTGGGATGTGCGCAGAATCCCCAGCGTCAGGTGCACGCTTTGTTCGGCGGCTCTTTGATTAATAAGCAGACCGATCTATAACTAGTAAGTTATCCATTTCAATAATTGCTGAACTGCCTCTTGCAACAAAAATTACTAAATACACTGAACCCGCTTGATTTAAATTCCCATCTTCTACAGTAAGCAACTGGGTTCCGTTAAATATTGGGGTTATTGTACTGTTTACCGCGGAAAACCCATAGCGATTCGTAGTATTTAAATTTTGGTTAAAACCATCAAGGGCTGTATTTTCTAATAACTTGTTTAATGAACCATTGTTTGAGATATTTACTGTATACATCCCGATATTTCTAAAGTAGACATCGTAATAATTGTTGTTATTTCTCCTGAATTGAAAAGCAATCATGACTTCTGCATTACTTGGCGACACTTCGATTAAAGCTGATTCAATTTCAAATTGAAAGTCTTTGTGGACTAAATTAGGCACAAGAAAATAATGACCACAATAGAAGGCTTCATATTCTTTTGGACAATTGATTGTATGTTTGTATTTTCCGCCGAGAATGTTTGACTTAATGAATTGTGTGTCTAGTAAAAGCCAATCATTTCTGTTATCAATGAAGTCATCTTGTAAAAGTATGTTTCCTGGAGCAATAGAATCTGTTGTTGTAAGTGTAGGCGTCAGTGTCTCTGTTTCCGTAAATGTAAGTAGAGGGTATGGCGTTGCTGAGGGAAGTATTGCGAGTTGTGTCAGAGACGAAATATTTACAGCCTCAGTTAACCTTGCTTCAGCGGTTGACGTAGCGTCAATTGGCATTCTTGCGATTTCTTTGTCGGTGTTGCTTTGAATGATAATGCCAATTAATGAGACAACAGCGACTAGGAATAATACAAATGCCGATGGAGTTCGTAAAATCTTTTTGATGGCTTCCATATCTTATCCCAATCTTCTGAGTTGTTATTCAAAATGAGTATGAATTTGGGCGGCAGCCGCCGAACGGCTGGCGTTAGCCGCTTGGGGTGGGAGCGTGGACTCGCCGCCGAAACGGAACAAACTCAAAGCCACGAAAAAGCCAACATAACGCGGTGCGTACCCCAAGTCGGCTGCACGCATTGTTAGCCCGCTCCCCGGTTTGAAAGTGACATCTGATACCAATGCTGAATGCGACGATATATGAGAACGGGTATCCAGATAAAGATTTGACCCACAATCACGTCTTGCCAAAGGGTGTATCCTTTCCCAAACGAGAGTTTTCCACGCTCGATGCTATATAAATCTGCCAACACCGTGAACGGTACGAGAACGGCAATTCCGATCAAACCATACCATAATAATGGGCGCTGGTTGTGGGCAACCAGCCAACGATAGCCCGTTAGAATGAAAACGAAGAAAACCGAGGGACCCAACAAGAGAAGCCCAGCCTGCACCATGAGGGGAAGCGTGTATCCCCACCAAGCCCACCAGCCCACGGCGCGAGCGACTAGATTGACCAGGAAAACTATTGCTCCCATAGCAGTCGCGGCTATCACAACCAGCCAGCGATCACGGTGACGAGGTCGTTGTGCCCAATAGAGAACTACCAAATAGGCGAGCAACCAGCCAATTGCCATAATTATTCCACCCGATGGGCTTTGAACAAAGTTCATTAGTTGCTCCTCACTTGTCTCTGCTTTGAATTTGCCAATTCACTATATCAGCACTGGCGGGCTAACGGCTGGCGTTATTAGAATGAACTTGCTTGGGACGTGGCATCGGCGTATCCTAGAGGTGATACCGCCGCAGGGACGCTGATGGGGTGTGAGTGTCTGGGTTGTCCGGCAGCCGCTATGGGACAGATTTCGCTGGAAGAAATCGAGAGCCCGCCGCGTTATGTGGACACCTGCGGAACCTAATCTGGGATGGTGCGAGTTTGCACCGAAACCCGAATCGGTAGCTGCCACTCAAACCCAACAATCCACGTCCCAAGCACAGACATAAGGAGTGTAGCATGAAAGGAACAGAAGATACAAGACAGATCGAGCGGTACATAGCCCCGGATATTCACAAGGAGTATGTGCTGGCGGGGGGACAGAATGCGAAGCAGGAGTGGGTGATGCCGCCCCGCCGGATCAGCATGGCGAAGTTTCGGGAATGGGCAAGCGCCAACCTGCAGGAAGGGGATGCAGTGGTGATCGAGACGACCACCAATGTCTGGGACATCTACGACAGTGTGGCGCCGCTGGTCACCCGCACCGTGGTGGCGCATGCCGGAGCCGTGAGGCAGATTGCCGAAGCGCGGGTCAAGACGGACAAGGAAGATGTCAAGCGGCTGATCCGCTTGTTGATTGCGGACATCGTGCCGGAGGTATGGGTGCCGCCTGTAGAAGTGCGCGAGTTGCGTGGGCTGATCTCGTATCGCAATCGGCTGGTCAAAACGAGCACGATGATCCGCAACCGGCTGCAAAGTCTGCTGCATCGACATAACATCCTGCTGCCGAAAGGGAAGCTGCAGGATGCAGCCCGGTGGCAGGCACAGCAGATGAGTGGGTTGGAGAAGATGCAGATCCAGCAGGAACTGGTGCTGCTGGAGGAGATTGACAAACACAAAGCGGAAGTGGATGCAGAATTGGGGCGGCAATGCCTGCGGGAGCCGTGGGGCAAGCAGGCGGTGAGACTGTTACAACTACCCGGCTTCGGGGTGGTGATGAGCATGATCGTGCTGTCTGCCATCGGTGACATCCAGCGTTTTGCGAGTGCCAAGCATCTGGTGGGCTATGCGGGGTTGGGAGCGGGCGTTCATGAGAGTGGCAAGGAACACATCGAGAAGCGCATTACCAAAAGTGGACGCAAGGAATTGCGCTGGGCACTGGTGGAAGCGGCGTGGCAAGCGATCCGTATTTCGCCGTATTGGAAGGAGCAATATGAGAAGTATCTACGCCGCATGCGTCGACCGAACCAGGCGATTGTGGTGATCGCGCGGAAGTTGTTGGTGGCGGTCTGGCACGTGCTGACGAAGGAAGAGACCGACATTCATGCGAGCGAAGAAGACCTGGCGTACAAGATGTTGGTGTTGGCGTGGGGCCTGGACGAAAACGTCCGCCCGGGACTGACCTACAAGCAGTTTGCCAAATATGCGTTGATGAAGCTCGGCATTGAGACCGACATCACTCGCTTTGTACGCAGGAATGTGCCCAGAAGGATCGCACCCAGAGCGGAAGTCCTGGCACGCATGGAGGAACTGGGCTTGACCTGCTAAAGCGGGCTTGAACGAAAAACCGAAATAAGAATCTGCAACCCCGGATCAACCGCAGAGGCTGACGGGGGTGGCGAAGCTTTCCCTAATTATGAAATCCCTTTGAATACAAAAGACCATGAGAAACTTTCCTTCTCATGATCTTGACACTGCAAGTTATCGGTAGCCGCTTGGGGTGGGAGCGTGGACTCGCCACCGAAACGGGAATAGCCCAAAGTCAGGAAACTGCCTGAAAACGCGGTGCGTACCCCAAGTCGGCTGCACGCCGTGTTAGGCGGTTTTTCATGAAAGTAAACGCCTCAGCAGAATGCAAACTAATGACCCGTCACACCACAAATTGGTTGGAGGCGGCAAGATCAAAGGCAATAGCCATCGCTGGAAGATCCACCAACTTGCCAAATAGATGACTATCACTACGAACACCAATACTATATTATAGATTATTCGTTGAGGAGGAAGCACGGCAAGATGGGTGGGCCAATTCCCATACGGAAGAAGCTTGCGTAGAAGCTGATATGGCTTTTCAAAGGTTAGGGCAAGAATAATCAAGGCAGTGCACGCCACAGCGTAAATGAGCAAAGGAATCACGCCAAGCACAATCCCAATTCCAAACCAAATCCCACCTTGCGTGAAAATGAAGCGATTCGAAGCCATTACAAGCCGTAGCTCGTGGATGACTTCTTGGTTTGGATATAAACGATTTGGAACTGTTGACATTGCTTTACTTCTTTCGCTCGTCAAGGAATGACAACGGGCGGATAAGTTGGTGAGTTTCACAATGTGAGGTTTCTATGGACACTTTGTTCATCACTCTAAACCGCCCAACGGTTTGCGTTATTAGAATGAACTTGCTTGGGACGTGGCATCGGCGTATCCTAGAGGTGATACCGCCGCAGGGACGCTGATGGGGTGTGAGTGTCTGGGTTGTCCGGCAGCCGCTATGGGACAGATTTCGCTGGAAGAAATCGAGAGCCCGCCGCGTTATGTGGACACCTGCGGAACCTAATCTGGGATGGTGCGAGTTTGCACCGAAACCCGAATCGGTAGCTGCCACTCAAACCCAACAATCCACGTCCCAAGCACAGACATAAGGAGTGTAGCATGAAAGGAACAGAAGATACAAGACAGATCGAGCGGTACATAGCCCCGGATATTCACAAGGAGTATGTGCTGGCGGGGGGACAGAATGCGAAGCAGGAGTGGGTGATGCCGCCCCGCCGGATCAGCATGGCGAAGTTTCGGGAATGGGCAAGCGCCAACCTGCAGGAAGGGGATGCAGTGGTGATCGAGACGACCACCAATGTCTGGGACATCTACGACAGTGTGGCGCCGCTGGTCACCCGCACCGTGGTGGCGCATGCCGGAGCCGTGAGGCAGATTGCCGAAGCGCGGGTCAAGACGGACAAGGAAGATGTCAAGCGGCTGATCCGCTTGTTGATTGCGGACATCGTGCCGGAGGTATGGGTGCCGCCTGTAGAAGTGCGCGAGTTGCGTGGGCTGATCTCGTATCGCAATCGGCTGGTCAAAACGAGCACGATGATCCGCAACCGGCTGCAAAGTCTGCTGCATCGACATAACATCCTGCTGCCGAAAGGGAGCTTGCAGGATGCAGCCCGGTGGCAGGCACAGCAGATGAGTGGGTTGGAGAAGATGCAGATCCAGCAGGAACTGGTGCTGCTGGAGGAGATTGACAAACACAAAGCGGAAGTGGATGCAGAATTGGGGCGGCAATGCCTGCGGGAGCCGTGGGGCAAGCAGGCGGTGAGACTGTTACAACTACCCGGCTTCGGGGTGGTGATGAGCATGATCGTGCTGTCTGCCATCGGTGACATCCAGCGTTTTGCGAGTGCCAAGCATCTGGTGGGCTATGCGGGGTTGGGAGCGGGCGTTCATGAGAGTGGCAAGGAACACATCGAGAAGCGCATTACCAAAAGTGGACGCAAGGAATTGCGCTGGGCACTGGTGGAAGCGGCGTGGCAAGCGATCCGTATTTCGCCGTATTGGAAGGAGCAATATGAGAAGTATCTACGCCGCATGCGTCGACCGAACCAGGCGATTGTGGTGATCGCGCGGAAGTTGTTGGTGGCGGTCTGGCACGTGCTGACGAAGGAAGAGACCGACATTCATGCGAGCGAAGAAGACCTGGCGTACAAGATGTTGGTGTTGGCGTGGGACCTGGACGAAAACGTCCGCCTGGGACTGACCTACAAGCAGTTTGCCAAATATGCGTTGATGAAGCTCGGCATTGAGACCGACATCACTCGCTTTGTACGCAGGAATGTGCCCAGAAGGATCGCACCCAGAGCGGAAGTCCTGGCACGCATGGAGGAACTGGGCTTGACCTGCTAAAGCGGGCTTGAACGAAAAACCGAAATAAGAATCTGCAACCCCGGATCAACCGCAGAGGCTGACGGGGGTGGCGAAGCTTTCCCTAATTATGAAATCCCTTTGAATACAAAAGACCATGAGAAACTTTCCTTCTCATGATCTTGACACTGCAAGTTATCGGTACCTGCTTGCGGGCGGAGTGTGGATAAACTCCGAAAGCAGATAAAGCCTAAAGTGTAAGAAAAACTCTGTAAGTCGCGCAGACTCCCGCAAGTCAGGTGTTAGCATGAAAGCGCGATCCGCAAGGGTTGCGGTCGGGCACGTTTTTGGATATGCTCCGTTTGTTTGGTGAACGGGAACGCGTACCCGGGAACGCTGCGTAAGGGTCCAGTCGAAGCGTGCATGGGAAGTTCAAAGAAGAACCAGAACAAGCCCGCTCAGGTGTTTGACTGCCCGTTCGGATCCGCTTAACTGAGAAGGGCAAACTATGCCCCAGCTCGCATCTGTGTGTGATTCAGCGCCCCTAAAAAAGAAACGTGCCCGACCTAGTCTGGCGTGTGTGCCAGAATTATCAGGAGTATACCCCTATGAATGGAAATGGAAAACGGTATATTGGACTGGATGTGCATAAGCATTACCTGATCGCATTGGGGGTGGATGAAAACTTGGAAGTGGTCATGTCTGCACGAAGGGTGGAACTGCTGAACCCGGAGAGTTGGATGGAAAAGAATCTAACGAAGCAGGATGAAGTGGCGCTGGAAATGACGACCAACACCGGCAGCCTGTATGATGAACTTGTAGAGCATGCTGGATCGGTGATGGTAGTGCATCCGCCACATGTAGCATTGATCACAAGATCGCAAGTAATGACGGACAAGATCGCGGTCTCGATCTTGGCGCGGTTGTTAGCGAAAGGATTACTGGTGGGGATCTGGGTGCCGCCCCAGAAGTACGGGAACTGCGCGGGTTGGTGGCACAGCGCCAAAAGATGACGCATCTGGCAACACAGGCAAAGAATCGACTGCACGCAGTGGTCCAGCGACATCACCTGAAACCGCCAGCAGGCAATCCGTTTGCGAAGACGAACAATGGCTGGTGGCAGGCATTGACACTGGGGAGCTAGAAAAGATGAACCTGCAAAGCGATCTGGCGACACTGCAATTTGCAGAGCAGCAGGAAGCGCGTATCGAGAAAGAGATGACAGGCATTGCGGCGGAGAACGAAGAGATCGGTCGTCTGTTGCATATTGCGGGATTTGGAGTGATCACAGCAGTGACAGTGTATGCTGCGATTGGCGACATCCAGCGCTTTGGAGATGCAAAACATTTGGTTGGGTATGCGGGAATGGGAACGCGGGTACACGACAGCGGAATGACCACGCATACGGGCAAGATGACCAAAGCGGGTAGGCGAGACCTGCGTGTGGCAATGGTGGAAGCGGCGCATGTCGTGGCGAACAGCCATCCGCATTGGAAGGTAGAACTGGCACGACTGCAACCGCGGATAGGTTACAACAGAGCGATTGTGGCAATTGCACGGAGCTATTGGTTACCGTTTGGTACGTGCTACAAGGCAAGGTAGATCAATATGCCGAGCCGAAAGCAGTGGCACAAAAGATGTTGAAATTTGCCTATGCAGTTGGAAAGGCAAATCGACCTAAAAGACAAACGGCGGCGCAGTTTGCACGGATACGCATGGATGCTTTAGGGCTGGGAAGTGAGCCAACCGGTATCTCTTGGGGTTCAGAAGAAGCCGATCCCATTGCCACCCTCTGGGCTAATAAGGAAGGAGCGACGTCCCAAATAGTTAACTCCGCTTGCGGAGACCTTGAAAAGGTTTTGCGGGCTCATCGCTCCAAAATCATTATACAACCCTTGTCAACACTTTTGCGCAGCTTTGTAAAAGTGGTGGGGAGGTATTGCTGTTTTTTTGCTCCCTTGCGCCCCGTTCTACCTTCTTTTTGCGACGCCCTTGACTTCCCACTTCATCTGTGTGTGCGCGCTGCACGCGGTGTTCGGCTGCAATTTATGATGTTCAGTTGATTCTCAGAGATTGTAATTCCTCATTTTCATTTATAAACTTCTCTGTGCGTTGTCGGTCAATCTCGTTCATCTTTGTTATCATTGTTTTTGCGTCAGCCATACGTCCTGCTTTTGCGTAGAGAGGTGCGGCGCGAGCTAAATCTTTAAATTCGAGGTTTTTTGCTCCTACTATTCTCAAGTAATTGTCGACTGCCTCTGCTGCTTTAACACTCATTCCTAAGTTATCATGTATCATCGCCTTGTTGTAGAAATAAGCTTTGTCATTTGGGTCTAGATTAACAACTTGTTCAATGATTGTGAGTGCGTATTCGAATTGTTTACTTACGAAAAGAACCTTTTGAAGTTGATTTAAGATGTACGCCTTATCAGAATCTTTTAGGTCATCGCGTTTAACTAGAGTTTGGACTATTGGATCGAGAACTTTAGATCCTTCCTTTTCTCCATCAACAATATCGTAATAACTAACTAGTGCTTGTATTGCCTTCTGCGCGACATCAGCATCTAATTGCTCTGATGGGGATTCGAAAATCTTCACGCAGATGTCTTTCGCCAATGTGTCCCCTGCGTTAGCAAAAATCATTGCCGCCATTAATACATTACTTGTATTTCCAAGTCTTGTGTGTAATATGGGTAATATAAAGCGAGCTTTATCCAATTCTTCTGCATTAATGGCTTCTTGAAAAGCTCTCCACGGATTAGCTTCGATACGGAGTTTATCAAGAAATTCACCATGCTCTTCTTCCTGTTTATGACCACTTCCAATTGTTGTGAAACTATCTAACTTCCGTTCAATGCGCTGTACAGCGCTTGCTAATGAAGAAAGAGATTCGCCAGCAGTTCCGGGAGAAAAGTCAGATGTGGACAATTCAGAAACATAAGTCTGTATTTCCTTAATTGTTGCATGTGCAGTACGCACTGAAGACAGGTCGTAAGGAATAGTTCTTATACCAGAGACATCAAAGGGCAATCTTTCTCCCTTATTAATAAGCTGAATGAATGGTTTGCCTGTCTCATGCCGTCTTCCACATTCATAAAAAACATTTGGATTACTGCCTGTTAGGTCGATTATGCATAGTTCTGCATTTTGCACAAGTTGAATTATGTCGGATGTAATGAGAGACGGTCTGGGTATCTTGTCTGCTCTTACGACTTCAAAATCAAATTTTTCTAGGGCGGGTATAACAATTAAGTCCATAAGATCATCAGCAGCTTTGCGAATATCTGATCCTTCATCCCCAATGGGGCAAATCAAAAAGCATGTCTTTTCCATTTCCTTATCTCCTTGTGCGTGTGGATTAGAACGATTGCCAGTTGCAGCTGGTGTTAAATATTTTGGATGATCAAAATTGTTGTTATCTTCCTTTAGAAATTATCCTTTCTGTGTAGTCGCTTGTCAGCCCAACAGGGGTTCTGCGAACGCCCATCCAATTCAATTACCTTTGGACGGTTTCCGCCTAATCCCCCAAATCCATTTGGGCGTTTGGGCGGAATGAGTTAAAATCGGATGAACCGATTATACACGCGAAGCAGTCCTGTGGACAACCCCCCAAATACAAGGTCAACCATGCAAAACCAACCCCGCAAACTCATGGATCAGGTTTCAGACGCCATCCGCACCAAACATTACTCCGGCCGCACCGAACAAACCTACAAAGACTGGATCAAACGCTACATCCTCTTCCATGGCAAACGCCACCCAAAAGACATGGGCGCCCCCGAAATCCAGGCGTTCATCACCCACCTTGCAGCCGAAAAGAACGTCGCCGCCTCCACCCAAAACCAGGCGCTCAGCGCCGTCCTCTTCCTTTACCGCCACGTCCTGCAAATCGAGGTCGAACCCCCCACAAACATCATCCGCGCCCAGAAATCCAAGACCCTCCCCCGTCGTCCTCACCCAAAAGGAGGCGCTTGCCGTTATCGGCAAAATGAGCGGCGCCCCCCAACTCATGGCGAAGATCCTCTACGGCTCCGGGCTTCGCCTCATGGAATGTGTCCGCCTGCGCGTCAAAGACATAGACTTCGACAACCGCGTCATCACCGTCCGCGACGGAAAAGGCGAGGACGACCGCGCCACCATCCTCCCCGACTCCCTCATCCCCGCCCTCCGGCAGCAAATACAGACCGTGCGGCGCATCCACCAAACCGACCTCGGCGACGGCTTCGGCGAAGTCTACCTCCCCTACGCCCTCGCCCGCAAATATCCAAATGCCGCCCGCGAAACCATCTGGCAATACCTCTTCCCCGCCTCGGGCTTCTCCGTGGACCCCGTCACCAAAAAGCCCATGCGCCACCATGCAGACGAGAGCCTCCTCCAAAAATCCGTCCGTGCCGCCGCCAAAGCCGCAGGTATTCAAAAACACGTCACCCCCCACACCTTCCGCCACTCCTTCGCCACCCACCTCCTCCAAACCGGCTACGACATCCGCACCATTCAGGAACTCCTCGGTCACAAGGACGTCAAAACCACCATGATCTACACCCACGTCCTCAACCGCGGCGGACTCGCCGTCAAATCCCCCCTCGACAACCGATAACCCAATTACCAATTACCAATTACCAATCACCCAATCACCCAATCACCAATAACCCAATTACCAATTACCCAATCACCAACCCCCAATTACCCAATCACCAACCCCCAATTACCCAATCTCCAATCTCCAATCTCTAATCCCCAATCTCTAATCCCCAATCTCCCCTAATGAAATTGTAATCTTCCCCTCGCACCGGGCGCGGGCGGGGGCTTTCTTTTCTAGAGTTCTACCGTTTTTAACGGGAAAACCATTATCACCACGACCCTCATGCTGAGGGCTTAGGACACGACGATCACAAAGGAAAAACGCCTATAAAATGGACGCCTTTTTCCTCCTTTGTGTACTTGGTGCCCTTTGTGGTTAGGCTCTTTCCCGTTAATTACGGGAGAGCCTTTTCTAGTTATAATACCCCGCATGGAATTTTTCTTCCCCGAAGATCACCTGACGCGCGCCGTGCCAGAAGAAACGCGCATCACCTCCCTCACCGCCGAACCCTACCCCGATGGACGCCGCCTGCGCGTCAACTTCGAAATCACCCCTTTTCAAAAACGACCCCATATCGAAGTCGCCCTCTTCAACGGCGAGGATGAAGAAGTCGCTTCCACCAGCATCGTCGAGCCGCTGGGTTGGAGGCTCGAATTCACCATGCACATCCGCGGCGAACTGCGCAACCCCTACACCTTGAACGCGCGCTTGTACTACCCCGATGGTCCCTCCGATGAGATGCGCCGGTTTTCCTTCGACCTCCAGCCGCCCGCCGCGAACGACCCTTCGGCTGGTTCCGCCTGATTGTCCTCGTCCATGCCTTTGCCTTTATCCCCCCTTCGCGTAAAAATCGTATATTTGCTCGGCATCGTCAGCCTCCTGCTGGCGGCGTGTTCGGCGTCTTCAACAGAGAGTGTCCCGCCGGAGGCTGTGCAATCGCCCTCAGCGTTGGATCCGCTTGATGAGCCTGCGCCAACTCCCTCGTCCGGGGATGGAGGCGGGTTGGTCTTCCTCTCCATCGAAGAAAACGCCTACGCCCATCTCTTCGTCTTCGATCCCGCCGGCTCGACGTTGACGCGCATCACAGCCGGAGATTGGAACGACATCGCCCCCGCCCTCAGCCCGGATCGAGCCCGGCTCGCCTTCGCATCGGACCGCGGCGGCAGTTGGGACTTGTACGTGATGGCTTTGACTACGGGCGAGTTGAAGCAAGTGACCGACACGCCGAATTATGACTCTGCCCCTTCGTGGTCGCCCGACGGGCAATGGCTTGCTTTTGAAACCTACCAAAACGAAAACCTCGAAATCGCCGTCGTCAACGTGGACTCGGGCGAGCAGGTCCCGCTTACGCAGCACCCTGCCTCCGACCACACCCCCGCCTGGGCGCCGGATGGTCGGCACGTTGCCTTTGTCTCTTCGCGCGGCGGCGACAGCGACATCTGGCTGGCAAACCTCGACCTTGCCGGGGATGAACGCTACCAAAACCTGAGCAACACGCCTTTTGCCTCCGAGAGTTCGCCCGTTTGGAATTACGACGGCTCGCAGTTGCTGTGGGCAGACCGCCTCGCCAGACGGTCGGTTTCAGCGGCTTGTACATCTGGGATGCGGCTTCCCCCGACCGTTCGGCGTATTGGGTCGGCGACGGCTTCATCGGCACGTGGAACGAAGCCGCGAACCAGGTCGTGGCGGTGATCAGCGCGCCCAACCAATATTTCATGACCTCCTACGATCTCGACGGCAATTTGCTGCTTTCGTCCATCCCGCTCAGCGGGCGGGTGCGCGGCATGACACGGGGACGCGCCGGGCTGCCCAGCCCGTTGCCCGATTCGTTCACCCAAGCCGCCGCGATGACTCCTTCCACGTTATGGGTTCCAGCCGTCACGCCCGGCGCGGACGTGCCAAACCAGCGCTGGTATGTGGTGGATATCGAAAATATTCAGGCTCCCTACCCGCAACTGCACGATCTCGCGGATGAATCGTTCGATGCCCTGCGTCAGCGCGTCATTCAGGAGACCGGCTGGGATGCGCTCGCCAGTTTGGAGAACGCCTTTGTTCCGCTTACGACCAGCCTCGAGCCCGGCTGGGACGAAGACTGGCTGTACACCGGCAGGGCGTTTGCCGTCAACTCGCTCATGTCCAACGCCGGTTGGATGGCGACCGTGCGCGAAGACATCGGCGCGCAAACCTATTGGCGGGTGTACGTCCGGTGCAGCGTGCAGGACGGTTCGCTGGGTGAGCCGATTCACAACTCGCCGTGGAATTTATACGCCCGTTACGACCTCGACCCGCGCACCTACGAGCAGGGCGGCGATTATGCGCCTGTCCCTGCCGGGTATTGGGTGGGCCCTGACCTCGCTCGCCGCTTGCCTACGGCTGGGAGCGTTTGCCTTCGCTCCCAAACTGGCGCACGTATTACAAAGGCGCGCGCTTCACCACCTTTGCCCTCACCAGCGGCTTGACTTGGTATCAAGCCATGCAGGAACTGTACCCGCCGGAGGCATTGGTCACGCCGACGAAGGTGCTGGCTCCCACGCTCACGCCGACTCCCACCGCCACGTTTACTTCCACGCCGCGCCCCCACGCGCACCCCGCGCATGACCTTCACGCCGTCTCTCACGCCGACCATCACCTCCACGCCCGCCCCGCCGACGCCCACCCCCACCCCGCCGACGGTGATTCCTTAATCGTCATGTCATTGCGAGCGAGTGAAACGAGCGAAGCAATCTCCGCATATAACAATGAGATTGCTTCGCAATGACATTCAACAAAATGCCCCTCAAACGGATCCTCCCAATTCTCTTCATCCTCTTTCTTACTGCCTGCTCGTATGAAATAGGTTCATCCACCCCCACGCCGGTGATCAACCTCGAAGGGCTGAGTCAGCCCGAGGTCCCGTTTGAGGCGGGGTTGACTCCTTCGCCGGAGCCGTTTCAGTTCAGCCTTCCCACGCCGGGCGCGGAGCCAATCACCAACTGGCGTCCGCCTCTTTATCCCGTGCCGTGGGCGATCTCGCCCTATGATCATTTTTATTTCCTGCGTCCCATTGCCGCGGACCAAATGAACTGGCCCGTACCGGATTATCGTTACGGCGGCGTGTTTTTTGGGCGCGACATCGTTCACACCGGCGTGGACATCCCTTCGCCCGAAGGCACGCCCATCCTGGCGGCGGCGGCGGGGACGGTGGTGTGGGCAGACTGGGGCTTGTTCCGCGAAACGCCGGGCGATGAGACCGACCCGTATGGCTTGGCGGTCGCCATCCGGCATGACTTTGGCTACAACGACCAGCAGCTTTATACGGTCTATGCCCACATGAGTTTGATGAACGTGATCGTGGGTCAGCATGTGGAGACGGGCGAGGTGATCGGTTTTGTCGGCTCCACCGGCGCAACAACCGGACCGCACGTCCATTTTGAAGTGCGCTTCCCGAACAACTCTTTCTTTTATACCTACAACCCGGAGTTGTGGATCGCCCCGCCGCAGGGCTGGGGTGTGCTTGCGGGCCGCATCATGGACTCGAAGGGAGAGTTGCTGCAACAGATCGAAGTGTTGGTTGCGCCGGAACGCGCCTCGCGCACGTTCACCATCCGCACCTATGGCAAGGGCGGCGCGGTCAACTCGGACCCGTATTATCAGGAGAATCTCGTGCTGGGCGACCTGCCCGCTGGAATTTACAAAGTCTCGTTCGAATATGAAGAGGAGCGCGTCCAGACCTGGGTGGAGATTTTCCCCGGACAGGTGAGTTACTTTACCTTCAAGGGCAGCGAAGGATTCAGCGCCAACCGTCCCCCCGCGCCGACATTGGAATTTTTGCCCGAAGCCCTGCCACCCACGCCCACGCCTCGCCCCTAACCTGCCACCTGCCACCTGCAACCTGCAACCTGCCACCTGAAACCTGCAACTTGAAACCTGCAACCTGAAACCTGGAACCTGACACTTGGCACTTCTCTTGACACTCAGAACATCTGTGCTATACTCTCGGCAATACTTAACCCACTTAATCGTTTGAATGAACTCCCCACCTTCGTGGTTAAGCGATTACAAGGAGAATAACCCATGGCAAGAAAACGTTCCGCGCCTGCAGAATCCGCGCCCGCCCAGCAAATGGACGGCGCAAAAAGGGCTGTCCTCGACAAAGCCGTCGGTGACATCCTCAAACGCTACGGCGACGGCTCCATCATGCGTCTCGGCGAAGCGCACGGCATGGTGACCGAAATCATCCCCACCGGCTCGCTCTCGCTTGACATCGCCCTCGGCGTCGGCGGCATCCCGCGCGGACGCATCACCGAAATCTACGGACCGGAATCTTCTGGCAAGACCACGCTCTGTCTGCACGTGGTTGCGGAAGCCCAGCGCGCAGGCGGAACCGCCGCCTACGTGGATATGGAACACGCGCTCGACCCGGTCTATGCCGCGCGCCTCGGCGTGGATATTGACAACCTGCTCGTCTCCCAGCCCGATACCGGCGAACAGGCGCTCGAAATCGCCGAAACTCTCGTCCGCTCCGGCGCGGTGGATGTGGTCGTCATTGACTCGGTTGCCGCGCTCGTCCCGCGCTCCGAGATCGAAGGCGATATGGGCGATGCCACCATGGGCGTCCAGGCGCGTCTCATGTCGCAGGCGCTCCGCAAGCTGAGCGGCGCGATCAACCAGACCAAAACCGCCGTCGTCTTCACCAACCAACTCCGCCAGAAGATCGGCGTCATGTTCGGCAACCCCGAAACCACCACCGGCGGGCAGGCGCTCAAGTTCTACGCCTCCGTCCGCATTGACGTGCGCCGCATCCAGTCCATCAAACTGGGCGAGGAAGTTATCGGCAACCGCACACGCGTCAAGATCGTCAAGAACAAAGTCGCGCCGCCGTTCCGCACCGCCGAGTTCGACATCATGTTCAACGAAGGCATCTCCAAGAGCGGCGACATCCTCGACCTGGCGACCAAGTTCGAGGTCATTCAGAAGCGCGGCGCGTTCTTCTCCTACGGCGATGTCCGCATCGGTCAGGGACGCGAAAACGCAAAGGACTACCTCCGCACCAACCCCGACCTGATGAACGAGATCGAAAGCGTCATCAGGCAAAAAGCTCTCAGCGGCGAAATCGCCCTCCCGCTCGACATGGGCGACGGCGGGGGTGAGGATGCCGGCGCGGTTGAGGAAGAAGCGTAAAATTAATGGACACGGCTCACCGTGTCCATTTTCTTATGACGACACTTCGACTTCGCTCCGCGCGCCTCTTTCTTAACCGATTCCTGTTTCTGCTCCCAATCCTTTTCCTACCCGCCGCCTGTTCCCCCCAGCCCGCGCCAACGCCCTTCCGCCCGCCGACGGCAATTCCGCCCACCCAGCCGCTTCCCACCACCACGCCCGTGCCTGCGTTGTTCACCCCCACGTTTACGCCGACGGTCACCGCCACGCCCACCGAAGGTCCCTGCGCGAACGCGCTCTCCTTTTTGGACGATGTCACCGTCGAAGACGGCTCGGTCTTCGCCCCCGGCGCAGCGATTGACAAGCAGTGGCTCGTTCAAAACTCCGGGACGTGCGATTGGGACGCGGGTTACAAACTCAAGTGGGTGGGCGGCACGACGCTAGGCGCGGCGGAGGAACAGCCGCTCTACCCTGCCAAAGCCGGGAGCCAAGCTACCCTGCGAATCCTCTTCACCGCTCCAACCGAACCGGGAACGTATCAATCCATCTGGCAAGCCCTCGACCCGGATGGAAATCTGTTTGGCGATACGGTGTTTATGGAGATAGTCGTGCAATGATTCATAAATGTCGTTGCGAGGGCGCGTCCTGAGTGGAGCGGAGCTGAAACGAAGGATCGCCCGAAGCAACCTCCCGTTTTCCAAAGTATTTCCGATTAAGTGGGGGTTGCCGCGCCACCGAAAATCAAGAGCGGCGGCTCGCAACGACATATTTTAGATTAGTGATCCAATGAAAAAAATTTCGCTGTTCAATTATTTCCTCTCGCTGACTGTCGCATTATCCCTTTTGGGCTGCGCCCCCATCCGTTGCGACGATACCGATAACGACGATTGCATCCGCGTGCTGTTTGTTGGAAACAGTTATATCTATGAAAACGACCTTCCGAACACGTTCTCGAAACTCGCGTGGTCGGGAGATCATCAAGTGGAAGTTGCCATGCTCGCCCAGGGTGGATGGATGCTTTCCGATCATCTCAAATCGCCGGAGCTCGAAGCCAAACTCTCGGAGAGACAATGGGATTACGTCATCCTTCAAGAACAAAGCCAGATTCCCTCGAACGAATATGCCCGTCAGGAACTCATGTATCCCGCCGCGCGTTCCCTCGTCTCGAAGATTCGGGAAAACGGTGCAACCCCCGTCTTCTTCCAGACCTGGGCACACAAGGGCGGATATCCCGAAAACGGCTTGTCAACCTACGAATCCATGCAGTACGAAGTCGATCTGGGATACATCCGCATTGCAAGCGAACTCGGAGTCCCATTGGCGCAGGTGGGGTTGGCTTGGTTCCGCGCCCTTGACCAAAATCCCGATCTCGAACTCTGGCAGGCGGACGGCAGTCACCCCGCCGAGGCAGGAACCTATCTCGCCGCCTGCGTTTTCTATGTCACCCTCTTCCGCGAAAGCCCGGTGGGATTGGACTATCGCGGCAATTTATCGGAAGATGTCGCAAGTCAATTGCAGGAAGCCGCGGAAAGCGTGCTTGTTGAGCCTTAATTTAGGAGAAACCCATGCCCGCCCAAACCGAATTCCCCGCCGTCTTTGAAAGCCTGAAATCCATCCTCCAACCCTACGCCAAAAAACTGACCGTCAAGAACGACACCAAAAGCGTGTACTATCTCGACGGTCCGTACAGCGAGAAATGGAAGAAGGAACTGTATTTCGCCTCGACGCACATCAAGAAGAACTACGTCTCGTTTTATCTCATGCCGGTTTACATGTACCTCGACCTGCTGAAAGGCATCTCCCCGGAACTCAAGAAGCACATGCAGGGAAAATCCTGCTTCAATTTCAAGAAGGTCGAGAAGGGCTTGTTCGAGGAGTTAAGTCAACTCACGAAGAAGGGGTTTGAGCGGATGATGAGGGAAGAGTATTCCTAATTCACGCTCATAAACCCAAGCAATTTCCACAATCCGCGCATCATTTTGTGACCGCCGTCGGGTTTGATGTATTGGTTCGGACACGCGCCGGGGATGACGGTGATCCCGTTCGCCTTGCACATCTCCACCGCGGATGGCGAGACGCTGGTCATGCCCCCCGCGAGACCGGGCTTGGTTCCCATCATGCAGTGCATCCAAACGTGTTTGATCCCCAAATCCACGCACTGCCGGACGATGTCATCCGTCACTTTGGGGCTTGTGAGGATGAAGACGGCATCCGGCTTGGAGGGCAGGGATTTCAGGTCGGCGTAGCAGGCGTCGCCTTGGAAAGAGGCGAGGCGCGGGTTGACTGCGAAGACTTCATATCCATTTTCCTTGAACTTGTTGTACGCCAGGTTGCATCCCGTTTCGCGCCTGTCCGAAACGCCCACCACGGCGATTTTCTTCTGCGCCAGAAAATCCTGTACCATATTGTCGAGTTTTGACATCGGAGTTCTCCTTTTATAAACAGAAGACGGAACCCGAACGGTTCCGTCTTTCTTTTGAATATGCTTTGGATTCATTCATCAAGGCTGATTATATGAAGAAACATCTTTCCTTCAAGATGACGAATATCACAAGCCGCGTCAGCCCCTGCGCAAAAATTCCCGGATCGAAATGGATGCCGCCGCGCCTTCGCCCACCGCCGAAGCGACCTGCTTGATGCTTGCCGTGCCGCACATCGCCCGCCGCAAAGATGCCGGGCACGCTGGTCTCGAACGGAAGCGGAAGGGAGTTGGCGGCATCCGGTTTGTGGGTCAGGTCGTGACCGGTCAGCACGAAGCCGTATTTGTCCAATTCAAGATACCCCTTGAGATAGTCGGTATTGGGCTGCTGCCCGATGAAAATGAACGCGGCGGCGGGATGGATTTCCCCCGCTTCGTTCGTGGACGTGTTGCGGGTCTTGATCGCCTTCAGTTTGGAATCCCGCCCCTCGAACGCCTCCACCACGGTGTTGTATTTCACTTCGATGCGGGATCTGGGTTCGTTCACCTTGTCTATGGCGATCTGGCTGGCAGTCAATTTGTCGCCGCGCACCAGCAGAGTGACCTTCTCGCTGAAGTTGGTCAGGTGCAAGCCCTCCTCCACAGCGGAATTCCCGCCGCCGACCACGACGATTTCCTGCGCACCCTTGTAAAACGGACCGTCGCAGGTGGCGCAGAAGTGAATCCCCGCGCCGATGTAATCGTCCTCGCCGGGCACTTCCAAGCGGCGGTAGGACGCGCCCGTGGCGATCAGCGCCGCGCGCGAGTGGACGTGCCGCCCGTCCGAGGTGTACGCCTCGTGGTAGCCTTCCTCCATCTCCATTCGTTCGACATCCACCGCCTGCAAAATTTCCACGCCGAAACGTTTGGCTTGCTGGGTGACGCGCTCGGAAAATTCCTGCCCGCCGATGCCTTCGGGAAAACCGGGGAAGTTATCCAACCCGACGGTGATGCCCGCCTGTCCGCCCAGACCGGAGCGTTCGATCAGAAGCGTTTCTGCGCCTTCGCGCGCCGCGTAGATGGCGGCTGTCAACCCTGCCGGTCCGCCGCCGATGATGATCAGGTCGTAATAGGTCTGCTTCGTTTCGGTCTTCAATCCGAGTTTCCTTGCCAGTTCTGCGTTCGAAGGCTCGACCAAAAAAGAACTATCTTCAAAAACGATGGTGGGGATGATGCGTTTGCCGTTGTTCTTTTGCAGGACAAACGCTTCCGCCTCCTTATCCTGCTCGATGTCCACCCATTTGTAGGGGACGAATTGCTCGCCCAAAAATTTCTTCGCGCGGCGGCAGTCGGGACACCAGTACGCGCCATAGACGGTGATCTTCGCTTCGTTCATTGATTCCTCCGGGGATAAAATAAATACCTGATTCGCTGTTGTTTAGTCGCTGTGTCCTTCGATTTTGTTACAACCGGCGGGGGCAAATCTTTTCTGCTCTTATAATTGCCGCGTGTTTGGTCTCAAAAAGTATTTCCTCCTCGATCCTTCCGTCACCTTTCTCAATCACGGTTCCTACGGCGCGACTCCCAAGCCCGTCTTCCGGGAATACCAGCGCTGGCAGCGCGAGCTGGAAAACCAGCCGGTCGAATTTCTGGGCAGGCGTCACAATGATTTGATGCAAGCATCGCGCGAAGCGCTTGCGAAATATCTCGGCACACGCGCGGAGAACGTCGTCTATACCCAAAACGTGACCATCGCCATCAACATCGCCGCGCGCTCGCTCGAATTGGGCGCGGGCGATGAGGTACTTTCCACGAATCACGAATATGGTGCGATGGACCGCACGTGGCGGTTCCTCTCGAGGGAGCGCAGCTTTGCCTACATCAACCAACCGGTTGACCTGACTTCGCAGGATGCCTTTGTCGAATCGTTTTGGCGCGGGGTCACGCCGCGCACGCGCGTGATCTTTCTCAGCCATCTCACATCTCCCACCGCTGTTATTTTCCCCGTCGAAAACGTCATCCAGCGCGCGTGTGCGAACGGCATTCTCACAGTCGTAGACGGCGCGCATGCGCCCGGTCAATTGCCGCTGAATCTCGATGCGCTCGGCGCGGATTTTTACGGCGGCAACCTTCACAAATGGCTGTGCGCTCCGAAAGGCGCGGGCTTTTTGTACGCGCGTCCTGAAGTCCAGCATCTGCTCAAGCCGTTGGTCGTTTCGTGGGGCTATGAATCCGACGCGCCAAGCGGCTCGCCGTTCATTGACCAGCACGAATGGTGGGGCACGCGCGACGTTGCCGCGTTCTTAACCGTCCCGATGGCGATTCAATTTCAGCAGGACCATGATTGGGTCAAAGTGCGAGGCGCATGTCATCAATTGGCGATGGAGACGCGTGGACGAATCCACCAACTGACGGGGACGAATCCGCTTCATCCTTTGACTGAAAATTGGTTCGCCCAAATGACCGCTGCCTCCCTGCCAGCGGATACCGACATTGCCGCGCTGAAGGTGCGGCTTTACGATGAATACAAAATCGAAATCCCGCTGATCGAGTGGCATGGGAACAAACTCATCCGCCTCTCCGTCCAGGGATATAATTCCCGCCGCGATATGGATAGGTTGATAAAAGCCCTCAGGAAGTTGATGGCGTAAAATGAATTTATGAAAAAGCCGTTTCTGTTTCTTTTCCCAATGATTGTTGCGCTAGCGGCGCTTTTCTCCCAGCCGGGCGGCGTTTCGGCGCGCCCGCCGCAATATCAAATCACATCGCCCTCGCAGTTGATCGAAGCGGTGAACAACCTGCGCATTTCCTACGGCTTGCTCCCGCTGACGACGCATCCCATCCTCATGCAGTCGGCGCAATCGCAGGCGGACTACATGGCGGCGACCGGTCAGGTGACGCACGCGCGCCCCGGCGGAATCACGTACACCCAGCAATTGCTTTCGCTCGGCTTCCCGCTCGCGGGCGATTTATCGCGCGGCGGCTTTCGCGCCGAGAACATCATCAATACGAACGGACCGCTCGATTGGAACGGTGTGCCGGGCGGCTGGCAGGATGCCGATCACATGAACACCATGCTCTCGCAGAATTTCACGCATATCGGCGCGGGCATTTCACAATCCGGCGGCATGTATTACTACGCCCTGGATACTGCCGCGGCGACGAGCAGCGGTCAGATGCAAGAGAATGCGTCCAACATTCTTACCAGCGTTCCGGGCGGATCATCCGGTGAAGCGGCGGGAGCGAGCCAGTACATGATCCCGGTCACGGTCAGCACGGCGAGACCCGATGGGAACGTCTATCACAAGGTGCAATACGGGCAGTCGCTGTGGAGCATTGCCATCGCCTACGGGACGACCATCAAAAATATCCAGGCGTTGAACAACCTCGGCGAAGACCTGACCGTATATCAAGGGCAGGAGTTGTTGGTGCAAACCGGCGCGACCCAGGCTGTCACCAACACACCCGAAGCCACGCCCACGCTGGATGTCACCGCGACCATCCCGCCCACGCTGACCGCCGCTCCAACTTCGACGCCCTCACTGCCTGCATCACCGACGGCAACCGAAGAAGCGGGGAGCGAACCATCGAGACCGATCTCTTCACAAATCCTCGTTGTCGTGCTGATCGTCGCAGCGTTCGTCGGCGCGGGCATGGCGGTCTGGCTCATCCGCGACCCGAAGGGGCAATAAATCGCTGAAGGATGTATGTTGCGAATGATGTAACTCGCCTTGTGCGAATTTACCGTAATGGCGACGCGTCAGGGCTGGATGCAGTTTCAATCAACAAGAAATGGATCGCCCCTGCTCGTGTGCGCCGGGTAAAATCGTTATCCTTCGCGTTATCTATCAACTGGAAAGGCTATCAAAATGGACATCACACTGGCATTGGGCGGGGGCGGCGCCAAGGGAAATGCTCACATCGGCGTGCTGCGCCGCCTTGAACAGGAAGGTTTCAAAATCCGTTCGGTGGCGGGCACAAGTTATGGCGGGGTCGTTGCCGTTTTCTACGCGCTGGGATGCTCCCCAAACGAGATTCAATCCATCTTTGAATCGGTGGATCAAAACCACTTGTATGGGCGCACCCCGCTGGATGGACCTTCCCTGCTGGGCATGGGCGGCGTGCGGCAGCTGCTCAACCGCGTTTTGGGCGAAAAGACGTTCGACGACCTGCGCATTCCCTGCGCGGTGACGGCGGTTGACATCAACACAGGCGGGGAGGTCACGCTCTCCGAAGGCAGGCTTCAGGATGCCGTGCTTGCCACCATCGCCCTGCCGGGGATTTTCCCCGTGCACCGCATCAACGGCTGGGAACTGGTGGACGGCGGCGTTTTGAATCCCGTACCCGTTTCGGTGGCGCGCACCTTGTCGCCGCGCCTGCCGGTGGTCGCCGTGGTCCCTCAACGACCCAATGGAAAAACCCGTCCGCAGTTACGCCCTGCCTGTGCCGGGAATTTTCCCACGCCCCATCGCCGAGCGCATCGCGCGGATCTCCCTCGCGCAGTCGCTCGATATCTTCCTGCGTTCGGTGGATGTCAGCAGACCGCGCCATCTCGCACTTCCGCCTCCAATTGGACAAGCCGGACGTTATCATCCGACCGGATATCCAACACATCAGCCTGCTCGATAAAGTCGTCATCGCGGATGTGGCGAAACTGGGCGAACAGGCGGTGGAGGAAATGCTGCCGGAATTGAAGCGCACCGTCTCGTGGAGCGCGCGCCTGAGCCGCAAGATTTTCGGAGCCAACGGATGAGCCGCGACCTGCGCAAGTACATGAAAGAGACCAACGTCCGCCTTGCCATCGGCGGGGTGCTGTTGCTGTTCATCGTTGGGCTGGGATTGATTTGGGCGATCTACGGCTTCGGCGCGGCGGTCAGCGGGTTTCTCTGCCTGCTCGGCGCGTTCGTGCCGATTGGCTTGATTCTATTTTTCTTGTATGGATTGGATTGGATCGTAAAACGTGCAAACCGCGACTGATACCGAACTCATCGAATTCAACGGCTGGACGATGCGCGTCCGTCCGTCAACTTCCAAAAGCCCGCGCCTCCTGCTCATGATCCACGGCTGGACGGGCGACGAAAATTCCATGTGGGTCTTCACGCGCCGCCTGCCCAATGATTTTTGGATCATCGCTCCGCGCGCGCCGCATCGCGCCGAACCGCAGGGCTTTTCCCGGCGCCCGCCTCAACCCTCGACTTTTGGTCGTCCCAGCCTCGAAATGCTTTTACCCTCGGCTGAGGGTTTGATCCGCCTGATGGACGAGTACACAGCCTCGGTTAAGGTGGATGCGTCCCGCTTCGATGTGATCGGATTCAGCCAGGGCGCGGCAATGACCAACGTGCTCGGTCTGCTTTATCCGCAGCGAGTCCGCAGGATGGGCGTGCTGGCAGGGTTCGTCCCCTCCGGCTTGGAGGAATACATTGCGAAGAAGTCGCTGATGGGGAAGAACGTCTTCGTGGCGCACGGCACGCAGGATGAAATGGTGCCGGTTGACCGCGCCCGCGCTTCGATTGGCTTGCTCGAACAGGCTGGCGCAACGATCACCTATTGTGAGGACGAAGTGGGGCATAAATTGAGCTCGAATTGCCTGCGCGCACTGGAAGCCTACCTGGGCTGATTCACCCGCTTTTCAAAATTGGGGAGCGGCGATTAATCTTTTTCTCACGGCGCGGTTGACGCTCCCTTTGTTTGCAGGTATGCTTGCTTCGACTTTTACCCATAAGGTGAATTCATGAAACGACCTCTTTCCCGCCGCGATTTTCTCAAACTGACCGGGCTTGGCTTGGGCGCGCTGGCTTTCAACCCCTTCAAGACGAAAAATCTCGATTATGTTTTGGAGACGCTCGCCACCCCCAAACGCCTGCCGCAATTCCCGGCGAGCGAGATCATCGGGCGCGTCACCGACCCGGATGTGGACGTTCGCAGCCGCCCGACCAACGACCCCGGCTTGAACACCTCCATCGGCAGGCTGGGCGCGGATACCCTCCTGGAATGGGAGCGCGAAGTGATCGGCAACGTAGTCGGCGGGTTGACCAACCAGCGTTATGTCCAGACGCCGCAGGGGTATGTGTACGGCTCGGTGGTGCAGCCCACCAAAAACCTCCCCAACACCCCGCTGACCGAACTGCCCAACGGACAGGGCTTCTGGGCGGAAGTGACCGTGCCATACGTGGAACTCGCTCACGAGGGCGTGGTCGCTTCGCCCTGGTTGAACGACCACATCATTTACAACTTCCCGCCGCGTTTGTATTATGGGCAGGTGGTGTGGATTGACCAGATCCGCACCACGAACGGCTTCCCGGAATACCGCTGGAATGAAGACGCCAACGGGCGCGGCTACGGCTACGGCGGCTCGTACGGCGAGTTCTTCTGGGCGGATGGCGCAGGCTTGAAGCCGCTCACCGATGCCGACGTCGCCCCCATCAGCCCGGACCCTGGGCCCGAACGAGAAGACCATCTCGGTAGATCTGGATTACCAGTCCCTCTCCTGCATGGAAGGGAACCGCGAGGTGTATTACTGCCGCATCTCCAGCGGAAAGAGTTACGACCCCGTCACCGGCGAAATTGTGGATACCTACGCCACTCCGTCCGGCACGCTCTTCACGTATTGGAAGATCATCTCCAAGAACATGACCGCCGGGAACGAGGCGGCGGGCTATTCCACCCCGGCGGTTCCGTGGTGCACGTTCGTCGCCACCGGAGGCGTGGCGATCCATGGCGCCTTCTGGCACAACGCCTTCGGCGAGAGACGCTCGCACGGCTGTATCAACGTCTCGCCGGAAGATGCGAAATGGATCTTCCGCTGGACGACGCCTTATGTATCGCTCGCCGTCGGCGAGGAACGCCGCAACCTGCCCGATCACGGAACCATTGTGAATTCGGAAGAGACAAAGTTCTAAAAAGGATAAACATGGATATTTCCCAAATCACCGTCTGGCTTGCGTTTCTTGCCGGGCTGGCTTCCTTTCTTTCGCCGTGCGTTTTCTCGCTTGTCCCGGCGTATGTGGGCTATCTCGGCGGGCGTGCGGCGGGCGGGGGCGTGGGACCCAACCGCTGGCTTACCTTCTCGCATGGACTGGCGTTCGTGCTTGGCTTCAGCGTCGTCTTTATTACGCTGGGCGTGGCGGCTTCCTTCGCAGGCGGTTTGTTATACGACCTGCGATACTGGCTGGCGAAGATCGGCGGGGCGATTGTCGTCATCTTCGGCTTGCACATGATCGGCGTGTTCCACATTCCCTTTCTGGCGTACGATACCCGCGTTCAACAAGCCCCCGATCGCAGATTTGGTTATCTATCTTCCGCGCTGATGGGCGTGTTCTTCTCGGCGGGCTGGTCTCCATGTGTGGGACCCGTCCTCGGTACGATTCTGACCCTTGCCGTCAACGGCGGTTCGGTTTCCCAGGGCGCGACCCTGCTCTCCTTCTACTCGGCGGGGCTGGCGATTCCCTTCCTGGTCGCCGCGCTCGGCATCGGCTGGGTGACCACCACCCTGCGCAAATACAACAAGGTGATGCGCTACGTCGAGATTGCGATGGGCGTCATCCTGGTGATCGTGGGCGTGATGCTGTTTTTTGAAGTGTTCGAACTCATTGCCCAAAAGAGCCAATTCTTCTGGGTGGATTTCGGTTTGTAGTCCAATTCCAATTCCGCATTCAAGGTGACAGCCGCCTTGCGAAGTTTCCGGGGCGGCTGTCACCCGTGATTTATAATGACAGGATAATTCATGCTTACTGTAACGCTCTATACCCGAAAAGACTGCAAACTCTGCAACGAAGTCAAAGCGGAACTGGCGGGACTGCAATCCCAATATCCGCACCGCCTGGTGGAGGTGGATATTGATTCCGACGCTTCGCTGACCGGGATGTACGGGCAGATCATCCCGGTGGTGGAGGTCGGTCCCTACAACCTGAAAGCGCCCATCACCCGCCAGAAATTGCAGATGACTCTCGGCGCGGCATCCGACCGCAAGAATCAACTCGAACGGCTCGAAGACCCAGCCTACCAACAGCGGCTCAAAAAGGGACAAAACGTGACCGCCGGGGACCGCGTTTCGTTCTGGATCGCTAAAAATTACTTATTGGTTCTAAACCTGTTCATGTTGTTGTACGTTGGTCTGCCGTTCCTTGCGCCGACCCTGATGGAACTCGGCGCGGAAACGCCCGCGAACGTCATCTACCGCATATACAAACCGCTCTGCCATCAATTCGGGTTCCGCTCATTCTTCCTGTACGGCGAACAACCCTTCTATCCGCTGGCGGAGGCGGGGCTGGCCGGCTACAAAACCTTTGAGGAAGTCTCCGGCATTCTCAACCTCGACAACCCCTACAGCTTCACCCGTTTCGAAGCGCGCAACTACATCGGAGACGACTCGGTCGGCTACAAGGTCGCGCTCTGCGAACGGGACATCGCCATCTACCTCGCCATTCTGGTCTTCGGCGTCGTCTTCGGTCTGACGGGACGGCGGTTCAAATCGCTTCACTGGATGCTGTGGCTGGTTATCGGCATCGGTCCCATCGGACTGGACGGTTTCTCGCAACTCTTCAGCCAGTTCAATTGGGACTGGCTCGCCTCCATCGTTCCCTACCGCGAAAGCACGCCCTTCCTGCGCGTGCTCACCGGCGCGCTCTTTGGCGCGGCAACCGCATGGTTCGCCTACCCCAACATCGAGGATTCCATGCGCGAGACGCGCCAGTATTACGTCAAGAAATTCGCGGTCAACCAGGTTTCAAAATAATGCTTTTTACCGAACAGGATGAACTGCGTTTTTACCAGTTCGATATTTTTTCCCAGAAACGTTCTCAATGCCGTTTTCACACGGCACGGCGGCGTAAGCCCTGCGCCCCGGCATTCGTTGAATCTCAGCATTTCGGTGGGGGATGATCCCAGCCGCGTGGCGGCGAATCGAGTCCCGCGCCTTCCAGAAACGCTTGGACGAGACCCCGCCTCCATCCACGACGCATGGCTGGTCCACGGCACAGACATTGTCTACGCCGACAGCCCCCGCCCGCTCGAAGAACATCCTCAAAAAGCGGATATCATCTTCACCGACAACCCCGAAGTCACGCTCTTCATGCGCTATGCCGATTGCGTCCCGCTCCTCTTCCACGACCCGAAGAGACACGTCATCGGGATTGCCCATGCCGGATGGATGGGAACAGTGAAAGGGGTGGCGGAGGCGTCCATCAAAGGAATGCAGGAGCGCTACGGCTCGAATCCGGCAGACGTAGTCGTCGGCATCGGTCCATCCATCGGCGTGGATCATTATGAAGTGGGCGAAGACGTCGCCGCTCGATTCCGCGAAAAATTCGGCAGCGACTCGGAGCGTGTGCTTCAAACCCAAAACGGCAGCGCCTATCTCGATCTGTGGACGGCGAACGTCATCCAACTGCAAAACGCAGGCGTGGAGCATATTCAGGTCTCCGGTCTGTGCACCGCCTGTAATTTGAACGACTGGTTTTCGCACCGCGCCGAGAAAGGTAAGACCGGGCGTTTCGGCGCATTGATGGCGCTGACGTAAGAAGTGTTGTAACCCATTTTGTTTTCAGGAGGATATTCCATGAATCATCGCATCAGGATTGCCCTCGCCAGCCTGACTCTGCTTGCCCTCAGCCTGGCTTGCGCTTCGTCCATCGTTGGGGGAGAACCCCAAAGCGCCACATCGTCGAAGCCGCTGGCATTTGACGTGGTAACGCCCACACCCGCACCCACACCCACTCCCGCGCCGGCATCCTGCCCCATCGTGACGGATAAAATCCTCACCGCCGCCGAAGAAGGAGGGCAGTCCTTCGGCGAGTTGATCTTGAACGACGATATCTATCTCGTTAAGTATCAGGTGGATGGAGAGGAAATCAAAGAGCCGAATTACGAAAACTTCTCCGACCAGTTCCAGCCGCTCCGCGACGATTGGGGAACCCACATGCGCATTTGGGAATACTTCCGCGCGCTGATTCCCGCCGACCAGCGCACCATGCTGGCGGAATACATCATCAGCACAGACGGCACGGACGGCTTGCTGGCGGCGGTGGGACAAACCGATTCAGACCCGGACCTGTGGATGCTCCAGGTGGATATTGCGGACACCGACGACAACTTTGAACTGACCTACACCCTCCTGCATGAATTTGGTCACCTGCTTACCCTCGGACCCGCCCAGGTTTCGCCCAGTCTCGCCGTTTTCAACGACCCCTACAACGAGGACGTCTACTTCCGCGAAGCCTCCGCCTGCCCGAATTATTTCCCCGGCGAGGGCTGCGCCAACACCGATTCCTACATAGACGACTTCTACGACCGCTTCTGGGACAGGTTGTACGCCGAGTGGGTCAAGATCAACTTCGCGGAGAACGAAGACGACTACTACGACCAACTGAAAGAGTTCTATAAAAAGTATGAAGACCGTTTCGTAACTGAGTATGCGGCCACCAGCCCGGAGGAGGACATTGCGGAATCCTTCAGTTTCTTCATCTTCAGCGCCAAGCCCGCCGGGGATGCCATCCTGGAGGAAAAGATTCTGTTCTTCTACAAATACCCCGAACTCGTCGAACTGCGCGAGGTCATCCTCAACAATGTCTGCTCCCGCTTCCCGGCGCAATAAACCGAAATGAAACCGTTGCCTATCGTCGAGTCGTATTGGGTGGAGGAGGGTCAATTGCTGGCGGGTGAATATCCCGCCGGATATGACGCCGAAACCTCGCGCCGCCGCCTCGAAGCCTTCCTGGAAGCGGGCATCCGCACTTTCATCAACCTCACCCAGCCGCACGAACTGCCCGCTTATGAAGGAATCCTCAAAGACCTCGCGCAGGTTTACGATGTGGAACTCCTCCACCGCCGTTTCGCCATCCGCGATCATAGCGTGCCCTCGTCGCAAACCATGACGGAAATCCTCGACGCGATTGACGAGTCAATTCAAAACGGCAGTCCCGCCTACGTCCATTGCTGGGGCGGGGTGGGGCGCACAGGCATGGTCGTCGGTTGCTATCTTGTCCGAAAGGGCTTTGAGCCGGAGGAAGCCCTTCGGCGTGTAGCCGATTTGTATCAAACCCGTGTAAAAATCCAGGCATATTTTTTGCCGACCTCGCCCGAGACTCCCGAACAGTTCGATTTCGTCCGCAACTGGTGGGAGGATGCGCCCTCGGGCCGCCGCCCCCGTTATTGTGAAGGATGAACGAACACACGCGTTACCTCCAGCAAGCCGCCTGGACCCGCGACCTGCGAACCTATCTCTTCGACAAGGCGGGGCTTGCAGGGGCGCGGCGTGTGCTGGAAGTGGGATGCGGAACCGGCGCGATTCTGGGCGAGATTCACACCCCCGCCGCGCTTCACGGTCTGGACCTCGAGCCTGAGCCGCTCGCCCAATGCCAAATCCACGCTGTAAGCGTTTCACTGACGCAAGGCGACGCGCATTTCCTCCCGTATCCAAACCGTTCCTTCGACATCGTCTATTGTCACTTTCTCCTGCTTTGGGTTGAGAATCCGTTGCAGGTGGCGTGTGAAATGGCGCGGGTGGGGCGGACTGTGATAGCATTTGCCGAGCCGGATTACAGCCAACGCGTGGACGAACCGCCCGAACTCCGCCCGCTTGGGAAGTGGCAGACCGAAGCCTTGCAGCGCAAAGGCGCAAATCCGTTTTTTGGCGCGAGGCTCGCAGAGACCTTCCGTCAGGCGGGGATCAGGCTGGAGGAAACAGGACCCATCCAAACGTCCGGGAGGAAGCGCACTGCCGAAGAATGGGAAAATGAATGGGCGGTGATGGAATCCGATTTGGCGGGCTTCGTCCGCGGCGAAGACATCCAAAACATGAAACGGCTGGATGAGGAAGCGCGGCGGCGAGGCGGACGGGTCCTGCACGTCCCCACGTTCTTTGCGTGGGGTAAGACCTAAGAGTGGTTGGTTATTCAAAAAATGGAAGTATAATTTTGGGCAGCATGGAGGCACGTTTGGAAACCTTGAATCAGGAAACACAGGCGGAGGAAGTTAAGCCTGTTGAAGAAAAGACGAACTGGGCGCGGTTTTTGCTCGATGTGGTTGAGACGGTTGTATTGGCGGTGGTCCTTTTTATCGGCATCAATGCGGTTTCTGCGCGGGTGCGGGTGGACGGCATCAGCATGCAGCCCACATTGGAGGACGGCGAGTTCCTGCTTGTGAACAAGTTGAGTTATTTTTTCGGCGACGTGCAGCGCGGCGATATCATCGTTTTTCATTTCCCCCTCAACCCGCAGGAGGAATTGATCAAACGCGTCATCGGTCTGCCGGGCGATCATGTGGTTGTGCGGAACAACCAAGTCTACGTGAACGATCAACTGCTGGATGAACCCTACATTGCGCAGGCGCCGCTGTATTACGGCGATTGGGTGGTGACGGAGGGACACCTGTTCGTGCTGGGCGATAATCGCAACAATTCGAACGACTCGAAGGATTGGGGCATGCTCCCCGAAGAGAACGTGGTGGGCAAGGCGGTGCTGATCTACTGGCCCCCGCCCATGTGGGATGTGATCGAACACCCCGAGGTGCTTGCCGCACAACAGGACTTACCATGAGCGAAGAATCTTCGAACCAACCATCTTCCATTCCCTGCATCGAATGCCGCGCCGGCGTCCTCACCCTGCGGCACATCACCTATTTCACGTGGCTCGGCGGCGAGTTGATCACCGTGCCGAACTTCCCAGCCTGGATCTGCGACGTGTGCGGCAGGCGAGAGTACGATGAGAAAGCCATCCACTGGCTGAACATGATCCTGGACCCGAACGCGGGGAGACCGACCCAACCCCGGCGGCGCACGCCTCCTCCTCCCCGCCCGGACGGGCTTGCAGCCCCCCGCCTCCAAATCCTAAAGGACGATCCGTCCCCGATGTCGCTCGATACTTCTCCGCGCACGTACCGCTTTATCCCGGTGGATATCCTCACGTCGGGATACCGGGTGGTGGGGAAGGTGACGGTTACGACGCACGGCGCGATGGGAATGTTGAACGACCCGACCAAGTCGTCGCTGGAAGTGCACGATGCGCGCATGGCGCGCCTGCACATGCCCACGAAACTGGTGGATCATTTCGAGCTGGTGCGCATGATGAAGCGGCAGCTGCACGCGATTTGCATGGCGCGGCGCGAAGACCTTGGTCCCCATGCGATTGTGCGCGGCGGGTATACCCATACCGTCGAATATACCGTGCGGCTGACGACCCAGATGTTCGAGGTGGAGGGGATGATGGAACTGCCGGGGCGTTTCGATTTCACGGCATTGATCACCGAAGGCTCGCGCGAATTCCTGCCGCTCTTCAACGCCACCTTGAACGCCATTCTGATCCCGAATCTGCGCGTCGAAAGCGCGGGGATCCTGGTCAACCGCAGGATGGTGGACATCATGGCTTTGCTCAATCAACGAGCAAAACCTGAAAAATAAATCTCCAGATTTTCTTGACTGGCATGGAAGTGGATGATAGAATTCGCCCGCTCACGAAATGCCCCCATCGTCTAGTGGACTAGGACGCAGCCCTTTCAAGGCTACGACCGGGGTTCGAATCCCCGTGGGGGCACCTCTCTATAGGCAACCGTCTCTTCGAGGCGGTTTCTGTTTTAAGCGGACTTTTCAAAGCAGGTTTATTGCGGACGATTATGATGGCAACGCACCCTGACGCGGGAATCGTTGCCGGGGGCGCGTCTCGCCTGCACCCACCACAGGTGCGGCGTCGCGCGGCGAACAGCGGCGACTTTGAGCCTTACTTTGCGCTGTAATATTATTTGGATGTATAATACACATTACCTGGTTTAATCGTACACACCCAAAAGAGAGCGAAATGAGAACGAATATCGTCCTTGACGACAAACTTGTCGAACGCGCCCAAAAGTTAACGGGAATCAAGACCAAACGCGAAGTGGTTCATGAAGCGTTGCGGTTATTGATCCTTTTAAACGAACAAGCGGAGGTCCGCGCCCTGCGCGGCAAAATGCCCTGGGACGGCAATTTGAATGAACAGCGCCAGACTCGTGTAAAGGTTCGCTGAACATGCTGGTTGTAGACACGAGTGTTTGGGTGGATTATTTCAACGGCGTGGAAAATCCACAAGTCGAATTTCTTCACGCCGTCCTGGACAAGACACCCATCCTGATTGGCGACATAATTTTGGCGGAGGTATTGCAGGGTTTCCGCCATGACCCGGATTTCGAGAAGGTCCGCCGCACGTTGGGGAAGTTCGTGCAAGCCAGCATGGTAAACCCTGAACTGGCAGTGCAAAGCGCGAGGAATTACCGTTCATTGAGACAAAGGGGAATCACCGTTCGCAAAACGATTGACAGTTTGATCGCAACCTATTGCATCGAAAACGATCACGAGCTCCTGCATAACGACAGTGATTTTGACGGCTATGAAGAACATTTGGGATTGCGCGTGATTCACCCATAGAATTGAGCTACTCACATTCGTTGATCATTGGTATAATCGCGCCAACTCGACAATAAAGACAAGCGCAAGGACAAATAATTCTGCAACGGTTCAGAGAGTCGTCGGTCGGTGCGAGGCGATCCGCCAGAGGATGAAATCCACTTTGCCAGGTCTTTCTCGGAGAGACGCAAGTCATAAGAGAAACGGGAGCGCCCGTTATCGCGCAACTAAGGCCCCCACCCTGCCCTCCCACAATTTCTTATGAAATTGGGAGAGGGCGGCAAAGCCGGGAGGGGGTAAAAGCAGGTGGCACCACGAGACGCCCCTCGTCCTGCAAACGGACCGGGGCGTATTTTGTTTTAATGCACGTGGAGGTGCAATATGCTCGATATCAATCTGCTTCGTGAAAATCCTGATCTTGTCCGAAAGGCGTTGAAGGATCGGCAGGATGACCCCGCGCCCGTCGATTCCATTTTGCAATTGGATGAGAAGCGCCGCTCGCTGCTCTCGCAGGTCGAACAACTCAAAGCGGAGCGGAACGCCGTCTCGAAGGAGATCGGCAAAATGAAGGATGCGGCAGACCGCCAGTCCAGGATCGAGGCGATGCGCGTGGTGGGCGATAAGATCGCAGAGTTGGACAAGCAGGTAACGGAGGTCGAATCCGAATTGAACTATCTGATGTCCACCCTGCCCAATATTCCCGATCCGCGTACGCCCTACGGCAGGGATGACAGCGAGAACGTCGTGCTGAAGACGGTGGGTGAGCCGCGCAAATTCGATTTCACCCCGCTTCCGCACTGGGACCTCGGACCTGCCCTCGGAATCATTGACTTTGAACGCGGCTCGAAGTTGACCGGCTCCCGGTTTTACGTGCTTCAAAAGGCAGGCGCGCGTTTACAGCGTGCTTTAATCGCATGGATGCTCGACCTGCACATCCGCCAGGGTTACCAGGAAGAGTACCTGCCGTTCATGGTCAAGACCGCCACCGTATACGGAGCCGGTCAACTGCCGAAGTTTGCCGACAACCTCTACAAAGACCATGAGGAAGATTATTACTTCGTGCCGACGGCGGAGATTCCGCTCACCGGCTTGCACATGGACGAAATCCTCGAAGAAAGCGCCCTGCCGAAGTTGTACACAGCGTACACGCCCTGCTTTCGCCGCGAGAAGATGAGTGCGGGGCGCGACGTGCGCGGCATCAAGCGCGGGCATCAGTTCGACAAAGTGGAGATGTACATCTACTGCAAGCCGGAAGACTCGGAAGCGATGCACCAGAAGATGTTGAAGGACGCCGAAGAAACCTGCACGCAGTTGGGCATCCCGTATCGCGTCAAACAGTTATGCACCGGCGACATCGGCTTCGGCGCAACGTTGACCTATGACCTCGAGCTGTGGGCGCCCGGCTGCAACGAATGGCTGGAAGTTTCATCCGTCTCCAACGATACGGATTTTCAGTCGCGCCGCGCGAATATCAAATATCGCCCCGCCGACGGCGGCAAGGTCCGGTTCCCGCACACGTTGAACGGCTCCGGTTTGGGTCTGCCGCGCACGCTGATCGCCGTCATGGAAAACTACCAGCAGGCGGACGGTTCCATTGCGATCCCCGAAGTACTGCGTCCGTGGATGGGCGGTATCGAGGTTATCAAGCCATAACCTGCAAAACCCATCCGGGTTCTTACGCGTAGATGACATCGGAAGTATACTTGCTTCCGATGTCGCATTTTACGAGGAGACCTGTCAAGGATGAATGATCCACTCTTTTGGGAAACGTTCGTGCAAGTCTTTTTGGAAGTCGCCACCTTTGCTGTGCTGGTCTTCGGTCTGCTGGGGCTTTTGATTCCAGTCTTCCCCGGCTTGACCGTGATGTGGATCGCCACGCTGGTCTATGCCATCCTTCAAGCCTCATTCGGCAACATGAATTGGGGCGGCTGGGTCTTGTTTGCGGTGATTACCCTGCTGATGCTCGGCGGCAACGTGGTGGATAACATCATCATCGCCAAGCACGTCCGCGATAAGGACGTGCCGTGGAGTTCGATCATCTGGGCGTTCATAATTGGAATTGTGGTCAGCCTGTTCTTCACGCCCATCGCAGGCATGATCGCTTCGCCGGTCGGCTTGTACCTGGCGGAGTGGGGACGCCTCAAAGACAAGCAGACAGCGTTCGCCAACACCAAAGCGTGGATGACCGGTTGGGGCTGGTCCGTCGCCGCGCGGATGGGCATTGGCGCCGCGATGATTGCCTTCTGGGGACTGTGGGCGTGGTTGTAATAAGCCCCGGTTTTTATTGTATAATGTTATTGTTCTTGATGGTCGCCACTTGTAAGGAGGATTTGAAAAAGGAGGACAAATTGGGTACTTACCGTACAATCGAAAACACGTAGTAGACAATTGTTGATTCAATATCTGAAAGGAGAAACAAAATGGAAGGCATAGTTCAGTTGTGTCTTGGGGTTTTTTGCGTCCTTACTCCTGTCTTATTGTTTTTGCTTGTCGGTGGTATCTATGGTTTGGGCATAGGTGGAATAAAACTTCCCGGCGTTGCGCGAACTGAAATTCGTCCGGGAAAGGAATGGACAACAGTTCCAGACTTGACAAAAAAGATTTCACAAAACCTGGCGGCGGTGCTCAGTTTGATTGGCGCACTTTTCGGTCTTATTGGTTTCCTTCTCCCTTGGGTCAGGGTTGATATTGGTGCCGCAAGTGATTTTCTGGATATAGGCGGATTGAATGGGACATTAAGCGGCATCGCCCTTGCGTTTCAGTCCATGCTCGCCGGACTTGGGCTGTTTTCGGCTGATATTGAAGGAGCCGCAGCCATAGCCTTTCTGTTGATATTGGTCTCTCTTGTTGTGTGGCTGATCCCGCTTGCGCTTCTTGTGACTGCGGCACTCGGAGTTGGATTGATTTCAATTCCATTGGGCTTGGTCAAGATGCAAACCCCCAAATTATCCCGCCCGTTGCTGATTATGTCTATACTCTCCCTTTGTCTTGCCTGCGGTTTCTTTGCTGGCATTCAGGCAACAGTCGGCGGCGTAAAAGTTGGAGGTTCCGAATCTGTCTTTGGCTCATCTTTCAGTATGGGCGTACAAGTTGCCAACGGATTTTGGATTACAGTCGGTGGGTTGGTGCTTGCGCTTGTTGGTGCTGTTATTTCGAATACTATAGCCGAAGCGCTTTCAAAATGGGCTGAAAACCTTGCATCGCTCGAGAGAGAACAACCGCCAGAACCAACAGATGATAATAAGTAAGCGCAGTTTGTGGAAAAGTCCGCCAAGTTAAAGAGGGCGGACTTTTCCTTCATTATTCACCAACGATTAAACTGCCCTTATGATGCAAGGCAGTTATCAGCGTCTTCCCGTGGTTAATAATAACTTCAAAACGAAACTGGCTTGCTCAACATCGCCGTAAGCAGTTTCACCGAATTTTTCAAATCGCCGTAATCCACCATTTCCGAAGCGGAATGGATGTAGCGGCACGGGATGGACAGCGCGCCTGCCAGCACCCCGGCGCGGCTGATTTGAATGGCGCGCGCATCTGTGCTTCCGACGAGAAGCACTTCGCGCTGATAGGGGAGTTTTGCCTTCTCTGCGGCGTTGACCATCCACTCCACCACGCGCGGATCGGAGAGCATGCCCGGGTCGCGGACTTTGATGCACGGACCCTTGCCCAGTTCCATCGTCATTTTCAACGAAGCGGGGGTATCGCCCGTGCCGGTCACGTCAACAGCGATGCCGATTTCAGGATCAATGCCATAGGCGGCGGTCCCTGCCCCGCGCACGCCGACCTCCTCTTGTGTGGTGAATACAAAGTACAGGTCGTTGGGCGCGGACTTCATCGCGCGCAGCGTTTCGATCAGTACCAGCACGCCCACGCGGTCATCCAGCGACTTGGCGACGATGCGGTCTCCCATTTCGATGTATGAACGCTCGAATGCGCCCACATCGCCGACCCGGACCGGGCAATTCTCTTTGCGGGTTGCGCCCACGTCAATGTACATCTTGTTCATGGCGGGAGCCTGGTCCACCTGTTCGAGCCGGTCGTACCCCACCACACCGGTTACGCCGTTCATGAAACGGATGCGCGCCCCCAGCGTGTATCTGCCGAAGGTCCCGCCGATGTTGGTGAAACGCACGAATCCTTTTCGGTCAATGTGGCTGGCGATCACGCCGATCTCGTCCATGTGAGCGGCGAGCATGATGCGTTTGGGGTTCTTCGCGCCTGCGGCGGGTTTCTTGCGCACGATCAGGTTGCCCAACGCATCCACTTTTACTTCATCGGCGAGCGGCTTGACTTCCTTCAAAATCACCTTGCGGACTGCGTCCTCATAGCCTGAGGGCGCGGATGTCTCTGTGAGCGTCTTCAGCAATTGTTTCATGTTCATTTTCCTAGCGAAAAATTTTCACCGGCGGCGTAACTGCGGCTTTCTTCCTTCGTAAACACGTGCGCTTTGGATTGCCCCATCACCGTCCACGCTTCGTCGAGCCTGCCGACGATGGCGGTATTCTCGTCAATGCCGAGCATCGTCTCGCCGTTTCGCAGACGTTTGCGCGTGGTGCCGATGAGGGGCTTCCAGAAAATGGGGATTGCGTCGAAATGCGGGATGATGGTGGCGGCAGGGATCACGCCGAAGACCGGGATGGAGCGCGTCCCCAACATGCGGAAATCCGGCACTTCGCGCCCGAGGATCATCGCGCCTGCGGAACAACCCGCATATACCCCGCCTCGTTCCCAGACCTTTTGAGCGGACCGCCATACCAGGCTGTCTTTCAACGTTAGGTAGAGATACATCGGATTCCCGCCGGAGAAGTAGATGACGTCCGCTTCTTCGAGCGTCATGGCATGGTTCAAATCGTTGGCGGAAACTCTGTCTATGACAGGAACAGCCTGAACGTCGGCGCCGAAGCGGGTGAAGTGCTCCACGCCCATCTTCATCCAGCGGTTCACGCTCGCATCGCCCTCCTGTCCCGCCGCCGTCGGCAGGCAGACCACGCGCGGCTTGCGTCCTTCCACGCCGCAATGGGCGAGCAGGTATGAATCCACCTCGTCCATCACGGGCAGGTATTCGCCGGAACCGAGCAGAGCAATGAGACCGTTCATTTTATAAAAATACGGCAAAAGCCTTTTTTAATTCTTCAAGGTCGTCCAAACGGTTTTGCAGAACGTCATATACGATTTTTCGGTCCACTTCCAGGTAGTTATGAACAAGAATGTTTCGGAAACCAATTACCTTGATCCATGTCTCTCGCAGTTCAACGCTTATGTATCCCTTTTCTTCCAATAGCGCGGGAATATCGCTGTACCAATTAACCTCACCCAATCCAAGAGAGGAAATGATGTGGTTGCCAATGTCTGTGGTTGTCTCGATAGCCAGTTGCAGGAAACGTTCTGCGCTCCCGTAATGTTCCGGGTTTGCAAGAAACTCATCCAGCGGGTACTTTTGAAGACTTCGCAATATCCCAAGATATTCATCGAGAACGCTCAACCGTTTTCGAATAACTTCGATCTTAACCATGATGCAACGTCCTCCTCTTGTAAGCCTCGCGCTGGACCTTCAAGTAGGGCATGAAATCGAAATATTGACGGAGAGTCAAAGAGAAAAATGAATCGGCATCGAAACCGGGGACGCAATAAACAAGCCGGTTTTGACGAACGGCTTCAAAACGAACGACAATATCGTTCACATCCAGAAAAACCAAATCTATGTTATCGAAGCCGCCCTTCGTTAAATCTGCAAGGATGTTCAATTTTTCCGCGCGCAAGGACGGATGGCGTGGGACGATGCCGAGATCAATATCGCTTTCGGTGTGGGTCTTTCCGCTGGCAGCCGAGCCGAACAAATACACCGCTTGTATGCCGGGGTATCTTTCGAATATCGTTGGCAGTATGCTCAGGTCTGGGAATTTTGATTTCATGTTCTTGATTTTATCAACACAGGAGTTATTTCATGCAATATGGCGAGCAAGAGATTGAGAGTATTCTTCCAATCCTCCACCCGCGCAACGCTGATGGGGGAATGGGTGTAGCGGTGCGGCACGGAGACCGAGACCACCGGGACACCGGCACGCGCCTGTTGAAGCGCGCCCGCATCCGTCCCGCCGCCGCCCGGCTGGCGGAACTGGTATGGGATTCTGTTTTTGACAGCGGTTTCTTCGAGGAATTTCACCAGCCGCGTATCGCTGATGATGGGTGCATGCACTGTGTAAATGGCGGGACCCCAGACCGAGTTTGGTGTTGTAGGTGTAATTTTCCCTGCCTTCGTAATCGGGCAGGTCGCGGGCGGGCGTGGAGTCAACGGCGATGGCGAGGTCGGGATTGAAATAATGACCCGCCACCGCCGCGCCGCGCAGACCGATCTCCTCCTGCACGCTGAACGACAGGCACAACTCGATGTTCTTCGGCGTATGTTTGAGCAATTCGATCAGAATCGCAACGCCGATGCGGTCGTCAATGGATTTGGACATGACGGACGGACCGACGCGCTTGAACTTCGTGGCAAATGTGGCGCGGTCGCCGACTTTTGCTTTACCCTCGGGTCCCAGGTCAATTCGCATCGCCTCCACATCAATGGTGTGTTTACGCTCATCGGGCGTGGTGAGGTGGATGGGTTTCGCGCCGATCACGCCGATAGTGTGATCTTTCCCCACAATGACCTGCTTGCCGACGAGATGGCGCGCGTCAATCCCGCCGACGGTGGCGAACTGGTAAAAGCCATCGCCGTCGTCGCGCACGATCATGAAGCCGACTTCGTCCATGTGCGCGTCGAGCAGGACGCGCAAAGGCTTTTTGCCCGTTCCGCGCTTGCGCACCAGCACGCTGCCGAGCGCATCCACTTTCACTTCATCGGCGTGGGGCTTGACCTCCTCCAGGACGATGCGGCGCACTTCGCCCTCGTCGCCGGAGACCGCCATGGCGTTGCATAATTTTTCGAGCAGTTTGATTTGCGCTTGTCCGATGGAGAGCATATTTCGTCCGACCCGCCACAGAGATCACAGAGACGTTGGGAAAAACCTCCGCATCCTCTGTTCTCTGCGGCTGGAAATTTATTCCCAAACGATCTTTTCCATAAAGTCTGCTTCGAGCGAAGCGATGAATTCAGCCAGCAGACGCCCGGCGCGCTGAATATCCTTGACCGCCACCAGTTCGACCGCGGTGTGCATGTACCTCTCCGGGATGCTCACGACCATCGTGGGAATGCCCTCCGCAATGAGTTGCATCGCGTCCGCGTCGGTGGAGGAATGTTCGGGCATCAGGTCGTCTGCAACGGGGATTTCGATACGCTCCGCAACTTCCTTGAAACGCTTGTACAAAAACGGATGCACGCTCGGTCCGATGCCGAGCGTCACGCCTTTGCCAATCGGGAAGGTCTGGTAACCGTCCGCGCCTGCGCCTTTGCCGAAGGTCATATCCACGGCGACGGCGATGGTGGGACGGATCTGGAACGTGGAAGTTTGCGCGCCGCCGAGCGTGGTTTCCTCCTGCGCCGAAGCCAGCGCCCATACATCCCACACGTGGGATTTGGATTGCAAGCTCTTCGAGGCAGATGGTGAGCGCGGCGACAGAGGCGCGGTTATCCAGCGTGTGACCGCTGACGCATCCGCCGGACATTTCGGCTGGTTCTGTTCCGAAAGAGATTCGATCTCCGATCCTGACCCGCTTCGAGACTTCGCCGGGAGCGAGTCCTGTATCCACCAGGAGATATTTCAAGGCGACGACGCCTTCTCCTTCGCCCTCAGGCAGCAGGTTGGCGGGCGGCATGGCGGTCACGCCATAAAGGTCTTCCCCGCTTCCGCTGGCGTGGACGATGACCGGCGTCCCGGCAGGACGCGCGGATCAATCCCGCCGATATTGGTGATGTAGAGGAAGCCGTCCACGATGCGATAGACCATCAAACCGATGGCATCCATGTGGGTGGCGATCAGCACCGAGGGGTGCGGGGCTTTTTTGGCGGAACCCTTTTTCAGTCCGTGAATCGAACCGAGCCTGCTCGCGGAGATTTCATCCACCAGCGGCGTCCATTTTTTGTTTGATGACATTCGCTATGGGCGTTTCGTGACCGGAAACCCCGGCAACGGAAATAAGGGATTTGAGAAAGGGAAGGATGTCGCTCATAGAGTCGTTATCCGCCGCCGAATGCGGTTGGAGAGGGCGTGATGGTATCGGTGGGCGTGGATGTTGGCGTGACCGGCGTGTTCGTGGGCGTGATGGACGGTGTGACCGAAGGGGTAAACGTGCTGGTCGGCGTGGGGCTTGGCGTGACGGATGGCGTGACCGTAAAGGTCGGCGTGTTTGTGCTCGGTTGGAAGGGCGTCAATGTGATGGTGGATGTGGGCGTTGAAGTTGGCGTAGAGGTTGAGGTTGGCGTTGGCGTGATAGTCCCGGTCAGCACCACCGGCGTCCCGCTCACGGTGGGAGTGATGGGCGTGACCGTTCCAGTGATAGTGGGGGTTGGGGTGGGGGTCGCGCGCGAACCGGGCGCAAAGGAGAGAAAAATAAGCCCCATGCAATAACAAGGGATGGTGGCGACGATGACCGCAAGCAATCTCAGTCGGCGTCGTGTGCGGGGAGTGTCGGCGTCCAGCATAATGGTTCGATTATAATCCATGAGATTGGGTAACTTTCGATGATTCCACTTCGTTTACGCATATCCGGTTTTCTTTCGTACCGCGACCCGGTTGAGTTGGATTTCGCTGCGCTCGACCTCGCCTGCATCTCCGGTCATAACGGCGCGGGGAAGTCTTCGTTGCTGGATGCGTTTACATGGGCGTTGTTCGGGGAGGCGCGCGGCAAAGGCGCGGATGTGATCAACCTGAGTCAGGATGTCAAAGCCGCAGAGGTGGCGTTGACCTTCGACTACGAAGGCAATACCTATCGAGTGCAAAGGACGCTGCCGCGCAACAAAAGCACGGTGTTGGAATTTCAAGTTTTGGATGGTGGACGGCAGACGATGGACGATGCACGTTGGCGTCCGCTAACGGAGAAGACCACGCGCGAGACGCAGGCGCGCATCGAACAGACCCTTGCAGTTGGATTACGAGACCTTCGTCAACGCATCCTTCTTTTTGCAGGGCAAGGCAGACCAGTTCACGCAGAAGAAAGCCGGCGAACGCAAAGCCGTGCTGAGTTCCATCCTTGGTTTGGAGATTTGGGATGTGTACAAGGAGCGCACGGCGGAGAGGCGCAAAGCGCTCGAACGCGACGCCGACGAAATTGACGGGCGGGTCGCGGAGATTGATGCAGAACTCTCCGAGGAGGACGAGCGCAGGCGTCGGCTGGGAGAACTCGAGGGGACGTTGAAGCAACTGTCGGCGGCGAGAGAGGCGCAGGAATCCGCGCTGGAAAATATCCGCAGGAACGCGGCGCTTCTCGACGAACAGCGCAAGGTCGTCTCCGCATACCAGGGCAGGCTGCAAAAGTCGCAGGATGCGCTGGCAAACATCGAAAGGAAAATCGCGGAAAAACAATCCGAACGGACGGAATACGCCGACCTGGTGAACCGCGCGAAGGAAATCGAGGCAGGATACAAGGCGTGGCAAAAGGCGCGGGCTGAATTGGAAGAGTGGGAGAAGACGGCGGTTCGCTTCCATGCACAGAACGAAAAGCGCCAGCCGTTGTTGAGCGAGATCGAGGTGGAGAGGGCGCGGTTGGAGCAGGAGGGGGAAGAACTTAGGAAACAGTGGACAGTGATCCGTGATCAGTTGGCGTTGGTGGGCGATTTGGAAAAGCAGGCAGGCTCGGCGCAAGAGTCTTTGAAAGAGGCTGAAGCCAAAATCAAGGAAAGGGCTGAGTTGGAAGTCAAACGCAATGAGGTGCGCGAACACCAGGCGGCTTTGAAGGCGGAGAACGAGTCGCTGCGGCGGGAGATGGAGGAACTCAAGGGGCGCATCGATGCGTTGAAGGTTGCCGAAGGTGCGGAATGTCCCCTGTGCGGACAGCCCCTGAGCGAAAGCCATCGCAAATCCACGTTGAAGCAGTTGGAAGCCGCAGGCAAAGAGAAGGGCGATGCGTTTCGAGCGAATAAAAAAGAGATCGAGGAAATCGAGGAACGAGTTGCAGACTGGGAACTGCGGGTTGCGAAGCTGGCAGGCGCGGAGGAGGAACGCCTGCGCTTTTCCAATTTCATATCACAGTTGACCTTGCAGTTGGAATCGATTCGGGCGCAAACCAAAGAATGGGAGAAGACCGGCGCAAAGCGGTTGAAGGAAATCGAAAAGATTCTGGAAAGTGAAAAGTTTGCAGGCGAAGTCAGAAAGGAACTGGCAAAACTGGATAAGGAACTTGCCAAACTCGGCTACGATATTTCCGCGCACGAAGCCAAACGCAGGGAGGAGCTCGAGCTGCGCGAAGTCGAAGAAGACCACCGCAAGTTGGAGTCGGCGCGCGAGGTGAGCAAGCGCATCGAGAAAGAAATCAAAGAGTTGGAAGAGGAAAGAGGAAAGAAGAAAGAGGAAGCCGGCGAGAATGAGAGGCTGTTTGCCGAAGCCTCGGCAAAGTTAGCCAAGTCCGAATCCGGTGCGCCAAACCTTGAAGAAGCCGAACGTCAATTGTTTGCGCTGCGCGAGGAGGAGAACCGAGTCCGCGATGAGGTGGGGGCGGCGCGCCAGCGTGTGGAAGTGCTCGCCACCCTGCGCGTCCGCAAAACGGACTACCAGGGGGCGGCGCGAGGAACTCAACCAGGATATTTTGCGGCACAAAACGCTGGAACGCGCCTTCGGCAGGGACGGCGTCCCAGCGCTGCTCATCGAACAGGCGCTGCCGCAGATCGAGCAGAAAGCCAACGATTTGCTCGAGCGCCTGAGCGACGGGCAGATGTCCATTCGTTTTGTCACGCAGGCGGAATACAAGGACAAAAAACGCGAAGACCTCAAAGAGACGCTTGATATTCAAATCAGCGATTCCTCCGGCATGCGCGCTTACGAAATGTATTCCGGCGGCGAAGCCTTCCGCGTCAACTTTGCCATCCGGCTTGCGCTCTCGGAAATCCTTGCCCAGCGCAAGGGCGCGCGCCTGCAAACCCTCGTCATTGACGAAGGCTTCGGCTCGCAGGATGCGCTCGGACGCCAGCGCCTGGTCGAAGCCATCAACGCGGTCAAAAACGATTTCGCAAAAATCTTCATCATCACCCATCTCGACGAACTCAAGGACGCCTTCCCAAACCGCATCGAGGTCGAAAAGACCGAACGGGGGAGTTCAGTGCGGGTCATTTAATAAATGGTCGAAGGTCAAAAGTCAAAAGTCGGGCTTGCGACCTTTGACCTTCGACTTTTGACATGTTATATCTCATCATCTCCACTACTCTATTCCTCCTCGGTCTCGTCATCATCCACTGGATTCACAACCAATATCATCTCGATGTCGTCGTCGCGCCTGCGCCGCCGCCCGCATCCGCGCCGCTGGTTTCGGTGTGTATCCCGGCTCGGAATGAAGAGACCAACGTCCGGCGTTGTGTCGAAGCGGTCCTTTGTCAAGATTACCCGAATTTCGAAGTCATTGTTTTGGATGACCGCTCCACCGATGGGACTCTGACTCTATTGAGGGATATCGCGTCCCGCGACTCTCGTCTCCTCCCAATCCGCGGATCAGACCTGCCCGAAGGCTGGGCTGGAAAGCCCCATGCCTTATACCAGGCTGTGAGCGCCGCCCGCGGCGAGTGGCTGTGTTTCGTGGACGCAGACACCTTCCTCGCGCCGAACGCGCTCTCGTCGGTGTATGCCAAAGCCGTCGAAACAGGAGCAGACTTGTTCACGGTCATGACGCGCCAAATCCTCGGCTCTTTCTGGGAGCGGACGGTCATGCCGCTCGTGATGACCGCGCTTTCCGTCGGCTTTTCCCCGCGCAAAGTCAACGACCCGCGAAGGCGTGACGCGATTGCCAACGGTCAGTTCATCTTCATCAAGCGCAAAGATCTACGATGCAATCGGCGGGCATGAGAGCATCAAAGACCAAATCGTGGAAGACAAAGCCCTCTCCGAGCGGGTCAAATGGAGCGGTCACCGTCTCGTGGTTGCAGATGGGATGCAGGTGGTCAGCACGCGCATGTACACGACGTTCGGAGCCATGTGGGAAGGCTGGACGAAAAACATTTACCTCGGCTTGCGCGGGCATCCGTCCTTGTTGCTGCTGGGCGCATTCGGTGCAACGCTGGCATTGATCGCGGCGTTGTTCCTGCCGGTCTGGCCCCTGTTGGGCGCGAGTTGGCTTCTCGATGGCGGCGGCTGGATGGCTGGGCTGGTCATCCTGGAGGCGTTGATTGTGTGGGGCTATCTGGTTCTCATCCGTGCGGCGGTTGCGAGAGGGATGCAGATCTCAGGCTGGTATGCCTTCACCACGCCTCTTGGCGCGGGTATATTTGCCGCCATGATGCTCACTTCCGCGTGGAAGGTGATTTCGGGGCAGGGGGTGAGTTGGCGGGGGCGGAAATACCACACAAAAATGTGACAAAAGTCCTTGCCTCCGTTTGATTCCATTTGTTATATGAGGGCGGGATGCCGGCTGGCATGATGTGTTTCGAGAAATTTCAAGATAAAAAGGAACCAAAGACAATGAAGAACGTGTTGATTTTCGGATTGGCGGGGATGCTTTTGTTAGCCGCCTGCGCTTCGACGCCGGGCGGGGAAGGGATGGAAGTTAAGGATTACTGGGCGCGGGCAGGGATGATGGACGGTAACAGCGCCGCCTACATGGTGATCGTCAACTACACCGATACTGACGACGGGCTTGTGGGCGTCTCATCCGATGCGGTGGACGCGGTGGAAATCCATCTGAGTCAGATGGGCGCGGATGGAATCATGCAGATGACGAAGCAGGAGAAGATTGACCTGCCCGCCGGGACGGAACTGGAACTCAAACCCGGCAGTTATCACGTGATGCTGATCGGTTTGAAGGAGGAATTGAAAGCGGGCGACGAAATCACCCTCACCCTGCATTTCCAAACCCATGAAGATATTACGCTGACCGTCCCCGTGAAGGACGCCGCTGATATGGGCGGCTCTGGCATGGACGGTCACAATACAATGCCGTAGGGTTGAAGTGATGTGCTGAGGGCAAGATACTATCGCGCTCTACCGCTGCGAAAACTCGATGGGGCAGGGCAGCCGTCCCGTCGGGGATGAGGCGTTTCCAAAACGTGACAAATATCAGTTCCGAAACAGGATAATTCATAGTAAATTTATCCATAAACGACGGCTGGTTTTCTTCGCCTTTTTGTGATAAAAGTTACAAGTAAATTCTGTATGTTTTGCTATATTTGAGGCAGGTAATTTAATGCGAGGTTAATCCATGTCCAAACTTCCTATCATTGCCATTGCAGCTGCGGTCATTGCGCTGGGATACTTCGCGCTGGTTTCGGATGCCGCCGCGTACGGCGGGGATGCGCCGGAGACGTGCGCCAACTGTCACGCGATGGACTCGCAGTACGAAAACTGGTATCACGGCGGGCATTCCAAAGTTGCGAAATGCACCGACTGTCACCTGCCTCACGATAACTTTGTCGTGTATTACCTTGAAAAAGGACGGCAGGGCGCAAAGGATACCTATGCTTTCGTAACGGGGAACATCCCGGTCATGATCCGCGCCAGCGCACAGACAAAGGAAATCGTGCAGAAGAACTGCATCCACTGCCACGAAGACACCGTGGAAACCGTCATGATGGGGGAACAGCCGTTCGACCAGTACTGCTGGGAGTGTCACCGCGATACCGCGCATGGACGGCGCGGCGGTTCCGGCTCTCCGTATCAGGACTCGTATCTTTATCCGACCAAGTAAGGAGAATGCTCATGAAAAACTATACAACCCTCATTCTTGCTGGATTGGTGATCGTGCTTGCCGCCGTGCTGGTGGGTGTGCTGGTGTACATGCAAAACCAGCCGGTGGAACAGCGTACCGTCCAGCCGCTGGTGGAAATTGCCGAGATGGAGCCCGACTCATCCAAGTGGGCGGTGAATTTCCCCAACCAGTACGATACGTTCATGAAAACAAAGACCAACAACGTGGATACCACGTACGGCGGTTCGTCTGCGTTCTCGTGGCTCGAACGCGACCCGCGCCAGGTGATCCTGTTCGCTGGGTATCCCTTCAGCAAGGACTACAACGACGACCGCGGTCACGCCAATGCGCTGGAGGATGTACGCGCCACCAAGCGCCTGAACCTGGACGATTCCGATCCCAAGCACACGCCCGCCACCTGCTATTCCTGCAAATCCTCCGACAACCCGGGTTTGTGGGCGGAATTGGGCATGGAAGCCTACGATGCGATGTCGTTCAACGAAATGACGCCCAACATCGAAAACTCCATCGGCTGCGCCAACTGCCACGAAGCGGGCACGATGCGCCTGATCGTCACCAACCCCGCGTTGAAAGAGGCGTTCGAACGCCAGGGCAAGGATTGGACGACCTTCTCGCGCCAGGAGATGCGGACAGTCGTTTGCGCGAACTGCCATGTGGAATATTACTTCAAGGGCGACGGCAAATACCTGACCTTCCCCTGGGATAACGGCACGAAGGTGGAAGAGATCATCGCCTACTATGAAGAAGCCGGGTTCAAAGATTGGGCGTATCCCGAAACCGACACCCCCATGCTCAAAGCCCAGCACCCTGAATTTGAATTCTTCACCGCCGGGAGCACACACTATGAGGCGGGCGTTGCCTGCGCCGACTGCCACATGCCCTACGTGCGCGACGGCGCGAGCAAGTATTCCTCGCACGACGTTCACAGCCCGCTGTTGAACCCCGAAGCCTCCTGCGGACAGTGCCACACCGATACCAAATATGTGGTGGGGCGCGTTGCCACCATCCAGAAACAGGTCGCCGATACCAAGATCGCCGCCGAAGATGCCATCCTCGACGCCATCCACGCCATCAAACTGGCGGCGGCTGACCCGAACGTGGACGTGGAACTGCTCGACCAGGCTCGCAAACTGCATCGCGAAGCGCAGTTCATGTGGGACTTCATCTCCGCCGAGAACTCCACCGGCTTCCACAACCCCGGAGTATGCGCTCGCCGTGCTTGCCAAGTCCGCGAACCTGGCACGCGAAGCCCAGATGCTTGCGGCGCAGTCCATCAACGACCCGTCCCTGCTGACTACGGATACCTACTACGCCGAGTCCAGCCAGTAACTGAGATACAACCCAATTCCCCGCCGCACATGGCGGGGAATTTTATTTCAGGGAACATTCGCGGAGCGCGCGTCGTCCTTCCCCGCAAGGAGAAGACATGAAAAAGTTTCTTTATCTCATACTTGCATTGACCCTTGCGGCTTGTTCGGCTGCCCCGCAATCGGATTTCGACCGGAACATTGCCAAATGGCAGGACGCTTCCATTTCCCATTACCGGTATCAATTATTCCTCGGTTGTTTCTGCCCGTTCGTCGAGGACATGCCCCTGACCATCGAGGTTAAAGACGGCGAGGTGGTTTCGATAACCCGCCCCGATGGAACACCCGTGGACTCATCGAACCCATCCTTCGATTATTACCAATCCTACGCGACGATTGACCGCCTCTTTCTTGAACTGGAGGCTGAGTTGAACGGCGAAGCCGACGAGGTGCTCGTAACGTACGACCCCCTGTTTGGCTTTCCCGTCAGCATCGCCATTGACCGCATCAAGGAAGCTGTTGACGATGAGTTGTCCCTGCAGGTTTCGAACTTCGAGATGCTCGAATAAAAGAACAGCGCGGCATTCAAGCCGCGCTGAGTTTTTAGTTGGGCTGCACCCAATCGTTGAAAGCGTCCTTGTCCGCGATCAAGATGCGGCGGTCCTCCACCCGGATCGCCCCGCTGCGTTCCAATTCCTTCATGGAACGCGCCACCACCTCCCGCACGGTTCCCAGCCGCGCCGCCAGTTGTTCCTGCGTCCAATGCGGCGCGGATTTATCCTGGGGCAGTTCCGCGATCAGCCGCGCCAGGCGGTGAGTCACCTGGTAGAACGCCATCTCACTGACCATCCGCACCATGCCGCGCAGCATCCTCCCGAAGTTCGCCAGCACTTTCTGGGCAAACATGGGATGCGCCATCACCAGTTCGTGCAGTTTGTTTTTGTTGATGACCCACACGCGGCAGGTCTCCAGCGCCTCCACGTTGACCGGGTTCGTGCCTTCATCGAAGGCGGGCACTTCGGCGAACGTATCCTTCTCCTGCAAAATGCGGACGATGTACTGCCGTCCGTGCGGCGAGAGGCGGAAGATCTTGGCGCCGCCGCGTTCGATGATGAACAATCCGTCGCAGGCGTCGCCCTCCCAAAACATGACATCCCCGCGCTGGTATTCCCGCAGGTGGGTATGCCCGGCGATTTCCTTCAACAGTGAATCGGAAAGGTCGTCGAAGTATTCATTTTCCTTCAGCGCCGCAATCTTTTGTTTGAAAGTGGTCTCGATTAACTTCATTGGCGGTTTTAGATTTGACCCAGAATCACCCGGTCGGCGCCCCGGTCAATCTCCCAGGGATACACGATGAAAGCGTCGGTGATTGCCGCATAATAGTCCGGGCGGACGTTGCCGAACAGGTTGCGGTACGGGTTGAAGTGCAGGACGCAGGTTTCGGGAAACCCGCCCGCCGCAGAGACGCGGTTCTTGACCGCCGTGATGGTGCGCCCCGAGCCCCAAACGTCGTCCACGATCAGGGTGGGACGTCCGCGCAGTTTGTCGTCGGCGGGGAATTGGATGAATTCGGGCCACGCGATGAAGGCGGCGGTTTTCTCGTTTTGCATCTGCGCGGGGAAGTCCACGGCGGCGGTGAGGATGTGGGTGATGTTCATCGCTTCCGCCAGCATCCCGCCGGGGATGACGCCCCCGCGCGTGATCATGACCATCGCGGTAAACTCGCGGCGGAACTGGGGAATCAGATGATCAATCAGTTTGTCCAATTCCTCCCAGGAGACTAATTCGCGGCGGCGCGGTTCGGGTTTCATGGGTCTATTGTATCAAAAAGACCCTCAAGGCAGTGGCGCAGGCGCAGAGATGTCAATCAGAATGCTCTGCGGGCTCTGTGCGCTCAGTGGTGAAAGCCCACACAAGCAGCAAAACCCGGGGTCTGGTTTGTTATTGAGCCAAAACCGCCGCCAGCGGGGCGGGAGCGCGTACCTGCGAAACTTCCCTGCCTTCCACAACGGCTTTCTCGGCGTCGCGCGCCCAAATGTACAGGCAGGTGTGATACGCCGTGCTGGTGTACGAACTGAACACGCTCGCCACCATCACGAACGTGAAGAAAATCAACGCGCCGATGGCAATGCCTATGATGGAGATCGCCGTCTGACCGCCGGAGAGATACGCCAGCCCGCCGCCGATGGCTAAAGCGATGACGAAACCTGTCAGCCCGAAGACAAAGCCGATCAGTCCGGTGACGAAGCGTACGCCCACGGTGCTGATTCCGATCAAGAGCAGGTTCTCCTTCGTAATCTTCCAGATGCGCTGCAAACCGTCCTTGAGGTTCAAATCGTCAATCACCATCGCAGGCAGGACGAGATACGAAGCCTCCGTCCACAGCATCTCCAACAGTCCCGCCGCCCTGGCGCGCCAAACCCGCCGCCAGGCGCCCCTGCGGTTGCGCCGCGCCGCATTGCGGATCAAATTGACAACCGTCGAAGCCGCCGCCAGGGTCAGGATGTCGAAGAAATCGCGGCGGACGATTGCCCAGGCTTTGTCCATGCGTCCATCGCCTTCGGAAAGATAGCCGAAGATCAGGTACACCGTCATCGCGGAAAAGATGTACGTCACCACGAATTGGACGAAGATCAAAATCGCGCCCAGAATGAAAAGAATGATATTGCCGAATTGCGAATCGCCAAAAAGAAGAGCCGCCCCAATGATGGGAATAATCCCAGCCACCGAGACGACCATCCCCACCACCAGCGCGTAAACCGATGGCTTGAGCAAATCCTTATCCTTGAACGCCATGCTCCAGGCTTGTTTTAGAAATGTCCAACCGCGAGAAAAACTTTGCATGCCGCACTCTCCTTTTTGATAATCTGAACCATGCTCCAGCCGCTTATTGTTTCGATTATAGCAAACTTATAGGGTCAACTTCGAGCCGCCAATCGCTGAGCCGCAAATCGTTCAAAACAGATGCGGGGTCGGGTCCCGCGCAGGACGACCTGCCAGCGATATTCGCCGTTTTCCTTTGCAAAGAAACTGGGAACGGGACCGATCAACTCGGTCTGACGGCGACCCTCCGCCTCCAACCGGGCCTTGAGCCTGTCCGCCATTTTTTGGGCTTCCGCCTCCGCCTTGAGCGGATCCTGACTCCGGTACTCCAGCCGCGCCAGCCTCGCAAACGGCGGATACCCCAACTGACGGCGGTACTCCAACTCGCGTTCGTAAAACCCATCTACATCGTGCTTCGCCGCAAATTGAAGAGCATAATGATCGGGGGTGAACGTCTGCATGACGACCTTGCCGCCGCGCGCCGAGCGTCCCGCCCGCCCCGCCACCTGCGTCAACGTCTGAAAGACCTTCTCGTTTGCAAACGGGTCGGGAAAGTTCAAGCCCACATCCGCCAGCACGATACCGACCAACGTCACCAGCGGCAGGTCGAGTCCCTTCGCCAGCATCTGCGTGCCGACCAAAACATCCGCCCGGTGATTCGCAAAATGGGTGAGGATAATCTCGTGGGCATCCTTCTGACGGGTCGTGTCCCAATCCCAGCGCAGGGTCCGCGCCCGGGGAAACGTGGCTCTCACCTCCGCTTCCACGCGTTCGCTCCCCAGTCCGTATTCCCGAATTTGATTGCTCCCGCAACTGGGGCAGGTTTTCGGCATGTTTCGGGTGTAGCCGCAGCGATGGCAGAGAAGGGATTTGTTCGATTGTTCTTTGCGCATCGTGGAATTTGCATTGCGGCTGGCGGGTAAATCCGTGTGCGCGTCAACGGCGTTTCGCAGTTGGGGCATTTCAACGTCGCGCCGCAATCGCGGCAGAAGATGTACGTGGCTGTGCCGCGCCGGTTCAGGAACAGAATCGCCTGCTCGCCGCGCGAAAGGACCTCCGCCAGCGATTCCGCCAGAATGCGCGAGAACATGCCGCGGTTTCCGTTCTTCAACTCCTCGCGCATGTCCACGGTATGAACGGGCGGCAGGAGCAAATCCGTTACGCGGCTGGGGAGTTCCAGCTTTTCGGATGTGCTTTTGCTCGGCATGGTAGCGTTGTTCCACTGTTGGGGTCGCCGAACCGAGCACACACACCGCGCCGCACAGCCGGGCGTATTCCTGCGCGGCGGTCACGGCGTTGTAACAAGGCGGCTCGGATTGATAGTACGAACTGTCGTGGCACTCGTCCACCACGATCAAACCGATGTTTGGCAGGGGCGAAAGCAAAGCCGAACGCGCCCCGATGATGACGTTCAATTTCCCATTCCGCGCGCGCCGCCAGGTATCGTACCGTTCGCCTTCGGAGAGTTTTGAATGTACCAGCCCCACCTGCCCGGGGAAACGCGCCAAAAACCGGCGCACCGCCTGCGGTGTGAGCGCGATCTCAGGCACGAGGATGATCGCCTGCCTGCCCAGCCGGATGACCTCCTCCGCCGCGCGCAGATAAATCTCCGTCTTGCCCGAGCCGGTCACGCCATAGAGCAGATATTGGAGATTGGAGGCCGGATGATCGTTAATCGAATTGACAATTTGCTCCAGCGCAAAATTCTGCTCCGCAGAAAGGATGAACTGCTCTCTATTTTCTAATTCTCTATTTTCCAATCTTTCCAACGGGTCGCGGAAGATTTCGTTTTCGAACAGGCGAATCAAACCGCGTTCTTCCAGTTCCTGTAAATCGGCAAGGTTGCACCCGGTCTGGGCATAGACCCACGAGAGGTTGACCGGCTCCGGCTGTTGGATGAGGAATCGCAGTGCGGCTTGACGACGCGCCAGAGTCTGCTTTGTGGAGCCGAGCGAGTCCATCTCCGCGTCCGCCGCTTCCGGCGTGACTGCGAGTTGGGCAACGCGAATGTGCTTTGGTCTCACCCGGGGCGGGGGCAGGACGTTCCTCGCCGTCAGCACGCCTTTTTTGACAAGGAAGTTGGCGGTCTTGCGCCAGTCCACTTTGGCGAAGTGACTGTCAATCTGCCTGCCGCGCAAAGGACCGCGTTCCTTCAATAAATTCAACAACCGCTTTTGAACCGGCGTCACTGGCAACTGATCACTGATCACTGATAACTGACCACTGATCACTGAATACAAAACATCCGCCTGCTGGCTCAACCCGATGGGAATCATCATGCCGACGATGGCGGCGAGCGGATTCAGCGTAGTCTCCGCCATCCGCATGGCAAGGGCAACCTGCGCCGGGGTTAGAACCGGTGCAGGGTCGAGCAGGTCAAGGATCGGTTTTGGATTCGCTATGAGGGAAGAATCGCTCAGTTCAATGACCACGCCCTGCACAGTCTGGTTGCCAAAGGGAGCCACGACCAGACAACCCGTTTGGATATGCGGGATGAGTTCGGTCGGTATGGAATAATCGAAGACGCCTGAGACAGCGGGGATATTGACGGCAAGGCGGGCAAACATGCCTTGATTATATAATACCCTTGCGGTATATCGTTTTCGAAATGGCAACCGCCCCGTAACCGACCACTGACGAATGGTCGCCGGTCACATCGCCGGATGTGGCGTAGTGGAGGGTTTGGACCTTGTTCGCGCCGAGTTGCTTTGCCGCCCACATCACCGCGGCGACGGCGGCGTGACCGCAGGCAAAGCCTTTGCCGGTCTCTTCGGCGTCGAAAACGGATGCAGGGTCGAAGGATTCGATGCGCCTGAGCATTTCATGGTCGAGCCGATTGGCGGTCTGCTGGTTGTAAAAATGCGAGAGGTCGGTGGAAGCGACGAGGACGGCGTTTTTGTTTTCGAGCGTGTGCGCGAGCGCCTCCCCCAGTTTTTGCGCCACTTCCCGCTCCTGCGCGCGGACCATGATGGGCAGGAGTTTGAATTCGTGTTTGAGCGCGCGCTGAAGGAAAGGCAGTTCGATTTCGAGCGAGTGTTCCTTGTCGTTTCGGACGGGCGTGATGGGGATGGGTAAGTGATTTTGCAGTTCCGCCAGCGCTGTTTGATCCACGAGGATGCTGCCGAGCGGAGTGGCGTACGCCCGGTGGCTCGTGGTGATGAGCGGGTAGGGGGCGAAGTTGTGAAACGGGGAGACGACCGCAACGAGATCGGGTTTCCGTCCGCGTAGGGCGGCGAAGGCGTGAGCGGCGACCGCGCCGGAGTAACGATGCCCGGCATGCGGCGCGATAACCGCGATAACCTGCCCGCTTAGTTCCGGCAGGCTTGCCCCGGCAAGATATGTATCCACCGGCGGGCGAGGATTTTGGGGTTGTCGTCGTACCACGTCCCGGCAATGGGGGAGGGACGGAGATCGAGCGTTGCCATAGATTCATTGTAGCACTACTCTCTGCGAATTCAATAAAAAATCCCCGCAAAAGTTCTGCGGGGATTCGGGCGAGCACAAATTCTGCGCGTTATTACGGTTCGCTGACCTTGAACCATTCCATCTCAACGAGAATGGGCAGGACGTTGAAAGAGGAAACAGAAACGCCCACGCCGCCGTCGCGCAATCCATAGTTCTTTTCGGTGACGGGTTTGATTTCCTCGCCGTTGATGGTCAGGGTGAGTTTGTCGCCGACGCACGAAATGACGTACTCGTTCACGTCCTTGCCCTGTTTGATGGCGTTGGAACCGCCGTTCGAGATGCGGTTATAGCCGATACTGCCGCTCTCTGTCACTTCAGCGAACAAGATATCGTACAGACCGTTGTTGGCAATATTGAACTCATACCAGCCGACTTCCGGGTCGTAGCGGCAGATGAGGCTGATGGAGTTGTTGTTCTTGCCGCGGTTGTCGGCTCGGACCTCCACCTTCACATCCGAGTAGGAGTTGCCTTCATAGAACAGGTAGTAATATACATACTCGCTGTCGAAGTTCCAAACCAGTTTTCCGCTCTGTGGTTCGACGGTCACTTTATCGGGATTTGCGTCGTCCGACCCGGTGACCGTGAGGACGGACCAAGCATCGGAAAGCGGGGTATCGAATTCCTCGGTGAAGAATTGCTGGTTCTGGGGTTGAGGCTGGGATTGGGGCGTTGGAATCGGCTGAGATTCCTGCGTGGGCTGTTGGATGGGTGCGCTGGTGGGCGGGGGCGGGTTAGTCGGCAACGGCTGGCTGGTTGGCGGCGGGGCTTCCGTCCCGCTGAGCGCACCGCACGCCAGGCTGACAGCCAAAATCATGGCAACAAAAGCAAATAACATACGATACTGTGATTTCATAATATGTCTCTCTCCTTTTGATGATTGTATGCTTAAGGATACATCAGAATTTGATTAAGTGGAAGGTATACTTGGGTCATATTTGGAAACAATAAAACAGCCGCGCTGTTCGCGGCTGTTTTCGTTACTACTTGCCGGAAACTTTTCGAGTCCGTTTGGACTTTTGGGGCGCTTCCGGCTCGAGGCTGACCGGCTCGACCGGCTCCGGCAGGGGGACAGGCTGGGGTTCGGGCAGGGGCGTGACCGGCGCTGGAGGCGTTGCAGGCGGCTTGCTGTTGAGGCGGGCGAAGTAATCCTTCACCGTCAGGTCATTGTAGAAGATCAACACCAGAATGCCGGCGATCAGCGAGAAGACGTTTGCATACACGACCATCAGGATCTCAAAGACTGCAATGGACGGCGAAGGCTGGACCGGCTGCGGCTGGGCGCTCAGCAGTTTGGCGGAATAAATGATTTCGAACACGCCGAGGATGGTCGGCAGGATGGTGACGGGCAGGCAGATCACGCCTACAATGGTCCCAAGCGCGGTGGCGGATGCGACAAAGCCCCAGAACAAGTTGATGATGCCGCTGACGAGAGTCATCAGGGCGATGGCTGTCACCAAGCCGGGTTTTTCTTCATAAGATTGGGATACGTTCATTCGTTGCTCCTTGATTTTTCTCTTGGAGATATAACGAACGAAGCCCTGTGTTGGTTGCAGGACATTGAGGGTTTTTCAACGCGATATTATGCCGCTTTTGGCAGAATATTGCGGATTAACAAATTAATCCGACAATACGAAAGCCGCTGTTTCAGTACCGCAACAACTTGTCCTCGCAGAGGATTCATGTTGCGCCTCTCATCGCAAGATGAATCTTGCGGTACTACTGCTGGAAGGTCAATAACAAACCGCCGGGGTATTGCGCGCCGTTTGGGTCTGCGCAATTTGGCGCGGCGATGTTGGGAACGAACGACCCGCCGCTGACGATGCGGACGTTGTAAACCGTCCCTGCCTGCATGACGAAGTCTGCGTAGCCGTCTCCGAGTTCGGGTTTGAAACCCGTAAAGAAGCGGTCTTCGCCCTGATCCCACGTGACGATGATCTCGATACCTGCCACCTGATTCCGGCGTGCATCCCGGAGGATGAACTGCATGAGGGGCTTCTTCCCGGGTTCGCATATCGCTTCCTGACCGACCAGAGTGAAGGGTGCGCCGGGTCCGGGAGTGGGTGTGAAAGTGGGACGGGGGGCGCTGGTCTCTGCCGCGACGGGTGCGAGGGGCGTCTGCTCGAAGAAGACGGTGGGCGCGGGGGTGAAGGTCGCTTCGGGTTCGACAACCGCTTCCCCTGTTTCGACGAAGGTCGGCGTCCATTCGACGACGGGCGTGCTGAAAGTTGGGAACGGTGTGGGAGTGATGGGGTTGCTGGCGAAGCCCTGTTTCAAGTCGGTAGCGAGTTGGGCGAGCGGACGAACCTTTTCAAACGGTTCGCCTGCCGCGAGCATGCGTCGCGCCTGCGCGCTGAGTTCAGCGATAGGGTCGGCGTCGCCGAGCAGGTCGAGGCGGGCACGCGCACGGGTGAGGGCCCTGCGTGGATTCGTAGGAGGCGGCGATGACGATGCGGTACTGGTCCTTGAAATCGGCGCGCAGGAGGGCGGGGTGGGCGTCCACGTAGGTGACGGGGGAGATTCGCCATGAGTAAAACAGACCAACTCCCAGTCCGGCGAGAAGCGCGAGGATGATGTGAAGGGCTGTACTGCGGAAAATCCGACTCATGGGTTGCTGTTCCCATGCGGGTGGTAGGTTTGCATAGCGGTCAGTAAATTTTGCAGAGCCCGGATTTCATCCGATGTAAAGGCGTTGCGGTTTGCGTATTCCAGCGCGCTGGCGGTGACGACCGCCGGGGATTCTGCCGCCGAGGACGGCGATACGACGTGCGGCGGTTTCCGCATCGAAATCGCGCCGATAGGCTTCCGCCACCATGAGGACGTAGTCCACCCGATAGTCCTCCCTGAGAATGTTCGGCGGCACATCGGTGTATTCAACGGGATCGAGCGCCCACCCATATACAAGTCCAAGCGCCGCACCCAGGATGAGCGCGGCGGCTATCTTGATCAGGTTCGATGAAGACATGCTGGGATTATAAACAAAAAATGCCCGGGCAGGCGACCGGCGGCACCCGAAGGCACTTCCTTACCGTTGCTATCTTTCGATCCTGGCGGGATTCGAAAGGCTTCGCCGCGCCGGACCTGCCCGGACAAACCGCAAGCATACCCGAAGGTGGGGGGCATGTCAAATTACAGTTGTTCCGATTCGATGACGGAGAGGAATACGTCAACCAGTTTGGGGTCGAAGAGGATGCCCGCGTTGTGACGAAGGTATTCGATGACCTGCTCGCGAGGAAGTTTTTTGCGGTAGGGACGGTCGCTGCATAACGCATCCCAAACGTCCACGATGGCGAAGAGGCGCGCCGAGAGCGGAATCTGTTCGCCCTTCAAGCCGTGCGGATACCCGCTGCCGTTCCATCGTTCGTGATGATAAAAAGGAATCTCGAGCGCGGGATGGAGGTAGGCGATGGGCGAAAGCATCTCGAAGGCGTAAATGGGATGCCGCCGCATTTTTTCCCATTCCGCTTCGTTCAATGGACCGGGTTTTTGCAGGATTTCATCGGAGATGGCGATCTTGCCCATATCGTGCAGAAGCGCGCCCCGCCGAATGTGAGCCATTTCCTCCTCCGTGAAGCCGAGTTTGGCGGCAACGACGAGGGCAAGTTCGGTCACGCGCTGGGTATGACCTTCGGTTTCGCGGTCGCGCAAGTCGAGCGCGCGCACCCAGCCTTCGATGGTCATTTCGTACGCTTCCTGCAGGTGGCGGTGGGCGAGTTGCAGTTCCTCTTCCGCCCGTTTCCGTTCGGTGATGTCGCGGGATGCGGACTGAACCTCGACGATCTCGCCGGTCGAGCGGTCAAGGATTGCGCGGGCGGACGTTTCGAGCCAGACGTAATGCCCGTCCTTGTGCAGGGCGCGGCAGGCAACCGTGTAGGTTTTATCGGCATGGGCGGGGCTGTCGAAGATGCCCATCACCCTGGGGAGGTCTTCCTCGTGAATCAGGTCGAAACTGAGCGCGCCGGTCAATTCATCGGGGGTGTAGCCCAGGATGGTTTTGCAGGCTGGAGAAACATAGACCAGGTGACCGTCGGTGGTGAGGCGGGCGATCATGTCGCTGGCGTTTCCGGCGAGCAGGCGGAACTGCGCTTCGCTTTCCAGCAGGGCTTTCTGCATCCGGGCGCGTTCCGCGCGCACCGCCCATTGCTCGATGGCGCGTTCGGCGAGGTGGGGCATATCCAGCATGGATTCGGGCGATTTGACCACGTAATCCAGCGCGCCGGATTTAAGCGCCTCGACGGCAATGCGTTCATTGCCGTAACTGGTCATCAGGATTACCGGGGTGGAAAGGGGATCGCGGTGGTTCGGGAGCAGTTCCATGCTCTCGCCGTCCGGCAGGCGCCAGTCCGCGATGATGAGGGTGGGCTCCTGCTGGCGGAGGTACGCGCGGGCTTCGCTCAGGGATTTTGCGCGCTGGATGTGAAAACGGTTGAGGCTTTCCTCGAATGCGCGCTGGATAAGTTCTGCGTGGGGATCCTCATCTTCGATCAGCAGGATATTGATTTTCTCATGAAACATAGAGTGTTGTAAAAGCAGGTCACATACGCGGGTGAGTGTTCCAGCCCAGCCAGTAAAAACCGAGGTCGTTCATCATCCTGCTGAATTCTTCGAAGCCGACCGGCTTGACGAGATAACTGTTCACGTAATTGTCGTAGGCGCGCGCCACATCTCGTTCGGCTTCGGAGGTGGTCAGGACGATGACGGGGATGTTCTTGACCTCCGTCTCCTGTTTGATGGTGCTCAACACTTCCAGCCCGTCCACGCGCGGCAGGCGCAGGTCCAGGAGGATGACGTGCGGGCGGGGACTTGACTCGGGAGCGGCATACTCGCCCCGGCGGAGGAGATAATCCAGCGCGGTCTGCCCGTCCGAAAAATGGACGATCCGGTTGGCGATGCGGTGATCTTCCAACGTTCTGATGACGAGTTCGGCATGGTCGGCGTTGTCTTCCACAAGCATCACTAGCACGGGTTCTCCCATCATCAGAATCTCCTGGTTAAAGTAAACGTATTGTAAACGATTTGACCGAATCGGGCGTAACAGTTTTGATCCGCGAAAGGCGGCTGGGAGAACGTGTTATAATCTCGCCAATTGACAGCCCAAATCCACGTGTTGGCGAAGGAGAGATTATGGAAATTACGACCCAGGAATTCAAGCATTGCGACTTGATCAAAGTGAAAGGACGGGTTGACAGCTCGACAGCCCCGCAGTTTTCGAAAACCCTGGAGAAAGCCAACGAACACGGACGCTTCAAGATCGCGATTGACATGGCAGAGTTGGAGTACATGTCCAGCGCCGGTTTCCGCGCCCTGCTCGCCACCCAGCGGAATTGCAAACGTTACAACCGCGGCGAGGTGGTGCTGGTGCGGGTGCCGGAGCGCATCCGCGAAGCCCTTGAACTTGCCGGGTTCACCGAACTTTTCAAAACCTTCGACGACCCCGTGGAAGCGGTCGGCAGCTTCTAGGTTGCGCAACCCACATTCTTAACCAGGAAATGCCGTCTCGTCCAGAAAAGAGGCGGCATATCATTTTTCTTTATGCCAAGTTACACATTCCCAGCCAGGTTCGAATTTCTGGATGAAATTCGAGAAACGGTGGCTCAAGTTGCCCGCGCGGGCGGGTTTTCCGAGAAGGCAATCTATTCCATTCAACTTGCCGCCGACGAAGCCTCCTCCAACATCATCGAACACGCCTACGAAGGCGAGTCGGATTCGCCGCTTGATCTCACCTGCGAAATGCAGGGGGATGATATCGTCATCATTCTCCGTGATTGGGGAAAATCGTTCAACCCGGCTGGCGTCAAAGACCCCAACCTCTCCGCCGATCTGTCCACCCGGCAGGTGGGCGGGCTGGGCATGTACCTGATGCGAAAACTCATGGATACCGTGCGTTACGAATCGAACGCCCGCACCGGCAACCTGCTGATCATGACCAAGCGGAGGGAATAACCACATGGCGGCCGCCTCCCGGACTTCATGGGACTGGCTTCAACTTGCCAGCCTCGGGGAACAACTGCGGAGCGAAGAATCCCTCAGCGCCCAGCGCGACCGCATCATATCCATGACGAGCCGCCTGATCGCAGGCTCGGTGGACGTGTGGCTGCACGAAAACATCTTCCGCCTGCCCGATTGGGAAGACGGGCGCATCTTCCCGCCGCACCCCACGCTCGACGGGATGAAACAAGCGGTCAAGACGGGGAAACTTGTCGCTTCCAACAGCAGGACGAAAACCAACGCCTCCCGCCTGACCTTTGCTGCGCTGCCGCTCGAAGACCGGGGGATTACGCTGGGAGCGCTCCAGGTCACCCGCCCGCGCGGACCGAAGTTCTCCGCCGATGAATTGAATCTCCTGCAGGGGCTGGCGCAGGTTGTGTCCGTCAGCCTGTTCGCCTCGCATCGCGCCGAAGTGGAGCAGTTCCGCCTGCGCCAGTTGAACCTGGTGCGCGAGGTCAGCGCGCAGATCGCCAACGTGCTCGACGTGGACGAACTCGCCGCGCGCGTCACCCAACTGATTCAAAACACCTTCAATTTTTACTACGTGGCGATCTTCACCCCGGAGCCGGACTCCAACGCCCTGCGATTCCGTTCCAGCGCCGCCGCGCCGCGCAAGGGAAGGAAGAAGGCGACCATCGCGCTGGAAGTCGAAATGGGAGAGGGTTTGATCGGTGAAGCCGCCGCCTCGGGGCAGGGCATCGTCTGCGGCAGCGTGCAGACCGACCCGCGCTTCCGGTTCATAGACAGCCTGCCCGAGACCAAATCGGAAGTCGTGATTCCGCTGAAAATCGAGGACCGCGTGCTGGGCGTCCTCGACGTGCAAAGCAACCGGCTGCGCGCCTTCCACCCGAACGACCTGCTGATCCTGCACGCCCTGGCGGATAACATCGCCCGCGCCGTGGAGAGCGCGCGCCTGTACAGCGGTCTGCGCCGCCGCGCCGACCAGCTCACCCTGGTCTCTGAAGTGAGCAAGAGCGTCACTTCCACACTCGAACTTTCCAGGATCATGCGCGACGCGGCTTCGCTCATTCACGAAAAGTTCGGGTATCCCTACGTCGCCCTGTTTACGGTGCATCCCAACCGCCGTATCATTTCCTTTGAAGCGGGGAGCGGCAGGCGCAGTAAAAAACTGGAAGGCTTCACGCTCCGGCTGGACGAATCGAAAGGCATCATGCCCTGGGTGGCGCGGCACGGAGAGACTGTGCTCGCCAACGACGTGACAAAAGACGAGCGTTACGTCCATTCGCCCCTGCCACCCAAGAACACGAAATCCGAACTGTGCGTCCCGCTCATCTTCAGCGGACGGGTCGTCGGTCTGCTGGATATTCAGTCGGACAAGGCGAACGCCTTCACCGAAGAAGACCGCATCATGTTCCGGAAGCGGTGGCAGATACCATGGCGGCGGCGATCCGCAACGCCGACCTATACCGCTCCGAGCAGTGGCGCCGCCAGATTGCGGACAGCCTGCGCGAAGTGGCGGGTCTGGTTTCCAGCAACGTCGGCGTGGAAGAGGTGCTGGAGACGATCCTCTCGGAACTGGACCGCAACCTGCCGGTGGATATTTCCGCCATCTGGCTGTTGGAGGATAACGAACTTTGCATCTCCGCCGTGCACGGCATTGACGCGAACCAGCTCGAACGCACGTGCATTGCCAACCCCGATGCAACCTACTCGATGGCGGAAGCCCTGATGTCCAACATGCCGGTGATCCGCAAGCCCGAAGACCCGATGTGGCTCGGCGGCATCACCGCCGGATACGACCAGGGGATATTCGAGCGTCGTCGCGCCGCCGCGAGTGGGCGACCGTCCATTGGGGCTGCTGACGCTCGCGCATCACACGTCGGGACGGTACGGGCATGAAGCGCAAGCCATCACCGAAACGTTTGCCAATTACGCCGCCGTCGCCATCGAAAACGCGCGCCTGTTCGACGCCGCGCAGGAGCAGGCGTACGCCTCTGCGGCGTTGTTGCAGGTGGCGCAGGCGGTGGTCAGCCTGAGCGACCTGCATGAAATCCTCGGGTCCATCATCCGCATCATGCCGATCCTCGTGGGAGTGAAGCGGGTGGCGCTCTACCGCTGGGATTCCGAACACACGTCCTTCATGGCTTCGCACGAATACGGTTTCTCGGAGGAAGAGGAAACGTTCATGACGGAGCGGGAAATCCAGCCGGGTGTGTTTCCCTTTCTCGATTACGCCCTGGAACGGAACGCGCTGGTCACGAATCCGCTCGAGCCCGAAGCGACGCCGCTCTCCCGCTGGCGATCCAGCCCGAAGTCCAGAATGAGGCGGATGTCATGTCTGCCGAACGGCTGTTGATCGCCGTCCCGCTATCCATCAAGAGCGATTTGTTCGGCGTCATGTTGATCGAAGAGGGTGAGAACGCGCGCCGCTTCCGCTCCCGCCGCCTTGAGATCATCAACGGGATTGCGCAAAGAGGCGGCGCTGGCGATTCAAAACGACCTGCTGCAACAAGAGATGGTGGTGCGCGAACGCCTCGAAACGGAAGTGCAGTTGGCGCGGCAAATCCAGCAGACCTTCATCCCAAGCGTTTTGCCGACCCATCCCAACTGGCAGATTGCGGCGCGCTGGCGCACAGCTCGTCAGGTGGGCGGCGACTTTTACGACCTTATCGAACTGCCGAACAACCGGCTGGGAATCTTCATCGCCGACGTGGCGGATAAAGGCATGCCCGCCGCGCTGTTCATGGCACTGACCCGCACGCTGGTGCGCGCCGCCGTGCTGGAGACGGCTTCTCCCGCCGAAGCGGTGCGCCGCGTGAACGACCTGCTCCTGCCGGACACCCAGCAGGGCATGTTCATCACCGCCGTGTACGGCGTGCTCGACCGGCGCAGGGCACGTTTACGTATGTGAATGCGGGACACAACCCGCCGGTTTGGGCAAAAGCCAATGGGGAACTCGAAAAGTTAACCCGTACCGCCATTGCGCTGGGTGTGATTGCAGAGCCGGAGGTCCCAACAGCGGACGCTCGCTTTTGAGCGCGGCGATACGCTCCTGCTTTACACCGACGGTTTGACCGAGGCGTTTTCGCCTGACGGCGAACTGTTCGGCGAAATGCGCCTGATGGACGTGATGAATTCCTTGCAGGCAAATTCGGCGGACGACGTGCTTCAAGCCGTTGAGGAATGCCTGAACGATTTCGTGGAAGCCAATCCGCTGGCAGACGACCTGACCATGCTGGCGATTCGGAAACATGATTCTCCCCAGGTTTAATGCAGGACGCGGACGAGCGCGGAAAAGTTCTTATATCTGCATCCCATTCCCAAAGTGTAAGGGTATCAGAGCGCAACATGAATGCCTGTCCTGAGCCTGTCGAAGGGTTGCGTTACTTCACCATCTCCCGGCGCTTTGGAGCATTTGATAACTCTGGAATGCCAGAAACCCAAACAGGAGCGCCATGTAGATACTTTGCAGGAAGAGCAGTCCAACCACCGCCACCGTCGCGCCGGTGATGACCGAGACCCACAGCGAAGTCCGCAAGCCGCCCCGTGGGTCGCGCTGGATCAGGACGTAGCGCGCCACGTTCCCGCCGTCGAGCGGGTAGACCGGCATCAGGTTAATGATGCCCCAGAAAATGTTCACCCAAAGGAGGGCGATGAAGAGCGAGCCGAGGATTCCCCAAACCGGCGGTAGGAGCACAAACGGAATCGGAATGAAACCGAGCAAAAAGGTTGGAACGATGGTCCCCGCCGAGCGCGGCGGATACCGCGAGAACGAGCGCGGCAAGCAGGAACCCCGCAAACGGACCCCGCCAGCGAGATCGCGATTTGCTGGCTGGAACTGAGAGACACCCGCGCGTAACTTGCGCCCCACGAAACGGCTTCGGGGACGGTCAAGCCGCCTGCAAAGTGCAGGATAATCTGCGAGTCCTGACCGAAGCGGCGAAAGGCGAGGGCATGCCCCAGTTCGTGGATGAGGATCGAAACAAAGATGGCGACCACCCAGGTCAGCGCCCCGAGCAGGCTGTTGGGACCCGGCACCGAAGAGCAGGGCGATCAACCAAAACAGCGGATGGACGCGCACGGGAATCCCTGCAATCGAAAAGCGCAGGTCGAAGCGGGTGGGGGGAGGGACTTGGAAAAGGAACATGGGCTGGATGTTTTTGGGCGAGTATAACAGATGTGGGAAGGAAAGAAGAAAGAGGAAAGTGGTGGGTTCAGTCGAAGTATAGATTTAAATCCGAGCAGTCGAAGCGGTTACCGCAATTGGGACAGGTGACTTTGCAATTCTTCTCATGCATCTCGCTGCCGCACCGGTCGCAGATCCACAAGCGTTTTTCATTCCACTGGATCGGCCGGAACAGCGCTGCATCGAATTCCCCAATTCTCTCTTTTCCCAACTGTTTCACCTCTCGCATCACCATTTCTGCATCCTCGCGCAATTTCTTCATGTTGATGCCGCGGCACACGTCCTTCCAGCCCTGCGTCCATTTCAAACTGCGTCCATACACCTTGACTGCGCCGTCGTAATTCCCGCGCGTGACGTGCAGATACGTCACCGCCACCTGCAAAATGCCGCGATACAAATCGCGGATTTCGCCCGTCTCCTCCCGCCACGCCAGTTCCAGTTCCTCGTGCGCTTCGAAGAACTTCCCTTCATTGAATAACCGCATCCCTTCCACCGCCTTCGGATGCAGAGCACCATCGCAACTCTCGGTGTTTCTCATTCTCGCTTTCCACTGATTACTGATTACTGATCACTGACCACGGTCCACTGGATTGCGGAAGTATAACATGCAGGTCTGGCGGGTGATAAAATCCTCCAGAGGAGGAACATCGCATGATTACCGCCGCGCTTTTTTCCAGTGTTGTCGTCAGCGCCGGGTCGTTTGCATGGGGATATGACCAGGCGGGTTTTGAGGGCGTTGCGCGCTGGGTGATAGCCGCCGGTTTCTTCTGGCTGATCGCCATCTGGCGCAAATGGCGGTGGACTTCAAGCGCCGGCATTCTTCTGGCGCTGACGTTGTCCATCTTCGGTCTGTGGTTCAACTTCCCTAGCGGTTGGATGTTCAGCGGCATGATTTTCGCCCTCTTCGCCTGGGACCTGACCGAGTTCCGGCAAAGGATAAAGTCCCTGCCTGCGCGGGAGGATATCAGGGGCATGGAGCGCCGTCACCTGGCGCGCATCAGTTTCCTGGCGCTGGCGGGTTTGCTGGCATCGTCCCTGTTCATGTTCATGCGCGGACAATTCACTTTGGAGTGGGGGATATACGTTTTGAGCGTGTTCCTGTTGGGATTGTTCCAAATCGCCGCCTGGGTTCGCGGATAATTCGTTCATCCATGCCTCCGCCTCGCGCGGGTGGCTGAAGTGAATCAACGCAAGGTGCAAGTGTTCGGGGCGCGCGAGCAGGAGCGGGGTTTCGCGTTTTCTCCGCCAATAGGTTTTGAACAGCCAGTGAAAGAGCGAATCCTCCGACCACAATTTCAGGTGCATGCTGAAACTCTCCACGTTGCCCGCGAAAAGTTTCTCCTTTGTAACCGACCGGTACACGGTGCGTTTCAACAGCCGCCAGAAGACGACAGGGAAGGGATAATCCAGCCAGATGACGGCTTGCGCCTGCGGCCAGACCAGGTCGCGCACCACATGATAGTTCCCCGCCACAACCCAGACGTTTGAACTGGTTGCCGACCTGACACGTTCGCGGAACACTTCGAGCGGCGCTTCGCGCCAATTCGGCTCCCAATGAAGCGCGTCCAGTTCGATGAAATCAAGACCGAGTTTGTCTGCGATTCCCTTTGCCAGCGTGGATTTTCCCGACGACGTGGTGCCGATGACGACGACGCGTTTGTACGGAAATGGTTTCATGGGACGGGGGATTATAATCCGTCATACGCGATGTGTGTCTCATAACTTCCGCAGCGCGAATTATCCCTCACGAAGGACTTTCCATGTTCGATCTCCCCGATAACGAAATCCTCCCCCTCTCGAAAGAGCATGTTTTCTGGACATGGTCCGCGCAAGCCAAAGTCAGTCCCATTGCGGTGAAACGCGCGAAGGGCGTGTACTTCTGGGACGTGGACGACAAACGCTACCTCGATTTCAACTCGATGACCATGTGCGTCAACCTCGGTCACGGCGACGAGCGCGTGATTCGCGCCATGCAGGAACAGGCGGCGGAACTGCCCTATGCCGCCCCCGGCATGACGACGAAGATCCGCGCGCTGGCAGGCAAAACGGTGGCGGAGATCACCCCCAAGGGCGCGTTGGGCAAGGTGCTGTTCACGCTCGGCGGCGCGGATGCCAACGAAAATGCCATCAAACTGGCTCGCGGCTATACCAAACGTCACAAAATCCTCGCACGCTACCGTTCGTATCACGGCGCGTCCGCCGGGGCGATGGCGGCGACAGGCGATCCGCGCCGCGTGGCTTGGGAGCCGAACCTGATGACGGGTGTGGTGCATTTCCTCGACCCGTACCGTTACCGCTCCACGTTCCACCGCACGAACCCGAATATCTCCGAAGAGGAGTTTGCGCGGGATTACGTCAACCATTTGGAAGAGATCATTCTTTACGAAGGACCCGAATCCATCGCCGCCATCCTGATGGAATCGGTCACGGGGACGAACGGCATCATCATCCCGCCGGATGGATACATGCAGGGCGTCCGCAGGTTGTGCGATAAATACGGCATTGCGATGATCGCCGACGAAGTGATGAGCGGTTTCGGGCGCACGGGCAAATGGTTTGCCGTCGAACACTGGGACGTGACGCCGGACATCATGACCATGGCGAAGGGACTCACGTCTGCGTATGCGCCGCTGGGAGCGGTGGCGATGAAACCGGAGATCGCCGCGGCATTCGACGAGCATGCCTTTGAAAGCGGGTTGACGTACACCTCGCATCCCGTTTCGCTGGCGGCGGCGGTGGCGAACATCCAAGCCATGAGGGAGGATAAAGTCGTCGAGCACGCGGCAGGCATGGGCGGAGTCTTGAGGCGCATGTTGACGGACCTCGGCGAGTCGCATCCGTCAGTCGGCGAAGTCCGCAATATCGGCTTGTTCGGAATCATCGAGCTGGTCAAAGATAGAAAGACAAAAGAGCCGATGGCTCCATGGAATGGCTCGTCGCCGGAAATGATCGCATTGCGAAAATACTGCCTCGATCACGGCTTGTTCCTGTATACGCACTGGCATACGGTGTTGATCATCCCGCCGCTGATCATCACCGAGGAACAGTTGAAGGAGGGCTTCGACGTGCTGGACAAGGCGCTGGAGATCACCGACAAAGCAGCGAACCGTTAACGTTCTTCGGTGTTGTATGAAGTAGAATAAAAAAACCAGTTCTACCGTTTTTAACGGGAAAACTATTCTAAACACAAAAGACACGAGGGTCACGAAGGAGAAACGCGTGTAAAATCCGTCCCTTCCCCCTTTGTGGACTTGGTGCCCTTCGTGTTTAGGCTCTTTCCCGCCAAGTACGGGAGAGCCAAAAAAATCATTTTCAAAAGGAGAATGCAAAATGGACCAAATGCCCTCGAATATGCCCGTGATGGAATCGAAACCCGGTCCCGCAGGCTGGGTGCAAACCTGGGTGACGGCGATCACCAAGCCCAACGAACAGACGTACATTGACCTTACCGAACAACCCAACGCAAACGCAAAGACCGCCTTCCTTTGGGTTTTCATTGCCGGTACCATATCCGGCATCTTTCAGGCGATTCTACAAGCGATTTATGCCGCCCTGGGAATTACACCCCAACTCCCGTTCCCGGGAATGGAGCAGTTCAACCAGTTTCAGCCCGCCGGGGGCGGCGCCGGTTCGATCGGCGTCTCCCTGCTGACCGGGCTTTGTCTTTCGCCGGTTGGCGGGTTGTTCGCCATGCTTTTCTTTGCCATCCTTGTTGCCGTCGTGCAATGGATCGCGAAACTGTTTGGCGGCGTCGGAACGTTCGAAAAACTTGCGTACGCCTTCGCCGCGATCTCCTTTCCCTTCACACTGATTTCCTCCGTGCTTGCCCTCTTCAACGCGATTCCCTTTGTAGGGATTTGCATCAGCGTGATTTCCTTTGGGCTTGTAATTTACGCGCTTGTCCTGGAGATTATGGCGGTCAAAGGCGTCAACCGCTTCGGCTGGGGACCTGCGGTTGGCTCGGTGTTGATCCCCGTCTTCGTGTTCTTCCTGGTATGCGTCTGCGTGGTGGTTATTGGAATGATGATGCTGGGACCCGTCATCGGCGAGGTGTTCAGCGGGATGCAGTACGCCCCGTAATTTCGCAAACGCATCCGATGGTAAAAATTCCGGGCGGCTCATGCTCGAACCGCCCGGTTTTGATTCCTATGGGCTGCCTTCCGTCGGCGCGGGCGGTGGGATGCGGTGTTTGCCCGGCAGGAGCGGCATTTCCGCCAGGTAGTAAGCGTGCTCGTAGACAGTATCCGCGCCGCCTTCGCCGACGACCGGTTCGATCACGCCGTTGTTGTTCGTGTCCACGCCGTAAAGCATGTTGTAGGATAAGTTCTGTATCTCGGCGAGCAGGGGTTCCATTTCAGGACCAAACGGCACGTCCATGAGCCGGATGGCGAGTTCGAGCATCTGCTCCGACCAGCCTTCGATGTTCCTGACGCAGATAATCACATGTTCGCTGTGTATCCTGATGTTTTCAGTGGCGTCGGGCGCGTCCGCCGCAAACTCGGCGTGGCTGATAGTCTGGACGGCGTATCCCTGTTCCCCGCCCCGGTCGCCATAACCGGTATCGGTCCCGCCGCTGCTCGCCAGAAAGCCATAGCCATCGCCCGGGTCGTTGACGGTCGAATCCCCGTTCCAGTCCTGAAAAAGTTCTACATTCCCGCTGCCGACGATCTGGTTGATGACCTCTTCGGTCTTGACCCGAAGCGTCTCCTCGTCGCCTGCTTTGTAGGCTTCATTGAGTTCGTAAACGGAAGTGTCAATGTTATCCACGGTCGTCCACAAGCCCTGCGCGAGCGGCGCTCCCTCGGGGCGCATTATCGGAGGAGACCAGCAGGTGACGCACGTGGACAAGCGCCAGCGGCGGAAAAACCGATGAAGCGGCGATATGCCCTGAGGATACTTCGGGGTGCGGATCGTTATCCGGTTCAATCGTGACCTCGACCTGGTCAAACAACTCGAGCAGATTCTTCGCATCGGGGTTGATGAACGAGAGTTGACCGCCTCCTTCGCCCTCGGCGACCCTGCCGATGTTCCGCCGAATCTCCCCGCCCTGCGCCAGATACCAGACCTCGTAATGCTCGCCCGGTTTGAGCGCGGGCAAGTCTCCGGTGGTAATCGCGGCTTTATCCAGGTAACCGTTGAAATCAAGGTGGGTGACGCGCCCAACCGGTTTGTTTGGGTCTGCGGCGGGACCTGGGCTGAGGAAGTTAAACAGGAAAATCCCAGCCGCCGCGATAACAAGCAACGCCCCGGCTGTGATGAACGCTGTGCGGAGGGTCTTCCGACTCTCGGCTTTCTGTTCCTTCTGCGCCTCTTGCGTGATTTCATCGAGGTGCGCCTTCGTCTCTGCGGAGATGGTCTGCCCGCTGCATACCGCGACGAAATCCTGGATCAGGTCGCCGGCGCTGTCGTACCGGTGGGCAGGGTCTTTTGCCAAAGCGCGGTTGATGACGGCTTGCAGGTCCGGGGAGATGCCCGCGATGGGCGGCGGTGGATCGTTCAGGTGCTTCATCAGCACGCCGAAGGAGGACTCCGCATCGAAAGGCACCTCCCCTGCGACCATTTCATACAGGACCACCCCCAGCGAATAAATGTCGGTCTTTCGATCCACCTTGTCGCCGCGCGCCTGTTCCGGGCTCATGTAGGCGGGCGTACCGGAGACGGGCCCCGGTCGAGGTTTGGATGGTCGAATCGAGCAGGCGCACCAGCCCAAAGTCGGTAAGAAGCGGCTCCACATCCGCGGATAAAATTTCCGGCGCCTCCAAAATGCCGGTCTTCGAGCGCAGGAGAATGTTGGCGGGTTTGATGTCCCGATGGGCGATGTTCTGGCTGTGGGCGTAATCAATGGCGGAGGCGATGGGAATGAGCAGGCGCGAGATCTCCTCGTAGGAAAGTTTTCCGCCGTGTTTTTGCAGGGCTTTCAGGTACGCACCCAGCGATGCGCCGCTGACCAGTTCCATGACGATGCACGGACGCCCGTCCGCGAGGTCGTAATCGAAGATCTGAATGATGTTCGGGTGATGCAGGTTTGCCATGACCCGCGCTTCGCGCTCGAAACGCGCGCGCGTTTCCGGGTCTTCATCCACATGGTCGCGCATGATTTTCACGGCAACTTTGCGGTTCAAAAGGGTATGTGTGCCGTGATAGACTTCCGCCATTCCGCCGCGCGCAATCATCTCCCCGATTTGAACCTTGCCGAGCGTTTTGCCGTTCCACGTGGACATGGCTCGGATTATAACCGATTCATTCCGTGCGATATTTTCAATCACTCATGTTACACAGGCGTCCTCTTTTTATGCAGTTTTTTCTCCCTCACCCCTTCGCCCCTCTCCCAGCGGATGAGGGGATGGAGGTGCGTAAGTGGGTTAATAACAAAACAGGCGGTCCGAAAAGACCGCCTGTTTTGTAAAAGATGCTATTTGGTCGGAATGATGCTGATAAGCACGGCGCGGACCAGACGCCGATAGGCGAACGTCTCTGCCTTGTCGTTGAAATTCTCACAGGTGACCAGCGAGAGCCAGGCATCCTCCTCGTGACGGAAGAGAGTCCTGATGCTCGACGGCAGGATCAAACCGCTCGTGCGCACTTCATAGACGTAAGTCAAACCGTCGTTGTGGATGTAGATCTTCTGCCCAGGCTTCAACTCGTTAAGATAGGCGAAGGGGGCCGGGTTTGCCGTTCGCATCGGTGACGTGACCGGTCAGTATGCTGTTGCCGTTCCAGGTCGGATAAGCGGAGCCCGCCAGGTATCCGGCATTCTTGCCCAGCCAGGTAACATTCCAGGTTGTGCCGTTGAACTCCACGCCTACGATGGGAAGATTGACGCCGAGAGAGGGAATCTCGATGGATAAGCCGCTGGCTTTGTAGGCGGAGGTCTGCGCAGGCAGGCGCGTGACCCGGTCAGGGGCGAAGCCGGTAACTGGAATGATCACCCCTCCCTGATTGATGGATGTGGTGACGGCAGAATTTGCTTCGTCATCCTCATCGTCGTCGTCATCGCCGCCACCGCCACCCCCGCCTCCGGGAGGCGAGATGCGGAGCTGCGGACGAAGTCGGTGCCGGGATTGACGCCATCGCCTGCCGGGCAAGCCCCGGATTGTCCGCATCCACAATGGACGTGGTGCCGCAGATGTACAACCGGTAGAAGCCGTCCACGTTGAGCGGCAGTCCACTGTTGATGGACAATGTGGCAGTGAAGGGACCCGCGCCGCCATTGTTGGAGTAGGCGACCGAGTCCACCGAGATCGCCACATCGGGCGCAACCACCCCGCCCACACAACTGACCGTGGCGAAGGTGCCGCTGACACTGCGGACGAGCATGTAGTTGGCGGGATTGGTCACGTCATCGGCGTCGCTGTCCCCGGCGGGATCGTAGACATCGGTGTTGAAGGTGACGATGAACTGGGTGATGCCGAGGGTGTTGGGGATGCTCTCGTTCTCGCTGACGCCGCCGTTGCCGGTATCGGGGATGGAGTTGATGTTGGTGGCGGTGGGGCCCGTTGCGGACGGTGAGGGTGAAGTTCTGGATGCCGTTGGGCGGGACGCCGTTGTTGGCGGTGAGGATGAGTGGATAGACACCGACAGGGGTGGTGCCGTCGCCGTCGAGGGTGGCGGTGCCGTCGCCGTTGTCGGTCAGGGAGATGCCAGCCGGAGCGCCGGTGAGGGTGATGGTCATGGTGGAGGGATTGCCGACGGCGGTGACGTTGAAGGAGCCGGGGAAGCCGAAGTCGAAGGAGGTGTTGTCGGCGCTGGTGAAGACGGGCGAGCAGGCGACGGTCAGGTCCACGGTGGCGCTCGAGCCGCCGTTCAAGGTGTAGGTGAAGGAGTCAAGACCGCAGTAATCGGTGTTGGGGGTATAGGAGACGTCGGTGGTGTTATTGGTCGGAGTCCCATTGGAGGCGGTTCCCACCGAGGCAATCTGCATCGGTCCGCCGTCGGTGTCGGTGTCGTTGGCGAGGACATCGAGGGTGGAGGTGGTGTTGCCGGGGACGGTGAAGTTGTCATCCACGGCGACGGGGGATCGTCCGTGCAGTTGATGGTGACATCCACCGTCGCTGTCGAGCCGCCGTTGAGGGTGTAGGTGAAGGAGTCGCCGCCGCAGAAGCCCGTGTCGGGTTGGTAGGAGACGCTGGTGGTGTTGTTGGTGACGGTTCCGTTGGAGGCGGCTCCGACCGAGGTCACCTGCATGGTTCCGCCGTCCACATCGGTATCGTTGGCAAGGACGTCAATCAGTGTGGCGGGATCGTTCTCGTTCAGCGTCGCGCTGTCGTCCACGGCAACCGGGGAATCATCCGCACAGTTGACTGTGACACCCACCGTCGCTGTCGAGCCACCGTTGACGGTATAGGTGAAGGAGTCGCTGCCGCAGAAATCGGCATCCGGCTGGTAAGTGACGTTCGTCCCGTTATTGACGACGACGCCATTGGCAGATTGGGTGACGCTGACGACAGTGATTGGGTCGCCCTCGACGTCCGTGTCGTTGGCAAGCACATCCACGGCTGAGGCAGGATCGTCCTCGTTCGCCGTGACGCTGTCATCCGCGGCAAGCGGCAGGTCGTCCACCGGGTTGACGGTGATGGTGAAAGTCTGCGGGGCGCTGGTGTCCACGCCGCCGTTCGCAGTTCCGCCGTTGTCGCTGAGACTCAACGTGACGGTTGCCGAACCGTTGGCATTGGGGGCGGGAGTGTACGAGAGCGTTCCGTTTGTGGCGACGGCAGGCTGAACCGAAAACAGCGCGTTGTTATCGTTGGATACATTGAAGGTCAATGTTTGAGCGGATTCGTCGGCAGGACCGGCGGAGATGCCGGTTGCCCAGCCTGCCACCGTCTGCGCGCCCGCATCTTCATTGACCGTTTGGTCTGGTCCCGCTGTGAAAGCCGGGGCGTCGTTGACGCAGTTCACCGTGACATTGACGATTGCCGTCGAGCCGCCGTTCAAGGTGTAAGTGAAGGAGTCGGGTCCGCAGAAGTCCGCATTCGGCTGGTAGGAAACATCGGTCGTGTTGTTGCTAACAGTCCCGTTGGAGGCGGCTCCCACCGCAGCGACCTGCATCGGACCGCCGTCAATGTCAATGTCGTTGGCAAGGACATCAATGGTCGCGGCAGGATCATCCTCGTTGAATGTGGCGCTGTCGTTGACCGCGATGGGAGAATCGTTCGCACAGGTGACTGTGATATTAACCGTTGCCGTCGAACCGCCGTTCAACGTGTAAGTGAAGGAGTCGGGTCCGCAGAAGTCGGCGTCCGGCTGGTAGGAAACGTTGGTCGTGTTATTGACGACCGTCCCATTCGCCGCGGCGCCCACAGAGGCAACCTGCATCGGACCGCCGTCAATGTCGGTGTCGTTGGCAAGCACATCAATGATTGTAGCGGGATCATCCTCTGTCAGCGTGGCATTGTCGTTGATGGCAACTGGGGCATCGTCCACGCAGTTGACCGTGACGTTCACAGTCGCTGTTGAGCCGCCGTTCAGGGTATAGGTGAAGGAGTCACTGCCACAGAAGTTTGCATCAGGCTGATAGGAAACGTCGGTTGTGTTGTTGCTAACAGTCCCGTTGGAAGCACTTCCAACAGAAGCAACCTGCATCAACCCGCCGTCAATGTCGGTGTCGTTGGCGAGAACGTCAATGATTGTGGCGGGGTCGTCCTCTGTCAGCGTGGCATTGTCGTTGACAGCGATTGGGGCGTCATCCACGCAGTTGACTGTGACATTCACCGTCGCTGTTGAGCCGCCGTTCAGAGTGTAAGTGAAGGAGTCGCTGCCGCAGAAGTCGGCATCCGGCTGATAGGAAACGTTGGTTGTGTTATTGACGACAGTCCCATTCGCCGCGGCGCCCACAGAGGCAACCTGCATCAACCCGCCATCCACATCCGTGTCGTTGGCGAGGACGTCAATTGTCGTTGCAGGATCATCCTCGTTGAATGTGGCGCTGTCGTTGATGGCAACTGGAGCATCGTCCACACAATTGACCGTGACGTTCACAGTCGCTGTTGAGCCGCCGTTCAGGGTGTAGGTGAACGAGTCACCACCACAGAAATCGACGTCCGGCTGGTAGGAAACATCGGTTGTGTTGTTTGTGACCGTCCCGTTGGAAGCCGCGCTTACTGATGCCACCTGCATCGGTCCGCCGTCAATGTCGGTGTCGTTGGCAAGGATATCAATTGTCGTTGCAGGATCATCCTCGTTGAATGTGGCGCTGTCGTTGATGGCAACTGGAGCATCGTCCACACAGTTGACCGCGACATTCACCGTCGCCGTCGAACCGCCGTTGAGGGTGTAGGTGAACGAGTCATTGCCGCAGAAGTCCGCGTCCGGCTGGTAGGAGACATCGGTCGTGTTATTGATAACCGTTCCGTTGGAAGCCGCGCTTACTGATGCCACCTGCATTGGTCCGCCGTCAATATCGGTGTCGTTGGCAAGGACGTCAATGATTGTGGCGGGGTCGTCTTCGGTCAAAGTTGCATTATCGTTGACCGCGACGGGATTATCGTCCACGCAATTGACCGTAACATTGACCGTCGCCGTCGAGCCGCCGTTTAGGGTGTAGGTGAACGAGTCACTGCCGCAGTAATCCGCATCCGGCTGGTAGGAGACATCGGTTGTGTTATTGACGACAGTCCCATTCGCCGCGGCGCCCACAGAGGCAACCTGCATCAACCCGCCATCCACATCCGTGTCGTTGGCGAGGACATCAATGATTGTAGCGGGATCGTCCTCGGTTACTGTCGCATTATCGTTGACGGCAACTGGAGCATCGTCCACGCAGGTGACTGTGACATTCACTGTCGCCGTCGAACCGCCGTTGAGGGTGTAGGTGAACGAGTCGCTGCCGCAGAAGTCGGCATCCGGTTGATAGGAGACGTCAGTGGTGTTATTGACGACAGTCCCATTCGCCGCGGTGCCCACAGAGGCAACCTGCATCGATCCGCCGTCAATGTCGGTATCGTTGGCAAGAACGTCAACGATTGTGGCGGGGTCGTCTTCGGTCAAAGTGGTATTATCGTTGACCGCGATTGGGGCATCATCCACACAGTTGACGGTAACATTCACTGTCGCCGTCGAACCGCCGTTCAACGTGTAAGTGAAGGAGTCGGATCCGCAGAAGTTGACATTCGGCTGGTAGGAAACGTCAGTGGTATTGTTGATGACGGTTCCGCTGGAAGCCGCGCTCACTGATGCCACTTGCATTGGACCGCCGTCAATGTCGGTGTCGTTGGCAAGGACATCAATGACTGTGGCAGGGTCATCCTCTGTCAAAGTTGCGTTGTCGTTGACGGCAACTGGGGCATCGTCCACGCAATTGACCGTGACGTTCACCGTTGCCGTCGAACCGCCGTTCAACGTGTAAGTGAAGGAGTCGCTGCCGCAGAAATCGGCGTCCGGTTGATAGGAGACGTCAGCGGTATTGTTGGTAACGCTTCCGTTGGAAGCACTTCCAACAGAAGCCACCTGCATCGGACCGCTGTCAATGTCGGTGTCGTTAGCGAGCACGTCAATGATTGTGGCGGGATCATCCTCGGTCAAAGTTGCATTGTCGTTGACGGCAACTGGGGCGTCGTCCACGCAATTGACTGTGACGTTCACAGTCGCTGTTGAGCCGCCGTTGAGGGTGTAGGTGAACGAGTCATTGCCGCAGAAGTCGGCATCCGGCTGGTAGGAAACGTCAGTGGTATTGTTGGTAACGCTTCCGTTGGAAGCCGTTCCCACCGAAACGACCTGCATCGGTCCGCTGTCAATGTCCGTGTCGTTGGCAAGGACATCAATGATCGTGGCGGGGTCATCTTCGGTCAAAGTTGCATTATCGTTGACCGCGACGGGGGCGTCGTCCACGCAATTGACCGTGACATTCACAGTCGCTGTCGAGCCGCCGTTCAAAGTGTAAGTGAAGGAGTCGGGTCCGCAGTAATCCGCATTCGGCTGGTAGGAGACATCGGTCGTGTTGTTGCTAACAGTCCCGTTGGAGGCGGCTCCCACCGCAGCGACCTGCATCGGCCCCGCCGTCAATGTCGGTGTCGTTGGCGAGCACGTCAATGATTGTGGCGGGATCATCCTCATTCACAGTAGCGTTGTCATCCACTGCAACCGGCAGGTCGTCCACCGGGTTGACGGTGATGGTGAAAGTCTGCGGGGCGCTGGTGTCCACGCCGCCGTTCGCAGTTCCGCCGTTGTCGCTGAGACTCAACGTGACAATCGCCGAACCATTGGCGTTGGGGGCGGGAGTGTACGAGAGCGTTCCGTTTGTGGCGACGGCGGGCTGAACCGAAAACAGCGCGTTGTTATCGTTGGATACATTGAAGGTCAATGTCTGAGCGGATTCGTCGGCAGGGCCGGCGGAGATGCCGGTTGCCCAGCCTGCCACCGTTTGCGCGCCCGCATCTTCATTGACCGTTTGGTTTGGTCCCGCTGTGAAAGCCGGGGCGTCGTTGACGGCGGCGACGGTGACGGTAAATGTATCTTCCACGAACAAGCCGCCCGGGTCTGTGGCGCGGATGGTGATGTTGGATGTGCCGTTTGCATCCGGCGCATAATCGAGGGTAAACGCCGTCGGGTTTGAAATATCAACCGAGGTAAACAGCCCGGGATTGGTGTTGGCTTGGACGGTATAAGTTAATGCGGCGTCCGCCGATTCCGCGTCCTGGAAATTGTTGTGCAGGTTGAAGACCGTGTTGGCGGCGTCTTCATTGACGTTCACGTCCGCAATCGGCGTTTGGATCGTGGGCGGGGTGTTGGAAGGATTCAATGCAAATGCAACCAGGGCCGACCGGTTATGGGCGACCGTAGCGCCAACGCTCACGACGGCTGAACCGGCGCTGGTGGTCGCGCTTTCTCCCACGCAGGTGCGGTTTCCGCCGTTGCCCTCGAAGCCGTCAAAAAGTTCAGTGAACGTCCAGGCTGTGGATGTGGCGAGGTCAACCTGTCCGTTGGCAGAACCCTGGTTAAGAGCGATGGCATAGATGACTCGTCCGCCTGCCGCGTTATTGACGGCCCCCAGCCGCGGCGTTGAACACGGACGCGGTTGTGGTGGTGACGCCGCCGTTCGAAGTGCCGGTCGCAATGCTGTTTATTGTGTTGGCGGGCCCGTTTCCGGCGGCTTGGATGATGTAAGTGTAGGTGTTGGCGTAAATACACTCGCCATTGGTCGCGGTTACGTTCATCGTCTGCGGAACGGCAGAAGTGCCAATGGCTCGATAACCCGTGAATATGCGGGAGTTTCCGTTGTTTTGCGTTGTGATGGTGGTGGCAGCCACGCCTCCAATTTGAACGTTGGAGGGATTGCCGCCTAGTTCATTGGTGACCACGACGACGACCACCCTGTCCGTCCCTGCCGGGGCGGTATAGGTCAGGGAAGAACTGCACGCTGGAGTGACGATATTGCTGATTACTTGAGGGTTTGTTCCATTGACGCCGTCGGCGTCATTGTAAGTGACCCGCACATCGTAACTGGTTATGGGGAGCAGTCCGGTGATCGTGTTCGTATATGGGGAGGCGGAGTGCGCGGCATTGGAAACCCACGTTGTCCACGTGCCGGATGACGATAACTTGTACTCAATCGTGTACGTGTTGTTGGCGTTGTCGTCGTTCGTATACGGCATGGACACGCTGACCGTGCTTGAGGTGAGGGGCGTCGCTGAGGCTGCGCCGGTCGTCGTGACGCCATCGAACGGTCTCAAGGAAGCAACGACAAGCGAAGACCTGGCGCCGGTTGTACCCCCGAATGTGACGGTGGTGGTTCCGGCATAGAAACCGCTTGTCGTGTGTGGAACGCTTGAAATGCTCCCGATAAAACTGGAGTGACCGTTGCTGGTCGTCTCAAGCAGTTGCGAAAACGCAGGCGGACCGGCGGGCGGCGTCATGGTGGCGGGCGTGCCCGGGTTTCCCGCCACATAAAAAGTTACGCCGTTCAACAAATAATCTATTTGCTGCCCGAAGGTCACGTTTGCCGCGTTGTTTGTGTTCGTATTCGAATCGCTGAGCGGTGACGTCTGGTTTACGCCTGCATAGGAAGCCCAATAAATATGCGCCCCCGCTATGGTTGATGCGCCAGTGATATCATAGGGGACCGTCAACGTATTTAACCCAGCCGGGATCTGACTGTCCAAGAGGTATCCCATGTAACAATGTTCCTGGATATTGGAATTTTCTGTGGATCCTATCTGGGTCAATTGCGTTCCCCCAAGCGCCATGTCGAGACTCGTGAAGTTGTTGGGTCCGCTCAATTCCATGCAGACCGCCGCTACAAAAAGCCGATTCGCGCCCGCTGAAACGGTCAGGTTACCGGCGCTGATCGTCCCCACATTTCCAGACGTACCGGTGGAGGCGATATTTGTCCACGCATTGAGCACGCTGGTCGCCGCCCTTGCCGGCGCAACCGGCAGGGGCCACAACGGCAATTATCCCGATCATAATTGCGGATAAAACCTTTGAAAACAAATTGTTTTTCATAAATTTCCTCACTTTGCCGGTTGTAATAAAGAAAAGTAAGAACGCCGCCGCCCGCAGGGGGAGGAGCGCGTCAATAAACAAACTCGAATGTGAAGCGTTTCATTTTGGCAGCAAAGTCCCTGTGATTACCTTAAGAACCACCGCCGCTTTGCGAAGGTTGCTTAGTTGGAGGTTGTTGTCGGAAAAATCTTCGAAATTTTCGTACTCGCCCCTCCAGATTTTTAGCGCAGTTGGTTCGCTGCATCCTAATTTGCGCATTTCGCCGACAAACTCATCACACGACATATTTATGCGTTCAGCCAGTTCCTGTACTCTGCTTTTCATCGTTTGCTATCCTTGCATCGAAAATTGAACGGGGTTTCGACTTCAAACGTGATGTGAAATATCCCTAACTCTTGAAAGGCATTAAGGATATTTTAATAACCAGTCGGTCAGAAGTCAAGCAATTGCCGCATCGCATCTGTGTAGACACATTGGCGTTTACCAGAGATGATTGCCGCCATGTGGCAAAACCGAGGACCGATATATAAAGGTAATCAACGCCGATGGCATCCACCCCTATCCCGAGTTCGGCAGGCGGTCTCAAAAGACCGCCTGCCGATGGTTGAGCTATTTGGTCGGAATGATGCTGATGAGCACGGCGCGGATTAAACGCCGGTTCGCAAATGTGCCGGTCTGCTGGTTGAAGTTCTCGCAGGTGACCAGCGAGAGCCAGGCATCCTCCTCGTGACGGAAGAGAGTCCTGATGCTCGACGGCAGGATCAAACCGCTCGTGCGCACTTCATAGACGTAAGTCAAACCGTCGTTGTGGATGTAGATCTTCTGCCCAGGCTTCAACTCGTTAAGATAGGCGAAGGGGCCGGGTTTGCCGTTCGCATCGGTGACGTGACCGGTCAGTATGCTGTTGCCGTTCCAGGTCGGATAAGCGGAGCCCGCCAGGTATCCGGCATTCTTGCCCAGCCAAGTGACATCCCAGGTTGTGCCGTTGAACTCCACGCCCATAATGGGCATCGTCAGGCTGAGCGAAGGGATTTCGAGGCTCAAGCCGCTGGCTTTGTAGGCGGAGGTCTGCGCAGGCAGGCGGGTGATCCGGTCAGGGGCAAAACCTGTGGACGGGATCGGCACTCCGCCTTGGGTCACGGAAGCGGCAACTGCTTCGTTGTCATCGTCGTCGTCATCGCCGCCACCGCCACCCCCGCCTCCGGGAGGCGAGATGCGGAAGCTGCGGACGAAGTCGGTGCCGGGATTGACGCCATCGCCTGCCGGGGCAAGCCCCGGATTGTCCGCATCCACAATGGACGTGGTGCCGCAGATGTACAACCGGTAGAAGCCGTCCACGTTGAGCGGCAGTCCACTGTTGATGGACAATGTGGCAGTGAAGGGGCCCGCGCCGCCATTGTTGGAGTAGGCGACCGAGTCCACCGAGATCGCCACATCGGGCGCAACCACCCCGCCCACACAACTGACCGTGGCGAAGGTGCCGCTGACACTGCGGACGAGCATGTAGTTGGCGGGATTGGTCACGTCATCGGCGTCGCTGTCCCCGGCGGGATCGTAGACATCGGTGTTGAAGGTGACGATGAACTGGGTGATGCCGAGGGTGTTGGGGATGCTCTCGTTCTCGCTGACGCTGCCGTTGCCGGTATCGGGGATGGAGTTGATGTTGGTGGCGGTGGGGCCGTTGCGGACGGTGAGGGTGAAGTTCTGGATGCCGTTGGGCGGGACGCCGTTGTTGGCGGTGAGGATGAGTGGATAGACACCGACAGGGGGTGGTGCCGTCGCCGTCGAGGGTGGCGGTGCCGTCGCCGTTGTCGGTCAGGGAGATGCCAGCCGGAGCGCCGGTGAGGGTGATGGTCATGGTGGAGGGATTGCCGACGGCGGTGACGTTGAAGGAGCCGGGGAAGCCGAAGTCGAAGGAGGTGTTGTCGGCGCTGGTGAAGACGGGCGAGCAGGCGACGGTCAGGTCCACGGTGGCGCTCGAGCCGCCGTTCAAGGTGTAGGTGAAGGAGTCAAGACCGCAGTAATCGGTGTTGGGGGTATAGGAGACGTCGGTGGTGTTATTGGTCGGAGTCCCATTGGAGGCGGTTCCCACCGAGGCAATCTGCATCGGTCCGCCGTCGGTGTCGGTGTCGTTGGCGAGGACATCGAGGGTGGAGGTGGTGTTGCCGGGGACGGTGAAGTTGTCATCCACGGCGACGGGGGGATCGTCCGTGCAGTTGATGGTGACATCCACCGTCGCTGTCGAGCCGCCGTTGAGGGTGTAGGTGAAGGAGTCGCCGCCGCAGAAGCCCGTGTCGGGTTGGTAGGAGACGCTGGTGGTGTTGTTGGTGGCGGTCCCGTTGGAGGCGGCGCTCACTGCGGCAACCTGCATGGTTCCGCCATCCACATCGGTATCGTTGGCAAGGACGTCAATCAGTGTGGCGGGATCGTTCTCGTTCAGCGTGGCGCTGTCATCCACGGCAACCGGAGGATCGTCCACTGCTGTAACGATAAGGTCCACGGTTGTGTTTGCGCTCTGCGGACCGCCCGTTCCTGTATTGCCTTCATCGTTAATATCAACGGTCAGAACCACAGTTGCGGTTGCGTTCAACGCCGTTGTAAAACTGACATTGCTGGCGGCAATGAAAGTATTGATATTTGCGATTGAGCCGCTCAATGTGACAGTGCCGGTTCCACCCCCTGTAGCGGTTACGCCCCCGCCGCTCGTAGCGGAAAGCGTACCCGATGGGACGCTGAGAGTGACCGTGACGCTTGCGGCGCCTGCATCCGGGTCGCTAAAGGAGTTGCCCGTCAGCGGAGAGGCGACGTCTTCCGTCACCGCAATCGAGGCGGGAGCGGTTATCACGGGAGGGTCGTTGGCGGGAGTGGGGGGAGTATAGGTCACGAACGCCGACAGGACGCCGACCCGCAGGGCAATGTTGTTGATTTTGATGACGCCGATTTGAAGCGTCGTAGTGCCATCCTTAATCGTATCGGTGACGTCAAATGTGTCAATTGGAAACCCCGTGCATTCGCCGCTGTTGCCCGTTGCCGTATGTGTGGCGGAATTGGCACTGTCCACCCCATTGAAACGGACAAAGGTTGCATACGTTCCATTCGGATTGGTTTCCCCCCGGTCCGCAGCGCGGATCTCGATGCTGGTAATAGTGCTTCCATCGGGAATGGATGCCAAAGAGACCGTGTAGGATTCGCGTGCATTGACGACGTTGGTGACGATGCGGTCTGCATCACCGCAGCTGGCAGCCGCAATGCCTTCGTTGACCTCGGCAACCCCGTTTGCCCATGCCGTGTATGTGCCAGGCGCCATTGGGATCAGTTCCGCTGTTGTGTCCGCCCTTGCCGGTGTGACGGGAACGATGGTCATCACCAGCATTGCAATCGTGATTGCAGATAAAAGTTTTGAAATCCACCTGTGATTCATTTCGACCTCCTTGCTTGCAAATGGTTTGGATTGGACTGTGTTTCAACGTTCGTCTGGGTTCGACGAGTGATGCCTGGAAAATGGGGGAATTGCGGGGTTCGTTTCATCTTGTCAGCAGCGTTCCGGTGACGACCTTCAACACCACCGCGGCTTTGCGAAGATTACTCAATTGGAGATTGTTGTCGGAAAAGTCTTTGAAATGTTCGTACTCGCCCCTCCAAATTTTTAGTGAAGTCGGCATGCTGCATCCGAGTTTGCGCATCTCCCCCATGAACTCATCGTACGACATGTTGATGCGTTCGGCAATTTCCTGCACTCTGCTTTTCATAGCCTTCCTCCTTGGGATGAAAAATCCGCTGGAAAACCCGGTTTAAAATTTGTTGCAAAAAACAGAATTGAAACAGAAATAAAAATAAATTTTTGTCTGTGCCGAAAAAATTTCTGCCTTCACCGCAACCTTACAAATTTGAAAGGCATTAAGGGTATTTTAATGAGATTTGTTGAAAAGTCAAGCCCTTTTGCCTTGCAAATTCCACCGCTACGATAAAATACCACCTGAGCATCCTGGATGAGCGGATACCACCTGGAGATACAATGAAGACCAGCCTTGAACTGCGTATAGGCAAGATATTGACTCACCGCAACCTGACCATTGCCACAGCCGAATCCTGCACCGGCGGGCTGATCTCAGACCGCATCACCGATGTCGCCGGATCGTCCGCGTATTTTCTGGGCGGCATCGTCGCTTACTCGTACGAAGCCAAAGCCGCCCTGCTCGACGTTTCATGGGATACGCTCAATACCAAAGGCGCGGTTTCGCAGGAAACCGTCCTCGAAATGGCGCGGGGCGCGCGAAACGCCTTGGGCGCCGCCATCGCCATCAGCGTCAGCGGTATTGCGGGTCCGGGCGGGGGCACAGCAGAAAAACCGGTGGGCACCACCTGGCTGGGTCTGGTCACGCCCGAGGGCGAGTGGACGCGGCACTTCATTTGGGATGGAGACCGGGAGCAGAACAAGCGCTACTCCAGCGAAGCCGCGCTGCAATTCATCCTCGATTATCTTGAAGGAAGACTCACGGAATGACGTACCTCGCCTCTTCCCCCGGCGTGGGCTGACAGCCAACTCCCAGCCTTATCCTACCCGCTTCGTTAAATCAAAACGGACAGCCTGTTGACTGTCCGTTTTGGCGTTTATCGTTTCGCCGCGGCAAGCGCATCTTTGATCTGCTGGGTGTGCGCCCCAATGTGAAGATCCGGCTGGAGCAGGTTGAAGCCGTAACGGTGATAACTGCCCTTGTTGGCGACGAACTCCGGCGGAATCAACGCCGTGAACGCAAACACTTCTTCCACGCTGCGGCGCAGTTCGGTGAGCATGAGTTTGATGGAGGGATTCACCTTCACCGTCGCTTCCGCCTGCGCAGTGATGTTGGTGCCGAACCCGTCGGTGATGAGTTCGTAGCCGTCAATCAGGCTGGCAAGATAGTGCGTATTGAAGCGTTCGCCGTGAACGAGATGCGCCACGATCTCCAGGGCGCTCCATTCCCTGGGGTCGGGTCTCTGCATGGCTTGTTCGTCGGTGTACCCCTCGAAACATTTTTCCAACTCTGCCAGGGCGGGTTCGATCAGTTCGCGTGCCTGTTTGGCAAGTTGGACCGGGTCGAATGGCACATCCGGCATGGGACGTTTGCTCAACTCCATGTTGACGGTTTTCTTCTCCGCTCCGCGATAGAAGACAACTTCGACAACGTCGCCGCCTCTTTTGCCTTCGAGGGCGATGGGCAGGCTGTTGAAATCGCTGGTGATGGGTTTGCCAGCCATCCCCACGAGGACGTCATCCCGTTGCAGTCCGGCTCGCTGCGCGCCCATGCCATCCACAGTGCCGTCAATCCGTATCCCTTCGCGGACGGGAACCCCCAGCGCCGCCGCCTGTTCCGCGGTGAAATCGCCGGGCGCGATTCCCAGCATGGGTCGTTCGGCGATGCGCAGGTCAACGCCCGTTTCCAAAACCGATTTGAGATTTCGCAGGCTGCTCTCCCAGTTCTCGCGGAAGCCGACCGCCATCTTTTTCCATGATTCATCGTCCGGCACTTCATGGTCCATGCGGACGTTCACGCCGCCATCCTTCTCCGTGAAGGTGACGGTCACTTCAGTGGGGGCGGGGTCTATGCTCGAATACCAGCGGAACTTGACGCATTGGTTTTCTTCCAATGCCAGGTAATGCCCGCTGGAGTAGAAATCGCCGCGCCACCACAGGTACATGCGCCCGCGCGGATGCGGCTCCACGGTGGCGGTGTCGCACAGCCACTCGCGCAGGGACGTGGAATTCGTGAACGCGCGGTAGGCGAATTTCAACGGGGCTTGCACAAACGTTTCAGCAGTTACGATTGCCATGACAATCTCCTTATGACTGGTCTCATTCGTTTATACAGGACATCCCGGAAATTTACACCCTACTAGGGTATGGAGAATACCTTGCCTGCCCCGCTCTGCTGCAAACCGCCGGGTTATGGTTTGGCGTCCGCCGGGGGCATTTGATTTGCGCCAGCCATCAACTGCATGTCGCTCATGTACTCCGCATGTTCCAACGCCGTGACCGCCCCGCCCTCGCCGGGAACCGGGTCAATGCTTTCGCTTCCGTCAAGATCAATGCCGTCGTGGATTTGATTTGCCAGCGAAACCAGCAGGCGGATATCCGCTTCCGCGGCCTGGTCGGCGTCGGATTGAACGATCCGCATCGCGACGTCCCGAAGCTGGGTTGCCCATTCCTCGACATTTCTCGCGCTGACAGCGACGTGTCCGCCGTGCAGTTTGATGTTGGCGGTGGCATCGTCCGAGCCGGCGGAAAGTTCGGCGTGCGTGATCGTCCCTTCGATGTATCCCGCCTGGTCGCCGTTTAACAGCAAGCCGTAGCCGTCGCCGGGGTTGTTGATTTTTCCGTCTCCATCCCAATCCTTGAAGTCCTGGCTCTGGCTCCCGGCGATGACGTTGATGATGGCTTCGGCGCTGGCTTGCATGGCTTCATCGTCGCCGTTTTCATACGCCGTTTGCAGCGCTGCGGCTGATTCCTGGATAAGCGCGGCAGAATCCACCAGCCCATTGACCAGACCGACCTGCCCGGGCGTGGCTCCAAAACTGACCAGCACATGCCGGACGTGAGTCAATGCGCCGCCCGGAATGCCGGACGAATACGCGATATTTTCGGATGGGTTTGGGCTGGCATCCGGGACGGTTTCCAGCGTGATTTCCATGCGGTTGAAACCATCCAACAGGTTGCGGCTCTGCGGGTCAGTGTAGGTCAGCGTGTATTGACCGGAGTTGTTCTTTTCAAGGATGCCCAGGCTTTTCAGGACTTCGCCGCTGTCGTCTATGAGCCAGGCTTCGTATTGGAATCCGGCTTCCGGGTCCGGGATGGAAGCGCTGATGGTCACCTGGTCCATTGCGCCCTGGAAGCGCAGCACCCCAAGAAATGATTCGGGCGGCGGCGACTCCTGCGAAAGCGGGTTCACCGAATCCGATGGGACTTCGGTGTGTGAGGCGGTGTCGGCGACTGGCGTGGGCGTGGAGTGCGGAAACAAGGTCAACGCAGAGAGACCGACGGCGCTTGTGAGAAAAACCCCGACACAGGCACAGGCGAGCGCGCCTGCGCCGATCCACAGGAAACTGCGGCGGCGTTGAGTCCGCTTTTTTGGCTCAGAAACAGGGAACGGGGTCCGAATGCGAAGCGAATGGATCGTCTCGGCTTCGGAGTGCATCCCGACCGCGTGATAAAAATCCACGAGCAGGCTGCGCGCGCTTTGATGACGTTTATCCGGGTCTTTTGCCAGCGCCTTTTCGATGACGGCTTGGATCTCCGCTCCAACGCCTTCGATGACCGGCGGCGTCTCGGTGATGTGTTTGAGGATGACGCCCAACGAGGAAGCGCCGTCGAAGGGCAGACGCCCTGCCAGCATTTCGTACAACACCACGCCGAGCGAGTAAATGTCCGAACGATGGTCCACCGCCATGCCGTGCGCCTGCTCCGGCGACATGTAAGCGGGCGTCCCGTTCACCACGCCAGCCTCGGTCTGTGTGGCGGCGGTCGTGATGCGCGCCAGCCCGAAGTCGGTGATGATGGGTTCCGTCCCGGCTGGGAGTTCCCCGGCAGAGTAAGTTCCGCTCGTGTTGTGGAGGATGATATTGCCGGGTTTGATGTCGCGGTGGACGATGCCCTGCGCATGGGCGTAATCCAGCCCGGCGGCGAGCGCCTTGAGAAAGTGTGCGATCTGATCGAGCGACATTTTCGCGCCCCTCTGGTGCAGGTCGCGCATGTACGCCGCCAGCGGTGGACCGCTGAGATATTCCATCACGATGTAGGGATGGTTCTTGTGCGTATCGAAATCGTAGATTTGGACGATGTTGGGGTGGCGCAGCGCGGCAACCGCCTTCGCCTCGCGCTGGAAGCGCGCCAGCAGATCGGAATCGGACTCGACGTAACTGTGCATGACTTTGACCGCGACGGGGCGGTCGAGGGTGAGGTGCGTTCCGCGGTAGACCTCTGCCATGCCTCCATGCGCAAGGTATTTTTCGATGCGGACTTTGCCAATCGTCTGCCCGATCCACTCAGCCATGCGCGAATTATACGGCTGAAATTGGAGGGAAAAAGTCTGAAAATGGAGTTGAAATGGAGGGGGTGGGTGTTAAATTTCAGGTTTCAGGTGTCAAGTTTCAGGTTTTCGTTGATGTGGATGGGGGAAAAGGCAGGTTGAGAGGTTGGAAAGTTGCCGGTTGCGGGTTAGAATAACGCAGAAATATCCCATGCCCCAGGCCCGCAAACTCCGCGTATTTCTGTGTCACGCTTCGCAGGACAAGCCCATTGTCCGCGAGCTGTATCAGCGACTCAGCGCCGAAGGTTGGCTGGATCCCTGGCTGGATGAGGAGAAACTCCTGCCCGGACAGGATTGGGACATGGAAATCGAAAAAGCGGTCGAAGCAGCCGATGCCGTCATCGTGTGCCTTTCCAATCGTTCGGTGACAAAGGAGGGATACATCCAGCGGGAATTGAAGTTCGTGCTAGACATTGCGCTCGAAAAACCAGAGGGGACAATCTTCGTCGTCCCCTTGCGGCTGGATGATTGTATGTTGCCCCGCCGCCTGCGTGCCTGGCATTACGTAGATTATTTTCCAGTCGAACAGCGCAAACGCGCCTATCCACGCTTGTTGCAATCGTTGAATGCCCGTTACGTTCAAATTCTCCCTGACGCTGAAGAAGCGAAGACCACCAGTCCGAATGCTGCCGATGTGGACAAAACGCCTCCCGCCCCGGTGAAGTTGGATCTGCCACCCACAGCATTCGTCCCATCTTCGAGTAAAAAATTCGACCTGAGCGGCTCCGCCTTGTTGATCTTCTTTTACATCCTGGCAGGGCTGTTCGCCTTCGGCTATACCGATAACGAACTGACCATCCCGCTCAGCGCATCCGCCTTTGCCGCGGGCGCGTACTTCGTCCTTTGGAGACAGACGATCATCCATCTGGCGGTCAAGATCGCCACCGCCCTTTTCGCGGGGGCTTATGTCTTGTGGATCTACAGCCAATTCAGCGGCTGGGAAATTATGGATGGTCTTGGAATAATCGCAGGGATTGCCTCGTTGATCGTCATGGTTGCCCTTGCGCTGAAGATCCGTTCCGACCGAAAGCCTGCGCCTTATTTCGCCATTGCTTTTGGGTTGTTCCTGTTCCTGTTTGGTGTCAAGGTGATGGTCAATTCCTTAAATTTTTTTCCCACGGAATTGACCACTCCCATCGTTCTTGCCGGAATTGCTTCGGCGATTTTGATCTGGCTGGATTTGTAGAATGAGTTGAAGCTTTCGATAATTGATGGTTGCGATGTGTTTTTTATGCAGTGTGGTGGATAAAAAAGTCGGGTTTTGTAATCCAGAAATTCGATTTCCATCTCGACCATGTTCACTATTCTTGGTCGCCCGTCAAAACCAACAACTTCGTAGAACCTGTTTTGATCCGGCTCAACCCCCAACTTTTCGACGTAGGCAAGCGGCAGGGCTGTAGCATCTGCGCCTGTATCTATTAATAGGGGAACATTTTCCATAACCGCGCCGGTTGCCGAATTTCGAAGAATGACATAGGCAATTGGTGCAGGCGGATCAAAACCTTCAGCGACGTATTTTTGCATTGGATTTTATTCTCGTAACCGCCATTTTAAAGTCAGCCGCCTGTTTCGGGTTTGCAAGACGCGGCGTTAACATCTGGATCACCTTTTTTTCGCCCGGCTGCAAGTCTGGGACAACCACGTACACTTTTATATTGTCGGGAAGTTTAACACCAGATTTCAGACGGATTCTGCCTTTTTCTACAACGCCTTCGTACGTTAGGACTGTCATGGTACACCTCTTGGAAAATTATAGCACGAAGCGCTGCTGCCCCAGCCTCACCCGTTCCTCTACGATCACTTTCTCATCCAATTTCTTGAATAGCGGACCCGGCTGATTCAATTTCTGTCCCGGCTTTAGGTCGCTGGGTTTCCATTGTGGGCGAGTCTCTGACTCGCCCCTACGATAACGTAACACCTTATGCGTTCCAAGCGAATCGGTCACATCTTCGGTGTATTGCTCGCCGAAGAGCGGAGTCTCGTAGCCGAAGAATCCGTGCAGGCGCTCGGAGGTGAAAGGCAGGAAGGGCGAAAACATTACCTTCAAAGAATCAATTGCCTTCAACGCGGTATAGATGGTTTTGGCGGCTCCGTCTTTGTCGGTCTTCACCGCGCTCCGGGGGGCTTGCACGTCGAGGTACTGATTGACGGCGGTGGCGAGTTTCATCGTCTCGCCCAGGGCGGAACGCAGGCGCACGGCTTCGAGTTCGGCGCCCACGGCGTTGAATCCAGCCTCGATGGTGGCGAGCAGGCTCAAGTCGGAGTCACGAAGCGAGGCGGGGTCAAGGTCAGGGATGTGTCCATTCCAATGTTTGAATGCAAACGAAAGCACACGATTCGCCAGGTTGCCCCACGTCGCCACCAGTTCGTTGTTGTTGCGCGCCACGAACTCCGCCCAGTCCCAGTCGCTGTCCTTGCTTTCCGGCATGTTGACCGTCAGGTAATAGCGGATGGCGTCGGCGTCGTAGCGGGTGAGCGCGTCGCGTCCCCACACCGCCCAATTGCGCGAGCCGCTGATCTTTTTCCCTTCGAGGTTCATGAACTGGTTCGCAGGCACGTCGTACGGGAGCGTGAGCGGCTTTTCATCCTCTGCAAAGATTTTTAGAAATTGTGTTCCCGCGCCCATCAGTTGTGCGGGCCACCAGGCGGCATGGAAGAAGATGTTGTCTTTGCCGATGAAGTAAAACTGCCTCGCATCGGGATTGACCCACCACTCGCGCCACGCCTCTTTCTTACCCGACAACTGACTCTGCTCGATGGCGGCGGAGAGGTACCCGATGACCGCCTCGAACCAGACGTAGATGCGTTTGCCTTGTTCGGTCCAGCCTTCGATGGGAATATCCACGCCCCAGTCGAGGTCGCGGGTGATGGCGCGCGGTTTGAGTCCTTCGCTTTCGATCTTGCGCGCCGACTCGCCGATGACTGTATCGCGCCAGTAACTTTGCCGCGCGCGCAAAAAGTCCTTCACGTTTGGTTCGAGTTTCGAGAGGTCGAGATAAAAATGTTCGGTCTCGCGCAATTCGAGCGCGCCGCCTTCCTTTGAACGCGGGTTGAGAAGTTTTTCGGGTTCGAGCACGTTGCCGCAGTTGTCGCACTGGTCGGAGCGCGCGCCTTCGTAGCCGCAGATGTAGCAGGTCCCTTCCACGTAGCGGTCGGGGAGGAAGCGCTTGAGCGAAGGCGAATACCACTGCATGGACTTGCCGGTGTAAAGAAAGCCGTTTTCTTTGAGAGCCAGAAAGATGGCTTGCGAAACCTTGAAGTGATTCTCGGTATGGGTGGTGGTGAACAGGTCGTAGGTGATGCCGTAACCCTGGAATAGTTCGAGGAATCCGTTGTGATATTTTTTGTAAACTTCCTCGACGGGTCTGCCTTCCTTGTCCGCCGCGAGGGTGACGGGCGTTCCGTGCGAATCCGTGCCGCTGACCATGAGGACGTTGTTCCCTTTCAGACGGTGGTAGCGCGCGACGATGTCGCCGGGCAGGTGCGAACCGGTGATATTGCCCACATGGATTTCGGCGTTGGCATAGGGCCAGGCGATAGCGACTAGGATGGTTTCAGACATGGCTATATTCCTCGTTCCATTTATTTGCGACCATTGACAATGGACGATTAACGATAAGAAAACCCGAATATGGTCCATCGTCTACCGTCAGTGGTCGCCGAAGGCTTCTCAAACAAAAAGGCTGTCCGCGGAATGGACAGCCCGTATTTCGGTATAAAAAACTAACGTGCTTTCCACTTGGCGCAGGCAGACGTTTCCATTTGCATTGTGCGCATGGACATCAACATGGTATCTGTCACCGTTGGAAAAGCGAAAGTGAATTTCATGGGCGTTATTTTAGGCAGAGGCGGGCGCTTTGTCAATGGCGGGTTTTCGTAGAACAAGTCTACAGACTTGTTCTACGTGGGGACAGGCTTGGGATTTAATCGCTGCACAGTAAAAAGGAAGACCAAAACCAAAACTGTCGTGCCGAGGCTCCACACGTCGCTGCCGGTGGCGGCATGTTGGGCGAGGGCAAAGAGGGAGAACAGGTCAATCAGGAGCAGAAAAACGACGGCAAAAACATAACTTCTGGATTTTTCCACCAGCGTTCCCACGATCCAGACCATCGGCAGGACGTAAAGGATCTGGTCATACGCCCAAAGATACAGCGTGGCGGCAAACGAGACCGGGATGATTACGTTGAGCGCCTGCCAGTTGTCCATCTGGCGATGGTTGCGCCAGAGGAACCAGCCGGCGCCTGTGAGCAAAGCCAGCATTCCTGCTGCGCCGAGGGCGTAATAGCAGGTTGAATTTCCGTTGCAGGCAAGGTAAGAAAAACTCCACACATTGGATTGCGCGCCCAGCCTGCGGTCGAACGCCGCCTGACCGCTGTGCAGAAAAATGGGACCCCAATCCGGGTCAATGAAAAGACCGATAAGCAGGAGTAGAATCACGCCGAGTGCGATTCCGTAAATCACCTTCCACTGGCGTTTCATCAAAAATACCAGACTCAGCAGGAGGAGAATCGGCGCTCCCTGCGAAGGCTTGAACATGGTCAGGGAAAGCAGCAATCCGGCAGGGATGAGGCGGTCTTTATCCAAAAAATGTAGCGCGCCAAAGATGAAAAGCAAAGTCAGCGGACCGAGCGACCCGACTTGCAGGCTCAGGTAAACCGGACCAAAGAACGTCAGAGCCAGCATGATTGGAACGAGCAGGCGGTCCTGCGCCGTCGAGTTCCAGCGCTTCAAGAGGAAAAACACTACAAAAGCAATCGCCGCCTGACCCAACCACTGCCAGAGGAAATATGCCTGCCCAACCGGGAGCATTCCCAGCGGGGTCAAAAACACCGCCAGCGGTAACGGATAGAGAAAGGTCGGCTCCCTCGGTGTGGCCGAGCCGTAGTTCTCGTGTCCGCCCGCCCAATGACCGGCGTCGTACGGGCTTTTGCCTTCCAGGATCAACTTCCCGGAAAGCCAAAAGACGAAGAAATTGGAACTGTAATAGTTTTGCCTGGTGAAATTTTGAGCGGCGCGCCACTGGAACAGGGCGGCGAGCAACGCCAGCGTGACGAAAATCCCCAAGCCCTTGAGAAATTTGCTCGAACCTGCCGCCATATCTGGTCGCTACTTCAGCAAATCCTTCAACTTCGCAAACGGCGAATCGGACGCCTCCGGGCGGTGACCGCAATCCTTCTCGTTGAGGTTCTGACCGCACTCCGGGCAGAGACCTTTGCAATCCGGCTTGCAGATCGGGTTGATGGGAATCTCCAACAGGGCATATTCGCGCAGGAGTTCCTCCAAGTCAAGGTGCGCATCTTCCGGGAGAAGCAAGCCTGAGTCTGTGACCGAGCGCTGGTCGAACGCGTACAGTTCTGCGAAAGACCAATCGAGTTCCTGAATGAATTCAGTCAGACAGCGTGCGCAGGTGAGCGTGGTTTCAGCGGAGAATTCTGCTTGGGCGATCAAACCTTGCGGCGTCTTGCCGACGTTGACCACGCCTTCGAGATCGGTCAACTCCAGGTCGCCGCCGAGGGTGACTTCTTCGACGGCGAACGGGAAGTCGTGGTTGTAACCGACTTCCTCATGGATGATGAAGCCGACGTTGAAGCGAAAGGGTTTTCTTGGATTGGACATGGGATTTGGGGGGAAATGGAGGAGAGGGGAGCAATGAGAACCGATCAACGAGCGGCTATTTGACCATCGGACCACTCAACTATCAAGCTGCCCAACCCCCTAAACTTTTCTGTCAACAATATATCTCGCCAGGTTCTCAAGCGCATCGCGTTCGGCGCAGCCGTCCATGGCGTTGAGGCAGGCGAGGGCGCGTTCCACGTGCCTTTCGGCTTCAAGCATGGCGAGTTTTGCCGCACCGCTGGCGCGGATGTTATCCACCAGGCGGGACATGTTCTCGCTGTTGGTCCAGCCGCCGTTGGGCAGGGACTGCACGTCCGGGTCGTTCGGGTTGGATTCGGCGAAGTAAATGGCAGGCAGGGTCACCAGCCCGTTCAACAGGTCCGAGCCGAGCGGCTTGCCGACGGCGGATTGTTCGCCGACGAAATCGAGGATATCGTCCACGATCTGGAACGCCACGCCGATCTGGTAGCCGAAATCGCGCATGGTTTCCACGGTCGTTTCATCCGCCGGGCTGACCATCGCCGCCGCGCGCGAGGTCATCTCAAAGAGGGAGGCGGTCTTGGCGTAGATGCGTTTGTAGTAGTTGTCGCGGTTGATCAGCCCGCGCGAGGTGAACATCTGGGTCAGTTCGCCGTTGACGATGACCGCCAGCGTGTCGGCGAACAACTTCATCAGCGGGAGGTGGTCGGTGTCGGCGGCGAGTTTGGCGGCGCGCGCAAAGAGGAAGTCGCCTGTCAACACGGTGGCGGGCGGCGACCAGCGCGCGTTCAGCGTGGGCATGCCGCGCCGCGGCGGCGCGCCGTCAATCAGGTCGTCGTGGACGAGTGTGGCAGTGTGCAGCAGTTCCACCGCCGCACCGAGGGTGACGAGTTTCTCAAGGGGCGCACCCAGCATATTTCCGACGAGCAAGCCCAGGGTGGGTCGGATGCGTTTCCCTCCCGCCGCCAGCAAATGTTCGAGCGCGGCGCGCAGGTCGGGATGGGCTTCATCCGCCTGTATCCGCATTCGCTCTTCTACAAGTTTGATTTCTTCCGTGACGGGTGAAAAAAAGGTGACAGCGTTCAAATTACTCTCCCCATGCGAAGAGCCGCGCCGCGTTGGCGGTGGTTTGGGCGGCGATCTCCGCAGGGCTTTTGGAATGGATTTCCGCTATTTTATCAGCAATATGGCGTACAAAGGCAGGCTCGTTCCGTTTGCCACGAAACGGTACGGGTGTGAGGAAGGGCGCGTCGGTTTCGATGAGTAATTTGGTAATTGGTAATTGCCAGATGATGTTGCGCTTCTCTTCCGCGTTTTTGTAGGTGACGGGTCCCGTGATGCCGATGTAAAAGTTCATCGCCAATCCCTTTTGGGCGGTTTCGAGGTTGCCGTTGAACGAGTGCAGGACGCCGGGTTGTTCCGCCAGCCTGCCGCGCAGCCCTTTGTGCCATTCCCCCAGAATTTCCAGCAGGTCAACGGATGCCTGCCCGAACCACGCATCGCCCTCCTCGCGCATGTGGATGACGACGGGCTTGTTCGCTTCCTTCGCAAATGCCAACTGCATTTTGAGCGCTTCGCGTTGGAACGCCCGCTTCTCCGGCTCCTTCACCCAGTAGTAGTCAATGCCGATTTCGCCAATCGCCACAACTTTTGGATGCCGAGCGAGTTCCTTTACTTGTTGAAAAGTTTTTTCGGAGAACTGATCCAGATCGGTTGGATGGAACCCGACCGCCGTGTACACGCCCGGATATGACTCCGCCAGCCGCACCGCCTCTTTCCCGGACTGATAGTGGAGCGCTGGAACCAGAATCCGCACCAACCCTTCAGCCTCTGCGCGCTGAATCACCTCCCCGCGGTCGGGATCGAACTTGTCGTAATCGAGATGGCAATGAGTATCGGTAAGGTTCACGTGTCAGGCTCCATGCGTCAGGTGTCAAGTATGCCGATGCCAAATAACCTGACACCCGACACTGGCGCACTTGACACTTTATTTTATTCCCGCCACCCTCAACCCATCCTCCAAAATCGCTTTGACCTTGTCCGCGTGCCTCGTCTCGCAATACACGCGCAAAATCGGCTCGGTCCCCGAGAAGCGGATTAACATCCAGCCGCCGTCTTCCAGTTTGAATTGAAACCCGTCAACGGTGACGAGGTCGGTCACGTTCAAGCCGCCGAGAGTCTTTGGCTTTGCGTCGAGGATGATCTTCTCGCGCGCGGCGCGGTCGCCTGTGAAGGGGCTGTCCACGCGGTCGTAGAAATACTCCCCGCCAACTTTGACGAACAAGTCTTTGAGTAACTGGGTCGGCTTCCTGCCGGTCTTGACCATGAAATCGAGCATGTACAAGCCCGCCAGAATCCCGTCGCGTTCGGGCACATTACCGCGGAAGGCGTAGCCGCCGGATTCCTCGCCGCCGATGAGCGCGTTCGTCTCGGTCATCTTCGGCGCGACATATTTGAATCCCACACCGGTTTCATGGACAGGCACGCCGTAAATCTCGCCGAGTCTGTTGAGCATGTTGGTCGTCGAAAGCGTTTTGACGATGTCGCCGCGTTCGCCGCGGATTTCGAGCAGGTAGTAGGCAAGCAAGGCGTACACGCGCAGCTGGTTGATGAACTCGCCGTTCTCATCGCCGATGCCGCAGCGGTCGGCGTCGCCGTCGGTGATGAGCAGCACGTCGGCTTTGTTTTCGACCGTCGCTTTCAACCCCACGTCAATGTTTGGGCGGATGGGCTCGGGGCGTTTCATCTCCGGGAACGACGGATTGCGCTCGTTGTGGATTTCGATGATTTTTGTCTTGCCGCCGCTGAGCAGGCGGGTGAACCAGCCCGCGCCGTTACCCCACATGGCATCCACCACCACGGTCAAACCGGCATCTTTGATGGGCTGGAGGTCAATCAAGCCGTCGCGGGTGAGGTGTTCGATGTACGGCGTCGCTGCATCGAACTTGACGATCTCGCCCGCGGCTTCGGCTTCCTTGTAACTCTTTCGCTTCACATCCTTGATGTCATCGGGAATCCCGGCTTCGATCTGTTTCAAGCCTTCGGGGTCAATCGCGCCGCCCGTCTCATTGCGGACCTTGAAGCCGTTATCCGTCGGCGGGTTATGACTCGCTGTGATGTTCACCGCGCCCGCGGCTTTTTTATCCACCACGGCATAGGCAATGACCGGCGTGGGAGTTGCGCCGTCGGTCAGGTACACCTTCAAGCCGTTGCCAGCCAGCACTTCCGCGACGGCGGCGGCGAAGTTCTCCGAGTGGAAACGCTTGTCGTGACCGACCACGATCCACTGTCCCTTTTTGCCCTGCGCGAGCATGTACGATGCGAATCCCTGCGCGGCGCGGCGGACGTTGTCGAACGTGTAATCCTCCGCGATGAAACCGCGCCAGCCGTCCGTGCCGAAAATGATTTTTTGAGTCATGCAGCTACTCCTGAGTTTAAAGATAACTTGCGCGATTATATCATCCGCCTGTGGAGCAAATTCCAATTATTTGAATCCCAAAACCTTGCTGATGGAATTCAGTAAATTGACCATAAAAGCGACTCCGCCGGCGGGCATGGCGATCAGCAAGCCCGCGACCAGGTTGATGATGCCGGTTACAATCACGAAAAGAGACAACACCATCCTGCTGCCCGGAACGCCGCTCAACGCCTGGTATTCCCTTCCAACAAGCAGGATCGTGAGCAATAAAAGGGACGGCATAAAGTCTTCCATGTAGCGCATCGTGACAAAATAGAAGGCAAGAATGATTAGTGCCGCGATAAACGCCGAACCTCCCAGGAGAAGCCCCATCCAATTTTCAGCGTCATGGTTCGTTTCTTCTGCGGCTTGGTGCTTTCTTCCCCAGCTCATAATCATGCGGGGAAGGGGTGAGAATATAAGCAGGATGAATGGTGCTACATAGAGTAATCCGGCAAGCCGGGCATTTGAGGCTGTGAATTCCACCGGTGAAATAAAAGGGAACCTGGGTTTGACGCTAATGGGATGAATGAAATAATGCTCTAGATTTCCAGGAATATACCGGACGGAGAAAGAATCTTTGAACTCGATGTAGTTGACGTTCGTTAATTGATATTGAATCCCGAACTCCAGAACGGAATCGAATCTTGCCCAGTTATACCAGCCCAAAAGGACTCCCGTGACTAAAAGCGGCGCACCCAAAACAGCCAGATTGGAAAGGATTTGCTTTAATTTATTCCGCCCGGATCTTTTTGCCACGCCAAACAATGACACACCGGCGGCGAAGGCAACCACCGGCAGGATGGTCATGCGCGAGCCAACGGCGAGACCCCAATGGATACTGGCAAGCGCGAGTTTCCACTCCGAGGGCGCATTGTCACGAAAGGAGGAATATGCCCAATAGCACCCGCCGATGAAAAAGAACTGACATGCAAAGATCGCCGTTTCATAAATGTTGGCTCCGCTCAGCATGGTGACGGTGGGAATGGAGAGCGCGAGGACGAACAATGAAATGCCGAACACCCAGATGGGCGCATTTTTCAAGCGGCGCCAGAACACAGCGGCGATCAATGCGGCATAAAGAAACAGTCCAAAAGCGAACGCCAGAGCAATATGATGATCTTCAATTTTGACGAGCGTCTTGTCGCTGAACGGCAGGAGGCAAAGGGCTGGTGCGGGTCCCCAATAGATGTAAAACTTGTTTTTATAGAGCGAAACATCCCAGGGAAAATCCTCAACCCCTTCCTGCTTACGCAGGAAATAATCGTAGGGATTGTCCAACGCCAAAAGTGCGGACGACGGTTCTTCAGCCAAATACAAATATCCTCTTTTGAAACTTCTGGCAAGTTCACTGTAATAATTGTAATTTCGGTCCGGGTTCCTTTCGTCCAGCCGCGTATACCAGGTGTAGGTTATCCCCACGAAGACAATGGTCCCAAGCAGTACGACCCGCATGGAAGCTTCACGCGAGAAAACCGCATTGTAAGAAGCAATTATCCGCGTTTTGATTGCCTTTAGTTGTTTTCCAAACAGGTGCAATACTAGCCCAAGCAGGGTAAGAAATAATCCCGCCTCCAGGAGAAGTTTGCGCCCAGGTCCCCAGCCTGCATTGTCATCAATGCCAAGCTGATTGGCGAAAATTGACGTGAAGGAAATAACGATCCCTGCGGCCATGAATATATTCTTCAAAGCCAGTCTCCCTTGTTGTGGCAGGAATTTTCAGAATATTTGGCGGATTTGATCAAGGCGTTGCCGTCGCCTCGAGCGGCGGCGGAGGGAAGGGAGTGGGAGTGAACGTTGCCGCTTCAAACGGGGTGGGAGTGATTGTGAATATATCGAACGGCGTTGGCGTCGGGGTGGCGGTTGGGGAAACGGGCGCATTGCCAGCCACCAAAATCTGCCATGCGATTTCCAAATCGGCAGCCGCGATCACGGGGAAATCCGGCAGGTTGCCAAGCGCAGTGTCCAAACGTGCGATGGCTTGGGCGAGCAGATCGTCGTTCGTTTCCGCCAGCACTTCGGCGAGCAAGTCGCGCGCCAATTGCACATCCGCTTTTGCCAGCCCAAAGTTGCTCTGCGCCAGATACAACCGTCCGCGCGCAAGCGTATCCAATGCGCGTGTCAGCATCACTTCATGTTTCAGTTCGAACAGGATCGCATCGTCGCTTTCCCGCATCTGAGTTTCGAGCGTGATCTGCACTTCCTCCAGTTTTTGAATCGAAAGCGTGTGCGCCTCCACCGACGTTTCCAGCAATGCCACGCGCGGCTTCATTTCATCCAGCTGCGCTTGTAAGAAGGCAATTTCCGCCTCCATGTTTTCGATCTGAGCGGTGTTCTGTTCCACCGGCGCGATGAACGTCCGTTGGATGTACGGCAGTCCATAGTAGATGAGCGCTCCCACACTCACGAGCAGAATCGCCAGCAGAATCAACCTCACCAGCGCTCTCAGGAAGACAAGGAATGCCCGCCCCAGACGGCTGAGGAATGAGTCTCCCTCTTTGGGCGATTCCTGCGCAGACGGATTCCTCCCAATCAGGGCGGGCGTCGCCTCACCCTCGACGGGAATCATGGCTCTGTTTTCTGAAAGATTTCCCTGTGCCTCGGCAAAGATCTCCAGTTTGCCCAGCAGGGTTCTGCCCATGCCTTTGACCTTCAGGCAATCGTCCACCGATTCAAACGGACGCGCCGCGATGAGATTCGCCGCCAGCGGACGGTTGATGCCGGGAACCTGGGTCAGCGTGTCGAGGTCGGCGGTGTTGAGAAAATTGAGGAAGTCGCTCATGGAATCTCCTATGCGGTCATTGTACAACAAAAGCCGTCGGACGAGAATCAGGTTTGAGAAACAGGACCAACCCCACGTCGGAGAAAGAAGCGCGGGTTCGGGTCACTTGAAAAGGCTGTTGAACGTCCACGTCATCTGCCGGACGAGTTCCGGGTTGTGGATTTTGAACAATTCCAGGTTGCCGGAGAAGGAAATCAACAGGCTGACGGCGATGGAGTAAATCAGGAGCAGGGTAGCGACAAGGGAATAGGCTTTGTTGTTTTTGAAGAGGTCGAAACCGTGCCAGAAACCGATGACGCTGAGAAGCGCGAGGGTTGGGACGGCGTCGAGCATGTAGCGCATGGCGACGAAGAAAAACGCCTGCAGGGTGATAAAGACGGCGAGAAAGGCGGCGGAAAGCGCAAGCAGAATCCAGCGCAGGTCGCGCCTGGGGTGGATGCCAGCCAGCACTGCAAGCAGAAGAAACGGACTGCCCACGAAAATCCCCGTGATGTTTTCGGTGTAGGTTAGGTACATTTTGGGGTGGTAGTCCGTCAGCCAGCCGGGGCCCGACCAGCGCGTGGGAAAAATGTGGGGGAAGGCGTCGCGCCGTTCGAGCGGGTTGAAAAGACTTTTGTAAAGGTTGGGCGGCAGGTATTCGAAGGCGAAGGTTTCGCCAATTTGTTGATAGAGGTTGTAACTGGTGAGTTGGTAGCGATAGCCGAATTCGGTGATCGAGTCAAAGCGGGCGTGGTTATACCAGCCATAACCGACCGCCCCCAAAACAAGCGGCAGGACAAAGGCGAGGATAAACGAAACCGCACGCGGGCGCTGCGCTTGAACCGCCCAAAGCAGAACCACGAGCGTAAGAACTCCAATGGCGGGAATCAATGTGGTGCGTGAACCAACCGCGAAGGTGAAAAACAATCCTGCCAGCGCAAGCCGGGGAATAGCGGGGCGGTTGAACGCGGGGAGCAGGAAATAAAAACCGCCCATGAGGAAGAACTGCGCCGCAACGATGGCGGCTTCGTAAATGCGTCCCTCGACCATGACATAGGGCATGGGATTGACCAGCCCGGCAAACGCAACCGCTGCGAGCGCGGTCCCGCGCGGGATGTGATTGAAATGACCGCGCCAAAGTTCGAGGATGGTCAACGTCAGGAAAAGCAGTGTGCCGGATATGAAAAGGAGCGTGAGGACTTTATCCCCGAGGTCGGACGGATGGAACGGTTTGATCAGCGCCAGCAAAAGCGCGGGCGCGGGTCCCCAGTAAAGATAGTATTTTCCTTTGTAAAGGGTCGCATCCCACAGGACGGGAATCCCTTCGCGGTTTGCGGGCTCGTAAAGACTTTCGTCCTTGAAGGCAATCAAGGCGGGGTCGGGTTGAACGCCCAACTCAAGTTGACCCCTGGCGAAGGCATTCGCTTGCAGGTCGTAGTAGTTGGTTTCGTTCGGCAGCATCTTCCACATGCCGTCTGAGGCGAACCAGAGATAGATTAAAAAGATGACGATGTCGAGGGCAAACACGGCTAAGTAAAGACGCCCATCTGTTGAATGGATCGTCCTGCCAATGAAATTTTCCCTTTGATAAAACAAGGATACCGCCAACAGGAGAATCCCTGCAAGCAGGATTCCAATGCGGCGCACGCCCCACGTTGGGAAACTTTCCAGCCCAAATTGATTCGCAAAGGCCATCATGATAATGACGGCAATACCGAACAATCCGCCCGTGATTCTCAGCCAGTAGATGCGCATAAGGTGATTTTATCATTCTCACCACCTGGCAGGTTTGATGAAACCCGTCAGGTCTTTTATAATCCCCTCCATGATTTACCTTGATTATGCCGCCACTACTCCCGTTGACAGGCGCGTCCTCGATGCGATGATGCCTTATTTCCGCGAGGCGTTCGGGAATCCGTCGTCCATTCACCGCTTTGGTCAAAAAGCCGAAGCCGCGGTGGATGAGGCGCGGGAGAAGGTTGCTGGGGTGCTGGGATGCAAACCGGATGAGATCATCTTCACCTCCGGCGGCTCGGAAGCGGATAACCTCGCCCTGCGCGGGGCGGCGATCGCGCATCGGGCCACGGGCAAGTGGATTCTAACCGCCCGGACAGAACATCCCGCTGTGAGCAAGACCGCCATTCAACTGCAAAAGGAATACGGCTTCCTGCTCGAATGGCTGGACGTGAACGAGCACGGACAGGTGACGGTTGATTCGCTGGCGAAGGCGGTCTGCAACGATACCATCATGGCGTCGGTCATGTACGCCAATAATGAGATCGGCTCGATCAACCCCATCGCCGACCTTGCGCAAACGGCAAAAGCCAACGGCATCCTTTTCCATACCGACGCCGTGCAAGCCGCCGCTTATCTCGATGTGAACGTCGAAAAACTCGGCGTGGATTTGATGTCGTTGGGCGGGCATAAGTTCTACGGACCAAAAGGCGTCGGGGCGTTGTACGTCCGCAAAGGGACGAATCTTGTCCCGCACCTGACGGGCGGGGGACAGGAATTCAGCCTGCGGGCGGGGACGCATAACGTGCCTTATATTGTCGGTTTTGCCGAAGCCCTGCGCCTCGCCGCGGAAGAACGCGAAACGCGCACGGCGCATGTCAAGCCTCTGCGCGATCACATCATCGGCACAGTGTTAGAGACTATTCCCGAATCGAAACTTACCGGTCACCCCGAACAGCGCCTGCCCAACCACGCCTCGTTTGTTTTCAAAGACGTGGACGGCAACCTGCTCCTGCAACTGCTCGACTCCTCCGGCTTTGCCTGCTCCTCCGGTTCCGCCTGCAAAACCGGCAACCCCGAACCAAGTGAAGTCATCACCGCGCTTGGCTATCCGCGCGAATGGGCTTTGGGTTCTTTGAGGGTTACACTCGGCAAAGATACATCCGCCGAACAGGTTGAATCTTTCTTGAAAACCCTGCCTGGGTTGGTTGAAAAAGTTAGGAAGTTAAACCACAGATGAGCACGGATAAACACGGATGATTTGATAAAACGTAACAGGTCACGACTATCTTGAACAAAGAGTGTTATGACAAGCATGATACCAGAAGCGAGCAAAGCGAAGCTAGAGGAGAAATCGCAGGAGGAATTGATCGCGATCATTGAGGAGTTGCTGGCAGAGATTGAGCGATTGAGAAACAAGCGGATCAACTCAGGCAATTCATCGCAAGCGCCATCGCGGGATTTCAAGTCGGACAAGCCGAAAAGGCATAGAAGGCACAAGAAAGTGGGAGCCAAAGTAGGGCATGAAAAAGCGGAGCGTGCGTTGGTGGAGAACCCGAACAAGGTGATCGATGTATGGGTGGAGACATGTGAGAATTGCCATGCCAATTTATTGGATCAGGTTCCAGTGCGGACGATACGCCGACAAGTGACCGAATTGCCAGAGATCAAGGCGGTGGTGATCGAAACGCGGCAATATGAAGTGTGCTGTCCGTGTTGTGGACAGAGGCAACGCGGGAAATTGCCCAAAGGTCTGGAAGCAGGGCGGCAATTTGGACCGCGCTGGGAAGCGCTGGTAACGAGTCTACACCACGAACATCATTTCGGGTTTGAACGGATCTGGGTTCTTTGGTAGTTGCCGTGATACCCCCCAGATATGGGGGCGCTTTTCGCCAAAAGCGCGTTTTTCATACCCATATATGGACAAATCACGGCAAATCACAGAGAGCCCGGATCTGCCAAGTCAGCGAAGAGATCTTTGGCGTGACATTGAGCAAAGGGGGTGCGGTTTCGATCGTGGCGCGTGCAGGCAAGGCGGCGGAAAGTGAAGCGGAAGCGATTGGCGAGCAGGTCCGCCAGAGCAAGGTGATTGGCAGTGATGAAACCAGTGCCCGTGTGCAGGGAGACGCAATTGGTGGGAGTGGGTGTTCGTGGGCGCCAACTGTGAATATCATCTGATTGTGCCAAGCCGCACACAGGATGTGATTGAGACCTTCATGCGAGAGTGCAAAGCGGAAGTCTGGGTGTGTGACTGCTGGAAAGCACAGTTGAATGCGCCAGCAAAAGTGTGCCAGATTTGCCTGTCACACCAAATCCGCAATCTGCAAGGACTGATCGAGAAGCGACCACGTTTACAATGGGCACAAGACATGCAGACGCTCTTCCGAAAAGCAATTCGCTTGGGCAAACAGCGAGCGCTTTTGACGAAGGAAGGATTTGCACGGCAAGTGGCAATTCTGGAAAAAAGCCTGAAACAACTCTTGCAACGTACCTTCCGCGGTCTGGGAGCAAACCTCCTCCAACGTTATCGCAAGTATCGAGATTGCTTATTCGTCTTCCTACACCGCTCCGATGTGCCTGCTCACAACAATGCCTGCGAACGCGCCTTGCGTCCGTCCGTCATTCATCGCAAAGTCATGGGTAGTTTTCGCTCCGAGTGGTTGCCCAAGGCTATGCGGCTTTGGCAACTGTCTTGAACACTGTCAAACAACACGGACAAAGCTCTTTCCAGAAACTGGTGGCTTTGATGGGACAGCCTGTTTTGCCTTTTCTCGAAGCAACTGCGTGACCTGTTACAATGAATCTAGTGATGACAATCCTGTATACCTTGCCAAAGCCCCTGCAACAACAATGGCTCCAGTTAATGCCGCTAATTTATCCTTTTGTGACCATCTCCCTGAAAAGGTGATTCCATAATGGGATGACAGGTCTTTAATTACCTTATTCCAATAGCTTGTAGAATTGAGATTACCGCAATATCCATCATCAGAGCATATCTCATGTCCTGTAGGATCTGTGTATCGTAATGGATTATTATTTGCATATGCGTACCGGTCCTACGCTTGGGCGCCTTGCCTCTGAGGCACGATCGTATCCGCCTGCGCAAAGCGTTTAAGCGAAGGGTCATACCAGCGGGCGTTGTAAAACATGAGACCGAAATCGGCGGTGTAGGAGTATTGTCCCGTGTAGGTGTACTGGGTGGGGGTCGCGCCGCTGGAATACCTCACTTCACCCCACGCCTTGTATTTCGTCTGTGACACGACAATCCCCGAAGCATCCGTGACGATACTGGTGGAGCCGAGATGGTCAGAGAGGAGGTAATACAAAACACCATCCTTCCTCATGGCGATTCTCTGACTTCCTGCAAAATAGTATTTTGTGATCGAAGAACCGGTCATTTCGTAATAAGCGCCGATGAAGTAAGTTGTTGTGGAACCGAGATTCGTTGCGATGACCGATTTTACTCGTTTCCCACCTGTGCCCCGAAGGGGTATCACCGTCGTAGGTGAAGGAGGCGCTGGCAAAGACGGGCGCAGGCGGCGGGGTGGGAGTCGGGGAGGCGGCGGGCGTTTCTGTGACTGTGCTGGTCGGGGTCACGGTGACGGTTGGGGTGAAGGTAGGCGTGCCGGTGGGGCCCGCCGGGGTTGCAGTGGGGGTCTCGCTGGCAGTTGGGGTGGGTGTCGGGCTCCCCTCTCCTGTGGGAGAGGGGCTGGGGGTGAGGTCAGATAGCGTGTATTGAATCACTAGTTTGGGGCGTTGGGAGGCGGGACCGTTATCCGACGACTTGAAATCGAAACGGTCGTTGAGTTCCGTCTCCATCCGGAGGAGAAAGCCGTTGTTGGTGAGTGTGCCGTCCACCAACTCCTGCACTTTGGAGGGATCGAGCGGGACTTGTTTCTCCGTGCCGAGCGCTTCACTGAAAAGATTAGGAACAGAGATATCCCCTCTTTCGAGAGCGAGTATTTATGATCGGTTATTCGAATGCTTGTGACAGATTTTCTAGCTATGGCCAGATATTTAGTGGAGTTTTTAGGCACTGATCCACATTTTGTGTTGTAACCACTTCGCTAAAAGTTTGTTCATTCATGTCGCTTACTTCTTGAAGTCTTTTGTATTTTGGGAAATCTGTACTTCGATAGATGCTCTCAAAAATTTCATCTAAAGCAAGTTCGTTTTTGGGTGACCACAAATATAAATTAAGATTCTTTCGTTCAGCAATATTGCTTGGGCAAAATTGAGCGTATTCCGCTCCATTATGTTTGACGTAATCACCAAAAATCTGTAATAGGTATACTGCAATGCCCTGATCAGGGTATACCAAAGCGAAGGAGAAAGACGGTGGGTATGATCCCATAGATACGCCGCTGGAGTGTATCCAGATTTCTTTAGGAATACCAATTTCTTCAAATAAATCCGAAAGAGACCTGAAACTGAGTGCATTAATTCTTTCAATAATTCCGTTTTTTGAATAAAGAACAACACCATATTCAAAATTAGAATTGAATGGATCGTTGAAATAAAACGAAAGCCCTTCTTGGTCTGCTTGACTTGGGTAAGGCGTGATGTTGGGTATAAAAGTTCCTAAAGTATCTTTCACATCTCCGACTGTAGTTTGACCGGGAAGAATTCCCCACCAGCAAGGTAGCTTGCAATTGCCGTTCGTTTTTATCATTTCTGCAATCATTTTTGTTGCTCCTTCAGGGGCAAGAGTTGAGTGTATTTCAACCTTGTGTGTAGCCGTCATGTCATTAGGAGGTGTAAATGTGATGACGACCTCCATAGTAGTTAGGTTTTGGGTACTTGTTGGAGGATAAAGTGTTTGTCCAGCATCTGGCTTGCAACCAATTATGAAAGCATATAAGACCAATAATTGGCTAATTATGCTTATCTTTTTCGAATACATCTTGCCTCCTTATGGTATTAAATCAACCAGATTGACCATAGTAAGTTGCATGAAAGCGTTCCTCTGTGCTCCCATTGGGGTATCACCGAAATGATATACCCATCCAACAAACATATCTGCGAATTCTTCCCTCCATCGACTCCCAATGTATCCAAATTGGTAATCTTCAAACCCACCGGCATAACCGAAGAAAGGTTCATTTGGGTCTACAGCACCATTGATGTCATTGAGATGATCTATTGAACTATCTCCCATGAGAGGTCTTAATAGGTCGGAGGGGATATTAATGTCTGTTGCCTCGTTTATGCCAAAGGCATTAATCACTGCATGCCCCATCTCATGCGTTACAAGACGGGGGTGGTTTGCAACATAGTTAGTTATTATTGTGCCATCCGGAGTTCTAATATTATAGAAAACTATTTCGTTTTCCGAACGAGTGTAGGCAGCCCAGCCAGGTGTTTCGTTTGATCGGACGGCCTCAATTGGGCCATTGTGAATTGTGTATAGTGCTGTCGATGGGCCTATTGGGCGGTACGAATCGATTTCTCCCATTCGCCACAGAAGGTAGTTTCTCGAATTAATCATTTTGGCTTCAGCTATTGCTACATTGTAAATTTGCTGACATACAACATCCATTTCCTGTTGGGTCCAGTCTTGCCCTTCACTAGTAAATGTAACCATTGTTCTATTTGTTCTTTGTTGGCAATGTCCTGATGGGTCCTTATATTGAATCGGTGAATTTAGTGCATATAAATACCGATCCAACCCCTGCGCTCCCGGCGGGACGATGGTGTCTGCCTGGGCAAAGCGTTTAAGATAAGGATCATACCAGCGGGCGTTGTAAAACATGAGACCGAAATCAGCGGTGTAGGAGTATTGTCCCGTGTAGGTGTACTGGGTGGGAGACACGCCGCTGGAATACCTCACCTCACCCCAGGCTTTGTCCCTACGGGACGCTTCGCGATATTTCGTCTGTGAGACGACATTCCCCGAAGCATCCGTGACGATGTTGGTGGAGCCGAGACTTGTGATGAGCCTGGTCGAAGCATACTTAGCGAGGAGTTATTCTGCGCTCGTACTTTGCAGGATGGTGGTTTTGTGCAGTGTATATGAGTGACACCAAAAATCTTATTTAGGAAGCTGGGATTTTGTTTCCTCAATCTTTTTGTCAAGCAATCGTTTAGCCCAAATCAAAACGGCAAACCCTACAACTGCAAGTAGATTTACTGTGTCTGGAGGTGTTTCCCATTCGACCTTAGGTCGTTGCACGAAAAAATATATTCGGAATAACGCCAGCAGTGGACCCAGTAAGAAGGAGAAATATAGGGCAATTAAACACAGGAATTTTATTGCTATTAGGGATTGTAATTGCTCAATCTGTCTTTTTTTATTAGCCATGTTCAAAGCTCCAATCATTATCATACACTTGATCTAGGGAATGACAATAGGATCAGCGAAAGGCACTTCGGGAAGAGGCGTATAAGGAATTTGTTGCACATACGCTGATACCCTTACAGATTTCCAATTTGGGCTAATGGAGAAAGGACGGGCTGCAATTTGAGATGAGACAATCGGGCTTTGAAATGGGGCAGTAGGTGCATGGCAACCGCCAAGGCTCGTTTCAACCAGCGCAGACCCAGTTGAAACAGACTGAGTTCGCGCGTGGGTCCTGGATCAATCAGGCGGCGAGTTGTTTCGCCCTGCTGTAAAACGTGTTCGCCCAGTTCGTGACACCAGAGCGTAGCAATTGCGATGGCTAGCAGTAAGCGCTCAATGCGATCAGCGTGTTGTAGTTGAATGTGCGCCATATTGAATCCGCCCGACTTGTCGTCGCGGAAGCTTTGCTCGATGCTCATGCGGCAGCCGTATTCTCGCAGCCGAGTGCGACAGGCGATCTGATTGGAAATCACCGCTACCATTTCGGGTTGTCCATTCTTATCGGTTGTCCAGGTGACAGACAAGTTGGTCAGAAGTTTCTGCGCTTGCGTCAGCCAAACGTTCTGGAAATAGCGGTTGCGATAGGGAGACACCCAAGCGTCAATGCGCCCCGTCCGACCATCCTCCAGAGTAATGTAGGTGTTGCAAGCCACTCGAATCGCATAATTCCAGCCTAAATCCAGGCACAATTGCGCCCAATCGCAGTCGCGGAAGCCACGATCCGCCAGGAAGACCACGCTTTTCACACGGTTGTGCAACAGCCGCTTGACCCGCTCCAACATCGTTTTCAAATGCTGCACGGTCGTCAAGCCCTTGCCTGGCACAACGACCCAAGCTAACGGGATCGCACGACAACCATGTTGCAAGGATACGCGAAAGATTTGCCAGCGCTCTCCGAAGATCATCACGCCATCCAGAATGACATATGCCTGTACCGCTGACCAACCTTGCAGAACATGTTTCAGGATCGGTTCGTAAAATGCCCACACATCCACATGCCAATTCATTAACCAGCGGCGAATCAAAGTCACGCGGGATTCGGCTTGGGTGTTCATCGGCAGGAAATTGGCAATCTGGCTCAACGCGGGCGATTTCCCCTGCAACAAGCCCACCACGATCCACAGCCAATTCGCCAACTGCTTTCGGTTTGTTACTTTCACCAAGGCACTCACGGTCTCGCTCAATCGGTTGTACAATTCCTGACTACTGCTCATCGGCGGCCTCCTTTGGTCGTCAAGCAACCAAATTATGCCGTATTGGATGAGCAGTAGCTTTTTTTCAATCTGTAAGGATATCAGGCACATACGATACATCCAATACCCATTCTCTTCTCATTGGTCCTTTGTTTATATATGATAGAGTATTCAAGCCTAAGACTACATACCCTATAATCGGAACCCACCTTGGCTGTTTTATGAATGTGGTGCCGATGGCAAGGATAATATCGATTGGATTGGTTTCAGAAATAACAGTCCAATCCGGTGACGATATTGGTGAATTATATGTAACTACTCGAATCATGCCGGTAGGAACAGGATATCCTTGGCTGTAGTCATACTGAGGCTGTGCCCAAAAGGGAGGAGAGCCTAAGCCAGATGTATATGTTGTATCACCTGTATACTCCAGCGGACTTGTATGAATAGGCAGTCCATTACGCTCTAATATATAAGGTCCCTTGCCTTGGTACTCATATAGATCATGCCCCTCGTCACTTTGAAAGCAGAACGGACCAGTGTCACAAGAGATAAAGGTGCCCTGTCCTAGAAGCGATGTAGGTGCATGTAGATCATCTCCAATCCCGGCGGCAAGCAGCATCCCCCAAAACAACTTGTCGTCTTGCCACGCATCCCAGAACTTTTCGCAGTTATCCCCATACTTATTTTTCAAGTATTTCTTAATCTCTTCAGGACTAAAATAACCCGTTGGATCTGTATTTTGAATCGGCGAATTATTCACATACGCATACCGGTCCAACCCCTGCACTCCCGGCGGGACGATGGAATCCGCCTGCGCAAAGCGTTTAAGCGAAGGGTCATACCAGCGGGCGTTGTAAAACATGAGACCGAAATCGGCGGTGTAGGAGTATTGTCCCGTGTAGGTGTACTGGGTGGGGGTCGCGCCGCTGGAATACCTCACTTCACCCCACGCCTTGTATTTCGTCTGTGACACGACAATCCCCGAAGCATCCGTGACGATGCTGGTGGAGCCGAGATGATCAGAGAGGAGGTAATACAAAACGCCGTCTTTCCGCACATCGTCCCCTTGCGGGATGGCGATTCTCTGTGCGCCAGCAAAATAATACTTGTTTACCTGTGTTCGTCTCTACGACTTCGTAGTGAGCGCCGACGAAGTAAGTCGTGGTTGAACCAATGTTCATGGTCAATACCGATTTTACCCGCTTTCCGCCTGTGCCTCGAGGAGGCATCACTGTCGTAGGTAGAGGAGGCGCTGGCGAAAACAGGTGCAGGCGTCATGTGCGGAGGTGTGCAAAGGTCATCGGTTTTGGAGAGGGGAAAAGGAAGAGCAATCGGTATCTCGGTTGTCGTTAAAAAGTTTGTGGCGCAATTCAGAGATGAGATGTCTGTTGAAGTTAGATTCAAGGGAATCTATAGTATGCGAATGCTCTCTAAAAAAAACACGTTTGAAACCAGATTGCCAATGATGTAGTAAAAACATTTACTAATGTGTGTACTAGTATTGACGGGTAAACCGTTCTATATCTATATGCAATAATAGTTGTAGAAATAGTAAGTAGCGGAAGAAATATTAAAAACATAAAGGGTAAGGTGATTTGTGAATAATGTATTGCCCAAAATAGCACGGCCTGAATGATAAATGCAGTATGTTCTTTGTGTTTGTTTAATATTAAGATACTCACCAATAATCCCCGGAACAGTGATTCTTCAATAATAGTAACAAAAGATAACTGTTCAAGGGCCTTCCTAAACAGAATAATACCTAGACCTTCAGGGAGCATGTTTTGAGTTTTGCCAGAGATTAACGCCGCAACAAGTGCTAGCGTTATAACTGTAACAATGGACCACATTACGCCAATAGTAAATGTCTTTAAAGTAGAACCTTTGATATTCTCCTTGTTGGTTGTGATATAAATTGCAAAGCTTGCACCTAACATTAGTAAGTATATGGCAAAAAGGTTTCCGTAAGTATTTCCGACTACTTCAAGCGATCTCAAAAAACAACCTACTGCGATTGCCCAAAGTGTAATGCGATCAAAAAAATCGTAAAAATTATTTGCATGTAAGAATAACACACCTAAAACTATTGTTGTATAAGATAATGCTGAAAAAGCGACTGCGTAACTACTAAATATCCAATCGCTTTCTTTATGCGACAATCTCAATGATATTAGCGGAGCAAAAAAGAATTGCAGGATAATGAAGGTCACCATCACAAATGCAGCTTTTTGATTTATGCGGCTTTTTATTAAACTTAACAAGGTGGCTGAGAAATTCTTCATGGTGTTGCCAGCCAAAATGAAGGTGTCGCCAATAGTGCAGGAACTGTTGGGGTTGACATCCACATTGTTGCAGAAGGTGTAAAGGTTGTTGAGGTTAAAGTTTGAGTTGCTGAAGGTGTTGGTGAATTAGAGGTGATTTGATTAGTGGAAAGTGGTGTTATAGTAGATTGACTCTCAATGATCGTACCAAAGATGTCAACAACGCCATGAATTATAACAATTACCTTATCAAATCCTTCTCCAGCAGATACGACTCTTGGATCAGGAAATGCTTGTCCTATCATTTCTCCACAACCTGGACCAGCATAACCATCGGGGGCACCAAAACAAAAATCAACAACCGCGGGTACTAATGTGCCGCTATTAGCAATGTCGGTAGATATGGCGGCATTTAGCGTTTCTCTGATATTTGGTCTCCATGGCGATGGCGTTTTGCTGGGTGTAGAGGTTGGGCTGGGCGTAGATGTTATACGAGGTGTATTTGTTTGTGTAGGGACGCAAGATGAGTAATAAGTGGAACAAGAAGATGTAGTTGGAGTACTCGTTGCGGTTAAAGTCACGGCTGTGAAAGTCATGGTAGGAGATGCTGTTGAAGCTGACGATGGACGTCCAATTTTCCCACTGGTCACGCTATTGTTGAAGGGATTCCTTCTGCCGCTAGGCAATAAATTAGTATTATTTGTGCCGCAATAACTTGTTCCATAGCAGTCAACAGGGACATGCCCACTCGGGTCGACATAATTCATCGGCGAGTTGTTGACATAAGCGTAGCGATCGAGCCCTTGAACTCCGCCCGGCACGATTGAATCCGCCTGCGCAAAGCGTTTAAGCGAAGGGTCATACCAGCGGGCGTTATAGAACATGAGACCGAAATCGGCGGTGTAGGAGTATTGTCCCGTGTAGGTGTACTGGGTGGGAGACGCGCCGCTGGAATACCTCACCTCACCCCAGGCTTTGTATTTCGTCTGTGACACGACAATCCCCGAAGCATCCGTGACGATGCTGGTGGAGCCGAGATGGTCAGAGAGGAGGTAATACAAAACGCCGTCTTTCCGCACATCGTCCCCTTGCGGGATGGCGATTCTCTGTGCGCCAGCAAAATAATACTTGTTTACCTGTGTACCTGTGTTCGTCTCTACAACTTCGTAGTGAGCGCCAACGAAGTAGGTCGTGGTTATACAAATGAGGACGAACTGGATTTTTGGTTTGGTTCATCTTTTCGGTTAGTCCATTATGGAAATGCTTCTTCCTTCAAATTGAAACATGCCTTACTAGGGTCTCCGAGCATCAATTTGGAAAACTCCTCCACTGTCAGATTTGACGCTTCTTCTAGAGGAACACCTTGTTTAGGGGGATGTCGTGGATTTTTTCCTAACCAAATTTGGATATGTCCGACTTGGTTCGTTGTTGGACATATTTCAAGTTGTGGATTGCTATTATTTAGGAGGTCGCTACCAATATATGCAACTATTAATTCGGAATTTTCAAAATACAAAACCATCGAATGAGTCGGCGTAGGGGTGACACGCCCAAGAAAAAAATCCACCTTTGAGGGAACACCATATTGAGTTATTAAAGTTTCTGGCGAGTAGGCAGCCCATTTTCTTGGAATAGAAACCTCGGCGGGAACGTTTATTCCTGCATCAAGCGACTTTATGATGCCATCTTGAACAGTAAGGATGATGCTAATTTCAAACCCTTTTTCTATGTGGTAATCCGTATCATAGAACTCCTGATTATTTTGTGTGAGGGTGTGTTCGGGTTGAAGCCCAAGAGAGACAAAAATGTTGGTTGCCTCGTCAAGCGTTGTTTGTTCTGGCGTAATCCCCCAAAAACAAGGAGCAAGGCAATACTCTACGGTGTTTTGCAAATAAGCTCTAATTCTTTCATTTACTTCTAAAGGTGTAAATGTGGCAGGCAGGGTTGGCGTTACCGTCTCAGTGGGAGTTGCTGTAAATGTCGGGCTGACGGGTATGGGTGAAGGGCTTTCCAGATTTGTCGGTGTTGTAGGATTATCGGGCGTGCAATTGGAAAGACTTATGGCAAGTATCAACAAACTATACAAGTGAAGATTGCGTATCATTGGAATATCTCCAGATATAAAATTGGCTTATTACGGGACCCCAATATAAGGACGAAGCGCTCCTTCAACAAATCCATTCATTGCTCTGCCCTCGTCACTTGCCAAATCAATATTTCCAGCGACATAGTTGGCAAACATATCGACCCATTGATCTGAGGGGGCTTCTCCTGGATGTTGTATTGCTTCGGCGCTACCGGAACTTTGTCATGAGGAGTAGCTGGGGATTGGGGGCAAGCCTGAAATGGTGTTAGGGGAAAAGGGTGGAAATTGTACTTATCAATATAGTTTACTTATGGTGCGAGTGGCAGTTTGTACAACTTGCCAAACGAAACCATCCACAAATTATGTTGATCGTCTTCAACAACCGGACTGCTGCTATTTGTAAACAAGCACCAATTTCCATTTACGGGGTTTAATGAAGCAGTGCCATGGTTCGCTCGAAACCAATATGTGCCATCGGAACTTTGGTACATCAAAGAGGGATTACCCCAATAATACTGTCCACCCAATTCAGGCGCTTGATCAATAAATATTGGAGATCGAATGAGGCGATACCAAATCGGGTTTTCGGTTGAAAAATCTACCCATCCCAGATCGCCAACCCAAAGATTATTTAGTCTGTCAAAATATAAAAAAGATATGTCTGTTAAGTTTTGTTTTCCTAACGAATCTTTAGATAGCGGAGCGTCAAAAGAAGTTGCTTCGATAAAAGTATGAGCCTCCTTGGATGCGGGATCGTATGATATTATTTCGTTTGCAAATCTTTCAATGAACCAAATGACCCCATTAGGGGCAACTACTGGCAAAGAAAGCCCGGCATTTGGTTTGGCAATATATCGCTTTTCTGCGTTAAGTGTTTTAGGATCAAAACTAAACAATGCCTCTTCATGCTCGTTAGTTAAAATTACCCAAAAGACCCCTGTTCTGTCCAATGCAATATCTGGAGATGGAAAACTTGTAGGACGGTAATTTTCATTACCGAAGAATTTATCTTGGCTTGCTACCTCTTTAAAACCATCCGACTTTTCGTTATATAAACTTAACCATACCCCGCTTTTATTGTTAATGTTTGAATTTCCCAAACCCCACAATCCTTTGTCTGAGTATAGTAAAGAAGTGGGGATGATGTCTGAATTATTGCTTCCTGAGAGAAAGTTCCATTCGTCTTTTTCAACCGAATACCGATAAATTTTATTAGACCCGAATAGAGTGAGCCATATTTCATTCTCTGAAAGCGGCATAATTGTATCGACGGGACCTGTGTCGGGTAGAGTGGTTACATAAACCCATGGCGGGGGAGGCAGGATTTCTTTTTTTTCTCCTATATTCTCTGTTTGTGCATTTTGAGCTGGATAGGCTAAATTGAACATAGGAGGAATACAGCCAGGGATATATGGAATATTTGTTGGTGCTAATACAACAGGGACTGGTGGCGTTAGTGATGGAACAATATCTGTTGTCGCGATTTGCACTTCACCTGAAGTATTGACTTTCGTTTCAACGATAGGCGTTGAAGATTCGCTTGGATTGTTTTTTACGCAACCTAAGAGTACTTGGGCTGTCATGAGCATGACGCAAAAGAAGTATAGTATCTTTTTCATTTGAGTCTCCTTTCTAAGGCAATGGCGATAGGAACGGAAAAACAACTTGAAGCGCCAGATGCTCATCAACTGCCATTTGATTGTGAACGTTTCCCGATCCATTGCCGTATTCTTGATAACTTGCGCCTGAAATTAATTTATATCCGACGCCAGGTTCCTTTGAGTCTACGAGCAAGGTGGGTATGTCGTTGGCGACACTATCTGCCTGTGTTTGCAAGTCAACGATCTGCCCATTAAGTGTGGCAGATAGTGTAGGATCAAGCAAAACTGTTCTTGAGACCGCATTTCTACCCAATTTATCTGCTATTAAGATTGCTGCATCAGCGCCAGCGCTGTGCCCAATTAGGATAAATCTAAGCGTATTGTCTTGAGTTTGTTGCTCCTTAATGTAATCAGAAACTTGGTTTAGAACATCTTCTTTTGTGTGTCCAGACATTACTTCAGGATTTTCTGTAAAAAAGTATGCGTCTGCTGGATAAGGATTCATTGGCACTTCGTTATTATAGCCAGTTACTGGGCTGCCATTACCGCAATTTCCTCCCGTCCCCCAACCGCAAATTACGATAGTTCGATAATGTACAAAATGAGTGTAATTTTTAGGGTCATTGCGATTATAAGCCTTAGGATTCTTCTTAACGCACTGAGGTCCATCATCCCAATTGGTCCCTTCGCAAGTGACATGCCCTGTCGGATCATTGTATCGCAAGGGATTATTTCGGGCGTAGGCGTAGCGGTCGTAGTCTTGCGAATTGTACGGGTCTGGTACAATGCTGTCAGGTTGGGTCATGTGGTTAAGATAAGGATCATACCAGCGGGCGTTGTAGTACATAAGATCAAACGAGTCGGTATAGCTTTTCTGCCCTGTAAATGTGTAATCGGTGGGACTTGTACCGGATGAATACCTCACCTCGCCCCAGGCTTTGTAGCGTGTCTGCGAGACGACATTTCCAGAGGCATCCGTAACAATGCTCGTGGAACCCAAATGATCTCCGAGGATGTAATACAAAACACCATCCTTCCTCATGGCGATTCTCTAACTTCCTGCAAAATAGTATTTTGTGATCGAAGAACCGGTCATTTCGTAATAAGCGCCGACGAAGTAGGTCGTGGTTGAACCAACGTTCGTGGTCAAGACCGATTTTACCCGTTTCCCATCGCCATCGTAGGTGAAGGAGGCGCTGACAAAGACGGGCGCGGGCGGCGGGGTGGGAGTCGGGGAGGCGGTGGGCGTTTCTGTGACTGTGCTGGTTGGGGTCACGGTGGCGGTTGGGGTGAAGGTGTATCCGCATCGGCTCAGGCACACCTGCGCCACGCAGTTACTGAATGCGGGCTGCCGGGTCACGTCCATTCAGCGCTTTCTGGGTCACAAGGAACTTTCCAGCACGATGGTCTGTGCCAAGGCGCACGACCAGAGTGTGGCGGAGGACTATTTCGCGGCGATGGAACGAGTCGAACAAAGGCTGGAGATCGTGCCGAAAGTGGAAGAAGATATGGAGGATGTTAAGGTGCGGGTGACGCAGATTATCGAGAAACTGGAGCCGCCCGAACTGTGCTTTGAGGAACGCGCCTTGCTGCTCGTTCAACTGCGCGAGGCGTTTGGCTGACTCAATAAACACATGCCATTTACGGAAGTCTCGGGGGGTACAACTCTTCAATGTTTCCATATCCTTCCCAGGGATACATGATTTTTTGTGTCCCTGACGCATCAAGTTTGCCGAGAGTAAAGGTCCCTCCCTCCAAATGTCGATCGTAATCTGTGGGAGCAAACAAGGTTAACGTTGAGATTTCAGTATCCGCGGCAATTATTTTCAATTCTGGGGAGATGCGAAATGAGACTCCCTTTGAAGGATAAACAGACACAAAGGTATTTCCCCCTCCAATGAAAGGCATCGAAATAACAAACTCGGGCTCGCCAATCCTTTGAATAATATCATCAAATGTTACATTTAGATTGCCGACAAGCCACAATTCTGTCACTTTGGTGCCGTCCGAAAAAATATCCCCTCTGATTTTCGGATTCAAACCAGGCATTTCTAAAAACAACGAGAAATGGATCTCCACTAATTGATAAAAGGATTCGACATTGGCTGCACCGATTCCTTCTGTATTTTCTAAGATTTGTTTTGCTTCTTCCGGAGGTGTAACACCCGGGGTAATGTCGTTCCAGCATGGTAATTCACATTCTGAAATTGTTAAAACTGAAACTCTAGTGGTCGCGGTTGTTAGACATGCTGAAGCCAAGGGTATTAATAGAAAGAGAATATACTTATTCATCGGACCTCTATGGTAATGCATTCGCCTGTACTGCGATCATTGTGTCCACCCATGCCCTGGCAAGAACCGGCACGTTGTCATGGTCATATATATTCCAAGAAAAGGATTCTGCTAAATAGTCTGCTGTGCTGTTGTTGCCGTATGTTCCTAGCTTCCCCGAAAACCAATTGTAGAAAGTAACATTACCATAAGTCACCGTTTCGGGTATCGTGAAGATTGGGGAAGAGTTATTGTCATTCATCCATCTGATACTAGGAGCTCTGAAAAAAGCACTGCCACCAATTACAGCGTTGAGTTCATCAGCAACGCCGCCTACTACTCCGCATACACATGGCCCGTACGAGGATGTATTAATATCCCAAATATGCCCTAATTCATGGGCAAAGATTTGTGAATCAAAGTTTTGTCTACCCAGATAGATTGTATTAGTACCTACGAGCCAATCTGGGAGTGCCATTGCGCCTTTGCTGGACCAATGTGTAATAGTTGTCCCGCCTAAATACGCATTCATCCACTCTTGCCCCTTACCGCCAGTTAAGCCATCTACATAAGCTTCTATATCCCGCCCCGTTTGATAAATGGTTTGAAGTTCTTCAAGCGTCCAATTGCCTTCCAGGTTCCAATCGTAAACGTCTTTGATGGCGTTGGAATAAATATGTTTTTGATAGGCAACATCGCTCAGATAGCCGCAGTAACCGTCATCGGTGCATGGCACGTGTCCTGACGGGTCAGTATAGCGGAGCGGATTGTAGCGAGCATAAGAGTATCTGTTCCAGTCCAGCGGATTATACGGATCTGGTACAATGCTGTCAGGCTGGGTCATGTGGTTAAGATAAGGGTCGTACCAACGGGCGTTGTAGTACATAAGACCAAACGAGTCGCTATAGCTTTTCTGCCCTGTAAATGTGTAATCGGTGGGACTTGTACCGGATGAATACCTCACCTCGCCCCAGGCTTTGTAGCGTGTCTGCGATACGACATTTCCAGAGGCATCCGTAACAATGCTCGTGGAACCCAAATGATCTCCGAGGATGTAATACAAAACACCATCCTTCCTCATGGCGATTCTCTGACTTCCTGCAAAATAGTATTTTGTGATCGAAGAACCGGTCATTTCGTAATAAGCGCCGACGAAGTAGGTCGTGGTTGAACCAACGTTCGTGGTCAAGACCGATTTTACCCGCTTTCCCACCTGTGCCCCGAAGGGGTATCACCGTCGTAGGTGAAGGAGGCGCTGACAAAGACGGGCGCGGGCGGCGGGGTGGGAGTCGGGGAGGCGGCGGGCGTCTCTGTGACTGTGCTGGTTGGGGTCACGGTGGCGGTTGGGGTGAAGGTGTATCCGCATCGGCTGAGACATACCTGCGCCACGCATTTACTAAATGCGGGCTGCCGGATCACGTCCATTCAGCGCTTTTTGGGGCACAAGAAGTTGAGTTCCACCATGGTCTACGCCCGCGCCCACGACCAGACGGTGGCGGAGGATTATTTCACAGCCATGCAAAGGGTGGAAGAACGGCTCGAAATCCTTCCTCTAAAAGTGGAAGAAAAGCAGGATGAAGTTGTTAAGGTGCAGGAGCAATTACTGGTCTTTGCCGAGCAACTCGCTCAACCCGAAATCACGTTTTCCGAGAGACTCGATATTGCTCAGCGATTGAGATTGTTACTTGGGACGATCTGCCATGCTGAGCCTGTCGAAGCCCATGAACATGCGCCACCGCATTAAAGTTTCCGTCGCCAAAGACCAAATGCCGAAACACCAGCTAATATAGCGGATATGAGAGAAAATAATACGAATGCCATTAATACCTTTTCAAAACTCCAAGTTGTTTTATTCCAAACGAGAACAAGGATAAACATAGACATCCATGTGCAAAATGAAACTACAAACAACCTTCTCATAGCAGTGTATGTGTTTAAGCGATTTGTTGATACCTTGATGCTTAATGAGAACTGATATACGAGCGATATAATAAAACCAATAAAAAATATAACTGAAGCACCTATATGAAGGTAATACATACTATCTCCTTGAGTCCAGTTAAGGAACATTGAATCTGAAATGCAGATTCCCGTTTGCAGTAAGAATAACATGAGTTTGTATTAATGGATCACCATCGCCCAAACGATATGAATCGTACGCTACTGCACCACCATTAATTGCACTATCTATGACGCCTTCTGGGACAAGACCGCCCATTGTATTTGCTACAAAGCTTACACTTGTATCCGATCCAAATACCAATTCAACGCTAGGAGTTCCTTGGTAGGTCGTATCTAAATTTAAATAACTCTCACCAGTAATGAAAAAGTCGTTTGCCGCGCTAATTGATAGAGAAATGCCTCCTATAATATTTTCTATGGGGTTGAGCGTTTTAGCATATGTTCCTATTGCTAACGCCAGTGCCTCCGGACCGCCAACAGCTGCAACCAATTCAAGAATTGCTCCCGTTACACTTATGCCAAGGGCTGTCATATCTAGAATCAATACACTTATGCCTAATAGTTTGCTTACTGTTTGACAATTTGAAGCTGAAAATACATATTCACATGCAGGTTTTGGAGTATTAGTATTTTTGACAATATCACCCAAAGTCGATGGGTTATTATTGTCACCAAAGCCTCCATCATTGTTATTGCTTCCATTTCCGTCATTATTATTGTCAGAGCCTCCGCCATGATTGGGGCAGTAATCGTCACTATTCTTATCTTGTGAGCAAATAAAATGCCCTGACGGGTCGATATATTTGAGTGGATTGTTTCGTGAATAGGAGTACCTGTCCCAGTCTTGTGGGTTGGATGGGTCTGGTACAATGGTGTCAGGCTGGGTCATGTGGTTAAGATAAGACCTGCTATTAGGAGTCAAGGGTGTTGGGGGACGAGTTTTGTGGTTTGGTAGGGACGGTTCTCCTTGAGGATGACATAAATGCGGATGAGCAGTTTTCGGCAGAGAGCGCCGATGGCCACGCGGTGGGGTTTGCCTTCGCTGCGTTTTTTCTGGTAATAGAGCTTCAGTTCCTCGTTGTGAATGATGGACATGGAAGCTGCCTGCCACAGACCCAGGCGCAAATAGGGTGAGCCGCGTTTGCTCATGTGCATTTGCTTTGCCTCAAATTGCCCGGATTGATGGACAGTCGCATCGATCCCGGCGTAGGCTACCAATTTCTCAGGGCTTTCGAAGCGGTGAATATCGCCAATCTCTGCCAGAATCGCCGCGCCGGTGATGGCTCCCACACCAGGGATGGAAGTGATGTGCTGCGGAATTTGCTGCATCAACCCCTCCACGGCTTTTTCCACTTCGAGTTGTTGTTCTTCCAGTAGATCGACCTGAGCCAGCAGACAGCGCATTTCCACATGAGCGGCATCGGTCAGAAAGTTCACGCCAATCGAATGCTGCGCCTGTTGCCGAATTTGTTTTGCTTTTTCCAGTCCAAAGCGCCTGCGGCTGGATGTGGCAAGCAGTTCGGCCAGTTCATCAAGATCGAAGTCTGCAAATTCCTGTGCCGAGACCACTTCTTGAAGCAACGCGCGCGAGGAAGTGAGGAATACGTTGGAAAACAAGGTCTCGTATTCGGGAAACACGCGGTCCAAAATGGTGAGCAGTTTGCGCTTGCAGTCACCAATCTGTTCGGAAAGCCAGAAGCGGAAACGCGTCAGTTCACGCAACTGCATCAAGACAGGCAGGTCACGGTTGGAAACAGGCAGGTTGGTGATGCGCAGGAAGTCTGCGATCCAGACGGCGTCGGTGCGGTCATTCTTCACCTTGCGCAGCCCACTCTTGCGGTAGGCGGAAATCTGCATGGGGTTAATGACCGAGACGGGATAGCCATTGCGGGTCAGCACATCGTACAAGTTGAGCCAGTAGTGACCTGTGGCTTCGAGACCGATTCGCACATCCTCCAATGGTTTCAATTCTGCCAGCAGAATATCCATGCCCCGCTGCGTGTTTTCCGTCATGAAGACCGCCTTGTGCGCGTGTCCATGTTCATCGAGTAACGCTACGGCATGTTTGTGTTTGGCGATGTCGATCCCACAGTAATACATGAAGCACCTCCATAGGATACAAGGTGAAGTGAGGCGACCTCAGGCAGCCATGAGCCTCTCAACCTGGTTCGTGTTGCGCCGCCTTGGGCGGCAACCTGCTTATTCGAGACCTCTCATGGCGCTGAGGCGACAGTCTTATCTGCGAGGCATGATCCTCAGGGGAATAACGTCGACCTCAGCTTCACAGGACGGGCGCGAAAGTTCCGCGCCATCTGCGCCCCGGGTAGGGGTGTATACTGATTCTATCCCCCGCTTTCCCCTCAATTGGGGACGAGTTAGAAGACGGACTGAACCAAAGGTTTCGGTTCGTCTTTTTGTTAGGGAAATGCTTCATCTTTCAAGTTGAAACATGCTTTATTGGGGTCTCCAAGCATTAATTCAGAAAACTCCGCGATCGTCATATTTGTCGCTTTTTCCAGAGGAACTCCTTGTTTAGGGGGATGTCGTGGGTTTTTTCCTAACCAAATTTGGATATGTCCGACTTGGTTCGTTGTTGGACATATTTCAAGTTGTGGATTGCTATTATTTAGGAGGTCGCTACCAATATATGCAACTATTAATTCGGAATTTTCAAAATACAAAACCATCGAATGAGTCGGCGTAGGGGTGACACGCCCAAGAAAAAAATCCACCTTTGAGGGAACACCATATTGAGTTATTAAAGTTTCTGGCGAGTAGGCAGCCCATTTTCTTGGAATAGAAACCTCGGCGGGAACGTTTATTCCTGCATCAAGCGACTTTATGATGCCATCTTGAACAGTAAGGATGATGCTAATTTCAAACCCTTTTTCTATGTGGTAATCCGTATCATAGAACTCCTGATTATTTTGTGTGAGGGTGTGTTCGGGTTGAAGCCCAAGAGAGACAAAAATGTTGGTTGCCTCGTCAAGCGTTGTTTGTTCTGGCGTAATCCCCCAAAAACAAGGAGCAAGGCAATACTCTACGGTGTTTTGCAAATAGGCTCTAATTCTTTCATTTACTTCTAAAGGTGTAAATGTGGCAGGCAGGGTTGGCGTTACCGTCTCAGTGGGAGTTGCTGTAAATGTCGGGCTGACGGGTATGGGTGAAGGGCTTTCCAGATTTGTCGGTGTTGTAGGATTATCGGGCGTGCAATTGGAAAGACTTATGGCAAGTATCAACAAACTATACAAGTGAAGATTGCGTATCATTGGAATATCTCCAGATATAAAATTGGCTTATTACGGGACCCCAATATAAGGACGAAGCGCTCCTTCAACAAATCCATTCATTGCTCTGCCCTCGTCACTTGCCAAATCAATATTTCCAGCAACATAATTGGCAAACATATCTGCCCAATGCTCTGCCTGCGCGTACGGCTTATCCTCGTCTTTAACATATGGCGAAAATACTGAAATATCATGTTGATACATATCTGGCGATTTATCAATTAAAGCATTAATATCAAGCTTGCCATAATCGTCTAGAAAGTCTGAATTGTTTATGCCAGAGCGTTGGGAAAAAACATCTTCCATACTAGGAACGCTGTCTATTAAGTGCCCAACTTCATGGTAAATATTTTGTTGCACGATAGCATTGCTACCTGATGTGAAAAACTTAACTTGTTTGGTGCCATCCGTGCTTGTGTGCCCATGATAACCGCTTTCTTGGTTTCCCATTAAAAAGGTCCATCCTTGAGTAAAGAATTTAAGGTTGCCGTTCAAAGCTTTGTTAATATTTCCTAAACCCTCGTAGACATTTAAGGCAGTTCGAGTTGTCCAATCTTTATCGCCGCCTTTATTAGACAAAGTTATTCCATAATTCTTTTTTATCTGCTGTTTGTAGTAAACAAGATAGTTAGTAGTGCAGCTACCTGGAGTGCTTTCCTCAATACATACTTTATGCCCGGTTGGGTCTGAATATCGAATGGGGTTATTCCGAACGTAACTATAACGATTCCAGTCGAGAGGATTGTAGAGGTTGGGGATGAGGGTATCTGGTTGCACGAACTGGTTTATACCAGGGTCATACCAGCGGGCGTTATAGAACATGAGACCGAAATCAGCGGTGTAGGAGTATTGTCCCGTGTAGGTGTACTGGGTAGGAGACGCGCCGCTGGAATACCTCACCTCACCCCAGGCTTTGTATTTCGTCTGTGAGACGACATTTCCCGAAGCATCCGTGACGATACTGGTGCTTCCCAAGTGGTCGCCAATGGTGTAATGCAAGCAAGCGGTTAGAGTGGAAAATTGCGGATTTCCTTCATGTGAATAACTCAACAAGTGAGAAATTGGCTTTATTAAATGCTATAATTGTAATAGTTATCCAAATGATCAACATTATAATTCTTATGGCATATCGCCATCTATATCTTCTGTCAGAATAGTATTTGTATTCTTCGGCGGCCCGCGATGGTCCTTGTAAATATTTCACGAGTGGAAGGTAGATGCTTGGTATCGCTATAACTGACCTTCGTAAAGTTTCGACAAGCAAGAACCAGCCCATACCTACCCATAGGGCAAGTGCCAATTCCATCAGTGTAATACCAAGAAGAAGTGCGATTAAACGCTTTGTGTATTGATTCATACAATCATCCTGTATTTTTTGACGGCCAAGGTATACTATTGACCGCGAGTTGAATTTTGATTGTTTCTTCTTAACTTGAAATCAATTTGAGGGCATTCGTTTGCAACCCAGAGTATGCCGCCAACATTTATAGGCAGAACTATGGCCATCTCCAAAAATTCTGCCGCAAGGGCAGGCGGACTTCCAAAACCTCCCATCACGATAACTGCAAATGCTGGTAGCCCCATAAAGAGGTCAACTGCTATTATTGCTATTGCTACCCCTAATTTCTGAGTATCGGTACATTCATGCCCTGTAGGATCTGTATATCTTGTGGGGCAATTCTGTACATATGAATACCGATCCAGGTTGTTCAAGTGCGTCAGTTCAGTTGGCAAATCCTTATTTTGGTTAAATGAGTTATTTGTAATTTGTGAATCTTTGTTCTGTTCTTTCCTTTCGATCACTTTTCCAAATATATTCAATGCATTTAGTTTTTCTGCCACTGTAGCCGGGGTGTATAACGTAGTGCTATCGTGTAGTTGTAAGGTTTTCCGTAAATCGGCAGTATTTTTCTCAAGAGCGTCGTCCTTCGGCGTCTTTTGTTTATTGAACTTATCACTCATATAGTGACTCTGTGTGATATTCTCGGTAAACTTTTTGTAATTTATTTTGTTTGCATATTTGAGAATCTTTGTCTCGTGAAAATCTACAGTCAAGGCAATAAAGAAGTAACTGTACCTAGAATCTTCTAGGGGAATTAAGGTTATCGTATCAGGTGAAATGAAACGTCTGAGTTCGGGGTCATAGTGCCGGGAGTTGTACCAGAGTAAGTTAATGTAACTGTCAGAGTATTGTCCCGTGTAGGTGTACTGGGTGGGAGACGCGCCGCTGGAATACCTCACTTCACCCCAGGCTTTGTATTTCGTCTGTGACACGACAATCCCCGAAGCATCCGTGACGATGCTGGTGGAGCCGAGATGGTCAGAGAGGAGGTAATACAAAACACCATCCTTCCTCATGGCGATTCTCTGACTTCCTGCAAAATAGTATTTTGTGATCGAAGAACCGGTCATTTCGTAATAAGCGCCGACGAAGTAGGTCGTGGTTGAACCAACGTTCGTGGTCAAGACCGATTTTGCCCGTTTCCCATCGCCATCGTAGGTGAAGGAGGCGCTGACAAAGACGAGCGCGGGCGGCGGGGTGGGAGTCGGGGAGGCGGTGGGCGTTTCTGTGACTGTGCTGGTCGGGGTCACGGTGACGGTTGGGGTGAAGGTAGGCGTGCCGGTGGGACCCGCCGGGGTTGCAGTGGGGGTCTCGCTGGCAGTTGGGGTGGGTGTCGGGCTCCCCTCTCCTGTGGGAGAGGGGCTGGGGGTGAGGTCAGATAGCGTGTATTGAATCACCAGCTTGGGGCGTTGGGAGGCGGGACCGTTATCCGACGACTTGAAATCGAAGCGGTCATTGAGTTCCGTCTCCATCTGGAGGAGAAAGCCATTGTTGGTGAGTGTGCCATCCACCAACTCCTGCACTTTGGAGGGATCGAGCGGGACTTGTTTCTCCGTGCCGAGCGCTTCGCTGGCGGAGACCAGGACGGAACCGATGGAAGTATCCTCCCGGTCGCCCGTCCCTGATGCGCCCTGGGTTTCCCGGGGCGGTGCTGTTATCTGCCATGTTCCAGGTGGCTTCATTTTCATTGAAGGGCTTTTTCAGGCGGAAGACTTGCAGGGTACGGTCGTTGTCGGAGAGGTCTTGTGAGGTCCCACAAGGACAGGGTGGCGGAGGTGATGACCGCGTTCGCCGGGAGGGAGGACAGGTCGAACCTGACCAGCCCGCGTGCGATATTGTTGGCGGCGCTATTCCTTTCCCCAACTCCCATGAGGGTGGCTGCGCCGTAGTTGGTTGTGGCGGCGGCGTTCAGCATATAGGTATCCGCGCCGTTTGCAGCGTCCGGCTGGAGGGTGACAGTGTATAGTTCTTGCGTGGCGGTCGGGGTGGGGGTCTCGGTCTCGCCGGATTGCAGGAAGGGCATGGCAAGGAACGAGCCGGAGCCGATTGGGTTGAATGAAACCGGACGCATGGGCGGAGCAAACGATTGCGATCCCTGCGTCACGTTCGTGAGCCGGTTCTCCTCGTCATAATCAAGGTCGAACGCCTGCCCGTTCACATTGCGAAGGACCATATTGCCGTTAGCGTCGTACTGATAACTGCTCACTGATGACTGGTTACTCAAATCCGTCGCTGCATGAACATGGCTCGGATCGTTGTATTCCAGTGTTCCTGTTCCATTATGGATTAGATTGCCGGTCACGCTGTCGTATGTGTAGGTCTCCGAGTAGGGCGCAGGTCCGTTGGTGACGGTGGAGGAAGTAAGACGGTTCAACGCGTCGTACCCGAAGGCTTGGTTCTCTCCCGTGATGGAATCAACAATGGAGGTTATGTTCCCCGCCGCATCGTAGACGTAGCCGAGGTTCTGGATCGAGCCGGCGCTTATGTTTTGCAGGCGTCCGCCCTGCCCGGGGGTGTTCCAGGGGTAGTAAGAGTAAATTTGCTCGAGACCATTCCCCAACAAGCGCGCATTAAGTCTCCCGGCGGCATCGTAACTCGAGGAAGAGACGTAGGTCGTCCCGCCCAGCGAACTGGTGACAGTGGTCAACATCATGCGGCTGTTGTAACTGTATGTGAGAGTCTCGTTATCCGGGTAGGTCATGGTGACCGGCAGGTCGGCGGAATTGTATGTCCATGATGTTGAAAAAGACTGGCTGGAGATGGTTTTCAGTTCGCTCTCGAGCCTGCCGCGCGCGTCGTACATCCACGAGGTTGAGTCCGAAGCAGGGCTCATCCCTGTGCGGCGTCCCAGCCCGTTTGCGCCGGTGTCGTAGTGGTAATCCACATCGTAAGCAAGCGGCGCCCCGCAGCTGCCGTTCGTTGGATACGTCTTGCCATCGAGCCGGTTGAGGTTGTCGTAGAACAGGCAGATCACCTGTCCCTTCGCGTCCGTTTGCTTTGTGAGATTCCCCAAGGCGTCATACTCGTACCACCAGGCTCCCATATCCGGGTCGTCCATGTGGAATTTTCGCCCTGCAAAATCATAGTCAATGGTCGTATCTGCGCCGCCGCGTGAAGCCGTCCGCATACGTCCCAATTCATCGTAGGCGTACGAAACCTCGGGTCCGGTGGGAGGTGTAACCCGAATCACCCGCCCCCAAATATCCTTTTCGGTGATGGTGGAATTGCCGTTCGCATCGGTGACAGTCGTCAATAAGCCGTTGGTTGTGGCGCTTACGGAACTTCCGTCCGGTGAGGTTGTTGTGGTGGTATTTGCGGCAGGATCTACCGTCGTTGTCGTATAATGCGGCGTTTCCCCGGTGAAATAAGGCATGCTTTGCAGGGTCACTGTGGGGCTTTGGTAGAGGGTATCTGTGACCGCACCGCCGCTCACGATTTTGGTCTGCCTGCCCATGCCGTCATAGATTCGTTGGACCACATAAGATGTAAAGGCATCCACTTTCTGCGTGAGCGTAGTGGTAAATGGGAAGGAATCCTGATAAGAGATTGAGATGGTTGGGCTGTTGGGTGTATCCCCGGGGCGAATCAGTTTGGTGAGGCGCCCGAACGCATCATACTGCGCCGAAGTTGGGTTGCCGTTCGGGTCTATTTCGCTGGTCGGGACGCCAAGGATGTAATCGTTCACGCCGTTAAGATCATAATCATAAACCCACTGGGTGGTAAGCCCTGCGCCCCCGGCTGTTGGCGGAGGGGTGGTCTGGCTGACAGGGTAGACGTGATAAATGGGATCATAGACCGTGGTGGTTGTGCGCGCCCCGGCAGTTGGGCTGGCGTTTGCGCTCCCATACCCGCCATAGGTGGTCTCGCTGGTGCGATTCCCCCAGGCATCATACCCAAAGGAGATTTGGATCCAATCGTTATCTTTTGCAAGCGTGCGTTGGGCGGTAAGGATGCCTTGGGTGGGCGCTGCAGCGTGACTGCCTGTATTGCCGTCATATAAAAACAGACTGCTGGCGAGCACCTCGTTTGTAGAAGGTCTGACCTGTTGTATGCGCGCAGGCAGGCTTACAACGTAAGTTGTGGCGTTTGGGTAGTAGGTGTATTCGGTACGAAGGTAATCCACCCACGCTGCGCCGTCCAGAAATTGTTTTAACTCTGCGGTCAGGTTGCCGTATGTGGTTTCGTACGTGTTGACGGTTTTCGCCGCGCTATAGGTAACGCCATCGTTTTCGTAAATGCGGGTTTCGGTGGAGTCCAGTTTCACCCAGTAGCGGGGAATAGTCTTGCCGTTGGAAGAGAATCCTGTTAGCTCAGTGTGCGAGAAGGCGTTGAGGGTCTCGGTGATTTTTCTTCCGCCGTATGTTCCCTGGATCGTATGTGCCCTGCCCTTATACACGTCATCCTGGTAAAACCAGGTCAATGTCTGTGTGCCGTCCGGTGCGGTTTCCGTCACTCGGGAGTGCCCGCGAAACTCGGAATACTTTTCGGTAAAGGAGGTTCCGGCAGCGGCGCTGTCGGAATGGGTGTTATCGTTCACAGCCGCGCCGGTATACGTGTAAGTATAAGTGTAGGTGTCCCCGTTCCCATCGCGGATCGTTTTTGTCGTCACGCGGTAAAGGGTGGTCAGCGCTTTCAGGGTCGCGGCGTAGATGCGTACAGATTGGCCGTCGGTCGAATTTACGTAATGCCCCACCGCATTGTATTGAATTTCTGCATTGTATCCTGCTGTGGGAGGCAAAACCAGCGTTCCTGAAGGGTCGTTTGCTGAATCGGTTGTCAAAAAAGTGGAGCCGTTGACCTGTAAGCGCAAATACATCGTCTTGCCGTCTTCGATGTCGGCGTTTAGATAATACGCGCCGCCCGGCTTGAGCACGACAGGGGGCAAAGTACCAAAAGATTGATCCGATATGTTGAAGTTGCCCGTCCAGTATCCTGTATAAGATTGCCGTGCCTTATTGCTGCTGCTGTGCCAGATTTCATAATCGAAATCCACCCGGCCGCCGTAGCCGTTCGTTGCGCGGGTCAGGTGCATCTTGTCGCCATAGGTGAAAGTGGTTGCGGGCAGCGGCTCGGTTCCATTCACGCCGAATTCCTGTATGGATACGATGGTTTCAAAGTAGGCGGAGGTCAGGTTGGGCCACACTTTGTCATCGTAGGTCAGGTCGTATTTGCGCATGATCTTTTCGAATGTGCCGTTCCCATCCAAATCTCGCTCGATGAGAATCTGATTCAGACGGCTTCGCTCGAAGCTATGATGAATGTCATCCTCCAAATAGGAGCCTTTATAAGGGCGTCCTTCCAACACGAAGCGGACGCGCGTGCGCCCATCCGGATAGGTAATGGTTTGGGGATAGGTGGCGGTGTCGGTGGACGCGGTCCCATACTGACGGCATTGATGGTACGCGTCGCTCCAAACCATATATTTGATGGTTTTAGTTTCAGTTGTGTAGGAATAGGTCAATTCCTGGTCGAAAATGTTCCTAACCCTTGTCAAAGACCAGCGGTTGACAACACTGCTGAGCAAGTCACAGCCGATGGAGTATTTCATGGTGGTGGGATGCTCGAAGTAATAGATGTTCCCCTTCTTATCCCGGATTGTCCATTCGTTGTTGCTGGCGGAAAAGGAAATCTTCATGAAATTTTCGTCTGCCGCGTGATAGCCTGAGGAATTCTTGATGACCTCGGTGCTGATGCCATTCACGTGCAGGACGTAACTATCGTCCGTGGTCTCCTGAGTATTATGTGTGTTGCGCTCGATGTATCCTGTATCCAGCGACCAGCCTGTTCCCACCCATCCGGTTTCCGATAATACAGTCATTTGGTCAACGACTTGACTGTTGTAATTCAATGTAAGGCTGGGCTGAAGCCCGCCAGGTCCCGGCGGCACCTCGATGGGAAGGGAGTAGGTGGCTGCACCTGTGAAGGTGGATACCTGAAAGATATCCACGCTCGGTTTTTTTGATGCTTCCCAGTTGCTTGGACCGACGTCAAAGATTGAAAAGTGATCCGTCACTCCGATTAGAACGTTACGTTCCTCATTTACCCATGAGGGCATGCCATACCATGCCTTTGCCTGCGGGTTGAACCAGTACAAAAATACATCGCCGCTTTGCGCACCCGTGAAACCATATTCCTCCAGGTTGATCTCGAGTTCAACAGGTTCCTCGAATTGTGTCAACTCCGCCTTGTCTTCCCCCTTCGAATGGGACTTGATCTCAAACGGCTTTCCGCTTGGAGCGGATTGAATTGCCTCCATGTCTGCCGGTGTGCCGATTTGGATTTCCACTCCATCCGCATAATCCTTAAATACATCCTCGCCGAATTTGACCCGCAAATTCCCATCTTCTATGGATATTTCACCCCCTTGACTCCCCAGCTCAAATTTCTTGTAATATGGAACGATCAAATCGGTATACGCAATTATCTCTTGTTTTTCGTTGATCAGGACAGCCCTGAAGTACACATCTTCTGTTGGAGTGGATGCGAAAACGGTTTTTGTGTCTCCACTCAGGCTGGTCACAGCAATGACAAACGCATTCTTTTTGTCATCAAAAGATGCACTTTCATCTTTCAGGGGCTGGAACCCTTCCGGAAGGGTTATTTCCAATGTTAACCCTTGGAGGTTGCTGGCTGACAATCCTTCGATTACCCAATGAATAGCTATCTCTGCATCCGCCTCGAGTGAGGACGGAGTGGCTTTCAAGGTCAAGGTAACCGGTTGCGAATCTGTGAGGAAATTGACGGAATCATTATTTTTAGTGTTGGATGAAGTTTTGGGAGGAGTGGAAAAGCCTTTTGGCGTTAATTCCGTGCCCAACTTGTCAACACGTGATGGGTTTGAACTCGTATCTGCCATTACGCTGATCGGCGCGATGGCGTTGAACAATACTATCGCGGTCAGTGCTGCGCGAACGAAAATACTCCTGATAGTCTTGATTGTTTTCATGACGGTACCCAAGCCTCCATGATGACCATGTATTCAATTGTTAGAACCGAGGCGAGTTTTCTCTCAATTCCCCCAGTTCCCCAGGGTGTTGATATTGGACTGATTGAAATTCAATTTCCTCTTGGACCAATAAGCAACACGAATTAATGTTACTTTAATATTATATTCCCCCTGTTTCGATTGTCAAGACAAGCAATCTTAAAAAATGCAGGTGTGAGTCATTTTTTCGAAGTACGAGGCGAAGTGGAAAAGCGATGGTAATCCATTGTCATTGACAAAGCGTAAAATTTCCGTTGTCATCACAAATCGCGCCCCTGGCGCCTTGCAAACGCGCATTTGTGACCGCGCTGGGTGTGCTTTCATGGGTGGTAGAATCGCCTCATCAATCTCTGGAGGATTCCATGACCGAAGTTGTGATCGTAGATGCCATTCGCACGCCGGTTGGGGCGTTGGGCGGCATTCTCTCATCTGTGCGTCCCGACGATATGGCGGCGCACGTCATCAAAGCCGTTTTGGGGAGAAATCAAATGGACCCAGCATTAATTGAGGAAGTCTTCATGGGGTGCGCCAACCAGGCGGGCGAAGACAACCGCAATGTGGCGCGCATGGCGGCGTTGCTGGCTGGCTTGCCCGTGGAAGTGGGCGGTGTGACCGTCAACCGCTTGTGCGCTTCCGGCTTGAACGCGATCAACATGGCGGCGCGCGCCATCAAAACGGGCGAAGGGGACGTGTACATCGCGGGCGGAGTCGAATCCATGAGCCGCGCGCCCTACTCCGTCCCGAAGGCGGAGGCGGGGTTTTCCTTCGGCAACCTCACTGCCCGGGATACGGCGCTCGGCTGGCGGTATCCAAATCCAAAAATGAAAGCCATGCACGGCACGGAGTCCATGGGCGAGACGGCGGAGAACATCGCGGCGGAACGTCCGCACATCACGCGCGAAAAGCAGGATGAATTTGCGCTTCGCAGCCACCACCAGCGCGCGATTGCCGCCATCGCTTCAGGGCGCTTGAACAGGAGATCGCGCCGCTTTCCATCCCGCAGAAAAAGGGCGACCCGAAACTGGTGGATACCGACGAACGCCCGCGCCGCGACACGACGATGGAAAGCCTCGCCAAACTCAAGCCTGCCTTCCGCGAGGGTGGAACCGTGACGGCTGGCAATTCGTCTGGATTAAATGACGGAGCCGCCGCACTTTTGTTGATGAGCGAAGAACGCGCCAAAAAACTGGACCTCAAGCCGCTTGCGCGCATCCTGACCTCCGCCTCGGCTGGAGTGCCGCCGCGTGTGATGGGCTACGGCCCGATTCCTGCCACCCGCAAGGCGCTCGACCGCGCCGGGCTGAAAGTCAAAGACATCGGCCTGGTCGAGATCAATGAAGCCTTTGCCGTACAATCGTTGGCGGTGATGGAAGACCTCGAACTCGACCCGCAGATCGTTAATGTCAACGGCGGCGCCATCGCCATTGGGCACCCGCTCGGCTGTTCGGGCGCGCGTTTGATGACCACGCTTGTGCATGAGATGAAGAATCGCGGCGATGTAAAATACGGCGTTGTGACCCTGTGTGTGGGCGTCGGTCAGGGCGAAGCGACGGTGGTGGAATATGTTAGTTGAGTAGTTGAGTAGTCGAGTAGTTGAGTAGTCGAGTAGTTAAGTAGGCGATATGAAACCTTTACGTTCTTTCCTCTTTCTTCTTTCTTTAATAATGCTTGCCGCTTGCACCCCCGCATCGCCGACGACTGAGGCGCTTAACGCTCCCACCCCGGCGACCGCGGCCACAGCGACTGCGGCAGCCGGAAGAATTTCAGCCCAGCCCACAATCGGCGGTTGTGCCGCAAGACACGCCTCTGCCAAATGAGATCAACGCGCCGGTGATCGAATCGCCTTCCATTATTAATATCGAAATGCTGGATGAAATCTACGGCTGGGCGGTGACCGAGGAAAATATCATCCGCACCAACGACGGCGGCGTGACCTGGTACGACGTGACCCCCGCCAGCCTTGCCAATGCGGGCTACCTGGTCTATCCCAACTTTCTCAACGAGGCCACCGCCTGGGTCCAATTCCCCGATATGAACAGATACCCGAACGGCGGCAAACTCTATCGCACCACCAACGGCGGGGCAACGTGGGACTCGTTCAACACGCCCTTTAGCGGCGGCGCGCTGCATTTCACCGATGAGCAAAACGGCTGGATGCTCTCGACCTCGGCGTGGGCGCAGGCTCGATGGCGGTTTCCATTTTTCAAACCGGCGACGGCGGCGCGACGTGGAACCGCGTCTACACCAACGACCCCAATCTCGCCGGCGCAGGCGAGACCCTGCCTTTGGGCGGCATCAAGAACCTGATTCTCCCGCTCGATCCGCAGACTGCGTGGGTGGGCGGTGTGATCTATGCACCGGGTCAAGCCTATCTCTATCGCAGCGACGACGGCGGCAAGACCTGGTTCCAGATCAATCTTGCGCTTCCGGCGGATGCCTCCGAGAGCGAACTCAGCGTGCAGGGCATCCTGTTCGTTTCGCCCACCGAAGGTCTGCTCGTGATTCGCATGACCTCCGCCGCCCCGAAGACCATCGTCTACGCCACCGAAGACGGCGGGAACACCTGGTCGCTCCTGCCGGTCACGTTCGAGGGATACGGCATCCTCGAAACGCCGTCGGCGCAGGAAATGATCTTTTATTCGGCGGACAAATTCTACGTCACGAACGATGCGGGCGAGACCGTCACCGTCGTTACGCCGGAGATCGCGTTCGGCGAATCCATCCTCGATATGTCCTTCGCCAATTCCAGGACGGGATGGGTCGTGACGACCAGCCCGTCGAACGAACGCCTGCTATACAAGACGACCGACAGCGGCGCGACGTGGACCCCGCTCATCCCGTAACGCCTCACGCGAACCCGCTGTAGCGCAAGAAGTTATCTTGCGTTACGATACTTTTATCAAATACACCAAAGGAGAGAGATTTATGACCAACCATGTTCGTGATTGGATGTCCAGCCCGGTTGTGGTGGTTGACCCCGATTCGAGCGTCTCCCATGCCATGACGCTCATGCGGCGGCGCAACATCCACAGTGTGGTGGTGGACATCAGCGAGGAGAATCCTTCGTTTGGCATCGTCACCACAACCGACATCCGCGACAAGATCGTGGCGGAGGGACGCAACCCCGCCGAGACGACGGTGCGCGAGATTATGTCCGGTCCGATCATCACGGGGCGCGCCGATTGGACGCTGGCGGAATGTTCGCGCGTGATGCAGAAGCACAAATTCCATCACCTGCCCATCGCCGATGAAAACGGCACGCTGATCGGCATCATCTCTGCCACCGATATTTTCATGGCGGTCGAGGAGCAGGGCTGGATCGAGGAAAATTAACGAGTCAAATGCAGGACGCGGAAACGTTCCGAAGAATCCGCGTCCTGTTTGTTTTTAAAAACGAACTCACCCCTGTTCCGGGGTGAGTCGTGTTTTGAGTCAAATTTGCTTCCGGTCTTCCGAACTCTGCGCTACGGCTTGGGGGTTTCCGTCACGGACGCTTCGAGCGTGGCAAGCGATTCCGCCTGTGCGGTCTGCTGGGCGGCTACGGCTTCGGTGGCGGCGCTGATGAAGTTCGGTTCGTTCGGGATGCGCTGCATCCAGAGGTCGAAGACTTCGATGGCGTATTCCTCGCGCGCGCCGGTGAGCCATTCCTGGAAGGCGGTTTCCTTCGCGGCTTGATACTGGTCGGCGGAGAGCGGACGTTGCTGCTTGTCAATCAACTGGATGATGTGAAAACCGAAATTGCTCTGCACCGGCTCGGTGGTAATGTCGCCCGATTTTTCGAGGGCAAACGCGGCGGTTTCAAATTCGGGCACCATCATACCTTTGCCAAACCAACCCAGGTCGCCGCCTTGCGCGCCGGAGCCAGGGTCGGCGGAAAGTTCGCGGGCGAGTTCGGCAAAGTCTTCGCCGTTTTGCAGGCGTTTGATGATGTCTTTGGCGGTCTCTTCATCCTCGACGAGGATGTGGCGCGCCCAGACCTGTTCCTCGGTGGGGGAGACATCCGCCGTGATGGCTTCCATCAACTTTTCCCGCAGGAGCAGGTTTTCGTAGAAGCTGCGGTAGTAGCCTTCGTCGAACCCAAGCTTGCCGAGGTTTTTATCGGTATCCGCGAGCATCTTTTCGTATCCTTCCTGCGTGATGGGCGTGGAGGTCGGGAAGGGCGTCTCGGTCGGGCCCGCTCGTCGGGGTGACGGTCGGTTCGAGCGTGACGGTTGCGGTTGCCGTCTGCGTGGGGGTGGCGCTCGGCTCGACGGTGGCGGTGGAATCCACTGTCGGCTGGGCGGTGGCGGTGGATGTGGATTCAGCCGTCGCCGTGAATTGAAGCGTGGCGGTCACCAGTTTGAAAATCTCCGGTGAGTTATCCGGGTATTCAATCTCCGTTGGGGTTACGCTGGGCGTGGGTGTGCCGTTCGGGAAGAAATCGAAGCCCGCCTGGACGGTTTCGTTCAATTCCTCCTCGCTGACGGTGATGCCGCGCTTCGCCGCCTCCTGACGAATCAACTCCTCGTCAATCATTTGCTCCAGCACCGATTGCCCGATGGACTCCGGCACGGCGAGCTGCGCTTCGATCTGCTGTGTTTGGGCGCTGAAATCCATTCCGAAGAACTGTTCGTACTGCTTGTACTGTCCATACTGGTTCAACAAACTCTGGCGTTGAAGACGCACCCGCGCTTCGAAGTCCCTGGTGAGGATCTCTGCATCTCCAACCTTTGCCACCGGACGGTTCAACTGGAGGTAATTGATATCCAGCCAGCCGTACACCAGCAACAGGATGACAGCCGCAAGGATGCCGAAGAACGTGTACAGGATGATGCGGCTTTGCTGTTGTTCGCGCTGGAGGCGGGCAATGTGCTTCTTGTGGTGGGGGACGGGCTTTTTGCCCGAATCTTGGGTCATGCTCATGCTCCTTGTTTGGTGACCGGCATAATTTCGGGGCATGGAACGATGCCCATGCCCCGGAGAAACTTCCGGCTGGCGGGGTTAGCGGTCGTCCGCCGATCTGCCGTGGAAGGGCAAAAAGCGCAACGTGACGCGCCTGTTTGACTGCCGCCGCCACCGCGCGCTGGTGCCCTGGCGCAGGCGCCGGTCTGTCGGCGCGGGCGGATACTGCCCTCTTCCGTGATGTATTTGCGTAACAGGTCTATCTTCTTGTAATCAATCGTCAGGGTTTTATCAGCGCAGAACTGGCAGAATTTCGGCTTGGCAAAAAACTTGCGCTCGCCGCCGCCTTCCGCGCCCGAAGTGGTTCGTTCATCACTCATGGTGTGCTCCAAAAAAGACTTGTGCTTGCGGCTGTCATAAACTGCAGGGGCGCTTTGCGAAGTTCCGTGGAACCGGCAAAAAGCCCAGCAAATCACGCACCGCGCTAGAAGGGAAATTCCTCTTCCGCCGTGCCCGGCGCCGCCTCGCCGGAAGCGTTTTCGACTTCTGGGTGTTGTTGGAATCGCGCCGGTCGCCGAGCATCATCATTTCGCCGGCGACAATTTCCACGCTGGTGTGCTTCACGCCTTCCTTGTCGTCCCAGCGGCGGGTTTGCAGCCTGCCCTCCACGTAGACCTGCTGTCCCTTGACGAGATACTGCTTGCAGATCTCCGCCAACGTGCCCCAAGCGACCACGTTGAACCATTCGGTTTCGTTGTGGCGTTCGCCGTCGGCGCTGTTCCAACTGCGGCCCACCGCCACGGTAAACGTGGTCACCGGTTTGCCGGAGGGCGTGTATCGCATCTCGGGGTCCTTTCCAAGATGCCCAATGATCTGTACTTTATTAAGACCTCGGCCCATGTCAATCTCCTTGGTAAATACGGGCAAATTTCTAATATAACAACTAACCGACGACAGAAAGCATGTGCCGCATGATCGACTCTTGATAGCGCAGGTTGCGTTCAAGGTCGGATGTGGCGGCGGGATTCATGGTCACGTTCAGCAGAACGTATTGACCTTCGCGTTGCTTGTTGATCGAGTAAGCCATCTTGCGGCGGCCCCAGACCTCAGCCTTGTCCACGCTTCCGCCTGATTCGCTGATCCATCCCTTTACCTTTTCGAGCACGCCGTTAAAAGCGGTCTCATCCAGGTCGGGCTGGATCACGCACATCAACTCATAATTGCGCATTGGGAAAACCTCCTTTCCATGGGTTTGCTCCCGTTCGAGCCGTGGGTCCGCCGGGAGCGGAAAGGCACGTATGGTGGAGACGTACCTGTTCGATTAGCGGGCGAAGTTTACCACAAGAATCTTTTTCCTGGGTAGAACAAGGGCAGAACAAGAATTGTTCTACGTTACCTCACGTAAATCGGGTTGCTGTAAATCCAGCCGCGCTTTTTCCCCAGATAATTCCGGTACGCTTCGATGCGATACACTCCCGGCTCGGTGGTGATGTGCGTGCAGGCGAGTTGATTCTTCCAGGTCTGAATCGCCTGCCCATCCTTCACGAGGCGGATCTCGGCGTGATGGGGGACCCTGGCTTGCAGGGTCACGCCGAATTTGGCGGGGATTTCATCGCCCATGATAACCATGCCGTCCCGTCCCTGCGCGGTGAAGCGGAATCCGTTCGTGGGGGCGGGCAGGTCGTAGCCGACGAAGCAATGCCCGGCGGCAAGAGCCTTATAGACGAGGGAACGGTCCCATGGTCGCGTCCCCGCTCAACGGTCCGGGGAGAAGCGCATGCGTGTTCACCGCGCGGAAGTGAAATTCATACGGGAAGATTACGCGGTGGAGGGGTCCCATGTTCATGTGTAATGCGTGCGCATCCGAGCCGCCAACCGCCGCGACTTTTTGTCCCGACGCGAGCAATTCGTCCCATTTGGCGAGGGTCTTTGGGATGGGCTGGCTGGCGACAAAGGCAGGGAAGAAGGCGTAGAACACGCCGTGCAGTTTCGTCGGCACGACGGTCTTTAGTTCGCTGAGCGCGTTCCACAACTCGATGCCGGTGTAGTTTCGCACGCTCCAATCCTCCCAGGAGATGTCGGTCTCGTTGAAGGCTTTCGCCTCCGGGTCGTCGGGATGCGCCGGGAAGGACAGCCCGCCCGCCTCGCGCACCTGGTTGATGAGGTTTTGCGGATCGTCGGCAAAGGTCGCCATCTCGCGGCTCGCGCCGAAGACGAGCAGGTGATTCTTCTGCGGGTCGCGCGCCTGGTCGTGCACTTCCTCGCCGACGAGCATGAGGATTTTTCGAGTCTTTTCCTTGTAATAGCCCTCGAAACCCTGCACCAGCACGTTGTGGTCTGTGACGATGACCACATCCACGCCGGTTTTGAGGGCGGCGGCGGCGATGTCCTTGTGTGTGCCGCTTCCGTCGGAGTAGCGCGTGTGCATGTGCAGGTTGATGGTGATTTCGTGCATTGGCGTAGTATACAGGGAAAGAGGTAAAGAAGTAAACAGGTGAACAGGTAAGCAGGTAGACAGGTAATTCGAACACATATGTACTTGTGTACGTGTCTGCTTGTGTACGTGTCTACATATCTCCGCTCTTACCGCCTTTCCTCGTTTGACTCTTTCCCTTTTCCACAGGTATAATTTGCCCGCTAATTTCCAGGAGGCACAACCGCATGAAAAATTTTTTGGATATTGCTTTGATTATAACCTCGGTGGGTTTGATCCTCAGCGTCATCCTGCAAAGCAAGGGAGCAGGGCTGGGCGGTCTGACCGGCGCGGACACCGGCGGTGTGTTCACCGCCCGCCGCGGCATTGAGCGCATCCTCTTTTGGGTGACGATCACGCTGAGTGTGGTTTTCTTTGCCCTCGTCATTGCCATCATCATCCTCGGGCGATAATCACAGCACATCGGAAGGGTCTGCCCTGCCATTTGCCCTGGTAACGGGCGGGGTGGACCTTTCTTTATTTCCCTTATCCCTTGCCCCCAGCGGGCGGGGTGAGGGGTAAATGTGCACCCCCAAGAATATTCATTATGAAACGATTACGCTGGCAGATTTTGGTCGTTGCCGTCACGCTGGTCATTGTTGCCCTGCTTTTGTTGAGCCAGCAGCCGGTGAGCGTCATTACGCTGCCTGAAGCCGCGCCCGGCGGAATTTACACCGAAGCGTTGATCGGCTCGATGGGACGTCTGAATCCCATGCTGGATTGGAACAACCCCGCCGACCGGGACGTGAACCGGCTGATCTTCAGCAGCCTAGTCCGGTTCGATGCGCGCGGATTGCCCCAGCCCGACCTGTCGGAGTCGTGGGGCGTCTCCGCCGATGGCACGATCTACAACTTCACCATCCGCCCCAACGCCGTCTGGCACGACGGCCCAACCCGTCACGAGCGACGATGTGCTTTTCACCATCGAGTTGATCAAAAGCGCAGGCTCGCTCTTCCCGCAGGACATCAAGGACATGTGGTCGCAGATCGAGGTCAAGCGCCTCGACGACAAGACTTTCCAGTTCAAACTGCCCGAGCCGTTCGCCCCGTTTTTGGATTACGCCACCTTCGGCGTCCTGCCAAAGCATTTGCTCGAAACCATCCCCGCCGACCAGTTAGCCAGCGCGGAGTTCAACCTCAAGCCGGTCGGCTCCGGTCCCGTACAAATTCGAGCGCCTGCTCACCAGCGGCGGGCAGATCAGCGGCGTGGTGCTGGTCGCCAACCAACAGTTCTACACCCAGCCGCCGTTCATCGAACAGGTCGTCTTCCGCTATTACCCGAACAGCGCCGCCGCCTTCGACGCCTACAAACAGGGAGAAGTGCTCGGCATCAGCCAGTTGACCGAGGATGTGCTGCCGGCGGCGTTGGCGGAACCGACGCTGTCGGTGCATACCAGCCGCCTGCCTCAAATGGGACTGGTGTTCCTCAACCTCAACAATCCCACCGTCTCCTTCCTTCAAAACGAAAAAGTCCGCCGCGCGTTGATGCTCGGCGTGAACCGCAACATCATCGTTTCGCACATCCTGAAGGGTCAAGCCATCGTCGCGGATGGTCCCATCCTGCCGGGCTCGTGGGCGTATTACGAAGAGATCGAAAAACTGAGTTACGACCCGGATGCCGCTACCAAACTGCTCAACGACGAGGGATTTGTTTACACTGCGGGCAGCGACGTGCGCTCCAAAGACGGTCAACCCCTGACCTTTACGCTGGTTCACCCAAACGATGAAACTCATACGCTGATCGCGCAAGCCATCCAATCGGACTGGGCATTGATCGGCGTCAAGATCGAACTGCAATCGGTCGGTTATGATTCGCTGGTGAACGACTTCCTCGCCCCGCGCAATTATCAAGCCGCCCTCGCGGACTTGAACACCGCCCGCACGCCGGACCCCGACCCCTATCTCTTCTGGCATCAATCCGAAGCGACGGGCGGGCAGAACTACTCGCAGTGGGACAACCGCACGGCGAGCGAATTCCTCGAAACCGCGCGCGTCTCGGCGGATTTTGCGGAACGCGCCCGCCTCTATCGCAACTTCCAGGTCGTCTTTGCCGAGGATATGCCGTCCCTGCCGTTGTATTATCCCGTCTATTCCTACGGCGTGGACGTGCAGGTGCAGGGCGTCCGGGTCGCGCCGCTGTACGATACCAGCGACCGCCTGGCTCTGATTGACGAATGGTATTTGGTGACGCGCCGCGCGCTCGAAGGGCAGACGCCGGTCCCGACCACCGCGCCGTAGAAAATAAACCCTGTCCTCTTTACGTTCGTGTTTGATCGTTTCCCGCCAAGCCGGGAGAGTCAAAAGGAGAAAACTGACATGTCAGCCCCACAAGAAGCGTTGGAATACGTCCGCGCCAACCGCGAACGATACCTGAGCGAGTTGAAAGAATTCGTCAACATCCCTTCGATTTCCACGCTGGACGAGTACAAAGCCGACGTCCAGCGCGCGGCGGAGTGGGTGGCGGGTCAACTGCGTTCGCTCGGCATGAACAACGTCCAGATCATGCCCACCGCCGGGCATCCCGTCGTCTACGGCGAATGGATGCGCGCGGGCAAATCCGCTCCCACCATCATGATCTACGGACATTACGACGTCCAGCCTGTGGACCCGATCGAACTCTGGACGTCCGACCCATTCCGGGCGGAGGTGCGAGGCGATTATCTCTTCGGGCGAGGCACCTCCGATATGAAAGGTCAGGTCGTGGCGTCGCTCAAAGCCGTCGAAGCGATCGTCCGCACGACGGGATTGCCGGTCAACATCAAGTGGCTGGTCGAGGGCGAGGAAGAGATCGGCTCGGAGCATCTCGGCGATTTCATCAAAGAGCATAAAAAGATGCTCGCCTGCGATTATTGTCTGAACCCCGATGCAGGCATGATCGCGCCCGACAAACCCACCATCACCACCGGCTTGCGCGGGCTGGCTTATTTTGAATTGAAAGTATACGGTCCCGACAAAGACCTGCACTCCGGTCTGTTCGGCGGGACGATTCACAACCCCGCCCAGGCGTTGATCGAACTCGTGGCGGGCATGCACGACAAAAACGGAAAGATCACCCTGCCGGGCTTTTACGACAAGGTCCGCAAGTTGGGCAGGAAGGAACGCGAAGACTTCAAACGCCTGCCGGTCACGAACCGGGAAATCATTCAAATGACCGGTGTACCTGCGTTGTGGGGCGAACCGCAGTTCATCCCTGCCGAGCGCGTGGGCGGGCGCCCCACCCTCGAAGTCAACGGCTTGCTTTCCGGATTTACCGGGCAAGGCTCGAAGACCGTCTTGCCCGCCTGGGCGATGGCGAAGATTTCCTGCCGCCTCGTGCCGGATCAAACCCCTGAAGAAACCGAAAAACAATTGCGCGCTTATCTCAAAAAGAACGCGCCCAAAACCATCAAATGGGAACTGAAAAATCTGCACAACGCAGGCGCGGCGCTGACTGAAACCAACTCGGCTGGCGTGCAGGCGCTGGCGCAGGCGCTTCAAACCGTATGGGGCAAACGTCCGTATTTCAAGCGCGAAGGCGGTTCCATCGGTTCGGTGGTTCTGCTGCAAAAATACGTCGGCGCGGATTCCCTGTTGAGCGGTTTCGGCTTGCCCGACGACAACGTCCACTCGCCGAACGAACGCATGAACCTGCCCACGTGGTACAAGGGCATCGAAGCGTTCACTCACTTTTTCTATAATTTCTAAAGGATGAAAAAAACCTGACAGGTTTTCGGAAACCTGTCAGGTCTGGTATTTTTATGGAAGATCGAATAATCACCTACGGCGGTCAAGCCGTGATCGAAGGCGTGATGATGCGCGGGCAGAAAGCCTTTGCCGTCGCCATGCGCGCGCCCGACGGCAAGGTCGTCGTCCACACCGAGCCGCTTGCCAGCGTGTATCGTTCCCGCATCACGAAGATCCCTTTTTGCGCGGTGTCGTTTTGTTGTGGGATGCGCTGGGATTGGGGATGCGCGCGCTGACCCTTTCTGCGAACACGCAAACCGGCGAGGATGAAAAACTGGAGGGCGCGCCTCTTTATCTGACCTTGGGGTTGTCCCTGACCATCGGAATTGGTCTCTTCTTTTTGCTTCCCGCCGGGATCGGCGGCTGGGCGGAGCACTGGCTCGCGCAGACGACCTCCGCAGTGTGGATCGGAAATTTCGTCGAAGGCGTTTTGCGTTTGCTGATCCTGATCGGTTACATCTGGGCGATCGGCTTCATGCCGGATATCCGGCGCGTCTTCCAATATCACGGCGCGGAGCATAAGACCATCAACGCCTACGAAGCGGGCGCGGAATTGACCCCCGAAAACGTGGCGAAATACCCCATCGAGCATCCGCGCTGCGGCACGGCATTCCTATTAACGCTGGTTTTGTTGTCCATCCTGGTCTTCACCGCGCTGGGTCCCCTGCCGATTCTGTGGCGGCTTGCCACGCGTATTCTGTTCATTCCCATTTTGGCGGGCATTGCCGTGGAATACATCCGCTGGACGGCGAACCACCTGGGCAACCCCGTCGTGCAATGGCTGATCAAACCCAACCTGGCGTTACAGCGCCTCACCACGCGCCCGCCCGACCGCGACATGCTGGAAGTTGCCATCGAATCCTTCCAATCCATGCGCAAGGCAGAAGCGGAGATCGTTTTGTAGACTCGTCGCACATTCCTCCGAATTGGATGCCTTCCCCAATTATCGGGTTTTTATCGGTTCGCTCCCTTCGCCGTCCCCGGCGAAGGTTTTTCCTGCGGCGTGAGCATCTAAAAATTAGCGTTCATCCTCCCTCACCCCTTCACCCCTCTCCCACTGGGAGAGGGGACGGGGGTGCGGGTGCGTAAGGCGAATTTTCAACTTAAGAAACACCCTCTGAGTCGTACGATCAGGGAGGGATTGGCGGCTACGCCTGATTCCCGGCTTCGATCAATTCCTGGATGTGGTCGAGCGCTTTGGGGTTGCGCACGCCGCCGTAGAGGATTTGCGCGGCGATCTCCTTGTCCAATGCTTCCGATGCGCCCAGGTCGGCGATGATCAGTTGAATCATTTTCTGGTCGCATTTGTTGAGCAGATCGCTTGGACTCGCCACATCCGCGGGGAGGCGCATCCTGCGGTTCATGATGCGCTCGCTCGAATCGGCATCGAACTCGAAACAAAAGGTGTGGAAGAGCTGGTGAACGGTATCGGTGACCAGTTGCGGTTCGATCTTGGGCACGGCGTTTGCAAAATACGATTGGGCAAGTTCCTTCAACTGGTTGAAGGTCAGGTCTGGATTTGCCTTGACGATGTCGTAAATCTTGTAGATGACCAGCGGGCGCTGGGGGTCGGGCGTCATGCGAATCTTGTTCGCGGTAAGGATGCCAAGATAACGCTCCAGCCGCTTCTCCGGCGGGATGGGCGCAGGCGCGGCGGAGGTTGTTTTTGCGGGCGGGGGCTGCGCCTGCTTTTGCGCGGGCGGCTGGCTTTGTTTTGCCGCCTGATAATTCTGTCCGCCGTTGGTCGGCGTTTGCTTCCTGACCTTGTTCACGCCCTGCCATTTATCGTAGAAGACGAATTTGTCGCAGGCGCTGACGAGATAGTCGGCGCTCGTGCCGCTCACGCCCATACCGATGACGGTCTTGCCGTGCGCGCGCATGCGGTGCACCAGGCTCCGGTGAAATCGCCGTCGCCGGAAACCAGCAGGACGTGCGTGAAGGCGTCCTTCTCCCCGTACAGCAATTCGAGCGCGTCAATCACAATGCGGATGTCGGCCGCGTTCTTGCCGCGCTTGCTGTTGACGTGAACCAGTTCCACGCCGAGGTTGAGCAGTTGTCTCTGCTTTCCGGCGGCTTCCGCCCAGTCGGCGTAGGCGCGGCGTAAGACCACCCTTCCCAACTGCGAGGCGTAATTGAAGATGCGGGTCCAATCCACGTCGGTGTTCTTACCGAAGGTTTCCTCCACGCTGATTTCGATGTTGTCGTAGTCTATAAAAACGGCTACTTGGGTATCCTGTCCCATTTTAGAACTCCAAAGACTTGGGAAGGGTGGAACTTGCAGGCAAAGAGGATTGCCGCACGGCGCACGGAGGGTTCAGAGTATTAATTTTGTTACCCGAACGGCTCAGCGAGGTACGCCTTGAACTATCCATTCCCGTAATTTTCCCGAAAGTATAGCATAGGCAATCCATTCTGTGGCAAAATAAGGCATGCCCATCCAACTGACCACGCTCAGCCAATCTTCGCTCCAGGATTACAACGACTGCCCGCGCAGATTCGAATTGCGCTATCTCCAGCAGTTGGCGTATCCCGCCATCGAGACCGAGCCCGCGTTGGAGAACGAAAAGCACCAGCGCGAAGGCGAATATTTTCACCGACTCGTCCAGCAGTATTTCATCGGCATCCCGGCGGGAAAAATCTCCAGACTGGCGAACACCGAAACCCTGCAAAGGTGGTGGGAGAATTTCATAAATTTCCAGGACCTGGCAGGTCTCCAAGACCTGTCAGGTCTCAAAACCGAAATTACCTTATCCGCGCCGCTGGGGGCATTCCGTCTCATCGCAAAATATGACCTGATCGCATCGGATGGAAATAAATTCTTCATCTACGATTGGAAGACCTATCGCAAACGCCCAAGGACCGAGTGGCTCGCTGTCCGCTGGCAGACGCGCGTCTACCGCGCGCTGCTCGTGCAGGCGGGCGCTCACCTGAACGGCGGCGCTCCCATCCAGCCGGAGCAGGTGGAGATGATTTACTGGTTCTCCGAGTTTCCCAACGACCCGGCGCGATTCCCCTATCAGGCGGAGCAATTCAAGCGGGATTGGGATGCGTTGACTCGTTTGGCAGAGGAGATCAAATCCGCTTCGGACTACCCGAAAACGGACGACACGACGAAGTGCCTTTACTGCCCCTACAGGTCGTACTGCAACCGCGGTTCCCGCGCCGGAGATGCGCTCGACGCCGAACTCGAAACCGAAGCCGAGGAACTGTTCGACATCAACTTCGAACAGATCGGGGAGATCGAATTCTAACGGTCGTCGTTGCCCCTCAGGATTCGAACAAGAATAAAAATACCAATGACCAGCAAAACCCCGATGATGGAAAGGACGATAATCGTCCCGGTGGGAAGCGGGGAATCCGCGGAGATCGCATCGGCGGTCCCGGTCATGCCTGCAGCGACCCCGATCGTTTCGCGCGTTCGAGCCTGCGCAGGCATAACGAGAAAAAAGCAGAGGATCGCTGTAAACAGCAGGATGGTTTTTTTCATTGATAACTCCGAAGAGGACACATGGGCTGCGCCAGTTTGTTGACTCTGAAAACTCCAGCCGGCATCGCAATCCACAGAATCATACGGACCAATTTATTTCCTCCAAACTCCCGGAGGCCGGCGAAATCCATCGTAAATATGAAGGCATGCTCCATTCCATTCTATAGGTTGGGTTGGGAATGACGCATTACAGCACGATTGCGGCGATGTTGCAGAATAATTGCGATGATTCATGGAAACAAAAAAAGCGATTCGATGGACCCAACCGAATCGCTGACTCTGTTTCCCTGAGTTTGATTCACCCCCGCGCTTCCCATCGGACCTTTTAGCGGTTCACAAAAACCCCGAAATGTTCCGCCGCGGCGAAGCCAGCCTCCAGCGCCTTGCGGTTCATCTCCTCGGTGCCTTTCGGCGCGCGGGCGGCGACGGCTTTCTCGATGGCATCGCGCGAAACCAGGTCCGTCAGCCCAACCAGCACGCCCAACGCCACTGTGTTCGCCGTGATCGCTTTGCCGGTTGTTTCGCGCGCGATCCGTACAATGGGAATCTTGACGCCGTTGAAATCGGCGGAGGTTTCCACCCGGTCTTCATCCACAATCAATAAGCCGCCCGCGTGGACGGTCTTCGCAAATTTCTTGTAAGCCTCCTGACTGAGCGCGATGACGACATCGGCAGAGAGGACTTCGGGATGGTCAATCTCACCGTCCGAGATGACCACTTCCGAACGGCTCGCGCCGCCGCGCGCTTCCGGGTCCATAACTTTGGGTCTGTACCGCCTGCTTGCCATCGTAGATCGCGGCGGCTTCCGCGAGGATGATGCCCGCCAGGATCATTCCCTGCCCCCCTTCCCCCGCCAGACGAATTTCCGTTCGCTTGTCCATTAGTTGCCTCCTGCGTTGCGCGGTTTGATGGCTTCTGCATGTACGCGGTCCACCAACGTATCGTAGACTTTCGTATATTCCGGGCGGTCCTTGGTATGCAGGACCCCGCGCACAATCTTTGTATTGGATTCGCGTTCGCCGCCGCTGAGCCTGTCATACGCGGATTTGGAAATGCTATTTTCCTTGAGCGCCCGCATCATATCCGCCGCCGCGCCCAGTTTGTTGATGCGGCCAAAGGTGGTGTGACAATAACTGACCGCCTCCACGAGACTGAATCCTTCGTTGGAAATCGCCTGCGCCAGAAACTTGTCCAATTCGAGAACGTGATACACCGTACTGCGCGCGACGTAGGTCGCGCCCGCCGCCGCCGCCAGATCGCAGATCGGGAAAGGCGGCTCGACGTTCCCATACGGCGCGGTCGTGGCGCGCATATCCAGAGGCGTCGTCGGGCTGTATTGTCCGCCGGTCATGCCATAGATGGAGTTATTCACTACCAGCGCAGTGATCCCGATGTTGCGGCGCGCGGCATGGATGAAGTGATTGCCGCCGATTGCCAGCGCGTCGCCGTCGCCCATGATGGTAATGACCTTCATGCCGGGACGGGCGATCTTCAAACCGGTGGCAAACGCGAGCGCGCGCCCGTGCGTCGTGTGCAGGGTGTTGTAATCCATGTAGACCGGCATGCGCGCGGTGCACCCAATTCCTGCCACCAGCGCAACCTGATCGTTTTCAAGACCGAGGCTTTCGATGGCGCGGATCAATGACCCCATCACCACGCCGATGCCGCATCCCGAACACCAGATGGTCGGGAAGCGTTTGTTCTTCCGCAGGTTTTGAAGCGTTGTGCTTGCTTCGAACCAATCCTCGCGGGGAATTTGTCCTTCGTTGACGTCCAAATCGTGAGCAGAAAGAATATGTTCCGACACCGTTACGCCTCCGCCGCCGATAAAATCATATCGGGAGTGACCATCTCCCCGTTCGCGCGATTGACGCGCACGACCTTTTTCCGTCCGACTACTCGCTCGACCTCCAAAGCAAATTGACCGAGATTCATCTCCGGCACGATGATCCGCTCGACCGCATCAGCCAACTCCTCGACCGCCGCCTCGGGGAAGGGCCAGAGGGTTTGCGCGGTGAACAAGTTGACCTTTTCTCCCCTTGAGCGCATCTGTTTCAGGGCGTGGCGGGCGGTGCGCGCCGACGCGCCGTAACTCAGGATGGCTGTGCGCGCGCCGGGTTGGTAATCCTTCTGATAGAAGAGGATGTCATCCGCATGGCGCTTGAACTTATTGTTGATGCGCTCCAGCCACGGTTCGATCTCATCGAGGCGCTGGGTGGGGAAACCGACTTCATCGTGAAAGAGTCCGGTGATGTGGTACCGGTATCCCATTCCAAAACTTGCCATGGGCGGCACATCTCCGGGTTCGTTGCGAAACGCTTTGTACGTGGACGGGGAATCCGTCACGACGCGCTCTACCTTTTCAATGGCGTCGAAATCAGGGAGTTCAAACGGTTCGCGCATGTGACCGATGATTTCATCCGTCAGTAAAATGACCGGCGTCCGATATTTCTCCGAAAGGTTGAATGCCTTGACCGTCAGTTCGAATGCTTGCGCCACCGAGATGGGGCTGAGCGCAATGATCGGATGATCGCCATGTGTACCCCAGCGCGCCTGCATGACATCGCCCTGCGACGCGGCGGTCGGCTGGCCGGTGGAGGGGCCCGAGCCGCCGCACGTTTACGATCACGCATGGGATCTCCGCCATCGCTGCGTATCCGATATTTTCCTGCATGAGCGAAAACCCCGGTCCGCTGGTGGCGGTCATGGATTTGAGTCCGCCCACCGATGCGCCGATGATCGCCGCCATGCTGGCAATTTCGTCCTCCATTTGAATGAACTTGCCTCCAACCCTGGGAAGTTCGCGCGCCATCGCTTCCGCCACCTCGGTGGAGGGCGTGATCGGATATCCCGCATAAAAACGGCAGCCCGCGGCGAGCGCGCCCATTGCAATCGCCTCGTTGCCTTGCATCAGTCGAATCGTCAAAACAGCCTCCTCGAAACCTATTCGATCTTTTTCACGCTGATTGCCAGATCGGGGCAGTGTGTATCGCAGAAATGACAAGCCGTGCATTTTTCCGCGGCGGCCACGATCGGATGGTTGCCGTTGGGGTGCATCGCCAGCACGTTTGTCGGGCAGAACTCCACGCAGATGTGACAGCCTTTGCACCATGTCGCAAAGATCCGCACCTCGCCGCGCGGTCCTTTTCGCACGGTCGTTGCCGGGGTCGGTTTTATCGCTGAAGATACTTCAGTCATAATCATCCTTTATGAAACGTCAAATCGGGTTTGTCTGGAAATAATGGCGACTTACTTCCCGGTGATTATATTGAGAAACCGCCCCGGCTAAAATTGATAAAAATCCTGTATTTTATCGCTGATTGTCTTGCGATCAATTTTGCCCTTCTGGGAGGGAGTGTCTATAAGAATGGGCTAATTTCCTCTCAGCCACAGAGTATTCATGAATCGAGCCTCACCCCGAAGGATGAAAACGGAGTCCAGAAGTTCTACTTCTGGAACTCCACAACGGTTCTACTTCTGGAATTTCACAAAAGTTCCACTTCTGGAACTCCGCAAGTAGAACTTACGGAGTCCGCCTGTTTTTTATCAGGACACCAGGTACACAAAGGGAGGAAGTGATTTCGTCTAAAACTTTGAACCTTTGTGACCATCGTGCCTGTTGAATCTCATAAAGTCATATCACTGCACCTTTCCAAGGGCGCTCTTTGCGGCGCGTTGTGCGGTAAACCTTCGCGGGGAACAGACTGAGGCTGTTCCGCCTGGGCAATGAAATTACCATGCCCAGTCTGCTCAATTCCGGGTATCATTATCGCATATTGTTGGTATTATTCTTCCCGTACACTTGATGAACTCATCATTCTGCCGCGCCTGTGATTGTGTACGGGAGACGCTGCAGGCAAAGCGAGCCTTTGTGTCCTGATATGAAAAAGGTTGTTGCAGACCTGACAGGTTTTATCGTGTAGTGAGTCGATTCGGTTTCTGCGAATCAGAGTCGCGCTGGTTGATTATGGTTCTGTGGAAACCTGTCAGGTCTTTTCATCCTTCGGGGTGAAACTCGTTTCATGGATACTTCTTGTTAAAAAAGGCAGTACCATACGTCCTTATCGGGTTCCAGGAGTCAACCATGGAGGCAAAAACCAAACCCAAAATACGGCAGGCGCGGGGAAAGGCAAAGCCCGCCCGGACCGGCACAGGCAAACCGAAACGGAAAACGGCGGAAGCGTTGACGCCGCATGGAGATGAATCCACCGCACTGCGCCGGCGAGCGGAGAATGCCCTGCGGCAAAAGAAACGCCGGGCAGTGGGGAAGTTCCGCGCGCGAGCCTCCGGAAACGGGCCCACGACCTGCAAGTACACCAGATCGAACTGGAAATGCAGAACGATGAACTGCGCCGCGCGTACTTTGACCTCGAAGAGGCGCGCGACCGGTACAGCGACCTGTACGATTTCGCGCCGATGGGTTATCTCACCCTCGACGACAAGGACATCATCCGCGAAGCCAACCTGACCGCCGCGGCAATGCTGGGCGTGAACCGCGCCCGGCTCATCCGCGCCCGCCTGACCTCTTTCATCGCGCGGCAGGATCGGGATGTCTTCAATCTCTTTCGCCAGCGTCTTCGCCGAACGCAGTCGCGGCAGACGTGCGAAGTGAGCATGGTCAAGCCCGACGGGCCCAGGTTCGATGCGGGCTTGGAGGCGGTCCCAGCGCTGGATGCCGGAGGCGCATCCATCCTCCGTTTGTCGCTCAGCGACATCACCGAGCATAGGCGGATGGAAACCGCCATCCACGAGAGCGAGCGGAAATTCTCCACGTTATTCGAAAAGGCGCCCCTGCCTGTTTCGCTTTCCACCTTTGCGGACGGCAGGTTTGTGAACGTCAATGAAGAGTTTACGCGGGTTTTCGGATACACCAAGGAGGAGGCAATCGGCAGGACTTCCGCCGAACTGAAAATCAACCTCGACGCCGAGGGACGGGCGCGAGGGCTTTCCGCGCTGAGTGAACGCGGCAGATTGAAGAATGTGGAACTTGTCCTGCGCGTGAAATCGGGCAAAGAGAGGATTTTCTCCGTGAACATTGAAATGATGGATATGGGGACGGAAAAATACATCCTCACTATGGCGTACGACATCACCCAGCACAAGCAATTGGAACAATCGCTGCGCGAAAGCGAGACGAAGTACCGCACCATATTCGAAAACGTGGAGGACGTGATCTACGAAACCGATTATCACGGCATCCTCACGAACGTCAGCCCTTCGATCACGCGCTACATTGATTACCGCCCCGAGGAATTGATCGGCAGGCACGTAAAGGAGCTTTTTGCCGACCCGGGCGACTACGAGGCGCTGGATGCGGAGGTGACATCCAAAGGCATACTCAGGGACTACGAGATTCACATCAAGGGAAAAAACGGGGAGGTAAGGGTCGGTTCCTTTAATGCCAATATCGTGTTCGACCGGGACGGGCAGCCGGTCGGCACACAGGGCATCGCGCGCGACATTACCGAGCGCAAACAAGCGGAGGAAAAACTGCAAAGGAGCGAACAACAGTACCGCCTGCTGGCGGATAATGTCAATGACGTGATATGGATACGGGACATGAACCTGACCGAGACGTACGTCAGCCCCGCTGTTGAAAAACTGCTCGGCTTGACCATCCAGGAGGCAATGACGATCCCCCTGGACCGATTGCTGACGCCCGATTCCGCCGTGAGAGCCTTTCATTTCTGGACAGATATCCTGACCAGGGCGCAGGGCGTCCCGGCTGACATCCTCAAAGAGGAATCCCGCTCCCTGGAATTGGAAATGTATCGAAAAGACGGTTCGACGGTATGGACGGAATCCCAGATGTCGTTCCTGCTGGACAAGCATGGCAGCCCCGACGGAATCCTGGGCGTGACGCGCGATATTACGGAACGCCGCCGCGCGGCGGAGGAACTTCGCAGGCTTAACGCCGAACTGGAACAACGGGTCGCGGAACGCACGTCCAAACTCCAGTCGGTCAATGAATATCTCGAAAGCCTGCTGTCCACCACGCTGGTCATCAACTCAAGCCTGGATCAGGATGAAGTGCTCGATCACATTCTGCGGCGGGCGCGGGAACTCATTCCCTGCCGCGCCATGAACATCATGCTGATCCAGGGTGGAAACGCCTACATTGCCCGGCGCATCGGGTACGAGGGGCTGGATTTGATCGAGCGCAACCTGCTCGAATATCAATTCCCGCTCACCTGGCCCTCGTTCCACCGCATGTTGAACGCCAGCGAAAGCGTTTTCATCTCCGACACCACCAAAGACCCCGACTGGCAGCACGTGGAGAGTTCCGAATGGGCGCGCTCCTACATCGGAATTCCCCTGAAAGCGGGCGACGAAACCCTGGGGTTTTTGAACGCCAGCCACCATGAACCCGATTTCTTCACGCGGGAACAGCTCGCAGTTTTGGAGGGGTTGGCGGGGCACGCCGCGCTTGCCATCCAGAATGCCCATCTGCTGGCGGAAATGAAGGAGGCGTTGGAAAAGGAACAAGCCATGCGCGCCCAATTGGTCCGGGCGGATAAACTGGCGGCGCTGGGAAAGATGGTGGCGGTCATCGCGCACGAGATCAACAATCCCATCCAGACCATCAAAAACAGTTTCTTCCTTTTGGAGGAGCAGATCCAGGCGAACGGCGTCGTGCCGGACTATTTCACGGTTGCCAGGTCCGAAACCGACCGCATCGCCGATCTGATCGCGCAGCTGCGCGAGACGTACCGCCCGCGTTCGAACACGTTGACCCGGCTGAATGTGCTCGATCTCGTCTCCGACGTGAGGACAATTCTCTCCGCGCAATTAAGGAAATCCGGCGTGGATTGGAGCCAGCCGGAGGAGTTCGAGAGGTATATGGTGTTCGGCGTTCGCAACAGCCTCAAGCAGGTTTTCATCAATTTATGCCAGAACGCCATCGAAGCCATGGATGCCGATGGAGGCGGCAAAATCACGGTCCGCCTGCAGCGCAGCCCGGATGGGAAGCGGGTCGGAATAGCGTTCCAGAACACCGGGCCCCTGATCCCTGCCGAGGATTTGAATCTGATTTTCGACCCCTTCTTTACCACGAAGGCGGGGGGAAGCGGGCTGGGGCTATATATCTCCTATGACATCGTCCACCAGCATCACGGTGAGATCGTCACGGAGAGCAGCCCGGAAAAAGGCGTGGTTTTCACGGTCTGGCTGCCGCTGGAGGGGAAGGCATGAAAACCATCCTGGTCGTAGATGACGAAGCGGGCTTGCGGCTGACGCTGTCGCTCGTGTTGCAGAAGGAGGGGTATCGGGTCGAGACCGCCGCGGACGGAAAAGAGGCGCTGGCGCTCCTCGGATACGCGGACATTCGACCTGCTGTTCCCGGATTTGAATATGCCGGGCATGAGCGGGACCGACCTGCTGGTCGAGATTCACAAGCAATACCCGCGCTTGCCGGTCTTGATTTTGACCGCGCACGCCACGCTGGATTCTGCGATTCAAGCAGTACGCCTCGGCGCGCGCGATTACCTGCTCAAGCCATTTGAGCCTTCCCTCCTCCTTGTGCGTGTCGCCGAAATCCTGGCGGAAGCCGACCAGCCCGACCGCAAAAGGGAGATCGTGGGACAGGTGCAGAACCTCCTGGCTGAACTCCAGCGGATCGAAGGCGGGGAGGTCACGCCGACGAGCGCGCTTGCCGCCGTCCCGCCGACCGATGCGGCTCGTTTTTTACAAAAGGGGCCCGTTTGCTTTGGGACCTGCACGCGCGCCATGCCACGCTGAACGATCAATATATCCCGGTGGCGGGAATTTACTTCGATTACCCGGCAATCCTCCTGCGTCACGCCCCCAAAATGGTCCCGTATAAGGTCCTGGTCAAAGAGGCGCAGGGGTTCGACGTGACGCTGTTCGAAGCCCGGGACCTGGCGCGCTGGCGCATCCACGAATTGCGCAAGATCATAGAAGCCGATGCCAGCCAGCCGAAATACATCCTGACCGTGCGCGGAGAGGGATACCGCCTGGCGGTTTAATTTGTAGAAACCATCCACAAAATTCCCCGGCAAACCTCATGAAGCCGGGGAATTTTGCTTTTAGACTGGTCGTGGTTTAAACCACCGGTCGAAAGTATCCCCTATGGCGGCATTTGAAAAATCCAATTTGCTGCAGTACAAACGAACAGAATCGAACCGCCACCTCCATTCCGGGGGTTTAGAACGCCAGGTTTTTCGAGCCGTTCCTGGCGACCTTGGCGCACTTGGCGGTAAAAATTCTGAATGTACGGTAGAGAAAATCCAATCGAAAGCCGGACTGTTACTGAGGCAATATTCTGATGGATAAGGCATGGGCACGAATCAAAGAAACCTGGCGGCCGCCCGCATTCCCCGACGAAGAGCAGACGCTGCGGGCTGGGCTGCTGGTGCAGACCGCGCTGATTATTTTGTCCGGCTCCGTGATCCTTGCCCTGCTGTTCCTCCTGGGCGGTTTCCTCATTCAGCATGGCGTTTCGATTCTGTTCAGCGCGGTATTGATGGCGCTTGGTTGTGTAGGCGCCCTGCGCCTGACGCACACCGGCAGGCTGGACCATGCCGCTGGGTACATCATCCTGATTCTCACGGCGGTCATCACCTTGAACGGCATCGTTTTCAACCCTGCCCAGCCTTTCATGCACGCTTATCTTCTGGTCATTGCGCTGGCCGCCATGCTCCTCGGATCGAGAGGCGTCATCCGATATGGGTTGCTCTCATCGCTTTCCCTGGCGGCGGTCCTCCTGGCGAAAGCCATCCTGAATGGATCACCTGCGGAGGATCTGGGGTTCCTTCTCCTGGGCAATGCCGCGCAGATCGGCATGTTTGTCCTGTTTTCCCTGCTGTTGTACACGGCGATGGGGCATCTTGAGAAGACGATACGCCGCGCCCGCCGGCTGATGGACATCACCGCCCGCAAACAGGCGGAGGAACAGGTCATGCAGGCGAATCTCGAACTCGGGTGGATGGTGGCTGAACGCACCGCCGAACTGCAGAAAGCCAACGCCTCCCTGACCGCGCTGTTGGAGACCGCCCTGGTCATCAATTCGGACCTGACCCAGGATCAGGTCCTCGATCACATCCTCACCCGGGCGCACGCATTGACCCCCTGCCGCGCCATGAACATCATGCTCATCCAGGGGGACTATGCCTACATTGCCCGCCGCGTCGAATATAAGGGACAGGAAGAGATCGAGAGCGGACTGCTCGATTGTCAATTCCCGCTCTCGTGGCCCACGTTTGCGAAGATGCGGCAGACGGGTGAAAGCGTCTTTATCCCGGATACGACCCAGGATTCGGACTGGCAGCACGCAGAAAGTTCCAAATGGACACGCTCCTTCATCGGGATTCCCCTGAGGATCGGGAATGAGACGTTCGGCTTCATGAACGCCAATGACAGCCGGCCGAACTTCTTCGATTCCAGCCACGTTGCCGTCCTGGAGGGGCTGGCGAAACACGCCGCGCTTGCCATTCAAAACGCCCGTTTCCTGGCGGAGGCGGAACAGGCGTTGAAAAAGGAACAGGCGCTGCGCGACCAGCTTGTCCAGGCGGGGAGACTCTCCTCCTTGGGGAAGATGACGGCGGTCATCGCGCATGAGATCAACAACCCCATCCAGACCATCAAAAACGCCTTTTTCCTGATCGAAGACCAGCCCGCGCCGGTGAGCCTTTCCGCCGAGATGTTCCAATTGATGCGGACGGAAATCAACCGCATTGCAGACCTGGTCACGCAATTGCGCGATACCTACCGTCCCGGGACAAAATCCTTCACCCGCGTGGATTTGTTCAGGCTTCTGGAGGACGTGAGACAAATCCTCGACCCGCAATTGAAGAAAAGCCAAATCAAATGGACCCAACAGGAACCGCCCCGGCGTTGTGAAGTGTTCGGCATCTGCAACGACTTGAAACAGGTCTTCATCAATCTTTGCCTGAACGCCGTCGAAGCCATGCAGCCGCAGGGCGGCGGCGAGATCACGATCGCGTTTTATGGCGGCCTCGGACGCGGGCAAAGCGGGTGTGGAAGTGTGCCACTCCGGTCCGCTCATTTCGGAAGAGGCTTTGCTCCGGGTTTTCGATCCGTTTTTTTCCACCAAGGGAGAGAGTACCGGCTTGGGCTTGTCCTTTGCATACGATATCGTCCTCCGGCATCAGGGGGAGATTGTTGTGGAGAACCGCCCCGAAAAAGGGGTCGCCTTCATCGTCTGGTTGCCCTATGGCGGTTCCGGGATGGTATAAAACTTTAACGGGAGAACCATTGTTACCTGTGCCAGGTACTGGGAAATACGAAGTAAAAGCATCCATGAACTCCATTCACCCCGAAGGATAAAAACGGAGTCCAGAAGTTCTACTTCTGGAATTCCACAAAAGTTCTACTTCTGGACTTTCGCAAGAGTTGTACTTCTGGAATTCCGCAAGTAGAACTTGCGGAGTCCGCCTGTTTTCATAGCCGGTCACGACCCTGACAGTCTGCGGGGGCAGGTGGAAAACGTGTGGAAAATCCGTCCCTTTCCCCTTTGTGGGCTTGACGCCCTTCATGTTTAGACACTTTCCCGCCCATTGCGGGAGAGCCATGACAATCTACAAAATTCTCAAGAATCCCTCATGGTTGCAAAAAAGGCGCAGGGTAGACTAAGAGTGCGAATATTATCTGGCTTTTTTAGGAATTGCCGTGGTGGTGGCTATATAGCGGTAGTTTTCGCGATTTTCCGAAAAATGCCCCATATATGGCGGGTGTCACGCGACTCCCAATGAACCCATGAGTGGAGTATGCCCGGTCCCATGAAGAATTTTCAGATACTGCTGGTGGAGGACGACCCCAAGATCGCCGACACGCTGGTATGCGCCCTGCAAAGCGAATTCGGCTCGGAGGCGGAGGTTGCCGCCACCGTCACGGCGGAAGATGCGCTCGTGTGCCTGAATTCCGAACCGTTCCACCTGCTCATCAGCGACCATCACCTGCCGCAGATGACGGGCTTGGAATTGATCGCCCTCACCCGTGCGTCCATGCCGGACTTGAAGATCATCTTCATGACCGCCGCGCCCCCGGAGCCGGGCGCTGAAAAGATTGACGAATATGCCGACCGCCATCTCCTCAAGCCTTTCAAGATACCCGAACTGATCGGCTGTATCCGCGGGCTGATGCAGGCGGGGCAGGATCGAATCGGCGGAGAACGTTTTCGATGACGGATTGCCCCTCTTCTGCCGGGAACTCGCCCGTGCGCGTCCTCGTGGTGGACGACCAGCCGGGTCTTGCGCAGACGCTTGCGCTGGCGGTCTCGCGCCTCGGAAGCGGAGTGACCGCTCTCTCGGCGACCAGCGCCAGGCAGGCGCTCGAAATGGCGGCGACCGACGCGGTTGACATTTTGATCACCGACATGGTCATGCCGGAAATGACCGGGCTCGAACTGGTGGAAAGGTTACAGAACCACCCCGGCGACCGCCCGGCTTATATCATCCTGATGACCGCCTATGAAGTGCCCGGCTTGAAGGAAACCGCCAGGCGCCTGAACATCAGAGAAACGATCATCAAACCCTTCCACCCCGAGCGCATCAACCAGCTTGTCGCCAAGGCTCTGGAGGGCATGACTTCGTTCGTCGAGCCTGCCCTGGAAGGAGACCCCCAATCGTTCACGATCCTGATCGCCGACGACATGCAGGACAACATTACCCTGCTCTCCCGGTACGTGCGGAACGAAGGATTCCGTTACCTGACCGCCTTCAACGGCTGCGAGGCTTTGCAGAAAACGCGCGTGGAGATGCCGGACCTGATCCTGCTCGACGTGAACATGCCGGAGATGGACGGTTTTGCGGTGTTGAAGGAGATCCGCGGCGACCCAGCCACCCGGCACCTGCCCGTCATCATCCTCACCGCCGCCCGCCCGCACCCGAACGATATTGAATCGGGCTTGATCCCGGGCGCCGACGACTACATCACCAAGCCGTTCGACCGGCGCGAACTGCTCGCCCGCATCCGCACCAAACTGCGGCTCAAAGAGGCGCGCGACGCCCTGATGCGCCGCAACCGCGAACTGGCGATATTGCCCGAAATTGGCAGGGAGTTAAGCGCCCGCCTCGAAGTCCAGGAGATCGGCGAACTGGGCCCTGCGCCGGACGGTTGAAACGCTTGGAGCGCTGGTGGGACATTTTATCGTCCTCAATTCGGAGCCCCCGATCCATAAAGAGTACCACATCTCTCCCGCCGCCGATTCCGACCTGCGGATTCCGCGGTTGGACGATCTGCTCGAGCGGGTCAAAGAAACGCAGGAAAGCATCCTGGTTGAAGATACCCGCGCAGACCCGCTTTGGCAGGGGTTCTTCGAGAACCAACCCTACTCGGCGATTGTGTCCCCGATCTACCGCCGCGAAGAATTGTTCGGATTGTTCGTCCTGGTCCATGAGAGGGAAGGGTACTTCAAATCCGAGCACCAGGTGTTACTGCAAGCCATCGTCAGCCAGGCGGGTATTGCCCTGGAGAACGCCCAGTTGTATGCCGCCGCTCAGCAGGAGGTGCAGGAACGCAGGCGCGCCGAACAAGCCCTCCTGTTTGCCAACGAAGCCCCGGAAATGCGCGTGGCGGAGCGCACAGCCGAACTCCGGGAATCCTACGAGCAATTGCAAACCGAACTGATCGGGCGCAAACGCATGGAGGCTCAATTGGTCTATAACGCCCTGCACGACCCGTTGACGAACCTGCCCAACCGCGTCTTGTTCATGGGCCGTTTATCCCACGCGATGGAACGCGCCAGGCGGCACAAGGACTATAAATTCGCCGTGCTTTTTCTCGACCTGGACCGCTTCAAGGTGGTGAATGACAGCCTGGGGCACAACATCGGGGACCAGTTGCTGATCGAAAGCGCACAGCGCCTCTCCGCCTGCCTGCGCGGCGAAGATACCGTCGCGCGGCTGGGAGGCGACGAGTTCGTCATCCTGCTGGAGGACATTCAGGACGTGGGGGTTGCCGCGCGCATCGCGGATCGAATCCAGCGCGATCTCTCCCAGCCCCACGACCTGGAGGGTCACAGGGTGTTCATCTCCGTCAGCATGGGCATCGTCATGAATTCGAACCAGTACGATCGCACGGATGACATCCTGCGCGACGCCGACATTGCGATGTACCGCGCCAAGGGGCACGGACGCGGACGATACGAAGTGTTCGATACGGCGATGTTCGACCACGTGATGACGCGGCTGGAACTCGAGACCGACCTGCGGAAGGCGGTGGAGCGTCAGGAATTTTTCATCGAGTACCAGCCCATTGTGGAACTGAGAACCCGCCGCATCGTCGGGTTCGAGGCGCTGGCGCGCTGGCAGCATCCCGCGCGCGGACTCGTCACCCCGGCGGAGTTCATCCCCACGGCGGAGGAAACCGGTCTCATTGTCCCCATCGGACACTGGGTCCTCCGCGAGGCGTGCCGCCAGATACGGGCATGGCAGGCGCAATTCCCCACAGACCCGCCGCTCACGATCAGCGTGAACCTGTCGGTCCGGCAGTGCATCCAAACGGACCTGGTTGACAAGGTGGCGGGGGTGCTGCACGAAACCGGGCTGGACGCAGGCAGTTTGAGACTGGAACTGACCGAAAGCATGATCGTGGAGGACGCCGAATCCACATCCGCCATGCTTTCCGACCTGCGCGCGTTGGGCGTGGAAGTGCAGATTGACGATTTTGGCACGGGCTATTCATCGCTGGGCTGCCTGCAGCGGCTGCCGATTGACACGCTCAAGCTGGACCGCACCTTCATCAGCCGCATCGGGAACGATGGCGCCGGTTCGGAGATCGTCCGCACGATGCTGATGCTGGCGCACGACCTGGGGATGAAAGTGATCGCCGAGGGCGTGGAGACGGACGAGCAGTTATCGAAACTGAATTCGATGGATTGCGAATACGGGCAGGGCTTTCTTTTTACCAAACCGCTCGACAGCCGCGCGGCAGGCGAATTGCTGGCAAAGTCATTCAGCGAGGTAGAGGTTTGAAATGAAAATGAGTGACCACCATCACGGTGGGCTACTAAGAGTTGAAAGCGAGCTTCGGAAATGAAAGAGACAACTTTTCCCAACTTTTCCTTGCCCAAGCCTATCGGTTGAAACAGGGATTTCGTGGAGAATACAAGCAGCGGCCGGAACTGACGATTGCTAAGTCAACGACCGAAGGTTGCGGCAGGCGGATTAGCGCTGAAAAGAGTCGAGAAATGACTTCCGTTGCACTTTTACCTGCCGCTTTGCAAAATGGATGGGTCGACGTGCCGGATTACGAGGTCAATTCCAATCAATATAAATTTGAAGAGTAAAGAGGTGCAGCATGTTCGAGCGAATTAAGAGCAAACTCAATAGCGGATCCCGATGGGAATGGAACAATATCCACTTCACGGTTGGGCGCAGGCTGAGCCTAAGTTTTTTAGCAATATTGTTGTTCCTGACCCTGATCGCGGTAGCAGGCTATGTTTATACCAACCTGATCGAGGGAAAATTCGTGAAGGTAGCAGATGATACGCTCGAAGAAATCGAGTTACTCGGTGACATCCATGTGTTGAGTACTAAGTTTCTCAGCGAGACACGCGAATATCTATTGTTTGGGGAAGCCGGCATATTGGAGGAACGAAACGAAACCGCCGAGGAATTGGCCTCAACATTGGAAAAATTGAAGGCGGCTGGGGAAGAGATTGGAGCAGGCGAAGGAGCAGGAGAAACAGCAATTGAAGCTGGCTTGATCGAAGATATCAATATGTCTTGGGGTGTCATGCAGACTTCTTCGGCGACGCTGATATCCTTGTACGAACAGGGTGCAGATGATGAACAGATTGAGCAGGCTGGAGAGGCTTTGGAAGAGGCGGAGCAGTCAATGTCTGCCCGGCTGGAGCAACTCGAGCAATTCCTTGACGATCAAATCGTGAATGATACAACGAGTGTGAGAAACACAGTCCGCCAAGCCCAGATGATGATGATATTCATCCCAGTTGGGGTGGTACTACTAACCCTCGGTTTGAGTTATCTCTTGAGCCGCTCGATTGTCGCGCCCATTCGTGATCTGACCAGGACAGCTCGGGAGATTGAAGCCGGGGACCTGACGCAGGAGGCTCGAGTGGTGAGAAGGGATGAGATTGGTGATTTGGCGGTTTCCTTCAACACCATGACTGCCCAATTGCGGAAATCCTTTGAAGATCTGGATCGCCGTGCAAAAGAAGTCACGACGGTGGCTGAGGTGAGCCGAAGTCTCTCCACCATCCTCGATCAGCGTCAATTGGTGATCGAAGTGGTGGAACAGGTGCAATCAGCTTTCGACTACTATCATGCTCACATTTATCTTTTGGATGAAGCCAGCGGCGACCTGGTCATGGCAGGTGGAACAGGCGAAGTGGGACAAACCCTGCTAGAGCGCGGTCACAAGGTTCTCAAAGGTAAGGGCTTGGTGGGGCGCGCCGCGGAAACCAATGCGGCTGTGCTGGTATCGGACGTTTCAAAAGATCCGAACTGGCTGCCCAACCCGTTACTGCCCGAAACCAAATCCGAGGTTGCTGTGCCAATTTCCATTGGCGGCCAGGTGCTGGGCGTGCTGGACGTGCAGGATGATGAAATCAACGGGTTGCAGCAAAACGATGCAGAGGTGCTGCAGTCCATTGCGAACCAAATGGCGGTGGCTCTGCAGAATGCCCGCCTGTATGCCGAGGCGGAAGCCAGCAGGCAGGAATCTCAGACTCTGTTAGACAATGCCCCTGATGTCATTCTCATCGTTGATCTGGAAACCGGATGTTTCGCCGCACCGAACGAGAATGCCGTAAAACTCTACGGTTTGCCGTATGAGGAACTGGTCAAAGTTGGTCCGGCGCAGATGAGCCCGCCCACGCAACCCGATGGACGTGATTCAACGGAAAAGGCGATGGAAAAAATTACAGAGGCGATGCAGGGCGGCACCCCGATCTTTGAGTGGACACACCGCAATGCGCAGGGACAGGATATTCCTTGCGAAGTTCGCCTCAGACGTCTGCCCGGTGAACATCCTCGAGTACTCGCATCGGTCACCGAAATCACGGAGCGCAAACGCCTTGAAATCTTTATGGCAAAACGCGCCAAACAACTGGAAACGTTGAACCTCATCAGCCAGAAGATCCAAAGCGCCGACACCATCGAAGCCGCCCTGAAAACCGCGGCCCGCGAACTGGGTCATGCGCTGGGGATGAAGCCCACACTCGTGGCGCTCGACCCATCCGCGCTGGGCAATGACGGCAGAGGCAGGCAGTGAGCAAGGAGTTTGGAATGAAAAACTCATTTATCCGCCCTTCCGAAAGCATGTCCCAAGAGGCGCGCAACGCTCTGCGTGTGATGGTTATCCTCCTGGCAGTAGTGCCGATCATATTGGGTTATCTCATTTATCAGGTCGTCCAAACGCCTTCGTGGCAACTATGGACAGTGCTGGGCATGGTGTCCGCAATGCCTGCAATTGAGATCGCTGCGCTGGTATTGATCCGCCGCGGCCGGCACGAAGCGGGCATCTGGCTGACGTTCGGCGCGATGTTCGTCATGATGATTCTCGTAAGCGCCCTGGTCTCTGGTTTGGGGCTTATCCTCCTGGTCAGCGGTATTACGCTTGCCCTGCTGGTCGCTGTGCCGACCCTGCCGCCGCGGCAGGCGGGACGATTTATCGTTATAGGCGTTGCCGCAGGCATCCTCACATTGCTGGTGGACCTGTTCATTCCCATCGAACGCATTCCCCTGGCAGGTTTCCTGACGATCATCTACATTGTATTGGCAATCCTTCTGCCATTATTCGGTTACACCGTCGCCCGGCAGTTCCGCGATTATTCCCTCAGCGCCAAACTCATTACCGCCTTTCTTGCCGTGACTATCATCCCGATTTTGGGTCTGGCTTATTACAACAACCTCACCGAGAGGCAAAACCTGACCAACGCCGCGACACAAGCCCTTACTACTGCTGCCCAGGAAGGCGCCAGCGAAGTGGACGGATTCATTGAAGAAGGTTTGCATGATGTGAGCACCTACGCCAGGTTGCACTCCCTGCACGAGTACCTCCTGCTTTCTCCTGCGGCGCGCGCCGGCAGTGAACTGGAAGCCAGCGTGAAAGAGGATTTGCTCACGATTGCTTCGTACGACGAGGTCTTTATCACAGCGGTGAGCCTGTTTGATATCCACGGAAACCACGTGGCAGACACCCATCCCGCTGAAGTGGGTGATGATCATGGGAGCGAAACCTTTTTCACTCAAACTGTCAACCTTCAAGCGCCTTTCGTTTCACCGGTCTATATCGAAGATGGAATTCCCACGCTTAGCTTCAGCGCCCCGGTGAACGATGAGGAAGGCAATTTGGTCGGTGTTTTGCGGATGCGGTACAGAGCCGAGGTGCTCCAGCACCTGGTAGCAGAGCATGTCGGCGATTTTTCTGGCGAAGAAGCATTTGCCGTACTGTTGGATGAAAACCAGATTCGCCTGGGGGACAGCGAACAACCCAATCTGGTTTTGAAATCGGTCGCGCCGCTGCCCGCTGAAACATTGGCTCGGTTACAAACTGAACTCCGCCTGCCCTTTGGCACAATAGAAGAGCTCTCCACCGACTTTTCCTCCACCCACCAGGCTTTGGAGAATATTGACACCCAACCGGTCTTTAATGCTGAGTTTCACGAAGGCGAAAATCAAGTGGAGCACACCGTTGCTGTGCGGCTTGCAAACCAGCCCTGGGTGTTTGCCTTTGGTCAAAATGAACAGGTCTTCCTGGCTCCCTTGCAGGCCAGAACACGCACGAATGCCATTGTCGGTGTGAGCATCGTCGTTTTGGTTGCCGCCATCGGTTACTTTATATCCCAGATCATCTCGCGCCCGATTGTGAGTCTTACGGCTGTGGCTCAACAAATCGCGGATGGTAACCTTACCCTGCAAGCCGAAGTCCCATCGCGCGACGAGATCGGCGTGCTATCCAAAACATTCAACACCATGGCTGCTCAACTCAAGGATACATTGGACGGCTTGGAACAGCGCGTCGCCGACCGCACGAAAGCCCTTGCCGCCTCCGCCGAAGTCAGCCGCCGTTTGACCATGGCAACCGACCCCCGCCAACTGGCTGTGACTGTGGTCGAAGAGGTACAGTCCGCCTTCCACTACTACCACGCCCACATCTACTTCATGGATGAGACGGCTGGGGACCTGGTGATGGCAGGCGGCACAGGCGAAGCGGGAGCCGCGATGCTGGCGCACGGTCACAAAATCCCAAAGGGACGCGGCTTGGTGGGGCGAGCGGCGGAGACCAACGCCCCGGTGCTCGTCCCGGACGTGACGCAGGCGGAAGGCTGGCTTCCCAATCCATTGCTGCCCGATACCAAATCAGAAGTTGCCGTCCCCATCGCCTCCCGCGATCAGGTGCTGGGCGTCCTGGACGTGCAGCAAAACACAGTGAACGGTTTGGGCGTGGAGGATGTCACCCTTCTGCAGTCCCTCGCCAGCCAGGTTGCCATCTCATTGCAGAACGCCCGTACATTCAGAAGAATCCCGCGCCAAGGCTGAACTGGAAACCACTGGTCAACGCCATCGGTCAGAAGATCCAGCGCGCCACGTCGGTGGAAGACACTTTGCAAACTGCCATCCGCGAGCTGGATCGGCGCTCGGCGCGCCGCGCGTCCGCGCCGCCATTGGCGGGAACGACGGCGGCGACGGCGTCAGCCGGAACTGAGCAAGGAGCGTACGATGAAGAACTCATTTTTCCAACTTCCTGAAAGCACATCCCAACAGGCGCGCAGTGCATTTTTGACTGCCGTGTTGATCGCCGCCGCCCATTTTGTGGCTGTTTTTTATTACCTGTTCCTGGCTCCGACCGCCACAACCTGGCAATTCTACGTGCTTGCCGGGGTTTCGTTTGTGCTGGGCTTATGGTTTGTGTTTGGTGCAGTATTGAGCTGGCGCGGGCAGGCTTCCCTGAGTATTGTACTCGTGCTGGCTGCTCTGGCATTGTCATACCCGCTTATTGCCACGTTGGCAACCGGTCTGGGAGTTGTGTTGGGGTCCGCCTTGATGGTTGTTGGACCCATGAGCGCCTTCCAGATCCTGCCTCGCAGGTCGGGCTGGGTGGCGGCCGTTCTTACAGCCGTCTCGGGGTTGGCAACCCTTCTAGTGGACATGTTTGGTTCGGGAGCGGGCCCGTCCCTGCCAAATGCCTTCGTCCATTTCCTGGCAACGTCAACGGTGGTTGTGATTGTCATTGTGCTCTTCCGCCAGTTCCGTGATTACTCCCTGCGCACCAAACTCATAACATTTTTCACCTTTGCGACCCTGATTGGGGTGGGCATCGTTGGAATTGGTTCCTATATTAGTTACCGCAATCAAGTGCGCGAGGACATTCGTGAACGCCTGATCCATGTTGTCAGCATCATAGCCCTGAACCAGGATGGGGACTTGCACGCTACCATCCAAACTGTGGAAGACCAGCAATCAGACGCCTACAAAAAAATGCAGGCCGCCAATGCCGCCATTCTCGCCACCGATCCCGACCTGACATATATCTTTTCCGTCCGGGTGGATGAACAGGGAAAACTAACCTTCGTTCTCGACAACGGCCTGGAGGAGGGATACGTTCCTCTCATCCCGGGAGTTGTCTATGACGACCCAAGCGCCTTGCTTGCTGAAAATGCGCTCACGCTCGATCGTCCCATTGTTGAGGAGGATTTCTACACGGACGAATATGGAACGTTCCTTTCCGCGTATGCGCCCATTTATCGAAAAGATGGAACCCGGGAAGGCATTGTCGGAGTGGATATTAACGCAACCACGGTAATTGCAATGGAAAGAGCGGCGCGAAACCAGATTATTCTTTTCACCATGGCGGCATTGTTGCTTACCGCGGCGGTTGGCTTTTATCTGGGTAATTTGTTCACCAAACCAATCACCCAATTATCCGCCGTGGCTCAAAAAGTCGCAGAAGGCGATTTGAGCGCCCGTGCCAACATCGGAACCGCTGACGAAGTTGGCGCGCTGGCACATACGTTCAATGCAATGACCTCCCGTCTGCAAGCGACATTGGGAAACCTGGAAGCTCGCGTAGCTGAACGTACCCGCAACCTCGAACTCGCCGCCGAAGTTGGACGCACCGTCTCGCAAGTGCGCGCCCTCGACGTGATGTTGAAGGACGCCGCGGAACTCATCCGCAAGCAATTCGACCTGTACTACGTTCAAGTGTACTTGGCAGACCCCAGCCAGACGAACCTGGTGCTGCAATCCGGTACGGGAAGCGTGGGCGAACAACTCATCAGCCGCAGGCACCGCCTGCCGCTGAATACAGGCTCGATCAACGGACGCGCCGCAGTGGAGAAACATTCCGTGGTGATTAGCGATACTGCCGCCAGCGCCACATTCAAACCAAACCCACTTTTGCTAAATACCCGTTCTGAAATGGCTGTGCCGCTGCTGATCGGAGACCAGGTGGTGGGCGTGCTGGATATGCAAAGTGAACACGCAGGCTCATTAAGCCAAGATGTACTGCCCGCCTTCGAAGCGCTGGCTGGTCAATTGGCGATTGCCATTCAAAACGCGAACCTGCTTGCCGAAACCGAACAAGCCCGCGCCGAAGTGGAATCCCAAGCCCGCCGTCTGGTGCGAAAGGGATGGCAGGAATACCAGGACGCCATCCACCAGCCCGAACGGAGCGGGTTCGTTTTCGAAGGCGGAAAAATTGTCCCGTATGTCGAAGCGGGGGAACTGCAGCCGCTCCCCGAAGGCAATGCAATTTCAGCACCCATCTCGGTCACGGGAGAGCCGCTTGGGAGTCTCGTCGTCGAGGTGAACGAGCGGGACTTGAACGCCCAAACCGCGGAATTGGTGAACATCGTCGCCCGTCAGGTCGCGCAACAGATCGAAAACCTGCGGCTGCTCGAAAGCGCCGAACGTTACCGCCTCGAAGCCGAAGGAGCCGTCCGCCGCCTGACCCTGGAGGGCTGGCAGAGGTACGTCGAGAACCGCGCCGGTGAAAGCCTGGGCTACCTGTATGACTTGAACGAAGTCCGCCCCGCCTGGGAGCGCCAGCCTGCAATCCGGGAGTCCGTCACCCTGCCGCTCAAAGCCCGCGATGAAACGGTCGGCAAACTCGCCGTCCAGGGGCTTGAAGCGGATGATAAGGATGCCCTGGAATTGGCGAATGCCGTCGCCGAACGGCTGGGCGCGCACATCGAGAACCTGCGCCTGCTGGAGGATACAAAACGCGGTCAGATCGAACTGGACGAACGCGCCCGTCAGTTGGCGGCGGTGGCGGAGATCAGCACGGCTTCATCCAGGGAGTTGGACGTACAAAAAATGCTCGAAACCGTTGTGCGCCTGACCCAGCGCAAGTTCGGTCTGTACCATGCCCACGTCTTCCTTTTCAACGAAACGACCGGGGAACTCAAGATCGCCGCCTGCGGCTGGAAGGAAGGCGACGAACACGAAGGCACACACGGCACCGCGGTCATCCCATTGGACCGGGAACAGTCGCTCGTGGCGCGCGCCGCGCGCACCCGGCAAACGGTCGTTGTCAACGATGTCCGCGACGGCCCCGGGCTGGTTGCCGAACCCGGCTGCTCCCCGATACACAAGCGGAAATGGCAATCCCGTTGGTGATTGGCGGCCAGGTGCTGGGCGTGCTGGACGTGCAATCCGACCGCCTCGATGCCTTCACCGAAGAGGATGCCAACATCCAAGCCACCCTTGCCTCCCGGTGGCAACCTCCCTGCAAAACACCCGCTCGTTTGCCCGGGCGCAAAAACAGGCGGAGCGCGAAAGCATGTTGAACGCCATCAGCCAGAAGATCCAGAGCGCCACCACCGTGGAAGCCGTGCTGCAAATCGCGGTGCGCGAGTTGGGTCATGCCACTGGTGCGCCCCTCACCATTGCCCAACTGGGCGTCAAGCCGGGCGGGAACGGCCGCTAGGCTCATGGACTCTCCGAGAGGCAGTGACTTATGTTGAAAACACAGCAGTATCGTCAACGGCTTGAAGCGCTCTTCGCGGCTATCGAACGCCTGTCCGCTGACCCTGCCTGGGACGTGCAAGCGGTTCAACAAGAGATTGATGAAATCCGAAGCCGCCTGCTCCTGCTTGAAGCGGACGTTCGGGAATTGGAGAAATGCCTCGCGGAGCAGGATGCGCCGCCGGTCCTTTCGCCGAACCCGAAATCGGTTCAAGAGGAAGCGCTCCCGCGCCCGCTCCCCATCCTGTATGAAAAGGAGTGGATGGGGTACGCCTTTTCCGGCGACGGAGTACAGCCGCTTCGCGATCCCTCTGAGGCTTCGCCGGAGATTGCCGTCCCGCTTCTCGCCGGCGGACAGCCGATCGGCAACGTGCAAATTCAGCCTCCATCCGGGCGCGAATGGACCGAGGAGGAAATCAGCCTGCTCAATTTGGTGGCGCAGCAAGCCTCCACGCACATCCAGAACCTGCGCCTGCTGGATGCAACCGAACGCGCCCGCGCCGAGGCGGAAAATGCCACCCGCCGCTTCATCCATGAAAGCTGGGATTCCTTCCTGGATGCCATCCATCAGAGCGAGCGCGTGGGCTTTGCCTACAACCAGTCCGCCGTCGAGCCGTTCCTGGTCCCGCCTCAGGCGGACGGGGGGGTTCATGAGGCGTTGACAGTCATGGATGAGCATGTGGGTTTGCTCTACCTGCAGCCCGATCCCTCCCGACCTATTACAGAAGAAGACTGGGCGCTGGTCGCTTCCATCGCCAACCAGGCAGCGCAGCAATTGGAGAACATCCGACTGCTGGCGGATGCCTCCCGCGCCCGCGCGGAATCGGAGGAAGCCACCCGCCGCCTCACGCGCGAGAACTGGCAGTCTTACCTCGATCAGAAGGACGAAACCGGGATGGGCTTCGTCTATGACTCCAACCGGGTGATTCCCGTCACAGAGGCTCCCCCGACGCAGGACTTATGCTTCGTTCACCCCCTCACGGTGCGCGGCGAAGCCATCGGTCAACTCGGCGTGGCGGGGCCCCGAAAAACTCGCGCAGGAGGATGCGGAACTCGCCTCCGCCATCGCCGTGCAGGTCAGCATCCACCTCGAAGCCATGCGGTTGACGGAGGAACTCCGCAAACGCGCGGCTGAATTGAAGGAACTGGACCGGCTCAAGTCGGCGTTCCTTGCCAACATGTCGCACGAGTTGCGCACGCCGTTGAACTCCATCCTCGGCTTCACCGATGTCATGCTCGAAGGGCTGGACGGCAAACTCACCGAATACATGGATACCGACCTGCGCCTCATTCAAAAGAACGGACAGCACCTCCTGCACCTCATCAACGACGTGCTGGATATGGCGAAGATCGAATCCGGACGCATGAACCTGCACGCCGAAATGTTCAAAGTCCACACCGTCCTGGATGAGGTCGTCGGCATCACCTCTGCGCTGGCGAGCGAAAAGAACCTTGCCCTCTTCATCGAAGAAGACTCGGATCGAAACGTCGAAATCTATGCCGACAGCACGCGCATCCGCCAGGTGCTGATCAACCTGGTCAACAACGCCATCAAGTTCACCGAGAAAGGCAGGATCTCCGTTTGTGTAAAGCCCATGGAGGGCGCGCGCGTGCTGGTCACAGTGAAGGATACCGGGCTTGGCATTCCAGCCGACCACCTGGAAGCCATCTTCCAGGAATTCACCCAGGTGGATTCCTCCACCACGCGCAAGGCAGGCGGCACCGGTTTGGGCTTACCCATCAGCCGCCGCCTGGTCGAAATGCACGGCGGACGCCTGTGGGCGGAAAGCAGCGGCGTGGACGGCGAAGGCTCCGCCTTCCACGTTGAACTACCCGTCGAAGCCCGCATCACCGACGTGGTGGAAAGGCAGGAAAAATAAATGGCGGCGCCCCGTTACCCGGAGTGTAATCTGTGCGGCGGCCAGCGGCCCTATGAACCTTTTGTCCCGGCGGTCTGCCGGAAGTGCGAGTCGCAATGGCTGGAAGCCCGCTACGATTACGATGCTTTCAAACGCGAGATCCTGCGCGGGCTCCCAAACCGCCCTTCGAACATGTGGCGTTATCATGATGTCCTGCCGCTCAACGACCCGGCTTCCATGAACCTGTACCCTGCCGGTGGAACTCCGCTCTGGCTGTCGCAACGCTTCGCGCCCGGACTTGGGCTTGATACGGTTTACATCAAGGATGAGCGCTACGGTCCCACCTCCTCCTTCAAGGACCGCCAGGCTGCCGTCGCGGTGGCAGCTATGAGCGAAGGCGGGATCCGCGAGGCGGTCATCGCTTCGACGGGGAATGCCGCGGTGGCATACGCCGCGGCGTGCGCGCGGGCCGGCATCAAACTCTGGGTCTTCATGACCAGCCTCGTGCCGCAGGAGAAACTGCGCGAGGCGGCGCTCTTCGGCGCGGAGGTCATTCGCGTCAGCGGCAACTACGACCAGACCAAGCAGATCGCCGCCCAGTTTGCGCAGCGCCGCCGCCTGCTCATGGATCGCGGCGCAAGTTCCATCCCTTCGCGCGAATCGATGAAGACCATCGCTTACGAAATCGTAGAAGGACTCGGCTGGCAAGCCCCGGATTGGTACGTCCAGTCTGTGAGCGGCGGGCTGGGACCGCTGGGAGTTCACCAGGGTTTCAAGGAACTGTTCGGCATGGGGCTGATTGACCGAATCCCCAAACTGGCGGTCATCCAATCGGAAGGCTGTGCGCCGATGGTCAATGCCTTCAAAGCCGGGAAAGAGACCGCCGCGCCTGTCATCCCCGATACGCGCATTATCATCCTGTCCACCGGCGATCCGGGAAAGTCGTACACCTACCTCTGGAATATCATGCAGCAGTATGGCGGCGCAATGGAGTCCGTCACCGATCTCGAAGCCTATTCCGCCATGAAGGCGCTTGCCAGGAGCGAAGGGACAGCGGTCGAACCGGCGACAGCCGTCGCCTTCGCCGGACTCGAAAAACTGGTTCGGAACAGAGTCATTTGCCCGGGCGAACTGGTCGTGGTCAATTGCACGGGACATACCTTCCCGGTTGAAAAGCACGTTCTCGGCGACCGGTTCGCGGTGGATGTCCATCTCAGCGAAGATCAATCGCCTGCGCCGCGCGAGGGTTTGCAAGCCGCCCTGGAAAATCTCGACGAGACCGCCACGACGGTCCTGTTGATTGACGACAACGCGGACGACGCCCTGCTCATCCGCCGCCTGCTGGAAGGGCATAAGGCGTATCGCGTATATCATGCCAAAGACGGATGGGAGGGCCTGGCAATGGCGCGGCAGAACCTGCCGGATTTGATCATCAGCGACTTGATGATGAAAGGCTTGGACGGCTTCGGACTCATCGAGGAATTGAAACTCGACCCGCGCACGTGCGGCATCCCCGTGGTGGTGGTCAGCGCAAAGGATATCACCCCGGAGGAACGCAAACGCCTGAACGGGCACATAGAAGCCGTCTATCAAAAAGGGGCGTTGCCCGCGAGAAAATTCGTGGACCAGGTCATCCATGTCATTAAAGAGAAAACCGAAGCGCAGGCAGGCCGGTAATGAAACCCAATATCCTCTACATTGAAGACAACCCGGATAACATGATGCTGGTCAAGCGGGTGCTTCAATCGCGCAATTACGACCTGATCGAGGCGCAGAGCGGTATTCACGGACTTTTCATAGCGGAAACCCAGGCTCTGGATTTGATCTTGCTGGATATCAATCTTCCAGATATTGACGGCTATGAAGTAGCCCGCCGGCTGCGTGCGAGCGAAAATCTCGCGCTGATCTGTGTACCGATCATTGCCATCACTGCCAATGTGATGCGGGGCGATGCCGAGAAGGTCCTCGAGGCGGGCTGTGACCTGTGCCTGAGCAAGCCGATCAATATCGAAGAGCTTTTGGAGAACGTCGAGGCTCTTGTCGGTAAAAAGGAATGAACAAAACGCAGGGAGAACGACTATGACACACAACATACTATACATCGAAGACAACCCGGATAACTTGATGCTCGTGAAACGCGCCCTGGAAGCGCGCGGCTATCATTTTTTGCCCGCCATGGACGGATTGAGCGGCGTGGCGCTTGCCGAGGAAGAGCACGTGGACTTGATTCTGCTGGACATCAACCTGCCCGACATTGACGGGTACGAGGTGGCGAGGCGCCTGCGAACCAGCAACAAGCCGGCTTTGGCATACATCCCCATCATCGCCATCACAGCCAACGCCCTGAAAGGCGATGCGGAAAAAGCCCTCAACGCAGGCTGCGATGTGTACATGGCAAAGCCCATCAACATACGCGAGTTGTGGGCGAGAGTCGAAGCTTTCATTCCCTCTCCGTAGCAAACTTCGCAGTCTCAGCCGATCGCGTCACAGTCTGGAATTGGATCCGCCGGGGGAAATCTTTTAAATTTTGAATCGTGACCTATCGCCCCTGCGCTTTGAGGAAATATCATGACCTATTTTGATTATTTGGAATGCAGCCAATGCAACAACCGCTTCGATGCCAGGCAGGTGCAGACGTTCTGTCCCGCCTGCCAGGCTCCCCTGCTCGCGCGATACGACCTGCAATCTGCGCGCCGGAGACTCGACCGCGATGGAATCCGCAGGCGTCCCCGGGAATGTGGCGCTGGCGCGAACTCCTGCCGGTGTTCGACCCGCAGAACATCGTCAGCTTGGGGGAGGGGGATACCCCCCTGCTTCCCCTGCCGAATATGGGGGGCATCCTCGGCTTGGAAAACCTGCATCTCAAGGACGAAAGTTTCAACCCCACCGGCTCCTTCAAAGCGCGCGGGATTTCCGCCAGCATTGCCAAGGCAAAGGAACTGGGCATCGAAAAAGTCATCATTCCCACGGCGGGCAACGCCGGGGGCGCCATGGTCGCGTACTCCGCCCGCGCCAAATTGAAAGCGCACATCTTCATGCCGAAGGACACCCCCGGTTGCCAATATCGAGGAATGCCGGATGGCTGGGGCGGAGCTTACTTTGATAGACGGTTTGATCAGCGACGCGGCAGGCATGGCGGGCGTCAAGGCGCGCGAAGAGGGCTGGTTCGACCTCTCGACCTTCAAAGAACCGTACCGCACGGAAGGCAAAAAAGTGATGGGCTATGAACTGGCGGAGTTCTTCGACTGGGACCTTCCCGATGTGATCATTTACCCCACCGGCGGCGGGACGGGACTGGTGGGAATGTGGAAAGCCTTTGCCGAACTTTCCGAACTCGGCTGGCTGAAAAATGGACACCGTCCGCGCATGATTTCAGTCCAGGCGGAGGGATGCGCGCCGGTCGTCAGAGCCTTCAATTCCGGCGCATCGTTCTGCGACTTCTGGCTGAATGCGCACACCGTCGCCTCGGGACTGCGCGTGCCAAAAAGCTTTGCCGATCATCTTATCCTGCGGAATATCCGCGAGAGCGGGGGCGCGGCGATTGCAGTCAGCGATGGGGAGATCCTGGATGCCCAAAAACAACTGGGAGCGAAAGAGGGTATCTTCTCCGCCCCGGAAGGCGCAGCGACCATCGCCGCGCTGAAAAAAATTGTCGAACAGAACATGGTTTCCAGCGATGAGCGGATCGTTTGCTTCAATACCGGATCGGGCTTGAAATACCTGCATCAGCCGGGGGAGTGACCGGGTGGATGGATGCGAAAACACCGGCGCGGCTCGTTGTGACAGCAATTTGTTTCTCTCTGGCAGATGTAAATCCCCGCGACCCAACGCCTCCTTCCGACCCTTGACCTGCTTCTCCAAACAATCCGCCAACACGCTGACAGCGGTTTCCCCCCGCGCCTGTGGGCATGATGGCGAGGGTGTGTTGTTTGTTGAGCAGGGATTGGATCGCTTCTTCCTGTCCCGCGTGGAAGGATGGGAAACCGAAGTGGTTTTGAAGAGACGTTGCCAGTGACATGTGCGAAGGGCTTTGGTGCATGAAAGGCTAGATAAAAGCGGCGTGAGCGTATAACCTTGGGTTTATGCCCAAACAAACAAAGCCCCACTCACGCCCAAAAGCATTATACCGTGTCAAGAACTGGAAGGAATACGACAAAGCACTGGTGCAGCGCAGCTTGATCATGTTCTGGTTATCGAAAGGATTTGAAACGAACTGGCTCTACACTGGCGAAAAGCAACGCGGCAGTCAGTTTGACTACAGCGCCTAGTACTTTCCTAACTTGAATTATTTACAATGGTGACAGGGTAACGCCGCTTGAGTTTAATGCGAGCATTATCGGGTCTGAATTGCCAATCAATTTGCACCTTTAGTTTGTTGCGATCTTTCTCCCAAGCAGTAACTTCTCTTGCGAGGGTCCGCTTATTGGAAATTCTGCGGTTCGTACATTGGCGGCTGAGGATGCTCAATTCAATTTCAGCCATGTTCAACCAAGAGCCATGTTCGGGTGTGTAATGCCATTCAAAGCGTTGTGTCAATCGTCTGGCTTCCGCAGGCTCGCATCGTTCATACAGACATGCAGGCGAATGTGTATTGAGATTGTCTGTGACCCATACAATTTTTCTGCCTCAGGATATTCATCGTCAGACAGGTAACGTAACAGTTCTGCTCAATCAGTTTATCTGCCAGCAGTTGCAAGGTCCAGCGTGACCTTCCTTCGGGCGGCGCACTACACGCCAACAGCGTCAATTGCGCCTCCACCTCGCCCGTGATCTTTGGGGTCGCTCCTGGACGCGCTTTATCATACAGGGCTTTCTCTAATCCGCCTTCGACAAATTTCCTGCGAATGGCCGTGATGGTCGGCAAGGAACACAGCAAAACAGATGCGATTTCTTCCGTTCGTTTTTTCTTTTTCTGGTTCTCGTCCGTCAACAACAATATCCGTGCGCGAGTTTGAGTGCGCGCCGACGATTCGCCGCTTCGTATCAGACTTTCTAATTCTTGGCGATTTTCTTTGGTCAGGTATACATGATAATTGTCGACCTTGAAGACATCGTAGAAAGAGAAAGGACGGTGCATGGGAAGAAACACGAACCGCACATTAACAACCGAACCTTGAGCACATCGTGGAAAAGTGAGTACGCTTCGCTAACGATCAAGAAAGCGAAGGTGCAGCATGAGCAACGATGTGGAAAAGGCACGGCATAGTTTAATCCATCTTTTGCGAAGCAGTCGCACTGCCGAAGAAGCGGCGGCTGAGTTGGGTCACTGCCTTTCGTGGGCGTACAAATGGCAGAAGCGCTTCAATGAAGCGAGGTGGGATGGACTGAAAAGTCCATCCCGGGCTCCCCGCCGTCAACCGAAGTGCACCTCCGAAAAGACGAAGCGGAAGATCCTGGAGATTCGCGCCGAACTGGAAGAGGAAGCGAAAAAGCCCAACGCTTTGTCGTACATCGGCGCGGGCGCGATTCGCGGTCGGATGATGAAACGGTGTCAGAAGAGCATCCCAAGTATCAGCACGATTGAGAAGGTCTTGCGAGAAGCGGGTGTCACCAAGCCGCGACAGGCGCATACGGAGCCAGGCTCTTGTGTACCCACACATTCGCGTGGAGCGCCCCCATCAGTTGACCCAGATGGACAATCTGCCACACTACTTGGCGGGCGGGACGTTGGTGAATTGCTTCAATGCCCTTGACGTGGTTTCCCGTTATCCCGATGGTCGGCAGTATGAGCGCAAATCCACCGACGAAGTCCTCGATTTTTGCCTGAAAACCTTCCAAAGTATCGGGATTTCCGAGTACACCCAGATGGATAACGAGAGCAGTTTCAACGGTGGGCGTACCCATCCCTATGTCATCGGACGGGTGCCGCGCTTGATGCTACTGGTCGGCACAGAATTGATCTACTCACCCTACTACCATCCCGAGAGTAACGCCTTTGTCGAACGTTTTCACCAGGATTACAGCCAGAATGTGTGGAATAAGGTGCAGATGCAGAATCTACCGCATGTCCAGCAAACCTCCGCCCGCTTCTTTGGGCGTTATCGCCTCAGCAGGCATCATTCCGCACTGGATGGACAATCACCCGCTGCCCTGCACTTTGCCAGCCCGCCGCGCTTCCTGCCCACAAACTTTGTCCTGCCCAAGCGCTTGCCAATCACGGAAGGAAAAATCCATTTCATGCGCGCCGTGTCCAAAGACCAGACCATTCCCGTTTTCAATGTCAACTGGTCAGCGGGCTGGGCACGACCGAACCAAGGCGTGTGGGCAACCCTGTTCATCACTCTGCGCGGGGCGCGACTGTGTATCTATGACCAGGCACCCGACGAGACGAAACGACGATGTTTCGCCAATCATCCCTTTCCGCTGTCGGAGCCTGTTTTGCCTTTGTCGCGGGCATTTCAAAAGCCTGCAACCGACTAGCTGCAACGCTTTTTCAATCACTCCCCAGAGTATTCCACGATGTCCTCAAGGTTATTCGGTTAGTAAGGTTCTGTGCTTTCCACGATGTCCGTAAGGTCGACATTTAGTTGTTAATTTCCCCACTTTTTCGACAGTTTCAACGGCTGGCGTTATTAGAATGAACTTGCTTGGGACGTGGCATCGGCGTATCCTAGAGGTGATACCGCCGCAGGGACGCTGATGGGGTGTGAGTGTCTGGGTTGTCCGGCAGCCGCTATGGGACAGATTTCGCTGGAAGAAATCGAGAGCCCGCCGCGTTATGTGGACACCTGCGGAACCTAATCTGGGATGGTGCGAGTTTGCACCGAAACCCGAATCGGTGGCTGCCACTCAAACCCAACAATCCACGTCCCAAGCACAGACATAAGGAGTGTAGCATGAAAGGAACAGAAGATACAAGACAGATCGAGCGGTACATAGCCCTGGATATTCACAAGGAGTATGTGCTGGCGGGGGGACAGAATGCGAAGCAGGAGTGGGTGATGCCGCCCCGCCGGATCAGCATGGCGAAGTTTCGGGAATGGGCAAGCGCCAACCTGCAGGAAGGGGATGCAGTGGTGATCGAGACGACCACCAATGTCTGGGACATCTACGACAGTGTGGCGCCGCTGGTCACCCGCACCGTGGTGGCGCATGCCGGAGCCGTGAGGCAGATTGCCGAAGCGCGGGTCAAGACGGACAAGGAAGATGTCAAGCGGCTGATCCGCTTGTTGATTGCGGACATCGTGCCGGAGGTATGGGTGCCGCCTGTAGAAGTGCGCGAGTTGCGTGGGCTGATCTCGTATCGCAATCGGCTGGTCAAAACGAGCACGATGATCCGCAACCGGCTGCAAAGTCTGCTGCATCGACATAACATCCTGCTGCCGAAAGGGAGCTTTGCAGGATGCAGCCTGGGTGGCAGGCACAGCAGATGAGTGGGTTGGAGAAGATGCAGATCCAGCAGGAACTGGTGCTGCTGGAGGAGATTGACAAACACAAAGCGGAAGTGGATGCAGAATTGGGGCGGCAATGCCTGCGGGAGCCGTGGGGCAAGCAGGCGGTGAGACTGTTACAACTACCCGGCTTCGGGGTGGTGATGAGCATGATCGTGCTGTCTGCCATCGGTGACATCCAGCGTTTTGCGAGTGCCAAGCATCTGGTGGGCTATGCGGGGTTGGGAGCGGGCGTTCATGAGAGTGGCAAGGAACACATCGAGAAGCGCATTACCAAAAGTGGACGCAAGGAATTGCGCTGGGCACTGGTGGAAGCGGCGTGGCAAGCGATCCGTATTTCGCCGTATTGGAAGGAGCAATATGAGAAGTATCTACGCCGCATGCGTCGACCGAACCAGGCGATTGTGGTGATCGCGCGGAAGTTGTTGGTGGCGGTCTGGCACGTGCTGACGAAGGAAGAGACCGACATTCATGCGAGCGAAGAAGACCCGGCGTACAAGATGTTGGTGTTGGCGTGGGACCTGGACGAAAACGTCCGCCTGGGACTGACCTACAAGCAGTTTGCCAAATATGCGTTGATGAAGCTCGGCATTGAGACCGACATCACTCGCTTTGTACGCAGGAATGTGCCCAGAAGGATCGCACCCAGAGCGGAAGTCCTGGCACGCATGGAGGAACTGGGCTTGACCTGCTAAAGCGGGCTTGAACGAAAAACCGAAATAAGAATCTGCAACCCCGGATCAACCGCAGAGGCTGACGGGGGTGGCGAAGCTTTCCCTAATTATGAAATCCCTTTGAATACAAAAGACCATGAGAAACTTTCCTTCTCATGATCTTGACACTGCAAGTTATCGGTAGTGGCAGGTGGGTGGGCGGAGACTTGCTGTCGAAACGGAAAAAACTCAAAGCCCAGAAAAATGCCTGAAAACGCGGCGCGTACCCACCTGTCCACTGCACGCTGTGTTAGCCTGCGTTTTTGACATGAGTATCAATATAGTTGAGCAAGAAACTGATCATACTCGGAGCCTGTGCAATAAAATCGGCATTTCGCATTGCTTGCTCAGCAGTATCTGGTTGACGGTTTCCGCAGAATTCAGGGCTTCCCATTAATGAGAATGCAACGGGTCCTCCTTGAATTGGAAAAATCATATATCCGATTGCCATAATCTTCTCTGGGTCTTTAGGAGCAACGACGGGCATTTCCATGTATCCACCAGTTTTTTCTTTACCAGTTTCCCAGGGCGGCAAGGTTATTCCAGAAAGTAGGTTCCTTATTTGCTGTAAATATTCTTCATCTGATGACATGCTCTATTCTCCTTTGCTTGCGTTTTCGGTTTGCAAATAAGCGATGGTTGCACGAAGATTATCTTCTACCTTTCGCATACAATCATGACAGAAATATACTTCGTGTACAACTTCGCCCATCATATCTGGCATTTGTAGAAGCGACGCTCGAACAGTTTGATTAGGAATATAGTAGCGTGGTGATTCGCTCTTACCATCAGAACCAACGGCAAGCAAGACAGAATATTTACCTTGATTATTGCAACAAATACATTTCATTTGATTTCCCTTCGCGATTAGCAGGCTAACGGTTTGCGTTACCCGTGCTGGGGCGGGCGGCGGGACGCCGTCCGACTGGAAAAATGCCGAGGCGTAGGAAAATGCTTGAGATTTGCGCAGAATCCCCAGCGTCGGGTGCACGCTTTGTTGGCTTGCTTTTATTCATTTTGAGTATTCGCTTTTTACTTGACATCATACTACTATAACGATTTGAAATTACGGGATGCTAAAGATAGTAGCAGGAATATTATCTATACCAAGAAATAGTGGATTGACTGCTCCAAAATCTATTAATTGTGTTTCCCATTTGGTTTTAACTGCTATACAATCTACTTCATCCCTGCATTTTTGCGACACGATTAATGTGTTTATACCTTCAAGGTCAATTTTCATATTTTTTGGTTTTGATGGTCGCCAGTCGTACATATTTGAAAATATAATCAATATATACTTGTCGTCTTGGTGTTCTGTAATTGCCAATTGGATTCTATCTGTGGCAGTAGATAAGGATTCGTAAATCAAATTGCTGTTGTACGAATATCTTGCAATTGGCGTTAGTGCAAACTTTACCTTCTCATAGAAAGATTCCATTTCTATCTTTTGCTCATGTTGCCATTTTTCATAGATGTCGTCACTTGCGGCATTCCATTCACCTATTTCGCAAAAATATTTCTCGTTAATATCTTTATTGACAGCCTGATTCGTCTGAACTTCTTGCTTTTCAGTTGTTGTAATGTTTGATGGAGGCAATGTTTGGATTAATGAAGGCGCAATTGGTGTTGGAGGAAATTGAGGCAATTCAACTCTCTCGATGCGCTCATCGAAAACTATTGTCTTTTCGCTGCCGTCTAAATTAATCCATGCAACAGTTAATTTGTCTCCAGGAAACATGTTTGTAATTATTACTTCTGATAATAACTGTAAATCTTCGGCTATTTGTTTAGAATCATAGGCTTGATCTAGTAAAACGTAAATATACTTCGACTCTTGACTACCGAAATCGTATGCTGTATGGTATTTGGTAGCAAGTTCGTAACGGCAATTGTTAACTGGAACAGGGTCGGATTTTATAGGTTCGCAACTTGTTATTGTCAAAGTAAATAAAGTGATAAAAATCAAAGATGTTTTTGCGAAACGATTGCCTTTTTTCATTTCTTCATCCACTGCGCAGAAGTTCGATAATAGTTTTTATCGCTGGCAATAAAACTGTAACCGTTACGGACGCCACTGTGACAAAATCAAAGGGAAAATCTTTTTCTTTTTCAATTTTTTCTTTCCACACAAGCAAATCATTGATTGTTGCTCTATGATTTTCAGATGAATTTTTCTCCCATTCATGATAGTGCTTTCTAATTAATAATGAGATTTTATTCAGCCTGATTTTCTTGGCTTTCTTCATCGCTTCGTGTAAAAAATATTGAATAAGGGCAAAAAAGCCAAGAACACCAAATGCCAATGGAAAAACCATAGTTTGAAGAATGAATTGTTGGAGCAGATAAGAACTAATCGGGCTTATCCAACTTGCCATTATTGTGCCAATATAAAGTATTGCGCCCGCAAAGAATATCTCAAAAAATGATGAATTCAATTTGTCAAATTCATCTCTTTTTGTCTCAAAAGGCTCTGGGTCAAAGTGCAGATACTTAATTTGGCGAGCAAACAATAAAACACCAAAATAAGACCAGCCCAACATTCCGAGCGTAGCAAAAAATATTGCAGCGTGTAAAAAATAAAAGAACTTTGCTACGCCATTCCACGCATTCCAAACAAAAATATAATTTATGAGTTCGCCGCAAATTATTACTGCAACCACAAAAATCCCAGACCAGCGATTAATCCCGAAAATAAAAAATATTTGTTTTGAAAACCATTCATTCTGACTTGTTTCTGTTAAAGAAGATACGGTTTCTTGAAGAGATAATAAGTTTTTGTACACATAATTGGCAACCAAAGGGATTGAAAGGCTTAAGATACTAATAATGCCAACTGTAAAAACAAAATTTCCATATAGTTGATTTTGGATATATTGAGTAGTGAAAACAAAAATCACAGCAACAAACACTGTAAGAAATGACCACACAGGATGGCTATATAACAGGAACATCTTTTTGGAAGCAAGGTAATTTGATTTAGTCATTTTTTACTTATTGTGCAAGGGGCAAGCCAACGGTTTGCGTTACCTGCGCTGGGGCAGGGACGGCGAAGCCGTCCAGCCAGAAAAAGGCAAAGGCGTAGAAAAATGCCTGGGATTTGCGCAGAATCCCCAGCGTCAGGTGCACGCTTTGTTGGCTGGCGTGGATTTGAAGATTCATAAATTTTCAAAGAGTGTTTTTGCAAGAACGAAGTAACAAGATTTCTTTCTGTAATTCACATCAAATATCCCTGGGGCTGTATTGTATAACGGGTCATCGCCCATTTCTAGCCAATTGTCCATATCGCCTAATTCTCCAAATCCAAAAGTCGGGGCTTGCGCGTCTAAATAAAATTGGAATAATTGCTTATACATTAGGTCTTGCTGTTCAATCGGGTCAACTTTTCCAGATAAAATGCCCGACGTTCTTCTTTGTATAGAAGTATCACCTGTTACTATCATTGTTTCTGAACCATATAAATGAAAGCCCCAATTATTCCATTTATCAAGATTTGCCTTCATCTTTTCAATATCAAGACCATCATAAACCCATAAATTGAATTCGCAATCTATTCCTTTGAATAAATGCGCCTGCGATTTGCTTGATATATTCTCTAGCACATCATTGAAGGCGTTGATTGACCACGGTGCATAAGCGTTGTTGAAATCTAAAATAGCGTCTTCGGTAATAATTACTTCTGCATTTTGATTTGCTTCCTTTATCCACTGTGCTATAACTATCATTAAATCAGCCACATCGGAAATACTCGTTTGTGCTGGCGATTTTCCAAAAATCTGATACCAAAATCTTAAGTCTGGCTCTTCAGTAACGTAAGCATTCACGAGTTCATCTGTCGCGTCCCACCTGTTTATTTCTGGGAAACTTAATACAATTGACTTGATTATGAATTCAAGAATGATAGATAACTCTTGACTCGAAAAACTTCCTTTGATAATTGAATCCAGACCGTTGCCTAAATGCATGAGCCATAGACCGCGCATTTTGGGATTTTCATTAACTGACGCTATTGTAACTTGCCGAATCATTTCTTTGCCGTAATCCAGATAATATGGATAGCCAGAGGGCACTTTGTTGCTTTGGAGTTGCCCTTTTATATCATTCCAATTTTTTATGACTCTCTGCCAATCTTGTGTTGTGAAGTTTTGAAAAACTTGTTGGGTTTGAACTCCCCGCCAATAATAAAAGAATTCCCGATTAATTTTGATAACTCTACATACTTTTCGCTACTAATATTATGTTGCCGCAAAAAATCATCTCCCGCCCATGCAAATTCCAATTCAATACCTTTCAATTCCGCCAGTATTCGCAAACTGGATTCGCTCCATTTTTTATCTCCACCTGCGATTCCTATTGGCACATCGTTGACCATCAAAAAGGAATATTCTTTGCTACTTATTAATTTAGTTTGAGTAAAAGATTCTGGATTGGTTCTAATCTTATTTGTCAGTTCCCTTGCGTTCATGTTGGTTTCATTTACTTTGATTGTCCCGCCGTGTGCGTTAACAAAATCGTCAATCCAAAATTCTAGGTCTTTTAATGACGCAAGCGTTTCAGGAGTTGGAATGGGCGTCTGTGTTGCTGTTGGAAAAGGCGTAATCGAAGCCGTTACTGTTGGGTCGGGTAATTTCGTAACATCTACACCGCAAGCCGAGAGAGCCAGTCCCGCCGAAGTGACACCAGCCATTTTTAGAAAATCTCTGCGAGTTAATTTATTTTTGTTCATATCTCATTACTCTTCATGCGTCAGCCAGCCAACAGGGGTTCTGCGGACGCCCATCCAATTACCTTTGGACGGTTTCCGCCTAATTCCCCAAATCCATTTGGGCGTTTGGACGGAATGAGTTAAAATCGGATGAACCGATTATACACGCGAAGCAGTCCTGTGGACAACCCCCCAAATACAAGGTCAACGCGGGACACCATCTCCGCGAACTCACGGACCTCATCTCCGAAGGCAGCACGGAACCTGCCTTAAGGTACTCCTTCGTAACCCGTCTCCTCCAGAACGGCGGCGTTTCCCCTCAGTAAAGTCGAAGGGATGTGCGCACCACGATGATCTACACGCCCGTCCTGGTTGTCACCTTGATTTCAAAAACATTCCCTTACCCCAATCGTGGCAATTTTTTACTGAGATGGCTTCCCCCTCTCCCGTTGGGACCGCGTACCCGAAGGGTGGAGGGCAGGATGAGGGTCTTTGACGGAATACTACAAGTACCTATTTGAAGGTAGCAACTTGAGTTATGTAGATTGGCGCCATGTTAAATCTCCTTTCAAACCGTCTTCAGCCGCGAATTTCACGGATTTACACGAATTTTGCCCATCAAACGTCAAACCTTTGTGCTCTTCGTGTCCTTTGTGGTGAGTTAAGAAACGGTCTCTGAGACCCGTCAAGAGGCGCATCCTCCAGCACGGCGGATTGGCAGCCCAATCCCCCCTCGACGACCAATAACTCAATTACCCAATTACCAACCACCAACCACCAACCACCAATTCTCCAATTCTCCGTCTCTAATTTCCAATCTCCAGTCTCCAATCCCATGTCCCTCCTCGCCCTCGTCACCGGCTCCGCCCACCGGCTCGGAAAAGCCTTTGCCCTGACCCTTGCCCGCATGGGCTATTCCATTGCCCTGCACTATCACGGCTCGGCGGACGAAGCGCACGCGACCCAAGCCGGGATCGAAGCGCTCGGCGTGAACGCCCATCTCCTCCAAGCCGATTTGACCGATCCCGCCCAAATTTCAAACCTCTTTACCGAACTCGATCTCATCCTTCATAATTCATCCTCCAGCCTTTCTGTCGTCGTCAACTCCGCCGCCCTCATGCTCGTCGGCAAGCCCGGCGACCTTTCCCTCGCGGATTGGAACTCCGCCCTCGACCTTAACCTGCGCGCCCCGTTCCTCATTGCCCAGCACGCCGCCTCACGCATGACCGGGGGTGGACTCATCGTCAACATCACCGACGTCGGCGCGCAAAAGGCCTGGAGCCGCTATCCGTCCTACACGGTCAGCAAAGCGGGGCTGGAATCGCTTACCAGAATGCTTGCCCGCGCCCTTGCGCCGAACATTCGCGTCAACGCCATTGCACCCGGGCTCGTGCTTCGTTCCGACGTGGTCACGCCCGAGCAATGGGATAAACTCGTGGAGAGACTCCCGCTCAAACGCGCCGCGCGCATGGAAGAGGTCATGTCTTCTCTCGAATTTCTCATCAAAAACGAGTATATTACGGGTCAGACCATCGTTGTGGATGGCGGCTATTCTTTGATATGAAAGTGACGATGGACGAGTTGCGGTAACGAGTACTCAGGTCTCGTAACTTGTCGCGCGTTTCTCGTTGCTCATTCCTCACACCAATGACCTCCAAAAAAATCCTCCCCGACCTCATTCTTTCAATTCTCCTGATCCTCTCCGCCCTCTATTACGCATTCAATTTCATTGACTTTTCCATCCCGCCTTTTGAAGATGCGGCAATGCTCATGCGATATGCCCAGCACCTCGCGGGCGGTCATGGCATCGTGTGGAACATCGGCGAAAATCCGGTGGACGGCGCCACCGACTTCCTTTTCATGGCTGCATCTGCCGGGTTGATCAAACTCGGCTTCACCGTCGGTCAATCTGTGCGCGGCATTGGCTTTGTCTCGCATCTGCTCACGGTTTTGATTGTCTACTGGACAAATCGCCGCATCCACAACGGAAATATTCCTTTTTCGTTTTTGAGCGGGCTTTATCTCGCCGTTGGGACGGGACTCTCCTACGTATCTGCCTACTTCGGGACGCCTTTCTTTGCCCTCGCCGCCGCCTCCACCTGGACTTTGGGTCTGCTTCTGATGCGGGAGCAGAATCCACGCTGGCGGCTTTCCCTCGCCTTCGCCCTGAGCGGACTCGTCACCGGACTGATTCGCCCCGAAGGCGTCATCCTCGCCTCGTTGATGCTGCTCGCTGTCATCGTCATGCGTCTTTCCGAAGGTCCTCTCTCTTTTTGGGAGAGGGTCAGGGTAAGGGGGATTATTCCCATCGTCGTTATCTTCGGCGTGGTTTTTCTGACCCTCGGCGGCGCGTACTTCCTCTGGCGCTGGGATTACTTCGGCTACCCGCTGCCCAATCCGTTTTACAAAAAAGGAGAGGGCGGTTGGTCGTGGCTCACGTTTGATGCCTCGATGTTAAATGCCCTGCGATTGTCCCTGCCGATGGTCTTTGCCTTCATCCTCGGCTTTCGCTCAAAAGAGACGATGAAACCAACGCTTGTCTATCTCATCCCCATCCTCGGCTTTGCGGCGGCGTTCGGCATGATCTCGGATGAAATGAATTATGGCGCGCGCTTTCAATACGCAATCGTCCCCATTGCGCTCATGTCGTGGATTCCGCTCGTCGGGGGCATCCGCTTTGAAGCGCTGAAGCAACTGTCCGTTAAAGAAAGAGGCGCGTATCTCGCCGCGGGAGTCGCACTGTGCGCGAGTCTGGTCTACTATTCCTGGTTCCAGAATTGCTTCCTCGCCTTGTATCAACAAACCTGCGACCGTCCCTACGAACGCGACGGGCGGCTGGAAATGGCGCAGATGCTGGCGGATTATCGCGGCAAGGGATATGTGATTGCGACCACCGAGGCAGGCTTGATCCCGTATTATTCCGGTTGGACAGCGATTGACACGTGGGGCTTGAACGACCAGTTCATCGCGCACAACGGTTTGACGGTGGAATACCTCGACCGATACAAACCGCACATCATCATGTTCCACGATTATTACTCGCCGCTCGTGCCGCCCAAGTTGACCGAAGCCAACCTTGCCCAGCGCTGGTTCAGCATGACGATTTTGATGAAAACGTACGCGGAGGAAAACGGCTATGTTCTTGCCGCCGTTTTTGGAGACAGCCCGTACGACACGCATTATTTTTATATCCGTCCTGATTTTGAAGATAGCAAACGTTTGGTCGAACAGATTTCGAAATTCAGGGATTACTTCTACCCGACAACGGGCAAACGTTCGATCAATTACGCCGAATTGACCATAGACGAAAGACCGTAGACCGTCCACCGTCAATAATCAATTTATCGAGAACTGGAGACTCATCTATGTCCGAAATCACCGAACTTGCCGAGAAACTCAGGACCGAAGGCGAACGCATGGTTCAGTTCTTTTCTGAATTGAGCGATGACCAGTGGGCGAACGAAGTCTACACCGAAGGGACGACATGGAGCATCCGCAACGTGCTTTCGCACTTCGTCACTTCCGAGCGCGGACTGGTCAAGCTCTTCGAGCGCATCCGCACCACAGGCGAGGGCGCTTCGGAGGATTTCTCGATTGACCGCTACAACGCCGCCCAGCAGGAACGCACCAAAAATCTGGCTCCTGCCGAATTGTTGGAACAATACAAACAGGTCCGCGCCGAGGCGGTGAAGTGGGTGGCAGGTTTGAAGGAGGAGGAACTCGAAATCAAAGGACGCCACCCGTTTTTGGGCGAGACCGTCATCCGCGAGATGATCAAGATGCTATACATCCATAATCAATTGCATTACCGCGATGTGAAGCGTGCGTTGAGGTAGGAATATAAGTGCACAGGTACACGCGTATACAGGTACGTATACAGGTAGACACGTACATAGGTAGCCACGTAGACAAGCAGCCAGGTAACTCGCAACTTGTATCTTGCAACTCGTTCTCCCACTGACAACTGAAAACTGATAACTGATAACTAATAACTGCCCACCATGCAACTCTCTCCCTTCAAACTCGAACGCTACTTTGCCAAATACGAATTCACTACCGAATTCCTGCTCTGCTCGTCGGATTGTGAAGCCATGTCCGTCGCGGACCTGCTTGCCCTCGAACCAGGCGCGGCGGAGGCGTTTCAAAACGTCTGGCTCGGCTACACCGAATCTCTCGGCAGTCCGACCCTGCGGAGGGAGATTTCGAAAATCTATTCCACCGTCCAGCCCGAAGAGGTGCTGGTCTTCTCCGGCGCGGAGGAGGCGATCTTTCTCTTTATTCACGCCACAGTGAAGGAAGGCGACCACCTCATTGTCCACACGCCGCATTACCAATCCCTGAGCGAGGTGGCGAAGGGACTTGGATGCGAAGTCAGCTCGTGGATTGCCCGCGAAGAAAACGGCTGGGCATTGGATTTGGATGAACTGCGCCGCCTGGTGCGCCCGACCACCCGGGCGATCATCGTCAACACGCCGCACAACCCGACGGGCTGGCTCATGTCCCGTGCGGACTTCGACGCCCTCAACCGCTTCGCACAGGAGAATGACCTGCTCCTGTTTTCTGACGAGGTCTATCGCGAATCCGAATACAATCCCAATGACCGCCTGCCCGCCGCTGTGGACTATGGCGCTCATGCCGTCTCGCTTGGCGTCACCTCAAAGACCTACGGACTGGCAGGTCTGCGCATCGGCTGGATCGCCACCGGGAACCGTGCTTTGTACGAGAAAATCGCTTCTTTGAAAGACTACACCACCATCTGCAACTCCGCCCCCAGTGAATTCCTCGCCGAACTTGCCCTGCGCCACCGCCAAAAATTGATTGACCGCAACCTCGGCATCATCAAATCCAATCTTGCCGTGATTGACGACCTCTTTGCACGTTATTCGTCCCTTTTCACCTGGCATCGTCCGCGGGCAGGCTCAATGGGATTCCCAAAACTCCTAAAGGGTGATGTCGAAACCTTCTGTGATGACCTCGTCAAAAAAGCGGGTGTCCTCCTGCTCCCCGGCTCGGTCTATGATGACACCCACAACCATTTCCGTTTAGGATTGGGACGGAGGAATCTTCCACAGGCGGTGGGGAGGGTGGGGGAGTATCTTTCCAGATGGTAGATGGTTCATGATGCTGCCGCCCCCTCCAAAACCTGACTGAGCTCCGCCAGCCGTTCCGAACGTGCTCCCCTCTCCCGTGCTAATTGGGAGAGGGGCTGGGGTGAGGGCAAGTTCGTCTCGCTTTGCGGCTCACCGTGTCGAAACCACCACCGAAACCATCCACGAATTTCTCACGAATACTCGAACACGTGCCGTCTGTTCGTTTATTCGTGGCTTTTCATTCGTGGACGGTCTTGCCTCGAGTCGTTGACTCGACCTGGCGCTTGACGGTTCGTCTCGCTTTGCGGCTCACCGTGTCGAAATCCCCCTTCTCCCCCAAGGGAGAACACATCAACTACCTTCCCGACGACCCCCCGAACGCCAGAGTCCTGATTGCCAGCACCAATCCTCTTCTTTTGTCATCGACAGTAACATAAAAAGGTCGTTGATTTCAAGGAAGATTACGACTATACTATTGTCAATTGAGCAATTAGACGCTTGATTTCCCAGAGGTACTAAAATGAAAACAAAGCGCAGTGGCGGCATTGACATAGACCATTCAAAGGTCAAGACAAACGGAGATATGATTGGTAGAGACAAAATCATTCATGCGGCTCCTCGTGAGAAGAAAACAAAGTCCTTGATACAGCTTTCTTTCTTAAATGCTGTTGCAGTTATAGGAATGTATCTTTTTGGCTTGCTTGCAGCGATAGCAGGTTGTGTGCTTTTCAATTTGTTTAATGACAAAGCCTCTAGTGGTGTGATTTTTCTTTGCGTTGCACTGGGGCTGGGGATCTTATTTGCGGTATTGGCTTTATTTTTCTACAACCTCTCCCAAAGGACAGATAACACAAAAGACGTGGATAATTCCGAAGAATAAGCACAGACAGAACAGCAAATTAAGTGTTGAACTGGCAGGAGGTAACAAATGGGCAGACGCAAGAGTAGAAGTGGAGGAATAAATATCTCGAATAGCAAAGTCCATGTTGGCGGGGATATTGTTGGGCGCGATAAAAAACAAATCGAAACACGACAGGAAAAACGATACGTCTCGGACGCGGATGATCACTATTATGCGGGAGAATATGCTCAGGCGAAACATTTATATGAAAAAGCACTTGCGCTCGCTCCAGATGACAAACACGCACTTACATATCTGACTAAAGCAATAGAGAATCTAGCTCGTGAAGAAAGCAAAGCGCGTTTACCACGCGAAGCCACGCAGTTTTACAGGAGGGCAAAATCCCTTTTTGTTGCGGGAAATCTGGAGTCCACTGTTGTTACCCTCAGGAGAGCCATTGAAATTGCAAAATTTGCAGAAGTCCCTTTTCCAGAGGCTGAGGAAATGCTTATAACGATTGAGAAGGAATTAGAACAGAGAAAACAGCCAAGTGTTTTTATTTCGTATTCAAGAGATGATTTTGAAATTGCAAATGAGATATATGAATTTCTTCGCGAAAACGGTTGTGTCCCGTGGATGGATAAATATGACCTTGTTCCAGGGCAAGATTGGGAACTGGAAATTAATCGAAATATAAAGGTGTCTGATTTCTTTGTAGCCTGTTTGTCCAACAATTCTGTGTCAAAGCGTGGTTATGTTCAAAAAGAGTTAAAGTATGCAATGTCAGTTCTGGACGAATTTCCAGACGGCAAAATCTATTTAATTCCCATACGAATCGCCGATTGTGTAATTCCTGAAGCGTTGGCAAGTAGGCAATGGCTTGATTGGTCTATGTCAAATGCAAAACAACAACTATTAAGAGCAATACGATTAAAGGAATGAATTTATGAAAAAAATTTCTTCCTTCATCGCTCTGGTCGTCTTCTTACTAACCAGTTGCTCTCCTACTCAACCCGCCTCAACTCAAACTCCATCGCCTACATCTACATTCACGCCACAACCTACAACCACAGTAACTCCTACTGCAACAATTACGCCAACTGCAACTCCTGTGCCATTCAGTCTGGTCTTTGAAGAAGACTTTGTAAGTGATGTATTAGGTTGGAAATCGATATATAGGGGCGAAACTTTCCTTTCTTATGATGGAAATGGTCTTGACCTTCGAACGCCCAGGGGTTGGCCATGGTACTGGATGAGACCTCCAAACATCATGGAAACAGATGGGGACTTTGACTTCGAAGTAGTTTTTGATCGCAGGGTAAAATTATCAGGAGTATGGTTCGCCAATGAAACTCTTGACTGGTCAGACTGGTTCGTAGTAGCGATTAATCAAGGAGCGTTTTCTGAACAAAATTGGGAACATGAAAAAGCGACTCTTGGGGTATTGACACTATCACAACCAAGAACCTTTGGCGATTGGCGTCAGTTAGGAAATCGAAATATCGAAGAATTAATAAATGAGCAGAACGGACAAATCCATTTACAAATTTCTTTTCGTGGGAGTAATATGAATGTAATGGTAAATGGGACTCCTTTTGTTTCAGACAAGAAAAACTTCTATGCGGGCAAAAAATATTTCATGGGGTTTTTGACGGGAGATAAAGACCGATTCATTGTTAAAGACCTTCGCGTCTTCGCTGTTGAAGAGAGTTTTGAAATTGTGAATTCGGTGGAAATGGCTTGGCAAGAGGCAGCGCCTACTTTTGAGGCAATGGTATCCATGACGCCAATATCGCTGACAAGTACTGCCACCCCTGTTTTGCGAACTCCTTCGGGTTCATTAACCATAGATGATTTTGTGGGGAATTGGAAAAACGTTGATTCTGGCACGAGCGGTACCACTAGAATTTCAATCGCCAAAGAAGACAACAAAATAATTTATCATTCATGGGGAAGATGTCACCCTTCAGATTGCGACCACGGAATAACGACCACAATTTTTGAAGGTAGCCCTATTATTTTGTTTCGTGACGCAGGCTTTGCAATTGACAAGCTTGTCATCTCCCGAGAAGGAAATCTATTGCATGTGATAGAGTTTATACATTTTATAGATTACTCAGGGCGACCCGACCGAATTGCTGAATATTATTTTCGTAGGTAATACCGTTGCTCATCGGAATCTCGGAGTCCGCTTCAGTGGACTTTGTACCAATAGCACGGGCGATTTATCCCCGTGCGGGCTACCAGCGCAGAAACAACCTCCTCGAAACCGAACCAACCTCCCCCGCCGCGCGAAGCGAAACATCCGTTTATCCACTTCCCAAATCCCCTGCTCTTCATTCATCCTTCATCCTTCTGAATTCATCCTTTCCCTCACACCTCCCTCTCATCCACATCCGTTTCCCATCCGTTTATCCGTTCCATATCCGTTGAAAAAAACCTCATCCCCCCTCCACCCTCCCTCAACAAATCCCTCGTCCGACAATTCAACACCGCCTTCGCCGCCCCCACACCCGAAGCCGTGACCCCGCCACGCCGTGGCTGCCTGCACCTGTGACGCTTCCAGCGGAAGCAGGCACAGGTGGTCGTGCTCTGCCCGCACAGGAACAAACCCTCGAACTCCGCCCGCGCCTGAGCCGATGATGATCACGTCGTAGTCGGTCATGATGCCCTCCAGATTCGATTATAGCCCCTCGCTGTCCTCAACGGTATAATACTTCAAATCGTCAAGCGAAAATCCAAAATTCTCCAATCTCTAATCCTCCCATGCTCCGCCTCTCCCGCCCTCTCCACCTCCTCCTCGCCGCGCTGACGTACCTCCTCGGCGCAAGCATCCCCGCCTATTTGGGAAAACCCTTCCAGCCGGTGGTCTTTGCCCTCGGGCTGGCTGGCGTCCTGCTGGCGCAGGCGGGCATGGCATTCCTGAGCGAAGTTTTCCGTTCGTACAACGAACCGCTCATCGCAGGCGAAACCCCCAGGCAAAAAGAGATCCTTCGCAACAACCTGCTGTATATTTCCGTCGGCATGATCGCCACAGACGCCGTCATCGCCTTCATTATCCATCTCAACTTCACCCTGACCCTGCCCGCTTTTCTCTTCCTGCTTTCGTCCATCGTCCTCGTCCTCGCCTACTCCATCCCGCCCTTCCACCTTGCCAATCGGGGCTTCGGTGAGTTGATCCTCGCCCTGCACATCGCCTACGTCATTCCATCCATCGGCTTTCTCTTCCAAGCCGGGGAAAACTCGCGCCTGCTGACCATCCTCCTCATCCCGCTGACCATGCTCGCGCTCGCGTATTTCCTCGTCGTCAATTTCACCACCTTCCCCGACGACCAAAAATATGAGCGCGGCACGCTGCTCCGCCGCCTGACGTGGGAACGCGCAGTCCCGCTGCATCACAGTCTCATCGCATTTGCCTATCTCGCCTTCGCCCTCATCCCGCTCTTCGGTTTCTCGCTCAACCTCATCGCGCCCGCCTTCCTGACCTTGCCCTTCGCAGTCTTTCAAATTTTCCAACTTCGCGCCATCGCCAACGGCGGCAAGCCCAACTGGAAACTGCTCACCTCCACCGCCCTTGCCGTTTTCGGATTAACGACCTACTTTTTAACTCTCACCTTCTGGCTGCGATAAACCTTTGACTTTCGACTTTTGACCTTCGACTAAAACACATGCCCGAATTCCTGACTCTCCTCCCGCCCGATCAAGCCCGTGACAAATTGCTCTCGCATCTTCCCAAGGCGACGGTTGATTCTGAGCCCCTGGCAGTGGATTCCGCTCTGGGCAGAGTCGTCGCAGAGGATGTCGTCGCCCCGCACCCGCTGCCCGAATTCCCCAGAACCACCATGGACGGATATGCTGTCCGCGCGCGAGATACCTTTGGCGCAACCGACTCTCTGCCCGCATATCTCCAACTCGTCGGCGAAGTTCCGATGGGGGATGAGCCCCCTTTTGAAATCGGCGCAGGTCAATGCGCTTTGATTCACACTGGCGGCATGCTTCCCAAAGGCGCGGATGCGGTCGTCATGCTGGAATACACCCAAAGCATTCACCACGGAGAACACAAAGAGCGCGGAGACAATCCTCGAAAAGACTCTGCGGACTCCGCGCGCTCTGTGGTGAACGGCTCTGAAATCGAAATTTTCAAATCCGTCGCGGACGGCGAGAATGTCATCCGCGTGGGGGAGGACGTGGCGAAGGGGCAGCTGGTTATCCCAAAAGGGACGGTTCTCCGCCCTGCCGAGATTGGCGGCTTGATGGCGTTGGGAATTACCGCCTTGCGCGCAGCCAAATTAGTGAAAGTAGGGTTGATCTCAACGGGGGATGAAGTCATCGAGCCGAGTCAGCATCCGCGTCCGGGTCAGGTGCGCGACATCAATTCATACACGCTGGGCGCGCTCGTCGAAAAAAGCGGCGGGGCGGCGATCCGCTATGGGATTTTTGGCGACCAGTTCGAGGTCCTGAAAGAAGCAGCGGCGAAAGCGTTGACTGAATGCGATATGGTCATCATCACCGCCGGGTCGTCTGCATCCACCCGCGATATGACCGCCGAGGTCATCCGGCAGTTGGGCGAGCCGGGCGTGCTGGTGTATGGCATCAACACCCGCCCCGGCAAACCCACGATTTTGGGCGTGTGCAACGGCAAGGCAGTGATCGGCTTGCCGGGCAACCCCGTCAGCGCGTTGGTGAACGGATATTTGTTCGTCGCGCCGGTCATCGAAAAACTGTTGGGCGCACTGCCAAGACCCAAGCCGACTGTGCAGGCAAAACTGACCGTCAATCTGCCGTCGCAAGCCGGGCGCGAAGATTGGTGGGCGGTGAAGTTGTTCCCCTCTCCCGGAGGGAGAGGGGTTAGGGGTGAGGGCTACGAAGCCGACCCCATTTTTGGCAAATCCAACCTCATATTCACGCTCGCCGCCGCGGATGGATTGCTCAAAATCCACCCCGACGCCACCGGTTTGAGTGCGGGCGAGATTGTGGAAGTGTTTTTGGTTTAGCGATTTGGCGTGTTAATTATCGGCATAGCCGTTGGTCCACGTGCGGGCAGGATCGTGATTGCGAAGGTCAATGCCGTGATCCACTGCGGCTTTCATCGCCATGAGAACCGACACCCAGCCAGCGGTCATTTCCCAGCGAATGGATTCGTCAACATCCGTGGCAACGAGTGACAGGTCTGTTCCGCCAACGCCGTCGTTTTTGAGGGAGAATTCCACGGTCGTCCCGAAGTACTCGATGCAGAACGACTCCGGCTCGCACCGCTTCAAAATCCGCCCCGCGAACGGCTCATAGCCAAGAATGTGAAACGTGACCATGCCATTCGCCTCGCTGGCTGACTCTGCCCAAAACGACTCGCGTCCGGCGTCCGTTGCAAGCGCGGCAAACACATTTTCCGGCGGCGAAGCAAAGCGCATCCGCCACCTGATAATGCCTGGCTCGGATTGGAAGGACATGCCCGCGCCTCTCTTCAGCCCTTGAATGATTTTAGATAGTCCAGGACCGCTTTTGCCTCTTCTCCGCCGACTTCCGCATGTGCAATGAGCGGGATGCCATGCGGACCGGGGACATTGACCGCATTAGGATAAACCGTAAGCGCCGCCTTCACCACTTCCAGATCGCCAAGCATGGCGGCGGCAAAAATATCCAACCGCGCGCCATGTTCGAGCAGGAAGTTGGCGATTTGCCTGTTACCCATGTGCGATGCGGCTCCAAGCGCGGTCTCGAAGTCGCCGCCGCCCCAATCCCAGGCGGCGTTGACCAGCGCAGGTTCCTGTTCAAGCAATTCCTTCACGCGGGCAAAATCGCCGTGCGCATTGCCTACGAACTCTTCCACAAGTTTTGATTCCAATGCAGGTTTCCTGTCCATTCTTTCTCCTTTATTGATAAAGTATATCGTTTGCCAGACACTGCACGTCCCGAAGGCATGGATAAGCCTTCGGGACGCTGAATATCAATGGATTAATCGTTTAAACGGACCGCACTCTCGAGCGGACACTCGATGCCCGCAGTGTCCATTGGCTCGAAAAGACCCGAAGCCGTATTCGCTCTCCATGCCATGAGGATTTTACCGCCAGTCAGGGTTCCTGCTGCAAGGGTTTCCTCGTCCAGGCTGCCGGTGACGACGATCGCAGGATCCATTTGTCCGTTCAACCAGCAATCATTTGGCACTAGGATTGCATTACTGGACCCTGTATCGGATACATTTACTACGTCTTTCACGTTCCAACTTGGCGAACCGTCGGCTTTGTAGCCGGTGATCTGGCTTAGCCAGAGCATTTTTTGAACGCCGTTGGTCACGAGGAACAAGCCGTAATCATCCGTGCCTGAAATGAGCAAGCCGAGGAGTTCCGAGATTTCTTCGGGGTAGGGCGGATAGGTCAAGCCAAGATACTTAGAGCGATTGTCCTGGCTGGCTGTTGTCGCGCTGGGGACAATCACCGATGGCGTAAGAGGGGGGATGTCCGTTGGTTGGATTGTCCCAGCGGGAAGGATGTGGGGATTGTCGCTTGACTGGATCGTCTCTGCGGGGAGGATTTGAGGGGTGTCTGCCTCTTTGATTTGTCCGCATGACAAAACGAAGGCAAAGGCAACGACTAGCAAGGGATATTTGTTCATTCGGTTGTACATTGGGGCATCTGAAGTTTAATGTGAAATGTTCCTCGCACAGGAGCCTTATCCAGCCAATTTCTTGCGGTGTTTGCTGGGTTGTTCACCCATGTTCGTATAAAGCCCGATCACGTTCCCGGTTGGGTCCTGGAAGATGCCGAACCATCCCGTTTGCGGAATTTCGGTCTTCGGCATCAAAACCTTTCCGCCCAGTTTCTCCACCTTCTTGAGATCGGCGTCAATGTCCTTGCTGTCAATATAGACAATGACCTGACCGGCGGGATTTTGATCCGACACAGCCGGGAAACCTCCGGCGGAACCGTTGCCATTATCCCAGAGGGTGTAATTCATCTCCGGGATGTGGAGCGTCTTCCAGTCAAACAACTTCTGGTAGAACTTGCTGGTTGCTTCCATGTTCGCGGCGGGAATTTCGACGTGCACGATATTTCTTGTTGACATACTTGTCTCCTTTGGTTTGATTTGATAACAGCGGCAATATTAGAACATGCGTTCTAAATTGTCAAGCGCCAGATGTAGGGGATTTCCTGCGCTTACCGCCAAATATCCTTTAGATTGATTTGATCCAAGACACGGCGGGCAACGTTGCATTGGAATGTTGTAAAATTGCGCCACTGCATTGGCAGGTTTGTTGATCCATGACCAATCAAAGAATTCTGATCATCGAAGACGACCCCGCCATCGGGCAAAGCCTGATGGACGGATTCCGCGCGCATGGTTTCGAGCCGCATCTCTGCACCACGGGTGAAAGCGGCGTGGAGTTTGCGAGGAAACATTCGCCGCATCTGATCGTGCTGGACATCCGCCTGCCGGACGGGTCAGGCTTTGATGTTTGCCGCCGGATGCGCAACCTGGGAATCAAACAACCGGTGGTGATGCTCACGGCCCAGCACGAGGAACTGGACAAGATCATCGGCTTGGAGATGGGCGCGGATGATTACGTCACCAAGCCGTTCAGCCTGCGCGAGTTGGTCTCTCGAGTGCGCGCCCAGATCCGGCGCGCCTACGGGGACTACGCATCTGCGGATCTGTCGTCAGTAGTGGTGGCGGGCCTGGTGCTGGGCCAGGCTACCGGTCAGGTGCGACGCGGGGATTCTGCCATCGCGCTGACGCCCACCGAGTTCCGTTTGTTGAGTTATCTCGCGCGTCATCGTGGGCGGGCGGTTTCCCGTGCGCAGATCGTGGAGGCGGTGTGGGGATTCGCGCCCGATCTCGAAAGCGAAAAAACTGTCAATGTACATATTCGCCGCCTGCGCGAGAAGATCGAATGGAAGCCCGAGGAACCTTCCATCATCTTGACCGTGCCCGGCATCGGTTATCGGTTGGTGGGCTGAATTTACCCGCTCCAATGTTTTTAGGGAAGATAGAAAAGGGGGGGATTACGAAATCTTAATCTCATCTCAATCCCATTGAAATCCCGCTTGACTAGACTTACAGACAAAGCAAACCCTTGTCTGTAATTTTTTTGGAGTATTTTGATGGATAAGCGTACTGTCTCTTTCTTTATCGTGGCAGGCATTCTGATTGTTTCCGCCGCCGGGTATTTGGGATTTTCAACCGCCGAAAAACCCGAACCTACACCTGCGCCTCAAACCGTGAGTGTGAACCGCTGCGACGTTCAACTCACTGTTACCGCACCGGGAAACCTTGTCAACGTGGGCATGGAAAATGTCAACATGCCGGTTACCGGAAAATTGACTCAAGTCCATGTCCGTGCAGGGGAAGCGGTGCGGGCAGGGCAAATACTGGCGGATTTGGATTCGGTTGCAAAATCCGAGGCGCAATTGAAAATGATCGAGGCGCAAGAGGAGTTTAATGCCGCGCAGAAAAAACGCACATCGTTGGATTATCCACGCGCAACGGATGAGTATATAAAACAACAAAAAAACACGGTCAAGCAGTTGAGGCAAAAATTGTCGTTTTTGCAGGATTCGTTTCAAACAGCGGTCGGACCCGAAGCCAAAGCTCAAATTCTGGATGCAATTGCCGCCACACAAAAAGAACTTCAGGAAGAAGAAACCAAACTCAAATGGTATATGAGCAAGCCCACGGAGGCGGATTTTGCCGCAGCAGATTCCGATCTTGCGCTTGCGCAGGCGAAGTTGGATGCTGCCAGGGCGGTACTGGAAAGCCTTGAAATCCGCGCGCCTTTTGACGGCATCGTGCTGGAAACCACGGCGGAGACCGGTATCACCATAAATGCAGAGACAACCTTGTTCAAGATCGGTGACCCGAAGGCATTGGAGGTCAAGGCAACCGTCACCGAGGAAGATTTTCCATTGGTGACGGTTGAACAGGAAGTTGAAATTTATTTTGATGCGCGTCCCGATGTCGTTGCAACGGGAAAGGTTTCCCGCATCATTCCCAACCGCCTGGAGGGCGACCGACCCTTGTATGCCGTTTTCATTACGCTGGATGAAGTTCCCGAAGGTTTGGCGGACGGTATGACTTCGGACTCTGCCATCACCATTGAAGAACGTGAAAATGCATTGTGCCTGCCCCGCGCGGTGGTTCGCGCTTCCGGTGGGGATGTTGCTGTTGTCGAGGTATGGAACGGAATCACAATGGAAGAACGGCGGGTGTTTCTCGGCTTGCGCGGCGACGCGAACGTGGAAATCCTTTCCGGCTTGCAGGAAGGCGATCAGGTGGTTGTCCAATGAGAAGAACGATCATCTACACCGTGAATTTAACGCGCAATTACCAGGTCGGGGATCAGGTCCTGCCGGTTTTGCGGGAAACAAACTTCAGCGTTCGTCAGGGAGAATTTGTTGCATTGATGGGCGCATCCGGCAGCGGCAAATCCACCTTGTTGGGTTTGCTGGGCTTGCTGGATCGCGCCACCTCCGGCGAGTACTGGCTGGAGGGACTAGCGGTTTTCACGCTGACACAGAACGAACTTTCCGCTTTGCGCGGCAAACGGATTGGATTCATCTTTCAAAATTTCAACCTGTTACCGCGTTTATCCGCCTGGGAAAATGTTGCCTTGCCTCTTTCCTATCAAAACGGGAATTACAGCCAGGAAGAACAGCGACAACGAGCCAAGGAAGCCCTTGCCCGCGTCGGACTGAACCACCGGCTGGATCACTACCCCATGAAATTATCCGGCGGGGAAAGGCAGCGTGTTACCATCGCCCGCGCTTTGATCACAAACCCGGCTGTCATCCTTGCGGACGAACCGACCGGGAATTTGGACAGCAGGCGCGGGGAGGAGATCATGCGGCTTTTGAGGGAACTGCATCAGGATGGCAGCACCATAGTCATGGTTACTCATGACACCTCCATCGCCGGTTACGCGAATCGAATCTGTACCATGCGTGACGGCGTTCTTTCAGAGAATTGAGGTTTCATGTCGCTGGTTGAACTTCTTCGGACTGCGACGCGCAGTGTGTCGGCAAATAAATTCCGCGCCGCCCTGACCATGCTGGGTGTGGTCATTGGGGTTGCCTCAGTGATTGCCATGCTGGCGCTTGGAAACGGCGCGCGCGCCGCGGTGGATGCCACATTCAAAACACTTGGGGCAAACCAAATCCAGATCGGCCAGCGGTTTGAAATACAGGATGGCAAATTTGAACCGGTTGGGAAAAAACTGACCTACCTGGAAGGACTGGATATGGCGTCAAATGCTCCGCTTGTAGAACGGGTGGAGATGTCCGTATCGAAGAGCGTGAAAGCGCGTTACGGGCGAAACTCGATTGAGATCAACGCCAACGGCGTCACTGCCGATGGATTGAAGGGATTGGTATCGAGTGGATCTGTTCAACCTGTGACTTGGGATGGGAAATCGCCTTTGACAGAGGGGGCATTCGTGGGCAGCGGGCGTTTTTTTACTTTGGACGAAGTTTATGCGGGCGTGTCGGTATGTGTGCTGGGATATCAAACCGCATTGGATCTCTTTGCAGGGGATGAACCGGTGGGACAGGTCATTTGGGTGAATCGCACTCGTTGTACGGTCATTGGTGTGCTGGCGGAACTGGTGAACACCGACCTTGAAAACCGGTATCAGTCCGATCCGAATAAAGCCCTCCTCATGCCGATCAGTACCATGATCCAGCAGCTTTTCGAGGAGGAACCTTCTGTATATATGACCGCCCATATTGTTGATGCAAATCGGATTGAAGATGCCAGGGGGCAAATCGCAACCTACTTGCGTGAGCGTCATCAAGTCGGGAAGGATGCGGAGGGAAACTTTCAGGATGATTTCGATATGACCACACGCAGTGACATCCTCGGTCAACAGCAGGAAGCGGCGCGCACCTTTTCTATCCTGTTAGCGGCAATGGCGTTGGTATCGCTCATCGTCGGTGGAATCGGAATTATGAACGTGATGATGGTCAGCGTCACCGAGCGGACACGCGAGATCGGAGTCCGTATGGCGGTGGGGGCTGAACCGCTGGACATCGTCCTGCAATTCCTGCTCGAAGCGGTATTGATCAGTGCCAGCGGCGGACTGGCGGGGATTGTGTTGGGCATTCTCGCCATCCCGGTTGCGGCTTCCCTCAATAACGGCGTCGCCTTGCTGCTGCCTGGCAGTATTCCGCTGGCGTTCGGGGTGGCTTTGTTGACGGGTGTGGCGTTTGGGTTATTTCCCGCCATGCATGCCTCCCGTCTCGACCCAATCGAGGCGTTACGTTACGAATAGAGGCGGAATCTTTGAAACTTGCGCCTTTTCGAATAAGAAGAAAAAAAAGGAGACACTCAAAATGCAAAGCAAGAAAATACTCATTATTGGCGGCTTGACGGTATTGGCAGTAGCAGCGGCGACTTTCGTCGGGGCAAGATTGCTAAACAGCGGCGTGAATGGATTGACGCAAATGGGGATTGCGGGTCCGGGGGAACAGGTGGCGTTTACAATAGACGTCATACCAGCGCCGGAACTCCCCACCCTGCCCCCCGAAGTGACGGGCTTGTTCATCAGCCGTGATGACAAAACAATTGTCGTGCAATCCATGCCGCTGGAAATGGGAAGCTTTGGTGGCGGAGGTGTTGCAGCCGGGTCGCCCGTGGATATGTCTGGTGGACCAAAGGTGGAGGTCGTTATCACAAACGAGACGATTCTTTATAAAGACATCACTCAACCAGGCGACCCCCAACCCATTGGTTCGACTACCATTCAACAAACCGTGACCGAAGGCACATTGGACGATTTGAACAGCCAATCCATGGTGACGGTTTGGGGACGACGCAGCGGTGACCGGGTGGTTGCCGAAGTGGTTTTCTATAGTAATCCTATTATGATCCAGGTTCCCTAAGGAAATTCGGGGGGCAGGTTATACTTTGCTCCCCGAATATTGGTATCCTTCAGTCCTGCCGGGCTAAATTGCCCAGGATTGCTTATGAAGCCGAAACGGAGAGTCCTATGACGAAATGGAAGTCCATTCGATGGCGGTTGTCTGCAAGTTACGCTTTTATCGCTTTGCTTGCCGCAGGCTCACTCGGGCTTGTTTTGTATACCATCTTGCGTGGATATTACAACCGGCAAGAGATGCAAATTCTTCAAACCCGCGCCGCTCAGATCGCATTTATCGCTTCCCAACTCATCGCTCAGGATGTGCCTCCGCAAGTCATCCAGGACCAGTCCAAAAACTGGTCTTTCTTCCTGCAGACTCGAGTGCGCATCGAGGACGAAACCGGACAGACTCTTGCAGATTCCGGAGTTCCCGCCGACTTGCAGGTTGTGTATTTCACCAGCGCTCAGCCTTTCACACTCCCGCTTGGCACAGCCAATCCTCCAAACCTGGGGGAAAAGATCGAACTTCAGATTGTTGAAGCGGCGCCTGCGGATCGACCCGCCGAACCGGGGAGCGTGGTTTTTGTCAGTCCCGAACTTGTGGAGGTTGGCATTCCAGCCGATTTCATCACTTATGGATTCTTCGACCGGCACACGAACGCACCAATGCGCCGTTCTTCGCAATACGTGGAGCAAACCATTATTGATGAACAGGGAAACCCGATTGGCACGGTGATCTTATCGGATGGTCCCGCCTACGGCGCGGAAATTTTGGATCGTGTGATGGATGGTTGGCTCGTTGCGTGTCTGATTGCAGTTCTATTTGCTGTGTTTGCGGGCTGGCTCGTAAGCAACCGTATTACCAACCCGCTCTTACATCTTACCCACATTACTTCGCAAATGGCGCAAGGAGATTTGACAGCACGTGTTGAATTTCTTGGAGACGACGAAATCAGCCAACTCAGCCGCTCGTTCAACGAAATGGCGGCGCGCGTGGAAGATACCGTGGCGACCCTGCGTGCTTTTGTTTCCGATGCCGCCCACGAACTGCACACCCCGCTGACGGCGCTTCAAACCAACCTCGAACTGGCGCGGGAGGAAAAATCCGCTTCAAACTGGACCCGCTACCTGATTCACGCCCAGGAGCAGGGTCAAAGGCTTGAAGCGTTGGTGAACAGCCTGCTGGACCTCTCGCGCATCGAATCCGCAGGCGGCGATTCTAACGAGGAGGCGGTCAATCTCTCCCGCCTTCTGCGCAAACTTGCCGAGCAATATGCTTCGCGCGCCGAACAGACCAACCGCGCGTTTGAATTTCACCTGTCCGATGAAGACATTCAAGTCGCGGCAAACGAGATGCAGCTGCGCCAGGTTTTCGTGAACTTGCTGGAAAACGCGCTTAAATTTACCCGGCCAGGGGGATTTAATTCGCGTCTCCGCTCATCTTTCGGAAGAGTCCGTTTCCATCGAAGTGTCCGATTCGGGCGTTGGCATCCCCGCCGACGACCTGCCCGACCTCTTCAAGCGTTTCCACCGCGGACGCAACGTCTCGGAGATTGCGGGCAACGGGCTGGGGCTGGCGATTGTCAAGGCGGCAGTGGAGGCGCACGGGGGCGAGGTGCGCGCGGCGAGCGCGGGCGCGGGACAGGGCAGTCAATTCAGCGTGACCCTGCCCGCTCGTTTATAATCCCGTGAATGGAATACAAACGCGACAACTTTATCATTTCGGACGACCCCGCGCGGCTTGACCTGGATGCGATTGCCGATTTCCTCTCCCGCGCCTACTGGGCCGATACGCGCCCGCGCGATGTGATCGAGAAATCCATCCAACACTCGCTGAACTTTGGGGTGTATGATGGAGAGCGGCAGGTCGGTTTTGCCCGCGTGGTGACCGACCGCGCGGTTTTTGCGTACGTGTGTGATGTCTTCATCCACGAAGATTATCGCGGACGCGCCCTCGGCAAGTGGATGATGGAATGTATGTTGTCCCATCCTGATTTGCAGGACTCCGCCGCTGGTGCCTGATCACCCGCGATGCGCACGGGCTGTATCGTCAATTCGGCTTTACTGAACTCAATGACCCCGCCCGCTGGATGGAAAAATTCAACCCCGCCCGCTGACAACTGATCACTGACAACTGATCACTGATCACTGGTAACTGATGACCTTCCTCTCCGCTCTCTCCCAATCTCACAAACTCATCCTCGACGGCGCAACCGGAACCGAACTCAACCGCCGCGGCGTGGATACCGGCTTGCCGCTCTGGTCTGCCAATGCGCTGATGACCGAACGCGATACGAACATCCTGCGGCAGATTCACGAGGATTACCTTCGCGCCGGCGCGGACATCATCACCACGAATACGTTCCGCACGCATTACCGCGCGCTCGCCCCAAGCGGAAACGCCCACCGCGCGTTCGAACTGACCCGCCGGGCGGTGGAAACGGCTCGGGCCGCGGTATCAGCCGTCCCGTCGGAGAAGAGGCGTTTTATCGCGGGCTCCATATCCACGCTGGAGGATTGCTATCGTCCCGACCTCGTTCCCCCCGATGATTCGCTTCGCGCGGAACACTCCGAGCGGGTTCATCACCTCGTCGAGTGCGGTGTGGATTTGATCCTCATCGAAACCATCAACACCGTTTGCGAGGCGGTCATCATTGCGAAACTGGCGGTCATCACCGGTACGCCGGTCGTTGTGAGTTTTGTCTGCAACAAAGATGGAAACATCCTTTCGGGCGAGTCGCTCACCGATGCCGCGCGCGAACTCCTGCCGCTTGGCATCGCCGCCATCGGCGTCAACTGCGGACCGACGCCGACCCTGCAAAATCCGCTCGCAGAACTGCGCGCCGCCTGCGGGAAGGATTTTCCGTTGATCGCCTACGGCAATATTGGGTACGCCGATGAATCCGCGGGCTGGGTGAACACCGACGCCGAAAACCCAAAAGCCTATTGCGCCCACGCCGCGCATTGGGATGCCAAGATCGTTGGCGGATGCTGCGGCACCACCCCGGCGCACATCGCTGAATTAAAATCCGCGTTTGGATAAAAAAACGGGGGTGGATTTTCGTGCATTTGAGGTCGCGCCGAAGGTGTATACTTTAATTGATGCTAGGCCGCCTCAAAGATTTCCTCATCGGACCCCCGCTCCCCACCCGTCAACTCCACGAGAAGAAATTAAATAAGATTCGTGCTCTGGCGGCGTTCTCGCCGGATGCCCTCTCTTCCATTGCGTATGCCAACCAGGAGATTTATCTTGGTTTGGTGGTCGCAGGCAGCGCGGGCTTGCTGCTTGCCTGGCCCATTGGCTTGGCAATTACCGGTTTGCTGGTGATCGTTGCAATTTCCTACTATCAAACCATCCATGCCTATCCCTCCGGCGGCGGGTCGTATGTAGTGGCGCGCGACAACCTGGGAACGCATCTGGGACTCCTTGCCGCCTCCGCCCTGCTGATGGATTACGTGTTGACCGCGGCGGTCAGCCTGACCGCCGGTGTGGAAGCCATCGCATCCGCGTTTCCATTCCTATGGTCCCACCGGGTGATGATTTCACTCATTCTGCTGGTGCTGATTACACTCGCCAACTTGCGGGGTTTGCGTGAGACCGGCACATTGATGTCCATTCCGGTGTACTTGTTCCTCTTCACCTATCTCCCCATGCTGGCGTATGGGTTGTATTTGTTTCTGAAAAGCGAGCCAGCCTCATTTGTCGCAATCGCCCCGCAGCCCACCCAGCCATTGACCACCTTCCTCCTGCTCCATACGTTCGCCACCGGCTGCACCGCCCTCACCGGTATCGAAGCGATCAGCAACGGCGTCCCGGCGTTTAAACCCCCAGAATCTCATAACGCGGGCCGCACCCTGCTGGTTATGGCGGTTTTGATGGGCTTGCTGTTCGTGGGCAGCATCGGCTTGACGCAGTATTTGGGCATCGTCAGCCAACCACAGGAGACCATCCTCTCGGCGCTGGCGCGGCGGCTACTCGGAGAAAGCCCGGCATATTTCCTGATCCAAATCAGCACCATGTTGATTTTGGCAGTGGCGGCAAACACCAGTTTTGCGGGATTTCCACGCCTCGGGGCGATCCTTGCCAGGGATGAATTCCTTCCGCGCCGCTTGACCAGCCTGGGCGACCGCCTCGTTTTTCAAAACGGAATTATCTTATTGTCGCTGGCAACGGCGGTTCTGATCGTCATCTTTGGCGGGGACAGCCATTCGCTGATTCCCTTGTTTGCGGTGGGAGTCTTCCTGGCGTTCAGTCTTTCACAGGCGGGCATGGTCGTGCATTGGTGGCGGCTTCGCGGAAGCGGCTGGATTTTCAAGGCGGCCGCCAACGGCGTCGGCGCGCTGGCAACCACCGTTACCTTGTTGGTGGTCGGATACAGCAAGGTGGGTGAAGGCGCGTGGATCACCATCCTGTTGATCGCCGCAATCATGTCGGTGTTCTACAAGATCCGCTCCCATTACATCGAAGTGGGGCGCGAACTATCCCTTCACGGTTTGCCTCCCTCCCTGAAGCCTGCGCCCGCCTCCCGCGTCATCATTCCCATCTCCGGCGTGCATCGCGGCATCATCGAGGCGGTGGATTTCGCCCGCTCCATTACCAACGACATCACCGGCGTCTATGTAGAGATGGAAGGCGAAGATACGCGGGAGGTAAAGGAGAAATGGGTGCGTTTATGGCCCGATATTCCGCTCAAAATCGTGCCTTCGCCGTATCGTTCCGTGATCCAACCTTTGCTGGATTTTCTGGACGAAGAGGATGACCGCAAAAATGACGGGCAGTTGGCATGTGTGGTCTTGCCGGAGTTCGTCCCGGCGAAATGGTGGCAGAGTTTGCTGCACAACCAGACTGCCTGGATGTTGAAAGCCGCCCTGCTCTACCACCGCCGCAAACAGGGACCGCAACGGATCATTATTGACGTTCCCTATTATTTGCGCAGGTAATTGTTTTTACTTCAGGTAGATATCAAAAAACTCAATCGTCCTCCGCATGGCGGTGGAGAAATATTTCGAGATGTTGTGGTTGTCGCCTTCATAGGTGTACAAATCGGCGATTTGACCCTGTGCCCGCGCCAACTCCGCGAGGCGGATGGAAAAGGCAAGGGGGACGTCCTCGTCGTTGGTCCCATGATGCAGCTGCAAAGGTCCAGAAAGATCCGCGAGGTAGGATGTGGCGGAGACCGAATCCCAAAAAGCGGGATTCTGTTCCGGCGTCCCGTATGCTTCGATCCACGCGGTTCTCCATCCCACGCCGCGTGAACTCGGCGACGGCGTGAACGAACCCGTCCGGCGCCAGTTATATAACAGGTCCGGGTACGAAGCGACCACGCCCGCCCAGATCACGCCCGCTTTGACATCCTTTGAAATAACCATCGCGCGCAGGGTCAGATATCCGCCCATCGAATGTCCCCACATGCCGATTTTTTCGGGATTCACTTCGGGCATTCGTTTTAACGACGCGACGGCATTCATCACGTCAATCAAATAGCCTGGGTGACCGTACGCCCCCGCGGCATCACCCTCAGATTGGTCGTGCCCGCGATAGTCAATGCGAAAGACCACGTAGCCCGACCGCGCGAGTTGATCCACATAAGCGATGTATCGTTCAGTGGTGCGATACACGTTCGGCGGGATGTATCCGTGATTGAACACGATGGCGGGAAAACTACCCTCCGGCGGCGCACCGTTTGGAATGGTGAGCAGGGCGTAAATCTTCAAGCCTTCCGAAAGATAATAAGCGTAATAACGGCGATAATTCACGCCGCGCTCCAGTTCCTTGACGATGGTAATGTCGCTGCCTGGATAGTTTCCGTTCCGTAATGCAATGATGCTCATCGGATGCGGCACAGGCGTGGCAGTTGCAGCAGGGGTTGGTGTCAGCGTGGGTGTCGGTGTGAACGTGCTGGAAGCGGTGATCGTGAATGGAGGAGGAGCATTATTTACAGGAGCCAGCGCCTGCGCCGTGCAGGCGGAAATGACCCAAATGGCTGCAACAAAACCGAGATAAAATTTTCTCATCGCTAAAGTCCTTTGACGTTAAGAAAACAACAAGAGGCGGTTAATTACCGCCCCTTGTTTTCATATCCGCATATTCACTGTCTACCTGTCTACTTGTGTACCCGTGTACCTGCTCCTTGCCCTCAAACTACTTCGCCGCCGCTTCCGCCTCTCTCAACTTTTCCGTCGCGCGGAAGTATTTGAGATACCGCATCGAATTCGCATCGCGCCCCAACAGCAGATCCGTCGCGCGGATGGCGCTCCCCAGTTTGATCGGGTCGGTGATGGAAACCGTCGCGCCGGTCTGCATCGCTAGGGTGAGCATCCCCGCGTTGACCGAATGACGGTCCGGCAGGCCGAACGACACGTTGCTTGCGCCGAGGCTGATGTTCACGCCGAACTCGTTTCGCACCAGTTCAATCGTCTTCAACGTTACCGTCGCGGCTTTGTAATCATGTCCCACCGTCATCACCAGCGGGTCGATGATGATGTCTTCGATGGGGATTCCCATTTTGGTGGCGCGTTCGATGATCTTTGCCGCCGCCGCAAGACGACCTTCGGGCGTGGGCGGGATGCCTTCGTCCGCGATTGCCAGCCCGATGACCGCCGCGCCTCTTTCCTTGACGATGGGCAGGACCGTCGCCAGTTGCTTTTCCTCCCCGTTGACGGAGTTGACCAGCGGCTTGCCGCCTTGGATGGCGTTCAATCCCGCTTCGAGGATTTTCGGCTCGTTCGAGTCAATGCACAGCGGCACATCCGTCACGGACTGGATTGCTTCCACAACTAACGGCATCACCTCCGCCTCTTCGATCTGCGGATGCCCCACGTTCACGTCCAGCACGTCCGCGCCCCAATCCACCTGGCGTTTGGCGAGTTGCTTGACGTAATCCATGTTCCGCTCCACCAGCGCCTGCCCGAGTCTCTTGATGCCCGTCGGGTTCAGTTTCTCGCCGATGATGACGAACGGCTTGTCGAAGCCGATGACCACTTCCTTCTTTTCTGACTTGAGTATCGTGTGCATGGCGCCCTCCGAAAAAAATTTGTACCGCAAGATTTATCTTGCGAAACGTGTGATTGCACAACATGAATCTTGCGGTACATGCGCGCAACATGAATGTTGCGGTACTGATTTCTTTATGAATTCAAGAATCTCAACGCCGTCTCCGCCAGCACCGCCGTGCCGATGGGCAGCGCGCGTTCATCCAAATCGAATTTGGGATGATGCAATTCATACATGGGCCGCCCTTCGATCTTCGTTCCCAGGGTGTACATCGCGCCCGGCGCGCGCTTCAAAAACTCAGGGAAATCCTCCGCGCCTAGAGTCTTGTGCATCGGTTGGACCTTATCCTCGCCAAGCAAATCCTTGCCGACCTTTTCGATCATCTCGGCGACATGCTTGTCGTTGACCAGCGGCAGACCGCCGAACAGGAAGCGCAGGTCGTATTCCCCGCCGAGCGTTTTGACGACCTCAAAAACGCGCGCCACTTCCTCGCGGATTATTTTCTGAGTTTCGAGCGACGTGAAACGGATTGTGCCCATTAATTCCACTTTATCGGGGATGACATTTTCCGCGAACCCGCCGTTGACCACTCCTATGCTGACCACCGCAGGCTCGAACGGGTCGAGCCTGCGCGAAACGATGGCGTTCAAGCCCATGATGACGTGCGCCAGCATCACGAACGGATCATTGGCTTTGTGCGGATACGCCCCATGCCCGCCCCTGCCTTTGATGGCAGCAAACCACGAATCCACGCCGCCGCCGCTTGGGCCTTCGTTGATGGCAATCGTCCCGACGGGTTGAGTCGGGTCCACGTGCTGGGCGATGACGTAATCCACGCCGTCCACCGCGCCTTCGTCGTACATGCGCATCGCGCCGCTTTTGCCTTCCTCGTCCGCCGTCTCTTCGCAGGGTTGGAAGAGGAAACGCACGCGCCCGTTGAATTTTTCCTTTGCCAGCAAACGAGCCGCGCCCAACGCCATCGCCGTGTGAGAGTCGTGACCGCAGGCGTGCATCTTCCCTTCGGTTTTCGAGGCGTACTCGGTCTCGTTCTGCTCGAAGATGGGCAGCGCATCCATATCCGCGCGGATGGCGACGACCTTCCCGCCTTCGCCTATTTCCGCCACCACGCCGGTCTTGCCCACCCCGCGCTTGACCCGATAGCCCATCTTCTCCAGTTCATCCGCCACGATTCCCGCCGTGCGGTGGACGTCGAATCCAAGTTCCGGGTGCATGTGAAAATCGCGCCGCCATTCGATAAGTTCTTCCGAAATCGCATGAGCCTGTTTGAGCATAGTTTCTCCTTTGTTATTTTTAAACTTCTTTCACCGACTACCGACCACTGATTACTGATCACTGATTACTAATCACTGCCTGCCAGCTCCTTCTCACTTCCTCCCTGCCATCTCGCGCTCTGCCGCCGCTAGAATTTTATCCAATTCCTGCTCCTGTTGCGGCTCCAATGGCGGGACGACATGGTCGCGCAGGATCTTTTCCGCTTCGTCAACTGCATGGTCCGCCATTTGCTTGCGTTGGAATTTCTCCTCCCAGGTATCCCAGGAGTTGCGTTCGGCAAGTTTCGTCAGCGCAACTTCGCCGGCTCTCAGATGTTTCATCGTATGTTTTTGACCGAGGAAATTGCGCGTGCCGTCCATCACGTTGCCGATGATCTCCACCGCCAGATGCTCCACATCGGCAGACAAGCCCGCGCGCAGACGCAGGATGCTCCCGGCGAGTTCGTTATCCAGCACCATTTGGGCGAACGAACCCATCACACCCGCTTCCATCTCGCCGATGCCGGAAAGTTCGTCCGCGCCAGCCAGCGCAGGGATGGCGGCGTTCAGCCCGCGCTCGAAGGCGTTTTGGGCGTCGAGGGTGTGGGCATTGGTCGAGAATCCATACACGTTGACGCTGAACCCGTAATAATGTCCGAGTTGAACCGTGGCGGCGGAGGACAAGCCCAGTTCCACGCCGCCCCAAATCAATCCCGTGCGCGGCTCTAGCATCCCCAACCTGCCGCAATACACCACGCCGCACCCTGGGTTGATGATCTGCGCCAGCACCAGCGGAGCCAGCGTCTCTGCGCTTTGCTGGACAAGACTACCCGTGATGGTCATGGGCGAAGTCGCGCCGCCGGTGGGACAGGGAAGGTTGGCGTGGATCACGCCCGCCTTCGCCATTTCCATGATCGCTTCCGCGGCGATGTCGTGCATCGTGAGCGGGCTGACCGGGGAAAGCGAGAGAGTCAATTCGTGCGCGGGCGTTCCCACCACCGCCGCCATCTCGACCGCATACTTCACCTCATGCCCGAACTGAATGCCGGGACCCTGTACCGGTTTGGTGGTATTCGGAAGCGTGTGACGATACATGTGCAGCGCCATGAGTTCATTGGTGACGTCGGGCGGCGTAAAGAAAGGCGTGACCGTGTGACAGTTTGGCAGCGCATCGAGCAGGCGGACGGTGTTGCGGGCGTCTTCGTCCGTTGCGAGATGACGTGTGCCCGTCCGCGCATCGTAGATGTCGCGCGCGCCGCCGAGGTTGTGGAAATACAAAGTCCCGCCGCCCAGTTCATTGACCTGCCCGTTGCGCCCGCGAATGACGGGACGTTTATTCGCTTTGGCAATGCTGTCTATGACGAGGTCGGGAGGGAAGCAGATTCGGTTGCCGTTCATCGTGCAGCCCGCGTCGGTCAGGATATCGAGGCTGGGCTTGTGCGTCCAGATGACGCCCACCTCATGCAGGACTCGAAGCGTGGCTTCGTGCATGGCTTGAACGTCTTCGTTCGATAAGAATTTCAATGGCGGCATTTGCTCTCCTCAAAAACTGACCATAGACGATGGACGATCGACCATAAGATCGCACATCGTCTATCGTCCGCGGTCCATCGTCAGCACTCTATCCAAAAACTCCACACGCTTCACTTCCGCGTCAATCACATTCTCGATCTTCAAAAAAGCATGACCTTCATCTTCGTACAAAAGCAGTTTCACTTCCTTGCCCAGTTCGACAAGTTTATCACGGGCATCGAGGGAATCGACAGCAGGGCAGCGCGGGTCATTGCCGCCGCAGATCATTTGCACAGGCGCATTCACGCGATCCAAAAAGAAATACGGCGAACGCTCATGCCACAGATCATGATTCTCTTCGGGGTCGCCCATGTTTTCGATATTCCAATGCTGCAAATCCTCGCGCGATTCGGAATGCGACTTGAACCAATTCAAAAACGGGACCACCGCCGAACCGCCCGCAAACAACTCAGGGTGCGCTGTCAAGCAGCACATCGTCAAATACCCACCGTGACTGCGGCCCGTTACCGCAACTTTCTCTGCCAGCTCATTTTCAATCAAATACTTCGCGCCCGCCGCGCAATCGTCCTTGTCCACGCCGCCCATGTCGAAGCGGCTTGCATTCTGCCACTTCTTTCCATACCCCGTCGAGCCGCGATAATTCGGCGCAAGCACCGTCCAGCCGCGCGAAGCCAGGCAACTCATGAACGGCTCCCAGCCGAACGAATAATGCCAGTTCGGGCCCGCCGTGAATGTTCAATACCGCCCGCGTGCTTTTTCCGCGATACAGCAAGCGCAGGCACACGCACGCCATCCACGCCCGCATACCAAATCTCCTCGGTCTGGACGAAACCCAAACTTTCCTCCAGCGATTGGGTCAATTGCGCCGCTTCGCCTGTTTCGAGATTGATCTTCCATAAATCGGGCGGATGATTCACATCTTCGTAAACAAGGATGACACCATCGGATGCGATTTGTGGGTGCGAGTGGACTCCCTCTCCAACCTTGACCTCCCGAATCGCTCCGCCTCTTTCCTTAAACTGGAAGTTGGTCCTCGCACCCTCGCTGTGTACCCAGCCGATGACTTCCCCGCTTCGCGCCCAAACGGGTTGCGTGTCGTCGCCGACCGAGTCGGTCAGCCATGTGATTTCATCCGAGTCAACGTTGTAAATTCCGATATTGTGCCATTCCCCGTTTTGACACGAAAACGCCAGCGACTTTGAGTCGGGCAACCAGGCAGGATGTTGCGCATTCAAGGTTGCTCCATCCAACGCCAATACTTTCCACGCTTGCCCTGAGCCGCGTCGAAGGGTTTCACTTTCTACTTCACACACGACAATCATCCTGTCACTTGCCTGAGCCTCCACCTCCGCCGCGATAAACCTCCCGTCTGGCGACCACTGCACATCCCAAATGGGGCGGTGGAGGTCCAGCAAGAGTTCCTTCCCGCCAGTTTCGATTTCCAGTATATACAGCGCAAACTGACCCTGCTCATCCGAAAGGATCGCCAGCCGCTTTCCATCGGGTGAAAAATCGAAATTCGGCTGTTGCGCGTAGCCAGACTGGGGAGTCAGGTCAACGATTGTGTTTTTTTCAAGATCATAAAGACCGATATGATATGACTCGCTTCCGTCGAAATCAACGGCAAAGGCAAGATACATCCCATCAGGCGAAAACCTGGGGGAGAACTTGGCTCCTTCGAGACCAATCTCCAATTTCCTAATCTCTAATTCTCTAATCTCTAATATTCTAATTTCCCACAACTCCCACACCCCCGTCTTGTTCCACGAAAAGACAACCCTCTTCCCATCGGGCGAAACCGCAAAGCGCAAACCGGTATCCACGCAGGGCGCGCGCAGGAGTTGGTCAAGAGTCAGCATAGTGAGGTGTGAGAAATAAGAAATGAGTAACCAGGGCATTGTAACTGGTAACTCGTTACTCATTTCTCGTTACTTGGCATTTTAGGCAATTGCAAGTTCTTCCAGGCTTGGTAATTTATCCATTCCGGCTCGATGGGCAAGGTCAAGTACAAAGGCGTGCAAATCTGCTTCATGGTCAGGATTCAATTCAGGTCGGCGGTACGAGGCGAGGATTTCCTTCACGCGAATCTTCGCGCGGGTGAATGTATCCAGCGAGCCGGATTCTCTCCATCCGCGCATGGAGTCGCGGTCAATGACTTTGCCGGGCATGTGCTGCTCTTCGCGGAAGAGTTTCATCGTGATTTTCTGTTTGAGGAAGTCGCCGCCTTTGAAGTTGACGCCTTCGTAAAAGCCAGTGGCAAGCGTCTCGGTGTGGACTTTCATTCCGGCGATCATGCGTTTTGCCATGGCGATGCCTTCCGCGTCGGTGACGAGTTTCTCCGGGCTTTGGCAGAGGAGCGAATCCAACATGCCGGAGCCGGAGATCATGTTGATGCCGCTCAACGCGCCCACCAGCGCGCCCATGCCGCTTTCCAATCCGGCTTGTGTGTCGAGCACTTTCGAGTCGGTTGCGCCGAGATAAGCATGCGTGGGCAAACCCAGAGACTTGCCGACTTGTGCATAGGACGAATCGATCATCGCGGTCTCGATCGCTCCAAACGGCGTGCCGCCTTTGCGCATATCGAAGATGGCGGGCGCGCCGCCCCACACGATGGGCGAACCCGCGCGCGCAAGTTGATGGATGGTGATGCCCGATAGACATTCGGCGGCGTGCTGCGTGACCGCGCCGAGCAGGGTCACGGGTGCGGCGGCTCCCGCCAACGGCATGGAGACGATTTCCGCGGGAATGCCCGCGCGCGCGAGCGCCATCAGGTTTCCCGCGCCGAAGTTCGACCAAATCAACGGCGGCGACGGACAGACATCGAACACGGCGCGCGGCTTCAAGCGCGAAGCCTCATGTCCGCCCGCGAGGATGGCGAGCATATCCATCATTTGATGCACGGTCTTGTTCGTGAACGCGCCCGTGACGATCGGTTTCCTGGAAAAGAGCAGAACCAGATACAAACGATATAGGTCGTGCAGATCTTTCGGCACATCGTGGCAGACCACCGCCGTGGATTGCGCGTCGTACTGCGGCAGGGACTCTGCGACCTTGATGACGCGAATCAGGTCTTCGGATTCGGCGGTCTTGTGTTCGAGCGTCTCTGGGATGAGGACGGAGATGCCCGACGAGCCGGGATCGAACTGAACCGCATCGCCTCCATACTGGACCTTGGGACTGCCTTCGTAGTCGTAGAGTCTGAACTCGCGGGGAACGGTTTCCAGCGCCTTGCGGACGATTTGCTCTGGAATGCGGACGACCAGAGTCTCTTCGTCCACTTGCGCGCCGGCTTCTGCCAGCAATTGCCGCGTTTCGGCGTTTTGAACCTTGATGCCTGGCTTCAGCATCAATTGGTATGCCTCTTCGATGATGCGTTGAATCAGGGCATCGTCGAGCAGGGAGAGTTTGGGCTGCATGGCGCCTCCTTGGGATGAATTACGAATACTCGGAACTCTCGTTACTTTACAAACCCAGGAGGATCATGTCGTTGCGAGGAGCGAAGCGACGAAGCAATCTCCGCACAATAAGGAGATTGCTTCGCGATGGTTTCGATACGGTCGAGAAAAACACTCGACCTGCTCAACCATCGCTCGCAATGACATGCTACGCAAGTTCGTAATCTTCCAGCCTGGGTAATTCTTCGAGACCTGCCTTTTTGGCGAGGTCGTGCATGTACGAGCGGAGTCGCGCTGTCTGGTCGGGATTCAACTCGGGGCGGGAGTAGGAGGCGAGCAGTTCCTTCACGCGCAGCCTGGCTCTGCCGAAGGCATCCAGCGAGCCCGCCTCCTTCCAGGCGCGGGTCGAGTCGCGGTCAATCACGCCGCTGGGCAGGTGCTGTTCCTCGCGGAAAAGTTTCATCGTGATCTTCTGCTTGAGAAAGTCACCGCCTTTGAAGTTGATCTTTTCGTCGTAGAAGCCTGTGGCGAGCGTGTCGGTGTGTTGTTTGACGCCCGCGATCATGCGCTTTGCCATGGAGATGCCTTCCGCGTCTATGACCAGTTTCTCCGCGCTGTGGCAGGCGAGGAAATCCAACATGCCCGAGCCGGAGATCATGTTGATGCCGCTCAGCGCGCCGACCATGGCGGAGATGCCGCTTTCGAGCCCGGCTTGCGCGTCCACCAGTTTGGAATCCGTTGCGCCGAGGTAGGTGTGCGTGGGCATGCCGAGGGTTTTGGCGACCTGCGCGTACGAGCAATCGAGCATGGCGGTTTCGATGGCGCCCATGGGCGTCGCGCCTTTTTTCATGTCGAAGATCGTTGCCGCGCCGCCCCACACGATGGGGGAGCCGGGCTTTGCCAATTGATGGATGGTGATGCCCGCGAGGACTTCCGCCGTGTGCTGTGTGACCGTGCCGAGCATGGTGACGGGAGCCGCCGCGCCCGCCAGTGGAACGGATACGATCTCGGCAGGGATTCCTGCGCGTGCGAGCGCGATCAGATTACCCGCGCCAAAGTTGCTCCAGATCAGCGGCGGGGCGGGACACACGTCGAAGATGGCGCGCGGTTTTTCGCGTGCGGCTTCCGCGCTACCTGCAAACAGCGCAAGCATGTCAATCATTTCCTGCACGGTCTGGTTGGTGAACGCGCCGGTGACGATGGGTTTCTTCGAGTACAGCAATGCCAGATACAGGCGGTACGAGTCCTGAATGTCCTTCGGCACATCATGGCATATCACCGCTGTGGACTGCGCATCGTATTGCGGCAGTTGCTCCGCGACCTTCAACAGGCGGATGAGATGCTCGGTTTCGGTCGTCTCGTGTTCGAGCGTGTCGGGGTTGAGCGCGGTGATGCCCGACGAACCGGGGTCGAAGTGAACGTCGTCGCCGCCGTAATGCACAGCGGGATTGCCGTCATAATCGTAGAGATAAAAATCGCGCGGCGCGCTTTCCAACGCTTTTTGGACTAGCGCTTTGGGAATCCCGACGACGTGCGTTTCGGGGTCAATTTTTGCGCCCGCCGATGCGAGCAGTTCCCGCGCTTCCTCGTTTTGCACTTTGACGGCGGGACAGCGCAAAAGTTCGTATGCTTCCTCTAAAATTCGGGCGATGATTTCATCGCTGAGTAAGGTGAGTTTCGGTCTCATGAGACACCTCTAATTGGGGGAAATTCTCTTTGGCGAAAGAGAGAGTATTGAATATTGAAGGTCTCAGGTTGAAGGTTGACTTGAAACATTCAACCTGAAACTTGTAACTTAAGATTTTCAACCGACTTGATGATCCTCTCGAACTCTTTGCTGATCTTCTTATCCAGCGGATCGGGCTGATGCTCCTTCAATATTTTCCTGGCTTTGTTCAGCGCCCAATCGCGGGCGTCGTCCTTTTTTGTTTCCCACTCGGTGTAGGGACGGCGATCCAAAAACTGCGGCAGGAACAGGTCGCGCATGTGGTTGCGGGTGTGCTTCTGCGCGAGGAAATGCCCGCCGGGGCCCCACCGCCGCAATCGCGTCGAACGCGAGCGTCTCTTCGTCAACGACAATTCCCTGCATCATCTTGTGGATGATGGAAAATATCTCGCAGTCCATCATCATCTCGGCATAGGACCAGATGCGGCTGCCGTGCAGGAATCCGACTCCCAGCAGCATGTCGGACATGACGGCGCTCGCCATGAACGTGGACAGCGCGCCTTCGAGTCCGGCTTGCCAGTTCGGTTCCTTCGCGCCGGTGGCGAATGATCCCATCGAAAGCGGGATGTTGTAGAAATCCGACAACGCGTTGGTCGCCGCGCCAAAGAGGAAGTCTTCCGGTCCGCCGCCAGTGTATGCGCCTGAGCGCAGATCGGAGGCTGTTTGCGCGGCGGCGTAAAAGACGGGCGCGCCGGGCTTGGCCAGTTGTAAAAGGGCGGTAGCAGCGATTACTTCCGCATTGCCGACAGCAAGGGTGCCAGCCATGGTAGCGGGTCCTGTCGTCAGGCAGGATGCCATGGTCATGAAGCCGGTCGGGATGCCGTGTTCGGCGGCGATCAAGGCCGCGGTCGAGCGAACCGCCGTCATGTCCGAGGGGAGGCGCGGTGCATTGCATCAGCGAGAGGACGGGGCGCTTGCGCAATTCCTCTTTGCCGCCCGCAAGGATGATCGCCATCTCCATCGCGGCGTTCGCCTCATGCACGCTGTAAATGGATTCGGTCTGCGCGTGTTTGGTGGAGTTCTCCCAGACGGCTTTGACTTCGTGCAAACCGCGCGTTTCGGCGGGCGTATCCTGCGCCGAGACGGGCACCCAATGAAACGCGACTTCCTCGGTGGCATCGGCGACGCGCGCAATATCGCGGACATCCTGCAAACACGACGTGCGCTTTTCCCTGGTTTCGATGTCAATCACTTCCACGCCGCAGCCATCCGTGCCGAGGCAGACGTGGTTCCCGTCGAGCGGCAAATCCTGCTGTGGGTCGCGCGCCGCAAGCGTGTACCTGGGCGGACATTTCTTCAACGCCTCATCAATGACTTGCGGCTTGACCCGTACGATTCTTTTTTCGTGATCCACGTCCGCGCCGTGGGCTTCCCAGATCTCCAGCGCGCGCTTCGATGGAAACCTCACGCCGACCTTTTCGATGATGTGCAGTGTCGCGTCGTGGATTTTTCTTACATCTTCCTGTGTCAGTATCTCCAATTTCAGTTTTGGATTACTGATGGTCTTGATGTTTTTATGAGACATAAGCCCTCCGAGGTTATGTCTCTCCTCTCTCTGAGTTTTATGGAATCAGGCGGCTTGCCGCCGAAGTTATGGGAGCAAGCTCCCTGAATCCAAAAAATCACATCGCAGACTACGCCTTTCCGACCAATTCCTTCGCCAGTTTCACCGCGCCGACGGCGTCTTCCGAGTAGCCGTCCGCTTTGATCTTGGTTGCCCATTCGCGGGTGATTGGTGCGCCTCCGACCATGACTTTGATCTTCGGGCGCAAGCCTTCCTTGTCCATCTCTTCGATGACTTCGCGCTGGCGCACCATCGTGGTGGTCAACAGCGCGCTCATGCCGATGAGGCTTGCGTTGATTTCCACCGCCTTGCCAATGATTTTCTCGGCGGGCTGGTCCACCCCAAGATCGGTCACTTCAAAACCGGACGCGCTCAACATCGTGCCGACGAGCGTCTTGCCGATTTCGTGAATATCGCCTTCGACGGTGGCAAGGACGACGCGCCCCATCGTCTCGCGCGCTTCACCCAGTTTGAGCAATTCCGGCTCGAGCGTGGCGACTGCGGCTTTCATCGCTTCGCCAGCCATCACCAACTCCGGCAAAAAGGCTTCGCCCAGACCGAACTGGTCGCCGATGTAGTTCACGCCGACCACAAATCCCTTCGTGATGGCATCCAGCGGCGGGATGTTCATCTCGATGGACTTTTTGGCAAGCTCGGTCGAGAGATCGGAATCTCCGTCAATGATGCTTTGCGCCATCTGTTTGAATAATTCTTCGGTCATAGAAGTTCCTCCAGGTTACTTTGATGATTTTTTGATCAAGTGCGCCACTTGTTTTTCCTGTTCCCGCAATGGCTTGGCGGGGACGTTCAGGTACTGTTCCAGCCACCTGCCGGATTCCATCACATGCTCCAGCGAGGCTTGCACCGCGCGGTCTGCATCCCCGCTCGTCAACGCCTCCAATATGGCGGTGTGTTCGTCGTGCGTCTGCGCCACACTGCCTGAGACGAGTTCCGGCTTGCGGTATAACGCCTCGTACAGCAGCCAATCCGGGAAGGCGTTCGAGACGATGGTGTACAACTGAATCAAAAGCGAATTGCCCGAAGCCTCGGCAATGGACGCATGGAATTCGCGGCTGAGATGGCGTTCCTGCGGCATATCGTTCAAGTCCACCTGCCTGTCCATTTCGTTCATGATGGTTTTGAGTTTCGCAACCTGCTCGGCGGTGATGTTCTTTGCCGCGTCGCGCGCGATGATCGCTTCCAGCAGGAGGCGCAAGCCGTAGGCTTCCACCACTTCCTTATCCGTCATCTTGCGGACGCGCACACCGCGATACGGCACACGTTCGGCGATTCCCTTTGCGACCAGCAAATCCAACGCCTCGCGCACGGGGGTCATGCTCACGCCCATCTGGCTGGCAATTTCCTCCTGCCTCAACCATTCGCCGGTTTTGTACTTTCCCGCAATAATCTGCCGGTGCAGGGCATCGTAAATCTCTTCTTTCAGGGGTTTGTGGGTAAGTTCCCGTTCTGCTATTGACGCCATGATTATACATTATATATAATCATCGGCGAATTCGGAAGTGTCGCGTGTCACAAAAATGTCATCGTGTATACTTGCCATATTGGAGATTTCATGTCTGAAATTGACCTTGCCCCGCTGAAACCCGCCATCGAAAAATTCATCCCGCTGGGTCGTTCCGGGCTGTTGCCCGCCCTGCATGAAGCGCAAGAAATTTACGGCTGGCTGCCGGAGCAGGTCGCTGACGAGGTGGCAAAGAGTTTGCGCGTGCCGCTTGCGGATGTGCATGGGGTGATCGAATTTTACGCGCTGTTTTACAACGAACCCATCGGGCGGAAAGTGATTCGAGTCTGCACCGATCCCGCCTGCGCGTTGAAAGATGCGGATGGACTCCTGAACCGTCTTTGCAAAAAGCATGACCTCGAACCGCATCCCGCAGAGGGACACGGTCAGACTACGGGCGACCTGTCCCTGACCATCGAGCCGAGTCCATGCCTGGGAATGTGTGAACTTGCGCCAGCGGTCTGGACGATGGACGATGGACGATGGACGGTGGGCGATGGAGAAGCTCGTCCTCGGTCTGTGGTCTATGGCTCGATCCGCGAACTGACGAAAAACTGCGGGGACGGCACGACTTCCCTGAAGCAATACGGCGAATACAAGGGACTTCAAAAAGCCCTCACAATGCAGCCCAAAGCCGTGGTCGAAGAGATCAAGTCCGCAGGTCTGGTGGGACGCGGCGGCGCAGCCTTCCCAACCGGCATCAAGTGGGAAGGTGCAGCGAACGCCCCGGGCGATCAAAAATTTGTCATCTGCAATGCGGACGAATCCGAGCCGGGCACGTTCAAGGACAGGGTTCTTTTGCTGGACGACCCGCACCGCACCATCGAAGGGATGTGCATTGCCGCGTACGCCATCGGCGCAAGGAAGGGTTATATCTATGTGCGCGGGGAATATCCATACATCGTCCCCGTTTTGGAAAATGCTTTGAATGAAGCCAGGGAAGCGGGATATTTGAACGGCTTTGATATTGAAATCCGTGTCGGCGCGGGCGCCTATATTTGCGGCGAGGAGACTGCGCTGTTTGAGTCCATCGAAGGGAAGCGCGGCTTTCCGCGCATCAAGCCGCCCTTCCCGACGACTCATGGATTGTTCGGCAAGCCCACCGTCATCAACAACGTCGAGACGCTGTGCAACGTGCCGCTGATTCTCGAAAGAGGCGCAGCGGAATACCGCAAGATCGGCACGGAGAAATCGCCGGGTCCAAAGTTGTTTTGTGTTTCCGGTGATGTGACCCAGCCCGGCTTGTACGAAGTGCCGTTCGGCGTCACTTTGCGCGAACTGCTGGATATGGCAGGCGGTGTTGCCGCTGGGCGGGAATTGCAGTCTGTTTTGTTCGGCGGCGCGGCAGGGGCGTTTGCCACTTCCGAACATCTCGACGTGAAAATGACCTTCGATGATTTACGCGCGGCGGGATTGCCGCTCGGCTCCGGCGTGGTGATGGTCTTCGACGAAACCCGCGACATGCGCGATGTGTTGAAGCGATTGGGTCATTTCTTCGCGCATGAATCCTGCGGCAAATGTTATCCCTGCCAGATGGGCACCCAGCGCCAGATGGAAATCCTGAACCGCATCGCCGAGGGCAAAGTGGAGGAAGGTGACTTTATCCGCTTGCAGGACGTCGGCTGGACGATGACCGATGCGAGCATTTGCGGACTGGGGCAGACAGCGGCGAGTGCTGTATTGTCAGCGATGAAGTTATGGCCAGAGTTATTCAAGGATGACGGCAGAAGGATGAGGGATGAAAAACCTGTATTGAAGGGGGAAAACAGGAAGGAAGCGGCAATTGAGAAGAAGGCTGCGAAAAAGTCTGGCAAGCCGAGATCGAAAGCGGCAAAGAAAAAGACAGTTGTAAAACCTATGAAGAAAACCACGCGAAGGAAGAAATAAGATTCATCCTTCATCCTTCATCCTTTTTATTCAAAGGCAGCCATGATTACCCTGACCATTGATGGCAAGGAAATAACAATCGAAGACGGCAAAACGTTGCTCGATGCCGCCCGCGAAAACGGGATTGACGTCCCCACGATCTGCTTCCACGAAGCGACAACGGCGAACGCCATCTGCCGCATCTGCGTGGTGGAAGTGGAGGGACAGAGAGTCCTCCAGCCGGCGTGCATCGTCAAGGCAGGAGCAGGCATGAAGGTCCAGACCCGAAGCGAGAAAGTCATCCGCGCGAGACGCACCATTTTGGAAATGCTCGCCTCCACCATGGATCTATCCGAAGCGGATGACATCCAGGCGATGATGTACGACTACGGCGCATCGTCCAGCCGCTTCCCCGATGCCGAGCGGCGCGAGTCGGAAGTCAAAGACGATAACCCGATGTACGTGCGCGATTACTCGAAATGCCTGCTGTGCTGGCGCTGCGTGCAGGTCTGCGCGGACGATGCCCAATACACCTATGCCATCAACTTCGAAGGACGCGGGTACGAAACGCAGATCGGCACGTTCTTCGATAAACCCATCCCCGAAACGACCTGTGTGCTGTGCGGTCAATGCGTGGGCGTCTGCCCGACGGGCGCGTTGAAACCCAAGCGCGAATTTTTATTGGAACAAGGCATGAGCCCGCAGGAAATTTCAGTTTTGAATACCGGTAGAAAAAACAGGTCGAAAGTCAAAAGTCAAAGGTCGTGACCTGCGACTTTCGACCTTCGACTCGTCTGGAGGTACGACATGATCAAACCCGACCGAATCACCACCACCACCTGCCCTTACTGCGGTGTGGGCTGCACGTTGGAATTGCACGTCAAGGATGACTTCATTTACAAAGTGACCAGTCCCTTCGATTCGCCTGTCAATCACGGCAACTTGTGCGTGAAGGGACGTTTCGGTTACGACTTTGTCTATCATCCCAAGCGCGTCACCACTCCGCTGGTGCGAAGATATTTGCTCGAAGGCAAACCGAAGCCCGAAGGACGCGAACAGGTTTATGCCATCAGCACCGACGGAAAACCGATACCCAATTCTCAAATCTCCAATCTCTGGGACTGGGTCGAAACCGACTGGGAGACCGCCCTCAACCTCACTGCCGATAATCTCGTCCGCATCTACCAACGCGACGGCTCGGATGCGATGGCGGTTTACTGCTGCGCCAAAGCCACGAACGAAGACAATTACCTCTTGCAAAAGATGTTCCGCGCGCTGTTCCGCACCAATAACGTGGATCACTGCACGCGGCTGTGTCATGCGGGTTCGGTGGTGGCGCTGCAACAGGCGATTGGCTCCTCCGCCATGAGCAACACGGCGGGACAAGTGATACTGAACGACGTGTTCATCGTCACGGGATCGAACACCTCCGAAAATCACCCCATCATCGCTTTGCAAATGAAGGAAGCCGTGCAAAAGCGCGGCGCGAAGATGATCGTCGTGGGCCCGCGCCGCATCGAACTGGTGGATTTTGCCGAGATGTGGCTGCCGCTCAAACCCGGCACGAACGTGCCCGTCTTTTCCGCGATGGCGCATGTGATCGTCAAAGAGAACCTGGTCAATTGGGATTTCATCAACTCGCGCACCGAGGGTTTCAACGAATACATCGAATCGCTCGAAAAATTCACGCCCGGATATGCCGAGGAAATTTCAGGCGTCCCCGCCGAGGATATTCGCAAAGCCGCGCGCATGTATGCCACTGCCAGGAACGCCGCGATTTATTGGGGCATGGGTATCTCGCAGCTTTCGCACGGCACGGCTTCGGCGCTCGCGCTGATTCACCTTGCCTTCCTCACGGGTCACGTCGGACGCGACGGCACGGGTCTGAATCCGCTGCGCGGACAGAACAACGTGCAGGGTGCAAGCGACATGGGCGCGATGCCCTTCCATTATCCCGGCTATATGCGCGTGGACAACCCCGAAAACCGCGCCAAATGGGAAAAGGCATGGAACATCGAGCCGGGCGGGTTAAGCCTCAAGTTGGGACTCACCACCACTGAAATCCTCAGCCATGCGCACGAAGGAGGCGTTCGCGCGCTCTACATCATGGGCGAGAATCCGATGATGTCCGAGCCGAACCTCAACGAGACGCGCAGGCACATGCGGCAACTGGAGTTCATCGTCGCGCAGGATATTTTCATCAACGAGAGCGGCGCGTTTGCGGATGTCTTCCTGCCCGCCGTGCCCTTCGCCGAAAAAGACGGGACGTTTTCGAATACAGACCGGAGAGTACAGCGAGTCCGCGCCGCGCACCCGCCGCGTGGAGAATCCCGCCCGGATTGGAAGATCATCTGCGATTTGGCGCTGCGCATCGAGTCTCGACTGGGAGTTGCTACAAGCCATTGGACCTATTCCAACCCCGAAGAGATTCTGCGCGAGATGGCGGGCGTGAACAGCGATTACGCAGGCATCACGTACGAGCGCATCGAAAAAGTCGGCTTGATCTATCCCGTGCCGACCCTCGACCATCCCGGCACACCGACCCTCTTCACCGACTCGTTCCCGCGCGGCAAAGGGAAGTTTCACCAACTCGATTACGTCCCCGTGATGGAAGAGGTGGACGACGAATATCCGTTCATCCTCACGACGGGGCGCGTGCTGGAACACTGGCACGGCGGCACGATGACCCGCAACTCCGCGTTGAACGAGGCATATCCCGAAGCCCGCGTGGAGATCCACCCCGCCGACGCGGACATTCACGGCATCCAGCAGGACGACCCCGTACACGTCAAATCCCGCCGCGGAGAGATCGTCCTGCGCGCCAGCGTCACCGAGAAAACCTCCGTCGGCGTGGTCTTCATCCCCTTCCACTTTGCCGAAGCCGCCGCGAATTTACTGACCAACGACGCCCTCGACCCGCAGGCTTTGATCCCAGAGTTCAAGGCGTGTGCGGTGCAGGTGTTCCCCGCGAGGGAGGATGAGTTGGCGCATCCTGAGGTGGAGGTGAGGAGGGGGAGGTACTATTCAAGTTAACCTCAGTTGCCTAACAGAAAGGCCTGCAACGTGAAAGAAGCTGAGTAACAAATCGGGACGTTGCCGCAAGCGAGCAAAGCCACGATCTAGCATGGAACATATTTCTTGTTTATTTGTCGGACGAGCGTTTTTGAGACCTTGCTTGACATTGCCATGACAGTACTATTCCGGGTTCAGTTCAGGAGCATAAGCGGGTAACTCTTCGACTAGGATTTCAGGATGGTTTTGCAAATAAGCTTTAGTGATCTTACTGCGATGGATCCGAGCCCGATCCCAAATCAAGATGATTTTGCCGGGTACGTATCTACGAAGATGGTCGAGCGCTTCGATGAGTTTCTGACTATTGACCGAACCTTCAAAATGCCGTTTGTAGATCTTGCCAGATAACGTCAGAGCCACTGCGGTGGAGAGGGCACGCCGTTGTTTGGTCACTCGGCGGAAGATCGGTCGTTTGCCTCGGCGAGCCCAGGTCGGTGCCAACGATTCTTGAAAGGAGAAGCCAAATTCATCCCAAAACACGATTTCGGCGCCGATCCGCCGCGACTTTTTTTATCCTCGACCAATCTTGCTCGATCCACGCTTCCACCAGTTCTCTTTCCTGTTCCATGGCTTGCGGCAAGGGTTGTTGTCGGCTGAACCCCAAGGAACGGAGCAAGCGATTGAGGTAGTTCGGATGGTAGCTCACTTTGAATTCTTTTTCGATCAACTGGCGTACGCGCTCCAGTGTCCAGCGATCGGTTGGAAATCCACACGCCAGAGCGCCACGCTCCAGCATCCGTTTCAGCCTTTCTTTTTGCACATTACTCAACTTCGCTTCGCTACCTGGTGCTTTCTTTTTCCGGAGACCTCTTATGCCTGTTGCTTCCACGATCTTAGCCCAATCACTGACCGTTGCTCGGCTGACCCCCAGGTATCGAGCGATCTCCGCCTGGGACATCTTGCCTTCTTTCAATAGACGACCACCTTCTAATCGTCTTTCTTCCATTTGTTCACGGCTTAAGTATCTGGGTTTCCATGTCATGCCGCCAATTGTAAGTCAATCTAAGTTAACCTGAATAAAAGCGGTTTCAACCTTGACGAACGAACATTTGGCGCAAGCCTTTAATTATCTTCGCGCGACAGGGCTGCCTGCTTGTTTGCTGATTAACTTTGGGCAACCCAAAATCCAAATCCGCCGTCTTTATCCGTCACCGTCTTGGAAATCGTCAAAACCATAAATCAAACATCTCCGTTCATCTCTGTTCATCAAGGTTCCTTTTGAAAACCAAAATCATCACCCTCGAATCTCACGACGACCTCATCTCCGTCCGCGATAAATTATCGTGGGCGAAGACGCCGCGCATTCTGCTGGTGTGGCCCAAATACGAAAAGGTCACGCTGCGCCTGCTGGATTTGAAGGTCCTCCAGCGCCACGCGGATTCGCTTGGGGCGCAGTTGGGTTTGGTCACCCGCCGCATGAACGTCAAACGGGATGCGGAATCGCTTGGCATTCCGGTCTTCCAATCCACCGCCTCGGCTCAAAAGGACCCTTGGGCGCCTCCTGCTCCCAGAACTCAACGCACGCCCAAGCCTCCCCGCCGCAACTTGCGCGCCTTGCGCGATGAAATCCGCGTGAAGGAACCCGCGTGGAGGACGTCGCTTTTGGGGAGGGCGATCGCGTTCTCGGCGGGAGTCGTGGCTGTCCTCGTGCTGGCAGGCTTGTTCGTCCCGCGCGCGGCGGTGACTTTGTATCCTGAAGCGCAGGTGAGTTCCATCGTCATCCCGGTCAGTGCCAGTCCGTCCATCGAATCGGTTGCGTTGACAGGCAACCTACCCGCCCGGACGATTTCCGTCACGGTCAACCATGAAGAATCCGTCGCGATTTCGAGCCGAATCTCGATTCCCAAATCGAAGTCGAGGGGAGTGGCGCAGTTTACGAATTTGAGTCAGGATGAAATCGTAATTCCCGCCGGGACGGTGATTTCCACAACCACGCTCATCCGTTTTGCAACGCTCAACGATGCCCGCCTGCCTGCTGGAACGGAAGAAATCGTCGAGGTCCGCATCGAGGCGCTGGAGGCGGGAGCGCAGGGAAACGTGGAAGCAGGCGCGATTTCGATGATCGAAGGGGCGCTGGGGCTATCCGCCACTGTCAGTAACCCGGAACCAACAACGGGCGGCTCGGACGCGCAGTCCATCGGCGCGGATGAAAACGATCGCACTGCATTACGGGAAGTTGCGCTGGCTGCGCTGCGGAATGAGGCGGCATCTCAAATTCGTTCACAGATCGGAGCCGGCGATTTGCTGTTCATGGATACGCTGGAGATTACAGAAATCAAAAACGAAGAATTTTTCCCGCCGGAGGGCGAAGCGGGAAATACGCTGTCGCTTTCGACGGAAGCCGAATTTACTGCGAGGTACGTCTCGTCTGAAGATTTGCGTCAGCTCGCGGCTTCTTCCCTGAATGCGTTGACCCCGCAGGGCTTTTCTCCCTTCGGCGAAATGACATTCAGAATCGCTGGATGAACCGGTCACGGATTCCTCCGGCGCGACCCATTTTCAACTCGAAGCCAGGCAGACCGCGCTCCGCGGCGTGGACGTGATGCAGGTCTTCAACCTGATTCGCGGACGCGAACCGCAATCTGCATTGACCGAATTGCAAAACGCCTTTGCCATGCGCCAACCGCCGCAGATTGTCATCACGCCGTCGTGGTGGAGATGGCTTCCGTTGATTCCGTTCAATATTTCGGTGGAGGTCAAATGACGGTGGACCATGGACCGTGGACGGACGGTTCGCCTGCCGTCCATCGTCTACCATCCATTGTCTGAACCCCATGAGAATCCTCGCAGTTGATCACGGCGAAAAGCGCATCGGTCTCGCCCTCAGCGACCTGACCGCCGCCATCGCCAGCCCTTTGAAAGTCATCCAGCACGTTTCGCGCCTGCTCGACGCGGCGCAGGTGGCGGAAATCGCCGCGCAAAACGACGTGGGTCTGATCGTCGTCGGTCAGTCTTTCGATGATGACGGGAATCCAAACCCCGCCGGTCGACGGGCAGCGCGCTTTGCCGATGAACTCCGCAACCAGACGAACATCCCCATCGAAATGTGGGATGAATCTCACAGCACCCAGATCGCCCGCGCCGCGCGCATCGAACTTGGCGTCTCGCGTAAAAAACGCGCCGGTCATCAGGATGAATTTGCGGCGGTGGTGATTTTGCAGTCCTATCTCGAAGCCAGACGCAATGCGTAAAAAGCAAAGCGCAATCGTAAATCGAAAATCGTAAATCCAAAATCGTAAAATGCGCCGCTACCAATATTATTTCATCCTCGCCCTTCTCGTCCTTGCTGTCGCTGCCTGTCTTTTTTCGTTCATCTATTACATCCCCGCGCGCGCCTCGCTGTTGTACGGTCCGCCGTCGAGCGTCCTCTCGGTTTCAGACCGCATCGAGTATTCTGCGCGGCTGCTCATGCACGGCGACGTATTAACCACCCCGCTGGATCCAACCGGCGCGGAACAATCCTTTGTGGTCGAACCGGGCGAGTCCGTTGTTTCGATTGCAGACCGGCTGGAGGGATTTGGTCTTATCTCTGGCGCCGATGCGTTCTACGATTACGTCGTCTACACCGGCATTGACCTCACCATTCAATCCGGCAGTTTCACGCTCAGCCCCGCCCAATCCATCATAGACATTGCCCAAGCCCTGCAAAAGTTTTCTCCCACCGATGCGGTGCTGACGATTCTGCCCGGCTGGCGGATGGAAGAGATCGCCGCCTCACTCCCGACCTCGGGGCTGGGCATCACACCCGAAGCATTTCTCGCCGCTGCGAACGACCCGCCTCAAGTCCTCGACTTTGCATCTCCCCTCACCATGGAAGGATTTTTCTACCCGGATACGTACACCCTTCCGCGCGAGACAACCGTTCAGGAACTGCTCGATGTCGTCGGACGAAACTTCGCTGCCCACCTCACCCCCGACATGCAAAACGCCTACACCAACCGCGGCTTGACCGTGTTCCAAGCCGTCACGCTCGCTTCGATTGTCGAACGGGAAGCCATTCACATCGAAGAAGCACCGACCATTGCATCTGTGTATCTCAACCGCCTCGCCATCGGCATGAAACTCGACGCCGACCCGACCGTCCAATACGCCCTCGGTTTTCAGCACGACGCAAACTCATGGTGGAAGACCCCGCTCTCGCTGGAGGATTTGAAGGTCAATTCCCCGTTCAACACCTACCAGGCTGCCGGTTTGCCGCCCGCGCCGATCTCCAACCCCGGTTTGGATGCGCTCATGGCGGTCGCATATCCGCAATCCACGCCGTATTATTACTTCCGCGCCGCCTGCGACGGCTCCGGCTATCACATCTTTGCCGCGACGCTCGAAGAGCAGATTGCAAATGAGTGCCCGTAATTACTTTTGAAACCCATTCCACACCTCCAATGCTGGTTTGGGGGAACCGTCGAAGTTACGAAACCCGATGTAGGCAAAATTGGCGAGCGTGAACGCATCGTCTGGGTCGCGTCCCTGCCTGGACATTTCCTCGGCATACGAATCCAGGTTGAGATCGTTTAGCAGGGTATTGACCCAGAAGACCGTCCGCGAGCCGAGTTGATCGTGGATCGCGTTGAGAAAGGCAACCTGGTCTTCGGGCGCGGCTGTGATCGCGCCGACTGGCTGTGAGGTGAATCCGCCCTCGGCAATGGCGAGCGGTTTTGAGGTCCGCGAGAGAAGCGGGGAATAATAGTCGGCGGGAATGTCTGCGCCGGAGGGGAAGACAAAGTATGGATACGTCGAGATCGCCCAAACGTCCAGATTCGGCTCGAAGGCTTCGATCTGCTCCCAGTTCGGGGAGAGGCGCTGGCGGTTTCCCTCTTCGGGCTGCGGGAACATGTTGTTCAAATCATCCCATTGAAACGTGACGAAAACCTGCGTTTGGGGCGCTTCGGCTTTGACCAGGGCGTAGATTTCGTGATACAGGCTGATGAAATTCGGCGCGTCGTCCGGGTAGGCATCCATGTAGGTGTTGATCTCGGAGGCGAGACCCAGATAACGCGGATGGAAATTACGCACGACCCAAAGCGCGTAATTTTTATACGCGGCGCGGACGTTCGGATTGGCGAACCCCGCCTCCCAGCCTGCGGGCAAGCCGATGAACTCACGGCGGTTGAGTCCGTTCAGCGCATCGAGGACGAAGATGGTTTCGAGGTTGTTCTGCCGCGCGAGTTTGACCTGGTTGATCAGGTCGGTGCGGGTTTGCGATTCGCCGTCCACGCTGGTTACGAAACTTTCCCAGTCCGTGTTTTGCTGGATGAGGACAAAATCTCCGTGCGCGCTCATATCCTGGAAGAGTTGCAAAACGCTTTCGATTGTCGCCTCCGGCGGGGAGGGGAAGAAGCCGTAGGCGGTTTTGCCTGAATCGAAGACGGAGTTTTCCGGCGCGGGCGGGATGGATGGAGTCCCGCCGCCGTTGCAGGCGATGGATACCAGGATAAGGAGGAGAAGGAAAAGAAGCGGCTTTCTCATGGGACGATCCTTTGTGCGGTGTAAATATCCGCTTCGAGCATGACGTTATCCTTGTAGAAGTGATGCGTAAAGTAAACGTTGCCTTCGTTATCCAGGGATGCCTCCCCTGCGAACGGAGCAAACATCTTCTCGGGTTGAGTCCATTCTCCGTCCACCCGTTTGGAGCGCCACAACTCCGGCGCGCCGACAATGCGGGTAAACCACAATTCCAAACCATTCTCTGTGATGAAGGGCCAGCCGTCGCCGTAGCTTGAATTGACGATCTCAAGGTTGACCGGTTCCCCCCATTCGCCGCCGATATTTTGCGAAACCCAGATGTCGTATTCGCCCTTTCCGCCGGGACGGAGCGAGTGAAAGTAAAGTTCCCTGCCGTCGGCGGTGATGTGCAGTTCGCCTACTTCGTATTCCAGGTTGAAATCGGCAGGCTTCCAGTTTCGCCATTCCCCGTCCTCGAACTCGGCGATGTACCAGCGCATACCGGTAAATCCCTCGCGCGCCGTGCAGAACCACATCCTATCTCCACGGACGAATTCGCAGCCGTTGAGCGCCACTTTGTCCGGGTCCTGGAGCGTTATCCGCTCCGGTTCGCTCCAGCCGCCAGCTTGCTTGTGGAAAACGTAAATACCGGTCACGCCGTCAAAGAGTTGTTTTTCGGGCGGGATCTGCGGACTGGGCGTGAACCAGACGTAAAGCGTATTCCCGTCCGGCATGACAAAAGCGGAATCCTCCGCGCCCGCCGAATTGACCGGATAGGGCAAAGGCACAGGGTTTGCATATTCGCTTGTGGTTGACTTTGGGGGATAAACGTCCGATTCGGGGGATTGCTTCACTCGATCCGTTGGAACGGCGGAAGAACGGTCCGCGGGCGCTGGCTCAGTCGTCAGGGCGGATGACCCGCAGGCGAGCGACGTTAGAAAGAGAAGGCAGAGAGTCAATAAAAAGGGACGCATGGATCAGCCTTATCATGATTACAGTTGCGGCTGATGAAAAGTTGCGTCATCCCCCGCCGATTGCGCGCAGGAATCCCGGGAACATGCACGCGCCGAGCAGACCGAGGATGAGTCCCACAATGGCGGTGGAACGCGATTTATCCCTGCCGAACATGCCTGCGATACCGAGGACAACCGCCAGCAGACCGAGGAACGCGCTCGAAACGCCGCACACGAAAAGCGGCGTGCCTGCCAGTTGGATCCAACGCTGGTTCAAGCCGGTGAGCGCGCACATGCCGATCCCAAACACCAGCGCGGCAGAGGCAATTCCCAGCCACATGCTGGCGTTGCCGACGGAATTGGGCTGTTGGGGAGAGGGCGAGTCAGGCATAGGTTTCCTTACTAGGCTGTGTGCTGTGCCGCAGACCGGCGGTTGATCAGAAATCCGCCGAGCGCCATGATGAAACCGATGAACGCCAAAGCCGCTCCCTGCCACAGCACCGGGTTGAGCAGCGCCCGCACCATTGCGGAGGCAAAGTCGCTGGCGAAATCGAGCAGGAAGGCGGGCAGGTAATCGGGCATGCGGCTGACGAGGATGCGTTGAAGCGCGTCCTTGAAAACCGGCGCACCGAAGATTCCCACCGCGAATGCGCCTGTGCCAGTGATGAAGAACGGGATTCCCCACCATCCCAGCCAGTCTCTCAGCGAGCGGACGGCGAAAACCGTCAGGGCAAGCAAAATTACCAGCGGCAGGATCGGGCTGAGGCGCATGAAGAAGCGGATGGTTTGCAGTTTCCGGCGCGGGTCGTTTTGGGGCGGCGCGCTCATCAGCGTCAACTGGTCCGGGATGACCGATGCAGTGACCTGCAATTGGCTTTGTATCACCGGCGTGAGCAGCGGGTACATCTCTGCGGGCGGGTTGCAAAATTCGATCTGCCCGCCGGAGAGCAGGCTGAAGGTTATCTGCCCGACCTGCTCGGCAGTGCATTGCGGCAGCGTTCGCAAAAGCGAAAGGACCGCCTGCGCGCCTGTCTCGTTCGTCATGCTGGCTTTGAGCGGCACGAGGTTTAGATTCACCATGTCGGTCTGCCCGTTGAGGTAGGCAAATGTGGAAGTCAGCATCTCGTCGCCCATCGGCTTCAAGACTTCGGGCGGGAGCAGGGAGCGGAAGAACGCCTCCCACGCCTCGCGGCTCATCCCCTGCATGACGATGGGGAACTGGCTTTGGTCCGCTCCCGAAGTCGTCATCGCTTCCGCCATCACTGCGGGGAGTTTGTTGTAAAAGTCCTCGCGCGCGAAGGCTTGCTGATACGTCTCGGCAGTGAAGGCGTTGCGGTCGAAGTTGAATAGCGCCAGCGCCATTACGGCTGCGGGGACGAAGAGGATGGCAAAGAATACGGCGATTGTTTTTCTAAGAGTGTCCATGTTTTTTTTTGGCAGGGGCGACCCGTCCCCTGCGGTTTTTTATGCAGTCAAAATCTCGATGTAATCCTGCGTTACCGTCTCGGCGTCTTTCAAGCCAAGCAGGGAGAGCAATTCTCCCGTCAGGTGCGCCTTGAGGTCGGCGTCCTTGCGGCTCCAGGTGCGGCTCTTGATTTCGAGGAAGATTCCCATCGCGGGCTGTTTCACTTCATCGAGGTTCACAAAGAACTCGGTATCCTTGTATTTGATGTGCCAGCGCAGGCGGTCTTTCTCCACCGAGATTTCCTTTTTGGGTTTGAAATATTCGCGGTAGAAGCGTAGGGTCTGTGTGGCGGGCGCGAGGAAGCGGCTGCGCGAAAGCAGGACATCGTGCCCCATCTCGCCCTCGCGTTTTTGACCCAGAAGGGTCAGGCGCGAACGCACGTTGACCACGTCCCCTTTTTCGTTGACGAGATCGTCTTCGCGGAATCGCAGGCGTCCCTGGGCGGGATCGTCGAACAGGAAGTATTCATCGAATTGACGATAATGTTTGAACGCTGCGACTTCAACCTCCGGGCGCTTCAAATTCTGGACGATGGAGTCTGGTTCTGTCACCTTGACTTTTATCTGCACCTCGAACGACTCCTCCTCCATCGAGCCGCCCAGCGCGATCAGTTTCGAAAGCACCGACTGTTCGCGTTCGGTCAGGAAGGCGTCAATTTTTGAGGCGAGTCCCCGCGCCTGCGCGAGCAGTTCCTTTTCGCTCAAGGTGAGCAGTTCGTGATCGCGCATCAGCCATTTGCCGTTGACCATCACGTCGGTCACGTCGGTGGATTTTGCGGCAAAGACCAGCTGGGCGTAGGCATTCATCGGGTCCCGTTTGAAGCGCGGAGAGTTGTGGAGCGGCGAAGTGTCCACCAAAATCAAATCGGCGCGTTTGCCCGTTTCCAGCGAACCGGTCAAATGTCCAAGATGAAGCGCGTGGGCGCCCAGGCGGGTCGCCATCAGGAGGGCGGTCGCGGCGGGGAGAGCCGTCGGGTCGTTGGACGAGGCTTTGGCGACGAAAGAGGCGAGCCGCACCTCCTCGAACATATCGAGGTCGTTGTTCGAGGCGGGACCATCCGTGCCAACGCCGACGTTCAAGCCGTCATCGAGCATCTTTTGGACGGGCGCGAATCCCGAAGCGAGTTTGAGGTTAGAGGATGGGTTATGCGACACGCCCGCGTTGGCATGTTTGAGCGTGCGGATTTCGCCGGTGTCAATGTGGACACAGTGCGCGGCAATGACCTTGGCTTCGAACAAGCCAAGTTTCTTCACGTAGGGGATGACCGGCATGCCCTGTTCCCGGCGCATGTTTTCCACCTCGAACGCAGTCTCGGAGATGTGGATGTGCAAAGGCACGTCGAATTCTGTGGCGAGGTCCACACAGGCACGAATGATCTCCGGGTTGGTGGAGTAGGGCGCGTGCGGCGCAATGGCGGGGACGATGAGCGGGTGTCCCTTCCATTTCTTGATGAATTCGCGCGCGTACGCCAGCGAGTCGTCGTAGGAGGGCGCGTCGGGCGCGGGATATTTCATGATGGATTCGCCGCACACGGCGCGCATGCCCGCGTCGGCGGTCGCCTGGGCGATGTCGTCCTCGAAATAGTACATGTCGTTGAAGGTGGTCACGCCGCTGCGAATCTGTTCGGCGCAGGCGATGAGCGTTCCGAGGCGCACGAACTCCGGCGTGACGAACTGGCGTTCCACGGGGAGCATGTAGCCCATCAGCCACACGTCGAGGCGCAGGTCGTCGGCGAGACCGCGGATAAGAGTCATGGGCACGTGCGTGTGCGCGTTGACCAGGCCCGGCATGAGGACTTTGCCGCCGCAGTCAATCACTTCCTTTGCCGTAAATTCCTTTTTCAGTTCGGCTTCATTCCCGACGGCGACGATGGAGTCGCCCCTGACGGCGACCGCGCCGGGATCGTATTGGTTGAGTTTTTCATCCATCGTCAAAACAATGGCATTGATAAAGAGGGTGTCTGCGTTTTGAGTCATTCAATCTCCTTATGGTTTTTCGGCTTTTCCGTATATACTGGGAAAGAGCCTAACCACAAAGGGCACCAAGTACACAAAGGAGGGAAAAGGCGTCAACTTTACAGGCGTTTTTCCTTCGTGATCGTCGTGTCCTTCGTGTTTAAAATAGTTTTCCCGTTAAAAACGGTAGAACCGGTTTTTCGTACGGCAAGATTTATCTTGCGATTTATTGCCAGGGCTTTGCTTGCATTCCGCAAAATGAATTTTGCGGCACGTAATTGTTTATCTCCAATTCAACAGCACTTCGAGCGCCTTCAGGTTCTCTTCAAAATCAGTGTATTTGTGCGTGGAGAGTTCCATATCCACGGCGGTGATGCCAAGCGAAACGGCGTAATCTGCCAGCGTGCCGGTGAAGACGCAGCCCGTGTCAATCGGCGGATAGGGATAGCCCGTCACCTTCGAGAGCGCCTTGGCGAATTTCATGGAATCCTTCTCCCAGGGATTACCGCCGGGGAAGACGCCCAGCGCCGCGCTGTGATAACTGATGAGCGTTTCAACGTCGTGCGATTGCAGGAAGTACATCACCGCGCGCGTCTCCGGCTCGGACCCGGGGCTGGGTCCGCCGGTGGTGGGGGTGAGGTTCCAGCACCCGGCGCGGTCCCAGGTCTTCGCCCAGTTTTCGGGGAAGTTGCGGTTCAAGTCCACGCCGTGGTCGTTGACCCGTCCGTCAATGCCGTGGTCGCGCGCGTCGCCGTCGGGATTCAGGTTGCGGAGGATGTGCAGGGTCACGTCGCTGGGGATGACCTCCGGGTGGTCGAAGATGTGCTGGATCAATTCATCCGCGAGAGCGATGGTGTTCCATTCGTAGCCGCCGTGAATCCCGGCGACGATCATCTTTTCGCGCTCGCCGTTGCCAAAGGTGTAAACCTCGATGGGCCTGCCCGAAACCGAATAGCCGACGGTGGAGATGCGCGCGTTGCCAAACCTCCACGCATTTTGGACGACGAACGGGGTGGGCGTCTCCACCACGATCATCGTCGAGCGCGGATTGGGCGTGATGGTCGGCAGGATGAGCGAATACGGATTCGGCGTGAACGTGGGCGGAAGCGTTGCCGTGTAATTCGGGTTGGGACTCTGCGGCGCGGCAAGAACGGGCTGCAGCGCCCAGTACGCCACCAGCACGAGCGCAATCCCGCCCAAGCCGAGGATATTCAGCCCCCAGGCAAGGATGACCCAGGGCGCGTCGCTGCGTTTGCGCGGCTTGGGCTTCGCCATTACGTCATTTCCTCCAGCGTGGTGCGCAGCCCAGTTCAGGGCGAGGTTCATGCTCCAGCGCGGCAGGCTCCTGGCGGGCCGCCATACGTGATGCGGTGTGTCTTTTCCCCTTTGGGTGAGATCATCGCCATGTCGGCGGAGCGCGTTTCCATATTGACGGAGACGCCGAGGGCGAAATCCGCTTTGGATTCGCTCCGGGCGGCGCGTAAGGCTTGGGTCAATGATTCAGGCGTCAGGTCCCGGGAGGGAGGCGGTGTGGGGGACTTTGCGCGCGAGCAGTCCGTCGAGTCCGCTTTCGATGGCGGCCCAAGGTCCATCTGCGTTGCGCCAGCATAGCCAGCACCACATCTTCCAGCCGGTCCTCATCCACGCCGAAGACGGCGTTGCCGAGCCTTTCGCGCACCTGCGACTCGACCTGTGCGATCATCGCATCGGCTTCGGCTTCGGTCTTTGCCTTCGCCGTGATGCGGACATCCACCACGCCGGTGTGAGCGGCGAGCCCGACGGTGGGATTACTGAGCCGCTCGAGGTCGGCGATCTTTTCGTCAATCATGCCTTCGCCCAAACCTGCGCAGCGAATCACGCGGACTTTGATGACTTCATCGAGGTTGAAGCGCTTTTGCAAATATGGGATGACTGACTCGTGCAGGACGTGTTCCATTTCGCTCGGCACGCCGGGGAGAGAGATCACAACCCTCACCCCCATCCCCTCTCCCATTTTGGGAGAGGGGTGCAGGGGTGAGGGCTTCTCCACAATAAAACACGGCGCGGTGCCGACCGGGTTGCGGATTCCAATCGCGCCTTTGGGGACGTACGCCTGCCGCTTTTGATTCTCCGACGGTTTGCGCCCGTACCGTGAAATGGTTTCCACCACCTCTTTGCCATAGGTCTTCACGAAATTCGGTTTCCACGCCGAGGGCTTTGGCGACCGCCTCGCGCGTGGGGTCGTCCACGGTGGGGCCCCAGCCCGCCGGTGGTGATGACGATGTCGGCGCGTTCGAGCGAGTTGTGGATCGCATCGGCGATGCGCTCCACGTTGTCGCCGATGGTGATGGTGCGGTACAAATCCACGCCCAAACTTCGCAGTGTGCGCGCAATGTAGCGCGTGTTCGTATCCACGATCTCGCCGAGCAGGATTTCGGTTCCAATGGTGATGATTTCTGCGGAAGTCATGTCTATGCTTTAGGCGGCTTGAGTCAAATAATTACACCACATTGTACTCTTGAATTAATCTTCCTTCCTCGAAGCGTTTCAGGTCGAGCATCGAGACATCCAGCGTGGAAAACTTTCCATCCAAAATAAATTCGCTCATCAGTTTGCCCGAAACGGGTCCGTGCATGAAGCCATGCCCCGAAAACCCGGTGCAGACGTAAAACCCTTTCACGTCCGTGCCGCCGTAAATCGGGTGCGCGTCGGGCGTCACTTCGTACAAGCCCGCCCAATGCGAGGCGCGGCTGGCTTTTTCCACCAGCGGCATGCGTTCGATGGCTGCCTCCAAATTCACCAGTTCAAACTCGTCGTCCACGTTCTGGTCGAAGCCGGGTTGTTCGTTTTGATTGCTCATGCCGATCAACAAGCCCTCGCCTTCGCGGTGAAAATACAACGACTGCGCGAAATCAATCACGAATGGGAAATCCTCCGGCACTTCCGGCAGGGGATTGGTAGTGAACATCTGCCTGCGCAGGGGCGTGATGGGAAGTTCGACGCCCGCCATCCGGCTGATCAACCCCGACCATGGTCCCGCTGCATCGAGGACGGTGCGCGTCTGTATCGCGCCGAGAGTTGTTTGCACTTCCGAAACCTCCCCGCCGCTGACGGCGATTCCCGTCACCTCGGCGTTCTCGACGGCTTTGACGCCCATCTTCTGCGCCGCGTTGACGTAGCCCATCACCACGCTGTTGGGGTCCACGATGCCGTCCTTCCGGTTGAACGTGCCGGCGAGGGCGTCGTCGAATCGCATCATCGGCAGGCGCGCGCGGACGTCATCCCCGCTGAGCAATTGGGTCGGCACGCCGAGATTGTTTTGCAACTCCACGTTGTATTTGAAGGTGACGGCGTCCTTTTCGTTGGTTGCGATCAGCAGGTAGCCGCACTGACGATAGTTCACGTCCTGCCCGATCTCCTCCTTGAAGCGCTCGATCATCGGCAGGCTTTCGAGCGAAAGCCGTACGTTGATCTCGGTGGAGAACTGGTAGCGCACCCCGCCCGCGCACCTGCCTGTTGCGCCTGTGCCGAAATATTTTTCCTTTTCGAGCAGGACGATGTCCTTCACGCCGCGCTTTGCAAGGTGATACGCCGCGCTGGCGCCCATCACCCCCCCGCCGATGATGACGATATCCGCTGTGGTTGGTAGGTTCATGGTGTTCCTCTTATGTTTGTACCGCGACATTCATGTCGCGTTGCTTATTCGCAAGATAAATCTTGCGGTACTTTCTAAAATTCGATCTCCCGCCCCAAGCCCATTGCCTTTGCGTTCTTCAACGCCAGTTGCGCCGCCATAGCATCCTGCACCGCCACGCCGACGGATTTGAAGAAGGTGATTTCCTCCCCGCTTTCCCTGCCGGGTTTTCTGCCAAGCACGATCTCGCCCAGTTCCGCGAGGACGTGCGCTTCGGTGATCAATCCCTTTTGAATCGGTTGGATCAAATCCCCGGCTTCGGCAAGCACCGCCGAACGCGAATCCACAAAGACCATTGCGCGTCGAACGGTTTCGGCTGGCGTTTCCGCCATCTCAGGCGTGTATGCGCCAATCGCGGAAATATGCACGCCGGGTTTGAGGTCGGCGTCGTCGAACACGGGAGTTGTAGAGGTGGTGGCGGTGCAAATAATATCCGCGGCTTGGACCGCTTCCCGGGGCGAGGAGGCAGCTCTGAGGTCCGCGGGAAGCGAACCTTTGCCCGCCATCTCTTTTACGAATGCGGCGGCGCGATTCGGATCCGAGTCGAATATCCATGCCATTTCGATCTTGCGGACGGTACAGGCGGCTTCCAGCTGGGTGCGTCCCTGCACGCCTGCGCCGAAGATGGCGGCAACTTTGCTGTCTTTGCGCGCGAGCAGGTCAATCGCCGCGCCGCTCCCCGCGCCGGTGCGGATGGCGGTCAGCGCGCCGCCCTCCAACACGGCAGAGACCGCGCCTGTGCCAGCCTCGAACGCAAACACCGCGGCTTGGATGTAGGGCAGTCCGCGCGCGGGGTTGTTCGGGAAGATGGATACGACTTTGACTGCCAGCGCGTCGGCATCTTTCGCCTGGACGTAGGCAGGCATGAAGATGCCGAGCGCATCATGATTCGGGATGGGCAGGCGCGTCCGCAGCGGCACTTCCGCCTTCCCGTCGGAGAGCGAGGCGTAGGCGTTCTTCATCGCCTCGATGGTTTCCTTCATCGGGAGTGCCTTGCGGACTTCTTCTGCGTTCAATACAAGCATGGTCGCCTCCGGGTTTTGCAAGCGGGTAGATTCATAGAGGTATAATTTTCCGGGTCTTGGATGTTCACGACAACTTGATTTTAATGGAGGATGACTTGGAATACAAAAAAATTGCTCTATCTTTTTTTCTGCTTGCGTTGATCGTTGGGATGGCAATTGTCTTCACGATCCTGTTTCAACCCGCAAGCAGTACAAACATGGGGATAAGCCGAATTGCCCCGACCAGCGTTTGGGACTCTCTTTTGCAGGCGACGCCGTTCGCCTATCTCACGCCTCTGCCGGAGCTGGCTGCAAGTCCGCTGGATGGGCTTTACGCCAAAGTGAATCAATCCTGGCCCCAGTGGTGGAAATGCCTGCGCTGCGCCGATTACCGCGCGGCGGGCGGCATTTGGAAACTGCAATTCGACAAGGGCGTGATGCGAATCTTCTACGAGGTCAACGGCTGGCGAAGCATCTCTTCCTACACGGTGGAGGGAAACCGCCTGTACCTGTTCAACGACCCGTATTGCCCGGAACACGTGGGCGAATATCAATGGAGCGTCGCGGACGGTCAACTGGAACTCCGAACCGTGAACGATCCATGCTCCTTTGACCTGCGGGCGGAAAACCTGAGCAAACAATCCTGGCTGTCCTGTGCGGCGGGTGATGCGCCCGGCTGTACGGAAAAACGGATTGCCCAGACCTCCATCATCCCGGCAGGACTGTCTGTCAAAGTGGAGGTCTTTGGCGGCGACAGCCGCTTCTTCGCTTCTCCACCGGACCTGTATGCTCATGCCAACGCCGACGACATGTCCCCGCCGAAAGGGATTCAAGTTTCATTTGCGGAGGAAAGCATTCCCTATGGGCTTCAGCGTGTGATCTGGTGGAACGGGGATTGGATCGAAACCGCCGCGGACGATAATTCTTTCACCGCGATGGGCGTCCAAATCCTCGGCGAGCAGACGATTGGCTGGGCGCGAGTCCTCTTCGATGGGGAGGAAGTCTGGCGCGGGGATACGGCGGCGATCTGGGAGAAATCCGGCAGGCACGGCGGGTACATTCAAATCTCCGGCTTAGAACCGGGCAGGCACACCCTCCGTGTGGAAACTCTCGGGTTCGACTATCGTCCGGTCACGGTGGCAAGTTTCGGGTTCAGCGAGGGAGGCGGGGTCAGTCCCTGATTTTTGATACAAGAAAAGCGCAGAGCCGTCTTCCGTGCCTCTGCGCTTTTTTGTTCATTGCCTGTCTTTATTCCACGCCGAGATACGCTTTTTGCACGGTGGGGTTGGACTTCAAATTCACCGCCGTGTCGCTCAGCACGATCTGACCGGTCTGCAACACATAGCCGCGGCTGGCGATACCGAGCGCCATCAGCGCGTTCTGTTCCACGAGCAGGACGGTGGTGCCTTCCTTGTTGATCTGCTGAATGGTGTCGAAGATCAGTTCCACCAGCACGGGCGCGAGACCCATGGAAGGTTCGTCCATGAGCAGGATGCTGGGGTTTGCCATAAGCGCGCGTCCTGTAGCGAGCATCTGTTGTTCGCCGCCGGAGAGCGTGCCTGCCACCTGGGTACGGCGCTCCTTCAAGCGCGGGAAGAGCGTGAACACTCTTTCCATGTTGCTGCTGATCCCCTTGGGGTCTTTAAGGCTGTAGGCGCCCATTTCCAGGTTTTCGGTCACAGTGAGGCGGGCAAACACGCCGCGTCCTTCAGGTACCATGGAAATGCCCTTGTACACGATCTCGTGCGCCTTGTATTTCGAGAGGTCTTCGCCGTTCAAACGGACAGCCCCTTCGCGCGGCTTGAGCAAGCCTGAAATGGTCCGCAGGGTGGTGGTTTTCCCGGCGCCGTTGCCCCCGATCAGGGTGACGATCTCTCCCTTTTCGATGGTCAGGGAGATTCCCTTGAGGGCGTGGATGTTGCCGTAATACGTGTGAATGTTTTCAATACTGAGTAAGGACATCGTTGCCTGCCTAGTGGGTGGTCTTGCGCCTGGGAGCGCGTTCGCCGGTTGCCATGCCTTCTGTGGCGGCGCCGCGCCCAAGATAGGCTTCGATCACACGGGTGTTGGACTGGATGTCCTTTGGCGTGCCTTCTGCGATCTTCTCGCCGAAATCCAGCACGGTGATCTGTTCACTGATGCCCATCACGACGCGCATATCGTGTTCGATGAGGAGGATGGTGATGCCGAAACTGTCGCGCAGGTTGCTGATGAAGTGCATCATCTCAAGGGTTTCATGCGGGTTCATGCCGGCGGTGGGTTCGTCGAGCAGGAGCAGTCCCGGTTTGCTTGCCAGGGCGCGGGCAACTTCCAGCCTGCGCTGGGCGCCGTAGGGCAGGTTGCGCGCAACCTGGTCGCCAAGACCGGCAAGACCGACGAAGCGCAGGAGTTTAATGGCTTCCTCGTGCGCCGCCTTTTCATCCTGACGGTAGCGGGAGGTGCGGAAGACCGCGTCAATCCAGTTGGTCTTGAGGTGCGGCTCGAACCCGACCATGATGTTTTCGATGGCGGTCAGGTTTGCGAACAGGCGGATATTCTGATATGTGCGGGAAACGCCGAGGCGGGTCACCTGGTCGGAGCGGAGACCGTCAATGCGGTTGCCCCTGTAGTGAATCTCGCCCATTTCCGGCGAGTAAAACCCGGTGACGCAGTTGAAGAAGGTCGTCTTGCCTGCGCCGTTCGGTCCGATGATGCTCGAAATGGACTGATCGGGAATTTCCACGTTCAGGCTGTTAACCGCGGTCAGACCGCCGAATTGCTTGGTTACGTTGTTGGCGGTTAGAATGGCTGTCATGTTATGCCTCCGCCTCTGCCGGTTTTACCGCTTCCGCTTCGTGCAATTCGCGTTTGTGCGTCGCTTCGGGCCAGAACCCTTCGGGGCGCACCTGCATCATGACCACTAAAAGCGCGCCATAGATCAGCAGGCGATATTCCGCAAACTCGCGCAGGAGTTCCGGCATGCCCGCAAGCAGCAAACCTCCCACGAAAACGCCGGGGATGCTCCCCATGCCGCCAACGATGATCAGTGCCAGCACGTTGATCGAGATCAGCAGGGCGAAACTGTGCGGGTAGATGGTCCCCAGTTTTACGGCGAGGATCGAACCGCTCAAGCCGGAGAAGGCCGCGCCGGTGGCAAATGCCAGCAGTTTGGTGGCAACCAGGTTGATTCCCATCGCCTGCGCCACATCTTCGTCCTCGCGCAGGGCTTTCCACGAACGTCCGAGGCGCGAATCGCGCAACCGCTGGCTGATGAACAGGGCAAGGATCGCCCCCGCCACAATGACGTAATACAACGTCTGGGGGTTGTTGATGAGTACCCCCAAAAACTGCGGCGGCGGGATGTTGACGATACCCTGCGAACCGCCAATGGACGGCTTCAGAAAGTCGGAAAGCGCCAGAATGCGGATGATCTCACCGAAGCCCAGCGTCACGATGGCGAGGTAGTCGCCGCGCATGTTGAGCACCGGGACGCCCAGCACCACGCCCGCCAGCACGGCAAGCGAGACCGCCACCGGCAGGGCAAGCCAGAAGTTCCAGCCAAAATGCCAGGTCAGCTCGCCGGAAAAGTTCGTAAGGACGCCCACCGTGTATGCGCCGATGGCGTAAAAAGCCACATAACCGAGGTCCAACAAGCCTGCGAAGCCGACTACAATGTTCAAGCCGAGACCCATCAGAATAAACAAGCCGGTAGAATTTACCACTTCCGTGAGGTACAAACCAAGCACCGCCGGCAGGTAGATAATGACCAGGAACAGGATGCCATATCCAAGCCAGCGAAGCGAACGGCGGCTTTTTTGCGGCAACTTGTTGAATTGTGCATTGACCTTGGGCGCGTTGGTATTCCAAAGCAGGTTTCCGGCGGCGACCACAATGAAAACCACAATCGCTCCCGCTACCGAAAGCCCCTTCTCGGTGCCTTTGCCGAACATCCATTCAAGCGCCTTGCTCACTCCCTCAAAACCGGCAAGGCTGACCTGGATGATTTCCTGCAAGAGACCAAGGAGCGCCACCATGCTCAAACCGAGCGCGACCGCTTTGCGGATTCGATCCGGCAGGATGTGGATCACGCCTCCCAGCAAACCGACAGCGGCTCCCGCTCCGATGAGCATGAACAACCCGTTGGGGACTCCCTGCTCAAAGGTCAGGATCTTGACCAGGTTGGGCGATGCGTTGACCAGCACCTGACGCAGGTCGAAACGATCCACTAGCCAAGCAAGGACGCTCATCACAACTGCAAAGATTGCGCTGGCAACGACGGCGCTCACGATGCCCGGCAAACCCCGTCCCTTGGGCATCATGCTTGCGGCAAAATACCCGGTGATGAGGGCTGTCAGAAGCAGCAAGGTCCACCCCATGGAGAGCGTGCCAGCCACAATATCCCGCTTGTCGAATTCGTCCACCATGCCCACCAGGGCGATCAATACGCCCACCAGCCCGCCGATCAAACCAAGCTGAAGGGTTTTTCTCCAATCGAATGTGTTTTGTGTCGTTGACATCAACGCCTCCAAACTAGGCTTTGGCTCTGCTCAACCGTTCGCCCAAAATACCGGTCGGACGGAAGATGAGTACCATCACCAGCATGGTGAACGCGATCACGTCCTTGAGCTGGTATGGCGCCGGCACGCCAAGCCCATCCAGGAAGAGGGTGGGACCGAGCGACTCGAAGATGCCCAGGAAAAGCCCGCCGAGCATCGCCCCAGCCGGGTTGCCGATGCCGCCCAGCACGGCGGCGGTAAAGGCTTTGATGCCGGGAATAAAACCCATATAAAAAGTAACGATACGGAACATAAAACAGTACAACACGCCCGCCGCTCCGGCAAGGGAGGCTCCCAGGATGAAAGTGCGCACGATGATCGCGTCCACGTCAATGCCCATGAGCGCCGCCACACTCTTATCTTCGGAGACCGCCCGCATGGCTTTGCCCGTCTTCGTGTACTGAACGAAAAGGACGAGGAACGCCATCATCATCGCGGCGGCGGCGATCACGATGATTTGGATCTTTTGGATTTGGAAATCCCCGAACAAGGGGACGGTTCCCTTGATGACGTCAATTTCCGGGTACGCCCGGTTTTGAGTTCCGAACAGACCGCGGAAGGTGTATTGTAAAAAGAAAGACGCGCCAATCGCCGTAATCAAAGGTACCAGACGAGGCGCGCCGCGCAGAGGACGATAAGCAATCCTCTCGAGCAGGATGGCAAGGACGGCGGATGTCGTCATTGCCGTCAGGAAGATGATGATGATTCCGAGCAGGGGGTTTTCCTGCATGAAGCCGGCGCGCTGCATGCCGGTGGCGGCGAAATACCCGATGAACGCGCCGCTCATGAAGATTTCACTGTGGGCAAAGTTGATCATGCGAAGGATACCGTACACCAGCGTGTATCCCAGCGCAATCAGGGCGTAGACGCTCCCCTGCGCCAGACCAAAGACAGCAAGGTCAAACCACTGAACCGCTGTAAATTTGCCTTGTTGAAGGGTTAAATACGTACCTCCAACGATCAGCGCGAGCAGCGCCGCCCCAACCACCCACATGAAGAGATCTGTCCAATTGATCCGTCTTATTCGATAGGATTGCATGTCGAATTCCTTCGCAGGGATTTGATTAAGCCAGACCGCGCCGGTTAACGGTCTGGCTTGTGATTACCCAAATTCAAACTACCGGCTGGGTATCAGGCTAGAGGAGATTACGGTTGCCAGAAGACGGGCGGGGGCCAGGAGCCATTGACTTCAGCTTCGGACAGCTTGAAGACGCCCAGGGCTTCCCCGGTGGCGCAGTCGCCGTTCTCGTTGCAGGTAAGGTTGCCGGTCAACCCGTTATAGTCTTTGAGACCATACAGGTAATCGCGGAGCGCCTGGCGGCCAATGTGAACCGTGCCGTCAGCATCCACAACCGCAACCGCTTCGATGCCGTTCAACAGCATGTTGGTTGCATCGAACGCGTGAGCATGGAAACCGGACGGGGGAACGCCGCCGATTTGGTCAGCCCACTTATCGAGGAAGGCTTTGTAATCCGCATCGTTCACGTCAACATACGGACCGGAGAGGTACATGCCGACAGCGGCGGAGCCGGTGGCTTCGGGGAAGGTGTCGGCGAACAGACCATCTGCACCCATCAGGATCACGGTCTCAAGACCCGCCACTTCGCGGGACTGGGCGGCGATCAGGTTGCCTTCGGGTTCGAAGATCGGGAAGTAGATGATCTCGGGAGCGCCGGTGGCGATGCTGGTGAGAACAGGCTTCATGTCGGTATCGCCAACATTGACGGCTTCTCGGGCGGTCACTTCACCGCCGAGTTCAGCAAAGACCTCCGCAAACACGCGCTGGAGGGATTCGGCATAGGGGCCGCCGTCGTGAATGGTCGCGGCCTTGCGGACGCCGAGTTCATTGTAGGCGAATTCCGCCGCAACGCGCCTCGGAACAGGTCGTTGTGGGCGGTGCGGAAGTAGCCGACGTGGTGATCGGGGTGATTCGGATCGGTCAGGTCGGGGTTGGTGTTGGACGGCGAAATCATCACCATGCCAGCCTGCGAGATCAACGGCATGGCAGCGCGGGCTTCGCTGGAGCAGTTCGTGCCAATTACGCCGATGATGGTGGCGTCGGCGGAAATCTTGGTGCCGGCCGCCTGGCCGCCTTCTGCGTTACAAAGGGTGTCTTCACCGGTCAACTCAATCGGGTGACCGAGCAATTCTCCACCGCGGTCGGCGATCGCGATTTCGATGGCGCCCTTGCTGTCCTCACCGAGGGAGGCGGTCGCGCCGGAGACGGTCAACGCATACGCGATGTGAATCGGGTCGCCGGGGGCGACATCCACACAGCCGATGGCGTCGGTGCATTCGAACGCCGCGGCAGGCTCTTCGGTCGCCTGGGGTTCTTCGGTCGCCTGGGGTTCTTCCGTCATGGCGGGTTCCTCAGTCGCGGGGGTACCGCAGGCGGCGAGGACCATGCTGGCAATCACCAGCAGTGACAGTAAAGCGAGTAAACGCTTATTCATTTTCTTGCTCCTCCAATTTAATAGTTTCTGATTCTTTGTCCCGCAATTGCGGGTGGACACAAATGTTGCAGACCATGCGCCTGGGTCGGCATCACCTCCTTCCAAAGATTGACTTTAGATAATACAAAGAAAGCCCAAAAACCCTGGGGACTGGATTTTTATGGCTTACTCAACAAAGGAATAATGGAATAATTGCAACGGTAGTGGATGATGGGTAATGATAAGGCGGTTTTTACCTTCGGTCAAGCGTTTGTGTCTATACGTTTTTCGATGGTTTCGGAGAAGGCTCGTCCGAATTGTCAAGGTTACTTGTTCTCCGCGGGCTTATACAAAAGCTGTTCGCGGATTCGCAAGTCGGTGTTGCGGATTTTCATCGCCAGGTCCGCTGCCAGATTATACATCAACCGGTAGCCGAGTTGGGGATAGGTTTCGCACAGCATGATGATCTTATCGCGCGGGATGAGCAAAAGACGGGTGTCCTTTTGCGCCGAACGCGCAGAAGCCGACCTCAATCCTTCGTCCACCAGCGCCACCTCCCCAAACGACTGTCCGCGCCGCAGGCGCGCCACCGCCGTCTCGGACTTGCTCAGAGAACCGGTCACGCCGCGGTTGATCAAAATATCCACTTCGCCCTGCATGATGACGTACAGTTCCTTGCTGCTGCTATTCTCCTGAAAGATGACCTCGCCCGCATTGAAAACGACCTCCTGGCAGAGATTTGCAACCAGTTCCAATTGCGTGGGCGTGAACTGGTAGAAGATGTCGCTCTGTTTCAGGAAGTTGACGAGGTTGTTCATTTCAAGATGATCCTTTTCAAGAGTTTAACATAATCAGGGATGAAGTGCAACGCTTCGCCCTACGGGTAGGTTTGAATCAACCAGTCGAGCGGATCCACCTGGACGCCGTTTACCCACAACTCCCAGTGCAGATGCGGACCTGTTACACGTCCCGTACCACCAATTTTGCCGATTAGCTCGCCAGTCTCAATGTGCTGCCCCGCTGTAACATAGCTTTCTTCTTGATGCCAGAAACCGCTATATACACCCCATCCATGATCGATAATAGTTGCGTTTCCACGGACCGTGAGAAAATTACTAAAAACCACATTGCCAGGAGCGGGGGAGTAAATATCGTAAGGATTTGCTTCTGAACATATTCCGTAATCAACACCTGAATGAAAGCCATTTAAAGTTAAATCACTACCTTGTCCTAAATAAGTCCGACGAATGCCGAACCAATCTGTGATGCAAAATTGCTCTGCAACAGGCAAATTAAAGATGGTGTTCCAGTTTTTTGTATCGGTAACTGGAGAGACAAGGGATAATATCTGTTGGATCTCCGGTTCTGTTATGCTTTGGTCCAGGGTTTCGGATGGAACAGATATTGTAATATCTTGATAAAAGCCAGAGTTAATGAGGATTAATTGCTCGTAAGATTGTATGCTGCCATCTGGCAGGGTTGCGTCCAATCGCAGGGGATACACCCCCGGCTCGAGCAGGGCATGGACGCCCTGCAAAGCGACCTGAGTTCCGTCCTCATTGGGGAAGAAGTGAAGCGGGCGGTCTACGAGAACCCCGCCGAGTTGGACATCCGGCTGGGTGGCGATTTTGATGACCCCCGTGCCGCCCTGCTTGATGGGCAGGTCGCGGATTTCCGCGCTGATAAAGGCGGAGGGCAGTCCGCTTGCTCCCGCGGCGCTGGCTTCGCCGGGCGCGAAGAGCGTATCGCTCGGCAGCCCATCCCAGGAACCGTGCAGATTGTTGATTTCAACCAGCGCCCAGGGGTCTGTGTTGTTCCTGACCGCAACCTCCAGCAGGGATTCGCCCACGGCAGGGGAGATGCGTTTGTTGTACTGACTTTGCTGTTGTTCGGGGATGATCATGCTCACGCCAACATAGAATTCGCTGGGGCTGACCACATGGTTCAGTTTCTTGAACAGGTCTTCGGGGACTTGAGTCTGCCGCACCATGCTCCGGTAGGAATCGCCGAAGTTGATGTATCTCGTATTCAGGATGCCGGTCACGCCTTCGAGGCCGGGGATGATCAATTGCTGTCCCGCTGCCAGTTGGTTGGGGTCAACGATCCCGTTTGCCGCCATCAGGTCGTTCAGGCTGACGTTGAAGCGGGAGGCGATGGAGGAAAGACTGTCTCCCGGCTGGACGATGTAAACCGGTCCCGCAACGTCCTGCGCGTACGCGGGCTTCAGCGGGACAATAAGAGCAAACAGAAGGACGGCGATGAAGATGCGGTTACGCATCCGCGAATTCGACTTTGTCACCAATGTCATAATCCCCCCAGCGGCTGGGGTGAATTTCCAATGTGTATTTTGCATCTGATTTCGGGAAATAGGCTGGCTTCCAGGATTTGGCAATGACTTTATCCACCACCGTCATGTCGGAGTTGATCCAAAAAACGGCGAGGTCGAAGGGGACGAAGAACATGTGGATGGACGTGTCGAGGCGTGAGTCACGCTTTTCGACGAGGAGCAGCCCCTCGTCAGGCGCGAGGCGTTTGCGAAACATCAGCCCGCGCAAGCGGCACAGGAACGATTTGCAATATCCCACGCGCGCAGGCTGTTCGATCCGTTTGGTGAGGTTGTGGACATGGATGAGGCGGGGCATGGTCCAATTGCAAAACAGGGCGGCGAACCCGCCGCCCTGTCCCGAATGATCAATTTAGTGCTGGTTGAAGACCTTATCCACGCTGTCCATCAACTCCTGCGGACTGAACGGCTTTGCGATGTAGTCGTCCACTTTGGCGATGTGCAGACCGAGCACCTTGTCAATGTTCTGCGCTTTGGCGGTGACGACGATGACCGGGATGTCGCGTGTGGAGGCGTCCGCTTTCATTTGTTGGTATACTTCCCAGCCGTCCATGTCGGGCATCATCAAATCGAGCAGGACGAGGTCCGGGTGCAGGGAGCGGACCATCTTGATTCCCTCCAAACCGCCCGATGCGCCGTAAACCTCAAACCCTTTCCGGCTGAGGATCAACCTGATCAGGTCGATCATTTCCGGTTCGTCTTCCACACACAGGATTCTCTTGATGGTTGTTTGATTCATAAGGCTTCGCTTTCGTGGCAAGTTTACCATAAAACAAAACCAGTCATCGCCAATGAAGATCATCACCTGGAACGTCAACGGGATTCGCGCCGCGCTGCGAAAGAACGCCCTGGGCTGGGCGTTCGCGCAAAACCCCGATGCCCTGTGTTTGCAGGAAGTGAAGGCAAAGCCGGAACAGTTGGACGGGGAACATCGCTCGGTTTTGAACCTGCCGTACGTTTGGAATCCTGCCGAGCGTGCTGGTTACAGCGGGGTGACGACGTTTTACAAAAACCAGCCGGACGAGATTTTGACGGGAATGGGCGACCCAAAATTCGACGTGGAGGGACGCATCATTCAGACCCGTTGGGGGAATCTGTGGCTCCTGAACATTTACTTCCCGAGCGGCTCGCGCGGACACGAGCGCGTGGGCTACAAACTCGAATTCTATGCGGCGCTGCTGGAGGTGTGCAATGCGCTTCATAAAAAAGGCGAGACGCTCATTCTCACAGGGGATTTCAACACCGCGCACCAGCCGATTGACCTGCGATACCCAAAGGAGAACCGGAAAACCTCCGGCTTTCTGCCCGAGGAACGCGAGTGGGTCCAGAAATATCTCGACCACGGCTTTGCGGATGCGTTCCGCCGCCTGTACCCGGAGAAGGTCCAGTATACCTGGTGGACGACCCGCCTGAATGCGCGGGAGCGGGGAATCGGCTGGCGGCTGGATTATTTCCTCGTCTCCGAGGCGCTCATGCCGCGCGTCAGGGACGTGGTCGTCCACGACCGGGTGACGGGATCGGATCACTGCCCGGTGGAATTGGTTTTGGAATAGCCGTGTTAGAAATTCATAATAATAAAACGCCGTTTCGCCGCATTTGGAATGATGACTTGGTATAATCCGAGCGCAAGTTAAATTTGGAGGATTCCGTGAATTCCCGTGGTCAATCTTTTTTTGTGTATTTTCTACTGCTTGTAGCCATCGGAGCCATGTTGTACATGGGCTTCCGTGATAATACCAGCGCCGGCGAGCCGCTGACCATCAGCGAGGTGGCGCGGATGGTTCAGAACGGTGAGATTGCGCGCATTATCGTTCAGAGCGACGACGCCATCCGCGTGGTAAAGGTCAACGGGTCCGAGGAAACAGCCCTCGAGTCCCGCAAGGAGGCGGATACAACTTTAGTGGAACAACTCCGCGAGTATGGCGTCACCCCCGAACAGCTCGCCGAGATCAACGTCGAAGTCAGCGCCCCTTCGGTTTGGGGCGGCGTGTTGAGCGGGGCGTTGTATCTCCTGCCCGTCCTGTTCATGGGCGGTCTGCTGTGGTTCATCTTCCGGCAGGCGCAGGGCAGCAACAATGCCGCCATGTCGTTTGGAAAATCGCGCGCGCGCATGTTCAGCGGCGAACACCCCACTGTGACTTTTGCCGATGTGGCGGGCGCGGAGGAGTCCAAACAGGAACTTGCCGAAGTGGTGGAGTTCCTCAAGGAGCCGCAGAAGTTCATTCAACTCGGCGCGCGCATCCCGAAGGGCGTTTTGCTCGTGGGTCCTCCCGGAACCGGCAAGACCCTGCTGGCGAAAGCCGTCTCCGGCGAAGCGGGCGTGCCGTTCTTTTCCATCTCCGGCTCTGAGTTTGTGGAAATGTTCGTGGGTGTGGGCGCGAGCCGCGTGCGCGACTTGTTCGACCAGGCGAAGCGCCATTCGCCGTGTATTATTTTCGTGGATGAAATTGACGCGGTGGGCAGGCAACGCGGTGCGGGCTTGGGCGGCTCGCACGACGAACGCGAGCAGACCCTCAACCAGATGCTGGTCGAAATGGACGGCTTCGACACAGATACAAACGTCATCATCATCGCCGCCACCAACCGTCCCGACATTCTCGACCCGGCGTTGCTGCGTCCCGGTCGTTTCGACCGCCGCGTGACGCTCGACCGCCCGGACGTGAAGGGACGCGAAGCCATTCTCAAAGTGCACGTCAAGGGCAAGCCATTGGATCCGCAGGCTGACCTCGCCGCGATTGCGCGCGGCACGCCCGGTTTTGCCGGCGCCGATTTGGAAAATCTCGTCAACGAAGCCGCGATTCTTTCCGCCCGCCGCAACAAGAAATCCATTGGGCAGTCCGAATTGGAGGAAGCCATCGAACGTGTGGTGATGGGACCGGAGCGCAAGTCCCGCCTGATTTCGGATGAAGAGAAGCGCATCATTGCCTACCATGAAGCGGGTCATGCTGTGGTAGCGAACGCCATCGCCGAAGCCGATCCCGTCCAAAAAGTGACCATCGTCGGGCGCGGACAGGCTGGCGGCGTGACGTGGTTCCGCCCGGATGAAGACCGCATCCTCATGTCCCGCAAGAAAATTCTCGCCACCCTCGCCATGGCGCTGGGCGGACGCGCCGCCGAAGAATTGATCTTCGACGACATCACCTCCGGCGCATCCAACGATATCGAGCAGGTGACGCGCATGGCGCGCGCCATGGTCACCCGCCTCGGCATGAGCGCGGAAATGGGCACGCTGGTGTACGGTCAAAAAGAGGAGTTGATCTTCCTCGGTCGTGAAATCTCCGAACAGCGCGATTATTCCGAAGCCGTTGCCGAACAGATCGACCGCGAAGTCCGCAAGATCGTGGAGGACGCCTACAAGAGCGCGCGGGCGATCATCAAAAAATACCGCAAGCAGCTCGACTTGGTCGCTCAGAAACTCCTCGAAGTGGAAACCATCAACCGCGAAGAGTTCGAGCAGCTCTTCCCGCCGCCTTTCGGCAAAAAGAGCGGGACGCCGCAGGTGGCGTAGGGCGTATACAAAGTACACAGGTTCATAGGTATACAGGTACACAAGTGAAGAGCCTCCGCAAATTCGGGAGGCTCTTTTGATTCTTCAATTACTCAATTACGAATTACTTACTCACCTTACGCACCCTCACCCCCGTCCCCTCTCCCACTGGGAGAGGGGTGAAGGGGTGAGGGAGATGGAACTGCGTAACATGAGTTACTCATCCCGCATTACGACGGATTCGCTTCCTTATGCTGCCTCACCAATTCGCGTCGCAGAATCTTGCCGACAGTCGTCTTCGGCAGTTCGGTGCGGAACTCGTAGTGGGTGGGCACTTTGTACGGCGCGAGATGTTCCTTGCAGAAGGCTTTGAGCTCCTCCTCCGTCAGCGTCTCGCCCGGTTTGACGACGATCCATGCCTTCACGGTCTCGCCGCGATGCGGGTCGGGGATGCCGCCCACGCCCACCTCCAGAACCTTCGGGTGCGCGGAAATGGCTTCCTCCACCTCGCGGGGCCATACACTGGAAGCCGCCCGGCTTGATCAATTCCTTCTTGCGGTCAACGATGAAGAAGTAGCCGTCCTCGTCCATGCGGCCGATGTCGCCGGTGAAGAGCCAAGTCTTGCCGTCCTTCAACTGGCGTAAAGCGTTCGCCGTCTCGGTGGGCATGTTGTGATAGCCCTTCATCACCTGCGGACCGTTGACCACGATCTCGCCGATCTCACCCAGCGGCATTTCAGTTTCGCCGTCGTCGAGGCTGATGATCTTCACGTCCACGTCGGGCAGGGGCATGCCGATGGAGCCGGTCTTGTTGACGCCCAACAGGGGATTGCAGTGCGTCGCGGTCGGCGCTTCGGAAAGACCATATCCCTCGAAGACCTTGCCGCCGGTCAGTTTCTCGAATTGCTCCTTGGTCTCGCGCATCAACGGGGCGGAGCCGGAAATGCACGCCTTGATGGACGAGAGATTGTATTTGCCAGCCTTCACGTCGGGGTGGTTATTGATGGCGTTGTAGAGCAGGGGCACGCCGGGGAAGATGGTCGCCTTGTGCTTGCTGATGTTTTCCAGCACATCCTTCAAATCGCGCGCGTTCGGCACCATCACCATCGCCGCGCCGCCCGCCATGGCGAAGTTCATTCCCGCCACCATGCCGTACACGTGGAAGAGCGGAATGCCCATCAGCACCACTTCCTTGCCCTCCTCCAATCCCGTCATCCAGGATTTGATTTGGAGCGTGTTTGCCACCACGTTGCGGTGCATGGCAACCGCGCCTTTGGGGATGCCGGTCGTCCCGCCGGAATATTGGAACAACGCCGTATCGTCCGGTGTGACCTGCACGTTCGGTCTGGGGGAGTTGGCGTGTTTTGCCAGCAGGTCTTTCATCCACACATCGCCTCCGGCAAGCGACTCGACCCGGTCGCCTTCCTTTTTCTCCTTCGCCAGCGTGAAGAGGAATCGCAGCAGCGGCGGCAGGGTCTCCTTGATGTTCGTGACGATGATGCGCTTGAGTTTCGACTTTTCACGCACCTTCTTCAACCGGTCATAGAAGCGGGTCAACGTGAACATGATTTCGATGTTCGCGTCGTTCACCGGCGTGATGACTTCATCCGGCGGGTAGGTCGGGTTGACCGCCACCACCACGCCGCCCGCCTTGAGGATGCCGAAATACGCAATCACGAACTGGGGTGTGTTCGGAAGAAAGAGTCCCACCCGGTCGCCCTTCTTCACGCCCATTTCCACCAACGCAGCCGCCATGTGGTCGGTCAGGGTGTTCATCTCCTGGTACGTAATGACCGCACCTTTGAAGATCGTGCAGGCGCGGTCCGGGAATTTGCGCGCGGCTTCCTCGAGAAAATGGAACAACGGCGCTTTGGGATATTCGATTGTGGTCGGCACCCCTTTATCGTAGTTCTTGTGCCATAACTTGCTGTCCATGCTTCCTCCTCCAGTCGGATGGTTTGGGCGAAGATGTTACAAGGCAAGTATAAACTTTATAATTTTAAAAGTCAATTACAACACCGAAGTTTCCAGCGAGTTACGGAGGAACGTTTCGATTTCGTCGGCTATGTTTTCGTGGGATGGATGGAACCAGCGGATGCCCGGGTCGGATTCCTTGAACCAGTTCGCCTGTCTGCGGACAAAGATGCGGGTGACGCGCTTCATCTCCGCCTTTGCCTGTTCGGTCGTCCATTCGCCTTTGACCACCCGGACGCATTCCCGATACCCAATCGCGGACATGCTCGGCAGGCTGGGCGCATATCCTTTTTCGAGCAATGCCCTGACTTCATCCAGCAGCCCATCGGCAAACATCTTTTCGATGCGTTCATCCACGCGGCGGTAGAGTTCCTCGCGCGGACGGGTCAGCCCAATCGTGACGAGGCGATACAGCGACCCGCCCTGCCCGCGCTGTTCGGAGAATCTCCTGCCGGTGGAAAAGATCACTTCCAACGCCCTGATAGTCCGGCGGACATTTCGCAAGTCAATAGCTTGAGCCGCTTCGGGGTCGAGGGTTTGCAGCCTGGCGTGCAGCCATTCTTTCCCTCTTTCCTCTTTCATCTTTTCGAGAGCATCCCTCATCCTTACATTTGGCGTCACCTCTGGCGGACTCCACCCTTCCGTCACCGCGCGGACATACTGCCCCGTCCCGCCGACGAGAAACGGCAGTTTGCCGCGAGCATGAACCCCGGCGATGACCTCCCGCGCCATGCGTTGGAACACGGCAAGGCTGAGGGTTTCATCCGGGTTGACGATGTCAATTAAGTGATGAGGCACGCGCGCCAATTCTTCTTTGGACGGCTTGGCTGTGCCGATGTCCATGCCGCGGTAGAAGAGGCGCGAATCGACGGAGACGATCTCGCCATTCAAGCGTTGCGCCAGCCGAATGGCAATCTCCGTTTTTCCAACAGCAGTCGGACCGACGATGAGGATCACGGGCGGTTTGGTCATCCAGGGCTCTACTTCTTCCTTTTGCTGGCGAAGAAACCCGTGAAAACAGCAAATCCCAAACCGATGAGCAGATCGAGGAAAAGGACGGGAGGATCGAGTTTGCTGTGATAGGCGAAACCGCCTTGTTCGAAGAACAAGAACGGGAAACCGAGGCGCGAAATGGCGTCGGCGCAGGCGCCAAGCCCAAAGAGGGCTGTCAAGCCGCAGTCCGAGAAAAGATGCGCGGCAAGGATGTTGAGGAGGATAAAGACCGAGAGTCCGATCAGGAATCCCTTGAAAAAGGTTCGGGGGCGGGTCATATCAAATCAATGTCCGTCTGGGTTCGTTTCAATGTTTCTGGTAAACTTTCGCCGTATCCGCATTTTCATTTTATCATTTTGGGAGTCGCTATGATCAACTGGCAGGAACTGACGATTGACATGTTCGTCCAGCAGTTACGCACATCGTATCAAAGGACGTACGGCGACATCAATAGCGACTTCGGGCGCATCGTCGTCTGGTGCGGACGGCTGGCGCTCGAAAACATCTCGAATTCCGACGCGCTCTATCACGACATTGACCATACCATCATGGTCTCGCTGGCGGGTCTCGCCATCATCGAAGGGAAACACCTGCGCGAAGGCGGTGTGACCCCGCGCGACTGGATGCACTACATGATCGCCGTCCTCTGCCACGACATCGGGTACGTGCGCGGCGTGTGCAGAAACGACACGCGGGACAGATTTGCCACCGGCGTGGGGGAGGAACTCGTTTTCATCCCGCTCGAATGGACGGACGTTTCGCTGACCCCCTATCACGTTGACCGCAGTAAGCAGTTCGTCCGCGAGCGGTTTGGGTCGAGTCTGCTTCAGGACATGACGAAACATCTCGACGCCGAACTGATCGCCTCGTTCATCGAAATGACGCGCTTTCCATCCCCGAAAAATGAATTCTATAAAGACACCCAGGGACTCGGCGGGCTGGTGCGCGCGGCGGATTTCATCGGTCAACTCGGCGACCCGGATTACTTCCGCAAATCGCCCGCCTTGTATTACGAGTTCGCGGAACTCGGCTTGAATGAGAAGTTGGGTTACAAATCGCCGAACGATCTCAGGAAGAATTACGCCCGCTTCTATTGGGAACAGGTCAGCCCGTACATCCAGGATGCGCTCGCCTACCTGCGCCTCACCGAAGACGGCAAGCAATGGATCGCTAACATGCACTCGCATGTGTTCGAGTCCGAACACGAGCAGGAGACGTGACCAACCTCCTCAATAGGGTCGGAAATTATCCGTCACTGCGTCCAGCGCGGCGACCTCGTCGTCGGTCATCCGCCAGCCCGCGCCGCCCGCGTTTTCCTCCGCCTGGCGCGCATTCTTCGCGCCCGGGATGGGAAGCGCGCCTTTGCAGATGGTCCAGTTCAGAGCCGCCTGCGAAACCGTCTTGCCGTGATTTTGCGCAACCTCCTGCAAAACCTTGATGACGGGGGGAAGTCTTTTCACGAATTCTGCGTAATGCGCCCCGCGCACGCCGGGCGGCGGATTCTCTACTGAATACTTTCCGGTGAGCAAGCCTTTTTCGAGCGGGGAATAAGCGATCAAGCGGATGCCCAATTCCTTGCAGCGCGCCAGCGTGCCGTTCTTCTCCACCTCGCGGCTCAACAGGCTGAAATGCACCTGGTTCGACGCCAGCGGAATCCCGCGTCGCGCCAGCGTGGAATACGCCCGCAACATGCGCTTGTGACCGAAGTTGGAAACGCCCACCGTGCGCGCCAGTCCCTGCTTTACACATTCCGCCATCCCCTCCATCATCGTTTCGGGGGACATCAGCGGCGAGGGCCAGTGGATTTGGTACAAATCCACCGCGTCCAGCCCGAGGCGCTCCAGGCTGCCCTTCAACGCGCGCGGCAGAAATCCCCGGGTCAGGCGCCAGGGCATCGGAAAGAATTTCGTCGCCACCAGCACGGGCTGGTCGGTCCGTTTCAGGAACGATCCGAGAAGCCGTTCCGACAAACCGTTTCCGTAAATCTCCGCCGTATCCACAAAGCGGATTCCAAGACCGAGCGAGATCTCAAACGCTTCCCGCACGTCCTTTTCCGAATGTGTCTGCCCGTAAGCCCATAGCGTCCGGTCGCCCCACTGCCATGCCCCCAAGCCCATTTCGATGGCGTGCAAAAAGCGCGTTTCGTTGCTGACTTCGTTCATATTGGATTCCTTGGCGTTGCGCCCGATTTTATCTTAAAAAATTGTTTCCCGAAAAAATTCGGGTTACAATTCTGCCCGCTGAAAAAATTTCATTTGGAACTCGTGGAACGACATCTCCTCACTATGGCGGTAAGTGGATATCGCTCCCGGAGTTCCGGGAGGTTCCCGTGCCAGCCAACGTACCCAAGCGGGAGATCGAGCCCGCTTCCAGCCTGGACGCAAGGCTGGGTCTGTCCTTTTCCAACTTTGCCCTGCTGACAGCCGCCCTGACCCACCGTTCGTACACCAACGAACACCGGGACGGCGCCATGGATAACGAGCGCCTTGAATTCCTCGGCGACGCCGTGCTGGATTTCATCGTGGGGGAATGGGCGTATCACCGTTTCCCTGAAATGCCCGAAGGCGCATTGACCAAGATCCGCTCGCACCTCGTGCGCAACGAACGCCTTGCCGACTTTGCCCGGGAGATTGACCCGGGCGCCGCATTGCGTCTCGGACGCGGCGAAAAGACATCCGGCGGACACCTGCGGAACAGCGTGCTGGGTTCCGCCTTCGAAGCCCTGATCGGCGCAATCTATCTGGATGCCGGTTTGGAGAATGTCCGGCGTTTCATGAACCCACTCCCGGATTCAGAAGCGCGAATCGGTGGTGGAAGAGATCAACGACCCCAAAAGCCAGTTGCAGGAGACAACCCGGGCGGGGAAACTCGGCGCGCCGCGCTACCGCGTCGTCGGCATCAGCGGGCCGGATCATGCCCGCACCTACGAAGTGGAAGTGGAAATTGCAGGCGAGATCAAAGGACGCGGAACCGGCACGAGCAAAGCCGCCGCCGAACGCGAAGCCGCCAGGGACGCGCTGAAGAAAATTTGAAAACCAGTGAATAGTAATAGTAAAAAGGAATCACTATCTACTACTCACCATTCACTATTCACTTCAATCGAAAATCGTAAATCCCAATGCCCCTCCGCCTGAAATCCCTCGAACTGCAAGGATACAAAACCTTTGCCTCACGCACCGTCTTTGAATTTGCAGGCGGCATCACCGCCATCGTCGGACCGAACGGGTCGGGTAAATCCAACATCGCGGATTCATTGCGCTGGGTATTAGGCGAGCAATCTTATACGCTTCTGCGTGGCAAGAAGACCGAAGACATGATCTTCTCCGGCTCCGAGCATCGCGCGCGCTCCGGTATGGCGCAAGCCACCATCAACTTCGACAACACCGACCAGTGGCTGCCGCTCGACTTCACCGAAGTCTCGATGGGACGCGTCGCGCACCGCGACGGTCACAACGAGTACATCATCAACGGTCAGCAAGTCCGCTTGCGCGAGATGAACGAACTGCTCGCCCAAGCAGGTTTGAGCGAACGGACGTACACCATCCTCGGTCAAGGCTTGGTGGACGCTTCGCTCGCCCTCAAAGCGGATGAGCGCCGCCGCCTGTTTGAAGAAGCCGCAGGCGTGGGCTTGTACCGCGCCCGCCGCGAAGACGCGCTCAAACGCCTCGAAAACACCGAACGCAATCTGGAGCGCGTGCTCGACATCATGTCCGAACTCGAGCCGCGCATCCGTAGTTTGGAACGGCAGGCAAAACGCGCCATCGAATTTGCCCGCGCCCGGGCGGACTTGAAAGTTATCCTGCGCGAGTGGTACGGCTATCACTGGCACCGCTTCCAACGCGACCTGACTGACGCGAAGGAGTCTGTCCGTGTGCAGGAAGCACGCGTCAACGAAGCGCGAAAGTTTTACGAAAAGGCACAGGCGGAGTACAACAACTTCCGCGAACGGCTTTCGGACTTGCGCGCGCACCTCAACGAATGGCATCGCAAAGCCGCTGAGTTGCACACGCAACGTGAAAGTCTAAGCCGTGACCTCGCCGTGCTCGAAGAACGCCGCCGTTCGTTGACCTCTCAACAGGCTTCGATTCTTTCCGACCAGGAAAGTGCAATGAACGAATTGCATCTGGCGCGTGAACGGTATCAAGCCGCTGAAGCAGACAAGATGCGGCTTCAAAATGAATTTGACGAGGCGAAAACGCAAAACGCAAAGGCGCAAAGCGCGTTGCACGAGAGACAGGCTGAACGGTCGAGTATTGAAGGACAGATTCAAGCCATTCGCAATCGCATCGAAGAACTCACACAGCAGCGTGCAGAGAACAACGCCCGCCTCGATGAACTCAAGTCCCGCATCGAAGCGCAAACTCAAAAGATTGCACAAACTCAAAGCGCGATTGCCAACGCCGAAGCGCAAACTGAAAAGGCGAAGGCTCAATACGAATACGCCCGCAAGACCCGCGAAGGCATCGCCGAAACTTTACAGCGCGCCGAAGATAAAGCCCTCGCCAAACGCGCCGAAGTGGATCGCCTCGATGGCGAACGCCGTGCTGCGCTCGAACGCCGCACGAAGGAAGAATCCGAACATTCACGTTTGAAGGCGCAGCTTGAAGTGCTCGAACAGTCCGAGCAGTCGCTGGCGGGCTATGCCGAAGGCGCGCGCTTCCTGCTCGATGCCGCGCGTCAGTCGCGCCTCAATGGTGCGCGTGGTGCGCTTTCGTCCGCGCTGGATGTGCCTGCCGAACTCGAAACTGCCATCGCCGCCGCGCTTGGCGACACGCTCGATGCGGTGCTGATTGACTCAAACGAACTTGAGAACGCTTTGCAATTGCTTGAGTCTGATGAAGCGGGGAGAGCGGCGCTGTTGCCGATTACCCAGACTTCCGAAGTCTTTAAGACTTCGGAAGTCTCAGATGATATTTTGGGAGTCGCCTCTGAACTCGTCAACGCGCCCGAAGAACTTCGCAGTGCGGTGCGACTCACGCTTGGGCAGACTCTCATCGTCCGTGACCGTGCCACGGCTCGCAGATTGCAAGCGGATCTTCCGACGCATGCCCGCGTGGTGACTCTGCGCGGAGAAGTCTTCCGTGGCGATGGGTTGGTCATCGCTGGGAAGACCGCCTCTTCCTCGACCTTGAGCCGGGGACGTCAGAAACGAGAATTCGATTCCGCCTTGAGCGGACTCGTTGCCCGCCTTGCCGAGTCGAATGACTTGGTGGAACGCCTGTCGAACGAATATGCCGAAGCGCAGCGTGAACTGTTGCAAGCGGAATCCGATGCGCGCGAAACCCGCGTCAGACTAGGTGAAGCTCAGGAGACCGAGCAACAAGCCGGTCTTGAGTCTGAGGCGATGGCTCGGCAGTTGGAATGGCAGAAAAGTCAGTTAAGTCAACTGCAGGGAGAGGCGGAAGAGTCGGTGTCGATTCAGCGAAGAATCAGCGAGTCAACGGTTGAGGTGGAAGATCAATCGGTACAGGCGCATGATGAATTGAAGGTGGTTGCGGCGAAACTCGCGGAACTCGAAGCGGGTGAGTTGCAGGAACAAGTCTCTTACTGGACGACGCGCGCGGCGGTGGCGGAAGGCAGCCTGAGCGCGGCGCAAAATAAATTGAAGGAACGCGGCGACGATATTTCACGCCTCGACTCGCGCCGGGTGGAATTGGCGAATCGCCTGACTGAGTTGGATGGCGGCTTGCATAGTTTGGATGCCGAGAAGGCGGCGCTGCGTGAACGTGAGTCGGCGTTGAACCTACAGATCGAAGACCAGCGCATTCAGATCGAACCCGCGGAGAAAGAACTTGCCGCCGCCGAACAGGAAGAAGCGCGTTTGCAAGAATTGGAAAACAACGCCCAGCGCGGATTCGCGAATGCGGAACGTTTATTGGGGCAGGTGCAGTTGGAGCAAACCCGCAAGCAGGAAGCGCTCGATAATTTACAACAAAAGATCACCGTCGATTTTGGTCTGGTGATGTTCCGAATATGCCGCCGATGTTTCGGGGCCCCGTGCCGCGCCCCATCGAAGGCATGGTGGAGCAGTTGCCCATCGTCACCGAACTCGCGCCGGACTTGGAAGAACAGTTGACGCACAACCGCGCGCAATTGCGCCGCATGGGTGCCATCAACCCGGATGCGAAAGCGGAGTACGAGACTGAAAAGGAACGTTACGAGTTCATGAAGACGCAAGTAGAAGACCTGCACAAAGCCCAGGCGGACTTGAAGCAGGTGGTAGCGGAACTCGATGAGTTGACCAAGCAGGAATTCGTGAAGACCTTCGACGCCGTGGACAAGCAATTCCGCGAGACGTTCGTGCGTCTGTTCGGCGGCGGCTCGGCGCGTTTGGCGTTGACCGACCCCGAAAATTTGGTCGAGACCGGTATCGAAATCGAAGCCCGCCTGCCGGGGCGACGTGAGCAAGGCTTGGCATTGCTCTCCGGCGGGGAGCGCAGTCTGACCGCGATTGCGTTGGTCTTTGCCTTGTTGAAGGTGTCGCCAACCCCCGTCTGTGTGATGGACGAAGTGGACGCGATGCTCGACGAAGCCAACGTGGGACGTTTCCGCGACCTGCTGGTGGACTTGAGCAAGGATACGCAGTTCATCATCATTACGCACAACCGCAATACCGTGCAGGCGGCAGACGTCATCTACGGCGTGACGATGGGACGCGACTCGGCGAGCCAGGTGATCAGTTTGAGACTCGATCAGGTGACGGATGATATGTTGAAGCGCGGGTAGGACGACGATTGACCGCGGACGATAGACGATGGAAAGCCCGGTCCCAGTTTTTGGGGCAGGGCTTTTTTGTTTATGAGATCATGAAAGCGCTCGGATTGGTTGGTGATAAAATACTCACATTGAGCGTTTTTGTTTTCGCAAGGAGAAACCCATGCTTACTGTTGAAGCCGTAATTGATGAAAAGGGACAGGTGAAAATCCTACAGCCTGTGCCGTTGCAGGGAGCGCGGCGGGCGTTGGTCATTGTTCTTGACGAACCTGCTTTGCCCGTTGCGGAAACGGCTTTGTTGAGCGAAGCCGCGCTTGCCGAAGATTGGCAAAAACCAGAGGAGGATGAAGCATGGTCATACCTAAAGCGGGCGACGTCGTAGTTTTGCCTTTCCCATTTTCCGATCTGACCGAAAACAAGGTGCGTCCCGCAGTGGTGTTGGCGCATGCTGGTAGAGGCGATTGGATTCTCTGCCAGATTACGAGCAATCCTTATGGTGATGCACAAGCAGTTGTAATTGACACAACCGATTTTGAATCCGGGATGCTGAGGCTAAAAAGTTATGCTCGCCCATCCAAATTGTTTACTGCGAATGAAGGGTTGATGATTTCCATCGAAGGGACTCTCAAGCCTGAAAAGTTGACCGAAATTTGCAAGGCAATTATTGCTATTTTGGAGGAATAGAATGTCTGAAAGGTTAACCTTCAAATATAACCGCGAGGCGGACATTTTATATGTCAATACCGTGCCGCCATACCCTGAGCAGGAATCGGAGGAACTTGAAGACGAGATCATCATCCGCCTGAACCCGAAGACGGGTAAAGTGGAGAATTTCGAGGTATTGTTCTTTACCAGCCGTTTGCTGCGCAGTGAGTTGTTCTCCCTGCCTGTGATTGCTGACTTGCGGCAAGCAACAGCGGAGTAGAACGACGATTGACCGCGGACGATAGACGATGGAAAGCCCTGTCTCAGTTTTTGGGATGGGGCTTTTGTTATGACAAATGACAGATGATTTTGAAATAGGGATTCTGTAAAATATTGTAGGTGATTACAACGATTACTTCGGGTGTGATTAAGCCAACTGTCAATTGCTCTTCTTGAAAAGGAGAAAGGCAAATGAATCGTTCAAGATTACTTCTTCTGCCCGCCGTTTTGCTCACGGTGGTCATGGTATCTTGCAGTTCAGCGTCGCCAACACCTACAGAAACCTCCATCCCGAAACCGACAGTTGCTGTCACAGCTACACTGGCGGTATTTTCCGAGCGTCAGGGGCATGTACTAATTTTGGAAAACGAAACACTGGCTGATTATGCCTACCGGTCATTCGTGCAAATTCCCGTAGGGATGGCTTGGGGGCCGGACGGTTTACTGTACGTTGGCGATTGGGCCGGTCACCATGTGGTGCGCGCGGCAAAAGATGGGAAAATGGACGAACTACCGTTCTGGAAAATAATCCCGGAATTGCAACAGGATGGTCCTCGTGGAATTGCATTTGATTCAATGGGAAACCTTTATGTCAACAATCACTCCTCCATCTGGCGTTTTGATCCTGATGGAAATATAACAAAATTGGACGGAGTATACGGCAAACCGGTTGGCGGCATCGCCATCAGCCCGGACGACACGCTCTATTACACCGACCGCAATCCAGAAGGAGGCACGGTAAAGAAGTGGGAGGATGGGAAGTCTGACCGTGTAATTCGAGACCTGCCGTTTGCGGAGAGTTTGGTCTTTGGACTCGATGGAATTCTATATGTGACTCAAATGTGGCAAAAACAAGTTACTATGATCGACCTAAAAACTGCCACTGTATCAACATTCGTAAACGTGGATGCCTGCGGAGAGGATCCCTGTTATCTTGCTGTCGATTCGGAAGGGGATATTTGGGTGCGTGGCGTCAACAGCTTAAATCAATTCACGCCGGGGCGCGAGGAAAAACCGTACGTCGTGGATGAGAATTTGTATCCGGGTGGACCGTATCTTTGGCACACGTCGGCAGGTATTGCTTTCGATGATGAGGGCGGTTTATGGGTTGCAGCGTACAACTCACGCCTCATCAGACTCGCGCCGGTCACTCCTGGAGAGCCTGACCCGGAATTTACGCTGCAGAATATATCTCCCGGCTTCGAGGCATCAGATCTGGAAGTTGGCTCTGGTGGTGAAGTCTATGCCAGCGACGAGAACAATACACAGATCGTGCGGATTAATCCGGATAAAAGCGTGGAGATCATCCTCGGTCAATACCCGAAGGGACGTGTTGGACTTGCTATTGATGGTAATGATGTCGTTTATGCCGGGTTGCCAAACGGGGAGATTGTACGCATTGAGGCAGATGGAACAACCTCGCATTATGCAAGTTTGCTTACCCGCCGTATGGCATTCGGGGCGGATGGCGCGTTATATGCAGTCGTGGGAGACTGGGACCAGAGCAAGTCCATTGTGCGCATTACCGGCGAAGACACGTATTCGGTCGTAGTCACCCAAATAGCTGGTATTGAATTAGGAAATGGCGATATCCACATCAGTCCGGCTCTGGATAAAGGCTTTTATATTTACATTGAGCGCTCCTGTGACCTCCTATTTATGAATTTCAATGGGCAGGGACATTTGGTAAAAAATATTAAGGACCTTGGCTGTGGTGGCCCTGGTATCATGGCGGCATCGCCAAAAACTGGCAATATATTCCTGATCGCTCACGGACCTTACATACTATACCGAATTACTCCCGATGGACAATTTACTTCTATTGCAAGGAATGTTTACGGCGATCCATGGGGTATGACTGTCAGCCGCGACGGGCAATGGCTTTATGTTGCTGAATCGGGCGCAGTGGATATTATTCCTTTATCGGTTACCATGCAGTAGGTAACCCCTGTCTGATTAGATAATACGCACTTGAATTTGAGGACGCCCCAACATTTTTGCCTCACTGCGCGGCATGTCCGCTGGGGAAGTTTGCCAGCCCTCAAACCTTCTCAGGCGGGGATTTCCTGGCTTAACTTCTTTCTACCGTACATTCAGAGCTTTTACCGCCAAGACGCAAAGCACGCCAAGTTTTTTGAGGCTTTCTTGGCGACCTTGGCGTCTTGGCGGTTCGATTTTGGTCATTTGTACGGTAGCGAAGCTTAACTTGAAAGTTTGTTGGCTTAATTTCAAAGTTTCCTGGCTTAACTCGAAGTTTTCCCGGCTTGATCCGGTTTTCTCGCAAAATCAGGTTCTTCGCGTGGTGATGTGAAGTAAGGAGGTTCGACGCCTCAGCCTTTTCTTGTTGGGCGGCGGGAGGGTGAGTCCGCGGGCGGGGTGGGTTATCCAACAATTAATTGGGCGGTTGACATTTAGTGCGACGCACTATAAAATAAGCGCGTGATAAAGACTTTCAAAAACGACGAAACGCAGAAAATCTATCAGCGTCAACGTTCTCGTAAGCTGCCCGCTGATATTCAGCAAGTCGCCCTGCGAAAGTTGCGCATGATAAACAATGCCATTGCCGTCAATGATTTGCGTGTCCCTCCCGCGAACCATCTCGAAAAATTAAGCGGGAATCGCGCTGGTCAATGGAGTGTTCGGATAAACGATCGGTGGCGCATATGTTTTCGATGGGAAGGCAGCGACGCCTATGATGTTGAAATTACGGATTATCACTAGATTGGCAGGTAGGAATGACCGATAAATTAAATCCCATTCACCCCGGTGAAGTCTTGTTGGAAGAGTTTTTGAAGCCGATGAATCTTAGTCAGAACCGTTTGGCGATTGATATCGGCGTTGACGCCCGTCGCATCAATGAGATCGTATTGGGCGTTCGCAGTGTCACGGCGGATACCGCTTTGCGATTATCCCGGTATTTCGGGACTTCTCCGCAATTCTGGCTTGGGTTGCAGGCAGAGTACGATTTGGATGTAACGCTTGATGCCTTGGGGAGTCGCCTTGATCGAGAAGTGCGACCGCGGGCGCCAGCGTAATTCTAACGTAGCGATGATCCGTTCTTAGAGATAGGAGCCAATATGACCACCCGTGAAGAAGCAGTCATCATCAACTCGCTTGTGCGGCAGGCATTGATCTCGATGCAGGAGGTGATGGGGGATAACGGTTTGAACGCTGTGTTGAAGTCCTGCGGGCTGGAACGGTTCGCAGGGAATTTTCCACCGAACAACCTTGAACCGTCCATCAAGGCTTCGCAATACGCCCAGTTGAACCAGGCAATCGAGGATTTTTACGGGCGCGGCGGCAAAGGGATGCTGCTTCGCATCGGTCGCGCCTCCTTCCAGTATGGCGTCCGCGAGCAAGCGGCGTTACTGGGCATTGCAGGGGTCGCGCTCAAACTGCTGCCGGAAAAGCAGCGCATCAAGTTCATTCTGAACGGGATGGCGGATGCGCTAAAGAAGAGCAACCCGCAGGTCAACGCTTGGGTAGAGGATCGCGGCGAGAGACTTGCTTATGTGGAATCCACCTGCGCTGTTTGCAACTCCCGCCACAGCGACCATCCCATTTGTTATCTTTACATCGGGTCTGTTTCAGAAGCGGTGAAGTGGGCAACCGGAAAGGAATATGAAATCACCGAGACGCATTGCATCGGCAAGGGGGATGAATATTGCAGGTTTGAAGTTGGGAATGTGAAGGAGTAAGCAGGCTAACACCCAAACAATACAGGGCGGAGAAAATATCCATGCGTTGAATTGATGTAAAATTGACCCATGCCAAAGCAGAAGTACTACGTGGTGTGGAAGGGACGCAAGACGGGCATCTTCACTTCATGGGCGGAGTGTGAAAAGCAGGTGAAGGGATTCGTCGGCGCGCAATACAAGGCGTTCGATAACGAAGCCGAAGCGGACGCCGCCTACCTTGCCCGTTACGACGACTACAAAGGCAAAGTCTCTTCGAGCGGGAGGTGGAAGACTGCCAGCGTAAAACCCGTCCTGCCCTCGATCTGCGTGGATGCGGCGTGCGGCCGGCTCGCCGGGCAAACTGGAATTCCGCGGCGTGAACACGGGGACGAGCGAGCAGATCTTCCGCGCGGGTCCTTATGCAGAGGGGACGAATAACATCGGGGAGTTCCTGGCAATCGTCCATGCGCTGACGTGGCAGGTGAAACATAACGTGCATGTGCCCGTCTACTCCGATTCGGAGAATGCAATTTCGTGGATATACACCGGGGAATGCAAGACCAGATTGAAGCGCTCTTCCAAAAACGCCATTCTGTTTGCACTCATCCGCAGCGCCGAGAACTGGCTGGCGGAGAACGAATTACCCGAAGATAGAGTCCTGAAATGGGATACGGGTTTGTGGGGCGAGAATCCCGCCGACTTTGGGCGGAAGTAAAGCCCGATGGCGGCTGACAAGTCCGAGGTCCGGTTTGAAGCGAGAAATTGATTCATGAGATTATTTGGCTGGTCGTGGTCGCTCGGTCGTCTGCGCGGAGTGGATATCCGTTTTCATTTTTCCCTGTTGTTCAGCGTGCCGATTGCATATTACCTGTTCGAGCCTGCCGATCTGCGCAGCGCGGTCGAGGCGCTGCTGTGGGTGGCTGGGTTTTTGCTTTTCATCCTCCTGCACGAACTGGGGCATACCTTTGCGGCGCAGTTGGTGGGCGTGGAAGTGAAGAGTGTGGTGGTGTGGCTGTTGGGCGGTTTCACCAACCTTGCCTATAAACCGGATAAACCCGCGCATAACCTGTTCATCGCGCTGGCGGGTCCGCTTGTGAACATGCTGTTGGCTTTTCTCTGCGTGGTCTTTTACATTGCGCTGGCGTTCCTCGTCCTGCCGTATTCGGGCGGCGCTGAAATTTACCTCTGGGTGCAGACCTTTCAGAGCCTGTCCTTCTCGCTTGCGATTGTGAACCTGATCCTGATCGTGTTCAACCTCCTGCCGGTTTACCCGCTGGATGGAGGCAACATCCTGCACGCCGCGATGGAATGGCTCTTCGGCAAAACCAACGCGGATTGGATCACGCTCGTGGTCAGTATCCCGTTTTTGCTGCTGCTGGTTGCGCTTGGGCTGTTCACCCGCGATTACATTTTGCTCGCCTTCTGTGTGCTGATCGCGCTGGCGGTCAGCACATTGAACCGCTCCATGCTGCGCTGGTTGAACCTGGGAGTCAATTATCTTTTCAAACGCGCGGGCTATTATTACCTGCTCGGCGATTACGAACGCGCCATTCAGCGGTACACGCGCGACATTGATTCAAAGCCCGATCACCCGGGGAATTACCTTGGGCGGGCGAGTTGTTATCTGCTTGCCGGTCAAAAGGAGCGCGCCCTGGCGGATGTGGAGCGCGCGCTGCGCATCCAGCCGAACCACATCTTCGGTTTGATGCTGCGCGGCGAGATTTTCATGCTGGAGAAAAATTACGACGCCGCGCTCGAAATCTTTTCGCGCGTGCAGTCCATCAACCCGCACTGGGCTGTGCCGTACTTTGACCGCGCATCCGTCCTCATGGACCGCGGCGAGTTCCAAGCCGCGCTGGGCGACCTGAACAAAGCCGTCTCCCTGCAATCGCGGATGCCGCTGTTTTATCTCGTGCGTTCGCTGGCGCATTTCCGGCTCGGCGATCTTGAATCCGCGCACCGGGGCCAGGACACGGCGGTGCAGATTTCACCGGAGGATTCGCTGGTGATGTTCGACCTCAACCTGATTTTGTACGAGGACAACCTGGATTGGGCGCGGGATTATTACGAACGCATCCTCGCGCGGAATCCGCGCAACGCGCTTGCGCTTCAGGGTCGCGCCGACGCCTGCCGCGTCAACCGGGAATTTGCACGCGCTGTGGAGTTGTACACCCGCGCGCTGGCGATTAATCCGCGCGAGCCGCGCCTGTATCTGGGACGTGGAAAGGCGTACCTGGAGTTGCAAGAGTTCGAAAAGGCGAAATCGGATTTTGAGAAAATATCTTCCATCACAGAGAAGTTACACTTGAGACGGCAAGCGGATGACTTATTGAAAAATTTGATTACTTCTTGAATGGCGTGATTGACCTATCCCCAATTGAAAAGCGATGCGATCATGATAGATCTTGGATCTGCTTTTCGACCGTCTCAACGAATGTTACGGCAAATTCCAAGATCTGTCCTGCCGTTTCTTTTGAAATTTCCACTTTGTCTTCGTAATCCCCGGCTTGGCGCATATCGAACGCTGTATGCAGGAATTGACTCATCTCTTTCGGCAGGATTCCCGTTCTGATGAAATGCCTGTCAAACAATGCCATGACGCCGGTGTGTTTCGAGGTTTCCTCTCCGGTCGTGGCAAGCAGGGCAAGGGCAGCGTAGAACATGGCATAGTAAGACCTGTTGACAATACTCGCCGTATCTGCGTTTTGATCGCGCATCTTTTGCGCGGTATCCAGAGTTTGCCTTGCCCGTTCCATGCGGTATCGGATTAAAGCCTGCGAGTAGTTTTTGTCCTCTGTCATACCGGTATCCCCTCTTTTTGGACATTCCGGTATAGCGGGAGAAAGTGATACTGTTTCATCTTTTCGGGTGTAGTCGGAATTGCCGAGATGACTTTGCCCGCATTGAAGCCGACCTCCCATGTAATATTCGACACGAGGAAGCGTGTCCGATCGTCCAGAATCGGAAGTATCACGAAAAGATCAATGTCTGAATGTTTTGTCGAGTCGCCGCGCGCCTGCGAGCCAAAAAGAATCACTTCGACGGGTTGACCAAGTTCCTCAGTCAGCCGTTCTCGAACCTTTGCGGCTAGTTTCAAAGCTCGGACTCGAGGTTTGGGTTTCATAAGTTTGATTATATCGCAGGAGCATCGTTGTTTTGTTTGAATTTCGAACAACGATTGTATTGCTGTATAATCCCCGCACACGTCATTTGCCAGGTGCCCTTCTGATTGAAAGGTGAAACTGTGAAAACCGCCCTCCTCATCATAGACATTCAAAAAGACTATTTCCCCGGCGGGAAGTACCCGCTGGTCGAACCGCTCGAAGCCGCAAAGAAGGCGTATACCATTCTGCAATGCTTCCGCGAGCACGACGGGCATCACGTCCACATCCAGCACATCTCGCTCAAACCCGATGCGAAGTTCTTCATCAAAGGCGACGAAGGCTCGGATATCCACGACTCCGTGGCGCATTTTGAAGGCGAGCCCATCGTTTACAAACATTATCCCAACTCCTTCCGCGAGACGAACCTGCTGGAGATGCTCAAGGGTTGGGGCATCGAGCGCGTGGTCATCACCGGCATGATGACTCACATGTGCGTGGACGCCACCGCCCGCGCCGCCGCCGATTTTGGCTTCAAAGTCATCATCGCCGAAGATGCCTGCGCCACCCGCGACCTCGAACACGACGGTACGATCATCCCCGCCGATCACGTCCACAAAGCGTTTCTCGCCGCGTTAAAATCGTATGGCAGGGTGATGAAATCAGAAGAAATCATCGCCATGCTTGCTGGCGAAATCGTAAATCCAAAATCGTAAATCGTAAATCAAAATGACCACCCTCGACCCCGAACGACAAAAACAAGCCAAACAATACGCCCGCATCCGCCGCCGCTTGTGGCTGGCGGAGACTGCCTTCAGCGCCATCTACGCCCTCGCCTGGCTCTTCCTCGGCTGGAGCGTTTCCCTCCGCACACTGCTTACTGATTACTGGTTACTGATCACTGACGACTGGTCACTGATCACTGATCCACTGGTCATTGTCCTCTACGTCATCGTCTTCGGCGGCATCTACTTCGTCCTCAATCTGCCCCTCGGCTATTACAGCGGATTTGTCCTGCCCAAGCGATTCGGTCAATCCAACCAGACGCTCAAAGGCTGGGTCGTGGATCAACTCAAAGGTCTCGCCATCGGCGCGCCCATCGGGTTGATTCTGCTCGAATTGCTGTATCTCGCCCTGCGTCTCACCGGCGATGCGTGGTGGCTGTGGGCGGCGGGCGGACTGCTCCTCTTCAACGTCATCCTCTCCAATCTCGCGCCGGTGCTTATCATGCCGCTCTTCAACAAATACGTCCCGCTCGGCGGCGAACACAAAGACCTCGAAGCCCGCCTGCTGGGACCTTGCCAAACGCGCGAACACCAAAGTGCGCGGCGTCTTCAAGTTCGATATGTCCCGGCGCACCAAAGCCGCCAACGCCGCATTGACCGGCATCGGCAACACGCGTCGCATCATCCTCGGCGACACGCTCATCAACGAATTTACGCCGGATGAAATTGAAACGGTGCTTGCGCACGAACTGGGACATCACGTCCACAAGGATATTCCCTTCCTCATCCTCTCCGGCACGCTTCTGACGACCCTCGGCTTGTTCATCGCTTCTCTGGCTTTGGACTCCGCTGTGAGTTTCTTCTCCTTCACCTCCGTCGCAGACATCGCTGCCTTCCCGGCATTGATGCTCATCCTCGGCGCGTACGGATTGCTGGTTCAACCGCTCGAAAACGCCCTTTCCCGCTGGCGCGAAAGCATGGCGGACGATTACGCCTTGAAATCCACCGGCAAGGGGGAGGCGTTTGCTTCTGCCTTTACGCGGCTGGCGAATCAGAACCTCGGCGAGATTGACCCCGAAAAGTGGGTGGTCTTTATGTTCTATTCCCACCCGCCGCTGGGCGAGAGAATAGCGAAGGCGAAACGATTCGCTTCTTCGTAAGTGCCGGATTCCATATTGAATTACAACCGCGGATTTCACGAATTGTCACGGACTTTCTACCGTACATTCAGAACTTTTACCGCCAAGACGCAAAGCACGCCAAGTTTTTTGAGGCTTTCTTGGCGACCTTGGCGTCTTGGCGGTTCGATTTTGGTCATTTGTACGGTAGCGAGGTCACGGATAAAAATCCGTGTTCGTAAGTGAATTCCGCGGTTGATGTTTGTTATTGGCTTCCCCTCTTCAACAACAACGGACCGATCCAATCCTCCAGCCAGCCGAAACTCAACTCCACCCAGGGCACGATTCCCAACCAGCGCGGCACATAGACGACTCGCTTTGGGTATAACAACAACGTCCAAATGCGCCGCGCCACATGCCCGGCGGTCACGCCGACGTTTTCGGTTGGCACGTGTTCCCCGTTGTCGTGGTTGAGCGCAGACTGGCAAAACTCCGTCTTCACCGCTCCCGCCCGCACCACGCTGGCATGCACCCCCGTCCCGCGCAGTTCGCGGCACAACGCCGTCGTGAACGCATCCATGAACGACTTGCCCGCCGCGTACACCGCGATTCCCTGACTCGGAATGCTCCCCGAAATCGAACCGACGTTGACAATATGTCCCCGCTTCCTCTCGCGCATTCCCGGCAGGAACAGCGACGTGAAATGCGCCATTGCCTCCACGTTGACCTGAATCATTTCCCGCGCCGTTTTCCAGCTTCATTTTGTGGAAAAAGCCATACCAGCCGAATCCCGCGTTATTGACGAGGACATCCGCCGCGCCGATCTGCCTGAAGACCTCCGTCCGCCTCTCTTCGGACCTCAAGTCTGCGGCGGCGATCTCAGCCTTTCCTCCCGCCGAAGCGATCTCCGCTTGCAGGTCGCGCAGTCTGTCCAACCGCCGCGCCACGAGGACGACGCGCATCCCCTTCGACGCAAGCAGGCGCGCCGTCTCAGCGCCAATGCCCGACGACGCGCCCGTCACAACCGCGACCTTTTCCTGCCAGCGCATGTTGCCTTAGCCCGTCAAATCGCCCATCAACTCCATCGGCACCACCGCCGCGCCGACGATTCCCGGACCCGTATGCACGCCCAGCACCGGCGAGATGCGCATGACTTCCATTTTGGCGATGTTGAGTTTTTCCTGTAATTCCCTTGAAAGCGATTCGGCTTTTTCGGCGAAGCGTCCATGCAGGACGGTGACCCACAACGGCGTGTTGCCGTATTTTTCACGGATGTGCTCCGCAATGGATGCGATGGACTTGTTGATCGTCCGCTCAGTCTTGACCGTGCTGTACTTGCCGTCGGTATCCACGCGGATGATCGGCTTGAGGTTGAGCAAGGCTCCCGCCAGCGCCTTGACCCGTCCGATGCGCCCGCCGCGCGCGAGGTATTCCAGCGTGTCGAGCGTGTAAATCACCTCGGTCTTCTCGCGGATGCGGGTCAGGCGCTCCTGAATGGTTTGCAGCGCCCAGCCCGCTTTGGAAGCCAGCGCCGCCGCCAGCACCTGGAAGCGTTCCCCGCCGGAGAGCGTGAGCGTATCCCAGAAATGGACATCCGCCTCACTCTTGACCTGTTCGCCGCCATCCCGCGCCGAGTTGATCGTGCCGCTCAAACCGGATGAAATGTGAATCGAGAGAATGTCATTCCCTTTCTCTGCCACCTTGCGATACAGCTCCGCGAAGATTCCGCTCGAAGGCTGCGCCGTGGTGGGAATCTGAGGGCGCATCGCTTCGAGGCGGTTGTAGAAATCGTCGGCGGAAATATCCGCCGAATTCACCTCGCCTTCGGGGAATTGGATGAACAACGGGGCTTGGATGATTCCCAGCCGTTCGAGTTCTTCGTTCGGCATATCCGCCGCGCAATCGGTTATGATTTTCATAGGCTCCTCTTTTTGTCTCATTTTTTTCACTTCACTCGCACTTTTCACTTTCCTCAAACTGATCACTGATTACTGACCACTGATCACTGATCACTGCCCCTAACTCTTCCGTCCTTCCAAAAACCACCTCACCGTATCGCGAATACTCTCATACAGCGAGCGCGGCTGATAGCCCAATTCCCTGCTTGCCTTGGCGTGACTGATATTCGAGTTGCTCTTCAAGACCTCCAGCGAATAGGGTGTGAAACGCGGCGTGGCATGTGCCAGCCGGTAATACATCGGCGTGAACAGCGTGGCGAACTTCGCCAGGTCGAATGGAATTTTCATCTGGAAGAAATTCCTGCCCGTGATCTCGCGCACGGTTTCGAGCAAATATCGCACCGAAATCTTCTGCCCCGACAAAATATAACTCTCGCCGCGTTTGCCTTTTTCGGCGGCGATGATCAACCCATCCGCTACATCGCGCACATCCACGAAGTCATACGAACCGTCTACATAGAGCGTGGGTTTGGCAGCCGCCGCATCGTGGATGACCGCGCCCATCATGGATCCGCGAAAATCATAGGGACCGATCACGCCGGTGGGGCAAGCCACAACAGCCTCCAGTCCGGTTTGAGCCGCATGCAAGACCTCGAGAGTCGCCTCCGCCTTCGAGCAGTCATACGCCCCGTAAGGGTTGTTCATGTCATAGGGGATGTTTTCATCAATCACACCGTCCTCCACCCGTTGAATGGCATGGATGGAAGAGGTGTAAACCATCTTCCGAATCCGTTTCTCCCGCGCCGCGTGCAAAATATTTTTTGTGCCTTCGACGTTCACCTTGCGCACGAACGGATTGGGTCCCGGCATGATGGAGATCACGCCCGCGAGATGGAAAATTCCCTTGATGCCGCGCAGGGACTCGAACACCGAATCCAAATTGAGGACATCGCCCTCCACCGCTTCAACGTCCAGACCGTTGAGCGGCTTGCGGTTTTCTCCGGGTGGAATCAACGCCCGGACCTTTTCCCCGCGTTCCAAAAGTTTTCGCACAAGGACGTTGCCGATATGTCCCGTTGCGCCAGTGACAAGCCACATAGTTCTCCTTAATTCCCTCTCTCAATGGGAGAGGGCTAGGGTGAGGGTCATCTCTTCAACAAACTGTTTACCAGCATATTCGTGCTGTCGCGCGCGACCTTCTCCCAATTCGCGCCTTTGGGATCCATCAGGCTTTGCAATAACAAACCCATCGCCGTAGAGATGATCATGCGCGAAGTTAATTCGGGGTTTACTTCCACGAACGAACCTTCGTCCACGCCCTTTTTGATGAGCGAGGTGAAATATTTGTGGTAACGCCGATAGGGGGCGACGCTCGCCTGCCAGATCTTTTCGTCGCGGCTAGCTTGCAGCCAGAATTCAAGGAACATCGGCAAGCCTTCGCCCGCCGTTTCAAAAATGTACGGAAACGCCTCGGTGATCTGCATGAACGTTTCAGGGGCGGTCTTATCCTTCGAGGCTTCGATGGCGTGATCTATGGTTTGCAGCCAGCTGTCGAGCAGGGCGAGGAAGAGCATCTGCTTGCTCTCGAAATGATGATAGAACGCGCCCTTGCTGATGCCTGCATCTTTGCAGATGTCGTCCACGCTGGCGGCGTTGTATCCGCGCGACGAAAACAATTTGACGGCTGACTCCATGATCCTGGAGCGGGTTTCTTCACTGCGTTGCTGCATGAGCCCTCACCCTGCCACTCCCATAGGGAGAGGAGAAATTGAAATAAAACCGACTAGTCGGTTTGTTTTTACCCCCGAAGGATTGCACTGTCAATATGACGAAGGTTAAAGTTTGATAAGCATGCGGGAGACGCAAGTGGACAGTGATCGCTGTCCACTTCAAATGAGGGTGGTTTTGCCTGCGGGCGATGGAAAGTCCTCTACTTCTTATGTTCCAGTTTCTTCTTCAGTCCCATTGGCTTTAGGAGCAAATCCGCCGGGCACCAATCGGTGAAAACGCTTTGCAGGGTCATCACCCCCACGAAGACCGCCAGCGCCAGCCCGGCGACGAGGTCAACCCAATAAGCAAGCGCAGCGGAAATCAGGATCATCGCCCCTCGGAACAAATCCCTGCCGGATTCGAGATACATGGCATTCAACTCCTTTCGAACCTCAACGCGATTCCCCAAACCCCGCCCTGCGGACTTGCAGTAGTTCACGCGCAAGCAGGCTGACGCCGAACCCCGCCAACAGGATTGCGAAGATTGCCCAGTCCAGGTCGGCGGATGGAAATAACCAGTGCAGAAACGGACGCGTAAGTTCCAACCCGCCCCAGGCGAGCGCCAGGCCGCCAATCATCCCATTGTCGTTCTGGATCGGCAGATCGTTCATCGAGCGGAGGACGTTCACCCCAAGCAGAATCAGCCCACTGCCGATCAGCCCGACTCCGAGGGGGATGAAATCGAAGAGGATGGTCGCGCCCCAGAGGATGGCAAGCAAGCCCCGAGCCGCGCTTCTAAATCTCCTGTTCATGAGTTGTGTGTTATCCATTTTTACCTTCCGTGATTGTTTATTTGGCGGGATTGCACCCGCACCCGCTATCTGTCTCAGCCGCCTCGGACGGGACGTTTTGGGTCAGTCCCGAAATGAATTTATCCATGTTGGCGGATGCGCCCTTCCTGACCATTCTGCCGATCTCAATTGCGTCCGCGATCTCCTGCCCCTCGGCTCCGCTTTCCAAAGCCTTCCCGGCGTGATATTTCAGGCACGGCTGACAGCCTGCAGCGACGGATGCGCCAACTGCGATCAATTCTCCAGTCCGATTGTCGAGTTTCATGGAATATCGTCTCCTTTTCACCCCTATTGACGAGCGCTGGTAAAAAAGGATACGCCCCCGGTTGTTCTATTTCTCCATCCGCCTCAGTTCGGGCAGGAATTCGTTGTCCTCCAGCCAGTAGGAATCGCACTTCGCCATGAATTCCTCTTTCAATTTCTCCCGCGCACGGTGCAATCTGATTTTCACGGTCTCCAGGGAAATGCCGAGGATCTCTGAAATCTCCGTGTTCCTGAATCCTTCGAGTTCACTGAGAACGAGAACTGTTCGATAATTTCCTGGAAGCCTCCCAATGAAATCACAGATGCACTCGTTCATTTCCTTCCGAAATACCTGGTGTTCCACTGGGGGTATCTTTTCCCCGGTCCACATGTTTCCGTCTTCGATCTCTGTTTCTTCTTCTGAACCGCGCCGGTCAAGGGCAATCCGGTCTTGTTGGAAGGATGGACTTCGCAATCTGTCCAGCGCGGTATTGGTCGCGATCCGATACACCCAGGTGGATAGTGACGACTCGCCTCGAAACGTGTTCAAAGCGCGGCTGATCTTTACAAAGACCTCCTGGGTCAGGTCTTCCGCCTCATCTTCCGCAACCATGCGCGCCATGAAGCGAAGTATCTTGGGTTGAAAGGCGTCGTGGATTATTTGAAATTCCGACTCGCTTGCGCTCATCGCCTGTATTCCTTTTGCCGGAGAATAACGGTGACAGCCGCGCACAAGCGGCTGTCACCGTTTTGATTATGCCGGTTTATACGCCGTGATCTTCGCGCTGTAGACCGCCTTGTAAATTTCATCTTTCGGAAAACTGCCTGCGTCCAGTTTCATGTCGCCCAGTGCAGAGTCAACCGTTTCCTTGTCGAAGAACACGGGTCTGATGGAAATATCGCGGAAGCCGACCGCTTCCATCATGGCGACGTAATCTTTTGCATCCACAGCGCCCGCCACGCATCCCGCCCACGCTGCCAGGCTTTGACGCACCTCTTGCGGCAGTTCGCCGTCGGTGACGATATCCGAGACAGCCAGTTTGCCGCCGGGCTTCAACACGCGGAAGGCTTCGCCGAACACCTTTTGTTTGTCAGGCGAAAGGTTGATCACGCAATTGGAGATGATCACATCCACCGTGTCCGATTCGACGGGCAGGTCTTCGAGGAATCCCTGGCGGAATTCGACGTTCGCCGCATTGACACGCTTCGCATTCGCCCGGGCGCGTTCGATCATTTCGGGAGTCATGTCCACGCCGATCACGCGTCCTTCGGGACCGACTTTCTGGGCAGCCAGTAGACAGTCCAGTCCTGCGCCGGAGCCGAGATCAAGGGCGGTTTGACCGGGCTGCAGGGAAGCGAGCGTGATCGGGTCGCCGCAGCCGTAACTGGTGTTGGCTACGTCGGTGGGGAGGGTGGCAAGTAAATCTGTCGGGTAGAGATTGCTCTCTGGCGTGCAGCAGTCCGAAGGTCCGCAACACGAGGCGCTGCTTTTGATCCGCTCGGCGTAATGCTCGCGCACGGCGTCATGGATGGGGGTGGGGGATTGAGTCATTGGTTTCTCCTTGTGGAATTATAGGTAGGGCTTCAAATTGATCCCCTTATCCCGCTGGCGCTGGCGGATGTCCAGGACCTTTTCGGTGGAACGCGCCAAGCCAAACAGGATGGCGGGAATGCCGATGATGAGAAGGATTTCTGCGTACATGGTTCCTCTTTCATATAGAAACTTGTCTATTTATTGAAGTAAAAAAATTACCGGTACATGCGGCTATCTGCTGACAACTTTGACGACGGCTTCGGTCGCCTCTTCCTCCGGCGCAAACTTGAGCATGATCTGACCGCAGCAGACGGCGATGTTTTCCTGGTTGAGCGAGTAAAAGGTCTGCTTGCCTTCCTCGCGCACGTTCACCAGACCCGCCTCGCGCAAAATGGCGAGGTGATGCGAGACGGTGGGCTGCGTGACCTTGAGTTTCTCGGTCAGTTCGCCGACGGAGATCCAGCAGCAGCAACACTCGCTCATGATCTTCTGGCGGGTCTCGTCGGCGATGGCTTTGGCAAACAAGACGGGATTGAGTTTCATGCAAACGCCTCACTAAACTCGGCACGCAGGAACTCCCTCGTGCCATCGGGACCTGAGAGGGATAGAAGGACAGGTTCTTCACCGGGCTTGACCGTCAGCGAGAATTCCAAAAACGGGCAACACAGTCGTTCGTTGGCAATGAATTTGCCCAGTTCGACAAGGCTCTCCGCCTCATAAGGCAGGGCAAACCGATAACCGTTTTCCTGCGCCGCGACGGACGTGACTTTCGCAAACAACCGGTTGGTCATTTGCAGGTGGGCGTCGCGTTGTTCGGGCGTGAAAACGTTCATGTTGCAGGCGATGGGAAGGGATGGTTTCATATAGATAAACTTCTATGAGATATTATATAGATAATCGTCTATTTGTCAAGAGAAAAAAAGACTTCCGAATTCTTCGAGAATTCGGAAGTCTCGCTAAGCCTTATTTATCTGTCAAAACTCCCAGCCGGTCAACGTACTCCTCCAACACTGCGAACGCATCTTCGATGGGTTGGACACTGGTCATGTCAATGCCTGCAATTTTGTAGACCTCCATCGGCGGCTTGGACGAGCCTGCTTTCAGGAATTCGATGTGCTCCTGCGCGGCGTTGGGGACGCCGTCGAGAATGCGTTTGGCAATGGCGTTCGCGGCGGAGATTCCGATGGCGTATTGGAACGAGTAATAGTCAATGTAAAGATGCGTGGTGAACGTGCCCCAGGTGATGCCGACCCGTTCCCGGTCCAGGTTCATTTCGCCGCCGAAACCCTCGCTGAACAATTCCGCCATCAGCTCGATCATGAAATCGGCGGTGAGCGGCTGCCCCTTTTCGATGCGCTGGTGCGTTTCCAGTTCGAAGCGGGCGAGCGTGGGCATGATGAAGAAGTAACGGTGGAAGTTATCCATCGCTTCCTCGAGCAGCGCGGTCTGGAAATATCTGTCGGTGTTGGTCTTGAGCAAATGGGCGCGCGTCATCGCCTGGTGGAAGTTGGAGGCGGTCTCCGAGATGATGGACGGGTATAGGTAGTAGATCATCGGCTGGGCGCGGCTGGCGTAATAAGCGTGCATCGAGTGACCGAGTTCGTGCGCGAGCGTGCTCATACTGCCGATGTCGTCGGTGTAGCTCATCAAGATGAAGGGATGCGTGTCGCTGGGTACGCGCGTCGAAAACGCGCCCTGACGCTTGCCCGCGTTCGGCGACCAATCCACCCAGCGATCCTTGAGACAGCCCTTGCGCATGATGTCCACGTACTCCCTGCCCATCGGCTCCAGCCCGGCGCTGATCCAATCCACGGCTTTTTCAAACGGGACCCTGTGTTTCTTCGTTGTCAACGGCGCCCACACATCATAAGGATGCAGGGTCTTCACGCCCAATGCCTTGCGGCGGATGCGCCAATACTTGTGCCAGAGCGGCAGGTTTTTCTTGAAGATGCCCAACAGGTTGTGGAACATCTCCACCGGCACATTCCCGTTGAAGAGTGTGGCTTCGAGCGACGAATTGAACCTGCGCGCCTTCATGTTGAACACGTTCTGTTTGATGGAAGCGGTCAGGTTGCTGGCGAGCGTGTTTTTGAATTCGAGATACTTGTCGTTGTAATTCTCCCAGGCGGTCTGGCGCGCTTTTCGATCCGAACCGCTGAGGATGGCGTCGAGCGTGCTCTGGGTCAAATCCACCTTTTTGCCTTCGCTGTTTTTCGCAGGCTTGAATTTGAAATCGGCGTTCGCCAGAAGATGCGCCGTGGTGCGCACTGTCCCGAACGGATCGCGCATCATGCCGAACAGTTCCTCCACCTCCGCGCTGCGGACGTGCGCCTGCCTGCGGAAAAGGTCGTTGATGTAATGCTCGTACATTCCCATATAAGGGTCTTCCGCCAGCCATTGACGCAACCTCGCCTCGCCCATGGACAGGAGTTCTGGATCCACAAATGAAGTTTCTGCTCCCACTTGGGCGAACGCGGACATGGCTTTTCCGCTCATCGCCGCGCCCGTCTGGTCGGCGGTATCCACCGCACTGGACATGGTGGCATACACTTGAATCTTCGCGGCGCGCTGGGCGAGTTTATCCATGAACTGCATGGCTTCGATGAACACATCGGGACTTTCTCCAAGACGACCCTTGTATTTCTTCACCGTTTCGAGGCTTTCGAGCAGGTCTTTTACTTCCGCGTCGAACGCTTCGGGCGAAGGGAAGACGCTTTCGGAATTCCAGGTTTGGTTTTTCTTGACTTTTGAACGGGGAAGGGCGGTGGGCATTTGCCATCCTTTCTTTTGTGTTTTTCGATGTTTCCATCTTGAAGGCGGTTTTGCTTTCTTCGTACAGGGACAATTCTAACCTTGATTAAAACCTTTTGGACACGGTTTGCACGGAGAATATGGATTTCATAAACGCTTTTTCTGTGTGAATCCGTATCCGCGTCGTCCGTGTACAAAATCACGGCAATCTCAGGAGAACCACTATATGGTTAATCCGCAAACCGTATTGAATTGCGGATTAAAAAAGACTATACTGATTTTGCGAGCCGGGAGGGTTCAATGAACAAATTTAACCTCTTGTTTGCCGCGTTGCTGTGCGCGGCTCTTGTCGTCTCATGCGGCGGGGCGGAGATGGCTCCCGAGGCGATTCCAGTGGAGGAGGTCGTCGTCATCGCTGAGACGCCAGCAGTATTGGAACCGGAACGTGTGATTACAGAAGCATCCGAGCCTCTTGTTCCGGTCGTGTACTATCGAACCAAAGTCTTGAGCGGGGATTTGTTATATCGGTACCTCTGGGGCGTGGAAGACAATACCTACATCTTCTCCTATGAACTGTTCAATACGATCATACTGGAACCGGATGACATCCTGGTGGGTGAAATCACCGAACAGACCCGCTATGGGTTTCTGCGCAGGGTGACAGGCGTGACCTCCGATGGTTATTCGATCCGCGTCGAGACGGTACCGGCGGTGCTGGAGGATGTCTTTGTGCAGGCGGAGATTCTCACCGATGAAATCCCTCTGACGCGCGAAAACATCGAGGAATATTGGGAGATATCGGGTTTGCAGATGAAAGCCATGGGAATTCCAAGCCTGAAATCGCCCGGAGAATTCAGTATCGAGTTGAAGGACGTTGTGATCTACGACGACGATCTGAACCTGAATTCCAAGGAAGACCAGGTACTGGTAAACGGGAACGTCAGTTTCGACCCCCGATTCATATTTTCGACGAAAATCATCGGTCAACAACTGACGGATGTGACCTTTATGTTGAACGTTGACGAAAAGTCGGAGTTGACTGTCAGTTCGAAGGTCAACCTGCTCGGTCCCGTCCAGCCGGACCCGGCGCAGATCGCCTGGTATCGCTTCAAGCCGGTCATTATCTGGGTGGATTTTGTGCCGGTCATCATCACGCCGGAACTCTCGCTCTTCGTCGGGCTGGACGGAAAAATTTCCGCTTCGATCTCCACCGGCATTACCCAGGAAGCGAGCCTGACGTCTGGCTTGGCATATCGAAACGGACCAAACGGGATTTGGGATATCGTCACCCCCGCCGAAGGATTTCAACCCGGCATCTCAGCCTACCAGCCGCCGGAGTTTCAATACGAAAGCGAATTGAAAACGTATTCGCGCGCGCAGATTCAATTGATGATATACGACTTCATTGGACCCACCGCCAAGGTGGACGCCTACCTCAAGTTGCAAATTTCCCCGGAACCCAATTGGTGGAAACTGTATGACGGAATAAAAGTCAACATCGGCATTCAGGCTGAGGTCTTCAGCCACGTCTGGTTCGAGTATTCCGACGATGTTTATAAAGAGGAGTGGCTGATAGACCAGGCGCAATATGAACAGCCGGAACCTGCTCAGCCCACGGCTGTTCCGCCGACGCAAACACCGGTCGAAGAACCTCAAAAAGGCTGGTCCTGCTGGACGTGGGGATTTATCATTGCGGGGATTCTATTCCTGTTATATTACCTGGGAACGAAGGAGAAATAATGACGCGTCCCAAATCGCCTGTGCGCCTGGAATGGGTGGACCCCGCAGTCTGCTCGACGGACTATCGCCTGAAGATCATCGGCAGGCTGCCGTTCTTCAAACATTTGCCCCCCGCTGCCATCTCCAAAATCAACAACCTGTTCCATGATGTGGATGTCCCTGCGGACGAGCGCATATATCATGAAGGCGACGAGGCGGCATATCTCCATCTCGTGGCGATGGGAAAAGTGAAGCTGGTACGGAACGCCGAGTCGGGGCGGGAGGTTCTGCTGGACATCTTGCACGGCGGCGACTACTTCGGCTCTTTCTCGACTTTGAGCGGGCGCGCCCACACAGAGACCGCCATCGCCCAAACCGATTCCTGCATCCTGCGCATCTCTTCCAGGGATTTCGACGGCATCCTTGCCGACCATCCCGACGTGACGCGCAAGGTGCTGGATGCTGTCAGCCGGCGATTGACGGAGTCGCAGGAAATCGTCAAGCAGTTGAGCGCTTACACGGTGGAGCAGCGCATCGCGTCTGCCCTGATGCGGTTGGCGTCGAAATTGGGCGAATCTCGCGGAGAGGGAGTCCTGATTCAACTGCCGTTCTCGCGTCAGGATCTGGCGGCAATGACCGGGTCCACCACCGAAACGGTCAGCCGGGTGATGAGCCGCTTTGCGGACGAAGGCTGGGTCAAGACCGGAAGAAAATGGGTGACGATCCTGGATATGAAGAAGTTGGAGGAATTGATAAGCAAACCGTATCGTTAATCCAACCCTTCGCCATCTATGTCATTGCGAGCGCAAACCGCGACGTATGCCTCGTAGCGGTAAGCAATCTCCACGTTCCCAGGAGGTGCTTCGTCGGGTCTTCAACCCTCCTCGCGACGACATGGAATTCGGGTGCAGTTAATTGATCTGGGTCATACAGTTTTTGACGGGGGAGGAGTACATTCGGGGTGTAAACATTCAAAAGAAAAGGAGTAAAAAAATGAAGGCATTGACCCAACCCCTGCGCGACGAGCACAAAGAATTGTTCCCGCACGTGGAGCGCATCCGCCAGGCGGCGGAACTGATCGGCAACGCGCCGCTGGATGAAATCAGCCGCGGCGTGGAGGAGGCGTACGATTTTCTCGCCAACCACCTCAAGCCGCACGCCGAAGCCGAAGATGCCGCGCTGTATCCCGTCGTGCAGCAAGTCCTCGGCAGTCCCGATGCGACCAAAACCATGAGCCGCGATCACGTGGAAGTCGGTCGCTACATCGCAGAACTCGCCGCGTTGAAGGACGGCTTGAACGACCCGTTGACGCCCGCCCAAACCACCTCCCTGAGGCGCGTGCTGTTCGGTGTGTACGCCCTGGTCAAAGTCCACTTTGCCAAAGAGGAGGAAGTCTATCTTCCCATCCTCGACCAACGCCTGACGCCCGAAGCCGCGCAAGAGATGTTCGAGCGCATGGAAGCCGCGGCGCACGAAGCGAAGCACGCGCACGCGTAGAGAGAAAGAGACGGTCACGTTACGTGACCGTCTCTTTGACTTGAGTTCCACAGCCTCAATCCACCGCCAGCGTCTTCGACAAATTCCTCGGGAAACCAGCCCCACCCGACCCTCGGTCACCCTCCCCAAATTCCGAGTTCTTGGAATTTGGGGAGGGCACGGGGAGGGGCAAACTAATCCACCGTCAACGTCTTGGACAAGTTCCTCGGGAAATCAGGGTCAAACCCTCTCATCACGCTCATGTGATACGACAACAACTGCAATGGCAATACGCCCAGCAAAGCAGAAATCTGTGGATCGGACTTGGGGAGCACGATCACGTCGTCTGCGTTGGCGCGCAGGCGGGTATCCTCTTCCGCGATGACGATCGTCCGTGCGCCGCGCACTTTCACTTCGTTGATGCCGCTGATGATGAGCGGCACATCATTCGGACCTGCGACAAAGATAATAGGGAAGCCCTTGCTCACGGCGGAGAGTGGTCCATGTTTGAACTCGGTGGAGAGCATTCCCTCACAGTGGGCGTAGGTGATCTCTTTCAGCTTCAACGCGCCTTCGAGCGCGATGGGGTAGGTCGCTCCGTAGCCGAGGCAGTACAAGTCATTCCACTTGTTGATGTCTTTGGCAATCTCTTTGATCTTCGGCTCGACCATCTCGATGGTTTTTTCCATCAGTTCAGGAATCGCATCCAGTTCACGGACATCTTTGCCAGCCATCTTGTAAGCCAGATACAAAAACGTCACGACCTGGTTGGTAAAGGTCTTCGTGGCGGGAACGCTGATCTCGTATCCGCAGACAAGGGCAGGCAGAACGAGTCGCTCTTCGTCAACGTCGAGCCGACCACGTTCGCCAATCCGAAACACGCCATATTGCGCGCCTCTGCCGCTTCCAACGCGTTGAGCACATCCTTGGTCTCGCCTGATTGGCTGACGAAAATTCCCACGTCTTCATGATTGACCGTCGGCGCGTATTGCGCGATGAACTGCGGCGCCAGCACAGGAATGGCGGCGCGCCCCGCCAGTTGCGCAAAATAGACCGCACCCACCGAGGCGGCGTGATAACTCGTGCCGCATCCGATGAAATACAGATGACGCGCGTTCTTCATCTTCTCGACCAATGCATCCACTTCGCGGTTTCCTTGAAGCACGTGGGCTAGTTCCCGGGCGACCTGCGCCTGCTCGTGGATCTCCTTCAACATAAAATGCGGATACCCGCCCTTCTGCACCGCATCCATCGACTCCGTGACTGTCTCCGGTTTTCGCTCGATCTTTTTCCCATCCTTGACCGAGCGAACCTCGACCTTGTCTGCCCACAACGTGACGATCTCTCCATCCTGCGGGCGGATGACTTCGCGCGTCAGCGGCAGGATCGAAGGCAGGTCGGACGAAACACAGGTGAAGCCTTCGCCGAGTCCCACCACCATGCCCGAGCCTTTTTTGAACGCATAAAGTTTATCGTCGTTGGCGCGCCCGATGACAAAGGCATAATCACCCTCGAGATCGCCATACGCCAAACGGATCGCGTCGATGAACTCGTATCCGCGATTGATATATCGTTCCACCGCGTGGACACACGTCTCACCATCATTCTGCGAGCGGACGGTCATGCCCTCGGCGATAAACTGCTCGCGCAACTCGACGTTGTTCACCACGTTCCCGTTGTGCGCGCCGACCATGTCGCCGTCCGAATCAAGATGTGGTTGTGCATTGACTTGTGACGGTTCTCCAAACGTTGCCCATCGTAATTGTGTAATTCCGCGCTGACCGCGTAATTCCGCAAAGTTGTATTTTGCGCTTACCTCTTCCACTTTCCCGACATCTTTCCGTAAATCAATCGCTCCATTGTTGATTGCCGCCGCGCCGACCGAATCATAGCCGCGATACGTCAATCTTTTTGCCGCTTCAATGAGGATGGGACCCAAATCTTCTTCTTTATTTGTAACGTACCCGAAAATACCGCACATGTATATATGTTCTCCTGGATATGTAGGGGCGAGGTCATCTCGCCCAAATTCGGCGGGTTACCTCACCCTTGAGCGACGGGACGTCGCCCCTACGGTTTTGATTTGGATTATATTCCACCGCATACCCCAATCGAGAGGACGTTACTCACTCCGTAAGAAGTACCTTCCTCCATGCGTTCAGAAAAATGTCACTCTGAGCCGCGCAGCGGCGACGAAGAATCTCAGGCTACAAAGCAGTTTCCATTTGTTGATGAAATTCTTTGCTCCCTCCGGTCGCTCACACCATCCCGAAGCGATATCCCTTTGGGAGAATGACATGTGGATTCTATTCCAATTTTTAAATTCCCACTCTCATCGAACCGGAAGAACGGGTTGTACGCCACTTCCCACCGGTAGTCGTCGGGGTCAGCGAAATAGGAACTATATCCGCCCCAGAATACCTTCTGCGGTTCCTTTATGATCTTCACGCCTTTTGATTTCAAGTCAGCGATGACCGTATCCACTTCCGCTTCGCTTTGCGCGTTGTATGCCAGAGTAAAGCCTGAAAAGCCGTCCCCATCAGGAGCAATGACTGCATCTTCCGCCAGTTTCTCACGCGGATAAAGGGCAAGCACGACTCCACCCGCTTGAAAGAAAGCCACGTCATCGCCGCTCGCGCTGGCAGGCTTCCAGCCGAGAGTTTCGGCATAGAATCTTTTCGATCTCTCGAAATCCATCACGCCCAATGTGATCAGATGCAGATGTTGATTCATGTTCGACTCCTCTACGCTGGATTATCCCACGGCGCGACGCCGCGTCCGCGCCCGCTTCGCAACGACCCGAGAATTGGTTCCGCCAAATCGGGCAATACCTCCGCCGTCGCCGCCAGCAGACCAAAACAGCCCGCGATCATCATGTCGCCAAATGGCGTAGCAAAATAGGGGCGGAGCCGACCGTTGACAATGGGCGATAGACGATGGTCAATCGTCTGTCGTCCACCGTCCATGGTCTGTCGTCCATCGTCCATCGTCCGAAACATCGAACGCCTCGGTCCCGTCACCACCACATCGAATTCATCCTTCCCAAATTCAAACACTTCATCGGTGTACATCAACGCGCCGTGCCCCATGTCGTTGAAGATATCCTCGTGTTTGAGGGAGGCGTCGGCCAATCTTCGCAAAAGGGATTCGAGTTTCGGTAAATCAATCTCGCCGGTGTGATGCTCGAAGACTCCCTCGATTCCCTTTTCTCCAAGCCGAAATGCCAGCGTATGGAAATTCCCAACGTTGCATATAATTGTTGATCTGCGTGTAGGCAAATTGGTTTTATTGGGTCTACCAATGCTATTGGTGTCGTTGACGCTGAAGTTGAGTTTGGCATCGAACGTCGCGCCCAGCACCGCTGCGGGAGCCGTATCCATCACCACGAGTGGACAGGGCAATTCTCCCGCCGAGTCCGCCACGGATTGCAGGCGCGTCATGATCATGGGAATGTCCGTTGAGAGATAGGCGAAAGCGGCAAGCGAGTTTTTTGCGCGAATCCGTTCATCGAGATAGTCAAACCGAAACTGCCGGTCCGAAACCCCCGCAGGCGCGTTCCCGTGATCGAAGACTGCGACGGCGATTGCCTCCAACTCTTTTAATGAAACGCCGTAATCGTAAAATGTTTTTGAGATCAGCGGAAAGTCGAAATCCTTCAACTCCAAACGTTCGACCTTCGGCTTGAGACCTTCGACCTCATCCTCCGACACAATCTTTATCCCCAGCGCCTCCACCTTGTCCAATTCGTCATTGATCGTCGTCGCGGCGGAAGGCGTCATGTACACGGGAATCCCGGCGCGCGCGTATTCTTCGATTGCCCAGGCTGAGGGTCCGCCTCCCATCTGGTATCCGGTGAACAGCATCGGGGTCCGAAGGTGAAGCGACTGCTTGAGACGGCGATGAACCATCATGGTAGGCGAAGGCAGGACGAGTTTGAATCCGTTCTCGATGTCGAGATTCGAATCGTAGAGAAAAATATCCTGCGTGCCTGTGCCTATGTCAACCGTTAAAATTTTCATGCTAACCTCTGCGCCGATGATAACAAAAAGATGCGCCGTGCGGCGCATCTTTTAACTTATGCCTTTTGCAGGATGAAGAACCAGTAACGGCGGTTATCGAGATGGGGAGGGGCGTCCGGCGTTTCGGGCTTGAGACCGGCGAAGTGATAGAACGGCTTGCGCAGGATGCGCGGCACATACGTATTCACCAGCGCCACACGCCGCTCGCGGTCGAGTTCCATCGCCTTCAACACGTTGTCGGTAATGTCTTCTTCATGGACGACCTTCAACCCCAGCGCTTTGATCTGCGCATGCCAGGCGGCGATCTTTTCCTCGTAGCGCAGGTCGGTGTAGAGGAAATAACCGTTGGGTTTGAGCACACGCCGGACATGCTCGAAGAATTTGGCGATGTTCGGATAATACAACGATGCTTCGACGTTCACCACCACGTCGAACGAATTGTCGGGGAAGGAGAGCGCTTCGGCGTTGCCGTGCCGGAATTTGAGCGCTGCCAGATGGCTGTAGTGCTCGCGGCAGAATTCGACGGCGCGCGGAGAGAAATCCACGCCGGTGTAGGATTTGGGCTTGAAATGCCGGACGATGAACGCCGCGCCGCCGCCGCGCCCGGAACTGACCTCCAACGCATCTGCATTTTCCCAGTTGATATGTTTCGCCACATGATGATACAGCTGCATCGGGTAGCGGTGGATTTCATCCTCCGGTTCGAGAGGGATCGGCTCGCGCCCCTGATGGTGGGCGGTGTATCCAAAGTTCATGAAGATGGCGTTCTTATCCCGGTCGAAGGCGGTCACCGGTCGTATTGGATGCGCACCAGCAGGCTTTTCAGGCTGGGGAATCGGTGGAATAACAGCTTGTTAAGCATCTCTCTCCTCGTCGAATTGTCGGTCGTCGGAATTAACGTTGCGTATTATAACCCTGCGGTTTATCCGAGGTTGTTCTGCCGTTGGTTTTCAGTTTTCAATCATGTAATGTTGGTCGCGATATTTCGAGATGTGGGCTTAAATGCGCATCCTCCAAATTGATGGTTTTGGAGGATGCGCTCTCAAAAGGGAATTCTACGGTTTTGGCTGCAATTCTCGACCGCCGCTACTTCACGGTTATCTCGACGCTATTCGAACGCCCCCATGTGTTCAAGTCGTACATGGCATAAGCTTGCGCCGGCAACGCCGTGAATTGACCGGTTGTTGTGGCGCGGGCAAAATAAGTGAATGTATGCCTGCCTTGTTCGAGTTCAGTGATGAAAAATACGACACGGTCACCGCGGATTTCCTTGTAGTTGTATCCATAGTCCTCCCAGAAATAGGAGAAGTAATCCCATTCATTCTCAAAATACCGATTGGACATTCCCAGCCCTTCATTCAACGCTTCGAGTCCGCCAGGCAGGTAATCCTCCACGGCGACAAAATAGGCTTGTTCCGAAAAGTTGACGGTTAACTCCACCTTCACCAACTGTCCCGTTTGAAGTGACTCAAGTGGTTTGCTCGTCTTCGGGTCAAGATAGCGGCGCGTGACCTTGACAGCCCCGGCGGCTTCCACGTCTTTCTGCATCAGGTCGTATTTTGTGGAAAGGTCGAAATAAACCGGGCGGTCTCCCTGAGTGTCCACGAGGATGGAATTGACCCCGTGTTCAAGTTCCGATATGGGAATCTCCAATGTCACGCTGGTATCTCCCGGCATGAGTGTGCCGGTAAACAACTCCCTGCCGTTCACGCTGACTTGATAGGGGGTAACTCCTGAACTGTTTTCCTGTGAAACCAAATATTCGGTCAACGCAAGAATTGCAAAACTGGTTTCGTTTGTGGTACCCCAGCCGTAACTTCCCTTGCGTTGGGATGAAAGATATTCGACCATGCCGGGGACCAGTTCATTCTGCGGATCAATTTCCGCGTATGCCAACAGCACCATTGCCGTCGTGCGGTTGGTGGATGCCATGGTCTTGCGGTTGTAGATACCGTCGTATGCCGGCTGGGACCAGTAGACTTCGTCGTTGGTTTTTGTAGCGCTCCGGGCGAGCAATTCCAGAATCTCGCGCGCCTGTTCCGTTTCGCCCATTTTGTGCAGCGCGGAAGCCAATGCCGCCTGGCTGAACGGGTCCAGTTCGTGAATGGATTCGGAAACCAGATTTTGGGTTGCTTCCAGATTGCCCCGTCCTGCCGCTGCCAGGCTGTACAGGGCGTAAGCGCGTGTGCGTGGATCCATATCCCTGTACCCGAGTGAGTCGTTCAGCCATCTGGCGGCATCATCCAGGACCTTTGGCGCGACGGTGTACCCCGAATCACTTATGATACCCAGACCGAACAATACCCAGGCGGTTTGATATTCATCCGAGGCGTCGTATTGCCACCAGCCCCAGCCGCCGTCGCCATGCTGCAGGCTGTAAAGTTTGCTGATGCTCGCTTCGATGTAAGGCTCCAGCCGCCTTTGCAGGTTCGGTCCGCCGATTCCGAGTTGGTCCGAGGCGCGCAGGATCACTGCGTTGGGAAGCGCGCGGCTCATGGTCTGCTCCACACAGCCGTAGGGGAAGCCGATCAAATATTCCAAGCCGTTCAACAGCGTCCCGCTCATGGTTTGGTGGAGCGAGAGTGTGACTTCGCTGGTTTCCATATCCACAGCGGGAAGCGCCACTTCCAGCGCCAGAGTTCCGGTGAACTCGCCGGACTGAGTCTGAATATCTCGAACTGCCGCCGGTTGTATCAATATCGGCATTTCGACGGCATCCAGCACGCCTTTTTCATCCCTGGCGATGAATTTGATTTTGGTGGGAGTCGCCCGGTCCACCACGATGCGCCAGCCGATCGGCATCACTTCCCCAGGCTGAAGCGTGACAGTTTGCTCTTCATCGCCGCCTTCGATTTTCAATCCATCCGCAACAAACTGAAGGGTGAGGGTCTTTTCCTCCGGGCTGTAGTTGTGAATGAAGGATGTCAACATTGCCTGGTCGCCGCGGGTCAGAACGCGCGGCAATACCGGTCGCAAAAAGACTTCCTTTTTGGTTTCGATATTGGTCTTTGCCTGCCCCACCTGGTGTTTCAGCGTCACGGCTTTGACTGTCAACCGCCAACTGGTGGTGTTATCCGGCAGTTCGAAGGTGACAATGCCCTGCCCGTTTTCATCGGTTTGGATGACTGGCAGCCAGGCAGAGGTATCCAGAAAATCCTGCCTTGTTTTGGGCACGTCTCCGTTGCCGCCACCGCCTCTGCCTCCTTCCATGATAATCCGATACGGAGACATCGAGTCGGAAGTTGCCACTGTGTGTTGGCGCGGACCATAAAACGCATCGAAAATTTCTGGCTCGAACTCGCTCGCCAGCGCATAGATGGATTCATCCACCACTGCCAGCGAGAGTTCTGCAAGCGCAGGGTTTCCCTGTGAGTCTTTGACGTTAATGGTCGCAGTTACGGTCTCGCCGGGTTGATATGTCTGCTTATCTGTGGTGATGCTGATATCGAGTTCTTTTGCGCTCGCATCCACCCGGATTTGCGTCTTGTCAATACGCATATAACTGTCTGCCCCGGTCGTCCATGTTGTCAAATAGCCGTAGCGGTATACATCTTCTGCGGCAGGCTGCCAGGCGTGGACAGTGACGTAAACATTCGGGGCATGTTCGGGAATGATATCCGTTTCAAAGACGGTCAGCGGGGCGGTCAATTCGATCAACTTGGAATTAATGACGCTTCCGCGTTCGAATGTGATCAGCGCGAGCCCGCTGAAGGTGGACTCGATCATAAAGCGGGCTTTTTCATAGGGCTTATAGGAATCCCTCTCCGCTAAAATCTGGATTTGATCTCCCTGTCTTGTAGTGAACCAGTTGTCGTTTGGTTTGAAAACATACACTACACGGCGGGTCTCCATCTTGTGTCCATCAGCATCCCTGGCGTGAAGCGAGAGTTGATAGTAACCTGAGGATGGGAAAACTAACTCCTGGGTGGCTTGCCCTTGCGAATCGGTCTGCAGGGAGAAGGATTGAATTGTAGAACCGAATTCGTAATTCTCCCTGTTCCAGGGATGAATGGTCATGGAAACATCCCGACCCGCAACAGGCTGCTCGAATAAGTTTGCAACCCGAATGGTAACGTCAAAGGGCTGGTTGGGCTTGAAGAAATAGCCATTGGTATCCAGGCTGAGTATCTCCGCTGCCGGGTGCACAAGGAAGCGATAGACGGCCGCCACCGACTGGTTGCTCCCATCATCTATGCTCACAGTCAATTGAATCGTCTGCGGATTCTGCCTTCTCCACCAGTATGAAGACTCGTATCTATTCAAGTTAAAAGGTGCTTTGAAGGACAGGATTGCATTGCCGTCCTCGTCGGTCTTCAATGGTCTTGGCAGGGATATTGCAAGAGGTCCATATGCCTCCATGACATCCACGTCCAGTTTGGCGTTTGCCAGCGGTTCACCAAAGTAGTAGGCGGCATGAATCTGGAGGCGAACCTCCTCCCCTTGCACAAACCGATCTTGTTTTTCCGGTTGCAGGGATGTGACGCTGATTTGATAATCCGGCTTTCGGTAATCCTCCACTTTGAAATTCTCTTCAAAAATAACGCCTTCCACCTCCGCCTCGATTTTGTAATCACCCAGCATGGCGCCTTCGGAAATATCCACCGAGCCATGAAGCGTGCCAAATTCATTGGTCGCCATTTCGTAAGTTGCGATAACATTCCCGCGCGCATCTTTGACCCGCACTTCAACCGGCGTGCCTGTTTCCAGCAGGCTGTATTTCACATCGTCATCCTTGCGAAGGATGACTTTGAAGTTCACCGTCTGTCCCGGGCGGTAGAGTGGGCGCTCCGTATAGGTATAGGCAAGGTAGAGTTTTCCTTCGGGCAGCTGCCGTTCATCCCACTGTTCGTAGTAGTCATAATAAATTTGCGATTTCCATGATCCAAAACCGGTGATGATGACATCGTTGGGCTGACCGGGCGCCTTCACGAAAGCCGAAACGAGCATCGGCTCCGCATCCGGCGGGACGGAGACCTGATACTGTCCATTTTCATTGGTGCGCCCCTCGCGGATTTTTTCTCCCTTCGAGTTGTACACGCGCACCTCGGCATCCGCCACAACCCTGCCGTTGATGTTCGTCAACCAGACAAAGAGATCGTCCCCGTCGTTTTTGACCACCAGGGTATTTTCAGAGATGACTACGAACAATTGGTCGTACAGGCGATTCTTTACTTTGAGGTTGACCACGTACAAGCCGGGCAGCAACTCAGGAGGAAGGATGGTTTCGGTAATGCTGCTATCCTTTATTTCACGGTTTACGGTCTGCTTCCAGGTAAGTGTCGGTTGCAAGTTCGCGGGAATGGGTATGGAGCGCACACTTCCAGTGCGAAACCGATAATGCTCCGCGTATAACGCCGCATACTCGCTCAGGTCAAAACTATAGGCGGTAAAACTAATATCCGGGTCGTTGCCTGAAATCTGGATTCGCCTGGGACCGTTCGCGTCCACCACCTGGATGTTCTCACCCGCTTCGCCAAACGAAGGAACGATATACCCCCAATAGGACGAATTGAACTCCAACTGGAATGGCTCAACCATGACCCGCCCTCCTGTAGGGGTGAGCAGGCTGGAGTCCACTTTCACGGTATAAGTGGTGGAGCGGTCCAGTAACTCGTGGAAAACGTAAACCAAAACCTCTTTTGAAGTGTTCTCGATTTTCTCCCACTGAAATGAGCCAGGAATTGCGGGCGTGATGGAAAAAGCCGCTTCCGCGGAGGCATGATCAACTTGCACATCGAACTGGAGGCGGATGGCATCGAGGTCAGGTTCTGCAAACAGTTCATCGCTGTACGAACTTTTTTTAATTCCTGCTGTGACCAGCCGGATGGGCATCTTCCCCGAAAATTTCACGGTGGGAATCTGCGCTATTTCATGGCCATCCAAACTTACGAGGGGGGTGGTTGCGGTAAGTTCATATTCGATGGCGGAGGAGATTATCTCATTGGACTCAAACAGCAGTTTTTGAGGCGCCAGCCAGGTCCACTCTCCGCTCAATGGGGGAGAGATGACAAAAGGCAAGCCGGTCTTTTCCCCATCCAATGAATAGTTGAAACTGATCAATACGGATTTTTCCCCGCCTTCGGCGGTCATATCAAAGGGCTCCTGCCAATAGAACCAACTGTAGTCCTCCGCCAGATAGGAATCATCCTCGGCAAATAGTTCGCCGCTTTTGAGAATTAGGGTGTATCGCTGTTCGGGAGGAAATGGCTGATGTAAATTGATTTGGAGAACGCGCTTGCTCTTCCAGCGGGTATCGAAGGGCAGTGGCGGCTCGATGGTCAACGCCGGTTTTGCATCGTCGCTGACCATGTCCCGGTCGAAGCGAATCTCGATGGTTTTGAATAGATTGCTAATTGCCCCGGCGGCTGGGGTCATGCCAATGATCCGGGGTCCGCTTTGCACATGGATTCTCCATGTGGCCGGATTTTCCAAAAAACCTCCATCTGCAAATTGAAGCGCAGGGTCCAAAAAGAAGGTGTAGGTCTTTTTGCTGTCCAAAATCGAAGCGGGATTGAACGTCAATGTGGTTCGGTCTTCGTTCCAACTGCTAACACCCTCCACATGAGGCCAGGCAAAGACCGGCGTGGAACTACTAGTACTTTACTAACTTGAATTATTTACAATGGTGACGGGGTAAAGCCGCTTGAGTTTAATACGAGCATTATCGGGTCTGAATTGCCAATCAATTTGCACCTTTAGTTTGTTGCGATCTTTCTCCCAAGCAGTAACTTCTCTTGCGAGGGTCTGCTTATTGGAAATTCTGCGGTTCGTACATTGGCGGCTGAGGATGCTCAATTCAATTTCAGCCATATTCAACCAAGAGCCATGTTCGGGTGTGTAATGCCATTCAAAGCGTTGTGTCAATCGTCTGGCTTCCGCAGGCTCGAATCGTTCATACAGACATGCAGGCGAATGTGTATTGAGATTGTCTGTGACCAATACAATTTTTTCTGCCTCAGGATATTCATCGTCAGACAGGTAACGTAACAGTTCTGCGAAGTCTTGTTTAGTGCGCTGGTCGGTTACGAAAGTTTTGCGTTTGCCAATCAAAGGTTCAACAGCCATGAAAATATTGGTGGTGCCGTTTCGTTCGTATTCATAGTCTTGGCGTGGCGGTTGCCCTGCTTCAATCGGCAATCTGCCATGTGGCGTCTCGTGCAAGGTTTTGCTGGCTTCATCTACACATACCAGAGGGCGTTTTGGATCATACGGACGCTCATACACAGCCAGCACATCTTCCATCTTCGCTACAAACTGCGCCGACGGTTTTGCGATTACCCAGGATTTTACGAGCCAAGGCTTAAGTTCATTTTTTTTAGCCGTTTCATGACAGCCACATCGCTAATGCTGTCAACCAATTTCAACTCAATCAGTTTATCTGCCAGCAGTTGCAAGGTCCAGCGTGACCTTCCTTCAGGCGGCGCACTACACGCCAACAGCGTCAATTGCGCCTCCACCTCGCCCGTGATCTTTGGCGTCGCTCCTGGACGCGCTTTATCATACAGGGCTTTCTCTAATCCGCCTTCGACAAATTTCCTGCGAATGGCCGTGATGGTCGGCAAGGAACACAGCAAAACAGATGCGATTTCTTCCGTTCGTTTTTTCTTTTTCTGGTTCTCGTCCGTCAACAACAATATCCGTGCGCGAGTTTGAGTGCGCGCCGACGATTCGCCGCTTCGTATCAGACTTTCTAATTCTTGGCGATTTTCTTTGGTCAGGTATACATGATATTTTGTAGTCATTCTCCAAGTATAATCTATGCAAAACCTTCAAGTTAGCAGAGTACTAGTGGGCGACATGGGGCTCTTGAAATGGACAACGAACTTTCCCGTTGGCGGGAACTGAAGTACATCCACCGCCTCATCCAGCCAGACCTCCTGCTCTGCGGCTTGTTCCCCGGGTGACTCCGCGGAAGAAGAATCTATCTGCGTCGGGACTGGTGTGACGGGTCGGCACGCGGCGACGAGGCTGACAATGATCAATACCGCAAAAGCGGCGCTGAGGATATTCGAGTGGGCTTTACGCATTTTCTCCCATCCTTTGTGCCTGTGTTGAAATGACGTATTGTTGAACGAGTTCATCCTATCCATTGCAGGTCAGACAAGCAAAAACCAATACGTTCAACATTATAACATCTACCCATAATGAAAAAAGCCCCGGAGATGCTGCTCTCCGAGGCTTTCCTATTTCACTGATCACTGGTCACTATAATCCTCCGGCAGCCAGCAGCAAAGGACCAACTCCCTTGCCGCTTTGACCTCGTCCATCCTTCCGAATTTCGTCGTGCTGGGCGCGTTATGGAGCAGGTCAGGCTGGGTCCTGGCTTCTTCCGCGATTTTGATGAGCGCATCGGCGAAGCGGTCGAGGGCGTCCTTGTTTTCGGTTTCGGTCGGCTCGATCATCAGCGCTTCGGGGACGATGAGCGGGAAGTAGTTCGTCGGCGGGTGGAAGCCGTAATCCATCAGCCGCTTGGAGATGTCCAGCGCGCGGACGTCGCTGCCCTCGAACCGTCCCTCCGCCACGAACTCGTGCATGCAGATGCGGTCATAAGGGATGTGATACGTGCCGCGCAGTCTCGCTTGCAGGTAGTTGGCGTTTAACACCGCATATTGCGCGATGTCCTTCAAGCCGTCCGGTCCGTGCATGGCGATGTAGGTATAGGCGCGGACCAGCCCGCCGCCGAAGTGACCGTGGAAGGCTTTCATTCGCCCAATCGAATTCTTCGGGGTGACAAAACCATAAAGCGGGGCGGTCTCATCGTCGTCATCGCCTTCTTCGATGATGCCCACGAGCGGCGCAGGCAGGAAGTCCACCAGGGTTTGGCTGACGCCGACAGGACCGGAGCCCGGTCCGCCGCCGCCGTGTGGGACGGAGAAGGTCTTGTGCAGGTTGAAGTGCATGACGTCGAAGCCGAGGTCGCCGGGGCGGACGATGCCGAGCAGGGCATTCAGGTTCGCGCCGTCGCCGTACATCAAGCCGCCGCATTTGTGGACCAGTTCGATCACCTTCTCGATGTTTTCATCGAACATGCCGAGCGTGTTCGGGTTGGTAAGCATCATGCCCACGACAGTGTCGTCGCAGGCGGCTTCGAGCGCTTTCAAGTCCACGTTGCCGCGTTCATCGGAGGGGATGGTCACCACGCTCATGCCCAGCATCCCGACCGAGGCGGGGTTGGTCCCATGCGCCGCATCGGGGATGAGCATCTTGGTGCGTTTGGTGTCGCCGCGCGATTTGTGATACGCTGCCATCATCAGCACGCCGGTAAATTCGCCGTGCGCGCCCGCGGCGGGCTGCAAGGTCACACCGGCGAAACCGCTGATTTCCTTGAGCCACTCTTGCAGTTCGTACATCAACGCGAGGTTGCCCTGCACGGTTTCGATGGGCTGCAAGGGATGGGTGAACAAAAACCCGGGCAGGCGGCAGGTATCTTCGTTGATCTTCGGGTTATACTTCATTGTGCATGAACCGAGCGGATAAAAACCGTCATCCACGCTGTAGTTGAACTTGCTGAGTTTGACGTAATGACGCACCACGTCCACTTCGGCGAGTTCGGGCAGGGGAAGCTCGGAGCGAAGCAGCTCTTTGGGAGGCAGGGCAGTTTCGGGCACGTCTGAGGCGGGCATGGTCACGCCGCGCCGCCCTGGAGATGAAAGTTCAAAAATGGTGGGTTCGATTATGGTCGCCATTTCACATCTCCTTCAAAACATCAACCAGCGTGTCAATCTCTTCCTTGCTGTTCATCTCGGTGACGCAAACGAGGAGGTGATTGGGCATGTCGGGGTAATCCCTGCCGAGGTCGTATCCGCCGAGGATGCCGTGATCGAGCAGGTATTGATTGACCTCGCTCGCGGGTTTCGGACAGCACAATACAAACTCGTGGAAGAACGGCTCGGTATGGCAGAGATCGAAGCCGTCTATTTTGGCGAGTTCGCTCGCGGCGTAATGCGCCTTTTGATGACAAAGGTTTGCCACTTCCTGCAAGCCTTGTTTTCCCAGCGTGGACATATACACCGAGCACGCCAGCGCAAGCAAGCCTTGATTGGTGCAGATGTTCGACGTGGCGCGTTCGCGTTTGATGTGCTGCTCGCGCGCGGTGAGCGTCAGCACGTAGGCGCGCTGCCCGCGATTGTCCACGGTCTCGCCGACGAGTCGTCCCGCCATTTTGTGAACGTAAGATTTCCTGGTGGTGAAGAAACCGAGATAGGGTCCGCCGTACCACAGCGGAATGCCGAACGGCTGCGCTTCGCCCACAACGATATCCGCGCCCATGTCGCCCGGCGTCTTGAGCATGATCAACGCGGTCGGATTCGCCGCCACGCAGACCAGCGCGCCTTTTTCGTGCGCCGCGTTGATAAGTTTGGTGTAATCGAAGATGCGCCCAAAGAAGTCAGGATATTGGACGATGACCAGCATGGTATTTTCGTCAATGAGGGGAAGTAACGCTTCGGGGCTTGACCCGGAGTTGGTCGGCTCGTCCCCGGCTGTTTCCACGCCCATGCCTTGTGTGTACGTGCGGATGACTTCGCGGTACTGCGGGTTGACGGCGGGGGACATGACGATCTTCCTGCGCTTGCCGCGGAATTGAGCGAACGCCAGGGCTGACCGCTTCGGCGGCGGCGGTGGCGCCGTCGTAGTGCGAGGCGTTCGAGACTTCCATGCCGGTTAGGTTCGCCATCAGCGATTGATATTCGAAGATGGCTTGCAATGTGCCTTGCGAAATCTCCGGCTGGTAGGGAGTGTACGCCGTGTAGAACTCGCCGCGCCTGAGCATGTGGTCCACGACGGATGGGACATAATGGTGATACGCGCCCGCGCCGAGGAAGGAGATCAAATCCTGGCGGACGTTCTCGTTGCTGGACGCCATCTCGCCGAGGTGGGCGGCGGCTTCCATTTCGGTCAGCGCGGGGGGAAGGTTGAGTTTGGGGAAGCGATGCTTTTTGGGGACAGCGTCGAAGAGATCGTCGAGCGATTTCACTCCGACGGTCTTCAGCATCGCATCCCGTTCGGTTGGGGAAATGGGGATGTAGGTCATGTTTATCTCCGGGTCATTGCGAGGAGCGAACGATAGTGAGCGACGAAGCAATCTCCCCATTCACAGGGGATTGCTTCGGGCTGACGCCCTCGCAATGACATTAATGCGTTCTACCTTCACAGTACTTTTCATAAGCGGCAGCGTCCATTACATCACCAGCGGCGCCGCCTTCGATCTTGATCATCCACGCTTCACCGTAGGGATCGGAGTTGATGAGTTCGGGTTTTTCGGAAAGACCCTTGTTCACCGCACTGACCTTGCCCGCGGCAGGGGAGTAGATTTCCGCCGAGGCCTTGACCGATTCGACGGAGGCGATGGGCTTGCCGACCGCCACTTCTTCGCCTGCCTCCACGAGGATTTCGACAAAGACGATGTCGGAGAGTTGTCCCTGGGCGTAGTCGGTGATGCCCGCCGCGCCGGTGGAAGGGTCGAACCACTCATCGGATTTGGTGTACTTGAGGTTGGTAGGGATGTTCATAATTTGTCTCCTGTAATTTTGACTTGAACCATCGAGGTGCCGGGAGCGCCAAGAGGGTCTGAAATTGAACCGCCAAGGCGCCAAAGACGCCAAGTGGTGAAAAGACGCGCCGGGATTAAGGGTTGAAGATGACGCGCTTGATTCCATGTTTTAGCAAAGGCACATTGAAATTGATGAGCAATCCCAATTGAAGGTTGGTCATTTTGAGATATGAAATTAATTGCGCCTGGTGAACAGGCAGCAATGCGCCAACCGCTTTGATCTCGACGGGCAAAAGGCGACCGACAAGAAAGTCAATTCTGCCCTGACCGATCAGTTGTCCTTTGTAGGCAACTTGAACATTAAGTTGATTTTCAAACGGAACTTTTCTTGAATCGAATTCGATTCGCATCGCCTTTTCATAAACATTTTCCACGTAACCTGGTCCAAGGACGCGATGAACTTCCAATGCAATGCCAATGACTTGACGCGCAAGATCGTCCACCTCCTGGCTGGGTTCTTTTCGGGGCGGGAAAGTTGATCTCGGAGTCTCCATGGAATGATCCTTGGCGTCATGGCGTTCTTGGCGGTTTAATGGAAAAAGGACGCACGACTTTAGAATCGCGCGTCCTCTGTAATGGAACCTGAGAGATTGGTTTAGAGATTAGAGATTAGTTGAAAAGAGATTAGTTTGTTCCAGCGAACTATTCTCTTTTCATCTATTTCTACTCATCTAAATTTACACCGTCGGTATCCCGAAAGGGATTTTCCAGAGTTTTACAGATGCAGGGTCCTTTTGCCTGAGAGATTCATCTGGCTTCGCCGGTTCTCCAGATTTGCACCTTCGGCGTCCCGCGAATTCGCGGAATCTCTTCCCTGCGCTCCGTTCGATTGTGCTTCCATTTTATGTTTGACAGGAACGAGAGTCAAGAGGAGAAAAATCATAAAAAACTTCGGGTTTTTGAACCCGAAGCCGCGTCAGCCCAGCAATACCTTTTGCGTTGCTTTGAACGCCAGCGGCGGAAGATGATTCCGTTCGAACCACTCCACCGCATCGGCGTCATCGGAGGGGGACATCTCGCCGCCGAGAACTTCGGCACAGTAGACGATGATGAAATCTGCGCCGCGCTCGTGTTCCCGCCCGGAGATGACATCGAACACGCGCGTCACACGCACGCTCAAACCGGTTTCCTCCAAACATTCCCGTTCCGCCGCCTCGGCGGGGTCCTCGCCCCCGTTGACAAAACCCGCTGGCAGAGTCCACAACCCGCGAAACGGTTCGTTATTTCGCCGCACAAGCAGGACGCGGCTGCCCTCTTCGATGAGGACAGCCGCTGCCACCTTCGGGTCTTGAAAATAAATCCACCCGCACTGCGGGCAGACGGGACGCACCATGCCGAACTTGTCTTCGCGCGTCACCTCCGTCGCGCAGCGCGGGCAGAATTTGATGAAACTGTCGCGCGCCATGCGCTAACGCCATTTGTTCACGGCGGATTGACGCATGAGCCACATCGCCAGCGCACCCAGGATGCCGATGACCAGGAAGGCAATCATCCACGCGGTGGGAACGGGCGCTTCACTCTGGACCTCGGGCTGGGGCTGCAATTCCTGAGGCTGTGCCTGCGCTGTGGGTTCAGGCTGAACGTCTTTGGGAACAGCGAATGCTTCGGGTGTAGGTTCGGTAACGCGCGCCGCTTCGGTCGCTTCGGGGACAGCCGCTTCGGTGGTCGCTTCCTCGGCGGGCGGCATTTCCTGGACGGACATTTCTTCGGTGGCGGCAGGCGCTTCTTCCATGATTGTCGGTTCGCCGGCGCCGCCTCCGCCCCCGCCGTAACCAAAGGCAGGCGCCGCCGCCCCAAAACTGAAATAGGGTGAAAGCGCGTTGACCGAGAACGAAAGCATCAGGAGGATCGTTGCAAAAACGGTTGCGAGTCTGAAAAGCGGATACGTTCGCGGAAGCGGCGGTTTGAGTCCCACCATCTTGCGGGTGAGCGTGAAGTTGCGCGGAGCCTTGCGGGCGGGCAGTTTACGGAGCAGGCTTCGGGTGGAGCGAAGGTCATTTAAAACGGAAGCAAGCTCAGGGTCCGATTTGAGGCGGGACTCCACCCGCGCAGTTTCAGACGCATTGAGCTGTCCATCAAGATAGGCAGAGAGTTGTTCAATCTCGCGGAAATTTTTCATCGGGCACTCTCCCCTTCAAGACGAAAGGAAGCGGGCAAAAGTTCCTCGAACGAGCGCAGGCACTCGCGCAAACGCAGGCGCGCACGTGCAAGGCGGCTTTTGATTGTGCCAAGCGGCACGTGCGATGCGGCGGCGACTTCGGTGTAGTCCATGCCTTGAATGTCGGCGAGCACCACCACGGTGCGGAACTCGGTCGGGAGCGCATCGAGACAATGCTGGATGGCGTGTTCGAGTTCGTCGGCTTCGGCTTTTTGATCGGGAGTCATGTTCGGGTCTGCCAGCCACTTGGGAGAATCCATCTCCTCGCCGTCGCTGGTTTCGGGTTCGAGCGGCGCGGTGGGACGGCGCTTTTGGCGGCGCAGTTCGTCGTAGCAGGCGTTGGTCACAGTGCGGAGAATCCACGCCTTGAATGAGCCGCCGCGAAACGAGGAGATGCTTCGAAAGGCAGAGATGAAGGCTTCCTGTGCGGCGTCCTGCGCCTGGTCTTCATCGCCGAGGATGCGCAGAGCGGTGTTGAAGACCGCGTCTTGATAATGGAGGATCAGCGTGTTGAAGGCGTCCAAGTCGCCGTTCTGTGCCGATTTGATGAGCGCGTTTTCATCCATGAGGATCATTCCCCTAATAATCGTCGTCTTCAGGCTGAATTTCCTGCCGGACGAGTTCAGCCCACAGATTCATCACGTCGTCCCCTGCATGTTCAGCGCGCAATCGTTCGGCAACCGCCCCGTTTTCCGTCTTCAATTCGGGGAAGGAGAGTAAAAGCATGGCAACGTCGCGCCAATCGGTTCCCGATTTCGGCTGTCCGCGCCGCTGGTAATAGGCAATCACTTTGAGCGCGATCAATTCCTCAGGGGAGGCGACAAGCACTTCCGCGATTCGCCGGAAAGGAGGGAGAGCGTCGACGAGGCGTATATCCGCCAGGTGGCGGTTTGCAGGCTTTTGAATTTGATACAACTTGTACCCGCGTCCATCCGAAACCTCGCGAACCCGCACGGCGATATGGAACCTGCCGCTCAGGTGCGCGCGCAATTCCTCAGCCAGTTCCGCGGCGCGAGTGGAGAGGAGGTCAATATCCTGACTCATGCGCGGCTCTGGAACATAAGCGTTCACCGCCTGCGCCCCAAATATGACTGCATCATCGCGCCCTCGCAGGAAATCCAAAATAGCCTCTTGGAGGGTCGCAAGCGGCAGGGATTCGCTCATCATAAACTCCTGAAAGGTAAGAGAACCTGTGCCAAACATGGAATTATTGTAGCATAAATTGAAAGTGGGGTCGCGCAAAGGCGTTGGCTGGGGAGCATTCAGATTCTGTAGAATCGCCGTTCAGAACATTTTTCGTTTTTTACCGCCAAGGACGCCAAGCCGCCATGTTTCTTCTCTATTTCTTGGCGTTCTTGGCGACTTGGCGGTTCATTTTAGAAATTTGTGCAGGGCGAATTTTGGGAAAGAACCTACAACATTTGAATGCTCCCGTTGGCTGAAAGACTACGCATCCCTGCTGCGCGAGCGGATCTTGAGCGATGAATAAACCCACCTCCACAAAATCATCCCAACCGCGTTGGTGACTCCGAGGATGAGCGTGAAGACCGGCAGAGACGGAACTCCCAGCCACGCAGCGCGGAGAGTCGTCGCCAGCGGCGCGGCGAAAAGCATGACCAGCGAAACGCGCCACAGATTCTTCGGGTTGGCGATAATCCCTTCGTCGAACAGACCGAACCAGGGCGCAAGCAGGAACCACGCGAAGGTGACGGGAAAAAACGCCGCAGCCATACGCGGGAGATAGGAAATATCCGTCTCGCCGTGCGTGGCGAAACCGATCAGGGTCAGGAGGGCAATAGCGAGCGCATCGCCGAGGATGAGGATGGATTTTTTGGACAATGGTTTTACCTTGTCGTTGCGAGGCGAAGCCGAAGCAGCCTCCCTGTACGCCAGGGGATTGCTTCGCCCTTCAGGCTCGCAATGACATTTACTCCCTTCTCCCTTTCAGTACGATCCGAATCGGCGTGCCGAGGAACCCATACTCCGCGCGAATCTGGTTTTCGAGATAGCGCAGGTAGGTGAAGTGCATCAGCGCAGGGTCGTTGACGTAGATCATAAACGTCGGCGGGTCGCTGCGGACCTGGGTGCCGTAGAACATCTTGAGCGCGCGCCCGGCGTGGGTCGGGTGCGGATGCGCGTCCTGCGCGCGGTGGATGATCTCGTTGATTCTGGAGGTCGTCAAACGTGCGAGGCGCTCCTCCTGCACGCGCGGCGCCATCGGCAGGACCTGATCCACGCGCTGACCGGTTTTGGCGGAAATGTAGAGAATAGGCACATACGACATGAAGTTCAGGTCGTTGAGGATTTTTTCGGTATAGGCGTTCATGGTCGTGCCGTCCTTCTCGACGGCATCCCACTTGTTGACTAGCACCACACAGGACTTCCATTCATCCTTGATGAAGCCAGCAATGTGCGCGTCCTGCGCGGTGATGCCGGTGGTCGCGTCAATCATCAGCAGGGAAACGTCCGCGCGCTCGATGGCTTTGAACGAACGGATGACGCTGTATTCCTCCACGCCTTTCTCGATCTTTCCGCGCCTGCGGATGCCAGCCGTGTCAATCAACGTGATGGGCAATCCGTCGAACTCGAATTGTGTGTCAATCGCATCGCGCGTCGTGCCGGGAATCGGGCTGACGATAACCCGCTCCTCGCCGACGAGCCTGTTCAACAGACTCGATTTACCCGCGTTCGGCTTGCCGACGATGGCGATTTTGATGTTCTCATCCTGCTCGTCTTCCTTTTGTTCGGGCAGGGCGTTGACCAGCGCGTCCAGCAGGTCGCCGGTGTCGGTTCCATGAATCGCGGAGATGGGATACGGGTCGCCCAAGCCAAGTTCGTAGAACTCCGCCGCCTGTTCACGCCGCTCCCGCGATTCGCATTTGTTCACCGTCAGAAAGATCGGCGGCTGGAAGGAGCCGTCGGGTTGTTTCTTTTGCATCCGGCGCAGGATTTCCGCCACCTCACGGTCCGGCTCCGTGACGCCCGTCTCGCCGTCGGTGATGAAAAGCACCGCATCTGCCTCCTGGATGGCGGCTTGCGCCTGCCTGCGGATGTCGCCGATGAATTCCGCGGAACCCACCGAGAGCGGAGTCCGACCGCCGTGCGTCGGGTCAATGCCGCCCGTGTCAATTACGGTGAAGGCGCGTCCGTTCCATTCCGCATCGCCGAAGAGACGGTCGCGGGTGGTGCCGGGCGTCTCGTCCACGATCGCCATGCGTTCGCCGACGAGACGGTTGAAAAGCGTGGATTTGCCCACGTTGGGTCTGCCTACAAGTGCAACAATTGGTTTCATGATTCCATTTACTATGGGCTTCGCGTGGGCGTGGGGGACGGCGCGGGGTTTGCAGTATCCAATTCCGTGATTACCACTTCGATGGCATTCGGCAGGATGGACTCGACGATGATGTTCGAGATCAAAACCTCAACCCTGGGCGTGACCTGATATGTCCCAACCGACAAGCCGGTCAAATCCACGGTCGCGCGCACCGACTGGCGCGTCAGCGTATCCAGCAGGGGCAGCGGTCCCGAAAGGATCACATCCACGCTGATGGGCGAGACCTGCGCCGTCAGCCCGTTTGCAAGCCCTGTCACCTCGATGATCTCGCCCGCCATCGTGACGCCGCCTTCGATGGGCGAAACCCCCGCCTGCACCAGCACCGTCTGCTCGCCGATGATCGAAACGCCCGGCGGCAGGTTCAGCGAAAGCCGCGTGTTGATGTCGTCCTGCGCGTTTTGTAAATCCAGCGGTTGGGTCTCCACCACGCCGGGAAGGTTGCTCACCAAATCCGGGTCCGTCGAATAGACCGTGACCACCGGCGGGAACACGGAAAGGTCTGTCAATCGGTATCCGCTCGCCACGCGCCCGATGATCGTGACCTTCACTGCCACATCGCGGTAGCCGCCCTGCTGGCTGACGGGCAGGGTGACGTGAATCTCGTCCGGCGAAACCGTAACCCCTTCCACGATTTGACCTTTGTCGTCGAGCACTTCCACCTTTAACGTTTGATCGAAGTTCTCGCGGATGCCGTTCAAGTCCACGGAGATGCGCGCACGCGTCACTTTCTGGACCTGGGACTGGGCGCCTGCCACCACAACTTCCACCGGCTCGAGGCTTGCCTCCCCCACCTGATACCCGACGGCGGCTTCGCCCGAAATGCTCAAATCCACGTCGAAGGATTTGGTCATCAGCGGTTCAAGCGTGAACGTAATCGTGCGCGGCGAGACCGAGACAATCTGCACCGGGCGCGGGTCAACCTGGATTTGCAATTCGACCACGTGCTCGCCCGAACTCATGCTGGAAAGATCGAGGATGGCGCGGACGAGTCCCGGGTCGGTTTCGATCAGGCTCCACACCGAGCGCGGCGCGCGCAGGGTCACTTCCACCTCGGTGGGAATCTCGCTGCTCAAAACCAGGTTGGATGCCTGACCGATGATCTGCACCGGCACGGGTGAAGGAAGCGTGCGCGTTTCATCCGGGTCCGCCGAGGTGACGGCGGAAATCCACACGGCGACCGCAAGCGCAAATGCCAATAGAAACGTGCGATAGTTGTTGGCAATCCATCGAAGCATTATTTCTCTTTTTTCCGCCGTTGAAAACCGGTGAGGATTCGCCCAAGGAATGTGGATTTTTGCTCCCGGCTGCTTGGGCGGAAGAAAGCCGTGAGGATATTTTCCAGCCGGTCCGGGTCGAGGCGGCGCAGCATCCTGCCTGCATGAGCGATGGAAATGGCTCCCGTCTCTTCCGAGACCACGATGGCAATCGCGTCGCTGGCTTCCGAGGTGCCCAACGCCGCGCGGTGGCGCAGCCCCATCTGACGTTCAGGCGTCCGGTTCAAAATTCCGCTTGCGGAAAGCGGCAATACGCACGCCGCCGCCACCACTTTCGAATTGACGATGATCGCGCCGCCGTCGTGCAGGGGCGTATTCGGATAAAAAATTTGCAACAATAACTCTGGCGTGACCTTTGCATTCAACTGAACGCCGGTATGAGCGAACTCATCGAGATTGTCCAGTCGCTGCATGATGATGAGCGCGCCGTGCTGGCGGGCGGAGAGCCGCGCGGTGGCGCTCACCACCGCGCGGATGGTCTCCTCGAGGGCGAGGTCGCTCGATTTAACGGTGGCAGGCAGAAAGGTCCCGGCGCGTCCGAGGCGTTCGAGAGTCCGCCGAATCTCCGGGGCAAAGATCACCGGCAGGGCGAGCAGGAGCGCGGGCAGGGAGTTCTGCGCGATCCATGAAAAGGCGGGCAATTCCACCAAACTCGTCAGCAGGATGAGCGCGACCACCAGCAGGATCATCCCGCGCAGCAGTGCCATTGCCTGTGTATCGCGCAGGGAGTACAGCAAGGCAAAGAAAATCAGCGTGACGAGCATAATATCCAGCACGCTCAGCCAGCTGATACGTTGAAATATGAAGAAGAGGTTGTTCAGGAATTCAGTCACGATAATAAAGGCTGGGTCGCAGCCGCGGCAATCGGAAGTATCGCATAATTTACTAAACGGAGGTTAAGAAACCCGCCCATGCGATAATGGACGCCTGGTCAATTGTCACGCAGGCAACGGAAGCGATTGCCGGATGTCGGAGCCTTGCCCTAAATGGGGCGCAGGACACGGTCCTGGCGGAGTTGTTTGAAGAAAAGCGCGCTTCCCGCAGGGATGGACTCGACCGCGGCATCCTGCCAGGCTTGCACGCCGAGCGTTTCGGGAGTGCGCTTCTCATAGCCGAGTTTTTGCCAGAGCGAATCCTGGCTGGAAAGTTCGTCCGTCGTAAACACGAGCGACGCTTCGCTTTGCAGTTCGCTGGAGGCGCTTTCCACGCCCTTGATCAAAATTTCGAGCGCTTTGTCCTTCTCCAGTCCGTCTTCGAGGAAGATGTCGGTGGTGCGCGTCACCAGGTTTTCCACCTGCCAGCCCGCCACGCCCACGAGGTTGCCGTCCTGCTGGAGCAGCATGTAGGCTTTGTCGCCGAAACTTTCCATCACGTCCGCCGCGGTCAATTGGACCGCGCCCTTGCTCAGGCGGGTGATCAAGTCCGCGATGGCGGAGGCATGTTTGGGCTTGCCGCGATGCGAGGTGATCTCCCCGGTGGGGGTGACGGCTTTCCTGATGGTGAGGGTCTCGGGCGGCGCTTCCTTTTCGCCGGGCGCCACTTCCTTCCACGCCTCGCTGACCTGTTTCCACAAATCCTCGTAGGAGCCGGTGTTCGTGATGACGATGTTCGCCACCGCCACCTTCGCGCTCTGCGCCGACTGCATGTGAATTCGTTCCTGAGCCTGTTCGCGGGTCAAGCCGCGTTTGCGCATCAGGCGTTCGATCTGGATGACTTCCGGCGCATTCGTCACCCAGATGGAATCGCACACGTTGCGCAGTTCGCCTTCGAGGAGTTTGATCGCTTCGATCACGACGACGGGCTGGGTCGCGCGTTTGACGAGGATTTCCACCGCCTGCCGCACCAGCGGGTGGACGATCGCCTCCAATTGTTTCATCGCCTCCGGGTCGTTGAAGACCAGGTTGCCCAGCTTCCTGCGGTCAATCTCGCCGTCCTTGTTGACGATCCATTTGCCGAACCTGTCCATCACCTGCTGATAACCCGGCGCGCCTTTGGAATACGCGCGGTGGCTGAGCGCATCTGCGTCTATGGTGTACGCCCCCAAATGCTCCAACATGCGCCGAACCACGCTTTTGCCGGTGGCGATATTTCCGGTCAGACCGATGACGAATTTTCCAGACGGGTTACTCAATGGGGTTCCTCATAAATGAAATTGGGTGAACGCCTACCAATTTTAATGTCTTTTCTTGAAATGTCCACCTTTCAGGCGTTGACTCTCCCCCCTTCCGCGTGTATCATGCAATTACCTCAGGCTGGTCGGGCAGTCGCGGTCCTGCGTTGACGGGATCGAGGAAAGTCCGCACTCCTATAGAGCACGGCGTCGGATAGCACCCGGGGCGGGGAAATCCCGTCACTCGCTGACGGGAAAACCGCCGATGAGGCGTGAACCTGCCGGATCAGGGCCACAGAAACAGTCAGCCCCCACCCTACACCCTCCCCCAAATTCCCAGAATTTGGGGGAGGGACGGGGAGGGGGCGATGGTGAAAAGGTGGTGTAAGAGACCACCGGCGCGCGCAGTAATGCGTGCGGCCAGGTAACCCCGCCGGGAGCAAGGGCCAAGCAGGAGCGAATTCGTCTGTGGACGATGGGAGGCTGCTCGTCTCCATACGTACCGTTCCCAACCGTGGGAATGGTCAGCTCCGGGTAGGCTGCATCGAGCGGCGCGGCGACGCGCCGCCCAGAGAGATGACTGCCCAGTGGCGCCTCGGCGCCATGGACAGAATGCGGCTTATAGACCAGCCTGGGGTGGTTTTATTGGTATGATGAGACTTCGCCGTCTTTCATGTTGGATGCTCGTGCTGATTTTCCTTTTTGCCTGCAACCTGCCCGCCTCCACCCCGACGCCGGACCTGCTAGCCACGCTGGCGGCTGTGACTCCGCCGGGGGCTGATCCTCCCCTCCAACCCGACAACCCAATCTCCTCCACCGGCGAGCCGACCGGGAAGATTGCCTTTGTCTGCCAGATATTCAAAGTGCAGGCGAGCAACCAAATCTGCATCATCAACGCCGATGGGACGGGCTTCCGCCGCTTAACGACGGACGACAAACGCCAGCATTACTATCCGTCCATTTCACCAGATGGCAGGAGCGTAGTCTACGCTGCGTTTCGCGAGCCGGGCATCTACGAGATTTACGAAATGGACATCGCCTCCGGGGGTGTGATGCAATTGACCAATAAACTCGGCAACCTGAGCGGACCGGAAATCTCCCCCGATGGCGCACTTATTGCCTTCAAACTTTCAACTGTAGACTCGGATCAAATCTGGCTGATGAACCGCGATGGGAGCAACCCGCATCCGATTCCCAACGCCGCAGGCTGGGACCCAACCTGGTCGCCGGATGGAAAATTCATTTTGTTTGCGTCCGATATGCAGGGCGCGATTCAACTGTATCGAATCAATCCTGACAGGAGTGAACTGCAAAAGGTCAGCAACCTGCCCGCAGTCCGGGGAAGAAGCGATTGGTCTCCCGATGGGCGGTTCATCGTCACCTATTCCGGTCCGCCGTGGAATCGCGATGTCTACATCATGAACGCGGACGGTTCGAATACCCGCATGTTGACTCCCACCGGCGGCAATTCGCAGGGACCTTCCATTTCACCAGATGGTCAGTGGGTGGCATTTACGTCGTACTTCGATCATTACGGCGACGACCACGGCTGTGAGATTTACATCATCCGCGTGGACGGCACGGATGTACGCCGCCTGACCGATAACGATTACTGCGATTACCAACCCCGCTGGGGACCGTAGAGCGGGATATTATCCCGCTCTACCTGATAATAAAGCTCGACCCAAATGAACTATTTATGAGGAATCATCTTTTCGGCGAACACATTGAATTTGAAAACGAGGAGAATGTCATGGACATTAAAGGTAAAGTCGTCATTGTTACGGGTGCGTCGTCGGGGATTGGCGAAGCGGCGGCGCGCGAGTTTGGTCGCGAAGGCGCGAAGGTGATTCTTGCCGCCCGCCGCGTGGGCCGCCTGCAATCGCTCGCACAGGAGATCGAAACGATGGGCACAGGCGCGGAATCGCTGGTGGTGCAAGCCGATCTCTCCAAACTGGAGGATATTCAGAAACTGGTTTCGCAGGCGCTCGAACGCTTCGGGCGCATTGACGTGCTGGTCAATAACGCAGGTTTTGGGCGGCTGGACTGGCTCGAAAACCTCGACCCCGTCAAGGATATTCAGGCACAGATTGATGTGAACGTAATGGGCGTCATTCAAACCACGCGGCAGGTTTTGCCGGTGATGATCCGACAGCGCAGCGGAAGCATCATCAATATGTGTTCGATGGCAGGCTTGGTCGGCACACCCACGTACACCATCTATGCCGCATCCAAACATGCCGTGCATGGATTCTCCGAAGCGCCGCGCCGCGAAGTGAAGCCCTGGGCATTGACGTGTCCCTCATCTACCCCGGCGGCGTCGTGACCGAGTTCGGTCAGCACGCGGGCATCAAACGTAAGACCAAAGCCACCACACCGAAGTTCATGCTGTTGACGGCGGAACAAGTCGGCAAGGCTGTGGTTAAACTGGTGCGCCGCCCGCGCCGAATGTGGATCATTCCCTGGCTGTGGAGCATGACCGCTTTCATGAATCGATTTGTCCCCGGCTTTGTGGATTACACAACGATTACCCGCTTTACCATCCCTGAACGCGAAGAGGAGTTGAAGGCGAAAACTACGGACTCCGGGAGCCTGTTCTCGTGACTTCGGCAGCCAGCCAATGGACGGCAGCTTGCTGCCTGACTCCAAACTATGAACTCCGGGAGCTTGCTCCCGCGTAACTTCGACAGCCAGCCAATGGACGGCAGCTTGCTGCCTGACTCCAAAACTACGATGGCTTCAAGTCCTTCAAATTCAACTGATAACTCACGCGCCCGTTGTATTCGTTCGGTTCGTAGGTGAACAAAATATCCACGCGGGCGGGCATGGTTTTGTGCCAGTCGCCGAGCCGGAAACCGATGGCGTCGTGCGCGTATCCCTTCTCGTCTTCGAGCGTCAACTTCAAATGTTTGCCGTCTGCGCCGACGACGCGCGAATTTTTGACTCGGACATTGCGCGCCACGAACGAGGCTTCGCGGTTCCCGTAGCCGGTGGGTTCGAGATATTTCAACGCCTTCTCGTACAACTCCGGGCGGATGTCTGCGAGGGAAACTTCCGCATCAGCCGTGACTGTGGGCCTGAGTTCCGTTCCCGAAAGTTTTTCCCCAGCGATAGCTTTCAGCCGCGAAATCAATTCAGGCAGGTTGTTGTTCCGCACGGTGAATCCCGCCGCCGCGGCATGACCGCCATGACGGACGAGCAGATCCGCGCATTGATCGAGCGCGTCGGTGATGTGGAATTCGGGGATGGAGCGGCATGAGCCGCGCGTCTCTTCTTCGCCTTTGGCGGCGACGATGGCGGGGCGGTAGTATTTCTCCGTCAGGCGGGAGGCGGCGAGACCGACCACGCCGGAATTGAATTCTTCATGCGCGGCAAACAACAGGTAGGCGTCCGGGTCGTCGCTCAGGGCGATTTCCTCGGCTCGAATTTGCATCTCGCGGGTGAGGCGCTGGCGTTCGCGGTTCTGCATATCCAATTGCTGGGCGAGTTCACCGGCTTTGAATACGTCTGTGGTGGTCAGCAGTTCTGAATGCCGCCAGCGCTTCCCTGAGCCGTCCCGCCGCGTTCAGGCGCGGACCGAGCATGAAACCGATATGCGTCGCGTTGACCTTCGCCAGCGCAACCTCCGAGACAGCCGCCAGCGAGAACAATCCCTGTCGTGTGGTCTGGCGCATCTGCTTCAGCCCCTTTTTTACCAGCGCGCGGTTCTCTCCGACCAGCGGGGCGAGGTCGGCGACGGTTCCGAGGGCTACCAGGTCGAGTAATGAGTTGAGGATTTGACCGTTGATTGCGGACGATGGACCATGGTCAGCGGTCTGTTGTCCACGGTCTGATAGTAGAGCCTCGGCAATCTTGTAGGCAATTCCCACGCCCGCCAAATCCTTATCGGGGTATGGGTCGCCATGCTGTTTGGGATTGATGACGGCAAAGGCGGGGGGCAGGTTTTCATTGTCGGGGTGGTGATGGTCGCTGATAATCAGGTCCAGCCCCAGGGTCCGGGCATGAAGCGCTTCGTTCGGCGAGCGGATGCCGCAATCCACGGTGATGACCAGTCTCACGCCGTCCGCTTTCAATTCTTCCAGCGCGTTGTTGTTAAGACCGTAGCCTTCCTCGAAGCGGTTGGGGATATATCCGCGCACGTCCGCGCCCAACTTTTGCAGGGTTTCGACGAGCAATGCCGTGGCGGTGACTCCGTCCACATCGTAATCGCCGTAGATGGCGATGGGTTCGCGGTTTTGAATCGCAAAACGGATGCGCTCGACAGCCGCGCCCATGCCAGTCATTTGAAAGGGATCGGTGTTGAAGTTCGCTTCGGCGCGGAGAAAGGCGCGCGCGTCGGCGTCGGCGGCATAACCGCGGTTGAAAAGCACCTGCCGCAAAAGCGGAGGGTTGAGCGCGCCCAACGCGGCGTCGGCTTCGGGCGTGATGCGCGGAAGGATGTTCCAATGTTTGTTGTTCGACTGCATGGCGTGAGAGTATAAACGTTCCGTCTGCCGCCCGGAAGGGTGCTGTATAATGAGAACAACCCGGAAGGAGGAACAATGAAGCCGCTTGCCGACGATGAAAAGACCGCCCTGGTCATGTTGTATACGAAAAATATGCTCGTGCGCGGGGAAATTGTGGTCAAGGAAAATGCGCGCGTCAGCATCTGGCTTCGCACGCAGGGGGTGCCGAATTTTATCCACGTGCTTGCGCCCAACGTGATTCTTTTGGAAGGGACGCCGCCCAAGTCGCTCACATACCCGGAGATATTCCTGCCCACCGCGGAGGTGATCGCATTTCACCTTGCGCCGCCCGCCAGCGAGCCGTTCGATTACGACGCCAGCGAACAAAACCGGATGATGCAGCCGGTCAACATGCTGGTCGCCTCCTTCATGTTGAAAGGGAAACTGCGCATCTCGACCCAGGCGGATCTGGCGACGTATCTCGATGTGTCGTCCACCGGCTGGATGTCTGTGTACGAAGCGGATATCACCAATCCGTACCTGCCGCAGTTCAACCTGCACGTGCCCATGCTGTTGGTCAGCCCGACTCATGTCAGTTTCGGGCTTGTTTGAGAGGTAAAAATGGAGTTTTCGCTTACCACTCCGGCGTTGTTGTTCCCAACGGTCTCCCTGCTCCTGCTGGCGTACACCAACCGCTTTCTGACGCTCGCCACCATCATCCGCAACCTCTACGACCGGTATCATGAACGCCAGGATAAAAACCTGCTGGCTCAAATTGACAATCTGCGTTACCGCGTGTATCTCATCCGCAATATGCAGATTTTCGGCGTGCTCAGCCTGTTATTGTGTGTGACAAGCATGTTTGCCCTTTTTGCAGGCTGGACGGACGGCGGCGAGTGGAGTTTCGGCATCGCGCTGGCGCTGATGATCGTTTCGCTGGGCATTTCCCTGCGCGAATTGCAGACTCCGTCGGTGCGCTGGATCTGCTGTTGACAGATTTGGAAAAAGAGGAACATCTCCCGTAAAAAAACTTCGTCACGGAGGATAAAATGCAAAACGATCAGAATTTTTCAGACGACGATGGACAGGAAATTGACGTTGAAGCCTTTTTGCAGGCAATGCTGGCTGTTGCAGGCGACAAGGAGCGTAGAGAAGAAGTAATTCATAAAGTGTCGGAAAGAATTAATATGACGCCAGAACAGGTGGAAGAAATTATGTCCGTTACGATTCGCGTGTTAGCAAATCTTTCCCGCTCGAATTAAACAGACATTATCGGAAATAAGAAGAGAATCCGCGAAGCACGAATTTTCACGAAAGAAATTCGTGTTTCTTCGTGAACTTCGTGGAGAAAAAAATAATTCCAATGCAAACCAAAAAGCGTTTTCCGAAGGAAGTTCTCTCAAGCCTTCAAATGGAGCGAATCCTCGGCATCCGCGCGGGCACGGATTCGCCCCATCGCATCATCGGCATTTGGGTGGTGGTCGTGGAAGGACGGGTCTTCGTCCGTTCGTGGAGCATGAAACCGCGCAGTTGGTGGCGGACGTTTCTCGAAGACCCGTACGGGAGCATATTCGTGGGGGAGAAGGAATTCAAGGCGCGCGCCGTGCAAACGCGCAGCGAGCGGCTGAAGGACCTGGTCAGCGCGGCGTACAGGGAGAAATACAACAAACCGGGGGATATTCAATACGTGAAGGATATGTGCGGCAGGAAGTCGCGAGATACGACGACGGAACTGACGGCGATATAAGAAAAACCGCAGGCGGCAAACCTGCGGTTTTCGTGCGATCAACTCTGCCGTGCTGAATACTTTCGTAGTTCCTCCGCCGATACCTCGTCCGGTTTTACCAGTCTGTAATGCTTTTCAGATGAAACTTTGATTCCGTCCTTCGTCCGTTCGAACTCAAAGAGCGCAATTAGATCGTCCTCAATGAATTGTGCGGCAATTGCCCGGCAAATGAGGTTCGGAAATTTAAGCGCACACATTTCAAAATCCTGCTCGATTTGCACAACACCGATTTTATCCCTGCCGCCTTTTGCTTGAACTGGCATGACAAAATGCGCGCCGCGTTTGTCAAGTCCGATATAGATTTCGTCGGTTTCGATCTGTGAGCCGTCGCGCAGGGTCGTTCTCAAATGATTTTGCAGAGAGTAGCAGGTCAAGCCGGTGAAGATGTCGATCAAACGGTTGTAACGAAGTTTTGCCAAGAGGGATTGCTCGTCGTTCATTGAGTATTTTGCAATCACCCCCGGTGTGGCGTCGGGTAATTTTGTTTCCGTTAAAACAGTCGAAGGGACGATGTTTGCCTGCTTGACGGCTACAAGTTTGTATTTTCCCTTTCCTGCCGGGCGAATGATCCATTCGTAACCTTTCGGCGCTTTCGATGTGATGGATTTTGGTAAAAGTGCACGGTACCTGAACGAATAAAGAACATCCCCCAGGTTTTTGGGCAGGGTAATTCCCAATTCATTTGCCGCTTGGCTGAACTCTGCACGTTGGAATTCGATCTCACTTGCGCCCTTCCTGAAGTGCTTTCTAAAGATCACCTCAAGGATTCTTGCATAGCGATTTGGCTCTTTCTCTTCCATTTGTTTTACCCTCTCCAATTCAAGATTACAACCTCTTCACGCAGCTGTTCTTTTGTGGCTGTTGCCAGCCGGGTGCGGAATAGGTCAATACCGACAAGTTCGTATCCGAATTTCTTGGCAATGTTTCCCAAAATCTGCCCTGTTCTTATCATCACGCGCAAATAAGACGCCTGATCGCCGACAACATAAGCAAGTTTCGCGCCGGGGCGGAGGACGGATCGCAGGTCGGAAAGGTGTTTTGCCATGCCTCCAAAATATAACTTTGTGGCTTTGGCGTATAGCCTTTCAAACCCCGAGTTCTTCCCAAGCTCGATACGGCGTTTTTCGATTTCTTCCGCAATCTTTTGGATTTGCGGAAAATCGGCAACCCATTGATCGTCGTCATCACCTTTATAAATCCCGCGCGTATTCGACCTGACGAGTTTTTTCTTTAACTCTCGCAATTCCTCTTTGTTATTGATGAAACCGAGCAAAACCGACTCCAACCTCGTTGTCCTGGTGTAATCTTTTTCGTTGGGATAGGGAGGGGATGTAATGACCGCATCAATGGAATTCGGTTCAAGAACATTTATGTTGCGGGCGTCGGTCAGATACACTCTGGCGTCTGGAAATGACCTTCCCTCAACCTGGCGAAGATCTTTCGCCATTTTCTCAACTTCAAGCGTCCAATTGGAAACGACAGGAACATCCGTTGTGGGTTTCCTGACGCCTACTTCGGGACCAAAATGCAGGTTGCTGATTTTATACACCAGGGCATTCCCCAGCGCCAGAAGCAGGTGGCGGTAATATGGTTTGCCCTCGTGTTTTCTGAGAATTTCAAACAAAACCAGGGTCTTATGTAACGGAAGCGGGCTGATTGAATTTGCCAGAATGAGCTTTTCTGCTTCTCTGGGCAGGGTTTTCAGCGCTTTATGTTTTTTTTCAAACGGAAAATCATCGTCAATCCCCTGTAATTTCAAAGCACCTAATGCTTCGGTTGCGATCTTTTGCGCGTGGGTCAAGAGCGAATTCGCGTCCACATCCCACTCCGTTTTTACCGATGCCGCGAAATATGGAAATGGATTCCCTTCCAAGCCGATTGACCTCATTCCCCCCAATTTTGCTTCGATTAAAGTTGTACCTGTTCCGCAAAATGGATCAAGTACAACGCTGTTCCGCTTCAATTCAAATTTTTTGATGTAATCTCTTACCAGATGAGGCGGAAAAGATAATACAAAACGATACCAGTCATGGAAGGCGCGATCCTGGGGGTCCAGTTTGTTGATACGGCTATTTGAAAGCCCGGGTTTCCCTTCCGCCTGGGCTTCTGCGATATCTTCAAATCCCAATTTCAACTGGGTGGGAACAACCATGCGCCAATTTTATCATTGTTGATGTAAGAAACTTGTGATGGTTTTGATCGAGGCGTATCTCACTTTCTCCCCTCCATCTGCCAAATTGGGGATTTGAAACCATAGCCCAACCATGTAATCTAATAAAGAAGCAACACGCCAACAAATCCCATCTGGCTCTATGTTTCATACGAAAACGACACGGCGATATTCGACGATTCGACGCCCAAATGGTACATTGCCCTGGAATAAGAACCGCCTCATTTCCTGACCTTCAACTGTTCCTATTTCGACAGCGACTCACCCATCATCGTCGGTGGGTGAGTCGCTGTTCATCTCCGTTCATCTCTGGTTATAATCGTCCTCATGTTCCAATTCACCGTCACAGCCAAAGCCAACCGTGCCCGCACGGGGATTTTCACCACGCCGCACGGCGACCTTCTCACGCCGGTCTTCGCGCCGGTTGGCACGCAAGCCACCGTAAAAACGCTCACCCCCGAACACCTCAAAGAGATCAATGCTTCACTTGTTTTGAGCAACACCTATCATCTCTACCTGCGTCCCGGCGACGAACTGGTGCGCGACATGGGCGGACTGCACAAGTTCATGCAATGGCACAACCCCATGCTCACGGACTCGGGCGGCTTCCAGGTTTTTTCCCTCGCACAGACCCGCAAAATTGACGACGACGGCGTGACCTTCAAGAGTCACATTGACGGCTCGACGCATCGCTTCACACCGGAAAAATCCATTGCCATTCAAGAAAACCTCGGCGCAGACATCATCATGGCGTTCGACGAATGCGCCGACCCGAACGACCGCAAATACATCGGGAAAGCCATGGAACGGACGCACCGCTGGGCGGAGCGTTCGCTGAAAGCCAAAACGCGTCGGGACCAGGCGCTGTTCGGGATCGTACAGGGCGGGGTGGACCCAACGCTGAGAGCGGAGTCCGCCAACTTCATCGCCTCGCTCGATACGCCCGGCATCGCCATCGGCGGACTCTCCGTGGGCGAGACGAAGCAAGAGATGCACGACACGCTCGATATCATCACGTCTCTGCTCCCGGAAAACAAACCGCGCTACCTGATGGGAGTCGGCACACCCGAAGATTTGATCAACGGCGTCCTGCGCGGCGTGGACATCTTCGATTGCGTCCTGCCGACCCGCCCGGCGCGCCATCACTCCGCTTTTGCGCCGGAGGGACGCCTCAACCTGATGAACGCCTCCTTCGCCCGCGACGAGCGACCCATTGACGGGACCCTGCGATTGTTACGCCTGCAAGACCTTCACACGCGCGTATATCCGCCACCTCATTGTGGCAAAAGAACTGCTGGCGGGGACGCTCATTTCCATCCACAACCTACGGGCTTTGATTCGGCTGATGGAGCAGATTCGAGTCTACATTGCCGACGGGACGTTTGAATCGCGTGTGTCTGAGTTGTTGAGTCAATGGCAGGGAAATGCTGAAAGAAAGAAGGTGGAAAATGGTTAATGGATCATGGAGAGTTAAATGACCGTGATGAATTTGGATAAATTGGAGGTGTGGGTTAGGGCGAAAGATTTTGCTCTGGCAGTGTACAAAGATGTTACCCCTCACCTGCCTGCCGATGAAAAATGGAACTTAATCCAACAATTGAAACGAACCGCGCAGGGCGTCCCTGCAAATATCGCGGAGGGACATGGGCGTTACCATTTCCTCGATAATGTCCGTTTCTGTTACATTGCTCGCGGCTCATTGATTGAATCTCAAAGCCATATCACCCTTGCTCACGAATTGGGATATTTACCCGATGAAATTTATCAACGCATGACTTCTCATGCTGAGTCGATAGGAAAACAGCTCAACAATTACATTGCCTATCTGAAACGTTCCAAGCAGGGTGAAAACGAATTCCCAACAGGTTATACTGTTCGGGAAGAGACTGCGCCTTATTCTCCCAATAATCTGGACGAAGATCCCATCGCCCATTAACCATCCTCCATTAACCATTCTCCATTTCACATGACCCTCCTCCACGCCCTCTTCCTCGGTATCGTCCAGGGATTGACCGAGTTTATCCCCGTTTCATCCACCGCGCATCTGTTCATCTTCAGCCACCTGCTTGGGCTTCCTTCCAACGATAGGACGTTCTCCTTCAACGTCATCGTCCAGTTGGGGACGGTCTTTGCCCTGCTGTTGTTCTTCTGGCGGGACTTTTGGCAGATCGTGAAATCGTTTTTGCTCGGCATCAGGGACAAAAAGCCCTTCGACGATTTTCACTCGCGCCTCGGCTGGCTGGTGATCGTTGCGACCATCCCGGCGGGGCTGGTGGGATTGATCCTCAACCAGTTTGTAAAAAACATGTCCGGCGACCCGCTGTTATGGGCTGGGATTCGCCTGCTGTTCACGGCATTGCTCCTCACAGCGGTGGAATATTTCGATAAAAAGAACCGCACGCTCGAAGCCGCCACGTGGATGGATGCCCTGACCGTCGGCTTGTTCCAGGTGCTGGCGATTTTCCCCGGCGCGTCGCGTTCCGGCTCGACGATGGCTGGCGCGATGTTCCGCGGCTTCGACCGACCCTCCGCCGCGCGTTTCGCCTTCCTGATGTCCGCGCCGATTTTGCTTGCGGCTGGACTTTATGAAAGCGTTCAAGTCATCATTCTGCCGAACACGACGGAGTTCCTTCCCGTCCTGTTCACCGGCTTCGCTGCCTCGGCGGGCGTCGGCTGGCTGGCGATTCGCTGGCTGTTGGGATACCTCCGAAAACATTCGCTCTACATTTTCGCGGCATATTGCCTGCTCGCCGGAATCGTTGTGTTGATTTTCAAATAACCACCGTTCGGCAACTGCTCACCGCCCATGCCACCCAACCCTCCATACCGTAAACCGTACTCCACCATCCATCGTTTGTCGTCCATCGTCCTCTTTCTTCTTTCATCTTTCCTTTTCGTTTCCTGTGTTTCTCCCACTCAAACGGCGCCAACCCAAACCATAACGGCGTACGCCGCCTCCTCCGCCCAGCCATGGATGGATGAACTCTTCGCCTGCGCGAACGAGCGGAACATCATCGTCAACGTTACGGCAGGCGAGCCGGAGATCGCCCTTCGCATCGGCGAGCCGGAAAATTTGCCCGCCCATGCCTATCAGATTGGCGAAGAAGAGATTCTCATCGCCGCAAACCGCGAAAGCGCCGTGCAACACCTTTCACTGACAGAAGTTCAAGCGTTGTTCGCGGGGCAGGGAGAGCCGTCGGTGCAGGTGTGGGTGTATCCGTCGGGGTTGGATATCTTTGAAGTGTTCGAGCAGGTCGTGATGCAGGGAAGAAGCGCCGCTTCGTTTGCACGAGTCGCCGTCGGCGTGGAGGCGATGTCTGAAGCCGTCAATTCCGAATCCGATGCGGTGGGAATCCTCCCCAAACGCTGGCTGGGGGAAAACGCGCGCGAGGTGTATTCGCTTGGGACGTTCCCGGTGCTGGCGATTGCGAGTGCGGAGCCGCAGGGAGCCGCGCGTGATTTGCTGGCTTGTTTGCAGGAGAGTTGAAAGTAAGTCGTAAATTAACCTTTTGCGATAATTTGCACAAGAGGGGTAAAATTTATTTGTGTCCACACCGATCATTGAACTGCGAAATGTAAATAAGACCTATTCCACTGCCGCGGGCGACTTCCCGGCTTTGAAGAACATCAACCTGACCGTGAACGCGGGCGAGTTCCTCGGCGTGATGGGGAAATCCGGCGCGGGCAAATCCACCCTGCTCAACATGATCAACGGCGTGGATGGACTCTCCGGCGGCGAAGTGATCGTCAACTCGGGCAGTCAGCGCGTTTCGGTGCACGACCTGAGTGAAGACGAAAAAGCGAGTTGGCGCGGCAGGACGATGGGCGTCGTTTACCAATCGTTCCAATTGCTGCCCATGCTCACGCTGGTCGAAAACATTACCCTGCCCATGGATTTGAGCGGCGATTTCAAACCGCGCCAGGCGCGCGAGCGCGCGCTCGAACTTTTGCGGCTGGTCGAGATCGAAGAACATGCCGATAAACTTCCCGCTTTCATCTCCGGCGGTCAGCAGCAGCGCGTGGCGATTGCGCGCGCGCTGGCGAACGACCCGGATATCCTCGTCGCCGACGAGCCGACGGGCAGTTTGGATTCGGTCACAGCCGACCACATCTTCGAAGTCTTTGAGCATCTCGTCTCCGGGCGCGGCAAGACCATCGTCATGGTCACGCACGACATGAGTCTGGCGGGTCGTTTTTCGCGCGCATTGACCCTGGCGGATGGCGAATTGCAGGGTGAGGCGAACATGGATGTCAGACCCAAAGGGAGGCGTAGGAAATGATCCGGCGAATCGAAAAACGCAGGGCGCGACACACAAAGCAGCATCCGCATCCCCCTTCGGGGACGGTGCGGACTCCGCCGAAAACTGCTCCACGCCATGTGAGCGATGCCGCCCCGGAAGCGATCATCGAAATGCGCGGCGTGGTGAAGCGCTTCTCCAATGCGGCGGGGGAGTTCACCGTCCTCAAAGGCGTGGACCTGATGATCAACCGCGGAGAGTTCGTCTCCATCGTCGGCAAGTCAGGGAGCGGAAAATCCACACTGCTGAACATGATCACCGGCATTGACCATCCCTCCGAGGGGCAGGTCATCGTCAACCACAACGACATCTACACCGGCGTGACCGAAAGCGCGCGTTCGAAATGGCGCGGAAAAAACCTCGGCATCGTTTTTCAATTCTTCCAGTTGCTGCCCATGCTGACGCTGCTCGAAAACGTCATGCTCCCGATGGATTACGTGGACATGTACGACTTCGACGAACGCCCCCAGCGCGCGATGGAATTGCTGAAACTGGTCGGCTTGGAAAAGTTCGCCAACAAACTGCCCGTGCTGGTTTCGACCGGGCAGCAGCAACTGGCGGCGATTGCCCGCGCCATGGCGTGCGACCCGCCGCTCCTCATCGCGGACGAGCCGACCGGCAACCTCGACACGCGCTCGGCGGATACCATCATCCAGATCTTCGAGCATTTCGTGGCGCAGGGCAAGACCATCGTCATGGTTACGCACGACCCGTCGTTGACCTCGCGCACCCAGCGCAATATCATCATCTCCGACGGCGAATTGATTGACGAGACCGTCTCGCGCTGCCTGCCGCAGCTGCGCCACCGTCACATGCTGGAATTCACCAAAATCGCCCAGCGCAGGACGTTCCAGCCGCGCGAGACCATCCTTTCGCAAAACGAGCGCGTGGACCATTTCTTCATGATCCGCAAAGGCGAGGTGGAAGTGGTCTTGAAGAAGGTGCGCAAAGCAAGGAAACCGTGATTTCGCGGCTGGGCGCAGACCAGTTCTTCGGCGACATCGAGTTGCTGCGCGGCGGGAAAGCCATCGCCAACGTCCGCGCGGGCAGGGAACCTGTCGAAGTGCTGACCCTTCCGCGCGCCGATTTCGTCCGCGTGATGGAGGAATCTCCGATCACTGCCGAGGCGGTTGGGAAGATCGTGCAGAAGCGGCTCGAAGAACATCGCACGGCGGATCCGCGTGCTGGTAGAAAAGTGCACAAGTAAATTAGGTAAACAGGTAAACACGTAAACAGGTACATAATCCAAGTTGCCACCTTGATTTCAAAAACGTTCCCTCACCCCAATCGTGGCGATTTTTTACTGAGATGGCTTCCCCCTCTCCCGTTGGGAGAGGGCAGGGTGAGGGTCTTTGACGGAATGCTACAAGTACCTATTTCAAGGCAGCAACTTGAGTTACATAGGTAAACAAGTACACAGGTAAACAGGTACACGACGTAACACGTATCACGTAATCCGCAACACGCAGGATTCATCCTTCATCCTTTATCCTTCCATGCCCTCTGATCCGCGCAAACTCCCCCAGGTGCTTTACATCGCCGACAGCGACGAATCCCGTGCGCTGGTGCGGCGTTTGCTCGCGGACCAGTACGTGGTGCTCGAAGCCGCCAATCCGCTGGACGGCTTGCAGTTGGCGGAGGAGACGCATCCCAACTTGATTCTGCTCGACCACAACCTGCCGCACATCACGGGCAACGAGGCTGCGACCCGCCTGAAAAAGATGCTGCCCCAAACACCCATCGTCATCGTCTCGGCGGATACGTCGCCGGGCGCAAAGGAACGTGCGCTTGCGGCGGGCGCGGCGGGATTCATCCCCAAGCCTATCGGCGGCGACTTCGTCCAACTGGTCGAGGAGTACCTGCGCGGCAAGGTGGACGAACTCAAAAACGCCGAGGAATACCTGCGGGAATACCAGCAGGAACTGGCGGAAAAGATCGAAGATAAGATTCGCCAACTCACGAACACGGTCGAGCGCAACAAGTACCTGCTCCAGCAGAATCAAAAAATGTTCGCCATGCTCGAACGCCGTCACAAACTGCTCGAAACCGCCGCGCGCGTCGGGCAGATGGTCACTTCCATTCTGGATTTGAACGAATTGCTGAGGCACACGGTCAACATCATTTGCGGCGAGTTCGATTTCTATTATTCCGGCATCTTTTTGATTTCAGACGACAACCAATGGGCGGTCCTGCGCGCGGGCTATGCCACCGCCGGGAGACGGATGCTCGATACCCATTACCGCCTGCCGGTGGATGACAAGTCCATGATCGGGCGCGCGATCCTGACCCAGCAAGCGCAAATCGCCCTGGATGTGGCGGGCGAGGAATCGCGCTTCAAGAATCCGTTTTTGCCGGATACCCGCTCCGAAATGGCTCTGCCGCTGACGGTGAATTCCGTCTCGCTCGGCGCGGTAACGGTACAAAGCGACAAGCTCAACGCCTTCAACGAGGAGGACGTCACGTCCCTGCAAGCGATGGCAGACCAGATTGCGATTGCCATCAATAACGCCAAATTGATGAGGGAACTCCGAGCAGGCAAACGCCGAATTGCTGCGGACGAAGACCTACGAAGCCATCGCCACCGCCACCGGCGAAGCCATCCACTGGGTGGGGAACAAAGCCGCGCCGATTCCGGGGAGCGTCAGCCGCGTGCGCGAGGACGTGCGCTATTTGACCGCGCTGCTCTCGCAGTTGGATGAATCGGCGTTGGACAATGTCTCGCTGCAAGCCGCAGTCCGAACGGTCAAGGAAGAGGCGGAGGCGCTGGGCATTGACCTGAAACAGATCCTCGCGGAGATGTCCGCCATGAAGCCGAACCGCTTGCAGGCGCTGGTCAGCGTCGAATCGCTGATGGAGGATTTGGATATCGCCGAAAACAGCGCGAACACGATCCTCGAAATCAAGGAAGGCTTGATCGGTCCCGCGCGGCAGCGGAACGACGAGACCATCTCGCTAAAGGAAATGATCGCCGGGACGGTCGGGAACATGGGTCTGCCCGACGGCGTGGTCGAGATGGGCTGGGCGGAAGACCTGCCGATGGTCCGTGCGGATGCGCGGCAGTTGGAGCAGGTGTTCGACAACCTCATCAAGAATGCGTGGGAGGCGTTGAGCCATGCGCAGGTCTCCGCGCCGAAGATTTACATCGTGGGCGCGCGGGACGAAGACCCGAACTTCGTGCAGGTAATGGTCAAGGACAACGGTCCCGGCATCCCGAAGGAGATTCAGGAAAAGGTTTGGGTGTCGTTCTTTACCACCAAAGGCGGGAAGGGCGGCACGGGCTTGGGGCTTTCGGCTGTGCTGCAGATCGTCAACCAGCACGGCGGAAGGATTTGGCTGGAAAGCGGAACGGGCAAGGGCGTGGCGTTCTTCGTGCGCCTTCCGGCGGAGAAATAATCATCGTAAGACCTGACAGGTTTCTGAAAACCTGTCAGGTCTTACGAAACCCTGGAGGAATCATGACAACAGTTCTTTTAGTGGATGATGAAAAATTGATCCAACGCAGTTTGGAGAAGACTCTTCTGCGAGCAGGTTTCGATGTGTTAACCGCATCGGACTGCAAGAACGGGAGCGAAGTCTTTATGCGGAACGCCATCGCGGTGGACATCGCCGTGCTAGATTTGAACATGCCCGACTTCAACGGCGCGCCCAAACCGGACGCCGGTTTTGATTTGCTGGTTGAATTGAAAAGACAAAAGCCGGACCTGCCGGTGGTCATCCTGACGGCATACGATGAGGTGAACAAAGCTAGGGATGCCGTTGCGCGCGGCGCGAATGCGTTCTTCGTCAAAGGACGCGAGCAGGGATTGGTGGAGTTGATTCAGAAGATATTGAATGCCTGACCTTTTTTCACCACAAAGGAAAACCTTTGTGTACCTTCGTGACCCTGCTATGAAAACAGGCGGACTCCGCAAGTTCTACTTGCGGAATTCCAGAAGTGGAACTTCCGGACTCCATTTTCATCCTTCGGTGAATGGAGTTCATGGATACGTTGTGGTTTATCGAATAGCCAAAAGAGGAACTTATGACTGACAGCATCGAACGACACGCGAAATTATTGAAAGCCTCGGCGCGCGCCGCCCGGAACATCACCACCATCCTCGACCCGTACGAACTCTTCCAGCGCACCGTGGATATCATCTGCGACGAATTCGGTTTCTACTACGCGGGCGTCTTCCTCGTGGACGAGACCAACCAGTACGCCGTCCTCCGTGCGGGACGCGGCGAGCCGGGCAAAGCCATGCTGCGCGAAGGTCACCGCCTCGCCATCGGCGGCAACTCGATGATCGGCGCGTGCATCGCCAACAAACGCGGACGCATCGCGCTCGACGTTGGAGAAGAAGCGGTCTTTTTCGAGAATCCGCACCTGCCCAAGACTCGCTCCGAGATGGCGCTCCCGCTCATCGTCGGGGATGAAGCGATTGGCGCGCTCACCGTTCAATCCACCGAGGAGGCGGCGTTCCACGAGGAAGATATTGACGCCCTGCAAACGATGGCGGATCAACTCGCGGTGGCGATTCAAAATGCAAAACTTCACCGCCAGGAAGAACGCCGCTCGCGCCTGTTGAAAGCCGCAAACCGCGTTGGCAGGGAAGCCGCATCCATCCTCGATCTCGACCAACTCCTCCCGCAAACCGTGAACATCATCTGCGAGGCGTACGGCTTGTATTACGCCGGTGTGTTCCTGCTCGATGAAAAAGGCGAGTACGCCATGCTGCGCGCGGGCTACGGCAAGGCGGGCAAAGCCATGCTGGCGGAGGGTCACAAACTGCGCGTCGGGACCGGGTCCATGATTGGCGCGTGCATTGCAATGGGCGAGGCGCGCATCGCGCTCGACGTGGGCGAGGAGCGCGTGCATTTCAAAAATCCGCACCTGCCGCATACCCGCTCCGAGATGGCGCTTCCGCTCATCTACGGCGGGCGGACGCTCGGCGCGGTCACGATTCAATCCTCCGAAGAGCGCGCCTTCAGCGAAGACGACATCACCACCCTGTTGACGATGGCGGAACATTTGGCGGTTGCCATCAACAACGCCCGGCTCATCGAGGAACTCAAGGAAGCGCACAACGAGATTTTGCGCAACAAAGTTTTCGAGGCGTTGACGACCGCCTCGACCGAAGCGATTCATTGGATCGGCAACAAGACGCTTCCCATCTCGCTGACAGTTGCCCGCCTGCGCGAAGAGATCGCCGACGGGAAAGTTGACCTCGACTCCCTGCGCGAAGACCTCGACATGATCTCCGAAAGCGCGGCGCAGATCATTCAAGTCAAGGAGCAGCTCATCGGCGCGGTGCGCGAAATGAAGCCGCGCCCCGTCCTCTTTGCCGATGTGCTTCGGACGGCGGCGCTCCAGCGCAGCATCGCGCCCGAAGCCATCCAGGTGGAGATTGACTCCGAAGCCGCCTACGTCATCGCGGACTCGACTCAATTGACGCGCGCGGTGGGCAACATTTTGCAGAACGCCGCCGAGTCGGGCGCGAAGTCCATCCAGGTGCGCGCGCATCCCATCGAGGAGCGCGGCATGTTGGAGATTGACATCGAAGACGACGGCGCAGGCATGGACGAAGAAACCATGCGCAAGGTCTGGTCGCCGTTCTTCACCACGCGCGGCGTCTCGCATCACGGCTTGGGTCTGCCCGCGGCGCCGCACGTCGTTTCGCAGTCGCAGGGTCGCATTGCGCTTGTCAGCGAGCAGGGCAGGGGCACGACCGTCGCCATGTTCATGCCCCGGGGTCGTGTGCCCAGTTCCGAGGTCCAGGCGGGAAGCGTGAAGAACATCCTGTTGATTGACGACAACGACGATTGGTCGAATCTGCTCGGAGAACTTCTCAAGGGGACGAAGGTCAAATTGACTCAATCCACCGATTTGAAGAAGTTCCCGCCCGCCGATCTGATTCTTGTGGATGAAAACATCGCCTCGTTTCCCTTGACCGATGTGCTGAGCGCCATCTCAGAAGCTGGACTCCGCTCGAAGTCGGTCATCCTTACCTCTGCCATCAACCCCGAGCGCGTGACCCAATACCTGCGCGACGGCTTGAAAGACGTGACCGTCAAGCCGTATTCGGCTGAGGAAGTGAGTGAGTTGTTGAAGTGAAAATAAAAACCTGACAGTCACGCTGCCAGCGAAACTGTCAGGTCTGAAAGAGACTTATGAGACCAAGATGGCGTAAGGTTCTGCACGATTTATGGGACAGCAAACTGCGCACCCTGCTGGTGGTGTTTTCCATCGCAGTGGGCGTGTTTTCGATTGGCGTGATCTCCGGCGCATACGTGATCATCTCCAACGACATGAGCGCTTCGTACGCGGCGAACAACCCGTCCAACGTCGAACTGCGGACGGTGAACTTCGACGACGACGTGCTGGTGTCCATCGAGAATACGCGCGGCGTGAAGGATGCCGAAGCGCGGCGCGTGTTCAACATCCGCGTGCGCGCGGCGGGAAGCGAAAAATGGACTACGCTCGATATGGTGGCGTTCGACGATTTCGAGACCAACAATATCAATCTGCTGACGCCCCTGCAGGGCAAAGCCGCGCCCGATAAGCGCGAAGTGGTGCTCGAACGCGACGCGCTCAACGACATCGCCGTCGAAGTGGGCGATGTGCTCGAATTCCAACTGCCGGACGGTTCCATCAAGACCATGCCCGTCGTCGGTGTGGTGCAGGACACGGCGATGGGCGCAGGCGATTTCCTGGCGTCGCCGTATGCCTACGTCACGATGAGTTCGCTTCAATACCTGCGCCAGCCGGAGTTGTTCAACCGCGCCTACGTTATCACCGAAACCGGCGGCGACGACATCTTCCATATCCGCGAGGTGGGCGCGGAGTTGAAGGATAGACTCGACAAGAACGGCACGCTCGTGATCCGCACGCGCTTCGCCGAGACGCACGAACATCCGCTGGCGAGCACGGTCAACGCCATTTTGGGGATTCTGATGGCGCTTGGAATTTTGATCGTGTTCCTTTCCAGTTCGTTGATCGCCAACACATTGAGCGCGCTGCTCAACCAGCACCTGCGGCACATCGGCGTCATCAAACTGGTGGGCGGGCGCAGACGGCAGGTCTTCGTCATGTACATCACGCTCATCATGTCGTTCGCGGCGCTGGCGCTGCTGATCGCGGTTCCATTGGGCGGGCAGGGCGCGTATGGACTGGCGCTCTTCATTGCAAGCGAGTTGAATTTCAACATCCTCGGCTACCGCATTGTCCCGGTTGCGTTGTTGATTCAGGTTGCGGTGGGGCTGCTTGTGCCGCTCATCGCGGGGCTTGCGCCCGTGCTCAACGGCTCGAACATCACCGTCCTGCGCGCCCTGAGCAACGACCTGACCGGCGACGAGAGCCGACCGCAATCCGGTCAGCAGGAGCGCGTGAGCTGGTTCGATTGGATGCTGATCAAGATCACCCGCATCCTTGCCGCGCGCGGGATTCATTTCCCGCGTCCGTTCATCATTTCTTTGCGGAACACCTTCCGCCGGCGCGGGCGTTTGGCGTTGACCCTCTTCACCCTGACAATGGGCGGCGCGATTTTCATCGCGGTCTTCAACGTCCGCACCACGCCGCACGAGTACATCGGCGCAATTGGGAAATACTTCGCCGCCGACGTTTCGCTCGATTTCGATGAGCCGTATCGCCTGAGCGAGATGAGACGCGCAGCGATGAGTGTGGGCGGCGTGACCGGCGTGGAAGGCTGGCAGTTCGTCAGCGGGGAACTGCTCGATGAAAACGGCGAGGTGCTGGAGAACATCAACGTCTTCGGTCCGCCCGCAGACAGCAGATTGATCGAGCCGCTGCTGGTGGCGGGACGCTGGATCCGCTCCGAGGATGTCCGCAAACTGGCGTTGAGCGAAGCCGCCTACCATTATTTCCCGGATCTCGAACCCGGAGACCACGTCACATTGAAGATTGACGGGCGCGAGGAGGACTGGGAGGTGGTCGGCATCTTCAAATTCGTAGACCGCGAAGGCGTGCTGGCGTATGCTCCCTACGAATACATTTCGGAGTTGAACAACCTTGCGAACCGTTCCTATTCGTATCGCCTCGTGACCGACCGGCATGACCGGGCATACCAGGATGCGAAGGCGGAGGAATTGGACAAATACCTGCGCGACCAGGGCTTCAAGGTCCGTGCGGCGGAGGCGGGCGGCGCATCGTTGGATGTGGCGGTGGAGAGCCTCGATACGCTGGTGGTCTTCCTGCTCATCATGGCGATCCTGACGGCAATCGTCGGCGCGATGGGCTTGACCGGTACAATGGGTATGAACGTGCTGGAGCGCACCCGCGAGATCGGCATCATGCGCGCCATCGGTGCGGACGACCGCGCTGTGATGCAGACGGTCATTGGCGAAGGATTCGTCATCGGAATAATCTCTTTTATTTTTGCCATCGTAGTATCGGTTCCGATAACGTATGGTCTATCGTTTATTGTAAGTTGGGCGGTCTTCGAGACGCCCATTGACGTGATTTTCACCTTTACCGGTTATGCCATCTGGCTGGGATTGGTCTTGTTGCTTTCGGTTTTGGGCTCCATTTTGCCTGCGCGCAACGCGGCGCGACTCACCATCCGCGAGGTGCTGGCGTATGAGTAAAAACCGGCAAGTAAATGGTAATTGCGTAATTGGTAATTCAATCGCAAATCGTAAATCGAAGAAGGTTTCCATGAAGAAAAACACACTGTTGATGATCTCCCTATTTGCCATCCCTGTCCTGCTTTTGGGCGCGTGCGGCGCACAACCGACGGCAACGCCCGAAACCGTGGAGGAGGTTCTGACCTCGGATGAAGTTGTTGCCGAGGGGCGGCTGGAACCCATCCGCGGGACGAATTTGACCTTTCAGGCGCGCGGCGTGGTGGAGGAAGTGCTCGTGAAGGCGGGGGATGTCGTCAGCGAGGGCGATGTTTTGGTCCGGCTGGCAAATGCGGGGGGCGGCTGAAGCGCAAGTCCTCCAGGCGCAAAACGCCTACGACCTCCTCCTCCGTAATGAGAGCGGCGACCGCGCCCGTCTCTGGGACGCGTACATGCAAGCCCAAATCGTCCGCGCGGAAGCCCAGAAGGAATGGGACGACCTCGATGTGGACGCCATCGAAGACCGCATCGAAGAACTCGAAGGCGACATCGAAGACCTCAAGGAGGACTTGCAGGACGCGCAGGATGAGTTCGACAAATATAAGAACCTCGACGAAAATAACTCCAAACGCAAAACTGCCGAGGACGATCTCGAAGCCGCGCAGGAGGATTTGAACGCCAAAATCCGCGAGATGGAAGAGGAAGTCCGCAAGCGCGATGAGGTCAAAGCCGCGTACGCCGCCGCCCTTGCCGCCGAAGCCGAAGCGAAATACCAATACGAAATCAGCCTCGACGGACCCAACGCCGACCAGCCTCGCGCTCGCCAAAGCCAACCTCGATGCCGCGAAGGATGCGCTTGCCAATTACGTCATCACCGCTCCGTTCAGCGGCGTGGCGGCGGATGTGAACGTCAAAGCCGGGGAGCAGGTCGGCACCGAGACCCGCGCCGTGAGCCTCGCCGATTTCAGCGGGTGGATCGTCGAAACCACCGACGTAACCGAGTTGGAGGTGGTGAAACTGAGCGTCGGTCAATCCGTCACCATCACCCCCGATGCGCTGCCCGATCTCGAACTGACCGGCGTCGTCACGGAGATCAGCAACGCATTCACCCAATCCGGCGGCGATATTCTCTACACCGTCCGCATTCGCGTGGACGACCCCGACCCGCGCCTCAGGTGGGGCATGACCGTCGAAGCCATTTTTAGAACAGGTGAGTGATTGAATTTGGAGTTTATTTGTGCAATAATATTTTTGCTCCGATAAAGAGCAAAGTCACGCGAAAGCGTGACGGCGCAAAGCCCTTGACCTAAAGCTGAACTGAGCCAGGGTAGCGAGGGTTGCCGATAAAAGCAAAATCACGCGAAAGTGTGACGGCGCAAAGTCAGAGCGTCTAAAATCACGCCCTGCGTGATCAGGACCGACCGACTGCCGAAAGGCAAAGCCAGGGAAACCTGGCGGCGCAAAGTCATGGGTCTAAAATCACGATTTATTTTGTGGTCAGGATCGCCAGACTGACGAAGAGCAAACCATTAAGCAGGGATGACTAAATCATCCCTGCCTGGTTTTTAAACCGAACCGCCTCCGACTCCGCCGGGAGTTGGCCGGCGGTTTATTGTTATCTCCTACCCGCAGGGTATAATCGCCCTCATGACAAAATCCTCCCGTCCGCTCGACCCCGAATCCAAGCCCGATGACCGCGTGGATAACGCCCTGCGCCCCAAAAAACTGGCGGATATCATCGGTCAGGATCAGGTCAAGGAGAATCTCTCCATTTTGATTGATGCGGCGAAGCACCGCGGCGAAGCGTTGGATCACGTGCTGTTCTACGGTCCGCCCGGCTTGGGGAAGACCACGTTCGCGCACGTGCTCGGCAACGAAATGGGAGTCAACGTCAAAGTGACGGCGGGTCCCGCCATTGAGCGCGCCGGCGACCTTGCCGCCATCCTCACCAACTTGCGGGCTGGTGACGTGCTGTTCATTGACGAAGTGCACCGCCTCGGCCGCGCCGTGGAAGAGGTGCTTTATCCCGCGATGGAAGATTTCGCGCTGGACATCGTCATCGGAAAAGGACCATCGGCTCGGTCCATACGTTTGAAGCTGCCCCGGTTTACTGTAGTCGGAGCCACGACCAGACTTGCTCTTGTCACCGCCCCGTTGCGGGCGCGTTTTGGCGCAGTCTATCGGTTGGATTATTACGACCTCGAAGCCATGAAGCAGATCGTCACAAGGGCATCGGGATTGCTCAAGGTTTCGGCGGACGAATCAGGTATCGGCGAGGTGGCGAGGCGCGCGCGCGGGACTCCGCGTATCGCCCTGCGTCTCCTGCGCCGTGTCCGCGACTTTGCCCAGGTCCGCGCGGATGGGACCATCACGCAAAACGTTGCGAAAGAAGCGCTCGATCTTCTTCAAGTGGACCCGCTTGGCTTGGACGATGTGGACCGCCGCGTGCTCAAAACCATCATCGAAAAATACTCCGGCGGACCGGTAGGCTTGAACACGATCGCTGCCTCCATCAGCGAAGAACAGGATACGATCATGGATGTGGTCGAGCCGTATTTGCTTCAACTCGGCTTTCTCGATAGAACCCCGCAGGGGCGTGTGGCGACCAAATCAGCGTATGAGCATTTGGGCTTCGCGTACACGGAGGAAGGTCAGCCGAGGTTGTTATAATTGGCATCGAGAGAAAGGATTTGCCATGTTACAGGAAATTGTGATCAAAGCGAATGCTGAAGAATCGATCAAGCCGCTCGTCGAAGCGGCGATTCGCAATCAATTGAAGACCCTGCAACACGGGATTACGCGCACCAAAGAGCGCATCGCTGAATTCGAGAAACGCGCCGGGGTATCTTCGCAGGAATTTGTGGAAAGCCTCAAAGCCGGGACCATTGAAGAGACTCTCGAAACCATTGACTGGAATATGGAACTCGCCGCCTTGAAGTTGTTGGAGGGACAATATCATTCGCTAAGCGAGGCAAGAATTGATTGAGCAATATTTTCAATCCATTTTGGATTTGCTGGCGAGCCTGCCGTTCGTGTCGGCATCGGATATAAATTTGGAAAAACGCGGGGAATTGGTGGGGTTTGTACGGGGCCGGGTGGAATTCCAAGACGGGTCTTCTTTGTTGTTTTTTCGCGAATTGATTGATATGCGTTTGCCCCTGCAAAAAGTGATGTATGCATACCATTATCAGAAGGCAGATGGCGTGTTGGTTTTCGCTATGACAATACCGCACACCATGAATCTGTCATTACATTCCCATACCATAAGCATTTGCAGGCCGGAGGCGTGGAAGCGTCTGACGTGCCTTCGTTGGAGCAGGTTCTACGTGAGATCGAAGAGATTGTTCAGCATACTTCAGAATAGATCTAGATCGTGTGGGTTCCCATGAGACAACCTTTACGCGCCATATTTGTATTTATTCTTGCGGTATTTGCGTTCACCGCCTGTAATTTACCGCCCTCGCAGGTCTCTGCTACATCTGCCGCAGAGACGCCGCCCCTCACGCAGCCTCCCGCAACAGAGCCAGCGACTGATGCGCCGCAACCTCAAGCGGAACATCGCATCGGTGTGCGTCAGGTGAATGGCGTGGGGGAATTCTATGACAAACAGACCGGCGAACCGTTCATCCCGCGCGGCGCGAACTATGCCTTCGTTCCGTTGGGCGGCGGCTATACCAATTTGATTTTGAAGGTGGGCATCTACGATCCAGCGCGCACACGCGAGGATTTTGCAACGCTTAAAAGGTTGGGATACAACACTGTCCGCGTATTTCTCGATCATTGTTCTCAAGGTCTGGGATGCATTGGCGACAGCGACAACGTCGGGCTGAATCCAGATTATCTCGACAACATCGCAGACATGATGTCCGCGGGACGCGAGACAGGGATCTTCATCCTGTTCACCTCCAATGACCTGCCCGATCAGGGCGGGTACGCGGAGGAAGCGAACATCGGTTCAGGCGGGACCTTTGCCGGATACCGCAACTCGTACTATCTCCGCCCTCACGCCATCACCGCCACGCGCCGCTATTGGCGCGACCTGTTGACCGGTCTCATTGAACGAGACGCGGCATTCGACGCCGTTCTCGGCTGGCAGCTCCTCAACGAGCAGTGGATGTTCCGCGACCAGCCGCCTCTTTCGCTGACAAGCGGTCTGGTCGAAACGACCACCGGCTCCTACGACATAAGCGACCCGGATCAAAAAACGCAAATGGTCAGCGACGGGATCGTGTATTACATCGCGCAGATGAAGGAAGAGATATTGCTCCACGACCCGACCGCGCTCGTTACGATGGGATTCTTCGTCCCTGAGATCGCCGCGCCGGATTGGTATGTGGAAACGGCGTCGCTGTTGCAAAAATCGGATTTGGATTTCTTCGATTTCCACGCCTATCCTGGTTTTCATACGCTTCGGGATCACGCGGAACACTTCGGCATGATCGGGTACGACGCCAAACCGATCCTGCTCGGTGAATACGGCGCATTCCGCCACATTTATGCGGAGATTGACCTGGCGGCGCGGGTCATCACGAGATGGGTGGCTGAGTCCTGCGAGTATGGTTTCGATGGCTGGCTGTATTGGACATACTACCCTTCGGATGCCAGCGCCGGCGACCGCACCTGGGGCTTGGTGGATGAAGGAAATTACATGCTCGATCTGTTCGCTCCGGTGAATCAACCCGATCCATGTGTGGCAGCGGAGATTCCGAACGATAATCTGGCGTATGGCAAACCTGCCACTGCCTCGCGGAGTCTGCCGAATGAACCTCCCGCCAACGCTGTGGACGATGACACGGGCACGCAATGGGGCGCAGGAGAGGGACCAGTCCAATGGATTCAGATTGACCTTCAGGGAACGTATCGTATCACCGAGATCCGATTGCTGGTGGCGCAATATCCGGCAGGGAATACGACGCATCGTGTGCAGGTCCGCACCTCCGGCAGTGACGCATACCAAACCGTGCATGAGTTCAGCGGGTCCACGAACGATAACGACTGGTTGGTATTCTCGCCGGAAATATCGTTGGAGAATGTGAGTCAGATCCGCATTCAGACAATCGTCAGTCCCTCCTGGGTGGCGTGGAAGGAGATTCAGGTTTACGGTGAACCTATCCAGCCATAAACGAGAGTGAAGAATATGGAGACAGTTGCGCGTTACTTGATGATCGGCGGAATCATCCTCTTCCTCATCGGCGGAGGTGTATATCTCGCCGCAAAATTCAGCATCCCGTTGGGCCGCCTGCCCGGCGACATCCGCATCGAAGGAGAGAATGGATCGTTCTATTTTCCATTGACGACTTCGATTTTGATTTCGGTGTTGCTCACGATAATTTTGAATCTCATTGCCCGGTTTTTACGAAAATAATGAAATTAAGAACTTCTGTTGACGATAAACACAGAAATCCGGTTGTCCTTGTCGTCGTGATATTGCCATCGACCGAAGGTTTCCATCCACAATCACTGCAATCGTTTCGCTGTTTCCCACGCTCGAGTCTCCCGATGTCGTCATATCGCCTGTGACATAGCGGCATACACCCCCCGCGCGGCAAAATCCCCCGATCCGCCCAGCCCCACCATGTAGCGCGAAAGCACGGGGACAAGTTCTATCCGGAGATGCGACACCGTGTGGCGTTTGGTGCTTGCGCGGTTGCCGAAATACATCTCGGGGTCTGCAATGCCGTTGACGTCATAGATATGGAGCGTCTCGGCGATGTACTCCAAAAACGCCGTGTTAACGATGGCCACATGATACCCGGGAACTTTGGTTTCCGCTTTATACTGGGGGCTTTGGGTCTTTTTCGACAGGTATTTTGTTTTCAGAATGGCTTCCCCGATCACTCCCCACTTACTGTAAGCTACCAATGCCAGCGGAAGAAGCACAAGAATACCAGCGCCGACGAAAAGAGCGATACGCTTCATAGTACTAGCGTAGAATAGCCGGGTAAGAATTACAAGAGCTTACGGAGATGGTGTCGGAGTCGGCGTTTGAGTTCCCGCTTCGGTTGGAGTTGATACTCGCTCAATTTCCAAATCCAATGTCTCGCTTCCTTCTGTACGTGGCCTTTGAGAATTACGCGCCAAATCTATACTCAATTGTGATTGCCCGATATTCCCTTGATTATTATTTTCTATAAGTCTTGCTGGAAAAACAAACATCGCCTGTCGCAATATATAATCATCTATCTCATTCAGGTTGCCTTCAAAGGCAAGCCGGCAAAGCTCATTCTTCGCACCATCAACCCCGTATACCTGAGCTAACACGGTAATGTCACCCAACTGAAACGTAGAAATGTTATCACCCCCGAGTTCTCTCATTGTTATTGGATCCACGATCGTCACGATAAACCCTGTCGTTGTGCTCAAATTTACTGTTTCCGCTTTACCTTCTGGCGTACCGTCTGGAACCACTATCTCCTTTTCGATTCCCGGCCCTTTTATTTTTTCCAAAAACGTTGATCCTGTTATACCTATTGCCTTCTCCAAATGAAATGAAAATAAAGAGGTTATTGGAGACGGATCAAAATTATTCGGATTAGGAACATCCTCCATCGTAAAATCTTTATGAGTCATTTTGTATAAACTTCTCTCCCCCAGTGCATTATCTGTAATCAAAAGCTGATATCGAGCAGCGCCTTCAAATGTTGGCCAATCAAACAGAAAAAAATCTGCCACTTCCCGCACGTTTTCTTTGATGACTTCACCGTCTTTCGTTACACCAAGCTCCATAGGGGTATACACATAGGTTTGTCCGTTTTCTGTAACTGAATATCCCCAGGTCCCTCCGGGGTGGGGGAGGCGGCGGGTGTCGGCGAGGATTCGGGGGTGAGGGGTGAGTTCAGGGGATTGGGTGGGCGCCGGGGTAGCAGTTGGTGTTGGCAATGGTGTATCTGTCCCGCAGGCGGTTAGAAATAAAGCGATAACAAAGGCAAGAGTGATCGGTTTCATGTGCTTATTATTGCACAGGTGATTTTTTTGTCAACCGGGAAATTACGAGGAATGAAGGGTAGAATTATTTCTATGATAACCTCCGAACTCGACTATTTCCTCCCTGAATCCTCCATCGCGTGGCTCCGGGGTATAATTGCGACATAGTGAAAGGTGTTTTATGGCTACCCCACGATTGATTACTCCTGCTGGCAAAACCATCGAACTTTCGCCAGAGACCTATAAGCAAATCCAAAAGATTTTGCGCGCAAACAAGACTCGCGCGCAAAGACTGGCTCATATCGACTCTATGTATGGCAAGTACGCAGGAAAGAAATCTTTGACTCAGGCTTTACTGAAAGAACGCAAGGCGGACTTGGCGCGTGAAGAAGCAAAAATAAGGCGTCTAAAAGGATAGCAAATCCAGTATGTACGTTTTCGATACTTTTGCCATTCTTGCCTATTTTCTTGCTGAATCCGGCGGCGGCAAAGTAAAAGAACTTCTTCGGCGCGCCGAACTTGGCGAGATTTCCCTGGCAATGAGTTTTATCAATGTCGGGGAAGTATTTTATATTTTAAGTCGTGAGCAGGGGCGCGTTAAAGCTCAATCCCTTTTGGCGGATTTGCGTTCATTATCAATTCAATTTTATGACGCAACGGAGGAAAGAATCCTTGCCGCTGCGCAGTTAAAAGCAGAATACTCGGTTTCTTATGCTGATGCTTTTGCCGCATCTTTGGCGCAGGAACTTGGCGCTCTACTCGTGACAGGCGACCCTGAATTTAAGGCGATCAAAGAAAAACTCTCCCTGTTCTGGCTCGATAGGTAAGCGTTTGAACGCCGGGATATTGCTCGTTCAAGCGAAATGAAAACCTCCGACTTCGACTACCATCTCCCTGAATCCTCCATCGCGCAAACTCCCGTCGAGCCGCGCGACTCGTCGCGCTTGCTTGTCCTGCATCGTCAGGGCGGGGGCGTGGAGCATCGGATATTCCGTGAGGTGAAGGAATATCTCCGCGCAGGGGATTTGCTGGTCTTGAATCAGACGCGCGTCATCCCGGCGCGGATATTTGCGAAGAAGGAAACGGGCGGCAGGGTGGAAATCCTCTTGCTGCGCCGCCGCGACGCATTGACTTGGGAAGCATTGGTGGGCGGCAAGGGACTGCGTGTAGGCAAGCGGATGTTTATCGAGGTCATCGCCAGTACCGCGACAAAAACCGTCGAGGTGAAAATCCTCGAACTTCTCGAAGGCTCGGAGCGGCTGATTCGATTCTCCGAACCCATCGAGCCGTATTTTCCCCAAATTGGCAATATGCCGCTGCCCCCGTACATCCACGAAAAATTATCCGACCCCGAACGCTACCAGACCGTCTTCGCCAAAGAGATGGGTTCCGCCGCCGCGCCCACGGCTGGACTGCACTTCACGCCGCAGTTGCTGGATGAAATTCAGTCCATGGGCGTGAAGATTGCCTACGTCACCCTGCACGTTGGGTTGGATACCTTCGCGCCGGTCAATGAAGACAACCCCGAAGAACATAAAATCCATTCCGAGTGGTGCGAGTTGACCCAGGAAACGGGGGATTTGATCAATGAAACCAAACGCAATGGCGGGCGGATAATCGCGGTTGGCACTACTTCGGTAAGAACGCTCGAAAGCGCCGCCAATCTCCAGTCCCCAGTCTCTGATTCTCAAATCCTCCCGTTTACTGGCTCGACAACTTTGTTCATCCTCCCCGGCTACCAATTCAAGGTCGTGGATGCGATGATCACAAATTTTCACCTTCCCAAGTCCACGCTCATCATGCTGGTCAGTGCGTTCGCGGGAAGGGAAAGGATTTTGCAGACCTACGAACTTGCCATAAAGGAAGGCTATCGCTTTTATTCCTTCGGCGACGTCATGCTCATCCTCTAATCCCCCAATCCTCCAATCTCCAATTCTCTGATCTCCAATCTCCAATCGCCCATGAACCTCGACCAACACAACCAGCAAATCATCACCTGCCGCAAATGCCCCCGTCTCGTGGCGTGGCGCGAGGAAGTGGCGCGGGTCAAGCGCAAGGCGTACAAGGATGAGGAATACTGGGGCAAACCCGTGCCGGGATTCGGCGACCCGAACGCGCGCGTGCTGGTGGTGGGACTCGCTCCCGGCGCGCACGGCTCGAACCGCACCGGGCGTCAGTTCACCGGGGATGCTTCGGGGAATTTCCTGTTTCCGGCGTTGCACAAGGCTGGGTACGCGAACCAGCCCAGGGCGGAGTCCAGAGGCGATGGTCTCATCCTCAAGGATATGTACATCACTGCGTCGGGTCGCTGCGCTCCTCCCGATAACAAACCCAGTCCTGAAGAATTGAACAACTGCCAGCCGTTCCTCGAACGCGAACTGGAACTCATCAACCCGAAGGTGATCGTGTGCCTGGGTAAGGTTGCATTCGACCGAATCCTCAAGATATTCGCGCTTCGTGGGCTAAAGTTCGCGCACGGCGCAACGTATAACGTGAGCGGCGTTTGGTTGATTTGTTCTTATCATCCAAGCCAGCAGAACACCTCGACCGGGAAATTGACGGCGAAAATGTTCGATCAAATTTGGATAAAGGCGCGAAAGCTGACGGAAGAAGACGGATAGATGAAGAAGTTTTTGAGAATTTTTACAGCGCTGCTGCTTGCCATTGTTTCCATAACCTTTGTTGCGGCAATCGTCTGGTGGACGAACAATGCGTATCCACCTTCTGAAATTGGATTGGAGGCGATGAGGTCAGACTCGGAAGTGTTTGTGGTTCCTGAGAATGGGTGGGTGGTATTTCATCCGGCAGGGAATCCGCGCCCCGAAGTTGGGTTCATTTTTTATCCCGGCGCAAACGTAGATTATCGCGCTTATGCGCCTGTGATGAAATTGATCGCGATAAAGGGCTATCTCGTGGCAATCGTTCCCCAGCCTTTAAACCTTGCTTTCTTCAATTCGAATGCGGCTGCGCGCGTGCAGGCGGCATACCCCGAGATCGAAAACTGGTTCATAGGCGGGCACTCCCTCGGCGGTGTGGTTGCTTCATCATACGCGGTGAGTCATGTCGAAATTCGCGGACTTGTGCTTTGGGCATCCACACCGGGCGATGATGCTGTGATCCTGCGCGGCACGGATACGATTTCGATCTTTGGCACGCACGACGGTTTGTTTACCCGGAAGGATGTGGATGACTCTCGCGCATTATTGCCTGCCGACACCGTGTTTGTCCCCATCGATGGCGGTAATCATTCGCAGTTCGGATCGTACGGACTGCAGGAGGGCGATGAGGCTGCAACGATTTCCCCCGAAGAACAATGGATGCTGGTTGCCGGGGCGACGACCGGATTTTTCGAGGAGGTCATGAAGTGATGCAGGGGAGAATGATGCGAAACGCAAATCGCGAGGCGTAACCGGTCGGTGATAATGAAGAAGTGGAATAAATTCATCCTTTTGTCTTTTCTATTTGCCTGCGTCACCATGGCGCTGGGACCCTTCGCCGTCCCCGTGCCACAACTGGAAGGATTGGTGAGCGAGCGGGAATTTATAGACGCCGACAGCCGGTTCATCGAAATCAACGGCGTGGACATCCACTATAAGGAAGCGGGCGGGGGCGAAACCACATTTATCCTCCTCCATCCGTTCGGCGGCGGCGCCTTCTCCTGGCGCGAGGTGATGGACGATTTCGCCGCGCGCGGTCGGGTCATCGCCTACGACCGCCCCGCCTTCGGTCTCACCGAACGCCCCATGCCCGAAGATTGGGAATCCAACCCCTACGGCATGAAAGCCAATATCGAAATTCTGCGCGGACTGCTGGATGCCTTCGGCGTGGAAAAAGCGATATTGGTCGGCAATTCGGCTGGCGGCGGAGTCGCGGCGGCGTTCGCGTTGGAATATCCCGAACGGGTGGAAACCCTCATCCTGGTTGACCCCGGCGTGGGCGGCGGTTACGGTCCACAGTTTCCGGCGTGGGCATTGCCGATCATGTGGACTCCGCAGGCGCGGCACATCGGTCCGCTGCTGATGCGCGATTACCAGGAATCCCTGCCCAGGACCATCGAGCGCGAATGGTATGATAAAACCAAATTGACCGACGAGATCAAACAGGAATCCCTGAATCTATTGAAGATCGAAAACTGGGATCGCGCCTTTTACGAACTGACCTTCGCGCCCGCCTACCCCGAACTTCGCCCGTTGCTGCCGCAGTTGAAAACGCCTGCGCTCATCGTCGCCGGCCCAAGAAGACCGTTTGATCCGCTCGTGGTATTTCGAAGCCATCTCCGCCGAAATGCCGGACGCGGAGCTCGTCATGCTTCCAGCCTGCGGGCACGTGCCGCAGGAGGAATGCCCCGTCCCGTTCATGGATGCGGTAAACCAGTACCTCGAAGCGCAATGAGAAGCAACCTCATCATTCCGGGAATATCCGCCCCCGATTTCGAACTCGAAGATATCAACGGAGTCCGCATCCGTCTTTCCGGTTTTCGCGGGAACAAACCCGTCCTGCTTGCATTCCTGCGCGGTTTTATATGACCGTACTGCCGCGCGCAGTTGGCGCGCATGCGCGATCATTACCGCGAATTCCAATCGCGCGGCGTGGAAATCCTGGCGGTCGGACCGGACGGCAGGGACTCGTTCAAACGCTATTGGGCAAAGGAGAACCTGCCTTTCATCGGCTTGCCCGACCCCGAGCACGCCGTCGCGCGGTTGTACCGGCAGGAAGTGAATCTGTTCAAACTGGGGCGCATGCCCTTGAACTGCATTGCGGATTTGAACGGTTTCATCCGATACGTTCATTACAGCGCCTCCCGCTCGGATATCCCCGATAACGAAACGTTTCTAGGTGTAATAGATCAATTAAACGCGTCATCCAAATTAACATGACCCTTGGACGCATTGCCTTCCTCGGCTCCGGCGAGACTTCCCTTGCAGGCGGACGAATCTTCGAGACGCTTGCCCGCCTCATCCCGGGCCCGGCGCGGATCGCCATCCTCGAAACGCCAGCCGGCTTTGAGTTGAACGCCTCTCTCGTTGCCGGCCGCGTGGGCGACTTCCTCAAAACCCGCCTGCAAAATTACAAACCGGCGATTGACCTGATCCCCGCCCGCAAAAAAGGGACGGAGTTCAGCCCCGATAACCCGGATATCCTCGAGCCGCTGATGCGCGCCAACATGATCTTCATGGGACCGGGCAGCCCCAGTTACCTGGCGCGGCAGTTGCACGGCACGCTGGCATGGGAGGTCATCCGCGCGCGGCACAGGCAGGGAGCGACGCTGGTCTTTGCTTCCGCCGCCACCATCTCGGTGGGACAGTGGGTATTGCCCGTCTATGAAATCTATAAAGTCGGCGAGGATGTCCACGTCCAGGATGGGCTTGGCTTTTTTTCCGATTTTGGGATGCACGTTTCCTTCGTCCCGCATTGGAACAACGCCGAGGGCGGCGTGGACCTGGATACCAGCCGCTGTTTCGTCGGCATGGAGCGCTTCGAACAATGGTGCAACCTCCTCCCGCGGGAAAACACCACCCTCGGTCTGGACGAGCATACGGGAATTATGATGGATTTTGAGACGGGGATGTGCGAAGTGAGCGGCGTGAGTTCCGTATCCCTTGTGAGGGAGTGCGACCCGGAGATTTATCCTTCCGGCTCGAAATTTGCGTTCAAAGAAATTGGTGATTTCCAATTCCCCAATCCGCTGAACAAGGGCATTCCGCCTCATATCTGGCAGATGACATTGGACGCCCGGAACGTGGAAGAGGATGGACCCCTCGGAAGAAGTCCTTGCCCTGCTCGAACAGCGCAAACAAGCCCGCGCGAACAAAGACTTCGCCGCCTCCGACCGCCTGCGCGATGAAATCGCCGCGGCTCGGGGTGGAGGGTCAAGGATACGAAAGAGGGGCAGCAGGTGGAAAAATCGTAGTCATGCTTTTAGCGTGACTGTTTTTTGTCAGACAAAATGCGATAAAATAACCGCGCAAGTTCTTACAAGGAGAATCACATGCGCGCGGTAGACATCATCATCAAAAAACGCGACAAACAGGAACTGACAGCCGCGGAGATCGAATTTTTTATTCGGGGCTTTACCAACGGGGATATTCCAGATTACCAGGCTTCCGCTTTTGCAATGGCAATTTTGCTGAACCGCATGACGGCCCAGGAGACCACCGACCTCACGCTTGCCATGGCGCGTTCGGGCCAGGTGCTCGATCTTTCGAAGATCGTGGATATTGCCGTGGACAAACACTCCTCCGGCGGCGTAGGCGACAAGACCAGCATCTCCGTCATGCCGATGGTGGCGGCGTGCGGCTTGCCCGTCGGCAAAATGTCCGGGCGCGGACTTGGCTTCAGCGGCGGCACGCTCGATAAACTCGAGTCCATCCCCGGCTACCGGGTGGATTTGTCCACTGAAGAATTCAAAAAACAACTCAAGGGAAAAGGCATCGTGCTTACCGGGCAGTCCCTTGACCTCGCCCCCGCAGACGGGAAACTCTACGCATTGCGCGATGTGACCGGGACCGTCCCGTCCATGCCGCTGATCGCGTCGTCCATCATGTCCAAGAAAATTGCGGCGGGCGCGCAGGCGATTGTGTTGGATGTGAAGACCGGTCTGGGCGCGTTCATGCAAACGTTGGACGAAGCCCGCGAACTCGCCAGCCTGATGGTGGATATTGGACGCCTCGCCGGACGGAAGACCGTAGCCCTGCTCTCAGACATGAACCAACCCTTGGGCGCGACAGTGGGCAACGCGCTCGAAGTCATCGAAGCCATCGAAACGTTGAAGGGCGGCGGCGCGCCGGATTACGTGGAACACTGCCTGCACGTCGCCGCGCATGTGCTGGTGATCGGTCAGCGCGCGAAGGATTTGGCGGAAGGACGCGCCATGGCGGAAAAGTCCATTGCGGATGGCGGCGCGTTGGAGAAACTGCGCGTGCTGGTAGCGGCTCAGGGCGGGGACGCCTCCTACGTGGACGACCTCTCGAAGTTCGAGCGGGCAAAATTCATCGAGGCCGTCAAAGCCTCCCGCGGCGGATTCATCTCCGAGGTCCATGCGAGGCGCGTGGGCGAGGCGGCGGTGGCGCTGGGAGCGGGGCGCGCCCAAAAGGGCGATCCCATTGACCATGCCGTCGGGTTTGTCCTCCGCAAAAAGGTGGGGGATCGGGTAGAAGCAGGCGAGCCGTTGTTCGAGGTTCATGCGAACGATGACGCAAAACTTGCGGAGGCGCGCGAAGCGGCGCTCTCTGCCTTTCAATTTAGCGACGAATCTGTACCGCCGTTGCCGCTGTTTTACGAGTAAAATAGCGTATAGTCTTGCGAATTTCTTGATAATCAGGCATACTTAATCTACAGGAACCGGTAATGGCAAAAGTCTCATTGCGAATTTACAACCGCGAAATCGAGCGCCTCATCGAACAGGGGAACCTGGACGAGGCAATTGCCCATTGCCGTCATATCCTCAGGACCTTTCCCAAACATCTCGAAACCTACCGCCTGCTCGGAAAAGCCTACCTCGAAGCCCGGCGTTATAACGAAGCCGTGGACGTTTTCGGACGCCTGCTGATGGCAGTGCCGGATGACTTTGTGGCGCACGTCGGTTTGAGCATCATCCGCGACGAGGAAAACAAACTGGACGACGCCCTCTGGCACATGGAGCGCGCCTTCGAGGTTCAGCCTTCCAACGCCGCCATTCAGGGGGAACTGCAAAGGTTGTACGGCAGGCGTGATGGGGTCGAGCCGTCAAAAGTCCGCATGACGCGCGGCGCGCTGGCGCGCATCTACGTCCAGGGTGAGTTGTATCCGCAAGCCATCGCGGAGATCCGCTCCGTGCTTGCCGAAGATTCCCAACGGGCGGATATGCAGGTGCTGCTCGCGCTGTCTTATTTCAAGAGCGGACAAAAATCGGACGCCTCCGATCTGTGCAACCAATTGCTGAAACGTTACCCTTATTGCTTCGAAGCCAACCGTATCATGGTGGAACTCCTGCCTGCCACAGCCAGCAGCGCCGAAAACACGCAGACGTACCGGATGCGCGTCGGTGAACTGGACCCGTACGCCAACTTTGTGAAGGGTTCGATGTTTCAATCGAACGAGGTCCCCGACGCTTCGGTGAATTTGGAACGCCTCGAATATACGGGACAGGAAGTGCCGATGGCGCAGGATTGGGGTTCCACGCTGGGAATTGGCACTGCGCCTGGCTCCGCCGCCGTGGGCGCCCAACCGGATTGGTTCACGTCCGAAAAGCCCGCGCCGCCCGCCGAACCGAAACCGGAAAGCGAAATTCCAGATTTCCTGCGCGCCGCCGGCTGGGGGGAATCGAAAACCCCTGAACAGCCGTCATCCATTTTTGACGAAGAGCCCGCCGCGAGCGACCTGGTCCCCTGCCGACCTGCCCGATTGGCTCAAGGGTCAGGTTCCGGCGGATAGCCAGAAACCCGAACCCCCGGCATTTGAGTCGCCCGCCATTGACACGCCGGATTGGTTGAAAGGGTTGGAAGACGCGCGAACCGGTGAGCCGCCGGAGGCGCTCGAAACGCCGCAGGAAAAATTCGGCGCAGAAGAACTCCCCGATTGGTTGAGCGGACTTGGCGCCGCAGGCGCAGTCCCGCGCCTCAACGGGAAGAGAAACCCGCGATTTCCGACGAAGCGCCGGACTGGTTGAAAGGACTTGGCGGCGCGCAGGCTGAAGAACCTGCCCGACCCGCAGAGGTCGAAGAGGAAGCCGCCGCCCAGCCTGCAAATCTTCCAGACTGGCTGAAGGCGGCAGAGCCGAAAATGGAGCAGCCGCCTGCCGAAGGATTGGGCACATCCGCCCAAGAGCAGGATGACGCGATCGCCTGGCTGGAGTCGCTCGCGGCAAAGCACGGCGCGAAACCCGAAGAACTCGTCACCGACCCGGGCAAACGCACCGAAACTCCGCCGGAGTGGGTGCAGCAGGTACAGGGCGTTTCCCCTGTCCAGGCGGAAAGCCTTGGCGCATCCGCCCAGGAGCAAGACGATGCGATTGCCTGGCTGGAGTCGCTCGCGGCAAAGCACGGCGCGAAACCGGAAGAGCTCGTCACCGACCCAAGCAAACGCACCGAGACCCCGCCGGATTGGGTCCCAGCAGGCTCAATCCATCGGCGAGACAGCCGCCTCCCAGCCCGCCGCCGACGAAACGGGCATGTGGCTGAGCAGCCTCGAAGGCGAAGAGAAGCCCAAACAGCCTGTATCCGATGAAGGCTTGCCGGATTGGATGAAACCCGAAGCGGAGGAACAACCCCTCGAACGCGGCGAAATTCCCGAATGGCTGAACGAACCGACCCCGCCAGCCGCGGCGCCCGAAGAACAGAAATTCACCGCGCCCGACCTGCCCAACTGGTTGGACAGCCTCGAAAAAGAAACGCACGTCAATGCCGAGCAGGTGATGGACAACCAGGACCTCTCCGATTGGCTCAGCGGTTTGGATAACGAACCCGGTCTCGAACTCGACCCCGCGCTCCTTCAGGCATCCCAGCGCCCGCCCTTCCCAAGCCAGCCTGAGAAAACCCCCGAACTGCCCCCTTCTGATTTGCCGGACTGGTTGAGCGGAGCGGAAGCGAAAGTCGAAGAAGATGCCTGGCAGCAGACCCCCGCCTCGATCCCGACGGAGGAGGCTGTTCCTGTTTCCCTGTCAGCGGACCTACCCGATTGGCTGCAGGGCGTGGAGGAAGAATCCGGCGCAATGGCAGATGAAGATTTGCCGCCCTGGCTGCACCGTGAACAATGGGAAGGGGATGCGGCTCCACATCAGGCGAAACCCACTTCGCCTTCCGATTGGCATCCCATTTCGGAAAAATCCGCCGCGCAGCGACAATATCCGCCTTCGCCCGAACCTGCGGGGAAGGCTGCCGCCGGGAGGAAAGCGCCCGCCAGACAACCGGCTCGCCAACGAAAACCCGAGGGGCAGACCGGCGTCAATTTGTTGAACCAAGCCAAGGCGGAGTTGGACCGCGGCGACATCCCCGAAGCGTTGATGCACTACGGGAAACTCATCAAGAAGGGCAGGCATCTCGAAGAGATCGTCGGTCACTTGAACGATTCGCTGTACCGCTACCCGGTGGAGGTCAGCATCTGGCAGGCGCTGGGCGACGCCTACATGCGCGCCAACCGATTGAAGGAGGCGCTCGACGCCTACAACAAGGCGGAAGAGCTAATTCGATAAGCAGCAAACCTGACAGGTCCCGAAGACCTGTCAGGTTTTGTAATAAAACTTTTGGAGGAATTCTGTGGAAAGAACGCTTGTACTTGTAAAACCCGACGGCGTGCAGCGCGGTTTGATCGGTGAGGTGATTTCGCGCTTTGAGCGCCGCGGACTGCGACTCGTCGGCGCGAAGTTTATCCGGGTCAGCCAGTCGCTGGCGGAGGCGCACTACGCCGAACACAAGGGCAAACCTTTTTTACGACGGCTTGATCTCGTACATCACGTCCGCGCCGGTGATGGCGATGGTGTGGGAGGGTCCCAACGCGGTGGCGGCTGTCCGCCAGACGGTCGGCTCGACCAAACCGGTTGAAGCCGCGCCGGGGCCCATCCGCCACGACTTTGCGCTCGAGGTAGGACGCAACCTCATCCACGCTTCGGACAAACCCGAGACCGGCGAACGCGAAACCGCGTTGTGGTTCCAAACCGACGAACTGGTGAAGTGGGAACGCGCGACGGATGCGTGGGTGTTCGAGAAATAAGAATTGTTTGCAGGACAATATGACTCGCCCCGAAATTAAATTTCGCGGGTGAGTTCGTTTTTAAAAGCCAGCGAGACGCGGATTGACGCCGACTTCGCGGATTCAGGACATTTCACCGCGTCCCATATTCGATTCGGGGTTAGCCGTGTTTTTCACACCTATAGCCGTAAAACGATGGGCGGTTGTATAATGAAATTGTTGATGGGGGATGTACCTTCCATTGAAAGGAGGAGTACTCAATATGAAACATTCACGATGGATTACAGCCTTCATTATGTTGGTTATTGCGGCATTGGCTTGCAGTCTCCCCGGCGTGAGCGGCAGTGACCCGCTTCTCGAAGAGACTCGGGTGGCGTTAGCCGTCCAGCAGACCAGCCTGGCAAACCAGCAAGCCACACTCGATGCTCCCACGCTGCCGCCGCCCGCCGCCACCTATACCCTATACCCCGTACCCGACCTACACCGCGCCCGCGCCTCCTGCGACCGGCGAGTCGGGGTCGGGTGCAGTTCCACCTCCCCCCGTTGACATGCGCGACCTCATCAAAGGTTCCAACATCCTGATCTATGAGGACATGATGGGCTATCCGTCCCTCCTGCCGATGGTGGACAACACCATCAACTCCATGGCGTTTTCCGGCGGCAAGATCGTCAATGCCAGCGACGGGCTGGGGACGTTCAAGCAGCACGCAAATTCCGCCACCGAATGGGACTTGATCATCGTGGCGTCGGAGGTGCGCTCCAGTTTCAGCGGCGAGATGTTCGAAATGATGTACGATCACATTGACAACGGCGGCGCGGTCATCATCGAAGCCTGGCATTTGGACAAGATCGCCAACGGCAAGATCGCCCCCATTCTGAGCAAGTGCGGCGTGCGGTTCCAGCGCGATTGGATCCGCAACTTCGAGTACGATCCGTTCGATTACTCGATCTACTGGCTGGATAAATCCCACCCGCTTCTTTCCACGCCGAACACGGTCCAGGCGCCGTCGTATCCCTACCCGGTCTGGTTTACCGATGCGGGCGACCTGCTGGAGTTGGGGTCGGGCGGCGACGCCGTTCTCGTTGGCGGACTCCAGTCCAACCGCAAATCGGACTACGGCGTGCTGGCGGTCTGCCTCGGCGGGCGGATGGTCATCCAGACCTTCTCATCGCATGATTACGAATGGGATATGGTCCAGCCCTTGTGGGTGAATTACATCACCTATACACTGACGAAGCATTACGAGTACAGCCAATAATCGAAAAATCCCGCAGGCATGAACACCTGCGGGATTTTGTCATTTCAACCTTAGCAGTACCTTTCCGTCTTCCCATAACTCTTCGATGGCGTAGTAATCGCGCTGGTCGGGGGAGAAGAGATGCACTACCACGTCGCCATAGTCCACGACGACCCAGCCGTCGCGGGAGTTTCCCTGTTTCCTGGCTTTCTTGCGGTGCTTCTTTCGCACGTCCTCTATGGCGGCGTTGGCGAGAGCGTCCAACATGCGGTCGCTGGTGCCGGTGCAGATGACGAAATAATCGGTAAAGGAGGCAATTCCTTTTATATCCAATAAGACAATATCTTCCCCCTTTTTATCTTCGAGGGAATTTACGATTTCGCGGGCAAGTTCAAGTGCGTTCAGATGTCACCTCTGTGGATGTCGCTCCGAGCCTCAGGCAAAGAGTCGCTGTGACATGGGCGGGGATTCTTCGCTTCGCTCAGGATGACATTAGAATTCTTTTTTATTAAGCGGCGCTGAAAATAATTTTGTGTAAACCGAGCCGTCCGAACGCAGGTCGCTTTGATAGAGATGGACGGCGTCTATTCTGGCGGCGCCGATCCTGCCGATCTGCGTGCTTTCCAAAGCCGAGCGGATTTTCTGCACATCCGCCGCGTCGAGGTTCTGGCGCACGCGCCCCAGGGTGAGATGCGGGGAGAAGGGACGTTCCTCCTTCTCGTAGCCCAGGCGGAGCGCGCCTTTTTCGATGTTGGTTTGAAGGGAAGTCAGTTCAGCCGGGGCGTGAATCCCGACCCAGATGACGCGGGGCCGCTTCGAGTTCGGGAAAGAGCCGATGCCGCCGACTTGCAGGTCGAACGGTGTGTGGGAATCCGCCGACTGGACGAGCATCTGCTTGAGGAAATCCACGTGCGAGGCGGCAACGTTCCCGATGAACTTCAAGGTCAGGTGCATGTTGTGCGCGGGGACCCAGCGGACGAGACCGCCTCCCAGCGTGCGGCGCAGGGCGGCGGTTTGCTTTTCGACTGATTCCTGAATGGGTGGGGGCAGGTCAATGGCGATGAAGGCTCGAATTTGATTCATGCAGTATGGTTGTCGCTCATTACTTTTCCACAGCCTGTTTTAGGGGTCCTGGAACCCGACGGGTTTGGTGAGGTACATGGATGCGCCAGCCTCGAGCCCGGTCTTGATGTCGCCGGGCATGCTTTTGGCGGAGACCACAATGACGGGTATTTTTGCCAGTTCCGGCTCGCGGCGCATGTAGCGCAGAACTTCCAGCCCTGAGATGTCCGGCATCATGATGTCGAGGAGGATGATGTCCGGCTTTTCCTGCGCGATGATTGGGATGGCGGGGGTGCTGGAAAACATCTTGATGACTCTGAAGCCGTTGACGCGCATCATCTCTGCAAAGAGTTCGGCGGCATCCGGTTCGTCCTCGATGATCATGACCGTTTTTTGACCTGTCGGCATTTGAGTTCCTCCTGCTAAAAATAGCATAAAGCAAGTGAATTGGCAAGGGGCTGGCAAATTGGATATGATTTCGTAAGAAATCCACGCCGCTTTCAGTCTATCTATCAGATTTTCTTTGGAGGAACCATGACAGAATTGGATGCCTTTCGCGCCGAAAAGGATGCGTTTTTTGGCGGACACCCGCAAAGCCCGCTGACCCGCGAACAGCGGGCCGGGTTCAAGGGGTTGAGTTATTTTCCCGAAAACGAGGGATTGCGCCTTGAAGTGAAGGTGGATGAATTCCCTGAAAAGGACCGCCTCGAGATGCAGACCACCACCGGCGACGTGCAGGTCTACGAGCGGTATGGCAGGTTCAAATTCACTGTGGACGGGGAGAACGCCGAGTTGACGATCTACCGCAGCCAGCGAATCCACTTTTTGCCTTTTGTGGATTCGCTGGCTGGCAGGGAGACCTATCCCGCCGGGCGTTATCTCGAGCCGGAGCCTTTACCGGGCGGGCGCTTCCTCGTGGACTTCAACTATGCCTACAACCCATACTGCGCCTACAACGAGATGTGGTCCTGCCCGATCACCCCGGCGGAGAACCGCCTGAAAGTCCCAATCCGCGCGGGCGAGATGTTGTATCACTCATAACTGGCAACTGACAGATTCGCTCTTTCCGATGATTAACTCACCATACGCGCCCTCACCCCCGTCCCCTCTCCCGCTGGGAGAGGGGTGAAGGGGTGAGGGTGCGTAACATCACTGGACAGTCGTGCCGTTGGGGCAGCACTTGTAGGTCGTGTATTCCGGTTTTGGCAAGTGCATTATTACACCAGCATTCTCCTGTTTCTTCATCGCATCTTTCACGGCAACAACCACTTGACGCCTGGGCACTGCCCCAAGGACGACACATTCTTGCTCCAAAAGCATTAACCTCACAGAAAGTCTCAACTGGTTGATCATACATTCGGAAATACCCGGCAGGACAGTTCACTGCCCCGTTCCAGCAGTCAGGACGGGGATTGGGTCTATCCTCCGGAGGACAGCCATTGCCAGCATCGCAACAAGGGCTATCTGATGGAGGAACATGACATTCTATGTACAAACACAAACCTGTTTGTGGATCAGTTAGCTGGCAACTACACTCATAAGCATAGCCATCTGCTCCTACATAACATCCTCCGGCATAGGCGGGTTTACTAAAACCAAAAATCATCAAGAAGACAAATACGATTGATAAAAATATCTTCCCCATTAAGTAGAGTCTATCAAAGTCAGGGAAATAAAATCAACTCGATTGATGAAGAAGAAAATTATTTATATTTTACGCCTTGATCACCATATATAAAATAATTCTGCAACTCTGCCGGAGGACAACCTGTCTCTATCCATTTTTCCAAATAACCGTTTATTACAGGGTCCCTAAAAATTTTTCCAGCTGGTTGCAAGACTTTTTCACTCTCTGGAAGAGTAGAAAATCCTGCTGGGAATACTTCATTTTCATTTCCTTGATCTGAAGTATATAATTGTGTTCCTGTTACATTAACTGTATAGGTGATCCCGCCCGGGGTAAGCCACTCAACTACTTTTACCCACAGCTGATAGCCGTTTTCATAGGCTGTCCTAAAAAAGCCGATGATCTTTGCCGGTCTGGTATCTTTTTTGGGGTCTTCTTTCAATAGACTGGGGCGGTCAGACCAATATAAATATGAATACCTCGTCTCTTTCCCATTAAAAGGATTTTTATTCGTTGCGGCGACGTTGCCGGGCTTGCACGCCTGGATTTCCGGTGCAAAAGGCGTGGCGTACAGCATAGCGACGTTCAAGGCGATCGCAGGATCATAAGGGATGACATTGTTTTCCGTTTCCACCATCTCGGTTGCCGGTTGGTACCTCAGCCAGTCGGCAGGCACGGCGGCTCCGCCCGCGCCTATTTCACCCACCTTGACCTCCTGCCCGACCAGGTTGGTGGCATAGAAGCCGTCTGCTTTTTGCGTCACAGTCAGCCCGGCAGGCACGCCCGCCTCCGCCCAGAACGATCCTCACTGACGGTTTCGACGACCGGCTTCGGGGTAGGCGTTTCCGTCGGCTCGACGGTTGCGGTGGAGGTTGAGGTTGCGGTCAAGGTGACGGTCGCTTCCGGAGTGACCGTCACCTGTGGGGTACTCTCTGGCAGACAGGCGGAAAGGAAGATAGCGCACAGGATCGAAAGGGAAATCTTTTTCATGAGGGAGTCCTCCTGATGAAGATTCTACCCCGATCCAGCCGGATTACAAGCGGGGGAATTACCTTCAACGAATGGGACTATGAAAAATCAAAAAAGCAGTGCGGCAGGGGACTTAAGCAAACTGACGGGCTTTGCGCCCGTCAGTTTTTTGAGTCCTCTTTCGTGTGTTCGATCACCGAGAGCAGGGCTTCGTATTCCTCGCAGCATTCATTGCATATATCGAGGTGCTCGCGGATGAGCGGGGCGACCTTTTCAGCATCCACCCCTTTGAGTTCGTTTTCCACAAATTCGTCCAGCCGGGCGTAGATATCGGTGCAGGAACAATCCTCGGCGCGCGCCTGTTCGAGCACGTTGAGGAATTTGACGACGACCTCGTCCGTCATTTGGGGCTGGGGGTCGAACCGGCTGCGGATCTGTTGAATTAGGTTTCTTATCTTCATGCTATGGTTGAGACGTTTAACGAAATATTAATCTTACTTCGGCTCGAAGGCGGTTAATACGTCCTGCGGGGTGAGGTCTTCGAGGGAAAGCCGTTTCTTCAGCCGCAGGCGGGCATCGTGCAGGAGTTTGTAGAGCGCGTTGCGGTTGGTCTTCATCCGTTTGGCGGCTTCTTCCATGGGGATATCCTGCAACCCAAGCATGATGAGCGCTTCGCGTTGTTTGGGAGTCAGTTCCTCCTCCAAAATGCGGCGCACCCGGTCGAGCATGTCCTTGCGCTCGGCAGAGGTCTCGGGGAAGCCTGCGAATCGGCAAGCAGACCGGGCGGCGGAGGGGCGTCCTCGTTTTCGGTCAATTCATCCAGGGGAGGCGTCCCGCCAGCGTTTGCGGCGCAGTTCGGTCAGCGCGATGCGGATGGCGATTTTGTGAACCCAGGTGGTGAAAAGACTGCGCCCTTCGAAGGTGTCCAACTGGGTCCAGGACGCGCAGGAGCGTCTCCTGGGTCACTTCTTCCACGAGCGGCTGAAAGAGCGGATCGTCGGACGGGAGCCAGCGCGAAAGGGCATACGGGAGTCCCTTCTGGACGATCTCTCGCAGGTCGTTCAGCGCATCGTCGTGACGGGGACCTTTTTCCCGCAGGTCGGCGAGCCAGGTTTCATTGGATCTTGTACTCATACGCTCTCATTATAAAAGAGTAGCATGAATTTGACCCTATCTTTGAGAGATTCTGATAGGTTTTTTACACGCAGGTTTCTGACTCGCAAAGTCCCTCGATGGGAAACCACCGGCTACAAAAACGGCTCTCCCGTAATTAACGGGAAAGAGCCTAACCACAAAGGGCACCAAGTACACAAAGGAGGGAAAAGGCGTCCACTTTATAGGCGTTTTTCCTTCGTGATCTCCCCGGCACTTGCACCCGGGGCAAGTGTCGTGCCCTAAGCCCTCAGCATGAGGGTCGTGGTGAAAATGGTTTTCCCGTTAAAAACGGTAGAACCCAAAAACAAAAACCGCCTCTCACGAGACGGCTAATCTGTGGGCGCACAGGGACTCGCAAAGTCCCTCGATGGGAAACCGCCGGACTACAAAAACAAAAACCGCCTCTCACGAGACGGCTAATCTGTGGGCGCACAGGGACTCGAACCCCGGACCTCTACTGTGTGATAGTAGCGCTCTAACCAACTGAGCTATGCGCCCAACGACATCGTATCCTTTCGGATAAGCGAGCGGGATTATAGTATAGCCTCGCGGCTTTGGCAAGGATTAAGGCGGGGGCAGATAATCCCAGGGATTCACCTTCATCCCCGCCATGATTTCAAAATGCAGGTGCGAGCCGGACGAACGCCCGGTGGAACCGATTGCGCCGATCACCTCGCCCTGACCCACGCTCTGCCCGCAGCCGACGTTCAATGCGCTCATGTGACCGTACAATGTTTGGAATCCGTTGCCATGGTCTATCATCACCATGTTGCCGTACCCGTAATCATTCCAACCTGCGTATACGATCACACCTGCGTCTGAAGCATAGATGGCTTCCCCTTCGTTCCCGGCGAAATCCACCCCGTTGTGATTGGTCTGCGGCGACCAGTCGAAGCCCGAAAGATAATGCTTGTTCGTCGGGTAGACGAAGTAGCCATAACCGACCGCGCCGCCGCTCACCGGGTCGCAGGCGCCCGCTCCCAGTACGCGGGCAGAGGCGGGGTTTTCGCGCGTCACTCCCAGCGGCGCGCTCCAACTTACAAAGTCGCGTTTGCCGCCGGGGATGATCAACCATGTGCCGGGCTTGATGTTCGCATTGTTGTAATCGCCGACTTCGTTTGGGTCGAGATTGTTGCCCGGAAATTCGATGATGTCCGCGGGGGTCACGCCGTAGAATTCAGCCCACTCGCCAAACGGAATGCCGCCCAGCCATTCCCAATACACGCCGTCCACCGGCAGGATGTTGAGTTCCTGCCCGGGTTGAAGCGAGTGCGGGTCGTCCAGCAGAACGTTGTAATTGCCCCACAAAATGGTCTGCGGCTGCAGACCGAATTTCTCCGCGATGCCAAAGACCGTGTCGCCATCCTGAACGGTGTATCTGGTCAACTCCTGCCGCGGGCGGCTCGGAATGTTGGTATGGATTTGCGCCGAACGGGATATGCCCTGGATGACGGACGTATCCGCAGGCGGGACAGGGTTGATCTCCACGGGTGCGCCTCCGGCTGGACCTGAAGCCTGCTCCTCACCATCGGGCGCCGGTTCCGGCTGGCTGTAAAACCCCTGCGCCAAAACGTTCACCACCAAAATGGCGGCGACCGCAAAAATATTCGTGCTGATTCGGATGAGCGGCTCGCCCAATCCCATTTCGACCAACGTGTTAAGCCAGTTCGAGAAAAAACTGCGCGGGCGGGCGGGCGCAGAGGATGGCTTTGAAGTTTTATCGCCTCCCGGGTTTGGGGCGTCTTCTGTAAAGTTATTTTGCATGGGAATCATGATAACATGGCAAAAAAATCAGCGTCAAGTGAGGGTGAAAAGACTTATTCTGCCTTAAGCCTCTGCGTCCGTTTTCCGCATGAAGATAAGCCTCAAGATTGCGATCCCAACCAGGCAGGTCACGCCCCCGGCGACGATCGAAGTCTGCACATCCCAGGTTTGGGCGATCCAGCCGATCAGAATGCTCCCAAACGGGGCGACGCCCTGCAGCGCCCAAAAGTACACGCTGAAAACGCGCCCGCGCAATTCGTTCGGCACACGCACCTGGATGGTCGTGTTCATGCTGACCAGTTGGATGACCGTGCCCCAGCCGATGAACACCAGCAAAGCGTATGCGAGCAGTGTATTCGTGGTGCTGCCCAGCAGGATGACCGGCAGGATGAAAAGGATCTGTCCCCAAAGCAGGGTTTTGCTTTTATCCGCTGAGCCGAGATACGCCATCATGAATGCCGCCGTGACCGCGCCGACGCCCTGCGCCATGTACAGGTTGCTGGTGCGCGCTGCGATCATCGCTTCGACGATCAGCCTCGGCTGGAGGATGTCGCGCGCGACGGCAGGGATTTGCTGAAGCAGGGGGATGCCGAAGAATCCAAGCAGCGCCGACATGAGGATGGCGGACAGGACGATTGCGCTCGAGCGGATGTACGCCAGTCCCTCCTTGAAATCGCTGCCCATGCCCTGGGACTTCGCCGCCTCATTCTCGACCTTGAAGCGGGTGCGCGCAAAAAACAGACCCGTGATGACGAAGATGAAACTGATTCCGTTTGCCAGAAAGACGCTGCCCTCGTTCCCAAAGACGGAGATCAGCCCCGCCGCCATCAGCGGACCGAGGATGCGCCCCAGATTGAATGCCGTGGTCTGGAGCGCAATGGCGCTGGGCAATGCCTCCCTGCCTGCCAGTTCGATCAGCATTGCCTGGCGCGCGGTCACTTCCACCGCTACCGCCGAGCCGTAGAGGAACGCCAGCAGGACGATGTGCCAGATTTGCAATTGACCGGTGAACGTCAGAAACGCCAGACCGAACGCCTGCACCGACATCACGGCTTGCAGGATGATGACCACCTTGCGTTTGTCCCAGCGCTCCACCAGCACACCGGCGGGAAGCGCGATCAGCAGGGTGGGCAGGGTGTTCGAGAATCCGATCAGCCCCAGATCCAGCGGACGGCCTGAGATGCGATATGCGAGATACGGCAGGGCGGTGGCTTGCATCCACGTGCCGATGACGGAGATGAACTGCCCGATGATGAAGAGAACGTAGTCGCGCGAAGAGAGCGCGGGGAACCGGCTGGTAAGCCAAAGTTTGAGGTTTCGCATTTTGGAGATTCAACGCCCTGTGCGTTTGCACGGCAGATCTCAAGGATGCAGCGGAGCGATCAGTTCGGGGCGGTCGTTATCCGGTTTGTTGACCAACGTCGAGATCGGGTAGGCGGACATCCTGTCGGCGGGGAAGGGCTTGATGAGGTGGAGCAGTTTTTCGGGAGTCTGAGGCGAGGGGTCCAGCCAGAGATCGTAATCCTTTGGGTGCAGGATCACGGGCATTCGGTTGTGCAGCGCGGACATCAACTCGTTGGGTTCGGTGGTGATGATGGTGCAAGTGCGGAGGGAGCCGCCGTCCGGCGACTGCCACTCGTCCCACAGACCGGCGAAGGCGAAGGGCTTGCGGTCTTTCATGTGGATGAAGTAGGGCGTTTTGGTTTTCGCGCCGGGGCTGGCTTTCCATTCGTAGAAGCCGTCGGCGGGGATGAGGCATCGCTTGTATTTGAAGCCGCCGCGGAAGGACGGTTTCTCCGCAATAGTTTCGCCGCGCGCGTTGATGAGTTTGCTGGCGATGGACGGGTCCTTCGACCACGAGGGGATCAAGCCCCACAGGAAAAAGTCCGCCTTGTTCTTCGCGTCGTTCGGGATGGCAAGCACCGGCTGGGTGGGCGCGATGTTGTAGCGCGGCGCGAACTGCGCCGGGAATTCGTAGTTCTCGAAGGTTTCCTTCAAATCGGCGGGGTCAACCGTAAGTGTAAATCTTCCGCACATGGAATCTCCTTTTCTTTTTTCGATGGTGATTGGAATTAGCCCGTTGCCGGATGCGGCACGGTAAAGTAAAACGTCGAGCCTTTGCCCGGCTGCGAATCGACCCAAACCCTGCCGCCGTGAATTTCAACGATGCGTTTGACCAGGGTCAGACCGACCCCCGACCCCTGGGAGTGCGAGTCGAGTTTGTTGAACAGACCGAAGATCCGCTCGCTGTATTGCGGGGCGATGCCGATGCCGTTATCCTGCACGTAGAAGACCGGCTCCCCCTCGGCGTTCGTGACCGTTCCAATGCAAATACGCGGGTCGGGTTGATCGCCCATGAATTTGGCGGCGTTGTCAATCAGGTTTTGCAGGACTTCGACAAGGCGGGTGCGGTCGCCGAAAATCTTATGACCGTCTTCCACGAATTCGATGCGGACGCCGCGGGCATGGATCTGCCCTTCGGTGAGCGCGAGCGCCTCGCGGACGATCCCGCCAAAATCGGTCTCTTCCGGCTCGTTGATGATCCTGCCGATGCGCGACAGTTCCAGCAAATCCTTCAACAGGATTTGCATTTTATCCACCGCCTGGTGGATGCGCATGAGGTCGTTGTTGAATTTATCGAAATTGCCCGACCTTGCGTCCCTTTCGAGGTAACTCAGGAAGCCGTTGATGGTCACCAGCGGGGCTTTCAGGTCGTGCGAGACGGTATAGGTAAATCGTTCCAGTTCGGCGTTCTTCGTTTCGAGTTCGGCGATCAGGCGTTCGCGTTCCATCTCCGCTTTTTTGCGCTCGGTGATCTCGCGCGCGATTCCAGTCGTGCCGATGATCTCGTCCTGCGCGTTGCGGATGGGCGTCTTGATGGTCTCCACCCAGTATTCCCTGCCGGTGCTGTCCGCCTGGAGTTCCTCCACCTGCCTGCGCCTGCCGGAGCGGACGACTTCAAGATCATCCTGGCGGTACCTGTCGGCGTATGTCTTCGACCAAATGTCGTAATCGGTCCTGCCGAGCACCTCTTCGAGCCTGCGTCCGCTTGTTTTGAGGAACTGCTCGTTGACGGCGATGTAACGGCTCTCCAGGTCTTTGAGCCATGCCATATCGGGGATGTTGTTCAGAATGGCGGCTTGTTGGAGCATGGTCTCCATCACCCGTTCCTCCGCCTGCTTTTGGGCGGTCACATCCTGCACGGCGCCCACAATGCTGGCAAGGCGGTTCTCTTCGCTGTTCCAGACGGGGAACGCAAAGATGCGTTCCCAGCGGATCTCGCCGCTTTTGGTAAAGGTGCGAATCTCCGAGTTGATCACCTCCTGGTTGCGGTGCAGTTTTGCCATGTCGGCGGCGTCTTTTTCGAGGTCGTCGGGATGTACGTGCCCCAGCCAGCCGCCGGTGGCGATGTACTCTTCCATCGTGTATCCGGTCATTTTCTCGAATGCGCCGCCCACCCAGACGAGGCTTGTCCCGCCGTCTTTATCCACGCTGGTCTCGAAGGTGTAGTCAAAACTCACGTTGGAGATCAACCTGTAACGTTCCTCGCTTAGCCGCGCGCGGTCCAATGCCCTGGTCACGGTGCGGGTCGAGAGGTATTGCAGAATGGCGCCCATGGGAAAAACGATCAGGCTGACGGTCCAGGTTTCCAGGGGCGGGCGCAGAGACGGGACGATCCATCCGCTCGTTTCGGCACGGACCATCAGCAGCCCCGAAAGCAGGGAGAGACCCGCGGTCACGAACGCGACGCGCCCCCCGAGCAAAAGTCCCGCAATCACAATCACGAGCGGGTATCCGAGCAGGTAGGATTCGTCGTGGATGCCTTTGCCGGTGAAAGCGGAAACGGTCAGGAAAAGCCAAAAGGAAGATACCTGAATATACGAGGCGGCTCGAACGAACCTCCGGCGCAGCAAAACCAGCAGGATGACGTTTATCGTTTCGCCCGCCGCGGACTGGATCAACGCGCGGGTCATGCCCTCCGGCGCGAAGATCAAATAATAAAGCACGTACGGTATGGGTATGACGACCAAGCCCCACAGGATCACATTCAACAGGTATGCCTGGTGGTTGTCCTCGTCGTTTCCAAACACGGGCGGTTTGAAAATAGTCCTCAAAATTTCCTGCATCGCTCTTCACTTTCTCAACGTGCGCGCGTCCCCGTTCCGCATGGTCATGCCGATTCCATCCAGGTGCTCCAGCAGCGCCTGCGCGTATTTCCGCGTGGTCCCGAACATATCGCGCACCTCGGCGAGCGTAATCTGTCCGCGCTGCTGAATGCTCCCGTTCACCCGGTTCACCATTTCGTCGTAATCCGTTTTGCGGAAGATGACCTCCGGGGAGACCGCGACCAACTCGCCCAACTCGATCAAAGCGTTGACGACTTCGTCGCCCGCCTCCGCCTGACATTCCTTGACGCTCGGCGTGGAATATGGATTCGACTCGAACTTCCGCCTCAATGCCTGGACCTTGACCTGTTCCCCTCCATTGAAGCGAATCTCATGCCCCGGCTTGGATACCGCTCCGCGCTGGTCGAGTATCGAGCGATGGACGGCGAGAAATGAAAGGGCGGCGTTGAATACCTTCGGCGTGAGTTTCAGTTTGCTCTTTAATTCCTCGCGCGGAATTCCGCGCCGCAAGGGATATTGCTTGTGATGCGACTCGACCAATTGCAAGATTCTTTCCTTCAAGTTGTTCCAATGCGGCAGGGAGATTGCCAGCGCCTCGCTGTTTGCGCCGGATTCGCCTTCTTCCAGCATCACGAGTTGACCGTTGCCGATCAGTTCCTGCAAAGCCGATTCCGCCGCCGCAGATTCCAGCCGCGATTTGGCAGCCATCTCTTTGATGGGTGCGATCTGCAACGCCGTTGCCGCTTCGAGCAAAATGTCTGCGGGCGAGCCTTGCGCCAGCGATTCCAGAGATTTGAGCACATCGGCATCAGAGCGTTTGTGCCTGCCCTTGGGCTGATGATCCACCACCACGCCGCCGCCGAGCGTTTCACTGGGGGAGGGTCTCCGCAGGATGTAGCGGTCGCCGCGCACGGCAACGAGCGGATCGCGCAATTCGAGTTGAATCCAGCCTTCTTCGCCCGCGCCCAGTTCCTCCGCGCCGAGCAGCCGCAGGCTGGCAATCGTCTCGCTCGCGCCGGCGAAAAACTTGACTTCATCGCCGTGTGCAAGCGGCTTGCTGATCTCTTTCAGGGCGCGGAAGCGCGCGTCAATGCGGCGCACGGCTTGGTATTGACCGGGATGCGCCAGCACGTTGCCGCGCCGGATCTGTTCCGTATCCACGCCGGAGATGTTGACTGCGGTGCGCGAACCGGGGACGGCTCTTTCCTCTTTCCTTTTGTGCATTTGCAGTCCGCGTATCCTGCCCGTCAAACCGCCCGGCAGGATTTCCACTTCATCCCCAACGGAAAGATGACCGTCGCTCAGCGTGCCGGTGACGACGGTTCCGAATCCGCTCATGGTGAAGACGCGGTCAATCGGCAGGCGCGGACGGTTCAAGTCGGGGCGGGCGGGTTTTTGTTGGAGGAGAGATTGAAGGCCGGAGATTAGGGGTTCGAGTCCCGTTTTGGTTTTTGCAGAGACTCGCAGGATGGGCGCGTCTTGCAGCACGGGCCCCGCTCACAGCGGCGCGCACGTCCGTCTCAACGAGATCAAGCCAGGCTGAGTCCGAGGCGAGGTCGGTTTTTGTCAAAACGATCAGCCCGGCGGGAATCTGGAGCAAATCCAAAATGGCGAGATGTTCCCTCGTCTGCGGCATCACGCCTTCATCCGCCGCGATGACGAGCAATGCCGCGTCAATTCCCCCGATGCCGGAGAGCATGTTCTCGATGAAGTCGCGGTGACCCGGCACATCCACAATGCCGACCTCCTCGCCGTTGGGCAGGGTCAGCCAGCCAAAGCCGAGTTCGATGGTCATCTCACGGGCTTTTTCCTCCTTGAGGCGGTCTGGGTGTGCGCCGGTGAGCGCTTCGATGAGCGTGGATTTGCCGTGATCTACATGACCTGCCGTACCGATAACTCTCATGTGTTCAATTTAACCACAATTTGAAAACAAAAAAGTGGAAACCGCCCGGTCTCCACCTTTTCCTCGTCTCTGCCCTTGATTCCTCATTACTCGTTTTGCTCGTTACTCATCCCTTCTTTACCGTCTTCTTCCCATGCCCCATGATGCGTTGATAGGTGGTCATCCACTCGTGCACCACGTTCATCAATTCCTGCAATTGTTTTTCCGAGGCGTCGGTGGTCTGGTGGATTTGGTCCTGCAAGACCTGGGTGATCTCATTCAGTGAGTTGACATTGCTCTCGTACTTGCCGATCTCCTTGCGGATGTCGCGGAAGGCTTCCTCCGAGGAGAGGCTGTACCCGGGTCCAGCGTTTCTGTTCGTCGGCTTTGAAGGTGATCCATTCTTGCCGCAGGCGTTCCTCGGCGAGTCGCTGCATTTCGGTCACTTCGTTGATGCGGCGCTCGAGTTTGGTGTTGAGTTCCACGTAGGCATCCTGGGCTTTTTTCGCGCCGCGCAGGGCTTCATCCAGTTTTTGGATCTGGGCGTCCAGCCCGGCGGCTTCCTTTTGAAATTCGGCGAATTTATCCTGCCAGTCCTTGAAGGCGCGCTCTCGGTCTATCTGGGCGACGCTCTGCTGGTCTATGAAGGCGGCTTGCGCCTGTTTGCGTTCCATTTCGGAGGCGAGCAGGTCGGTGAGGCGGCTTTCGAGGACGCGGATATTATCTGTTTGAACGGTGGTCTTGTCGCGTTGTTCGTCAATGCGTTTGCGCAGGGCGGTCAATTCCCCCTGCATATCGGCGATGCGTTTCAGGTCGTTCTTGCGCGCCTCCTCGTTCGCCAGCAAGGCGTGTTTGACGTCGTCGTTGGCGCGTTTGACCTCCTCGAACCTGGAGACAAACTCGTTGAAGTTCGTTTGCAGTCGTTTGGCTTCGTCGGCGCGCTCCTTGAACTGCTTTTTGATTTCAGCCGGGTTGACCTGGGTCTTGAGTTGTTCGAGCGCCTTCTGAATCTCGGTGAACTGGGCGCGGTATTCCCCGGTGATGTCGCGTTCGGTGCGCGTATGGGTCTTCTCCGCCTCTTCGATCATCTTGACCAGGTCGGTGCGCTGTTTGCCAATGAGCGTCTCGAACTGGGCCCACGCGCTTGGGGATGGGGGCGAGGTCTGCGATCTGTTTGCTGAGCGCCTTGATCTGTTTGGACACCACATCTACAGAAGATTCATAGGATGCCGTGCGTTCCTTCAAAGCGGCGAGGGTGTCCCTGGTTTCGCGTTGTTGTTTATCGAGAAATTCAAGGCGTTTGACGATCTGTTCAAATTCCATTGGAGGTCTCCAGAGTGGCTGAATTATACCCTTTGGTCAAAACGGCTTATTGACCGAGATGCTCGAACAAAGTCGGCAGGCTGGCGAGGAAGGGCTGCATTGCCTGCGGGAACAAACCGAGGAGGAAGAGTCCGCCCGCCCCAATGCCAAGCATTGCCGTCTGCGCCCAGGTCTCGTTCCATTCCCATTTTGCATCCGCCTCCGCCATGACGAAGACCGCCAGCGTGCGGACGGCGGCTGTCAGCAAGCCAAACAGACCCAGAAAAACCCAAAAGGAAACCGCAAGCGATTGCGCCGCCAGTTCCTGCCAGAGCGCCAGCCGGGACGGGAAGCCCGCCAGCAGGGGAAAGCCGGTCACGGAGAGATGGGCGAAGAGCAGGGATGTCACCGCCGCCGGATATTTGCGGGCAAGTCCCTGAATTTCGTTGAAGCGCAGGGAGTAGGCTTTTTGCTTGATGATCGAAAGCGCCAGCGCCCAAACGCTCAGTTCCAGCCCGCGCGGGATGAGCGTGAGGAAGGCGATTTCGACGAATGAGTTCGTCTGCAACCCCAATGCCAGCAGGAGCAAGCCCGCTTCGGCGACGGCGGCGAAGCCGAGGATGCGTCCGATGTGCCGTTGAAGCGCGGCGAAGATCCCGCCGCTGGCGACCATGAACACGCCTGAGAACAACATGGCATTGACGATCTGCGGGGTAGTCCTCAGCCAGGTGTAGCGGTCCAAAAAGCCCAGGGCAAAGATGACCGTGAACGTGGGCAAAGCCCAAAGCAGGAAACCGGTTGCATAGGGAGAGGATTCCTCCATCAGTGACGGAATCCAGTTGTAAAGCGGAAAGACCGCGAACAGAAAGGCAAACCCCAAGCCGAGCATCGTGCCAGCCTGGATGGTGGTCCCCAGGTCTCCGGGGCTGGATTCCACGCCTGCCAGCATCCAGCCGGAGAAAAGGATGAAGGGCATCGCCAGCGTCTGGTAGATGAGGAAGCGCACCACGCCGCGCCCGGGCTTTTGATAGGGCGGCACGAGCAGGGGAATGACGAGCATCACCGCCACCTCCAGGAGAAGCGCGGCGTACAAAAACGGCTCGACCGCGATGGAAGCGGTCAGCAACGCGACGATCATCAAACCCAGCGAGACGAAACGGTTTGCCGTGCCGGAGGCTTCAGTGCCGAAGAACCACACCGCCGCCAGTCCGTAGATCATGGCGAGCAGGGGACCGTCCGCTGTGTTGAGCTCAAAACTGCGACCGAAGAACTGAATGGCAGGCGAGATTTTGATGGAGACCGAGCCGATCAAAAGCGCCGTGTCAATCGGGATGACCAGCGCAATCAAAGCGAGGACGGCGGAGGTGGTCCCGCCGATCCAGGCGGAGAAGCGGTCGCGCAGGAAAAACAGAACGAATACGCCGACGACAAACGGAGCGACGATCCAGAGGATGGGCGCGGTCATGCCTCCTCCTCGCTTTCCAGCGGGGAAGAACCCGCCACCAGCAGATACGAACCGAGGATGCCCAATCCCAAATTGACCACCGCCAGCAAGCCCGTGACCAGAATCGCACTCTCCACCGCCGCGTAAAGGATTTCAAACCCCGCCAGCAAGGTGAGCAGACCGAGGATGGCGCGCAACACATCCGAGGTGACGCCGAGATGTACCACGCCGCCGCCAATGAGCAACAGCCCTCCGGCAATGACCGGAATCCCCATGCCGGGAATGGCGGCTTCGACGTTGGGCGCGGCTCCCGCGGTCACGAGCGCGACGATGCCCATCAACGTGATGCGGAACCCGATCCCGCGCGGGAAGAACGTATCCTGTTCCTGCCCCTCCGCCTCTGTGAGACTCAGCCGGGTCATGCCGAGCGTGGCGACCACCATCCAGCCGGCGATGAGTTTTGCCGTGCTCATGGCGAACGGCAGGTGACGGGCCACCAGCCAGAACGCGGCGAGATACAGAATGGCAAGCGCGCCGAGGCTGATGCGCCAATCGCGGCTGATGAGCATGGCGGTGGCGGTGACGAAGATCAGCGCAACCGCAACCCATGAAACGATTTCCACTGCCATGCTATTGCGCTCCTTGTGCCAGCAAGGAGATGAACAACGCCAGGAAGAGCAGGGTCCACATGATGCCGCCCTCGCCTTCGAGCGTAACGATGACCGCCTGGCTGAGTCGGGCTAATCCGCGGTAGAGCGACCAAAGCCATTGATACAAACTGTTCAAGCGCGACTCGGCGGCAGTGACCCAGTGGGCGCGCACCGGATTGAAGATGCGAAAACGCCTCGAAGCCCAGACCAACCCCACGGTCAGGAGCGAAGCGATGAGGGCTTGCAGCCACGCCCCGATTTGCAGCGCGCCGTCCCAGCCGAGCCATCCCATCAGCAATTGGAAGAACAACAGCAGACCAATGCCAGCCGGGTAGACGGCGCGCGTCCAGCCGGGTTGTGAGTCGAGCGAGTCCCGTCCGGCGGGACGAAGAGCGTGGCGCACGAACCCAGCCACGATCAGCCCCTGGGCGGCGATGACGAGCGGAAGGAACAATCCCAAACTGCCGAGCCATGCGCCCGCGGTGAGCGAAAACGGCAGGGATGAAAGACTCCACGCGCCGACCAGCATGGCGCGGTTGAGCCAGAGGTTTTGAACCGACGCAAGAAAGAGCGCGCCGCCCACGAGGATCAGCGCGGCGCTCCACGCGGCGGGCCCGATCCGGTTGCCACTGAGCGCGGAAAGGATCGCCAGCGAAGCCATGCCGATGACCCAATATGGACGCCCATTCAATTCATCCGGCGCGCGAAGCCACATCCACCCGCCATAGACCGCGGCGAGGACGGCAAAGAACATCAACACGGGGGTAAAACCGGCAGGGATGAGTTGAAGATGCCCCAGCACGCTCAAACTGGAAACAGCGCCCACCAGCCGCAAGCCCGTCCCGAACCCGCGCCGCAAAGCGGATTCCGACGAATACGGCAAATGCAGCGGATACACACCCAAACGCAAACCGGCGGCGAGCACCAGGTACACGCTCGCATTGGGCGGCATGGATTGAAAATCGAACGGGCGCCGCCCGCAATGCTGACGACGCTCCCCCAAATTACCAAACCGATGCCAAGCGCGCGCGTCGAAAACGAGATCACCACCCGTTCGCTGCTGGCGGCGCCGTTCACCGAACTCAATTGTGTGATAAGTTCAACCAAATCCAGCGATGCCCACACCAGCAGGAGCGTGAGCGGGTTGTTTGCCGTCACCGCCAGAATGCCCATTCCACCCAGCGCCGGGCCCCCGCCCATGCCAGCGAGTTGGTGAACACAGGCTGGGTGACGGCGGTCAGCAAAATGGCGAGCGTCAGCGCCGCAATACCCATCGCGGGCGCCCATGAGGATTCCATCCGCGCGAAAGAGAATGGGCGAAGCGAACAACCTCACCGGCTGCCACGCGGGCAGGGCAAGTTCGAACGGCATTTGCGCCTGCCAGGTGAATACGCTCACCAGCGCCAGCGTCGCCCCACCCGAAGCGACCAGCCACGCATAACGCGCGTTCGGCTGGAACACACGCAGGAGGACCAAGGTCAGCGCGGTGACAAAAAGCAAAAGACAGGAAATCAAAATCAACATGGAAGGACTTAATTGTATCAGTTTTATTGCCGCGCCGATTCGCCCCGCTGCTTTTGGTACAATCGTCCGCATGGTGTTTTGGATAAAACGACTCAAGTGGATCGAGACTCCGCTCCGGCTTCTGATCTTCCTCCTGATCGTTTCCTGCGCTCCGGCAACTCCCGCCTCTTTATCGGACCCGACGCCTGTCTCTGTTCCCCCAAACAACGTTCCCACGCCGACGCCGTTCCAGGTTCAAAATTCCCCCAACCCTTATCTCGATATTCCCACGCCGCAGCCCGCGCCCACCTTCACTCCCTACCCGACGAAATACGTCATCTCGCAGGAGATTTCGGTGCCGGTGGATGCTGCGCCTTCCGCCGATACCGGCTTGCTGACCTACAATCCGCTCACCGGCTTGCCCGTGGATGACCCGGCGCTCCTACAGCACAGACCGCTCGCCATCAAAATCGGCAACTCGCCGGATTACGTCCGCCCGCAATCCGGTTTGACCCTCGCGGATGTCGTTTATGAATATTACATCGAGTGGGGCGACACGCGCTTCATCGGCATCTTTTGGAGCAACAGCGATAAGGCGGAGCGCGTGGGTCCCGTCCGCTCCGGGCGGTATTTCGACGAACATATCGTCCGCATGTATCACTCCTTCCTTTTCTTCAAAGGCGCCGACCCGCGCGAACTGGATCATTTCAATTCGCTCGACATCAGCGAGCGGTTTGTATCGGTGGGATTCGGGAGCTGCCCGCCTTATTTCATGGGTCCGTACAAGCGCGACTCCTATAACAACGTGTTCTTCAACGCCGCAAAATGGGAGGCTTGCGCCGAACGAAGAGGTTTTGATGACGACCCGCAAACCATCAGCGGCGGATTCTTTTCCGAAGAAGTACCAGCATCCCCGTTGGAAGTGACGCGCATTTATAACTTCTATTCGGTCTACAACTATAGTTACTGGCAGTACGACCCGGATGACAATGTTTATGTCCGTTATCAGGAATCCAAGGACCTGGTGAGTTTTCGCAAGGTCGAAGTTTATGATCCCTTATTCGACGATTACACCAGGGAGCCTGTCACTGCGGAAAATGTGGTGGTCCTGTTCGTGCCGTATATTTTCACCAACCCAAACCAGGCGGAGGATGAGGTCTTCAATCCCTCGTTGATTGACTTCGGAAACGCGTACGTCTTCCGCGACGGCGTCGCCGTCCCTGCGCGCTGGAACCGCACCGCCATTGACCAGCCCATCCTGCTCACATACCTCGACGGCACGCCCATCTACCTGCGCCCCGGGCAGACGTTCTATCAGATCATGGGTGTCACCTCGAAACAAATTCAAAACGGGACCGAATGGCGTTTTGAATTCGCCACACCTTGAGCGGTGCGCCCTTACACGTGCTAAAATGAACCCGTCCCGGAGTTCTCATGATCTTTGACCCCGTTTTTCTCGCCAACCTCACCCTCGTGCTGACCGCCTTTGCAGGTGCGTTCCTCGTCGTCTTGTGGATCAGCCTCGTGGTGTGGACGTACCGCGACATCCGCGCGCGCGCGCGACCCGTTAGTACAAACTCTCGCGGCGCTGCTCGTGGCGGTGTTGAACCTGCCCGGCGTGCTGGTTTATCTCATCCTGCGCCCGCCGCGCACGTTGGAAGAGGAATATCAACGCACGCTCGAAGAGGAAGCCCTGCTCCAGGCACTCGAAGACCTGCCGCTCTGCCCGGGTTGTGAACGCCGTGTGAAAGAGGATTGGCAGATCTGCCCGAACTGCCACACCAAGCTCAAGAAGACCTGTCACAACTGCTCGAAACTGATGGAACTTCCCTGGAACATCTGCCCGTATTGCGGCACGCCCGCCCCCGGCATGAGACTCGAAGCCACCAGCCTTGATGACGCCCTGAAGGGAATCAAGGTCACCGAAGAACCTGAAGGCAGCAACAATTGAACTTTCCCCTTTCTACCGTACATTCAGAATTTTTACCGCCAAGACGCAAAGCACGCCAAGTTTTTTGAGGCTTTCTTGGCGACCTTGGCGTCTTGGCGGTTCGATTTTGGTCATTTGTACGGTAGCGAAACTTTCACAAAAATGAAAATCGAATCCATCACGCTCCATCACATTTCCATGCCGCTCGTCTCGCCGTTCGAAACCTCCTTCGGGCGCGAAACCGACAGGCAGTGCGTCATCGTCGAAATCCGCTCCGAGGGGTTGACCGGTTATGGCGAATGTGTCGCCACGCGCGACCCCGGTTACAACTACGAAACCGCCGGGACAGCCATCCACATCCTCAGGGATTTCGTCGCCCCTCTCATTCTCGGGCAGGACCTCAAAGATGCGCTCGATTTCCAAAACCGCGTCTCCGGCATTCGCGGACACCAACTCGCCAAAGCGGGCGTGGAGATGGCGCTCTGGGATTTGACCGGCAAGCGCGAGGGCAAATCGCTGAAGCAGTTGTTCGGCGGCGTGCGCGACAAAGTGGAAGTGGGCGTTTCGATTGGCATACAAGACTCCCCGCAAAAACTTGTCGAAACCGCAACAGAGTACGTCCACCAGGGCTATGCGCGCGTGAAAATCAAGATCAAACCGGGCAGGGATGTGGAAGACGCGCAAGCCGTCCGCAATGCCTTCCCGAATCTGCGCCTGCAGGTGGACGCCAACTCCGCCTACTCGATGAACGATGCCGACCGCCTTAAACCGCTGGACGACCTGAACCTTCTGCTCATCGAACAACCCCTCTTTGAAGACGACATCTGGGACCATCACAAATTCCAGCAGAAATTCAAGACCCCGGTCTGCCTCGATGAAAGCATCGTCTCGCCGCGGCACGCGCGCTACGCCATCGAAATGAACGCCTGCAAAATCATCAACATCAAGGCGGGCAGGCTCGGCGGGTTGAGTCAAGCCGTGATGGTGCATGACCTGTGCCTTCAGCACAACATGCCCGTCTGGTGCGGCGGCATGTTGGAGACCGGCATCGGGCGCGCCTCGAACCTCGCGCTGGCATCCATGCCGAATTTCACTTTGCCGGGCGATGTCTCCGCCTCGGATCGCTATTACCAGCGCGACATCACGAACGAGCGCTTCACCCTCAACAAAGATTCCACCATTGACGTGCCGAATTCCCCCGGCTTGGGGGTGACAATTGATGAAGATGCCTTGAAATCGTATACGCTGGCGAAGGCGGTAGTAAACTAGCATTCATACTCATCTAATTGAGTTCGTTCATAAGTACGGGGCGCTTATCGCTTCGTACTTTTTCTTTGAAAACACATGAAAAAAAATTCTCTAATTCTCCCCATTCTCCTCTTCCTATCCGCTTGCACAACAACGTCGGAAACGCCGCTCCCGCCGACGGCGACCCTTTTCGTCCAACCAACTTCCACTTCTACGCCTGTCGCAGATGCTTTGTGGGTAAGCCCCGCCGTCCCCGATGCCTTGCGCGAAACCGCAAGGACCTTCGGGCTTCCGCTTGTGGACGGTGCCGGGTCCGCCACGCAAACATTGGATGTGGCGGATTCAGGCTCGCTTTGGATTTACGCCCTCGTTGCGCCGTTCCCAACCGTGACGGACGGGGTCTCGTCCGCAGATTTGATCTCCGCGTGGCAGGGCGCATCATCCGGGACTTTGAGCGGTCAGCCGCTGCTGATGGCTGAATCCACGCTGGGGGCGTTGACCGCTTTATGGGGCGAACCAGCCTCCGGCGCAGTCAGAAGCGTGCCAAAAGAGCAGATGCTGGATTCAGCGTGGACTCAGCCTTTTAGCCTGGCGATCATCCCGTTTGAAGAAATCCAACCCAGGTGGAAAGTATTGACGGTAGACGGTCAATCGCCAATTCGCAAGGATTTCGATGCGAGCCTGTATCCGCTGAAGGTGACATTCGGATTGACGGATTTATCATTTGAATTGCCTGCCTCCAACCGCGATGCGTCAAAATTGACGACCGTCGTGATGACTGGCGTGACGGCGATGGTGCGCGCGACCGCGTTTACGATGGAAACCAAAGGCGTGACGCGCCCCGGCGAGTTGATTTATGACTGGTTACATAATGCGGATATAGCTCACATCAGCAACGAAGTGCCGTTCGACCCGGCATGTCCGCTCCCGGAGCCGGGGCACAAAAATTTCATCCTGTGCAGCGACCCGAAGTACATGGAACTGCTGACGTATATCGGCGCGGACATTGTGGAACTGACCGGCGACCACTTTGCCGACCGCGGCACGCAAGCCATGCTCGATACGCTGGAGATTTACAAGCAGAATCACATTCCATATTACGGCGGCGGCGCGAACGAAGAAGAGGCGCGCAAACCTGTGCTGATGGAAGTGAACGGCAGCAGGATCGCCTTCATGGGATGCAACGGCAAGTTCAAATATACGTTCGTCAAAGCGACCGATACCCAGCCCGGCGCGGCGGACTGCGATTACGAATTCTTTACCGAGCAGGTTCGGGAAGTAACCGCGCAGGGTTATATGGTCATCTTCACGTTCCAGCACGAGGAGTGCTATCACCCCGGTCCGTGTTACAAGCATGAGGAAGGCTTCCGTGCCGTTGCCGACGCCGGTGCGACGGTGGTGAGCGGTTCGCAGGCGCATTACCCGCACCTGATGGAATTCCGCGGCGATTCGTTCATCCATTACGGCTTGGGGAATTTATTCTTCGACCAGATGACCTATGAAATGCCCGACGGCAGCGAGATTGACGAAACCCGCCGCGAGTTCATTGACCGGCACGTCTTTTACGACGGCAGGTATCTCGGCGTGGAATTGCTAACCGCCGTGCTGGAGGATTTCTCCCGTCCGCGCCCGATGAACGAACGCGAACGGACGCAATTCCTTTCGGAATATTTTGCCTACAGCGGGTGGCTGGAACTTGCGCCGACGCCCATCCCGCGACCCACGGCGACTCTCACGCCAATTGCCGCCGACGCCGTAGAAAATTTTGTAACGGAATTTCCAGTAAAATACCCGTATTGCCATCCCAAATCGAAACGAGGAAATCATGAACAAACGCGTGATTCAAACCGAAAAAGCCCCCAAAGCGATCGGTCCGTATTCGCAGGCGATTCACACCGGCTCCATGATTTACACTGCCGGGCAGGTTGCACTCGATCCCGCCACCATGGAATTAGTATCCGATGGCGTGGAGGAGCAGACCCGCCAGGTGATCGCCAACCTCCGCAATGTGTTGGAGGCGGCGGGTTCCAGTCTGAACCATGTGGTGAAAACCACCGTGTTCCTCAAAGACATGAACGATTTTGCAAAAATGAACGCGGTGTACGCCGAAGCCTTCGGGGAGAATCCGCCCGCGCGCAGTACAGTGGCTGTGGCGGGATTGCCGAAAGGCGCGCTGGTCGAGATCGAGGCGGTTGCCCTGCCCGCCTGACGCGGTGCATGGTGGTAGAATTACCCTCCGAGCCGCACCGGGGCGGACGCTGCAACGCAGGTTGTCCCTCCGCGAACGCCGACAACTTCACGAAAAAAATAATGCGCCGCGTGATGCGAATCTCCATCGGGGATGATGTGCGCGGCACAAAACCCTTCGCCGCCGCTTGTTGGCGGCGAAACCATGCCTGAACCATGTCCGATTTGCCTTTCGTCTCGATCATCGTCCCTTGTTACAACGAGGAAGCCACCATCCGCAAATTGCTGGAGGCTCTTCGCGCGCAGACCTATCCGCTGGCGAAGATGGAAGTAGTGATCTCGGACGGGATGTCCACCGACCGGACGCTGGAAGCCATCGCTTCCTTCCAACAGGAACATGCCGACCTCGCAGTCCGCGTGGTGCAGAATCAGGCGCGGACGATTCCATCTGGTGTGAATCAAGCCATTCGGGAGTCGAGAGGCGGGATCATCGTCCGCCTGGATGCCCACTCCATGCCCATCCCCGAATATGTGGAGCGGTGCGTGGCGGCGCATCAATCGGGGAAAGGGGATAACGTGGGCGGCGTGTGGGAGATCCGCCCCGGCGCGCAGACGTGGATTGCCGAGTCCATTGCGTTTGCGGCGGCGCACCCGCTGGGGGTGGGCGACGCCATGTACCGCCTCAACGCGAAGGCGGGTGCGGTGGATACGGTGCCGTTCGGTTCGTTCCGCCGCGCGCTCGTTGAAAAAATTGGCGCGTTCGACGAAACCCTGCTGGCGAACGAAGATTACGAATTCAATACGCGCGTGCGCGAGTCGGGCGGCGTGGTCTGGCTGGAGCCTTCGATCCGCTCGGTTTATTTTTCGCGCAGCACGCTTGGAAAACTTGCGGCGCAATACTGGCGTTACGGCTTTTGGAAGTTCAAAATGCTCAAGCGTTATCCGCACACGCTGCGCTGGCGTCAGGCATTGCCGCCTGCCTTTGTGTTAATTTTGCTGGCGTTGATTGTGTTATCCTTGTGGCTGGCGGCTGCGCGATCCCTGCTTGCGCTGCAATTATTCGTTTATTTTATTGTGTTGGGGCTTGCTGGATTGCAACTGGCAATGAAGACAAGGAAAGGATTTTTGATCTGGGGACTGCCGCTTGCCGTCGCGTCCATGCACATTGCATGGGGCGCGGGTTTTTTGTGGAGCGGCATTTCGAGCATGTTCAAGAATGGCTGATATCTATCGTCCTTCATTGCGGCTGCGGCCAAGCGAACAACGCACCATTTTGCTGGTGGGGGATTTCATTGCATCGGTTGCTGCCACAGTGGGCGCCATTTATTTTTGGTATCAATACTCCCTATACCGGCTGATCGAAAGCGGCGTAAAACCGAACCTGGCGGAGCGAATCATCCAGATCGAAGTTCCGTTCTGGTTTTACATCCTGCCGCTTGCGTGGCTGCTGCTGATGGTGGATTCGTACGACATCCACACCGCCTCGAACTGGCGGAAGACCCTGCGGGCGATCGGCGTCGCGCCCGTCGTTGGACTGCTGGCGTATTCGCTGCTGTTCACGATCAACATTGACCCGAATTCCCTGCCCCGTATCGCGGTGGGAGCCTTCCTCGTGCTCGCCTCTTTCCTGACTTTGGGCTGGCGCGCCGTCTACATCCGACTCTACACCTCGTCCGGTTTGATGCGCCGTGTGCTGGTCGTCGGCGCGGGCAAGGCGGGACGCACCCTGGTGGAGGCGTATCGCAAACTCAACCCGCCGCCGTTCCTTATCATCGGCTTCATTGACGACGACCCCGCCAAAAAAGGGAAGTCGGTGCATGGATTTGCCGTGCTGGGCGATAGCGAACGCCTGCTCGATCTCGTGGAGGATTACCGCATCTCCGACGTGGTGGTGGCGATCACAGGCGAGATCAAGGGCGAGACCTTTCAGACCATTTTGGACGTTCAGGAACGCGGCATCGAAGTGACCCGCATGCCGATCATGTACGAGGAATTGACCCAGCGCGTGCCCATCGAGCATCTCGAAACGGACTGGGTCATCCGCTCGTTCGTGGACCAGGTGCGCGTGAGCGGGATGTACGAATTCTCCAAGCGGCTCATGGATATCATCGGCGGGGTCATCGGCACGCTGATCTTCCTGATCCTCTTTCCGTTTATTTCCCTTGCCATTATTCTCGAAACCGGGTTCCCCGTTTTCTATTCGCAGCCGCGCTTGGGGAAGGGCGCCAGACCTTTCACGATCCTGAAATTCCGTACCATGAAGCAGAATGCAGAAGCGGACGGTCAGCCGAAAGTGGCGGAGGAAAACGACCCGCGTGTGACGAAAGTCGGTAACTTTTTGCGCAAGACCCGCCTGGATGAATTGCCCCAGTTTTGGGACGTCCTGCGCGGCGAGATGAGTCTCGTTGGTCCGCGCGCCGAACGCCCCGAACTGGTTGCGGAATATCAAAAGCAGATTCCCTATTACCGCGCGAGGCTGCTGGTCAAACCGGGACTCACGGGCTGGGCGCAGATCAATTACGGGTATGTCGCCACGGTCAAAGAGACGTTTGTAAAACTGGAGTATGACCTGTACTACATCAAGCACCGCTCGCTCGGCATGGACTTCAGCATCGTGCTTCGGACGATTGGTACGGTCATACGGAGGACAGGCAGGTAATCGAAAAATGCTGCGAAACTCATTTCGCGCTGCACGTGGAAAGAATTCCGTATTGCGAAAAGGTGTATGAATGAACTATCTGGTTACTGGTGGAGTGGGTTTTATCGGCTCGCACATTGCGCGAACTTTAGTGGAAATGGGACATTCCGTCCGCGTCTTCGATAATTTCTCTTCGGGCAAACGCGAAAACCTGCAAGGCGTGGATGTCGAAATCATCGAAGGCGACCTGCGCGATGCGGATGCCGTCGCCAAAGCCGTCAGAGACATGGAGGTCGTCTTCCATGAAGCGGCGTTCGTTTCCGTGCCCGAGTCCATGGAAAAGCCGCAGGAGTGTTTCGATGTCAACGTGACGGGAACCTCCGTTTTGTTTGAATCCGCTCGCAGGGCGGGTGTGAAGCGCGTCGTGTTTGCCTCCAGCGCGGCAGTGTATGGCGATTCAGAAGCCTATCCGCTTTCGGAGGATTCTCCGCTTCGTCAGTTGTCGCCTTATGCGGTCTCCAAGCGCGTGGATGAATTGTACGGCGAGTTGTTCACGAACCAATTTGGCTTTGAAGTGGTTGCGCTGCGTTACTTCAATGTTTATGGTCCACGCCAGCGACCCGACTCGATGTACGCCGCCGCCGTGCCGATCTTCATCCGCCGCATGTTGGACAACAAGTCTGTTACGATATTCGGCGATGGCGGTCAGAGCCGCGACCTTGTCAACGTGCGCGATGTGGTGCAGGCGAATTTACTTGCCGCCGAGCATCCCGCCGCGCCGGGACAGATCTTCAACGTCTGTACAGGCGTCGAAACCCGCCTGCTCGACCTGCTCGACATCCTCTACGAAATCTTCCCGAACGCTCCCAAACACGTCCACGCAGAGCCGCGCCCCGGCGACATCTACCGCTCCATCGGCACGCCGAAAAAAATCATGGATATGCTCGGTTACAAACCACAGGTTTCATTGGCAGATGGATTGTACGAAGCAGTGGAGGCGATGAGAAACGTTAAGTAAAAGAAGACTCCGGTGGTCGAGTAGGCGGTGTTCGTCCGCCGTACACTTGCACCGGCACGCAAGTACAGGTGTCGAGACCACCAATTGAGAATAAACATAAAATTGGTGGTCTCGATACGCCCCTCAACGAACATTCGGGGCTACTCGACCACCGGTTTTAGCTGTTATCGAATATCTATTCTCTAATCTCTATTCTCTAATCTCTATTCTCTAATCTCTATTCTCTATTCTCTAATCTCTTTCCCCCATGTCCTCCCGTTCCCACGTCCGCAACCGCTTCGTCCTCATCGGCGACCTTGCCCTCACCGTCGTCTCGGTGCTGGGCAGTTTTGCCTTGCGGCTGGACGTGAGCGAACTGCCATTCTACTTTCCCGCCGCGCTGGTCATGTGTGCGGTGGCACTGCTCGTCAAAATTCCCGTTTATTATTTCTTTGGACTCTATCGCCGACTATGGGTCTACGCCAGCACGAACGAACTGCGGCTCATCACCTTTGCCGTCACTGCCGCCTCGGTGTTGACTTCAGGCGTGATGCTCGTGCTGATCGGCTTCGACCTCATCAAGCCGGGCATGCCGCGCTCCGCTCTCGGCATTGACTGGCTCATCTCGCTCATCCTCATCGGCGGATCGCGCTTTGTTTTGCGGATCCTTGCCGAGCAGTCTTCGGTGCAAACCAACGGCAAGACCCGCCACGCCCTCATCCTCGGCGCGGGCGACGCGGGCGCGCTCGTCGTCCGCGAGTTGCAGAAGACTTCGCAACTCAATCTCGTTCCCGTCGGCTTTTTGGATGACGACCCCGCCAAGCAAAATCACCAAATCTATGGCGTCTCGGTCATCGGCAAAATTGACCAGCTCGAAAAAACGCTCGACACCAAACAAGTGGACGAGGTCATCATCGCCATCCCTGCCGCGCCCTGGGCGCATCATCCGCCTCGTCAACGATGTGTGCCGCAAGCGCGGCATTCCCTCGCGCATCATCCCCTGGCTTTTACGAACTCATCGGCGGCAAGGTCAGCGTCAACCGCCTGCGCGAAGTGGACATCACCGACCTTCTGCGCCGCGAACCCGCAAAAATTGACGACCGCCTCATCGGCTCGATTCTCGGCGGCAGGCGCGTGCTGGTCACGGGCGCGGGCGGCTCCATCGGGAGCGAGTTGTGCCGACAGATCGCGCGCTGGAATCCGAGTGAACTCGTCCTGCTCGGTCACGGCGAGAACAGCATCTTCGAGGCGTTCATTGAGATCAAAGAGATATTTCCATCGCTCGATGTTCAAGCCGTTATTGCCGATGTCCGCGACCCGAACCGCATCGAGAAAATTTTTCAAGGGCACCAGCCGCAGGTCGTCTTTCATGCGGCGGCGCACAAGCATGTTCCGCTCATGGAGGCGAATGTCGAAGAGGCGGTTACGAACAACGTCCTCGGCACGCGGGTCGTCGTCGAAGCGGCAGGCAGGTATCGCGCCGAACGACTCGTGCTTATCTCCACCGATAAAGCCGTGCGTCCCGTCAACGTGATGGGCGCGACCAAACGCCTCGCCGAGATGATCATCCTCGATGCGGCGCAGCATAACAACCTACCGTATTCGGTGGTGCGTTTTGGCAATGTGCTTGGCAGTCGCGGCGGCGTGGTGCGCACCTTCAAAAATCAAATCGCGCGTGGCGGTCCCGTCACGGTCACACATCCCGACATGCACCGTTATTTCATGACCATTCCCGAAGCCGTGCATCTCGTTTTGCAAGCCGCGGCGATGGGCAGGGGCGGCGAGGTGTTCATGCTCAACATGGGCGAGCAGGTCCGCATCCTCGACCTCGCCGAAGACCTGATTCGGTTGTCTGGTCTTGAGCCGCACCGTGACATCGAGATTCAATTTACGGGCGTGCGCCCTGGCGAAAAACTGCGCGAAGACCTATTTGAAGACGGCGTGGATTTTGAACGCACCGAACATTCTGAAATTTTCCGCATGTCGGAGGAGGAGAACGTGGATGGCGACTCGCTCGCGCGCGTCCTCGACCAACTCGCCGACCACGCGCTTCATTCCCGGACCGCCGACCTGATTCTGACCATCAACCGTTTCCTCCCCTCGGGCTCTGTTCAGCAACCGTAGGGGCGACCCGTCTGAATCCGTTATTACCTCGTTACGCAAACAAGGGTCGCCCTATTGATCGAGAAAACCACGATGACCGAAGTCACCCTCGCCGAATGGAATCAATTCCTGACGAAGTTCCCCAACACACATCTCTTGCAGATGGGTGAGTGGGGCGAACTCAAAAAGGATTTTGGCTGGAAACCCGTCCGCATTATTTCAGGAAATGCTGGCATTCAGATTTTATTCCGCAGGCTGCCGCTGGGATTTACGATAGGATATGTTCCGAAAGTGAGCGGTGAGCAGTTGTCAGTGAGCAGTGATCAGTTATCAGTTATCAGTGATCAGTCATCGGTCATCAGTGATCAGTTATCAGTGATCAGTGGTCAGTTGTGGCGTGAAGTGGATTCGGTTTGCAAAAAGAATCGCGCCATCTTCCTCAAAGTCGAACCCGACGCATGGGAAGACTCCTCAACCGTAGATCAATTACGAATTACCAATTACCAATTACGCACCTCCCCCCACAACATCCAACCTCCCCGCACAATCATTCTTGATATAACAAAAACCGAAGAGGAAATTCTTGCAGGGATGAAACAAAAGACCCGCTACAACATCCGCCTTGCCGAGAAAAAAGGCGTGACCGTTCGCGCGTGGGACGACATCGCCGCCTTCCACGAGATGATGACCGTCACAGGCGGGCGCGATGGATTTGGTGTGCATTCTAGGGAGTATTACCAATGCGCGTATGAGTTGTTCCATTCTGGGGGGACGTGCGAACTGCTCCTCGCGGAATACGAAGGCAAGCCGCTCGCGTCGCTGATGGTCTTTGCAAATGGCAGGCGCGCCTGGTACGTTTACGGCGCGTCGAATAACGAAGAGCGCAACCGAATGCCGGCCTATCTCATCCAATGGGAAGCCATCCGCTGGGCAAAGGCGCGCGGCTGTGAGGAATACGACCTGTGGGGCGTCCCTGACGAAGATGAACAGACCCTCGAAGCGCAATTCGAAAATCGTAGCGACGGCTTGTGGGGTGTCTATCGCTTCAAGCGCGGCTTTGGCGGTCAACTCAAGCGCGCGGCGCAGGCGTTGGATCGAGTTTATAATCCGCTGCTGTATTGGGCGTATTTGAAGTTTATAGGCAATAGGGAATAGTGAATAGTCACCCCTGGAATCAACTCATTTCCCAACTCCCCGACCCGCACTTCCTGCAAACCTACGAATGGGGACAGGTGAAGGCGAAGTATGGGTGGATTCCCTATTACGCCGTGTGGACGGAGAACCAGTTTTCAGTAATCAGTGATCAGTCACTGGTCACTGATCAATGCCTCGCCGCCGCTCTCATCCTCAAACGCACCGCCTTCCGCCGTTTCTCCATATTCTACGCCCCCAAAGGTCCGCTGATGGATTGGACGAACGAGTCCCTTCGCAAGCGGGTGTTGGACGACCTGCAATCCTTTGCGAAGAAACAAGGCGCGATCTTCCTGAAAATTGATCCCGACGTGGCTTTAGGGCGCGGAGTCCCTGCCAGCGTGGATGAGGTCACAGAAAACAGCGGACAGGCTGTGAGGTCCGATTTGAGGCGCAGGGGGTGGGTGGAGTCGTCCGACCAGATCCAGTTCCGCAATACGGTCATGGTGGACCTATCCGCGAGCGAGGAAGACATTCTGATGCGGATGAAGCAGAAGACGCGCTACAACATCCGCCTCGCGGAGCGGAAGGGCGTCGCGGTGCGCGTAGGCAAACTGGAGGATTTGGGGATGCTGTACCGCATGTATGCCGAAACATCCGTGCGCGACGGGTTTGTGATTCGGGATGAAGAGTACTACAAAACCGTTTGGCAGTTGTTCATGGCTGGAGACCGATCCCAATTCTCCGATTCTCCAACCCTTCAACTAGGCTCAGAGCAAGTTCCCAGTCTCCAGTCGCCAGTCGCAACGCCTCTCATCGCCGAGGTGAACGGCGAACCTGTCGCTGGGCTGTTTTTGTTTATGTTTGCGGGACGAGCGTATTATGTGTATGGCATGTCGCGGGACAAACACCGCGAAAAGATGCCGACGTATCTCCTGCAATGGGAAGCGATGAAACATGCCAAAGCACACGGCTGCCTGACCTACGACCTGTGGGGCGCGCCCGATGTCTTCGACGAAAGCGACTCGATGTGGGGTGTGTATCGCTTCAAGGAAGGCTTGGGCGGCGAGGTGGTGCGGACGCTTGGCGCGTACGACTTTACGCCGAACAAATTCTGGCACTCGATGTATTCCGATGTGATGCCGCGCGTGCTGGATTTTATGAGGTCGAAAGGAAAGCAAAAAACGAAGCGGAGATTGGAATAGGTTCGCGTTATACAACAGTTTGCTTTCGGTATCCGTAATGCACGCAAAGTATTGCCATGCAAGTGCCATGTCATTTTTACATTAATCCAGCGAGCAGTAAAGAACCCCTTTTTTCAAGGAGTGTCTAATATTACAGCGCAAAGTTGCTCCCTACGCCATCCTCGGTGCAGGAGTTATCTCGCAAATCACCGCCGGAGACGGCCGCTTCGAGCCTGACTTTGCGCTGTAATACTAAAAGAACGGACTAAAAAACCTATTACAACAGAGCGCACAGAGTCCACAGAAGTTTTCAAGGTTGTTTTCTTCGTGCTCTTTGTGATCTCCGTGTTTAAATCTTTTTGGAAGCCCACGCAATTAGAAACTCTTCTTTCACCCCATGTATCCGTTTGCTAAAACTGGGCTTACTTAGATCTAACTGAATCAGTCCGTTCTGGTATCCACAGACCATATCCTCCTGAGGGAAGACCCATTGACTTGATGAACTCGTCGTAGGTATACATCTGTGTTCCATTGATATACGGATTATAGATATCCACTTTTACATCGTCGCTTCCATTTTGTTTAATTTTCTCCAATACAACCCATATACGAATGCCCTGTCTGGCCAGTTGGAAGGATTTTTGATTGATACTCACGCCCGCGATCAGGGAATGAGTTTCCAGCATTTGTTGGAACCGTGCCGGTGAAAGATCCATGCGTTTATCGGAGCCCATAAAACCAGCCCGGAATTCAAGTCCCTGGCGTCCATATACCTTCAACATATTGCTTAAGTCGTCAATGCCGGTGGGCTTGTCGTTATTCCCGCCCAGTATCCTGGCATAGTGTTCGGGAAATGTTCCTTTCCACTTTTCCAAAAAGGCATTGATATTTTCCCCGGCGATGTAAGCTACGCAAAATTCCCCGGCGAGGTTGTACTTTACTTTTCCATTAACAGGGATGTAGCTGGCTGGCTTGCCGGCGACTGGTTCAGGAACAGGGACCTGATCTCCGGGCGCTCTTGGAATGAATGGGGTAACTTCCCGGATCCTTGGGGAGACTTTAAGCCATTTGTCCAAATTGACCGCCGCCAGGTTCCATGTCTCTTCAATGACATCTTTGCCGGAGAGTTGTCCGATTTTCAGGAAATTCATCAAATCCTGTCGCGCGCGCCACAGTTCCACTTGCGGGGAGATTGTTTTCAATGGCACACCGTAGGCAATCTGCTGCAGTTCTGTCAGCGTATCCGCGTTTCCCTGAATATCCGCCATAAAGACGGGCCAGCGAAGTTCCAACGCGGTGAGTTTTGCAATTTTTTCGAGGGTGAGCGGGTGAGCGGTTTCCCTAGTATTCGGGTCATCGTCGAAAAGGCCCGTCTCGGCGGCGATATAGACCCTGAGGCGAAACAGATTGATGAACTGTTTGATTCTTCGTGGGTTGTAATCAAAGGCGACAGCCACCTGCTTGACAATAGCGATAAAGTTTGCCGATTCGGCTCCAATTTGGATTACGACGCTCTCACGCCGCTCGTTTCTGCTTGCTCTTTCCCCGGCATCAGACTCGCCAATGTCTTTCGCTTCAATGTCTTTCGCTTCTGTCCTTTGCCCGCCGCCTGTTTCATTCCCTTCTTTTGTTTGAAAAACCCGTACCAAAGAGGAAAATCCGTTCCTGACCCAAACCTGCGGGGAGGGACGGAGACTTTTTTCCTCCCCCACTTTCTCCAGTTGAACTTCCCCAAGCAAATTGTTTATCTTCTCACTATCCGGTTGGGGAATTCGAAAAGGCAGTTGGACGAATTTCTCGATGAATTCATAGCCGAACTCTAATCCGATGAATTCGCGGTTCGAAAAATTGGAACGATTATAGTCGCGCGAAGCCAGGATATACGGCAATATTTTTTCGTACTTTACCGCCAATCCTGCGGCGACCTTTTCCCTGTCCATGGCGATGATGAACACCACCCGGTTATCATCGCCAAGCATCAGGTTGATGGCGCTCATCACGTCTGCGGCTTTGGGCACCTCGCACCGGTCGAGATCGTCAATAAATACGAAGATGGTCTTTTGCCCGATATATATATCAAGAATCTCCTTGAAATCGTCCCGGAACCTCTTAATAAACGGGACCCGGTCTTCATAGTTTGGAGAGGATATATATTTCCGCAGGTCTGCTTTGAGGGGATCCTCGATGATGGGCATCAACTTCCCCACTGTGTAGAAAAGAAGCACGAGAAAACCCGTGACCCCGCCCAATTGGATTCCGGTTTCAATGAACGTCTTATACAGGTCCGTATCCTTGTCCGAGAGCCAGTTATAGATGTGTTCCACCCATTGGTTCCCGTAGAGGAGCACGTTCCTGCCCATTAATAGAACGATGATGAAAAGCCCAACCCAGGTGATCGTCTTGATCGTGAGATCAAACCAACCTTCCCTCCATTGATACCTTCGGACAAACCTTTTGACATGCCCGATGACTCTTTGCGCCAGGGATGCGCCTTGGATCACACTTTCGATGAAGTGCGAGGCAAAAACCGCCCATAATTCCTCCTCCTTGTCGTAGCGCCAGGGATCGAACCAAATCGTGGAATGTTCATTGAGTTCCTTCTTTAGTTGCAGCATGAAGGACGTCTTCCCGGATCCCCATTCGCCCTCGATGGACAACACAAGAGGGGGCTTTGTATCTTGGTTGGTTAGAAATTTTGCAATGGCTTTTACGTACGGTTCAAAACCCAGCTTGTCAGTTTCTGTGGCTTGATCCTTGGATGTCCGTACGGCAATATTTTCCTCCCTGGAAGAAAATCCCGCCGATCTGGTGGAAAGTTTCCCATCCGACTTCTTTCGGGATTTGCTAGCGGAATTTTGACGGAGTCTGGCTGCCATTCCTTCTCCTGACGATTCGATGCGCTTGAAGGGAATTCCAGGTTCACCATCATTATAACGCTCTGCCGGGCGATTTAAGAAATGCTCAGGCCAATTGTGTATAATGAATAAACATCATGAATGCAAATGATGGAAAATCATGGTAAACATTTCCCGCTTGAACTTCGCCCACCTTCCCACCCCAATCGAAGAATTACCCAAACTCTCCTCCATCCTCAACGGACCGCGCATCGTCGTCAAGCGCGACGACCAGACGGGGCTGGCATTTGGCGGGAACAAGACGCGCAAACTGGAATTTCTCGTCGCCGAAGCGCGCGAGCAGGGCGCGGACTTGCTCATTTCGGGCGGGGCGATGCAATCCAATCACTGCCGACAGACTGCGGCGGCGGCGGCGCGCTTTGGTTTTGAATGCAAACTGGTGTTGACGGGCGTCAAGCCGCAACAAGCTTCTGCCAACCTCCTGCTCGACCAACTCTTCGGCGCGGAGGTCATCATCGTCGAAGACCGCGCCTTCCGCGACCAGGTTTTGCAGAAGACGTTCGACGATGCCATTGCCGCAGGGAAGAAACCGTACCTTGTCCCGTATGGCGGCTCCAGCCCGACAGGGGCGTTGGGCTATGCCTTTGCGATGGAAGAATTGGTGAAGCAGTTGACGGACTTCCGAAGTCTCCGAGACTTCGGAAGTCTTGACTGGATCGTTTTCGGCACATCCTCTGGCGGGACGCACGCGGGGCTGGCTTTAGGTCAGCGCGTATTTGGCTTCAAGGGCAGGGTGTTGGGGATCAGCATTGACGAACCCGAAGACCATTTGAAGTCGCACGTCTCAGAGTTGGCTTCGCAAGCCAGCGAGAAACTGGGGGAACGCATCCACTTCACCCGCGACGATGTCCTCGCAAATGACGAATATTGCCAGGCGGGTTACGGCGTGTTTGGGGAAGGGGAGCGGGAAGCGATTCGCCTCTTCGCGCGGCACGAAGGTTTGCTGCTCGATCCCGTTTACACAGGCAGAGCCGCGGCGGGGATGATTGACCTCATCCGCAAGGGATTTTTCAAGAAAGACGAGACGATTCTCTTCTGGCACACGGGCGGTCAACCCGCGCTGTTTGCGGAGAAATATTCAAGTTCGCTTTTGTAAAACTTTTCTTCCCAACGTTATTACCGCAATCCCCACCCAGGCGACGTTCAAACCCACAGAAGGATACGCCTGCCAATACAGCGTGTTGATGATGAGCAGTGTCCCTGCGATGAAGTTCATGCCCTGATACGCCCACGAGTCGCTTTCGACTTTCTTTGCCGAGACCAGCGCGTATGCGACAAGGTACAGAATCGTGCCGACCCAGCCGATGATGTCAATGAGAATGCGCTCCATTATTCGATAACCTCCACGCTCATACCGACCTCAAGCCTGCCCTCGTTCAACGGAATCACATTCACCCCGAAAATGGCTCCCAGTTCGTGCCTTCGGTAGGCGCTGAGAGTCTTCAACGGCTCTTTGTTTTTTTCGAGCGTTTCTTTGTCAATGGTTGTAACGACACAGCGCGCACACGGTTTGACCAGCGCCATCTCCACGGTCCCAATGCGGATGCGCTTCCACGTGTCTTCCGCGAACGGCTCGCAGCCTTTGACAACCAGGTTCGGGCGGAAGCGATTCATCGGAATTGACCGCGAAGCGTCAAGCCGCGAGTTTAAGTCCTGAAGCGATTCTTCCGAAGCGATCAATATCGGGTAGCCGTCTGCAAATCCCGTGTGATCTTCGGCGCTGACGGCGTAGTTGGGATTCAATTTCCGTTTGAATCCGTCCGCAATGTGAACGAGCCGCACCGATGTCCCCAGCCACTCCGAGAGCCAGGCTGCGGCTTCATCGCCCTGGTCAATCGCATCCACGCCTTTGCTCGACCAGATATCAACGGGCACGGGCGTGCCTGATCGCTGGATTCCGATTTGAAGCGAATCGAAATTAGGCGCGGATAACGTAACCGCTTCATTCTTTAACGCGGGCGTGATCAGCGCCAGACGCGGATGCTCACGCTGGGTCAAAAACCTGCCATCCGGCGTGACGATTATCATGCGGCGGTCATGTTCGAAGCCCATGCGCTCGACATTCGATGCGGGCACGTCGAATCCCTTGCAGGCTTTGATGGGATAGTAGGTGAGGGTGGAGACGGCGATCATGAATATCCTTTGCAGATGATAGACGACAGACCATTGACGATGGACGATGGTTTTATGGTCAGCGGGCTATCGTCCATCGTCTAACGTCAACCAATCAATTCGGAATAAATAATTCTCGAAATTTCCGCCATGCAGTTGTGCGCCTGGCTTTCATCGTTTTCCGGGAAGCCGTACGTGAAGAGCGAAATCGCGTATGGCTTGCGCCCCGGCGGAAAGACGATGCCAATATCGTGGAAGAAATCGCCCGTCCAGCCGGTTTTGTGCGCGACCCTTACATCGCTGGGCAGCAAGGCGGGAATGCTTTCGTTGAATTCCTGACGGAGCATGACTTGGATCATCTCGTCGCAGGCTTCTCTTGAAACAACTTTGCCCTCCGCGATCAAACGCATCATGTGGGCGGAACTCCTTGCGCTGGCGGAGTTGTTGATATTCAAGCGATACGCCTTCTTATCCTCCAGCCCACGAATGACGTGCATATCCGCGATGCCAAGTTCCTTGATGAACGCATCCACACGGGGCGTGCCGACCCGCTCCATCAGCAGGTTGGTGGCAAGGTTCGACGAACGCACGATCATCAGGCGGTTCAACTCGCGGATGCTCTCGGTCTCGCCGATGCGCTTATAAAGGGTCAGTTCCGAATCGTCCGCTTCGTCGAGCGCGAAATTGTTGCCATCCACGATGCTTTTGAAGGAATTGTAGATTTTCAACCGCTCATCCAGCGAGAGCAACCCTTCATGCGCCTGACGGAAAACCTCCATCATCACCGGCACTTTCATCGTGCTGGCGGGGTGCATCATCACATCGGCGTTGATGAGGATTTCCCTTCCCGTTTGCAGGTCTTGCACGGCGACGCTGACGGTCTTGTTTGAAAATTGGGAGATGAAGGAATCAAGGGCGGTCATGGACGCAATTGTAACTGACCCTGCGCGTCCATGACCTGTGCAAGATTGGGTCAATCGCCCGGGCTGACAGCGTAGGCAAACACCCGATGCCCTTCGACCCCGCCAATTTCCCGGATGTGAAGCGTCCTGTCCGTGCCGATGATCCGAAGAAGCGGTCCTTCGTCCCCCGGCTCTACTTGAAGAAACCTGGGATTTTTCGTCAACAAAACAATGCCTTTTGGGTTTTCCAACAGGAACGCCTCGACTTCGTCGGGCTTCATTGGCTCGTTCACTTCTCCGGGAGTCATGTAGATGTTGGATTTATCCTTTCCGGTCATAAGAGCGATGTAATACGTATCGCCCCAATCGTAAAAATCGAGGATAAGCCCGCCGGGATGACTTGCCAGGTGACGGTTCAGGTCCGTTGATATGTTGACCGTTTCCCGGCTGAGGCGCGGGAGATAGGAGACCTGCCTCGGTATCGGGTTGGGGAAGTCGAATTGCCAGGGAATCATGGCGCGGAGAAACCCAAGCGGAATCATGGAGGCGATCACGAGGGCGCTGTATACGAAGCGGCGCGGGGATTCTTTCATGCGCTCGAACCACTCCGCCGCAAAGGGAATCATGAAAATCGCCAGCGTAAGGCTGTACCTGACCTGGGTGGAGAGCCTTCCGGTGGCTGCGTTGATCGTAAAAGTTGCAAACAGCGCCGCGAGCGGGAGGAGCCAGATCATCTGTTTTTTCCATCGCTGGATGGCGTAGAACATTCCCAGGACGCAGACCAAAAAGGCAATGGGGGTGAGTCCAAAGAACAGGACGCGGGGAAAGAAGGTTGCCCTGTTCACAAACTCGAACGTGGATACGTTCACGTTGTTTTGCGAGATGTTAAGCGTCCAGTCGAGCGCAAAACTGAAACTGTAAAACGGGTCGCCGGAATAAAGGTAGTTTCCGGTCATCCAAAATGCCGGGAAAATGGCGGCGGTCAGGTAAAACAGGAACATTTCACGCCATTTTTTCCAAAGCAGCAATCCGAGAAAGGGCGTCAACCCCCAGGCTTCGTAGCGAAGCGCGCCCGCCAGCGTGATTGTGATTCCCGCCAGCGCGGCATGTTTCCAATTGCCGCCCCCATCGCGGGCGAGCGAAAGGAGGAGCATGCCCAGCGAAATAAAGAAGATGAACGGCACATCGGACAATGCAAAAAACCCGTACCGGAACGCCACCGGGTAGGCAAGATATAAGCAGGCGGCGAACAAGGCAGGCTTGTCATCCCATTCGCGTTTTACAAAATAATAAAGGGGAATTGCCGTCGCCGCCGAAAAAATACTGTTCAAGACAGCCGGCGCATATACCGGGTTATCCCAAACGACGAGCGAGAGCGCGATAAAGTAGGTTTGGAGCGGACCCCAGACCCCGTGATAGATGATTCCGGGGTCTTTCATCCATTCCTGCGTAATGAAGATGCGGGTGACCGCGTCCGCCTCGTCGGTCATCGAGAAGGGGACGACCGCCAGGCGCACCGCCAGCCCAATGAAGAAAGCCATCCAAAAATAAGTATCAACCCTGTTCTTTGCATTCATGAATTTCTCCTAACAGACAAATAAATTTACTCCTCCTTCATCGAGGAGTTTTACCCAACGGGATGATGAGAGTACGTTTCCCCATACTTTCAAAAAGCGTTAGCCGCCGCTCTCGTATTTGAAGGATAGCTTCACTTTGGTGCGGTAGGTGGTCACCTTGCCGTCTTCGATCACCATATCCATTTCGACGACTTCCGCGACGCGCAGGTCGCGCAGGGATTGCGACGCGCGTTCCACCGTCGCCGCAGCCGCCTTCTCCCACGACTCTGTGCTGGTACCGACCAGTTCGATCACTTTGTATACGCTCTCTGCCATGGTTCACTCCTTGTTTGGGTGCGGGATAAATTCCGCGCTACGAACAATATACGATATTTTCTACGGCAATTCAACACGTTTCATCCTCACGTCCACCGCCACCGCGCCCCCCGCCAGCACGCGCAGGGATTGATTTCGATTTCCTGAATCTCTTCATGCTCTGCGGCGAGATGCGATAATTTGACCAAAACATCCTTGACCGCTTCCTGGTCTACAGGCGGGATGCTGCGGAAGCCTTTGAGTTTTCTCCCCGCCCAGGTTTTGCGCATCATGGACTCCGCCTCAGCCTGGTTCAATGGACCCAGAGCGAATGCCACATCCTTGAGTCCTTCCACCTCCACGCCGCCCGAGCCGAACATCATCAACGCCCCAAACTGCGGATCGCGCACCATCCCGACGATGACCTCCTGTCCCTCCGGGATCTGGCGCTGGATGTGCACGCCCTCGATGCGCACGGTCGGGATCAACGCCTGCATCCGCGCCATCATCTGTATGTAACCGCTTTTGAGGGAGGCGGCATCTTTGATATCCAGCAGCACCCCGCCGACATCCGACTTGTGCAAAATATCGGGCGAGGCGATCTTCATCACCACAGGGTAACCAAGTTCGTTTGCAACGGCGGCGGCTTCGTTTTCATTGCACGCCAACCTGATCGGCGCGGTTGGAATGCCGTACGCGTTCATCAATTCATCTGTGGACATGCTGACCATGGACGACGGACGATGGACGATGGGCTCGACAGTCAACGGTCTGTTGTCCATCGTCCGTTTTGCCAGCGCCGCCAGCGCGGACGCCGCCCGCTCCGGGAAGGGGTAAATCGGAACCCGCGCGGCGCGGAACTCGTTGCACGCATTCTCCACCAGGGTCGAACCCATCAACGCGATTACGACCGGCTTCTTATAATTACCGATTACTTCGATTAGTTTTTTCGCCGCTTCCTCTGCTTTGAACATCGGCGGCGGCGGCAGGATGACCATGACTCCGTCCACGTTTTCATCCTGCAAAAGAATCTTCAAACACGCGGCATAGATTTCAGGCGACGCCGAGGCGAGCATGTCCACCGGGTTGTGGATGTTTGCCGCGGGCGGGAGGATGGCGGATAAAGCCGTCTGTGTGGATTCATCCAGATGGGCAAGGAGCAGGTCGTGATGTTCGAGTGAATCGGCGGCGATGACGCCGGGTCCGCCTGCGTTGGTGAGAATCCCGATGCGGTTTCCCTTCGGCAATGGACAAGTTTCCAGCACCCGCGCCCAGTCGAACATCTGCTCGGCGGTTTGGGCGCGGAGCACGCCCGCTTTTTCAAAGCGGCGTCGAAGGCGGTGTCGGAGGCGGCCCAAGGCTCCGGTGTGCGAGGCGGCGGCTTTTTGTCCCGCCTCGAAGCGCCCACTTTCAGCGCAATGACCGGCTTGCGTTTGGCTGCTTCGCTTGCAGTCTGTACGAAGCGCCTGCCGTTCGAGATGCTTTCCATGTACATCACAATGACTTTGGTGTGGGGGTCATCCGCCAGCATGGGGAGCATATCCGTCTCGTTGACATCGGCCTGGTTGCCGAGGCTGACGATGCGCGAAAAGCCAAAGCCTTGAGCGCGCGCCCAATCCACGATGGCGGCGGCGAATGCGCCCGAATGCGAGATGAAACCGATGCCGCCTTGATCGGGCATGGGCGGCTGGAGGAAGGTGGTGTCGAGCGGAAGGTGGGTGTCAACCGTGCCGATGCAGTTCGGACCAAGAAGCCGCACGCCGTGGGCGCGGGCGATTTCAACGCATTGACTTTCCAGCGCCGCCCCCTCCGCGCCAACTTCACGAAACCCCGCCGAGACGATGACCGCCGCTTTGACCCCGCGTTTGGCGCAGTCCTCGATGGTTCCCGGCGTGGCTTGGGTGGGGACGATGAGAATCGCCGTCAACGGGATTGGGGACATCCTGCAAATCGGTATGGATTTTCCGCCCAAACAATTCCCCGCTCTTTTGCGCCACGAAGTGGATCGCTCCCGGATAGCCGCTGAGGATCAAATTGCGCGCCACGCCATAGCCGAGTTTTTCCGCTGACGTGGACGCGCCGATGACCACAATGCCTTTGGGTCGAAAGAAGGGGAGGAGGGAGTTTTCCATTTGAGGATTAAACCACTGGTGGACGCGGATGACCATTGATAAAAGTCACAAAACGGGAAAAGCCTTCTGAAATCGTTGGTATAATTTTAACCGTAACTACAGGAATATGGTCTATGAAATGGAATGAAATTCGCGTTCAATATCCGAAAAAATGGCTGTTGGTGGAAGCCGTCAAAGCCCGCACAAAAGCAGATCAGCGCATCCTTGTGCAGTTGGCGGTGCTTGGTGTGTATGCAAACTCCAGGACTGCATTAAAAAAATACGCGCAATTCCACCGGGAAATTCCCGAACGGGAGCTGTACGTCTTCCATACCAGCAGGGAGAAATTGGTCGTGACGGAAAGGATGTGGCTCGGCATCCGAGGGGCGAGATGAAGATTCGAATTAAGAACGGCTTGCCGTATGTTTCCGCAATGCTCGTTCATCATCGCCAGCGGGTAACTCTGAAAAATGTTTTGCTTGACACAGGCTCCGCTGGCACCATTTTTTCAATGGACAAGGTTGCGGAAATTGGTTTAACATACGAACCCAACGACTTTGTTCATCGTATTCGCGGCGTGGGCGGTTCGGAGTTTGTTTTTACAAAGCGGGTGGAGGTTTTAAAAGTCAGCAAACTGAAGATCGAGGCATTTGAAATCGAAATTGGTGCCATGAATTATGGCTTTGACATGGACGGGATTATCGGCTTGGATTTTCTAACCCAAGTGGGGGCATTGATTGACCTGGATCGCGTGGAGTTACGTTCCGCTTCCTAGATCCGGCGAGCCATCATCAAGATCTGGCTGGCGGAACGGCTGGAACAGGCTGGAAGATAACTTGAAGAATCCCCGTCTCACCGGCGGGGATTTTGTTTTGTCCTGCCTGTTGACACTCCCAGAAGGGGAAGATAATCAGTAGGCATTCCCAGCCGCTTTTGTCATAATGGGGTTTGCGCCCTGAAATGCGCCCGGATTCATAAAAAGGAGACTTTCACATGACCCTCTCTACCAGCCCAGCAGAAACAACGTATCTTGGGGAATATTCCTACGAGTTACGACCCGTAGAGCGGGGATACGCCAACCGCACGCTCTACATCAACCTGGACGACAATGCCATTTACGAAAAACCGGTCACACAACAAATGAAGGAGCTGTTCACCGGCGGACGCGGATTTGCGCTCAAACTGTTGTGGGACGCGGTCACACCGGAAACCAAATGGAACGACCCGCAGAACGAACTGGTCATTGCCAACGGTCCGATCTGCGGCATCACGGCGTATCCCGGCACCGGCAAAGCCACGGTGGTGACGTTGAGCCCGCTGACGGGAAACGTCATTGACAGCAACGTTGGCGGTTATTTTGCGCCGTTCCTCAAATTCTCCGGCTTCGACGCGCTCGAAATTCAGGGCAAGGCGGCGGAGGATGTGCTCATCTTCATAGATGGGGACAACGGCAGGGTCACGATCGAGCCGTATTCGTTCGAGGCGGAGGATTCGCATCTCATCGGCAACATCCTCACCGCGAAGTATGGAGGCGATGAAAAAGGCAAACGCGGCGTGGCGGTGTTGTCCACCGGGCAGGCGGCGGAGCACGTCCGCATTGCGGCGATCAACTCCACGTGGTACGACGTCCGCCGGAAGGAGGCGCGGCTCAAGCAGGCGGGACGAGGCGGCGCGGGGCGCGTCTTCCGCGACAAGAAAATTGCCGCCGTCGTCTGCCGGTTCAGCGACATGAGCGGCGACAAAAACGGCGTGGCGGATATGCCGCTCATCCGCAAGGCGGGACAGCGCATCAACAAGGAGATCACCGAACTGGATGATTCGCAGAACCAGATGCGCAAGATTGGCACCGCCAACATCGTGGATGTGATGGATCATTTCGACCTCCTGCCCACGCACAACTTCCGCTTCGGCTCGCATCCCGACGCGCACAAGATTGATTCGAAGGTCTGGAAGGAGAAGTTCACGCAGGGCTTGCCGGATGGATGCTGGCTGGGATGCACCATGTCCTGCTCGCACGGGGTGGATCACTTCCCGCTTCAAACCGGACCGTATGCCGGGTCCTGTGTCCTGGTAGATGGACCTGAATACGAGAACGCCGCCGGGCTCGGCTCGAACATCGGCAACTTCGACGCGCAGAAAGTGCTCGAACTCAATTTCTACTGCGACACCTACGGCATTGACACGATCTCCGTCGCCAACTGCATTGCCTTTGCGATGGAGTGTTACGAAGAAGGACTCATCACCAAAGAACACACCGGCGGGCTGGAATTGAATTTCGGCAACGGCGCGGCGGCGCTGGAACTGCTCCACCAAATGGCGCGCGGAGAAGGCTTCGGCGTGATCGTGGGGCAGGGCGTCCGCTACATGAAGGAATATTTCGCCCGCGAGTTCGGCGCAGACCCGTTCTTTATGCACGACATCGGCATGGAGATCAAGGGCATGGAAATCTCCGAATACATGACCAAGGAATCCATCGCCCAGCAGGGCGGCTACGGGCTGGCAACCAAAGGTCCGCAGCACGACGAGGCGTGGCTCATCTTCATGGATCAGGTTCATAATTTGCTGCCCACCTTCCAGGACAAAGCCGAGGCGCGCTGCACTACTTCCCCATGTGGCGGACGTGGTTCAGCCTGCATGGTTTGTGCAAACTGCCGTGGAACGACATTTCCCCCGCAAACAACAAGCAGACGAAGGAGCCTGCCAAGGTGGAGGAACACGTCGAAAACTACACGTGGATTCACCAGGGCGTGACCGGCAAGCCGACCAAAGCCGAAAACCTGCTGGCGCAGTCGGAGCGCGTGTACAACTTCCAAAAGGTCTTTGCTTTGCGCATGGGACGTGTGGGACGTCAGCACGACTACCCGCCCTACCGCGCCATGGGACCCGTGACCAAACTGGAATACGAGTCGCGCCAGGAACGTTACGACGACCAACTCAGGAATCTCATCGGCATTGATCCCGCGAACCTCTCCACCGAAGAAAAGATGAAGGAACTGCGGCGGTACCGCGAAGCCCAATACGAAAAGTTGATGGACGCCGTCTACGAGCGCCGCGGCTGGGACCGGAACAGCATCCCCACCGTGGAAAAACTCCGAGCGCTGGGCATGGACCTGCCCGAACTGGTCGAGGTGGTCGAACGGGCGAAGAAGAAAGTTTAAAGTAATGTCATTGCTTCCCCCAAATTCCAAGTTCGCGGAATTTGCCCCACAGGGATGCTGCGCGAGGGGAGGTGTCACGGAGTGACGGTGGGGGCAATAGCATCACGAACCTCTTTCAAAATCCCCTCTTTATCGCACTTGACCAACTCATCGAACAGACGCAACACGCTCTTCACAATCCCCGCGTGCGGCGCAATCTTGCGCGCCTTGCGGAAGGTTTCAATTGCCTGCTGACGATGGACCATGGACGATTGACCATTTCCGTCGTCCGTCGTCGATTGACCATCGTCCATCGTCCTTCGTCCATCGTCCAGAATCGCGAGCCCGCACAACGCCAGCCCCTTCGCATCCAGCGCGGAATAATACTCCGCCGTCTTGGACAGGATCTCATCCGCCCGCCCGATCGCGCGGAGGAAGGCGGCGGCAGCCAGACCCTGACAGGTCTTCATCAGAACCTTTCCCATCAGGACGACTCTCCGTGAGACCTGTCAGGTCTCTCATGCGAAGTAGGATGATTCCGTGCAGGGCGCTGACATTGTGATTGTTTTCTGGCACATCATATCCCAGCGCGGCTTCGATGGTGATACGAGCATTGACTAAATCATCTTGGAGAAGGTAAGTCTCAGCCAATCCGTTACGTGCATTTTGTTGCAATTGCGAGAATGAAATATCATCAGAAATCTGAAGAGCGCTCTGAAAACTCTCAGATGCTCTTCGATAATCACCTAGCCTAAGAAACGCAAACCCAATATTTTCCAAATCGACAGATTCGCCTCTCCGATCTCCCATCTCTTGGGCAATCAAAATGGCTTTTTCATGAAACGCAATAGCTTTTTCGTAATCCGCGATCTCAGAATAGCGGTTCCCTAAATTTCCAAGACGGACACTTTCTCCCTTCCGATCTCTCATCTCTTGTGCAATCAATAAAGCTTCTTCAAGGAGTTCAATCGCTTTTTGAATATTTCCTAGTGATCTAATAGCACTTCCTAAGCTGCTCAGGAATCTGCCTTCCCAACTGCGATTCTTACTTTCAAGGGCAGTATCTAGACCTCGCTGATAAAATTGCATTGCATGTCTTATCTCACCAAACATTGAGTACGCCCATCCAAGTTCATTCAAACTGAACATGAATGAGTCTTTATCTTTAATATTCTCCAAAATGCGTGTGTTTAATTGAACAGTTAATCGATAATGTCCCCATTGTTGCATAAGGTCATCAATTTGACTCAACACACTTGCAGCGGTATCGTGATCGCCTGCTTCACACCGTAGGTCAAACTCCGCCAGTTGTGCGGAGAGGTCTTCCAGTTTTTTCCATTCCGCGCGAGGTTTGCGGGCTTGGGCAAAGTAGTCGGCGGCGCGGCTTAGCAAATCATGTTGGGTGAAGGCAAGATGACTAGAGAGTAGACGATTAGAGAGTAGTCGTCGGAGAGCAAGATTCTGTGACGATGAATCACTACTCTCTACTCTCTGTTCTCTATTCTCTCCCACTGGAATCAAACCATAGGCGAAATCTCTATCCACAGGATGTAAATAAAACCGTCCACTCTCCTTGCGCGCGAAGTGCATATTCGCCAGCCGCTGCAAAATCGGCGCGCTGTCCATCGCGGGGATGTGTGGCGCGAGCAGGTAGTCCACGGCGGCGGGGGGCACGGGGCGGTTATAGACCGCCAGCGCCTGCATCACCTTTTGCGCGTTCGTGTCCAAACGGTTGAAGGCTTCGCCCACCAGCGCCTCCACCACGTTCTCGGGCGTGGGCATGGCGAGCAGTTCATCGAGCGTCGTATAACGGTCGGAAGCCGGGATGGCAAACAGCGCTTCCAGTGCGCGCGGGAAACCCAGCGTCCGCTCGTATGCCCGCTTCAAGGCTTCAGGCGCGGCGGATTTCAGCCCCAACTTCCCGTCCACATCCATTTCGCGCAGCATTTCGACAGCGTATTTCTGCTCCAAGCCGCTGTCGAGAGTCAACATGCGCTGCCTGCCAGGCTCGCACAGGTTCAGTCCGCGTGGGGCGACGCGCGTGGTCAGGATGACCTTCAACGCGCTGTGCGCTCCATGCAGCAGGGCGCGCAGGCATTCATCCAGTTCCGCATCGGCGATGTCGAAGGTCTCGACGCTGATGAGCGGTTCGACGTTATCCAACAGCAGAACCACCTTCCCCGCCGTGAACCTGTCCAAGAGCGCGCTCATCTTCGACGCGGTGCTCGCTTGCGGATTTTTATAGACCGCATCCAGCGCGTTCGCGGCATCGGCAGGCAGGAGTTTGCACAGATCATAAAACAGATTGGCGAAATTGACGCGGTGACTGCCGCTCTCGCTGAGATAGACGATTCCCTCCACCTTCATGCTGCCCAGCCCATCTGGAAGTTCGCCTCCCTCCAGACCTTTGAGCAGGCGGCAGGCCATCGCCGTTTTCCCCACCCCTCCGCGCCCGACAATGGTCATCATCCGCTGCGAGTCATCTTGCAGGAATTTTGCAATTTGTTCGGTTTCAATGTAACGATCTTGGAAATAATTGGGAGCGACTCCCGGCGGGGGATTTATAAACTTTGTAGTTGATTCAGCAACAGTGGGTTTCTCGGGTTTTCTCTCGCGCTCTAATCCCGCCTCGATATTCTTTTGCGTTTGTTCCGCGGCGGCATCTGGATTGGCAATGACTTTTTCCAAAGCCTGAATATCTGCTTTCAATTGATCGATTTCGGCTTGAATGCGCGGCCTATCCTCCTGAGTTGCCCTAACCAAGTCCCGCTCAGCATCCGCGAGCCTGTCTTTTAAAATGTCGAGTTGTCCATCGGGTTTGTCCAGGCGTTGGATTGCCAGCAGTAATTTTGCCATCCCTGCTTTATGGTTGCCGGTGAAATCAATCCACTGGCGTTTTCCCAAACGAAACGGAGGCTCTGCGTCTTTGTGGAGGCGCAATACCAAAATCGGCTTTTTGTATTTGAGCGCCAAATCCCATTCATCGAAGCAGATCGAATTCTCTGCGACACTGTCCTTCGTCATGACGAACAGCAGACATTTGCATGTCTTGATCGCTTCGGGGACTCTTTCATCCCATGTCTGACCGGGCTTGATGTCGCGTTTGTCGAACCACGCCTCGACGAACTGATGACCGCCCTCCAGTTCCATAGCGAGCTGGGGTCCAAAATCGTCCGCGTCCCCGTTCGAATAACTGATGAAACAATGGCTCATGGGAGGACTCCCTGTGTGGCGAGAACCGTCCACGAATACCCTTCGGGTACGATGTGGTTTCCACGAATAAACGAATAGCCTGACCGTATTCGTTTATTCGTGTCTTATTCGTGGATGGTTGTGAAGGTCGTTTTACAAAAAGAAATAGATCGCCAGCAGTATCACGATGATCGAACCGTACAATGTGAAGATGGTTATCGAGGTGAAGACGTCCCATAGGGAATATTTCCCGCCCTCGTATTGTCCGATGGGCATGGCAAAAGGCTGGACGGGCTTCGGGTCCTTGGAATTCCCGCTCACGTCTTCGTACACGCCGCGAAACTTCCGCTCCTGTTGCAGGTAGTAGGCGTCCAGGAACCAGAAGACGACTGTGGGGAAGAGCGCCAACAGCACGAAGTTCTTGTTCCCGGTGTTGGCGAACGAACCAAGCAGGGCGGTGGCGACCACCAGCATCCAGCCTTTCATTTGGAAAGAATTGGCCGCAAAACGGTTGACCGCACCTTGGATGAGTTCCAGATGCTTGATCTCTTGATCGGTGATTTTCTTGGCCATGGCTTTGCCCTTTCTCTATCAGCGGATTTTCTCCATTATACGTCAGGCACGCTTACTTTTCCCAATCGCTCAGCCAGCGCACCTGGTCTTCCATCTCTTCGGTAGAGGATTCGTTGAAGAAACGCATTAACGCTTTCAAAACAATCGAAAATGGTTTTCGCTTTGAAACGATGATGCCCTTATGTGTGGAGACATGTTGTGCAATTCGAAGAAAATCTTTCGTGTTGAACGAAAAAATGGCGCGCCCGTGATCGCTGGCTTTTTGCAGTTGCTCTTCATCTTTTGCTCCTTTATTTATCCATTCATTGGGCGTGCGCGTTACATCGTGTCCACTCGAAGTTAAAGCCTTATAAAGCGCGGTCCTTGAGGCGTCTTCATCGAGATGCAGTTTTGGCTTTGACATTTTTCCTCCCCTTGGATTTTTTCATTTCCTTTTTATGCTGCTCTTCCAATTCTTCTTCTTCCCGAAGATCTGCATCAATCTCGGCTTTATGCGCCTGATAAAAAGCCTGCGCTTCTTGAACTTGTTTTATATCCAACCCATATTCTTCGGCGACTGTTTTGGGAGATTCGCCAAACTTTATCCACGATACAATTGTTTTCACATGGATTCCCGTTCCGCGGATCACGGGTCTCAAATCTCCCGAACCTCCCCGGCGATACGTGATGAGCGGAAACCTCAGGTCGTCCAACTGGCTCCGCATCGAGGCGACCTTTTCCGAAACCGACCACATGATGAATTGATTAAGCGAGATACCCTGTTTTTTCGCGAGAGCCTCGGCTTCCTGTTTCAGGTCAACGGGTAAATTGAGGGGATAACGTGTCATTTCGGCAATTTCCTTTCGCTCGGCATTGTATCACATACGACGTCATATACGACATCACTTTTTCGCTGCAAAAACTTCAATCTCCAATGACCACTCCCCAATCTCCAACCGCCCAATGCACCAATTCCCTAATCCTCCAATCCTCCTCCCTTCAATTACCAATTACCAAATTACTATCCTCCCCACCTCTCCCAATGCACCACATCCTCGAACGCGACTCGTCCCCCCTTCTTCGGCGGCGTGGATAGTTTCTCCTTGTCCGCAGGATACCCAAACGAGAGGATGATACGCACGTGCCATTCGGGCGGGATGTTTAAAATCTCTCGCGCTTTTTCGTGTTCGTAGATCGAAGCGGGACATGAACCGATGCCCAATTCGTGCGCCATCAACTGCATAAATGCCGCCGCCTGCCCCGCATCGAACATCGTTTGGAATTTCGCCGTCGGGTCGGAGGTCAAAATGGCAACTGCCAGCGCCGCGCCTGCGAGATGCCCCGCCCATGTGCCGCAGGTCGAGAGCCGTTTCAGCGTGTCTTTCCCTCGAATCGCGATGAACTGCCAACCCTGCTCGTTCTTCGACGACTGCGACCTCCGCCCTGCGTTCAGAATTGCACGAATCACATCGTCGGGCAGGGGCTTATCCTGAAACTTCCGCACAGCGCGCTTCAATCGAATTGCATCCGCAACATTCATCATCACACCTCATCCCAATCACTGACCACTGACCACCGATTACCGATCACTTGATCACTGAAAGTATACATTCCTTCGCTCAAATCTGTGAAATTTGGACAATGGGTCAGTTGAAGTGATGCTCTGAGTAGAGCGAGATACTATCTCGCTCTACTTCACTTCCTCCTTTACTGCGACCGAAATTTGTAACCAAACTTCTTGAGTGTAAGAATGGGGCAAATTCTCTCATCTTTATCTAAAATACAAGCCTTATAGTGTTATTAAGCATTGAATCGCATCTGACGTTCTCCCTTTTATCAAGGAACTGTGCATGAGCGAATCGTCTGAAACGAAAATCAAGCGATGGAAAGGGCGGATGAAGGACATCGCTTCGCTTCTGCGGCGGGGGCTGCCCTTCGCCTTGGGAGTTTTTGCCGCCCTTTTGGTCATCCTGCTCTATCACTTCGTCGTCGTCCAACCCAGCCAACTCAGCGCGGAGGACGTCAACGCGTCGGTCGCTTCGGCGATGGCGTCCGCCACTCCGCCGCCTGCGTATTCGGCGCAGGTGTACCAGATCATCCAGCCGTCGCTGGTTTTGATTCAAACGGAGGAACAGCATCGGGACGCTGAATCCGGTTTCGGCTTGGGAAGTGGCGTGGTCGTGGACAGTTTTGGAGACATCCTCACCAGCCTGCACGTCATCCGGGGCGCAAGCCGCATCACCGTCACCTTTGCGGATGGCACAGAGTCTGAGGCGCAGGTCATCACGGAAATGCCCGAACTCGACCTCGCCGTCATCCAGGCGTTGGATACGCCGTTGTTCGTCGTCCCTGCAGTGTTGGGCAACCCCGGTGCGATGCGGGTGGGGGATGAAGCCTTTGTGGTCGGGAACCCGTTCGGCTTGTACAGTTCGATGAGTTCGGGAGTCGTCTCTGGCTTTGACCGCGTCTTTCGCGTGCCGGGCAGTAACGTGGAAATCCCCGGCATGATCCAGTTCGACGCCGCGGCAAACCCCGGCAACTCCGGCGGTCCGCTGTTGAACCGTTACGGTCACGTCATCGGCATTGTCACCGGGCTGATCAATCCCACCGAAGAAAATTTCTTTGTCGGCATCGGGTTTGCCGTCCCCATCAACGTTGCTGTCGGCGGGATGGGCTCGCCGCCGTATTGATTTGTTATGTCATTGCGAGGAGGAACGAAGTGACGACGAAGCAATCCCCGCTCGGCTGGGAGATTGCTTCGTGGCGCCTTGGCGCCACTCGCAATGACATGAAATAAGGAGCAGATATGGAACAAACGAACCGCGAGAACAAACTTCCCATGGAACGTGTGCTGTACGAAGTGAAGAAGGTCATCGTTGGACAGGACCACCTGCTCGAGCGGCTCATCGTGGCGCTGCTCGCGCGCGGACACATCCTCGTGGAAGGCGTGCCGGGGCTGGCGAAGACGATGGCGATCAAAACGCTGGCGGATTCCATCGGCGGCGAATTCAAACGCATCCAGTTCACGCCGGACCTCGTCCCTGCGGGCCCTGGTCGGCACGCGCATCTACAACCAGAAGACCGGCGAGTTCAACACCTCGCTTGGGCCGGTGTTCACGAACCTCCTGCTGGCGGATGAGATCAACCGCGCGCCCGCCAAGGTGCAAAGCGCCCTGCTCGAAGTGATGCAGGAGCGGCAGGTGACCATCGGGCGCGAGACTTTCAAAGTGCCGAACCCGTTCCTGGTGCTGGCGACTCAAAACCCCATCGAAACCGAAGGGACGTACGCCCTGCCCGAAGCGCAGGTGGACCGCTTCATGCTCAAGGTGCTGGTCGGCTACCCCAACCCGACGGAGGAATTCGTCATCGTAGAGCGCATGACGGGCACATTGCAAACCGTCCAGAAAGTGCTCACCACCGAGCAGCTGGTCGAGTTGCAAAAGAAGGCAGATCAAGTGTATGTGGACCCGTCGCTCATCGAATATGCGGTCAAACTTGTGAACGCCACGCGCAGCCCGAGGGATGTGGGTCTGACGGACCTCGAACGTTACATCACCTTCGGCGCCAGCCCGCGCGCCTCGATCAATTTGATTCTCACCGCCAAAGCGCTCGCCTTCGTGAGAGGACGCAGTTACGTCCTGCCGCAGGATGTGCTGGATATGGCGCTGGATGTCATCCGTCACCGGCTGGTGCTTTCGTACGAAGCGCTTTCGGACGAAGTGACCAGCGATGAAATTCTCACGAAAATCCTCGACCGCATCCCGATCCCTGTGGTGCCTTTGAATGAACACTTCAACGTCCGCGCGAACTCCTGAGCGCATCCTGCACCGGCTCGATTGGCAGGTCATCCGCCGCCTGGACGGATATTTGCAGGGCGATTACCGCAGTCTCTTTCGCGGCTTCGGCGTGGACTTTGCCGACCTGCGCGAATACCAGCCGGAGGACGACATCCGCTACATTGACTGGAACGTCAGCGCGCGCATGGATGCGCCCTACGTCCGCCAGTACATGGAAGACCGCGAAATCATCGCATGGTTCCTGCTGGATTTGAGTCCCTCGGTGGATTTCGGCGCGCTCGAAAACCAAAAGCGGAACGTGTTGATTGATTTCGTCGGCACGTTGTCGCGCCTGCTCACGCGGCACGGAAACCGCGTCGGGGCGATCATGTTTGGGAGCGGCATCCAGCACACAGTCCCGGCAAGAGGCGGGCGGCTGCACGTCCTGCGTCTCATCAACGACCTCCTCAAACAGCCGCGCCTGTCCCGCGCGCCGATGACCGATCTGTCCATTTTGATCAGAGGCGCATTGCACGCCGTCAAAAAACGTTCGCTGGTTTTTATCGTTTCGGATTTCATCAGCGCACCGGGCTGGGAGCGTTCGTTGAGTTTGCTCAGCCGCCGCCACGAGGTGATTGCGATCCGCCTCTGGGACCCCGCGCGAGGTATCCCTGCCGGATGTGGGCTATGTGGTGCTGGAGGATGCCGAGACGGGCGAGCAGTTGTACGTGGATACGCACGATAAAAAGTTCCGCCAGCGGTTCATGGAGGCGGCGCGCGAACGCGAGGCGGCATTGAGCGAAGCGTTCAAACGCGCAGGCGTGGATGTGCTGCCGCTCTCCACCGAATCCGATTTGATTCACGCGATTGCCAGTTTTGTGATGCTGCGCCGCCAGCGCCGGAGATGACGAAGCCATGTCGTTCATTTGGACTTCCATGCTTTGGACATTGACGACGATTCCGCTGCTGGCGCTGTTGTACCTGCGGATGCAAAGACGCCGCCATCAACTCGCGCTTCGTTACGGAAGTTTGGGCTTGGTACAGCAGGCGTCGGGGCGCGGCGTCGGGACGAGGCGGCACATCCCCGCGATTTTGTTTCTGGTCGGGCTGACGGTTTTGTTCATCGCGCTGGCGCGCCCGCAGATGGTGGTGGGTCTGCCCAAAGTGGAGGGAATCGTCATCCTTGCCTTCGATGTCTCCGGCAGCATGGCGGCGGAGGATTTCGAGCCGAACCGGCTCGAAGCCGCCAAAGCGGTGGCGATTGACTTCGTCTCGCGCCAGCCTTCGACGGTGGAGATCGGCGTGGTGGCGTTCAGCGAAAGCGGACTCTCTGTGCAGATTCCGTCGGCAGACCAGGCGCCGTCATTGAAGCGATCGAACGCTTGAAGCCGGAGCGCGGCACGTCGCTGGCGAATGGGATCGTGGCTTCGCTGAACACAATTGCCAACCTGACGGGTCAGACGCCGATCACGGGATTCGAAGGCGCGCAGGTTCCCGCGCCGCTCAACGCGACCCCCGAAGTTTCCGCAGACCAATCCTCGGTCATCGTCCTGCTCACCGACGGCGAGAACAACATGGGCCCCGACCCGCTGATGGCGGCGGAGTTCGCGGCGGAGCGCGGCGTGCGCATCCATACGATTGCGATCGGCAGTACCGAAGGCATACAGTTGACGGTCAACGGATTTACGGTTTTCACGCAGGTGGATGAAGCCATCCTCAGGCAGGTTGCCGAAATCACCGAAGGGACATATTTCAACGCGCGGGATGCGGAAGACCTGCGCGAGATTTACGAAAGCATCGAGCCGCGCCTGCGGATGGAACGCGAGGAAACCGAAGTCACTGCGATCTTTGCGGGCATGAGCATCTTGCTCTTATTGGTCGGCGGCGCGTTGTCGTTGTTGTGGTTTAGCCGTGTGCCGTGAATGCCCTCATACCCCTTTGGGGTACTTTCCCCAGCCCTTCCCCCGCAGGGGGAAGGGAGTCCCCTCTCCCTTTGGGAGAGGGTTAGGGTGAGGGGGGTTCGGCGCTGGAGGTTATGATGGAATACATTTGGTCGCCAATCTTATATCTTTTTGCGCTGATCCCGCTTTCGATTCTCGCCTATATCCTGATTCTGCGCCGCCGCAGACCGTTCGCCGTGCGCTACTCGAGCCTGTCGCTGATTCGCGCCGCCCTGCCCAAACAATCTCAATGGAAGCGTCACCTGCCGTTCGCGCTGTTCCTGCTGGCGATGTCCAGCCTCATCATGGCGATGGCGCGGCCCGTTTCCACGGTCACATTGCCTGCCTCCAACGCCACCATCATCCTCGCCATTGACGTCTCGCGCAGCATGTGCTCCACCGATATTTTCCCGAACCGGTTGGAATCCGCCAAAGCCGCCGCGCTGGAATTCATCAGGGCGCAGGACTCGAATACGCAGATCGGCATCGTCGTGTTTGCAGGGTTTGCGGCGATAGCCCAGCGCCCGACCACCGACCGCGCCCTGCTGGAAGCGACCATCCAGAACATTGCCACGGCACGGCGCACCGCCATCGGCGAAGGCATCCTTATGTCGCTCAACGCCATCTCCGAAATTGACGATTCGGTCGTCAGCCCCTACACAAGTCTTGAAGTGACGCCGCTGCCCGAAGGCGTTTACGTGCCTGCCATCATCGTCCTGTTGACCGACGGCGTGACCACCACCGGCATCCATCCGCTCGAAGCCGCGCGCATGGCGACCGCCCGCGGCGTACGAGTCTACACCATCGGTTTCGGCACGACCAACAACACCGCGCCGATGAATTGCAGTCCGTATGCCGCGTATTCGAATCCGTTCGACCCGTTCATGGGCGGCGGAGGGGGCGGCGGCAATTTCCGCCGCGAGATTGACGAAGCCACGCTCAGGCAGGTTGCCGACATCACCGGCGGTTCGTATCACCTTGCCGAGAGCGCCACCGAATTGCAGGAAGTCTTCGACAAATTGCCCACCCAGTTGTTTACCGTCACCGAGACCGTCGAGATCAGCGTCTTCTTCGCGGCGATAGCGGCATTGTTCGTCGTGCTTGCCATTGTGCTTTCGATCATTTGGAACCCCTTGTTGTAGACCTGACAGGTTTCCAAAAACCTGTCAGGTCTCTTCTCCATTGGGCAGAATCTGATGCGGGTATAATTCTGTCAATGGAAGAAAAACTTCATTTCAAACCGTTCGGGTTTTCCGCCCTCGCCCTTGCGCTCATCGGCTGGGGCGGGTTGTATCTGGTCATTACGGCGTCCCTTCCCTACGTCTGGTCGCGCTGGGGATTTTTCGCCCTGCTGCTCATGGCGCTCACCGGCACGACGCTTCCCATCGTCTTTTACTTCCATCAACGCTTTCCGTCCGACCCGCCCGCCGAAGCCAACGTCATCATCCGGCAGGCGACGTGGGTGGGCATCTATGGCGCAACGCTCGCCTGGCTCCAACTCGGACGCCTCGTCACGCTCTACGTCATCCTCGGCCTTGCGGGTGGATTCATTGCCGCGGAATATTTCATCCGCATCCGCGAGAAAGCCAACCGCCGTCCGCCCGTGATTCACGATGACGACCCTTCGTAACCTCCCCTCCATCGAGCGACTCCTTCAAACCGAAACGACCGCGCTTCTGATTGCGCGCTTCGGCAGACCGCTGACGTTGGATGCCCTGCGCCAAACACTGGACGAGGTTCGCGCGCGCTTCAAATCCGGGACGCTGGCTGGTCTGCCATCTACCGACTCGATCCTCGCCGAAGCCGAATCCACCCTCTCCGCCTGGACGGCGCAAACCCTTCACCCAGTTATCAATGCCGCCGGGGTGATCCTGCACACCAACCTGGGACGCGCCCCATTGAGCGACGCCGCCATCCACGCCATGGACGTTGTCTCTCGCGGCTACTCCAACCTCGAATTCGACCTGGAAACCGGCAAGCGCGGCTCGCGTTTGATCCACGCCGAAGCGTTTCTGCAAAAATTGACCGGCGCAGAATCCGCGCTCGTGGTCAACAACTGCGCTTCGGCTGTCCTGCTTGCGCTTTCTGCGCTGGCGCACAAAAAGGGCGTGGTCATCGCCCGCTCGCAGCTGGTCGAAATCGGCGGTGGCTTCCGCGTGCCGGACGTGATGAAACAATCCGGCGCGAAGTTGGTGGAAATAGGCACGACCAACAAAGTCCGTTTATCCGATTATCAATCCGCTCTCGAAGAAGCGCCCGCGCTGGTCATGCGTGCGCATCGTTCCAATTTCAAGATCATCGGCTTCACCGAAGAGCCTGGTTTGAAAGACATCGTGGATGCGGCTCACAAAGCGGGCATCCCTGTTGTGGATGACCTCGGCTCCGGCGCGTTGTACGACACCGCCAAATACGGTTTCTCTCACGAACCGACGGTGCAGGAATCCCTGCAAGCCGGCGTGGATTTGGTCATGTTCTCCGGCGATAAACTGTTGGGCGGTCCGCAGGCGGGAATGATCGTCGGCAGGAAATCCCTGCTCGACAAGATCAAAAAACATCCGCTGGCGCGAGCCGTCCGAGCCGATAAGACGTGCCTGGCGGGGTTATCTGCCACACTCGCGCATTACCTCAAGGATGAGGCGGAGCGCGAAATCCCCATCCTGAAGATGATGTCGCTTACGTTGAAACAGGTTCGGGGTCGGGCGGAGGCGTGGCGCATGGAATTGGGACAGGGTGAAGTGGTCGAAGGTCAATCCACGGTGGGCGGAGGGTCGCTTCCCGGCGAAACCATCCCGACCGTTTTGCTCGAACTCAGGGTTAAGTCCGCCGAAAAATTTTTGCGCGCCCTGCGAAGAAATAACCCGCCCATCATCGCGCGGACGGAGAACGATAAAGTGCTGCTCGACCCGCGCACCGTCCTGCCCCAGCAGGAGGGTGCATTACTGGTAGGGTTGAAGAATTTACTAACTGATGTTACGCGGTAGGGGCAACCCCTTTCTTACAGATTGGCTGCCTGTTTTGCCAGAACGGGTCGCCCCTGCGACTGAAGTGATGCGCTGAGTAGAGCGAGATACGATCTCACTCTACTTCACTTCCTCCTTTACCACTATCGAATTTTTTTCATCGCTCTATAATCATGCCGCTCCTTCGGAGTTTTACAGGTGAAAAATGATTTTCCAACTCCCCATACCCGACCTGAAAAAACCGCCGGCCTTCAAATTCCCGGAGCGGTGTGTGAGCTGCGGCAAGCCGAAGGAAGAGATGCTGGGCATATCCCTCAACATGGGCGTACAGATCCGCAATAAGCCCGTGACCCTGGAGATGAAAGTGCCTATGTGCAAAGCCTGCGCCGAGAAGGAACGCGGCGTCGCCAAAGTGACGCTTGTTCCATTTTTGATTGCCGGGCTTATTGTGGGAGCGGTCGTGTTCGTGCCGGTGACGCTGCTTGCCCCCGAAGGGACATCACCGCAAACTCTCAACACGCCTTTTGTGCTGGGCGGTGCGGCGGGACTGTTCGCCGGCATCCTTGGCGGGACGATGGTCGAGGCAATCGTCAAAACGCTGGCAATCCCGTTTTATGGAAGGCTGGTGACCCGCCGCCCGTTGACGGTCCTTGCCATGTTCAGCGAAGCCGACCAATTGATCGGTATATCTGTGAAGTTCCTGCGCGATAAAAAACTCGTGCAATTGGAATTCGAGAACGAAGACATTGCACGCGAATTTTCGAAACTCAACCAACTGGAGACCCCATGAAATCAGACCTCGATGCTTTGATGCAATCCCGCAGCCTGGACGCCATGATCGTTCTCGGCAATGCCGAGCACAATCCGCCCATGTATTACCTGACAGGCGGCGGGCACGTCAATAAAGCGGTGCTGATCAAAAAACGCGGCGAAGCGCCCGTTTTGTACTGCAATGCCATGGAACGCGACGAAGCCGAAAAAAGCGGCTTGAAGGTGATTCCCCTGCGTACCGGCGCAATGGAAGACTTGGCAAAACGCCCGAAGGAAATCCTGACGGAGTGCGGCATTACAGCGGGGCGGGTCGGCATGTTTGGTCACACCGATCTGGGCATGGCTTTGCACATCGCCGAACGCATCAAAGCGGAACTGCCCGAACTGGAACTGGTCGGCGAGAACCAGGAAGATTCGATTTTCATGTACGCCATGGAATCGAAGGACGAGCGGGAAGTGGAGCGCATACGCAAGGTGGGCAAAGTCACCGCTGCAGTGGTGGACAAGGTGCGTGAATACCTCACATCCCGTGATGTGCGGGAGGATGAAGTCCTGTTGAAAGAGGATGGCTCCCCGCTGACAGTGGGCGACGTCCACTCGAAAATCCGCCTCTGGACTTCGGAACTGGGCGCGGAGCTGCCATCCGGTTTTATCTTTGCCGTCGGGCGCGATGCGGGCGTGCCGCACTCCTCGGGCAATCCCGCCGACTTGATGCGCCTCGGTCAGACCATCGTGTTCGACTTCTATCCTGCCGAGGCGGGCGGCGGCTACTACTACGATTTCACCCGCACGTGGAGTTTGGGTTACGCCGCCCCCGAAACGCAGAAATTGTTCGATGAGGTCAAAACCGTCTACGAAAAGGTCGTCGAGAACATTGACATGAACGCCGCGTTCAAGGACTACCAGAAATTCGTCTGCGACGCCTTCAACGCGAACGGTCACAAGACCCCCATGCACACGGAGGGAGTCCTGACCGAAGGTTACGTCCACTCGCTGGGGCATGGGCTTGGTCTCAACCTCCACGAGAGCTGGAGCAGGCATACCGCCTCGGACGATAACCGCCTCAAACCGGGCGCCGTCTTCACCATCGAACCGGGGCTGTATTACCCGGAGCAGGGAATGGGCTTCCGCATCGAGGATTCCTATTGGATGCGCCCCGACGGCTCGGTGGAAAAACTCGCGGACTACCCGTATGATTTTGTTTTACCGATGAAAAAGTGGAAAAAGAGATAACAACCATAGACGGCGGACGATGAACCATGGAAAACGTTCCCGTCGTCCGCTTGCTTTCCGGGATTGAATTCACCGCGCCTGTGACTTTCTTCGTGGGCGAGAACGGTTCCGGCAGCTCAGTTTTCTTGCGGCTGTCAGGCAAATGGTCGGGGAAGAGGCGCAGTTTGTCATCGCCACACATTCGCCCATCCTCCTTGCCTTTCCCGGCGCGCAGATTTTGCAATTTCAAGATGGCGCAATCCGCGAAGTGAAATATAATGAATTGGAGCACGTCAACTTGACACGGGATTTTCTTGCGAACCCCGATGCCTTCTTGAGATATTTGTAGAAAGAATTCACCACAAGATCTAAAACTATTTTTTCTTTACGTGCTCTAAAATAGAAAGACTCCGCAAGTTCCACTTGCGGAATTCCAGAAGTAGAACTTCTGGACTCCTTTTTCATCCTTCGGGGTGAAACCCTTTCATGGATACTCTGTGGTAAAAAAGGAATATGTCCGATCTGAAACCTGCCCGAATCCTTGCCATCGAAACCTCGTGCGATGAAACCGCGTGCGCCGTCATCGAAAACGGACGCGCGCTGCTTTCGTCCGTTGTTGCGTCTCAAATGGAAGTCCATGCCCGCTATGGCGGCGTGTTTCCCGAAGTCGCGTCGCGCCAGCATGTGTTGAGCATCATCCCTGTTGTGCAGGCGGCGCTTGCGCAGGCGCACCTCACGCTCAACGATATTGACGCGATCGCCGTCACACAGGGGACCCGGTCTCGCCGGATCGCTCATCGTCGGCATGAACATGGCGAAGGGCATCGCGCTCGCGCTCGATAAACCCATCGTCGGCGTGAATCACCCGGAGGGACACATTTATTCCGCGTGGGTGTACAACGCAGGCGATCCCGTCCCGCCCGCGCCGCAATTCCCGCTCATGGCATTACTCGTTTCGGGTGGTCACACCGAGTTGAATCTGATGACCGACCACTTGACCTACCAGCGCCTCGGCTCCACGCTGGACGATGCGGCGGGTGAAGCCTTCGATAAGGTGGCGCGGCTGTTGGATTTACCCTACCCCGGCGGACCTTCCGTGCAGAAAGCCGCGGAGGAAGGCGACGCTTCGCGCTTCAACTTCCCCCGCGCCTGGCTCGATGGAACCTGGAACTTTTCCTTCAGCGGAGTGAAAACCTCCGTCCTTTATGAGGTGCAGGATTTGAAAAAGCGCAGCAACGGAATCCCCGTGCATGACCTGGCGGCTTCGTTCCAAAAAGCGGTGGTGGATGTGCTGTTCAAGAAAACGATGGACGCGGCGCGCGAATTCGGCGCGAAGGAAATCCTGGTGGCGGGCGGCGTTTCCGCCAACCGCGCTTTGCGCCAGACATTCAAAGCGCAGACGGAATTCCCCGTGCACATTCCGCCCCTTTCGCTTTGCACCGACAACGCGGCGATGATCGGCGCGGCGGGATATTTCCGTTACGCACTGGGTCACGTCTCCGAGTTGGAGATGGACATCCTGCCGACCTGGCCGTTATCTTAAAAAAATCACTCCCCAGCGGCTTGCCCGAGCCGGACAGGGGAGTAATTCAGGAGAATGCAACTTTCATTATATTTGGGCAGTTAAATAGCGGCTGAACTTTGATTAAGCGTTCGATGAGAGATTAACCGAGGGCGGCAAGCAATGTTTCGAGAGCAATCGGTCCTTCGCGCAAAATGACGGGTTTGTCTCCGGTGCAATCCACCAGCGTGGATGGAATGCCGCCGGGCGTCCTGCCGCCGTCCAATATCAATGGGATACGCCCGTTGAGTTGTTCGTATACTTCCTGCGCGGTGGTCGGGCTTTGCGCGCCGGAGATGTTCGCCGAGGTGACCGCCATCGGTCCGGCGGCGCGGAGCAGGGCGAGCGCATCGGGATGGTTCGGGATGCGCACGGCGACGGTGGGAGTGGCAGAGACGGCTGGGGGGAGAGTCGGCTGTTTGGGGATGACGCAGGTCAACGGTCCGGGCCAGAAGCGGGCGGCAAAACGGAGAGCCATGTCCGGGACGTTCATCGCAACTTTTTCGAGGTCGCTCAAATCGCCGATCAAAATCGGGATGGCTTTTTCGATGGGACGGTCTTTGGCGGCGTAGATGCTTTCGATGGCGGGGTTGTCGAAGGCGGGCGCGCCCAGCCCGTAGACGGTATCGGTGGGGAAGGCGACGATGCCGCCGGTTTTCAGAACGTCGAGCGCGCGCTGGAGATTTGCCGCGGGGAGAATTTCGGTTTTCATGTCTCTATTTTATTCGTGCAAATGGATTTCGAGCAGTCTGTCGCGTCCGGCGAGGTCTTTGTGCAGTTGAATGGTGGATTCGGCGAAGAGGTCGTATGCGAGGCTGAGGGCTTTCATCCCCTGCGCGGCTTCGATCTCCAGCAGGAGCGCGCCTCTGGGAGCGAGCCAGTTTATGGACAGGGCGAGCAGGCGGCGATACAGGTCGAGACCGTCTTCGCCTCCATCCAGGGCGAGAGTTGGTTCACGACCAAAGACCGGGAGGCCGTGTAAAGTTTTCGTCGGGACGTAGGGCAGGTTGGCGCAGATGAGGTCGAAGTGACTGTCGGTGGGCAGAGGGTCAACGTGCGTGGGGAGCAGGTCGCATTGCAGGAAATCCATGCGGTGGTGGACGTTGAATTTTTGCGCGTTATGCTGGGCGACCCGGAGCGCGGCGCGGGAAATATCGGTGGCGAGGACGCGCACATCCGGGACGCGCATGGCGACCGCGACCGCGATGACGCCCGACCCCGTGCCAACGTCTGCGACGGTGCGCCGTTCGGGCGAGTCCTTCAGCCAGCGGATGGCTCTTTCCACGAGCAGTTCGGTCTCGGGGCGGGGAATCAGGACATCGGGGGTGATGTCGAAATCGAGACCGTAAAATTCCCAGTGACCGAGGATGTAGGGCAGGGGTTCGCCCGCCTCCAGCCGGGAAAAGGCTTGATTTGCCGAATCAACCTGCGGCGGATTCAGAGGCGTTTCCAAATGAGCGAGCAGCCACGCGCGCGGATGTCCGATCACGTGCGCGAGCAAAACCTGCGCGTCGCGTTCCGAGAATTCATCGGTAAGTTTTGGGGCAATTTGTTTGAGGTATTCACCTGCCGTGACGCTCATGAGGTTTCTCGGAACAGGAGGCGTTCCATCAGGGTCTGCTGGAAGAGGATGAAGATGACGATGACCGGGATGGACATGATGATGGCGAGCGAGCCGAGATAACTCCACGGCTGCGCGCCGGAGAACTGTCCGTTGACGAGGGCGTAGACCGCCATGGAAAGCGTGACGTTATCGGCTTTGTCCACGAAGAGCCAGCCGATGGCGAACTCGGTGTAACCCATCAGGAAGGCAATCATGGCGGTGACGGCGATGGACGGCAGGGAGATGGGCAGGCTGATGTGCAGAAAGGATTGGAAGTTGTTTGCGCCGTCGAGATAGGCGGCTTCCTCCACTTCCTTTGAAATGGCTTGGAAGGCGGCGCGCATGTTCCAGACGCCGAACGGCATGGCAAACGCGGCATAGACGATGGTCAAACCGAGCAGGGTGGTGCGGAGTTTGAGCAGGCTGAGGATGATGTAAAGCGGCGTGGCAAAGGCAATCGGCGGGAGCAGCGCCGCGAGCAGGAGAACGAAGAGTCCGCTGTTGCGGGCGGGGAAGCGGAAGCGCGCAAAGCCGTAGGCGAGCGAGAGTCCGAGGAGGATGGCGAGGATGGCGGCTCCGATCGAAACGACCATGCTGTTGCGCAGGAGGACGCTGAATTCCACCGATTGATAGGGACGGTCCAGTACGGCGGTGAAGGCTTCGGTCGAAAATTTCTTTGGCAGCCAGGTGAATTCGGTGGGACGTCCGCGCAGGGAGCCGTCGAAGGCGAGACGAACGGTGCTCCAGATGGGGACGAGGATGAACAAACCGACCAGCAGAAAAACCAACTGGGTGACGATCTGGCGGGAGATGGACAGGTTACGCATTGCGGAACTCCTCGCGGGTTTGCATTTCGCGGTTGAACAGGCTGACCAGGCCGATCAGGATGACGACGGTGATGATGTTGATGATGGCGGAGGCGCCGAACTGCCCGCCGGGCAGGTCGAACGACCCGGAGGGATTGAAGAGGTTGTACGAAAGCGTGGCAAACGTGCTGTTTGTAAAAAAGAACGCCTGGAAAAGATAGAACTGGTTGAAGGCGTAGATTCCGCGGATGATGATGGCGGGCAGAAGAACGGGCATCAGCAGGGGAAGCGTCATGTGGCGCAGCACCTGCCAACTGTTCGCGCCGTCCATGGTGGCGGCTTCAAAAACCTCTTTGGGAATCGTCCTCAGCCCTGCGCTGGCGGCGAGCATGATGAGCGGGAATCCATACCAGATGGCGGGGATGAGAAAGACCAGGAACCACAGGTTGGGCGTCCTTTCCCAGCCGATGAAGAACTGCAAGGGAAAAGCGTCTCCGTATTTTTGCGCGGCAAGGCTGAGCCAGCCGATCTCCGGGATGAAAATGTTCAGCCACAACAACGCGCCGATGAATTCGGGGATCGCCCACGGCAGGATGAAAAGCGCCTGCCAGAATTTTCCCAGCCGCACGCCGCGCTGATTGAGCAGGATGGCGAGCCCAAGCCCCAGGATCACTTGCAGGCTGGTGGAGACGGTCATCCACAGGATGTTGAAGATGAAGATGCCGTCGCTGGTGACGAACTGGAAGATGGGCAGATAACCCGAAAAGCCGGTGTATTGGACCTCGTTGGAACGGAAGGGGAATTCGGGGTTTGCCGCTTCGATCTGACCCGTCAGCCCGCCGAACACTTCACGCCAAATGCCGCCCTGAAAGCCGTCCCGGATGGACGCGCTGTTGAAGTCCGTGATGGAGACGGCGAGTTGGAAGAGGAACGGCAGGAGGGTCAAAACGGCGAAGGCAACCAGCCCCGGGACGAGCCAGGGGAACGGCTTGGCGCGATTCCCTTTTGTTGTATGGCTGCCGGTTCAGGTTGCGGTTTTTGAAAGCGGCGACGAGTCCCTGCCAGGTCTGGGTCAAGCCTTCGGCGGCGGCGAGCGAGAGCGGCACGGTCAGGGTCAGCACGTATTGGGGCCACTTGGTGGGCCAAAACAGGAGGAAAAGGACGGCAAGCCCAAGCCACAAGGCATACAGACGCTCCTTCCTCCACAGGCGCGCCGCACCGAAGACGGCGAAGAGGGCGATCAGAAAATCCGGCGTAAAGAGAAAGACATCCGGGTGCCAGAACGAAGGCGAGAAAACCAGCCAGTTGAGCGGCTGCCAAAAAGGGAAGTTCGAGCGCTGGACTTCCGCCGCGCCGGTGGAATACCCGGCATGATAAAAGACCGATTCACGCAGATGGGTGAGCGGGTCCGCCCAAAGGAAGGGATCCGCCGCGAAGAAGACGACGACTGCCAAAACTCCCCACAAGCCGGCTTGCCTGACAAAAGGCTTGACTTCATCGCGCGCCCTTGCATCGAGGAACCAATCGGCGAGAATGGCGATGCCGACCACGCAGTACAGGTACTTTGAGGCGGCAGTCAGACCGAGGAAGACAGCCGACGCAGCCAGCCAGCCCATTCCGCGATTCTTTTTGAATTGCAGGTACGCCAGCGCGGTGAGGAAACTCGTCAGCGCGGGCAGGGCTTCGAGCATGACCTGCGAAACATACTTGATGGTGAAGGCGTGAGTCGCAAGCGCGAGTCCCGCCAGCGGGTTGACGAACGCCAGCAGAGCCACGGTCAGCCAGCCGAGGACGGCATTGGCGGTGCGCGCCGGTTTCACCAGTTCGCGCGGCAGGAATTTATCCGGCTCGGCAGTGGTGGCGCGGTCCGGCGTCAGTTCCTTTTCCGGCGCGGAGAGAAGACTCAAGCCGATGACGATCTTCGCCAGCGGGGGGTGTTCGGGGCGGTAGTTCGTTTCCAGAAAACCGGACCAGTCCGAAGTCCGAATGAGATGCGCGTATTCCTGACCGGCGCGCAGGTAATCGTCTTCGTCATAATCAATGGACAGCATGTCCACGGCGCGGGCGCGGAGAGCCCATCCAACGAAAAGGACTGCAACAATCGCAAGAAGGCGAAGCGGGAGTTGAAACTTTTTCATGACGCTCCATTCCATGCGTTCAAACCGGATAAAATGTGATACGGTAGGACGGAAAACGGGCTGGGAAGTTCCAGCCTGTTTTGCATAAGGTTATTCGTCGTCGTCCACGCTGGTGGCGGCGAGTTTCCCGGCTTCGTCGCGGGTGGTGAGTTCGTCAATGAATTCGTCAATGTCGCCGTCCATCACGGCGGGCAGGTTGTAATTGGACAAACCGATGCGGTGATCGGTGACGCGGTTTTGCGGGTAATTGTAGGTGCGGATTTTCTCCGAGCGTTCGCCCGAACCAACCTGCGAGCGGCGGTCGGCTTCGAGTTCGGCGTGGCGTTTCTGCTCTTCGATTTCGTACAACCGCGCGCGCAGGATGCTCATGGCACGCAGTTTGTTCTGCAACTGCGAGCGCTCGTCCTGGCAGGTGACGACCATGCCGGTGGGCTTGTGATACAGGCGCACGGCGGTGGAGTTCTTCTGCACGTTCTGTCCGCCCGCGCCCGATGAACGGAACACTTCGATCTCGATGTCGCTTTCGGGGATGTCAATCTCCACGTCGTCCACTTCGGCAAGCACGGCGACGGTGGCGGTGGAGGTATGGATGCGTCCCTGCGCTTCGGTGGCTGGCACGCGCTGCACGCGATGCACGCCCGACTCATATTTCAACTTCGAGTACGCGCCCCTGCCTTTGACCTCAAAGATGACTTCCTTGTATCCGCCCACGCCGATCGCATTCTCCGACATGATCTCGGTCTTCCATTTTTTGTCTTCGGCGTAGCGCGTGTACATACGGAACAAATCCGCGGCGAAGATGGCGGCTTCGTCTCCGCCCGCTCCCGCGCGGATTTCCACGATGACGTTCTTGTCGTCGCGCGGATCTTTCGGCACGAGCAGTCCCTTGATTTCCTTTTCGAGGATTTCGATTTTGGGTGCGAGGTCTTCGATATCCGCTTTGGCAAGGGCGGTCAGTTCCGCATCATTTTCGGACGCGAGAATGGTTTTTGCCTCCTCCAGGCTTTTCAGCGCCTGACGGTATTCCTTCGCCTTCTCGATCAGCGGTTCGAGACCCGCGCGCTCCTTGCTGACCTCCGCCGCGCGTTTGTAGTCGTTGCCCACTTCGAGCAGTTCGTTGCCGAGTTGTTCGAATTTTTCTTCGATCGCCTGTAATTTATCGAGCATATTGGTTCCTTGTCATCTCTTGAAGTGCCGCAGTACCGCGACATTTATGTCGCTCTGGGTGTGCAAAATGAATCTTGCGGTACTTTTTGTCACACAAGAAAGCGCGGCACCAGAGGGAGCCGCGCGCGGGGAGTATGGCAGTTGGGGACGCTAGAAGTTTGTAACTGCGGAAAGCACCATCGAAAGGATGAGAATCACGGCAAAGACCGCAAAGAGAATCTGCGCGGCACGCTGCCGGCGGGAGGAAACTTCCTCCGCGCCCCGGGTTTGTTTTTTGGTTCTCGAAATTTTTCCAGTCATTCGTACTCGCTTACTTTGAAAGGTGTTTGTAAAAGGCTTGCGCCATCGCCTTTTCCAGTTCGTCAATTGTAACAGGTTTCATCACGTAGCCGTCCGCACCCATGCGCAGGGCTTTGTCCACCATCACGTCCGCCGCCTCGGAGGAGAGCATGATGACAGGCAAGTCCTTCCATTCCTTGCGGCGGCGGAGGAACTCGAGCATGTCCAGCCCGGTCACTTCCGGCATGTTGATGTCCAGGATCAGCAGTTCGGGACGCTTGCCCGCCAGCAGAGCCTGCGCCGCCGGGCGCGGGTTCAGAAATTTTTTGGGAACGTAATCCAGCAGCTGCAGCATCAAGCCGATGGCATGACCCATCTCCTCGTCGTCGTCCACGATCCAGACTTCTTTCATTTTGATAGATTCTCTTCCACGCTGATTATCCAGCGATAAATTTCGTCCAATGATTTATGGTCCTCAATGGCGGTTTCCCAGTCCCAATCATCTTTTTCCACTTCGTATGAATATGGATTCTCGATCCTTTCGTCGCGGCAGACTTCCTCGAGTTCGGGGAATGTCATTTTATATTTGTTTTCTAAACCGGTGATAAGCGCCTCGGCCTCTTTTATGCGCGATTGAACCGTATTTTTTGCCGCGGGCAACGATGCAAGATGAAAATTCGATTGACCCGTTATTCTTCTTGCATAAGGGTAAATCGCCTCTGGAACGACGAGCGTTTCTGAAACCATTTTGGCTCCTACTCCAAATGCGCCTTGACGCTCTGCGCGGCAGTTTCATTCATACCTTTCACCTTCAACAACTCTTCGATGCTTGCCTCTCTAATCTTATCCACAGAACCGAAATGTTTCAAGAGCGCCTTTCGGCGTGTGGGACCAATTCCCGGGATGGCGTCCAACTGCGATGCGAGACCCAGCTTCGTACGTTTTTTGCGATGCGCGGTGATCCCGTAGCGGTGCGCCTCGTCGCGGATTCTCTGAACCAAATAAAGTCCCTGCGAGTGACGCGGCAAAATCAACGGCTCGCTTTTGTGCGGGAAGAAAATCTCCTCCTCCTGCTTGGCGAGTCCCACCACCGGCACTTTCCCGAATAAATCGAATTGTTCAAGGACTTTGACCACGCGCCCCAACTGTCCCTTGCCCCCGTCAATGATGACGAGGTCCGGCAGGAAGGAGAATGACGCATCCTTTTTGGACCCCGGACCGGATTCGGTTTCCTGCGAGCCTTTCCAACGCCGGAAGCGGCGCGTGAGCATTTCCTCCATCGAAGCGAAATCGTCCGGCGCGCCGATGCTCGTGCTTTCGATGTTGAACTTGCGATACAGGCTCTTGGACGGTACGCCCTGCTCGAAGACCACCATCGCGCCGACCGTCGCCACGCCCTGCGTGTGGCTGACATCGTAACATTCGATGCGGTTCGGCGGAGCGGGCAGATTCAACGCGATCTGCAATTCGCTGAGCCCCTGCTCCGGCGGTGAGCGTCCGCCTGCCACTGGGCGCGCAGGGCTTGCAGGGTCTCCGAGGCGTTCTCCGCCGCCATCTTCACCAAATCCTTCGGTTGACCCTCGTTCGGGACGAACAATTCCACTTTTTGTCCGCCGCGCCTGGGCCCGGAGCCACTGCGCGATAATCTTGCGTTCCTCGATCTCCTGCGGGAGCATCACCTGCTCGGGGATGACCGCCGCTTCGGTATAGAACTGTTTGACGAATTCCGCCATCACTTCGTTGTCGCTGGCATCCTCGGTGCCTTCGAGGATGAAGTATTCGCGTCCGATCAACTTGCCGCCGCGGATGAAGAAGATTTGCACGCAGGCTTCACCGTCCGCGCGCGCCATAGCGATGACATCCGAATCCTCGTAGTCCGCGCCGAAGACGATCTTCTGCCGCTCGATAATGGACTGCATGGCTTTCAACTGGTCGCGCAGGGCGGCGGCTTTCTCGAAGCGCATCTCGTCCGACGCCTTTTGCATTTCCTGTTGCAGCCGCTGGACAATCGGCTCGCTGTGTCCGCCCAGGAATTCCATCAGATCCGAGATCATTTGGCGGTAGTCTTCCTTTGAAATCGCCCCGATGCACGGCGCAGTGCAAAGTTTGATGTCGTAATACAAACATGCGCGTGGGTCGTTGCCGGTGATCTCGCGGTCGCAGGTCAGGTAGGGGAAGATCTTCCGCAGCACTTCCAACGTCTGGTGGACCGCCCACGCCGAAGTGTACGGACCGAAATAGCGCGCGCCGTCCTCCGCCATCTGGCGGGTGACGGTCACTTTCGGGTACGGCTCGTTCCAGTGGATTTTGATGTACGGGTAACGTTTGTCATCCTTGAGGCGGACGTTGTACCTGGGTCGGTGCTTCTTGATCAGGTTCATCTCAAGGATGAGCGCCTCGAGTTCCGAACCGACGACGATCCACTCGATGTCCGCGATTTCGCGCACCAGGCGGCGGGTCTTGTTATCGTGGCTGGAATCCGCGTGGAAGTAACTCCGCACGCGGTTCTTCAGATTCACCGCCTTGCCGACGTAGATGATCGTCCCTTCGGCGTTGCGGTACAGGTAGCAGCCCGGCTTGGATGGAAGGGTGGCAAGGATGCCTTGCAGGTTCTCCGAAATTTCCATTGGCGGTTATTCTATCATGCCAACTGAAGGCAGCTAATTGGGCTGGTTTGACCGCTCGAAATCCCCCGCAACAAAGATGAAGAAGACCAGGAACGGCAGGAGAATTCCGTATAGCCTGTTCTCATTGACCACGCCGAAGATCAGGATGTTGACCACCATGGCGGCGTAAAGGAGAACCGCCTTCCACTCGCGCCTGGCGAATGAAAACACATACGCCGTCGAGCCCAACAGGAACAGCGAATTCAGGATGTGAAGGTTGGATAGGTTTTCGATGAAAAGGGCGGAAAGGTTTTCCGGCAGGTTGAAGTGATTCCCAAGCCACTCGTGCCGGCTATCGCTGAATCCGCCCGGCTGGCTGACGAACAAAAACTGGCGGACCGCCGTAACGTACAAAATCCCCGCAAGTGTGAGTAAGAGTCCCGTAACGAGTTTGGCTTTGGATTTTAAGATCGGTTTTCCGCTCGACGGCGCAGAACCGCTGAATTCAAACGCATCGAACATCATGAACAGGCTGATGAACAGCGCGCTTTCGCGGTTGAGGATGGTCACGAAGAAAAGAATTACGAAATAAAACAGCGGCTTTCGCGCAAACACCCCCCAGGCGAACAGCGAGAACAAAATTAAATCCACAAAATCCCAGGGATACAGGCTGTATTCCTGAATGAAAAGAAACATCAGGGAAAACGCCAGAACCCCAACCGCCGCCGTCCGCCCTGCCGCTTTCGATTTTTGGAGCAGGAAAAACAGCAGAAAATTTTGCGCCGTTACCGCCAACAGGACAAATACCTTGAGCGCAGAAACCTGCGAAATGCCGGTCAGCGAGATCAGGGAAATAAGATATGGAGCCAGCAGGCGGTTTTGGTAGGCAAGCCAGTCCGGTGTGCCGGAAAGAATCCCGAACGATGTATCCGCCAGCGCCTGCCAGTATGGGTCATACAACTGGCGGACGACCTGATACACCACAAGGGAGGTCATCAACACAACAAAAAGCAGGGTGGGTTGGCGCGCGCGCATGGCTGAAGGAACTCCGTGCGCGAAGCATTATAGCCCCACTAGGAAACCTCCGGGATTTCGATTAGGAATTCCGTACCCCTGTTCAATTCACTGGAAACCTGTATCTGCCCGCCGTGCGCCTGCACCAGTTGTTTCGTGATCGCAAGCCCAAGTCCGCTGTGTGCGCGTCCGCTGCGCGATTTATCGCTGCGCCAAAACCGGTCGAAGATGAAGGGAAGATTTTCGGATGGAATTCCCTCGCCTGAATCCCTGACCTTGATCCGCACGGTTCTTTTCTCGCCGACGATTGATTCTGTTTCGATGGAGATTTTCCCGCCCGCGGGTGTGTGCCGCAATGCATTCGAGACGAGGTTGGATAACACCTGGTTGAGCCGGTCGTAATCGGCGGTGATCTTTTGATTCGGGTCGGCGATGTTTGTCGTCAGGTCAACGCCGAGGGACGCGGCTTGGGAGGAAAAACTCGAAGTGAGGTCGGCTATCAGGTCGGCAAGCAGGAAGCGGGTGGGATGAAGCGGAAGTTGTCCCGTTTCGGCAAGCGAGAGAGTCTGCAAGTCGTTCACGAGGCGGGCAAGCAGCTTGGTCTCATCCAGCGTGTTGTTGATATGTTCGGAGGTGGGTTGATAGACGCCATCGAGGACGCCTTCGAGGTTGCCTTGAATGATGTGCAGGGGCGTGCGCAGTTCGTGGGCGACGTCGGCGGTGAGGTTGCGGCGCTGCTGCTCGGCGCGCTCCAGTTCGCCGACCATTTTGTTGAAGCGCTTGAACAGTTCGCTGAACATATCCGATCTGTTTTCGGGCACGCGCGCCGAGAGGTTGCCTTCGGCGACGGCGTCGATGGTGTTGAACATTTGCTCCAACGGCTTGCCGAAGCGGGTGTACAAGTTAATAACGGTAAAGAACAAAATCAGGATCAAACCGAACGGGGCTGCGCAAAGGAGAATCCAGCTATTCTTGGCGTTGGGATTGTGATTGAACAACTCGAACATGCTTGCCGATACGCCCCCCACAAAACAAAGAAAAATGGCAAAGAAAAATATCGACATAAAGAGGCGGCGGCCGCTTCTGCGTCTTGCTGGTGGGGGAATGGGGGGTCTCATGTGAATTTGAGTCCGACCCATGAACGTTTATCCGCATTCATGGGTTGGCGTTTCCTATTTATTGAGGTCGAGGAATCGGTATCCGATCCCATACACAGTCTGGATCATGTTTTCGCCGGAGGCGGCTTCAAGTTTCCTCCTCACATTTTTGATGTGTGAGTCGATACTGCGGTCGAAGCCGGAGGCGATGCCGTGCATGTCATCCAGCAGTTGCTCGCGGGTGAGGGTCTGCCCTGCATGGCTGGCAAGCAAATAAAGCAGTTTGAACTCGTTGGGCGTGAGTTTGAGGGGACGGTCGTTGAAACTGACGGAATATCGTTCGGTGTCAATTTCCAGCCCGCCCGCGCGAATGACGCTGGGGGCTTTGACTCCTCCGCGTGCGCGGCGCAGAAGCGCGCGGACACGGGCGACCAGCGCGCGCGGCGAAAACGGCTTGACGATGTAATCGTCCGCGCCAATTTCGAGACCGGTGACCTGATCAATTTCCTCGGAGAGCGCGGTGAGCATGATGATGGGCACATCGCTTTCGCGGCGCAGGATGCGGCAGACTTCGCGCCCGTCAATTTTGGGGAGCATGAGGTCGAGGACGATCAAGTCGGGTTTTTCGCGCCGGGCAACTGTCAGCGCGGATTGACCGTCAGCGGCGGTGATGACGCGGAAGCCGTTCTTTTCCAGATAATCGCGGGCGAGGCGGGCAACTTTGGGTTCGTCATCTACGACGAGGATGAGTTGGGTCATGGGGTAAACCTAGACGGGCGAGATCGAAAGCAGAGCATGGATTAAAAAGTGGTCCGCGGTTCAATGCCCTTGAACAAGAGCCTGTGCAATTTCGTTCACATGATTGCAGAGCGTTGACAGATGCGCTTCGTTTGTGTAGGTTATTAGTTGGGCAGCAGGTAAGTTGGCAGCCATTCTTCTTGTTAATGCAATGGGCGCGTTGGCATCCTGCTCGCCATGGAACAGCGTAATAGGGATGCGAATTTCACTTAATTCAAATCCAAATTCGCGTACGTATAAGCGCATATCCCATACGGCGCCCCTGGTCCCGTGACGCATTGCCTCGCGAATCATCCTGTGGAGAGCTTCAATTCGTCCCGGGTTTTCGAATGCGGCAAAATCGGCAGGCGGCATTCGCTGTTTCATTTGAGCCAGCTCTTGATTGCGCTCGCCATCGCCGGAAGCGGTCATCATTTTGAACATCATACCGAGCATGAAGGGAACTTTATCGGCGAACACAAAGACGAGACGGTTGATAAAAGGAAGATCAGCCTTTGCCTCTGGAGAGTCCATGCGCCAGCCGCCTGAAACGATGACAACGGAATGGATTCGCTCGGGAATCCGCGCCGCGCAAACTGCCGCATATGGAGCGCCTCCTGAATTGCCGATGATGGAAAATTTTTCCAGCTTTAACGCATTTGCGAGGGCGACCACATCGTTGGGCCAGTCGGAAATTCCACGATTTGGCTGGAATGTGGACCGACCGATTCCGGGACGATCTGGCGCGATGATGCGCAAGTTGAGGTTTCGTAAGACCTCGTCGCCAATCAACAAAGGCTCAAGGCGGGAAGCGGGCGAGCCGTGGAAATACAGGACCGGGAAACCATCCGGCGAGCCGAATTCTGCGTACCACAATTGACGGCTATCCGGGAGGGCGATGAAATTCTTGATATTCATATGAATGAGGTATCAGATAATCTCTTTTTGACCAGTCTCTGCATTACTTCAATGCCTCATTGATCTCCCGTCGGCGGTTCCCATAATTCCACCTTGTTCCCGTCCGGGTCCATAAACCAGCCAAACTTTCCATATTCGTATTCCCCAATCTCGCCTATGATCTCAGCGCCCCCTTCCTTGACCTGTCTAAGAGCGCCTCTCAGATCATCCACGATCAGGTTGAACATGTACTCCTTCGCTGATGGCGCAAAGTAATCGGTCGTGGATTCGAACGCGCTCCATACGGTAACGCCATGCCTCGGCATGTCCTGCGGAGGAAAGGCGAAACCTGATCCTGGTTCTGCTTTGAAGCCCAGCCAGCGTTCGTACCATTGATATGGTTTCCCTGGATGAGGGGATTTGAAGAAAACGCCGCCGATACCGAGTACTTTAGCCATAAAGGATTACTCCTTGACGTGAGTCTATCATTAACAGCCTCGATCTTCATTATAAGGTAATTACGCTCGAGCCGCCTCACTCAGGCATTCGCCAGCGCCAGTTTTTTCCACTCTTGAACGTTTACGCCTTTCGCGAGAAGCCAAAGAGTGAGCGCGCTTTCTCCAAGGATGCCAGGCGCCAGGTTGAACGGCGCCAGAGAGTCTACCAGGGAGGGGGATAGGAAAGTCAACCAGCCTAAACCTCCGATCGCCATTAGCACACCTAAAATTTTCGGCAAAAAAGTCGATCTAAAGATGAGGTAGCCAATCAGGAGGCAATAGACCCCAAAGAACACCAGCGGGTTCGGAATGAAAGATGGCAGAACAGCGTATGGGCGAAGCGCTCCGCTGACGCACCCGGCGAGGCTAAAGAACGCGGCAAGCAGTGAGATATTTTTGTTGACCGGCTTGAAGATGTGATAGAAGAGCAAAGTCACACCGACGTAGCAAATTGTCGCAACCATGTTCGCTATCATCTGGCCGTTTGCAAACACCAAAGCGGATGCCCCGGCTATGATGGTTCCCAGGTAAAAAACGCCCGCCACCCTGGCTTTCGATTGCGGGGAGGATGCAATCGCGTTCTGAAAGGGATTTGAGGTGCTCATGAAATTTCTTCTCCTTAGTTTGATTTTCCCAAAAGTATCATTCCAATGTGGAGGAATTGTGGGCGACCCCGCCAGAGATTGTGGAGGATTGAAGAATGAATAACGAATTGTGAGTAACGAGGAATGGCTTACGCTCTTCCTCGTTACTCATTACTCGCCCCTTAGTTCTCGTTACTTCTCTTCTTGCTTTTCTTCAGCGGGTCTTTCTCCATGCGCGCGTTTGTGCCATTCATCGAACATGGACGGAGCGCCGCCTTCCCAGCCCTTGTGCCAGTGACCGTGATGTCCCCGGCCCCAGAAGACTAGTCTCAACAGCCCGAAGAACAGGAAGAGGAAGAAGATGGAACCGCAGATCGCGCCCAGGGGGTGGAAAGGATGAAAGCCGAAGCCGTATCCGTAGTGACCATACGCGGGTCCGTACATCGGCGAGATGGGGGCGCCTTCCTGGATTGCCTCCGCCACAGCGGGCGATTGCGCGATCCCCTGCGCCACACCGGCTTTGTATGCCATGTATCCGCCTGCCGCGACCAGTCCGAGGAGCAGAAGCGCCCCGATCAGCCGAACGATGAAACCGTTACGAAACATTTGTGCCTCCAATAGATTGATTTGGTTTGTTCTTACATGCCAACTGTATCAATCCATTGTGGAAGAAATATGGAGGGGGAGGTGAGGGATTGTGGAGATAGTGTAAGCGAGTTATAAGAATTAATCTTCGACCTTGATCACGACTTTGCTTTGCGCATGAGCGTCAATAACATAACGAATCGCTTCCGCAGTTTCTTTTAGAGGGTAACAGCGATCGATTACCGGAGCGATTGTGCCGTCTTGGAGGAGTTCGCCAAGATGCGCCAAATCGTCTTGATTGAATTTCGCAAAGCCCATGTTCCCCAGCGTTTTACCGCCTTTTTGCGAGAACCATTTCGCAAAAAAGAGGGCTTGCAAAATTTGCGGCATGTCGCCGCCCGCGCAGACGTATACGCCCTGCGGCTTGAGCGCGCGCCGATACGCCCACAACGAATGATAGCCATTAACCGCCAAAATCAAATCATACTGCCTGCCGCTTTTCGTGAAATCTTCTTTAGTGTAATCTACTACGTGGTCCGCGCCCCATGAATGGGCAAGGTCAAGATTCCGCGCACTGCACACGGCAGTGACTTCCGCGCCGGAGGCTTTCGCCAGTTGGACGGCATACATCCCCACTCCGCCCGAAGCGCCTTGAATCAAAACTTGTTGGTCAGGACGAATCCCGCCTGCATAACGAATTGCCTGTAACGCCGTCAGCGCGGCAATTGGCACGGCGGCGGCTTCTTCAAAAGAGCGGTTGGCAGGTTTCAATGCCAGATAGGCTTCGCGCGCAAGGGTATATTCGGCGAAGGAGCCATGCGCGCCTCCAAACACTTCATCGCCGGGTTTGAAGCGCGTGACGTTTTCTCCCACCGCTTCCACGACACCGGCAACATCGGTGCCGATCGTTGTATCTTTGGGTTTTGACCAGCCTCCGGCAAAGAGGCGCATTACGAATAAAGGCATGGTGAATCCCCGCCATTCCTTGGCATTCACCGATGCGGCACGGACTTTTACCAGCACTTGATGATTCACGGGGACAGGTTTGACGACTTCCTTGAGTTGAAGCGCAACCCCTGGTGGTCCGTACTTTTCATAGAGAATGGCTTTCATCAAAACAACCTTTCTTGTGTGGATTTTATAATTTGATTTTCTCCAACGTATTGGTGATCTGCTGCCCGATGGTTAAAGCGGCGATGGTATTGCCCCTATCACGAACTAAGGAATCTGAATGCCGGTCCATATCGAACTTCGCCATGCTTGCGGTAACGGTTGGCGTTCATTAGGATCTCAAAGAGGTTGTAAGGATAAAGAACCCCCATGGAGATCACATACCCATAAAAGATCGCTTGAGTGACCTCGCCTATAATAAGAATGAGGGTCAAGCAAATCATATGGATCGCAAAAATGAGAATGCTCCAACTTGTTTGGAAATTGAGAATTGACTGTCCGACTTCATCTACATCGCGTATCCGGTTACGATTTGTGAGCCATATAATGAGAGGGATGATTATCCCAAGCAGTGGAAATGCCAGGAACGCCAATTGGGTCAAATTCATGAGAACGACCAAATTCGTGTCCTCTTCCAGTTCTGAGTCGATCAGTTCTTCTACAGGGACTTTTAAAGCCCCCGCCAGGCGTTTGAGGGTGTCACCGCGCGGGAAAGTTTGTCCGCTTTCTATTCTCTGAACGGTTCTCAGGCTCAAAAGCGATTCGCCCGCGAGATCTTCCTGAGACATTCCAAGCCTGACTCTTTCCTCCATCACTCGTTTGCCCATTTCACTTTGTGTCATGCCAACCTCCATTTCTGTTTTGGAATATATCCTAACCGGACATTAATGGCGGCACAACGTCAAAGATATGACATTTCTACGACATTTCTGTCCAATTCCTTCATGGCATCGAGATGGCGGCTTATTTGAGTTGCGGAGTTTCCAGTGAACTTAAGGTCTCATAACAAACGGCTTTCACGAGGGTATTTCTGAGTCTGGTTGGAGAACGCTTACATTTTGCCCGGCATATTTTTGATAAAGATCACCGCGCCGCTTTCTCCAGGCATCGAGTCCGCCGCGCAGATTGGTGACGCGCTTGAAGCCTTTTGCCCTCAAGTAATACGAGATCATGACGGATAGCCCGCCTCCCGGACAATACACCAGGATTCGCTTCTCGCGTGGAAGTTGTTTCAAATATCTTTCGACCTGGAGGGGATTGACCTCATGCGCGTTCGGCAGCCCCTTGAATTGTTTCCGATCGTCTGGCGGACGTACGTCGAGGATGAAAGTCTTTTCATCGAACAGGATGGTTTCATTCAATTGCGCAGGTGCGAGCATGTTAACAAACGAGACGCGGCCTTCAATAAAATCCTGCACCACCTGTGTCATGTACCGGATGTCGCGCGCGGTGTTGCCATGCCCTAAACTGATCCGAATGGTCTCGCGCGCGGCTTGATCCGATAAGCCGATTGCTTTCAACACATGCGAAGGCGTGTCCTCCCCGGTGCTGCACGCAGAACCAGCGGAGACGGCGATCCCGCGAAAATCCAACATGCCCATCAGCCCGGCATTGTCCACGCCGGGAAAGGTAATGCTGAGCGTGTTCGGCAGGCATTCCGCTTCGGCTTCCGGCGTGTTGATCACGCAATTGGGTTTGATCTCCCTGAGCCGCTGGATCAATTGCCGCTTCAACACCCGGATTTGTTTGGTATGCGCTAGAAGTTTGTCCACATCCTGGCAGGCGGCGCCAAACCCGACGATATTGTGGAGGTTTTCAGTCCCAGCCCGCATCCCGCCTTCCTGATGACCGCCATGCAGCAGCGGCATGAAGGGACTGCCCCGTTTTACGTACAGGGCGCCGATACCTTTTGGTCCATACAGTTTGTGAGCCGAGAACGAGGCGTAATCCACGTCCCAGGCGTGGACGTCAATCGGCATCTTTCCTAACGCTTGCACGCAATCCGTCAGCACCAGCGCGCCATGCCGCCTGGCGATCTTCGTCACTGTGCCGATGTCTTGAATGACGCCGGTTTCATTGTTGGCAAGGATGCAACAGACCAGGAAGGTATCCCGATCCATCCGCTTCTCCAAATCAGCCAACAATACCCGCCCTTTATCGTCCACGCGGCAATATTCGACAAGCACACCCTGGGTTTCCAGATACGCCAGCGTATTCGTTACGGAAGGGTGTTCGATCGGTGAGGAAATAATCTTTTTCTTTTTAGGGTAAAAGTGGGCGGCAACCGATTTGAGCACCGCATTGTTGGATTCAGATGCGCAGCTGGTGAAAATGACCTCGGATGGGTCGGCGTGAATTACCTGCGACACCTGCTTCCGGGCTTGTTCCACCAACCCGGCAGATTTCCTGCCCAAGCCATAAAAGGACGATGGATTGCCATATTGATATTTCAAAACCCGTTCCATCTTACTTCGGACACGGTCGCCGACCGGCGTCGTTGCGTTATGATCGAGATAGACCTGCCGATTGAAACGAACAAGATATTTCAAAAATTCAAAGTATTGGATTTCCATCGTGTATCTCCAAGTTTACTTTATTCGCTTAATGCAAGCCGCGTACCCAAACGGACCAGAATACCACCGGTCAGCCAGCGGAACGACTTTGTGTAACGAGGCTGATTTGTCAACCACGCTCCAACAGCGCCTGCGAAATAGCCGACCGCGGCCAGGAAACACAGCCCGAAGAACGCAAATGTCAGACCCAGGATTGCCATCTGCAAAGTCACCTGACTGCTCTCCCGATCCACAAACTGAGGCAGGAACGCCAAAAAGAAGACGGCTATTTTGGGATTGAGAACGTTCGACAACACACCTTGCCAGAAAAGAGACCGTGAACTTGTACGTGCGGATGAGGGTTGAAGACTGAAGGTACTTTTATCCTGCCAGGCTTTGATGCCAAGATAGATCAAATAGATTGCGCCGAGATATTTGACCATGAGAAAGGCGGACGCCGATGTCTGGAAGATCAAAGTCATTCCGAATGCCGCCGCCATGGTGTGGACCAAGATACCGCAAATGACGCCAATTGCCGACACGATGCCCGCCCTGCGCCCGTGAGCCATCCCGCGGGTAATGACGTAGAGCATATCTGGTCCGGGGGCGATGATTAGCGCCCACGAGACGCCGGCGAACAAGACAAATTTGGCTGGCTCAATCATCAAATTCCTCCAACATCTGAATGGGTTTTCCCATCGAACATCCAGATTCGTTGATCAAGTGGATGCGGCAGCACGCCTTATCCACTGTTCAGTGTCTACGCCTCTAATCAAAAGCCACAGGATCTGCGACACACTCCCAATGAGTGCGAGGGCGGCAATGTATGGGAATAATTGGTTGCCAAGCGGTGGATACAGGAATGTCAGCCAGCCCAAACCTCCCAGCATGGATAATATACCTAAAAATCGCGGTAGAAACGCGGATTGGAAGATCAAATATCCATTCATGAAAGTCGAAATTCCGAAGAATGGCAATGCGATTCCTGCCGCCCGGTCGTTTACATTGAGCAAGAGGAGCGCCAACGCTTGCAGCTGTTCGGCGTTGAACACATTCAGGTAGGGGACACCTCCCAAGACGAGCAATGGAGCAATATAAAAGAGACGGCTAAGCGTCTTGATGATGCAACCGGTGAGACCGAAAAATAGCGCAAGCAAGGAAATGCTCCTGCTTGCCGGCTTCAACAAAACGTATAAGAATACCGTCATGGCAATCTGGGAGGTCATTTCAATGAGGTAGATCGTGAAGCCCAATTGAAACAGGTTCTTATGGGTCAGAATGTTGGCTGCCGTCGCCGCAGCGTCGCCATTGACGACGATCCTGCCGCTAATGAACATCTGGGCGATAATTCCCGCGGCGATGACGATCAAATATAGAATTCCGGCTACCCGCGCATGGATTTGCGGCGAGGTGTCAATGGTTCGGTTTGTCATTTGTTTTCTCCTGATCTTGTCGTATATGAGGCGCAGAAATTCATCTATCCCATCATGACAACGATTTTTCCCTGTGCGTGACCCGTACCCAAATATCGCATGGCATTGGCGATTTGCGTCAGCGGGTAAGTGCGCTCGACTAAAGGTTTGATCTTTCCGGTTTCGAGCAGGTCTTTAAGCGCTGTCATATCCTCCCGGTTGAATTTGGCGACAAAGAATAACACCTTCCGCTTCGAACCCAGCGATGCGAGTTTCATCCCGATGACATGGCTGAGCGGACCAATCAGAGGCGTCCTCGGTCCGCCGACGATGACAGCCGTGGCGTCCGGCTTGAGCACGCGCTTGTATTCGAACCAGGATCGTCTTCCATTGACGTCGAGCAGCAGGTCATACTGCTGGCGCTTCGAGTGAAATCCTCCTTGGTGTAATCGAAAACATGATCAGCCCCGTGCGAACGGGCGCACTCGACGTTTCTTGTGCTGCACACGGCGGTCACTTCCGCGCCGAATGCCTTCGCGATCTGCACCGCGAACGAGCCTACGCCTCCCGACGCGCCATTGATCAGGACTTTCTGTCCCGGCTGGATTTTTCCGACATCGCGGAGACCCTGCAGGGCGGTGATCCCCGCCGTGGGAACCGCCGCCGCTTCTTCGAATGTGACGTTGGCTGGCTTTCGCGCGATTGCTTTGCGCACGGTGACGAATTCAGCCCACGCCCCGCCTCTTCCGCCGAAGACTTGATCGCCGGGTTTGAAATCCGTGACGTTTTTGCCGACCGCCTCGACCACGCCCGCGAAATCCACCCCAAGACGTGTGTCCTTTGGCTTGAAGAATCCACTGCCGAGGCGGGCTAGCGGCAAGCCCGTCATGGCGTACCACTCCGCGATGTTCACGGATGAGGCGCGGACTTTCACCAGGGTTTCATTTTCCTTGGGGAGGGGTTTTTCCATCTCCACGATTTCGAGGACGTCTGGGGAACCGTAATTTGAGTAGATCACCGTTTTCATTTTTTCTCTTACATTAAATCGAATTTGATACAGTCATATTTTGTTGTCCGGCGCTTACCCCTTTGATTATCAGCCACAGCGCGAGCGTCACTTCGAATACCAGCATCGGCATCCAAATCATCCATGTAGCTGATGATGCCCAACCCGCGCCAGCTAGCACTCCCGCAAGCTGGAGGGGCAGGATCACGACCAGAAGAGCCGAGGCAATTACCCCAAGCCATGCCAAGGCTGCGGGGATCAGCCGCCCGCGCAGAAGAAGCCAGCAGAAGAGCAGGCTTCCAAATGCGAAGAAGATCTCGCTTTTATCATGCACCGCTTCCAAAATGCGGAAGGTCAGTGCTAGCAAAGCGAGCGCCTGGCCATATTCGCGTGTAAGCATGTATAGCGTCACGCCCAGCACGAGGGCGGAGGCGTTCTGTAGAAAATATAGCAATTCTGTAACCTGGGAATCACTGCCCAGTGACAGACTGGTCATTCCAGCAACGATATAGAAGATGAAAGTGAAACCGGCAATCCTTGCATAGGTCGTGTTGATCGAGCGGGTGTCTGTGCGAGCTGTCATTTTGTACTCCTGTTTGATGGTTTGTTTTGGCGTTACGGTCGTTTATTGCTGCACCCACACCTCCCATTTCCCCGTTCCAACTGTGGGTAATTTTTCCGCCAGCCATTCATACATCGACCCGTCATACACAGCGACGTTCTTGTGCCCAATCATCAAGTGCGCCAGGGCGTTGACAGCCGCCGCGATTCCCCCGCCACAATAGGTGATGATGCGTTCATTTTGCGAAACTTCTTTCAACCTGAGTGCCAGATCATCATTGGGAAGGAGGTAATCGAACCCATGACTAAAATCACCTTGCATCAACTCCATGCAGTTGACGTTAATCGAGCCTGAAATATGCGAGGCTTCATAGCTTTCTTGGGGCAATACGTTGACGATGGCAACCTCGTCCTTGTCCATGGAAGCCAGGACTTCGTCTTTGTCTGCAAGCATGGACGGATTGAAACGCGCTTTGAAATTTGCAGGTTCGTACTGCCTCGCCTCCTGTTCGACCCTCCCACCCGCCTTTTCCCATGCCGAAAATCCGCCATTGAGAATGCGCACGTTTTCAAGCCCTGCATACTTCAGCACCCACCAGGCGCGGATGGCATACGGGAGCATCCCGCAGGCGTAAACGATCACTTCTGAATCGTTGGAAATTCCCGCCCTGCCGATCTGTCCTTCAAGTAGGCCTTCCGGCGGGATCGTAAACATATAAGGGCTGTTGGAATCTGAAAAACGTTCATGGTCGAAATATACCGCTCCAGGGATATGCTTTTGCAGGTATGCGTCGTCGGTGATGGTGGCATCGAAGATGCGAATATTTTCATTTTTTACTCGTTGTAGGAGTTCTTCGGCTTCGATCAGGGCATTATGTCGATTCATGATTTTCTCCTTGGGTCAAGTTTAGAAATCAGGACTTTGAAGCCATTCTTCGGCTTTTTTCTTCGAATATTCCTTGAAGCGTTTTATCATGCCGCTCTGATAACGAAACGACCGCCTTGCTTATGATGCGTTCCGTCATCAGCATCAAATGAAATGTGCGGAACAATGTGTACACTACTTTTCGCATGAGTCTGCCTCCAGGTTGGTTTGATTCGCTAGAAGATGCGCGTTCCAACTTATGACTGAGTTTTGATTCTTCGTTCTATGAAGAAAAACGACCACAAAACAAACCCAAGGATTCCCGCGCCTGCCAATCCATCTGCCAGGATAAGGACATGCATTTTCGGTGAAAACTCAGCCATGCTGCCGTACAGATAATGCCCCAGGCTGGAGAGTCCGCAAAAGGCGTAAATGAGCAGGCACAATTGCGCCAGCATGAACCGCTGGTTTTTGTAAAACCAATACCCCAACACTCCCGTTGCCGTCCATAAAAACCAGGTTCGAATGATGCCAAATTGCGATATCCAAGCGGGTTGGGGGTAATGTTCAAAGTACAGATAGTTATCCGTGAAATGGATCAAAGTTGCAATGACAGAGAATGTCAAAAGCCCTTTTAAAATGAGAACAGGTTGAGTCTGTGAAACCATGTTGACCTTAGTAGGAAAATCCTTTTTCTTTGATACCTCAAAATGTATCAATCCATTATGGAGAAAATGTGGACGTCCTCGCCAGAGATTGTGGAGACTGTGGACGGTGCATTGGAGGAGTGTTAACGGACCATGGACCGTGGACAACCCTTGAAACCGTTTGCCATCGTCTGTGGTCCATGGTCTATCGTCTTGTTCTCCACCTGCAACTTTTCATGCCTGTAAGCATCTGATACAATGCGGGACGGTAATAGGACGGCAGATGGCGGCGTCTCGAATACGGTTGAAATCACAAACGATCAGGAAGAATCGATGTCGAATAACGGAAACGGAAATCACGTAAAAGTTTTGGTGCTGGGAGCGGGTCCGGCGGGACTTTCAGCGGCTCTGTATGCCGCCCGGGCGGAACTGGCTCCCGTGGTGCTGACCGGCATGCAGTTGGGCGGGCAGGCGGCGCTGACGCACACCATCGAAAATTACCCCGGCTTCCCCGAAGGCGTGGGCGGGGCTCAGTTGGGAGAATTGTTCCAAAAACAGGCGGAAAATTTCGGCGCGAGGATCGAATACGACCTGGCGAACGAAGTGGATTTTTCAGCGCGCCCCTATACGGTCAGGACGGATGCGGGCGAATACAAAGCCGATACGGTCATCGTGACCACCGGCGCGAGTCCCGTGCATCTCAACATCCCCGGCGAGATGGAATTGACCGGGCGCGGCGTTTCCTACTGCGCCACCTGCGACGGCTGGTTCTTCAAGGACAAGAAAGTTGTCATCGTGGGCGGCGGCGACAGCGCCTTTGAAGAAGGGCTTTTTATCACCCGTTACGCTTCTTCGGTCACGCTCATCCACCGGCGGGACGAGTTCCGCGCGGGCGCGATCTTGCAGAAGCGCGCGAAGGAACACCCTAAGATGAACTTCATCCTGGATACCGTTGTCACCGAAGTGATCGGGACGGATAAGGTGGAGGTGTTGCGACTCAGGAACGTGAAGACCGGCGAAGAGACCATCTTTGAAACCGACGGTCTGTTCATCTTCATCGGTCACACCCCGAACACAGAGATGTTCAAGGGCAAACTGGAAATGAACGGTCTCGGCTACATCAAGGTCAACGAAAAGATGGAGACCAGCGTCCGCGGCGTGTTTGCGGCGGGCGAGGCGGCGGATCCCACCTTCCGCCAGGTGGTCACTTCGGCGGGGATGGGGGCGGCGGCAGCCATCCAGGCGACAAGGTTCCTCGAAGCAGAAGAAGGCTAAAGGTCCAGAAAGAAGCGTTTGAAAGACTCCCCGGTCCGCCCGACCGCGGAGTCTTTCCTTTGCTGTCGAAAAAGTGACATTTTGTACTTCTTGTCCGAGTGACTTTCGGATAGAATTGTCGAAAAATTACCGGCTTATCACCGAATTCAATTGGAGGAATGGATGAAAAAAATTTCCATCATTGGCGCAGGGAACACGGGCGCCACGGCCGCGCACTGGCTTGCCGAGCGCGAGCTTGCCGATGTGGTACTGCTGGATGTTGTGGAGGGCATGCCGCAGGGGAAGGGACTCGACATGCTGGAAGCCATGCCGATCATCGGCAGGGATACGCATATCCTCGGCACGAACAATTACGAAGACACCAAAAACTCGGACATCATCATCATCACCGCGGGCATTGCCCGCAAGCCCGGCATGAGCCGCGAGGACCTGCTCAAGACCAACGCGGAGATCGTGGGCAAAGCCGCCACCGAAACGTTGAAACACTCGCCCAATGCCATCTTTATCGTTTTGACCAACCCGCTCGATACCATGGCGTACCTCACCAAAAAAGCGACCGGTCTGCCGCGCTCGCGCATCATCGGTCAGGCTGGAATTTTGGATTCCGCCCGCATGCGCGCCTTTGTGGCGCTGGAAGCCGGGGTGAGCGTGGAAAACGTGCAATGTTACGTCCTCGGCGGTCACGGCGATGAGATGGTCCCGCTCACGCATCATTCGAACATTGCGGGGATTCCGTTAAAGGAGTATTTCCCAGCCGACAAATTGGAGGCGATCGTGAACCGCACCCGCAAAGGCGGCGGCGAGATCGTGAACCTGCTGAAGACCGGCTCCGCGTATTACGCGCCCTCGCTCGCCTGTGCGCAAATGGCGGAGGCGATCCTTGAGGACAAGAAATTGATCGTCCCCTGCGCCGCGTACATGGACGGCGAATACGGCTTGAAAGATATGTACTTCGGCGTGCCGGTGATGCTCGGCGCGGGCGGCATGGAGAAGATCATCGAATACAAATTGGATGCGGAGGAGAAGGCTTTGTTCGAGAAGTCCGCCGCCTCGGTCCGGGAATCGCACGAAGCGCTCAAGAGCGTGGTGAGTTTGTAAATTCACAGCCGGGTACACAGCAAACCTGTGTACCTGTTTCATGTATACCTGTATACCTGTTTACCTGTGTGCTTGTATACCTGCTAACCCTGTGTACTTCATACCCAAAATAGGAGTCACTCATGATCCTGCACGAAAAGATTTCTGCTCAACTGCCGGCCTGGCGTGAGCGCATCAAATCCCTTGCGAAGGAACACGGCGAAGTGGTGGTGGATAAGGTGACGGTCGGTCAGGTGATCGGCGGGATGCGCGACATCAAATCCCTGCTGACCGACGTCTCTTTCGTGGACCCGGCGCATGGCATCCTGTTCCGCGGCATGTCCATCCCGGAACTGCTCAAAGCCCTGCCGAAGGCGCGCGGCGGCAAAATGCCGATGGTGGGCGGACTGTATTACTTGCTGCTTGTCGGCGAAGTCCCCACCCGCGAGCAGGCGCTGGAAGTGGAAGCCGAATGGGCGAAACGCGCCGAACTCCCCGATTACGTCCACAAGATGCTGAAAGCCATGCCCCGCGATACCCATCCAATGATCCTTTTCACGCAGGCGGTGATGGCGCTGGCAAGGGATTCGGCTTTTGCGAAGAAATATCACGAAGGCATGAAGAAGGATGACTACTGGGAACCCGCCCTCGAAGACAGCATGAATTTGACCGCGAAACTGCCCGTCGTTGCGTCGTTCATCTACCGTTTGAAATACTTCGGCGAGAAGGGAAAGCCCAAATACAATCCCAGACAGGATTACGGCGCGAACTTCGCGCGCATGATGAAAGTGCCCGATAAAAAGGGATACGCGGAATTATCCCGCCTGTATTTCATCCTGCATTCCGACCACGAGTCGGGGAACGTCTCGGCTCACGCCACGCATCTGGTCGGTTCCTCGCTCTCGGACATTTATTTCGCCTTCGCGGCGGGACTCAGCGGTCTTGCGGGACCGCTGCATGGACTTGCCAACCAGGAATGTCTTGCCTGGCTGCTGGACGTGCATAAGAAATTCGGCGGCGTGCCCACCCGCGAGCAGTTGTACCAGTTCTCGTGGGATACGCTCAACGGCGGACAAGTCATCCCCGGTTACGGTCACGCCGTTTTGCGTGTGCCTGATCCGCGTTTTACGGCGCAGATGGAATTCGCCAAGGCGCGCTTCCCGGACGACGATCTCGTCCGCCTCGCGGACATGGTTTTCGATGTCGTCCCAACCGTGCTGAAGGAACAGGGCAAGGCGAAGAACCCTGCCCCGAACGTGGATGCCATCAGCGGCACGCTCCAGTATTATTACGGCGTGCGGGAATTCGATTTCTACACTGTGTTGTTCGGCGTGGGGCGCGCCCTCGGCGTGACAGCCAACTACATTTGGTCGCGCGCGCTGGGCATGCCCATCGAGCGTCCCAAATCGCTGACGACGAAGATGCTGGAAGACGCGGTGGAGAAGGTGAAACAAGCCCAGTAATGCTGTACACGGATTTTTTGGACTTGCACGGAAAAAAATAAAAGAAAATCCGCGAAATCCGTCTAATCCGCTTCATCCGCGTACAAAAAAGACGAACTCCCGAAGCCAAAAACGCTTCGGGAGTTTTTCTTGTCCCACCCAAATCGGGACACCAGTCCCATGACAAAAGGACAACTCTTCTCCTATACTGGCGGAAACTTTTTCAACCAAAAAGGAGATGAAAAATGAAATCAAGTTTGGTTCTCACGGTCGCTAGCGTGCTTTATATTCTGGGCGGTATCGCAGGTTTTTTCATGGCTGGCGGTTATGACTATATCGCGTATGGAGGCGCTGTTGCCTACCTTTCGTTGGGCATCCTTTTCTGGCTCGTGCGCGATATTCCCGCATCCAAGGCGCTGAATGCGGTCATGCTCACAGGCACTATTGCTACATTTGGCGGCAGCCTTGTCGCTCTGTATGGTCAATATAGCGGCACGTACATGGACACCGCCGTTGGCTATATCCCCGGATTAGTCTATCTGGGATTAGCGGTCTGGTTCTTCATCGTGGGACGCGCGAACATGTCCACGGGCGGGTAGGCTGAGTAAATCGTCCCGCAGGTTCCGTAGAATCTGCGGGACTGCAACCGAAAAGGAGATGACAAAATGAACAAACTCAAATGGTGGTTACGGGTCGTTGGAGGGTTTTACCTGCTCCTCGGTGTTGCAGGGTTGGGATATTGGATAGCCGCCCCCGAATCATACGCGGAAACCTACGCCGCGACCCTCCCCTCGGCTTACAGCGGCGATCCTCTCGCCGTCACAGCAGTGGTAGACAGGGATTTCTTTGTCATGTTCGAATGGATCGTGCTGGGTGTATTGATGTTTATCGCCGCCAAAGATCCCGCCCGCGCCCGCTTCTTCATTGGCGCCATGGTTGCGCTGGAATTGTTTCAGTATGCCGTTGTGAATGTGATCTGGATGACGCGCGGATATACAACCACGGTTCCGTATTTGATCCTGCACCTGATCTTCGGCATCACAGGATTCGTGTTTTTGCGGCAAACAGCAGCACTATCGCCACATTCAGCCTGATTCGTAACGCAGGGCAATACCTGATAAGAAAGCACCGTATCCCGTATAATCACAGGCAGGCTTGAATGAACAGTCTTCACTCGATGAACAGTCTGCCCCTCGCCCACCCAACTACAAATGTGATCCGCTTGAGCGGGCGCGCCCTCACAGTCGCCCGCTCAGTATGGCTGATCGTCTGCGTGACGGCAACCCTCGCCTTTCTCGTTGCCCTGCCGTTCCGCTGGATGCAGTTAACTCATCCATCCCCGACGAACCTTTCCAACCTGAACGCGCTTGGAATCGCGCCGACATTTTTCGCCGCGTACACGATATTTTGGGAAATCGTCATCGCCGCGCCTTTCGCCATCGTCGGCTTCATCATCTTCAAGCGTTGCGGAGACGAGCGCATCGCCCTACTCACCTCGCTTTTTCTTGTGGTCTTCGGCGTCGGTAGCGGCACCATCACTCCGACAATTGGCGCGCTGGTCGGTATCCACCCCGCGCTGGATTTCATCAAGCAATCCTTTGCCGCAATATCGTGGATCACCTTCGCCTGGTTCTTCTACCTGTTTCCCACTGGGCGTTTCGTTCCAGGCTGGACGCGCTGGCTGGCTCTCCTCTGGACTCCCATCTGCATCGTCTGGAACTTCCTGCCAGACTCTCCGTGGAACCCGCTCAACTGGTCTGGATGGTTGTTTGGGTTACTCGTTGGTTCCTTTTGGGCGTCATGCCTGTTCAGCCAGGTCTATCGTTATCGGCGCGTTTCAAACGAAATCGAACGCCAGCAGACCCGATGGATCGTGTTTGCTGTCGCGCTGATCATGTTCGTCATGTCGCTATTCTCGATCATCGGCGTCTTTGTGCCAGGCTACGACTTGCTGGGTCAGGAACAACCCAATCCGCAGGCATTCGCTTACATGTTCTGGCAGATGCCCTTGTCCCCTGTCATGTCTGCCTTGCCCATTGCCATTGCCTTCTCCATCCTGCGCCATCGCCTTTGGAATATTGACCTGCTCCTCAACCGCACCCTCGTCTATGGAACCCTCACTGCTTGCGTGGTCGCGCTTTACGTGTTGGTCGTCGGTGGGTTGGGCGCGCTCTTTCAATCGAGCGGCAACTTTTTCTTCTCGCTCCTCGCCACAGGCGTCATCGCCCTGCTCGTCAATCCTCTTCGCCTGCGCTTGCAACAAATCGTCAACCGCCTGATGTATGGCGAACGCGACGACCCCTACAAAGTCCTCTCGCGACTCAGCCAGCATTTGGAATCGACTCAAACGCCCGACTCGGTTTTATCCACGATCGTGGAGACGATTGCCCAGACGTTGAAACTACCCTACGCCGCGATTCTGCTTGCGGATGGAAAAACGCTTCAGACCGCTGCCGAAGCGGGTTCGCCCACCGAGCCTTTTCTCACTCTGACGTTGACTCACCAAAATCAGATCATCGGCGAATTGCGCGTCGCCCAACGTTCGGCGAACGAACCGTTCACCCCCGCCGAACGCCGCCTGCTCGAAGATATCGCCGCGCAGACGGGGTCGCCGTCCACAACGTCCGCCTCACCGCGGACTTGCAGCGCTCGCGCGAACAGATCGTATCTGCGCGCGAAGAGGAACGCCTGCGCCTGCGCCGCGACCTGCACGATGGACTCGGTCCCAAACTTGCTGGTCAGACCCTCAAACTCGAAGCCGCCATGGATGCGCTCGACAGTGAGACCGAAACTGCCCGCGCCCTGCTCAAAGAAAGCATGACCGAATCGCAGACTCTCATCACCGAGATCCGACGGCTCGTATACGGCTTGCGCCCACCCGCGCTCGACCAACTCGGCTTGCTTTCCGCCATCCGCGAACAGGTTTCGCAATACCAAATGAACGGTTTGCAAGTCACCGTCTCTTCGCCCGGAGCCGCTACCCACCCTCCCCGCCGCCGTGGAAGTCGCGGCATATCGCATTATTCAGGAGGCGCTAACGAACGTGTCACGCCATGCACGGGCAAAGACCTGCACGGTAACTCTTGCCATCAACAAAGATTTGGAAATCCTCGTAAGCGACGACGGCATCGGATTCCCTCAAACGTACAAAGCAGGCGTCGGTCTCTCCTCCATGCGCGAACGCGCCGAAGAAATCGGCGGAACGTGTGTGATTGAATCAACAACCAACGGAACGCGCGTCTTTGCAAGACTCCCAATCTCCAGTCTCTAATCTCCAATTCTCTAATTCTCTCAATCACCCAATCATGGACAAAACCTCCATCCTCATCGCCGACGACGAACCCGCTTTCCGAAGCGGACTGCGCGCGTTGCTCAAATCCGCGAACGAACTCGCGCTTGTCGGCGACGCGGAAACGGGGAGCGAAGCCATCCGTCTCGCCGCGGAGTTGCAACCCGACATCATCCTCATGGACATCAACATGCCGGGGGTCAATGGCATCGAAGCCACGCGGCGTATCCTCAATACCAGTCCGCACATCGGCATCCTCATCCTCACCATGTTCGAAGACGATGACTCAGTTTTCGCCGCGATGCGTGCGGGCGCGCGTGGGTATCTACTCAAGGGAGCGCTCAAAGCCGAAATACTGCGAGCCATTCAAACGGTCAGCGGAGGAGGCGTGGTTTTCGGCGCGGCAATTGCCCAGCGCATGATGCGCTACTTCGCGGGCGTCAAACCCATCGAATCCTCCGATCTCTTCCCCGAACTCACCGAACGCGAACGTGAAATCCTTAGCCTGATCGCCGAGGGTCGCAACAATGCCGAGATCGCCCAGCGCCTCGTTCTCAGCAGCAAGACCATCCGCAACCACATCACCAACATCTTCAGCAAATTACAGGTGGCAGACCGCGCCCAGGCCATCGTCCGCGCACGTGACGTGGGCTTGAAAACAAACTCCCGAAGTTGAAAACACTTCGGGAGTTTGTTCTTTATTCGGTCTTGTGATGTTCTTCATCCGCCACTTCGAACTTGACGAGCCGCACGATCCTTGCCTTGTCGCGCAAGTACCAGGGGACGATCTGTCTTGCGTGTTCCAGGTTTTCAGCCTCGACGATCGCCCAACCGGTATGGTCGTTGTCCTTGCACCCCCATTCGAACTGATGCAAATATCCGGCGGCGTGCAGGTCGTGGATTGCCTGGTCGCACTTTTCGATGGGGTGCGGGGATTCGATCAGATACCGTTCCATAGCGTCTCCTTACCGATAAATACGAGTGTTTGTTGTTGGAATTATAGGACGTTTCGCGTCAACTTTCAATCATTCTTGCATGGACGGCGCCAGCCCAAACCCGTCCAGCAGGAAGGCGTAATCGAGGGCGATCTCCTTGAGGTAGTCGTAGCGTCCGCTCGCCCCGGCGTGACCGGAATCGTAATTGACGTAAAAGACCACCAGGTTATCGTCCGTTTTCATCTCGCGCAGTTTGGCGGCGAATTTGGCGGGCTCCCAGAACGCCACGCGCGGGTCGTTCAAGCCGGTGGTGATGAGCAGGTTGGGGTAGTCCGCTGCGCGGATGTTATCGTACGGGGAATACGAAAGCATATACTCGAACGCCTCCTTGTTCTCCGGGTTGCCCCACTGGTCGTATTCCTGAAGCGTGAGCGGGACGGTGGGATCGCTCATGGTCGTGACCACATCCATGAAAGGGACTTTGGCGATGACCGCTTTGAAGAGGTCGGGGCGCATCGTCATGCACGCGCCGACGAGCAAACCGCCCGCCGAAGCGCCCTGAATGGCAAATTTGTCCCTAGCGGCGTACCCTTCGCGGATGAGATGTTCTGCGCAGGCGATGAAGTCGGTGAAGGAGTTGCGCTTGTGCTCCATCTTGCCCTGCTCGTACCAGTCGCGTCCCATGTCGTACCCGCCGCGGATGTGCGCGATGGCGTACACAAAGCCGCGGTCAATCAGGCTGAAGCGGTTCGAGTCGAAGTAAGGGTCAATCGTCGCGCCGTAGGCTCCGTAGCCGTACATCAACGCGGGGTTGGTCCCATCCCTTTTCTGCAAATCCCTGCGATAGGCAATCGAAATCGGCACCTTTGTCCCGTCGGGCGCGGCGGCGTGGATGCGCTCCAGCGCATAGTTCGATTTGTCGTACCCGCTCGGAACGACATCCTCCTTCTTCACCTCCCATTCGCCGGTGTCCATGTGAACGTCAATGACCGAGTTGGGCGTAATGAGGGAGGAGTATTTCAACCGCAGGATGTTCGTCTTGAATTCATGGTTGCCCTCCGGGTGAACGCTGTACGCCGGTTCGGGGAAGGGCACGTAACTGACGCTGCTCACACCGTCGGCGACGCTGATGCGGAACTGCTTCAACCCGCCCTTGCGCTCGTGGACGACGATGTAATCCTCGAATGTATCCACATGGTCCACCAGCACATCTTCGCGGTGGGGAATCACCTCCTGCCAGTGTTCCCTGCCCGGCGTGGCGACCGGCGCAACGCTCAATTTGAAATTCTTCGCGTCGTCGTTGTGGACGATGAAGAATTTCCCTTTGTGATGCGCGGCGCTGTATTCCAGCCCGGGGATGCGCGGTTGGAGAATCCGCAGTTCGCTCGCGGGGTCGTTCGCATCCAGAAAGCGGACCTCGCGCGTGGTGGTGCTGTAATGGTAGGTTGTGATGAGCGCATCGTCGCGGGTCTTGTTGCAGAACAGGTAATAAGCGGTGTCCGTTTCGTGGAAGATCAATACGTCGTCTTTCGGGTCGGCGCCGAGCGTGTGACGGAACAACTTGTACGGGCGCAGGGTTTCATCCAGCGTGATGTAAAAGAGCGTCTTGTTGTCGTTCGCCCATTCCACGCCGTAGCGGTCATAGGCGCTCGCCGAAACGTTTTCGATCACATCGGACAGGTATTTGCCGCTCGTCAAATCCTTGACGTAAAGCGTGTACACCTCCCTGCCGCCAAAATCCGCCACGTAAGCCAGCATCGTTCCATCCGGGCTGACCGCCATGCCGCTGACGTTGCAAAACGGCTTGCCCTCCGCCAGTTCGTTCTGGTCGAGGATGATTTCTTCGGGAGAATCCAGCGTCCCCTTTTTGCGGCAAAAGATGGGATATTGCTTCCCCTGTTCATGCCGCTCATAGTAGAAGTACCCGCCTCGTTTCTCCGGGACGGTTGAATCGGTTTCCTGAATCCTTCCCTTCATCTCGGCGAAGAGCGCCGCCTGCAGCGGTTTGGTGTGCTGCATCATCTCTTCGAGATAGTCGCTTTCGGCGCGCAGGTATTTCATGGTTTCGGGATCGTCTTTGTCGCGCATCCAGTAGTAGTTGTCAATGCGGGTGACGCCGTGTTGGGTGAGTTCGCGCGGGTGCTTGGGCGCGATGGGGAAATTCTTCTTTGTCATCTTTGAAACCTGTGTTTTCGCAAATTTTGAAAATTATACCGTCTCGAACCCGTGCATCTTCCATTTGTTGATCCCGCCTTCCACCTGAATTACATTACGATACCCGCGTCTTCGCAAAACCGAAATCGCGGACATCGAGCGGTTTCCGCTCGCGCACTGGATCGCCAGCGGCTTGTCGTGCGGGAACGGCAACTCGTCCCACGCGACGCGCCCGCCCTCGAAATGGATCGCCCCCGAAATATGCCCCGCATCCCATTCCAATTTTTGGCGCACATCCACCAGCACGACTTCGTTCAACCGCTCGCGCAGTTCTTTCGCGTCCATGCTTTGTACGGTCTCGACGGGAAATTCGCGCGCCCAGGCTTCGATTTCCCCATCGAGATAGCCGACCAGATCGTCATACCCAATGCGGATGAGCTGCCGCGTTGCGCTTAATCTGTGGTCTGGTTCGTCCGCCACGAGCAGAATCCTGCTCCGAAACGGAATCAGCCAGCCCGCCCACGTGGTGAGCGGCGCATCGTGACGAATACCGTACGAGTTGGGAATGTGTCCCTCGCCAAATGCCTTGTTGTGTCGAACATCCAAGACAACCACTCCATCGTCCAGCATGGCTTTGACTTCGCTCGCGGAGAATGGCTTCAACGCAGGAACGCCGCCCAGAATCTTTGCGCCTCTTTGATTGATCTCGCGCATGTATTTGTAGTAAGTGGGGTAGGAAGGCAATCCCGCCAACGCGCGCTTGACGAATTCCTCCTCGCTTTGCGGCTGGGCGAGATGATTTGTCCTGCGCTCGCGTCCGATGGTCGTCGTCCTGTCCAGTGAAGCCGGTGCGACGCAGAACGATCCCGCGCCGTGTGTGGGGAAGACCTCCAGTTCGTCAGGCAGTTTCAATAATTTTTCATGAATGGTGTGATAGAGGTGGCGCGCCAGCGGCTGGGTCAATTCCGGCGTGAGCAGGTCCGTGCGCGCCGCGCCGCCGACGATCAAAGCGCCCCCGCTGAAGAACGCAGACGGTGCTTTGCCGTCGGGTTCGAAGATGAGAAATGAAATGTGTTCGGGCGTATGCCCCGGCGTTGACATGACGCGGATTTGGAACGCACCGAGATCAATCACGGAGTCTTCGGTCAATGGCTGATGATCGAAGCCGACTTTCGCTTCTGCGCTCGCGCCAATCACCGCGCCGGTCTTGTGCGCGATCTCGCGGTTGCCGGAGACGAAATCCGCGTGCAGGTGGGTATCGAGGACATGTATCAGCGTAAGACCCAGCTCGGAAGCGGCAGACAGGTACCGGTCCACGTCGCGAAGCGGGTCTATCAGAATCCCCTTTTTCGTCTCGTGCGATCCGATTAAATACGCGGAGTTGCCGAGTCCCGAATCGACAAACGGCTCGATGAAATAATCAGGCATAGATTGGTGGATTATACCGCCCTGAGAAACAACCTTTTGAGTTGGGATTGTCAGGCGGGCAGGCTGAATACCTCGTCGAGGAAAGCCACCTCGGGAGTACCCTTCACTCCCGCCCGCTGGGTTGCCTCTCGGAATTCCTGCGATTGAAACATCTGCACGGCTTTTTCTTTATCCGCATATTCCCCCAAAACAACAACCTCATTTGCGCTACCTGCTTTGCTGAATGCGCGGACGCCCATCGAGCCAAAATTCTTGCGCAGGCTGGCGGCTTCTTCAAAGACAGGTTTCCACTTTGCGAGGTCTTCAACGGTAAAACGGACGAGTACGTAGATCATGGAATGCTCCTTTGTAACAATAAAAGTAAATCCGAATATAGAACCCTGCATTTGCCTGAAGGTTCTGATATAGGGACGGCTTTTCGCTGTATAATCACGTCAGATAATGAAATTGGAGTTTCCATGACCCAAAACAACCGAAATCCCGGCGTGCCCCTTGATCTCGATTGGGTGATGGGCGCGCATGTCAACAAGAGTGCGGTTGAGCGCCGCGTTGCCACCCTGCCCGCCCGCCGCACCGTCAAAAAAGATTGGCAGGCGGCGTGGCTGTTGCGCGCCGTCACCTGCATTGACCTGACCACCCTCGCAGGCGACGATACGCCCGGACGTGTGCGACGCCTGTGCGCCAAAGCCAAACAGCCGATCCGCCCCGATATGCTCTCTCGGATGGGATTGGATGGCGAGAAGATCACGGTCGGCGCGGTGTGCGTCTATCCAAACCGAGTCAAGGACGCGGTTGAAGCGCTTCGCGGCTCGGACATTCCAGTTGCCTCCGTTGCGACAGGTTTTCCTGCGGGACAGACTCCCCTGCCACAGCGCATCCAGGAGATCGAGCAGGCGGTGGAGGCAGGCGCGCGCGAGATTGACGTGGTCATTGCCCGCAATTACGTTTTGACTGGCGACTGGCGCGCACTCTACGATGAACTCAGACAATTCCGCGAAGCCTGCGGCGACGCGCACATGAAGACCATCCTTGCAACAGGTGACCTCGGTACGCTCAAGCAAGTCTATCAAGCCAGTCTCGTGGCGATGATGGCTGGCTCGGACTTTATCAAGACTTCCACAGGCAAAGAATCGGTCAACGCCACGCTGGAAGTCAGTCTCGTGATGACGCGCGCCATCCGCGAGTATCTCGACCGTTTCGGCTACAAGATCGGATTCAAGCCTGCAGGTGGGATCGGCTCCGCGAAACAGGCGATGGCATGGCAGTCGCTGATGAAGGAAGAACTCGGCGACGAGTGGCTGATGCCCCATCTCTTCCGCTTCGGTGCGAGCACATTGCTGACCGACATCGAGCGGCAGTTGTATCACTACCTCACCGGTCACTACGCGGCGAAGCATCACATGCCGATGGGATAAAAATGTATTTAACCACAAAGGACACGAAGTACACGAAGTACACGAAGGGGCAAAACCTTAAGGCTTAAAACCTTTGTGCCCTTAGTGTCCTTCGTGTTTAAGAATTGGAGTTTCTATGACCACCTTCCTCGAAATCTTCAAAACCATGGAATACGGACCTGCGCCCGAGGCGCCAGATGCTGTCAAGGCGTGGCTGGACGAGCACGGACGCAAGTTCGGGCTGTTCATCAACAACGAATGGGTGACGCCCAAAGGGGCGAAATATTATCCTTCATATGACCCGTCGAATGGGGAGTTGCTGGCGGAGACGGCGCAGGCGGAGAAGAAGGATGTGGATGCCGCCATCGCCGCGGCGCGCACGGCCTTCGAATCGTGGAGCCAGACCCCAGGCGTCGTCCGCGCTCGCTATCTTTACGCGATTGCGCGCAACATCCAGAAACATCATCGCTTGCTGGCAGTATTGGAATCCATGGACAACGGCAAGCCGATCCGCGAGTCGCGCGATATTGACGTGCCTTTGCTGGCGCGTCACTTTTACTATTACGCGGGTTGGGCGCAACTCATGGAAACCGAACTGCGCGATTACCAACCCGTCGGCGTGGTGGGACAAATCATCCCGTGGAACTTCCCGCTGCTGATGCTGGCATGGAAGATCGCACCTGCGATTGCGATGGGCAACACGGTGGTGTTGAAGCCAGCATCGTACACGCGGCTCTCGGCGCTGTTGTTCGCGGAGATCGTCGCGGAGGCGGGACTGCCCGCTGGCGTGGTTAACGTCATCACGGGTTCGAGCAGCGCGGGTTCGATGATCGTCACGCACCCCGACGTGGACAAGATCGCCTTCACGGGTTCGACGGATGTCGGGCGCACACTGCGCCATCAGACTGCTGGCTCGGGCAAAAAACTGTCGCTGGAGTTGGGGGGCAAGAGTCCCTTCGTCGTGTTCGAAGATGCCGATTTGGATGGAGCAATTGAAGGGGTGGTGGATGCGATCTGGTTCAATCAGGGTCAGGTCTGCTGCGCGGGATCAAGGCTCATCGTGCAGGAAAACGTCGCGGACAAATTCATCCGCAAACTCAAAGCCCGCATGGAACACATGCGCGTGGGCGACCCGCTCGACAAGGCGATTGACATGGGCGCCATCGTGGACAAGACCCAATGGGAGACGATTGACAGTTGGGTGAAGACAGGTATTGCGGAAGGCGGCGAGTGTTATCAGCCGAACATCCGCCTGCCCGAAAAAGGATTGTTCTACAAACCCACACTCATCACGGGACTCGATCCCGCGGCGGCGACGGTGCAGGAGGAAATCTTCGGACCCGTGCTGGTCTCGCTCACGTTCCGCACGCCCGAAGAAGCGATTGCGCTTGCAAACAACACGCGCTACGGTCTCGCGGCGAGCGTGTGGAGCGATAACATCAATCTCGCGCTCGATGTGGCGAGCAAGATCAAGGCGGGCTCGGTGTGGGTCAACTGCACGAATCTGTTCGACGGTGCGTCGGGCTTCGGCGGTTATCGTGAATCGGGATTCGGACGCGAAGGCGGGCGCGAAGGATTGTTTGAATATATTCGACCGAAATGGATGGATCGTCCGCGACCTGATTTGACATCAATGGATTTGGATGCGGCGACGAATGAACCTGTGAAGCCATTAACCTGGGGCGAACATGTGCCTGCGCGTCCTGCCGCGCCGACGGTTGGTCGGGCAAATGGACATGATCTTCCCCGTGTGGGACCGCACCCCGAAGATGTACATCGGCGGCAAACAGGTCCGCCCCGACGGGCATTACACCATGACCATCATCGGCGCGGACGGAATGATCGTAGGGCAGGTTGGCGACGGCAACCGCAAGGACATCCGCGACGCGGTGGAAGCGGCGCACGCGGCGCACGTTGCCAAGCCAGGCTGGGCGATGCGTCACGGTTACAACCGTTCGCAGATTCTGTATTTCATCGCCGAAAATCTCGATGCGCGCAACGCCGAGTTCATCGAGCGAATCGTTGAGATGACGGGACGCACGAAAAAATCCGCACAAGCCGAAGTGGACGCGGCGGTGGAGCGTCTCTTCACCTATGCGGCATGGGCAGACAAATACGGCGGCACTGTGCAGGAAACCACCCTGCGCGGCATCACGGTGGCGGTCAATGAGCCTGTCGGCGTGATCGGCATCGCCTGTCCCGATGAGATGCCGCTGCTTGGTTTTATCTCGCTCATGGCGCCTGCCATTGCGCGCGGCAACACGGTCGTGATGATTCCCAGCCAGAAATATCCGCTCTCCGCGACGGACTTCTATCAAGTGCTGGATACGTCCGACGTGCCGCCTGGCGTGGTCAACATCGTCACAGGCGACCGCGACCACCTGACCAAGACTCTCGTCCAGCACGAAGACGTGGACGCGGTCTGGTACTTCGGCTCAGCCGAGGGCAGTTACCACGTGGAGAACGAATCCGCTGCTAATATGAAGCGGACGTGGGTCGGCTACGGTCTGCCCCGCGATTGGATGGATCGCGAGCAGGGAGAAGGTCACGAGTTTCTGCATGAGGCGACGCAGGTGAAGAATATCTGGGTGCCGACGGGGGAGTAAATTCTTAGCCCCTCCCCATCCCTCCCCAAGTGCAAAGCACTTGGGGAGGGATGGGGAGGGGCATGGGACGAGTAGCAGAAATCAATCATGACTGAAAAACGCTCAACGCCAAGAATCATGCACCGTGCGGGGGAACTGCGGAAAAATCAGACTCCCGCGGAAGCAAAGTTATGGTCGCGTTTGCGCGCCCATCGTTTGGCGGGAGTGGGTTTTCGCCGCCAACATGCAATTGGAAATTACATCACAGATTTTTGCGCCCCGAGCAAAATGCTGGTCATTGAATTGGATGGTAGTCAACACTTGGAGCAGGAAGAATACGACGCGGAACGAACTGCATTCCTGAAGTCAAAAGGTTATCGGGTCTTGCGCTTTTACAACAATGATGTGATGAAGAATATCGAGAAAGTGTTGGAAGTGATTTTGGAGAACCTTTAGCCTCTCTTGAACCCCTCCCGTCACTTCGTGACACCCTCCCCAAGTCCACATGGACTTGGGGAGGGCAGGGTGGGGCACCTTGGGCGCTGACGGTGGAGTTGGGAAGAGCGGAGCATTCGATATTGGATAATTAGACCTCCGAAGTCCGTCGTTCGTTGGCGTTGCGGGGTCGGCTTTTTGCAAAACGGGCTGTTTTGGGGAGAAACACATTTAGAAGTCTTTCTATACACATTTAGAAGTCTTCGCCGAGACTTTTAGAAGTCTTTCCCAAAATATCGAAATGTGTTTTAAAACGAGTCAGGGGAGGTTTCCAATCCTCTCAAGGAAGGGTATAAATCCTCCCTGGACAGGATCTCTTTCCGCGCCTGCTCTGCGTATAGGCATTTGAGGACTTGACGTTTACCATGCAGGTACCCTCTCCAAACCCGACTCATGGAGGTTCAGGAAAATGCCCAACCCTCAATTTCGGAATTGGGGACATGTGCCCGTTAGGGTAGGGGCAGAATATCTCGGTGCCGACGGGGGAGTGAGGGGGGAGGGAGTTGAGTGCAAAGCATTCAAAGAGTTCGGGAAATGGTGCTATACTGAATGGCATGAAGATAAACGAGACGAATACGTTGCTAGGTTATATCATCTTTGATCTAGATGGGACGCTTATTGATTCCATGAAACAACATCAAGAAATATTCGGCAAAATGTTGTACGAAGGCTTTGGAATCTCGCAAGAGAGGGGGGAAAATATTTATATAGAGACTGCTGGAAAACCATTGGATGAGCAATTTCAAATAGTTTTACAGCAATCGGGTATACGAGGTGAAAACATTACACGATTAGTGGACGAATTCTGGTCAAGAGTAAAGACAATCAGATTTTCCCCTTTCAAAGATGTGCCGCTAGCTATTCGAGCGCTGCACAATGCAGGCTATTCCTTATTTGTTACAAGTGGATCTACCAATGCTATTGTGGAAGCAAAACTTTCACATGCTGGAATAACGGATTGCTTTCAATTAGTTCTTGGTTCGGGTTATTCTGCAACATCAGACAAGAAAGGCGCGGATCATTTTAGAAAAATCCAAAAACAATTAAAGCTAGAAACTGATGCTTTTAGACAAAGCACAATGTTTGTTGGAGATGGCAAACATGATATGCAACTGGCGAAGGAAGAAGGCTTTGTTGGAGTTTTAAGGACAGGCAAGAGAGCCACAATGGATATTGAAGCCGACTTCTATATAAATGACCTAACTGATTTGATAAATCGTTTAAAAAGAGAGAACTCCCATACCGATATATTTATGAGAATCGCCGAATTACGGCACACTTGAACATAGAGAGGATGAGGGACTTCCAATGGACAAGAGAATTGATGCGATGTTTCAACAGTTAGTCAGGAAAGAGGATGATGCACGTCCATCCCACGCCCATGAGGATATTGCTCGAGAAATATTGCAAAGACTATCATTACCGACGAGCGATCTATACTTAAAAACCCTCTCTTACTTCTGTAGGTATGGATACATTCCTCTATCTGAGAAATCGATATCGGAAACTAGTAAATTTATTGGAAGTGCTCCATGGGTTGGTTTGGAAGGCGGGGTTTTAGAGCCAATCATTAATTCATTGATTAAAGCGGGTGTTCTCGAATTCGCCACAATAAAACCTCTTACTAATCAACTCGTGATACGCATATCGCCTAGCGCAAATATGCTTGATCTAGAAGTGCATGAGCTATTATCTTCTATCTGGCAAAAGACCGAAAATCAGATATCCCGCAGGCAACAAATAATTACCAATGTAGATTGGACACATAGTAAAGCCATTCAAATTATTCTAAAACAAGCAATAGAAAATGCGCCGATTGACGGTGTTATTAAACTCATGGCTTATCATGGGAGAACTTGGCTTCCTTCATCTTCGGGAGTTTTAGGATTTCTCCTAGATGTGGCACATTCAAGAACGGATTTGAAGTTTCAGGTGTTAATTGTTGATCCTAGGGCAAAAGGCAGAACAATCGAGGGCGCGACTCAAGAAGAACATATGAGTGCAAGTGCTTACGGAATCTCTTCGCTAAAGAAATTAAGCCTACCACTGGAACTTCTGAACAGGTTCGATGTAAGGACTTATGGAAAAGATGACAAAGACTCTTTTCTAAGATGTGTAATTGTAGAAACGAAAGAAAAAGCAATAAAGGATTGCTATGTAACTGTTTGGTTTTTTGGAAGCGATAGAGGATTCCATGGCAGGGAGATAAAATTGGATGGAAAATCCAGCCTAGCTTTCTTATGCAGAGGATATTTTGATAGGGTTTTTTCCAAAGGATGGCCACAAGTTAATCCTGTTATGCAGTTTTCATGGATATTAAGACAATACTGGTTCAGAGTCATTACTCTTGGAGTAATTCCATTAACTTGTATAATTGCGTGGATTGTAAATCCAAGTACCACACTTTATTTTGAAGTTGCGATTGGCTCAATCATTGCTGGTTTAGCCGATTTGATAAACAGATAATTTCAGGAGACTAATTATGAACGCCCATAATGCAATTCTTGTTCCTGGCGGAGGAGTAAGAGAAGGCGGCGAATTACCCTTATGGGTCAAAAGACGATTTGACAGAGTTGTAGAGATATTCAAAGGCGAACATGTAATCACTTTGAGCGCGGGCACACTTCTTAAGCCACCACCATTGGATGATCGCGGTTTTCCAATATTTGAATCGGTAGCAGGGGCACAATACCTAATTAGCAAAGGTATTCCAACAAAAAAAATATTGGTTGAAACGTGTTCTTACGACACCATAGGTAATGGTTTCTTTGCACGCACAATTCATGTTGATACAAGAGGATTTAGAAAACTATTAATTATTACTTCAGAGTTCCACATGCCAAGAACTGAAAATATATTTAAATGGGTATTTTCCTTACCACCAATTTCATTGAGATATGAATTGGATTTTGAGACAGTGTCGGATGTAGGTATGGATGAAAAAGCACTGAAAACCAGAAAACTAGCGGAAAAAGCAAATTTGGCTAAATTTACTATTACGAAAAGCCGAATTCATACACTAGAAGAATTACATAAGTGGCTCTTTACAAAGCATGATGCATATTCTATGTCAATTCGACCACCTCAATTCAAAATTAGCGAAAATTTGCTAAAAACATATTGAAACGTTATCGGCTTTGCCATAAAGCACGGGGAAGGATGATCAACGGCGGGAATGAATTCCCTTCTCAGCACATGGAAGTGGTTTCGACATGCTCAACCCATCGCCTTCGGACTGGAACGGATGATGGCGTGCGGGCGGAAGTGGAAAGCCGTCCACGAATGAAGAACCACGAATAAACGAATGGGCGGTGCGCAATTCGAGTATTCGTGAAAAATTCGTGGATGGTTTCGGTGAGGATGACGGTGCGCGGGTGGAAGTCCGTTTCGACAGGGTTTCGACAAGCTCAACCACCTGCTCAACGCAAGGCTTTGGGGAGGGGAGGCTGTCCGTGCGGCGGGGTGGTGGTCAACCCCCTCCGCCTTCGGCACCTCCCCCAAATCCGACATGGAACTTTGAATAACAACAAAAATACTTCTGTCGGATTTGGGGGAGGAGGGTGGGGGTAGTTTCGGATGACGGCGCGCGGGTGGAAGTCCGCTTTGGGGAGGGGAGGCTGTCCATGCGGAGGGGTTTTGTGATATAAAATAACCTATGACAGACAACAACGAAATCCTTTTTGAAGTCGAAACGCCGCTTGGTTTTCGTGTCCGCGTGACGGTTGAGTATTGGAATGTGATTGTCACCATCAAGCACCCTGTCATGTTTGGACGTGAAACCGATGTTCAAGATGTTCTGCAAAACCCTGACGAGATCCGCTTGAGCAAGAAAGACCCAAGCGTTTATCTTTTCTACAAGCCTGAACGAATTGGCAGGTGGGTTTGTGCGGTGACGAAACGTCTGGATGGTGAAGGTTTCTTGGTTACCGCGTATCCAACTGACGCGGTGAAAGAAGGAGAACGAATATGGCACAAGTAAAGGTTTACTACGATCAACAAGGCAATACGCTGACCGTCTGGTTCGGTAATCCCCAGGATGAGGCTGTCGCCGAAGAAACTGGCGACGAAGTGATTTTGATGAAGGATAAAAATGGAAACGTGATTGGGTTTGAAAAACTCAATTATATTTTGCCTGCTTCTTCACGGTTGAATGTGGTGTTTGAGACGGTTGCCGCGTAATTTGCAAGAAGAGAACTCTGAAAAGACTTCCGAGGTTGTTGACTTCGGAAGTCTTTTGTTTTTCTTCGGACTGGAACGGATGGCGGCGCGCGGGAGGAAGTCCGCTTTGGGGAGGGGAGGCTGTCCGTGCGGCGGGGTGTGGTGGTCAACCCCCTCCGCCTTCGGCACCTCCCCCAAATCCGACATGGAACTTTGAATAACAACAAAAATACTTCTGTCGGATTTGGGGGAGGAGGGTGGGGGTAGTTTCGGATGACGGCGCGCGGGTGGACAGTCCACTTCGAGGTGAGGGAGGGTGAAAATAAAACGTCCCTGAAATTTTTCATTCAGGGACGTTCGCTTGGTTTTCTGTAATTTCTCTTACGTGTTCATCTTCATATTTCTCGATCAACAAACCGAGTATTTCCATCAGGGAAGCGAGGGGATGATTTTCATCTTCGCCAATGGTGTCAATCAGGTCATCCAGTAGGCGCACGGCTCTCTGGTATTCCTATTCATTGTGCGGGTATACAAGAACTCCGAGACGATTGTCCAATGCGGCGCGGCTTGTCGAATTTTTTGTGTCTAACATGGCTTACTCCCTCCACATTCCTTCGTCCGCCGCCATCACATCCGCGAGGAACTCTGCCATATCCCACGAGTCACCGCGGCTGACGCTGAGGCGGACGATCACAAGGTCCAGCGAAGGGATGATCACGATATCCTGTCCGTCGTGACCGGATGCATAGTAAAGGTCGTCGGGCATGTCGGGCCATTCTTTGGTTTCCGGTTTGCCCGGCTCGCCCGCGTTCAGCAACCACAAGCCGCCGTATTCGCCCAGGGATGGGGGTGTGGGTGTGCGGCTGTAGTCCACCCAGCCTTCGGGGAGAATCCGTTCGCCGTCCCATATGCCATCCTGCAAAAAGAGCAGACCGAAACGCGCCCAATCGCGGCCGGTCGCATACATGTACGACGAACCGACGAACGTGCCCGAAGCGTCAGGACTCGAGGATGGCGCTGTTCATACCGACGCGGTAGAAGAAATCTTTTTTCGGGAAAGCCCAATAGTCTGTGATCTCGCCGCCGACCGTGTCGCGGATGATGCGCGAGAGGATGTTGGCGGTGCCGCTGGAATAATTCCAAACCGTGTCGGGGTCGCCTGCCAAAGATTTGTTCGCGGCATAGGCTGCCATATCTCCCTGGTTGTATAACATTTGCGTCACGCCATCCGTGAGGTCGCCATAGTCTTCGTTGAACTCCAATCCACTGCTCATGCGGATGAGTTGATCAATGGTGATGGCGCTGCGCGGATCGCCCGCTCCCTGCCATTCGAGTACCGGCGCTGGCGAGTGGATGTCGAGTTTGCCCTGTTCCACGAGCACGCCCAGCAAGGCGTTGGTCACGCTTTTGGTCATTGACCAGCCACGGAAGAGCGTATCCTTCGAGAAGCCTTCGCCGTATCGCTCCGCGATGATTTGTCCATCCCAGACTACGAGGATAGCGCGTGTGCGGCGCGGATTTTCAGGGTCCGGGTCTTGGAACCATTTATCCAGCATCGCTTCGAGCGCCGGGGATTTTTCGATGGTCACCGCCTCACCGAGGGGGCCAGGGCTGGTTCGGGTCGAGAAGCTCGGGTGTAGGCATCGAGGCGGATCGAGTCTCGAAGGGACCGTCGCCTGCAAGGAGAGTGCATCCCAGCCCGGGGCGCAGAATCGCTTTTTGTCCCGCCGCCCATCCCCATAACGTCACTGTCGCTTCGCCTTTTTCTTCGTCAATCACAGGTCGCAGGAAGGGAACGAGTGGATTGCTGGGCAATTCAGCCAAGATGTTTTCCAGATCCTGACCGGTGAGAAAATGATAAGAACATACGGCTTTGGCGGTGTAGCCGGTCGCCACCTGGAATGTGGGCAGCATGTAAAAATACCCCGCAACGAGCGCGATCACGAGAAACGCGGCGATGCCGGGCAGGATCTTTTTCTTCATGGAATTTCTCCTTGTCACGAGAATCTGGTTATTGTTTATTGTACGATATTTTAAAGAACGCTGTTCCCTCCCTTTGCACGCGGTTGAATGTCGCGTTTGAGACAGTTGCCGGGTCGTTCACAGGAAAAGCAGGCGAAAAGACTTCCGAAGTCTTCTCACCACACACTCTTGGGTGAGAAAACCGCGTGACGTGATGCCGACTTTCGCTGTTTTCCACGCGGGCGCTGATTTTCAAGTGAACCCCTTGGTCACTGGGATTAACCCCAAAATAGGCGGAACAGCGTTTCATGAATGATAGTGTAAAATCCCTGCGGAAGGATCGGACGCCTGAAATTCATGGAAGCGGGAATGTGTTGCAAGGCATTAAACCTTTGTGACCTTCGCGCCCTTTGTGTTTGAAGATGATAGAGCTGCATTTATAAAATGAAACCGGTTGTTCAAAAATTTTTACCCTTCAGCGTGCTGATATTGTTCTCCGTGATCATGGGTACTGCTTTCCTTTGGGCGGTTTCGATGAGTTCGGTCGGTTTGCGGGAGGGCGAGGTATGCGCCCGGCATTACAAGGGAACCGTCAAAGGCACCTTTTTCAGCCGCGGGGAATGGCATCATTACGTGGATGTCGGCGTGGATGTGCGCTACCCCGAAAACTACCAGTGGAGAGTGCTTCGCTCGCCCCCGACGCAGTCCTCGATCTGGCACAGGTATTTCAGCCAGTACAAAGTCCGCATCGCCTACCGCTGGCCCTCCAACTGGTGGGACCCGTTCGTCGTCAGCCAGTGGGAGATTTGCAGGCTCGAACGTTAATGAGACTTGACAGGTTTTTGAAAACCCGTCAGGTCTTAATGCGTGTGGCGGACGGCTAATAATGTTTCTCGATTCCGCCGAAGCCGATCGTTTTGTTCTTCCCTGTCATTTCGATGAAGTATCGCAGGCGCTTCTTGAATTCTTCGGGACGGCTGCGCGCCGCGTCTATGAAGGCGATGCGGATCCGAATGTAGGCATCCGAAAAGGCTTGGAAATTCTTCCAGGCTTTTTTGTTCGCTTTTATCGCGGACAAAATATCGGGCGGGATGACGAACTCCGCGTTCAGCACCTCGCCCAGTGTGTCCGCCACTTCCTTGATGACCTTCTTCTGCGCTGCCAACGCCCGCAGGCGCTCGATGTTGGCTTGCGAATATTTGGTTTTTGGCTTGCGCGGTGAGAAGCGTTGGACGGTGTGGTCTTCGTCCAGTTTTTTGACGAGGCTGTCAATCCAGCCGAAGCACAGGGCTTCTTCCACCGCGTCGTTGTATTCGATACGCGGCTTGCCCGTCGCTTTTTTGGGATAGACCAGCCAGATTTCGGTCTCGGTCTTGTAGTGCTTTTTGAGCCAGTCCCGCCAGTCTTTGCGGTCCGTGACGTAGAGGGTTTGGGAAATATCCATGTTTCACCGCAGGACTTTGTACCTGTTTTGGACAAAACCATTCTCGAACGATTCGGATTTCGACAATTCGAGCTTTACGTCCTTTTCCAGTTTTCCGAACAATGGCAAGCCTTCGCCGATCAAAATCGGAATGACGGTGATGGTCATCTCGTCCACCAAATCTTCGCGCAGGAAGCGCTGGATGGTCACGCCGCCGTCGAGGTAAATGTGTCGGCTTTCGCGCCGCTCCAATTCTTGTAACAACTCCCGGGGCGGAAGATGAAGCGCTTCCGCTTTGTGAGTCAAATCGGGTGCGAGGGTCAGATTCCGGCTGGTGAGGACGATCACCTTCTTTTCGTAATGCCATCCTCCAAAGGTGAGGACTTTTTCGAAGGTGTTGCGCCCCATGACGACGTGGTCAATCGTGGACATGAATTCGGCGTAGCCGTAATCTTCGCCGCTTTCTCCGCCGGTGAGCCAGTCAATATCGCCGTTCCTGCGGGCGATAAAACCGTCGAGGCTGGCTGCGATATACACTGAAACTTTAATGGACATGTCATCTCCTCGTGAAGTACTGATAAACAGATGGGCTGACGCCGCAAGCATACCAAAAATTTCTCTCGTCATGTTATACCGCACTCGGTCACAGATTGCGCTTTTTCAGAAGGTGGAAAGCGCGATTTGTGACCGTGGGTGTTATATTCCGCTGTGCCTATGTTATATTAAGGTTGTTTGAAAGGACGGTTTGCATGACGACACCCTTGCTTCTGCTCGGTCCCATCGTGGGCGGACTCAGCCATGACGCCGCAAATATCTGGGTGCGGGCGGATTCGCCGTCCAGGCTGTTCGTCTGGCTGGCGGCGCGCGCGGATTTGAAGGACGCCGAACTCGCGGGTGGAAGCGGAACTCAACGCGCGGGATGGATGCGCAGGGGTCGTGCGGTTGAGCCGCCTCAAACCGGAGACGAACTATCGCTACGCGGTCAGCCTCCGCAGGGGTCCGACCGAAGCGGGAGGAATTTCATCGCTTCACCACCTTTCCCAAACCGGGCGCGCGGCGTTCATTCTCTTTTGCCTTTGGCTCGTGCTATCTCCCGCCCGATGAACACGGCGGCGGGACGATGGATGAATTGCATCGCCGCATCGAAGCCGACGACTTGCGCTTCGGCTTGTTCCTCGGCGACCAGATCTATGCCGACGTGGAGAAACAAAACGGACTGGGGCGCATCGCCGTGACGCTCGAAGAATACCGCGCGGTGTACGAATACGCCTGGTCGCGCCCCGCCATGCGCGCGCTCCTGCCGGACCTGCCGCTCTTCATGACCCTCGACGATCACGAAGTGGACGACGACTGGCACTGGCGCGACGCCGAACGGCGCTGGGCGGATATTCCCCTGGCACAATAAATTCCTGCGCTGGCTCAAAGGCGTGCCGCCCCAGCAGCGTCACCTGTTCCCGGGGCGCATCCGCGCCGCGCTCAAGGCGTATCACGAACATCAAGCCGTGCACGCGCCCGAAATGCTGACTCCGCTCGAACCCGATGAAAGCGGAAAATTCCGATTCGAGCGTCACGACGAAGGTTCGCTCGCCTACAGTTTTACCTATGGCGGCGCGGCGTTCTTCGTGTTGGATACGCGGACGATGCGCGTGAAAGGCAGGGAACCATCCCTGCTGAGCGAAGGTCAATGGAAGGTGTTACAGGAATGGCTGGCGGAGGTCAACGATTTATATCCTGTGAAGTTCCTGGTCTCGTCGGGGACGATCCTGCATCCCTTCTGGCTCGATTTCACCCGCGACCGCTGGACGGGTTTCCCCGCCGAACGCGAACGCCTGCTGGAATTCCTCGCCGTACATGAGATCGAAGGTCTGCGCATCCTGACCGGCGACCTGCATTCCGCGCACGCCGTCTCCGCCGAACTCAGATGCCCGAGCGGACGCCGCATCCCCATCTGGGAATTCTGCTCGACACCGTTCGAGCAAACCTCCATGTTCATCAGCAACACCTATCATCCCCTCTTCTCGAAATGGATCGGGAATCAAAGAAGGCTCTTCCGCCAAACGGGACAAAACTTCGGCGTCGTCCGTGTGGATTTCGATTCATCGCCGCCCCGCGTCACGTTTTCCCTGCGTTACAACCGGGATGACTGGAAGACCCTCCCGCCAGTTGACACCGCCTGAGACATGGACCTTTTTCTGGGTTGTCCGATCTGGTCGTTCAAAGGCTGGGTGGGGAACTTCTACCCAAAAGGCACAAAACCCGCAGACTTCCTGCGGGAATATGCCCGCCGCCTGAACGCCATCGAAGGCAACACCACGTTCTACGCCGTGCCTGCGCAAAAGACGATTGAATCGTGGGTCGAGCAAACGCCGGGGACTTTTCGCTTTTGCCTCAAGATTCCCAAAGCCGTCAGCCATAACGGGAAACTGGCGGATTACGCGGGACGCGCCCGTGAATTTGTCGAAACCATGCGCCCGCTCGCTTCGCGTCTTGGACCGATGTTCCTGCAGCTGCCTCCCGGTTATTCGCCCCGGCTGACGGCTGACCTCGCCGCTTTCTTGGACGCCTTCCCAAAAGACGTGCGCCTCGGCGTGGAAGTGCGCCACCTGGACTGGTTCGACGAGCCGCATCGCACCGCGCTCAATCAACTGCTGGCTGAACGGGACATGGCGCGCGTGGTGATTGACACCCGTCCCATCCGCAGTCTGGCGGGGGATAAAATGCTCGAAGGCAGCGTCTATCAGACCTTGCTGGAAGCGCGTGAAAGAAAGCCGGACGTGCCGGTCTTCGAGGAAGTCACCGCCGATTTTACGTTCCTGCGGTTCATTGGTCACCCCGAGATGGAACAGAACCAACCCTTCATCGGCGAATGGACGGCTCGGGTCGTGGATCAGTTAACGGCGGGAAAAGAAGCGTTCGTCTTCTGTCATTCCCCCGACAATTTGCTGGCTCCGTACATCGCACGAGAGTTCCACATGCAGATTTCATCCCGAATCAAAATCGCCCCGCTGCCGTGGGACGACGCCGATGCGCCAGCCGAGCCATACCAGCCGGCGCTGTTCTAAGCAGACCGTGGACGATGGACCACAGACGGTGGTTTTACCGCCCACTGTCCATCGTCCATCGTCTATCGTCCATCGTCCTTTGCCTTCACCTTGCTCATCGCGTATTCCGCGAGCGCGGTGATCGTCAGCGACGGGTTGACGCCCGGGTTGGCGGGCATGACGGAACCATCCACGACGTACAAACCCCGGGTAATTGAACACTTCTGAAATTGAGGTCAATCACGCCCTCAGGATCATCGCGCCCGAACGGGACGCCGCCCATCAGGTGTGCGGTGGTGGGGAAGTTAAACAGGCTGTCGGTGAAGGCGGTCGCGGGAATGCCGTTCACTTTTTCCGCAAAGGCGCGGGTGACGCGGTTGGCGAGGGTCAGGTCGCTGGCGCTGTGTTTCTTTTCGTGCTGAATGACCAGTCCCCTGCGCCCAAAAGTGAAGAAACTGCGACCGAGGCGGAGGCGCGTCAGGTTTTCCTCGGTTTGCATGACAAGCAAAATGGTGGTGTAGCGCGCCCAGTTCGAGAAGAATTTGGCGTAAAGAAAATCCCAGGGGCGGCGGATGATCGCCCATAACGTTTTGAGGATGCGCGCCAGTATGTTGCCTGAGCCGTCAATCAGCGGCGCGATCATGATGCGGATGAAGGATTGCCCATCTGCATAACGGACCGGCTCGACGCGCGTCACTTCGTCTGCGCTGTAGATGGACGTGATGGCGATGCCTTTCGAGTAGTCCACATCGCGTGCGCGGGCGGTGACGCCGAGGATGTTCTCGCTGTTGGTGCGCACGCGGTTGCCGAGATGCTGCGAAATCCTGTTCAACGATTGGGTCTCGTCGCGGCAGCGGAAGAGCAATTCGAGCGTGCCGATGGTTCCCGCCGAGACGATCACATTGCGGGCGCGGACGGTTTGGGTGCGCTTGAACAATCGGGTGGAATCGCGGTAGACGACGGCATAGCGGGCGTCTTTGACGGTGGACGACGGATCGTTGATCACGGAATCATGTTCGGCGCTTTTCCGTCGTCCATCGTCCATCGTCAACGGTCGAACGTCGGTCACTTTCACTTCCGCGATCACTTTCGCCCCGTTCTTTTCCGCGAAATACAGATAATTCTTGACGAGTGTATTCTTGGCGTTGTAGCGGCATCCCACCATGCAGCCGCCACAGAAGTTACAGCCTGCGCGCGCGGGTCCTGCGCCGCCGAAAAATGGGTCGGCGACCGTTTTGTTTTCCTCGCCGAAAAAGACGCCGACGGGAAGCGGCTCGAAGGTGTGACCGTAGCCCAGCGACTCGGCGATTTCCTTGCATACTTCATCGGCGGGGAAGAGGCGCGGATTGCGCGCCACGCCCAGCATTCTGCGCGCGGTTTCGTAATGCGGCTGGAGTTCCTTCTTCCAGTCGTTCAAATGCTTCCACGACGGCGCGGCAAACAGGCGGTCATCCGGCTCGATCAAAACGTTCCCGTACATTAGAACTCCCGCCGCCGACGCCCGCGCCGTGCAGCGCCAGCAAACCGTTCATAAAGGTCATTTCAAAGATGCCGTGAAACCGCAGCGCGGGAAGCCAGAGATATTTCCATAGATTCCAGTTCGATTTTGGAAAATCCCTGTCTTCGAATCGTTTCCCCCGTTCCAGAACGAGAACCGAATACCCCTTTTCCGTCAAGCGCATTGCCGATACGCTGCCCCCGAACCCCGAACCGATGATCACATAATCGTACACCTCAGCCATTTTGTGCCCTCCGCGTGGAATTAAAACGATTATAGCATTTCCCACTTGAAATTAATTCGATTCGGCATAAGATGAAATGGGAAGGACGATGCCGCCATGAAAAGAACCACATTGGATTTGCTTGCCTGCCCGTGCTGTCATGGGCTTTTGAAGTTGGATAATGCGGATGGGCTAACGCTTCATTCTGGACGTTTGACCTGCTCCCGCTGCGGGAGGTTTTTTCCCATCGTGGAGGGGATTCCGCACTTCATCCAACCCGAGGAGTTGACCGGATTCAACCGCCGCTTTTCGCGCATGTACGATTTGACCTCGTGGGGGTATCGCGCTTTTTCCAAAATCGCATTTGCGTTTATCGGCATGAATGAAGAAGCGGGACGGCGCGAGATCACTGACCGGCTCGACCCGCGCGGCGGCAAAGTGCTGGAAGTTTCAATTGGTCCCGGTGTGAACCTGCCGTACATCATCCACCGCGCGGATGTGGGCGAAGTCTTCGGCTTGGATATTTCGCTGGGGCAGTTGAAAAACTGTCAGCGGTATGCGGCGAAAAAAGGCTGGGGCGTGGATTTGTTCCTGGGGAACGCCGAGCAGTTACCGTTCAAGGATGAGGCGTTCGAGGGCGTCTTCCACGTGGGCGGGATCAACTTCTTCAACGATAAAAAATCCGCCATCGAGGAAATGATCCGCGTTGCGAAACCGGGCGCGCGTATTTTAATTGCCGATGAGACCGAACGCGGTGCAAAAGGCTATGAAAAAGTGATCCCCGGTTTCAAGGAGTCGTTCGAGGGCAAGCGCGAAGAGGTCGCACCGCCGATTGACCTCGTGCCAAAGCAGATGCGTGAAACGCGAATCTTCGACGCGTGGAAGGGATGGTTTTACTGCATCGAGTTTCGCAAGCCGTGAGATTTTCCGCGCGCTGGGAAGAAAGCGGTGAAGCGATGAATCTGAATGCAATCGAGAATGTCGTTCGTTGGGCGGGAGGGGTGTTTGCTTATGTCGCATTGGGGATCGTACTGTTCGGGGTTTGGAAAGGCACACGGCGGGGAGCCGGTCGCTCCACAGGCAGGGGCGGCAAACTATTGAGGAACTGGTGGTTCTATTTTGCCTCGGCAGTTTTCTACTTCGGTATTGCCTGGCTGGGCTGGGTTCCGTTGAAATGGACTTTCTCTCCGCAGGCTCGCGCCTGGGTATTGGTTATCGGGTCGCTGCTTTATTTCCCAGGGATGACGTTTGTGCTGTGGGGACGTCTCGCCCTCGGGGAGAATTATTTCGTTTCCACGGGGTTTGGCGCGCAGTTGTTTGCCGATCACCGACTGGTCACAACGGGACCGTATGCCATCGTGCGTCATCCGATGTATGCGGGCTTAATCACAGCGGCTGTTGGCGCGTTGTTGATCTACGCTACGTGGACGACTTTCTTTTTTGCCTGCCTCTCACCGCTGCTCCTGATTCGCGCCTTCCGTGAAGAAGCCGTGCTGTCGGCGGAATTCGGCGGGGATTGGAAGGAATATTGCAGGCGGGTGCCTGCGTTTTTGCCGCGGTTGAAGAGATGATTTCTAACCTAAAAATACTTCTTCTCGATGTACTTTACCCCATCCAAATCCTTGAAATGTTCATCCTGGGTCCAAAGGGTGGCGTTGTTTGCGCGCGCCGTGGCAAGGATGATGCTGTCTGCGAGAGCAAGTTTGAATTCGCGCGAAATTTTTGCGGCGTTCAAGGCAAGTTGACGGTTAAGCTCAACGACTTTCCCCAGCGACATGACTCCAGCCGCCCGCAAGGCTTCGTCCTCACTCACAATGTCCGACAGGCGTTTGAATACTTCATAAATACAGATCGTTGGAACAACCAATAGGTCGGTTTTTTCAATGGGCGGAGAAAAAAAACTGGCGTTTTTCCCTTCCCCAAAATATTCCAGCCATCCCGATGAGTCCACAACGTTCATAATTATCGTTCCTCGTCCACTTCTTCACGTTTAACGTCGGTATTGATGCCTTTGAGCATTCCGCGAGCCTGTTTGATGGAAGGGACGATAACGACATGAAGCACATTGTTATAGGGAATGAACATGATCTTTTGCCCCGGTTTTAAGTTGAATTGTTCCCGTACTTCTTTTGGGATGACTACCTGATACTTTGATGAAATGGTGACCGCTTCCATCGTTTTACTTCTCCTTATCGAACAAAAGATGTAAAGCGATTATACCATTACCTGAACGGACAGACATCCGCAGGCTCGTAGATATGACTTTGCGCCCCGTGATAGTCGCTGCCGAGCGGAATGAGAATCTCCGGGTGTTCCGCCGCGTATTGGATTGCCGCTGCGCAGCCATCATACACCCGCTTTGTGGACTGGTACGCCTCCCAGAATGCAGTTGCCATTTCTACGTAGGGAGCGGCGTACGGATTTGAACCAAAGGTATCTTGCAGGGTTTGGTATGTAGACGCGGCTTCAGCATCCTGTCCCTGCACGAGATGGAGGAGCATGATGCGGTAGTAGGCGTAGGCGGCAAGGCGGGGGTATTCAGAGAGGTCGGGCTGTAATGATGAGGGCGGTGTAGGGGGATTTGGAATGAGCCATGTTGAAATCAAGAACTCATGTCTTTCTGGAGTCCACCAATCTAGTTTGTTATCTGAAATGGCAGCTTGATAATAGGAAAAAGCATTCCCATATAATCCAGCGCGCACGTAATTATCTGCATCTTGAATTGCCTGGAACCTGTAAGTAGGGTATTCGAACTCTTTCGCCTCGAGAGTGTACGATGATCCATTCCAAACATAGATTGAAGTGTAGTGTCGCCAGGGAACCTCATCACTTCCAAAAAAAGGAGGATATCCTCGAGAGAGTATTATTTCTTTCAGTCCATCGTTATTTGTATCGTTGATTGTATATTGGCTTTCCCCGTAATCTCTAATGCCTAATTTTTCAGCAAATAAACTGCCATCCCATTCGAATATTATTAGCACAGTGTTTTCAATAAGAAACACGATTTCCGGCAAGCCATTTAAGTTGATGTCTTGAATGGAGTAAACTTCCATTCCTGTATCTTGATGTGCGTCAAAGTTGATTTTGTATTCTCCATTAGTGCAATTGTAGATATAAAACCCTCCCGTATAGAATCCCATTGTGTCACGCAAGAGAAGATCAAGTAGAGAATCCCCTGTTAGATCTATATAATTGAAATATTTATTTCTATCATAGCCCTTAAATTCTTCCTCTAACTGTAAGACTATTTTATTTATATCTCCCCCCAAGTTGAGGTAGTTTAAAATTTCATTATATAAATTCTGATTTAGGCATGTGAAAGTGTCTTGGTTGTTTGCCCTTGCGGAATTTATACAAGCTTCCATTTTCTTGTATCCGAGGTCTATTTCTAAAGTTTGATCTACACTTCGGCATGCCTTTTCCGCCGGTGTAACTGTGACAATCGTCGAGACATCAAAGGTCGGGGTGAAGGTTGGAATGGTGGGTAGGGGCGTGACACTTGCACCTGGCGCAAGTGCAGGTGTGGTGGCTGTGGGCGTCTGCGTTGCTGTTGGTGTCAATGTCGGCATTCCTGTTTGAGCAGGCGGCGCGGACTGAGTCACCGCCGTCCCGCACGCGGAGAGGGTCAGGCTGATCGCAAAGAAAAGGGAGAGGAGTTTTTTCATCGTCCACCTCGTTGATGGGATTATACTTCCATCAGACCATAGACGATGGACGATTGACCACACTTGCACCGAGCGCAAGTACGGTGTGGTCTGCGGTCTATCGTCCATCGTCAAAAAGGGATTCCCATGACCACCACTACCTTCCCCTCCCGTCGTTCGCCCGTTTACTCCCGCCGCGGAATTGTCGCCACCTCACAGCCGCTGGCAAGTGCCGCAGGCATCGAGGTTCTTTCCAAAGGCGGCAATGCCGCGGATGCCGCTGTTGCCGCCGCCGCCGCGCTGAACGTCACCGAGCCGACCTCAACGGGAATCGGCGGGGATATGTTCGCCTTGTATTTTGACTCACAGACCAAGCAAGTCACCGCCCTGAACGGATCGGGGCGCGCCTCGTCCGCGCTGACGCTTGATCGGCTAAAGCGCGAGGGACTCCTCGCCGACAGTTTGCCGCCGTTTCACCCGCATACCATTACCATCCCCGGGCGTGCGCGGGCTGGTGTGACTTGATCGAGAAACACGGCTCGCTCTCGATGACCGAAATCCTCGCGCCTGCGATTCGACTCGCGGAGGAAGGCTTTCCCGTCGCGCCGATCACAGCTCACTTTTGGGCGCGCGGCGCGGAGCGACAACTCAAGTCCGCGTTGAACGGGCGGGAATTGACCATTGACGGGTGCGCGCCAAAGGCTGGCGAAGTCTTCCGCGACCCCGCTTGGCGCGCACGTTCAAAGTGGTGGCGGAGCAGGGCGCTGTCGGGTTTTACCAAGGTCCCATTGCTGAATCAATTGTCACCGTAATCAAAGAGGCGGGGGGATGCGTGTCTGCTGAAGACCTCGCGTCGCATGTGTCCACGTGGGAGAATCCCATCTCGGTTGATTATCGCGGACTGCGTGTGTACGAATGCCCGCCGAACGGACAGGGCATCACGGCGCTCATCGCGTTGAACATCCTCGAAGGCTTTGACCTGGCTGCGCTGGATGCGACCTCGCCCGAAAAGATGCACTTGATGATCGAAGCCCTGCGCCTCGCGTTTGCCGATGCGAAGTGGTATGTGAGTGACCCGGCGTTTGCAAAGATACCGGTGAAGGAGTTGCTCTCGAAAGAGTATGCAGGTGAACGCCGCAAGTTAATCAACACGCACCACGCAACACTTGATTTCCAACGCGGCGCACCCGTTGCATCGTCGGATACCGTCTATTTGAGCGTGGTGGACGGGATGGGCAATGCCTGCTCGTTCATCAACAGCAATTACATGGGTTTTGGCACGGGCATCGTGCCGAAGGGCTGGGGCTTCACCCTGCAAAACCGCGGACATAACTTCAGCCTCGACCCGAATCACCCCAACTGCCTCGCGCCGCGCAAACGACCGTATCACACCATCATCCCTGCAATGGTCACACGTGTTCCCTCTCCCACCGGGAGAGGGATGTCCAAAGGACAGGGTGAAGGCAGAGCCGGGGGTGAGGGGGAGATGCTTTACGCCTCCTACGGCGTGATGGGTGGATTCATGCAGCCGCAGGGACACGTGCAAGTGCTCTCCGCGCTGAAAGATGCGGGACTCGACCCGCAGTCCGCGTTGGATCTGCCGCGCTTCTGCATTGACGTGGAAGAGTCGGGCGGGCGCGTCGCCGTCGAAGAAGGGATGCCAAAAACAACCATGGACGCCCTGCAAAAGATGGGGCATCCATTGTATGAAGTAAGCGGCTACGAGCGCGCGTTGTTCGGGCGCGGACAGGTGATTTTGCGCGATGAATCCGGCGTGCTGTGCGGCGGAAGCGATCCGCGTGCGGATGGGTGTGCGATGACGGTATGAAACGTTGATAAATTTAAAAGGCTCGGTCAATGAACCCTTTTCAAGTCCTGAAGAATAACGCGTACATCCTTGTTTTTTGTGTCGGCGTATATTTTTGCGCACTTCTTCCCCTGGGCTCCAATTTCGCTTTTGTTCCGGGCGATTTGGGAGATTCTCGATTGAACAACTACATCCTGGAACACTTCTATCGCTGGCTGATTCGACTGGACGCATCTTATTGGTCCGCTCCATTTTTTTACCCCTTCCCGTATACGATTGCTTTCAGCGAAAGCCTTCTCGGTTCGGCGCCAATCTACGCCTTGTTTCGATTTGCCGGACTGGATGGCGTGTCGTCTTTCCAGGGATGGTTTCTGGTTGGATATAGCCTGAATTTTTTCAGCGCCGCCGGCGTGCTGTCAAAAGCGAAGTTTCATCCCCTGGCTGTCGGCGTGGGCGGTTTTTTGTTCGCTTTCGGCTTGCCGGTCCTGGCGCAGGAGAACCACGCTCAATTGTTGTATCGGTGCTTCGTTCCCCTGGCTTGTTATTCTTTGTGGGAACTGTATCAATTGGCTGATCTCAAGAAAACGCTTTTGTTCTGTCTTGCGATGGTTGGACAGTTTTTCCTGAGCGTTTACATCGGCGTTTTTTTATTCACATTGACAGTTGTGATGGCGTTGTTGATGATTGTCATGGATTCGAGAAGTCGTTCCATACGGTCCATTTATTCCAATTTCGCCGATAATTTGTTGGGCGATTGGGCGCGTTCATCGGTTCGGCGGAGGTTCTTATTCGCGTCGTGGGCGCTGACTTTGCTGATCGCTTTTGGTGCATTGATGTACCCGTATTTTCATGTGTCCAGGGTGTACGGTTTTGTCAGAACCTGGGAAGAAATATCGGCGCTCCTGCCTCGACCGGAAAGTTTCCTGCTGGCTGATAACTCCGGTTTATGGGGCAATTTCAGCCTCTCCTTGTCGGATATTCCGAACCGGCACGAGCATCAGTTATTTCCCGGTTTAGCCGCAGCGGTTCTTTTGATAACCGGAATTTCTTTTCTGCGTCCATTCCCGAAAATGCCTGCGCTGTATCTTTGGGCGGTAATGATTTCCCTGGTTTTGACGATAAACATTCAGGGCTATTCCTTTTACAAATTGTTTTTCGGTGTGCCGGGCTTGAACAGCATACGCGGGATCACCCGGTTGGAATTGGTTCTGATCTGGCCCGTCGCCTTTTTCATAACCTGGGTGTTGGACGTGCTTTTAAAGTTTCCCGGAAGATATAAAAATGTGATTTGTTTTGGCGCCTATTCGCTGATTCTGTTAATGGCGCTTGAATCTGTCCTTTACAACCATACCGTCTATGACCGGTTCGACGCCGAAGCAAGGCTGGAGGAATTGCAGCAGGATATCCCCATGCCGAATTCCAAATCCCCGATTTTGTTTTCAGCGCGAAGCCCGGACGAACCAGCCTGGATGACCGAGATGGATGCCATGCTTGTCTCCCAGCGCCTCGGATGGGCGACATTCAACGGCTATTCGGGAAATGCGCCCCCGAATTATGAGCCTGCAAAAGCGTGCAGAAAATTGCCGAGGCGAATCCAAACGTACATTGATTTTTCGGGCATTGAGGAGGACCGATATTATTTCGACCTTATGAACCGTACCGTCCTGGTTGGTTTTGAAGATTGCGATCCGCGTTGGTGGACAAACCCTCCGTAATTCGCCGGGTCCGACCTATTCCGATTTCACCCAATCCGATCAAGTGTATCAGAATAATAAAAAGACCTGACGGGTTTCCGAAACCCGTCAGGTCTTTGATGCTTTTTGTTTTTACGCTTCCATCTTGCCGAGCCAGCCCATGCGTTCCATCCACTTCACGAACTCGAGCACCGGGGAAATGGTCAGCGAGAGGACGAAGATGATCGCCCAGTCCACGAGCGGCAGGCTGAAGGTGTTGAACGGTTCATGCAGGGCGGGGATGTAGACGATCAACAGCAGCAGCACGGCTTCCCAGAGGATGGCGGTATTCAGCCACTTGTTCTCGAACGGACGGTTGAAGACCGAGTGACGGTCGGAGCGGAAGTTGTAGGCTTTGAAGAACTGCACCAGCACCAGCGAGACGAAGGTCATTGTCATTGCCTCTTCCAGACTCCGCCCGGAATCCAACGCCCAGACGAACAAGCCGAGGTTGATGATCGTGGGCCAAATCCCGCCTGCGACCATCAGCGCCACGACGGGACGGGTGAAGATGCCCGTGCGCGGATTACGCGGCTTGCGCTTCATCAAGTCCTTCTCCGGGCGGGTCCACCGAGAGCGCCAGCGCGGGCAAGCCGTCGGTGGCGAGGTTGACGTAGAGGATTTGCACGGCGGTCAGCGGCAGGGGCAGACCCAACAGAGCCGAGCCAGCCATCAAGCCGATTTCGCCGATATTCGAAGAAAGCAGGTACATCAGATATTTCTTGATGTTGCCGAACACGCCGCGCCCTTCTTCCACAGCGGCAACGATGGAAGCGAAGTTATCGTCGGTCAGGGTCATGGCAGCGGCTTCTTTGGTTACGTCCGTGCCAGTGATGCCCATCGCAATGCCGATGTCCGCTTTTTTGAGGGCGGGCGCGTCGTTGACGCCATCGCCGGTCATGGCGACAATGTGTTCGTTTGCCTGTAACGCCGTCACCACGCGCAGTTTGTGAGCGGGAGAAACGCGCGCGTACACGTCAATGGATTCCACTTCGCGCTTGAACTGCTCGTCGGAGATGTCATCGAGTTCCGCGCCGGTGACCACGCGTCCGTTTTTCAGCAAGCCCAATTCGCGCGCCACGGCTTCGGCGGTGAGGGGATGGTCGCCGGTGATCATCACCGGGCGGATGCCCGCCTCTTCACAGACGGCAATCGCTTCCTTCGCTTCGGGGCGCGGCGGGTCAATCATGCCGACCAGCCCGAGGAAGGTCATACCCGTCTGGGCAGATTCAATCACCGCGTCCGGTTTGGAGGCGATGGCAAGCACGCGCAAAGCCTGGCTTGCGAAATTCCGCCCGGTCTCCACGATCTGCCTGCGTGCCGCGTCATCCAGTTTTTTCACGCCGCTCGCGGTGAGGATCGAATCGCAGTTCTCCAAAATGATTTCGGGCGCGCCTTTGGTGTACGCCACCGTCCCCTTTTCGGTTTGATGAAGGGTGGTCATGCGCTTGGATCCGGACGTGAACGGGATTTCCTGCACGCGCGGAAGGGACTGGTCCAACGCCTCTTTCTTAAGACCGGCTTTGGCGGCGGCGACGATGAGCGCGCCTTCGGTGGGGTCGCCCTTGATGTCCCAATCGCTTTCCGAGCCGTTGTTGCCGTTCTTGATAAGTTTCGCATCGGAGGCGAGCGCCGCGGCAGTGAGCAGGTGTTTCAGTTCGTCGGTGGGTTCAGTTTTCGTCCCGCCGTTGGCGGAGAAATGACCGACCGGCGCATACCCCGAACCGCTGACGTGGAAGACCTGACCCGCGATATAAATCTTGCGCACGGTCATTTCGTCTTTGGTGAGCGTGCCGGTTTTATCGGAACAGATCACCGACGTGCTACCGAGCGTCTCCACCGCAGGCAGGCGGCGGATGAGCGCATGGCGTTTGACCATCTTCTGCACGCCGATGGCGAGCGAGATGGTCACGACCGCGGGCAGGGCTTCAGGCACGACCGCCACCGCCAGCGCAATGCCGAAGATGAGCATTTCGATGAAGGGTTGTCCGCGCAGGAGACCGAGCGCGACGATGATGGCAACCACCACGAACGCCGCGCGCGCCAGCAAGGCGCCGACTTTATCCAAGTTTTGCTGGAGCGGAGTTTTGGTGGTTTCGACGGTTTGCAGCAGCTGCGCGATCTTGCCGAACTCGGTCTGCATGCCTGTTGCGACGATCAGCGCGCGTCCGCGCCCGTAGGTGACGGCGGGTCCCGGCGTAGACCATGTTCTTGCGGTCGCCCACTGGCAGGGCCCTCGGTGGGAAGCGGGTCGGTGTGTTTTTCCACCGGCACCGATTCGCCCGTCAGCGCGGCTTCCTCCACCTGCAAATTGACGGATTCGATCAAACGCCCGTCGGCGGGGATGCGGTCGCCCATGTGTAAAATGACCACGTCGCCGGGAACCACTTCGCGCGCGGGCGCTTTCACTTCCTGCCCGTCGCGCAAAGACGGTGGCGGTGGGCGCCGCCATTTGCCGCGCGGCTTCGATAGCGCGTTCGGCGCGGTACTCCTGAATGAAGCCGAGCAGTACGGCGAACAACACGATCACCGCGATGACGATGGACTCGACGCCGTGCCCCAGAAACAGCGAGATGGCAGTCGCGCCGAGCAGGATGAGAATCAATACGTTCTTGAACTGGTCAATCAGGATCTCCCACGGCGAGACGCGGCGCGCGGACTGAATCTCGTTCGGTCCGAATTTTGCCAGGCGCGCCTCCGCCTCATTCTGACTTAGACCTGTCTGCCCGCCATCGAGTTGGGCAAACGCCTGATCCGTGCTTTGGGTATGCCAGTAATTGTTTTGTTCCATATCTAAAGTTTTGCTCCTTTGTTTTTATCTTCGATCCTCGGCATCGCCGACTTGAACACGAAATGATTGAAAAGGTAAATGGGACCCGCCAGCAGCAGCAGCGCGAACACCGCCAGCAGGTCCAGCCCGAGGAGGATGATCTCCTCGAACCAGAGAATCAACGACGTGCCGCCTGCGCCGGTGGCGAGGGCGGGCTTCCAATATTTCCGCAGGGCGGAGGTTGCAGCGGACATGGGACACTCCTTTCTGTTTGAGCGGGCAAATCAGATATGGGGGGCGGCGTCGGTAAATAAAAAAGACCACCGCCTAAAAGGCGATGGTCTTGCGCTTTACATCCAGACAGCCGGTGGCGCAAAGCGCCACGTCTTGACGACTGCCAGACCCGAACCGCGTTCGGGGGCTACTCCCCATCGGAGTAGCCTTAGTTTACAGCGGAACAGCAGGCATGTCAATTACAGTTTGGAAAGTCCGCTAATCCACAACCACCTTGCTTCGGTTGAACGTGATGGTGTGTTGCGTCTCTGCCCGAAGCTGGAAGCCGCCGGTGAATTTCACGCCGCCCACCCAGGCAACGTAATCAATCCAGCCGGAGGGGATGCCCACGGACAACGTCCCGCTCACGGGAAACTCATTGATGGCGTTCGTCCCGTCCGCCCGGGCGGTGCGCGCCGAGATGTACACATCCGCATTGGCTTTGTTGACCAGCAGCACGGTCCCGGTGGAGGCGTTTTTGGGGATGTCTCCCGGGTATGAAAGCGGGACCGGTTCCTTCGGGGCGGCAGCGGAGGGGATGTAAATCACCTGCCCAACGTAAATCAGGTTGATGTTTCGGATTTGCGGGTTCGCCCTCCACAGGTCGTAAAGCCCCACTCCGAAGCGCCCGGCGATGATTGAAAGCGTGTCGCCATATTGAACGATGTACGTGCTGGTGTAACTTGTTGGCGGATAGTAATTGTAATAGTTATAGTAGTTGTAATTGTTGACAGTGACAGGGACGACGGTGATGGGCGCGGGCGTGGGCGGGGCTGGCGCAACGTAGTCAATGCCGGGGATGACCAGCGCCTGACCGACCGTTAAAACGTTGCCGATGCCCGGGTTGGCGGCGTAGATGGCGGCGGTGGATGTGCCGCACATGGCGGCGAGTTTTTCGACGGTATCCCCCGCCTCGGCGACGTACGTGCCGCCGCACACGCCTCCCGCCCGGACCTCGAACGGGCTCCCCAAAACGGACAGTGTGACCAACGCCAGAACGACGGTTTGGACGAAAATTTTTCGGAGCATGAGCGCACCTCCTTCGAGCAAGCCAAAACGTCACTACTCCATTGTACACCCGGCGAAGCCGCCGGATGGAGGATTTTGGTTGTGAGCCCTTCGCCAATCTCCGGTCATGGAATCGGGGAGCGTCGCGTGGCGCCGTGGCAACACTTGCTCCCGAAATACGCCAGCATACCGCTTCATGGCACATAATTTGTCCGTCACAGGCATGGCGTCCATCCCGGTCAAAAAGAAGCAATGGCATCGTTCAGATGATCGTGGATTTCCACCAGTTCGAAAAAAGCCTGCGATGTCGAGCACGTTTTTCAATTCGGGCCGCGGGCCCGCGATTTTGAAGTGCCTGGCTTTCGCGGTCTTCGTTGATTCGTCTGGTTCGCGGTTCAACATCTTGGCGATGGACAGGAGAGTCCGCAGACCGGCGCTGCTCATGGATTCGACCGCGCTCAGGTCAATGATCATGTCCCGCGCCCCCTGCTCGTAAGAGGCTTTGGCTTTTTGGAATAATTCATCCGTGTTGCCGAGGTTGATCCTGCCTTCCGGTTTGATGATCGTGACCAGAACGTTGCCCTGCGCTTGCGTAACGGTAATATTCATTTCGATTCTCCTTGACCACATCCAGAGAGAGATTGACCTATATGGTGGGAATCGGATTGTACCTGCTTAATACTCGCTTGCAAACTTCTCATGCACCCAGAGGAATTCGTTGCGTTTGTTCAGCATGCGGATACCCCACCCGTCCTCCCCCAAATACGACATGGACGTGCCTTCTGGATTCATGCAAAGTGTCCATAGTCGTATTTGGGCGAGGTGGCGAAGCCGGAGGGGGTCAATCGTGCGCATTGATCACATCAGGGATATTGGGCTGCCAGGCATTGTAGTGATGATCGCACAGCCAGCGGTAATCGCCGGTGTAGGTGGCGACGCGGTGAAGACCTAATTTATCCTGGATGGGATCGAGTTCATTGAGCAGACGATGCAGCGCGAGGATGCCGGAGCGTTCGGGTTCGCTGACGAGACCGCGCTCGAGCATGGGGCGATCTGGCTTTTTGATTTCATCGGGCAATTTGCCGAGGATGGCGCCCGCCAAACTCAATTGATCGGAAATTTTCCACGCATCCGTTGTTTTGGGACCGAAGAAGGTGTTGATGGCGGGAGCGGCAATCGGCGCGACCGTTTTCAAAACATCCAGAACGAAATTGGCGTAAGGCGCAATCTTCATTACCCATTCGCGCGGCTGGTTGATGTCATAAAAGCCCTTGTCTTTTGCGATGACTGGATGCTGACAACCTTCGGCTTCACACCAGAGTTGCAGGGAAATGGGACGGGTGAAGAGTTGCTTGGGTGACAGCCCGGCATCGCGCGCGCGGAACGTGAAAAGGCGCGGGCCGTTCTTGGCTTCATCGGCGATGGCATTCATCAAAGCCATAAAGTATCGGGCGACACGGCTATCCAAGCCAGCGAGTCGTTCGTTGATCTCGCGCAATTGAACATCAATCGTGAGTTCTTCAAAGCCCAATAGCAATTTGGTAATCGGGTGTGAGTGGAAGCATTCCTGACAAGGATACTCTCTCACGCCATTCGACATGAATTGGCGTAACGCTTGGATGTTGAATTTGCCCTTGCAGTCAGGCGTGGGACATGGAACAGCAAAACGATAGCGACCTTCCAAGCCAGGCCAGTTGTCTGTTATCAATTTTTGAAGCGTTTCCTGAAGAACGTTCATGAAATATTCAGGATAAATTGCCTGAGCATAGACATGAAACTCGCGTCCGCGTTTTTCGAGCATGGCTGTACCGTGTGGATCATGACGCAAGAACATGCCTTTTTGCCAATGGAGACTGTGCGCGCCGATAGGATAAGCATAATCATGAGTTCGAACGATCATCCACGGAACAAGTCCGGGCGGGTCTTCTTCCATCGAGCAGACCATCGCAATGCGGCGTTGATCTTTGGGCGGTTCCTGTTCTGGCAGCCACGGTAATTCAGGACGCACTTGCGGAACATGCTGCGCGACGAGACTGGCTTTGCCATCCGTCAGGCGATAGCAGACATCGTACTTTTCCATGAGGCGCAAGAAGAATGGATAGACGTTTGGGTCGTAGCGCGGTTCGCCTTCGAAGGTATGGTCGCGCCAGACCTGAGTCAAATGCCCGTCGGGCAGGATGCCTTCGCGTTCGGCGGTGGCGCGGTCTTCGAGCACGAAGCCGATGGCTTTGGTCAGCCATTGCGGTTTGAGCACCACGTCGTCGCGCAGGTTTTCGTCGTCGCTGTAGTGGACGATGTAGCCGAGGTCGTGCATGAGGTGGGCGAGGGTATCGGCGTCGAGTTGACTCAAGCCGCGTGCGGCGCAGATTCCGCTAAAAGTCGAGAAAGAGATGCGCGGCTCATCGCGGGCGAGCAGTTCATCGCGGGCGGCTTTCCAATCGTTGTTTAAGAGCATGCCCATTTGTTCCAATCCAGCCGCGTGTTCGGCGATGGCGCGTTTCAATTCCGCGATGCCCGTCATCTCGCCTGTGGCGGGGTCGGGGACGAGACTATCCACTTCGTAAAAGCCGACAATCATGTCGCCGTATTGCCCTTTGAAGACGGGTTTGTCAATGCGCGCGATGTGCCCGCCCGAGGTGCTGTAGGTGGAGACGATGAGGACGCGCGCCCCGTCGCCCACCCGCAGGCGGATCATGTTCAGCCAATCTTCCACCTGGCATTGTTGGACGCCGCGGCGCGGCTCCCAGACCAGCAGGTAGAGCGAACGGCGGCTGAAGAAGAACTGGTGCGTGACGCGGTAGACATCCTGCCCGCCAAAATCCCAGGCGTTGAGTTGAATCTCGACGCCATCCTTTTCTGGGTGGGGCAACTTCAAACCATGAATATCAATCTCAACCCCGTGGGTCGTCGGTTCGCCTTGCCTGGGCGCTCCTTCTCCCTTATTACTTTTCAACGCTCTTAAAAGTGTGGTCTTGCCGACGTTGCCTTCGCCGACCAGCACTAGTTTGGCTTCGTAGAGCGGTTCGGCGTTTTGTTCGAGACTGCGGAGGTAGGCTTTGAGTGCGGGCAGTCCCTGTTCGTATGCGCTTTGCAGGGCGGGGTTGAGGGGGTTCTTGTCGAGGTTGAGTTCTTTCAGGTGCTCAAGTTGGGCAAGGGAGGGGGGAAGGTCTATTATTTGATTATTCTGTGCAAATATATATCTAAGGTTTTTTAGTTCTTTAAACCATACAGGCAGTTCTTTTAATTGACATTCTGAGAGATTAATCCATTCTAAATTTGAGAATTTGCGAATCCAGTCAGGTAATAAACCAAGAGGATTTCCTGCGTTAGGTGCGCCAAGAATTAAATTTCGAAGGACTGAAATGTTACTAAGAGATTCGGGCAATTTGGCAAGTTGATTACCATCGAGATCGAGTCGTTGCAACCGCGCGAGTTGTCCAAGCGAATCTGGCAGGGCGGTCAGTTGGTTGCTGGTGAGTATCAGTTCTGTCAACTGCGTGAGTTGTCCGAGCGAGTCTGGCAGGGCGGTCAGTTGGTTGTCGGAGAGATCCAGGGATGTCAACTGCGTGAGTTGTCCCAGTGAGTCTGGCAGGGTGGTCAGTTGGTTGCTGGAGAGATCCAAGTCTGTCAACTGCGTGAGTTGTCCGATTGACTCTGGCAATTCGGTTAACTTCATGTCGCTGAGGTCAAGTTTCGTTGCGCGCGAGGTCAGGGCTTCGGCGATTTTCTTTTCGGCTTGTTTATAGGCTGCGTCTTTTGCCATGATTACCTCCTGGGTGCAGACCTGACAGGTTTCATGAGAGCCGTGGTCAACCGAGTCGCGTGCGAGGATGGGGATTCGGGAGTGCAAAGGATTCGCGGAAACCTGTCAGGTCTTTTGGGTAATTCCGTTGCGCGCGAGGTCAGGGCTTCTGCAATTTTCTTTTCTGCTTTTTTATATGCTGCGTCTTTTGCCATGATTACCTCCTGGGTGCAGACCTGATAGGTTTCATCCGCGTCGTGATTAACCGAGTCGCGTGCATGGACAAGGAATCGAGAGCGCAAAGGATTCGCGGAAACCTGTCGGGTCTTTTGAGCAATTCCGTTGCGCGCGATTTCAAGGCTTCTGCGATTTTCTTTTCTGCTTCGAGATAGGCTTGGTCTCTGGGCATGGTTACCTCCTGGGTGCAGACCTGACAGGTTTCATGAGAGCCTTGATCAACCGAGTCACGTGCGGGGACGGGGATTCGGGAGCGCAAGGGATTCGTGGACGTGTACCCGTAAGGGTGAACCTGTCAGGTCTTTCGAACAGTTCCGTTGCGCGCGATTTCAGGGCTTCGGCGATTTTCTTTTCGGCTTCTTTATATGCTGCGTCTTTTGCCATGATTACCTCCTGGGTACAGACCTGACAGGTTTCATGAGAGCCGTGGTCAACCGAGTCGCGTGCGGGGACGGGGATTCGGACGGACGAGCGTCATGTAGAAACCTGTCAGGTCCTGGGTGTTTATTGCGTGGCATGTTATCCGCCTTCGGGGTGGGGGAAGACCGTCCACGAATTTTTCACGAATAAACGAATACGGGCGGACATTCGTGCATTCGTGGTTTTCACATCGTACTCGAAGAGTATTCGTGGATGGTTGTCGTGTGCTGCGTTCCAGAAATTTTTGCCCATTTTGGATTACGCCCGATTAGCTCCTCCCCGCCTGCTCCCAGAATGGGGGCGGGGGGACGCAAGGGAGGCGTCTGCTCGTTGCCCTTAATTTTACCTCTCCAAAAGAAAATCGCCCCTGGAATTTTCTACATTCAGAGGCGACTTACTTTGACAGATGGGACCGACGACTTTTCACTATTGACTGATCACCGATCACTGCCCACTGATCACTGATTACTGGTCACTGATTACTGATAACTATAAAACCCTCTCCCGCTCTTCCTTCCCAAATAACCCGCATCCACCATCTTGCGCAACAACGGCGCGGGGCGGTATTTGTCTTCGCCCAAATCGCGCTGCAGGACTTCCATCACGAACAGCACCACATCCAGACCGATCAAATCCGCCAGCGTGAGCGGACCCATCGGGTGATTCATGCCGAGTTTCATCACCGCGTCAATCGCTTCGGGCGTGCCGACTCCCTCCTGAAGGGCAAACACCGCTTCGTTGATCATCGGACACAAGATTCGGTTCGAAATGAACCCCGGCGAGTCGTTGGCTTCGACGGGTTCCTTGCCCATCGCCTTGCACAATTCCAGCGTCGTATTCAACGTCGCTTCGTCGGTGGCAAGCCCCTTGATGACCTCCACCAGTTTCATCAGTGGCACGGGGTTCATGAAGTGCATCCCGATGACCTTCTCCGGGCGTTTCGTGGCGGCGGCGATCTTGGTGATGGAAATCGAAGACGTGTTGCTCGCCAAAATCACACCTTCGCGCGCATTGGCGTCCATGTCTTTGAATATCTTGAATTTCAATTCGGGATTTTCCGTCGCTGCTTCGATGACGAAATCCGCCTCCTTCATCGCCTCCATCGTGGACGTGAAGTTGATCCTGTCTGCGGATGCCTTTTGCTCCGCTGTGAGCGTTCCCTTCTCGACCAGTTTCGCCGTGGACTTGGCGATGGTCGTCTTGGCTTTTTCGAGTGCGGCAGGGACGACATCCATGCAAGTGACCTGATAGCCCGATGTCGCCGCCACCTGCGCGATGCCGTTACCCATCGTCCCTGCGCCGATAATGAAGATGTGTTTGATGGTCATGTAGTCTCCTTATTTCATGTCATTGCGAGTGGCGCATTGGCGCCATGAAGCAATCCCCAAGTTTCAAGGAGGTTGCTTACCACTTCGTGGCACAGGTCGTCGGGGAGATCGCCCTCCTTGCAACGACATTAACCTTGGCGGTCTCTCCAAATCTTATAGTTATTCCTTATCTGCTCGATATGACCCGGAATATGGGCGGAATAAATATTCAGCCATTGCTCGAACGTATATGGTTTGTCATATTCAGGATGCTTGACCGAATGGGAGAAAACTTCATCCGGCTGTTTCTTCAAGAGAGCATACGTCGTCTTGCGGGCGAGTCGCACCACGTCCAGCGCATCTTCCCAACTCTGGTCGTGATAATCGAGTTCGGTTGCCCATTTGTCCTGGTCGTAACCCATGATCGCGCCGCCGGGTTCGACGATCAACTTGCGGGCACGGAGCGCCGCGTTGGATTCGGAATCCGCTAAATGCACCAGCACCTCATGCACGCTCCATTCCGTCGGCGCGGGCTTGAACGTCCACACCTCACGCGGAATATCCCGGAGCGTTTGCATCAACAAGTCGTAACCCTTGCCGTACAGTTCGATCTTTTCCTCGCGTTCTTTCTTATCCACGCCAATTCTCCAATCCTCTAATCTCTACTTCACCAACCACCAATTACGAATTACCAATTACCAATTACCAATTACCAATTACCAATTACCAATTACCAATTACTCTACTTCAACCGCCATCGCCACCGCCTCGCCGCCGCCCAAACAAAGCGATGCAATACCGCGCTTCAAGCCGCGATCCTTCAAGGCGTAAAGCAGAGTCGTCAACACGCGCGCGCCGCTTGCCCCCAGTGGGTGACCGAGCGCAATCGCGCCGCCGTTTACGTTGACCTTGTTCCAATCCCAGCCCTGGTCGCTGAGAGCGTAACCGTCCGCGAGGACTTGCGCGGCGAAGGCTTCGTTCAATTCGATGAGGTCAACATCCCTTAACGTCCAGCCGATCTTCTTTAATAACTTCGGCATGGCGTGGGCGGGCGCGGCAAAGAGATATTTCGGCTCGACCGCCGCCTGCGCGTAGCCAACAATCCGCGCCAAGGGTTTGAGGTTCTTCTTTTCGGCATACGCACGGGATGAAATCACCACCGCCGCCGCGCCGTCGTTCATGGACGAGGCGTTGCCCGCGGTCACTTTGCCGTCGGCTTTGAAAACCGGCTTCAGTTTGGCGAGCGACTCCAGCGACGTATCCTTGCGCGGACCTTCGTCCACGCTGACGGTGGTCACTTCGCCTTTGCGTCCGGGGATTTGGACGGGAACAATCTCCGGCGTAAACCGTCCCGCCTCTTGAGCCTCCACAGCCTTCTGGTGGGAGCGAAGCGCGAATTCATCCATCGCGGCGCGCGTGACCTCATATTCATCCGCGATGAACTCGGCGGCGTTGCCCATCGCCCAATTTTCGAACGGGTCCCACAAGCCGTCGTTGAGCAGGGCGTCGGTCAACTGCATGTTGCCGAATTTCAACTCGCCCATGCGCCCATTGACCAGATACGGAACGCGGCTCATGGATCTGAACCCGCCGGCGATGAAGAGCCCGCATCGCCCGCGCGGACGGCTTGCGCCGCCATCATTGCCGCCTTCAACCCGGAGCCGCAGACCTTGTTGAGGGTCGTCGCACTGATGGTGGCTGGCACGTTGCCGAAGATCAGCGCCTGCCGCGCCGGAGCCTGACCCAATCCCGCCGCAACGACGTTGCCCATGATGACTTCCTCCACTTCGCCGGGGTCAATGCCTGCGCGCTTGACCGCCTCTTCGACGGCGATGGCGCCCAGTTTCGTGGCGGGAACGCCGCTCAGCGCGCCTTGAAACTTTCCAATGGGGGTGCGCGCCGCGCTCAAAATAACTGCTTCGTTTTCCTTGTTCATCGTTTCTCCTATGTTGGACAAATCTGGTTACCAGGGATTAACTACTTCAACCCCAGTGTTTTCAAAATCATTTTCATTTCGAGTTACAACAGCCATGTTGTATGTTAATGCAGTAGCGGCGATAAGCGCATCCATGGCTGGAAGGGTTATGCCAATTCCTTCAAGTTTTGCGGATAACTCACCCCATCGAATTAAAACTCTCACATCCAGCGAAATAATATTTCCTTCAAACCGAATAAGCAAATCTTCTCCCAACCAATTGAGCAATTCTTCCTTTCGTTTTGACCTGGGTAATTTCTCTATCCCTTTCGCAATTTCTCCAACAGTGATGACGCTTAGATAAATGTCTTCTTGATCGAGAGAGTCTACAAACTCAATTACTTTTGGGTTGGGTTGTTTTGAAACCAGTTCCGAAATAACACAAGTATCCAGCAGATATTTCATAGTTCAACCCCTTTGCGAGGCAGGGATTTGTCGCGCGTCAATTCAATACCTGCCAGCGGTGAATTCCTAAAAAACTCTGACAACTTTCCTTGTGACTTTCGCAATTTCTCATACTCGGTATAGGAAATGACAACAACGGTTTTTTCGCCGTGTTTTGTAATGAGTTGAGGTCCTTGGGTTAAGGCGCGGGTAATAACCTCACTCAGTTTGTTTTTTGCATCTTGAATTTGCCAGACCGTATTCATGGGCTTTTCCTTTCTGTCTAGTCTGGCTAGATTTTATCTTCCTGGAACGGTTAAGTCAACACTCGTTTCATGTTTCTCATTACTCGACAACTTCCTATTCCAAATTTTTCAATGCCTCTCTCCTGCTCAGTGGATGCAGTTCCTTCGTCGCTTTTACGAACTTCTTCACCGGCGCGGGATTGGGTCCACGCATATTGGCGCAGCGCCCAGCCGATGGCTTTGTTGATGAAGAATTCGTCCGAGCCGAGGTTTTCGCGGATGATCTCGCACAGCAGGTCGAAATCCGTCTCTTCTTTGTAGCCGAGTTGGAAGAGCAGGCACGTGCGCCTCAGCCAGAAGTTATCGGACTTGCGCCATGCGGCAAGGGATTTTTTGCGCACTTTTGGGAAGCGGTAAAAATGCACGCCGACGATCTCGCCCGCGAGCGAATCCACCGTATCCCACCAGGACTTGGTGACGATCAAATACTCGATCGTTTCGATGGACTCGTGCGGGATCGCCTCCGCGAGACGCGACAACAAGCCGATGCCGATGTACTGGAATTCCCTCTGAGGCAGGGACCAGAGATCGCGCAGGATGGGATCGAGTTCCACCACAAACGGAAGCCCATTCTTATTGAGGAACTCTTTCTGTAACTCGCGGCGTTCCGGCGTCTTGATTCCCAGATACTCGAACTGGTCGCGCATGTACTTTTTCATCGGCGCGGCGTTCACCGGATCGGCGTGCGCCTCGAAATGTCTTTTCAGGGAAAGGGCGTAGGGGTGCATGGAATTTCCTGACCTGTCTTATCTCGAATTCACGGGATGGCCGCATTCCTACTATAGTACGGCGGTGGTCCAAAAACAACTGATGATTGTCATGCCTTGAAAAGAAATCCGGGCTTCGCCTCTAATTTGCGCCTTCGGGCGGCATGTAACGGACAGTCCAACTGCCGTCCATCTGGTTGGTGACGAACGAGTACGGCGTGGCGAGGAAGAGCCATGTCCTGCCGGGTTTGAGCGGAATGGGATTACCATTCGAATCCACAAAATAGATGGGACGCGCCTGACCGGTTTTCTTTTCGTATTCGCGCGCCTTCGTGCTCCAGCGAATGTCGTGCTTCATCCCGTCGCGGAAAAGGAAGGCGAAGCCGCCATTGCCGAGTTCCAGGTCAATTTCCACGAGGGCGGGCACCGGCGTTCCCTGATACTCGAATATTTCGTGATCGGCATAGATCACCACGATGTTTTCGAATTGCAGCTGCCGACCCGTCAGGCGGTCAATTTCCGGGTGCAGGTTCCCGGCGTTTTCCTGGGAGGTATCGTCCACGTAACGCCAGTACGAGCCGGAAAGCGCGTCATAGACGAAGGCAGATTGGTTGCGATACGCCACATACATGTTCACCCGATTCGCAACCCAACCCCCCGCGGGCGGCGTTTCGGAAAACACGTTGCTGGCGTAATTGAATTTGCCCGACCTTGTCTCTTTATTTTCCTCGGCGAGCGCTTTCATCTTTTCGATGCTCACCATCGCGCCGCCGCTGGCTTCGTCGTGCGGGACGAGATAGCATTGCGGCAGTTTATCCAAAATCTCTAGCGTGGCAGAGGCATAGACAAAGCACGAGTTGAGGAAGAAGTCGTGAATGTCTATGAAAACCAGTCGCCCCGAGCGGATGGGTCCCACCTCGGCGGGGGGCATTTGGGTGGATTCGTTGACGGGTGGATTCACTTCCTCGGACAGGACCAGGCCTGCGTCCAGGTGAAGAAGCGCGGATGTAACCTCCGCCTCCGCCCGACCCGATGCCTGATCCACATCACTATCCTTGTTCTCGTCCCCGATGTCTTTCTGTGTAAACTGCAACCATGCGGGAATTTTGAACTCGACGGTATAATTCCCCGGCTCGACGTTGAACCCGTAATAGCCGTTGGAGTCGCTTGTGGTTTGTTGAATTAGTTGATTCGAAGAATCATACAAATTGACGCACACCCCGCCGACGCCTTTTTCGTAATCCTCGTGCCTGCCGTTTGCGTTTTCATCGAGCCAGATGCGGTTGCCCAGAAGTGTGGAGGTTTGGATGAACGGCTCGCGCCGCACTTGGCAATCGCCGGTGATGGGGATTTCGGGTTCGGGAAATTCGCCGTAGAACGCGGCGAGGAAACGGGTTGCGCCTTCGGTGATGTAATGCTCGAAGACCCAGGACGCGAACGAAAGCCCCGCCTGCGGGCGCGCCGCCACCGGAAAATGCGAAATGGACATCATCATCGCGGGCGTGCGCGACGAGGCTTGGGTCTTCCACTTGCAAGCCGGTCAGCGGGCTGACATCCGCCGGGAAGTTTTCCACGTTGGGTCCGTAGGTGAACGGCGTGGACAAGCCCTGCGGGGTGGGGGTGAGAGTGGGCGCCGGCGTGCCGACCGTCGCCGTGACCGTTGGACTGGGAGTCGGCGGCTGGATGGTTTGCCGTGTTTTGCAGGAAGCGATGAATATGAATATAAGAAGAAGGGAAATTATTTTTCTTTTATATTTCTGCATAGAGTCTCCATGGTTGAGCCTCCCCCTTTCTTAACTACAGACACTTGCACCGTACGCAGGTATGGTGTGAACAAAGATAAAAAGGATGGATCAATCCGTGTTCATCTCTGTGTGTCTGTGGTTTCAAACCCCTGCCGGATTCGTTTGTACGTCTCCTCCAACGCCTCCGGCAAAACGCGCGTCCCGCCGACGGTGGACATAAAATTGGTGTCGCCTGCCCAGCGCGGTACAACGTGGATGTGGACATGTCCCTCCACGCCCGCGCCCGCCGCTTCGCCGATGTTGATGCCCACGTTGAACGAATGCGTCCGGTACACGTCGCGCAGGACGGCGGTACAGCGTGAGGTCAGTTCCATCATTTCGGCGCGCGTCGCGGAATCCAATGCTTCGAGGTTCGGGACGTGCTTGAAAGGGATGACCATTACATGTCCGCTTGTGTACGGATAGCGGTTGAGGATCACGTACGCCAGTCTGCCGCGATGCGCGATGAGATTCTCCGCGCCGTCCGCCTGGGCTTGCGCGTTGCAGAACACGCAGCCGTCTTCTTTTTCGTGGTTTTCGATGTATTCCATACGCCAGGGTGACCAGAGGTGGTTCATGGGAGGATTATTCCTTCCGCAGAATCTCCAGAAAGGGAATTGCTTTTAAGATTCTAATTCCGCGATATTCGCCGTTCAGGGAATCGAAGTGCGGGTCATATGTGACAAGATAGTTTGCGCCGCCCTTCACGGCGCAGGCTAGAATTATGTTGTCATCAGGATCTGAAAGCAGGTTTTCTATTTCCTCGGGCAGAATTTCAACCCAATCTGCCAAATTGGCGATTCTTTCGACCAGCGCTGTAACGAGATTCTCATCAACCCTGTAGTCAACCAACTTCTCAACAATCTCCTCCGCCAACTGCGTACAGATCAATAAAACGAATTCTCCCTTTTTCCACCGTTCGATAATCTCACGGGTGGGGCTGGAGGGATTCTTGCTTAGCGCGGCAGATACAAACACGTTGGTGTCGAGAACTGCGCGGATTGATCTAGTCACTTTCCAACTCCCCCTCAATAGCGGTGTTTTTCGCAATGGCATCCGCACGGATGGCTTCAAACGTGTCGCTAAATTGTTTCATCAACTCCTCGCGCGAAAGATGGCGGGTGCTTTCTGCGCGTTTCCTGGCTTGAGCGACGATCTTTGACGCCAATTCGCGGTTCGGGTGGGCGCGCTGTCTTTTCAGGGCATCCACCATTTCGAGGACGACCAATAATTCGTTCTCAGGCAGTTGCGCCACTTCAACCACCGCCTTTCGAACCAAATCCTGAGGGGCAAGCGAAAGGGTATCCATCGAGCTTTCCTTTCCGTTTTCCAATCAAAACGCAACCGGGATTCTAGCATAAAGAGCACCGGATGAACGAATACGATGAAAACCGTTTCCCAATTATAGGCGAAAAAACATATTCGTATTGCGCGATTCACGGATTGATGTGAACGCGACAATTCATCCTTCATCCTTCCGAATTCATCCTTTTTAAGTTATCCTACCCCCAATGCAGCCCAGCCTTTTCCCTGAAACGCTTACCGTCTCCCAACTTACCTTCCGCATCCGCAAACTGCTGGAGGACGACCCCCAGTTGCAGGATGTGTGGGTGACGGGGGAGATATCCAACCTGTCGCGCCCGGCGTCAGGCCACATCTACTTCACGCTCAAAGACAAGAACGCCTCCCTGCGCTGCGTGATGTGGAAGACGGATGTCCTGCGTACGCGCCCGACCTTGCAGGAAGGCGCGGCGGTCGAAGCGCACGGAAAGATCGTCGTTTACGAGCCGCAGGGACAATATCAACTGGTCGCCAGTCTCATCCAGGCAAAAGGCGAAGGCGCGCTCTTTCAGGAATTCCTGCGGCTCAAAGCCATGCTCGAAGCCGAAGGTCTTTTCGATCCCGAAAGAAAACGCCCCATCCCCGAACTGCCGCGCAGGATCGGCATTGTCACCTCATCCACGGGCGCGGCATTGCGCGACATGCTTAACACTATCCGCCGCCGTTTGCCGCTTGCGGAAGTAATTCTTGCTCCCTCTCCCGTGCAAGGCGCCGAGGCTCCGCCCGCGCTGGTCAACGCCATCCAATTCCTCAATACCCAATTACCCAATTACCAATTACCCGATGTCATCCTCCTCGCGCGCGGCGGCGGCTCCATCGAAGACCTGTGGGCGTTCAACGACGAGCGCGTCGTCCGCGCGGTTGCGGCTTCGCAGGTTCCCATCATATCCGGCGTCGGTCACGAAACGGATTTCACCCTGTGCGACTTTGCCGCGGATTTGCGCGCCCCGACTCCCACTGCTGCCGCAGAACTGGCGACTCAAATCACGCTGGACGACCTGCAACTACAAGTTACCAATTATCAATCCCGCCTCTTTGACTTAATCTCGAACCTGCTCGCTGACCATCGGGCTTTGACCTCATCCCTGGCGGCGCGCCTCAAATACGTCTCTCCCGAACGGCTCATCCAATCCGAATTTCAGCGCCTCGACGAACTCTCCCGCCGCGCCCTCTCCGCGGTGACGCACCGCATCCAATTGCAGTTTGCCAGCGTAGATGGAATGTCGAAGCGGCTCGATGCGCTCAACCCGGCAGGCATCTTATCGCGCGGATATGCCATCGTCACCCGCAAGGAGGACGGTAAAGTCGTCGCCAGAGTGTCCGATGCCCGCGGCGAGATGAACGTCCGCGTGAGCGATGGAGAGTTTGAAGTAAATCGTAAATCATAAATCGTAAATCGTTTGGAGTTCCCATGCCTAAAACAAAATCATCCCAAAAACCCGTCGAAGAACTCACTTACGAAGAATCCCTCGCCGAACTGGAGCAGATCGTCGAAGCGCTCGAGGGCGAGCAGAATCCGCTCGAAGAGGCGATGAAACTCTACGAGCGCGGACAGGCTCTCGTCGCGCACTGCGGCGCATTGCTTGAGTCCGCCCAGCTCAAAGTGCAGAAACTGGCTGGCGAGTCGCTGGTCGAGTTTGAAGAGGAATCTGAATGAACCTGCTCGGCATATTTCAGAACCGGGTCTTGATCGCCGTCCTGATTGCGTGGCTGCTGGCGCAGGGATTGAAAGTCCCCACTGAATATCTGCGCTCGCGCCGCTGGCTGTGGACGATGATATTTGCCGCCGGTGGAATGCCCTCCTCGCACACCGCATTGATGGTTGCCGGTACGCTGGCGGTCGGGTTGTATCACGGCTTCGACAATCCCATCTTCGCCATTGCGGTCGCCGTGACCATGATCATCGCGCACGATGCGGCGGGCGTGCGCCGTCAGGCGGGCAAACATGCCGAACGCATCAACCTGCTTTTCGAGGAATTGCTGAAGGGGCATATCTGGAACGAGGACGAGTTGAAGGAAGTCATCGGTCACACCCCGCTGGAGGTCATCGGCGGAATCATCCTCGGTCTGCTCGTCGCCATCGTGCAGTGGATGGTGTGGAAGTAAGACGGTGGGCGACGGACGATGGACCGCGGCTCATTTCTTCAGCCGCCGCATCACCCCATTTGCAATGTAACTCAACTCCGGCACGCGCAGGGCGAACAGAATGCCAAAATAAACCACCGCGCCGATTGCCACGCCCGCCAGGACGAGAATCCAAACGCTGAGAAGTTTCCCAAATGCTAGCCAGCCCAGGAGCGAAAGCCCCATGACCAATCCCGCCGCCGCAAAGGGAATCGCTCCGCGCAGGATGTAGCCGCCTTCGATGCCGTTCAACCGTTTGCGCATCGTCACGAACAAGGCGGCGGCTTCCAACGCTGTGGCGAGCGAATTTGCCAGCGCCAGCCCGCCGTGCGGCATCCAGCCGATGGACTCGAACAGACGGGAGAAGGACACGCTGAAAACGACGTTCAACAGCATCGCCGCCGTGCCGATGATGACCGGCGTCTTTGTGTCGTGCCGGGCGTAGAAGGCGCGCGTCAGCACCTCCATGATGCTGTGACCGACGAGCCCCGCCGCGTACCACAGCAGTGCCCACGCCACGATCTGCACCGAGCGTCCGTCGAATTCGCCGCGCTGATACAGCAGGGAGACGATCGGTTCGCGCAGAACGATCAAGCCGACGCTGGCGGGCAGGGCGAGCAGAATCACGCCGCGCAGGGACGAAGCCAGCGACGAACGCATCTCGTCCTTTTGACCGAGCGCGTGCTGGGCGGAAAAGGTCGGCATCGCCGCAATCGCCACAGACTGGGCGATTGCCGCCTGCGCCATCAGCATCAGCGAAAAGCCGTAATACAGACCCGTCACGCTTCCGCCCGCCATTTGGGAAGCCAGCCAGGTGTTGACCCAGAAATTGAGTTGGACGACGGCAACCCCCAACAAGCGCGGTCCCATGAGGAGCATGACCTGGCGAAAGTTGGCATCGTGGAAATCCAGGAATTGGTAACTGGTAATTGGGAATTGGAGGTTGGAGATGAGTCTGAACAGTTGCGGAAACTGAACAAAGAGATAAAACACCGCGCCAATGACCACGCCCCAGGCAAGACCATAAATTCCCAAAGAAGGCACGAGGAAGATGACGCCGAAGATGATGCCGAGTTGATACAGCGCGGGCGTGAGCGCCGGGATGAGAAAAATTTGATGCGCGTTCAGGATGCCCACGATCAAGCCGCCCAAACCGAACAACACGGCAGAGATGAGTTGAATGCGCAGGAGCGAAACTGTCAGTGCGAAGAGTTTGGGGTCGGCGGCAAGCCCCGGGGCGAGCGCGAAGCGCACCACTTGCGGGGCGAACAAGGCAATGAGCACAGCGAGCAGGCTCAGGGTCAGTGTGACCGCGTTCGCAATGGACGAGGCAAGCCGCCGGCGGAGGTCCTGTCCTCTTTGGCGAGCAAGCCGGTGAACGTCGGAATAAAAGCGGAACCCAAAGCGCCGCCCGCCACCAAAAGAAAAAGAGTCTCGCTCACGCGGTTGGCGGCGAAGAAGGCATCCAGTTCGGGCGAAGCGCCGAAGGCCCGCGCCACCAAGATGCCGCGCACCAAACCTGTGATCTGTCCGAGGATGATGGCGAACATCACCGTGCCTGCGGCGCGGGCGATCTGGCGGTTTGCGTTTTGTTCGGTCATGGGCGGGGATTATAAACGACCCTCATCGGTTGACAGGGGTATAATCCTGACCAAAGGAATCTAAATTATGTCCAGTGTGATGCAGCACGGGTATCTTCTGATTGCCGATATTTCGGGGTACACCTCGTTCGTCGCGCAGACAGAGCTTGAGCATTCGCACGAAATCCTCTCCGACCTGCTCTCGGTAGTGTGCGAAAGGATCGAAACCCTGCTGACGATTCACAAACTGGAGGGCGATGCGGTCTTTTCGTACGCGCCGGAGACGAAGATTTCGCGCGGCGAGACGCTGTTGGAATTGATTGAGTCCACGTATGCGGCGTTCCGCGACAAACAGTTTTCCATGAAACGCGCCACGACCTGCACCTGCAAAGCGTGTCAGAACATTCCCTCGCTCGATTTGAAATTCATCGCTCATCACGGCGATTATGTGATCCAGCACGTGCGCGATATTCGTGAAATGGTGGGGACGGATGTGAACCTGATTCACCGCTTGTTGAAGAACCGGGTCGCAGAAACGACAGGCTGGCGCGCGTACCTGATGGTCACCGAACGCTGCCTGAACAGCATGAACGTTCAACTCGCAGGCGCGCATGAGCAGGTTGAATCCTACGAACACATGACCGACGTGAATACCTACAGCGTGGACCTCCGCAAACGGTACGAAGAGATCAAAGCCGCGCAGAGGATCATGCTTAATGAGGCGGAGGCGGATGTCGTCTTCACCCGCGATTTTCCAGTCCCGCCGCCGGTGGCGTGGGAATGGATGCAGGATCCAAATAAGCGGAATCAATGGGTTGCGTTTGTCGTCTGGTCCAAAGGAGAGAGACCGGGCGGTCGAACGGGGAAGGGCGCGACCAATCACTGCGCGCACGGAAAGGGACAGGTCAGCACGGAAACCGTCCTGGACTGGCGCCCGTTCGAATATTCCACGTTCGAATCGTTCGAGAACGGCAAAAAGAAAATGACCGAGACCTTCCGCTTCGAAGCGCTGCCGGATGGCGGCACGCGCTTTTATGATTTAATGAAATTCGAAGTGCCCCTGCCTCGTCCCCTGCGGCGTCTGATCGCGGGGATCATGATGAAGAAGATGAACATGGAAGGCTTGCTCGAACGGGCGGTACAACTGGCGGAAGAAGACTATTCGGCGCGGAAACACGCCTAACGCGAACGACCGTGGAAACCCGGCGGCGGGTTTTTGGCGGGTCAAATTCAACGGCTGGGAGTTGGCAAATGCGATGGAATAAAATCACACTTTCAATATTGATCCTCACAACCTTCTTATCCGCGTGCAGCGAATTGCCCGCGCCCGGCTCCCCGACGCCTCCAACCAATGAAGCGGAGACGGAAACGCCCGAAGCCGCCCCGGAAGCGATTCCGCTCGCGGCGGGATACGGCGACCGGAGCGGGTGGTATGAACTGTATTTTACCGACCCGCAAAGCCCGCTCGCCTCTCAACGGGCCCGGCGGGGTGGGCCAGCCCATCGCGGAATCCATTGACGCCGCCAAACTCAGCGTGGACGTTGCCGTTTACAGCCTGAGCCTGAACAGCGTCCGCGATGCGCTGCTGCGCGCGCATGACCGCGGTGTGCGAGTCCGTATGGTGATGGAAAGCGACAACCTGGACCGCGCCGACCCGCAGAAGCTGGTGGAGGCGGGCATTCCCATTTTGGGCGACCGGCGCGAAGGGCTGATGCACAATAAGTTCGTGGTCATTGATAATTCCGAAGTGTGGGTGGGCACGATGAACCTGACTGATTCCGGGACCTATGAAGACAACAACGTCATGATGCGAATCCGTTCGGTTAAGGTGGCGGAAAATTTCACCAAGGAATTCGAGGAAATGTTCGTGGACGATAACTTCGGGGACGCCGTCGCCGCCGAAACGCCTAATCCGCGTGTGACGATTGACGGCACGCCGGTGGATACGTACTTTTCGCCGGACGACGGGATTCAACCCATCCTCGCGGACATTCTCAATGAAGCGCAGGAAAGCATTTATTTCATGGCGTTTTCCTTCACCGCCGACCCGTTGGGCGACGCGATCCGCGAACGCGCCGAGGATGGGGTGACGGTGGCAGGCGTGATGGATGAAGACCAGGTGGCGTCCAATATCGGCACGGAGTTCGATCCGTTTCGGCAGGCGGGGCTGGACGTGTACCTCGACGGCAACGAGGGGCAGATGCACCATAAAGTGATCGTTGTGGACGAAAACATCGTCATTTTCGGCTCGTACAATTTCACCAACAGCGCCGAGACCAAAAACGACGAATCCCTGCTGGTCGTCTACAGCGACCCGATTGCGGCGCAGTTCATCGCCGAGTTCCGGCGCGTGTATGGGCAGTCGAAGTAACTCCTTTTGGATGAAAATTCACAAACTTGATTTCCTCCCCAAAACCGGCGGGCGGAAGCCGTAACTTTTTCCCTCTCAATGCGACTAAGTGGGTGTAGTCACTCAATATTTCAAAGAGGTGAAAAATGAAAAGAACAACTTATGTATTCATGCTGGTCCTGGCGCTGACCGCCATGCTCATCAGCGCCTGCGGCGGGGCGGCGGCTTCTCCAACGGCATCCTCCGGCGGGTCGGACAAACCCCAGGCTTCGATGATCGAATTCACCGGTGTGATCGAAGCCATCGAAGGCGACCAATGGACGGTCAACGGGCAGGTCATCACCGTAGATCCCGCCGTTCTGCGCGACGGTCCCTTTATCGTGGGCGATACCGTCAAGGTCGAAGCCGAAGTCCAGGCGGATGGCTCAATTGTTGTGACCCGCGTCGAGCCGCCCAACACGAACGACAACACCAACGACGACAACGGCAACACCAATACCAACGGCAACGACAATTCGAACGGCAACACCAACGACAACGCGAACGACAACGGCAACACCAACGACGACAACTCGAACGACGACAATTCCAACGACGACGACAACGGCAACACCAACGACGACAATTCCAACGACGACGACAACGGCAACACCAACGACGACAACTCGAACGACGGCAATTCCAATGACGATAACGGCAATGACGACGACTCGAACGATGACAACAGCAATGATGATAGCGACGACGATAATTCGAACGGCGATGACGACGGCGGCAACTCGAACGAAGACGACGACAACAGCAATGGCGGGAACGACAACGGATAACCGTCTCGCCTGACGCAAGATGTTTTCCTGGTCGTCTGAACAAAGTTACGGTTCAGGCGATCAGGATTTTTTCACTCTTCATGGAAAATATAATGCCCAAGCGATTTGTTCCCCTGGTACTCCCCATCCTTTTGTTTAGCATGTTCTTCGCGGGGATGGCGGTCATCCAGTTCTCCACCCCCAACCTGCCGGATAACGACGGCTTCTACCACATCCGCTTCGCCTGGCTGATGCGCACCGAGGGGCTGAAACCGGATTTTCCCTGGCTTCCGCTCAGCATCCTAAACGAAGGCGAATTCTACGACCACCACTTCCTCTTTCATGCGGCGCTGATTCCCTTCACCCTTGGCGACCTGCTTGCCGGGGCGAAATGGGCGGCTGTGACCTTTTCCGCGCTGGCGTTCCTGGGCATCTGGTATTTGTTCCACCGTCAGAACCTGCCCGCCTCGGGCTTGTGGGCGCTCGCCCTGCTGGGAATCTCCGATGCGTTTCTCTATCGCATGTCCATCACCCGCGCCCAATCCCTTTCACTCGCGGTGCTGGCGCTGGGTTTTCTTTGGATGATGGAGGGCAAATACAGGCGCGTTGGGGCGTTATCCTTTTTTTACGTCTGGTTTTATGATGCTTTTCCGCTCATGCTTGCGATTGCCTTCCTTTATGGACTGGCGGTATGGCTCACGGAGCGCAGGCTGGAAGTCCGCCCGTTGGTTTGGACGGGAGTCGGCATCCTTGCCGGGTTGATCATCAACCCCTATTTTCCAAATAACATCATCTTTACCTACCACCACATTTTGCCGAAACTGCTGGATGCGACCTCGGTGCGTGTGGGCAACGAATGGTATCCCTACGACACGGAGCAGCTGCTCGGAAACTCCCTGCCCGCGCTGGTCGCTTTCGTGAGCGGAGCGCTGGCGCTCGGACTCTCCGGTCGAAAAATGGATGCGCGCACCGCGGGCGCCTTCCTGATCGCCCTGCTCTTCGGCTTGATGCTTTTCAAAGCGCGCCGGTTCGTGGAATACTTCCCGCCGTTTGCGCTCATCTTTGCGGCGTTTGCGTGGGCGCCTCTCTTCGACGCGGAACGTTCGCAGCCCAGCCTTAAGTTTCGTTTTGGGTTTCAGACCGGCGTCTATTCGATCGTGCTTGCCGCGGCTGTCATTGCAGGGATCGTAAAAGCCATTCCCGCCACACAGGGGCAGATGGCGAAGTCGAAACCTGCGGATCTGTACGAGAACGCCTCCATCTGGCTGATGGAGAACACGCCTGCGGGCGAGCGCGTCTTCCAAACGGACTGGGACGACTTCCCGCGCCTGTTCTTTTACAACACGCACAACACCTATCTGGCTGGGCTCGACCCCACCTACCTTCAGTTATACGACGAGGCGCTTTACGACGAATGGGTTGACATCACGCGCGGCGACGTGGAACAGCCGTCCGGGATCATCCGCTCGCGTTTTTCCGCGCGCTTCGTGCACACCGATTTGAACCACGGCGATTTCATCCGCCAGGCTGAAAACGACCCCGGCTTGCGGGAAGTGTACCGCGACGACCAGGCAGTCATTTATGAAGTCCTCGAATGATGATAAGATAGTCAGTGACGGAAGTTGGATGAAGAATTTCGGATATTGGGTGTCGGAAAAAATAATGACTGCAACGGACGGGAAGCAAGGAATACATGACCTGCGCAAACTGGATTCTCAAGCCATCGGCGCGGTATACGACCAGTATTTTTCCGAGGTCTATCGTTACGTCCTGTATCGCCTAGGCGACTCGTCCCTTGCAGAGGATATTGCCAGCGATGTCTTCATCCGCCTGCTGGAAGCGGTTCAAGCCAGACGCGGACCGGATTCCAACCTCAAAGGCTGGCTGATCGGGACGGCGAACCACATCGTCACCGACCACATGCGCCGGAAGTACCGCCGCAGCGAGGAGGAAATCCCCGATTCACTGCCGGACCTCCAGCCCGGTCCCGCCAGTGAAGTGGATCAGCGCGAGCAGAACCGCGCCGTGCAGAGCGCCTACGCCAAACTGACACTCGAACAACAGCATGTCCTTGCCCTGCGTTTCGGGCAGGGTTATTCGTTGGAGGAGACCGCCGCCCACTTGAACAAGAACGTCAATGCCGTGAAGGCTCTCCAATTCCGCGCGCTTGCAGCCCTGCAGCGCGAGATTGGCGAGGTGGATTATGAATAAATTATTCGATGCTTTGGAAGTTTGCCTGCGAGAGATTGAAAACGGAACCGACCTCGAAACGGCTCTTGCCCGCTACCCCGACCTCGCCGGCGAACTCCGCCCCATCCTCAAAACCGCCGTCAAAATGCGCGGCATGTCTGCCCCGGAACCGTCTTCAGAAACCGCTCGCCGCGGACGGGCGCGGGTGATGCGGCGCGCCGCGGAAATCCGCGAATCGAAGCGCGCGCCCGCCAGGCGGGTGATCCCCGTCCTTCCGCGCCTTGCCATTTCCTTTGCCCTGTTGATCGCCCTCCTCTTGAGCGGCACCGGCATTTTGAGCGCCTCCGCTTCGGCTCTGCCGGGGGAGAGACTCTACCCGGTCAAGCGCGGCTGGGAGAACGTCCGTCTGTTCTTCATCTTCGACAAGGAAGCGCGCGAATTGCTGGCGAACGAATTTGAAAACGAGCGGCTCCACGAAATTGACGAACTGCTGGCGGAGGGCCGCCACGAGATGATCCAGTTTGCGGGCGTGTTCATGCAGGTGAAGGATAAAACCTACGTTTCGGGGTTGAGGGTTGTCCTCCCGGCGGACATTCAAGCGCCTGAAAACGGCGCAGCGGTGATCGTCACCGGGCGGACCAATGCGCAGGGCTTCATCGAAGTGACCAGCCTCGAACTCCTTCCTGCGGGTTCGATCGTGCCGACAGGGAAACCCATCGAGATGGAGTCGGAAGACGAGTCGGGACCCGCGCCCGCTTCAACCCCTGGGGATACGGGCGGTATTCCCGCCCAGTATGAGATCCAGGGAACGCTTCAAGCCATCTCTGCCAATACGCTCATCATCAACGGGGTGACGGTGTACATTTCAAACCTTTCCACCCAAGGGTTGTGCGTCGGCATGACCGTGGAAGTGACCGGCTACTACACCGAGGACGGCAGATTCATCGCCACCAGGATCAAAGCGGAAGACTCCTGTCCTGAAGAAGGCGGCGCGGCTTCCACTCCGGCTCCCAGTCAAAACGACAACTCGGGCTCGAATGAAAACGAGGGCAACGAGAACACCAACGAAGACAACGGCAACGACGGCAACTCGAATGAGGATAACGGCAACGAAGATAATTCAAACGACGGCAACGGCAACGACGATGACTCAAACGAGGATAACGGTAACGGCAATGATGGCGGCAACAGCAATGACGACGACGATGACGGCGGCGGCGGAAACGACAACGATTAACGGGAAACTGCGAGGCAACCCCTCGCAGTTTTCTTGTTCAATCATTTGCCTTTTGACACAAAATCGGGTAAATTAACCCTAGCACGTGCGTTCTATTTCAAAACCCTTCAGACTTCCGAAGTCTGAACAGGAGAGACGAGCATGACCGAATCAAACTTCTATCTCGGACGGTACTTCAACGAAAAGACCGGAAAGGTCGCCAGCGAGGCGCTCAATTACGACCCCGCCGATTTGACCACTCATGCCGTCGTCACCGGTATGACCGGCTCCGGCAAGACCGGCTTGTGCATCGCCCTGCTCGAAGAAGCCGCGCTCAACGGCGTGCCCGCCATTATCATTGACCCCAAAGGCGACCTGACCAACCTGCTCCTGCACTTCCCCGATTTGCTGCCGCAGGACTTCCAACCGTGGATTGACCCGGAAGTCGTCCGCCGCGCCAACAAGACCCCCGAACAAGCCGCCACGGAGCTGCCGCTGCCTGGCGCAACGGAATCAAGGAATGGGGTATGGATCAAGCGCGCATCCTCGACCTCAAGAACGCCGTCAACTTTGCCATCTACACGCCCGGTTCCGATGCAGGGATTCCCGTCAGCGTGCTTTCTTCGCTCGACGCCCCAGCCCTGGATTGGGAGACCAACCGCGAGGTCCTGCGTGAGCGCATTACCAGCACCGTCACCGCCCTGCTGGGTCTGGTCGGCATGAACGACCTCGATCCCATCCGCTCGCGCGAGCACATCCTGCTCTCGAACATCTTTGAAGAACATTGGAGCCAGGGGCAGGGCATTGATCTGACCGAGCTCATCCTGCAAACCCAAAACCCGCCTTTCGATAAACTCGGCGCGTTCCCGGTGGATACCTTCTTCCCGCCCAAAGACCGCATGGAACTGGCGATGGTCTTGAACAACATCCTCGCCGCGCCCGCGTTCGAAGCCTGGCGCGAAGGTCAATCGCTCGATATTCAATCCCTGCTCTTCACGCCGCAGAGTCAGCCGCGCCACAGCATTTTCTACCTCGCGCATCTCTCCGATGGCGAGCGCATGTTCTTCACCACGCTGCTCCTCTCCGCCGTCGAAACCTGGATGCGCACGCAGAAAGGCTCCACCTCCCTGCGTGCCCTGCTCTACATGGATGAAATCTACGGTTATCTTCCGCCCACTGCCAACCCGCCTTCCAAGCAGCCGCTTCTCCGCATGTTGAAACAGGCGCGCGCCTTTGGCTTGGGCATTTTGCTCGCCACCCAAAACCCGGTTGACCTCGATTACAAAGCCCTCTCGAACACCGGCACATGGTTCATCGGCAAACTGCAAACCGAACGCGATAAGAACCGTCTGCTCGACGGGCTTGAGAGTTTGGCGGGCGGTTTCTCGCGCGCCGAAATGGACAAACTCATTTCATCCATCGGCAAGCGCGTCTTCGTGATGAACAACGTCCACAACAAGACGCCCCTGCTCTTCCAAACCCGCTGGGTGATGAACTTCCTTGCGGGACCGATGACGCGCGAACAGATTCCCGCTCTCAATCAACTTGCCGGCGCGGAAGAAGCCGCCTCCCCAGCGAGAACGCATCGGACTCCGCCCGAGCCTGCTCCAACACTCCAAGCCGAATCCGCCCCGCCGCCCGTTGACCACGTCCAGCCGGTCGCTGTTCCGGTGTCCGCGCCTGTTCAGCCGAAAATACAGACGCCCACCCGCAGTTCTGCCTCCGCCTCCAACGGGAGCATGACCAAGCCGCCGGTGCCCGCCGGAATCCGCGAGTATTACCTGCCGCAAAACTACAGCCTGCCCGAAGCCCTCAACGCCGCCGGAAAATCGCAAGCCTACGGCGCGGCGATTCAAGGCGTGGTGTACCATCCCGTTTTGCTCGCCTCCGCCCAGGTTCCGAATCCTCGACCGCAAATACGGCGTGGATACCGAAGTGACCAAAACCGCCCTTGTGGAGGAACTGGACCGCCGCGGCATCGTCCGCTGGGAGGATTTCCCCTACGCCGAGCCCCCGCTCGATAAACTGGAAAGCGCGCCTGCGCCGTCGTCGAAATTCGGCTCCATCGAACCGCCGCTGAACGACTCCAAACTGATGACCGCCCTGCAAAAGGACTTCACCGACTGGGTCTTCCGCAATTCATCGGTCACGGCGCGCGCCAACCCCGCGCTCAAAGTCTTTGCGGGACCCGAAGTCAGCCAGGCAGATTTCATGAAAGCCTGCGCCGACACCGCGAGAGAGGCGCGCGATACCGAAATCGAAAAGAAGACCACCGCCCTGGAGAAGAAGATCAGGGCTCTCGAAGACAAATTGGGACGCGAACACCGCGAACTGCGCGAGGACGAAGCGGAACTTCAGAACCGCAACATCGAATCCGGCGCGAACCTGCTGGAGCTGGGCGCGAGTGTCTTCGGCTTGACCCGAAAGAAGAGCATCACCACACAGTTCACGAAGCACCGCCTTGCCCAAAGCGCGAAAGCCGAAGTGCAGGAATCGCAGGAGACGATCGCGAAACTCACCCAGGACCTCGAGTTATTGGAGCGCGAACATGAAAAGATCGTCGCCGAGATCAACGACAAATGGGGTCGGGTCGTCAGCGAGACCAGCGAGGTGACCATCAACCCCAAGAAGACCGATGTCTACGTCAACGTCTTCGGCGTGGCGTGGAAGCCGCATTACATCGTGCAGGCGGGCGGCGAGACGTTCGAACTCCCCGCGTTTGGAGGGGAGTAGGTGGGTGATTGGGTGAATTGGTAATACGCCCCCCGAACTCTCAAAGACTTCGGGGGGCTTTGGTTTTAAGTTCCGTAACGAAACTTATCCCCGCGTTGTCCTTCTCCGTAAAGGAAAATATTTCATGAGCATTATCATCATTCTTTTGGGGATGGCGTTGTGGGGCGGGGTGCATTCGGTGTTCGCGTCTCATTTTGTGAAGGATATGACGCGCGGCATGGTCGGGAAGGCGGGGATGCGCCTGTACCGGCTCGGCTACAATGCCTTTTCGGTGGTCAGTTTTGCGCCGATTTTGTATCTCGCTGCAACGCTGCCCGACGAGCCTCTGTACAGCATCACTGCGCCGTGGAGCCATGTCATGTTTGCCGGGCAGGGAGTTGCCGCCGCGTTTCTGCTCGTTGCCCTCCTGCAAACGGACCCTGCTCTCCTTCGTCGGGTTGAGCCAGTTATTTGTTGAGGAAGGGCGACCGGGTCCGCTTGTGACGCGCGGGCTGTACCGTCTGGTGCGGCATCCGCTGTACACGTTCAGCCTGGTTTTCATCTGGCTGACGCCGGTCATGTCGCAAAATTCCCTCGCCTTGTACACCGGCGCGACGCTTTACCTGCTCATCGGCGCGTATTTCGAGGAGCGCAAACTCCTGCGGGATTTTGGGGAGGCGTACGCGGAATACAAGCGCAAAACGCCGATGCTGATCCCCGGTTTGACGTTCGGCAAAAAATATACCCGCCCATTGTCAAAATCTTGACACACGTTATCAGGCGTGATAATCTTGACCCACGTGCCCGGCTCGTGGCGCCACGGCGCCATGGACGGGTATAAACTTTTTCAGCAGGAGAAATAAAAGATGTCTGAACGTATTGTTGGAACCGTCAAGTGGTTCAATGCGACCAAGGGCTACGGCTTTATTGGGCGCGATGGTGGCGAGGATGTGTTCGTGCATTTCAGCGCCATTCAGACCGATGGCTACCGCAAGCTGGAAGCCGAACAGAAAGTGGAGTTTTCAATAGAGGAAGGTCCCAAAGGCTTGCAAGCCGCGAACGTAGTGCCCCTTTCGTAAGACAACATCATTTTTCATAACGAACAGGGCTGTCGGGAGACAGCCCTGTTTTTTGTCTTAACTCACGTTACGCAGTTCCTTCTCCCTCACCCCTTCACCCCTCTCCCACTGGGAGAGGGGACGGGGGCGAGGGTGCGTAAGGTGAGGTCTTAACTCGAAAGAACTACTTCTTTTTCGCTTCCGGCGCAGACTCGCGCGGTTCGACCATTCCCCAGCGGCTCGCGCCGAGGTAGAGAATTTCCAGCACCAGGTCGGTGTGGCTGATCCCCTCCGCTTCGGCTTGCAGGCACAGGTCGCTGTAGCCGGGGGTGAGACCGGGCAGGGTGTTGATCTCAATCAGGCGCGGATTGCCTTCCTCGTCGAGGCGGATGTCGGTGCGGGAAACATCGAGCACGTTCAGAATCTGGTGCGCGCGAAACGCGAGGTGCTTCAACTTCTTTTCCAATTCCGGGTCTACGTCTGCCGGGCAGAAGAAGCCGGGGACTCCATCTGCGCCGACCTCCTTTGACTTGGCTTCATTGCTGTACACCCAGGGCATCACGGAACGACTTGTGTCCAACTCCAGCACGGGGAAGCGGTGAAAGCCGTCCTTTTCGTACCATTCGGGGTGACGGGAGTAGAGTTTTGAATCCGTGCGCCCCAAAATCCCAACGGTAAACTCCCGCCCCGGCAGGAAGGTTTCCACGAGCGCGGGCTGCTGGTAGGCGTTGATGATGTATTGCGCGCGTTCGCGCAGTTCCTTCTCGTCCTTGACGATGGCGTTCGTGTCCACGCCCATGCCGGTGCCTTCGCGCGCCGGTTTGACGAAGAGCGGAAACTTTAATTCCGGGCGCAGGGGTTCGTCGCCGAATTGAAATTCCTGGAACGGAGCGACGGGCAGACGCCGGTCGCGCCAGATGCGTTTGGTGAGCGTTTTATCGAGGGAGATGCCGTTGGTGAGGACGCGCGAACCGGTGTAGGGGATGCCGAGCATTTCCAGCAGGGCGGGCACCTGCGCCTCGCGCGCGTCGCCGCCGAGACCTTCGGCGATGTTGAAGCAGATATCGGGTTTTTCCTCTTTGAGGGCGTAAGGCAGGTCTCTATCCGCGTGGATGAACACTGTGGTGTGGCCGTCCGCTTCAATCGCGGCTCGAAGCGCGTCCACCGTCTCGATGTGGTCGAAGTCTGCAAAAGCGTCCGGCGGAATCCCCTCCGGTTTGGGCTGATTGTCGTCCTTGATGTTTGCGAGGACAGCCACCTTCCAATAGCGTTTCAGGCGGTGTTGGGGAGGGTGTTCGTCACGAGACATGGTCATCTTTTCTGATTTTGCTCCCGAAAATCGGATTTGGTAAAAGGTAGTATAGTATAAGATGTATGGATGACAAGGGTTGCGGGGATTTTTAAGGTGAACGACGATTGAAACTAGACAATCGCCCGCCTTTCAGGTATCATTGGCGCGCTTGTGCTGTTACTCACGAAGGTACAAGGGACATGACAAATAAACCCGGATAAGCCCCTTATCCGGGTTCTTGTACGTAAAATGATTTTTTGGTGGAGGCTACCGAATGTCAGACTTGATCAGGCAGATCACCGGTGATTTGCAGAAACAAATAGAAGGTTTCAAGCCCGAATTCAGCGTCAGCGATATCGGCGCTGTCCTGGAGGCGGGCGACGGGATTGCCGGGGTGGAAGGGCTTTCAAAAGTGCGCGCGCAGGAACTCGTGCAGTTTGCCAACGGCGTAATCGGCATTGCGTTCAACCTAGAAAAGGACAACGTCGGCGTGATCGTGATGGGCGATTACGAGGGCATCGTCGAAGGCATGACCGTGCGCGGAACCGGGCGCATCGCTTCCGTACCGGTGGGCGACGCCATGATCGGACGCGTGGTCAACGCTTTGGGCGAGCCGATTGACGGCAAGGGGTCCCCATTGTGACGACCGGCTACCGCCCGATCGAGCGCATTGCGCCGGGCGTGGTGGAGCGCCGGACGTGGATACCCCGGTGCAGACCGGCATCAAATCCATTGACTCGATGATTCCCGTCGGGCGCGGTCAGCGTGAGTTGGTCATCGGCGACCGTCAGACCGGCAAAACTGCGGTGGCGATTGACACGATCATCAATCAAAAAGGCAAGGACCTGATCTGTATTTACGTGGCGATCGGTCAGAAAAAAGCCGCAGTTGCCCGCACGCTCGGCATCCTCGAAAAGTACGGCGCGATGGAACACACCATCATCGTGGTCGCCTCCGCCGACGAACCTGCAGCGTTGCAGTACATCGCTCCGTACGCGGGCTGCGCCATCGGCGAAGAGTTCATGGAAACCGGGCGCGACGCTTTGATCATCTATGACGACCTCTCCAAACATGCGTGGGCGTACCGCCAGGTTTCCCTGCTTCTGCGCCGCCCTCCCGGACGTGAAGCGTATCCCGGCGACGTGTTCTATCTCCACTCGCGCCTGCTCGAGCGCGCCGCCCGTCTTGCCAACCAGTACGTGATCGTAAAGAAGGACTTTAGCGCCGAACTTGCCGAAGCCCAAGACGGCGTGGACGGCAAAGTGTACGCCGGTCCCGCTTTCCAAGCATGAAGCGGAGGAAGCCGCCAAGGCGCTGGGAAACGGTCACAAGATCGTGAAAGTGAAAGGCTCGGGCGGTTCGCTGACGGCTCTGCCGATCATCGAAACCCTGCTCGGCGACGTTTCCGCCTACATCCCCACGAACGTGATTTCCATTACCGACGGTCAGATTTATCTTGAAGGCAGCCTGTTCAACGCCGGTATCCGCCCGGCGGTGAACGTGGGTATTTCCGTGTCCCGCGTGGGCGGCGACGCCCAGACCAAAGCCATGAAGCAGGTGGCGGGACGCCTGCGCCTCGACATGGCGGCTTACCGCGAGCTGGCGGCGTTCGCTCTGATGGCGTCCGACCTCGATAAGTCCACACAGCAGCAGTTGAGCCGCGGCCAGCATATGCAGGAAATCCTCAAACAGCCGCAATACCAGCCGACGGAACTGGAAAACCAGGTCATCGTCATCTTCGCCGGAACGAACGGCTACGCCGACGGCGTCCCGCTCAACAAGATGGCGCAATGGCAGGCGGACTTGATCCGCTACATGGAAACTTCGTACCCTGAGATCGGCAAGGACATTGCGGCGAAGAAGACCATCACCGATGAAAATCGCGCCGCCCTGGTGAAAGCCCTCGACGGCTTCCGCGCGGGGTGGGTGAGTTAGTTGGATAGTCGGGTAGTTGGATAGTTCGGTAGTTGCGTAGTCGGCAAATCACAAACGCTAATACCTAACGGGCTGCGGAACTATATAACTACGAAACGATATAACCAGGAAACTAAAAGACTAAAGGACTATTTATGGCTTCCGCTCGTGAGATGCGGCTTCGAATCAAGAGCGTAAAGAACATTTCACAGGTCACGCGCGCTTTGGAAACGGTCAGCGCCAGCAAGGTCCGCAAGGCAATCAATGCGGTGATGGCGACCCGTTCGTATGCGACGAAGGCGTGGCAGGTGTTGAAACACGTTGCCGAGCAGCCGGGACGCGAAAGCCTGCATCCCCCCTGCTCGTCAAACGCCCCGATGCCAGGAATGCTTTGGCGGTGGTCGTCACCGGCGACCGCGGCCTGGCAGGCGCGTACAACTCCAACGTGATCCGCTTTACGGCTCAAAAATTCGACCAATATCCCGTTCCCGTCAAATACATTGCGGTCGGGCGCAAGGGCAGGGATTTGCTCTTCCGCCGCCGCAAAGATGTCATTGCAGAGTTCAGCAATCTGCCCGCTGCCCCCACCTTTTTGGATGTCTCCGCCATCGGCCGCCTGGCTGTAGACGAGTACAACAAAGGCAACGTGGATGAAGTCTTCCTTGTCTACACGGACTTCATCAACATGGGCAGGCAGGTCGCCACGCTGAAGAAACTGCTCCCGCTCGAGCTCGAAGGCGAAGGGCTGGTGGAGGATTTTGCGCACAAGCCCTCCACCGGCCCCACCGCGGCGTATGAATATGAGCCCGACCAGCGCGAACTGCTCGACCAGATCATCCCGCGTTTTACCGCGTTGCAGGTCTATCAGGCGATCCTCGAATCGCAGGCGAGCGAGCACGCCGCCCGCATGATCGCCATGCGCAACGCCACCGACAACGCGAAGGAACTCGTCGGCGCGCTTCAACTGGTTTACAACAAGGTTCGTCAACAGACGATCACAAACGATATTTTGGATATTGTCGGCGGAGCGGAAGCGCTCGCTGCGAAATAACTGGAGGAACTCATGGCAAATGCAAACGGCCGTGTCGTACAAATTCTGGGAGGCGTGGTGGATGTCGAGTTTCCCGATGGCGGCATCCCCGAACTCTTCGAGGCGATTGAAGTCGAGCGCGCCGACAAGGAACCGCTCGTTTTGGAAGTGCAGAAACATCTCGGCGATAACTGGGTGCGCACGGTCGCCATGGACGCGACCGACGGGTTGCAGCGCGGCGTCCCCGCGCGGGCGACCGGCAAACCCATCCTCGTCCCGGTTGGACCCGCCACTCTGGGACGCATTTTCAACGTGCTGGGCAATCCCATTGACAAAAAAGGCGAAGTCAACGCCGCGACCCGCTATCCCATTCACCGCCCCGCGCCCGCCTTCGAGGAACAGTCCACCCGCGTGGAAGTCTTCGAGACCGGCGTCAAAGTCATTGACCTGATTGCCCCCTTCACCAAGGGCGGCAAGACCGGCATCTTCGGCGGCGCTGGCACGGGCAAAACCGTCATCATCATGGAACTCATCCGCTCGGTGGCTTCGGTGCATGAAGGCAACTCGGTGTTTGCCGGCGTGGGCGAACGCACCCGCGAAGGGGACCGGTCTTTATCGCGAAATGATCGAATCCGGCGTCATGAAAGATACCGTCATGGTCTACGGGCAGATGAACGAGCCTTCGGGCGTGCGCCTGCGTGTGGCGCTCTCTGCGCTTTCGATGGCGGAATACTTCCGCGACCAGGGCAGGGACGTTCTGCTCTTCATTGACAACATCTTCCGTTTCTCCATGTCCGGCTCCGAAGTATCCGCGCTGCTCGGGCGTATGCCTTCCGCGGTAGGATACCAGCCCACCCTCGCCACCGAAATGGGCGAACTTCAGGAACGCATCACCTCCACCCGCACCGGCTCGATCACCTCGATGCAGGCGGTCTATGTCCCGGCGGATGACTACTCCGACCCCGCGCCGGTGGCGACGTTTACCCACCTGGATGCGACCATCGCCCTCGAACGCTCCATCGTGGAAAAGGCATCTACCCCGCCGTGGACCCGCTCGCCTCGACCTCCCGAATCCTTGATCCAAACATCGTGGGCGAAGATCACTACCGGACGGCGCGCGAAGTTCAGCGTGTGCTCCAGCGTTACAAGGACTTGCAGGACATCATCGCCATCCTCGGCATTGACGAACTCTCCGAAGACGATAAACTGGTCGTCTCCCGCGCCCGCAAGATCGAACGCTTCTTTTCGCAGCCTTTCTTCGTCGCGGAAAAGTTCACCGGTATTGCCGGACGCTACGTTCACATCAAGGACACCGTACACGGCTTCCGCGAAATCCTCGACGGCAAATGCGACGACCTGCCCGAGCAGGCTTTCATGATGGCGGGTACAATTGAGGATGTCCGCGAACGCGCTGAGAAGCTGGCAAAATCGTAATCCGTGTCAAGTGAATCAGCATCACGTGATCCAGTGTCCCTGTGTCACGTGGCACTGAATAACTCACCTTAGGCAGTAAACCGCCAAGACGCCATGTCGCCAAGTTTTTTTACGCCTTTTACTCTTCTCTTGGCGTTCTTGGCGCCTTGGCGGTAAGAAAAGGGCTTAACTGCGTAACATCAGTGAATAACAGGAACACTGGAGAACCTTTATGACCATTCGTTGTGAAATCGTATCGCAGGACAGGACTGTGTTCACAGGTGATGTGGACATTGTTCTGATTCCCGGCGCGGCGGGTGAGATGGGAATTTTGCCGCATCATGCCCCCGTATTGACCACCTTGAAGTATGGCATTATCAAGGTCCGCAAAGGCGGGCGTGAGGAACTGTTCACGGTTGCCGGCGGGGTGGCGGAAGTCCAGCCGGATGTCGTCACCATCCTTGCTGACCGAGGCTCTGAAAATATCGAAGAGATCGATATCGACCGCGCCGAAGCGGCAAAGAAACGCGCCGAAGAATATTTAGCCAAGGGTGCGGCTGGCACCGACCCGGATCGTTACGCCATCATGGAAGCTGCTTTGCGCCGCGCCAATCTGCGTCTCGACACTGTCCGCCGCTACCGCAAGGGCGGGACGCGCATTCCCACCTCGGAGAATTAGACCAACGTGCTCTCCATGTTTGCAAAAGACTTGGGCGTAGATCTGGGAACCATGTTCACGCGCCTCGCGGACTCCGCCCAGGTGCTGATCGAGGAACCGACGATTGTCGCCATCGAGGTCGAAGACCAGAAGATGGTCGCCGCCGGTCTGGAAGCGCGCGACATGTACGGCAAGGTCCCTGAAAGCATCGAAGTGGCGCGTCCGCTTCGCAATGGGGTGATTGCCGATTACGAAATTACCGAGACCCTCCTGGCTTATCTTTTGCAGCGCGTCAGCGGCTCGATGCGCATCTTCCGCCCGCGCGTAATGATTACCGTCCCGTACGGCGTCACCAGCGTGGAGCGCCGCGCTGTCTACGAGGCAGTGATGGAGGCGGGCAGCCGCGAGGCGTATCTCATCCAGCAGCCGCTGGCGGCAGCCATCGGCATTGACCTGCCCATCAATTCCCCTTCCGGCAACATGATCATTTGTCTCGGCGGCGGATGCACCGAAGCCGCCGTGATGGCGATGTACGGCATTGTCGCCGCGGATACCCTGCGCGCAGGCGGCATGGACCTGGACGAAGCCATCGTCAATTACGTGCGCCGCAAGTACGGTGTCGTCATCGGGCAGCAGACGGCGGAACAGTTGAAACTCCGCATCGGCGCGGCGGTGCCGCAGGACATCGAAAACAGCATGGAAGTGCAGGGACAGGGCCAGGTCACCGGTTTGCCGCGCCCGGTCACGCTGACCACAGGCGAGATCGTGGAAGCCTTGCAGGAACCGCTCAAGCAGATCGTCGAAACGGGACGCAAAGTGCTGGAAAAGACCCCGCCCGAACTGGTCTCGGACATCATTGACCGCGGCGTGGCGTTGTGCGGCGGCGGCGCGCTCCTGCGCGGCATTGATAAACTGCTCACCAAGTCGCTCGGCATCCCCGCCTACCTCGTGGATAACCCGCTGACCTGCGTGGTGCAGGGCGCGACCAAAGCCTTCGGCATGTTGAACGTCATCCGCAGGAATTTGCCGCAGGTTTAAAAGCAAACGGTCATGCTCCTGCGTGACCGTTTTTGATTCACAAACGACTTGCAGAGAATGCCTGGCAGGGATGACCCGGCTCGATGTTTTCACAGATTTAATTCTCAACCCTTGACACTGCAATCGGTATATGCACTGGGCGGGGACGGCGAAGCCGTCCAGCCAGAAAGGCTCAGGCGTAGAAAACTGCTTGAGATTGCCGCACGCTGCCCGAAGGGCAGCAGTCCCACACGTCGGGTGCACGCTTTGTTGGCTGGTTTTATGGTTGAGGATTCTTCACCTTTTCGTGAGGTAATAAAACACGAAGATATACGATGTATTCTTTACCATTTTGCGAAACCACTTTTGTATCTGTGCCTTCAAAAAACAAATAGATTTCTTTTGCCATGTCTCCGTCAATATATATTACTTGGTTGGAAGTATCTGAAGTATACCTTTTGGGATCTTTTTCCAGTGGCGGAAAACGTTCATCCCAGTGAATTACAGGGGGATTTTCGAGAGAAGAGTCCGCTATTTGTATCGTTATTAAAATGCGGTCTGGATAATAGGGTGTCAAACCTGCTGGCTTATAAGCGTCCAGGTATTGCAGTATGTTCTTCATCTCTGGTATCAAAAACTGCATGTAAGACTCATGAACACAAAGGTTTCTTGACTTGTCAGCATCCACCAAAATGCAATCTCTAAGTCCGCCAATAATTCCTACTTCTTCGTACTTTCCTTCAAAATTGTATAAATCATCTGTCGGGTCATGTTTTTGGTTTGATTCGAGTGAATAAAAACCCAATGTTTCTAATTTCAACAGAAAACTCTTAATCTCGGCGGATGATAAAACTTTCTGTTTGTATGTTTCACCAGTGCCAGCAATGAGTATTTGCCCATCATCGTACAATACGAGTTTTGTGAGAATGTTCCCAGAGGGAGTGTCGAAGAATATGTCCCAATCTGCTTGGTTGCCAACAACGTAATAATCAAAAACAACCCTTTTGTTGGGATAATGCGGAAAAGGAGTAAAGCTCGGAGTAGATGGCAACTCAGTTGGTTGAATTCTTGTTGGCGTCGGAGTTAAAGTAGATGTTGCCATTGCTGTTTCAGTAAAACTTATTTTTGTCGTAAGAGATGGAAACACAGTGGGGATATCTTTTTGCCCACTGCAAGATGAAAGAATTATGCAAACCACCACTGAAAGCAAGAATGTTTTTCTCATTCGTTTATTTTGCAAAGAATCAGCCAACGGTTTGCGTTACCTGCGCTGGGGCGGGCGTGGACTCGGCTTGAGGGCAGTATAAACCCGAAGCCAGAAAAATGCTCCTAAAACGCGCAGACTCCCACTTGTCGGGTGTTAGCATGAAAGGGCAATCGACGGATGGCAGTCGGGCACGTTTTTGGATATGCTCCGTTTGTTTGGTGAACGGGAACGCGTACCCGGGAACGCTGCGTAAGGGTCCAGTCGAAGCGTGCATGGGAAGTTCAAAGAAGAACCAGAACAAGCCCGCTCAGGTGTTTGACTGCCCGTTCGGATCCGCTTAACTGAGAAGGGCAAACTATGCCCCAGCTCGCATCTGTGTGTGATTCAGCGGCCCTAAAAAAGAAACGTGCCCGACCTAGTCTGGCGTGTGTGCCAGAATTATCAGGAGTATACCCCTATGAATGGAAATGGAAAACGGTATATTGGACTGGATGTGCATAAGCATTACCTGATCGCATTGGGGGTGGATGAAAACTTGGAAGTGGTCATGTCTGCACGAAGGGTGGAACTGCTGAACCTGGAGAGTTGGATGGAAAAGAATCTAACGAAGCAGGATGAAGTGGCGCTGGAAATGACGACCAACACCTGGCAGCTGTATGATGAACTTGTAGAGCATGCTGGATCGGTGATGGTAGTGCATCCGCCACATGTAGCATTGATCACAAGATCGCAAGTAATGACGGACAAGATCGCGGTCTCGATCTTGGCGCGGTTGTTAGCGAAAGGATTACTGGTGGGGATCTGGGTGCCGCCCCAGGAAGTACGGGAACTGCGCGGGTTGGTGGCACAGCGCCAAAAGATGACGCATCTGGCAACACAGGCAAAGAATCGACTGCACGCAGTGGTCCAGCGACATCACCTGAAACCGCCAGCAGGCAATCCGTTTGCGAAGACGAACAATGGCTGGTGGCAGGCATTGACACTGGGGAAGCTAGAAAAGATGAACCTGCAAAGCGATCTGGCGACACTGCAATTTGCAGAGCAGCAGGAAGCGCGTATCGAGAAAGAGATGACAGGCATTGCGGCGGAGAACGAAGAGATCGGTCGTCTGTTGCATATTGCGGGATTTGGAGTGATCACAGCAGTGACAGTGTATGCTGCGATTGGCGACATCCAGCGCTTTGGAGATGCAAAACATTTGGTTGGGTATGCGGGAATGGGAACGCGGGTACACGACAGCGGAATGACCACGCATACGGGCAAGATGACCAAAGCGGGTAGGCGAGACCTGCGTGTGGCAATGGTGGAAGCGGCGCATGTCGTGGCGAACAGCCATCCGCATTGGAAGGTAGAACTGGCACGACTGCAACCGCGGATAGGTTACAACAGAGCGATTGTGGCAATTGCACGGAAGCTATTGGTTACCGTTTGGTACGTGCTACAAGGCAAGGTAGATCAATATGCCGAGCCGAAAGCAGTGGCACAAAAGATGTTGAAATTTGCCTATGCAGTTGGAAAGGCAAATCGACCTAAAAGACAAACGGCGGCGCAGTTTGCACGGATACGCATGGATGCTTTAGGGCTGGGAAGTGAGCCAACCGGTATCTCTTGGGGTTCAGAAGAAGCCGATCCCATTGCCACCCTCTGGGCTAATAAGGAAGGAGCGACGTCCCAAATAGTTAACTCCGCTTGCGGAGACCTTGAAAAGGTTTTGCGGGCTCATCGCTCCAAAATCATTATACAACCCTTGTCAACACTTTTGCGCAGCTTTGTAAAAGTGGTGGGGAGGTATTGCTGTTTTTTTGCTCCCTTGCGCCCCGTTCTACCTTCTTTTTGCGGCGCCCTTGACTTCCCACTTCATCTGTGCACGCTGTGTTGGGCGGTTTTTTTCTAAAGGCTTTATTATTGTAGCGCAAATAACATCACGGTACCTCTTGTCCTGTAAGTTCTGTGTATTTTTCAAAATCAGTTTCTGCTTCAGCGGTTTTACCAAGGAATTTGTAGACTGCTCCGCGCGTATAATATGAAGGAGGAAAATTTGGATCAATCTCAATTGCTTTGTTTAAATTTTCAAATACTTTATCAAGATCATCTAGCTTTATATAAATTAGACCAAGGTTGTAATAAGCCAGTACATTATTTGGGTCATTCTCAATTACAAAATTAAGATCTTTAATAGCAAGTTCGTATTCGCCTAAGTAATAATATGAAGTTCCTCTGTTCCCATAAGGATTTATATATTCTGGGTATATTTCAATGGCGCGATTAAAATCTTGAACTGCAAGATTGAACTGACCTAAGAAGACATAAGCACTACCTCTATTATTGTAAGTATAAGCGCTAGTAAAATCACTGTTGAGAGAAATCGATATATCGTAATCTTGAATAGCCAATTCATACTCATCTGTGAAAAGATATGCATTGCCGCGATTGTTATAGGCTGCTGGAAAATTTGGATTAAGTTTTATAGCATTATTGTAGTCTTCGATAGCTTGATCGTATTGTGCTAAATCTTGATACCCCAATCCGCGATTGTTGTATGCAAAAGAATAGTTTGGGTCAATCTCAATCGCTTGACTAAAATACTCAATCGATTTCTTTGGTATCTTATTTTTTTGATAAGCATTTCCCAGTGCCATATATAAATCGAAAGGTTGAACAAAAGTGGGTTCGTTGTTTTCTAAAAGTACTTCTTCAAATAAATCAATTGCTAATTGATAATCCCCCTTTTTATAATTTATAAGTCCTTTCAAGAATGAAAATAAGTTAACTGAACTATTTGCTATTTGGCTTTGTATCTCAAAAGACTCTAACTCTGCGATAGATGCATACGGTTGAAAGACTTCACTTTTATTGAGAAACTTAATTTCTGATGCGGATAAATTTTCAACATGAATGGTAATATTCGGATTAGTAGTCGGGCGATACCAGCCCCAAATGACTAGATCGGCGTAATAACCTTCTCCGAGGTTTTGGGCGTACTTACTCCCCGTATCAGGTGAAATAATATCCTGAATTGCAATGATTTTTACGTTTTCAGATTCTAAATACTCTTTATTTAGCTCCTCTAATATTTGATTCCGTAAACCATAGACTTCTTCTGGTCCATCGAAAGATGCAATAACTACTACTAATTTTTCTTTTAATTCCTCTTGCGCTTGTTGGGTTGTTTGAGCATTTTGTGTTGACTGAATTTGCAAAACAAAATCTGCTGTTTGCGTTGCTTGTGCCTGTTGGGTGGACTGATATTGTTGTTCCGCTCTTACTGCCTGCCTGTGTTGAATCAAAATAAATGTACTCGATATAAATCCGACAAAAACTATAAATAATCCAATACGTGCGAAACTGCGATATTTTGGCGAAAACCTAGGTATTTCAACAACTTTCTTAGCTGTAGTCTGATCCTGTTTGTATAGGATTGTATCTACTTCCACTGTTTTGTTTTTGAAGCCAATCCATGCTAGGACAATTACTAAAATCAATAATCCTGTGCCACCTGTAATAATGGTGACTGTCCTCTGATCCCCAAGCCATAATTGATAAAAATTGTATGCCAGCGTGACCGCACCTAAAAAACCTGCGACAGGTAGCCAAAATTTCTTTATAAATTCTGACAAACCACCTTTATCCTCGGACTCTTTATCAGACATCACTCACCTCAATGCGGACTTATATTACTTGTCCCTCTTATTGTAGGGCATATTACGCCAACCGCCCAACGGTGGGCGTTATTAGAATGAACTTGCTTGGGACGTGGCATCGGCGTATCCTAGAGGTGATACCGCCGCAGGGACGCTGATGGGGTGTGAGTGTCTGGGTTGTCCGGCAGCCGCTATGGGACAGATTTCGCTGGAAGAAATCGAGAGCCCGCCGCGTTATGTGGACACCTGCGGAACCTAATCTGGGATGGTGCGAGTTTGCACCGAAACCCGAATCGGTAAGCTGCCACTCAAACCCAACAATCCACGTCCCAAGCACAGACATAAGGAGTGTAGCATGAAAGGAACAGAAGATACAAGACAGATCGAGCGGTACATAGCCCTGGATATTCACAAGGAGTATGTGCTGGCGGGGGGACAGAATGCGAAGCAGGAGTGGGTGATGCCGCCCCGCCGGATCAGCATGGCGAAGTTTCGGGAATGGGCAAGCGCCAACCTGCAGGAAGGGGATGCAGTGGTGATCGAGACGACCACCAATGTCTGGGACATCTACGACAGTGTGGCGCCGCTGGTCACCCGCACCGTGGTGGCGCATGCCGGAGCCGTGAGGCAGATTGCCGAAGCGCGGGTCAAGACGGACAAGGAAGATGTCAAGCGGCTGATCCGCTTGTTGATTGCGGACATCGTGCCGGAGGTATGGGTGCCGCCTGTAGAAGTGCGCGAGTTGCGTGGGCTGATCTCGTATCGCAATCGGCTGGTCAAAACGAGCACGATGATCCGCAACCGGCTGCAAAGTCTGCTGCATCGACATAACATCCTGCTGCCGAAAGGGAAGCTTGCAGGATGCAGCCCGGTGGCAGGCACAGCAGATGAGTGGGTTGGAGAAGATGCAGATCCAGCAGGAACTGGTGCTGCTGGAGGAGATTGACAAACACAAAGCGGAAGTGGATGCAGAATTGGGGCGGCAATGCCTGCGGGAGCCGTGGGGCAAGCAGGCGGTGAGACTGTTACAACTACCCGGCTTCGGGGTGGTGATGAGCATGATCGTGCTGTCTGCCATCGGTGACATCCAGCGTTTTGCGAGTGCCAAGCATCTGGTGGGCTATGCGGGGTTGGGAGCGGGCGTTCATGAGAGTGGCAAGGAACACATCGAGAAGCGCATTACCAAAAGTGGACGCAAGGAATTGCGCTGGGCACTGGTGGAAGCGGCGTGGCAAGCGATCCGTATTTCGCCGTATTGGAAGGAGCAATATGAGAAGTATCTACGCCGCATGCGTCGACCGAACCAGGCGATTGTGGTGATCGCGCGGAAGTTGTTGGTGGCGGTCTGGCACGTGCTGACGAAGGAAGAGACCGACATTCATGCGAGCGAAGAAGACCTGGCGTACAAGATGTTGGTGTTGGCGTGGGGCCTGGACGAAAACGTCCGCCCGGGACTGACCTACAAGCAGTTTGCCAAATATGCGTTGATGAGCTTCGGCATTGAGACCGACATCACTCGCTTTGTACGCAGGAATGTGCCCAGAAGGATCGCACCCAGAGCGGAAGTCCTGCACGCATGGAGGAACTGGGCTTGACCTGCTAAAGCGGGCTTGAACGAAAAACCGAAATAAGAATCTGCAACCCCGGATCAACCGCAGAGGCTGACGGGGGGTGGCGAAGCTTTCCCTAATTATGAAATCCCTTTGAATACAAAAGACCATGAGAAACTTTCCTTCTCATGATCTTGACACTGCAAGTTATCGGTAGTGGCAGGTGGGTGGGCGGAGACTTGCTGTCGAAACGGAAAAAACTCAAAGCCCAGAAAAATGCCTGAAAACGCGGCGCGTACCCACCTGTCCACTGCACGCTGTGTTAGCCTGCGTTTTTGACATGAGTATCAATATAGTTGAGCAAGAAACTGATCATACTCGGAGCCTGTGCAATAAAATCGGCATTTCGCATTGCTTGCTCAGCAGTATCTGGTTGACGGTTTCCGCAGAATTCAGGGCTTCCCATTAATGAGAATGCAACGGGTCCTCCTTGAATTGGAAAAATCATATATCCGATTGCCATAATCTTCTCTGGGTCTTTAGGAGCAACGACGGGCATTTCCATGTATCCACCAGTTTTTTCTTTACCAGTTTCCCAGGGCGGCAAGGTTATTCCAGAAAGTAGGTTCCTTATTTGCTGTAAATATTCTTCATCTGATGACATGCTCTATTCTCCTTTGCTTGCGTTTTCGGTTTGCAAATAAGCGATGGTTGCACGAAGATTATCTTCTACCTTTCGCATACAATCATGACAGAAATATACTTCGTGTACAACTTCGCCCATCATATCTGGCATTTGTAGAAGCGACGCTCGAACAGTTTGATTAGGAATATAGTAGCGTGGTGATTCGCTCTTACCATCAGAACCAACGGCAAGCAAGACAGAATATTTACCTTGATTATTGCAACAAATACATTTCATTTGATTTCCCTTCGCGATTAGCAGGCTAACGGCTTGCGTTACCCGCTTGGGGTGGGAGGGTGGAGGCGCCCTCGAAACGGGAGTCCGCCAAAGCCAGGAAACTGCCTGAAAAACGCGGTGCGTACCCCAAGTCGGGTGCACGCATTGTTAGCCGGGCTTTACTCTTTATACAACCCGGATATTTCATATAAGTGCAAGATAACATCTTCTACGTTTTTTACACCATCGAAAATTGCCTTCCAAAGAGTATACAGTTGCAAGGTTGAAATTAATAGGACTTCATTTCTTTCAAGTAAGTCAACCACATTTGAACTAAAGCTTGTTTGACTCCTTTGATTGGGGGGAAGATGGCACTCAGTATTGGCAACAATTACGATTTTGTCTTTAGTACCTTCTGTACCTTGAATTTCATGAATATGCTGCCATACCTGAGAAATTTTATTACTGTCTTTTCTAATTATTCCTTTTGTGCCCGTGACTTCGATCGCGAACCTGACACCTAACTTCGCGTTATTGGCCTTCAAATCAATATTTGCACCGCGAGGTTGGCGATCAACTTTGAGTCCGATGTGCTCTAATAATAAGGCAACACATTCTTCTAATTCATCTCCACTCCCATAGAGCACATATGCTATCCTGTCGAAAACAGATTTCTCCTCACGAAGCTTTTCAATTTGAGAGCCTAATTCAGCAGCACGCTTAACCAAATAGCCTGAAAGCCAATCGGGCGCATCTATGACAGGAATCCTTCGCTGTGCTCGTTCAAAGTATCTACGAGCCAAATGTTCGATGTCATACATGATATTCTGATACGAATCTTTCTGTATGCTTGGGGGAGGTAGTATTACGAAAACGCCTTTACTAATTTGAAATTCCATGCCAACCACGATGTCTGTATCACCAACAACGGCTAGTTGGCGCGCTTTTTCAGTTTCAGAGCTTAATACAATCTGATGATATTCCGAACAATGTCTTAGATAGTTCTTTACTGGTTGTGACATTCCCGAGCCTGAAGGACGGATATCGTGCCCAATATTATCCCTTAGTTCAATGTGAAAATTCTTCAACCAATCATAAACTGTTGCGCCATACTCATTTCCACTCCTTGCAGTGAAATTGCTTGACTCCGGAATACAAATAACTGTGCGGCCATTTTCAATAGCGGTCCTGGCATCTTCTGATATCTTCGGAATATTATGATAATAACCAATCGTATGATTTCGCGGCTTTTCTATGTGAATGATCGAAACATCATAATCAAACAAACTATAAGTAAGATTTTCAATTTTATTCGGATCCCCGACATCCAAATGAATATCGTACGGTGGAACGTATTCGTTTTTTCCGTAACTTTGCTTGCTCTCTATTGAGTCAGAAAGAATTATTGAAATTTGACAAATTAATGTTACAAAATTACTTCCAAGAAAGATCTGAACTTTTCAAGCAAGCCAAGAGCCGTTTCTTGGATGTTCTTGTTCGAGCAACTCCGGCATGGATACGAGTAGTGAGTTCCTGCATGTTATGAGGTGCAAAGCTGGCGCTGTGTTCATGAATTTGCGTCCAGACGAATTCCACGGCATTCAATTCAGGCGCACAAGTTGGAAAATGAAAGACATGAACGCGAGGATATTTTTGGAGGAACTCTGCCGTTGTCGGAGACACGTGAATTTTGTGACGATCCCAAACGAGCACAATGGTACCGGGATCAAGCGCAACAATTGTTTCCAAAAGAGAATGGTGTGTTCGGAGCGAAGGTTACATTGAAAGGAGCGTGTGCTTAATCGAATCTTTCGCAACCTTGGACTAACCAACAGAGCGCCAAACAGATTCAGATGCTGATGATGATCCAAACTGGTGCGGGCGGTCGGCGTCTGTCCACGCGGGGCCCAAGTCCGCTTGAGTGGCGATACCAGCGTGAAACCTGCTTCATCTATTAACACCAGCGTAGCGCTCAGAGCCCGCCACTTTTTTTATCCGTGGCCAGCCATACCGTTTCCAGCTTTGCAATCGCTTCATCGTTGCGTTGGATGGCTAGGCGTTGTACTTTTTGCCAACTCCAATTCATGCGATCCAGCGACCGCCAGACACCGCTGGGCGTGTAGCGGATCCCAAACAGATCCCAGATGAGATGTCCAATGCGATCCAAGTTCCAATAATCTTCGCTGTATCCATGAGCGTAGGCGCCTTGCAAGAGTTCTTCCTTCAACTGATTGATTTGCTCGCTTGACACATACGCTGGCTTGCCAGGCGGTCGGGTGTTTTTCCGCTCTACTCGTTTTTCTCGACGCCAACGGTAGACACTACAGCGGGTAACACCCACCTGAGCAGCCACTTGGGCAACCGACTTGCCTCGTTTCAGTAGCCTTAACGCTTTTTGACGTCGCATATCAAGTTGTTTGCTTGCGCCATATGGTCTCATGCCGAGCATTATGCCGCAAAATCATGGTTGTATCATTATTTTGTCAAAGTTCAATAGTAAGCGCATATCGATTCCTGATTATTTGCCCGGCTAACAGCGAGCGTTAGTGGTGGTGGGGCGGGCTGGGATAATGCCTGAGAGCAGGAAAAGCCCGAAACCAGAAAAATGCTTGTAAATCGCGCAGAATCCCCACCATCCACTGCACGCTTTGTTGGGTGGCTTTTCGGTTGAAGACTCTACTTTTTTATATCAGAAAATGAAACTTCCATAAAGTCATCAACTTTAAGAACTGCCTGATTTACAATTATTCTGAAATACCACGATATGCCAGCCCACTCCGTATCGTAAATTTCTTGATAAACAATAGAACGAGTCGGGTCTGACGGGTCGGAAATTACAACAAGGAAATGAGCGTCATTACCTAAAACCATCATAACCTGATACCAAGTATCTAATTTGGGACGGAAATTACCTTTGAGATTATTTGCCGCAACAAGGTTTTTTCCTTTGTAGATGTCAAGTCGGGGGTATCCAGGGTCAAAGATACCAAGTTGAAGGTATTCGGATGTTCCCCATCCAACACCATTATAAAAATAGGGAGACCATTCCCTTCCCTTTTCCATCTTGTAACTGAATACAACCCCCTGACCTTCTAGAAATTGGCGTTTAATCATAAGACCGTTCCAGTTACCATCGCCAGTAACTACTAATGCGCCATTTTCAATATGTCCAGCGGTTAAATCCCAAGCGGGCGCATTGGAACTTTCAAATGTGTCAATGCGGTCAATGACAGGATTAATGAGATAGTCAATTGCGGACAATGGCGGCGCAACGGTAGGCGTAGGCGTAAAGGTAGGAGTAAAGGTTGGTGTAGGTGTTGATGTTGAAGTGGGAGTAAAAGTTGGTGTAAGTGTAGGTGTTGAAGTAGGCGTGAGTGTTGGTCCAAAAAATTGACCAGCCCCACAGCCTGAAAGCAAAATGCTTGTCATTAAAATCAGCGCCAAGAATTTGGTTTTATTTGTTTTCATAATATCTCCTGCGCTTTTCGCGGGCGCACCCGATGGCAACTATTCTGATTAACCTTGATTGCCTTACATAAATTAGCCGAATTCTCGGCTATTTGGTGAGCGATTTTGTTAGGCAATCAGTGTTAACTTGAATAACGTGTGCCATATACCTTTGGTGGAAGGCAGCCACCCAACGGTCAGCGTTATTAGAATGAACTTGCTTGGGACGTGGCATCGGCGTATCCTAGAGGTGATACCGCCGCAGGGACGCTGATGGGGTGTGAGTGTCTGGGTTGTCCGGCAGCCGCTATGGGACAGATTTCGCTGGAAGAAATCGAGAGCCCGCCGCGTTATGTGGACACCTGCGGAACCTAATCTGGGATGGTGCGAGTTTGCACCGAAACCCGAATCGGTAGCTGCCACTCAAACCCAACAATCCACGTCCCAAGCACAGACATAAGGAGTGTAGCATGAAAGGAACAGAAGATACAAGACAGATCGAGCGGTACATAGCCCCGGATATTCACAAGGAGTATGTGCTGGCGGGGGGACAGAATGCGAAGCAGGAGTGGGTGATGCCGCCCCGCCGGATCAGCATGGCGAAGTTTCGGGAATGGGCAAGCGCCAACCTGCAGGAAGGGGATGCAGTGGTGATCGAGACGACCACCAATGTCTGGGACATCTACGACAGTGTGGCGCCGCTGGTCACCCGCACCGTGGTGGCGCATGCCGGAGCCGTGAGGCAGATTGCCGAAGCGCGGGTCAAGACGGACAAGGAAGATGTCAAGCGGCTGATCCGCTTGTTGATTGCGGACATCGTGCCGGAGGTATGGGTGCCGCCTGTAGAAGTGCGCGAGTTGCGTGGGCTGATCTCGTATCGCAATCGGCTGGTCAAAACGAGCACGATGATCCGCAACCGGCTGCAAAGTCTGCTGCATCGACATAACATCCTGCTGCCGAAAGGGAAGCTTGCAGGATGCAGCCTGGTGGCAGGCACAGCAGATGAGTGGGTTGGAGAAGATGCAGATCCAGCAGGAACTGGTGCTGCTGGAGGAGATTGACAAACACAAAGCGGAAGTGGATGCAGAATTGGGGCGGCAATGCCTGCGGGAGCCGTGGGGCAAGCAGGCGGTGAGACTGTTACAACTACCCGGCTTCGGGGTGGTGATGAGCATGATCGTGCTGTCTGCCATCGGTGACATCCAGCGTTTTGCGAGTGCCAAGCATCTGGTGGGCTATGCGGGGTTGGGAGCGGGCGTTCATGAGAGTGGCAAGGAACACATCGAGAAGCGCATTACCAAAAGTGGACGCAAGGAATTGCGCTGGGCACTGGTGGAAGCGGCGTGGCAAGCGATCCGTATTTCGCCGTATTGGAAGGAGCAATATGAGAAGTATCTACGCCGCATGCGTCGACCGAACCAGGCGATTGTGGTGATCGCGCGGAAGTTGTTGGTGGCGGTCTGGCACGTGCTGACGAAGGAAGAGACCGACATTCATGCGAGCGAAGAAGACCTGGCGTACAAGATGTTGGTGTTGGCGTGGGGCCCTGGACGAAAACGTCCGCACGGGACTGACCTACAAGCAGTTTGCCAAATATGCGTTGATGAGCTCGGCATTGAGACCGACATCACTCGCTTTGTACGCAGGAATGTGCCCAGAAGGATCGCACCCAGAGCGGAAGTCCTGGCACGCATGGAGGAACTGGGCTTGACCTGCTAAAGCGGGCTTGAACGAAAAACCGAAATAAGAATCTGCAACCCCGGATCAACCGCAGAGGCTGACGGGGGTGGCGAAGCTTTCCCTAATTATGAAATCCCTTTGAATACAAAAGACCATGAGAAACTTTCCTTCTCATGATCTTGACACTGCAAGTTATCGGTAGCCGCTTGGGGTGGGAGCGTGGACTCGCCGTCGAAACGGGAAAAATTCCAAGCTAGAAAAATGCTCAAATAACGCGGCGCGTACCCCAAGTCGGCTGCACGCGGTGTTGGGCGGCTTTTTGGGAATGAAACAAAGTTTATCATTGCAAAGCCTGTAGCTCATCGCGAAAGACAATCCAAGTGAAAGGCGATGGTTTAATTGTGGAGATTACCACATTAAATGTGCTTGGTACATTATCCCAATGTTTCCAAACCGCCAGACAGATTTCATCGCTCACTTTACTGCTGATTAATGAGAACCCAGCTTTCCTTTTGTACATGACAAAGCCATCTTGAGAAAAATCTTGACTTGGACGTAGGAAAGCGGCTTCTGCAAATATTTTCTCATCGTAACAATTGGCATATGAGTTTGGATCGTACTCACTCCTTATCCAACCTTGCATGAGTAACTGTTTATCAAAATGGTCTAGGATAGACTGTCGAGACTCTTTTTCGGGAACACTTTCATATGAAAGGACTGCAAATTCTCTCCAGCTAAAATATCTTGTTCGTCCGGGTCGGATTACTGAATAAGTTGGATAAGTCCAGACTTGCGATCGATAATCATCACGGGGAAGCGAGACGGAAAGAGTGATAAATCGAGGAAATAGTTCGTAAACGTATAAGACTACAACACAAAACAGAATAAATCCTAATAATCGTAACGAGACAAACAATGCTCGGCGATTGCTTTGCAAAACAGTTTTCAAAAAGACTTTCCTCCTAATGCTTTACGGTACTGCCGCCCAACGGCTGGCGTTACTTGCGGGTGGGCGGGCGTAGATAAAACTTCGAGAACAGGATTCTGTTCGGGTGTAGAAAAAGCCCGAAAATGGCGCAGAATCCCACCCGTCAAGTGCGCGCTTTGTTAGCCCGCTTTTGACTTGGCAGATTTCTTTGGATTAGGAATCAATGCCGCTAGTCGGTCTTTGGGATTCATACCTTTATTCCATACAAATTTTCCATCTGTGTTTATAGACCAGAAACTAATTTTATATTGTTCAAGGTCAAAATGGATACGAGTTTTATCGTCTGTTCCGTGATAATGATCTTTTCTACCAGTCAAAAGGATGGGAATTCCTAACCCAATAGCATATCCAACTTCAAAATACACAGAAGGACGGGCATGAGTTAAATCTGCAATTACACATTCAGCCTCTGTGATTGATGTCATAATTAATTCTGTGATTGTCTGTGTTGGCTCTGCAATGTCTACTCTGATTGGTTCATAGCCTACTAACCGACAAGACGGGGCTAAATGATCTTCAAATAATTTATCAATCTCTTCATATCCAAATGCGCACGCTACAAAAATAGAAGTTCGAGAAGTTCCTTTAGGACGAAAAATCAACTGCCGTCCTTTTGCTAGGCGTTCCGCAATTTTTTCTCCCTCTTCTGTTATTCTAACTTCATTAGGGTGAAAATTTAGAAAATTATAGTTTTCAGGTAATAGTTTTAGTAATCCCAAAAACTCTAAACCTTTTAAATCCTTTGCAAACTCTTGTTCAAAAGAAAAACTTTCCCCTAACCTTTGATGGGAAATGATTTGAGTGAAATTATAATAATCGCCATTTTCCAGGCTATAAATGATTTCTGCGGAATCTCGTAATGCAAAATATGTGGGCTTGTCCATTCGATTTAGGACACGCAGAATATTTCGTTGATTTGTGGTTAGTTTGTGTTTTATATCCATAACTATTCAGATGTGCGGGCTAACGGTTTGCGTTACCCGTGCTGGGGCGGGCGGCGGGACGCCGTCCGACTGGAAAAATGCCGAGGCGTAGGAAAATGCTTGAGATTTGCGCAGAATCCCCAGCGTCGGGTGCACGCTTTGTTGGCTTGCTTTTATTCATTTTGAGTATTCGCTTTTTACTTGACATCATACTACTATAACGATTTGAAATTACGGGATGCTAAAGATAGTAGCAGGAATATTATCTATACCAAGAAATAGTGGATTGACTGCTCCAAAATCTATTAATTGTGTTTCCCATTTGGTTTTAACTGCTATACAATCTACTTCATCCCTGCATTTTTGCGACACGATTAATGTGTTTATACCTTCAAGGTCAATTTTCATATTTTTTGGTTTTGATGGTCGCCAGTCGTACATATTTGAAAATATAATCAATATATACTTGTCGTCTTGGTGTTCTGTAATTGCCAATTGGATTCTATCTGTGGCAGTAGATAAGGATTCGTAAATCAAATTGCTGTTGTACGAATATCTTGCAATTGGCGTTAGTGCAAACTTTACCTTCTCATAGAAAGATTCCATTTCTATCTTTTGCTCATGTTGCCATTTTTCATAGATGTCGTCACTTGCGGCATTCCATTCACCTATTTCGCAAAAATATTTCTCGTTAATATCTTTATTGACAGCCTGATTCGTCTGAACTTCTTGCTTTTCAGTTGTTGTAATGTTTGATGGAGGCAATGTTTGGATTAATGAAGGCGCAATTGGTGTTGGAGGAAATTGAGGCAATTCAACTCTCTCGATGCGCTCATCGAAAACTATTGTCTTTTCGTCGCCGTCTAAATTAATCCATGCAACAGTTAATTTGTCTCCAGGAAACATGTTTGTAATTATTACTTCTGATAATAACTGTAAATCTTCGGCTATTTGTTTAGAATCATAGGCTTGATCTAGTAAAACGTAAATATACTTCGACTCTTGACTACCGAAATCGTATGCTGTATGGTATTTGGTAGCAAGTTCGTAACGGCAATTGTTAACTGGAACAGGGTCGGATTTTATAGGTTCGCAACTTGTTATTGTCAAAGTAAATAAAGTGATAAAAATCAAAGATGTTTTTGCGAAACGATTGCCTTTTTTCATTTCTTCATCCACTGCGCAGAAGTTCGATAATAGTTTTTATCGCTGGCAATAAAACTGTAACCGTTACGGACGCCACTGTGACAAAATCAAAGGGAAAATCTTTTTCTTTTTCAATTTTTTCTTTCCACACAAGCAAATCATTGATTGTTGCTCTATGATTTTCAGATGAATTTTTCTCCCATTCATGATAGTGCTTTCTAATTAATAATGAGATTTTATTCAGCCTGATTTTCTTGGCTTTCTTCATCGCTTCGTGTAAAAAATATTGAATAAGGGCAAAAAAGCCAAGAACACCAAATGCCAATGGAAAAACCATAGTTTGAAGAATGAATTGTTGGAGCAGATAAGAACTAATCGGGCTTATCCAACTTGCCATTATTGTGCCAATATAAAGTATTGCGCCCGCAAAGAATATCTCAAAAAATGATGAATTCAATTTGTCAAATTCATCTCTTTTTGTCTCAAAAGGCTCTGGGTCAAAGTGCAGATACTTAATTTGGCGAGCAAACAATAAAACACCAAAATAAGACCAGCCCAACATTCCGAGCGTAGCAAAAAATATTGCAGCGTGTAAAAAATAAAAGAACTTTGCTACGCCATTCCACGCATTCCAAACAAAAATATAATTTATGAGTTCGCCGCAAATTATTACTGCAACCACAAAAATCCCAGACCAGCGATTAATCCCGAAAATAAAAAATATTTGTTTTGAAAACCATTCATTCTGACTTGTTTCTGTTAAAGAAGATACGGTTTCTTGAAGAGATAATAAGTTTTTGTACACATAATTGGCAACCAAAGGGATTGAAAGGCTTAAGATACTAATAATGCCAACTGTAAAAACAAAATTTCCATATAGTTGATTTTGGATATATTGAGTAGTGAAAACAAAAATCACAGCAACAAACACTGTAAGAAATGACCACACAGGATGGCTATATAACAGGAACATCTTTTTGGAAGCAAGGTAATTTGATTTAGTCATTTTTTACTTATTGTGCAAGGGGCAAGCCAACGGCATGCGTTACCTGCGCTGGGGCGGGGACGGCGAAGCCGTCCGACCTGAAAAATGATAAGGCGTAGAAAAATGCTTGAGATTGCCGCAGAATCCCCAGCGTCAGGTGCACGCTTTGTTGGCACGCTTTTGGCTTGCAGGACACCCTTTTGATTTACGGGATTATAACTCTGCAAGCACCATCATTGGGTGCAGTGAAGTCGCCCGTAGATTGAAACAAGCCCCAACTACCAGAATTAACAAGTGCAATGACGGGATAATCGAGCCATTTGTTTGGATTTACTTTATCGAAGTTTGTAGCGATAACAACACCTGCTGGAATTCTTGTACCTTGTAAAAAAGCACCACCATCATTTGGACGTCCATCGTCAAAGCGATTTATGTAACTTTGTACAGTTGACACATCAGCAACCCCAATATTAAAAGAATTTACTTCGTTTTGGGTAATGGCATGAGGACATAACTTCTCTGCATAACTTGGAGAAGGGGGAATTGTGTTTATAGGCGCTTGGGTAGCAGATGGTGGGTTTGGTACATTTCCAGAGCATCCCAGATCTTGGCTTGAAACTTGTTCGACAGCGATTGGAATTTTGACCGTGTAAGTTCCTGTACTACCATTCACAACTACATTGCCAGCATGGACTTCCTCTTGCCATCTCAATAAAAACTCCATATTTGTCCCCGCAGGCGCAACTAACTTGTGACTTACTGATGTGTTTCTAGCCTTGGCTATACTTTGCAGAAATAATACCTTGCACTACTTGCTGAACGCCTACTTCAATCCCGCCTTCGATGTTTGAAGAAAAAGAACGTTCTTTTATTTGCTCGCTCTCTGCCTTGCCACCACAATTGTTGATATGAATGGTTTCATCATAGGATGTAGTGTTATTGCTTACTTCATTTACTTGGACATCAGGACTGCCGCTAGTATTGTTATTACTGCACCCATTTAACAACAAAATGAAGACTGTCAATACGATTCGGTGAGCAGCTGAAAACTTTTGCATATTGTTTTCCCTTTGAATTCAATTCCTATGACATCGAGGGGCGTGCCAACGGTTTGCGTTACCCGCGTGTGGGCGGGCGTGGACAATGCTTGAGATGTAGGAAAAACCTGAAGCCAGAAAAATGCTTGTAAATCGCGCAGACTCCCACACGTCGGGTGCACGCTTTGTTGGCTGGCTTTGTGCAAGACGTGCATATTGAAAACCAGAACCACCGCTATAAAGCTGACAAGATTATTTCACGAATTTTATTCTTTAGCAAGAACAAAAAACTATGCCTTGCTTTGTTCTGAATTATCAAATTCGCTTGCTGCCTCAAAAGCACCAGCATAATATAATTCCAGAACTTTACGCGCTTGCTTCACATAATCAGATGGTACTAATATTTCTGCTTGACCCGCACGACCATAATAAAGACCTTTTGCTTTTGAATATCCCTCACGGGAAGTAATTGCTGGAACTCCTTGTGCTATTAGTAAGCCACATAATATTTCAGGCAGTGCAACTCCATAAACGACCACTATACCTTCCCAATGTTTTTTGGACATTTTTCCTCATACCTGAAAACCTACACTATGCCGATGAAATGAAAGCCGATAAATCAAAAAGCGAGAACTTGAAAACATACTGCGGCTAAAAAGGTTTTGAATTTTTGAGACAAACGCAAAGACAAACTTGTGAATCAAAGACGGCTTTGCATTTGCTCTTTGGCGCTGCCAGCCAACGGTTTGCGTTACCCGCGTGTGGGCGGAGCGTGGATTCGCTCTGAGGGCAGTATAAACCCGAAGCTAGGAAAGTGCTCCTAAATCGCGCCGACTCCCACACGTCGGGTGCACGCTTTGTTGGGCAGTTTTTCATTTTACACGAAACAATGTTTTTAACCACTTAATTCTTGATTCGGTATCGGGCATTTCAAGTGTTACTTTCTTTTTGCCAGAATTTAATAGATTGCGAAGATAGGCGGACATTGAGAAGACCCAAAGCTTGGAAAAATTTTTGTTTTTTATATCAACTGAGAAGAAAGGCTCATTCTTCCCTTCAGGATGCATTGACATCCAAAAACAAATTAGAGGTTCAACTTTGCTGTTTTCTTCTACTGGCTTCATCGGTGTAAGAACTTTTCTTGCTGTTTTTTCCGTTAGCGTTTTGCCGTTCCAAGTCTTATGCCATCGTATAATTTTGTATTGAAATACTTCATCTTGCGTTGCATTAATTTTCAAAATCTTTCCACCAATTGCATGAGCAGACCAATTTTTGATTTCCGTTTGGTAGTAAACCCTCTCGTTTTTTATAGTAGCAAGAATCCATCTGTCAAGACGATGTCCCTTCTTTGTCTTTTGAGTACAGGGGTCAGGTAGAACTTTTGCGGAAAAACCACCACGATTGAGGTAATGTGTAATTAGTCCTGCGCCTAAATCTTCCCCCGCAACCGCATTTATAGCCGTAGCATGATGCACACTGGTTTGAATTTTCTCGTCATAAAACTTCAATAATTGGATGATGTCAATTTCTACCATGTGAACTCATTGTCTTTGCAAGGAACTGCCCAACGGTTTGCGTTATTAGAATGAACTTGCTTGGGACGTGGCATCGGCGTATCCTAGAGGTGATACCGCCGCAGGGACGCTGATGGGGTGTGAGTGTCTGGGTTGTCCGGCAGCCGCTATGGGACAGATTTCGCTGGAAGAAATCGAGAGCCCGCCGCGTTATGTGGACACCTGCGGAACCTAATCTGGGATGGTGCGAGTTTGCACCGAAACCCGAATCGGTAGCTGCCACTCAAACCCAACAATCCACGTCCCAAGCACAGACATAAGGAGTGTAGCATGAAAGGAACAGAAGATACAAGACAGATCGAGCGGTACATAGCCCCGGATATTCACAAGGAGTATGTGCTGGCGGGGGGACAGAATGCGAAGCAGGAGTGGGTGATGCCGCCCCGCCGGATCAGCATGGCGAAGTTTCGGGAATGGGCAAGCGCCAACCTGCAGGAAGGGGATGCAGTGGTGATCGAGACGACCACCAATGTCTGGGACATCTACGACAGTGTGGCGCCGCTGGTCACCCGCACCGTGGTGGCGCATGCCGGAGCCGTGAGGCAGATTGCCGAAGCGCGGGTCAAGACGGACAAGGAAGATGTCAAGCGGCTGATCCGCTTGTTGATTGCGGACATCGTGCCGGAGGTATGGGTGCCGCCTGTAGAAGTGCGCGAGTTGCGTGGGCTGATCTCGTATCGCAATCGGCTGGTCAAAACGAGCACGATGATCCGCAACCGGCTGCAAAGTCTGCTGCATCGACATAACATCCTGCTTTGCCGAAAGGGAGCTTTGCAGGATGCAGCCCGGTGGCAGGCACAGCAGATGAGTGGGTTGGAGAAGATGCAGATCCAGCAGGAACTGGTGCTGCTGGAGGAGATTGACAAACACAAAGCGGAAGTGGATGCAGAATTGGGGCGGCAATGCCTGCGGGAGCCGTGGGGCAAGCAGGCGGTGAGACTGTTACAACTACCCGGCTTCGGGGTGGTGATGAGCATGATCGTGCTGTCTGCCATCGGTGACATCCAGCGTTTTGCGAGTGCCAAGCATCTGGTGGGCTATGCGGGGTTGGGAGCGGGCGTTCATGAGAGTGGCAAGGAACACATCGAGAAGCGCATTACCAAAAGTGGACGCAAGGAATTGCGCTGGGCACTGGTGGAAGCGGCGTGGCAAGCGATCCGTATTTCGCCGTATTGGAAGGAGCAATATGAGAAGTATCTACGCCGCATGCGTCGACCGAACCAGGCGATTGTGGTGATCGCGCGGAAGTTGTTGGTGGCGGTCTGGCACGTGCTGACGAAGGAAGAGACCGACATTCATGCGAGCGAAGAAGACCTGGCGTACAAGATGTTGGTGTTGGCGTGGGGCCTGGACGAAAACGTCCGCACGGGACTGACCTACAAGCAGTTTGCCAAATATGCGTTGATGAACTCGGCATTGAGACCGACATCACTCGCTTTGTACGCAGGAATGTGCCCAGAAGGATCGCACCCAGAGCGGAAGTCCCGGCACGCATGGAGGAACTGGGCTTGACCTGCTAAAGCGGGCTTGAACGAAAAACCGAAATAAGAATCTGCAACCCCGGATCAACCGCAGAGGCTGACGGGGGTGGCGAAGCTTTCCCTAATTATGAAATCCCTTTGAATACAAAAGACCATGAGAAACTTTCCTTCTCATGATCTTGACACTGCAAGTTATCGGTAGTGGTGGTGGGGCGGGCTGGGATTCTGTTTGAGAGCAGGAAAAGCCCGAAGCCAGAAAAATGCTTGTAAAACGCGCAGAATCCCCACCATCCACTGCACGCTTTGTTAGCCTGCGTTCTCGGTTACAAGAGCCTATGGTGTCAAAGTGGTTTTGTTGACTAACTTCCCGTCTGTGAAGTACAGCACGGTAGCCTTTTTACAACCATTGATACAGTTTGGCGGATACCAAAACTGCGGCTCTTTTTCACTAACTGCGTCATTTGGTGAAAGGGTTGACGAAATTCCATACCAATTATTTTCAGGGATAAGAGCGTCAACTATTACGGTTTGCGGCGTAGTGGCTTGGAATACTAAAACGCATATTTGATTAGCGTCACCGCCGCAATATTCACCATTGATTCTAATTTGCCCGCCGCTTAAGAACAAGATTTGACCTGCTGCAAGTTCCCATTTAAGGCTTGTGCCGCTTGCTGGAACTTGGGCGGCTTCTTGTTCCCATCGCAACCCAGATTTTACTGAAGTTGGCTGAGGCGTTACTCCTTGACCATTATTTGATGAGCCATTGCAAGAGACCTGATAACTGTTTTCGATTTTTGGAATACGCAACTTGTAAACGTAAGGGGCTTCATATACTTGCCCATCTGACGAATATTCTACAATTGACTCAAAAGTTTGTTCGTACCATCCAATTTCATAAACTACATGTGTTCCCGCCGCCGCTGGCATGTCAATTGTATCAAGGCGAGAACTTGCGGACTCATAGGTTTGTTGATATGCGCCTTCAACTTCAATTTCAAGTTTAAGTTTTGCTGTTTCAGGAATTGCCATTTCACCACCGCCTCTAGCAGTGGCTTTTACTCCTATCGTTACACTTTTGAATACAGACGCAGTTGCTCCTAATGTCTGCCGAATCTCGCCTGTTCCGCCACAATTTGGTAAGGGAAATTCTTCCGTGCTGATTTTGGCTTCGGTTGGTGCGGCGGTATTAACTCTGACATCATCAACCCCGCCATTTTGCGGCACATTCACAGAAGGGGCGGTTGGCTGACAAGATGCAATGAATAATGCCAGAACCAAAAACAACGCAAAAACAACTTTTTGATTTTTCATTGTCCACTCTCCAATCATTTTTTCAACTTTGTTTATCCATGCGAAGCAGGCTAACGGCATGCGTTACCTGCGCTGGGGCGGGGACGGCGAAGCCGTCCAACCAGAAAAAGGCTAAGGCGTAGGAAACTGCTTGAGATTGCCGCAGAATCCCCAGCGTCAGGTGCACGCTTTGTTAGCCCGCTTTTATCCTTTCCCAGTCATTTCCCTTAACGCTTGCAAATGACCAGGACGATTTTTCCATGAATCTCGTTCTATCTTGGTCTTTCCGCAAAACTCGCATTTATACTCAATATCATAATCGTATACCCATTCGTCAACAAGTCCGTCAAATACACGATCTCCTACTTGCTTACTTGATACAAATTTATATTGGTGACCTTCTTCGATAACTTCTATTACGCGAGTTTCAGTACAGTTTTCACATCTCATGACTTTTTGACACGGCATTTCGACAATTTTTTCATTGTGTTCCTGTACCTCTAGTGTGACAGAGCCGTTGCAATTCTTGCAATTTGCCATTCTTGCACAGTCATTACCAGAAGGTTGGAAATAAACCTCTGACCCTGAAATGTCATGTTCCTGTATTCCAAATTTAATGAGTGCACCACAATTTTTACACTTTCTCATTCTTACACAATCTGTATTGGAAGGTCTAAAGTAAATCTCTGAACCTGAAATGTCGTGTTCCTGTATACCCAATTGGATATATTCACCACACTTTTTACAATCTGCCGTTTTTATACAGTCATTACCAGATGATTTGAAGAAAATTGTTGTTTTGAAAATTTTATGGGGGGTTACTTTGGTAGCAAAAAGCCCACATCGCCTGCACTCGGTTATTTCTTCACAGTCGTCATTGGACAGCAATTGATAACGGATAAATTGAAAATCGTGACCTTTGACCCTGCAAATAATACTACTTACCCAATTTAGTTTCTTATTGTCCTGTCTCACGACTGCCTCCTTTGTATCCATCGTAGGAGAGATTCGATTTGAAGCCCATTCTAGCAAGGGGCGGGCTAACGGTTTGCGTTACCTGCGCTGGGGCAGGGACGGCGAAGCCGTCCAGCCAGAAAAAGGCAAAGGCGTAGAAAAATGCCTGGGATTTGCGCAGAATCCCCAGCGTCAGGTGCACGCTTTGTTGGCTGGCGTGGATTTGAAGATTCATAAATTTTCAAAGAGTGTTTTTGCAAGAACGAAGTAACAAGATTTCTTTCTGTAATTCACATCAAATATCCCTGGGGCTGTATTGTATAACGGGTCATCGCCCATTTCTAGCCAATTGTCCATATCGCCTAATTCTCCAAATCCAAAAGTCGGGGCTTGCGCGTCTAAATAAAATTGGAATAATTGCTTATACATTAGGTCTTGCTGTTCAATCGGGTCAACTTTTCCAGATAAAATGCCCGACGTTCTTCTTTGTATAGAAGTATCACCTGTTACTATCATTGTTTCTGAACCATATAAATGAAAGCCCCAATTATTCCATTTATCAAGATTTGCCTTCATCTTTTCAATATCAAGACCATCATAAACCCATAAATTGAATTCGCAATCTATTCCTTTGAATAAATGCGCCTGCGATTTGCTTGATATATTCTCTAGCACATCATTGAAGGCGTTGATTGACCACGGTGCATAAGCGTTGTTGAAATCTAAAATAGCGTCTTCGGTAATAATTACTTCTGCATTTTGATTTGCTTCCTTTATCCACTGTGCTATAACTATCATTAAATCAGCCACATCGGAAATACTCGTTTGTGCTGGCGATTTTCCAAAAATCTGATACCAAAATCTTAAGTCTGGCTCTTCAGTAACGTAAGCATTCACGAGTTCATCTGTCGCGTCCCACCTGTTTATTTCTGGGAAACTTAATACAATTGACTTGATTATGAATTCAAGAATGATAGATAACTCTTGACTCGAAAAACTTCCTTTGATAATTGAATCCAGACCGTTGCCTAAATGCATGAGCCATAGACCGCGCATTTTGGGATTTTCATTAACTGACGCTATTGTAACTTGCCGAATCATTTCTTTGCCGTAATCCAGATAATATGGATAGCCAGAGGGCACTTTGTTGCTTTGGAGTTGCCCTTTTATATCATTCCAATTTTTTATGACTCTCTGCCAATCTTGTGTTGTGAAGTTTTGAAAAACTTGTTGGGTTTGAACTCCCCCGCCAATAATAAAAGAATTCCCGATTAATTTTGATAACTCTACATACTTTTCGCTACTAATATTATGTTGCCGCAAAAAATCATCTCCCGCCCATGCAAATTCCAATTCAATACCTTTCAATTCCGCCAGTATTCGCAAACTGGATTCGCTCCATTTTTTATCTCCACCTGCGATTCCTATTGGCACATCGTTGACCATCAAAAAGGAATATTCTTTGCTACTTATTAATTTAGTTTGAGTAAAAGATTCTGGATTGGTTCTAATCTTATTTGTCAGTTCCCTTGCGTTCATGTTGGTTTCATTTACTTTGATTGTCCCGCCGTGTGCGTTAACAAAATCGTCAATCCAAAATTCTAGGTCTTTTAATGACGCAAGCGTTTCAGGAGTTGGAATGGGCGTCTGTGTTGCTGTTGGAAAAGGCGTAATCGAAGCCGTTACTGTTGGGTCGGGTAATTTCGTAACATCTACACCGCAAGCCGAGAGAGCCAGTCCCGCCGAAGTGACACCAGCCATTTTTAGAAAATCTCTGCGAGTTAATTTATTTTTGTTCATATCTCATTACTCTTCATGCGTCAGCCAGCCAACGGCATGCGTTACCTGCGCTGGGGCGGGGACGGCGAAGCCGTCCGACCTGAAAAATGATAAGGCGTAGAAAAATGCTTGAGATTGCCGCAGAATCCCCAGCGTCAGGTGCACGCTTTGTTGGCACGCTTTTGGCTTGCAGGACACCCTTTTGATTTACGGGATTATAACTCTGCAAGCACCATCATTGGGTGCAGTGAAGTCGCCCGTAGATTGAAACAAGCCCCAACTACCAGAATTAACAAGTGCAATGACGGGATAATCGAGCCATTTGTTTGGATTTACTTTATCGAAGTTTGTAGCGATAACAACACCTGCTGGAATTCTTGTACCTTGTAAAAAAGCACCACCATCATTTGGACGTCCATCGTCAAAGCGATTTATGTAACTTTGTACAGTTGACACATCAGCAACCCCAATATTAAAAGAATTTACTTCGTTTTGGGTAATGGCATGAGGACATAACTTCTCTGCATAACTTGGAGAAGGGGGAATTGTGTTTATAGGCGCTTGGGTAGCAGATGGTGGGTTTGGTACATTTCCAGAGCATCCCAGATCTTGGCTTGAAACTTGTTCGACAGCGATTGGAATTTTGACCGTGTAAGTTCCTGTACTACCATTCACAACTACATTGCCAGCATGGACTTCCTCTTGCCATCTCAATAAAAACTCCATATTTGTCCCCGCAGGCGCAACTAACTTGTGACTTACTGATGTGTTTCTAGCCCGGCTATACTTTGCAGAAATAATACCTTGCACTACTTGCTGAACGCCTACTTCAATCCCGCCTTCGATGTTTGAAGAAAAAGAACGTTCTTTTATTTGCTCGCTCTCTGCCTTGCCACCACAATTGTTGATATGAATGGTTTCATCATAGGATGTAGTGTTATTGCTTACTTCATTTACTTGGACATCAGGACTGCCGCTAGTATTGTTATTACTGCACCCATTTAACAACAAAATGAAGACTGTCAATACGATTCGGTGAGCAGCTGAAAACTTTTGCATATTGTTTTCCCTTTGAATTCAATTCCTATGACATCGAGGGGCGTGCCAACGGTTTGCGTTATTAGAATGAACTTGCTTGGGACGTGGCATCGGCGTATCCTAGAGGTGATACCGCCGCAGGGACGCTGATGGGGTGTGAGTGTCTGGGTTGTCCGGCAGCCGCTATGGGACAGATTTCGCTGGAAGAAATCGAGAGCCCGCCGCGTTATGTGGACACCTGCGGAACCTAATCTGGGATGGTGCGAGTTTGCACCGAAACCCGAATCGGTAGCTGCCACTCAAACCCAACAATCCACGTCCCAAGCACAGACATAAGGAGTGTAGCATGAAAGGAACAGAAGATACAAGACAGATCGAGCGGTACATAGCCCTGGATATTCACAAGGAGTATGTGCTGGCGGGGGGACAGAATGCGAAGCAGGAGTGGGTGATGCCGCCCCGCCGGATCAGCATGGCGAAGTTTCGGGAATGGGCAAGCGCCAACCTGCAGGAAGGGGATGCAGTGGTGATCGAGACGACCACCAATGTCTGGGACATCTACGACAGTGTGGCGCCGCTGGTCACCCGCACCGTGGTGGCGCATGCCGGAGCCGTGAGGCAGATTGCCGAAGCGCGGGTCAAGACGGACAAGGAAGATGTCAAGCGGCTGATCCGCTTGTTGATTGCGGACATCGTGCCGGAGGTATGGGTGCCGCCTGTAGAAGTGCGCGAGTTGCGTGGGCTGATCTCGTATCGCAATCGGCTGGTCAAAACGAGCACGATGATCCGCAACCGGCTGCAAAGTCTGCTGCATCGACATAACATCCTGCTGCCGAAAGGGAGCTTGCAGGATGCAGCCCGGTGGCAGGCACAGCAGATGAGTGGGTTGGAGAAGATGCAGATCCAGCAGGAACTGGTGCTGCTGGAGGAGATTGACAAACACAAAGCGGAAGTGGATGCAGAATTGGGGCGGCAATGCCTGCGGGAGCCGTGGGGCAAGCAGGCGGTGAGACTGTTACAACTACCCGGCTTCGGGGTGGTGATGAGCATGATCGTGCTGTCTGCCATCGGTGACATCCAGCGTTTTGCGAGTGCCAAGCATCTGGTGGGCTATGCGGGGTTGGGAGCGGGCGTTCATGAGAGTGGCAAGGAACACATCGAGAAGCGCATTACCAAAAGTGGACGCAAGGAATTGCGCTGGGCACTGGTGGAAGCGGCGTGGCAAGCGATCCGTATTTCGCCGTATTGGAAGGAGCAATATGAGAAGTATCTACGCCGCATGCGTCGACCGAACCAGGCGATTGTGGTGATCGCGCGGAAGTTGTTGGTGGCGGTCTGGCACGTGCTGACGAAGGAAGAGACCGACATTCATGCGAGCGAAGAAGACCTGGCGTACAAGATGTTGGTGTTGGCGTGGGACCTGGACGAAAACGTCCGCCTGGGACTGACCTACAAGCAGTTTGCCAAATATGCGTTGATGAGCTTCGGCATTGAGACCGACATCACTCGCTTTGTACGCAGGAATGTGCCCAGAAGGATCGCACCCAGAGCGGAAGTCCCGGCACGCATGGAGGAACTGGGCTTGACCTGCTAAAGCGGGCTTGAACGAAAAACCGAAATAAGAATCTGCAACCCCGGATCAACCGCAGAGGCTGACGGGGGTGGCGAAGCTTTCCCTAATTATGAAATCCCTTTGAATACAAAAGACCATGAGAAACTTTCCTTCTCATGATCTTGACACTGCAAGTTATCGGTAGCTGCGGTGGGTAGGAGCGTGGATTCGCCGTCGAAACGGAAAGAACCCAAAGCCAGAAAAATGCCCAAAAAACGCGGTGCGTACCCACCGTCAGCTGCACGCTTTGTTGGGTGCGTTTTTACCTTACACGACTGCCTGCTCATTCCATCTCCCGCAATCTTGTAAAGAGTTCATTAGACCACGTTTGATATTTATCAAGCAGTTCAATGAAGTCTTTGTTTTCCCATGCCAGCAAATCGGCAATGATAGATTCAAGTGAAAGAATATCATGGAGTCCATACTTTGCAATTACACTAGCGCGTCCTGACTCTGTATAACTGCCCCATACCAGAATAGAACCACTGATGAATTGAGGCTTGCCGCCGACTGTTACGATATATTGTTTGGCGTTTTGCGCTATATCGAGAAAGAGCCGAAATGCGTCTTTTCTGTGATGGTCGAGTTGCGCGGGAGATTCGAGCATGAGATAGCGATAATTTTCGTATTCCAATTCACACTTCATTTCCCCAACATACACCGCATTATTGCTTTTTGACTGAAAAGCAAAATCAAGGGTAAAGCCACGCGGATAGCTGGCAGGCTTGATTGTTGGTCTTCCCAAATCTCGATACAGCGCTTGATTATCTTGACACCAACACCGCACAATCTCTTCGTTGAAAATGCCAAAGAGCCGCGAGAGGAATTTGTCGCGTGGAGGGTTTATGGATCGAAAAAGATTCTGAAATTTGACAGGCATATTTCTCTTTGTTGACTTATCCATATTGTGTTTGCCCGAAGCACCCAACGGTTTGCGTTACCTGCGCTGGGGCGGGGACGGCGAAGCCGTCCAACCAGAAAAAGGCTCAGGCGTAGAAAACTGCCTGGGATGTGCGCAGAATCCCCAGCGTCAGGTGCACGCTTTGTTGGGCAGTGCGAATGACATATACAAAGTGATTTCCAAAAGAGAAGATGCTCAATACTCATGATTCCATAAGAATTCACTATTGCAGAAACATTGACCGCAATGAACACATCTCCAATACCTACATCGGCTACACCGAGGCGTAGTTGGATCTCGGCTATCGACATCGTAGGTTTTACAATTCCAACAATGATCACGATACCACCAATTTCCGCATTCAATGCAAATAGTTCGACCTTCACCTGCTCCTGGTGTGTAGTGACCACATTCGAGGCAAATGCCTTTCATATGAGGATTTAAACGAATTCCAGACGCATCGGTCCGATAAGCATCGACATAAAATTCTAAAGCAGTAGTGAATTGTGTCTCTTTACCGCCGCTTGGTCGAATGGAGATTACTTTGTAAAGAAATGCCTTTTGGTCAGGCAACCGAATTGCCTTTACTCCACCATTTTTAGCATTCAGTAGTGATTTGCCAAGCGGTGACTCTGCACTTATTTGCCCGTTTGCTGTATCTGCTTCAAAACTTACAGTCCAAGTTTCAAACCCAGCTTTTGACCTAATATAAAACACAGTATTGCTTGGCCAAGGTATCGACATGAGTTACCTCACTAAAGCACTGCCCAACGGTTTGCGTTACCTGCGCTGGGGCGGGGACGGCGAAGCCGTCCAGCCAGAAAAATGATAAGGCGTGGAAAACTGCTTGAGATGTGCGCAGAATCCCCAGCGTCAGGTGCACGCTTTGTTAGGCGTTTTTTATTGTTGCTTGAATCCATGCTTCCATTGCAGTATCAAAGGTTTTTCCAGCGAAACTGCGTAAATTCCCAATAATTGATTCTCCTGCGCTTTGAAGTTCTTTTTTGTTTTTTTGATGTTTAAGTTCGTGCAACGGATTACGCTTTTGGGCTACCGCTGATTGAACGATGGAAAAAACTGAACGCATTTTTTGTGATATTTCATTTACATCCATCCCACGTAATGAAATCACTAAATGCTCCGAATTTCTAATATCTTGAAAAAGTACCATGCAAGGAAACTCCGTATACTCAATGCTAAATAGGTTTGCCACTTTAATGCTTTGCCCATTTGATACTTGTTCGTTTATTGCAATTCTCCACAGGTTTTCGTCAAATCCATATCTCATTAATTGAGAGTCGTTCATAGCAATTACTAAACAATCTTTTCCTGAAATTAAATCAATTTCCTTGCCAAAATCAGTCAAGTATTTGATTGTTTGCTCGTCTGTTGGAAGTGCAAGCACAAAAGCACAACATGAATATTTTCCATATGCCTTGAGAATATCATGCCACCATTCCCGAAGAATCTTGGGGGTTATTTTTTCAGGGAAGGGTTGCGCTACGACATTTCCACCTACTATGGTCAACTGTCCACCGCGTACACCTTGTATTGTTACCTTTACTTTATTTTTGTCGGGCATATGGTTGACATCCTTTTATTTTGGAAGGAAACGCCTAACGGTATGCGTTACCTGCGCTGGGGCAGGGACGGCGAAGCCGTCCAGCCAGAAAAAGGCTAAGGCGTAGAAAACTGCCTGAGATTGCCGCAGAATCCCCAGCGTCAGGTGCACGTTTTGTTGGGCAACCTGCCCATTGACGAATACGATAACTGGAGAAGGATTCCATCATTTATATTACCAATATTTTATATGTAAACTAATCTTTCTAATGCCCAAAATCCTACTTCTGCAAAATCTTAAAGCTCAAAACCTCTATTGTGTATTCTTCATCGTAAACATCAGGACTGTCAAATTTTACTAGCTGGGGATAGTGGTATTGAGGATCAAAAGTGATAGAAATGCTTTCGCCCCAACTTGCAGAAACGTATTCTCCTAAATCTTCCTCAAAATTCTTCCGAGACTTTTTTAATCCATCAAACAACGCTTGTATTGTGTGATCGTTAGGAGAAATTGTGGGGAGAGTCTCTTTACAAAAGCTGTCACCTTCGATGATGGCGTATCCACAATTTGCTTGAAAAGCTACAACTATATTGTTTTTTACAGTGAGTTTTACGGTGTAATTAACCCAATTGCTACTGTTATTCACTTCAATCTGATAGCTATCGATACTAAGCTCTGTCCATAATTTATTTTCGCTCGCAATAGTGTTTTCTATCCGATTATTTCGAGCTTCATTAATCTCTGCATTTGCAGAAATCTCTGCTTTTGAAGGTGTCGCAGAAGAGCAAGCCGAACATATCGACATTAAAATTAGAAGGATAAGTTTACCGATTTTCATAAGAACTGATTTCTTATATGGTTGCCCAACGGTTTGCGTTACCTGCGCTGGGGCGGGGACGGCGAAGCCGTCCAGCCAGAAAAAAGAAAAGGCGTGAAAAATGCTTGGGATGTGCGCAGAATCCCCAGCGTCAGGTGCACGCTTTGTTGGGCAGTTTTTGATTTTCACGGAATATGCTCGTAAAGAGTCTTGACTATTGAATAATAAGCGGGCTTGGCTCGGAAATCAATATCAAAAATCGTTGGATTTGCGTCTGGCAAACCTACATCTTGCGTCCATGCGTAAAAGTCGTCAATATTTCCAAAACCAATGGTTCTGATGCCTTTATCCAAATATAGGTCAACCCACTGAGAAAACATTTCTGCTTGCGCCTGTTTGGGGTCTTGAATTTCAATCAACTTTCTTCTTCCACAACAATCATTAATCGGCGTATCACCCGATACAATCATTGTTTCCGAGCCGCCTATTTTTAGCCCGTTGTCATTCAAGTAATCAATTTTCGCTGCAATTTGTGACCAATCCTGCGGTTCGTAAATCCACCAATTATTTTCTCCGATAACCCCATCAATCTGATGATTGGTATTTCCCTTGATAATTTCTGGAATATAAACATTGTAAAAGTAATCTAACTCATCAGCGGCAACTGGATTTGCCATATCAAAGATATTTGACTCGGTAATATATGTTTTTGCTTCGGGGTTATCTTGTTTTACCCACTCGGCTACTTTGATAGTCAATTCAGAAGGTTTGAGGCCTGTTGCTAGTCCCCAGAAATTTTTTTCATTGACTTGATTATAAATATATTGAACATAAGCCGCCGATATTTCATCCGACACATCCCATCGTTCTATTTGCGGGAACTGTAATACCCGTGACCTTACAACAAACTCAAAAATTTTCAACATTTCTTCTTGAGATTTCTGCGACTGAAATACCTTCAAGGCTTGAATACGATCACCGTCATCCCGTAATCCACCTTCATATAACTGTTGTGACCTGTATTGCGGGCTTCCGCCGAAAGCACGAATTACATCAGCGTCCATACCCTCCTGTCCACTTTTCCAGTAGTATGGATAGCCAGCAGGAACTATTCCAGATGAAAAATCCTTTTGAATATCGTCCCAGTTATTTAGAATGCTTTGCCAATCAGATACCGTGAAATCGCCAAAAACTTCTGTAACATCAAGATTTGTAGTTAAAACAATAATAGGGTTACTTCCTAAAGCCCTTTCTGAAATTCTTGAAAATTCTTGGTACTTCCTTCCATCTAAGCGTAATGAACTTTCAAATTCAACTCCGTTGAATTCTCCAAGTTTTGCCATTGTTGCTTCTTGCCATTGACTATTTCCTTCTCTCATTGCCAAAGGAATACCATTTATCACTAAAAATAAAATTTCATTTCCATTGACCTGTTTTCTCTCTGTATACTTTTCACCATTCTTGCGGATTTCATCGGTTAACTGGCTTGCGTCCATTTCAATGCCGTTGACCGTGACTTTGCCGCCGTAAGCATGGACAAATTCATCAACCCAAATAGGTAAATCTTTAGAATCGGCAATGTTTTCAGGTGCAGAGGTTGGTGTAATTGTGGGAGTAGGCGGGATAGGCGTAATAGTCGAAGCTGGAATAGTCGTTTCGGTTGGAACAACAATTCCTGCTGGCATACATGAAACCAAAATTATGGAAACAAGCAAACTCGAAACAATTGTTTGGATTTTCATTGTTTACCCTATTTAGCACGGAACTGCCCAACGGTTTGCGTTACTTGCGGGTGGGCGGGCTGAGATAAAACTCCAAGAGTAGGATTCTGTTCGGGCGTGGAAAAAGCCCGAAAATGCCGCAGAATCCCACCCGTCAAGTGCACGCTTTGTTAGGCGCTGTTTTGTTTTACGGACTCTGCCTTTCTTGAACGAGTACTCGCCCGTAAAGATTTAGCCAGAGATAAAATCGCAGAATCATATTCTTTAGTAAAGTCGGCATATTGAATAGATTCCATCAACGGGGGTAACGGAACATTTTCTTTCAACACAGGAAATATTTTCTTTTTGCTCTTTGCGGCAATCTCTAATTCTCTAAGAACCCAATCAGACTCTAAAGATTCTTTGGACATTACTGCTACAAAGAAATCGGCTTTTTGAATGCTTTCATTGATTTTGTCTTGAATGTTATCGCCAACCATGACAACATTATCTAGCCGCAAGACTTGAAATCCAGCACGGCTTAAGTCGTTGGAAAGTTTAAGAACGAAGTCATTATCTTTCAATGAATATGAAATAAATACTTTGGCTGAGTCTTTTTTGCTGAGGATTGATAAAACAAATACAGATATGCCTGCCCCTAGAATTACGCCAAATATACTAACAAGTAGCCCTGATATGCTAGGGAGGTAGTTAATAAATTCTGAGCCAATCGCCAAGATTGATACTATCGTGGCGATGACAGAAATAACTGCGGTGAGTGTTTCAGATTTTAATAGCCGTTTCATCCAATTACCTTATCCAATTGACAACAAATAGCAACAAAAGAACGCCAAATAAATCTGGAAACACAATGCCCCAGCCTATATTTAAATCATCGTCCCCTTTCCATCCTGCCCATCGAACTATTGACGATACACCCCAAATACCCAATACAAACATTAGAATTACCCAGGGGGCGGAAGATAACTTATCAATTGTTGCAGGGATTGCCAAATTGGGTGACACTGCCAATTGTTGAGCGAGACTTGCGCTTTCTGTTATGAACAAAATTAGCGCAGTAACCGCTATTTCAAGTCCCACTGCTATATCATCTTTTTTGAGCCGTATATTATGCTTATCGTTGCGACTCACCACTTTCAAGAAAACAGTAAAAGCCACTGTCATCAGTGGAACTGCGAATTGAAGAAATAATGGGTGAGCCAGAAATGTCATTTTCTTTTGCTTATTTTATCAAATGCGACGAAGCGCCTAACGGCTGGCGTTATTAGAATGAACTTGCTTGGGACGTGGCATCGGCGTATCCTAGAGGTGATACCGCCGCAGGGACGCTGATGGGGTGTGAGTGTCTGGGTTGTCCGGCGACCGCTATGGGACAGATTTCGCTGGAAGAAATCGAGAGCCCGCCGCGTTACCCTTCGACAGGCTCAGGGCAAGTTTGGACACCTGCGGAACCTAATCTGGGACTGGCGTTGAAACGCCGAGAACCCGAATCGGTAGCTGCCACTCAAACCCAACAATCCACGTCCCAAGCACAGACATAAGGAGTGTAGCATGAAAGGAACAGAAGATACAAGACAGATCGAGCGGTACATAGCCCCGGATATTCACAAGGAGTATGTGCTGGCGGGGGGACAGAATGCGAAGCAGGAGTGGGTGATGCCGCCCCGCCGGATCAGCATGGCGAAGTTTCGGGAATGGGCAAGCGCCAACCTGCAGGAAGGGGATGCAGTGGTGATCGAGACGACCACCAATGTCTGGGACATCTACGACAGTGTGGCGCCGCTGGTCACCCGCACCGTGGTGGCGCATGCCGGAGCCGTGAGGCAGATTGCCGAAGCGCGGGTCAAGACGGACAAGGAAGATGTCAAGCGGCTGATCCGCTTGTTGATTGCGGACATCGTGCCGGAGGTATGGGTGCCGCCTGTAGAAGTGCGCGAGTTGCGTGGGCTGATCTCGTATCGCAATCGGCTGGTCAAAACGAGCACGATGATCCGCAACCGGCTGCAAAGTCTGCTGCATCGACATAACATCCTGCTGCCGAAAGGGAGCTTGCAGGATGCAGCCTGGTGGCAGGCACAGCAGATGAGTGGGTTGGAGAAGATGCAGATCCAGCAGGAACTGGTGCTGCTGGAGGAGATTGACAAACACAAAGCGGAAGTGGATGCAGAATTGGGGCGGCAATGCCTGCGGGAGCCGTGGGGCAAGCAGGCGGTGAGACTGTTACAACTACCCGGCTTCGGGGTGGTGATGAGCATGATCGTGCTGTCTGCCATCGGTGACATCCAGCGTTTTGCGAGTGCCAAGCATCTGGTGGGCTATGCGGGGTTGGGAGCGGGCGTTCATGAGAGTGGCAAGGAACACATCGAGAAGCGCATTACCAAAAGTGGACGCAAGGAATTGCGCTGGGCACTGGTGGAAGCGGCGTGGCAAGCGATCCGTATTTCGCCGTATTGGAAGGAGCAATATGAGAAGTATCTACGCCGCATGCGTCGACCGAACCAGGCGATTGTGGTGATCGCGCGGAAGTTGTTGGTGGCGGTCTGGCACGTGCTGACGAAGGAAGAGACCGACATTCATGCGAGCGAAGAAGACCTGGCGTACAAGATGTTGGTGTTGGCGTGGGACCTGGACGAAAACGTCCGCCTGGGACTGACCTACAAGCAGTTTGCCAAATATGCGTTGATGAAGCTCGGCATTGAGACCGACATCACTCGCTTTGTACGCAGGAATGTGCCCAGAAGGATCGCACCCAGAGCGGAAGTCCTGGCACGCATGGAGGAACTGGGCTTGACCTGCTAAAGCGGGCTTGAACGAAAAACCGAAATAAGAATCTGCAACCCCGGATCAACCGCAGAGGCTGACGGGGGTGGCGAAGCTTTCCCTAATTATGAAATCCCTTTGAATACAAAAGACCATGAGAAACTTTCCTTCTCATGATCTTGACACTGCAAGTTATCGGTAGCCGCTTGGGGTGGGAGCGTGGACTCGCCGCCGAAACGGGAAAAACTCCAAGCCACGCAAAATGCCCGAAAACGCGGCGCGTACCCCAAGTCGGCTGCACGCTGTGTTAGCCCGCTTTCTTTTCTTGAACAGTATACCGAACAACAGATAACTGACCTGATGCAATGACTAAATCGATTACAAGAGCGATACCAATCATCCACGCAAAATACATCCATGCGGAAGCAAAGTCAAAGGTCATCAGTTGTTGCTCGGCGACAAAACCTAAGCCACCACCACCCCAAATACCAAAATGGGCAGTCAGAAGTACAGAAAAAACGGCAATGGTACGCGCCCAAGACCAAAACCGTGAATTCTGCTGGTTTTCTTGGGCAGACTGAAGTACAAAAATAAGACTTAACCAGAAGACGACAAAAGCAACGCTAAGGATACCCGTCTCATTTCCAAATCCAAGCCACCGAAGGGGAATTATGGGAAAGTAATTCACCATCAGCAAACCGAGAACAATAGTCCTCCAGGGAATGAACAATGCAAATGGAGACAATCTTTGCGGATCGGGATTGATTTTGCGCCACAAGGACAATAAAGCAAAGCCAGTGCCCCAACCAAGAGATGTTCCTAAGAGCCAGCCTGCAATGCTTATGATAGTGTGATTGATTATTCCTTCAGTTTCCATTTTGATGTATCCGGAGGAGCGGGCTAACGGTTTGCGTTAGCCGCTGGTGGGCGGGACGAGACAAAACTCCAAGAGCAGGAAAAGCCCGAAGCCAGAAAAATGCTTGAAAATGCGGCAGAATCCCACCAGTCGGCTGCACGCTTTGTTGGGCGTTTTTATTGAGAAGTAGATGTTGCTACTTTGAAGTCGCTCACATTAAGAATCACGGTTTCTCCTTCGAGCAAGCCTGCAAAAAGACCTATTTGCCCTTTTCTAATCGCGTCGTCATTCACTTCACCAACAAATGCTCCATTAATGAATATTTTTATGTTTGAACCAGTTACCTGAATACGTATTTTGTTGCTTCCAGTTAAATTCATGGAGGATGCTTCCGTATAATCAATTAGCGAAGTTGTTGTGTTACCTTCTCTTTTTTGTAACTTAAATTGCTTTGGTTTATTTGGCTCAAACTTTAGGTCGTAACCACCCGCCCCATTTGTTGCGAAGAAGGTTACTCCATAAGAACTATTTTGTGAATTGTCGACTCTTTCCAGTGTTAATTCCAAATCGAAATTTGTTAGCGATGGGGTTTTACTGAGAAGACTGGCAAAGACGGCTGTTTTTGATGTTACATGCCAGACAAAAACTCCATTGTCTATGTATGACGAAGATGACCAATATTCATTATTGACATTGTCTATTGACCACCACGTTGGTGCATCTGAGGAAAAATTGTCTTCGTAAAAGGTATCAGATGTTAACGTGCTCGGAGTGGATTCTGTAAGCGTAATTTCTGTTGGCTGAAATGCAATTTGAGTCAATTTTGCTTCGGCAGTAGATGTTGCATTGATTGGTATTAGTGCAATTTCCTTGTTGGTTTTACTCTGAATAATTACGCCAACCAAAGCAATAATAGCGGTAATTATAAGAACAAACGCAGAAGGTGTACGTAATATCTTTCTAATAGATTCCATGTTGTATTATTCCTTGTTAATAAAATTTTGCAAGACAAACGCCCAACGGCTTGCGTTACCTGCGCTGGGGCGGGGACGGCGAAGCCGTCCAGCCAGAAAAAGGCTAAGGCGTAGGAAACTGCTTGAGATTGCCGCAGAATCCCCAGCGTCAGGTGCACGCTTTGTTAGCCCGCATTATTTGGGCTGAAAGTAAACTTCCTGCGAATACATTTCACAACTTGGCTTATCATAAAACAAAATTTCTTTTTTGCCATCAAAACTATATTTTGTTTTTGTCAAGCAAACAAAAACGCCCAACGAGTCACCAGAATTTCCGTAAGCCCCATCGGTTATAACCTGACTTCCATTTGGAGTGCTTACAGGAAATCCATTTCCAGCAACCCACCACATTTCAGGTTGGTAATGTAAGCCATGACCAATAGCATAAATGTAATATTCACTGTTAGCGTCAATATTTGTCCATGTCACAGTCATTGTCAACCCACAATATCCGCTTGAATGTTGTTGACAAGATAGGTTATTTGGCAGTTGAACGGATAGAGGGGTAGAGTTTCCTTCGGCGGCTGGATTGCTTATAACAGGATTATTTGATACTAAATTATGACTATCTGCGCGAACCAACGATAAACCGAAAAATGCTCCTAAAACTAAACCACCTGCTGCGCCTATTGAGGCAAATAAACCAACCACTGCACATGATACGGAACTTGTACCAGCACTTTGATTGTCGCCTTTGCCTTTAATGCCAGCCGCAACAACTGTGGCAAATCCTGAAATTGCTGCGCCTACAACTGCACTCGCAAAACTTATTAGAGCAATGATAACCCCTTCCGACATGGTTTTCTCCTTTTGCTTTAAGTGGTTTTATTTTTCACGGGCGGGCTAACAGGGGTTCTGCGGACGCCCATCCAATTACCTTTGGACGGTTTCCGCCTAATTCCCCAAATCCATTTGGGCGTTTGGGCGGAATGGGTTAAAACCATATAAACAAATTATACGCTCACTGGCGTGAAAGGTCAACAAAACCTTCATTTTCTCCTCGGTCTCAGCCAGCGCCCTCCCAGAATAAGCGAAAGGACCACGAACACCACCGCCGCCCAGGTGAAGGCGGTGTTATCGGTGGAAATGCCGATGGTTAGAAACGCCATCCCCAGGATGAGAAACGCCATGGACGCCCTGCGTTTGTTTTGATTCACAATTCGATTCCTTTTGTGTTTCGCTGTATGAAAATAAGCGGACTCCGCAAGTTCTACTTGCGGAATTCCAGAAGTAGAACTTCTGGACTCCTTTTCATGCTGTCTGGGCGCTACCCCGGCTTCGTGCGGTGCGCCTCCATCACATTCGGCAGGTTTTCGATGCGCGTCAGGATGCGGCTGAGCTGGGTGATGTCCCTCACCTCGATGATCAGGCGCAGGTCGGCAATGCTGCGGTTCACATTCACCGCCACGTTGGCAATGTTGATGTTCTCATCCGCCAGCAGGTTCGAGACATCGCTCATCAACCCCTGGCGGTCGTACGCCTTGATCTTCACCGACACCGGGTACGTCCGCTCCACGTGACCCCAGCCTACTTTGAGTAAACGCTCGCGGTCTTTCGTCTTCAAAACGTTCGGGCAATCCTGCCGGTGGATGGTCGCTCCGCGCCCGCGCGTCACAAAACCGACGATCTGGTCGCCGGGCATGGGGTTGCAGCACTTCGCCATCACCGAGAGCATGCCCTTCAACCCCACCACTTCCACCGCATCTGTGGAGACGGTCTGCGGCGGGGGAGCGTTCGCTTCGAGGATGTCCTGAATCTCCTCGTCCTGCGCAAACTGCTTGATGACCTTGCCGATGGACAGATCGCCGTTGCCCAGCGCAATGAACATCTCATCCGGCGTTTTATAACCGAGCTCGCGCGCCATCTTCTCGAAGTTGACTTCCGTGATGCCGAGCCGCTGGAGTTCGCGTTCGAGCGTACTCCGTCCCTGCGCAAGGTTCTGTTCGTCCTCCTGCTTCTTGAACCAGGCTTTGATCTTGGCGCGCGCCCGCTGCGTGCGGACAAGACCCAGGTTGGCATTCAACCAGTCACGGCTGGGACCGCCGCGCTTCGCCGTCAGGATTTCGACCTGGTCGCCCGTCTTCAGTTCCTGATACAACGGGACGAGTTTCCCATTCACCCGCGCCCCCCGGCAGCTGATGACCGATGTCCGTGTGGACGTGGTAGGCAAAATCAATCGGCGTGCAGCCCGCCGGCAGGTCAATGATGTCGCCGCGCGGCGTAAAGACGTACACCCGGTCGCGGAATACGTCGCTGCGCATGGATTCGACGAATTCAGTGGCGTCGCTCACGTCCGAGCGCCATTCCATCATCTTGCGCAGGGAACTGATGCGCTGTTCGAAATTCAGGTCGTGCCTGCCGCCTTCCTTGTAGCGCCAGTGCGCGGCGATGCCGTACTCCGCGTTCAAGTGCATGTCCTGGGTGCGGATCTGCACCTCGAGCGGGCGCTTGTCGTCGTAGATGACCGCCGTATGCAGCGATTGGTAAAAATTATCCTTGGGCGCGGCGATGTAGTCGTCGAACTCGCCGGGGATGGGTCGCCACGTGGTGTGGATCACGCCCAGCGCGGCATAGCACGAAGGCACGTCCGGCACGATCAAACGCACCGCGCGCACGTCGTACAGCATGTTGAAGGCTTTATCCTTCTTCTGCATCTTTTTGTAGATCGAATAGATGTGCTTCGGGCGTCCGCTGATCTCGGCTTTGATGTTGTTCTTCGCCAGCAGTTTCAGAAGCGTATCCTTTATGTCCTCCAGTTGGCGTTCGCGGTCCGGGCGGCGTTCCGCCAGCTGCTCGGCAATCTCCTTGTATTTCTCCGGGCTGACGTAGCGGAAACTGAGGTCTTCCAATTCCCACTTCAACTGCCAGATGCCGAGCCGGTTGGCAAGCGGCGCAAAAATATCGAGCGTCTCCTGGGCGATGCGCCTGCGTTTGTGTTCCGGCATGTGACCCAGCGTGCGCATATTGTGCAGGCGGTCTGCCAGTTTGATCAACACCACGCGCACGTCCTCGCCCATGGCAAGGAAAGTCTTGCGCAGGGTTTCGGAGACCATATCCTCTTTTCTTCCGAGCAGGGCGGGTTGCGCGTGCGCTTCGTCGCCTTCCTTCCCGTTGTTGCCCCACTCGGCGTGCTGGTCGCCGCGGGAGACGCGCGGCAGTTGCGTCAGTTTCGTCACGCCGTCAACGAGCAGCCGCACCGTATCCCCAAACTCGCGCCGGATGTCCGCCAGCGTGACGGGCGTATCCTCCACAGTGTCGTGCAGCAGCCCGGCAGCCACCACCTCCGCTGGAACCTTCAACTCCGCCAGGATGCTGGCAACCGCGATGCAGTGATTGATGTACGGCTCGCCCGAAAGCCGCTTCTGATCCCGGTGCGCCTCCTCCGCGATGTGGTAGGCGCGTATGACCAACTCCCGTTCTGTCAGGGTGTAATTTTCGGGGAGTTGTTCGAGAAGTTTTTCGAGCGGGATCGCGGCGACAGCCGATTTCATCGGGATTATTTTACTACGCCGGGAGAATCGAAACGTGACGCAAACGCCTCAGACTCCGCCCCTGCCTGCTCCTGTTTTCTGCCTGCTTTTCCTTCGGGATGGTTGCTTGAATCACTTCACTCCCGGGGGAAAGGAGTCCCCTCTCCCTTTGGGACCGCGTACCCGAAGGGTGGAGGGTTAGGGTGAGGGAAAACTCACGTTTTTCGCAAAGGAAACCGCCGTGACGCCAAGTTTTTTTACCTTTCTCATCCTTTCTTGGCGTTCTTGGCGCACGAAGTCCCCAAAATGGGGATGGCGATTCAAAAAGGGGCTGCCTGCGAAATGTGGGCGATTTACTTTCTGAATGTTGTTGCGAGGAGATTGCTTCGCTGCACTCGCAATGACATGATTCCTGAAGGCGGGTCAAATCGTCTTCAACAACGCCTGGCGGCTGTTCCGCAAACGGTCGGCGATGATCTCAGTGACGCGCCTCATCACCTTGAAGCCCGCCTCCGGGTGCTCCTCCAGCAGTTTCATAAATGGTTCGGCAGAGATGACCAGCAGTTCCGAATCCTCGTCGCACTCCGCGCTGGAGGTGTAATGATACGGCGAGACGATGCCCGACCAGCCAAAACTTTGATACGGCATGGAGACAAAAGAGACCGTGACGCTGTCCGGGCGGGAGGTCAGTTTGACGCGCAGGGCAACGCTGCCGTTGAGCAGGAAATGCAGTTTGTCCGCTTTTTCGCCTTCGCGGAAGATGACCCCGCCTTTTTTCACCGAGACTTCCGCGCTCATGGCGGCGATCTGCTTGAGGAGCGGTTCGGGCAGTCCGTGGAAGAGGCTGAATTGTGCCAGGGTTTCCGTGCGGATCATGGTGGGTCTCCTTGGGTTCGGGACTCTGCACAAGGTCGGGGACAGAAAAAACCGCCTTTGCAGAATCAGGTCATCGGTCCGGGGTGAGGCGGGTGGTTCCGCTTATTTCAGATTGTCCCGAATCCGGTCACGGATGTCCAGCGTGTTGCCGAGGATCAATCCAAAGATGATGAAGATCAGGGTGACGCCCGCGCCGGTGAGGAAGGCGTAGGGCGAGTTCCAGACCTTCGGCAGGACGAAGAGGACGACCACGCCGAGCAGTAAACCGTAAAAGGGGGATTTGATGATGTGGGGAATGTCGCTCCATGCCTTGGAAAGCGAAAAGGGCTTGCGCATCCGTTTTGTTTTCACGGCGATGTCGCGTTGGAATTTGCGTTGTTTGGTCAATGGGTCGCGGACGGCGATCTGCTTGTCGCGCAGGCGTTTCAATCGTTCCTGTTCCTGATTGGACATGTCAGCCTCCATTGTGTTTATAATTGTACAGGATTTTGCACAGATGGCTGTCACGAATAATGTCACCAGATTTTTGGATGCGCGCAAAGTGAATTACACGGCGCATGAACTGCCCGCCGAAAAACTCGGCGCGCTGGAGGCGGCTCAGGTTTTGGGCGCGCCCGCAGAGCAGGTTTTCAAGACCATCGTCACCAAACGCGAGCGCGGCAAGCCGGTGCTGGCGGTGATTCCCGGTCCGCGCGTGGTGGATTTGAAGGCGCTGGCGGCGTTCCCCGGCGAGAAGAAGATGCACCTGCCGACCGAACGCGAAGCCGAGCAGTTGACCGGCTTGCAGGCGGGCGGCATTTCGCCGCTGGCGTTGATTAACAAGGGCTTTCAGGTGGTGATCGATTCGGCGGCGCAGTCGCTGGATGAGATCTTCATTTCGGGCGGACAAAGAGGGTTGAATATCAGGCTTTCCCCGGCTGATCTTGCGCACCTCACGAACGCGCGCTTCGCGTCAATTTGCCAGAAAACCTGAAATTGCAGTGTTTCTTTGCTATAATGAAACAGCAATTTACAGAAAGGAGGCGGCTTTCGCGGATACTCAAACTCTTTCGTCAATCATTGCGTCCGTATCCAGATTCAACTTCGAGGAGGAGAATATGCGTAAACTGTTTACACTCACAACATTGCTTGTCGTTTTGAGCCTCACTATCGCGGCTTGCGCTCCCGCCGCCACAGGCGGGGAGCCGGTGATCCAGACGGTGGTCGTCACTGCCCCGCCCGGAACGCCGCAGGTTCAGGTGCAGGTTGCCCAGGCGCCCGGCTTTGGTGAAACCCTTCAGGCGGTGCAGGCGCGCGGAAACATCGTCTGCGGCGTCAACGGTCAGTTGCCCGGCTTTTCGTTCCTGGATCCGGCGGGTGAAATGCTCGGCTTCGATGCCGATTTCTGCCGCGCTCTTGCGGCGGCGGTCTTCGGCGATGCCACCAAGGTGGAATTCCGTCCGCTGACCACACAGGAACGCTTCACCGCCCTGCAGACCGGCGAAATTGACGTTTTGATCCGCAATACCACCTGGTCGCTGGTGCGCGATACCGAACTGGGCTTGAACTTCACGGTCACCACATTCTATGACGGTCAGGGCATCATGGTGCCTGCCGACAGCGGCTTCGACTCGCTGGATGATCTGGCAGGCGGCACCATCTGCGTCCAGAAAGGCACCACCACCGAACTCAACCTGGCGGATGTGATGGCGACCAATAACGTGGAATACACGCCGGCTGTCTTCGACGACATCAATGCCACCTACGGCGCGTACGCCGAAGGACGATGCGACGCCGTGACCTCGGATAAATCGCAGTTGTCCTCGGTTGCCAAAGGCGCGCTCCCGAACCCGGACGACCACGTCATCATGGACCTGACCCTGTCGAAGGAACCGCTCGGACCGGTCGTCCGCCACGGCGACGACCAGTGGCTTGACATCGTCAAGTGGACGATCTACGCCACCATCGCCGGCGAAGATTACGGCGTCAGTTCCGAAAACGTGGACGACCAGCTTGCCAACGCCACCAACCCGGAGATCCGCCGTTTCCTGGGCTTGGAAGGCGACCTGGGTCTGAAATTGGGCTTGACCAACGAATTTGCCTACAACGTCATCAAGTTGGTTGGCAACTATGAGGAGATTTACAACCGCAACCTCGGCGAAGGCACACCCACCTTCATTCCGCGCGGTTTGAACAGCCTGTATTCCGATGGCGGACTCCTCTATTCCCCGCCGTTCCGCTAAACCGTCCGTATATCTCATGGTCAGGGCAACCAGGTCGGTTGCCCTGACCTCATAGGAGATTCGCCGGATTATGGAAAACCAAGCCTCGCACGTGCGAAGCGGCATCCCTTTATGGCGGGACGTGCGCTTCCAGCGCATCTTTGCCCAGGCGGTCTTCGCAATCCTCCTGATCCTGTTCTTTGGCTATTTGGCGCGCAACATGCTGGTGCGCCCTGCAGCAACAGGGACTGGCGCTGGGTTTTTTCCTTCCTGCGCCTCACAGCGGGGTTCGACATCGGCGAGTACCTTATCTCTTACGACCGCAGTTCGACCTACCTGCGCGCTTTTCAAGTCGGTTTGCTGAACACGGCGCTGGTCAGCGTTTTGGGCATTGCCCTTGCCACGCTGATCGGGGTCGTCTTCGGCGTTGCGCGGCTCTCGCAAAACATCCTTGTTCAATCCATTGCGCGAATTTACATCGAATTCCTGAGAAACGTCCCCCTGCTCGTGTTGTTGATCCTGTGGTACACGGGCGTCTTCCTGAAATTTCCGCGCATCAACCAGGCGCTTACGCTGCCCGGTCCCACTTTGCTGACCAATCGCGGCATAGCCGTCCCGTGGGGAATCCCGACCGAGACGTATCCGTCTTATCTGTTCATTCTGGGGGTCGGGCTGGCTCTGGCTCTGCTGGCGACCGCCGGGTGGACGTGGTACGGGCGGCGCACGGGGCGCACTCCCTGGTGTGGTGGTGGAGTCTGGTGATCTTTCTCCTCGTGGCTGTGATTGGCTGGTTTGCGCTTCCCAGCCCGGCTCTGAGTCTGGATGCGCCGGCGGTGCAGGGCTTGCGGATCGTCGGGGGGAAGCAATTGTCGCCGGAGTTCATGGCGCTGCTTTCCGGTCTTGCCATCTATACCTCCGCCTTCATCGCCGATGTGGTGCGCGCCGGGATTCAGTCTGTCCCGAAAGGGCAGGTCGAGGCGGCGAAGGCAATCGGACTCAACGGCTTCCAAATCCTTCGGCTGGTGGTCTTTCCCCAAGCGCTGCGGGTCATCATCCCGCCGCTGACCAGTCACTACCTCAACCTGACCAAAAACTCCTCGCTGGCTGTCGCCATTGGCTACCCCGACTTGTTCTCCGTCTCGGGCACGATTCTGAATCAAAGCGGGCGCGCCGTGGAAGTGATCGCGCTGGTCATGGCGATTTATCTTTCCATAAGCCTGCTGACTTCGATGTTCATGAACTGGTACAACCGCCGTATCCGTTTTGTGGAGCGCTGAATGAACCGGTCTGCGACTGCACCCGCCAACAACGTCCTCCCGCCTCCCATTGAACGCTATACCCTGCTCGGCTGGATCTATAAGAACCTTTTCAATACCTGGTATAACGCGCTCCTGACTTTCCTGACGGTGGGCATCATTTATGCCATCGGCAAACCCGCGATAACCTGGGCAATCGAGCAGGCGCGCTGGGAGGTCATCCTCGTCAACATCCGCCTTTTGATGGTGGGTCAATACCCGATCGAACAGGTTTGGCGCATCTGGCTGTGCCTGCATCTGCTGGCGGCTGTGGGCGGGCTTTCGTGGGGCGTGTGGATACGCGGCTACCGGATATGGGGACTCCTCTTTTTGATTTCCACGCTGGGGTTGGCGTTCCTCCCCTCAATGAGCGCATCGGCTTCGCGCGGACAGTTGATCGCGTTGGACATCGTTGCCCTGGCTGGTTTCGGGCTGGGGCGGCTGGGCGGCAAGCGCCTCCAGCGGACGGTCATCAATCTCTGGATTCTTTATTTTCCCCTCGTCATCCTGATCGTGCGCGGGTTGAATTCCCCGGAGGGCGCGGTCCCGGTTGTGCCATCCAATTTGTGGGGCGGATTGCTGCTCACGTTTCTTCTAACCGTCGTGGGCATTCTTTTCTCGTTTCCGCTGGGCATTCTGCTGGCTCTGGGACGCCGTTCGCCCCTGCCCATCGTCCGCTGGGTGAGCATCGCCTACATCGAACTGATTCGAGGCGTCCCGCTGGTGACGATCCTGTTCATGGCGCAGGTGATGCTGCCCTTGTTTTTGCCCGCCGGCATGAGCATTGACCGCGTCCTGCGCGCGATGGTCGGCATCGTCCTGTTCACAGCCGCCTACCAGGCGGAGAACATCCGCGGCGGATTGCAAGCCATCCCGTACGGGCAGTATGAGGCGGCGCACGCGCTGGGGTTGAGCGGCGTTCAATCCACCATGTTCATCATCCTCCCGCAGGCGCTTCGCAACGTCATCCCGGTTTTGGTCGGGCAGTTCATCGCCTTGTACAAGGACACATCGCTGGTGGCGATCGTCGGCTTGCTGGACCTGCTTGGGATTGCGAAAAGCATCGTGTCGCAGCCGCAGTTCATCGGTCTGCAGCGGGAGGCGTATTTGTTCGTCACGGCGATCTACTGGCTGTTTAGTTACTTTATGGCTTATCTCAGTCAGCGGCTGGAGGTTGCGCTGGGTGTGGGTGAACGTTAACAGCACGCCCGATACCAGGAAACAGGAACAAGTTCATGAGCGAAAACCAGGAAAATCGCGAACCCATCATCATTTGCGATGAAGTGCATAAGTGGTATGGAAATTTTCATGCCCTGCGCGGCGTTTCCATGGAAGTCCGCAAGGGCGAAGTGATCGTTATTTTCGGACCGTCCGGTTCGGGAAAGTCAACGTTTATTCGCACGCTGAACCGCCTGGAGGAACATCAGCGCGGCAGGATCGTTGTGGACGGCATCGAATTGAGCCACGACATTCGCAACATCGAAGCGATTCGTTCCGAAGTCGGCATGGTCTTCCAGCAGTTCAACCTCTTCCCTCATCTGACGGTGGCGCAGAACATCATGCTTGCTCCGCTCTGGGTGCGGAAATGGCGCAAGGACAAGGCGGAACAGATCGTCGTTCAGTTGCTCGAACGTGTGGGCATCCCCGAACAGGCGCATAAGTATCCGGGTCAACTTTCCGGCGGTCAACAGCAAAGGGTCGCAATCGCGCGCGCCCTCGCCATGCAGCCGAAGATCATGCTTTTCGATGAGCCGACCTCCGCGCTCGACCCGGAAATGATCAAGGAAGTTTTGGACGTGATGGTGGGACTGGCGAAGTCGGGTATGACGATGCTGGTGGTGACGCACGAGATGGGTTTTGCCCGCGCCGTGGCAGACCGGATGTTTTTCTTCGACCAGGGTCAGATCGTGGAGAGTGGTACGCCGGAGGAGATTTTCAAATCCCCAAAGGAAGACCGTACGAAACTCTTCCTTTCACAAATCCTCAGTCATTAAAGAAACGAGCCGGGAACTGCCCGGCTCGTTTTTACTTCGCATTCAACGGTTATGCGTCAAACTCGGCAACCTGACTTCCGTTCACCCACAACGTATACTTCCCTGCGGGGAAACTGCCCAGCGGGATGTTGACTTCGAAGGATTTCAACATCTGCGCGCACATCATGTTCGGGTCGCTCACCGAGTAGACGTCCACCATCACTTTGTTTTGCGCATCCGGCGCGCTGACGGCGACTCTCAATGCGTGGCAGGGCGTGGGCAGGCTGCCCTTCAACTGAAGCATAAACTGCAAGGGATAACTTTCGAGGGTCAGCAGGTCCGTCGAATCCACATAGGCAGGACCGCGCGTGAGCGAAGCATCTTCCGGGCGGGGAGCGTAGTCGTCTGCGGGCGGCACAGGTGGGTTTTCTCCGCTGTTTGGGTAACTGACATTCGGATAACTGACAGGCGAGTCGCTGGCGTCCGGTCCATCGGCGGCAGGGGCGCACGCCGCGAGGATGAGTGCCAGGGTAATGGATAGGTAAACCAGGTGTTTCATGGTATCTCCTTCATTCTTGTTTAACGGAATGTAACCCGGAAATGTTCCTAATAGGAGACAAAATCCCCAACGAGTCCCTCATTGATCCAGACCGTATATCTCCCGCTCGAATACGTGCCTAACAGAACGCTGGCTTCGAATTGCTGGAAGACGTTGTCGCATTGCACGTCCGGGTTTACTAGGCTGTACATTTCGATGAAGATGCGGTAGTTTTCGTCCGGCAGGTTGACGTTGATCCGCAGTTCGTTGCACACACTCGGCATTGAACCCAGGATGCTCACCGCCACGCGCGGCGGCGTCAGGTCGAGGCGCTCCAAAAGGCTAACAGAGGTAATCGTCACACTGGCGATTTGCATTCCCAGGTCGCTGGTCTGCGGCGCGTAGGGATTATCCTCCGGCGTGATGCGATAGGGGGCGTAAGCGGTGGCGGTCGGCTCCGCTGTAGGCACAGGAACACATGCACTTATCACAAAGTGTAAAAGAAAAAGGAAAAGAACTTTTTTCATCCCTTTTTTGATTTGCCCAACGTGACCTGCTCGAACAGTTGCGGCGCGGCGACGTAGATCCCGCGTCCGCTCACGGCGATGGTTGAATCTGCCAGTCGAATTTCACCTGTCGAGAAGATTTTCCGCTCGTCGGTTTGGGTGATGCGCGCTTCGAGGGTCAGCGGCTGGTGGAGTGGAAGCGGCTTGTGATAGTTGATCTCGATGTTGACCGCCGCCACTTTATGCCCTGCCGCCCAGACCACCAGCCCCATCGCCTCATCCAAAATTGCGGCGGACGCCCCGCCGTGCGCGTGACCGGGCGGGCCCCCGCTGCGCTTCATTCAACGTGAACTCGGAGGTCATTACCCCGTCGTCGTCCACCCACCAGGTCATACCGATACTGTGCGGATTTTCGTTCCCGCACACAAAACACCAGCCGTGATAGGGAAGTTGTCGTTTCATGGGGTTATTGTAAGCCCGTGCAGGCTGGATTGCCAATCCGACCGTAAAAGATGGCTTATAATTGCTACGGAAACCGGAGACAAAATGAGTGAAAAACCTGTTCAATTAACCGCCGTTATCGAACGTGATCAAGATTGGTTCGTTGCCACCTGCCCCGAAGTGGATGTTGTGAGCCAGGGAAGAACCATCGAAGAAGCCCGTGCAAATCTTCTTGAAGCGGTTGAATTATTCTTTGAAGCGGCGTCCCCTTCGGAAATAAAACGACGTTTGAAGAAACAAACTTATATTATGCCTCTCATGCCTGTTGTGCGTTCTGCAAAATCAAAACTAATTGCTCGGATGTAGTACATGCCCAAATTGCGAATACTTTCAGGCAGGGAATTGTGCAAAATATTGGAACAAAATGGCTTTCGAAAGGTTCGCCAGAAGGGAAGTCATATCATCATGCAGAAACAAATAGGAAACTCTACAATTACCGTCCCCGTCCCAAATCACGATGAGTTGAGATCGGGTACGTTGCTTGGTATTATCAGACAGTCTGGTTTACCTCGTTCCCTGTTTGAGACAAAGTGACCATGATGATCCACATCAAGATGATCGGCAACTATCGTGATCACCTTCCGCCCGCCTCAAAGAATGGGATGATCGAAATCGAGGTCCCGGACGGCACAACCGTTCACGACGCCATTTCCCGTTTCGGCATCCCTCTTGATGATTCCAGTGTGATTGTTTTAAATGGTTTAACGGTTGACATGAACACGCCTTTGCAGGAAGGCGATGTGGTCACGGCATTTTCCGCCATTGCCGGCGGATGATTATCAACTCCGGTGGTCGAGTAGCCTGAGGTGAAGCCGAAGGCGTATCGAGACCACCAGTTTAACGAATTACATTATGCTAATCGGTGGTCTCGATATGAGCGGAAAATGCACCCGCTTTACTCGACCACCTTATAAGGAGAAAACATGTACGGCTGGCACCTCAAAATTCTACGCATCAACCTCACCACACGAAAAGTCACCGCCGAAGACGTTGACCCAAAAATCGCGCGTGATTACCTCGGCGGGCGCGGATGGGCGATCCATTATCTTTATAAAGAAATGGACCCTGCCGTTGACCCGCTCTCGCCGGAGAACCTGCTCATCTTCGCCACGGGGCCCGCTGACTGCGACTCCTGCACCGACGGGAAACCGCTACATGGTCGTGACCAAGTCTCCGCTCACCGGCGCGCTGGCGCACTCCAACTCGGGCGGCGACTTCCCAACCTGGATGAAGCGCACAGGTTTCGATATGTACATCTTTGAGGGGAAAGCCTCGGAGCCGGTATATCTTTGGGTGAACGAGGACCAGGTCGAAGTCCGGTCTGCGGCGCATGTTTGGGGGAAGGAAGTGCCCGAAACGACGGACATCCTCAAAGTGGAGACTCATCCCGAAGCGCGCGTCGCCTGCATTGGACCGGCGGGAGAGAATCTCGCCCTCATGGCGGCGATTATGAACGACAAGAATCGCGCGGCGGCTCGCTCGGGCGTGGGCGCGGTGATGGGGTCGAAGAATCTCAAAGCGGTGGTGGCGATGGGGAACAAGAACCCGCCGCTGTTCAACCCCGATGCGATGCGCGACATCAGCGTGGACACCTCCAAGAACGTGGGCGTGGACATCAAGAAAGGTTCGAACCTGCGCATTTACGGCACGGCGTATGTGCCGCAAGTGACCAACACGCTCGGCATTCTGCCCACGCGCAACTTTTTGCAAGGTACCTTCGAACACGCCGATAAAGTGGACGGTGTGGCGTTGAAAGAACAATACCTCATCAAGAATGTGCCGTGTTATCGCTGTCCCATCTCGTGCGGACGATTGACCGAAGTGCCGGATGGTCCGTACAAAGGCAAGGGCGAGGGTCCCGAATACGAGACGATTTCATCGCTTGGCACGGGCTGCGGCGTGAGCAATCTCGCAGCGCTCACCAAGGCGAATTACCTGTGCAACGAATACGGTATGGACACCATCACGACCGGCATGACGATTGCCGCCGCGATGGAAATGTACGAAAAAGGATACATCTCCGAAGACGTGATCGGGATGCCGTTGCGCTTCGGCGACCATGATGCGATGATCGCGATGATTCATAAAATGGCGCGCCGCGAAGGCTTTGGCAATGACCTTGCCGAAGGCAGTTACCGCTTGTGTGAAAAATACGGTCATCCCGAAATTGCGGTCACGGCGCGCAAGCAGGAATTCCCCGGTTACGATCCGCGCGGCTCGCAGGGCATGGGCTTGTTGTACGCCACGTCCAACAAGGGCGCCTCGCACATGGAAGGCGACGTCGCCTACGAAGAGGTCTTCGGTGTGCCGGTGAAGGAAAACCCGCTCACCACCGAAGGCAAGCCAGAACTCGTCAAGCACTTCGAAGATTCGTTTGCGCTGATTGACAGTTCCGGTTTGTGCGTGTTCCTTGCCATTCGTTACGTCTTCAGCAAGGAACGCATGGTCTGGCCCGTGCGTCTCGCCGACATGATGAATCTCACCACCGGCGCGGGCTACACTCCCGAAGAAGTGCTCAAAGCCGCCGAGCGCGTGTACAACCTTGAGCGCATGTTCCTCATCAAGGCGGGTTCGGGTCCCGAACACGACACGCTCCCGCACCGCATGTTGCACGAGCCGCTTCCCGACGGTCCCGCCAAGGGCAAAGTGGTCGAACTCGACAAGATGTTGCCCGAGTTCTACAAACTGCGCGGCTGGGATGAGAAGGGGTATCCCACCAAGGAGAAATTGGAAGAGTTGGGATTGCCGGTGAGTTAAGAATTAGACCCTAAAGGTCTCCGAGACCTTTAGGGTCTTTTATATAATTGAAGAACCAAGTAAGCAGGGTTGTGATGGTTTCAAACGGAGCCAGTATGGACAAGAACAATGCACTTCTAAAACTTCTCAATGGAACAGCGTCTGAAGAAGACGTTGAACTGCTCAAGCGATTGCTTGTCAGCGGGGAAATCTCCATCGGTGGAAATGTCAATAATTCCGTGCTTACTGTCGGTAGTGGGAACAATGTACAAGTAATTCAACTAACGGCTGAAACGCTGGATCGGCTCAATGCGCGTCCCATGCTGGGGAATCTTGACCGTGATCTGATGAACGAAGAGATTGCGTCTGGGCTGCGGCGGCTGGATAAACTGTTACCGAACCGCGCGCCGGTCTTGCTTCCGCATTATAAAGAACAGGTCGGGCGTCTACGCTCCACCTTGAAAGTAGAAATCCAATCGCTCAGCGAACCTGCGCGTAAGGAAAGGGTCGAAGCGCTGGCTGCGATTAACGGTGTCTGTCTCGAAGCGGTGGATATTTCTTTCAATGCCTTGTGCCTCGGCGAGGAAGCGCCCAAGTATGATGCTCGATCTCCGTTTCGCGGCTTGGAGTCCTTCCGCCCTGAGGACAGCGAATTCTTCTTTGGGCGCGAGGAGTTGACGCAGAAACTCGTCGGGAAGATTCAGGCTCATTCGTTTCTCGCCGTTCTCGGCGCGTCAGGAAGCGGCAAATCATCGCTGGTGATGGCAGGCATGATTCCCGCGCTCGATCTCGATTATGCAATCATCCGCCCCGGGACAAATCCGCTTGATGCGTTGGACTCCACGCGAGGCAAGTCCCTACTCGTGGCGGATCAATTCGAGGAGTTGTTCACCCTCACGCGTGACGAATCTACCCGCAAAGAATTCATCGCGCGTCTGCTGGATGAATCGTCCCGCGCGCGAATTATCCTGACCCTGCGCTCCGATTTCCTCTCTGAAGTGGGCGCGTATCGGACGTTGAGCGCGGAGATTCAAAACCACCTGGAGATCGTCCCGCCGATGGATGTGAACGAACTGCGCCGCGCGATGGAGGGGCAGGCGGGCGCGACGGGCTTGCGTTTTGAAGCAGACCTCAGCCAACAGATTCTCGACGACGTGGCGGGCGAGCCTGGCGCCATGCCGCTTTTGCAGCACGCGCTGTGGGAACTGTGGAACCGGCGTCATGGACGCAACCTGCGCGCGTCGGAATACCGCGCCTTTGGCAGAGTAAAGCAGGCGATCACCAGCACGGCGGAGCAAGTCTACGCGGATTGCTCCAAGCCTGAGCAGGAAGCGCTGCGCGATATTTTCCTGCGCCTCACGCGCCTCGACGATGGCGACGAAGAACGCGACACCCGCAGACGCATCCTGCTCGGCGATCTTATTCCCTCTGGTCGCGACGCTGCTTCCATCACCCTATTGCTCGACAAACTGGCAAACGCGCGTCTGGTTGTGAAGACGGTCAATGAAGACAAGACTGAAGTGGAAGTGGCGCACGAAGCGCTTATTCGCCACTGGAAGAGATTGCAGAGTTGGTTGAATGAGGATCGAGATAATTTGCGTCTGCGCGAAAGGGTGAGCGAGTCCGCGAAGGAATGGGACAGGTCAGGCAGGCACGAATCCCTGCTCAATTCCCGCTGGGTGAAGTTGGATGAGGCGCTCTTGCTGGCTCAGGATTCACGCTATCGGTTGACGGAAGTCGAGCAAGCGTATTTGAAGGGGTGTGTGGGGTTGAGGAACAGGGAACAGAGGGAACGGGAACGAAGATTACGATATACGGTGTTTGCGTCCATTGCGGCGGCGGTGATATTTTTAGTGTTGGGGAGCTTTGGATTAGTGAAGAGCAACGAGTCTAATGCTAATGCGCAGAAAGCAGAAAGTAATGCAGGAACAGCGCAGGCAAATGCAGATATTGCTGCAACCGCGCAGATGAATGCTGAGGAACAATACAAAATTGCGCTGTCGCGTCAACTGGTGACACAAGCTCAATCGATTATTGCCAAAAATGATATAAGTGAACCGACTGCTGTGTTGCTGGCAATACAATCCATGAAATTATTTCCCTTAATTGACTCAGCAAGAATATTGCAGAGCAACCATCTCGTCCTTCCAATTATCAGTTTGACTCATGATGCAGGTGTATCCTCTGTTGCCTTCAGTCCCGACGGCAAATATATCGTCTCGGGAAGTTCTGACGGCACAGCTCGGGTATGGGAAGCCGCGACGGGGAACGAGATTGCTCACATGATCCATGATGATGAAGTGTCCACTGTTGCATTCAGCCCGGACGGTTTGTACGTGGTATCGGGAAGTTGGGATGGCATAGCTCGGGTATGGGAAGCCGCAACGGGGAACGAGATTGCTCGTATGATCCATGATGATGCAGTGTCCACTGTTGCGTTCAGCCCGGACGGTTTATATGTGGTATCGGGAAGTTGGGATGGCACAGCTCGGGTGTGGGAAGCCGCGACTGGAAACGAAATCGCTCGCATGACTCATCATGATGGGGTGATCTCCATTGCAATCAACGCGAATGGCAAGTATGTAGTCTCGGGGAGTCAGGATAGCACTGCTCGGGTGTGGGAGGCTATGACAGGGAATGAGATCGCTCGCATGACCCATGACGGTGGTGTAGACTCGGTTGCCTTCAGCCCCAACGGCAAATATGTCGTCTCGGGAGGTAATTATGGCAATCCCTGGGTGTATGGCAAGCTCCGGGTGTGGGAAGCCGCGACGGGGAACGAGATTGCTCGTATGACCCACGATAATGTAGTGTCCACTGTTGCATTCAGCCCAGATGGCAGGTACGTGGTGTTGGGAAGTTGGGATGGCACAGCTCGGGTATGGGGGGTATGGGGGGCCGAAGGAGGGAACAGGGTTGCGAACATGACCCATGGTGATAGTGTATCCTCTGTTGCCTTCAGTCCCGACGGCAAATATGTCGTCTCAGGAAGTAAGGATGGCACAGCTCGGGTGTGGGAAGCCGAGACGGGGAACGAGGTTGCACGCATGACTCATGATGCGGGTGTATCCTCTGTTGCCTTCAGCCCCAACGGCGAATATGTCGTCTCGGGAAGTTCTGACGGCACGGCTCGGGTGTGGGAAGCCGTAACATGGAACGAGGTGGCACGCATGACTCATGATGGTGAGGTGGGCCCTATTGCATTCAGCCCGGATGGCTTATACGTGATATCGGGAAGTTTTGACAACACAGAGCTCGGGTGTGGGAAGCCGCGACAGGGGACGAGGTTGCTCGTATGGTTCATGATTCTGCTGTAATGTCTGTTGCCTTCAGTCCCGATGGGAAGTATGTGGTGTCGGGAGGTTGGGATGATACAGCTCGGGTGTGGGAGACTCTGACAGGGAACGAGACGGCTCGCATGATCCATGACGGTGGAGTGTTCGCTGTTGCCTTCAGTCCTGATGGAAAATATATTATCGTGGGAAGTAATCATGACACGAACGAGGTGTACGGCTTTTCCCCGGTGTGGGATTCAAGCAGGCTCTGGGTGTGGGAAGCCGCGACAGAAGGCTTGGTTGCTCGTATGACCCACGATAATGTAGTGTCCACTGTTTCATTCAGCCCGGATGGCTTGTACGTGGTATTGGGAGGTTTGGATGGCACAGCTCACGTGTGGGAAGTTGCGACTGGGGACGAGGTTGCTCGTATGACACATGATGATGGGGTAACCTCCAGTGCATTCAGCCCGGATGGCTTGTACGTGGTATTGGGAGGTTTGGATGGCACAGTTCACGTGTGGGAAGTTGCGACAAGGGACGAGGTTGCCCGTATGACCCATGATGGATCTGTGAATACCGTGGTATTCAGTCCTGATGGGAAGTATGTGGTGTCGGGAAGTGGGGATAATACCGCGCGGGTGTGGGAAGCGGCAAGCGGGAAGGAAATAGCCCGCATGACCCATGATGGATCTGTGAATACCGTGGTATTCAGTCCTGATGGGAAGTATGTGGTGTCGGGAAGTGGGGATAATACCGCGCGGGTGTGGGAAGCGGCAAGCGGGAAGGAAATAGCCCGCATGACCCATGATGGATCTGTGAATACCGTGGTATTCAGTCCTGATGGGAAGTATGTGGTCTCAGCAAGTGAAGATGGCACCGCTCGCGTCTGGGAATGGCTTCCAGATGATTTGATTGCAAATGCGTGCAAGGTCATGCCACGCAACCTCACCCGCGCCGAATGGAATCAATATATTGGCGATGCGTTGCCGTATCAGGCGGTGTGTCCAAATTTGCCGATTGAGTCAGAACCCACGCCAACGCCATAACTGGTTACACTGTACGGAATGGTTCTTCACCCTTCCCACCACTCCAGCACCCTCAACGCCCTGAGCGTATTCCACCTGCTGGGCTGACCCGCCTTCTCCAGATCAAAGAATTTTCTCCCTGTCATACCCGTGTTCATAACCCAACGCCCGTCAGGTTTTTGCTTGCTCTTCAATAACTCGACGGCGTCCTTCATTCTGTCGTCTTTCTTTGCATCGCAGGCTCGGAAGTAATCGAGTCCGCGCAGGAAGTCGTACCGCCAGCGGGGAGGAAAGGGCATGGCTGTCATCTTGGGGTCGAAGACCTTGCCTGTTCGGTGGGATTTATACAAATGATGTCTGAGCAGGAATTCATTTCCCCGCTCGCAGATTTGGCGGATCTGCTTTTTCTTTTCGGGGAAGAAACACTCGTATTCGTACAGCCCTTCCAACACAGAGATCGTCGTATGAAAAGATGAATGCGTCGCGCCTTTGTAGGATTCGCAGTTCCAGCCGCCATCCTTCATTTGTTGACCGATGAGATGCTTCGCCAGCGCGTGAAGTCGTTCGTCGGGATATTGAAAATGAGCAAGAACGGAAAGAATCATTCCAGTCACGCACGTCTCGCTATGTTTCCAAATCTTGCGTGAAAAGAGGTTGATACCCCCGTCCGTGTAAAAGCCCTGATCGAGAAATAACTTGCAGGCGCGTCTTGCATGCGGGTCCTTCGGCGGCAGACCCAGCAGGCGCAGGGTGAGCATGGTGTAGGTGGTGGAGATGAACTTGGGTCCATACATCCCGCCGCCCCAGCGTCCGTCTGAATCCTGCAAATCGAGCAGGCGTTTCCCCCAACCTTCCTTGGCGATCTTTTTGCGTTCGGTTTCGTACTTTGCAGGCGGCAAATTCAATACATCCCGTTGAACCTGCCAGCGGATGGACGGGTCGCCTTCCAAAAGCCAGGAAACGATTTCTTGTGTCATTTTGGCAGCGACCCAAAATTCGCTATGCCGATAATGCCAATTCCTCGATCAATGCTTGAGGGAGGGAAATGGGCGAGAACAGGCTTGCTGGGAAGAGATAGTCTTCACCTGACTCGTCTATCACGCGGATCATTTTATGGCTTTCCGCTTCTTTATCGGGCAATACTTGATAGATCTTGCGCGGCTCCAGGGAGGCTTCGTAGCCATTGTTTTTGAGGCACACAACAAATTGCGGGGTGGTTTCTTCAGTCATACTCATTTTCCGAGAATACGTTTTACTTTTATATCTCGCTTTCCAGTTCCATGCGCTTCGTACCAGTGGATTTCAGCGATGTGGATCGTGTTGTCAGGGAGGCGAACGCTTGCGATGCCTTTCAATTTTCTCCAACGCCCCCTGCCGTGCTTCTTTTGCAGTCTATCCAAATCTCGTATTGAATGTCCAACGGCAATGATCTCAACCTCGGTGATTTCTCCGATGATTTCCACTTGGTCGTTTTGCATCGCGTTGTTATTATACTCTGACTGGTTGAAACTTTTCGGGCGTCGTTGCCGCGTTTACTGGAATAATTTCCCCAAATCCTCCGCCGTCGCAAAATACTTCCGATACGAGGACGTTTCATTCAACACGCCGCGCAGGGCGATGAACAGTTCTGCTTGCAGGTAGGGGTTTTTCTCCTGCTTTTCTCTGGATAAAGTTACTTCGTCGTCTTCGATTTGTACGGAGAGTTGACCGCCTGCCGCGAGCCATTCCAAGCCAAGTTGAACGGCGATTTCGCGGGAAGCCATTGCTGCCGCCAGTTCGTGGACGGTGGTCCTGCCTCCTTTGTTGTTCAAGGCGAATTTGCACAGCCCCGCCAGCCGTTTCAGGAAGTCGTCGGGTTTTTCTTCCGCAGGTGGGACGCCAAAAACATGCACGATCTTCGGTTTGACGGTCTCCAGCGCCTCTCGCAACTCGGCAGGAGATGGGGGAGTGGTGTAGATGGCAAATTCATCTGCCTGGGCGAATTCAAAGCGCGCTCTGCCTTTGGCTTTGTCCGCGCCTTCCGCCCAAATTTGGAGGGCAGGAGATTGCTTCTGCAATGCCGCCAGCGAGCTGGCTGACTCCAAACGCAAATCTCTAATCTCCAGCCTCGCCTCTCGAACTTCAATCGGTCTTTCTTCAACCACCCTGAATTCCTGAAATTGCAAGTTAAGCTGCCTTTGTCCGCGGTAGGACGTGGCGCGCAGGGAATAGGCGATGTCGAATTTGGTATCGGTGGGAGGGAGTTCTTCGCCCGCGCCACCCCACCAGAGGACGCTTTGCGAATTCCCGTTTTCGTCTTCGACAGTCAGGCGGATGTGTTCTTTCGTCTTTCCGATTTCCGTCGCGGACTTCAGCCTGACGCCGCGCGTCGCAAGCGTCAATTCGGGGTTGCCAGTGCCGAAGGGAGCGAGCAGTTCCAAACTGTCGGCGAGGGAAAGGCTCAGGTCGGGCAGACCCAGCCAGGCGTCAATTTGAAGCGCGGGTTCTTCGCGGGCAATTTCTCCCAGTTGTTGTTCAATCGCTTTGCCGAGTCCTTTGCGGAAAGCGGTCAGATTATCCTTTTGCAAAGACATGCCAGCCGCCATCGGATGCCCGCCGAAACCAAGCAATAACTCTTTTTGAGTCGCAATCGCTTCGGTGATGTGTAAGCCTTCGATGGAACGCGCCGAGCCGCGCAGGATGCCGTCATCGGATTCGGTGAAAAGGATGGCGGGCTTATGATAACGCTCAACGAGTTTGTTGGCGACGATGCCGACCACGCCTCCGGGCCAGTTGGGATGCGAGAGGACGATGGCGGGCTCGGTCAACAGGTTTGGGTTTTCGCGCAGTTGATTCTCCGCCGCGTCATAGACCTGTTTGGTGAGCATCCGCCGTTGGGCGTTCAAGCCTTCGATCTGCGCGGCAAGCACGCGGGCTCTTGAAGGGTTATTGGTAATTAGTAATTCGACTGCGGGGTTGGCGTCACCCAGACGACCAAGCGCATTCAAGCGCGGCGCAAACGTAAAGCCGATCGTTTCTTCCGTCAGCGTTTCGAGGTTTGCACCCGCCAGTTCCGCCATCACGCGCAAGCCGAGGCGGCTTGTGTTCCGAAGTTGTTCGATGCCTTTTTTGGCGAGCGAGCGCGTTTCGTTTTGGAGCAGGGCAACATCAGCGATGAGACCGAGGGCGACGAGATCAAGCAGAGCTGACGATGGACGATGGACGATGGACGATATATGGTCAATGGTTTGTCGTCTGTCGTCCAATAATGCTTCAGCCAGTTTATATGCAACCCCAACCCCTGCCAAATTCTTTAGTGGATGATCTTCGGGCAGCAGTTTCGGGTTGATGATGGCTTTTGCATTCGGCAATGTTTCGCCCAAGTCGTGATGGTCGGTGACGATGACATCCACGCCGCGCGAGTTGGCGTAATCAATCGCTTCGTGCGCGGTGATGCCCGTGTCGCAGGTCAACAGCAATCGCGCACCGTTATCGAGGATCGGTTTCAAATTTTCGATATGAACACCGTGGCTTTCGCGTCCGCGCACGGGGATGTAATATACAACATTCGCATTCAATGCTCGAAGAGTTTGCACAAGCAGGGCAGTGGAGGTTTGCCCGTCCACGTCGAAATCGCCCCAGACGCAGATTCGTTCTCCCCTGCGTATAGCCAGATTGACATATTCGACCGCTTTTTCGATATCAGGAAATTGTGATGAAGGATTCTTTTCAGGATATAAAAACGCCTCGGCTTCTTCGAGACGGCTGATCCCGCGTCGGAGGAGAGTCTGCGCGATGAGGGGGGGTAAGCCCAAGTCTTGGAATGAAGCGGGAATGTCAACGGGGTGAGGGTCGAGCCAGCGAGTCATACGGTCAAGTATCAGGTGTCAGGTGCCAGGTGTCAAGTTGGTTTTGCCTCTTGACTCTATCATTGTGTCAAGGTGTATAGTTGGCGCATGTTCAAGATCGGTGAGTTTTCCAGGTTGAGCCGCGTCTCGGTGCGAATGCTCAGGCATTACGACCAACTGGGGCTGTTGACTCCCTCCCGAACAGATCCATTCACAGGGTATCGTTACTATTCGGCGAGCCAACTTCCGCGCCTGAACCGCATCCTTGCCCTGCGCGATCTGGGCTTTTCGCTCGAACAGATTGCGGAGGTGCTCGATGACGACGTATCCGCGGACCAACTGTTGGGGATGTTGAAACTCAAACGCGCGGACGTGGAGCGGCAGATGCAGGAGGAACAAAACCGCCTCTCGCGGTTGGAAGCGCGGATTCGACAAATGAGCGAGTCGGAGGCGCACGGACGATACGACGTGATTCTGCGCGATGTCGAGTCGGAACTGGTCGCCGCGCTCCGCGAATCCGCCCTGGACGATGACGCTATCACAGAGATGTTCGACAGGCTCGAAATGTACGTTGCCCGCTTTGAAGGCGCGCGCGCCGACAAACCGCCGTTTGCGATCTACTACGACGACGAATACCGCGACAAGGACATGGATGCAGAAGTGGCGGTCCCGTTGAAATACGCGATCCCCGAAAGCGAGTCCATCCGCGTGCGGCAAACGCTGAAATTGTTCAAAGTGGCGTGCGTGGTGCATGTGGGAAATTATTCCGAGGTGTACCAGGCGTACAACGCGCTCTCGAATTGGATCGAGACGAACGGCTATCGAATGACAGGGCCCATCCGCGAAGTCTATCTGCGTTACAGCGCAGGCGGCTTGGGCTTCGAGTTGCCGTCCACGCACCTTGAACCTGACTCAAATCAATACGTGACCGAACTTCAGTTAGCGGTTGAAAAATCGTAAAGCGAGATATTATCTCGCTCTACGAAAATAGGAGAAACCATGGCATATTACCTGGTCAAAGCCAAATATCATGAGAACTTGCTGGCAGAATTGCGAAAGCGTTTGGATAGCGGCGAAATCAAAAAGATGACACCGTTTGGTCAGGCGCTGCAATATGGACTCGACCATGCCCGCCTCGACCCGAATGATAACGGAGTGGCGGTCTGGGAAGAGGAGGATTATTGCACCCCGCCGCTCGCACAGGAACGCGCCGCCGTGCTGGATACCTATTTCACCGACCTGCGCGTGGAGCGCGTGCAGGAAGGCAAAGGCTGGGAAAGGATCGAATCCCTGCCGAGGTTGTGGAGAACAAAATAGGTCATGTCCTTGCGAGTGGCGCGAGGCGCCACGAAGCAATCTCCTTATGGTGGAAGAGATTGCTTCGCCACTCGCCCCGCTTCGTGGGGTTCGGGCTCGCAATGACAAATCACGAAGGAGATTTTCATGCGCTACAAATTACTTGGAAGAAGCGGCTTGCGCGTTTCGGAACTTTGTCTCGGCACGATGACCTTCGGGAACGACTGGGGCTGGGGCGCGGAAAAAGCCGAAAGCAAAAAGATATTCGATGCGTTTCTGAACGCGGGCGGTAATTTCATTGACACTGCCTGCAATTACACAAACGGCACAAGCGAAAAATTCATCGGCGAGTTCGTCAAAGGCGACCGCGACCATTTTGTGATTGCCACTAAATACACGCTGAACGAGCGCAAGTCCGACCCGAACTTCGGCGGCAATCACCGCAAGAACATGATGCGCTCCGTCGAAGGGAGCCTCAAACGACTCGGCACGGATTTCATTGATTTGCTCTACCTTCACATGTGGGATTACGCGACTCCTGTGGAAGAGGTTATGCGCGCGCTCGATGACCTCGTCCGCGCGGGGAAGGTGCTGTACGTCGGCATCTCGGATACACCCGCCTGGGTCGTCTCGCAGGCGAACACACTCGCGGAGTTGAGAGGCTGGTCCCGTTTTGTGGCGCTTCAAGCCCCGTTCAGCCTGGCTGACCGCGCACTGGAACGGGATCTAATACCGATGGCGGAAGCGCACGAAATGTCCGTGCTTGCCTGGGGCGTGTTGGAAGGCGGCGAGTTGACTGGAAAGTACAATGTCCCGTCGGATGAGCCGAAGCGGTCAGAAGACACCAGTGAACGCATCAAGAGCATCGCATCCGTTTTGATGGACGTGGCAAAAGAATTCGGACGTACACCCTCGCAGGTTGCCATCAACTGGGTGCGGCAAAAGACATCTCGCATCATTCCCATCCTCGGGGCGCGCAGCGAAATGCACCTGCTGGATAATCTCGGCTGCCTGGAGTTCGAATTGACCTGCGACCATATCGAACGCCTGAATCAAGCCAGCCCGATTGACTTGGGATTCCCGCATTCCTTTCTCGCCTCCGACCATGTGCGCGGCTTGATCTTCGGCGAGACGTTCTCCAAATTGGAAATATAATTTCGGAATGGCTGACACTGGTTACTCTGGAACTCCCCTGATAAAGAAACTTGGCTTTAAATCCCCGTTGACGGTTTTGACGATCCATGCGCCGAAGGATTACAAATCCCTGTTGGGCGGGCTGCCCGGTGGCGTCAAATTGACTACGAAGGCAGCCCCGCCCATCGAAGCGGCGCATGTCTTTGCGACCGAAAGCGCATTCCTTGACGCCGTACTTTCCAAACTGCGAAGCGAATTAAAGCAGGATGGCTTTATCTGGGTCTCGTGGGCGAAAAAATCGTCGAAGATTCCCACCGACATCACCGAAGATGTGATCCGCGAAATCGCGCTTCCACTTGGCTTTGTGGATGTGAAAGTTTGCGCAATCACGGAAGTCTGGTCGGGATTGAAATTGGTCATTCGTAAATCTGAAAGGAAATAACCATTGAATTCTCCTGCGATATTTTGTAAGATATGAGGGTCGCTTATGACCATCTTATCGTTAAAGGAGAATGCAAAGCATGAAGAAGGTATTGAAGTGGATCGGTATTGTATTGGGGTTAGTGATCGGGTTGGTACTTGTAGCAGGTTTTGCGATGTCCCTTATCGGAAACTCGCGCCTGAACAAGACCTATGATTTTCCACCATCAGATCTTGTTTTGCCGACGGATGAAGCCAGTTTGGAACTGGGCAAGCATCGCGTCGAGTCTTTGTGCGCGGGCTGCCACGGACAAGACTTAAGCGGAATCGAACAATGGTTTAATGCAGGTCCGCTCGGAACCATTGACTCTGCCAATCTGACCAGCGGCGAAGGCGGTGTGGGCGCCACCTACACCACCGGAGATTTTGTGAATGCCATTCGGCATGGCATCGATGCCAAGGGCAAGCCGATCTTCATGCCGGCAGTTTATTCCACATCTTATTTGAGCGATGAAGAACTTGGAGCGATCATTGCTTACTTGAATACGCTCCCGCCTGTTGATCACAAAACCAATGGAAAGAATTTCACCCCGCTGGCAAAGATCATGTTTGTGGCAGGTATGCTTCCTCCACTGCCCGTGGAGGTTGTGAGTCATGAAACCCATGTAGACTCTGTCCCGGCAGGTCCGACGGCAGAATATGGAAAATATATGGTGGATACTCACGACTGCCGCCTCTGCCATGGACAGAATTTGAACGGTGGTCCCTTCCCGGACCCGACCATCACAAAGATTTCACCCAACCTCACCCCCGGCGGCGAAGTCGCTTTTTGGAGCGAGGAAGATTTCATCAACACCATCCGCACCGGCGTTACACCGGGCGGGCGCGAACTCGACCCAGAATTCATGCCGTGGAAGGATTATGCCAAGTTCTACGATGATGAACTGAAAGCGATCTATGCCTACTTGAAGACTGTGCCAAAACTTCCACAGTACACGGAATAAAGTTTCCAAAAAAGAAGGTTGCTTTTTACGGCGACCTTCTTTTTTCTATTCGGCTTTATGTTGAAAACTGATTAGTTCGTGTTGAAACTCGTCTTCTCTTGAACGGCTTTGGGCAGCTCTGGCAATTTGCTGCGCTCGACCAAAAATGTCGTGACTTCGGTCAGTTCCTTGAAGATGTAATGTTGCCGTAACGCGCCTTCGAGGTAGCCCGCGCCGCTCGTGCCGCCAGTGCCGGTGCGCATCCCGATCATGCGCCGCGCCATCAGCATGTGCTTGTAACGCCATTGTGAAAGCAGTTCGTCAATGTCGATCAGGGTGGTCAGCAGTTCGAATGGGAGCTGGAAGATCGGCAGATTGCGGTAGAGCATGATGAACAGCACCGCGCGCATCGCGCTCACCGAAAACTCACCCAAGCCTTCCCTGTAGAATACCTGCTCCAACTCATCCAGCCGTCCCTGCTCGTTTTTCGAGAGGCTGTGTTTATAAATCTGTTTGTAGTCATCCCAGAATTTTTGCCCATCGCTCCCGGAAGGATATTGACTTTGATACTCCGCCCAAAGCGACTCATCGAAGAAGGGAGTCCGCTCTGCCCATTTGGTGATCAGCCCCTTGAGAGTCGCCTCGGACTCTACGGCGGTAATTGCCTCGTAATCCCGTTGGTTGAATCCACCCGGACGGGTGTTCTTGTAATAATTCACCTTGTAACGCTGTTCCATCTTCAAACCGAGTTTGGCTTCGATGATTCGAAATTGCAGGCTCTGAAAACCCGATGAAGGCAAAAGCAGGTTGCGGAATTCCAGGAAATCCATCGGCGTCATCGTTTCGAGGATTCCCATCTGCTGGTTGAGCAATTCCAGAATCCCGACCACCCGCTTCAACTTGTGGACGGCAAGTCCCATTTCACCGGCATTGTCGTTGACGCTCTCCTGGGAAAAGATGTGCCGCACGATATCCAGTTCATGGATGATCTGCTTGAACCAAAGTTCATACGCCTGATGGATGACGATGAACAGCATTTCATCGGTCGTCCCTGCGCTTTTGGGATGCTGGCTGCCGAGGATTTTGTCGAGTTCGAGGTATTCGGAATAGTAAAGGGAAGGGGATTCTTCTGTCATGAGGTTCCTCGCTTTGGCAAAGGGAGTTTTTGGTTGACAGATTGTAACCGTTAAAAAGACAGTGGACGATGGACCGTCGTAGACTGTGATCTACATCCATCATCCACCGTCTATTGTCCATGGTCCGCTACAACGGCTCGAACCTTGCCGTGAAGTGCCTCAGCAACTCCGGCGCATAAGTGAATTTATATCCGCGAACCGATGCCGCGCGTGATTTGATCTTCGCCAGCGTGTCTGCCACGTAATCCAAATGGCTCTGCGTGTACGTGCGTCGCGGAATGGCGAGGCGCAGTAATTCCAATTTGGGGTAATGCCATTCGTTGGTTTCCGGGTCGAGATAGGCGAACATCACCGAGCCGATCTCCACGCCGCGGATGCCGCCTTCGCGGTACAGTTCCACTGCCAATGCCTGTGCGGGGAATTCATAATTCGGGATGTGCGGAAAGACCGCCCCCGCGTTGACGTAAACTCCATGCCCGCCGGCAGGCTGGATGGTGGGAATCCCGGCCTCGGTCAGGCGCGAGGCGAGATACGCCGTTTGCCCCAAACGATACGCGAGATAATCCTCATCCAAGCCTTCGTACAAGCCAACCGCCATCGCATCGAGGTCGCGCCCCGCAAGTCCGCCGTAGGTGGGAAAACCCTCGCGCAGGATCAACTCGTTCTTCACGTTTTGGAACAAGGTTTCGTCGTTCACGCACAGCAGCCCGCCGATGTTGACGATGGCATCCTTTTTCGCGGACATGCACATGCCGTCTGCCAGCGCGAACATCTCGCGCGCGATCTCTTTCACCGATTTGTTTTCATAGCCCGGCTCGCGCTGTTTGATGAAGTAGCAGTTCTCGGCATAGCGAGCGGCGTCAATGAAAAATGGGATGCCGTACTCGCGGTAGACCTTTGCAATCGCTTTGAGGTTTTCCATCGAAACGGGCTGACCGCCTCCCGCATTGTTTGTAACTGTTACCATTCCCAGAGGGATGTTCTTTACCCCGACCTTTTCGATGAAGGCGCGCAGTTTGGCGATGTCCATGTTGCCTTTGAAGGGATGACGGTTCCCGGGATCATGGGCTTCGTCAATGACGAGATTGACCGGTCTCCCGCCCCGCGCACGGATGTTGGCGTCGGTGGTGTCGAAGTGCATATTGCTGGGGACGTATTGCCCCGGCTTGACCAAACACGCCGCGAGGATGTTTTCCGCAGCGCGTCCCTGGTGCGTGGGGACGAAATGCTTGAAGCCGAAAATATCGTCCACTGCGCTTTTGAGCCGGTGAAACGAACGCGCTCCCGCGTATGACTCATCGCCGCGCATGAGCGCCGCCCATTGCTCCTGGCTCATCGCGCCCGTGCCGGAGTCGGTCAGCAGGTCAATGAAAATATCCTCGGCTTTCATCAGGAACAGGTTGTAGCCCGCTTCTTTTAAGGCAGCCTCTCGCGCCTCGCGCGGAATCAGGCGGATGGGTTCGGTTACCTTGATGCGAAACGGTTCGGGGGGATAGGTGGGGGTCATTGTGCTCCTAGAGTGTTAGACTTCGGAAGTCTCCGAGACTTCCGAAGTCTTTGGGATACGGAAATCTTGGGTAGCGAGCCTGGCGTGTGCCCCTGTGTGTTGCCATTCGGTCTCCAATGACACGGCTATTTTACGACTTATCGGCGTTTTGGGTCTGTAACAAATGTCATGAAATTTCCCCGCCTCAGTATGTCATTGCGAGGAGCCCGTAGGGCGACGAAGCAATCCCCTTGATTAATAAGGAGATTGCTTCGTGGCGCCTTGGCGCCACTCCATTAGACTTGGAGTAGTATTGAGATTGCCAAACCAGGGCTGAACAAGTCTAGGCACCCTCCTGGGTAGCACGCTGAGCCAAACTCAAATTGCGAAGCAGACCCAGTCCTGGTTGTGAACTAAGCTCAATCAGTATTAAAGCCTGGCAGGCTAGTAATGGAGACCGCACGTTCACAAGTTGGCAAACCCAATACTCAAGTCAAAGAGGTTCACAATGACAACATTTGTATCCTTTGTAGGTGTAGATATTGCTTCCGCTTCCTTCATGGCGTGTATCGGCACCACGCCCTGGAAGGTCAGGGTCAAGCCGGTGCAGTTTGAAAATGCCGAAGACGGTTTCGTCTCCTTTCTCGGCTGGTTGCAGGAACACCATCTCAAAGCCGCAAGCACCGTGGTGTGCATGGAAGCCACCGGCGTATACAGTGAAGGTCTGGCGTACTTCCTCCATGCCAGCGGCTACACGGTAGCGGTCGAACCGCCGCTGAACATCCAGCGCAAGTTTCCGGTGAACGCTTCCAAAACCGACGAACTGGATTGTCAGTACATTGCCGAGTATGCCTGCCGCTACGAGGACAAACTCTCGTTGTGGAAGCCGAGAGCGGATATTTTAGAGCAAGTGAAGGTCCTGTTGACCACGCGCCAGTACTTTTCCGTCCAGTTGACGGGACACAAGAATGCCTTGCATGCCATCCTGCGCAAGAAAGTCTCTTCCGAACTTGCCAAACAGGCTCACCAGACCATGATTGAGCAGATTGCCAAAGCCATCAAGGACATTGACCGGGAAATCCGCCGTCTGATTGACAGCGACCCCACTTTCAAACAGACCTTGCTCTTGCTTCTGTCGGTGCCGGGTATCGGACTGCAACTCGCAGGCTCACCTGCTCCTCCTTATGCAGGAAACGCTCGACCCAAGAGTCCCGGCGGCGTTCATCGGCATTTGTCCAATCAGGCATGAAAGTGGTTCTTCGGTCTTTTCCGCTCCGACTTCACGACATTATGGACCGCCAACCTTGCGAAAATTGCTCTACCCGGCGGCTTGTTCGGTGCGTACTCATAAAAAACCATTTCAGCACTATTTCTTTCGTAAACTGGCGGAAGGCAAGCACAAGAAACTGGTCTTGAACAACATCCAAAACAAACTCCTCAAGATTGCCTGTGCCGTCGTCCGCTCGCAACAACCCTACATTCCAAACTATGGGCCTGTCAACCCCCTGGTTTTTCAAAAAACCTTGACAGCATCATAGTATTCGCAATGACATTACCCTTTGATTCTTGCTTCAACTTCCGCCAATGTTTCCTGCGCGGACTGCAACTCGGGATGACGCAGGCGCGTGAAAATCTCGACGGCGCGACGGGATAATCCTTCGGCTTCCTGTAGGTTACGTCTGTGACGTGACTGTTCTTCTTCGTTGGTTCCGTCACGTTGCAAACGTGACCTACTCTGCTCGAGCAGGGCTTTGGCGAGGTGGTGACAAACGGTGGCAATCATCTCTTGCCGCCCGACTTTTTCTGCTAGTGGGAGGGCTTCGCGGGCGAGGGACTCGGCTTCTGCCCACCGCTCGCGGTCGAGGGCGAGTGCCGCCAGGTTGACTGTGTAAGCGGCAATTCGTCCGTCGTTTTTTATTATCTTAGCGATGCGCAGGGCTTCACGGTAGTCGCGTTCGGCAGCAAGGTAGTCATTGTTGATGTGTTCCACACTTGCCAAACTGTTCAGGGTTCTGGAGACATCGTCGCTTTCAGGGGAGATGTTACGGTAGATTTCCAGTGCTTCGCGGTAAGATGCGATAGCAGATGGATAATCTTTTTTTAGTTTGTAGCCGAGTCCGCGAAGTTGAATGGCAGTTGCTTTATTAGATGGAAAACTATCTTCCCAATGTTCGGCGGCGCGCGCGGCGCATGCCAGCACTTCGGCAGGTTGGTTGCGGAGATAGTAGGCGTACCCCGCTCGATATGCTTGCCAGCCTGCATTCGTTTTATCATCGGCGGCAAGGGCGCGTACTTCGGCTTGCTCAAAGAGCCATACCCAGTCATCCCATCTGCCAGTAAATTCAAGGAAAAATGTGAGTTTGGCACAGACCGTTTGCAGGCGGTCATTGTCGCCCATCAGCAGGAGCGTCAGGGAGGCGAAGATAAAGTCCCATTCGGCGTCCAGCGTGAGGAATTTTTCGTAGTCTTCGCTTCCGCCGCCGTATTGTAGGACGAGAGCGTAGGCACGGTCGGTGAGGGCGTCGCCTGTCTGGGTCACGGCTTCGGGGCGGCGCGTGCGGATGAATTTCGCTGTCAGCGGGGGTAAAAAGTAGGTTTGCTTGGGCAGGTCGGAGGTCAGGATGGAGCGGTCCGTCAAGTCTTCCAGCGCGGTCTCGGCGGCGCGGGCGGGCAGGTCGGTCATGTCCGCGATCCACTTGAGTTTGGCGGGCTGGGTGAAATACGTCAGCGCGGCGAGGACTTTCGTCTCGTCGGCGGTGAAGGTCTCCAGCAGGTCGCCGAAGATGTATTCGAGCGGGTCGTTGCCTTTGGGCGCTTTGTCAATGAAGGCGCAGGCTTCGGCGATGGTGCGGCACTGCGAGCCTGCGCGACCCAACTGCCCCGCGATCCAGCGGATGAAGAGCGGGTTGCCCTGCGTGATCTCGTACAGGTCTTCGCGCTCTTTCTGCGAAGCACGATCAAGGCGCGGATACTTGGCGGCGAGTTCGGCGATGAGTTGCAGGGCTTCGTCGCGGGCGAGGCGGTCGAGGCGCACGATGCGCGCGTCCACATCGGTGCGGCGGCGCGAGGTGACGATGGCTTTGTTCCCTTCGGGCAGGCGCGAGAGGAATTGGAACAGGCGCGTGCGCTCTTCTTCTGGCAGGGTTTCCAAATTGTCGAAGATGATCAGCGCCTTTTTGCCCGCCAACGCGAGGCGCAGTTCATCCGGGCGATCATCGGGCGGGAGTTTTTCGAGGTTGTCTTCGCCCAATTCCTTGCCCAGTTCGTCCAGCATGGCGAGGTAGGTCGGGCGGGTGAAGTCGGTCAGTTTGGCTTCGCCTTCGGCAGTCAGTTCGCGCACTTTGGCGGTGATGAAGATTTTGCGCTCGAAGAGTTCCGCGGGCGCGTCGTGCGCGGCTTTGATGGCGAGGGCGGTCTTGCCGATGCCGCCGGGTCCGTCAATCAGCGCGCCCCAGGTGCGGGAGTCGGGGGAGAGGGCGGATTGGATGATGTCGAGTTCTTTGGCGCGTCCGACGAAGTAGGGTTGATGGGGTAAAGTGTTTTTACCCTCACCCCTAACCCCTCTCCCAAAAGCGGGAGAGGGGGACTCAGGGGCATTTTGATAGATGTTAACCGTTTGGGCTTGAATGGGCGTGCTGGTTTCACTGCGGTTGATCATTTCCTGTTTGACGCTGTTGATCGGTTCGTCTTTTTTGAATAAATCTTTCCAACCTTTGATGCTTGCACCCAGCCCAGCGAGAAATGAAATGATTGCTCCTGCTGTGGTGAATACTCCGCCATCTTCAGGCGGTTCGAGCCAGACGACTATCGCCGCGATGACGAGGGCAATCCCGACAATGGCGAAAGTTAAAGGGACAAGTTTTTTCATTTTCCCATCCTTTTTACAAAATTCGTGTCCCAGACCTGACAGGTTTCATCGTGACCTGAGTCAACCGCAACTCTTGCGAATCAAATGCGGCCCGCTCAGCCGTAGTCCTTTGGAAACCTGTCAGGTCTATATACTCCAGCGCGTTGACAACAGATTTCCGGTGCTCGATCAGGTCGGTGTAAGTGGAACTGAGGAAGACTTTCATCCTTGCCTCCAAATCGAAGCCTTGTTGGTTCGATTATAGCAAGGAAAGGCGGAAATTCCTTCTTTCTGGCTGTGGTCGAAATTCGTTTTGGGAGACGGTTGCAATCCCTTTTTCGGGGGGTATAATTAACCCAAATTCCGCACCACCTCTGCAAGCCATACCTCAGCCGCGCCGGAGCCTCCGGCGCAAGAAGGATTTGCATGTGACTACCATATTTTTTGCCACAGACATTCACGGGTCGGATATTTGCTGGAGCAAGTTCTTGAATGCGGGGAAGTTCTACAACGCGGATCAACTGATCCTCGGCGGGGATATGACGGGCAAGGCGGTGGTCCCGTTCATTCACCAGGGCGGAGCGAATTACCGCGTCACTTTGCTGGAACAGGTGTTTGATATTACGAACGAAGACGAACTGACGGACCTGAAAAAGCGCGTCCGCAGCCGCGGCTACTATCCGTATTTGACCACGCCGGACGAGATCGCCCAGTTGGAGAAAGACCCGGAGCGCGTAGGCAAAATCTTTTTGCAGGAGGTGCTCAAGGTCGTCCAGCAGTGGATGGAACTGGCGGATAAAAAACTGGACGGCACAGGCATGACGGTCTATTGCTGCCCGGGCAACGACGACATGGACGAAGTGGATGAGATCATCCGCGCGAGCAAGAACGTGGTGCTGGCAGAGGGGCAGGTCACGACCCTGAACAGCGGTCACGAGATGATCGCTTCGGGCTGGTCCAACCGGACGCCCTGGGATACGCACCGTGAAGAGGACGAGGACCAGCTCAAGGTCCGGTATGAGGCGATGACCGCCAAACTCAAGGACCCGCACAACGCCATCTTCAACCTCCACGTGCCGCCGTATAAATCGAACTTGGATGAAGCGCCCGAACTGGATGAAAACCTGCGTCCCAAAATGGCGGGACAGGCGTTGAAGGCGGTCGGCTCGACGGCTGTGCGCGAGGTGATCGAGGCGAGCCAGCCGCTGTTGGGGCTTCATGGTCACATCCACGAGGGGCGCGGCGTTTCGCGCATCGGCAAGACGCTGTGCATCAACCCCGGCTCGATGTATGAGCAGGGCACGCTGCTCGGCGCGCTGATAAGGCTTGGAAAGAAGAAGGTGGAAGATTACGTTTTGACGACGGGTTAGTCGCCCCCACCCCTGCGCCCCTCCCCCAACTTGGGGAGGGGTTGGGGAGAGGGTTTTAAAAAACACAAAAGAGGAGAATGTTATGAGCAACTTGTTTGTCCGTAAAGCGACCGGCTTGGTGCGTTCGTGGTCGGTCATGGACGCGTTCATCTACGCGTTGTTCTCCATCAACCTGATCACCCTCGGCTTGTACAGCTTCAGCCAGATGTACTACTTCGAGGGCGGGATGGTGAATGCGTTGATCATCAGCGCAATCTTCATTTTCTTCGAGGTTGTGGTGTACGCCGCGCTGATCGCTGTGATGCCGCGTTCGGGCGGCGATTACGTCTGGCAGAGCCGCATCCTCGGCGGCGGAGTCGGGTTCGTCCTGGCGGTGACCGGGTGGTGGTTCATCCTGTGGTTGTGGGTGCCGCTCTACGGCGATATGTTCCGCCACATCGTCCTGGTTCCCATCCTGGGCGTGCTGGGCTTGAAGGACGCGGCGTTGTGGTTCGCAGGGACCCAGAACGGCGCATTCGCCGCTTCGATCCTCACGCTTGCCATCGTCAGCCTCTTCATCATGCTGGGCATGAAGACCTACGCCCGCATTCAGAAGGTCTCCTTCTACGGCGGGATGCTGGGACTGCTCATCGTCGTGGTGATGCTGCTGGTGGGTTCGCCGGAAGCCTTCCAGCAAGGTTTGGAAGCGAACGCGACTTCCATGTTTGGCGCGGCGCCGGGCGTCTATGAAACGACGGTGCAGTTGGGCACGGATGCGGGCGCGATCACGCCGTTTGCGGGCGGGGCGCTGGCGGCGGTCTTCCTTGTCATTCCCTACATGGTCTTCTTCAATTTGTGGCCCAACTGGGGCGCGACGCTTTACGGTGAAGTGCGCGGCGCGACCGATTTCAAACGCAACATGGCGGGCATGGGCTGGGCGCTCGGCATCACCACCCTGCTGGGAATCCTCCTGCTCTTTGCCATTCGCAAAACGATGGGATGGGAGTTCTACGTGCAAGCCGGCGCGGCGTGGTGGAATTACGCCTGGGGCTTCACCGATGTGGCTCCCGCGCTTCCCTTCTGGCCCTATCCGGCGCTGCTCGCTTCATTCCTGACCACCAACAAACTCCTCCAGTTCCTGGTCGTGGCGTTGATGAGCCTGTGGTGGTTCGGCTGGAGCGGGGCCCGTGTTCCTTTCGTCCACGCGCGTCATCTTCGCCGCCGCGTTCGACCGCCTTCTGCCCGAGTCGGTCGCAAAACTCGACGAGCGCACCGGCACGCCGGTCAACGCGCTGTTATTGATGGTGGTTCCGTCGGTGGTGGTGGCGTACCTGTTCAACTACAACCTGTTCAGTTTTGCCTCGCTGACGCTGTGCTCCACGCTGGTCATCGCCGTGACCTTCCTCGGCACGACCATCTCGGCGATCGTCCTGCCGTACACCAAGCCGGACTTGTACAAGTCCTCGCCGATTGCCAAGTACAACATCCTCGGCATTCCGTTGATCACGGCGGCGGGCGTCGTCTTCGGCGGGTTCCTGGTCTTCCTGCTGTACCAGTGGATTCTCGACCCGAACGCCTTGTACGGCATCGGCTACAGCATCAACGAAGCCGGCTACAAGAACGGCACGTCGCTGATCTTCATGGGCTTCAACTACCTGCTTGCCGCGGTCATCTACTTCGGATTCAAATCCTACCGCAAGAGCAAGGGCATTGACCTGAGCAAGGTGCAGTCCGAAATCCCGGTGGAATAATAAAGAAGAAAGACCTGACAGTCACGCCTTCAGAGTGACTGTCAGGTCTGTTTCCAGGTGACCGAATGGCGCTTACTTCGCAGGAAATCGCGGCGGAAATGTACCGGCTGATCGAGGCGGGCAACGCAAAAGAATCTCCAGATCCGCGCCATTGGCGGGCTGGCGGTGCAGGCGCACAACAAACGCAACCATCCCCTGTTCGTGCGCGAGTTCGCCGACCTCGATTTCGTCGTCGCCAAAAAACAACGCCGCGAGTTCGAAGCCTTCATGCCCGGAGCCGGGTACAGCCCCAACAGGCAATTCAACATTTTGAACGGCGCGCACCGCCAGATCTATTTCGACGACAACATCGGCATGAAGATAGACATCTTCGTCGGCGATTTCGAGATGTGCCACAAAATCCCGCTCGAAGACCGCCTCACCGCCGACCCGGTCACCATTCCGCTAGCAGAGTTGCTGTTATCGAAGGCGCAGATCCTCGAACTCAACCGCAAAGACCTGCTCGACATCGCCTCCATTTTGCTCAACAACGAAACCGGCGATGACGACAACGAAAAGATCAACCTTTCCATCCTCGCGCGGCTGTGCGGCCGGGATTGGGGCTTGTACAAAACCACCTCCATCAATTTGGGGCGCGTCGAGGAATTCGTCCGCGCGCCAGACCTGCCGCTCACGCAGGAGGAGCGCGAAACCATCGTCAGCCGCGTGCATACGATCCTGCATACTTTTGAAACCATGCCCAAACCGCTCGCCTGGCAGTTGCGCGACCGGGTCGGCACGCGCGTCAAATGGTACATCGAAGTGGAAGAAGTGGAACGATGAGCAAAAAGATTCGCATTGCCCTTGCCGTGATCATCCTCGCCGTCTCCATCTCTTTGTTGATCTGGGGATATTCGCCCAACCCGCGCGAGATGCGCATCCGTGAGATTTACCCGACCGAGATGCAGCTGCCGACGCCCTCCTCGCTTCATTTTGACCTCGAGCCTGCCGCGTGACCCGCAAGCCTTTTTCTCCCCGCAAGTTTTTCCTGCTCCTCGCCGCATGGATGGTGATCCTGTCCGCGTATGCCTGCGGCAAGCCGCTTGCTACGGAAGAGCCTGCCTCGGCGACCCAGATAGCCGCAACCGAGGAGGCTATAGCGACGGAAATCCCGCCTGGCACAGCCACACCCGCACAGACGGCAATCCCAGCCCAGCCTACCATCCTGGAGACGCGCCGCCTCACGCTGGAATACCCGGCGAAGATGAAAGCCGCCGCTGAAAGCGACATCGTCCGTCTGACGCTGGAGGTGGACGAGCTGGGCAACATCACCCCGACGGCGCAAATCGGGGGCAATGTCGTCGAAGGCGGCATTATCAGAATTCCGAATTTGTACGAGACGCACAACGTCACGGCAGAAGCGCGCTTCGACATCGCGGGCATGGAAGTCCAGCCGCCGGGCGCAACCTTCCAGCCGTTGAAGCAGGGCGAGCCGGTCACGTTCTATTGGAGCGTCCGCCCGCCGGAAGTGGGGACATACCGCGGGACGGTCTGGCTGCATTTGGTTTTCACCGAGCGCTCTACGGGTGAAGAAAGCCGAATGGCGGTATCCGCTCAAACCGTCGAGATCGAGGCGGTGGATTTCTTCGGCTTCTCCACCAACTTCGTGCGCACGTCCGGCGTGGTCGGGTCGGTGCTGGGAGTCATCGTTGGGCTTCCGTTCTTCGACGATGTGGTGAAGTTTTTCCTGAACAGGCTTGGAAAGAAGAGGAGGAAGAAAGCGACCCGGCCTGCCCGGAAAATATGACAAATATCACCCCAAAAATGGACACGCTTTACGCGAGGGTGGTTTGTCCTTTATGGTACAATTTACTCAATAATTTGTACTACATTTCCCAATGGAGTGAAGCAGATGAATGAGTGGCTGTATGTCGCCCTTTTTATCGTTGTGGGCTTGATCATTCCCATTGGTGCGATTGCGGCAGGGTTCATTTTCGGACCCAAGAAGCCAAATCCCATCAAGGAATCAACGTATGAATGCGGCATCGAGACGGTGGGGGAGGCGTGGATCCAGTTCAAGGCGCAGTATTACATCTTTGCGCTGGTCTTCCTGGTGTTCGATGTGGAAGCGGTTTTCCTGTTCCCCTGGGCGGTGAAACTGGGGCAGCTCGGTCTGTACGCCGTCGTCGAAGGTATCATCTTCGTCGCCATCCTCGTGGCGGGGCTGGTGTATACCTGGCGCAAAGGGATGCTGGAATGGGTGTAATTCACCGATAAATTGAAGAGAAGGCTGATGGGAATTTTCCTTTCAGCCTTTTCTTTGTGTAATAGGAGTGTTTTATGAGTTTTTGGAATGACCCCCTGAAAGTTGCCGCGGACTGGCTCGAGGGCGTCTTCGCCGGCTGGGGCATGGATGCCGTCCTTGCCCACGTGCTGGTTGCCTTCCTCGGCGTGTTCCTGCTCATCGCCCTGCTCATGGTGCTGGATATCTTCCTCGTCTGGGTCGAGCGCAAGGTGGTGGCTCGCTTCCAGGACCGCCTCGGTCCGAACCGTTTGGGTCCCCTTCGGGTTGATCCAGCCGTTCGCCGACATCATCAAACTTATCATCAAAGAGGACACGACCCCCGGCGGCGCGGATAAGGTTGTCTACAACCTCGCGCCCATCCTCTCGATGGCGTCGGTGCTGATGTTGTGGGCAATCGTGCCGCTCGCGCCCGTCATCCTCAACGTGGACTTGAACGTGGGCGTGCTGTTCCTCATCGCCGCTGGAGCCATCGGGACACTTTCCATTATCATGGCGGGCTGGTCGTCGAACAACAAGTTTGCCCTGATCGGCGGTTTCCGCCAGGTGGCGGTGATGGTCGCGTTTGAAATCCCGATGCTGACCACGCTGATGATCCCCGTCATCTTTGCGGGCTCGATGAAGATGAACGAAATCATCCAGGGGCAGGATATTTGGTACTTCGTCTTTTCGCCGCTCGGCGCGCTGATCTTCCTCATCGCCGCCATCGCCGAACTGGGTCGCGCCCCCTTCGACCTCGCGGAAGGCGAGTCCGAACTGGTATCCGGGTTCAACGTCGAGTATTCGGGCATGAAGTTTGGCATGTTCTATGCAGGCGAATTGCTGCACGCCTTCACCTTCGGCGGTTTCTGGGCGATCCTGTTCTTCGGCGGGTACCGCTTCTTCGGTTTGGAACAGGTCAGTCCCTTCCTGGCAATTTTGATCCTTGTCTTCAAGGCGATGATCGGATACTGGGTCATCATGTGGGTCAGGTACACGATGATGCGCATCCGCATTGACCAGATGCTTGGCTTCAACTGGAAATTCCTCACCCCACTGGCGTTTGCGCTCCTGCTGGTGACGGCGTTGATGAACGCGCTGCTTGCCGGCGCCCCGACCTGGCTCTACATCCTCGGCATGTTCCTCGCCAATGTAGTTACCGGCTGGATCGCGCTGGAGATCGCCCGCTCCGCAACCCGCAAGGAACGCGAGCAGGTGGAAGGCGTGAAGAAGCCGGTGGAGGCGCATCAATAAAAAGTTCTCTAATTCTCCAATCCTCTCTTGGGACATGGAGAATTAGTGAATTGGAGAATTGTTTATGACAGCACAACAGATTATCTTCCTTATTGTTGCCCTCTTCACCCTCGGCTCCGGGCTGATGGTGGTGACGACGCGCAACCTCGTCCACGCGGCGCTGTGGCTGGTTGCCACGCTGTTCGGTGTGGCGGTGGCATACGCGCTGTTGAACGCGAACTTCATCGCGGTGGTGCAGGTGGTGGTTTATATCGGCGCGATTGCCATCCTCTTCATTTTCGCGGTCATGCTCACCCGCAGGGACATGCGCGATACCGGTCCGCAGATGAACAGGAATTGGTGGGCGGGCGCGCTCGTGGCGCTGCTGGTCTTCGCGGGACTGGCATTCCTGCTTTCGGGTTGGAGCGGCTTCCAGAAAACCGCGGCAGACCTCCCGTCCGGGTTCGATGCGGTGGGTTTGCTGGGCGAGGCGCTGGTCTCGCCGGAGGCGTTCGTCCTGCCGTTCGAGGTGGCGTCCGTCCTGCTTTTGGCGGCGCTGGTGGGCGCGGTGTACGTCGCGTTCAATCGAAAATAGGAGGTCAACAGAAATGGTTCCTCTTTCCCGGTATCTCATGTTCGCGGCGGCGTTGTTCAGCATCGGCTTGTTCGGCGTGCTGGTGCGCCGCAACGCCGTTGCGATTTTGCTCGGCGTGGAACTGATGCTCAACGCCGTGAACATCAACCTCGTGGCATTCTGGCGTTACAGCGACGTGTTTGCGATGGCGGGACAGGTCTTCGCCGTCATCGTGTTTGCCGTCGCCGCGGCGGAAGTTTCGGTCGGCTTGGCGTTGGTGATTTCCGTATATCGCCGCAGGAACACCGTGATTGCGGACGATTTGGATATGTTGAAATTCTAGAGACTGGAGATTGGAGACTAGTCTCCAGACCCCAATCTCTATTGTCGGAGGCTTGATGACGACTGAGTTATTGATTTGGCTAATTCCCCTCCCGCCCGTGCTGGCCTTCTTTCTCATCGTGTTGTTCACGAACCGAAACAAGGCGCTCAGTCACTCGCTGGCGGTGGGCGCGGCGTTTCTTTCATTCCTCGGCGCGATGATCGTGTTCGCGCGCGCGCTCGGCGCGGATCATTTGGGCGAAGTGCCATTTGAGTCTTCCTTCAACTGGCTGCCAACCGGCGAGACGTGGTTGAAGATCGGCGTGTTGATTGACCCGCTCGGCGCGGCGGTGCTGTTCTTTGTGGCGATCACGATCTTCATGATCTTCCTGTACAGCGTCGGCTATCACAACTTCGGTCAGCCCGAAGGCGACCACGATCACCCCGGCTTGCCGCCGCACGGCGCAACCGTGCATGGTCACACCGTCCCGTCCGTCGAGCCGATGTATTCGCGCTTCTTCGCTTTCCTCGGTTTGTTTGCCTTCGGCATGTACGTGCTGGTGGTCTCGGATAACCTGCTCACGCTCTTCGTCGGCTGGGAAATCATGGGCTTGTGCTCGTACCTGCTGATCGGGTTCTGGTACGGCAAACCTTCCGCGCGGGATGCGGCGGTCAAAGCCTTTATGACCACCCGCATCGGCGACGTGTTCATGCTGATCGGCATTGCTTTTCTTTACAGCGTGACCGGGACTTTGACATTCCGTGAAATTTTCACTGAGACGACCCTGCACACGCTCGCGTCGGTCCCGACGGGGATACTGGGTCTGTCTGCCGCAGGCTTGATCGCCGTCCTGCTGTTCATCGGCACGATCGGCAAATCCGCGCAGTGGCCCCTGCACGTGTGGCTGCCCGACGCGATGGAAGGTCCGACCCCGGTCAGCGCGATGATCCATGCGGCGACGATGGTCTCCGCAGGCGTGTATGCCGTCCTGCGCATGTTCCCGCTGCTCACGGCTGGCTACGAAGGTCATGGACTGACGCCTGAGATGACCTTCGTGGCATTCATCGGCACCTTCACCGCCATCTTTGCGGCGACGATTGCCGTGGCGCAGAACGACATCAAGCGCGTGCTGGCGTACTCGACCATCTCCCAACTCGGCTTCATGATCGCCGCGCTGGGCATCGGCGCGTATGTGGCGGCGGCGTTCCATCTCATCACCCATGCTTTCTTCAAGGCGCTGCTTTTCCTCGGCTCCGGCTCGGTCATTCACGGCATGGAGCATGGCGTCCTGCACACGGGCAATCACAGCGTGGATCCGCAGAACATGTTCAACATGGGCGGCTTGCGCAAGAAGATGCCCGTCACCTTCTGGACGTTCCTCATCGGTGGTTTTGCGCTTTCCGGCTTCCCGCTCGTGACGGCAGGCTTCTGGTCGAAGGACGAGATCCTTGCGGATGCGTGGGGACATGGTCATCTCGCTGTCTTCATCACGCTCGCCCTCGCCGCCTTCCTGACCGCGTTCTACACCATGCGCCAGATCACGTTGACCTTCCTCGGCGAACCGCGCACGGAAGAAGCAAAACACGCGCAGGAAACTCCCTGGACGATGACGCTTCCGCTCGTGGTGCTTGCGTTCTTCGCCGTGACCTACGGTTGGGTCGGCATCCCCGAACACTTCCCGCTCATCGGTGGACTCGTCCCGAACTGGTTCCATGATTTCGTCGGTCACACGCTGGCGGAGGTCCCCGAAGCGCCAGAGTTCAGTTGGATCCCCCTGCTGACTTCGCTCGTGGTCGCGCTCGGCGGTTTGACGGCTGGCTATTACGCCTACCGCAGCGTCAACTCGCCTGCGGAGGACAAACTGCAAATCCCCGTCCTCAAAAACAAGTGGTACTTCGACGAACTTTACCAGTTCCTGTTCGTCAAGCCCGCCGTCTGGTTCTCGGATGTCTTCGTCTCCAAATGGATGGACAAAGGTTTCATTGACGGCATCCTGCACGCCTTCGGTCCCGCCACGCATGGTATCGGTTCCTTCATCCGCCGCTGGATTGACCTGCTCATCATCAACCAGACTGTCGGCGACGGTTCGTACAAAGTCACCTGGTGGTTCGGCAAAAACCTTCGCCCCATTCAAACGGGGCGCATCCAGCAGTACCTTATCCTTTCGCTGATCGTCCTCTTTGTGGTGGGCGGTCTGCTTTACTTCTTTTTGCTGGCGTAGGAGCACAAGATGGAATTTCTCAATACTCATCTCCTTAGCCTGATCCTTTTCGTGCCGACAATCGCGGCGTTGATCATGCTCTTCCTGCCGGGCGGCGAGACGAAACTCCTGCGTTGGTTTGCGTTCGTTGCCAGCCTGATTCCCTTCGTCCTTACGCTCGCGGCTTGGAACAATTTCGACCCGAACGTCCCCGGCTTCCAATTCGAAGAAAAATACGTCTGGTACGAAGCCATCAACTCCTCCTTCCATCTCGGCGTGGACGGCATCTCGCTTTCGATGGTTTTGCTCACCACCCTGCTGACGCCGCTTGCCATCCTCGCATCCTTCAGCATCACCGACCGCGTCAAGCCCTACATGATGCTCTTCCTGTTCCTCGAAACAGGGATGCTCGGCGTGTTCATGGCGCTCGACCTGCTGATCTTCTTCGTGTTCTGGGAAGTGGGTCTCGTGCCGATGTACTTCCTCATCAACCAGTGGGGGAGCGCGAACAAGGATTACGCTTCGCTCAAGTTCATGATCTACACCATGGGCGGATCGCTTGGTCTGCTGCTGGCGGTGCAGATGCTTGGCGTTCTTTTCGGGACCTATGACCTGCTTGCCCTCTATGAGCGTTGGAATTCGCTGACGGCGGATACCGTTCTTCTGGGCATGTCGGTCAGCACGGTCAAGACGATTGCCTTCTGGGCGTTCACGATTGCCTTCGCCGTGAAAGTGCCGCTGTGGCCCTTCCACACCTGGCTTCCCGATGCGCATACCGAAGCGCCCACCGCCGGTTCGATGATCCTTGCGGGCGTGCTGCTGAAGCTCGGCGCGTATGGGTTCATCCGCCTCGTGCTTCCGCTCTATCCCGTTGAGGCGAAGATCTTCGCAGGCGCGCTGGCATTTCTCGCTGTGGCGGCGATCGTCTTCGGCGCGTTCGGCTCGTTCGGTCAAACGGACTTCAAGCGTCTCGTCGCTTACTCTTCCGTCAACCACATGGGGTTTGTGGTGCTGGGCATCGCCGCGGCCGGACTCGCCGCCGGTACGACCGACGCGCACATCGCCATGAACGGCGCGGTCTTGCAGATGTTCAATCACGGCTTGTCGGCGGCGGGCATGTTCTTCCTCGTCGGCGTCATCTACGAACGGACGCACACCCGCAACCTGGAAGATTTCGGCGGCTTGTTCCCGCTCGTGCCGGTCTACGGCGGAATTTTGATCTTTACCAGCATGGCATCGCTTGGCTTGCCCGGACTCAACGGCTTCGTCTCCGAGTTCATGGTGGTGCGGGGCGCATACCCGGTGCTGACGACCTACACTGCCATCTCCATGCTCGGTTTGCTCTTCACAGGCGCATACATTCTGAAGGGAATCATGAAAGTCCTGCACGGTCCCATGAACGAGCATTGGGCGCACGGCGAGCATAAACTGACCGAGATCGACACGCGCGAGATTTTCGTCATGGTTCCGTTGATGGCGCTGATCTTGGTCATCGGCATCTGGCCCGCGTGGATACTTGAAGTAATTAATAAGACGGTGGTTTCGCTTTTTTAGTAATTGGGTAATTACCCAATTGCTAATCACCACCCCGAGGTGATCATGAATTTTCCAGTATTAAGCATTATCACGTTTCTCCCCTTTGCTGCCGGAGCCCTCATCCTGATGATGCCCGCCGCGCGAAGGAATGAGACCCGCGCCATTGCGCTCGCGGCGGCGGCGATTGACTTGCTGCTTTCCGGCTGGGTCTACATCCAATACCTGCTTCAGGGTATGAGCGGTTACCAGTTCCTCGAGCAGTATAACTGGCTTCCGCAGTTGGGCATCACCCTCTACTTCGGCGTGGACGGCATGAGCGCCCCGCTTGTCCTGCTGACAGGCATCGTGATGTTTACGGGCGTGCTCATCTCCTGGGGCGACGACGACAAGCACGTGCTGGCGGGCATTCAGGGCCCGCCCGCGCGAGTTCTTTGCCTTCCTCTTCGTGCTGGCGGGCGGCGTGTTCGGCGTGTTCGTCTCCCTCGACCTGTTCATGCTGTTCTTCTTCTATGAGATCGCCGTCTTCCCGATGTACCTGCTCATCGCCATTTGGGGCTGGGTGGTGACGCGCGAGTACGCCGCCATGAAACTGACCCTGTACCTTTTCATCGGTTCGGTGGTCGCTCTCGTCGGCGCGCTCGCCATGTACTGGACACAATACCAAAACACCGGCGTGCTTTCCTTCAACATGCTCGACATTGAAAACGCAGGCTTCTCGACAACCTTCCAGAACATCTGGTTCCTGCCCGTGTTCCTCGGCTTTGCGGTGCTGGGCGGCATCTGGGCCCTTCCACAACTGGTCGCCGGACGGTCACGTCGCTGCGCCGACCGCCGTTTCCATGTTCCACGCAGGCGTGCTGATGAAACTGGGCGCGTTCGCCGCCTTGCGTGTGGGCGTGATGCTCCTGCCCGAAGGCGCAAAGACCTGGTCGTGGCTCATCATGACCCTTGCGGGCATCGCGATCGTCTACGGCGCGTACATCGCCTTCGTCCAGACCGACCTGAAGTACATGATCGGTTTCTCGTCCGTGTCGCACATGGGTCTGGTGATGCTCGGCATCTCCACGCTCAATCACACGGGCTTGACCGGCGCGGGCGTGCAGATGTTCTCGCACGGCGTGATGACGGCTCTCTTCTTTGCCGTGACCGGCATGATCTACGACCGCGCGCACACCCGTATGATCCCCGAACTGGGCGGCATGGCGAAGATCATGCCATTTGCCGCCATCGGCTTTATCATCGGCGGTTTGGTCTCGATGGGCATGCCTGGTTTCTCCGGCTTCGTCGCGGAGTTTCCCATCTTCCTCGGCGTCTGGCAGGAACAATGGCTGGTCGCGGTCGTCACAAGCATTTCCATCGTTATCACCGCCGCCTACATCATGATGAATATTCGTAAAGTGTTCTTTTCACCGATGCCTGAAAATCTCGAAGGGCATGTCGTTGACATTACCGTGCTGGACAAACTGGCAATCGTTACCCTTTGCCTGTTCATGGTCGTCCTCGGTTTATTCCCCGGCATCATGGTGCCGATGGTGGAAACGGGCGTCGAGAATATCATGCGCCTGCTGGGAGGTGCATAATGTTCACCCCGATTGCTTTCGCCTCCATCCTCCCCGAAATCCTGATCCTCGTCCTCGGAGTTTTGATCCTCGTCATCGAGCCGTTCTGGAAGGAGGAACAGCGCCGCAACGCGGGCTGGCTCACTGCAGGCGGTTTGCTCGTCACGATGATCGTCAGCCTGATCTTCGGCCGTCCCGGAGAACCGACAGCCACCTTCGGCGGCATGATCCGCTTCGACTGGCTTGGCTTCTTCCTCAAGATGCTCTTCCTCTTTGCGGGAGCCGCAACCGCGCTTCTTCTGATGGATCACGAACGGGCTGGCAGGCGCGGCGAATCCTACCTGCTTCTACTCGCCTCGCTTCTCGGCATGGACCTGATGGCTGTTTCCGCCGACCTGGTCATGCTCTACCTTTCAATTGAGACGGCTTCCATCCCGCTTTACATCCTGGCGGGCTTCCTGCTCGACGACGAACGTTCCACCGAGGCGGGATTCAAATACCTGCTATTCGGCACGCTTGCTTCGACGGTCATGCTGTACGGCTTCAGCCTGGTGTACGGCTTCTCCGGCACAACCGACCTGTACAGGATTGCCGAAGTGTTCACATCCGGCAACCTTTCGCCGCTGGTCGGTTTTGGCGTGCTTGCCCTCGTGCTGGTGGGACTTGGCTTCAAGGTCTCTGCCGTTCCGTTCCATTTCTGGGCGCCGGATGTCTACCAGGGCGCTCCAACCCCGGTGGCGGGTTATCTCTCCACGGCGTCCAAAGCCGCTGGTTTCGCGGTCATCCTGCGCCTGTTCTTCACCGCCTTCCCCGATTTCGCCGCAAGCTGGACGATGATCCTCGCGGCGCTTTCGGCAATTTCGATGACGGTGGGCAACCTGCTTGCGCTCCCGCAGACGAATCTCAAGCGGCCGCTGGCGTACTCCTCGATCTCCCATGCCGGGTACGCGCTGATCGGCGTGGTGGCGTTCACTCAACTTGGCGCGGCGAGCGTGGTCTTTTACCTTGCGGCGTACATCGTTACGAACCTGCTCGCCTTCGGTATCGTCATGGCGTTCAGCCGCATTACCGGCTTGGAGGAACTCAAGGATTATGCCGGGCTGAGCCGCCGCAATCCTTTCATGGCGCTGGTGATGCTGGCGGCGTTCCTTTCGCTGGCGGGGATGCCTCCCTTCGGCGGTTTCGTGGCGAAGGTCTTCGTCTTTGCTGCGGGCGTGCAGACGGGCTACATCTGGCTGGTCGTCCTGGGGATCATCAACTCGATCATCGGCGTGTACTACTACCTGAACGTGATGAAGTTCGTGTACCTTTACCGCATGCCCGGCGAGGATGAAGAACAACATCCCGTGCCGCTGACCCGTCCCTACGCAATCGCGCTGACGGTACTGGTAATCGGCGTGATCCTGGTCGGTACGGTGTTTGCCCCGTTCTTCGGCTGGTCCGATTCGGGCGCGTTGAATTTGTTCTAACAGACCGTGGACGATGGACCGTAGACGACGGACCATGGAAATACGGTCTATGGTCTGCGGTCCGCCGTCAGAAAACAGGAGCAGGTCAAACGTTTAGGAAAGAGGCGTGGTGGGGCGGGGAATGGGTCTGAGTATCCTTGAATCCGCCCTGGGCGGGCGTCCCACCCCCATTTTCCATTTCTGTTTGACGCCCTTAGACCTGTCAGTTATAATCGTGCGACATGGCACAATCGGAACAAGACCAAAAACGCAAAAATATGCTGCAGACCTTGCTCATTGTAGTGATCGGGCAGGTCGGTTGCGTTACCCTTGCCGTTGTTTTGGCATCGGTCTTTGGCGGGTTGTGGCTTGATAATCAGTTCGGCACGAAGCCGATGTTCACGCTGGCGCTTCTGTTTGCCGGTATTCCCATTTCGGTCCTCCTGATGTTGTCTCTTTCGCGTAGAGCGCTAAGCCAGCTAAAGGATAAAAACGAGACCGAAACCAATAAAACTTCTGTTTAGGAGGCGGGGCTTGGAAACCCAAAAACGTATCCCCTGGCGGCGCTGGATTGTTTTGGCGCTTATGATCGCAGGCTTTGTGCTGGGAACATATTATTTTCCCGCGGTTCAGCCTGAGATCACTGTTGCCGCCGAAAAATTGATCGAGGAACCCATTGCCGAGAATTTCCTGGGCTTGGGTCCGTTCTATCTTGTGAACACGCTTCCCACGCTGGCAGTGACGATTGTCCTGTTGGTCTGGGTGGCGTTTGCCACGAATCGCTCCATCAAAAAGAGCGCGCAGTCTGACCTGGTGCCGCAAGGCATTGGCAACCTGATGGAAGCCCTGGTGGAAATGCTCTACAACCTCACGGAAGGTTCGGCGGGCAAGTATGCCCGGATGATCTTCCCCTGGTTTGCGACCATCATGATCTATGTGCTGTTCGCCAACCTGCTGAAGTTGATCCCCGGCTTTGAGTCCATCGGTGTGCTGCACCCGCATGGCGGCGGCCATGGCGGCGAATTGCATAGCGGTTGGTATCTTTATGATGCCGAAATGAGCCATGAATACGTTCTCGCGCCGTTTTTCCGCGGCATCTCGGTGGATTTGAACTTCACCGCTGCGCTCGCCGTCATCGCCGTGATCATGATCCAGGTGATCGGTTTCCGCGCGCAGGGCATCGGTTATTTGAGCAAGTTCTTCAACACCCGCCGAATGTTCAAGGTGCCGTTCTTCGGCGCGATGGACTTTTTGGTGGGCTTGTTGGAGTTGATATCCGAACTCTCGAAGATCCTTTCGTTTGCCTTCCGTTTGTTCGGTAATATGTTTGCAGGCATCGTGTTGGTCGCCATCGTTGCCGGTTTGCTCGGTAACATATCCATTTTGCCCGCGATGATCATGATGTTCGAATTGTTCGTCGGCATCATTCAGGCGTTCGTGTTCGGTATGTTGACCATGGTCTTCATGGCGCAAGCCACGCAGGGTCACGGTGAGCACGAAGATCACGCTGAAGCGCACGCAGAAGTAGCGCACGAAATTTAGTTAATCAATCATTCTAAGGAGATTTGAACCATGGAAGGAAATATTCTGGACGCTATGCGCTACGTCGGCGCAGGTTTGGCAATGATCGGCGCAGCAGGCGCCGGTGTGGGGATCGGTCTGAGCGTGCAGGGCGCGCTCACCGGCATGGCTCGCAACCCCGATACGTACGGTAACTTGTTGACCAACATGATCCTCGGCATCGCTTTCTCCGAAGCGATCGCCATTTACTGTCTGGTCATCGCGTTCCTGATGCTCTTCAAAGTTGTGTAATCGGATAGGAGAGTCAGATGGAAGCATTAGGTATTAATCTAGGTCTCCTCATTGTCCAGATCATCGCGTTCTTGATCGTGTTCCTAACCTTGAACGCCTGGGTCTATAAGCCCATGCTGGACATGATGGACAACCGCAAAAAGAAGATCGCCCAGGGGACTTGAAGACGCCCGCATCGCTGCGGAAGCCCGTGCGGACGCCGAGAAGCAGGCAGCGAAGATCATCGCCGACGCCCAGGCTGAAGCCGGCAAGGTCGTGCGCGAAGCGACGGAGCGCGCCTCAAGCGCCGCCAAGGATGTGAAGTCCGCCGCCGAGGCGGAAGCCGCCAAAGCGCGCGAATCCGCGATTGCCGAAGCCGAATTGGAACGCAACCGCATCCTCGGCGACCTGCGCGGACAAGTTGCCGCCCTGGCAATCGCCGCCGCGAACAAACTCGTGGGTGAGGCTTTGGATGAGAAGAAACAGCGCGCTTTGCTGGATGAGTTCTTCTCCGGCGTGAAATCTGGCAAGGTGATCGTGTTGGATGACGCTTCGTTTAAAGGGCGAGACTGCCGATGTAACCAGCGCCTTGACCTTGACCGAGGATGAAAAAGCCACTGTCAAGAAGGACCTGACTGCCAAGGTCGGCGCGAAGGAAGTGAACTTCCATGTCAACCCGGCGATCCTGGGCGGGCTGGTCATCAAAGTGGGGGATAAGGTGATGGATGGTTCGGTTGCCGGCAGGCTGGAAAGTTTGCGTCAGAACTTGAAGTAAGCGAAGAAAGAGGACTTGAGAGATCAAGCCCTCTTTTTGTTTAACCCAATCACTTACCCTGCGCAATTTCATCGTAGGGGCGACCCGTCAGGGCATAGACTTATGCCAATGTATAAGAAAGGGTCGCCCTTTGCGAAAAGTGCGCTATTCATATCGCCTAAAAACGCGAGATAAATCTCGCGCTACTGCATAAGGTGAGTCAAGAATTATTTCCCCGTTATTTGAAATCATAAGTCGAAAATTAAAGTATGTACCATATTGCACGACCAAAATAAATCTGCCCTTGATTGGTAAATATTAATCCTTTACAATAGCGGGCATTAAATATAATAAATATCCCGAAGTACTGTAATGAGGTGAAACCGTTATGAACGAGAAGCACATCGAACAGGTACTTGAGATCGAGAAGCAGGCGCAGGAGATTCAAGAGAAGGCAAAGCGCGAAGCGGCAGAGATTCCGGTGAAGGCAGAGCAGGAGGCGCAAGCCCTGATCGCCAAAGCCAAAGCCGAAGCGCATGAAGAAGCGCGCAAAATGATCGCCGATGCGCAATCGAGCGAACCATCCGGGCAAGGCGGAGCAGACGGGGATTCTGCGAACAGCGAGTTCGAAGCCTCCGCAAAGAAGAATTTTGACAAGGCAGTTGCATTTGTGCTGGAACGCGTGATCGGCAGGGTATAACCCATGGCGAGCGGCGTTTCCGGTTACGCGGCGATCAGCACGCGGGTGCGGGCTATGTATTCCGATTTACTCACGCCCCAGGAAATAACTCGCTTGAGCGACTCGCCAGATTTTGCTTCACTGGTCAGCGCGCTGAAAAACACGCCTTATGGCAAACATATTTCCGGTCTGAAAGACACAGACCTGACACCCCGGCGCGTGATCCTGCAAGTTCGCCAGCGGCTGGCGGATTCTTATTCGAGCGTGGTGCAACAGGCGCCCGAACAGACCCGTCCGCTTATCAAACAGATGTATCGTTATTTTGAAGTGGGGAATCTCAAAGCCGTCTTGCGCAGTATTCAAACCGTATCGTCCTGGAATTCAGATGTCGCAGCCTGGGACCGCGTGCGCGAAGTGTTGTTTCCATTTGGGAGTTTCGCCTCGATCCCCGCGCAGGCGATGGTGGACTCTGGGAACATCGCCTCGGCTGTGGACCTCTTGAAGGGCACGCCCTACGAAGCGACCATGTCCTTCGCGATGAAGCGTTTTTCCACCGAGCAAAACCTCTTTCCGCTCGAGGTGGCGTTGGATTTGGCTTACTGGCGCGGGTTGTGGGGCGAGATCAAGAACCTGACCGGCAGAGACCGAGAGATGGGCGCAAAACTCGTCGGCTCCCTGCTGGATTTGAACAATTTGATGTGGGTGATCCGCTACAAGATCTACCACAAACTCTCGGAAGAAGAATTGATCAATTACACCCTGCCGTTCGGTTACCGTGTAAAGGATGAAGATGTGCGCGCCATCGCTGCCGGGTCGGACATTGCGGCTGTCGTTTCGCGCATCTACCCGGGCATAGCAGATGTGAACGCGCTTCTGGAACGTCCCCAGTCCGGTTTGCCGAAGTTGGAGCATCAGCTCAAACAGCAGGTCATGAAGCAGTGCGTGTCCGCCTTCATTGGTTATCCCTTCCATATCGGTCTTCCGCTGGCGTATTTGATCTTGAGTGATTTCGAAGTGCAGGACCTGGTCGTACTGATCGAAGCAAAATCCTCCAAACTAAAAGATGAAGATTTCCGTCCATTGTTGTTGAAAACCAGCATGATTCAATAAGTACTTCACCCTGCCTTTGCGGCAGGTCATTTATGGAGATGTAAATGTTATTTCCAAAGGAAATGTCTGAAGTCGAATTGATCGTTCCATCGAAGGATCTGGTCGCCGTAACGAAGGCGTTGAGCGGGTATGGAGTCTTTCACCAGGTGGATAGCGCCCATTTGGGACAGCAGGAGGGATTGGGTCAGAACTCGTGGCAGGAAAAAGCCGGGGCGCTCTCCGCGATGGAACGCCGCATCCAAGCTATCATGCAGAATGTGGGGCTTCCTGAAGACCGCCCTGCCAAAGCCGGGATCGAATCTGTTGTGGACCTGGAAGCGATCCAACCATCCGTGAATCGGATCGAGGCAGAGGTCAAAGAGACCAGCGACCAATTATCGGCTGAGAGGAAGCGGCTGGAACTTTTGGAGAGTCAACTCCATCAGTTGGAGCCGATTGCGGATGTCAAAGTCGAGGTGGGGGCGTTGAGAAAATCCTCCTACATGCATTCCATTTTGGGGGTCATCCCGGCTGCGAATATCAGCCGGTTGAGGACGAGCCTGCTGCGCGTGCCGCATGTATTTTTTGTGCTGCGCGAGGATGCGCAGAAACCGGTCGTGTGGATTTTGGGACCCAAGAGTAATTCCGATGTTTTAGAGCGTGCCGCGAAGAGCGCATATCTCAACCCACTAGGTCTGCCCGATGAATTCAGCGGAACGCCGGAACAAATTACCGCAATGTTGCGAAGGGATATCGAGTCGTCCCGACAGAAGATTTCCAGCCTCGAAGCGGACCTGGTCAAATTCGGCAACACATACAAAGCCGAATTGCAGAAATTACTTTGGGATGTTCACACGAGCCGCGTCATGGCGGATGCCATTGTCCGCTTTGGGCAGTTGCGGCATACCTATGTTGTTGTGGGATGGGTGCCAACTGCGGATTTGCCGGACCTGACCGCGCGGCTCAAGGAAGCCTCACGCGAGATTCTGATCGAAACCATGCGGACGAGCCGCTCGGGGCATCACAGCAATGTGCCTGTGGCGTTGACCGAGAACAAGTGGCTTAAGCCGATTCAAATGCTGGTTGGCACATACGGGCACCCAAGTTATGGCGAACTCGACCCGACCCTGCTGATGGCGTTTACCTTCCCGCTGTTGTATGGCGCGATGTTCGGCGATTTGGGGCAGGGAATCGTTCTGTTCATCCTCGGCATCCTGATGCACAACAAGATCATCATGAAAGGGATGCAAAGCCTCGGCTTGCTGATCGCCTACTGCGGCGCATCGGCGGCGGTGTTCGGTTATCTCTACGGCAGCATCTTCGGGTTCGAAGGTCATTTAGTGGAGGAGTACCTGCACTTCCACTTCGAGCCGACCTGGATCAGTCCGATGGAGAACATCCTCAGCATTTTGAGCATTGCCATTGATGCGGGCATTATCATCCTGTTGTTTGCCTTCCTTTTGGGAATGGTCAACAACATCCGCGGGCGCGATTGGGCGCATTTGCTGTTCGGTCACACCGGCATCACGGCGTTCGTTTTCTACATCTGTTTCCTTGCCATGCTTGGAGGTTTCCTCGGCGATACTGCGTTGGCTCCGCGTGTGGCGGTGGCGATCAATTCGCTTCCGTTGCCCTTTACAACCCTGCTGGCGGTTTTCGGTCTGGCTGTGATGTTTGGCGGTTTTCTCAGGAACATGGTGGAAGGTCATACCCTCATCGAAGGGAGAGGCGTGGGCGGATTCATGATGTTCCTCATCCAATCCCTGATGGATTTGATCGAAACGGTCATCAGCATGTTGAGTAATACGCTATCGTTCATCCGTGTGGGCGCGTTTGCGGTGGCGCATGGCGGTTTGAGCCTTGCCATCTTTTCGCTCGCAGGTCATGAGCCGGATTTGGGTTTCTGGATCACGATTGTCATCGGCAACCTGTTCATCATCGGATTTGAAGGCTTGATCGTTGGCATTCAAACGATGCGCTTGCACTACTATGAAATTCTGGGCAAGTTCTTCCACGGAGGCGGGATGCAGTTCGAGCCGCTGAAGTTGACTCCCTCGAAAGAGGAGGCGTCGTCCTGATTATTGAATCCATCCCCTATTTTGTGCGATTCTGGTTGAGAAACTCTCATCTACTAAAAGGAGATAAACAATGTTCTTGGTATTTGCAGTTTTGGTTGGTTTGATCCCTGTAATTCCTGCTGTTGCATATTTGCTCAAGAACGGCAAAGCCAGCCCGGCGCAGGCGGTTTCGCGCATGGTCAATGGTTTCAATACATTTAATTTCCTCGTCGGTCTGTTTGCTGCCGGTTTGGCGTTCATGTGGTTTGCCTCGCCGACGGCTGTCCTTGCGGCAGGTTCCGCCCAGGAAGCCAATGTAGATCAATATGCCACGCTTGCGGCGGCGCTTTCGACGGGTCTGGCTTGCATCGGCGCGGGCATTGCGGTCGGGAATGCCGGCGCGGCGGCGGTGGGAGCGACGGCGGAGAAACCCGAATCATTCGGACGCGCATTGATCTTCGTGGGTCTCTCCGAAGGGATTGCCATCTACGGTTTGATCATCTCCTTCCTGATTCTTCCATAATCATTTGCGAAGAAAAGGATAGTTTATGAAGATCCTGGTCATCGGTCATCCTGATGCAGTGCTTGGGTTCTCCCTTGCGGGCGTAGGCGGCAAGGTTGCCTCCACCGCAGACGAAGTGAACCAGGCATTGGATGAAGCGCAAGCCAACAAAGACATTGGCATTGTGCTGGTCACTCAGGATGTGGCTGAACTAATCCCGGCGCGTATGGAGCATCTCAGCCTGCGGAGCACGATTCCGCTGGTGGTGGAGATTCCGTCGCGCGGCGGTGTGCCCGAGGGTCAGGCTTCGCTTGGCGACATCGTCCTCAAGGCGATCGGTATCAAGTTATAGACCTTTCCTTTGGAACCAACCAAAAGGATAAAGATTGGATTTAGCGCTATGAAATCTGAAGAAGAAGATATCGAACTGCTTGCGCGTGCCATCATGACGGAAGCGCGGGAGGAGGCAGAGCGTCTCCAGGTAGAGGCTCGGGAGAAGGCGGAAGCCATTCGGAGGCGCGCCCAGGAACAGGCGCAGGCAGAGCGGAAAGCCGTCCTCGATCAAGCCAGGCAGGATGCAGACCGGCTTCGCAGTCAGTCTTCGGCGACATCCCTGTTGAAGAGTCGTTCTGCGCAATTGGAAAAGCGCGAAAAGATTTTGAATGAGGTCTTCGACGAAGCCCGTAAACAATTGAAGACGGTTGCCAAACGCCCCGATTACAGCACGATCGCTGCCATGCTGGCGCGTGAAGCCCTGATCCAGTTGAAAGTGACGGAAGCCGAAGTGCAAGCCGACGAATCAACACAAAAGGTATTGAAGTTGGACGAACTTTCCAGGGAACTCAACGGGAAATTTTCTTTCGGAAAGAAATTGGAGGAAGGCACCGGTGTGGTGGTCAGCGCCGCAGACGGCAAACTCTATTACGACAACTCGCTGGAGACCCGCTTGAACCGTTTGCAAGGCGCGTTGCGTTCCTCCGTTTACAAAGTGTTGATGGGAGAAAAGGTATGAGCGATCAAGTAGGAACGATTACCTGGATCAGCGGGCCTGTGGTACGGGCGCGCGGATCTCGCAATGTAGGTATGCTTGAGCTTGTTGAAGTGGGTGTGGAACGTCTCGTGGGCGAGGTCATCGGTCTCAAAGGCGATCAGATGACGGTCCAGGTCTATGAAGAAACCTCCGGGATGCAGACCGGCGCGCCGATCTACGGCACGGGTTTGCCGCTTTCTGTGGAGTTGGGACCGGGCTTGATCCAAAGCATTTACGACGGCGTTCAGCGTCCGCTTCCGCTGATCGAAGCGGCGGTGGGTTCATTCATCACGCGCGGCGCGCGCTTCGACTCGATCAACCGCGAGAAGAAATGGAAATTCACCCCGAAAGTGAAGGTCGGTGATGATGTAAAAGGCGGAGCGATTCTGGGAACTGTCATGGAGACGGATACTTTCGAGCATCGCATCATGCTTAACCCGGATGACTCAGGCACCGTAACCTGGGTGGCTGCCGCAGGCGATTACACGGTGACTGACGCGATTGCCAAAGTGAAAGTTGGCAAAGAGGAAAAATCCGTTTCGATGCTTCAACGCTGGCCCGTCCGTCGCGCGAGACCGTTTGTGAATCGCCGCGGCGCAAACGTCCCTTTGATCACCGGTCAGCGCATTCTCGATACTTTCTTCCCGGTGGCAAAGGGCGGTGCGGCGGGTATTCCAGGTCCGTTCGGATCGGGGAAAACCGTCACCCAGCACAGCATCGCCAAATGGGCCGATGCAGACATCATCGTCTACATTGGATGCGGCGAGCGCGGCAACGAAATGACGGAGGTATTGCAGGAATTCCCTCATCTGATCGACCCGCGGTCTGGGCGCCCGCTGATGGAACGCACGGTGCTGATAGCGAATACGTCCAACATGCCGGTGGCGGCGCGTGAAGCCAGCATCTACACGGGCATTACGATTGCCGAGTATTACCGAGACATGGGCTATCACGTTGCGCTGATGGCAGATTCCACTTCTCGTTGGGCGGAGGCGCTGCGTGAAGTCTCCGGTCGTTTGGAGGAAATGCCCGCGGAGGAAGGCTATCCGGCTTATCTTGCCGGTCGTCTCGCGGAATTCTATGAACGCGCCGGCTATGTGGATAATTTGAACGGCACGCAAGGTTCGGTTTCGATTGTAGGCGCGGTTTCTCCCCCCGGCGGCGACTTTTCGGAGCCGGTGACTCAGCATACCAAACGATTCATTCGCTGCTTCTGGGCGTTGGATAAATCGCTTGCCTCTGCCCGTCACTTTCCCGCCATCAACTGGCTGGACTCTTACAGCGAATACCTCGAAGACGTAGCCGCCTGGTGGCGCGAGAAAACCGGCAAAGACTGGTTGACGATGCGCAACCGCGCCATGGAATTGTTGAGCGAAGAAAACCGCCTCTCGCAGATCGTAAAGCTGGTCGGTCCAGACGCGCTCCCGTACACGGAACGCATGGTGCTCGAGACCACCCGCCTCATTCGCGAGGGCATCTTACAGCAGAATGCTACTGAAACGGTGGATGCGTATTCCTCCGTCGAAAAGCAGATTCGGATGCTGGAGTTGGTGCTTTACTTCCACGAGCGCGGCATGGCAATCGTCAAGCGCGGCGCTCCGATCAACTTGATTCACGACCTGCCGGTGGTGGATACGATCATCCGCGCCAAGTCTTCGGTCACGAACGAGGAAATGACGAAGTTCGACGACATTCAAAAACAAATTGACCAGCAAATGGGTCAATTGGATGCGGAGTACAGATCATGAGCGAAGTCACAGTACAAGGCGGTCAGGAAGTCGTCGGCGTTGGGCGCATCGAAGGACCGATCATGGTCGTGGAAGGCGCTTCGAACGTCAGTTATGATGAAGTGGTGGAAATTCAAGATTCGCGCGGTCAGCGCCGCCGCGGGCGCGTTCTGGAAGTAGGCATGGGCTTTGCTGTTATACAGGTCTTCGCCGGTTCAACCGGACTTTCCATTGACGGCACCCGTGTGCGTTTCCTCGGCAGTACGCTGCACATCCCTGTGGCAGAGGAGATGCTCGGGCGCATCTTCGACGGCTTGGGCAACCCAATTGACGGCGGTCCCTGAACCGCTGACAGACCGCTATGCCGATGTGAACGGTCAACCCATCAACCCGACGGCGCGCATCTACCCGCGTGATTATATCCAAACCGGCATTTCCACCATTGACGGCGTGAACACGCTCTTACGTGGTCAGAAGCTGCCCCTGTTTTCTGGAGCCGGTATGCCCCACGACCAGCTCGCCGCTCAAATTGTGCGGCAGGCGACCTTGGGCAAAGTGGCAGGCGCGCCTCAAACTGAAGGCGAAGAGTTCGCGATTGTGTTCGCAGCAATGGGTGTCAAGAACGATGTGGCAGATTATTTCCGCCGCTCGTTCACCGAAAGCGGAGCGCTGACCCGCGTGGCAATGTTCCTCAACCTGGCGGATGATCCTCCCGTCGAGCGCATCGTCACACCGCGCGCGGCGTTGACGTTGGCGGAATATCTTGCCTACGAGCGCGAAATGCACGTGCTGGTCGTGTTGACCGACATGACGAATTACGGCGAAGCCCTGCGTCAGATTTCGAACGTACGCGGCGAGGTGCCAAGCCGTAAAGGTTACCCGGGTTATCTTTATTCCGACCTCGCTTCCCTGTACGAACGCACGGGGCGCATCCGCACGAGCAAGGGTTCCATTACGCAGATTCCCATCCTCACGATGCCGAACGATGACATCACGCATCCCATGCCAGACTTGACCGGCTACATCACCGAAGGACAGATCGTGCTGGGACGCGAACTTAACTTTGCCGGCATCTACCCGCCTGTGGCTGTCTTACCGAGCCTCTCGCGTTTGATGAAGGACGGTATCGGCAAGAACCGCACGCGCGACGACCATCCGCGTTGGGGCGCGCAGTTGTATGCCGCCTACGCCAGAACCCAGGACGTCCGCGCCCTGGCATCCGTGATCGGCGAGGAAGAGCTTAGTGAGGTGGACCAGAAATATCTCAAGTTTGGACGCGCGTTCGAACGGGAATTCGTCAACCAGAGCTTTACCGAGAATCGTTCCATCGAACGCACGCTTGAGATCGGCTGGAAACTCCTTTCGATCCTTCCGAAGAAGGAACTGACGCGCGTCACGCTCGACGAAATCGCGCAATATTACAAAGGCGACGATGCCTCAAGTTAACATTGCTCCCACTCGCACGAACCTGATTCGTCTTAAGAAGGAATTGCGTTTTGCGAAAGAGGGTTACGAAATCCTCGACCGCAAGCGCGAAGCCCTGACCGGCGAACTGGTTCGTGTGGCAAAAGAAGCCGATACCCTCCAAAAGGAGGTGTGGGCGTTGCTGCAAACCGCCTATGATGCGATGGAAAAAGCCCGCCTGGTCATGGGCTCCGATCACGTGGAATGGGCTTCGCTTGCCGTCAATAAGACGGTCGAGGTGCATTTGCGGCTGCGTGGTATCATGGGGGTGGCGATCCCGCAAATCGAAGCGCGGGGCGAACCCCCGAAACTGCCATACAGCCCGGGCGATACATCTGCCGCGCTGGATGAAGCCAGCGACGCTTTTCGCGAAGTCCTGTTGCGCATTCCCCAGCTTCGATGCTGACTGCCGCCGTATGGCGGCTTGCCAACGAATTGCGCAAGACGCAGAGGCGCGTGAACGCCCTTCAACATATTTTCATTCCGCAGTATAAACACCAGATCGAATTCATCGTCAGTTCCCTGGAGGAACGCGAGCGCGAAGAGACCTTCCGCTTGAAGTGGCTGAAAACGAAAATGACCAAGGCATCTGCCGAGGGCTAAAGCGAGAGAAGATCGCACAATCCAAAATCGAGGTGACGTCATGAATATCGCTGTATTGGGATCGGGACAGGTTGGTCAAACGATCGGTTCGAGGCTTGTCCATTTGGGTCACGCCGTAATGATGGGATCGCGGGACGAGGCGAATCCCAAAGCCGTGGCTTGGGCAAAGGAGGAGAAGCATAACGCCCTGTTTGGAACGTTCGCCAATGCCGCTGCGTTCGGCGAGATCATCTTCAATTGCACGCTTGGCTCCGCGTCGCTCGACGCCCTGTACATGGCAGGCGCGGCGAATCTCAAGGGGAAAATCCTGATCGATACGTCCAACCCGTTGGATTACTCCGACGAAAAGCATTGGAAGTTGATCATCAGCAACACCGACTCGCTTGGCGAACAGATCCAACGCGCCTTTCCCGAAACCTTTGTAGTCAAAACACTCAACACCGTCTATTGCACCGTGATGGTGGACCCCGACAAGCTTGTGGAACGCACCGATATTTTCGTAAGCGGCAACAGCGCGGAGGCAAAAGCCAAAGTGACAATGATCTTGCAAAAATGGTTCCATTGGAAGCATGTCATCGATCTGGGTGACATCACCACCTCGCGCGGGGTCGAAATGTATTCACTGCTGTGGCGCAGCCTGCGCCTTGCCACGCATTCACATCGTTTCAATATCAAAGTGGTGCATACGTAGCGCACGTCTCAGACTTGCGCTCCAATATCTATGATTTGGCGATGGAGGATTTTGACGTTACAATGGTCAAAATCCTCTTTTTGTTTTGAAAATGACAACTCCGCAAATCACATCCCTCAAAAACCTTTTTGTAGATTTTCCCCTCCCCCTCCCGCCTCATATCCCCGACGTGCAGATTTCAGGCATTGCCATTGACAGCCACGCCGTGAAGCCCGGCGACCTGTTCGTTGCCATGCGCGGAAAATTTTCCGACGGACATGATTACATCTCGAAGGCAATCGAGAACGGCGCTGCGGCGGTGATTGGTGAGGTGGGGCGGGATGGTATCCTGCCTTACGTCGGATTGGAAAACCCGCGTCATGCCTTGACCTGGCTTGCTGCGGCGTTTCATGGCTTTCCCGCCCGAAAACTGACCGTCGTCGGCGTGACCGGCACGGACGGCAAAACGACCACCAGCAACCTGATCTATAAAATCCTCATCGCAGCGGGAATCAGGGCGGGGATGATCTCGACTGTCAACGCCGTCATTGGCGGCGAAGTGCTGGATACGGGATTTCACGTCACCACGCCGGATGCGCACGACGTGCAAAGTTACCTCGCCAAAATGGTGGACGCGCATCTGACTCACGTGGTGCTGGAGACGACATCCCATGGCTGGTCCCAGCATCGAGTGGATGCCTGCGAGTTCGATGTCGGCGTCGTTACCAACATCACGCACGAGCACATGGACGAACACGGTAGTTACGAAGCCTATCGCGCCGCAAAAGCAAGACTGTTCGAGAGTTTGGAATGGACGCGGGAAAAACCGCAGGGCAACCCGCGCCTGGGCGTGATCAACCGCGACGACGTGAAGTCGTTCGCTTTCCTCGATGACCATATCAAGGTCAACAAGATCAACTACGGGCTGGGGGAAGAGGCGGACGTCCGCGCGGTGGATATCGAGTACAGCCCGTCAGGAAGCCGCTTCACGGCGGTCTCCAAAGACTTTCGCGTAGGAATTTCGAGCAAATTGATCGGGGCATACAACGTCTCGAATTGTCTCGCCGCGTTGACCGCCGCGGTTTACGGACTGGGCATCGAGCCTGAAACCGCCGCGCAGGGAATCGCCGCACTTGAAGGTATTCCCGGTCGTATGGAGCGGATTGACTTGGGGCAGAACTTCACCGCCATTGTGGATTTCGCCCACACGCCCAACGCGTTGAAGGTGGCTCTGGAAGCGGCAAAAGCAATGCTCCCCTCTCCCGCTTCGGGAGAGGGGTCGGGGGTGAGGGGCAGGATCATCGCTGTCTTTGGCTCGGCGGGGTTGCGCGATAAGGAAAAACGCCGCATGATGGCGGAGACTTCCGCAGAACTGGCGGACCTGACGGTGCTGACCGCCGAAGACCCGCGTACCGAGTCGCTGGATGGAATTTTGGAGGAAATGGCGGCAGGCGCAAGATCCAAAGGCGGACGCGAGGGTGAGACGTTCTGGCGCGTCCCTGACCGCGGCGAAGCGATCAAGTTTGCGCTGCGGCTGGCGCGCCCCGGCGACATCGTCATATCGTGCGGGAAGGGGCATGAGCAGTCCATGTGCTTTGGCAAAACGGAATACCTTTGGGATGACCGTACTGCCATGCGCGCCGCGCTGGCGGAGTTCTTGGGCGTGGACGGACCGAAAGTGCCCTACCTTCCGTCGCAGGATAAGAGCGAAGAGGATTGGCTGAAAATGTAATGTCATTGCGAAGCAATCTCCTCGTAACAGGAGACTGCTTCGCGGTGTGAGGCGCCGCTCGCAGTGACATTGGTTCCTGAGGAGCAATTCATGGAAATAAAACCTATCGTGTTACAAGGCAGGTACGTCCGCCTCGAGCCGTTGAGCGAGGCGCACGTCCCCGGCTTGACCGAGATCGGCGTGGGGCAAAATTTTTGGGATTTTATGTTGTACGGCGACATCAATTCCGAAGCCGACATGCGGAACTGGGTGCTGGACATCATGGCGCGCGGCAAAAAAGGGACGGACCTCCCGTTTGCGGTGATTCACCTTGAATCGGGGCGCGTGGCGGGAGCGACCCGTTACTTGAACATCGCCCCTGAACATCGCGGACTGGAAATCGGCGGAACGTGGTATGGGACCGAATTCCAGCGCACGGCGGTCAATACCGAGTGCAAATATTTGCTGTTGAAACACGCCTTTGAGATGTTGGGCTGTATCCGCGTGCAATTGAAAACCGACCTGCGCAACGAACGTTCACAGAAAGCCATCGAGCGCATCGGCGCGGTAAAAGAAGGCGTGCTGAGGAATCACATGATCCTGCCGGATGGCAGAATCCGCCATTCGGTGTTTTATTCCATTTTGGATTCGGAGTGGGAGGGAGTGAAAGCCCGTCTGGGGGAAATGTTGGCAAGATACGGTTGACCCCAGGGGTTTTATTTTACAGAAAACCGGAAGGGAGCCATCGTGGATTGTTCACGTATTAGCTTGTCCACTTCGTCGGCAGGAATGGGCACGGAAATACCGAATCCCTGACCGCTGTCACATTGCAGGTACTTCAGGACCGCCTCCTGGTCTTTCGATTCGATGCCTTCCGCAACGGTCTCCATATCCAGGGCTTTCGCCAATTGAATAATTCCATGGATAAGATCGTGCTCTTTTGCGTTGGGAAGGTTTGCCACGAAGGAACGATCTATCTTTATTTGGGAAAGCGGATATTTTTGAAGGTACCCCAGGTAGGACTGTCCTTTACCAAAATCGTCCAGGTGGAACCTGATGCCCAATTTGGAGAGAGATGTTAGCGCATCGAAGGTATAGGGATTGTCTTCCAGAATGACGGTTTCCGTGATCTCGATGTTCAGCCGCGCGGGGTCGAGGCTGGTGGCATCGAGGATCCTCGTAACCGTAGACGGAAAATCCGGACGGTTCAGTTGTTTACCGGAAACATTGACATTGATACTTACCTTCTGCATATAGTCGTGAAGACGATCCCATCTCTTCATTTGTGCACAGGCGGCCTGAAATACCCATTCCCCGATTGGAATGATCAATCCGGTTTGTTCCGCTATCGGAATGAATTCCTCGGGCGGGATAAGTCCCCTCTGGGGATGATGCCAGCGCAGGAGGGCCTCGAATGCAAGCAGTTTCGAAGTCTTCAAGTCAACGATGGGTTGGTATTCAATGTAGAACTCGTTCCGCGCCACTGCCTGTCTCAAATCCCTCTCGAGGTTGAGGCGGCGCATGATGCGTTCCCGCATGGCGGAGTTGAATATCTCGACGGTATCCCTGCCCATGTTCTTTGCATGGTACATGGCGATATCCGCATCCCGCAGGATCTCCTCCGATGTGGAGTATTCCTCCGAATAGATCACCACCCCGATGCTGGCGGTGAGATAAAGATCCCTGTCCAGAACTGTGAAGGGATTCTTCAATGATGCCCGGATTCGCTGGGCAATCTCAACGGGCCGCTGCTGGGAGTCCAGCGACTCAACCAACAGGGCGAACTCATCTCCACCGAGGCGCGCCAGTGTATCCACATCGAACAGGATGTTTTGGATGCGGGATGCGAAAAGCTTTAATAATTCATCGCCCGACTCGTGCCCCATGCTGTCGTTGACGTTCTTGAAATTGTCCAGATCCAGAAATAATACCGCGAACAGGAAAGACGGGTCTTTCCGAGTCCGCTTGATAACCCGGCTCAACCTTTCGTTGAATAGCGTCCGGTTGGGCAAGCCGGTCAGTTTGTCATGCAGGGCGTCGAAGACCAGTTTTTCCTCGGAGCGCTTTCGGGCTGAAATGTCTGTGTGAGAACCCAGCGAACGGGTGACGATGCCGTTTTCATCGTGGAGCGCCCGGCCTCTCGATAATACCCAGATGTAATCGCCGTTCTTATGGCGGAATCGATATTCCAACTCCAAAGGGGGATTCGTCTCTGCCGAAACGCTTCACGTGGCGTTCGACATGTTCGCGGTCATCCGGATGGATGCGCGAGAACCATTCTTCTGGGAAGTCGCCGATCTCATGCGGCTGATAGCCGATCATCTCCTTCCAGCGTGCCGAGTAGTAGACGCGGTTCTTTTTTACATCCCAATCCCAAACTCCATCATTAACGGCTTCGGTCGAGAGTAGATAACGCATCTCGCTTTCGTATAATTGTTTCTCGCGCAGTTCCTCGATACGGTCGCGGTGGATCCGGGAAATGATGTTGAGGACGATTCCGATTGCCAGGAGTGGGATGACGAACTTAAGCAGAGTAACGCCTTCGTTCTCGGGGACGATGAAGAACATCAGAACCGGCGCGGCAAGATAAGAAAGGCCGAGGATAAATATCAGTTTCCTTGAAAGGAGAGCGACTGCAAAGCTCATCGGCAAAAGCAGGAAGGCAAGGTCCCCCGGATCATGGTCGAGAATGCTTTCGAGTGTCACTCCCGCCCCGACAAGGAGGAGGATCATGAAGACGGCGGCATGGTAGTATCCGAGGCGGTTCACGATATACCCGCCCCATAAGATCACGATCAACCCGCCGAACAAAATGAGGTCCTGCGTCAGTTGCCCGTTTGTGTCATGAAACTTAAGGTAGAGAACTGATACCCTTACAGATTGAAAAAAAGCTACTGCTCATCCAATGCGGCATAATTTGGTTGCTTGACGACCAAAGGAGGCCGCCGATGAGCAGTAGTCAGGAATTGTACAACCGATTGAGCGAAACCATGAGTGCCTTGGTGAAAGTGACAAACCGAAAGCAGTTGGCGAATTGGCTGTGGATCGTGGTAGGCTTGTTGCAGGGGAAATCGCCTGCGTTGAGCCAGATTGCCAATTTTCTGCCGATGAACACCCAAGCCGAATCCCGCGTGACTTTGATTCGCCGCTGGTTAATGAATTGGCATGTGGATGTGTGGGCATTTTACGAACCGATCCTGAAACATGTTCTGCAAGGTTGGTCAGCGGTACAGGCATATGTCATTCTGGATGGCGTGATGATCTTCGGAGACCGCTGGCAAATCTTTCGCGTTTCCCTGCAACATGGTTGTCGTGCGATCCCGTTGGCTTGGGTAGTTGTGCCAGGCGAGGGCGTGACGACCGTGCAGCATTTGAAAACGATGTTGGAATGGGTCAAGCGGCTGTTGCACAACCGTGTGAAGAGCGTGGTCTTCTCGGCGGATCGTGGCTTCCGCGACTGCGATTGGGCGCAATTGTGCCTGGATTTAGGCTGGAATTATGCGATTCGAGTGGCTTGCAACACCTACATTACTCTGGAGGATGGTCGGACGGGTCGCATTGACGCTTGGGTGTCTCCCTATCGCAACCGCTATTTCCAGAACGTTTGGCTGACGCAAGCGCAGAAACTTCTGACCAACTTGTCTGTCACCTGGACAACCGATAAGAATGGACAACCCGAAATGGTAGCGGTGATTTCCAATCAGATCGCCTGTCGCACTCGGTTGCGAGAATACGGTCGCCGCATGAGCATCGAGCAAAAGCTTCCGCGACGACAAGTCGGGCGGATTCAATATGGCGCACATTCAACTACAACACGCTGATCGCATTGAGCGCTTACTGCTAGCCATCGCAATTGCTACGCTCTGGTGTCACGAACTGGGCGAACACGTTTTACAGCAGGGCGAAACAACTCGCCGCCTGATTGATCCAGGACCCACGCGCGAACTCAGTCTGTTTCAACTGGGTCTGCGCTGGTTGAAACGAGCCTTGGCGGTTGCCATGCACCTACTGCCCCATTTCAAAGCCCGATTGTCTCATCTCAAATTGCAGCCCGTCCTTTCTCCATTAGCCCAAATTGGAAATCTGTAAGGGTATCAGGGTAGAGAAATAATAAAAAGAGGGATGAAAGCGGTAAAAGGGTCAGCAATAATGTGGACAGCATGCGCGAATGAATGCGAGTCGCTTCATCCTCGATGCAAGAATGAGCCCCGCTCAGGTATGTCCAGAGTTTCTCTATTCGTTCCCGCATCGCCTCTTGTCCATTCGCTATTTCAATGCAATCTCGATGCTGCATTATACCAACCCTTCCCCGGCGAATCATTGAAATATTATTCGCATTTTCGCTGTCTATGCAATTCCTGCCTGTTTTGAACTCGGCAAATTCTTATTGGTTGCTGTATGAATCTTCGAACTCGGAGACGATGCGATAGGTTTCACTGCAGGGGCGGTCAGGATTGGATGGTGAGAATCAATTTGCGGCGGGGAATGAAGCGTCGATTCGGCGTTGGGAATATTTGGCGAGCAGGAACAAGCCCAGGGCGCTGGTCGAGCCGATGAGCAGACCTCCAATCCGAATCGCGCACGGGGATACTGGTTGGTCATGTGAAGGGAAGTTTACCTGAAAAAAAGACCCCCGAAGTCTCGAAGACTTCGGAGGTCTGGTGTGGAATATCACGAAAGCCCAAGCCACCGGCTTAGCGCGTGCGAGGGTACGAAGCAAGCCGCGAGATAGGTAAAATTCACGCCTGCCCGGACCAGCCAGGGATGCCGGGATAGGTCCATTTGCGCAGCCCGGCTAAAGACGACGCCCATGCCCAGCAGGAAGAACCACGGGATGAACAGAAACGCTGGTCCCTGCCTCACCAGCATGGTCGCAAAATCGTGGAGCGCGCCGCAGATTACAAATGTGACAACGGTTGCGATGCCATCTGGAATGATTTGCCGCAGGGGAGCATAGACGAAGCGTGAGAGTCCATAGCCAAAGATGGGATTCCAATACTGCCAGAAACCCGTAAAGGAAGCCGCACCAAACGAACGGTACAACATGGCTCGAAGCGAACCGCCGCCGCCGAGGGGGATTCCATTGCGGCGGCGCACGTATTCAGCCAGCGAAATTTTGCGTCGCGTTGACGACCTCGATATGCCATTGCCTGACGATTCAAATAACTCTGATTTGCTATTCATCCAATTACCTTTAATGACATGAACCGGACGGAACACAAGTCCATCCGGTTCATGCTCTACCTGGTTGCTTGTATCCTTGTCTACCTTCGATCCGTCCCCCGCGGCGATCACCGCCGCCTCGTCCGCCGCGACCGCCGCGGTCACCGCCCCCGCGCGAACCGCCGCGTCCGCCGCCGTTGCGGGTGCCCCCGCCGCCTTTATCCCGTTCGCGGGCTTCTTCGAGCGTCCAGCCTTCGAGCACTGCACTGGCGTGAGAGGCGAATTTTGCCCTGCGGGTCCACGTCTGTGACCATCACGGTCAGTTCGTCGCCGACCACGCAGACGTCCTCCACCTTTTCGATGCGCTCGCTGTCCAGCTCGCGAGACGTGCACCAGCCCGTCCACGCCGGGCAGGATGTTTACGAACGCGCCGAACGGCTCCACGCGCACCACCTTACCGGTGTAAATGTTGCCTGGTACAGCCGATTCGCTCATCAGTTCGATGCGCTCCTGGGCGATCTTCGCGCCTGCGCCGTCGGTCGAGGCGATGTAAACCGTGCCGTCGTCTTCGATGTCAATCCGCACGCCGGTTTCCTCCTGCAAGGCGCGGATGTTCTTGCCGCCGGGTCCGATCAGCGCGCCGATCTTGTCCACCGGAATCTTCACGGTGATAATGCGCGGAGCGTGCGGTTTCAATTCCTTGCGCGGTTCGGGCAGGGCCGAGAGCATCTTTTCCATGATGGAAAAGCGCGCCACTCGCGCCTGTTCGAGCGCTTCCTTCATCATTTGCGCGCTCAAACCGCTGATCTTGATGTCCATTTGCAGGGCGGTGATCCCCTGCGCGGTGCCAGCCACCTTGAAATCCATATCGCCGAGATGGTCTTCGGTTCCCTGAATGTCGGTGAGAATTTGGTACCGTCCCGTGTCATCGGTGATGAGACCCATCGCCACGCCGGAGACGGGCGCCTTGATCGGCACGCCCGCGTCCATCAGCGCCAGCGTCGAGCCGCAGACCGAACCCATCGAAGTCGAGCCGTTGGAGGATAACGCTTCGGATACAATGCGAATGGCATACGGGAACGTTTCTTCGGAGGGGATGACCGGTTCCAGCGCGCGTTCCGCCAGCGCACCATGCCCGACCTCGCGCCTGCTCTGCCCGCGCAGAGGTTTGACCTCGCCCGTAGAGAACGGCGGGAAGTTGTAGTGGTGCATGTAGCGTTTGGTATCCATCGGAGAGAGGTTGTCCAGTTCCTGCGCCTCGCCCAGCGTGCCGAGCGTGGCAAAGGAGAGGATTTGCGTCTCGCCGCGGGTGAACAACCCGGCGCCATGCGCGCGGGGTGAAACGCCCACATCGCACCAGATCGGGCGGATCTCGGTTGGCGTGCGCCCATCGGGACGTTTGCCCATGCTCAAAATTCGCTCGCGGACGACCGCCTGCTCCGCCAGTTCAAACGCCTCGCGGAATTCGTTAACCGGCATGTACTCGGCGGGGTTGCCGCCTTCCGGCACGGTGCAAAATTCGGCTTCGGCGGCTTCCTTGATGGCGGTCATGCCGCTGTAAAACTCCACTTTGGAGAGCGGCTTGTCGAGCAGTTCGTGCATCGCTTGGCTCACGCGCTCGAAGACTTTTTTCTTCACCTCTTCGCTTGGCAGGTAAAGCGTAACACCACGCTTGGGCTTGCCGATCTCCGCAGCCATTTGCAGTTGCAGTTCGATCAGCGGCTGGATGGATTTGTGTCCCAGTTCCAACGCCTGCACCATCGCGTCTTCGGGGATTTCGTTCGCGCCGCACTCCACCATGAGAATCGCTTCCTTCGTACCGGCAATTCTCAGGTCCAGGTCTGAGGCGTCCATTTCCGCAAACGTTGGGTTGATGACGAACTCGCCATTCACCCGTCCCACACGCACGGCTCCCACCGGTCCGCCCCAGGGAATGTCCGAGATCATCAGCGCGGCGGAGGCGGCGTTGATGGCGAGAATATCCAGCGGGTTGACGCCGTCGGACGAGAACGAGTACATGATGATCTGCACTTCGTTGCGCATCCCGTCCTGGAACAGCGGGCGCAGGGGGCGGTCTGTGAGGCGCGCGGTGAGGATCGCTTCGGTGGTGGCGCGTCCCTCGCGTCGGAAGAACGACCCGGAATCTTCCCTCCCGCGTACAGCCTTTCCTCGTATTCCACGCTGAGCGGGAAGAAGTCAATGCCTTCGCGCACATCGCCCATGGTGGCGGAAGCGAACACAATCGCTTCGTCAATGCCCAGCGTCAACGCGCCGCCTGCCTGTCCGGCGAGGCGGCCGGTTTCGATGGTGACCGTCTTGCTGCCAACGACGGTCGAATAACGTTTACCTTCGGGTTTCATATTTGATTATCTCCTATTGGTATGCCGAAATTAATTTCGGCATACATGTTTCCGCCTCTAGTCAGGGACTGAAGAGTGGGAATGACACGGGGCGTCATTCGCGCTATTCAATTCCTGACGGCGGGTTACAAAAGACCTGACAGGTTTCCAAAAACCTGTCAGGTCTTGGGTTGCTACTACTTGCGGCGCAATTGCAATCGGTCGGTCACACTAAGGTACGCCGGATAATTGCTCTGGCGCAGATAGGTGAGCAGGCGGCGGCGCTGTCCGACCAGTTTCAGCAGACCGCGGCGGCAGGATTGATCCTGCTTGTTCTTGCGCAGATGCTCGGTCAACTGGTTGATGCGGTTGGTCAGGATGGCGACCTGGACTTCAGGCGAGCCGGTATCCTTCTCGTGGCGATGAAAGTCCTCGATGGCTTTTGCCTTGACTTCCTTTGCGAGCGGCATGACGTATGCGTCTCCTTTCTTGACAGGATGGTGCAGGTCTCCATGTCCACAGCGAGCCCGCGAATCGGGCATACCGTAGGACAGGACCAGTCACGGGCGGGGATTATACCAGAATTTAACCGAATCCTCCCTTTACGCCCGCCTCGACCCGGACCGGGCAACTGCGTGCCCTTTCCATCCGCCTTGAGCCAACACCGACGGCTGATTCGCCTCTTCTGAATCCTAATCCACATCCTGACCGCACTGAACGACTGCGAAGGGCGGTCATAATATTGTAAAATCAGGGGGTTGGAATTCATAGTATTATAGCGTGAAGAGGATGATATGCGTAAGTTGTCCGTTGTGCTGGCGTTGGCGTTTTTGTTGCAGGCATGTTCGTTGAACGATGTCTTCTTTCTGCCTGCCAATACGCCGGTTCCCAGTCTCACGCCGTTTATCACTTACACGCCCATTGACACGCCCGGTCCCACACGGACGCCCATTCCATCTCCTTCGCCGACCATCGTCCGCATCCCCACCCAGGACCCAAATGCAACTCCCGCCACCTTTGTTCCCATCCCGATCATCATTGATGGAAATACCGCCACGCCCGCCGCATCCTCCACGCCGTTCAAGCCGGGAGCGGGCTTTGATTCGGTCACGGTTTCCGAAAGCAAAATTTATTGGGGCGGGTGCAAACACAACGAAGCGACCATCACCGCGGTGGTCAACGACCCGGAGGAAGTTGTCAGCGTGATCATTTTTACGCGCGTCAAATCCGCTGAAAAAGAGGATTACACCCCCTGGACCTCCGGCAACGTGATGTTCAACCACGGGAACGGGACATTCACCTATCGGATGGTCGGAAGCGAAGTGGAGGGACACAACCATTACCTGAGGTCGTGGGTCTATTTCCAGCTGGTGGCGACAAACATCGAAGGCGAGGAAGTGGGGCGCACGCGTATTTTCACCGATATGATCTCGCTCTTTCCCTGCCTGTGCCTCGACCCCACCACCGGTTGTCCGCCGACCGTCAAACCAGCCAACCCATGAAAAAAATCCAATTCGTTTTTGCTCTCATCCTGTTATCCGTTTCCTGTTCGCTGGGGCAGTTTGCGCCGGTGATCCCCACAGCGACGCCGACTCTCACGAATACCGCCACCTCCACTCCGCCGCCGACGGCTATGCCGAATACGCCGACGCTGACGTTCACGCCCAGCCCCACGCTGATCGGCTTCAAGACCGCCACGCCCACGCCTTCGATCACCGATACGCCTTTAGCCAGCGATACCCCCCACGCCGCCAGTCACCCCAGATACCGCCACGCCCACCGTGCAAATGAAAGGCTTTCTCTTTGTAACCTTCACGCCGATGGAGTTCTACAAAGGCACAAAATGCGAGCCTTCGAAAGTGAAGATTACCGCGCAAGTGCAGGACCGCGACAATGTGAAGTACGTTCTTTTGTTCGCCCGCTTCAAAAGCATGACCTCGCAGCGCACCGGCAAATGGACCAACATCCCCATGGAGACCATCGGCGCAGGCACCTACATCCACGATCTCTCCAGCGATGAAATCCTCGAGGATGCCTTCTTCCAAACCTCGTGGGTCGAATTCCAAATCGTGGCGACCAGTCAATCCGGCAGGGAACTTGGGCGCACCGACATCTTCAAGGGAAAACTCAAAATGCTGGAATGCGTCCCGACCCCCACGCCCACTTCGGCAAACGTGAAGCCATGATGGATTTCCCTTCCGACTTCATCCGCTTGTTGACATCCGCCACGCGCGTCGTTGTCCTGACCGGAGCGGGAGTCTCCCAGGAGAGCGGACTGCGCACGTTTCGAGACGCTCAAACCGGACTTTGGGCGCAATACAAACCCGAGGACCTAGCCTCCCCTGAAGCCTTTGCCCGCGACCCCAAACTCGTGTGGGACTGGTACGCCTGGCGCAGGGAAGCGATCAAGGGTGTGCGCCCCAATCCCGGACATTATGCGCTGGTCGAAATGGAAAAGCGCAGCCCCGAATTTACGCTCATCACCCAAAACGTGGACGGACTGCATCGCTTTGCGGGCAGCAAAAACGTGTATGAACTACACGGCAACATTCAGCGCGTGCGTTGTTCGCAGTGCGGGACGTTCACCGAAACCTGGGGCGACGACAGCGAATCCGTGCCGGTGTGCGAAAAATGCGGCGGCTTGCTCCGCCCGGACGTGGTCTGGTTTGGGGAGGCGCTCCCGCGCGAGGAGTTGGAAGCCGCCGTCAGAGCCTCGCGCGCCTGTCAGGTGTTCTTCTCCATCGGTACGTCCGGCGTTGTCCAACCTGCCGCTTCGCTGGCTCATGCCGCGCGGAACAACGGTTCGGTGGTCGTGGAGATCAACGCCGAGCCGACGCCGCTCACGCCCAAGACCGATTTCGCCTTTCACGGCAAATCCGGCGAGATATTGCCGGATTTGGTGAAGGCTGTGTGGGGAGTGTAGGCCAATTTGGAAAATTGCCCTACGGATTACCAGGTGCCTGAAACAACGTAATCTGCATCCCATCCGGGTCTTGCAGGCGGACGTTGATATCGCCCCAGGGAGTGGTCACTGGCTCGTGGACGAGCGTCGCGCCGTTGGCGAGCATCCGCTCCATGGCGGCTTTCAAATCCGGCACTTGCAGGGCGAACCGGACCTGCCCGCTGATGCGTTTGCCTGCCTCGAGTTCGTCAATCACCTGCGCCTGCCGTTCGTCGAAGATTTCCAATGTGGCGCTGCCCATGTTGAGCATCAACGCCTTGCCGCCGTCGTTGTTCCAGATCGCGGCGGGTTCGATGCCCAACCCGGCGCAGTAAAACCTGACCAGTCGTTCATAGTCCTGGGTGGTCACTGCCACGCGCAGTTCGAAGATGGGGGAGTTCGAGGTGGACATAAAAGATGCCTTTCTGCATAAATTTGAATGGGGATTATGAATGGGTCGTTACGCCTGCCACTCGCTGAGCGTTTCACCGAGTTTGGCGATCCGCTCGCGGAGTAAAACGGCAATCACGCCCAGCATGAGCAGGATGATGCCCGTACAGCCGATGAGGAAGATCGAGCCGATGTCCTTCAGCGCGCTGTAGACCACCGTCACTACGCCCAGCACCACGAAGCCGATGGGGAAGAACGTCAGGCTGCGCGAACGGACGATGATGCCGTACGTCAGCACCGCCAGCGATTGCAGGAAGAGCGCAAAGAAATACAGCAGTTCGTTTTTGCCGACCATTTCGATGTAGGTCGTACCGAGCAGGACGAATTGCGAGAACATGCCCATGACGAACGCTCCCGTCCTGCCGCCCGCGCGCGTCAGCAGATAATGCTGGATCAACCCGAAGAGCGCCGTGCCAATCGAAAAGAACTGCGGTTCGGTCACATCCAGTTCGAAGAGGATGATGAAATACGCCAGCAGGTACAAGCCGTTTGCGGGGAACGCCAGCCAGGCGTTGCGCTTTGCGTAGGCTTCGACCGCCCACAGCGTGGCGGCGACCGCAACCGGCGACGACGCATCCAACCCGCCGAGAATGGGTGCGCCTGCCGAAACAACGACGCCCAACCCGAGACCGCTCCGCATCAGCACGGCGTCCCAGCCTGCGGCGCGTCCGCGTTTTTGCAGGACGAAGCCCGCCGCGTAGTAGAAAGCGGCGATGGTGATGACCGGATGAATCCACTGCGTTACGTCGAGGGAGCGGAAGAGGAACGCCGCAAACAGCGGCAGGGTCAAGGTAAAGGCGTAGAACAAATTCGGCTGGCGGTAGAGCAGGCTCACAGTCAGGAAAAGAAGCGAATAGACGGCAAAGCCGAATGCGCCCACGGCGGCGTCCTTGTCAAAGAACAGGAATCCGTAATTGACAAGGGCGAGCGATCCGCCGACGATGCGGACCGCCCAGTTGAGCGGGCGCGGGTTCGTGAAGGTCAGGTGGGCGAGCAGATCGGCGAGGATCCAAAGCAGGCTGTAGGCGAGCAGGTGAAAGGCGGGACGCTCCACGTTGAAATCGCGCAGGATGAGAAACGCGCCAACGGTGAACAGGATGGGCGCGCCCACTTCGAACCAGCCGTTTTTACGAAGGTACATCTCGGCAATGAAGAGCAGACCGATCACCAGCGCGTACCAGCCGCCGGTCTCTTTGAGAGCGATCAACGCTGCGAACGCTGTGATGACGCCGAGGACCAGGGCGCTGTTTCGGAGCATGAGCGACCAGCCCTCCCTCGCGCGGATTGCCATGCCCGCCGAGAAATATGCGATTGCCAGCGCGGTCAGGGTGGGGAGCCAGGGCATCCGCGTTGAAATATTCGAGCGCGAAGATGACCGTAAGCGGAAGACTCGCCGCAGGGATGTATCCCAAAAACGATTGGCGGTACGCCGTGGCGTACACTGTAAATACGATGGTGTAAACCCCGCAAAGAGATGGCGGCTTCCGATGCGGGAGCCAGCACCGGGATAAGCACGAAGTTGATACCCGTCAGCGCCGCGCCGATGCCGCGCACGATCAGGCTCAGCGGGCGCGGGTTCGTAAAGGTGAGGTGGGCGAGCAGGTCGGCGAGGACCCACAACAGGCTGTAGGCGAGCAGGTGATAGTTTGTGGATGAAACGTCGAAATCGCGCAGGATGAGGAATGCCCCCGCGGTGAATAAAACGGGCGCGCCGATTTCAAACCAGCCGTTTTTGCGGAGGTACATCTCTGCAATGAAAAGCAGCCCGATGACCAGCGCATACCAGCCGCCGGTTTCCTTGAGGGTGACGAGCGCCGCAATCGAAACGGTGGAACCGAGGATCAACGCGCTGTTGCGGAGCATGAACGCCCAGCCTTCCCTCGCGCGGATTCCCAGCCCCACAAGGAGGTAGATGACTGCGAGCGTTGTCAGCGCGGGGAGCCAGGCGTCTAATTCAAGGGCATCGAGTGCGAAGAAAATTGCAAGCGGCAGGGCGGCGGCGGGGATGTAACCCAGCCATGATTCGCCGTAAGCCAGCGCGTAGGCTGCAAAGAAGACCGCATAGATTCCGTAACAGACTGCGGAACCCGTCGAGTCAAGTGGAATGAGCAGGAGGAGCAGGTTGCAGGCGGCGAAGAGCGCGCCCGCGATGCGCGGCGGCAGACGCCACTCGAGGTTTGCCTTCCAGTCCTTTTTCAGCAGAAGGTCGGGGAACAGGAAGAGCAGGCTGACGCCGAGCAGTTGATAACCGATGAATACGTCCAAGGCCTGCATGAATTCGAGCAGGAAGAAACTGAAATAAGCAAGGATGAAACTGAACAGTGCCAGCGACCACAGCCACCAGCGCGTGCGGAGCGCGTGCAGGACGGTGAAAAGCATCGCCGCGCCGAGCGCAACGACCAGCCCCAGCCAGATTTCATCCAACACGCCGATCATGAACGCCAGCGCCAGGCTGGGCATGGACGCCAGCAATACGGGCAGGCTGAACTTTTGGGCGCGTTCGATTCTATACAGGGCTTCGCTGACGGGAGCAAGGAGAAGCCCCCACAGGAAGAGGACGATGGACGACCCAAGGCTTTCGAGATCGAAAGCGGCGGCGAGGAACCAGGGCATGGGGATGAGCGCTCCCGCCGCGAGCCAGGGAAGGCGAAGAATGGGCGAAGTCCGTTCGAGAAGACGAAGAAAACGCTTGCCAAGCCCCACACCAGAAATCCAGCCAGGTGCCAGAGGCTCAGGTCGGACGGGTCAACGACGTTGATGCCAAAGATGGAAATCGAAAAAGCCAGCAGGAGGATCTGCAATGCCTGCGCGGCAAGGAAGAGCGGCAGGGAAAATTTTTCGTCCCGCCAGCGTGTGAGCAGGCTCGCGCCTGCCAACCCGGCGAGCGCGGCGATGCCTTCCATAAGGATGTAGAATTCCCCCTGCGCGTCGAACACGTCCCCGATCCGGTACATTGCAAGCGCAAGCGAGCCGAAGGCTGTGATGCTGAACAGGCGCGACTCATACAGCCGCGTCCCGCCGCTCCAAATGACCGTCATCATAAAGAAGACGACCACCCAATATCCCGCCGTCACCGGCTCGCCGTAATCGAACGTAACCCGCAGAGATTGTTCGAGGCTGTTGGCGGTGATGGTCAAAAGGAAGGAAAAGACGATGAACAGCGCAAAACTCGGCTGCGGCAATCGCTTCTTGATGAGGACCGCCAGCCCGCCGAAGATGAATGTGCCGAGAATCAGAATTGGCACGCGCAATTCCGGCACGACCGCGCCCAAAATGGCGGCGGCGGCAATCACAAAGAACGCGCCGAGATAAAGATAAATCTTGATGCTGGCTTCGCTGGTCAGCGTTTGCAGGAGCGTGAGTCGCGGCGGCATGGGCGCGGGCGCGGGAGTCGCTTTCGGCGCGGGTGCGGCTGTCTGGATGGGAGCAGGCTTGGGCGGAGTCTGAGGCGCGGCTTTGGGCTGGGGCGCAATGTCAAAATCGTAGCGCCGGCGGAGCACTTCGCCGGTCTGGTTGTTGATCAAATTGCTCTTCACCCAGGCGTCAATTTCCCCCAGAATCAAATTGCGGACTCCCCAACTCAGCCGGTTGCCGACGATCTGTCGGCGACCGTGCGATTGGCGGTGGTGTCCAACGCGGCGAGCGCTTCAACGCGGGCCTCGGGGGCTCTTTGCCGTGCAAACTGAGTTTTTCCAGCTGACTGCGGATCGCTTCGCTGCTGTACGGCGGCGTTTTCATGGAAACGATGGCTCGCAGGATTACGGTTTCGTCCGCGCTTTGCAGGCTCTGATGAATCTGCGCGACAATCTCTTTTGGCGATTGGGCGGCGTGCGGCGGAGTTTGCGTGTCTGTGCCGGTCGCGTTGATGGAGGGGGCCAGCTCCTCGCAGGCGGTCAAGCGCAATCCGCGCATCCATGCGGATGTCCGCGTTGTCGTCTTCACCGGCGCGAATTTCGAGTTCTTTCAATATTGCTTTTTCGAAGATGTCGTCGTCAATGCGGTCAAACACTGCGAGTTTTTCGATGGCGAGCAGCGCCGTCACATCGTCGCCGCTTTGCAAGTCCTCCAGGATTTGACGGAGAATTTCCCTGGCTTGTTCGGGCGTGTACATGGTTTCCTCCTTTTGATCAACCGAGGTGGGCGGCGTTTCTTCCAGCCCCAGTTCCATTTTGATCTGTTTGAGTCCTATCCGGCTTTGCGTCGCCCATAAAACGATGAGGACGATGACGGTCAGGCAGGAGAAGACTTCCGTGCCGCCAATGGCGGCGAAGAAGGCGCCTATCAACGCCACCGTCGTGCGGACGCCTGCGTAACCCAGCGCCTGCCTGCCGTGCTTGCGGACGAATTCGCTGCCTTTGTAATTTGCATACTGAAGGAGGAATAAATGCCAAAGCGCCGAACCGAGCACGGCTGTGACGGCGGTCAATGCCTCGGCGATTTCCAAACTGCATGTCGGGCAGATTGCCTCGACTGCCGTATACCCAAATCCGCTCGCAGCGATGAAGAACAGCGTGGGAACGGTCAACAACGGCGAGAGTTGCAGCCAGTTGTAAGCCGCTTTGGCGCGCTTTTCCTCGGTTGGTCCCTGCATACTACCTTATCCTTCCGCGTTGCGGGAATGAAAACCAGCTTTCTTGTTTCTATTATTGCACAAAACTGTCAAAAAATGTCGTTTTTGGGTAATTCGTAACAGCCTGCCGGATAGGAACTTGAGCCTGGATCGTGGATCCGAGCCTATCGGATTGGGATTTGAGCCTATCGGATTGAAATTTGAGCCTGTTGGATTGGGAATCCGAGCCTATCGGATTGAAATTTGAGCCTGTCGGATTGGGCATCCGAGCCTATCGGATTGAAATTTGAGCCGCTCGGATTCGGTATCCAAGCGGCTCGGTGTACGTTCCATTGCCAGTTTACTTGAGGACGACCCCGCTGCGCGGCGGGACGTTGACCTGACTGCCCGCAACGGCTGGCGACCCAAAGAGGACCTTCGGCGGGCGGGGGAGGTTCAACGTGAAAGTTTTTGGGGTGGGGGAGGCGTTGAACGCGACCGTCACCGTCTCGTCCTTGTAGGTGCGGGCGAAAACCATCAAATCGTCCTCGGTGTGGATGCGCCTGTACTCACCGCGCCGCAATGCCTTTTGTCCCTTGCGCAGGGCGATGCACGCCCGGACGTACTCGAATAAATCCCTGTCCCATTTTGATTCGTCCCATGGGAAGGATTTACGGCAATCCGGGTCGTGACCGCCGTCCACGCCGACCTCGTCGCCGTAGTAAATGCACGGCGCGCCGGGCATGGTGAAGAGGAACAGCCACGCCAGTTTGAGCGAATTCCTGTCGCCGCTGGCGCACGAAAGGAAGCGCGGCATGTCGTGACTGTCGAGCAGGTTGAGTTGCGCGAACGTGATGTCGGTCGGGTACAGATGCAGGATGCGCTCCACCTCATCGGCAAATGCTTTGGCGTGCATACGATGGACGCGGTCCTTGATCCCCCCGGCGTGCTGAATCATCTCCATGTTCAAGTGCGTGCCTGCGAAGAAATTCAACGCCGCCGCCGTGAAGAGATAGTTCATCACCGCATCGAACTGGTCGCCTTGAAGCCACCTCTGCGCCTCGTGCCAGATCTCGCCCACGATATACGCCTCCGGGTTGACCGCGCGCACACGGCGGCGGAACTCGCGCCAGAATTCATCGTCGTCAATTTCGCCCGGCACGTCCAGCCGCCAGCCGTCAATGCCGAATTTCACCCAATGTTCCGCCACGCCGAACAAAAATTCGCGCACGGCGGGCGTGTTCGTATTGAACTTCGGCAGGGCGGGCAAATTCCACCAGGCGCGGTAACCGATGGCGGTCAGGCTGTCTTCCTGCCCGAGCAGTTTCTGCTCATGCGCCGAAGGATACGCGCCCCAGTGTTTGCGTCCTTTCAAGCGCTCCTCGTCGAAGTGAAACCAATCCTTGTACGGCGATGCCGCGCCCGCCTCCAGCACGTGATGGAACTGCCAGAACCCGCGCGACGCGTGATTGAACACGCCGTCCAGCACCACGCGCATGCCGCGCTTGTGCGCCGCCCTCAACAACTTCTTCAACGCTTCATTGCCGCCCAACAGCGGGGCCCACGTTGTAATAATCGAAGGTGTGGTAGCGATGGTTCGAAGCCGAGGCAAAGACCGGGTTGAAATAAATCGCGGTAATCCCCAGGTCTTGCAAATAATCCAGTTTCTCGATCACGCCGCACAGGTCGCCGCCCTTGAAGCCGTGATGCGTCGGCGGGCTGTCCCACGCCTCGAACCCGAGGTCGGGCATGTGCCTGCCGCGCGCAAAACGATCGGGGAAGATTTGATAAAAAACCGCGTCCTTCACCCAGTTTGGTGTGGTCATGTTTCCTCGTCGTGTCGAAATTTTGTGCCGCAAGATTTATCTTGCGATGATGGGCGCGAAATGAAATTCGCGTTACGGGTTGATTTTCAAAACAACCATCGCGTACGGATTCAGACTCTCGAACGGCTTATACGGCTGAAACGCCTCTCCGCTTCTCTCTGGACTTTCAGCCTGCCCCTCGCCAAAAAGCGTCTCCACGCTGACGATGGATTCCGCCAGCCCCGCCTCGTCGAGGTCAATCGCATACTCGCTGATGGTTTCCCTGGTCAAGTTCGCCAGAATGAGATACGCGCCGTCTGCATCCATGCGCAGGTTGACAAAGATACCAGAATTTCCCGCATCCAAGAGGAAGATGTCAGCGCTTTGTAATGCGGGATGCTCCTTCCGCAGTCGAATCAACGCCCGGTAATGCTCCAGCAGGGAAGCGGGGTCGCCCGTCTGCGCCTCGACATTGACCTGCGCGTAGTCACTGCGGGGTGCGCGCCACGGCTCGACGGTGGAAAAGCCCGCGAACTCGTCCGCGCTCCACTGCATGGGCAGGCGGATGTCTTCGTCGGGTTTCTCGCCCTGCATCCCGATCTCCTCGCCGTAGTAAATGTAAGGCGTGCCGGGCGAGGTCAGCATCAAAAAGGACGCCATTTTCGCCTTGTTCATATCCCCGTTGAACACGGACATCACACGGTTCTGATCGTGGTTGGTGAGGAAGGTGGCGTAGTTGAAGTCGGGCATATCTGCCTGTGCAAATTTCACCGCGCTGACGATGCCGGAATTTGCGCCGCCGTTGGTGCTGTTTACGAATCCGCTGGACATTTCGAAATTGAAGATCTGGTCGAGTTCATCGCCCGAATACAAATTGACCACCGAAGCGCCCGCGCCGAACACTTCGCCGACGGTGTACGCCTGCGGGTCCTGCGCCTTGTACGCTTTGTAAAAGTCCTTGAGCCAGGTGTGCGTGGCGGGCGTGTTTTCCACCTTGCCGCCCTCTTCGATGAGGTGCTTCACGGCGTCCACGCGGAAGCCGTCTATGCCGATTTCGTTCAGCCAGAACTCGCTTACGTCGAGCATGGCTTCGGTCACGGCGGGATTGGTGTAATTCAAATCGGGCATGCCTTCCCAAAAGAAGCCGTAGTAATACCCGCTCTCTCCTTTGTGCCAGTTGCCTTCACCCGGCTCATCCGCCCAAACGTAAAAATCGCGGTACGGCGAATCGGGGCTGGCGTTCGCGTCCCTGAACCAGGGGGTGCTGGCTCGAGGTGTGGTTGATGACGAAGTCAATGATGATGCGGATGCCGCGTTTGTGCGCTTCGTTCAGCAGGTTCTTGAAATCGTCCATCGTGCCGTATTCGGGGTTGACCGCGTAATAGTCGGTCACGTCGTAGCCGTGATAGGAGGGCGAGGGGTGAATCGGCATGAGCCAGATGCCGGTAATCCCCAACGCTTCGAGGTAATCCAGTTTTTGGGTGATGCCGTTGAAATCGCCGATGCCGTCGCCGTCTGTGTCGTAAAACGAGCGGATGAATATTTCGTAGAAGACCGCCGTCCGCCACCAGTCGGCGGAATCCGCTGGCGGGGCGGCTGTGGCTGGGATCGTTGGAACAACTATCGGCGAGGGAGAGGCGCATGCCGATAGAACGGTCAACAGCAAAAAGATGAGAAAAATCCGCTTGGGCATGGAAAGTTCCGGCGCAAAAAATTTCCCCTTCCTTCCTTTGTTGAAAGAAGAAAGGGGAAAGGAGATGTCGGGATGCGGCATCCTCAGCCTTTGACGCCGCCTGTGGTAAGCCCGCCGACGATCTGTTTTTGCAGACCAATGTACACGATGGCGACCGGGAGCGCCACGATGACCGCCATTGCCGCAAAGCGGTTCCACGGGATGCTGTTGGCGTATTGACCGGTCATGTTGTAGAGCGTCATCGCCAGCGTGTAATCTTTCGGCTGGGACAGGAAGAGCCACGTCAGCACGAACTCCTGCCAGTGACCGATGAATCCGAGGAAGAAGGTGACCGCCAGCTGCGGGACGGCGAGTGGAATGACGATCTGCCAGAAGGTCTGGTTGGCGTCTGCGCCGTCAATGGCGGCGGCTTCCTCCAACTCGCGCGGAATGGTATCGAGATAGCCTTTGAGATTCCAGACGGCAAAGGGCAGGGCGGAGGCGGTCATGGCGATGCCGACGCCCAGGAGGGAATCGCGCAGGTTGAATTGCAGCTTGCCTTTGCCGCCGTCGCTGCATTCCGTGAACGGCAGGATGGCTGTCTCGCCGCTCTTGCATTCCTTGACCTGCACCTGGTTCAACAGCAGGTAGAGCGGGGTACTCAGACCCACAGCGGGCATCAACAGGGGGATGAAGACCAGGATCATCAGCACCTCGCGCATTTTGAATTTGAAGCGCGAGAAGGCGTATGCGGCGGTCACCGCGATGACCAGCGCCGCCGCGCCGACGCCCATCGAAAGCATGAAGCTGTTGCGGAGCAGTTCGATGAACGTGACCGGGTTGCCGGTGGGACGATCCAGCACCTGCCGGTAGGCGACGAAGGAAATTTCCTTTGGGAACAGTTCCAGTTTGGAGGGGCGGGTCGTTATGGAACTGAACGAGAGGGTGACGATGTACATGATGGGAAACATCACGGACGCCAGGATGATGAGGGCGATCAACTGGAACACCAACTGCTTCCACAACGGCAGGCTGCGCCCGGCGGTTTGACCGGACGTGTTGATATTCATGATGCGTACGAACATGTTTTTGGTGGATTGAGGATTGACTGCCATCGCTACGCCTCCATGTAGTTTTGGGTGGCGCGGGTGATGCGGTTGGTGATGAGGAAGACGATCAGCGCCACGCCGAAGATGATGACGGCGAACGCCGCCGCCACGCCGTACCACCGCAGGTTGCGGACGAGGTTGTAGGCGAACGTGACCAGCAGTTCCGTGGAACGCGCCGGACCTCCACCCGACATGAAGAAAACGAAGTTGAACAGGTTGAACGAAAGCGTAAAGCCGTACACGGCGGCGGGGATCATGGCAGGGCGCAGCAGCGGGACGGTAATGCCCCAGAACTGCTGGACGGGGGTTGCGCCGTCAATGGATGCGGCTTCGTACAGGTCCTTGGGGATGCTTTGCAGCGCACCCGTCGCCACCACAGACATGAAGGGCCAGCCCAGCCAGAAGTTGGCGACCATCATGGCGTAGTAGGCGAGGGTCAGCGGCGCGCCCGGCAGGAAGCCCGGAATGGGTGGTTTCACATCCTCGAACCAGCGGATATAGATCGGGTCGGCGTTGCCCAAAAAAGCGGCGGAAATGTTGGTAAGCAGCTGGTTCATCGCCCCGTAGCGCTCGTCGAAGATGTTGGTCCAGACCGTGGCGACCACGAGCGGGGGGACGACCACGGGAAGGATGTAAACCGCGCGGTAAATGCGCTTGAACCACAAACCTTCCGCGTTGAGCAGCGTGGCGATCAATACACCGGCCGGCACATGCAGGATGACGTTGCTGAGCGCCCACCAAAAGTTGAACTCCAGGACGCGGAAGAAGTTGAAGTTCTCAACCGGCAGCGCCGCCGTGAAAATATCAATGTAATTTTGAAGCCCGATAAAACGCAGATCGGGGGATTTCAAACCGAGCAGCAGATGGGTGGTCTCGAAGTTCGTGAAGGAGATGATGACCTGATAAATTAATGGGTAGAACGTGATCACTCCCATGATCAGAAATGCAGGCAACAGATAAAGATATGGCAGGACCGCGTTTTTCGTCTTTGTCTTTCTGAAGGAAGATTTTGCAATTGCCGCCATGGGGTGCCTCCTCGCTGAAACCGTTTCAAATGAGGGAGAGCGGACAAGTTCTCTTGTCCGCTCCCTTGTTACAAAAGCCGAATTTACTTGGTTGCGCCTTCAAAGGCGGCTTTGACCCAGTCCGCGGCCGGGGTTCCGGCGTCGAAGACCTGGTCGGTGCCGCAGAAGTTACCCCAGTAGTTGCCGAGGGCTTCCACCTGCGGGCGGAAGTAGCCGGTGGCAAAGGCATCGAGCAGACCCTGGATGAGCGGGTCGGTCACGTCAACGGTGGTGTTGGCGGGAACGTGGCGGCTTCGTCCATCATCAACTGTTGCGCGGCGGTGTTGGTCAGGTAGAGAGCGACCTCGATGGCGGCTTCGGTGTTCTCGCTGTTCGGGTTGAAGTACCAGCCGTCCACGCCGAGGAGCGGGTTGGAAGCGCCGCCAGGACCGGAGGGGATCGGAGCCACGGCGAGTTTTTCGCCGAGCGCTTTGCGGTAATCGCCCATTGCCCAGTTGCCGTTGGTGATCGCGGCGACAGAGCCTTCGGTGAAGGGCGCCAGACCGTCGCTGTCGTTGCGGGGCCAGCCGTTATCAACGGAGATCTGATAGAGATCGTTGAGGTAGGATATTGCGTCGGCGACTTTCGCCTGGTTGTCTTCGTCGGCCACGAAGTTGAACTGGTCGTCGAAGATCTTGCCGCCGAAGGAGCCGAAGAAGCCCCAGTGGTGGTAGCAGCCGAAGGAGATGGCGATCGGCGTGCCGCCTTCCATCAACGCCTTGAGGTCGTCGGTGGTGGCGGGCGGTTCGGCGAGCATGTCGGTGTTGTACCAGAACACAACCGCCTTCAGGGATTCAGGAATGCCGTACATCTTGCCGTCGTACATCATGCCGCCCTGCGAAAGTTCGCTGAAATCGCCCAGTTTTCCGGCGACCAGGTCGGTGATGTCCATGATGGTTCCGGCGCGAGCCTGACCACCGAGGTTGTCGTTCGGGGCAATGAACATGTCAGGACCGCCGCCCGCGGCGACATCGGTGTCATACTTGTTGAAGATGTCGTTGAAGGGCACCTGGAGCACGTTGATCTTATACTGGGGGAGATCCACGGCCGCCTGTTCGAGCAGTTGCGCTAGGGCGATCTCTTCCGCAGAGCCGGTGCCATATGCATGCCAGAAGGTGACTTCGATGACTTCGGCGGGTGCTTCTTCCGTAGCGGCAGGGACTTCCTCGGTGGCGGCGGGCGCTTCCTCGGTAGCCGCGGGGACTTCTTCAGTCGCGGGAGTGCCGCATGCGGCGAGCGCAAGTGACATGATCACCAGCACGCTCAGTAAAGCGAGCAAATTCTTTTTCATTCTCTTTTCTCCTTGAAATTTTTTGAAAACGCACGTTCTTGTTTCAATGTACGGGGTATTGACTTTTTCTGCTTCCCGAAACCACCTCCTTTACAGGGGTTATCGAATGGCTTCTTCGGTATTTGCATCGAAAATGTGGAACTTATCCATATCGAAGATGACCTGCGTGGCGTCGCCGACGCGCCGCTTGGAGCGCGGGTCAACGCGCGCGATGAACGTATTCTTTCCGGCAACAAGGTAAAGAAATGTTTCGTTGCCCATCAATTCGGTCACATCCACCTTGGCTTCCACTTTTTCGCCGTGAATGTTTGGCGGGGCGAACTCGGGATCGTGGATGTTTTCCGGGCGGATGCCGAAGACAACTTTTCTGCCGTCCAGGGATTTGTACGGCGCGGCGAGCGCATCGGGAATCTGGACCTTGAAATCTTCCGCATCCACGTAGACCTTTTCGCCGCTTTTGGCGAGTTTCGCCGAGAAGAAGTTCATGGCAGGCGAACCGATGAACCCGGCGACGAACAGGTTGTTGGGACGGTCGTACAAATTCTGCGGCGTATCCAACTGCTGGAGGATCCCCTTGTTGATCACGGCAATGCGGCTTGCCATGGTCATGGCTTCGGTCTGGTCGTGGGTGACGTAGATGAAGGTCGTTTGCAGGCGCTGGTGTAACTTGCTGATCTCGGCGCGCATTTGCACGCGCAGTTTCGCGTCCAGATTGGAGAGCGGCTCGTCGAAGAGGAACACCTTCGGCTCGCGCACGATGGCGCGTCCCACCGCCACGCGCTGGCGCTGACCGCCCGAAAGCTGGCGCGGCTTGCGCTGCAACAGGTCGGTGATGCCGAGGATTTCAGCGGCTTCGCTCACGCGGCGCTTGATCTCCTCTTTTGGCGTCTTGCGCAGTTTCAAACCGAACGCCATGTTGTCGTACACCGAAAGGTGCGGATATAAAGCATAGGACTGGAAGACCATGGCGATGTCGCGGTCTTTCGGTGCGACGTCGTTCACCGCGCGATCACCGATCAGGATTTCACCCTCCGTGATCTCTTCCAGTCCAGCCAGCAGGCGCAGTGCGGTTGTTTTTCCGCATCCTGAAGGACCCACCAACACAAGGAATTCCTTGTCCTCAACTTGGAAGTTGAGTTTCTTGATGATCTCCAGATCGCCAAATCGCTTGATTACATTGTTGTACGTGACACTTGCCATGATAACCTCCAGTCTTGCAGAATATCGTGCTTTTATTATAACCACAAGCCCGTTTTTGACCTATGATTTTGAAGACAGATTTAGTTGTCTGGTCAAACAAAAAGACCTTAATTCACGATTTTTTACCTGTTTGGGCAGATTCGAGCAGTTTCAAAATGACGGCGATATTCCCGCGGCTCTCTGCAAGCGAAATACGCGGCGGTCTTCCTCTGAGGATGGCGTCGCACATATCTTCCACTTCGCCCAAATACAACTCCTGTCCTTTTATTTTTATGATTTGCGCTTCGTCTCCGCGCGTGAGTTGAAGTTCCGTCCTCGCACCGGGCTTGAATGGATGCGGAATGTATAACACGCCGTCCGTTCCAACAAGTTCCATGTACGTGCGGTAATGGGATTTGAACCCGCAATCGAATTGAGCGTGGACTCCGCTCCCAAAGCGCATCTCTCCATAAAACGATTCGTCGGTTCCGCCCGGACCTTCGGCCTGCCAGCCGAACACCTCGAGCGGTTCCTCCCCGACGATCATCCGCGCGAACGAAATGGGATAGCAGCCCACATCCCAAAGACTGCCGCCGCCCATTTCCTTGACAGTGCGATAGTTGCCTTCGCGGGTGAGGGTGAAGGTGAACGCGCCTTTTATCAGTTGAAGTTTGCCGAGCGCGCCGCTCTCGACGATTTCCTTGACCTTCGACGTCTGCGGGTGATGGCGGTACATGAAGGCTTCCGTCAGTATCTTGCCGGTTTCCCGCGCGGCGGCGGTCATTGCATCCACTTCGGCGAGGGAGAGCGCAAGCGGTTTTTCGCACAGCACGTGCTTCCCGGTGCGCAGGGCTTTGATCGTCCATTCGGCGTGCAGGTGATTGGGCAATGAGTTGTAGACCACGTCAATCTCCGGGTCGGCGAGCATGGCTTCGTAACTCCCGTATGCACGCGGAATACTCAACTCGCGGGCATAGGCTTCGGCGGCGGCTTGACTCCTCGAAGCGACACCCAGCAACCGGGTCCGGTTTGAGGCGCGCAGGGGCTTCATCAAAGCCCGGTTGATTTTCGCAGTCGAAAGCAATCCCCAGTTAAGCGCTTTGTCCATGGCTGTTCTTCCTAAAAAGAATAAATGTAGAGAGCAGGGTCAGCGCGGCGAGGAGGAACGTTGCCATGAAGCCAATCTGCAAACCGAGAAGGTCGCTGCTCCATGCCACCAGCCAGGGACCAAGCATTCCGCCCAAGCCGGAAAAAGTAAACAGCACGCCCAGAATGGTGTTGAGATTCCTGTGATGCTCATCCGAAACCGCCGCCGTGAGGGTGGGGAAAATGATGGAAAAGAAAAAGCCTGTGAGCGGGATGAAGATGAGCATTTCGGTAAAGATGCCAATGGCGAGACTGAGAACCGCGAACGACGCGGCAAGGAAAACCGAGCGGAGGTATCCCAGCCGGTGCACAATGAACCCGCCGAGGAAACGACCGAGCATGAGCGCCCCGAAGAAGAGCGCCAACGCCTGGTTGCTGGTCGAGACGGAAACGGCGCGCGCATCCTGAAGGTACACGACGAGCCACGAAGCCAGCCCGATCTCCGCCGCGACGTAAAAGGTCATCGCGGCGTAAAACAAGGGCAGGTGATTTCTAAATGCCGTCTGTGGGATGGTTCGAAAATCGAGCGAACTTTTCTCCTCCGGTTTTGGGAAGCGCAGGAGCATCGAAAACAGCAGGAGGATGCCGATGAGCAGAAAGTCCCAGCGGTACACCTCCCGCCAACTGACACCCAGCCCGAAAAGCCAACTGGCAAAGAGCGGCGCAAGCGTGGAGCCCAGTCCGTGCATGACCGCCATCAGGTTGAGATAGAGTCCTTTTTGTTCGTGATACAGGCTGACGATAATGGCGTTGGGACCGAGTTCAGAATGCGCCCAAACCCAATCCGATCACAAAGAGCGAGGCGGCAAGCAAGGCGCGGTATTCAAACTGCTGTACCCGCCCACGCCGAGGGCGAGGAAGACGCCCGCCAACACCATCACAATCTTCAGCCCGAAGCGGTCGGCGAGGAGGCCGGTGATGAGCGTGGCGATGACAAAGCCGAGGTATTCGCCGAAGAAAATATTCCCGCCCGTGCCGTAGTCAATGTCCAGTTCCGCCAGCATGGGCGGCAGGGTGGGACCTTTGAGGTTGTCGGTGAAGCCGAAGATGAAGAACGCGAAGAAACAAATCGCGGTCAAGAGCAGAGTATTAAGTTTGGGCGTATTTTGCATCGGGAAGGAGCGGGGCTGGCTTGACAATGAAACCAGCCCTGTGCATTAGCCTTTGAGCGAACCGGCGAGGAGTCCGCGCAGGAAGTACCTGCCGAGGAAGATGTACACCAGCAGGGTGGGCAGCGCCGCCAGCAGCGAGCCTGCCATTTGCACGTTCCAGGCGATGATCTGGCTGCCCGCCATATTGTTGAGCGCCACAGTGATGGGCCATTCTTCGTTGCCGGTCAGCACGACGGCGAAGAGGAAGTCGTTCCACGCCGAGGTGAACTGCCAGATCAGCACCACCACAAAACTGGGCAGGGAAATGGGCAGGAGGATGTGACGGTAAATTCCGAGCATGTCCGCGCCGTCCATCTTTGCGGCTTCGAGCAGTTCCTGCGGCAGGCTGGCGTAGTAATTGCGGAAGGTGAGCGTGGTGATAGGGATGCCGTAAATGACGTGCGCCAGCGCCAGCCCAGGCAGGCCCGTAATCCCCATCGCTTTCATGAATTGGACGAGCGGGATCAGGATGCTCTGATAGGGGATGAACATGCCGAACAGGATGAACGGGAAGACGACGTCCGCGCCTCGGAACTTCCATTTGGCGAGGACGAACCCATTGAGCGAGCCCAACGCCGACGAAATCAACGCGGCGGGAATCACCATCATGAAACTGTTGAGCAGGGAGGGGGAGAGCTTCATCCACGCCTCGATATAGTTGATGAAAGCGACCCCCTTGGGGAGCACCCACATGGTTTTCAGGTCAATCTCTTCAAAACTTTTGAAACCCGTTACCAGCATGACGTACATCGGCAGGAGGTAAAAGACTGCCATCAATACCAGCGGGATGTAGAGCCAGTACTTGCCAAGACGGGATTTGGTTCTCATTGCTGCGCCTCCGTCTTTAACGTATAGCGGATATACGGGATGATGAGGACCGCCACGCTGATAAGCAGAATGATGCCAATGGCGGCGCCCTTGCCGTAGAACAATCCGTCGAATGTCACCTGCCACATGTAAATGGCGGGGACATCCAGAGGAAGTTGTTTGTTTGCAACGGCGACGATCAGATCGAACACCTTCAACGACATGTGCCCGAGAATGATGAGCGCGGAAAGGGTGACGGGCGCCAGCAGGGGGAGCATGATGTGACGGTAAATCTGGAATTCGTTCGCCCCGTCAATTTGAGCCGCCTCGCGCAGTTCCTGCGGAATCGCCCTCAGCCCTGCCAGGTAGAGCGCCATCGTGTAGCCGGACATTTGCCAGATTGCCGCCAGCGCAATGGACGCCATGCCCCAGGTAGGAGTTGTGTACCAAGTGTTGGCGAGGAAATCCAACCCCAGGTTTTGGAAAAGGATATTGAGACCGGTCACGCGCGAGCCGGTCATGGCGGGATTCATCAGCCAGCGCCAGACGACGCCGGTTACGATGTATGAAATCGCCATCGGAAAGAGGAAAAGGCTGCGAAAGAACCCCTCGCCTTTGAGACCCTGGTCCAGCATGACCGCCAGCAAAAAACCCAGCAGGATACTGCCAATGACAAATACGCCCGTGAAGATCAGCGTGTTGCGAATGTCCACGTGGAAGCGCGGATCGGCGAAAAGTTCCAGGTAATTATTGATGCTGTTCCATGTGTAATCCGCGGTCAACCCCTTCCACTTGCTGAGCGAAACGCGCGCAGACCAGCCGATAAAGGCGTAAACAAAAATAAACACAGCCAGGATTGACGGCGAAATGAGCAATATGTTTAAAAAGCGGTCTTTGTCTCTTCGCATGGAACGCCTTTCTAATAAAAAAGGTTGAGGCCCCTTTTCGAGAGCCTCAACCATTTTAACACCAAGACTTACTTGCAGGGACCACTGCTGGCGCAGGCGGCAACCAGGGCGGACTGGAAGGTCTCGATGTTGCCGTCGGCGATGAACAAGCCGAGGGCGGTGTCAATTTCGGTCTTCCAGGAGTCGTTGGCGACCACGCCGTGAGTCAGCGAACCGACGACGGTGTTGGTGGGCCCAGTCATCCATGGCGGACTGCAGGTATTCGCCGAAGAGGGATTTGTCGCAGTCGGTGCGGGCGCAGATGGAACCCTTCACGGGGTTGAACGCTTCCTGTCCTGCCTTGGAACCGGCGGTCTTCAGCCAGGCAATCGCCGCATCGCGGTGGGGAGCGCCGACCGCAAGCACGAAGGAGTCGGAAAGGAATTGGAAGACGCCGTTGGAACCGGGCGTGGCAGCCCAACCATAATCGGTGTTGGGGGCTTTGCCGAGTTCGCGGAAGTAGCCTTCAGCCCAGTCGCCCATCACGTTGAACGCCGCATCGCCGTTGACGACGAGTTGGGCGGCATCCTGCCATGAGAGGGAGGCGGAGTCTTCATTGGCGTAGGTCAGCACCTTGGCATAATTCTCGAGGGCGGCGGTCACTTCGGGGCTGCCCCAGTCGGTGGCGCCAGTCCACAAGCCGTTGTAGGCATCGGCTCCGAGCGAGCCAAGCAGGACGGTCTCCAGCAGGTGCATCTTGGTCCACTGCTCACCGAGCGCAAGCGGCTGGACGCCAGCCGCCTTGAGGGTATCCATCGCGGCGAACCATTCATCTATGGTGGTGGGGACTTCCACGCCGTTGGCTTCGAGCAGGCCGGGGTTGTACCACAGTACGTTGGCGCGGTGGATGTTCACCGGCACGGAGTAGATATTGCCATCCTGCGAGATCAGCGGGATCAGGGTTTCAGGCATGACCTCGAGCCCAGCCTTCGGCTTCGTAGAGGTCGTTCAGCGGCTCGATCTGGCTCGCGGCAACGTAGGTACCGATCAATTCCTGACCCGCATGACCCTGCCAGCTATCGGGCGGGTCGCCAGCCTGTAAGCGGGTGGCGAGCACGGCGCGCGCGTTGGTTCCTGCGCCACCGGCGACTGCGGCATTCACGAATTCAATGTCGGGGTTGGCGACCGCGAAGACTTTCTGCATGGCTTCGAGCCCGCGGCTTCACCACCGCCGGTCCACCAGGAGAACACTTCTACCTGGCTGGCGGCGGGAGCCTGTTCCGTCATGGCTTCTTCGGTGGCGGCAGGGGTTCCTCCACATGCGGCAAGCACGAGGGATGCGCTTACCAGCAGGCTCAACAGAGCAAACAACTTTTTATTCATTCTTCTCTCCTTATCGGATTATGGATTGAGGTACAGGTAAACCGAAATACGAACGAACGGTATGGGCGGGAATGAATCACCTCCTTTCAATGGTTACAGGATGCGAAAGCGCATCGTCCACGACGATGGCGATGGCGCCGATCAGGCTTGCATCGGGACCAAAAGTGGAGAGCTGCACCTCCACTTGTTGACCAATTTCCTGCAAGGAATGACGCGCGACCGTCTCCTTGATGGCAGGCAATAGATATTCCCCGGCGGTGCTCAACGGACCGCCCAAAATCACTTTTTCTGGATTGAAAATATTGATAAGCCCCGCGAACCCCTGTCCCATGGCGTGACCGGCTTCGGTAAAAGAATCGATGGCTTCCGCATCTCCCGCATCCGCCGCCTGCTTGATGAGCGGGATATTCAGCGTGGAATTCTGTTCCATCATCAGTTTCGGGATGATGCTGGTGCGTTTCACCTCCAGCCGCGCCTGCATACGCTGGATGATGGAGTACTGGTTGGCATACGTTTCCCAACAGCCGCGGTTCCCGCAGTGACACACGTTCTGCGAGGGCTCCGCCATGATGGGGGAGTGACCGATCTCGCCGGCGTATCCGTTCTTGCCGCGATACAACTTCCCGTTCAGGAAAAGCCCGCCGCCGATGCCCACCCCCGCAAACACAAAGATGAAATCGTGACACTGCCGCGCCGCGCCGAACAGGTGCTCGGCAATCGCCGCCGCGTTCGCGTCGTTTTCGACGAACACTCTTAACTTGGTCTGCTCGGAAAAGATTTTTACGAACGGCACATTCCGCCAATGCAGGTTGGGCGCAAAGATCAAAACCCCTTTGTTCAAGTCCACCGTCCCGGGCGTGGCGAGTCCCAGCCCCAGGAAGTGATAATTCTTTCGCTTCCCGGTTGTCATTGCTTCCTTCACGATCCGCAATGTCTGGTTGATCATTTTTTCCTGGTCTTCCGAAGGGTCGGCGTCTTCGCGCCTGCGCCAGACGATGTTGCCAAGAAAATCCGTCACCGCCACCGAGACGAAATCCACGCCGAGTTCCACGCCGATGATATATCCCGCCTGCGGGTTGATCTCGAGCAATGTGGCGGGCCGCCCCGCGCCGCCTGTGTTGCTTCCGGTTTCATGCACAAGATTGCGCTCCAATAATTCATCCACAATGCTCGATACCGTGGACTTGTTCAACCCCGTTATGGCTGCCAACTGCGCGCGTGAAACCGGCGCCTGATTGTGGATCAGCCGGAGAACCAGCGAGAGGTTTGTCTCGCGAACAAAAGCCTGGTCAGCCGTGTTCCTGGGTTCCATTATAATTAGTATGTTGGAGCAACAAACTAATTATAACCATTTCAAAAACTTTGTCAACTTAAAAATTTTGCAGGCTCAACTTCCGCTTCAAACCGGACCCTGGAGCCTGCTTCTGCTTGAGACGGTTTTTCCCGCGCCTATGCCAGCGACACGCCGATCAACTTCCCGATGCCGAACGTGAGCGCCGCCGCGGCAAGACCGACCAACACCTGCCTTGTCCCGGAGTACAGCACGCCGCGGCCCGTCATCAATGTGATTGCCGCGCCGATGATGAACAGCCCAACGCCGCTGACGGCAAGGCTGATGGTAATGGCGGCTGCCCCGCTCCAGAACAAAAAAGGGAAAATGGGGAAGATCGCGCCAAACGCGAACAGGAAAAATGAAGTGAACGCCGCTTCGTAGGCGGAGCCGCCCAATTCTTCAGGATCCACGCCGAGTTCTTCACGCGCGAGAGTATCGAGGAGACTGGTTTTATCCGCCGTCATGTGCGCGGCGAGTTCGCGGGCGCGCTCTTCGGGCAGTCCCTTGGCTTGGTAGATGAGCGCAAGCTCCTCTTGCTCTTCCTCCGGGTTTTCTTCGATCTCCTGCGCTTCGATTTTGATTTGGTGTTCGTACAATTCACGCGAACTTTGCACGGAGAGCCATTCGCCCAGCGCCATCGAACCCGCGCCTGCGAGCAATCCTGCCAGGCCTGCAATAAGCACATCGGTATTGGAATTGGTCGCGCCTGCCACACCCATGACCAGACTCAAAATGGAGACCAGCCCGTCATTTGCGCCGAGGACAGCCGCACGGAGGGCATTGCCGCCGCTGGCGCGATGCCGTCCCTCAAGCTGCGCTACCGTCCCGCCGGGCAGCCCTCCCGTCGAGTTTGAAGCGAGCGCCAGCAAGCGCGCATGGGATTTTTCATCCTGCGAGAAGTGAGCGGCTTCCGCATCCATCTGCCCATCGTAGGCGCTGCTATCCGCCTTTTCGTTGTTGGCGATGGTGGGCAGCACAAACTGCGGACCGAAGCGCTTTGTAAGCCAGATGAGCGTTTGCGTCCGCCAGGAAAGTTTTCGCGGCGGCGGGCTGACCTTGAGCGCGGCAAGTTTCCCTTCCCAAACGGCTGCGTGTTTTTCTTCGCTTTCGGCGAGGCGTTTGTAGATTTCCGCCATTTGCGGTTGTTTTTCAACTTCCGCCAGCGCGCGATATAACGCGGCTCCGTCAATTTCCTTTTGGCGGTTGTTCAAATATCGTTCGATGTCGCTTTGATTAGACATGAGTCCCTCCCGTTAAACATGTCGCTGCGAGGAGGGCGTTAGCCCGACGAAACAACCTTCTGTTTCGTCACCGCTTCGCGGTTCCCCGCAACGACATAACTTTTACTTCAGCGCGTCCCAGCCGGCGTATCGGGCGGTATTGCCCAGTTCCGCTTCGATGCGCAGGAGTTGGTTGTATTTCGCCACACGGTCGGAGCGGGCGGGCGCGCCGGTTTTGATTTGCCCGGTGTTGAGCGCAACCGCGAGGTCCGCGATGGTGGCGTCTTCGGTTTCGCCGGAGCGATGCGACGTGACCGCCCTCCAGCCTGCGCGGTGACATAGGTCCACCGCTTCGATGGTCTCGGTCAATGAACCGATTTGATTTACCTTCACGAGCAGGGCGTTCGCAGCGTTTTCTTGAATCGCCCTGCGGACGCGCTTTGCGGGTTGGTGACGAGCAGGTCGTCGCCGACGATTTGGCATTTGCCGCCGATGGTTTTTACCAGCAGTTTCCACGATTCCCAATCGTCCTGCGCGAGACCGTCTTCGATGGAAACGATGGGGTAATCCTTGACCCACTTCGCCCAGAACTCCACCATCTGTTCGCCGGTCAATTCCTTCCCTTCCTTGCGGAGGTTGTATTTTTTTGTCTTCTCGTCATAAAGTTCGGAAGCGGCGGGATCGAGCGCAATCGCAACCTGCTCGCCGCGCCCGTGTTTGAAGCCCGCCTTTTCGACGGCGGCGAGAATCAGTTCGATGGCTTCGTTGTTCGCCTTGAGCGCGGGCGCGTACCCGCCTTCATCGCCGACGAGTGCGCTGTAGCGCTTTTCCTTCAAGACGGACTTGAGCGCGTGATAAATCTCCGCGCCCCAGCGCAAGCCTTCGGAGAAGGAAGGCGCGCCAAACGGCATGACCATGAATTCCTGCATGTCGGTGCTTTGCCAGCTGGTGTGCGCACCGCCGTTCATGATGTTCATCATCGGCACGGGTAACACATGCGCGTACACGCCGCCGAGGTAACGGTAGAGCGGCAGTCCGAAGGAATTTGCCGCGGCTTTGGCAACCGCCAGGCTCACGCCCAGAATCGCGTTCGCGCCGAGTTTGGATTTGTTCGGCGTGCCGTCCATGTCAAGCAATTCGGTATCAATGGCTTTCTGTTCGGCGGCATCCCAGCCGAAGAGCGCTTCGGCGATCACGCCGTTGACGTTGGCGACTGCGTTCGCCACGCCCTTGCCGAGGTAGCGTTTCTTGTCGCCGTCCCGCATTTCGAGGGCTTCGTGTCCGCCCGTGGACGCGCCCGAAGGGACAGCGGCGCGCCCCCACGAACCGTCCATTAATACGACTTCCACTTCCACAGTAGGGTTGCCGCGCGAATCGAGGACTTCCAGCGCGGAGATGCTTTCAATCGTTGTGTCCATTTTGTGCTCCTGGGGTTATTATCGTTGTGCGTCTTTGCAATGATCGCTTGTGTGACGAGCGCAAGTATAACCCCAAAAATCGGGAGATGTCGTCGTGACGGAAATCATGTTCCGCGACCCGCGCGATAAACTTCATTTTGCCTTTCACGCCACGCCTTTTCGCAAATTCGTGGTGTTCATGCTCGGCATTTTATTCAAACCCATCATGGCGCTCGATGTACAGGGCGCGGAAAACCTGCCCACCGATGGGGCGGCGGTGCTGGCGGCGAACCATGTCACCAACTTCGACGTGATTCCCATGCAATTGAGCATCCCGCGCCCGATCTTTTTCATGGGCAAAGCCAGCCTGTTCAAAATCCCCGTCTTCAGAAGCCGCCCTCCGCGACTGGGCGCATTCCCCGTCTATCGCGGCGAGAAGGATGAGTGGGCGTTTCGTCATGCCGCACGTGTGCTGGAGCATGGGCAGGTCCTCGGCATGTTCCCCGAAGGGACGCGCTCCAAAGGAAAGGGACTCAGCGTCGCCAAAACCGGTTCTGCCCACCTCGCCCTCGACGCAAACTGTCCCATCGTCCCCATGGCTGTGGTTGGCACTGACGGTTTTTTCAAACGCTTCCCGCGCCGCAATCCTGTCACCGTAAAAATCCTCCCGCCGATTCTCCCCAAACCCGGTGAGACCGCCCTCTCCCTGACCGACCGCGTCATGTTTGCCCTCGCCCGCGAACTCCCCGCCGATATGCGCGGAGTCTATGCCGAAGCGCCAAAAGGTTTTGATAAATGAATCGGGAATCCAGAAGTTCTACTTCTGGATTCCCGCAAGTAGAACTTGCGGAGTCCAGCACTTAATCCGAGTCCTTTTTCCTTTTATAATGAACCTCGTCACTGTCAGACAGAATAGCGAGGTTTCCTGAATGAAATTCAATCCAAAATCCCTGACAATCCTTTTTGTCCTGATCGCCATCCTCTCCGCATGTGGCGGGACGCAACCGGAGGAGCAACTCACCACCGATGATGCCGTGTTGACGCTCGCCGTCGGTACGATGGTCGCCGGTTTTTTCGGCACACAGACCGCCATGGTCACGCCGACGCCGCCGAACACGAACACGCCTCCTCCCACCAATACGTTCCTCCCAACGCCCACCCCTTATAACACCCTGCCTCCTCCCGCCACCTGGACGCCGACCTTCATTTTTTACACCTTCACCCCCGGCAACATCCAGGTCACGCCTTCTGTGACCGGGACTCTGCCAACCCCCACCGTCAACCCGGGTTCGCTGGCGCATGGCTGCAACAATCTCGCCTTCATCCGCGATGCGAATTATCCGCCGGGCACCGAAGTCGCGCCGGGCGAGAGTTTCGTCAAGACCTGGAAGGTCCAAAACACCGGTACCTGCGACTGGAAGTACACGTACACGCTGACCAACGTCGGCGAGGACCATTTCGGCTCATCGTGGAATACGCTTGGGAAAATCGTCGCGCCATGGGAGTGGGTGGAACTCTCAGTCTTTGTGGATGCGCCGAAAAAGGAGGGAACTTACACCTCCTACTGGCGCTTCACCGACGGCGCCAATCCCTTCGGCGCAACGCTCGGTTTGACGGTTGTTGTGAAAGAATAAGACCGGCTCGGAATATAGTGTAGTCAAATCAGAACGAATGAAGAAGACCTCCATTGGAGGTCTTCATTCAATTTCTCCTGCCTAAGTTTACGAATCACTTCCCCGCCCTCTCCTTCGCCGCCCTGACCAGCCCCACAAACAGCGGATGCGGTTTCATGGGGCGGGACAAAAATTCGGGATGAAACTGACTCGCCACCATGTAGGGGTGATCCCTCAATTCCACGATCTCCACCAGGCGGTTATCGGGCGAGAGACCGGAGAACATCATGCCGTGTTCCTTGAACCGTTCCCGGTAGGCGTTGTTGAACTCGAAGCGGTGACGATGCCGCTCGTCCACCCGGGGAACGCCGTAAGCGGCGCCCGCCTTCGTCCCCGGCAGGAGCAGGCACGGGTAGAGTCCGAGGCGCATCGTCCCGCCCATGTCGGTGATGGAACGCTGGTCGAGCATCAGATCAATGACCGGGTGTTCAGTGGCGCGGTCGAATTCCGAGGAGTTGGCGTCTTCCAGGTCCAGCACGTTGCGCGCAAATTCGATGCACATCACCTGCATCCCCAAACATAAACCGAGATAAGGGACTTTGTTCTCCCGCGCATAACGCGCCGCCATGATCTTGCCTTCGACGCCGCGCGACCCGAACCCGCCGGGCACGAGAACCGCGTCCGCGTTTTGGATCACGTCCCAGCCCTTGTCCTTTTCGAGGTCGGCGGAATGCACCCAACGGATGCACACCTCCACGCCGTTGGCGAGCGCGGCATGTTTCAACGCCTCGCGCACCGACATGTACGCATCCTGCAGCTCGACGTACTTGCCGACCAGCGCCACATTGACGGACGGCTTTTCTTTTTTGACATCCTCCACCAGTTTCTTCCACGGACGCATATCCGGCTTGCGCGTGGCTTTCAAGCCGAGTTTCTCCAGCATCAGTTCGCCCACGCCCAATTTTTCGAGCATTAAAGGCACTTCGTACAAAACGCTGGCGGTCTTCATCGGGATGACCGCGTTTCTCTCCACGTCGCAAAACAGCGCGATCTTGTCGCACAGACTCTGGTCAATCTCCTGGTCGGCGCGCGCAATGATGACGTTGGGCGAAATACCGATGGAACGCAGCGCCGCCACGGAATGCTGTGTGGGTTTGGTCTTGATCTCGCCCGTCGCGCCGATGGTGGGGAGCCACGTTACGTGGATGAAGAGGCAGTTCTCGCGTCCGACCTCGTTGCGGAGCTGACGCAGCGCTTCGAGGAACGGCTGGGATTCGATATCGCCCACCGTCCCGCCCACTTCGAGGATGACGATCTCCGCGCCGGTCTCTTTTTCCACCAGCCCGATGCGGCGTTTGATCTCGTTGGTGATATGCGGGATGACTTGGATCGTCCCGCCGAGGTAATCGCCGCGACGTTCCTTCGAGATGATCTCGGCGTAGACCTGCCCCGTCGTGAAGTTGCTGACCCGGCTCAAGCGGATGTCAATGAAGCGTTCGTAGTGACCAAGATCGAGGTCCGTTTCTGCGCCGTCGTCGAGCACGTACACCTCGCCGTGCTGGTACGGCGACATCGTGCCGGGGTCCACGTTGATGTATGGGTCCAGTTTTTGCACCGCCACCTTGAAGCCGCGTTCCTTCAAGAGCAAGCCGCTCGCCGCCGCCGTCACGCCCTTTCCAACCGAAGACACCACGCCGCCGGTAAAAAATAAATATTTGGTTGCCATTCTTTTCTCCTAATCTATCCCCCCTCTCTCATTTGGGAGAGGGGCAGGGGGTGAGGGTATAAAACAAAAGAGAATGGGGAGGGTGTTTAGCCCTCCCCATTCCGGGGTTACCTTATTGGGTGCGGAAATATTTCCTTCGTTTCATCCGACCAGTCTCTGCAAGTCCTCGGCGGCGCGTCTCATTTCAAGGAAGACCATGCCGAGTTTCGCCTCGTGCCGCGCCATCGCCGTCAGCACCGCTTCCTCGCCGATGGCGGTCAACACGATTGCGCCTTTGTCGCCTTTGATGTAAACCTGTTCCAGCACGCCGCGCCCCAACTCGCCGGAAATGCGCTCGCCCAGGCTCAGCATCGCCGCCGACATCGCGGACACGCGGTCCTCTTCCACGCCCTGCTGCAGGGCAGAAGCCATGATCAGCCCGTCCACCGAAACGACAGCCGAGGCTTCAATATCGGGTGCGGCGGCTTGCATATTGCGGAGTCGTTCCACGAGTTGTTCAGCGCGGGATGGTGCCATAGCCAAGTCTCCTAGTTGCCGGTTCGTAATGTTGGACGGCTAGAGTTTACCAGAAAAACCCCCATTCGAGAATTGCCTGCGGGTTTCAAAACAAAAATGATTTCAATTTGACCCCGACCTTCCTTCATAGTAAACTTATCAGTTGCCATGCTCAAGGTATTTTTGATTCTTTTTCTGCTCGTTCAAGATTCGCCCCTTGTCATTACCTCCCCGCAGCCCGGCGCAACGCTGCGCGGACAGGTCGAGATTCAAGGCAGGATGGATGTCCCGAATTTTGCCTCTGCGGAATTGGCTTTCACCTTCGACTCAAACGCCTCCGACCCCGGCGCGAGCTGGTTCGTCATCCAAACCTTTCCCCAGCTGACGGCGGGGTCCCGCGCTTGCCGTCTGGGACACCGTCTCCGTCACCGACGGCGACTACGCCCTGCGCCTGCGCGTCCTCCTCCAGGATGGGACATTCCAGGATGCCCTCGTCACCGGCTTGAAAATCCGCAACGACGAGCCGCCGCCGACGGTCACGCCCACCCAGACGGAGCCGGTCTTCGACTTCCAACCGCTCAACCAAACCCCCGGCGCGCCCGCCCCGCTCGAACAGACGCCGACTCCTGTTGTTTTCCTTCCCACCTCCACGCCTTTGCCGCCCAACCCCGCCTCATTGACCGTCGCTTCCATTCTCTCCACCTTCGGCAAAAGCGCTCTTGTTGTTCTCATCCTCTTCGCCTTTTTCTCCCTCCTCCTCCGCCTGCGGAAGAATTGACCAATCGCCACTCCCCAATTACCCAATTACTCCTCACACCCGAAACCCACCACCTGCCACCTGACACGTGACACTTGAAACTTGACACCTGGAACCTGCCACCTGAAACCTGACACATGACAACCTCCTACCTCCTCATCGGTCTCGGCAACCCGGGGCGCGAATACAAAGATACCCGCCACAACATCGGCTTCATGATGATTGACGTGCTTGCCGAACGCCTGGGCGCGCGCGGAATGAAACTGCAATCCAAAGCCATTGTCACCTCCGCGATGTACGAAGAGCGGAAACTCATCCTCGCCAAGCCGCAGACCTACATGAATCTGTCGGGTCATGCTGTGCAGGGTTTGCTGCACTTCTACAAGATTCCGCATACCCACCTGCTCGTGGCGCACGATGACATGGATATTCCCTACGGCACGATTCGTATTCGTCCCAGCGGCGGACCGGGCGGTCAGCGCGGCATGGCGTCCACCATCGAACTGCTCGGCACCAAGGACTTTCCGCGCCTGCGGCTGGGCATCGGTCGTCCCCCGGGCGCATGGACCCGAAGGATTACGTCCTGCAAAATTTCTCGAAGGATGAATTGAAAATCCTGCCCGAAGTCCTCTCCCGCGCCGCCGACGCCGCCCTTGAATTTGTGATGAACGGCTTGAACGCGGCGATGAACAAATTCAACGGGGATATTCGGGAATAGGTTATGGGGAATAGTGAATGGGTGGAGAGTTTTCCCTATTCACCATTCCCTATTCACATGATTATGCAGCCTCTCCTCTCCAACCTCCGCACCCTCCCACCCTACCAGCGCCTGCTGGATAAACTCGTCGAACGAAAATCACAGCCCGGTTTGGGCTTGCCGCGCGCTGCGCGTTTGCCCATCCTTGCCGCGCTCCATGCGGATGTGAACCAGCCCATCCTGCTCATCACCGACCGCGCCGACCATGCGCTTTCGATGTTCGATGAACTGGGATTTTGGGTCAAGTCGCCGCGCTATTTATTTGCAGAACCCAACCCGCTCTTTTACGAAGATGCCGCCTGGGGTGTGACCACGCGCCGCGAAAGATTACAAACGCTCACCGCCCTCTCCGCCTACCATTTGCCGTTTGCCTCAAAACCCGAAACACCGCCGATCATTGTCGCGTCCGTGCGCTCGCTGATGACTCGCACCCTGCCGCGGCGGGATTTTCTCAAAGCGTGTAAAAAACTGTCCTCAGGGCAGACCAGCCAGCCCGAAAGTCTGATGCGCGAGTGGGTGCGGATCGGCTATCAGCGCGTGAATACCGTCCTCGAGCCGGGTCAATTCTCGCATCGCGGCGGCATCCTCGATGTGTGGGCGCCGACGGAATTGAATCCCGTGCGCCTCGATTTCTTCGGCGATGAGATCGAGACCATCCGCAGTTTCGACCCCGCCACCCAGCGCACGCTCGAAAAACTGGAGACGATTCTTATCACGCCCGCGCGCGAGTTTTTGGTGGATACAACCCAGGCGGATGCGCCGTTTTCGGAATTTCATATTCCGCTCCTGCACAAACAGCCTGCATCACTGCTCGATTATCTTCCGCAAAAAACGCTGACGCTGGTGGACGACCTCAGCCTGATCGAAGCGATGGCAAACGAGGTGGAGGAACAGGCGGTCAAGTTTCGGCAGGAGAGCATCGCCGAAGGCACGCTCCCGCCCGATTTTCCCGTGCCGTATGTGCCGTGGTCCGAACTGCACGATGAGTTGCAGGGGCAATCCATCCTGGAGTTGGGGTATTCGTCCGCAGAACAAAGTTTAGAAATTGGAGGATTGGAGAATTCTTTAGCGTCGTGCTTTGGACATGATGAAAGATTTGGCGGAAGGCTGAAACCTTTTGTCGAGTATCTCGCCTCCATCGTGGAACGAGGCGAAAGCGTCGTGGTTGTATCGCGTCAGTCTTCACGCTTGCAGGAACTCTGGTTTGAACATCAGGAAGCGACAAGGATCGAAACCGCTTCGATTGAATTCATCGAAGCCTCGCTTTCCGAAGGCTTTACCGTCGCGGTCCCCGGCGGCGAGGACGCCGCCTTGAGCGAATTAAAAACTGACTCACTGATTACTGTTCACTTGATCACTGATTCAGAAATCTTCGGCTGGGAACGCCCCGCGGCCGCGCGCGCGCCAGCGTCCGGCGGCGGATACGCCCGAGGTCGCTCTACGCGGATTTGCAGGTGGGCGATTACGTCGTCCATGTGGATCACGGCATCGGACGCTTCGCGGGTCTGACGCGACGGCTTCTGGAAGGTCACGAGCGGGAATATCTCACCGTGGAGTATGAACGCGGCGACATTCTCTACGTCCCCGTTCACCAGGCGGACCGCCTCACGCGCTACGTGGGGGCGGATGGCGGCAAGCCGTCGCTGGATCATCTCGGCGGGCAGGCGTGGGCGGAAACCCGCACGCGAGTCAAAGAAGCGGTGCAAAAAGTCGCCGAGGATTTGCTCGACCTGTACGCGCGCCGCCAGGTGGTGGAGGGATTTGCGTTTGTTCCCGATACCCCGTGGCAAAAGGAACTCGAAGACAGTTTTCCGTATGTCGAAACCGAAGACCAGAAGAGCGCGCTGGCAGAGATCAAGCGCGACATGGAACGCCCGCGCCCGATGGACCGCCTGTTGTGCGGCGATGTGGGCTACGGCAAAACCGAGGTCGCATTGCGGGCGGCGTTCAAAGCCGTGATGAGCGGCAAGCAGGCGGCGGTGCTGGTGCCGACGACCGTATTGGCTCAGCAGCATTATGAAACCTTCATGCAGCGCCTCGCTGCCTTTCCCATCAAAGTGGAAATGCTCTCGCGCTTCCGCACCCCGCGCGAGCAGACCGAGATTCTTTACCGGCTTTTCACCGGCGAAGTGGACATCATCGTCGGCACGCACCGCCTCATCTCGTCCGATGTCGTTTTCAAAGACTTGGGCTTGGTCGTCATTGACGAAGAGCAACGCTTCGGCGTGACGCACAAGGAGCATCTCAAAAAACTCCGCACCGAAGTGGACGTGCTGACGCTTACCGCCACGCCGATTCCGCGCACGCACGCTGTACATGGCGCTGACCGGAGTCCGCGACATCTCCAACCTCAATACGCCGCCCGAGGAACGCCTGCCCATCATCACCCACGTCGGACCGTATTCGCCGCGCCTGGTGCGTCAAGCCATCCTGCGCGAACTGGAGCGCGGCGGACAGGTCTTCTTCGTTCACAACCGCGTGCAAACCATCGAAGCGATGAAGGCGCATCTGGAGAAACTCGTCCCCGAAGCGCGCATTGACATCGGTCACGGGCAGATGCCCGAAAATCAACTTTCCGAGGTGATGCACCGCTTCACGGCGGGCGAAATTGACATCCTGCTCTCCACCACCATCATCGAATCGGGCTTGGACATCCCCAACGCCAACACGCTCATCGTGGATCGCGCCGACACATTTGGCTTGGCGCAGCTTTATCAACTGCGCGGACGAGTCGGGCGCGGAGCGATGCGCGCGTACGCGTACTTTTTCCGCCACAAGAAACTCACGCCAACCATCGAGGGTCAGCAGCGGCTCGAAGTCATCGCCGAGAACACGCAACTCGGCGCGGGCTATTCGATTGCGATGCGCGACCTCGAAATCCGCGGCGCAGGCGAACTGCTCGGCACGCGCCAGCATGGTTACATCCAAGCCGTCGGCTTTCATCTTTACACGCGGATGCTTGCAGATGCGGTGAGAAGACTGCGTATTTTGGCGAAAGATAACCTCGATCTGGATGTTTCATTCATCCCTCCTCCCTCCTCCCTTCGACTTCGCTCAGGACAAGCCTTCAGCCTTCCCTTGTCCATCCCTGTCAACGTGGACCTCCCTCTCGCCGTCGGCATTCCCGCCGATTACATCCCCGACCAGGACTTGCGCCTGCGCCTCTACCGCCGCATCGCCGACCTGCGCGACGAAACCGAACTCGACGCGCTCGGCTCCGAGTTCCGCGACCGCTTCGGTCAACTGCCGGAGATGGTGCAAAACCTGTTCTTCCAGATGCGCGTCAAACTCCGCGCCGAGAAGGCGGGCTTGTCCTCGGTCAGTTGGGAATCGGGGCAGATACTGCTCCGGTATCCCGCACCAGCCGACGGGGCCCGAAGCGAAGCGCCTGCCCGACTTGCCGAACGGCGTGAGGGGTGGAAAATCCCAATACTGGATCACATTGACAAAGGAAGAAGTCTGGACGGCAAAACTGCTGGAGGTGCTTCACCAACTCAACGGCGCATCATCCCGACCTGGAGCCTGATTCTGTTTTCTGAAAAATTTTCGCCCCGACGAATCCATCCGTCGGGGCGGTTTGTTTTTATTGGGTTGAACTGCAATTCAGGTCTTCTTTGAGGCTTTGGATCGTCTCATTCCGTTCCTGCGATTCCGGCGTGGATTCCGCCAGCCTGTCCATCGCGCTGCACAGGCTGGGCTCAAGTCCAGAGGTGACGCGCTTTGCGAACTTCGTCATTTCCCTGACCTGCTCCCAATCGCCCGTGTGACCGAAGCCTTCGATGAACGGGATGTACTCGAAGCCGTTATCGGGTCGTTCGCCCGCCGCTTGCGCCTCTTCCCAAAGCTGCGTGATTCTCTCCCATTCCCCGAACTGGCGGGCGAGGTCCGCTTTTTGGAAGAAGTAACACCATTGCCGGGTGTTCTGTTTTCCGTAAATCTCTTCGGGGATGCCGGCTTCGAGACCGGGCGATCTGATAAGCGAAATATCCGAAGCCGCCGCCATTTTGCGCACATCGTCGCTGACGAGACGCAGGTTCGCGTCCTGCGGCTGGAGAACCCACAGACAACGTTTCATTTCGGGGTTGAAATCCACCAATAACATTCGGCTGCTGTTCCCGTTGAACGTCATGCTCAGTTTGGCGTACTCCAGCGGCGCGCCCGCCAAAAGGTCGTCCACGTTTGGATTGGTGTAGTAAAACGGAAAATACCAATACGGCGGCGTGTTTCCAAAATCCCTTACCTGATAACTGGTGTTGATGGAGAACGAAACGGCGTATTCCCCCATCATGCCCATGATCTCCTGGTCGGTCAAAATGGACGTGCCGGGTTCGATCTGCGGCGCGCGCCAGAGGAGTTGTTGGGCGAAGCGTTCCTGTTTCTCCCACGAATATTGGAACTCGCGCGTATTGTCGAGATGGAAGTTGATCGCCAGCGCCAGCAGGAAGGCAAGGAAGATGTTCTTTTTGCTTCTATCGGAGATGAAATAATCGGCGAAGAGAAAGGTCAACAACGCCGCGCCAAACATCGCGGGAATCCCGAAGCGCGAAGCGGAAAGCAGGTTCTTGCTCTCGACGATGGAACGCCCGATGAACCAGATGGGCAGTCCGCCCGTCATCAGGGCGGCAAGCGCGAGAGTGGCTGTTTCCCGCCGCCAGCGCTTTTCGTCCGTCTCGCGCGGATGGGGGAGCAGGGCGCGGAGGTAAATCACCGCCAGCGCAAACCCGACCGCGCAGACGAAGATTTTGAATTGGACGAACGGCGAGGAAAAATCCAGCAGGCTTGCGTCGGTTGCCCTGCCCCAGCCGATGGTCAGCACGGAGACGGCATCGGTGATGAAAGCGGTGAGCAGAAACCCGATTGCCTTGAACGGCTCGCTCGGCAATTGCGTGAGGATGACCGGTTCGTTGCGCGTCACGCCTTCGGGGTTCTGGTACACCGCAACCCGCCAGTAGAAGAAGGCGCCGAGCACGAGCAGGTAAGGCAACCAGTTCAGGAAGAGGCGGGTAAGTTTTTTCGATGCACCCGCTTCGGCGCGGGAGAGTAAAATCCATAAGACGACAACCCGAATCAACTCCAGCCCTGCGAAATATTCGCTGGTGAAAAGGTGCGCGGCGGCGAGGACCAGGGCGAGTCCCGTGTAAAGCCATTTTCGCGGCGTCGGGTCCTGAAATGCCAGCGCCATCAAAATGAGCGACGTGTTGAACGCGAGAAATCCAAACCAGTGATGCGTGGAGCCCACCGCAAACGGTTGCAGCATGAAAAATGGAAAGACGGCAAACAGCAGGGAAACGATCACCGCCTCCCGTCTTTGTTCGCGCCACACCAACCGCAGGAACAGCCAGAATGTGACGACCGTTGCGAAGCGCATCAGCAGGGCTGCGATGTGCCACGCCGCCGGGTTGAAACCGAGCAGACGAAACCCAAGCATGTACAGCCACGCGGCATTTGGGCGGCTGTCGTAGGTCAGCATCTCGCGCAGGCTTTCGATGCCTTTGAGTTTTGCGTAAAACACATAGGGCCAGTCGTCCATGTAAAAGCCGAGGTTGGGGATGAGCAGCCCGAAGCTGAGGATGCACAGTGCGAGGAACGCCGCAGGCGCGCTGGATTCGTTTTGCAGGAATGATCTGACCTTGTTCATATCGTCCGTGATTATACCCTCGACAAAATCCGCGCCTCCTTCTGGATTTTTGCCTGTTCCTGTTTCCTGACGATTTTTCCCACACCTTGAGATGTTGGAGTAAAATAGAACACGCGTTCCCTAATTCAGCGAAAAGACAAACCATGGAATTCAAACTCAGAGCCCCCTTTCAACCGATGGGCGACCAGCCCGAAGCCATCCGCGGACTTGTGGACGGCGTGAAAAAAGGATACAAGCACCAGGTTTTGCTCGGAGCCACAGGCACGGGCAAGACCTACACTGTAGCCAGTGTGATCCAGGAATTGCAGAAACCCGCGCTCATCATGGCGCACAACAAGACGCTGGCGGCGCAATTGTACGCCGAGTTCAAGGAATTCTTCCCGGAGAACGCGGTATCTTATTTCGTCTCGTACTACGATTACTATCAGCCGGAAGCGTACGTCCCGCGCCACGACCTCTACATCGAAAAGGAGACCGAGATCAACGAAGAGATCGAACGCCTGCGGCTCGCGGCGACAACGGCGCTCATCTCGCGGCGGGACGTCATCATCGTCGCTTCGGTCTCGTGCATCTACGGTTTGGGTTCGCCGGAGGAGTTCGGCAAAGGGACAGTCGTTTTGCAAGTCGGCGAGATTTACCGCCGCAACGCCCTGCTCCGTCAATTGATCGAGAGTCAGTATCAGCGCAACGACATGGAACTGCGTCCGGGTACCTTCCGCGTGCGCGGCGATACGCTGGAGATCGTCCCTGCATACGAGGAGAAGCGCGGATACAAAATCACTTTCTTCGGCGATGAAGTGGAACGCATCATGCAGTTCAGCCCGCTCACGGGCGAAATCTTCGACGAGCCGAAGGAGGCGGCGATCTATCCCGCCAAGCAATACCTGACCGACTCGGACCGCATGAAGGAAGCCATCGGCAACATCGAAAGGGAACTGGAGGAGCGTCTGGCGTTGTACAAGAGCGAAGACAAACTGCTCGAAGCCCAGCGGTTGGAACAGCGCACCCGCTACGACTTGGAGATGTTGAAGGAGGTCGGCTACTGCTCCGGCATCGAGAACTACTCGCGCCACCTCGATGGGCGCGCCCCCGGCACCCACCCCTGGACGCTGATTGACTTCCTGCCGAGCGATTACCTGCTGGTCATTGACGAGAGTCACATGACCGTGCCGCAAATCCGCGGCATGTACAACGGAGACCGCTCCCGCAAGGAGACGCTGGTGGAGTACGGTTTCCGCCTTCCGTCCGCGTTGGATAACCGCCCGCTCAAATTCGAGGAGTTCGAGCAGGTGATGGGCTCGACCATCTACACCTCCGCCACACCCGGACCGTATGAGATGGAACGCGCGGAACAAATCGTCGAGCAGATCATCCGCCCGACGGGTCTGGTGGATCCCGAGGTGGTGGTGCGCCCGGTCAAAGGGCAGGTGGATGACCTGGTCGCAGAGATCAAGCAAAGGGTGGAAAGAGGCGAGCGCGTCCTCGTTACGACCCTCACCAAGCGCATGGCGGAGGATTTGACGAAGTACATGCAGGAGTTGGGAGTCAAGGTTCAATACCTGCATTCGGAGGTGGAGACGCTGGAGCGCGTCGGAATCCTGCGCGACCTGCGCCTCGGCAACTTCGACGTGCTGGTGGGCATCAACCTCCTGCGCGAAGGCTTGGGCCTGCCCGAAGTGTCGCTGGTGGCGGTTTTGGATGCGGACAAGGAGGGTTTCCTGCGTTCGGATACGGCGTTGATTCAGACCATCGGGCGCGCAGCTCGCAATGTGAACGGGCGCGTCATCATGTACGCCGACCGCATGACCGACTCGATGAAGCGCGCGATTGACGAGACCAACCGCCGCCGCGCCAAGCAGATGAAATTCAACGAGGAGAACGGCATCATCCCATTCAGCATTCACAAGGCGATCCATGACCTGACCGAGGAAGTGGCTTCGATGTCGGTGAGTGAGTCGAAGGGTGAGTACCGGGTCAAAGGCGCGGGTGGACTGCCGCGCAACGAACTGCGTCAGATCATCCACGAGATGGAAAAGCAGATGAAGGAAGCCGCGAAGAATCTTGAGTTCGAGAAGGCGGCGGCGCTGCGCGATGAGTTGTACGAGTTGAAGAGCCTGCTGGCGGAGGATGAAAGCCTGAAGCCGTGGGAGCGAATCAAGTTGCTTTCCGGCGAGGAAGAGTAGCAAGATGATCAGACCCTAAAGGTTTCGAAAACCTTTAGGGTCTTTATTTGAGGAGAATATCATGCAAACCGATCCCGCCTCCCTTGACCCCGAAGAGCGGATGAACAAATTCTATGCGCTCATGTCCGCGGCGCTGGGTGTGTTGAGCCTTTGTGTCGGATTGGTTCCCATTGCCGGGACGGTGCTTGGAATCGCGGGGATCATCCTGGGAATCCTGGGGCGGCGTTCGGAGAGCAAGCGCATGGCGACGGCGGGAATCGTGCTGTCCATTATCGGGGTGCTGACGGCGATCATCTTTTCGATACTGGTGTACTTGGAGATGTATTGATGGTGAACAGAGAATAGCGGTCAGGATTTTTTCTTTCGAGTTTTCTTTATCTCTGTTGTTTCCACGCTTGCTTGATTATCGTCGCCTGAAATGATGTTTCCGCCAATAACGTCTCCGCCGATATTGAAAATTGTTGTGTTGCCGACAGGCTGCCTTCTCTCCGCTTCGCTGACCACGCCGCTGAGCAATTTCCGCACGTTGACCTTGACCAGTTGATTGCCGTTTTTGACGGGATGTTCTTCGAAACCATCCCGTTCAAGTTGGAGAAGATAGTCATAATCCAATGGTTCGGCATGCGGCGCTTCGGGGATGGGAACGCGCTTTTCGGGATTGAGTCCTTTGATGGAAGCATGAATCTCATCCAACTGATACCGTATCGCGGACAGGGCGTCGCGGCGTGTGTGTTCGAGCCCATCAATGGCAATATTGATCTTGCGGTCTTCAATATCCGCCTTGACCAGGGCTTTGTTTTCGCCGATTTTCAGTACCACGCCCGTGCGCCAGACGATGCCGTCATCAATCTTCTGGTTCATGCGGACGATGAAGCGGGTGATGACGCTGGAAGGCAAAACGGGGTAGGCATATTCAAAGGCAGGGACGCCGCTAAAGTTCAGGTCGGGTTGATCTTTGGGGAGCAGGTCGGGGACAAGGAAGGATTTATCGGGTTCGATGTCGTAGCACAGTTCAAACTTTTTCATCATATCCGCGATGAAGAGCCGTTTGCCGTGGGGATATTCGGGCAGGTTGAGAATTTCATCGAGCATCGAGGTGGTGAGCGTTCCTTTGTTTTGGAACAAGGCATGCGAGTTGAGGATTTTGTACACGCCATTGGTGACCCACTGCGGATTAAGAATACCGAGCGCTTCGAGGCGGGGATCATCCTGAAAGTGCAGGACGACGCCGAGGTCGTGCAGGAAACCTATCAACGTGCGTTGACTGGTCTCGTCGCTGACTTCGTTTTCGGCGCATAGGTCGAGGTATTTTTCTTGCGTGATGAAATTAGATTGTTTACCCAATTCTTCCAGTTTGGTTTTGACGGTGAACCAGGTTTCAGGCAGCAGGTCGCGCACATGCGGCAGGTTGTTGACCTGCTCGGTGATGGCGGCTTTGAGTGCTTCGATGCCTGCGCCTGTGGCGGCGGAGGTTTCGAGGATACCGACGATGTTGGGATATTTCTTTTGCAAGCCTGTGCGGTCAATGTCGAGCGGATGCTGGTCAATTTTATTGCCGACGATCAAAACGGGCGACTCGCCGCCGAAGGATTGGATGATCTTGAGCCAGTATTCAACACGGTTTTCTTCCTGAGTAAGGCGGGAATCAAGTACCAAAAGATACAGGCTGCGCTTGGTGAGGAAGAACTGGTGGGTGGCGTGCATGATTTCTTGCCCGCCAAAATCCCAGATGTTGAGCTGGAATTTTCTTAGGGAAAAATTTGGACTTGTTTCAATAGGGAGAAAAACTTGAGCATCATGTCCGTCTGTGTCCATTATTATCCGATGGCCCATTCTGGAATCCGGATTTTTTAAAAACCCTTTTTCGGAACTATCAATTGTTGCGTCGGGCAAAGAATCGTAAATAAGCCAGCGCGAGATTTTTATCCCATCCGTTTTTCCTTCCTGGGGATTAAATTCTTTCTCTACCAAACACTTAACGAGAGATGTTTTACCTACACCGCCTTGCCCAATAAAAATTGTTTTTGCTTCAAGAAGGGGATGTCGCTTCTCTTCCTGTAACCTAATAATGTAGGCTAGAACGGAAGATGGCTTGTTAGGTATTTCAGGAGGAATTGGTGGCAAAGGATTGCTTCGCAAATCTAATTCGATAAGATTATTCAATCTGCGTAGGGTTTCAGGTAATATGCTTAAACTATTAAAACCAAGGTAAAACTTCTCTAGTGCCCGCAAGTCACCCAACTCTCTTGGAAGAGAATGGAGTTGATTATTTGCAACGCTAAGCTTCTCTAGATTAATTAATTTCCCAAATGCTGCTGGCATTGACGTGAGGAAGTTGGTATTGAGGTTTAATGCTTGTAGGTTTTTAATGTTGCCAATTTCGTATGGCAATTCGGTCAGACGATTTGCGGAAACATCAAGAGACTTGATACTGATCATTTCCCCAATCTCTGGAGGTAAGAGAACTATTTGATTACGACTCACATCAAGACGCTCAAGATTCACAAGATGACAGACCCCGAGTGGCAGCGATTTAAATTGATTTGCACTTATATCTAAGGTGCGAAGTTTTCCAAGGTTTTCAAGTTCAAGAGGTAGAGTTGAGATTCTATTCTCACTGAGATTCAAATCCAGCAATTCTGTTAAATGTCCAATTTCTGATGGTAGTGAATTAATGAGATTGTTCCACAAATATAGTCTTTGAAGACTCCTTAGGTTACCAATTTCTGCTGGCAGTGATGCCAACTTGTTGAAGCCCAGATAAAGAATTCGAAGATGTGTTAGTAAGCCTATCTCAGCTGGCAGTTCAACTATTGCTTTACCTGATAGGTCAAGCACCGTAGCATTTTCTACTAAAGCTTTATTGATAATAGCCAGAATTTCTTCTTTGTCCATATTGGTTTCCACTTCTATCTCCTATCCTAGTACTCACCCGCAAATTTCTCATGCACCCAGAGAAACTCCTGGCGTTTGTTCATCACGCGGACCAAGCCGCCGAAGCCAGGGTCTTTGGCTTTGAGCAGGGCGTGGAGTTCACGTAGGGTGGAGCCGTCAGAGCGGATGGCGACGCCGTGTTCGAGCGAGGTGGAATCTGCGGCGCCGAGGAAGTCCCCGATTTTGGATGATTCGCCGATGGCGGAGTCAATGATGGATTTACCGAAGTCGAGTTGTTCTTCGATGAGTTTGTAGGCGGTTTCATCGAGCGCGAGTTTGACGGCGGAGGAGGCGACGGGGAGCACCATGCCCAAAGTGCCTGTCAGGAGTTTCAAATAGGGCGCGGATTTCTTGAACCATTCGCGGTCGAGTTCGAGGTCGTAGACGCCTTTTTTCATTTCGCCATTGTTCAAAACGGGGAGCGGCAGGCGCGAATGTTCACACCATAAGACGAGGCGGAACTTTTCACGAATCCAGGTTTTGGGATTGAAGGCGCTGCGGTCAACGGGGAAGAAACTGAACAGGCGCGGACCTTCTTTGGCTTCGTCGGTGAGGACTTGCAGGAGGTCGGTGTAGGTTTTGTCCACTTGGGAGAGAATGCGGCGCGAGGTGACGTTGACTTCATCCAGTTTGTCTTTGATGACGGCGAATTCAGATTGCAAGTCAACGAGCGAGATTGATTGCGTGGCTGCGGGAGCATTGCGCAGAAGCGCGTCAATGTTTTGCCATTCGGTACAAACGGGACATGGATACTTTGGTTGTCCATCGCGTTTGCTTTCAATCAAATTGCTCACGTTATAAAGACCTGTGCCAGGTGTATTCTTTCCGCAGGGTTCAATGCATGGAACCATCACGTCACAACGCAAGCCTTCCCAAAAACTTTCGACGAGGAATTTCACTTCGCGGGTCAACATGCCGAGCAGTCCTTCGGGATAGGGCGAGCGGACGGTAATGCGGACGTCGTTGCCCACGTGTTCAAGAAAGGCGCGGCTCTTGAAGTCATCTTCCAGCACCAGCCCACGCTGCCAGTGGACGCTGTCTTTGTAATCCACACGACCGAGCGAATATTTATGCAGGCGGACGATCAACTGGTAAAACAGTCCTTCCGCGCTGGCAGATTGACCGTTGCCCGCGTCCACGATGTGACAGATCTGCGTTTGTTGGATGTCACTAGACGCGGGGGAGGATTCCCATGCGGCGGAGAGATTCTGCGGGCGGATATCGGGGACGAGTTGACCGATCAAACTGACAGGGTCAGAGTCGCTTCGAGATGTTGGATCAGCCACACGGTAGGAAAGATCGAAGCGCTCCATCAGGCGGAGAAAGATCGGGTGGAGATCCTTTTCATAGCGCGAATCCGCTGCTCGGGTTGTGTCATCCCATAAATGACTGAGGCGTGAGAAGTTGACCAAGCCATGTTTGGCACGCGTCTCTTCATCGTCGAGGACGTAACTCATGGCGGTGGCAAGCCAATCGGGGCGGAGGATGACGATGTCGCGCAGGGTCGGGTCGTTTTCGTAATGGGTGAGATGCCCGAGGCGGTGCGAGATGGTGATGAAAAGGCGCGCGATCTCGTCATCCATGTCCTGGGCGCGGCAGATGCCGAGGACTTCGCGCAGGGGCAGATACGGCGCGCCCTTTTCCTGCAAGGCTTGACGGACATCGGCAAAACTCTTTGGCACAGAGCGACCGACTTCGGGCAGGCTGGCGGCGACTTGGGCAATGGCGCGTTTGAGTTCGTCAATACCTTTGCGCTGACCTTGCGCGTCGGGCTTGCTGTCCACGAAGAAGAAATCCACGACGGTCTCACGCCCGAACAAATCCCACAGTTCCTGACGGTCAATATCGGGCTGACGCTGCTGCGGTCCGCCGTGCGTGGCGACGACGAGAATCTTCGCACTCGGCTCGCGGCGCTTGATCAGATGTATCCACTCATAGACAGTGCCCTGCTTGAAACCTTCTCGTGGTTTCCAAACCACAAGATATACTGCGGGCGAACTAAAGAATAATTGATGGGTAGGGCGGTACACTTGTTGACCACCGAAATCCCATCCATTGAGAGTGATTTCTTTTTGGGAGTCGGGGTCGGTAAGTTTTACCGATTTGATTTGAATACCGTGTGTAGTATCGTGTTCTTGCCATTCTTTATCAAGTAAGGCGTCCATCAAGCAGGTCTTGCCTACTTCGCCTTCGCCGACAAGGATTAGTTTAGCTTCATTGAGAATAATCGCTTCAACTTTGGCTCGTAGATAGGATTTGACAGCATCGAGACCGTGTTTGTATGCTGCGGCGAGCTCAGGATTGAGGGGGATGTTATCGAGATTGAGTATTGAGAGATGCTCAAGTTGGGCAAGGGATGGAGGGAGATCAGTTAGTTTATTTCCAATACCGTATGGATTGCCAACCTTTAATACTTCTAAATTCTTGAGATTTCCTAACCATTCAGGTAATTCTGTTAATTCATTTTCGGAAAGATCAAGCTGTTGCAATTGGGTAAGTTGAGCAAGTTGTTCTGGAACTTTACTCAGAAATGAATAGCTAAGATCAAGTTCTTTCACTCCTGAATCTAATGCTCTCTTAATTTTTTCATTTGTTAGTCTATTATAGGCATCATTCATTAGCATTGCCTCTCTGTAGGGCCCAGCATTCTTATTTCGTTTTGATAATGCTCAAGATAGTATATCCGCCACCGATGCGGCGCAGGAAGATGAGATCAACACCGTCCACGAATGAGGTCACGAATAAACGAACCCGATGGGTGAGTCCTCGAGTATTCATGGATGGTCGTCTGCGAATTTCATTTTGGCGTTTCCGCGTACATTTCAGCGAAGTGCTCCATCAATAGGCGGTCTTAACCATGATTTTCTTGATTTGCTTGATTACCATGATGGATTACCGTGATTTGCAGGATTTCTAATCATGATCATCCTGTAATCCTTTCAATCACGGTTAAGATGTTTGATTGATTGCCATGATGGATTTGCCCTGATTGGCAAGACTCCCAATCAAGGTCATCCTGTAATCCTTGTAATCATGGTTAAGACTTTTCATCAAGGTTAAGTTTGTTGTTATGCACGCGTTTGAATTGTAAACTCTTCGCGCCGAAATTGATGAGCAACCCGATCTCCATTTTATAGGCTTCGAGGTAGTTCATGGCTTGGGCGAGATGAACGTCCTCCAGTTGGATGACGGCTTTGAGCTCGACCATAATCAGGTTTTCGACGAAGAAGTCAACTCTGCGGGTGCCGATTTCGTATCCACGATAGAAGATGGACATTTCCTTCTCTCGTTCATAGGCAAGGTTGTGATAAGGGAATTCAATCTCCAACGCACGCTGGTAAATGACCTCCTGAAAGCCGTTGCCAAGTGTGGAATGGACTTTCATGGCGGCGGCGATGATACGGCGGGTCAAATCCTCATGTTTCATACCTTGATTTCCTACCTTGATTTACCTGATTTCCTTGATTTTAACATCATGGCAATCCTCTAATCCTTCAAATCAAGGTTAAGATGTTGAAGAATTTTTGGATGATGGTTTGGTTGACTGTATTATTGTCCCCAATAATGACAGTGCTGTCCCTCACGTCTCCGTTGATGGAGATGCTCTTGTTTGTAGAAGGATTGGACTTCCGCTTGTCAGCCATGAGAGACCTTTACGGCAAATCCAGCATAGCCAACACTTTTTCCACTTCATCCAAAAACTCGCTGACTTCCACGGCTCTCTGCCCCTCTTCGCTGGTATCGTGCTCTTCGGGAGCGAGATGGGTATGCCTGTGCCAATGACCGTCGAGTTCATCGCGCGCGTAAAGTCGCTGGTTGTTGTGAATCAAAACCAGATTGGTGGTCTGGTAGCGATCGTTACGATAGATTTGGACGAACAAGTCGGGGGTGATGTACAGGCGGAGCTTGACGAGGCTCGCGGTCTGGTCGAGAATATCCATGCGCATGAAATACCTGCGCCGTTTTAATTCCTCTCCCAATGTGGCGGGTAAATCTGCGGCGTTCATGATTATTTTTGCAAAGCCTTTAGCCGCTTGATTTCATCCTGCATGTCGGCGGCGCCTGTCACGGCAAGTTCCCAGTCGAAGTAATCCTGCTCTGTTGATGAATCGATCTTGGACGAAAGAATCTTTTTGCGGAAGGTCTCGAAGTCCTGGTTGTACTTCGATTCGAATTCGCGCGCCGCAGATTGATATTTGATCAGGTTCTTTTGGGCGCGCTCAAGGAGCAGTTCCACAATTGCCTGCTCGGGCTGCAGGTTGGGGAATAGGCGCTTTGCGCTGGATTCAATGGCAACAGGTAAAACCATGTCAATCTCCTTGTGGGGATTATATACCGAAAACTTCCTTTTATCCGACTTCCTTCAACCTTCCAACCTTCAAGCCTTCCAACGTTCCAACTCCCGCCGCAAACATCGTCACTTCGATTTGACGTTTGGTTAGTTTCATCACCTCCACCGCTTTTTCCGTTGAAATTGCCGCGGCTTTCAGGAAATTCCCTGCCATGCCGCCCAGCGTTGCGCCGAGGGCGATACACTTGGCAATGTCAAGTCCGTCTTTGAGACCACCGCTGGCGAAGATGGTCATGCCGGGAGCGGCGCGCTTTACATTCAGGATTGATTCTGCGGTAGGAATGCCCCAGCCGACGAACGTGGCGGCGAGTTGACGGGTGAATTCGTCCGGCGCGCGGTGCATTTCGACCTGCGACCAGGATGTCCCGCCTGCGCCTGCCACATCAATGGCGGCGACCCCGCACTCGGCGAGCAGTTTGGCTGTCCGTTCGGAGATGCCCCAGCCGACTTCCTTTGCGATGACAGGCACTTCGAGTTTTTTGCAAACTTCTTCGATCTTTTTGGCGATGCCGACCCAGTTTGTGTCGCCTGCGTCCTGCACGGCTTCCTGGAGCGGGTTGAGGTGGAGGTAAAGCGCGTCGGCTTGAATCATGTCCACCGCGCGGCGGCATTCGTCCACGCTGTAGCCGTAGTTGAACTGCACCGCTCCGAGGTTGGCGAAGAGCAGAATATCCGGCGCGGCGCGGCGCACCTGGAATGTTTTGGCTTGTTCGGGATGTTCGATGGCGGCGCGCTGGCTTCCGACTCCCATTGCCACGCGGCATTCCTGCGCCGCTTCGGCGAGACGCAGGTTGATGGTCTCGGCTTCGTCTGTCCCGCCGGTCATGGAACTGACAAGGATGGGAGCGCCCAGGGTTTTGCCGAACAACTTCATGGTCGTATCGAGGCGGTTCAAATCCAGTTCGGGCAGGGCTTCATGGATGAAGCGATACTTTTCGAGTCCGGTCGTCAATGCGGAGCGGACATCCTGCTCTAAGTTGATTTTAATGTGGTCGGCTTTCCGCTGGTCAATGGGCGCAACTTTTGTCATGGGGGGGTGTTCCTGTGTTTGATAAACCGGCTTGACAGTGCAAGTCAGGCAGTTACAATTGAAATTACGTATACCAATTCGGAGGATGTTATGTCAGACACGTACAACGAAGTAAAAGGGATCATCAAGGACCTGCTCGGCGCGGATGAGTCGAAGATCACGATGGAAGCAAAATTCCGCGAGGACCTCGAAGCCGATTCGCTCGACCTGGTCGAGTTGATCATGGCGTTCGAGGATAAGTTCGGCGCGGAGATCTCCGACGAAGACGCCCAGAAAATCACCACCGTTGGTGAAGCCGTCGCGTATATTGACGCCCGCAAGAAGTAATTGATTTTTGGATTATAACCGTAGAGCCGCCCGGAAGGGCGGCTCTATGTGATTCTGCCCCCTCCCTCATTTTCTTGAATTTGGGGTTGGGAGGGGCTAACTCAAAAGGGTTGGAATTTCTTCCGGGTGCTTGGTGACTTTCACGCCGGCGGCTTCGAGGGCTTTGATCTTATCAGCCGCTGTGCCTGCGCCGCCTTCGATGATCGCGCCCGCGTGCCCCATGCGTTTTCCGGGAGGCGCGGTCTGACCGGCGATGAAGGAAGCGACGGGTTTGGTCATCTTGGTGGCGATGAACTCCGCGGCTTTTTCCTCTTCGTTGCCGCCGATCTCGCCGATCATGATGACCTTTTCGGTCTTGGGATCGTGCTCGAACATTTCGAGGACGTCCATGAAGTTCGTGCCGTTGACGGGGTCGCCTCCGATCCCGACGCAGGTGGATGCGCCCATGCCGAGGAGTTTCATGGCGTAAAGCACTTCGTAGGTCAGCGTGCCGGAGCGCGAGACCACGCCGACGCTGCCGGGGATGGCGATGTTGCCGGGGATGATGCCGACCTTGGCTTCGCCGGGCGTGAGCAGACCGGGGCAGTTCGGACCGATGAGCCGCACCTTTTTCTGGTCGAGGTAGTTGCGGACGCGCATCATGTCGTGGATGGCGACGCCTTCGGTGATGCAAACGATGAGCGGGATGCCCGCGTCGGCGGCTTCGGAACATCGCGTCGGGCGCGAAGCGGGCGGGGACGAAGATGACGGTGGCGTTGGCGTCGGTGGCGTCCTTTGCGGATTTGACCGAGTCGAAGACGGGAATCTTTCCGTCCAGGGCCCACTCGCCGCCTTTGCCGGGCGTCACGCCGCCGACGACGTTCGTCCCGTAGGCGACCATTTGGGTGGTGTGGAATAAGCCTTCGTTGCCGGTGATGCCCTGCACGAGAAGGCGGGTGTTCTTATCTACAAGTATGCTCATAACCAGTTGTCTCCGTTATTGCGAGGAGGGCGGGCGCTCGACGAAGCGATCCCATGAATACGAGGAGATTGCTTTGTGGCGCAGGACGCCACTCGCAATGACATAATCAATTCTTTGCCGCGGCGACGGCTTTCTTTGCCGCGTCGGCGAGAGTCTCAGCGGTGATCATGCTGGCGTTCTCGAGCAGGCGGCGTCCTTCCTCCGCGTTCGTCCCCACGAGGCGCACAACCATCGGCACCTTCGGCTTGACTTCGTCCATCGCAACCAGAATGCCGCGCGCCACTTCGTCGCAGCGGGTGATGCCGCCGAAGATGTTGAAGAGCACGGCTTTGACGTTCGGATCGGTGAGGATGATGCGCATCGCCGCCGCCACCTTTTCGGACCCGGCTCCGCCTCCCACGTCGAGGAAGTTGGCGGGTTCGCCGCCGAAGAGTTTGATCACGTCCATGCTGGTCATGGCGAGACCCGCGCCGTTGACCATGCAGCCGATGGTCCCATCCAGTTTGATGAACGAAAGACCGTACTTGCGCGCTTCGATCTCGGCGGGCGCGTCCTCGTCGGTATCGCGCATTTCGGCGAGTTCGGGCTGGCGGAAGAGCGCGTTATCGTCAATGACCATCTTGCCGTCGAGCGCGATCAATTTCTTGTCCTTGGTGATGACCAGCGGGTTGATCTCCGCCAGCGAAGCGTCGGTGTTTTGATAGACCTGCCACAAGCCCATCGCGACCCTGGTGAAATCGCGCCAGTAATCGCGCGGCAGGTCAATGGCGACGGCGACATCGCGCGCCTGGTACTCGCGCAGACCGAGCAGCGGGTCAATGCGGACCTTGATGATCTTCTCCGGCGTCTTGGCGGCGACTTCTTCGATGTCCACGCCGCCGGCGGCGGAGGCGATCATCACCGGCTTTTTGGCGGCGCGGTCGTCGGTAATGGCGAAGTAGATTTCTGGTCAATCGCGGAGGCTTCGTCAATCAGCACTTTGCGCACCGGCGGCCCCTTGATCTCCATGCCCGGGATCTGGGTGGCGAGTTGTTCGGTCTCCTCGGGGTCCTTGGCGAGTTTTACGCCGCCCGCTTTTCCGCGTCCGCCCACCAGCACCTGCGCCTTAACGACAACGCGACCACCTAGCTCTTCTGCGATTTGCTTTGCTTCTTGAGCGGTGGTCGCTACTCTTCCCTTTGGAATCGGGATGCCGTACTTCGAGAAAATATTTTTGGACTGATATTCGTGGAGTTTCATTACTTCTCCCTGGGGGGATGTATATTTTTGCTTGAAAGCACGGGCATTATACCAGAATAAAAAATGAAGGATGAAGTCTTGCCTTCATCCTTCACGTTATTCCTGTAATCCTGATTCCTTACGGAAGTGTAAACCGCATCACGCGGTTGAACGCGCCGTCCGAGACCCAGACGCGCCCTTCCGCGTCAATGGCGATGCCGGAAGCGATGCCGAAGTTGGCGCTGCCGTCGCCGTATTCACCCCAGACGCGCACCACTACGCCCTCCCGGTCGAATTCGATGATGCGGTAGCCTTCCGGGTCGGTGATGAAAACGTGCAGGTCGTCGTTCACGGCGATGAACGGCTTGTTCTCGACGGATTGACCGAACCAGCCGAACACATCCCATTGCTTTTCGGGCAGGAACGCCAGTCCGTTTTCCGATTCGAGCGGCGTGAAGGTCTGGACGCGCTGGTTCCACGTATCCGCCACGTAGACCGTCCCGTTTTTATCAATGGCAATGCCCACCGGCTCATCGAACTGACCCGGCTCGAAACCGGCGCCGCCAAACTGGGTGATGAAATTCCCGTCCGCATCGAACACGACGACACGCTTGTTCCCGGTGTCGGTCACGTAGACCCGCCCCCCGGGCGTCCACCGCCAGCCCGCGCGGACCGTAGAACGCATCCGGCGTTTCGCCCTGCCCAAACGTACCCCAGGCTTTGATGAACCTGCCGCTGGGGGAGAACTTCTCGATGCGGTGGTTCCAGGTGTCGGTTACGTAGACCGAGCCGTCCGGTCCGACCGCGACGCCCCAGGGTTCGTTCAGCGTCCCGTTGCCGAGCGGCACATTGACTCCGTCCGCGAAGGTTCCCCACTCGTGCAGCACGCTTCCGTCCACATCCAGATGCAGGATGCGGTGGTTGCGCGAATCCGCAACGTAGAACGTGCCGTCCGGCGCGAAGGCGAGCGAACGCGGCGCATTGAAATTGACCGGGTTGGTTTGCGCGGCATCGAGGATTTTATCCGCCGCGAGCAGAATGAATTTGCCTTCGGTGGGGTCTTCGATCACCTGGCTCGTGATCGGCGCGACACCGTAATTCCAGATTTGCGAAGCCACGTCCTGCCGGATGTAGAGGCGCATCGTGTCTGCGGGCGACCAGGTGGCAACCGTCAGGTCGGGTCGTCCGCCTTTGGCTTGGGCGTAGACCGAGTAATCGCGGTTCAGCCAAATCTGGATGATCCCCGCGCGCACCTGCGGATCGGTGAAGCCCTCGCAGAATCGGGAATAATCGCGGGATTTGCGCGAGCTGAGGAAACTCAACAACCCGCGGCAGGCGTAATCTTCGGGGAAGGGGACGTTCGGGTCGCGCTCGCTGACCAGACCGAAGTAATCCTGCATGGGCCACCACATGCGGATGTAATCCACGCGGTAGTAGCCGGGGCCGATGGCAGGCTCGATCTTGTCAGAAGTTCTTCTCGTCCACGATAATGACGACCGCGTCGCGCAGGGGAGCGCGTGGGCTCGGCGAACGAGCGCTGGTTGGTGTAGTCGCGCAGGTACCACACGACGGGCCACGAAACGCCCGTGTCCGGCGGGGAGGCGTCGTAGGCAATCGCCACGCCCAAGCCGCCGGTGGTGCGTCTGGAAATCTCCTCCGCCTGCGCCATGACCTCCTTCACCGCCGTCGAAGCGTGGGCGTACACGAGGAATTCCGTCGCCTGGTCGTAGGTGATGTACGAGGCGCGAAACGCGGCGCGCATGGTCAGCACGGCAAGGAAGCCGAAGAACGTCAGCACGAACACATTCCGAAACTCGCGCATCGTCCACGTTCGCAGGAAATACACTGAAGCCGCCGCGCTCGCTATCGAAACGACGACCGGCAGCAGGAAGGCGTTGGTCGCCTGCAACTGCTCCAACCCCTGACCACGGAACGGGCGCGGCGGTCCATTAGCGAGCAGGATCGCCCTGCCGGTGCTGGCGATGAAAATTGCCAATGCGGTAAGCGTCAGCGGCACGTTTTGCTGCTTGAGTTTTTCCCAGTCGAGCGCATCCACCAAGTGACCGAGCGCCCAACCGGTGATGAGAATCAAAGGCAGGGTAATGTGGACGGTCAGCCAGGGCATGCGTTCGCCCGCAAAGGAAAACGCGAAGAAACTCGAAACGCTCCACCACACCAGCAGGCTGAAGACGTTGGCGAAGTTGCGGTCTTTGGGATGTTCATCCGCTTCGTCCTTGTCGGGGGATTCAACGTCGTCCGCTTCATTGACTCCGGCGGCGGCTGTTTCCGCTTCGGCGGGCTTGGGCTTCGCCGACAGTTTTCTCCGCAGACCGATGAAGAGCGCCAGGATGAACCCCAGTGCGGGCAGAAATTCGTAGACGGGAACCTGAATCAGCAGGTAGTAATACCAGGGCTGGCTGCCGCGCTCCACATCGTGCTGGACGATCCAGTAACCGAGCGAGCCGATCACGCCGGTGAAAAAGCCGTTGCTGTTGGTGAAGACGGTGGTGTAAAGAATCACATACGGCACCCAGAAAACGAGCGCGGTCTTGAACCATTTTTCGGCGTTCCAAATCAAACCGGCGGCGATGGCGACGATGAAGGTAAGCACGAGAAACGCGCCGATGATCAAAATACTGCGCACGTCTCCCATCAGCGCCTGCAATTCCGGCGCGGAGGTGGGGATGGTGATGTCGGTCAGGCTCATGAGGAAGGGCGACAACTGCGGCAGGACGGCCGTCCCCGCGACCATCAGCAGTTCGAACGACCGGTCATTGCGGGACCCGCTCCCAGGTGTAGCCGCGGATCAGGAAATAGGCGGTCACGATGAGCGCGATCACAGCCGCCAAAACGAAGACCGAGGTCAGGGAAAACGCGGCAGGCTCGGGCGGGGAAAGAGGCGAAGCCGTCTCGGAGGGGTTGGCTGGCGCGGCGGTCTCCGTACCGGAGAGGGTGGAGGCGTCGCGGGTGATGAGCATGTATCCGGCGGTGACGCCCAATAGCAGGATCGTCACACTCAGCGAAATGATGAAGGCGCGGTAATCGCCCTCGGCGTTTTTCCACGGACGCCGCGTGACCTGCACCACGAAATACATGGCGAGGAAAAGCAGCGCCTGCGCTGTGTAGATGAAGGAGGTTTCCTTCGAGACGAAATGCAGGGCGAGCGCGGCGGCGAACATGAAGAGGTATTTCCTCCCGCCGTTTTCGAGATGCCTCAACATGGCATACAGCATCAGCACGCCGGAGAACGCCACGAACGACTCGTTGCGGACGTAGCGCCCGTAGTACAGCATGTACGGGGAGATGACCAGTAAAAAGCCCGTGATGAGCGCGCCCCACGTGCCGAGGTACCGCCGCCAGTACCAGACCATCCACACAGTGGCGATGCTGAACATAGCGGCGGGGATGCGCGAGGTGAAGTCGCTGACGCCGAACAGGAAGTAGGAGAGCGCGACGATGTGGAACTGGAACGGACCGTGCATCATGGGCGAATGCTCGTAGCCTTGTCCGCGGTAGAGCAGCCAGGAGAAGTAGGTATGCAGGCTTTCGTCGTGGCTCATGACGCGCGTGCCGAGGTCGTAGAAGCGCGTGACCACGGCGAACAGGATAATGAGCGCGAAGACCGCAATCTCGTTCGTGACGGCGGGCAGGGAGGGGTGGATGGGTCGTTCCAACCAGTTACGTTTTGAATCCATGAAGTTCACCTAAAGTTTCGTGGAATGAGGTTTCATTGCTTTCGTTGAAGATATGAAGCCGCTTTGCGGCGACCTGTTTAGGGCAAAATAATTTCCAAATGATAGGCGCGTTACTTTAATGACACGTGAGAGGCATTATATCAGGATGATTGCCGATTTGCGCGTAGGCAGGCGGGTTGCGAGAAAATTCCTGCGCCGTCTCCGGCGCAGGGAGCACAACCTTGCACTGTCATACTCATCATCCGCGCGGTTCGGATGCCGCCCCCGCCAGTTGACCGCACCCCCGCGTTGATGTCAATCCCGCGCCTCATGCGGATCGTGCATGGAATTCCCGCCTGCTCCAGCGTTTGCTTGAACCGTTCCGCCCGCTGACGGCTCGCCGCCTGCCCCTCGTAGCCTGTGGTGGGGTTGAGCGGAATCGCGTTGACGTGGCACAGCAGTTCCTTCAGCCGTGCGGCAAGTTTCGCCGCCACTTCCGGCGTGTCGTTGACTCCGTTGATGAGCGCCCACTCGAAGGTCACGCGGCGATGCGTCGCTTTGACATAATATTTGCAGGCTTCGAGGACCTCGTCAATTTTGTAACGCTTGTTGACCGGCATGATGGCGAGACGTTCGTCATCACCCGAGGCGTGGAGCGAGATGGCAAGGTTGACCTGCCGCTTCTCGTCGGCGAAGCGTTTGATCTGCGGAACCAAGCCCACCGTGGAAATGGTCATGCGCCGCGCGCCGAAGTTGAATCCCTGCGCGTCGTTGAGCCGGTCAACCGCTACCATTGTATTATCGTAGTTGTGGAACGGTTCGCCCATGCCCATGAAGACGATGTTGGTGACGGCTTCGTCCCGCTCTTTCAGCATCCGCGCATAAAACATGACCTGCGCCACGATCTCGCCGCTGGTGAGGTGACGCTTGAAGCCCATCTGCCCGGTGGCGCAGAAGACGCATCCCATCGCGCAGCCCGCACGGGTGGAGATGCACAGGGTTCTACGTTCCTTTGCCCCTCTCCCGCTCGTGGGAGAGGGGGTGGGGTGAAGGTTGTCCGCCGGGTCCCCATACCGCATCAACACCGCTTCGATCAGATTCCCATCCGCGAGTTGAAACAACGTCTTGCGTGTGGACTTGTCGGAGGAATCGAGATACGTTTTGACCGTGAACGGGGTGAAAGTCAATTCCTCGGCGAGCCTTTTCCGCAGGGAATTGGGAAGATTGGAGAACTGATCGGGCGAATCGTACAGATGACGGTATAACCCCTGCCAGACCTGCTTCGCGCGGTAGGCGGGTTCGTCCCATTTTTGGAGCAGGCTTTCGAGGGCGGGGAAGTCGAGGTCGTAGATGAGCATGGGGGGAAGAGGAAAGAGGGGAGGCGGAGGGTGGGAGATGAAAAGTGGAAAGAAGAAAGCATGCCCTGAGCAACGTCGAAGGGAGGGAAGGGGCGGCGGTTACAGTCTACGAATATCTGGGCTGGCGCAAGGTACAAGTGTAAACGAATGTGCAGGCGGACGTTCGTGAATTCGTGGTCACATTCGTGGATGGTTTTCGCCACCGTCAACGAATGTACGAATGGTTTCACGAATAAACGAACGCGGGGCAGACATTCGTGAATTCGTGGTTCTATTCGTGGATGGTATTTTCGTCACCGTCCACGAATGCGCGAATGGTTTCACGAATAAACGAATATCTCGCGGTCATATTCAGCGATCTTTCACTTCTTTATGGCGTTATCACGACCGGTTCGCTGAACAGGCTTCATGTCTTTTCCAGGAAAGACCCGACGGTATTCTAATCTTCTACGTCCAAAATTGAAAAGCAAACCCACAGATGCGCCTGTGGCTTTCAAATAGTTGATGACCTGCGCCAGCTCATCATTGGTCAATTGATGACCGAATGCCTTGATCTCCACGACAACCTTTTGTTCGGGGAACAAATCCAGGTAAAAAGTTGCCACCCGTTCCCCTTCAAATTCCACATGCACTTCGTATTGACGATACGGCTCGATGCCCGCGTGATTGAGTTTTACCTCCAGGGCATTTTCATACACTTCCTCCTTGAAACCATACCCAATTTCATTGTGGACTTCCATTGCCAGCCCGATGAGTTTGTAAGTCAGGTCATTGCCGGTTGAATCAATTGCGAGGGGCATTTTTCCTCCGCTCCTTTCGAGTGTTTCAATTGTAGCCGAAAGAAACAGATACTGTCCATGAATGCACGAACGGCTTCACGAATAAACGAATGAGCGAACATTCGTGAATTCGTGGTCCTATTCGTGGATGGTATTTTCGTCACCATCCATGAACGCACGAATGGCTTCACGAATAAACGAACGCGGGTGGACATTCGTGCATTCGTGGTCGTATTCGTGGATGGTTTTCGTCACCATCCATGAACGCACGAATGGCTTCACGAATAAACGAACGCGGGTGGACATTCGTGCATTCGTGGTCGTATTCGTGGATGGTTTTCGTCACCATCCATGAACGCACGAATGGCTTCACGAATAAACGAACGCGAGGCGGACATTTGTGCATTCGTGGTCCCATTCGTGGACGGTTCACCCCTCCAGCGAATCCAAATTCTCCTGCACGGTTTTGATATTAGGATGGTCGGGCGGCAGGAATTTCTTGTACATCTCCAATGCACGCTCAAGGTAAATTCTCGCTTCTTCCAAGTTTCCTTCATCTTGGGAAACGACACCGAGCCACCATAAACTTTGCGCAACATCAGGATGTTCTTCCCCAAACACTTTTTGCCTGATTTTCAAGGCGCGTTCGAACATTTCGCGCGCGGCACCTGGGTCGCCCAGGGCTTTCAAAACCATGCCGAGGTTGTTGACAAGCGTAGCAACATTGGGATGGTCGGGACCGAAGGCGGCTTCGTCAATCTTCAAGGCGCGTTCGAACATTTCGCGCGCGGCGGGCAAATCGCCCAGGTCTTGCAGAACCGAGCCGAGGTTGTTGACATCTATGGCGACATTGGGATGGTCGGGACCGAAGGCGGCTTCGTCAATCTTCAAGGCGCGTTCGAGCATTTCGCGCGCGGCACCTGGATCGCCCAGGGCTTTCAAAACCATGCCGAGGTTGTTCACGCCTATGGCAACATTGGGATGGTCGGGACCGAAGGTGGCTTCGTCAATCTTCAAGGCGCGTTCCGAACATTTCGCGCGTAGCAGGCAGGTCGCCCAGGTCTTGCAAAACCGAGCCGAGGTTGTTGACATCTCTGGCGATGTTTGGATGGTCGGGACCGAAGGCGGCTTCATCAATCTTCAAGGCGCGTTCGTACATTTCGCGCGCGGCGCCTGGATCGCCCAGGGCTTTCAGAACCGAGCCGAGGTTGTTGACATCCCTGGCGATGTTTGGATGGTCGGGACCGAAAGCGGCTTCGTCAATCTTCAAGGCGCGTTCGAACATTTCGCGCGCAGCACTTGGGTCGCCCAGGTCTTGCAGAACCGAGCCGAGGTTGTTGACGCGGATGGCGACCTTGGGATGATCGGGACCGAAGGCGGCTTCGTCAATCTTCAAGGCGCGTTCGAAGGCTTGACGTGCGCCGAAATGATCTGCAATTACCCACAAATGGTATCCGTAATTATTCCACAATGTCCCTGCCGATTTGAGGCTTGCCTTTTCCGCATGGGCGGCAAGGATGGGCAGATGTCCGCGCAGGGGAGTGAATTTTGCGGGCAAGCCCGTGTCTAGCATTTCTCCTGAAAATGTTCCAATGGCATCCGCCAGCGTTTCGAGCAAGGTCTTATCTTCTTTTGCAAGGTGACGCGCGTACTCCGCCAGCAGGGGATGAATCGCGGGTAAACCGCCTTCGTCTTTTGTCAGCAAGCCCAAGCCGTAGAGCAGCGTCAGCGCCTCGTCGCAGGTTTCGGGGGAGATTTCGAGCGTCTTTTCGAAAATTTCCAATGGAATCGGCATGTTCGGCGCGAGGTAGCCTGTGGTCATGAAGATTTTTCGGGCGATTTCCTCGGTGGTCTCGGTACGTGGCGCTTGCAGCGCCGCTACTCGACCACCCAATGCCTGCCACGAAAGCGCGAAAGTGCGCTGCAAGTCCAAATCGTGCTTAGTCGCGGCGGGCAGGTCGGCGCGCCAGTCTTTCATCGAGGGATGCTCCAGCGCCTGCCCGGCTTGTTTCAGGTACTCCGCAATGCCCAGGCGCGGATGTCCGTTCAGATAGCGGCTGGCGAGTTCCAAGCCCAGCGGCAGGTGACCGAGCCGCTCTGCCAGGGTTTTGAGGTCGTCCCCGCTTGCCTTCCGCCCCGGCATCGAGCGTTCGAGGTAGGCAAGGCTTTCTTCTTCGGTGAAAACATTCAACGGGATGGAGGACAAGCCCGTCGCGGGCGTCCAGTCCGTGCGGCGGGAGGTGACCAAAACGCGGATGTTCGAGTGCCGCAGTCTCGCCAGCACATCGCCCGCCAGCGCAGGCTCTTCAAAGTTATCGAGAATCACCAAACGCGGACCCGTCCGCCTTCCGGGCGTTCAGCGTCAGCGCCACCTGCGAAGGCTGGTCGTCGGGATAGTCCGTCGGGAACATTTCCCGTCCGCAGGCGGCGATCTCCGCCTCGAATTGGGAGGGGGTCCGCCAAATTCAGCCAGTACACCCCGCGGAAATACCTCCCGTAACGGTAACCGAATTCGATGGCAAGTTGCGTCTTGCCTAATCCGCCCATCCCTGTCACGGCTTGGGTGATAACCACTGTCTCCCCTCTCCCGCCCCTGGGAGAGGGGCTGGGGGTGAGGGAATCCGCCAGTTTTTTCAAGTCCGCTTCGCGCCCGGTGAAGAGCGGGTTCGGCGGGAAGGGCAGGTGCGAGCCGGGCGGCAGGTCGCCCGCGGGCGGGATTTCGTCAGTTGAAAATGGAGTCTCTGTCTTTACAGATGGTTTGGGGGCGATTCCCTTGATTCCGCACTCGAGGCGGTAGAGGGCGTCTGCATCGTCTGCCCCGGTGCGAAAATCTACAAAGCCAAAATGTTTGAGAAAGCGCGGAAGTTTCAGGTCTTTATATTCCGGCGCGCCAGGCAGTAGCACAGGAATCACGCGCCGATTTTTATCCCGGACGTGTTCTTCAATCGCAGACCGCATCTCCATGTTTTCCCATGGACTGATTCCATGTGATCCGGTAAACACCGCAATGGTTTCCGATTCATCCAGCGCGGTTTCGATTTCCTCCTGCCACGGCTCGCCGGGGACGAGATTCCATTTGTCGAGCCAGACTTTCAATCCCCTGGCTTCCAACAGGCGGGCGATTCTCTCGACGATGGGTTTATCCTTGCCGTTGTGACTGAGGAAGACATCGAATTTCATAGTGGTTTCCCTGATGTTTTACCGGCGAGCGTTTCTCAATTTTACCCCACCCAACCTCAAATCCCGTCGGAAATCAAACCGCCGGGAGTATTCAGATTCTGTAGAATCGTCATTCAGAACATTTTTCGTTTTTTTTACCGCCAAGGACGCCAAGCCGCCATGTTTCTTCTCTAATTTCTTGGCGACTTGGCGGTTCATTTTAGAAATTTGTGCAGGGTGAATTTTGGGAAAGAATCTACAACATTTGAATGCTCCCAGACCGCCCAAAAAACAACAATCCCCAAGCCAACCTTGGGGATTGCCGCTGCTAAACAAACTACCCAACTACTCAACCACTCCACTACTCAACTACTCAACAATATTGATCGGCAGGGTGTTGTTCGTCCCCAGCGCCGCCACCGAGACCTTCTGCGCGATCTTCATGGAAATATCCACGAATGCCTTCGCCGCCGCCGACTCGGGCGCGCTCACCACAATGGGCTTGCCGCTGTCGCCGCCGATGCGCACGTTCTGGTCAATCGGCACTTTGCCGAGGAAGGTCGTCTCGGTGGCTTGTGCCAGCTGCTCGCCGCCGCCCGAACCGAACAGGTCCATGCGTGTGCCGTCCGGCAGGTCGAGGTACGACATGTTCTCGATGATGCCGAGGATGGGTACTTCGAGCGTCTTGAACATATTGAGTCCGCGCCCGGCATCTTCGAGCGAAACCAGCTGCGGGAGCGTCACGATCACCGCGCCGCTCAACGGGAGCGCCTGCGCCAGCGAAAGCGCCGCGTCGCCCGTGCCGGGGGCAGGTCAACGATCAGGTAATCCAGTTCGCCCCATTCCACGTCGCCTAAAAACTGGCGGATGGCGGAGTTGAGCATCGGGTCCGCGCCAGATGAGCGGCTGTCCCGGCTTGACGAGCAGTCCCATCGAAATCATCTTCAAACCGTACGCGTCGGCGGGGATGAGACGCTGCCCTTGCGGGGGCGGAAGTTTTGTCACGCCGAGCATAGTGGGCGTGTTGGGACCGTAAATATCCGCATCCATCAACCCGACTCTTGCTCCTGTCTGCGCCAAAGCCACTGCCACATTGACAGCGACCGTGGATTTGCCGACGCCGCCCTTGCCGGAGCCGATGGCAATCGCATTACGGATGGGCATGTTGACCAGTCCGCGCATGCGGCCGTCGTTGGGCACGTCCGAGTCCATTTTGATTTCGACGGTCTTCACGCCCTCGACGGTTTTCAGGGCGCTGCGGCAGTCCGCTTCGATCTTTCCGCGCAGGGGACAGGCGGGCGTGGTGAGCATCACGGTAAAGGAGACCTTGTCGCCTGAAATCTCCAAATTGCGGATCATGTTCAGGGTCACAAGGTCCTGCCCGAGGTCCGGTTCTTGAACCGTGCCGAGAGCTTTGAGAATGGCTTCTTTGGTTGGGGTCATGGTTTCCTAAAGTTGGGTATTCAGATACACAAGTAAACGGGTATACAAGTACACAAGTACCCAAGTAATGTGGATGCCTACGTATCTACCTGTTTACCTGTCTACCTATCTACGTTTTTCCTCATGCCGCCGCAGCCGCCTCCGCCTTCGCCGCCTTCGCGGCTTCCTTCGCCTTGCGGGCTTCCTCCTCGCGGCTGTAATTCTGCGGGCGGATCTGGGCGTAGTACGAGGCGGGCTTCAACAGTTTTTCGAGGTTATAAACATTCCGTCCATACGAGGCGATGTCGAAATCGTGGTCCATCTTGATCGCGTCGAAGGGGCAGTATTCCGCACAGAAGCCGCAGTTCATGCAGATGTCCATGTCAATGTAGAACTCGGCGGGTTCGGGCACGGGCTTGCCGGTTTGAGGGTTGTTGGTGCGCACGATCCAGATGCACTGCGGCGGACAGACCTTGGCGCAGATGCCGCACGAGGTACAGCGCACTTCCTTTCCGCCGTCGGGCTTTTCGTCGTAGACGAGAAACGGCACGTAGCGGAATTCCTCCGGCTGGATCAACTGCTCTTCCGGGTATTGCACGGTGAAGATGCCGCGCGTGTTCTTGGAGGAGCGGTGCCTGACGCCTTCCTCGCTGTGGTAGCGTTTCCTGCCGCTCAGCCACCACGAAATATCGTCCAGGTAGGTATCCCAGAATCGCTTCCAGGTGACGCTCAATCCTTTAAGAATGCCTTTTCCATACATACAAATTCTCCAGTCCATGTCATTGCGAGGCGGCGCTCTTCCGCCGAAGCAATCTCCCAATTACAGGGAGGTTGCTTCGTGCTTTGCCCTCGCAACGACATAAGGAATTATCTATCCACTTCACCCATCACGATGTCCAGCATCGCCAGCAGGGCGACGAAGTCCGCGATCTTGACGCCGGCGCACATGGTCTCCAGCGCGGTCAGGTTGACAAAGGAAGGCGCGCGGACGTGATAGCGGTATGGGTTCGGCTTGCCGTTGGAGACGACGTAGTAGCCAAGTTCGCCCTTCGGGGATTCGACCCGTCCGTACGCCTCTCCCGCCGGGACCCGCACCTGGTACTGCGGTTTCTGCGAGTTGATCGGTCCCTCGGGGAATCTGCCTGACCGCCTGGTCCAGGATCCGCAGCGATTGGTAGATTTCGTCGAAGCGGATGAGGTAGTTATCGTACATGTCGCCGTTGTAACGCACCGCCACGTCGAAGTCGAAGCGGTCGTACACCGAATATGGGTCGGCACGGCGGATGTCGTACGGCACACCGGAGGCGCGCAGACACGGTCCCGTCACCGAAAGGCGGACGGCTTCTTCCGCGTTCAACACCTTGATGCCCTTCAAGCGCGCCACCAGCACCTCGTTCTCGTTGAGGAAGCGTTCCATTTCTTCGGTCTTGGCGGGCAGGCGGTCGTAAACCAGGTCCTTGATCTTCTGCATCACGTCGTCGGGAATGTCGCGCACCACGCCGCCGAAGCGGAAGTAGTTGCACATCATGCGTGCGCCGGAGACGGCTTCGAAGATGTCGAGGATCAGTTCGCGTTCTTCAAAGGCGTAAAGGGCGGGGGTGTAGAGCGTTCCCAGGTCGTTGAGCAGCATCCCGATGAAGACCAGGTGGTTCTGAATACGGGTCAACTCCGCCATGATGACGCGGATGTATTCCGCGCGTTCGGCGACGGAAATCTTCATCAGTTTTTCGACCGTGGTCACGTAGCCGAAATTGTTCGCCATCGAGTTGAAATAATCGAGGCGGTCGGTGTAGGGAATGATCTGGAGGAAGGTGTTGCGCTCGCCGATCTTGTCGTGGTTGCGGTGCAGGTAGCCCATGACCGGCTTCAACCCGGTGATGGTCTCGCCGTTGAGCGATACCGCCACGCGCAAAGACGCCGTGCGTCGAGGGGTGATGCGGCCCCATGTTGACCACGATGCTGTCGGTCTTCAAATCGCCTTCGGAGAGCGGCTTGCTCACGCGCTCCAGCGAGGCATACAGGTCTTCTTCTTTCTCCGGGGTGTAACTCTCGGGGTCGAAGTCTGCGGGGAACTTGAGGTTATCGCGGAAGGGGTTGCGCATCTCCGCGTATGCGTGGTTGCCGTCGGGCCAGCGGCTCTTATACGGCTTGGCTTCCTCTTCAAAGAAGGCTTCCTTGTAATCCTTGCGCAGGGGATGACCTTCGAAACCCTCCCACATCAGGATGCGGCGCAGGTCGGGATGTCCGGTGAATCGGACGCCGAACAGGTCCCAGATTTCACGCTCCTGGTATTCCGCCCCGGTCCACACGGGGACCAGCGAGGGGATTTCGATAGGATCCGCGCGGTCCACCTGGACTTTGAAGACCAAGCCCGGTCCGCCGGTGGTGCGGAAGGCGTGATAGACGACTTCCATTTTGTTCTCGGCGATATAGTCCACGCCGGTGACGGTGGAGAGCAGGTCGTAGCCGAATTCATCGCGGATGGCGGTCGCCGCCTCGACGAGGTTTTCCTTTTGGACGATAAAGCCGGAATACCCGGGGCGGCTGTCCGCGACGACTTTCTCCGGGAAACGGGCAACCAGGTCAACGGTCTGGGTTTGAAGCGCGGTTGCCATCATGCACCTTCCTTGACCGCGGCGGCTTGTCGAATTTCCGCGCTGCGGCGCACGTCAATCAAATCGGGTCCCAAAACGGGCATGGGCACATAGTTGGGATCCTGTTTGCCTTTTTGATACCAGCGCACCTTCTTGATGGATTGCCTGTCGATCTTTTCCTGCAATTTGATGAGCCCCGCGATCAGCGCCTGCGGGGTGGGAGGGCAGCCCGGAATGTACACGTCCACCGGCAGGAACTTGTCAATGCCTGCCACCACGTTGTAGCCCTCCTTGAACGGTCCGCCGCTCGAAGCGCAAGCGCCCATCGCCACCACGTACTTGGGTTCGGGCATCTGGTTATACAGGCGGATGAGGGCGGGCAGCATTTTCTTCGTCACCGTGCCGGAGACCAAAAGCATATCGGCTTGGCGCGGGGTGGGGCGCATCACTTCCATGCCGAAGCGCGCCATGTCGTACCGCGCGGCTTGCGCGGCGATCATTTCGATCGCGCAGCACGCCAGACCGAACATAAGGGGCCACACCGAGGAACGGCGTCCCCAGTTGTAAAGCCGGTCGAGCGTTGTGATGGCTACAACATTCTGCATGTCTTCCGGGATGTTGTAGTTGGGAAGATTCAAGCCTTCATTTTCCATAATGAGAGTTCTCCTCGAACCAGTCTTGGTAGATTGCGTAAAGGATGCCGTCGTTTGCCAGCGCGGGATCATCCTCGAATTCCGAAAGCTCCAGCGTCCATTTGTAGATCTGTTGCAGGGAAACCTCTTCGATGTTCACCTCCCTGTGCCGCCTCCGAAGTTCCATCGCGATGGCATACGTGGATTCCCAGTTGAGCGTCATCACTTTTGGTGTTTTCCTTCACAATTGTGCGGATTATAGCACGGCGGCGAAATTCGTCAATTGAATTATGCAAAAATATATTTTCAAAAATGGATTCATGAGTATAATCACTTTCGCCGGATGACAACCCCCGCCTCCTTCCCCGGCGATAGTTGATCCTGTTCCTTTGAGTTTTACCCACCCGCAAGCCCGCCCCACTCATGACCTCCCGCCAAAAAATCCTGACCTATCTCAAAAAGACCCGCTCGGCATCCGCCCGCGAAATTGCGCGCGCCCTGAAGTTATCCGCGCCGAATGTGCGGCACCACCTCTCCATCCTTTGCTCCGATGGGCGGGTGGAGCCGACCTCCGTCCGCGGCGGCGCAAAAAGAGGCAGACCCGAAAAACTGTACTCACTCTCCCAGGCGGCGCTGGGGGATAACCTTCCCGCCCTCACGCTTGCCCTGCTGGAGGAAAAAACGAACGCAAAAAGTTATCGGCGCGCGCATGGCTGCATCGCTGGGCTTGGTCGAGACAGCCGCCACCGGCGTGATGGCGAAACGACTCGCCGCCCTTGTGGAAAAAACTGAACGACCTGCACTATCAGGCGCGCTGGGAGGCGGGCGCGCAGGGCCCGCGCCTGCTGTTTGGACGCTGCCCGTATGCGAGGGTGATCGAGGGACATCCCGAAATCTGCAAAATGGACGAAGCCATGCTGGAGGCTGCCCTTGCCCGTCCCATCGAAGCGGCAAGGAGGAATGAACCGCCGGGCAAAGGGTTGTGTCCGTTATTGTTCAGGATTGGGTGATTAACCCCCTCATCCCCAACCTTTCCGCCCCCCTCCTTTTGGGAGAGGGTTTTTCTTTCAACCTCATTGTTTGCTTTGAGGGAAGGGAGTCCCCTCTCCCTTTGGGAGAGGGTTAGGGTGAGGGAACACGGGCATCATCCAGGGCTAAACTCCTTTTGCACCACTTCGATGTTTGCGGCGTTCAGGAAGTTCAGCGCGTTTTCGTCCGTGCGGTACGACTCGCTGTAGACGATCCGCGTAATGCCCGCGTTGATCAATGCCTTGGTGCAGTTGATGCACGGCAGGTGGGTAACGTAACAGGTCGCGCCTTTGGTGGAGACGCCGTGTAACGCCGCCTGGATGATGGCGTTCGTTTCGGCATGGATGGTGCGCACGCAGTGACCGTCCACCATCAAGTGACCCGCTTCGTCGCAGTGCGCCTGCCCGGCGGGGGAACCGTTGAAACCGGTTGTGAGGATGCGTTTGTCGCGCACGAGCACACAGCCGACAAAGGCGCGGTCGCAGGTGCTCCGTTCTGAAACGGCGTAGGCGATTTTCATGAAGTAAGAATCCCATTCGGGGCGCATCGGGTAAATCTCCGTTTTTGTGTGGGTTGGGCTATTTTACCCTGCCTGCTCAGGGTGTAGCCTTTTCGGTCGGACGGGGTTTAAGCAGAAAAGGAGTTGTTTGCCATGTCTGAAAATGTACAAAATCTGTCCTTCTATGACCGCCCCAATGTCGAAAAATTTATCGTGCCCGTTGGCGGCGGAGTCCCGGTTGGGCTGGAGGGCGTTTATAACCCCGCGTTGGGGATTGGGGGGAGCGTACGGTTCGTGGGGGCAGAGTTATAGCAATTCGAGCCTTCCGTCGTTCGTCGAGAGCCGGCTCGGCGAGCCGTTGGGCGCCGAGGATGTGTTGAATTTATCCGAACTGGGGTTCGACTACCGCCAGCACATCCCGCAATTGAACGACGAACAGAATCTCGACCTGGAACTGGAAGTGGGCGTGCGCCTGCTGAAAAAAGCCATGCAGGCGTGCGGATGGAATGCCGCGGAGATCGAAGGCGTCCTAATCGGGTTGAGCGGGCCGGTCTCGAACGATTATGTGGGACGGATTGCCCGCATGGCTGGGATTCCCGAATCGGCGTTGAAGGTCAGCGTGCACAAGGCGTGCGACGGCTCGATGGGCGCTTTGCATCTCGCCCTGAACCCCGAACTTTCGAAGCCAGGTCAATTGAACGTCGCCGAGCATTTACGCGGAAAAAAGATCTTGGTCGGCGGCATCGAAGGCTTGAGCCGCTTTACGTGCGGCTCGAAGGATAAAAATGCCTTGCAATTGTTCGGGAACGGGATGGGCGTCATCGGCGTGATACCCGGAGAGACCATCAACCTGCTGGTGGGGAAAACCTACGAGAATTACGACGAGGAAGGCTTGCTGGCAGTGCGGATGTATTACCCGCATTCCCACCCGGACCCTTCGTCCGATTCGCTGGTGGATGTAGTGGAGGAACGGGAAAACCACATCCGTGTTGCCGGGCTGATGAACGAGCCGAAGGACGGCGCGTCCATCGAGATGGCGGGACTGATGGGCATGGTGAAGCTGTTCGTCCGCACCGGGGTGCAGGTGGTCGCCGATGTGTACGGGGAATACCGCGCGCTGATGGAGCGGCTGGGACAATCCGGCAAGTCCATTACCATGGGCATTGTCCATCACGCCAATTACAAGATCAATGCCCTGAAAGCCAAGCATCTTTCCAAACTGGGAATCGAATTCCCCATGCCCTGGCTGTTGAGCGATTTCGGCAACGTCAGCGCCGCCTCCAATATGATCGCCTTCCTCCGCAAACTGCCGGAGATCAAATTGGGCGATCACATCCTCTTCGATGGGTTCGGCGCAGGCACCTATTACGATGTGATGGCTGTCTCGATGGGCTCCTCTTCGTAACTCCCGTAAAACACACGCCCCTGCAGCTCGGTTTTGCAGGGGCGTTTTCGTTTATTCGACTGTCACGCTTTTTGCCAGGTTCCTCGGCTGGTCAACATCCAAGCCTCGGATCGTGGCGATGTGATATGCCAGCATTTGCAGGGGCAGGACGGTCACCACCGGGGAAAGCATCCACGGCGCTTCGGGGATCCACAACACGTGGTCTGCCATGCCTTTGACGAGTTCATCTCCTTCGGTTGCCACGGCGATGACCGTGCCTCCGCGCGCCTTCGCCTGTTGAATCTGCGAGATCATTTTCTCGTGCCAGGGGTCTTTGGGAGCAAGGCAAAGCACAGGCATCTCTTCGTCAATCAAGGCAATGGGACCGTGTTTCATCTCACCGGCTGGATAGCCTTCCGCGTGAATGTAGGAAATCTCCTTGAGTTTCAACGCGCCTTCATACGCAATGGGCATGTTGATGCCGCGTCCCAGGTACAGACAGCCGCGAATATCCTTCAAGGTGTGGGCGACCTTTTCGATTTCGGCTTCCGTATCCATCACGCGCCCAGCCAGGTCGGGGACGAGGCGCAGATCAGCCACCAGTTCACGGCGGGTCTTTTCGTCAATCGCGCCGCGCATATTCGCCAGCAGGATGGCAAGCATGTACTGGTCCACGAGCGGCGCGGTGAACGCCTTGGTGGATGCCACGCCGATCTCCGGTCCGGTTTGCATGGCGATGTAACCGTCTGCAATGCGCATGGCTTGCGAACCGATGGCGTTGACGATGCTCCAGAGAATGCCGCCCTTGCGCCTGCCTTCCTCCATCGCGGCGAGGGTATCGGCAGTTTCTCCCGATTGGGAGATGGCAAGCACGACCGTATTTTCGTCCACGATGGGGTCGCTGTACCGAAACTCGGAACCAATCACCACTTCCACAGGGATGCGGGCGATCTTCTCGATCAGGTATTTGCCCACCATGCCCGCGTATGCCGCCGTGCCGCAGGCGGTGATGTAAATCCGCTGGATGCGTTTGGCGAGTTCGGGCGTGAGTTTCAATTCCGGCAGGCGGATGCGCCCCTCTTTGAAATCAATCCTGCCTGCAAGCGTGTCGGTCAGCGCGCGCACCTGCTCGTGGATTTCTTTTTGCATGAAGTGGCGGTATTCGCCCTTTTCCGCCGAGACCGCGTCGAAGGAGATGGTATGGATTTCAGGCTGAACCACCTGCCCATCGAGCGTCTCGATCCGAATGCCGTCGCGCGTCACGACCGCCATCTGCCTCGATTCAAGAAAGATCACTTTGCGGGTGTGTTCCAAAATCGCAGGGATATCTGAAGCGAGATAATTTTCGTTTTCCCCAATTCCAAGCACCACTCCGCCTGCATTGCCGATGCGCGCGGCAATGATTTTATCCGGCTCCTCGATGGACATCAACAGCACCACATTCGCGCCTTCGATCTGATTGAACGTGCGGCGCGCGGCTTCTTCGAACCCGGCCCCCGACGCCTTGTGGTTTTCAGCGAGATGCACGATGGTTTCCGTGTCTGTATCCGAGTTGAACACAATGCCTTCGCTGGTCAGTTCGTCCTTCAGTTCGAGGAAATTTTCCACGATGCCGTTATGGACAACGACCATCCTGCCCGTGTTGCTGACGTGCGGATGCGCATTCCTCGCCGAAGGCGCGCCGTGCGTCGCCCAGCGGGTATGCCCGATCCCGGCGCACCAGCCAACGGCGACTTATTGACCAGGTCAATCAATTGCGACAACTTTCCGGCGTCGCGGCGGACTTCGATTTGATGGTTGTTGATGACGGCGACTCCGGCGGAGTCATAGCCGCGGTATTCCAGTCTTTTAAGACCATTAAGGATGATCGGCGTCGCGTCTCGCGGCCCGATATATCCGACGATTCCACACATGATGGGGGATCCTCCAGTTTTGTTTGATTTGGATGTCGAGACACAGGCGCATCCGACTTAACCGACGCCTGTCCGCTCGACCTCATGGTTTTGCCACCCTCCGCCTTTTGATTCCCCCGGTCGCCCGCGGGATGTTGTCGGCAGAGATTTATCCTGGAGGGAAAGATTGACGGGTAATGGCGTACCCGGAGGGCTTCCGCTGATCCTTCGATTTTCGGGCGCCAAAGGCGTCCTTAACTCCATTTCGCAATGGAGAACCCTCATCCTCGTCAACCCCGCGTTGCGCGGGGTCCATGCGCTGTCTTTCCCGTTCAAAAATGTCGCTGCACCTCCTTTCGGTAACGGGCAGGATTATACCGTAAAAATACCGCCAGCCAACTGGCTGGCGGTACGTTCCACCTAACAGTCAATACAGATAGTAGGCGATGGCGATGGAGTGTACGTCGGCGTACGGCTTGGCGTCGGCGTTGCAACCGTCGGAGTACGTGTAGGCGTGCGCGATGGAGTAAATGTAGCCGTTGGGGTGTACGTTCGCGTGGGTGTGTTTGAAGGCGTCGGCGTGCGCGAAGGTGTCGGTGTTCTCGACGGTGTGCGCGTAATGGTGGGCGTACGTGTGATGGTAGGTGTTCGTGTAATGGTGGGCGTGTTGGTAATGGTCGGCGTGTTGGAAGGTGTGCGCGTCATGGACGGCGTGGCGGTGTAGTTGTTGATGCTGCCGGTGGCGACACAATCACCCCAGTTCGGGAAGGTGAAGGTCAGGCTGACATTCCAGACGCCGGTCCATGTTGAATTGCTGAAATCGGCGATCCAATCCAGTGTGGAGCCGCTGCCGTTTAGTTGCATGTTTGGGGCGGTCGAACTGACCGGCGAGTCTACAATATTCGGCGTATTCGGCGGATCGTAGTAGGTGGTCCCGCCGAACTGGAAATAGTCGAAATATCTGCCCACCAGCGGAGACGGTGACCAGCTCAGCGTGGAGTTGGTCAAAAATGCCGGGGCAAAGTTGTTGTTCTGGACGCGCGCCTCAAAGTTATCTCCGTTGAAACGGGTGCGGTTGATGAAGATGTTGCTGCACGACGGTGTAGGCGTGTTGGTGGGCGTGCGGGTATTGGTGGGGGTGCGGGTCACGGAGGGTGTTGGGGTGATCGAGGGAGTGCGGGTCGGGGTGCGGGTGGGTGTGATCGTGGGAGTAAGGGTCTCGGTGAACGTTGGAGTGATTGTGTAGGTATTAGTCGGCACTGGTGTGTTCGAGGGGACGGTGGGGATGTTTAACGGCAGAGGCGTATTGATCGCCCGCGCCGCGCGGAACTGCTCCACGATGCCTTCACGATAGGAAGCGAGGTGAATCATGTTCGGTTCGAAGCCAAACAGATCCATCACGATAAAGGTAAAGTTGTAATCTGCCGCCACTACCACGCGATTGCCAGGCGTTCCGGCATGTTCACTGCGGGAGCCGTCAGGGAGGGCGCAATCTGCATAAACAGGGCGCGCCATCAACGGCGGTGTAAAGATGCGTCCGTCTTCGGCGGAGCATACGGTGATGTTGAAGAAGTTTTCATCCGCGGTGGTTGCGGTATCGCCCAAGGTGGCGTCCCTTAGGAAGAAACCAATGACGATTCGCCGGGTCTCGTCACGGATGGAAAAGATGCGCGCGCCGGTGTCCTCTTCCTCTTCAGTAGTGCACACGCTTCCGTCGCCGTCCTGGTCAATGCCGGAAATGTCATAGATGCCGCCTCCATCGCAATAATAATCTTCATATCTGCCGGTAGTGGCGTAACGGATGCCGAAACGGGTGGAATTTTCGATCACGATCCATGCAAAGAGCAGGCGTGAAAACTCGATCACCCCCACCAGCACAAAGAGCAGGAGGGGGATGACCAGGGCAAACTCCACCATGGCTTGCGCCCTGGGCTTGCCCGGCGAACCTCTGGTTTGGGTGCGGAAAATTTTCATAAGAGCATCCTTGCTATGATGAATGGATAATACACTATTGCGAGAGTCTGGTAAAGATGTTGGAGGCGATTCTCAGGAAGATTGCCTCAAGTCCGGCCGCATCTGGCGAGAAGCTGTAAAACCCATGATTGCTGTTTACCCTTGTGTCAGGGTTGGGTGGACAGGGGTCGGCTGGGGCATCCCCATATATGGTTGGTTCACCGGCGCATTCCGCGATGTACGTCAGCAATTTCTCGCCGGCGTCCGGGTCTCCCTTCGGCGCATTTCGGATAAGCCGGCCAAGCCCTATTGTGTATACTGCCACACCCTGCCCGTCCACCGGGTCTGCAAGGTAGTCCGCCATATCATGTGCATAATCATCCGCGTCATAATCTGCATCCCCGTCCGAGTGCCTCGTGTAAGCCAAAGCATCACGGCAAAATGGGTTGACTGGGTCGTTCCAGGTGGAGGGGGGACAATAGCCATAAGGGAAACTGGGAAGATAGGAATCGGTGGCGTTGGCAGGACCGCCCGCCAAAGCAATCACCGCCCAGAAGGAGTCTTCACGGATCGGATCGACGGCAAATTCAGCCGCAGCTCTCAGCAGGGCTCCGCCTATATTGCTGGAGTTGCAGGAGGATATATCCTTGACCCCGTCATCCGCGGTGCCTGCTATCAGGTCGGGACCCAAACGATAAAGGGGGCACTCAAGACCCACAAACGATCCTGAAACATAATTTAGGCATGGACCTGAACTTGGGCTTGCCGGCGATCCCCAATTGCATTCAGGGGGCTGAAATACATTAAGACCCTCGATCGCGTTTACTACATCGCTCTCGCTATATGATAAAGGAAGGACCGTTACTGTATTCCTCGATCCATCTGGAACCTGGCTCGTCATGGCTACAATACTGACCCGGTCGTAGGGGAAGAACAGAAAATCGCCTTCCACAAAGTCTCTTGCAACATTCTTGATGCTGCGCATCGGTTCGCAAGGATTCGATACGGACGTATTGCAAACGGAAGGGTCGTCCAGGGAACTGTCCGGATAATCCGGATTCCCGCCTGTTTCATACGACATGGATGCGGAAGTGTCAATCACAAGCACAAGGTCAATTGAAGCCGCTTCGCCGACGGAGCTGGCGTTGATCGTTGCGGTATTGATCCCAAGCACCCGCATAAAACCAAGCGAAACAGTCCGCTCGGCAAAGACGCGCAATAACTTACGCCGGGGCGTGGTGCAAAGGTCCTCTGCGTGTTCGGTGCCGTCCACCGAGGTTTCAAGATCGCCGGTGTTTGGATCGCGCCGGCAACGATAGACAATGATGGTGCTGGCTTCGGACTGGTTGAGGGAGAGAAAATCCTGCGCCGCCTCGACCAGGTCGGTGCCCTCGAAGTTCTTTCGGAATTGCGAGGCGGATGCAATGGCGGCCGAGTCGATGGCGCGCTTCAGCTTGCCGTACTCGATCAATAATATTCCGCCGTCGGTCATCAGACCCACAGCGGCGATGATGCCGATCATGGCAAATGCAACGATAACAATGGCTTGCCCGCGCTCGGCGTTACGAAGAAATCTTTTCCACATAATCTCTCTCTTTACGGCTCCGCGGCCCGGTTGGGCATGATGGTATAAGTTCTTAACACCATCGGATTTGGCACAAACATCGTAATCCAGGGAAGGGCGAGCACTTGGTGGTAGTTATAATGAACCTCCACGATCAGGATGCCCTGGTTGGGCGCCCCGGCGGTCAGGCGGTCTTGAACCGACTCGGTGGTAAAGATCGGGTCAAAGTTGTTGTACATGTGGTAGGGTCCCGAACTCGGGTGCTGGGTAACGGATCCGCCTGACGAACTATAGACATGGACGATAACATCGTCCATAGCGGGATCGAGGACGATTCTGCGCCCTGGTACGAAGGGGCCCACCACCTGCGGGTCCAGGGGAGGCTCTCACCATGGTCGCCGCTGAAGCATAAAAATTATTGTCATCTCCCGTGATGGCGCCGCCGCCGTCCCTTGTAAAGGGATCCTGGTCGCTGAAAAACCGCGCCGCCTCGCGGGTGGCGTCGAGCAGGGAGAGGTAATAATTAAGGGCAAACCCAAACTCCACCACTCCCGAAAGCAGGATGAGGATGATGGGCAGGGTGATGGCAAATTCCACCAGACTCTGCGCCCTGGTTTTGTGCCATTTCTTCTGCGCGGGGAGCCTGGTCGTTTTTAACCTCAAGAAAGAGAATACTCTTTCAAGCATTTTCTTCATATTTCCTGCTCACTTTTACAATGGCTCATGGTTCAGCGGTATCCTACAAGGGTACTAAGGTGGGAAGCGATCATTGAGTTGTAAAGAGAGGGGGGATGCGCACGACCGCTGGCAACTGGATATATAGACATTATATACCAATATTCAAACCGCCGAAAATGTGACAGGAAGCCGCAACGCTTACATTTCTGTAAGATGCCTCGCGGAAAACCCCTGTTACTTGACCAAAATCACCTCCGGCATGGCAAATGTGTCGTAGTTCTGCTCGTCCTTATACCGGACGTAGATGTTGTCGGTCCCATCCACCTCGATGTAGTAGCCGATAATCTGGCTGTGGTAGGCGCCCCCGCGCAGGTGGTCCAGGCCGTTGATGTGAATATCCGCCGACGGGGCGTAGATGGTGCCCATGAATTTCGACTCGTCGCTGCCGTTTAGGACGATAACGCCCTCGTTCAGGATGGGCATATAAAGCAACAATCCCTCGTTCGGTCCCGATTTTGGCGCGCTCAAGTCCACGGTAGCGTTGCCGCTGACCTTGAAATTCCCGTCCTCCATGATAATGACCACGCCATGTCCCTCAAGGGTTTTGCCGTCTCCCACGATGAAGTCGCCTTGAATACAGTAGACGCCCTTGTCCAGCGACGTGGCGCCATCTGGAGGAAAGATTTCATCCTCCTCCCAGTTCCCCGGGGAGACCGTTCCGGTGTCCTGGTCGAACGTGGCGATTTTCGAGCCGCAGCCCACCCGCGGCTCCCTATAGGCGGGCGGATAGGGGATGGGGGCGATGCCGGTCTCCATGGGAAAAGGGGTGATGAGCTGGGGTTTTTGCACGCGGGCGCCGCCCACCACCGAGATGCGGCTGGCATCCCTTACGCGAACACTCCCGCTGCCAAACGAGATAAAGGCGCATTCCGGGTTGTTGGAGTTGACGAACAACCCGCCGCCTTCCAGATTGAGGGTGGCTTCACTGTGGACCCAAAACGAGATTCGCCGGTCGCACTCGCTTCTGGGAGCGAGGCTCACGACCGCATAGCCGGGGAACATTTCCCCAAGCACAGCGGGCTTGGACTGGGAGACCACGTTGGAAATATTCGTGATGGTCGGGATGCCGATGACCACGCCAAAGTACGTGCGAAGGTGTGAGGTGATGATCACCTCGATGTATTCGGAGTTCCCGCTATACGGTCCGGTAAGAGGCGGGGTGTTCAGTTCCACAGTGTTGGTGACGCCGTCGTTGTTGTATCCGTTTGCCGCGGCGGTCGCCAGTGCGGCGGCGCGCCAGTTCCCGCCTTCGATCCTCGTCAACGCGGCGGTCAACGCGGCGGCGGATGCGGCAGTCTCCGCCCGGCGGCTGTCCACGTAGGCGTTTACGCCGTCAATCGCCAGCGCCGACATGCCGATCAACCCGATGATCGAGAAGACGATCAGGATGATCGCCTGTCCCTTTTCACCGATCTTGGATTTGGTGAGGGATAGGAAGCGTTGTCTCATGGGCATGGGGGTTGCAGGATCACATTGGTCGCCGCGCCGGTCAACCGGATCGTATCGGACCCGATGATGTCTCCGGCAAACGGCATGATGATGGAATACTGGTAAATGACGCTGACGCGAATGCTGTTGGCGGCGCCACTCGTGACGCCCTGACATGCCGCGCCGATGGTCTTGATCTCGACGCTGACCGCGTCCGTGTTTCTCAAATCCACCGGCGAGGAGAAAATGCTCTCCTCGTCGGTGCGGGGCAGGATGTTGCGGGCGCGGTTCTCGATTGCCTGTTTGTTGGTCGGGTTGAACGAACCGTACAACGCCCCTTCCTGCGCCGCATCCCTCAGGATGGCATAGGAGAACAACGCCATGCCGAAATCAATCGTCCCGAGCAAAATCAGAAGGATGACCGGCAGGCTGATCGCCAGTTCGATCAGGCTTTGACCTTTCTCTTTTTGGCGCAGTCCTTTTTTCGTTTTCACCGCCATCGTATTACCTGCTCGAATCCACTGGATAGTTCACGCACCCGGGATTGCCGATGGTGATAATGATGCGTTCCGTTCCATCCAGCCTGTCGTAATCCTGATGATAGAAGAACTGGACAAGGGACTCGCCCGGCGGAATGATGGGATAAAACGGCGTGACGAATGCCGATGGGGCGAACACATCGCCAGTCCAAGATTGACCCGCCAGGCTGGCTTGTTGCAGCCGCAGGGTTGGGTCGCTTCCATCGTGACCTGTATCATGATTCCATTCCACGTAGATTTGCGCCGCCGTCAGGAAGTGCCCCGTGTTGTTGAAGATCGTCATCTGCATGAAGTTATCCCTGAATTGGAGCGGTCCATGAGAGACGCCGGTCAGCCCGGTGCAGCTGATGGCGGTTGGGGTGACGGTCGCAGTGCTGGTGGGGAGGGGCGTTTTCGACGGGGTAAACGTCAGCGTGGGCGGCAGGGCCCGCTGTCGGCGTTCGCGTTGCGATGCCCGGCGTGACGCCCGGATAAGGCGGCAGGGTAAACGTCGCGGTCGGCGGAAGCGTGGGCGTTCGCGGAGTTTCGGTGTCTGTGGGGACGCGCGACGGCGTGCTCGTCTCGGCGGCGAATCCGGTCGGCATCGCGGAGCCGAAGATCGGAACGGAGATCAAAAACGTGCGCGCGCTGGCGGAAACCACCTCGATTGGCTCGACCGGCAGGATGTCAATGATCGGTTCGTAGCTTGCCCGCACCTGCACGATGATGCGGTCGCCGTTTCGGATGACGTTATCTTCGATGGGGCAGCTGTCGGTATCGGGGTCGGGGTCAATATCGAGAATCTGGATTTGCTCGCCATCCTCGGTCAGACCGCGGTCGTAGGTGATATTGATCTCGTCGAACTCCGCCAGGATTGCGGAGCGGTTTGCGACCTCCCGAATCCCGTCGCAATCCTGATAGTAGGTGTACCCGCTGAGTTCGCCGGAGCCTGCGCCGTAGCGCGCCGCCTGCCGGGAAGCGTTTGCGACCGAGGCGAGGATGAAGATCATGCGCGAAAACTCGATGATCGCATAAATGAGGACGAGCAGGACCGGCAGGGCGAGCATGAACTCGACCATCGCCTGTGCCTTGCTCTTGTTCCTGATTTTTTTGAGTAATTTGTTCATGCGCTTCCGGTTATTCTCAAAGGTCTCGATTTATCCCGGGACGAAGGCGGCGACGAAACGGGGAAAGAAGGTGATCAAATAGGCGCTGACGATGAAATAAGGTCCGTAGGGAATAAAGAGCATCAGCGCATTTTTTTCGTATCCGCGTGTGATGAACAATGCGATGATCGTAAAGAGGCTGACAATTCCGCCGAGCAGAATGCTGATTAGAATGCAGAGCCAGACGAGGGGCCAGCCCACCAGAAAACCCAGCACCGTCACGAGGATGACATCGCCTGCGCCGAGGGCTTCTTCATCGTCCGCCTGGATTCCGCGCGCCGCCAGCCTTTTGGCGCGTACCCGCGTGAACCACACGCCCAGCAGGTAGAACGCAAACATGATGAGAAAGCCCGCCAGCCCGCCTTGCAGCGAGGGAAGCCACCCATGAGAAATCACGCCGACGACCAGCGCCAGTAGAGCGCCTGCCACGCTGGTTGGATGCAGGATCAGGCGGTGTTCGAGGTCAATGACCACCACCACGCCGAAGTAAACGATGAGCAGGAAGCCAAGGATAAATCCCGGCTTGGACGGTGGCTGTATCCAGGCGTAGAGGCTTGCCGCGATCATCGCGGCTTGCACAATCCAGGGCCGGATGCCGCGCGCATGTCCGTTCGGGCAGGGCTGAAAGAGCAAATACCCTTTCAGCGAATAAGGCGACTGGCAGTGAGGGCACGTGGGCTGGCTGAACCGTCTCGTAACGGGAAGCACATCGGAAAGATAATTAACGATCCAGCCTGCAAACCAGCCAAGCGCGATGGGAACGATCAACAGAATTGACATCTTGAATTATTATAATTCCAATTGCAGGGGCGGGCAAAAACGCATTTTGGTGTAAGCCGATTGCAATGTTCTTGGCGGATTACCGAAACCGCCTTACAATTTTGCATAGTTAAAGGAGATCCAATGGAAGAATTTGTCATTGAAGGCGGCATACCGCTGCGGGGCGAAGTCACTCCCTCCGGGAACAAGAACGCCGCGCGCCGCCTGCTCCGCCGCCTGCCTGCTGACGGACGAACCGATTGTGCTTCATAACGTCCCGAACATTCGCGATGTGATCGCCATGAGGAAATTGATCGAAAGCCTCGGGGCTGTGGTCGAGGAATTGGACTCAAATACCTGGCGCATCACCACACAGGGACCTCGCCGCCTCTCACCTGGACCCGGACCTGTGCCGCCGTATCCGGGCTTCGGTCCTCGTTGCGGGTCCGGTCCTCGCCCGCGCCGGTGGAATCAACCTCCCGCCCCCGGGCGGCGACGTGATTGGCCGCCGGAGATTGGATACGCACATCCTCGCGCTGCGCGCCTTGGGTGCGGATATCACCTACAGCCGCGTGTTCGATATTCACGCATCCGAACTTCACGGCGCAGATATTCTGCTGGACGAAGCCAGCGTCACCGCCACCGAAAATGCGGTCATGGCGGCTGTCCTCGCAAAAGGGGAGACGCGCATCCGCAACGCGGCATCGGAACCGCACGTACAGGAGCTGTGCAACTTCCTCAACCTCCTCGGCGCGCACATCGAAGGAATCGGCTCCAACACCCTGCACATCCAGGGAGTCTCCAAATTGCGCGGCGGAGAGTTCACCATTGGACCCGATCTGCTGGAAGTTGTAAGTTACATCGGTGCGGCGGTCGTGACGCGCGGGGAGGTTCGCATCCGTAATGCGGGCGTCGAACACCTGGAGATGGTGGCGCAGACCTTTCGCCGCCTTGGTGTCCACTGGGTGGTGGATGGCGCTGACGTCGTCGTGCCTGCCAACCAATCCCTGACGGTCCAATCCGACCTGGATGGAGCCGTGCCGGAAATCAAAACGAACGTCTGGCCCGCATTTCCAACCGACCTGACGAGCATCGCCATTACGGTGGCGACGCAGGCCACCGGCTCGGTCTTGTTCCACGATTGGATGTTCTCCGGGAGAATGTACTTCACCGACAAACTGGTCGGCATGGGGGCGCGCATCATCTTGTGCGACCCCTATCGTTGCCTCTGGTTCAGGGACCGACCCCGCTTTTCTCCGAGAAACTGGAAAGCCCGGACATCCGCGCGGGCATGGCTTTGCTCCTGGCGGCGCTTGCCGCGCACGGCACGTCGAAGATCCGCAACATCGTGCAGATCGAGCGCGGGTACGAAAAAGTGGATGAAAAACTGAAACTCCTCGGCGCAAACATCCGGCGCGCAACGGAATAGCAGTCTGTCATACGAAAAAACGGCGTCTCAAGAGAGACGCCGTTTTATGTTTGCGAAACCGTTATGGCACGACGATGACTTCCGATTTGATCTTCACGACAAAGAGATGGTTGTCGCCGACGCGATTGTTAATGTAACCGGAGGCGTTGCTCGATGAGCCGTCGGAATAGGCGATCAGCGCGAACGCAAAGTAATCGCCCTTCGGTATGGAAACGACCAGCTTTTCCTTCTTCGCCAGATAATATGTCAGGAAGCCGCACTGCCCGTGCAGGTTCTTTGAAAGATGCAGCGACAAAGTTACCGTGCCGCCGGATTCGTTTTCGAGACGGACATTGGATTGCGGACCCGCTTCCGCGAGATTCACTGGACCTTCGCATTCACCAGCCGGTTTTGAGGTGGCTGTGGGCAGCGCCAGTGCAACGGTCGGTGAAGCCAGCGCCGGGGGGTGAAGGTCGGTAACGAGGTGGGACTGGGGGTCTCCGTTGGCGGCGGCGGCGTGGCGGTGGGAATGGACGCCTGCGTCATTGCAACCATGGTCCAAGCCGCGGCGACAGCCGTGCCCTGCACCTCTTCTGGTGACATGGTAGGGGCGGCCGGCTGACCGCATGCCGCCACAAAGAGGGCAAGCGCCGCGAGGATGGGTAATATTTTTTTCATCATTTGTCTCTCCATATTGGATTTCTTGCTTTCTTGATCGAACAACTAATTCTTTTTGGTCGTTACTTTATCCTTGAATAAAGTAATTAACAACTCTTCGTCTCTTGCCAGTGAAAAACTGCCGGTAAACTGCCTGCCGCCCACCCAGGCAACGTACGTGTACTTGCCTGCCGGCGCCTTGGTCTTGACTTGTCTCTTCACCGGATATTCGAGGATGGTGACGTATCCTTCCTTGGTCACACAGCGAAGCGAGATGTAGGCGTCCACATGGGATTTATTGAACAGGTTGATCACGCCGTAGGGCAGGTCTGGCGGGAGCGTGCCATAGAACTGCGGATGCGGTGTCGTGGTCTGCGTTAGAGGGTTGAGCGTACTGCCCGGCGTTCCGGTGAACGGCAGAGTCCCGGCGATGGCGGCGCGCCCGCCGTACCGGTCAGGCTTTCGGGGGCTACCGTTCCCGTGCCAAGAGTCGCTGTCAGTGTGAGAAGAAGCGGGTTTGGAGTCTTCGTTGGGGTGGCTGGATCCGCCGTCGTGGTGGGAGTCAGGACTACGGGCGTTTCGCTCGGTGCGACGGTCGGGGAGGGCGGCGCCTGAAGGGTCTGCTGTGAGAGGACAGCCGCCGTGCCTTGCAGGTCGGCTTCCGAAAGCGGGGTTGGGTTGCCCGCCCCTTGTGTGGCTGGCAGGCACGCGCTCAAAACCAAGCCGGATAACAGAACCGTGATGAGCAGTTTTTTCATGATACCCAACTCCCTCGCCCTGCGCTTTATGGTTTACACCTGCTGACCGACAACATCCATGAATTGCGTGACCACGTCGCGCAACATGCGCTCGGGCAATGCCCCAACCTGGCGGTGCACAACCTTGCCGCCCGCCACGAATAACAACGTGGGGATGCCCTGAATGCCGAACTTTTGCATCCATTCAGCATGGTCATCTGTGTTGATTTTGGCGACGATCAACTTTCCTTCCATTTCCTTCGCCAGTTTGTCGAGCGTGGGGGCGATCATCTTGCAGGGACCGCACCAGGGCGCCCAAAAATCCACGATGACCGGCAGCGTTGATTGCATGACGACTTTCTCAAAGGTTTCATCCGAGATGTGAATGGGTTCTCCAGACATGATTCGTTCCTTTTTTCTTTCTCCTGTTATTACATTGCCTTATTTAGCCGAATGAGTATAACATAGAATTCCTGATATAATCGCCGCCCATGAGTATTTTTTCACGTTGGCGCGAGGGACTTTCGCGCACCAGCAAAGCCGCCTTTGGGCAAATCGCATCCATCCTGGGGACATCCGAAATTACAAACGAAACATGGGACGATTTGGAGGCTCTGCTGATCCAGGCGGATTTGGGGATCGAGACAACCTCCTCTGTTTTGGATTCTCTCAAACGCCTCACGCGGACCGAGGGCTTGGTCCGCGCCAATGAGTTGACCGACGCCTTGAAGCGGGAACTGCGTTCGCGCCTCATCACGCCGCCCCCGCTCGCTTTCGACTGCAAACCGACCATCATCCTTGTGGTGGGCGTGAACGGCTCCGGCAAGACAACCACGATTGCAAAACTGACCTCCCGGTTCATCGGAGACGGCAAGTCTGTTTTACTCGGCGCGGCGGATACCTTCCGCGCTGCGGCGGTGGACCAACTCCAGGTCTGGGGAGACAGGCTGAACGTCAATGTGGTGGCGGGCGCCCCGGAGAGCGACCCAGGCGCGGTGGCGTTCAACGCCGTCCAGGCGGGTATCGCCCGCAGCGTGGACATCGTCATGATTGATACTGCCGGGCGTTTGCACACCCGTTTCAACCTGATGGAAGAGTTGAAAAAGGTCAATCGCGTGGTTGGCAAAGCGCTGGAAGGCGCGCCGCACGCCGTCTGGCTGGTGCTGGATGCGACGACCGGACAGAACGCTTTGCAGCAGGCTCGTTCATTTAAAGAAGCCGTGAACGTGACCGGCGTGATTCTCTCGAAACTCGATTCGTCCGCGCGGGGCGGCATGGCGTTCGCCATTCAACGCGAACTCGGTTTGCCGATCCTGTTTGCTGGCTTGGGCGAAAAACCCGAAGACCTGACGCCCTTCGACCCCGATGCCTTTGTGGACGGCATCCTCGCAAATAATTAGGAGACCTTATGCAAGATTTGCTTCAACGATTGAACAATGCAAATGAAGTAGTCCAACAACTATTGGAGCGTCTTTGACCTGGCGGGGAAACAGGGTCAACTTTCACTGCTGGAAAAGGAAATCGAACAGCCCGGTTTCTGGAACGACACCTCCAATGCCCAGCGGGTGATGAAAACCGTCTCGGCATTGAAGGACGACGTGGAAATCTGGGCTTCGATCAAACAACAGATTCACGACCTGACCGACCTGGCGCACCTCGACGACGAGTCGCTGCGCGCGGATTTGGAAGCCGAGATCGCAAAACTCGAAGCCGACCTCGACAAGCGTTCGTTCGCGGCGATGCTTTCCGGTCCCTACGACCACGACGACGCCATTCTCGCCATCCACGCCGGGGCAGGCGGGACCGATTCGCAGGACTGGGCGGAAATGCTTCAGCGCATGTATTTGCGCTGGGCGGAGGCTCACGGCTTCACCACAGAAATTGTGGACTCCACTCCGGGCGAAGAAGCGGGTATCAAAAGCGTGACCATTGCCGTCGGCGGGAAATACGCCTTCGGTTATTTGCGCTCCGAAAAGGGGGTGCATCGCCTCGTGCGCCTTTCCCCGTTCGACGCCGCGCACCGCAGGCATACCTCCTTCGCGCTGGTGGAGGTTCTGCCTCAGGTTTCGATGGATGAAGCAGACGTTGAGATTAACCCCGGCGACATCAAGATGGACGTGTTCCGTTCCTCCGGCGCGGGCGGACAAAACGTGCAGAAGAACGCCACCGCTGTGCGCCTGACGCACATCCCAACCGGGATTGTGGTGACCTGCCAAAACGAACGTTCGCAGACGCAAAACCGCGAGTTCGCCATGCGGATTTTACGCGCCCGCCTGCTCGAGTTGAAAACCGCTGAAAAGGAAGAGGAACGGGCGATCCTGCGCGGCGAATACACCAAAGCCGAGTGGGGCAGTCAGATCCGCTCGTACGTTTTGCATCCCTACCAGATGGTCAAGGACCACCGCACCGATTTTCAGGTCGGCAACACCCAATCCGTTCTGGATGGCGGCTTGGATGCCTTGATGGAAGCCTACTTGAAAAGCGGCGGAAAGTAGCGGGTAAATTACGCGTTACGGAAATTGGAGAAACAAAAAGAGCGGATAATCACATCCGCTCTTTTTACTTTGCTTTTGTTTATCCGCCGGTGGGAAGCCGCTTCTCGAGGGTGCTGTTGAGGATGTGTTCGTGCTCCTCGGAATTGGATTTCAACGACTTGCGGCGGATCTTATTGCGTCCCTGCGCCCGGTCGAGCGCCTGCTGCCAGGCAATCTGCATGGCGGTGTATTCCGGCTCGCGGGAAATTTCGAGCTCCACTTCAGTCGCGTCTTCGTCCTTCCTGCCCTTGCGCCTGCCCCTGCCTTTGTGTTCGTCGCGTTCGTGCTTTACTTCCTCGACGACCTCGGATTGCAGGGCTTTCATGCTCAGGCGGATCTGCCGCTTGCGGCGGTCCACATCGAGGACCTTCGCTTCGACTTCCTCGCCTTCCTTGAGCACTTCGCTGGCGGTTTTGACGTAGCCGCGAGCCAGTTCGCTGACGTGGATGAGACCGGGGCGTTCCGCGCCGAAATCCACGAACGCGCCGTAGGATTCGAGGCGGACGACCTTGCCTTTCACGACCATCTCCGGCTTGAGTTCCTTCCACTCGTAGGCGAGGGGCTCGATCATGGTCAGTTCGATGCGATCCTTGCGGACGCGCTTGACCCACACTTCCACATCCTGTCCTTCCTGTACGACGTCTTCCACTTTATTGACCGGGTTTTCACTGAGTTGTGAGATGTGGATGACACCGGGTAGATTTTGTCCGATGTCCACGAGCGCCCCCGCAAGTGTGGTCTTCAGTATTTTGCCGCTGAGTTTCGTTTTTGGTTCAAGCGCTGCGGTGGGAGCGCTGTCGGGTGTAGCCATAATTTATACTCCTGCTTCTTTGAGATAATGCCAAAAAAAGATTATACCTGTCTGACAAAAATCAGTCAATGCGAGTTCGGTGGGATGAATGCGTTATGAATTTGATACGCCCCGCTCTTGCCGATTGCTTCTCCCGTGTGTATAATCCGACCACAATTGCAAAGGCAATGATGGGAACGAGTAAACCCGTCGAAACGGTCAGCGAGTCCGAAGGTCCCTGAGCAGGTTGAAGGGCGAGTGTGAAGCGGATACGCCTAGACGGTTGAAAATCCTCCCGGAGCCGCGATCAGAAATCAATGACCAGTGACTGGTAATCAGTGATCAGTGATCAGTAATTGGTGGTCGTTGAAAGTAAGTGAGCCGAAGTTGTTCCTCGTTACCAGAACAGGGCGATGGTTGTCGTCCAATGAGCGTCCCGCGCATTCGCGGGAAATCAGAGTGGTCCCGCGTGAGCATTGCTCTCGTCTCTGTATGAGGCGAGAGTTTTTGTTTTATGCAGGTTGCAGGTTGTAAGTTGAAGGTCGCAGGTTAAAATCTTCGATCTTCAACCTTTCACCTTCAACCTTTCACCTTCAACCAGGAGTAAGAATGTTCAAACCTGTCAATCCAAAACTCGATGTGCCCGCGATGGAGGACAATGTCCTCAAGATGTGGAAGAAACAGAACATCTTCGGGAAGACCGTCGAGCAAAGAAAAGGGAGACCCGAATACGTCTTCTACGAAGGTCCTCCCACTGCCAACGGCAAACCCGGCGTACATCACGTGTTGGCGCGCGCCTTCAAGGATATGTTCCCGCGTTACAAGATTATGCGCGGGTATCACGTCTCGCGGCGCGGCGGCTGGGATACGCACGGCCTGCCTGTGGAGATCGAAGTGGAGAAGCAGCTCGGCTTCACCAACAAACAGCAGATCGAAGAATATGGCATTGATAGATTCAACGAACTGTGCAAGAAGTCCGTCTTCACCTACATTCAGGATTGGGAACGCCTCACCGAGCGCATCGCCTTCTGGGTTGACCTCGAAGAAGCCTACGTGACCTACACCAACGATTACATCGAATCGGTCTGGTGGATTCTGAAAAATTTCTGGGATAAAGACCTGCTCTTCAAGGGATACAAAGTCGTGCCGTATTGTCCGCGCTGCGGCACGCCTCTCTCCGACCATGAAGTTGCACTCGGTTACGACGACGCGACCGACCCTTCGATCTTTGTCCGTATGCCGCTGGTGGGCAAGCCCGATACCTCCCTGCTGGTATGGACGACCACCCCGTGGACGCCGCCTGCCAACGTGGCGGTTGCCGCGCATCCCGACGTGGACTACGTCACGGTGGAGCGCGACAACAACGGCACGAAGGAAAAACTCATCCTTGCCAAAAACCTGGTCGAAAAGATTTTCAAGGATGAAGAAGTCAAGGTGCTGGAAACCTTCAAAGGCAAAAAACTGAAGGGCGTCAGGTACCAGCCGCTCTTCACCTTCATGACCGTGGACAAACCCGCCTACTACGTTGTGCTGGGCGATTTCGTCACCACGGAAGACGGCTCCGGTCTCGTGCATCAGGCGCCCGCCTTCGGCGCGGAGGATATGGAAATGGCGAAGCAGTACGACCTGCCCATCCTCCTCACCGTCCAGCCGGACGGCACATTCGTGGCAGAGATCAAGCCTTGGCGCGGGGTCTTCGTCAAGGATGCCGACCCGCAAATCGTCAAAGACCTCGATGCGCGGGGGCTGCTGTTCCGCGCTGGGACGCTCGTGCATACCTATCCCTTCTGCTGGCGTTGTCACACACCGTTGTTGTATTATGCGCGCGAGTCGTGGTACATCCGCACCAGCGCCAAACGCGACCGCCTGGTCGAGTTGAACAAGACCATCAACTGGGTCCCCGACCACATCAGGAACGGACGCTTTGGCAACTGGCTCGAAAACAACATTGACTGGTCGCTCAGCCGCGAGCGTTATTGGGGCACGCCTCTGCCGGTTTGGGAATGCGACGACTGTAAACACCGCGAGTGCATCGGCTCGGTGAAGGAACTTTCCGAAAAAACTGGAAAGGATTTGTCCGAATTGGATCTGCACCGCCCGCACGTGGACAACGTGTTTTGGAAATGTGAGCAATGCGGCGGAAAAATGACGCGCGTCAAGGACCTGATTGACGTGTGGTTCGACTCGGGCGCGATGCCCTACGCCCAATGGCATTACCCGTTCGAGAACCAGGACAAGTTCGAAGCGCAGTATCCCGCCGATTACATCTGCGAAGCCGTTGACCAGACGCGCGGCTGGTTCTACTCCCTCCATGCTATCTCGACCCTGCTCAACGACAAGGTTTCGTTCAAGAACGTCATCTGCCTCGGGCACATCCAGGATGCCGAGGGACGCAAGATGTCCAAGTCGCTGGGCAACATCGTCCAGCCCTGGGATGTGATCAACGAACACGGCGCGGACGCGCTGCGCTGGTATCTCTACACCGCCTCGCCGCCGGGACAGGAACGCCGCTTCTCCTCCGATCTGGTTGGGGAGGTCATCCGCAGTTTTACGCTTACGCTGTGGAATGTGTATTCGTTCTTCGTGACTTACGCCAACCTCGACAAGCCGCAGGGACTGACCGTCACCGCCACGACCAACGAACTGGACCGCTGGCTGCTCTCCGAGTTGAACGTGCTGGTGCGCGATGTGACCAAAGCCTACGACGAATACGACGTGACCAACGCCACCCGCCCGGTGGAAAAATTCGTGGAGAACCTTTCCACCTGGTATGTGCGCCGTTCGCGCCGCCGCTTCTGGAAGAACGAATCCGGCGCGGATAAACAAGCCGCATACTCCACGCTGTACACCGCGCTGACCACCGTTGCCAAACTCATCGCGCCTGCCATGCCATACATGGCGGAGGAGTTGTACCAGAACCTCGTCCGCTCGGTGGATGAGACCGCGCCTGAGTCGGTTCACCTTGCCGAGTGGCCCCAGGTGATGGAAGAGTTCATTGACCAGGCGCTCAACCGCGAAATGGAATTGGTGATGAAACTGGTCTCGCTCGGTCACTCGGCGCGTCAGAAGGCGAACCGCAAAGTCCGCCAGCCGCTGGCGGAAGCCGCCTTCTCGGTCGGGAATCCCGCCGAGCGCAAGCGCCTTGATGAAGAACGTGGATGTCATCGCGGACGAACTGAACGTGAAAAAAGTCCGCCTATTGGATGCCTCCACCGAGGCGGTCTCGCACGCGGTCAAGCCGCCGCCCAAGCAGCCGGGACAAAAATACGGCAATAAGTTCCCCGCCATTCAAAAGGCGATCCTCGCCATGGACGCCGAAGAAGCGGCGCGGACTCTGCAATCCGGCAGCCCGCTCAAGGTCAAGGCGGGAGGCGAAGCGTTCGATATCCTCGCTGAAGAAGTGGAGGTCAAAGCCCAAGCCAGGGCGGGGTTTGCCGTCGCAGAAGATGGCGCGTACGTCGCCGCGCTGGTCACCGACCTGACGCCCGAACTCGCCGCCGAGGGCTTGGCGCGCGAATTCATCCGCCGCGTGCAGGATTTGCGCAAGACCGCCAATCTCGATGTCGCCGACCGGATCGAACTGTTCGTCGAAGCCAGCGCAGGTTTAAATTCTGCAATTGAAGCACATGTGGATTACATCAAAGCCGAAACGCTGACGGTCAAACTGTCCTTTGCCGCCGCGCCTGCGAATGCTTCTGTGGTGGAAGATGAGTTTGAGGGTGACAAGGTGAAGGTGGGATTGGTGAAGAGCCAGTGATCTAGTAATCAGTAGCCAGTGATCAGTGATCGGACCTCCGAGGTTTCAAAAATCTCGGAGGTCTGCTATTACGGCAAATTATTAACTCACCTTACGCACCCTCACCCCCGTCCCCTCTCCCACTGGGAGAGGGGTGAAGGGGTGAGGGAGATGGAACCGCGTAACATGAGTTATTAACTCACCTTACGCAATTTCGTCGTAGGGGCGACCCGCTTGGGCAAAACAGGCAGCCAATCTGCATGAAAGGGTCGCCCTGCGCCAGACATTTTGCAAAAACATGGATGGGTCGCCCCTACCGCGTAACATCAGTTATTGATCAACTTGATAACCGAAACAGCAAGTTCAAGGACGGGCTTGCCGATCTCGTTCAGGTTTCTGGCGGCTTGAGCGAGGCTCTCCACTGTGACCTTGACCCTGTCCTTCTTCGGCTTGGATTTTTTAGCCTCGCTTTGCAAACTTTCCAACTCTTCCCGTATTTCATCCTTATGTTCGGATTCTTCCACCTGTTGCAGCAGGGTTTCGGCGGCTTTCATCAAATCTGCGAGCGCATTTCGAACGTCAGCCGGAAAGGCGTTGAAACTATTCTGGATAGACTGATTGACGTGGTGACCTTCGCCAAGGATGATGTTGCCGCCTTCCAAGTCTCGCAATGAGATATTGTTAGTGATATAGGTATCGCCGCTTTTGTCTTCTTTGTCCGGGCCTTTCTGCCTGGCTTCCAGTTTTTCTTTTTCCTCATCCTTGCGCCGTTCCTCGGAAGTGATGAAACCATCCAGCAGTTCGCGCAGGTTGATCTTGACCGGTTTATCTTCGTAGATTTCATCCAGCGTAGTGGTGCCCGCTTTCAAGAATTTCTTGATCTTTTCATACGGCAAGGGCAGGTTCGGGCAGTGCGGCGGGTAGATGAACCCTTCGGGTTTGATTTCCTCGCCGTGGATGCGCTCGAATTGAAGGCGGATGAAGTAGAGAAATTCCTTGCGGGTTTCTTCCGCTCCTTTTACTTTGATCGTCACCCGTTTTGCGCGCGTATCGGCTTTGACGAGCGCCGTATTTTCCCCTTTGGCGATGACTGCGCCGCTGTACCAGACCAGATTATCAAGGATTAGGTCGTGTACGGCGACGACAAAACGATGCAGGACACCTGCTTGCAGGACGGGGTAACGATATTCGAAGGTCATGGCAGGTTCATCCCATCCGATCAGCTCTGGCTGGTTGACCGGCAGGGCGCTTGGCAGGATGAACATATCTTGTTCCAAAGGCAGTTCATAGGTCAGTTCCGAACTTTTTCATCAAGTCCACGATCCGGCGGCGCATGGACGCGGGGTACATCTCCTCATCCGCCAGGATTGTTTTGAGTTGCGCCAGGCTAAACTTGCCATGCGACTCTTTGATTTGCGGACTGTTCACCACCTTATACACGCCGCCCGTCGCCCAATCGGGGTTGAGAATACCGAAGTCGCTCAAACGGTCGTCTTCATAATGCAAGACCACGCCCATGTCGTGCAGCAGATGCAAAAGGGTGTTCTGACGTTCTTCTTCTGTAATGTCATTTTCCTCGCACAAACGACGGTAGACGGCATCCTCGATGACCTTCACCTTTTGACTGCTTTTCAATTCCTCCAACGCGTCTTTGACGGAAAGGAAAGTGCGCGGCAGCATGACATTGACGCTCTGCAGGGATCCAACCTGTTCAAAAATGGCGCGACGCAATTCTTCGATGCCTGCGCCTGTTTTGGCTGACGTTCGAATTGCCGGGATTGGAACGAGGTTGGGGTATTTCTCCTGCAAGCCGCGTTCGTTCACGTTGAGCGAAAAATTTTCCACCTTGCTGGCGACCAGCAGGACGGGCGAATCCCCGCCGAAGAATTTCAACAACTCGAGCCAGTATTCGATCTTTTCCTCGTTGTAGTTGCTGTCGCGGGTGGAATCCGCCACCAGCACATACACGCAGCGGCGGGAGAGGAAGAAGCGGTGCGTGGCGTGCATGATCTCCTGCCCGCCAAAATCCCACAGGCGCAGCCTTATCCCTTCGGAATCAAGCGTATTGACTTCGATCCCATCGGTGGGGTCGCGGGCATCCTTGAATTTTTCACCGTATTCGCCGTATAAAAGGGCGCGCAGCAGTTTGGTCTTGCCGCCATCTGCTTCTCCCACCACCAGTACGCGCGCCTCCCCCAAGGGGCGGCCGCCCTCTTCGTTCATTTGCTTATAGTACGTGATGATTTCTTGTGCATGGTTGCTGCCTAAAACTTTACTTATTTCGTCGTCGCCCAGCCATTTGGCAGGAATTGCGATCTCCAACGGGTTTCCACGTACATTGATCCTGCTCAAAAAACGTAAGTTAACGATCTCGGGCGGCAGGCTGGCGAGTCCGTTGCCGGAAAGGTCCAGTGTGGTGAGGTTTTGGAGTTGAACGATCTCGGGCGGCAGGCTGGCGAGTTGGTTATTGAAAAGGTAAAGTGAGGTGAGGTTTTGGAGTTGAACGATCTCGGGCGGCAGGCTGGCGAGTTGGTTCGAGTAAAGGTAAAGTGAGGTGAGGTTTTGGAGTTGAACGATCTCGGGCGGCAGGCTGGCGAGTTGGTTACGGGAAAGGTCAAGTGTGGTGAGGTTTTGGAGTTGGGCGATCTCTTTAGGCAGGCTGGCGAGTTGGTTATTGAAAAGATTTAGTGAGGTGAGGTTTTGGAGTTGAGCGATCTCTTTAGGCAGGCTGGCGAGTCCGTTCGAGGAAAGGTCCAGTGAGGTGAGGTTATGGAGTTGAACGATCTCGGGCGGCAGGCTGGCGAGTCCGTTCGAGGAAAGGTCCAGTGAGGTGAGGTTATGGAATTGAACGATCTCGGGCGGCAGGCTGGCGAGTCCGTTGCCGGAAAGGTCAAGTTGGGTGAGGTTTTGGAGTTGAGCGATCTCTTTAGGCAGGCTGGCGAGTCGGTTGCGGGAAAGGTTCAGTGAGGTAAGGTGTTGGAGTTGAGCGATCTCTTTAGGCAGGCTGGCGAGTTGGTTCGAGTAAAGGTAAAGTGAGGTGAGGTTTTGGAGTTGAGCAATCTCGGAGGGCAGGCTGGCGAGTCCGTTGCCGGAAAGGTCAAGTTGGGAGAGGTTTTGGAGTTGAGCGATCTCTTGAGGCAGGCTGGCGAGTCCGTTGTCGGAAAGGTTCAGAGAAGTGAGGTTTTGGAGTTGAGCGATCTCTTTAGGCAGGCTGGCGATTCTATTGCGGGGTTGTTCGAGAATAACTGAAAAAAATCATTCGACAGGTTGAGCGAAATGAGGTTGACGAGTCTCGCAATATCCCCGGGGATTTCAGAAAGTTCATTTTGCTGCAGGTGTAATTCCTTTAGGTGTGTCAATCCCCACAATTCATCCGGCAGGCGTTTCAAACCCAATTCTTTCAGGTCGAGCGTTTCTGCTCCGCTTTCGGCGGCTTGTCGTATGCGTTCAAGGGCAATCTCTACGGGCGTCTGGCTCATCTTGTCCGTCCTTGTCTGGGTTCCCTGCAAAACCGGCTTGTTGACCGTATTTTACTCCATTCAACAGACCTGACAGGTTTTTAAAAACCTGTCAGGTCTGTGCAAGTTGTTTCCTTTTATAATCGGCGGTGTTAGTACGGAAAACTCCCAAAGGAATGACCATGCCCACCTCTGCAATTTCCGAACCCAAGCCGAATCCCCTGCGTGTCGCCGCCGCATTTGGCGTTCACCTTTTCACCGCCACCGGCGCGGTGTGGGGCTTGCTTGCCATCCTCGCCGTCTTCGAAGGCGATTACAAAATGATGATCGTCTGGATGATCGTCTCGATGCTGGTGGACGGCTTCGACGGGATGCTCGCGCGCTGGGCGGACGTGAAGAAATACGCGGACGGTATTGACGGCGCGCTGCTCGACAACATCCTCGATTATCTCAACTACGTGCTGGTGCCTGCCGTCTTCATCGTCAAGGCGGATATTGTTCCAGAACCGGTTCGCCTGCTTACGGCGTGCCTGATCCTGCTCACGTCGACATATCAATTCACCCAGACCGACGCGAAGACCGCCGATAATCATTTCAAGGGCTTTCCCTCCTATTGGAACGTCGCCGCGCTCTACATGCTGTTGATGAACCTGCCGCCCTGGGTGAACTTCGGCTTTTTGATCCTGTTCAACGTCCTGGTGTTCGTTCCCATCAAATATATCTATCCCAGCCGCAACAGTTACCTGCGGCGGCTCACGCTCGCGCTCACCTATCTCTACGGCGCGATCGGCATCTGGGGTTTGCTGATGTACCCCAACCAGCCGGGGTGGGTGGTTTGGGTTTCCCTGGTTTACGTCGGATATTATCTCGTCCTGAGCGTGATTCCCAAAAAGAAGACCCATGCAAATTGAAATCGTCACCCGTGCAGATGAGGAACTGTACGAAGCGTTCCAACGCCTGATCCCTCAACTGACCTCGAACAACCCGCCTCCCTCCCCGGACGATTTGGCGGCTCTCGTCCAGGACGCTTCTTCCACGCTGTTGGCTGCCCGCAACGCCAGCGGAGAGATCGTCGGCGCCCTGAGCCTGGCTGTCTACCGCGTGCCGACCGGCATCCGCTCCGTCATCGAAGACGTCATCGTGGACCTCTCCGCGCGCGGGCAGGGGATCGGCGAAGCCTTGATGCAAAAGGCAATCGAGATTGCGAAGGAAAAGGGCGCGTCGAACATCGCGCTCACGTCCAACCCGGCGCGGGTGGCGGCGAACAGCCTGTATTTGAAAATGGGATTCAAAAAGCGGGAAACCAACGCCTATCAGATGAAATTATAAGGAAGAGCCAGCATCTCGCTGGCTCTTCGTCTGTTACGGCTTGTTCTTGTCCTTGCCTTTATCGTCGTCTTTGTCCTTGTCCCTGCCCTTGTCCCGGTTTTCCTGACCGTTACCCTGATTTCCACTGTTCCCCTGCCCATTACCCTGTCCGTTGCCCTGACCGTTGTTCCCGTTGCTGTTTCCTTTTTCCTTCTGAACGTCAGCAGGTTCTCCCGTGGAATTCTCAGCCTTGCCAGACATGACACTGCCGAGGTTCTCGCCCTTCTTCAACGATTTGACCACGTCGCCCCAGTTATCCGGCGTGGAACCGTCCGCGAGGATGATGCCGCTGTAATCGCCGCTTTGTTTGGCATCCAGCAGGGCGGTAAATGTGGAGGTGTCGCCGTCTATCTGGCTGGTCAGCCATAATGCCTGGGCAATCACGCCGAAACCGAATCCGTTCTCGTGATATTCCATGATGGTCTCATAGTCAACGCCAAGCAGGCCGCTGAAGAAATCTCCCAGCGCCGAGCCCACCGGGTGTTCCTTCTCCGGCTCCTCGACGGGAGGCTCTGGGATGATCTGCGAGGGGTCAATGGTAACCTCGGTGTTGAGCGCGGACTCGTTGACGGCGATTTCACCGGTAGTCGGGTCAATCGTCACCAATCCGAGAGATTCCGCCGTCTCCGGGCTGAGATGGACCGTTTGGGTCGTCCCGGTGGAGTCCAATAAGGTGACAGCCACAATGGTCTCGCCGGTCTCCGGGTCGGTTTGCAGTTCGATGGACTGGATCGTGCCGGTGATCGGGGCGGGTTCCCGGGCGAACGCGACGCCGGTGGATGCGGTCAGTAATACCGCCGCAAGCAATAGGATGGTAAGAATCTTTTTCATCTTTTTGCTCCTTTCCAGGACTGCATTTTAAATCGTTGCGGCTTCGATTTTGCTTTCAGCCCTGAAAGGCGGGGGGTACCAAAGTACCACGAATTAAAGGTTTACTAACTGACGTTACGCAGTTAAGCCCTTTTCTTACCGCCAAGGCGCCAAGAACGCCAAGAGAAGAGTAAAAGGCGTAAAAAAACTTGGCGACATGGCGTCTTGGCGGTTTACTGCGTAAGGTGAGTTACTAAGAATTTTTGTGAGTATTTGTTAATGTCCGAATATTCCCCGCGATATTCTTCGGGAAGCATCGAAGCGATTCGAACCATCATCTCATCCACGATTTCCTGGCGCATCTCCGCAGTGACCCTGCCGTCCACTTGAATCTTGAACGGCTCGCCCACGCGGACGTGAAAATCGGTGCGTCTGAATCGTTTCAGGTTTTTGAGGAACACTTCGCCGCCCCAGTGCGCCACCGGCAGAATCGGCGCGCCGGAGCGCGCCACCAAAATCACCGTGCCGGGGTGGGCACGCGCAGACCGCCCGGTTTTGTTGCGCGTCCCTTCGGGAGCGACGCCGAAAATGTACCCGTTTTCCAGCGCGCGCAGGGCGTCTTTGAGCGCTTTCATATCCGCCTCGCCGCGCCGGACGGGGATCAGGTCCCACGCGCCGAACACCCAGTGCAGGAACCAGTTATCGAATGCCTCCGCCTTTCCCCAGCCGGAGATTTTGCGCGGCTGCAATAACGTGGCGAGAAACGGCACTTCGATTTGCCCCGTGTGATTCGAAATGACGATCAACGGTCCCTGCATGGGGACCTTGCTCAATTCAGCCGCGTCCAGCCGGGTGGTGAGCCGCAGGTAGATGCGCAGTATCGTTGTGATAAACCATTTGGAAAAATTCATAGAGGCTCAGGCGGCGATGATTTCCAATTCTAACGGGAGCAGTTCCAGGGTCAGGTGGGAGCCGTTGAGGCAGATGAACTCGCCATCGGCGTGGGCGGGGAAGGTCAAATCCAGCGATTGGATCGAAACCTTCTTCGCGCGCTTCATTTGAATCTCCGGCAGGGATGCCTGCGTGCCCTTGATGAAGTACGGGATCATCTGCAGGATGCGCCCCTTGCCGGCGGTCTCCGCGATGCACAGGTCGAAGTGACCGTCGTCGGGCTGGGAGTTGGGCGCCATTTGAAACCCGCCGCCCATGCGCCTGCCGTTCATCACCGAGATCATCAGCGAAGTCTGCCGGATGGTTTCCTTGTCGTCGAGGACGATTTCCATCTGCGCCGGGTTGTAATAAAGGAAGACCGTCTTGATGACGCCGATGAGATAGGCGGGCAAGCCGCGCGTCCAGCGCACCTTGATGGCTTCGTTGCCCACCGCCGCATCGAACCCGACGCCGATGCCGTTGCCAAAGTAGCGTCCCTCCGGGTAATCGCCGCCTTTCACAAAGCCGATGTCGATCCTTTTGCGCTTGTTTTCGAGCAGCGTTTTAAGTCCGTCTTCCAGGTTGGTGGGGATGCCCGTGCCCCCGGCGAAGTCGTTGCCGGTGCCGATGCCAAGCACGGTAAACGCCGCGCTGTTGTACCCCGCCTTTTTCGCGCGCATGATGCCGTTGATGGCTTCGTTTGCGGTTCCATCGCCGCTGGCGCACACGATCACATCATAACCTTCGCGGGCGGCGGTCTCGGCGAGTTCGGCGGCGTGCCACACGCGCTCGGTGCGCACGAGCGTAAAATCCGCCCCGCGCTCCTTCAAGTAAGTTTCGATTTGTGGAATGGACTTTTCGCCAAGTCCCCGCCCGGATATGGGATTCACGATCACGTAATATTTCACGGTCTGCTCCAAAAACAGGATGGCGGGAGTGTATCGTTTGTATGGCTGGTTGTCAATCTATCGCGGCTTGTGTTTCAGGTAATCGTCCGGCGTATCCAGGTCTTGCAGGACGGTCGGCGTGCCGCTTTCCACGTAGAGGATTTCGTCGTTGTGCCTGTTCAAAAAATCGCGCATGGTTGCAGGCTCGCGCATGTGCAGGATTTCATCCCAAAGTTCCCGCGCCGCCAGCCAGGGATGTCCGCGCCGCATGTGATAACTCGGCACGACCAGCCTGAGCCTGGATTTTTTCCTCTGAAACGCTTCGCAGACGAGCCGCACGCTTCCTTCCTGGACCTGGGGCTGGTCGCCGAGACAAATGAGCGCCGCCTCCGCCGACGCCTCCTCCCATCTTCCCCAGAGGCGTCCCGAAGGGACGGAGGGGGCAGTAACGCCTGCAGCCCTGCCTGAATCGATGAAAGCATCTCGCCACTGTCGTTGAGGATAACTTGTAATTTGTAATTCGCAATTTGTTGCGCAATTTCAGAATTTGTTACCAGAATGATGTCTTCGATTCCCGCCGCCTGGACGGTTTGGATGACTTTGCCAAGCACGGTCGTTTCGCCCCAGGGCATCAGCATCTTGGGTTGACCCATGCGGACGGACCTCCCGGCGGCTAATACAATGGCTGAAACCTTCATCGTCAACGACCAATCTCTATTCACTGCTCTTCTACTCTCTACTCGCCAGACTCTTCAACCGTTCGTAATCTTCGGGTTTGTCCACGTCGAAGAGCAGGATGTCGTCGTGCCAGGGCAGGTATTCCACGCGATGCTTGTCGAACACGGCGCGTCCGCCGGTGTCGCCTGTCAGTTGCAGGAGGTCGGGGAAGGTAACTTTATCGAACAATACCGGGTTGGCGCGGCGTTCTTCGAGGACGAGCGGCGCAAGGATGGGCGAGAGGCTGTTTGAGTGTGTTTCAACCAAAGCGCGGATGACTTCGACGGGAATTTGCGGCTGGTCTGCCAGGAGAAAAACTGCCGCGCCGATATTTGGGGTCAATGACTGAATGCCCGCCCGGACCGAGGTGCTTTGTCCCTGCTCGTATTCCGGGTTGTGGACGACGCTCACCGGCAGGTCTCTTAAGCAGGATTCGACGTCGGCGTGGTGAAAGCCCGTGACCGCCACCACAGGTTCAAGTCCAGAGTGAAGCGCGGTTTCGGCGACGCGCCGCACGAACGGTTTGCCCTTCCAATCCAATAATTGCTTGGGCGATCCAAAGCGGGTGGATTTTCCTGCCGCAAGGATGATGCCCGCTGTGCGTTCCAGTGTGTTGAACGTTTCCTGCTCCAGCGAGCCGACGATGACCGATTCAAAATGCTTGAGCAAGCCGCGTGCCATCTCGCCGCCAATGGATTTCAATTCCGGTGTGTCGGCTTGATTGAGCAGCGCGATGCGTCTTGCGCCTTGCGGAATGTTTTTGAGACCTCCCATCGGATGAGTGAGCGCGCCCGTGACGGCTTGCAGCGTGATGATGCCGCCATGCGCCAGCCCGCTGATGCGCGAAAAAAGTTCGGCGCGATGGACGTGATCATCGGTGAGCGGTTTGCCGATTGCGCCCAGCCCGGCGACGAGGATGACGACCTCGCTGAAAGGCGGGATGGGCGGCTCGTGTTCGGCGGGCGCCTTGAGCGGTTTCTGGCGCGAGCCATCGGCTTCAATCAGGAGGGGAATCGCTTGTTTTACCGCTTTTTCGTGTAGCCAGTTGAGAACGGTTTCAGATACCGGTTTTGTGCGTTCGTTTTCGACCTCCCCCGTGACCAGCGTAATGCCTTCTGCGGGCAGTTGAATCTCGCGCGGGTCGCTTGCGATGATATGACGGTCTGCCAGCGGGACCTGCCAAACGCCAAGATGGGTTGTTGCTGTAACGAGAACCTGCGTGTTGAGCTGCCGCGCGAGTTGGAAGAGGGCGGTGGTCTTCCCGCCTGCCCCGGCAAAGCAGATGGGAATGGGTAAGGGACTTGGAGAATCCAGCCGCAGGGCATGCGCAAGGTTCATGCCCGAATTGTAAAACAGAATGGGCGCTTACAAGGTCTTGTTGCGTTCGTCAATGATGTTCTTGATGTCTTCGATGAAACTAGGGTTCTCGGCGCGGCCGCCTTTGGGGAAGATGCCGAAAATCTTGATGGGAATGTAGACCACGCTGATTAAGGCATTGATCAGCCCAAGCAGTGCTCCCAGTGTGTACGGCATTGCCAGCGAAAGCATGACCGAAATGACCAGCACAGTGCCTGTCGCCATGATGATCTGCATCACGTCCGCCCAGCGGTAATCGCAATTGCGCTGGCGGGCGACGAAATAGCCCAATCCAATATTTAGAAACGGTTGAATGAACAGACCGATCTCCGGCAGCCCCAGGACAAGGGAAATGAGAACGTACGATCCGACTACAAGACACATGATGACTCCTTCCGTACGCTGGATGCCTTTGTATTGCAGTTTCATTGTACGGCTTGTCACGAAAAAGTCAATCAACGTCTTCCTGCGCAGCCCCGATTGCAGGGAGGGATTCCGAAAGTTCTACTTTCACCAGGGAGAAAGCCGGTCCTGAAGTAGAACTTCAGGACTCCGGGCATGCTGCAATGAAATCACATCCTTGTATTTGTCTCGATGGACGTATAATAGAGGCACTTATGGCTGCGACAGGATGGAAGGGCGTTTTGCATGGATAAACCCATCGCTTTGATCGTTGAAGACGACCGCGACATCGTCGCCTTGTTCCGGCACGTGCTCGATATTGCGGGCTATCAGACCGAGATCGTGCTCGACGGCAGGGACGCGATGGACCGTCTTGGAATCCTGACGCCCAACATCGTCCTCCTGGATTTGCAGCTGCCGAGGCTTTCCGGCGTGCAAATCCTCAAAAACATGCGGGACGATGAACGGCTGAAGCGCATCCCGGTGGTGGTCATCACCGCCTATGCCCCCATCGCAGACAGCCTGCCCGTGGAGCCGACCTGCTCCTGCTCAAGCCGGTGGACATCAACCAACTGAGCAGCCTCGTCCAGCGTTTGCAAGCCACACAGGGCGCGCTTAACGAACCCGCGCACGACAAGGTGACGGGTTTGTACACCTTCTCCTTCTTTACCGTACGGCTTGCCTTCTCCCTCGAACGCATCAAACAAAGTTCCTTCCGCCGCTTTGGGGTGCTGTTTGCGGAAGTGCCCCAGTTTGCAGAACTCAAACATCAACTCTCGCCCGCCGAACTGAACAACTTCATGCGCAAACTGGCGGACCAATTCCGCCTCACGCTTCGCCCCACGGACACGATGGCTTGGTCGCCGGACGACGGAGTTTTCCTCACACTGATAGAGGAAATCCCCAGCCCCGAAGCCCCCCTGCGCATCGCCGGGCGCGTGCGGGACAGCATGAAGCGCTTCCTCGACTTGAACGACGCCGGCGTGGACCTGCGCGTGAATCTGGGCGTCCTGTTGTGCGACTCGGAATACGAGGATGTCCAGGAAGTGCTGACGGATATCGAAACAGCCCGCGAGCAATTGCGCGCGGGCATGTACACCAACCCCTCGATCTTCGACCGCGAAATGTTGAAGGCGCGCCGATAGTTGAACGCTATGGAATGGCGCGCGCTAAAAGACGCGGAAATTTCTTGAGGATTCTGCCGTAGAGCTCGGGGGAAATCTCGTAAATGCGGCTCAAAATTTCCTCCACCTGTTCAGGGTTGGCATCTTTCTTGCGGCTCATCTCGATTTCAAGCCTTTCGAGGTCGTGCCCCAGGTTGTGGATTTGCTCTTCGGTCAGGTTCTCGTCCTTCCACATTGCTTCGTAAACCGTATCGAAGCGCGAGGTCATCTGCACGCCCTGCTTCGCCAGCCAGTCGTGGACGGCGGCGTATGCCGCCACCGAGGAAATGCGCGGCAGGTTGTGCTTTCCGTGAATGGGGTCGGCGTCGGGCACGTCGCCGTGCACGCGCATCCAGCGCATCACGCGCCGCATCTTGCCCGCCATCGCTTCGCGCTGGTCGTCCTGCCATTGGATGTGACCCGGTACGACGATGTCCTTGGTCATGCGGTAGACTTTTTCAAAAGGCGGGTCGGCGATGACTTGCTTCCGAACATCCACCGGCTTGACCGCGCCAAGTTTGACCGCCCCAACCTTTTTCTTTTCCTTTGACTTTCCGCCGCCGGTCTTCTTTTTACGTTCCTTTCCGCCCGCCCCACCGCCCCCCGATCTCTTCGTCGTTTGATACTCTTTCACGGCACGTCTGCCTTCTCCCTCCAACTGGTCCTTCACCCAATCCACGACAAAATCCTCGATCTCGCTCTCGAACTTGTCCCGGATTCTTTCCGGCACCTCTTCCCGGTACCACTCCCTGAACCTGCACCAAATGCGGTTTCGTTGATAATCGCAACTCATGGCGTCTCCTTTCTGCTCCATCGTTGCACATTTTCATTATGGCACGGCGCAGCGTGAACTTCAATAGACCTCTTGCATAAGTGCTCCCGCCGCAGTCCTCGGCGGCAGGACGCCGCCTTGAGCAAGGTAAAAATGTGACTTTTGCAAGAAGTCTAATAAGCGGCGCAGGAATTGGATGGGTTCTGTCCGAAAAGGTTATGTGTAGCGATTGTCCTCGCGCAGTTTGACGAATACCGCTTCGAGCACGCCGCCCGCCACCGCCAGCGATTTATCCGAGATCAGGCGGCACAGGCTTGGGTCATTGCGGGGGTCCACGTCGCCGATCTTCATCCCTTCGGTCACTTCCACGCGCGGATGGATCAACCCGCGCAGGACGCCGTCGAACGGGCTGAGGATTGCGGCATCACCGACCTTTGCGATCCGTTCTCCCTCCCTGCATGAATCGCCGATATCCTTGAACGGCTCCACAAACCCCGGCGCAGGCGCCCTCAACACGCGGCGCGGATCGCCTTCGGGTTCGCGGCTGTCGGGTTGGGTCGCTCCCTGCCAGTAGACCCTGCCGAGGGTATGACTGCGGCGGGTTTCGATCACAGCGTGGCAATTCTCTCCGGCGGTGAATCCGGGTCCAAGTCCGATGTGGAGCGGAACCTCCAGAGGCAGGGGCTCGGGTTCAGTCTTCAAGAGTCTCCCATCCACGATGAACGTGAAATGCGGGCTGGTCAAAAACTGGTTGCGGAGGATGTTTGCCTGCGGGTCAATCAGCACGGGAATTTCGCCCGCCTCCAACGTGACCTGGAGTTGGTCTGCCGAGACCAGGGCGAGCGGTTACACCCTCGACGGTTTGCGCGCCTTCGTAGACCGCCTCCGAAAAGCAGACGGTACGGCGCACGGCAAGCGGCTTGTCCAGTTCGAGGATGACCACCGGAAAGCCGACGCGGTGCAGCCGGAGCGCGACCCCGCTGGCGAGGTCGCCGCCGCCGCGAATGAGAATGAGAGGATTCATGAAATTTCCTGCGGTCAATTGTAATCACTTTTGATGGAAGTAGAGCGAGATCGTATCTCGCTCTACTCAACGCATCGCTTCAACTGATCCACTGTCTCAATTTCTACCCCTTCCCGTTATTGGTGGTTGTAGGCTGGGTGCTGGCGAGCTGCTCCGGCGTGCTTTGCGCGCGGCTCGTCTGTTCCTGGAGCATGTGGCTGAACGAATAAAGCAGGAGGAACACGAACAGGAAGAAGAAGGTGTAAAGCACCGTGAACGCGGCAAGACGCATGCTTGGGTCAATGACGATGCCGAGGATGTCGAAGGCGGTCTCCGCCGGGTTTTGCAGGATGTCCCACGAGTTCAGGCGTACGAAGCGACCGATGTAGATGCCGAAACTGCTCGCAGCGGAAATGACGAACACGAAGACCCAGCCGACCCAGCGCCCGAAGGTGCGCGAGACGATATCCTGCATCAGATAGAGCGAGATCACGCCCAGGAGCATTCCGGTCCATGAACTCCAGCCGACGATGATGACGTCGTACCAAAGCGGCGCACCGTGTCCGCCGGAGCGGGCGAGGTCTTGCAGGTCGGTGAGCATGTAGGGCGCGTTCGGGAAGAAGATCAGCCACAGGAAGGCGATGACGGGGATGACGAGATACAGCCAGATGCGCCGCCACGAAACGGCGTGCGCCACGTAGGCGAGGATGAAGGGAATCCAGGCGAGGAACAGGTTCCAGATCAGACCGGCGTGACGGGTCGAGTCGGTGTATGCCACGCGCGCCAGCACCAGCAGAATGCAGACCAGGCAGGCGAGGTTAAGCAGGACGAAGACGGCAAGGTTGTGCCGGTTTCGGTAGATGAAGTTTTTCAAACGGTTATACATGATTATCGGGAGCGCAAGTGAACGATGAGGTCAATATCGCCGGGGGAGCGACCAAACGCGGTGAGCATGACGGCGGCTTCGGCGCGGTGCTGGGTTCCATGGTTGACCAGGTGCGCCATCAAATGCCAGAGGGTGTCCTCTTTTGGGTCTCCGCGCGTGGTTTTGTATTGGATGACCGAATTCAGTTGTTCGTCGGTCACCCCGGCGGCAAATTCGCTCAAGGCTTGGTCTTCTTCCTGCAAGCGTGTGTGGAGCGACTCGAACGTGGGAAAATCCTCCGGTTTGATCCAAACAGTCGGCGATTCGCCTTCCCAGCGTTTGCGCCACAGCCACTCGGCGAAGAGAATGTGCGTCAGCGTGCCGCGCAACCCTCCGTGTGGATAAGCCGCGTCGGCGAGGAACTGCTCCGGGGTCAGGTCTGAGGCGGCGTCGAGGATTTTTTCATTTGCCCACTGGTTGTATTGATAAAGGAGTTGGATGTCGTTCTTGTTCATGATGGTTGTCGTTTCAAAAACTCCAACAAAACCGGGTTGACTTCGTCGGGCTTTTCGTAATGCGGGATGTGACCGCAGTTCTCGATCACGTGAAATTCCGCGTGGGGGATGGCTTTGAGCATATCCGCGCTGTGCTCGAACGGGACGGTGGTATCCTGCCTGCCCCAAAAGAGCAGGGTGGGTTTTTTGAGCGCGCCAACCCGCCGGTATGTGTCGGCGAACGAATCCAACATGCCGGCGCGCAGCGTGGAGAGGATCGCGCGCTTGAAGCCCTGATACTGCATCTGGATTTTATACCTTGCCTGGAATTCCTCCACCAGTTGCGGCGTGAAAAGATCGTCGGCGATGCCCTTCACCAGGTTTGCGCTTCCGAACAGACCGAAGAACAGTTCGCCAACCAGCGGCATTCGCACCGCTGTGAGCGCGGGCGAAATGCTGATCACCCTTGCCCCGGCGGGGTCTATCAAAACGTGTCTGGCGACGCGGTCGGGATATTTGTCAACGAACGAAGCGGTGATGGGACCGCCCATCGAAAGCCCGACCAGATTTACGCGCTTGAAATCCAGCGCATCCAGCAGTTCTTTCAGTTGCCGCACGAACAGATGAACGTCGTAGCGGACGGGCGGTCTATCCGAGTAGCCGCGCCCAAACAGGTCGTAACGCAAGACGCGAAATCCCTGCCTGCATAGAAAGTCGAACGTGGGGTCGTAGATGAAATACGGCACGGAGAATCCGTGAACCAGCGCCACGGGAATCCCGTTTTCGCCGCCGCCGGTTTCGTAGTGGGTGACGCCGTCTGAAAGCGCGACGAACGACCCATCCGCTTCCCGGCGGGCGGATTCGTCCAATTGTCTGGTTTTGTCAAGATAGGGGAATGGCATTTTATGGGCAGGGGCGCAATTGTCAGCGCCCCTGCGTGAGGTTATTTGATTTTGCCCAGCGCCTTCAACACACGCTCCGGGCGTGAATGGGAATTCGTTGATCCACACGCCGGTGGCATCATGGATGGCGGCGGCGATGGCGGCGGCGACCGGCAGGTAGGGCAGTTCGCCCATGCCGCGCGCCCCCCAGGGGTCCGTTCGGGTCCGGCACTTCGACCACGACCGAGTCCACTTTTTCGGGGATGTCCCAGATGGTGGGGATGAGATACGTGCTGAGCTGGTCGGTCATCACGCGCCCGTCTTTTGTTTTGAATTCTTCCAGCACGGCGTAACCGTGCGCCTGCACGATTGCGCCTTCGATCTGCCCGACCACCAGTTCCGGGTTGATGGCTTTGCCCACGTCGTCGGCGGAGGTGATGCGGAGCACGCGCACGTGACCGGCCTCGGTATCCACTTCCACTTCCGCGGCTTGCGCCACGTACGCATACTGGAAGTTGGGCATCGAATAGCCGGTCTCCTTGTCCATCGGCGTGGTGGGCGGCGCGAAATACGAAAACTCCGCCACCGCGGGGCGCTCTTCGGCTTTCCATTTTGCGAGCGCCTGTTCCGCCGCGCCCTTGACCGCGTTGCCCGCCATGAACGTCAGGCGCGAAGCGGATGCCGAGCCGGGATTCCCTTGTGTGGCGGAATCCGAGGTGCGCAATTCGACCACCTCGACCGGCACGTTCAGCACTTCCGCCGCCATTTGTGAAATGACCGTATGCAGACCCTGACCGACATCCGCACCGGCGTGGTGCAGGACGACCCGTTCGATATTTCCGTTGCCGTAAATTTCCACCTTCGCCCAGCAGTTCTCCTTGTAGCCGAACGAGAAGCCGACGTTCTTGAAGCCAGCCGCAAACCCCCGACCGCGGACGATGGACGATGGACGACTTCCAACCCGGCTTGACGCTTTGCGTCTTCCGGCTCTCTTTTTCCACTTGAACGAGTCGCGCGCGGCTTCGATACATTCGGTGATGCTCACCGGGTTGGGGGCGGGCGTGCCCACGCCCAACGTATCGCCGTCCTTGAGCGCGTTCTTCAAACGGAATTCCACCGGGTCCATGCCGAGTTTTTCGGCGAGTTTGTTCATCTGGCTTTCCGCCATGAACAGGGCTTGCGGCGCGCCGAACCCGCGAAATGCCGCGCCGGGCACGTTGTTGGTGTATATACCGTACACGTCCGTTTTGACGTTGGGGATGAAATACGGTCCTGTGGAGGTGATGGTGGAGTTGCCGAGCACCTTGTTGGTGGTGTACATGTAAGCGCCGCCGTCGCCGATGATTTCATTTTCCGCGGCGACGATCTTTCCCTCTTTGGTCGCGCCCCATTTGGCTTTCAGAATTATGGCGTGGCGTTTGCCATGCCCGATGATCGACTCGCGGCGCGACCAGATGATCTTCACCGGTCGCTTCAATTTCATCGCCGCCAGCGCAAGGACGATTTGCACCGAGAGGTCTTCGCGCCCGCCGAAGGCGCCCCCAATGGCGGGATAGATCACGCGCACCTGTTCTTCGGGCAGGCCCAGCGCATGGGCAATGGATTTGCGGTCGGCGTGAGTCCACTGACCGGCGCTCTCGACCACGACACGCCCTTCTTCGTCAAGGTATGCCAGCCCCGCTTCGGGCTGCAAATAGGCATGTTCCTGCACCGGTGTGCGATACTCTTCCTCCACGATCACATCCGCCTGGGCGAAACCTTCGTCCACATTGCCCTTGCGGATTTTGTAATGGACGCAGACGTTCGAGTCGCCTCTATCCGGGTGGAGGCGGGGCGCATCGGGACGCATCGCAGTGACCGGGTCCAGAAGAGGCGGAAGGTCTTCATAATCCACTTCGATCAATTTCAGCGCCGCATCCGCCTGGACCTCGGACTCTGCGACGACGACCGCAATCTGATCCCCCACGAAGCGGACAATGTCGGTGTACGGCTTACTCGCTCCCGGTCCGCACAGGACGGGCTGGTCGGGAATCTGCAAACCGTATTCGTTGACCGGGACGTCCTTTGCCGTGTACACCGCCACGACGCCGGGCGAGGCGAGCGCCCTGTCAATGCGGACGTCCTTCACTTTTGCGTGCGGACGCTCCGCAAAGAGGATCTTCATGAATAACATGCCGGGTTTGGTCAGGTCGCCGGAGTAGAGCGTTTCGCCGGTGACTTTGCCGCGCGCATCCACGCGCGGGTGGGAGGTTCCAATGGAATGATCGGACATGGGTTCCTATCGCTTGTATCGTTTGACCTTGACGTTGGGCGGCGGCACGTCGAGCGGACCATAGCGCGACGGGGTCATGAGTCCGTAGATGAACGCATACACCACGGAAATGATCCCGCTCAACAGCACCATGTAGATGAAACTCATCGCCGCATAGGCATAGAAATTATTAATGCCCGTGATGGGGCTGAACATGCTTACCAACCCGCTCGAACGGTAGAAGAAATCCGGCAGGCGCGGGTATCCCAATAGTTGGTAGGGGATCGCCCAGTTGTTTTCGAGACCGTAATCAATGGTGCCGACGCCCGCCACGATGGAAATGGCGGGCATGATCAGCATCATCAAACAGCCGATGCCGCGCCACGCATAGTGGACCTCGCGCTTTTTTTCCCTGCCCCGCTTTACCACTGAACTTTGATATTTGCCCATTTCAAGACCTCAGGGTTTGGAATTCGCGGCTTCTTCGATGGCTTTGACGATCTTGTAATAGCCGGTGCAGCGGCACAAATTGCCGGTGATGGCTTGTTCGACTTCGTATTCGGTGGGGTTGGCTTTTTCCTCGAGCAGTTTCGCGCCGGACATGATAAAGCCGGGGATGCAATACCCGCATTGGACGGCGCCGTATTCGATGAATTTTTCCTGCACGGGGTGGAGCCTCCCCTCTCCTGAAGGAGAGAGGCTGGGGGTGAGGTCAGCCAACCCCTCCACGGTGACGATTTCCGCGCCGTGTGCGCGGGGCGCAGGTACGAGGCAGGACATGACCGCCTGTCCGTCCAGGAAGACGGTACAAGCGCCGCATTCGCCTTCGGCGCAGCCTTCCTTTGTGCCGGTCAACATGCCTTCTTCGCGCAGGAGCCGGAGCAGGGTTTTGTTGTAACCGTTGCGGAAGGTGTACTTCCTGCCGTTGATGGTCGTCTCGATGGGCGAAGCGGGGAATTCTCTTGCGGCGCGCCCGCTGAAATCCGCGGTGGAGCCGCTGTCGAGCAGGATCGGCTTCTTCGGCATGCCCACCTGTTCCCTGCCTTCGCGGATGGCGGTCAGCCCGCGGCGAGTGATGACGCGCACCATCTCGCTGCGATAGGTTTGCCGAGCCGCGCACGTCGTCTATGGGTTTTGCCGATTTCACGGCGAGTTCCGCGGCGGCGGCGATGTTTTTGTCGTTGAGTTTCTTGCCTGCGAGGAACTTTTCCGCTTTGGGCGCGTGGGTGATGATGGGCGTCACCGCTCCCAGCGTGATGGAGGCTGATTTGACGGTATCCCCTCTGAGGTCCAGGATGACCGCGGCGTTGACGAGGGAGATCGCCTGAGCGCGGCGCAAAGCCAGTTTGATGAAGGTCCCGCGCTGGGTTTTGGTCATCGCCGGGAAGGAAATATCCACCAGCAGTTCGTCCGGCTCCATCACGGTCTTGCGGACGCCGGTATAGAATTTTTTGAGCGGGACGACGCGCGTCTTCCTTGCAGAGACGAGCGTGACCTTCGCGCCGAGCGCCATCAACGGCGTGATGGTGTCGTTGGCGGGCGAGGCGGTGATGAGATTCCCGGCTATCGTGCCGCGGTTGCGGATCTGCGGCGCACCCACCTCCCACGCCGCGCGCGCCAGCGGATATGCCCGCGCCCGGATGAGTTTGGAGGCGAGCGCAGTCGTTGTGCGTGACCAGCGCGCCGAGATGGATGACGTCGTCCTCGTCAATTGTGATTTGATTCAGTTGGGGGATGCGTGTGACATCAATGAGGGTCTCGATGCCTTTGCGGACTCCCCGCTCGAGTTCGAGGATGAGGTCGGTGCCTCCGGCAACCACGCGGGCGCGTTCCCGTTTTTCCGCGAGGATGCGGAGCACCTCTTCAATGGACGTTGCGTTGATATATTCGTGCCACATAAAATTCATCTATGTCATTGCGAGGGTAAAGCCCGAAGCAATCTCCCGCGTGTTAGGGGATTGCTTTGCTTCGCTCGCAATGACATTTCCGATAAATTAACGGCTTCCCGTCACCACTTCGGCGCGGCGCTCGAAGGTTTCGACCGCGAGGCGGGCAAGCGAGGTGATGTTGCGAATGGCGGCGGGCAGGGCAGCTTCGTCGCCGAGGCTGGCTTCCACGTTATCCAGCGCGCTCTTGACCTGATCGCCCAGATCGAAGAAGGCGGCGTCGAATTGGTAGATCGCTTCGAGTTCCTTCTCGTTGATCTTGACCGCGTCGAACAGACCGGAGTAGCCGCGCGCGGCGGTGCTGATCTTGTCAATGAAGGTGCGCAGGGAGAGGACCGCCTTTTCCATGTCGTCCACGTATTTGATCATGCCGCTGTTGACGAGTTCCACTTGCAGGTTCGATGCGCGGTTCCACTGCTCTTCGAACCGGCGCGCCACGGTTTCCCGCAGGAGTTTGTCTGCGTCGCGGCGGTTTTGCCGTTCCACATAACCGCTGAAACCGGGGATGTACCCGACCAGTTTCTTGAACGGGTCTACCTGACTGCTTACTTTTTCAAAAAAATCGCTCATGTGAGCCTCCTGCCATGATATACGCACTTCGCCGAATTAAGTCTTGCCAGCCCATTATAGCCGTAGTTTCTGGTTATAATCAAGCCGGACAAAAATCCCGCATAAATGGTGACAACGACCTCGCAAGAAACCGTCACCTGGAATTCTTTTCAGGAGCAAAAGCCATGACAACCGATATTCAATCCCTGCTGGGCGGGCAGGCGGAATCCCTGCTGGGGTTCAACTCGCCCAAGATTCCGAAAGAGCGTCTTCATTTACCTGGACCCGATTTCCTGGACCGCATCTTCCTGCAATCCGACCGAAACCCCCGCGTGTTGAACAACCTGGCATGGATGTACAACAGAGGCCGCCTCGCCGGGACCGGATACCTGTCCATCCTGCCGGTGGATCAGGGCATCGAACATTCCGGCGGCGCAAGTTTCGCCAAGAACCCCGATTACTTCGACCCGGAGAACATCGTCAAGCTCGCCATCGAGGGCGGATGCAATGCCGTCGCTTCGACGTTCGGCGTGCTGGGATTGATGTCCCGCAAGTACGCGCACAAAATTCCGTTCATCGTCAAGATCAACCACAATGAACTGCTGACCTATCCGAACAGTTATGAGCAGATTCTGTTCGGCACGGTGGAGGAGGCATACGACATGGGCGCGGCGGCGGTCGGCGCGACCATCTACTTCGGCTCGGACGACTCGCACCGCGAACTGATCGAGATCGCGGAGGCGTTCGCATTCGCGCACGAACTCGGCATGGCAACCATCCTGTGGTGCTACCTGCGCAACCCCGCCTTCAAAAAGGACAAGGATTACCACGTCTCTGCGGACCTGACCGGGCAGGCGAATCACCTCGGCGTCACGATCGAGGCGGATATCATCAAGCAGAAACTGGCGGAGAACAACGGCGGCTTCATCGCCCTGAACGCGGAAAGCGTCTCCTACGGCAAACTGGATAAACGCATCTACAGCGACCTGACCAGCGACCATCCGATTGACCTGTGCCGCTACCAGGTGGCGAACTGTTACATGGGGCGCGTCGGGTTGATCAACAGCGGCGGCGCCTCGGGCGAGAACGATTTTTCCGAAGCCGCAGCGACGGCGGTCATCAACAAACGCGCGGGCGGGCAGGGATTGATCTCCGGGCGCAAAGCCTTCCAGCGACCGATGAAGGACGGCGTCAAGTTGTTGAACACCATCCAGGATGTCTATTTGGACAAAAGTATTACGGTGGCGTAGTTAAGAAAAGACTTCCGAAGTCTGCGAGACTTCGGAAGTCTTTTTTGTTGCGGCTATGGCTTGATTCTCCAAATCGTGCCTTCGCCGTTCATGCTCACCAATATTTCGTCCTGGGCGGCTGCCACACTGACGGGCGCTCTGCCGACCCTGTACACCGCAATGATCTGGTTGGTCGCGGGGTCAATCCGTGTGAGTGTATCGTCGAAGCGCGAAGTGACCCAAACTCCGCCCGTGCCGAACGCGAGACCCCGGGAGCGGACATTGAGGGCAATCCGGGCGGCGACCTGATTCGTCAGCGGGTCAATGCGGAATACGGCGGGAGTCCACTCGCATAGGACCCAGACGGCTGCGGCATCCGCGGCGATCCATCGCGTTGAGCATTCGAGGTCAATCGTGGCTGAGACCTCATTCGTATTCGGGTCAATCCGCGTGAGGATGGGTTCGATTGGATTGGTGACCCAGACCGCGTCTTCCGTGACCGCGATCTGCGAGGACCACATTGGCGCCTCAATCGTGGCGACGACCTGGTTTGTGTTCGGGTCAATACGGTAGACCAAGCCTTCCTCGCCATTGGTTGCCCACACGGACCCCGCGCCTGTTGCAAGGCCATTCAGCGTGAAGAGGGGGTCGAACGGGATGGCGGCGCTGACCTGATTCGTCTGCGGGTCAATGCGGGAAATTGTCCCGCTGGCGGAAGCCCAGACCGAACCGAAGCCAATCGTCAGGGCTTGGGGAAAATTGCCGACCGGTATGCTCGCCGCGATCTGGTTCGTGTTGATGTCTATTCGCGAAACGGCATTCCCGCCCAAGGACAAAAGCGACCAAAGCGCGCCCTCCCCGAACGCCATGAGATCTCCTCCCGACGGCATCTTTGCAACGATTCGATCGGGCGGAAGATCTGTCACGGTATAGGAGGGAACAACGATATCAATGGGCAGGCGGACCCCGAAAGGCTTTCCATCCGGGGCAAACAACTGCCACTGCCCCTGGTAGGTTCCAACTTCAACCGGCGCGATGAGCGTCACCGAAAGTTCGATCTCCCCGCCGGGCGGGACGGTCTCGCTCAAAGGGAGATTGCGGGGACCGTTCATCCGCTCGCCGCCGAGAAATGCGAGGCGATAAGAGGAATCCCACGTGCAAGTCCCGGTGTTTTTGATCCGCCAGGTGGACTGAAACAGGGTACCCGCAGTGACCGATGTGTACGCGGGACCTTCTCCGCCTGCTGTGAACCCGGACTGGTTTTGGCAGGTCATCGCCGCGGCGGCAAATTTCTCCGCACCCTCGGCAAGCCGGATGCTCGTACCATCCACCCTGCCGAAATATAAGTCGTACGGTTCGCGGGTCACGAAAAGGAAGCGGGTCCCGTCAATCCAGTGGATGTTCCCAAGCCTCACGTTGGAAGTGAGGATGTCGCCGCAGACCTCCGAGTCTTGCACAGCGTCGCGGCAGAGCCGGGATAACGTCCTATCGTGGACGGCGAAACCCGTTCCATCCGGCGACCAGTGGACGTTCTGCCAGAACAGATACGCCGAACTTTGCATCGCCACCGGACCCGGCTCGGGCTGCAACGGTACGATGAACCAACCCGAGGGTCCACCCTCTCCGCGAAAGAAAGCCGCAGAAACGCCGTCGGGTGAGAAGGTGATGGAATCGGGATGTGAACCAGTGATCGGGTCCGTAAGAGGCGCAGGCAATCCATTCAACGGAACGCTCCAGATCATCAAGCCGGGATCGGTTTCCAGAGTTTTTTCGAGATAAGTTGCGAGGAGGAAGGCGCGTGAATCGTGCGTCCACACGCCCGAAGGAAAAGCCTGTCCTCCCATGCTGACGGTGGCATAAGGGAACACATCCGGGCGGTGATTGCTTCCATCCGTGTTGATGAAGCCGAGCCCGGTGGTGGAAATGAGGGCAACCTGTTGGCCATCGGGGGAGGGCGCAAAACGCAGGTTGTTGTCCACCGCCGGCAACAGGACCGAGTTCGTAAGCGCATCCACATCGAACAGATAAAGTCCCGCCGGCGTGGCATGGGACTCGCCCTCGGCTTGAACGTAATACGTCCAGGCGGTGTACAAGAGGCGATGCGTTCCGGGAATCCACTCCATCTGCGGGATGTTGGTGGAGTCTGTCTCGGAAGCGTCGAGAAGCGCACGCAGTTCCTCAGCCGGGAGAAGTTCGCGCGGGTTCTCCCCGTTTCGGTCTACAGCCCATAAAGCGGATTGCTCGAGCCACTCCATTTCGGATCGCTTGACCACCGAACGGCGCAAAAAGGCGATGACCTGGGCATCGTCGCTCATCGTCAGGTTGACGACATCGCCGGAGTCGAAAATGGTCCGGCTTGTACCGGTCGCTTCTTCCCAGACTTGGAGATTCCCGCCCTCGATAAATACGATCACCGCTGATTGCTGCTCTGTGTCCTCCTTTGCAATAGGCACGGGGGTTGAAGTGGCAGTGGGAGATGTGACCGCGGCCGGCGCAGCGGTAGAGGCTGATTCAGATGTCGCGGGACTCGGCGCGCAGGCAGTCAGCGCTGTCGTCATGATCACCATTAGAGAGAAAAATACTTTTTTCATGTTTCACTCTCCTGTAAATTCCATGGTCGAAGCGGGAGCGCGCTACGAGCCTCCCCCACACACGGGGTATAAAGCCTCCTTTGGCACGGTCATTGCCTGTGGACTTAAGATTTCCCGTCCGTTGTCGAAGACGTCAAACAGGGTTTCCCCACGCGTCACCGCGATATACATTGTGAAGGCATCTGGAAAATCCCCGCCAACCGGCACATTGAGCGAATGCCCATTGGCTTTGACTGACTCATCTTCAAGAAGTCCGCGCCCAACCATCACCGTGACCGCGGATCCCGAGCGGCTTACGAAAACCTGTGCCGGGTCTCGAACGATTTCAGCATCGGCACCCTTCGCGACCACCTGGGTCCACGCGTCCCCCGAGGGCAGGGCGATCCCAAATAGGCGGTCAATGCCGGGCAGGATGCTCCCACTCGTGGACATGTCGAGTCCAGTTTCGGGGTTTTCGTCGAGATCAAGATACAGGTAAAGCGTGAATTCTTGAACGGTCTCTGGCGATTCAGCAAATGTGAGAATGAAGCCCGTCGGTATCGGCTTCGCTAACTCGAAAGGAGCAAACGCGCCAGCCTCAACGGAAAGCAGGTCGAGGCTGGCACAGGGGACGGGTTCGCTGGAGTCGTTGAAGCAATCCGATCCCGCGTCTGAGGCTTTGAATGTCGGAGCCCGACAAGCGCTCGCCGTTGGCGATGCGGGTGTAAAGGTTGGAAGCGCCTGCACTGTGACGCGTCCGATGGGAAGGAGGGTGAACGAGTTGATAACCGTGTTGTAGAGGAGACTGAGCTTGGCGAAGTTCTCATCGGTCTCGTCCCACGGTACAAAGATCAACTCGTAACGGCGGTCTTCGTGAACCAGCAGCACATTTCGGGAAGACGCCACACCCGACAGTCCCTCCAGTACGACCGCCTCCTCCCCTGCGATGGATAGGTTTGTCCGCTGAATCTCAGCCCGAGTATCGGCAATGATCTCGTCGGCGATCTCATCCACGGTGCGTCCGCCAGCGTTCTCCACTTCGATGATGAGATTCGTATTGTGGCATCCCATCGTCGGTCCTTCGGGGACGAGGCAGACCGTGGTTGGGACCGTCTCTATTTCGATATAGCCTACCGGGTACAGCAGGCAGTAACCCACCGCCTCCCTGATCAGCAGTTTTGTGCCTTCCATTGGCTCTGGACAAGTCGGTTCGGCGGACGGCTCGGGTGTACTGGATGGGAGCGCCTGCATCGTCGCGGCAACGACCGTCGCCACCTGATTCGGGGAGGATGGTTGAGTTGAACTGACGCTTGTTGGTGATGCACAGGCTGACAGAGTCAACACAGCGATCATCAATATTGAGAAAAGGATTCTTTTCACGTTTCACTTCCTCTAGCTGATAACGAGACGGAGCACAAACAGAATGAAAGTTGTAAACAAGACCCATGCAAAAAGAAAACCCGTCCCCAACAACAGGATTGTGCCTGTGATTCGATGGTTTTTACGCAAGCGGTTTCCCAAAGAAGCCATCACCCCCAGAACGAGATTGAACACAGGCGATCCGATACCGACGACAAGAAAGGGGTCCGATGAAATTAAATCAAGCCGCAGGATGCTCAAGAGGAATCCCGTCAATATGATGGGCAGACTTAGGACCAAGAACGCAAGCAGGACGCTGCTGGGAAATCCGGTTTTGTATTTTTTCATTAACCAATCGCACAGAAAAATCACACCCACCGCCAAAGCCAGAATAACAGCCAACACCGCCGCCTCGTACCAATGCCATATCTGGAGTTCGGAGGGCATGAAGAGCATCGCTTCTACAAAGGCGGAGAAATTATCTCGGATGAGGTTTATCAATTCGTTCATGACAAATTCTTTGTTTCGCTTTCAATCCAGTGAGTCAGTAACAAGCAGAAACGACAAAAGGGATAGGCTCTAATTGACAAACCGCAGGATGATCGGGTTTGAGGCTTGCGGTCGGCATATTCAGATTTCCTTCGAGTGATCGAACAACAAATGGTTAAACTTGGGGGATTATGTAGCTCTCGCGTTGCCGCAAACTGACAATTCGGTTTCCGCCCTGACAGTTCAGTGTTTGGGAAGCGGTGGTTCAGGGGATGAACACCAATGTTACGAACATTATAGGCATATTTTGTCTAAATTCAACAGGCAATGGTCAAAATGCCCGTCTCTTTTCCCCCAAAATGAAAAACCTCCGCTCGGTCTCTGGCGGAGGTTGCAACTTTTTACCGCAGGGATCGCTGAGTCTTTATTGGATTTTCTCTGCGTTCTTCCCTGGCGCTGCCCGCCACATCGTCCCGACACATGCGCCGCAGTGCGGCATGTTCTTCGGGAGGTCAGCCTAAATCCCTTACCCCCCACGACGTTATTTACACTACTTCATGCTCTGCATCCAAAGTTGTGTATCCTCTGCCTTTACCGCTCGTTCCGCCTCGTGGATCAGCATATTCAAGCTTCGTCTGCGCCTGAATGGGGCGTTTGGCGGCAAATACGTCTGTGGTAACGATGTCGGTCGGCTGTTCTGCGACACATTGAAGCAGGGCGACCATTGCTGGATCAGTAACCGCTCGGCGGCGTTCGCGTCGTTGCCGGTCGCATCAAATTGCCCGGACCGTGAACTCAGCAATTCAATGGTGAATTTCATGGATGTTGGCCAGTTGCACCACACAAACCGACCCATGATCGAGTGTCCCTTGAAGCCGCTTAAGAGATGCTCCCAAACCCGTGCAAAAGCGAGGTGGGACTGTCCGACATAGAAAACCACTGCTTCGTCACGAAACAGGTACAGATCCAGACCCTTCCAGTCCGCCGGGCACTGTTCCACGAGCAGGAATCGTTTGAGGGAAATGACAACCTTTTGAGTGTTCATGGAATGTATTCTAGTGCGTAGATAAGAAGTTCTCCACATCCTGAATAAATTTCAAAGTTCCTTTCTCGATTTGTCGTGTCAGACCATCTAAATCGCTGAAATCAGGGTTGTCAACCACTATATGTTCCAAGATCGAATCAACAAGTGGTCCCTCCTGGGACACAAGTTTGTATTTATTCCATTTACTATCTTTTATCAGTTTCCAATACTCATCTTGAACCCGCCTGTTCACTCCCGACAGCCACACCTCAAATCGAAATTCTTCGTGAAGGAAGACGATCGGGATCTTCAATTTCCGATCCTTTATGGATTTCGGAAAGATGGAAAAATAGGTCATATCCATATATCCATAATAAAGACTTCCAGATTCGACATAGTCGGGATATTTTTTCATGAAATGAGTTTTCAAACCCATCATATATTCCATCAATCCCCTGTACGCCTCTTGAATTGCCCCTTTCTCCAGTTGTTTTTTATATTCCGCGATGGATTTCTGAAACGACGCCATCTTTCGCTCCTTCATTTTCTATTTGCCATTGAGAAGAAACCCAACGATTGGCGATATTTGAATGTTTTTGAAATGGACATCCACTCCGCTACGCTGCAGGATGATATGGCATCAGCGTATCCTTGAGGTGACACCGCCGCAGGGACGCTGACGGGGACGGTGGGAGAAGTCTACGCCCGCTGCGTTGCTTGGTCAAGTTTGCGGAGGCGGGACAGCCGCATTTGGAAGGCAACAAATTTCATAGCCCTGACCTGCTTCGCGGCGTCATCACCGCCCCTGATAACTGGTCACTGATGACTGATCACTGCCTTCCCCTCACTCAAACTCGATCTCGATCTCCTCGTCGTCCTTCCAATCTTCGCTTCGTTCAAACTCAATATCCCCAAACAACTGTTCCTGCTTCGCTGTGACGCGGTAGCGCTTGATCAACTCCAACAGCGCGAGAAAAGTCACCACGATCTCCACGCGCGTGGCTTTATCAGTGACGAGTCCGCTGAACGTCATGCGCTGGATGTTCTTCAAGGTCTTCGTGATCAAGTCAATCTTCTCGCGGATGGTCACCTTCGGCGCGGTGATGATCGTGGTCAGCGGCTTCTTTTCCTTCTCTTTGGCAAACGCCGTCTCCGCCGCGTTGAGCAAGCCTTCGAGCGTCAGGTTCTGAAAGGTCGAGCTTCGGCACTACTTTTGGCGGCGGCGCGACGCGCAGGAACGTCCGCAGGTTCTTTGCCTGCCGCTCCTCCAGCCAGACTCCGATCTCCTTGAAACGCTTATACAGTTTCAACTGCTCGACGAGCGCAATGCCGGGGTCTTCCTCGCCAGCCTCCCGTTCGGGCGGACGCGGCAGCAGCGCCTCCGATTTGATCTGCACCAGTTTCGCCGCGATCACCAAAAACGATGAAATCTCATCGGGGATCAACCGCTCCAGTCCCTGCAAATGCGCCAGGTATTGATCCGTCACCGAAGCCAGCGAGATCGCCGTGATGTCCAGTTCGGCGCGCTCGATCAGGCTCAACAACAGGTCGAGCGGACCCTCGTACACGGGAATCTGAACCTTGTAACCGCCGAGTTGATTTCCAAGAAGTCCGTCCATCGCGTGCGGATTATATCTTAAGAGCGTTCACCACAGAGCGCACGGAGCACAGAGTTTTCTAATCGGTTTCCTCAGCGCTCTCTGTGTTCTCCGTGGTAAACCGGTTCTTCGCATGGCGGTATAATCCGGCTCATGTCCAAACTCACTCATCTCGACGAAAGCGGCCGCGCTAAAATGGTGGACGTGAGTCGCAAGCCCGACACCGAGCGTGTTGCCGTCGCGCGCGGCGAAGTCCACATGAAAAAGGAGACGCTGGATTTGATCCGCGCCGGGCAGATTAAGAAAGGCGATGTGCTGACCGTGGCGCAAATCGCAGGCATCATCGCCTCAAAACGGACCTCGGACCTGATTCCGTTATGTCATCCTCTCCCACTCTCCAAAGTGGACGTGGACCTCGAGCTGGACGACTCACTCCCCGGCGTGGTCATTACCGCCACCGCCAAAGTGACCGGCAAAACCGGCGTCGAGATGGAAGCGCTCACCGCGGTTTCCATCGCCGCGCTCACCGTCTACGACATGGCGAAAGCCGCTGAAAAAACGATGAAGATACAAAATATCCGGCTTATCGAAAAGCACGGCGGCATAAGCGGCGATGTAGTGAATGAGTAAAGGAAATTGCAAGCCCAACCTGCAACCTGCAACCTGCAACCTTCAACCTTCAAGCCGAGACCCTTATGAATTACTCCCCGATCAACCTCCAGGAAAAACTCTCCAAATTCACCGAACACTGGTCGCCGAAGATCGTCGCCCGGATGAACGACTATCATCTCAAACTTGCCAAAGTCCAGGGCGAATTTGTCTGGCATAACCACCCCGAGACTGACGAAGTCTTCATCGTTGTCAAAGGCAGGCTCGACATCCACTTCCGCAATGGCAAGGTCTCGCTGAATGAAGGCGAGATGTTCGTTGTGCCGAAAGGCGTGGAACACAAACCCGTCGCCGGGCAGGAATGTCACATCCTGCTGATCGAACCCGCTGGCACGGTCAACACCGGCGATGCAAAAGACTCTTCGCTAACCGCCCCGAATGATGTCTGGATTTAACGACCTTCAACCTGTAACCTTCAACCTGTAACCTTCGACCTTCAACCATCTTTACAAAGGCTTTGGAATGAATCATATAAAGTTACTGTTTTTCGCCACCATCCGCGACCGCGCGGGGACCAAATCCATGGAGTTGGATATCCCCGCCGACATGACCATCCAGCAATTGAAGGAAAAATTGGGCGTGGATTACCCCAACCTGAAGGAGTCCATGAAATCCGTGCTTATCACCATCAATCGCGAATACGCCTTCGACGAAGCCGTCGTCCCACCAAACGCGGAAATTGCCCTCTTCCCACCCGTCAGCGGCGGCTAATCTCCAATCTCCAATTACCCAATTACCTACCCCCATGTCCCAATTCCCAACCATCTACTTCATCGCCGAAGCCGAAATTGACTTGAACGACCTGCTCGCAAAAATCACGCTCCCATCCACGGGTGCAACGGCGATCTTCACCGGCATGGTGCGTGGCGTGACCAGCCGCGGCGATGCGCATGAGACCGAGTATCTCGAATACGAGTCCTACATCCCCATGGCGGAAGCCAAAATGAAGCAGGTGGCGGACGAGATTCGCGTGCGCTGGTCCAGCGTGGAAGGCATCGCCATCGTCCAGCGCATCGGCAAACTTTATCCAAAGACCCCCACTGTCCTCATCGCCTGCACCGCCGCCCACCGCGATACAGGCGTTTTTGAAGCCGCCCGCTATGGCATTGACCGCCTCAAGGAGATCGTGCCAATTTGGAAGAAGGAAGTGGGTCCGGACGGTCAGGAATGGGTCGAGGGCGATTACATCCCCAAGCCGGGCGAATAACCCATGATTGCGATTCGACGCGCAACGGTTGACGACGCCCAGGAGATTGCGGCGGTCCACATTACGGCTTGGCAGGAGACCTACCCCGGCATTGTGCCGGATGAGTTTTTGAAGAATCTGTCCATGGAACGCCGCACAGAACGCTGGACGGCTTCACTCTCCGACCCCGCCGATTTGTATCACCGCGCCATTGTTGCAGAGATGGACGGACAGGTTGTTGGGTTTTCCAACTACGGTCCGCCGCAGGAGAAGGACAGCGGTTTTGACGGAGAGTTATACGCCATTTACATCTTGAAGTCAGTGCAAGGATGCGGCATCGGACGGATGTTGATGACCGAAGCCGCGAAGGGATTGTTGGAACTTGGGCTAAACTCCATGCTCGTGTGGGTGTTGAGGGAGAATGTCCACGAGCGGGGGTTTTATGAACGGATGGGCGGCGCGTACGTGCACGAGAAATCCATCGTGATCGGCGGGAAGGAATTGGTCGAGGTCGCTTACGGCTGGCGGGATTTGAGTCGCTGGCGGGTTGGATAAACTTTGGAAGGGCTGGCAGGTCCCGGTGTGGAATGAAGCGCGTTCCGACCGGCGAAGCGTCACGCTCGTTGAAATTCGGGGTTGTTAATTCCGTCATATCTTATTTCCATTATCGGAGGAAAAATGCTGGATCGAATTGTCGTCACGGGGATGGGGACTGTGAACCCGTTGGGATTGAACGTCGAAGAAAGTTGGGCGAGCGCCATTGAGGGAAGGTCGGGCGTGGGACCGATCACGTTGTTCGATTCGTCGCCTTTGCAGGTTCACATCGCCGCCGAGGTGAAGGGCTTTCAGCCCGAGCAGTACATGGATGCAAAAGAAGCGCGCCGGCGCGACCGCTTCGAGCAGTTTGCGATTGCGTCTGCAAAGCAGGCGCTGACGGATTCGGGGCTGGAAATTACGGAAGCCAATGCGGGGCGGATTGGCGTCATCATTTCTTCTGCCATCGGCGGTCTGCATTCCTTGCAGGAGGCGACTCTCACAAATTACAAGGAAGGTCCGCGCAAGGTCAGCCCGTTTCTAATTCCGATGTTGATGGCGAACGGCGGCGCGGGGATGACCGCCATCGAGTTTGGGATCAAGGGGCCGTGCTTTTCGGTGGCTTCGGCGTGCGCTTCGGGCGCGGACGGGATCGGCGTCGCGCTGATGATGCTGCGCACGGGGATGATTGACGCCGCGCTGGCGGGCGCTTCGGAAATGACGATCACATCCACTGGCGTGGCGGCGTTCGACCGTGTGGGGGCGATGTCCCGCCGGAACAGCGATTACTCGCTGACGCCCCAGCCGTTCGATAAAAACCGCGACGGTTTGGTGATGGGCGAGGGCGCGGCAGTGCTTGTGTTGGAGCGCGAGACGGATGCGAAGGCGCGCGGCGCGAACATCCTCGCGGAACTGGCGGGGTACGGCGCGACGGCGGATGCCTTTCACGTGACCGCGCCGCATGAAAAAGGAGAGGGCGGCGCGGCGGCGATTCGGATGGCGTTGTCGTCTGCAAAAGCGAACGACGACGAAGTCGGTTATATCAATGCGCACGGCACCGCCACGCCCCTGAACGACCAGGCGGAGACGCGCGCGCTCAAGGCGGCGTTTGGGGAACGGGCGTATCGAATCCCTGTTTCCTCCACCAAGTCCATGACCGGGCACATGATGGGCGCGACGGGCGCCCTGGAGGCGATCTTCTGCGTGAAGGCGATCCGCGAAGGGGTTTTGCCGCCGACCATCCATTACGAAACGCCCGACCCCGAATGCGACCTGGATTACATCCCGAACCAGGCGCGCGAGGCGAAAATCTCTTTGGCGCTCAGCAATGCCTTCGGCTTCGGCGGTCATAACGCGGTGCTGGCGATCCGAAAATATTCCTGAAATCAGGCTTGCGCCCAAACAACATGAAGATGTAGGGCAAAAGCAGCGAACTTCAGCCGTTTTTGCCCCCACTTTTAAGTTGCATGGTTTTCTCAATATAAACTGTGGTTATCTTTTGAACCGCCAAGGCGCCAAGAGCGCCAAGAATAAAAGGAGAATCATGGCGTCTTGGCGTTCGTGGCGGTTATTGGAACAAGACTCGTCCGACTTTGAGAACGCCATGTTTTAAGTTGTTTGGGTACTTGTGACCTGAGAATATCCGTGCTATAATCCGCCCTCGCGTATATTGGAAACCAATCAAAAAAGTAAGGACGAACGGAAATGGCAGACTTGATCAAAGCCGTCGAGGCGCAAAATAACGAAAAGATCCCGCAGTTGGCTGCTGGCGATACTGTGAGCGTGCACGTCAAAATCAAGGAAGGCGACCGCGAGCGCATCCAGGAATTCAAGGGCTTGGTGATCCGCCTGCGAAACAGCGGCAACAACGCCGCAGTGACCGTCCGCCGCATGGCGTCGAACGGCATCGGCGTGGAGCGCACTTTCCTGCTCCGCTCGCCGCGCGTGGACAAGATCGTGGTGGAACGCCACGGCAAGGTCCGCCGCGCGCAGTTGTATTACATGCGCGAACGCACCGGCAAGAGCGCGCGCATCAAGGAAAAGTTTTCCTAGGTTTTCCTTCATGACCCTGATGGCTTCCATCGGGGTCTTTTTTTATCGCAACGTTTGGGTTAAGAACCCCGTCTTACGCGAAAAACCGCCGCCGCGCCAAGCCGACAAGTTTTTCACCTTTTTATCCTTTCTTGGCGACTTGGCGGTTCGAGTGGTATGCTTGGAACTCGAAATTAAACCAGTATCCCTTTGGAGGATCGCGTGACCAAACCATTGATCGGTATTACGACCTTTAACGGCAGGAACGATTACGGCAGACCGACCTCAGCCGTTCAACATTCCTACATCCGGGCGGTGAGTTTGGGCGGCGGGATTCCCGTTTTGATTCCCGCTGTTTTGCCGCAAGAGGATTTGGAAGAGTTGTATTCGCGCCTGCAGGGAATTTTGTTTTCCGGCGGCGGGGATATTTCGTTGAAGTATTTCGATGGGGAGGCGCATCCCAAAATTCACGATGTGGACGAAAACCGCGATGTGACGGAGATTTCGCTGCTCAGACAATCGGTGAACGACGGCAAGCCCTTCCTTGCCATCTGCCGCGGCGCGCAGGTGATGAACGTGGCATTGGGCGGCACGCTTTACACGCACATCGCCGACCAGGTTCCGAAACGCGTTGAATCACGATAACGAGGAATATACCGACATCATTCACCCGGTCAACGTGGATGAGACTTCGCGCGCGGCGGAGATTTTTGGGGAGACGCTGCTCCACGTCAACAGCCTGCATCATCAGGGATTGAAGGACATCGCCTCCGGCTTGCGGATAGTTGGTCATGCTCCAGACGGCGTGATCGAAGCCGTGGAACTGCCCGACCATCCCTACGCCCTGGGCGTGCAGTGGCATCCCGAATGGCTGACCGACCAGCCGGTGATGCAGAGACTGTTCAAGTCGTTCGTGGATGCTTCCAATTCCGTGCCCCATGATGCGTAGTCGCGCATTGAGAGATTCTCTTATCCCATGACATCAGCAGCCAGCCCCATAGGCGTCTTCGATTCCGGCGTGGGCGGACTTTCCGTCCTGCGGGAGATCCGCGCCTTGATGCCGGGCGAAGACATCATCTACTTCGGCGACCAGGGACACGTGCCGTACGGTCCGCGCTCGATGAAGCAGATTCAGGATTTTTCCGAGGGGATCACGCGCTATCTGCTTGAAGAAGGGGCGAAGATCATCGTCGTGGCGTGCAATACGGCTTCGGCGGCGGCGTTGAAATACCTGCGCGAAATGTTCCCGGACGTGCAATTCGTCGGCATGGAACCGGCGGTCAAACCGGCGGCGGAGAAAACTCAGACCGGCAAGGTGGGCGTGCTGGCAACCCCGGCGACGTTTCAAGGCGCGTTGTACGCCTCGGTGGTGGAGCGATTTGCAAACGGAGTCGAGTTATTTCAGAACACTTGCAATGGGTTGGTGCAGGAAATCGAAAAGGGGAATCTGGACGGCGAAGAGACGCGCCGGATTTTGGAAGAGGCGCTCTACCCGATGCTCGAAAAAAACATCGACACGGTCGTGCTGGGATGCACGCATTATCCGTTTGTGATTCCGCTCGTCGAGCGGATTGTGGGGGAAAAGGTCCGGGTGATAGACCCCGCTCCCGCAGTGGCGAGACAGGTCAAACGTCTGCTCGAGGCGGGAGGGCTGGAGAATCAGAATGGGGGGAGAGTCCGCTTTGTCACATCGGGGGAGGCGGATTCAGTCAAATCCGTTTTGCGCGTGCTGTTGGGAATCGAGAGCGCGGTCGAATCGGTCACTTGGAAGAATGACCAGGAGGTATTGGCTTGACTGTCAGAAGGGTCAGTCCCCTGCCAAGGACCCGCAATTCATCTTCATCCTTGAATTTCATGCCGACCATTGCCATCACCGAGCGGGTGTAGGCGGGTTTGCGGCGATAGAATTGGACGAGCATTTCGCCGGTATCCGTTTCGGTCAGTTCCCCGGCGCGCGCTTTGAACTTCCTGCGCCCGACCTGCGCCTCGAAAATCGGATTGCTCTGTATGTTCCTGTACCAGTCCGCGCGTTTGCCGTAGGCGGCTTCGATGTAGTACGTGTCAGTTGCGGAGTCGTAGTCCATTACATCCACCATGGCTTCGCGTCGTTTGCCGGTCTTCCTGCCTGTCGTGGCAATGAACATCCATTGCGCGCCGATCCACCGCTCCCAGCCTCCGAAACCAAGACTGTGAAGCAGAAGCGGTATTTTGAAGAAGAATTTCAGCAGGACGCTCGGTCTTTTTTCAAGGGCGCTCATGTTATTTTCCTGTCGCCAGAAATTTGAAGAAGCCCGGCAGGCGGTTGGGGTAGGGGAAAAATGCAGGGACTCGCTTGCGGTATTCCGCGTAGGTTGGAATGCGTTCGATCAGTTCCTTTTCCTCCACCAGGCGGATCCAGCCGAAGAAACCCAGCGGCAGGAGGACGGCAAAGGTGAGGGCGTAAATCCCCATGTTGAGCAGGGCAAGCCCGATGCCCAGACGCAAAACTGCACCGTAGATGGGATGCCGGATCACGCTGTAAATCCCTGAATGGACCAGTTCCCCTTCCTTGGGGAAATACACGTAGAGCAGGGTGAGATTATCCACGCCAAATACCGACACGGCGCGGAGCCATAACAAAACGCCGATGACGATAAAAACCCAGCCTGCCCAGGTGAAAATGATCGTGAGCATGGGCTGGGTGAATTTCGGTCCGTTCATGGAGGCGATGTGGGCAATGGAAGCGAAAATGACGGCAAGCCCCGGCAGGGCAAACCTCCCGAAGGCATGGCGGTACGCCGCCTCTTTATATTTTTCGAGGTAGATTTTTCTTTGGGTGAAGAACCGGCTGATCAGCAAAAACCCCAGCGCCATGACCACGATCTGACTGTCGAGCGTCCAGGTGGGGATTGGGTCGGTGAGGATGAAGTAGGCGGTGACCAGCGCGAACACCGCGAGGAAGTACGCGGCGATCTTCATCCGCCCGCCAGCCGAGTTTAGTTCAGGAACGCGCCGGGCAAGGTTGTCGAAGCCTTTGAGGTACATGTTGTCTCCTGTCGTCACTCTCTGTTTTTAGTATAGCCCCCGAATTCGCAAAGTCAACAGGAAGAGACTCTTAATCCGCCGGGATAATTCTCAGGTCGTCCGGTGTGATGCGCACGTTTTCCAGCGCCTTGAAACTCAGTTTCCCCGCTTCCAAGCCGTGCTTGTCCACCACGCGCTCGAACAGGGCGTGATACCCCGCCTTGACCATCGCCTCCCAATTCAAGCCAAGCAAACCCGCGACCCTTCGCAAAGCGACGATGTCCTCGCCTTCGATCTCCACGAATTCGCCGTAGGGCAGTTCGTCCAGCATGACGTGGACGCCCTCCAGTTCGTAGGTGGCGCGATACTTTTCGTAGAAAACGATGGGGACGAAACCGAGCAGTTCCAGGAATTCCCTGGCGCTGTCGAAATCGCCGACCGTGAACTCGACTTCCCTCCGGCTGAGCACCCCGCCCTCGCGCGCCTCACTCGGACCTTTGAATGTCAGCTTCGCCTTTGAATCTTTTCTCAGCCTCAGCACTTTCAGGCTTCTCCGCAAATCGCCGCCCGGATTATCGAAGCGCAGGTTGACCTCGTGCACGCGCGGCTGAATCAATCGCGCCTTCAACTCACGAAGGCGCAACTCCACTCGTTTCAGATCGCGCACGTAAAACTTGACTTCCGTCTCCCGCCCGTTCATGACTATTGCAGGTTGAGCAGGACCTGCTTCTGCTCCACGCTTTCCCCGGCTTTGGCTTTGATGTGATGCACCACGCCGTCGCGCGGCGCTTTCAATTCGTTCTGCATCTTCATGGATTCGAGGATGACCAGCACCTGTCCCTTCTTAACCTCCTGCCCCTCGCTGACGGGGATGGCGACGACCAGTCCCGGCATGGGCGCTTTGAGGTGGAACTCGCCGCCTTCCGCCACGCCTCCGCCCGCCGCGGCTCTGAGGCGTTTTTCGCGTTCGTCCTCCACTTTCACTGGAACTGCCGCCCGTGCAGAAGCACCTGCCAGGCGTCGTCTCCCCTGGTACACGAAGGACTCGAACGACTTGCCGTCGAAGATCAGCGAATAGACGGGCTGTCCGCTGACCGACTCGAAATCCACGGCGATCAGCCGCTCGCCGACGCGCACGTGGCGGTCGTCCACGATTTCAATGGAAAAATCCTTGTCGTCAATCGTTGCAACGTATTTCATGCCATAGCCTCAATCTTCAAATCGCCAATCGTAAATCGAAAATCGGATCACCTGTGCATCCGCTCCCAGCGCCCGACCCATTTCCAGTTGCTGGTGTCGCGTTCGTTGCGGCGCACGATCTGGGCGGAACGTTCGGTCTCCTTGTGGGCGACCAGCGTGGCGAGGATGGCGGCGATCTCCGCCTGTGTGAGGTCCATTTCAGATGCGCCGTCCATCGAGAAACGCTCTTCCACGAAGCGCGTATCGAATTGTCCGCCCATGAAGCGGTGCGAATCCATCAACGTTTGGTGGAAGGGAATATTCGTCCGCACGCCCACGATGCGGTATTCCTCCAGCGCGCGGCGCATCCGCAAAATGGCTTGCGCGCGCGTCTCGCCCCAGACGATCAACTTGGCGATCATCGGGTCGTAGTACGGCGTGATCTCGAAGCCGGGGTACACGCCCGTATCCACACGCACGCCGGGACCGGTGGGCAGCAGGCTGTGGGTAATGCGCCCGGTGGAGGGGATGAAATTGTTGAACGGGTCTTCGGCGTTCACGCGGCATTCGATGGCGTGTCCGTTGAATTTAACCTGTTCCTGGGTGTAACTCAACTGGCGTCCGCGCGCGATGCGGAGTTGTTCCGCCACGATGTCAACGCCGGTGACCATCTCCGTGACCGGGTGTTCCACTTGCAGGCGGGTGTTCATTTCGAGGAAGTAAAAATTCTTGTCCTTGTCCACCAAAAACTCAATCGTGCCCGCGTTGGTGTAATCCACGGCTTGGGCGGCTTTGACGGCGACGCTGCCCATCTTCCCGCGCAGTTCGTCGTCGAGGAAGGGCGAAGGCGCCTCCTCCAGCAGTTTTTGGTGGCGGCGTTGAATCGAACATTCGCGCTCGCCGAGGTGAATCACGTTGCCGTGTGAATCTGCGATGATTTGGAATTCGATGTGCCGCGCCCCCTCGACCAGTTTCTCCAGATAGACATTCCCGTCGCCGAAGGCGGATTCTGCCTCGCGTCTCGCGGACTGGAGGAGGGTCGGCATTTCCTCCAAACTTCGGACTTCCCTCATGCCTTTTCCGCCGCCGCCCGCCGTCGCCTTGATCAGAAGCGGGAAGCCGATCTGCGGGGCGATGCGGAGCAAATCATCGTCGGACATGTTGCCCACGTCTTCTGTTCCCGGCACGACCGGCACGCCGGCTTTGATGACCGTCGCGCGCGCCTCGGCTTTGTCGCCCATCGCCGCAATGGACGAGGGCTTGGGACCGATAAAGGTGATGCCGAGGTCGGCGCATTTGGCGGCGAAGTCTTCGCGCTCGGCGAGGAAACCGTAACCGGGATGGATCGCGTCCGCGCCGGATTTTTTGGCAATGTCGAGAATCTTATCCGCCCGCAGGTAGGATTCGCGCGAAGGCGCGGGACCCAGCAGATAGGCTTCATCCGCGTAGCGGACGTGCAGGGCGCTTCGGTCCGCCTCGGAGAAGACGGCGACCGTCTCAAGCCCCAATTCCCGGCAGGCGCGGATGATGCGGACGGCGATCTCACCGCGATTTGCGATTAATACTTTTTTGAACATCTCTGCTCCGCAAGTGTCAAGTTCCATGTGTCAGGTTCCAGATCTTCGACACCTGAAACCTGACACATGGAACCTGAAGCTTATAGTGGAATATTCCCGTGCTTCTTCGCCGGGTTGCCGTCGCGCTTGTTGCTGAGCATCTCCAGCGCGTTGATGAGGCGCGGACGGGTCTCCTTTGGCTCGATTACATCGTCAATGTAGCCGCGCGAAGCCGCCACATAAGGGTTGGCGAACTTTTCCTTGTAATCCGCCACCAGTTCGGCTTTGCGTTTGACCGGGTCCTCCGCGGTTTCGAGTTCGCGGCGGAAGATGATGTTCACCGCGCCATCGGGACCCATCACGGCGATCTCGGCGGTGGGCCACGCCAGGTTCGCGTCGCCGCGAATATGCTTGCTGCTCATCACGTCGTACGCGCCGCCATAAGCCTTGCGCGTAATGACCGTCAACTTGGGAACAGTCGCTTCACAGTAGGCGTATAACAGTTTTGCGCCCGAACGGATGATGCCGTGATGCTCCTGGTTGGTGCCAGGCAGAAAACCGGGCACGTCCACCAGTGTGATCAGCGGGATGTTGAACGAATCGCAGAAACGGACGAAGCGCGCCGCCTTTTCGGACGAATCAATATCCAGCACGCCCGCCAGCACGGCGGGCTGGTTGGCGACGATGCCCACGGAATGTCCGCCGAGGCGGGCAAAGCCGACCACAATATTCCCGGCGTAGTTCTCGTGGATTTCGTAGAAACCGCCGTCGTCCACAATGAGGCGGATGATTTCCTTGATATCGTACGGCTTGTTTGGGTCGTCCGGGATGATGGTGTTGAGTTCTTCGCTCATTCGCAGCGGGTCATCCGAGGTGGGGTGGAAAGGAGCGTCCTCCATGTTGTTCTGCGGCAGGTACGAAAGCAGTTTGCGTATTTGATAAAGCGTGTCCGCTTCGCTGTCGGCGGCGACGTGGCACACGCCAGATTTTTCCGAATGCACGCTCGCGCCGCCGAGTTCCTCCTGCGTCACTTCCTCGTGAGTCACGGCTTTGACCACATCGGGTCCCGTGACGAACATGTACGAGGTGTTGCGCGTCATGAAGATGAAATCCGTCAGGGCGGGGGAGTACACCGCGCCGCCCGCGCAAGGTCCCATGATGGCGGAGATTTGCGGGATGACGCCGGATGCCATCGTGTTGCGCAGGAAGATATCCGCATAGCCCGCCAGCGAAACGACGCCTTCCTGAATGCGCGCGCCGCCTGAGTCGTTCAAACCAATAACCGGCGCGCCGTTCTTCATCGCCATATCCATGATCTTGCAGATCTTCTCGGCATGGACTTCTCCCAGGCTGCCGCCGAAGACGGTGAAGTCCTGTGAAAAGACGTACACCAGCCTGCCGTCAATCGTCCCCCAGCCGGTGACGACGGAGTCGCTCATGTATTTCTGTTCGTCCAGGTTGAAGTCGTGCGTGCGGTGGACGACGAACGCATCCACTTCGCGGAACGAACCGCGATCCAGCAAAAGGTCGAGACGTTCGCGCGCGGTCAGGCGTCCTTTTTTGTGCTGGGCGTCAATGCGAGCCTGTCCTCCGCCCAGGCGCGACTGCGCCTTCAGGTCATTCAGTTGTTGGATTTTCTGTGTTTCGCTCATAAGCCTCTCTCGACAGGGATTTCGATGCAAAGAAGACGATGATCAACGCTGCCAGATTTACTATAACAGCAAAAAGGGAATTTGGTCGCGGATTCTGGAAGAGCAATCTCTCGCTCCAATACCAGACTGTAGAGCCTGCCCCCGCCCCGATGAGGAGTTTCGCCGACCAGGGCTTTTTCTGCCAAATGCTCCAGGACAGGAAAGCCCCAAATGCCGCCCAGAAGATTCCGATGACGGCGCTTGCCGTTGGCGAAAGCCTCGCTGCAAACTCAATCAAAGTGGAACTCCAGGCAATGGATGTCCACGCGCGCAGGGCATTCCAGGCTGTGAAGATTAACACCATCCAGCCTGTGAGGGTTACTACGAAAGGGCGCCTCATGTTAGTATTTCGGCTCTTCCAGTAAATACAGCAGGTCTTTCCCCCCATAACTGCTGTATCGTTCGAGATAAGGGGCGAATTGACCGTAATAAGGCGGCAATGCCAGCAGGCGTGGGTTGGCAAACACAACTGTCATCCCGCGCTGGCGCAGGTAGACGGGCGCATCCCCGTTTTGCAGAACACGGAAGTAGTCGTAACTGTTGATCAATCCGTCCATGTTGACGATGGTGCGGTCCTTGATTAGATAGCCGACGTTGCCGCCGCCGGTCATGCCGATGATCTCGCCGGGGAAGGTGTTTTCTTCGAGGTAAGCGACCACCTCCATGTAGGGACGGTCCGGCGGGAAACGTCCGTGCGGCATGATGTAATGGACCGCCCCCCAAAGCGCGTTCGCCGCAACTCCCGCGTAGATCAACGCTCCCGCTGTGAGCGCCAGCCGCGCATATCGGATGCGTTGAAGCGGACGCAAAATCAAATCGAACAACAGGCTGGCGGTCAGCGTCAGCAAAATCATCTGGCTGATCCAGTACCATTCCTTCGCGCCGCCGTAGGAGGTGGCGGTGTACGAAAGGATGTGAATCCCGCTCCCAGCCAGCAAAGGAATCCCGCCGAGCATGGCGATGGCGCGCAGGGAGCGTTGTTTGTTAATGAAGACCAGAATCAGAGCGATGAGGACAAAGGCGAACAACACCGTGAAATACCGCTCGTCAACCTTGTCCGCGCCGGGAATGATGGGGCGGAGGCGCTGTGAGACGCTCCAGAAGACCTCGGAGAAGGGCTGCCAGGTTTCAAACGCGCCGGCGTCCACGCCGAAGAAGGATGCCCAGCTCGATGCGGGGCGTTCATACGCCGTGCTTGCCATGCTGCCCCACCAGCGTTTGATCTGTCCGCTGACCGGGCTGGAGGTGCCGAACATGACTTGATTGAAAAGCATGTAAACCGCGAGCAATCCGCCGAGCACGCCGTAATATGCCGCGCCCTCGGATAACCATGTTTTCCAGTTTGCCTTGAATTGCACAAGCGGGCTTTCGGGTTGGCTCCGCTTTGGGTCGGCGAACCAGTTAGCGGCTAAGCGAGAAGCGGCGAAGAGCGTCAGGCTGATGGCGAAATCCAGAAGAAACGCCGAGCGGGGGAAGTTTCTTCCCAATCCCAATTGAACGATCAAAATGTAAACGCCCGCCACGATACCCATGCTGATTGCAAGAGCAAGACCCACCTGGCGCAGCGTTTTCCAAACCGGCGCTGCACGGGGATGCTTGTATGCGCCGAGGAAATACAGAATGGGAATTTTGACGACGAACGCGATCAGGGTCGCTTCCACCGCGGACGAGGCGTAGGTGGCGTTGTAGGTATTGAAGTCCGTGCGTAAGAGGACGGAGGCGGTCATCGAGACGAAGATGAGCAGGATGTCGAGCGGCAAAAGAAAACGGATTGCCGACCCGCGAAAGACGATCCAAATCCCGGCGATGACGGCGAGAAAGACAAGGTCGAGCCTGCCGAACATTGCAATCGCGGCAAACAGCGCCAGCCCCGCCAGTTGTTTTTTGGAGATTTCCCCCGCGCGCCAACCTTCTTCAAATTGGGAGAGTTTGTAAATCAACAGAACAACCGCAAATGCGGCGATGGGAGTTTCCAGCCCAAGTTCGTACACCGTCGCGTGGATGTAATAGTTGAACGACCAGAACGCCGCCGCCAAAATCGCAACGGCGTGCGAGAGGTGCTTCTTCACGAGCCGGTACAGCAGCACGGCGGTTGCGGCGTGGATGACGGCGATCACCACCAGCAGCACGCGCAAAGGCAGGATCAAATCGAAACGGGCAAGCGCGAAGATCGGGATGCAAATCAACATCCACAACGGGTGATAACCGTTCGTCGGGTTGATGCCGTCGAAGGTGCTGCCGCGCCCTTCGGAGATGTTCTGGGCAACCTTGAAATAGTAATAGGCGTCGTCCCGTTTGAACCAGTTGTTCGGAAAGACGTAATCATCCGCGAGCGACGCATAAATGTGGATGCCCAGGACGACGACGACGAGAAGGACTTCAAACCATGCGATACGTTTAATAAAATTCATTCTTCCATTTTCGGCAATCGTGCCGTTACGAAATATCGAGTGTGATCTTTCCGAAATTCTCGCCGCGCCAGAGCCGTTCCTGCGCGGCGGCGGCTTCCCGCAGGGGGAAGGTCGAATCGAGAACGGGCTGGAGTTTACCAGCAAACACCAAATCCATCACCTCGCGGAACTCGGCGATACTGCTCATAGTGGAGCCGAGGATCGAAAGGTGTTTCCCGAAAATGAAGCGGTTGTCAATCTCGAATCGCGGCGCGGCGCTGTTGCCCACCGTCAATAACCGCCCGCCTTTTTTGAGCGCGCGCATGCTGAGCGGGAAGGTCGCGCCGACGTTATCCACCACCACATCCACACCGCGTTTTTCCGTCGCAAGAAAAACCGCCTTCGACCAATCCTCCTCTTTGGAGCGGTCAATCAAAACGTCCGCGCCGAGCGCCCGGGCTTGTTCCAATTTTTTGGAATTGGAACCGACGACAATGACGCGCGCGCCGAGATATTTTGCCACTTGAATGGAAGCGGAATTCACGCCTCCTCCCGCGCCGACGATTGCCACCGTTTCCCCGGCTTTTACCGCCCCGCGAGCGATCATTGAATGCCAGGCGGTCTGGTAGACCAGAGCCGCCGCGGCGACTGGTGGTAATCGAACCCGTCTGGGATTTTGCATAACTGGCGCACCGGCAGGCTGATGTATTCGCAATACATGCCGCGGACGGTCTCGCCGAGCAAGTGCCACGTCTGGCAGAGGTTGTCCCGCCCGCTTTGGCAGGCGTCACATTCGCCGCATCCCAGGTTGGCGTTGATGACGACGCGGTCGCCCGCCCTCACCCCTAGCCCCCTCTTCCTCAGGGAGAGGGGAATTAATTGCAACAATCTCCCCCGCGCCGTCTGCGCCGGGGGATGTGCGGATATTCCAGTTTTAGACCCTGCCAGCCATGACGCACCATCACATCCATGCGGTTGAGCGCCGCGGCATGTAATCGCACCAGCGCCTCGCCGGGCTTGGGCCGCGGGTCGGGGAAATCCGTGTATTCGAGGACTTCGGGTCCGCCGTGCGTGTGAAAGAGGATTGCTTTCATGATGCTCCGTTATTTTATTCGATGCTCGTTCTTTGTTTCCATTCCAGCAATGACAGCCCCAGGATGATCGCCCCGCAGAGCAAAAGGATGGACCGAACCGGGGAATTCCAGAGGTCTGCCATGCCATTTGAGTAGTTGACATCCATGGAGGTATTGATTTTCAAATCCGTGACGATGTAACCGCGCAAGCGTCGTCCGGGAGCGTATCCCATTTGCAGGATGGAATCGGGGATTTGGGCGGCGATTTCCTCGGCAAAGTCCCTGCCGCTTTGTGTGCTGAAAAACGCCGCAAAGTTATCCCACGTTTTGACCTGTTCAGGACGCGCTTCAAGGTCTGCGCTTGTGAGCAGAAGGATGCGGTGCTTTATCAATTTGCCGAGACTTTCATCCCTGGGGTTGCGCGTAATGGCGTTGTGGTCTACCAAAATGAAGTTTGCCGGTTCAGGGATTTGGCGTCCGAGCCACGAGATGTAGTCGTCCTCATTGACCGGCGAAAGCACATACGGCATTAAGACGAAATATTGAAAAAGACCTATGACTGCAAGGATAATTAATATCCCCCCGCCTGCCCAATTCTTTATCAGGCGGGCATTTTTCAGCAAAGCAGCCTCTTCGCCTGCGAAAACATCCAGCAGGGACATGAGGCCGATCGCTGAAATCATGGCAAAGACGGGAATCAAGGCAACCATGTGCGTTGGGCGCGGCGGGATGGAGGCGATCACTCCCAGGAAGAAGAATCCCGCCAGGAACCAGACGGACGGGATGAGGTATTCCAACCTGCGGGAGTTGGCGAGCGCGACCCCCATGCCCAGAATAAAAAACAGTGACGAGCCGATTCCCGTCAGTCCCGTAAAAATTTGGTGGTCGTCGTAGCCGATGAGGTCGAATAAGACTGCGGCAGTGCGGACGATGCCGCGCAGCAGCAAGATACCGTATAGGCGCAGGTCATAGAAAACTTCAACATCGTTTATCTTGAAAACGTGCGCCTGCGCAATGCGCTCATCGCCGAACAAGTACCTGCCGTAGAAGGTGTTGACGGGACCGGTCTCCCAGATTTTATAACCCAGCGAGACCGCTAGGTCGCCGCTACCGACATACAAAATCCTTGGCAGAAGCGCCAGCAACGCACCGGCGAGGACAATGCCGGGCAGGATCAATTTTCCGCGTTTATTCCGGGAAGGCGCTATGAGGCAAATAAAAACCATCACTAACACGACCAATCCCAGCCATGCGGCGAAGTAGGTGTAAAAGCCCAATCCCGCCGTCAGCCCGGCGAGCCAGAGGTAGAAGCGATTGTTTCTGCGGATGCCAATCGTAAGGAGATATAGACAAAGCGTTACTGGAAATAAAACCTGTGAATTGTTATAGCCGAGCCGCGCAAACGAAAGAAAATATGGGTTGACGCTCATCATCATGCCCGCCGCGATTGCCGCACGCCGGTCGAATAACTCGCGGGTAAGCAGATATAACGGGATGACGGTCCCGGCTGCGGGTAGGACTGAGGCGAAGCGCCATCCCCAAAAGTCAACCCCTGCCCAGCGCATGATCCATGCTTGAAGGTACGAACTCGCCGCCGGGAAGGTGAAAACGCCCACGTCGAAAAGCGGCGGCTCTTTGAGACCGAGCGCAATGTCCCGCGCCAATTTCCAAAACGGCAGTTCGTCCGCGATCCAACCGGCGGGGAGATCGTTGAGCAGGTAGGACGCAACAACCACTGCGAGCGCAAAAAGGACAGCCATCCACGCAGCATCCGTGCGTTGGATTGTGCCATCGGGTTTGTGTTCGTTTCTCCAAAACAGGATCGTGATAATCAATAACGACACAAGCCAACCCAAAACCAAGCCCCCCGAATATCGGTGCCGGGCAAGTTGAACCGCAACAAGCGCATATATCCCCAGGCTGGCAGCCAACCAGGGCAGTGATTTTTTCCAGCGGGACCAGTCCAGGTCTGCGGTGCGTAATTCGGGCGGAGTGTAGAGTTTGTCTGCCGGGGGATGGAGGCGGCTGAAAAGGATCGCTGCACATGCGATGACCGCCAATCCAATCAACACATTGGCAGGATTTTCCAGCCACAAATAGAAAGATTTGTTCCAGTTTTCGAAGGTCTTGTTGATGGCGCTGAAGAGCGCGAGCGGCTCAGATCGTTTGATTAATTGTTGCCCGAACACAGCAAGGATTAAACACACAGCCGCCCCGTATTTTCGACCGGCTGAACCTGTGAGAGCGGAGAATAATTGACGCATGAACGAGTCCACGTCGGGCTGGGAAATGAATTCTGCGCTACGCTTTCTTTCTTGCAATCACCGTTAATGAACCGTTATCCGCGTAGATGCTGAAACGGTTGAGGAAGTTGATGAGAGCGGTGAGGAAACTGCCGGGGTCGTTTCCGAGCCGGAACAACCGCCGGAAGAGAAAGCCGAGCGTGGCATATTGCCCGGCGCGATTGATTTCCAGCACGTCGAAACGGTCTTCCAGGACGCGGCGGATGGTCTGCGGCGACCAGTAGAAAACATGCTCCGGCAGTTTGAAAGAGACCCAGTTTTTTCCCGACGCTTTTGCGAGCGCGCTGGTTGGGTCGGGGGTGGTGATGGCAAGCACGCCGCCGGGTTTCAAGACACGGTGAATCGCGGCGAGAAATTTCTTCGGGTCGTATATGTGCTCGAAGGTGTCGAAGGCGACCACGAGGTCGAAACTTTCCGGTTCGTAGTCTGCGGTTTCGATCAAGCCGAGTTGGATTCTGTTGCCCCAGGTCTTTTGCCCCATTTGGACAATGTAATCGGATGGGTCCAGCCCGTACACGTCGAAGCCCATCTTTTGCGCGGCGGTGAGGAAGTAGCCCGGTCCGCAGCCAATGTCCAACGCGCGCCCGGCGGATTGATATGGCGCAATCTGTTTGAGGCGGCGGGCAAACGTTTTGACCCAGTTACCGCCGATTTCGAGGTATTCGTCGTATCCCTGCCCGGAAATGTTTGAGTTGTAGTAGGCTTCATCCTTGTAAAGCTTGAGGATGGCTTCCTGGGTCAGGCGCGGCGAGAGGTAGTTGAGTCCGCAGGAGGAACAGGCGATGACACTGTATGGGGCGAAGTCGTAGCGGGTGACGACTTGGGCGGAGGGTCCGCACAATGGGCAGGAGGCAGTTTCGAGGTCAGGGTTTGAGGCGGTGTTTGTCATTTGCGAAGAATCCCTGCGAGGTCGCCGCGGTCCTTTCGGGCGAATGCCTTCAGCAGGCTTTTGTTCAGTTGAATTAATGCGGTCACAAGCATCAGCACGCCGCCAACGGCAAGCAGACGGTCGCGCAGGGGGAGGGGCAGGAATTGCAAAAAGATGATGTGGGCAATGCGGTTGAACGGCGGCTGGAGGATGACCGGCGTGAGGATCTTGGCGAAACCAACCCCTGCCAGGAATACGCCAAGCACAAAGACCACCATCCAGAATTGCGTGCCGAAACTCGGCTCCAGCCACCTCCAAAAACTGGCGCGGAAGTAGATGGCGAGCGTATCCAGGAACGTGCCGAAAAGATGACGCGGCTTCATGCGCCCCAGCCCGCCGCTGCGGCGGTAAGCAACCTCCACCGGATGCTCGACGATTTTGTAGCCGAAGCGGGAGGCGGCGACCAGCAGTTCGATATCGAAGGCGAAGCGGCTCACGCTCAGGCGCGGGATGGCGTCTTCGAGCACTTCACGTTTGAAGAGTTTGATGCCGGTTTGCGTGTCGGTGATGTTCAGTCCGAACAGGAAGCCGATGGTCTTGCGATAGAGCGCGCTCATCACCTGACGCGGAAGCGGGAAGCGGTTGGCAGACGGGTCTTTCACGCCGGCGACGACATCCGCTTTCGTTTTCTTCATGACGGCGAGCAATTTTGCTACGTGGTGGGGGGGCGATCTCCAAATCGGCATCCAGAAAGGCAATGACCCCGCCGCGCGCGTGTTCCGAACCCGCGAAAGAGGGACGCGCCCTTGCCGACGTTGGATTTGAGCCGCACCGGTTTGATGCTCCGGTGAAGCCGGGCGGCGCGCTTGCATTCCGAAAACGTGTTATCGGCGCTTCCGTCATCCACGACGACGATTTCGAAGTCCTGCTTTTTGAGCGCATCGCAAATGACCAGGAGATTCTCGTAAATGTGGGAACCTTCGTTGTAAGCCGGTACGATAACGGAGAGATGGATGTTTTTTTTCGCGTTTGTTTTTGACATTCGGGATTCTGCTGCCGTTAGGGCGGAACGATGAAGTTGACCGTGTTGGACCTGACCGGCGTGCGTCCGAACGCATCCACCAGGGACCGGTTGGCGGTTTCGACGTAACAGCGGTACGTGCCCGGCTCGAGGTTGTGTTCCAGTTCGCCCCGGGATTGTTCCTGCCTGAGCGGATAAATTTGAGGACGCACCGGCTGGTATTGCGTGTCCGAGGGGGTAAAGTCCGGGTTGGCGGTGAAGACCATCGAATCGATGAAGAGCGCCATGAATTTGGTCGGGTCGTCCACGTAGGGACGGTGCAATTCCAATTTGTGGTAGCCGGTTGTCACGTTGAACGGGCCGACCCGTTCCCAGTTCCATTGGTTGAGTTTATCTTCGCCGATGGAGGCGAAAATGTAGGCGTTGTTCTCGATTGTGATCCGGGCGGGAGAGTTGTCCACGACGCGCTTGTAATACCGCACCCAAACATACAGCGGACCTTCCTCCTTAACCTCGAAACTGTAGACCACCGGACTGCTCCCAAAATTGTCCATGAGAAAGCCATCGCCGGTCCAATCAATGGCGTAGACGGTTTCCACCTGCCAGCCGGGAGAGATCGGGAAGGTCTCCGCCTCGACCCAGGCGTGGTTGACTTGCTGGATTTCGCATTTCAAGGCAATTCTGCTTGTGACGCCGCTGGATAACTTCCAGGCGAGATTACCTTCGGGGGTGTATTCGAGGGCGAGGTGCGCGCTGGTGCATTCCGAGTCTGCGAGCGCGTCTGCGTTAATATCCACGCGGTCGAAATAATCGCCTTTGGTCCACTTGGCTTGCGGGTAGCAGTCGGCGAGCGCTTTTGCAAGGTCGTCGCGTTCCTGGCGGCTGTTCCAACTGATCTTATCCAGGATGATGGAGCGGTTCGGGCGGACGCTCAAATCCGGCAGGCTGGGGAGGACCTCTTCCAGCGCCACCGTCTGGTACGATTCCACGACTTGATGCGGCGGCAGTTTTTCCAGCATGAAGAGTTCGATCATCTGGTATTCGTTGTTGAGCGGCTCGTTGTAATTGGGCACGGAAGCCAGCACGAGCATGGTTTCGGGTCCCCGCCGCGTCCGCCGCGAGTTCAGCCACTTCGCGCCTCACGCGCCGGTCGTTGCCGTCGTCCACTTCGTTGAAGTAGATGTACAGGTTGAAGAGCGGAATCCAGACCAGCGCAACGAGCGCCGCGCTGGCGGCAAGCGGCTGGAGCGCGCCGCCCAGGCGCGCAGCTTTTCCCGCCAAAAGATATACATGCCGATTGCAACCAGGGTGTATATCGCCGGAAGCGCAGGGTAATACACACGCCCGAAAGGGGAATGCGCCAGAATCGGGACGGGAAAGATAAAGAGGAGCACCCAGATCAAAGTCCAGGAAGCGAGGCGGGAACGCAAATTTGCCAGTACGGCAGCCAGCCCGAAGGTCATCCATGGAAGCAGGAAGGCGTTGAGCAGCGGTCCGCGGCGGTTGTAGAGAAAATCCTGGAAGGTCATCCCGTACCAGCTGAACAATACCTCGGAGAAATAATCCCACAGGGTAACAAGACCGTTCTCCCAGCCTTTTTCACTCACTTCGTAGTAACTCATCCTGCCTGTCAAATAAGGGATGAGAATGGGCGCCGCCAGCATGGATGGAACGAGTAGAGCCGCCAGGTTGCGTGCGGTCTCGGCGAAACTTTCCTTTTGGCGCCGCGCCTCCAGACGACCAGAATCAGAACAACCAGCCCAAGGGGCCAGACGGTGTCGTACGTGAGCAAGCCGATGGTTAATGCAAAGCCCGTAATGGCGTATGCCTGCCAGCGCTTGGCGCGCATCGCCCAGACCAGGAGAGCGAGGGTCAACAGGGGCCAGAGTTTGACGTGGCTTTCCACATTCGCCAGGCGGCTGGCGCTGATATCGAAGATGCTGGCGCTGAGAAACCAGGCCGCCGCCAACGCCAGCGGCATGGACGTGATCTGCCGCAGAAGCAGGTAGAAGACCAGCGTCCCAATGACGCTGAACAGCGCCACCTCGAACCGCGCGGCAAAAAGCGACGGACCCATGAGCCTGTGGAACAGCGTTTGCATGTAAAAACTGGTAGGCAAAGCGCGTCGCGGTGATACAAACCGTTCGGGTCCGGCTCGCCGCGAATGCCCAGCGACACCACCTCAGCCGTCCATTTGGCTTCGTCGCCTTCGATTCCATACGGGACGATCTTCAGCGCATACATCCGCCCAAACGCCGCCAACGCCAGCATGAGAACGACCAGCGCAACCTCCCAGCGCTTTGCGATCGGTTGAGGTTCATCCAGCGCGGCGGCAACGTCATGCCTGGCGAACCGGCTCCAAAAGAAAAACCCCGCACCGGCGGCAAGGTAAAGGACGACCCCGGCGGTCGGTTGGTTTCCGCTGGAGACCATCCACTGCGCGCCTCCAGCCAGACTTAGCAGACTCCACAACAGACCGGAGCGAATCCTGGCTGGCGATTTCCCGACCGCGGCAGCCCCGACGAGAATCAAAGCCGCCAGCCCGGTGAGCAGGTTGCTGGCTGTCGCGGTCTCATGATAGAACAACCGCAGGTGGTTCCTCGTCCAATGCAGAAAGTAAAAGGGGCGTCCCGGCTGGTTCGGGTACGTGGAAAGTTTTCCCGTCAATTGAACCGGCGCGGAGAGCAGGATGAACACCAGCACCCCGAGCGCCGCTCCTGCCAGCAGAATTTCCCAACGATATTTTGCAGTGAACTCCCGCACCCTCTGTTTGAGATCAAGCGCTGTGGAAAGGGCTTCCGCCTCCGGCTTGGATGGGGATTGGGTCGTTTCGACCTGCGGGTCGCTCCATGCACGGCGGCGCGCCATGATGAACAACGCCAGTCCCAGCGCGAGCGCCGCAGCCGATGGAATCAAAGTCCACAGCGGGGTGGTTTCCATTGACTTACCGCAGTCCCAATTCCGATCTTGAGATGACCAGCCGCTGGATTTCGCTCGTGCCTTCGTAGATTTCGGTGATCTTTGCGTCGCGGAAGTAGCGTTCGACCGGCAGTTCCTTGCTGTAGCCCATGCCGCCGTGGATTTGCACCGCCTGGTGCGTCACGAACATTGAGGTCTCGGAGGCGAACAACTTTGCCATGGAGGCTTCCAGCGAATACCGCCCGCCGGTCTTTTTGGATTTTTCCTTGGCGAGCGCGGCGTTGTAGATCAACAGGCGGGACGCCTCGATGCGGGTTTTCATATCCGCGAGTTTGAAGCCCGTTCCCTGGAAGGTTCCAATGGGTTGACCAAACGCCTCGCGCTGACCCGCATACTGTCTCGCCGCTTCGTAAGCCGCTTCGGCAATCCCAAGCGCTTGGGTGGCGATCCCGATGCGTCCCGCGTCCAGCACGGTCATGGCGATCTTGAAGCCTTCGCCTTCCTCGCCGAGACGGTTCTCCGCCGGGATGCGGCAGTCTTCGAAGATGATTTCGCTGGTCGCCGAAGCGCGGATGCCCAACTTCGGTTCCTTTTTGCCTCGAACGAGTCCGGGCGTATTCCCCTCGACCAGGAAGGCGGTCACGCCCTTTTGTTTTTTCGCCGGGTCGGTCATCATGAACACGACGAAGTAATCCGCCACCGGTCCCGCTGGTGACCCAGATTTGCGCCCGTTCAACACGTAGGAGTCGCCGTCGCGCACGGCGCGGTCGCGCATCGTCCCGGCATCCGAGCCGCTTTGGGGTTCTGTCAGCGAGTACGCGCCGATGGACCCGCCCGAAGCGACAGGCGTGATGAATTTCAGTTTCTGTTCCTCCGCGCCGAACTTCAGGATGCCGTGGCAGTACAACGAATTGTTGACCGACATGATGACGCCGTGCGCGGCGTCCACTTTGCAGATTTCCTCCAGCGCAAGCACGTACGCCAGCGCGTCCATGCCTGCGCCGCCGTATTGCTCGGGGACCTCGATGCCCATGAAGCCGAGTCCGCCCATCTTTTTTACGGTGGCGTTGGGGAACTCGCCGCTTTCATCGAAATCCGCGGCAATCGGGGCAATCTCTTTTTGGGCGAAGTCGCGCGCGGCATCGCGCAGCATTTTATGTTCGTCGGTGAGCGGGTAGATGGGAAGGTCGGTCATCGGATTCTCTCCAGGAATGTTTCCCAAATTATACCCTTTGTACTATTCGGAAATAGCCGATTGACTCTTAATCTGGCTCTTATATAATAGAGTATGTTGCCGTCGCTCGCAGGATTTGTCCAGATAATCAAGGAGGCCGCCAAGAAAATAACCGTCTGACCATTTACCGTTCGAATGTACTTGCATGCTACAACTCAATAAAAGGAGAGAGATATGAATTCCAAGTGGTTCGTATTTGGTTCTTTGTTGCTTATTGCCAGCCTCGCGGTTTCCGCCTGCGGCGCGGGAGGAGCGGACGGTGACACAGGAGGCGGCGGACCCCTTCAGTCCATCGGCGAAGGGGAGGGGGCGTTATCCATTGTTGCGTGGGCTGGGTATATCGAGCGGGGCGAGACGGATTCCAGCTACGACTGGGTCACTGCGTTTGAAGCGGAAACGGGCTGCAAGGTCAGCGTGAAGACCGCCGCCACCTCGGATGAAATGGTTGCCTTGATGAACGAGGGCGGCTTCGACCTGGTGACCGCCTCCGGCGACGCCTCGAACCGCCTGATTTCCGGCGGGCGCGTCCAGGAAGTCAACATTGACCTGATCCCCAGTTACAGCAAAATTGACGAACGGCTTCAGAACACCCCCTGGCACACCGTTGACACCGACGGAGACGGAACCCCCGAACATTACGGCGTGCCGTATTCCTCCGGTCAGAACATCCTGATGTACAACACGGAGATCTTCGGCGACCAGCCGCCCACCAGTTGGGATGTGGTCTTCGAGGAAATGACCCTGCCAGACGGCGAATCCAACAAGGGACGCATCCAGGCGTACGATGGTCCCATCTACGTTGCGGACGCCGCCCTCTACCTGATGTACCACCAGCCCGAACTCGGCATCACAAACCCCTACTCGTTGAACCGCGACCAGTTCAATGCGGCAATCGAACTCCTGCGCCAGCAGCGCACGCTGATCAACCGCTACTGGCACGACGCGTTCATCCAGATGGACGACTTCACCAACGAAGGCGTGGCCGCTTCGGGTTCCTGGCCCTTCCAGGCGAACCTGCTGAAGTTTGGCGGCGCACCCATTGACAAGGTTGTCCCTGTGGAAGGCGCGACCGGCTGGGCGGATACCACCATGCTCCACGTGGACGCCGAACACCCGAACTGCGCCTACATGTGGATGGAACACTCGCTCGACCCGAAGGTGCAGGGCGACCTCGCGGCTTGGTTCCAAAACATCCCGGTCCGGCTGGATGCGTGCGAAGGCAATGAACTGCTCGGTCCCGACGGCTGTGTCAACAACGGCTTGAACGACTTCGACAAGATCTGGTGGTGGCGCACACCCACAACCGACTGCGGCGACGGCCGCATGGAATGCGTCCCCTATCACGAATGGGTGACCAACTACGTCGCTGTGATCGGCGGCAGATAATCCGATTTCCAACAAGACATCAGGCGGGCGCTCTCGCCTGATGTCTTTCATAATGTCCCTCAACCCCATGACAAACCAAACCACTCCCGCAATACGCTTTGAAAATGTAAGCCGCCACTTTGGGGATGTGAAAGCCGTGGATGAGGCTTTCCTTGAGATCAAGGATGGCGAATTCTTTTCCATGCTGGGTCCATCCGGCTCGGGGAAAACCACCTGCCTGCGCATGATTGCCGGGTTCGACCGCCCCACCTCCGGTCGAATCCTGTTGTACGGGCAGGACGTTTCCGACCTCCCTCCCTACGAACGCGATGTGAACACGGTCTTTCAAGACTATGCCCTGTTCCCGCACATGAACGTCGCCGATAACATCGCCTACGGGTTGATGGTCAAACGGGTGTCGAAACCGGAGCGCATAAAGCGCGCGGCGGAAATGCTCGAACTTGTCCAACTCTCCGGCTTCGAGGGACGCAAACCCTCCCAGCTCTCCGGCGGACAGCGCCAGCGCGTCGCCCTCGCCCGCGCCTTGATCAACCACCCCAAAGTTTTGCTGCTCGACGAGCCGCTCGGCGCATTGGACTTGAAACTCCGCCAGCAGATGCAGGTGGAGTTGAAGGCGATTCAAAAGCGTGTGGGCATCACCTTTATTTTCGTCACGCACGATCAGGAGGAAGCGCTGACCATGAGCGACCGCATCGCCCTCTTCAACCAGGGCAGGATCGAGCAGATCGGCTCGCCGGCGGAGGTCTACGAACATCCCGCCAGCGCCTTTGTCGCCGGGTTTGTCGGGACTTCCAACCTTGTCCGCGGCGAGGTTTCAAAACGAATCCTCGGTCGGGACGTGACTTTCTCCGTCCGCCCTGAAAAGATTCATTTGGGGAACGTGAGCGAATCCGCGCCGCCGGATAGTTACGTGACCGACGGAACCGTCCGCGATGTCGTCTATCTCGGTCTGTACACCCGCTACCTCGTCGAGTTGGAAGGAGGCGGGGGACCTGGTCGTCGTCGAGCAAAACCTCAAGACCACCTCCATGGATGTGTTGAAGATCAAGGGACAGCGCGTCCGCTTGTATTGGAAGAAGGAACACATCCGCGAGATCGGAGGCTGACATGCTCCAGCGCATCTCCACCTACCTTTACCTGCGTCCGCGGCTGGTGCTGTGGCTCATGCTCGTGCCCCCGCTGGCGTATATGTTTCTGGTTTATCTCGGTTCGCTGTTCAACCTTTTGATCAACAGTTTTTATTACCTTGAAGAATTTACAGGACTGATCGTCCGGGAATTTACGCTGCTAACGTACGCGCAGGTTTTCAACCCGGCGAACCGCGAAATTTTTGCGCGCACCACCATCATGGCGACCGCCGTTACCCTCGTGGACGCGCTGATCGCCTTCCCGCTCGCCTATTACATCGCCAAATTCGCTTCGCCGCGCATGAAGACCTGGCTCATCATCGCCGTCACCATCCCGCTCTGGTCGAGTTATCTGGTGCGCGTCTATGCCTGGAAGTTGATCCTCGCAAAGGAGGGCATTCTCTCCTGGTTCATCAACCTCCTGCAACTGGACGGCGTGCTGAACTGGCTGTTGAGTTTTGAAAGCATCGGAGGGTCGTCGCTGGCGTTATCGCCGCTTGGAATGTTCATCGTCTTCGCCTACATCTGGCTGCCCTACATGATCATCCCGATTCAAACCGCATTGGAGCGCGTGCCGAATTCCCTGCTCGAAGCCTCCAGCGACCTGGGGGCAAAACCCCTGCAAACGTTCCGCACCGTCATTTTGCCGATGGCGTTCCCCGGCGTGGTGGCGGGTTCGATCTTCACCTTTTCGTTGACGCTCGGCGATTTCATCGTGCCGCTCAGCCTCGGCAACTCCAAATTCTTCATCGGGCAGGCGGTCTATTCCTATCAGGGAACCGCCGGGAACATCCCGCTTGCCGCCGCAATGACCATGGGTCCCGTCATCATTATGATTATCTATCTTTTGGTTGCGCGCAAACTTGGAGCCTTCGATGCCCTCTAGTTCCCATTCCGGTCAAAAAGCATCCTGGGGATTGAAACTGGCGGCGCTGGGTGCGCTGCTGTTCCTGCACGTGCCCATTGCGATCATCTTTCTCTACACGCTCACGCCCGACGAAACCACCTACACCTTTCCATTGCCGGGCATCACCTTTCAATGGTTTGGCGTCGCCTTGCAGCGCGCCGACCTCTGGCGCGCGCTCACGCTTTCGCTTCAAATTGCGGCGATTGCCACGCTGGTCGCCCTCGTCCTCGGCACGTTCGCCGCGGCGGCTGTCTACCGCAGCAACTTCTTCGGCAGGGAGGCGATCTCATTCCTGCTCGTCCTGCCCATCGCTTTGCCGGGCATCGTCACCGGTATTGCCCTGCGTTCCGCCCTTGGCACGCTCGACATCCCGTTTTCCTTCTGGACGATTGTCATTGGTCACGCCACGTTCTGCGTGGTGGTGGTGTACAACAACGTGCTGGCGCGCTTCCGCCGTATGCAGGGATCGCTGGTCGAAGCCTCCATGGACCTGGGCGCAAACTCCTTCCAGACCTTCCGCTACGTCATCTTCCCGAACATCGCAACCGCCCTGCTGGCGGGCGGCATGCTCGCCTTTGCCCTCTCGTTCGACGAAGTCATCGTCACGACCTTCACCGCCGGTCAGCAAACCACCCTTCCCATCTGGATCTTCAGTCAGTTGACCCGCCCGCGCGACCGTCCCGTCACCAACGTCGTCGCCACCATCGTGGTCTTGATTACCTTCCTGCCGATCTTTTTCGCCCAGCGGCTCTCGGCATCCTCGTCCGACACCGAAGGCGAATCGAAGTAAAATTGGAGGAAACGAACAGTGACAGTCACACCGGTGACTGTCACTTCTTTTCGCCTCCAGCCGGACCCGAAACCTGGCTCGGCAAAACGAGCCGGATTCTCCCTTTGAGGTTTTTCAAGACAACATGACATCGTCATCCTATCTCAACCCGAAATGCGAAGTCCGTGAGCATCCAACAAATGGAGGCTGCGGCGTCTTCGCGTGCAAGCGCATTGCCAAAGGGGAACTGGTCTCCCTTTGGGGTGGAAAAATCATCCGCAGGGAAGAGCTCGACCCGTCCATGCCGCGTTTTACCCAGCGCGTCCTGCAAGTGGACGAGGAACTCTACCTGCTGACCGCCGAAGAAAAGGAGCCGAACGATTGTTTCAATCACTCCTGCGAGCCCAACCTCGGTTTCACCGGTCAGATAGGGCTGGTCGCCATGCGCGGCATCGAAGCGGGCGAAGAGTTGACCTTCGATTACGCCATGTCCGATGGTGAACCGTATGATGAATTCGACTGCCATTGCGGCTCGGTCAACTGCCGCCGCAAAGTGACGGGGAACGATTGGAAACTCCCCGAATTGTGGCAGAAATACGCCGGCTACTTCTCGTCCTACCTGGCGCGCCGCATCGAAAAACTGAGGCAATGAAACTCTCTTTTCCCGTCCGCATCTACATCCTTGCCCTGCTTCTGCGGCTGATTCCCGTCCTCGCCGCCCGCGGACTGGGCATCGGTCTCGACGACATGTTCCAATACGACATGCTGGCGCGCAGTCTCGCATCCGGGAATGGCTATCGCTGGTACGCGCAGGAGGACTTGAAACTGCTCGAACCGTACGTGGATTTCGACCTCTCCACAGCGTCGGGCTACGATCCGCAATATGGCGTGTACACCTCATTCCGCGCTCCCCTCTACCCGGTTTTTCTTGCGCTGGTGTATTCCGTCAGCGGATTGGAGTTTTCACGATTCTTTGCCGCGCGGTTGGCACAGGCGATTCTCCTCGGCGCGCCGCTTGCGCCGTTGACCTATTGGGTTGCGAAACATCTTTCCTCTTTTCTCTCTCCCGGCGAAACGAATGAGGAAAAAAACATCGAGCGGACAGCGCGCCTCTCCGCCTGGGTGGTCGCCTGTTATCCCATCCTGCTTGTCTATCCTCTTGGGCTTGGGACCGAAAATCTCTTTTTCGTCCTGCTTCTTGTTTCTTTCCTCTTTCTTCTTAAATCGCTTCAGAAACCAACCGTTTTTTCCTTTCTGCTTTCCGGCTTGTTCCTCGCGCTGACCGCCCTTACACGCTCGGTCATCCTTCCGTTTGCGGGGCTGGCAATCCTGTATCTGCTGTTTTTGCACGGCAGAAGAGCCGCGCTGGTTGTTTTATCGTTCGCCCTCACGGTCTCGCCCTGGATCGTTCGAAACTCGTTGCTGCACAATAAACTGACCGGCATCGAGACTTCGATGGGCTACAACCTGTATCTCGGTTATCACCCCGACGGGAACGGCTCATTCGTCTTTGGACCTTCCCTCGACCTGCTCACCATCATGGACGACGCCGAACGCGACGAAACCGGCACGCAGAAGGCGCTGGAGTTCATCCGTGAATCGCCCGGGCGCTTCATCCCGCTGGCGCTGAACCGTCTCGGCTTTTTCTTCGGCTTGGAGAAGCGGGTGCTGATGTATTTCTACTCCAACAACCTGCTCGGTTACATCCCCGCGCCGCTTTTGCTTTCCATTGCCGCCGTCCTGTTGCTGCCGTTCGTTTTTCTCAGCCTGTTTGCCGCGCTGGGTCTCTCTCTGCTCAAGAGAAGCCCGCAGACGACCCTGCTCTGGATGCTGTTCTTCGCTTACATCCTTCCGCACGTTCTCATCCTTGCCGAAGACCGCTTTCACCTGGCGTTGATCCCCTGGTTTGCAATCCTTGCCGCGTATTCCATCGTGACGATCCGGGAAAAGGGATTGGCAGGCATCGGACGCAGACGGTTGGCGTTTGCCGCAGTGCTGGTCTTCCTGCTCCTGTTCAACTGGGGTTTGGAACTTTACCGGGATGCGGATAAAATTTCCACCCTGCTTGGACCGGACGGCAATACATCCCACTTCCCATACTGAGACTGCCCATGAAATATTTGCTTGGCGAAAAACTGAATTTCGATTGGCGCATCGTTACGGTGACGATCGTCAGCACCCTGCTGTTGATGGTGGACCACTACCACAAACTGACCGCTCACAAATACTGGGACCGCGTCCTGCTTTACCTCGTCATCCCCCTCCTGATTACGCTGATCTTCTTCCGCGAGAACCCGAAGGAATACGGTTTCTCCTTTGGCGATTGGAAACTCGGCTTGGTCTACACCCTTCTGGGAATCCTGCTCATGGCTCCGGTGATTTACTTTCTCGGCAGGGGAGACCCCTCCATGCAAAAGTATTACGAGCGTTTTCTGCCGGGTCTGCCATGGACGACCTTCCTGGATTTGATCGGCTGGGAGTTCATCTTTCGCGGTTGGATTCTGTTCGCCTACGCCCGCAAATTCGGGCACGACGCGCTTTGGCTGCAAGCCGTCCCGTTTGCGGTGGCGCACATTAGCAAGCCGGAGATCGAAACCCTTTCCACCATCTTCGGCGGGTTTGCCTTCGGTTGGGTGGCGTGGCGGACGAAATCCTTTCTGTATCCCTTCCTTATCCACTGGTTCATCGGAACGTTGATCATCCTCGTTGCGGCGGGAGCGGTGTGACGTGACCGACTATGAAGTGCGCCCTGCGGTTAAATCGGATTCCGCTCAAATTCGGGATTTGATCAACCTGGTGGGCATCAATCCCACCGGTCTGGGTTGGAGGCGTTTTCTCGTGGCGGTCAAGCCTTTGGGGGAAGTCATCGCCTGCGGGCAGGTCAAACCTCACGGGGCAGACATCCTCGAACTGGCTTCGATAGCGGTGCATCCAGACCATCGTGGACGCGGCATTGCGCGCGAAATCATCGCACGCCTGCTTGCGCGAGTCGCCGCGACCGTTGTATCTCATGTGCCTCGAACACAACGGACCGATGTACGAAAAGTTCGGGTTCAGGGCGCTGGGCGTGGAAGAGATGCCTCGGTATTTCCAGCGCATCGAGAAACTTTTTACGGTGGCGAAAGCGGTGCGCCGCATGGACGAAGACTTATGGGTGATGAAGTTGGAGTAGAATCCGGCTTATGAAAAATGTCCTGTATGTGTTGATCGGCGTGATGGCGGGGTTTGCGCTGGCTGGCTTGTTGTTGTTCATTTCGCGCGCGCCCGCCGGTGATCCGATTGTTTTGCAGCCTGCGCCCACCAAGGCGCCGATTGCGGTGCATGTCATTGGGGCTGTGCCGCGCCCGGGGTTGTATGAGTTTGCAGAAGGCGCGCGCGTGCAAGATGCGATTGACGCGGCGGGCGGACTGCTTTCCAGCGCGGACGTGGAGTCGATCAACCTGGCGGCGCTGTTGGAGGACGGTCAACAATTGACCATCCCGTACAAAGCCGGTCAGGAGCCTGCGGAGGAAACGGCGGTTCCTCTTGAATTACCGGGTCCGCCCGCCACCGAAGCGCCCGAAGACCAGGACCTGATCAACATTAACACGGCGACCGCGGAGGAATTGGACAGCCTGCCGGGAATCGGTCCCACCATTGCCCAGCGCATCATTGATTATCGCACCGAGAACGGTCCCTTTGAAACCATCGAAGACATCATGGACGTTTCGGGCATCGGGCCATCCACCTTCGACCAAATAAAGGATTTGATCACCGTCTGATGGGCTTCGACCATTTTTCGTTCATCGCCCCGCTTTATGCGCGCGTCGCCTACTCGAAAACGGACGCGATGCGCGAAGCCGCCTCCCCTGCCTGTGAGCGGTCGCCTGCTCGACGTCGGCGGCGGCACAGGACGGGTGGCTTCTGCGATCCGCGATTTGGTGGATGAAGTTGTGATCGCAGATGCGTCCTTCGGGATGTTATCCCACGCGCCTCGTTCCGACGTTCGGGCTGTGTGCGGCGCTTCGGAGAGTCTGCCCTTCGCCGACGGTTCGTTCGAGCGTGTCATCATGGTGGATGCCCTGCATCACGTGCTCGACCATGCGCTTTCGTCGGGTGAGATGATGCGCGTGCTCAAGCCTGGCGGCGTGCTGGTCATCGAAGAGCCGGATATCCGCACCTTTGGCGTGAAGTTGATCGCACTTGCCGAGAAACTCCTGCTGATGCGCAGCCATTTCCTCGCGCCGGATGCGATTTTGCAGTTGTTCCCTGAAGGGGAGAAGAACCTCAAATCCGCCGACGGGACGGCGTGGGTGATCGTAAAAAAGTAATTGATTAGCGGAAATTTCTCCCTTCCCCCAATTTGGGGGAAGGGATGGGGATGGGGGCTACCCGGCAAACACATGCCTTGAAATGACCAGCCTTTGAATCTCGCTCGTTCCTTCGCCGATGGTCATCAGGCGTGCATCGCGGTACATGCGTTCGACGGGATACTCGCGGCTGTAGCCGTACCCCCCATGGATTTGAATGGCTTCATACGTGACGCGCTCCGCCATTTCGGTGGCATACAACTTGGCGATGGCGGCTTCCTTGCTGTAGGGGCGTCCCTGATCTTTGAGCCACGCGGCTTTGTAGATATAGTTGCGCGCCACTTCGATTTCCATTTCCATGTTGGCAATCTTGAACTGGATCGCCTGAAACTCCGAAATGGACTGCCCGAACGCCTTGCGCTCCCTGGCATAGGCAACAGACGCTTCCAGCGCGCCGCGCGCCAAGCCAATCGAAATCGCGCCGATGCTGATGCGCCCCGCATCGAGCGTGGCGAGCGTCTGTTGCAAGCCCCTGCCTTCGGGACCGATCAAATTCCCCAGCGGCACGCGCACGTTGTCGTAGGTCACGCCGTGAGTGGGGGAGCCGCGCAAGCCCATCTTCTTTTCCGCAGGCGCGATGGACAAGCCCTTCGCATCCGTCGGGACGAGGATCATGCTCAGGGATTTCGAGCCGCCCTTCGGGTCGGTGCGGACGAGGGTGATGATGTATTCCGCGATGCTCGCGTTCGTGTTCCACATCTTCGAGCCGTTGATGACCCACTCGCCGCCGTCTTTCTCCGCGCGAGTCAGCATCCCGCCCTGAATATCGGAGCCTGCGCCCGGTTCGGTGAGCGCCAGCGAGCCTAGTTTGTTCTTTCCGCTTGCGACCAGCGGCGACCATTTCTTTTTTAGTTCTTCGCTGCCGTAGTTGGCAATCGGCGCGGTGCCGAGTCCGTTGTGGGCGGTGAACGCCAGCGCGGTCGAGCCGCAGCCCCAGCCGAATTCCTCCATCGCAATCGCGTTGGAGATGGCGTCCACATTCGAGCCGCCGTATTCCTCCGGGATGTTCATGCCCAGCAAGCCGACGGGTCCGCCCTTGCGTACCGCCTCCCAATTGAACTCTTCCTTCTCGTCCACTTCGCGCGCTTTGGGGCGCAGCACGTCCTCGGCGAATTCGTGGACGATCTTCTTCCATATCTTTTGTTCTTCTGTGAGATCGAAATTCATTCCAGACTCCAATCTAGATTGTGATGACTTTGTCCGCCCGGGTTTGGGCTTCGAAGATGTCAGTCATGCCGCCGACGATGCCTACTTGTACCTGGCTGGCGAGCCCCATCATGTCAAGGCATGTGGAGCATACGACAAGGCGCGCGCCTTTTTCCTCCATTCGTTTGAGTTGATCAAGAACAGGCGAACCGGTCGTTACAAGCTTGACGCCGTCCGTATAAAAACAGATGACCGGCGGCGATTCGCTGCCTTCCAGCAGAAGGGAAAAATACTTTTGGATCAGTTTTATTCCAAGCCCCGGCAGGTCGGTTTGACCCATGCCAAACTTTGTGCAGAGAATGACGGTGTTTTTCAATGCGGGCTCCTATGGGGTGAATTTTTCGAGCAGTTTTTGGGCTTTCTTCATTTTCTCCTTCGGCACAAAGACCTGCACGCGCCCCAGCATGTCAACGGTGACGGGATAGACGTTGTGTCCGACCGATTCCTGGAACAGTTCCACATCAATCCCATTGGCTTCGAGATAACTTTCGAGCAGGTCGGCTTCGAGCCTGCTGGTCAGTTCGGTGAGCAGTTCGTACTTCATCTCGTCCATGGTCATCTCCAGAACAGAACGAACAACACGGTCCACAAGGTGCTGACAATGAGCTGGCGCACCCCGATCCGGGTCGGCTTCCACCCGACGGCGGGATGTGTAATTCCCCAGATCGTCTCCAGCCATTGCAGCGCATACGGGATAAAAATGAGCATGGGAACAAAATTCAACGCCCCCGCCACGGCGGATAAGACCAGGTTGAACGATGTGTATGCAAAAGCGCGGATTCCCATCCGCAGCCACGCGCTTCGACTCATCGCCGCGGCTTGTTCGCCCCCCATTTCCCTTTGACTCAGCCGGAGATAAGCGTACACGATGCTTGCCGCCGATTGCAGCCAGGTGAGCGACCACAGCCACCAGCCGGACGGGTCGTATCCATTTATGCCGACCCAATACGCCGCCGGCGCGCACAGCGACAGCACGCCCGTGGCGATGACCTCGACTCCAGCCTGCCTGCGCCCGGCGCGCCTGCTCACCAGCCACAAGTGCCAGGCAAAGACAGGCGCGCCGGGTACGGCGAGATAAAGCAGATAACCATAGCCTTCGAGGATGAGTCCGGTCAAGGCTGCGGCGGCAATCGCTCCGTAGACCAGCACCCAGAAACGGGCGGCGGGAAGATCCGTCCCGGGTCGTCTCCCGGAGAGCGCCTTGACGGTTACGGTCATCGGCTGGCGAAGCATAAAAGCGGACATTGCCGCCACGATGAGGTAAAAACTCGCGCCGGTGAATTGTCCGCCCGCGAAAACCCCGATCAGCAGCGGGCTGAGAATGAACACCCAGGAGCCGTGGTCTTGCGGCAGGGCGATTTGTTTTTTGAGATATTGTTCCATCCGGCACAAGGATACAGGAAAAAGAATGCACGCGCAAGGTGGAAGGGAAGTGGTCTGCACGGGTAATGTGCCAGTATGGGTAATGTACCTAGAATGGGTATAATTGCCGCAATCTAATTCAAGGAGAGAATTTTGTATGGCAAAAAAGAAACGGGTTTCAAAACAGCCTCAAGTTGACCAATCGGTAAAGGCGGTGCAATACACCGCGCTTGCCGTGATTGCGCTTGTGGTCGCATTTTTTCTCTGGCGGTTTATCCCCTGGGATTCCCTTTTCGCGTCTTCCTCAGAAGCCACCGAATCAGCGGCAGGCGAACTAAAACAATACGACTCCCCGCCGCCCATGACGATTGACACGACGAAAAAGTACTTTGCGACGGTGGAACTGGAAAAGGGGGGCTCGTTCGTGATCGAACTCTACCCAGATAAAGCGCCAACGACCGTAAATAATTTCGTCTTTCTGGCGCGGGAGGGCTTTTACGACGGCGTGACGTTCCACCGTGTGCTGGAGGGCTTTATGGCGCAGACCGGCGACCCGACCGGAACCGGCGCAGGCGGGCCCGGTTATCAATTCGATAACGAGAACAGCGATCTGGTCTTCGACAAGGCGGGCGTGGTGGCGATGGCAAATTCCGGTCCCGATACGAACGGCAGCCAGTTCTTCATCACCTTCGGTCCCGCCGAATGGCTGAACGGCGGATACACCATCTTCGGTCAGGTGATCGAAGGTATGGACGTGGTCAACAGTATCACCTTGCGCGACCCGGACGCCAACCCGGCGTTCACCGGCGACGCAATCAAGACCATTACGATTACGGAAGAGTAAAAAAAAGCTCAAGCACAAAGACTTGCACTGAGCCTGTTGCAGACCTGACAGGTTTTGTCGTGCAGTGAGTCGATTCGGATTCTGCAAATCAGATCCATGCCGGTTGATTGTGACTCTGTGGAAACCTGTCAGGTCTTCTTCATCCTTCGGGATGAAACCCTTTCACGAATACTTTGTGTTTAAAAATTGGAGACCTTATGACCGAAAATCAGGTTCGCGGCGAGATGCACGGCTGTATCGTGTGCGGCAAACCCTACCAGTTATATATCGTGCTTGATGTTCAGGGGAAGTTCGTTGACTGCAAGGTGATGAGCGCGGGCGGACGTGTTGTTCCGCATCCGGCGCGTCCGCTGGTGACGTGCGAGAAGCATTCAGAGGAAGAAGTGGAATCCGCCGTGAAGCGGGTGTATGGGAAGCAGGAAGAGGACGAGGATTGATGGTTTGAGTTATAGCGTTGGATTTGACTAGGAGCGGAAAAGCCCGAAGGTGGGAAAATGCCGAAAATCGTTGCGACTCCTGTTGCGTTGTTTGGTCAAGTTTGCGGAGGCGGGGCAGCCGCGCGCGATGGACCGACCATCCTATAAAGACTTTCCAAAATCCTACAGCCTCCAAGCCTTTTCACCAATTCTCTTTTCCTCCTGGACAGTGCTATTCATCGGTGGGCGCTTAGTCTTTTACACTTCTTATCCTTCAACCCAAATAATAGACTTTATCGGCTTTGGTGCATGAAAATCTGGACAAAGGAGGCGTGAGGCGGTAACTTTGGGTTTATGCCTAAACAAACAAAGCCCACCTCACGCCCGAAGCCATTATATCGTGTCAAGAACTGCTCGGAATATGAGAACGCCCTGGTGCAACGTGGCTCGGTCACGTTCTGGCTGGCGGACGGATTTGAGCAGACGTGGCTGTACACTGGCGAAAAGCAACGCGGCAGTCAGTTTGACTATAGTGACAAAGCAATTGAAATCATGCTGACCATCAAGGAAGTGTTTCATTTGACCAATCGTCAGACCAAAGGCTTTGTGCGTTCGGTATGTGCCATGCTGAAGATCTTGTTACCTGTGCCGGATCATTCGACTCTTTCCAAACGCGGCCAGACGTTGCAGGTGAGTTTGCCAAAGCAGAGCAGCGGCAGTTTGAATATTGTTCTGGACAGCACGGGCTTGAAGATCTACGGCGAAGGCGAGTGGAAGGTGCGTAAGCATGGGTACTCGAAACGACGGACATGGCGCAAACTGCATCTGGGGGCAATCCTGACACGGGCGAGGTGTTGGCGGTGGTGCTGACCGAAAACAACAATAATGATGATGCGGTAGTCGTTGAGATGTTGGTGCAAATCGAAGAAGAACTGCTTGCCTGTGCGGGGGATGGCGCCTACGACAAGCGTAAAGTCTACGATGCGCTCCACGAACATTCTCCCGAGGTGGACATCTTGATCCCGCCGCTCAAGCCTTGATCCGTTGCCTGGCGCTCAATAAAATGACACATCTGAGTATGCCTGAAAGTTTCTTGGTCGCCTAAAAACCTGTCTCAGATGGACGGATTCCGCTTTTTCTTGATTTATGCACCAAAGCCTTCAGACTTTAAAACCCGCATAGATTGATCAGGCCAATTAATACAACTCAGAAAATAATAACGAGGCGGCTTGAAATTAAAACACACTCCCCGGCTTCGAAAGGCAGGGGAGTGGGGCATGATCGTTTATAAGGGAGAAATTGAATGTCCGTAAACGAGTATTCCGCAATATAGAGAAAATTATCCTTGTGATTGGCGTTTCATCCCATATTTGGGGGGTATGCTGTGGTATGTAGTGAGGTAAGTCGGAACTTATACCCGTATATCAAATACATGCCTGACTGGGCGCTTCCAGTGCAATTCTAATGAGGAACGAATCATCAACCGGTTTTGCGGTTCACTCACGCGAACCGTCAATCCGGGATGTGAATCTCTTTTTTGAACCTGGCTCTCGATTCGATCTCCGCAAGTTTCAGGGACGCATATCGACAAGCCTCCATGAGAAGTTTCTTGGCTTCGTCCTCCGGCAGTTTGTAGAGATCTTTGATGGAGGAGAATCCCTTGCTCTGCAAAAATTCATCGAGGAACATGGCTTCCAATGGGGCTTGCGGTCCATCGAAGCCCGGTACGGGTTCTTTCAGCGTCGGTTTCATGAAATATCTCCTTTTCAGATCACTTGTAATTCCGGCTCTGCCTGATTGGTGGACAGAGACGGTAACATGGACGTTTTGCGCGTGTAATCGGGCAGGATGACAGGCGAGGATGCCGCATCTGTCAACCCGACATCCAATCGGGCGCGCATCCACATCGTGACGTGCGCCAGCGTCGGCGCGGCGGGTTGAACGGTCTTCGCCCATTCAGCGGCAGAGACCCCGGAGCGGCGACCGAACACGCACACGTCCAGCAGGCTGTTGCCCATCAACCGGTTCCGCCCGTGGATGCCGCCCGGCTGCTTCACCGGCAACGAACAAACCGGGGATTGAAGTACCCGCATCCGGCTGGATGGCGACGCCTCCGTTTTGATAATGCAGCGTGGGATAGACGAGGATCGGCTCGCGGGTCATGTCGATGTCGAAGCGTTTGTACTGCCGCACCATCGCAGGGAGTTCACGGGCGATCGTGCCCGGACCTTTAAGCAGGTCGATCAACGGCGAGTCAAGCCAAACCCCAGCCTGACCGGTGAGAGTCATGACGCCGCGCTTCCGTTTCTTGCACTCACGGATGAACGCCGCCGCTTCCACATCCCGCGTCTCAAGCGGATAAACGAACTGCTCGCCGTCTGCGTTGCAGATCTGCGCACCCAAGCCGCGCACTTTTTCCGTCACCAGTTGACCGAGGATCTGCTCCGGGAACGCCGCGCCGGTCGGGTGGTATTGCATGGTATCTATGAACGCCAGCCGCGCGCCGACGCGATACGCCAGCACCAGACCGTCTCCCGTCGCGCCGTAATGATTCGTGGTCGGGAAGCCCTGATAATGCAAACGTCCACTGCCGCCGGTGGCGATGATGACTGATTTAGCGCGGACGACCATCAGCCGCGACGTATCCAGGTCTTTCAGGATCGCGCCCGCGATCTGTGCCTTCTCGTCGAGGAGCAGTTCGATGACCGGGCGGAATTCCCATACCTTGATTGACGGTCGCTCCGCCACGCGCGAACGGACTTCGTCGCGCAGCGTCCGCATGATCTCGGCGCCCGTGTAATCGCGCGCCGCGTGCATCCGCTTGCGGCTGGTGCCTCCGCCGTGGATCGTGCGCATCGTGCCATCGGTCTCTTTGTCGAACATCACACCCAGCGACTCAAGCCAGGCGATCACTTTCGGCGCGCCCATGACCAACGCTTCGACCAGATCCGGGTTGCTGGTGAATCCGCCTCCACCCATCACATCGAGATAGTGGATCGCAGGCGAATCGTTTTCCTTGTCCGCCGCTTGGATGCCGCCCTGCGCCATCATCGTATTGGCGTCGCCAAAGCGGAGTTTGGTGCAGAGCAGGACGTCCGCTCCGTTTTCCTGGGCAAGAAGCGCCGCGCTCGCGCCTGCGCCTCCACCGCCGATCACCAGCACATCGCAAAAAGCGGAGGGTTCCTGCCTCAGGATTTCATCGAGGTTGTATCCTTCATGCTCCAAAATGGACGGCGCTTCCAGCGTATCTGCCAGTTCGCGGGGAGTGCGATCTCCTTTATTGGGACCCACTCGAATTTCCCGAAACGCATCGGCGATATAGTCGGGATGAAAGGTATGCAGAATCGCCTCCCTCTCCTGAGGATCGAGCCGGGGAAATGATTCCGTTAGCCGGCGCGGGCGGGAGGCTTCCACTTTATCCAGCGATGCTCTCATTTCAGCAGGGTAGGTCATCTCTTGCTCCTTGGGTCTCTCTGTGCGCCCATCAAGTCATCCAGGGTAAGCGCTGAGCCGGATCGCCGGGCTTATAGTGGAGTTGGCTCTGAATGCGATGGCTCAACACTGTGACCAACGACGTGAGAGACACGTTATGCTCACATGCCTCCTGGCACATGCCGCAGCCCGAACAGGATGCCAGCCAGCGACTCAGGCTCACCAGTTCGGATAACAGCGGGTGAGCGCCCCTGGCGCGCTTCGCCGACGCCCAGCATCCCGCTGAGTTCGCCGTCGTATAACGGACAGGCATCCAGGCAGTCGGCGCAGAGGGTACAGCGGGCAAACAACGCCGGGTCGTATCCATATCCTCCGCCTGCCGCGCTTGCGCTTCGATCAACTCGGCGCGTTTCTGCGCCCTTTTATCCACAAGTTTTCCGACCATCACTTCGCGGCTGACGACCTGCTGTTCCGTTGCGATGGCGTACGTGACCTCCCGCAGCCTCAGCCGGGCGTCTGTTTCCTCGTCGCGGGCGATCACCAACAGGCTGCCCTGTGGCTCGATGCCAATCGTCCCAATGACAATATCCGCGCCCAGTGGACCGGGCGAATCGCACATCTGACAGGCTGACCGGACCTGATAAGGAACGTAACTGTTCTGTCTGCCATACGCCAATTCGACTTCGATGATCTCTGCATCATGCTGATGCCTGGCAGCGTGCTGGGTATATTCGACGAGTGAAAATGTGCCGGGACAATCCACGCTGATGATCTCCAGATTTTCGTTCCTCCTGCCGGATGAAGTCGGATTGTAATGAACTCGATTCCGCTTTTTCAACTCCACCAGTGCGCGCAACTCGCACGGACGCAGGATCGCGGCAAGATGACTCCGCGGGTGATCCCTGACGAAGCCTTCGATCATCGAAGCGCTGTTGCTGAGCATCACGGGGATGAACGGATTGACCTTCGAGAGGTCTTCAGGATGCGAGATCACCTGAGGCGAGACTCCGCCGTGATCCGGTAACTCGACCGGGGTGAGCATGGCGTCCAGTTCGATCCGTCCCCACCACTCACCCAGAAAATTCTGAAAGGTTTTTACCGCGTCCCCCTCGCGGATTTGCAGGATACGATTGACATTCATGTCAGCCTCCCTCACTCACAGCCAACAGGCTGGCGGCGATCGTTGTTCGGGCACACTCCAACCCCAATTCAAGCGCCTGTGGGGGAACTGTACTACAGAGGTAACGATTGATATCAAATTCCTGTGATGGTCCCGGACCGCCATAGACCAGGGTGGCAAGGTCGGTAACACGCCTCAGCATCTCACCGGTGGACAAACGCACTTCCGCCGCAGCCAGATACGATGGCCCTTCCTTGTCGGCAAGCCAGGCGGCATGATAGACCAGCCAGCGCGCGCTTTCGATCTGCACTTGCATCTCCGCCAGCATATTTTGAATCGCCCGGCGTTCCATGAGCAAAGCGCCAAGCGCCGTCCAACTTTTGGCATACTCGATGGACATGTCGAGCAGCCGTTGCGCCAAGCCGATATAGCGCGCGCCCAATTGGATGCACGACCCGGGGGCTTCATCGGATCCCAGCCGGAGCGCCTGACCGCATTCGCCGAGAAGGGATTTGGCTTCGGCTTGACATCCTTCGAGGTGCAGGGTCACGCCGCCATTTTCGACGATTCGGACTCCGCCCTGGTTTGGTTCCACGATAAAAGCGCCGATCCCGGCTGGAGCCTTTGCCAGCACGATCAAAAAATCCTGAGCGGAGGGCACAGCAAAAAGCGTTTTCTTTCCATCGAGCACATAAACCTGATCCTGCGGGGTCGCGGTGGTCTTCCAGTCTTCGGGCTTGAAGGCGTTTGGCTCACACGCCGCAAGATACGGATGACGTTTGCCCGCCAATGTGGGCTTCAGGAACTTTTCGATTTGATCTCCCTGGCAGGCATATAACATCGGCGGCACATCGCCGAGATCGATGGGCAGGAACGTCTTTCCCAATTCCTCGTGGAGCAGGCAGGCAGTGACCAGGTCCAGCCCGCCGCCGCCGAACTTCTCCGGCACCGTAATGCCCCACAAACCCATCTGCTCGATCACGGTCCGCAGGCGGGCGCGTTCATTGTCTTCGAGCGCGCGGGTGGAGAAGAATTTCATCTCCATCGGCTTGGCTTCGTCCTCGACGAAGCGGCGCAGCATGTCGCGCAGCATCAGGGCATCGGGGGAGAATTCAAAATCCATGGCGCTACTCTTCGATCTGCCTCTCGGCATATTGATTCCTGAGTTCATTCACCGGCGCAGATTTGAGAACGGCGATTTCCGGTCGATACGTGCCGCCTTCGATCTCCTGAATGCGATGGCGCAGATGCTCCGCGCGTGGAGCCAGGTACTTCCCATACAGCCGCCGCGCCAGCAGCGACACATTCGGCGGGACGTTTTCCGATGGACAGCGCGCAACACATAAACCACAGGAGATGCAATCGAACGAGATTTCCGCCACCGCGGCGATGTCGCCGCGCACTGCCGCAGCCATGTAGTTCAGCACGTCGATTTCCTGCGGGCAGGCTTTCGCGCAGGTGTTGCATCCATAGCAGCGCAATAATTCAGGATACATCTGCAACAACGTTTCGCCTGTTGGCTTCAGGTCTTCAATGCGATATGCGGGATGTTGCGCCGGGAAGAATGGAATCTGTCCCAGAATCATTCCGGGTTTGATGACTGTTTGACATGCCAGTGCGTAATAGAGAATATGATCGTTTTGCAGCCGGTACACCGTTCCGCACGCGCCGCAGAAACCGCCGCGACAGCCCACGCCGCGCGTCAGGTGAAATCCCGACCATTCGAACGCCTTGAGGATCGTCAACCCTTCAGGGACTTCGTATCTTTGTCCAAGGATGAAGATCTCAACCATGCGAGACTCCTCTTTCACGTAGCGCAAGATGCCATCTTGCGCCACCGCAACAACTTAATGACTCAACAACAGATCGACCACATACACCTCATCCGACGCGGCTTTTGCCAGCAACTCAACCATCCCTTCCGCGAGATGAGTCTGGATGAGGTAATGCTTGATGGTAGTGTCAACCTGCGGACATGCGAGAACGCAGTTCCCGCACCGGTCGCAGTCCTCGCCGATCAGCGTCTCCAGCGCCATCGAACTGCGCGCATCGCATCGCAGTCTGCGTTTGGGGTCACGCGCCAGAACCGGGCAGGCATCCATGCAACTGCCGCATCCCAGGCAGGCTTTTGTGCCAACGATATCTTCGCTGACCTTGAGCATGTGCGCCGGTCCCAGCCCCGAACTCAACAACCGGCAGCGCGCCACCGGCGGACGCGGTTGTGAAAAGATCACACTCAAGATATGCTGAATTCTGGTCGGGTCGGTCTGGGTGCGTTGCGGCATACGATTCTCCTTCCGGGCTAGACGGCCATCGCTTCCCTTTTCAGTTCGCGGCTGAGGCGATTCATAATGGCTGCCAGCGGCAGTTCCTTTGGACAGGCTTGCTCGCACATACCGCATTCCGCGCACGACATCAACCAGCGTCTTGCGAGATCCCCGGAAACGGCTCCGTGATCCATTGACGGTATTAGTTCTTCTGGATAAACCGGGCACGCCGCAATGCAGTTCCTGCAAGGTTGACATTCCTTCAGGAAATTCATCAACTTATCCGGGTTCATTGGCAAATAGGGAGAAAGCTCGCGAAGCTTCCTCTCACGGATGCGTTGGCGCCGTTCCTCCACGGTCCTGACCATAAGGTCATGTTGCCCTCTTAAGTCCGGCGATGCAAATCCGCCCGTGATCTCATTCAGATGGAACTTGCGGGCAATGGCATCATCCCTGGCGGAAACCAGCAGCATCTCTTTGGCTGGCAGTCCCAGCAACTCGAGACACAGGTCGAAGTGCGAAGGCTCAGGCTTGGAGCATATCTGGCAGGCAGAGCGGAAACGGTCGAGGGCGATCCCGCCCTGACGAGCATTGCGCAGGACGAGGTCGGTCAGTCCTTCCACCCCGCCGGCATTCTGGACACGCCATTTGAAATCCTGAACCGGGATGCAGCCGATACATTCCACGCCGATCGTCAGCCATTTCTCCAGATTCATTCCGTCCATTTTGACTCGTTCGTCGAAGGCGCGGAGTTCGCAGGCACGCACCACCATTGCCAGCCGCACATCCGGCATCTCATACGCCAATTCGGCGATCAGTCTTCCGGCATTGAACTGCATCAGCGGGACAAACGGGTCTGCATTTTCCAACTGCATGGGGTCGTTGATTAAGGTCATTTTGGCTGTTGCATATCCCGGCTCATAGACCGGCACGACCATGCCTTCGAGATTGGCATACGACCAGACAGTCTCGAGGAACTGCCTTGTTGTTGCCAGGGGGCTGTTATGGGTTTTAAGTATCCAGGTCGTCATCATTCACCTTCCTTCGTAACAGGCGGATTGCCACATTTTCAGCATATCCAAACCTTCGCCACCGGTAAACCATCTTTCACCCGAAAACCATTCAGGCATAACCCTATTTCAGGCGCAAATATGCCCGAAGATTCAGCGTCAAACTTGTTCCAGAAGAGGCGATTTCTTCACCTCCCGGCTGATCCGGTGGATGATCGCCGACAGCGGCAGGTGTTTGGGGCAGGCTTGATCGCACATCCCGCAGCCCACACAATCCGCCAGCCAGCGCTTCATGGTCTCCTCCGCAGTCGCCCCGTAGCCCGAAGCGGGAAGCCAATCCGCCTGATAGATCGGGCAAGCCTCCAGGCATTTCCGACAGGGCGCGCAATTTGCAAGATGGCTCATCCACGCGCCTGCCTCTGCCGGGAGGTCCACAGCCAGGTCGTGGAGGATGCGCTCGAGGGCGCGCTCCCTCCGTTCGTGCATTGTGACCAGCATTTGCTCGTGCTGCTCGACCAGCGAAGGTTCCGCCAATCCATCGGTGATTTCAGAAAGGTGCAGTCTGCCTGCGATCTCAGGATCCGTCGTGCTGACGAGAATCGTCTCTTTCACCGGCAAGCCTATAAGACTGATCTGCAAGTCGGTGTCTTTTGCTGACGAGGAAGTACACATCTGGCAAGCCAGCCGCAAACGATCGGGGGCGATCCCGCCCTGACGCGCGTGGAGCAACTCCTGGTCGGTCAGATCCTGAACCGTCCCAGCCTTTTCGACGCGCCACTCGAAATCCTCAGCGGAGAAACTGCCCATGCAGTCCACGCCGATCGTCAGGCGGAAATCGGCATTGAATCCGCCGCGCTGTTTCACTTCATCGAGCGCGCGCGCCTCGCACGGGCGCAGGGCCAACCCGTAATTGCTGTAAGGATGCGCTGAATCCAGTTGGAGAGCCATCTGCGCGGCATTTTGCGCGGTGAGGGGAACAAACGGATCGATCCGGGATAACCGGGCTGGTTCCGTTATCAATTCGAGTCCCGCTTCATGCTCAGAACGATGGACCGGTGCGAGCATGCCCTGCAGACCGGCGCGATCCCAGACCTTCGATAGGAAGTTTCGAACGGCGGCAATTGGATCGCCATCCGTGTTGAGCGCCCAATAGGTCCTGGCTTCTTTGCCAGTTCTGAATAAATGGCGATAGAGCGGGCGAGGCGGGGCGACCCGCCAGTTCGAGATCACATCCATCTGCGCCATCACCTGCTCGAAAACAGACTGGTGAACCTTGATGGCTTTCGATGGGCACGCGGTGGCGCACGAGCCGCATCCCTGGCACAGCACCGAGTTGACCGTCATCTTGCCACGCACGGGATGTAATGTCAGCGCGGAGAAACTGCACACCGCCGCGCATTGACCGCAGCCCGCGCACAATTCCTCGTCAATGAACGAGGTCGCCGCGTCCACCTGAACTTCGCCGCGCATCAAGGGAATCATCGCCGCTGAAGCCGCCGCGCGCGCTTGTGAAATGGAATCAACGATGTCTTTTGGCGATTGGCAACACCCCGCGAGAAAAACTCCTGCCATCGAAGTCTCCACCGGGCGCAGTTTAGGATGCGCTTCCATGAAGAAACCGTCCGCCGAACGCGAGAGTTTGAGCAATTGCGCGACCGCTTCGCTGTCGGATCGCGGTCTCATTCCCACTGCCAGCACAACCAAATCCGCTTCGACTTCGACCTGCTCGCCAAGCAACGTATCCTCCGCTTTCACAACGACTCTATCGCCGCGTTTATTAATTTCCGATGGATTTCCACGCCGGTAGATGACCCCATCTTCCCGCGCCTGATCGTAGAATTCCTCAAAGCCTTTCCCAAACGCGCGCACGTCCATGTAGAAGACGGTCACATTAGCATCAGGGAATTGCTCGCGCACGAGCCGCGCCTGCTTGGCAGTGACCATGCAACACACGCGCGAGCAATATGGGTTGCCGATTGTTTGATCGCGCGAACCGATGCATTGGATGAAGACAACTGACTTAATGTCATTGCGAGCGAGCCGTTCGTTGGCGAGCGAAGCAATCTCCCCTTGAACAGGGGATTGCTTCGTCGTCGCCCCTTCGGGGCTCCTCCTCGCAATGACGGATTCAAATTCAAGCGTCGTCATCACTTGCGGATATTTGCCATAGCCCAATTCCGGCTTGAGGTGTGGATTGAATGTCTCAAATCCGGTAGCAACGATAATCGCGCCTGCCGGGATAGTTGTTGTCACTTCATTCTGTTTGACCCTGACGTTGAAATTGCCCACGTAGCCACTGACATCTGTCACTTCAGATTCAGACATCAAACGAATGCGTGGATGCGCGTTCACGCGCTCGATGAGTTCGTGCACCATTAAGCCGGTAGGTTCAAGTGTTGGAAACGTCTTATAGATCTGCGCGACATGTCCGCCGAGTTGAGCGGCATGTTCGACGATGGTCACGTCAAAACCCGCGTCTCCCAAATCCAGCGCGGCTTGCATCCCAGCCACGCCGCCGCCAATGACCAACACCGCCGGGGTGACAGGCACTTTCCGCGTTTGCAGCGGCTCCAGCCGGGAGGCTTTGGCAACCGCCGAAGCAACCAGTTGCATGGCTTTCTCGGTGGTGGAGACTCCCTGTGGATGCACCCAGGAACATTGCTCGCGGATGTTTGCCATGTCGAGGCAGTAGGGATTCAAACCTACCTCAGCGATCGTTGCGCGAAATGTCGGTTCGTGCATGCGCGGTGAACAGGAGGCGACCACGACGCGGTTCAGGTCAAGTTCACGGATGTCGTTCTGGATGAGCACCTGTCCGGGATCGGAGCACATGTAACTGTAGTTGCGCGCCAAAACGACGTTCGGCAGACGCGCGGCATACTCAGTCACAGCCGCCACATCCACCGTCGCCGCGATGTTGATGCCGCAGTGACAGATATAGACGCCAACTCTTGGAGAATTTGTCATAAGGTTTTTCTCCGTGACTTCACAAGACCTGACAGGTTTTAAGAAACCTGTCAGGTCTGCACCACTACAACGCCTGCGCCGCGATCTCCGCAACATCCAACACGCGGATTTTTTCCTCCGCGTTCAAATGCTTGACCGCTTCATCGAGCGTGAGCAAGCAGAACGGGCAGGCAGTGGCAAGGACTTCCGCGCCCGTCTCCAGCGCTTCTTTGACTCGCAATTGCGCCAGACGCGTGCCGGGATTCGTCCCTTCCACCCACATGCGTCCGCCGCCGCCTTCACAGCACAGACTCTTTTCGCGCGACCTGTCCATCTCGATCAACTCGACGCCAGGGATTCCAGTCAACACCTCGCGCGGCTCGTCGAAGATGCCATTATGCTTGCCAAGATAGCACGGATCGTGATACGTCACCTTTTTTGCAAACGAACCATTGAACTTCAACCTGCCATCCTTCAGCAAGTCAGCCAACATCTGTGTGTAATGCTGAACCTGCGCGCCAAACGTCGCGCCCGCTTCGATGGTGTGATAGTCGTTCTTGAACACGTTGAAGCAATGCGGCGAGACCGTGAACATTTTCTGAACGTTCAATTCCTTGAACATCTCGGCATTTTCTTCGACCATCGCTTCAAATAAACCAACCTCCCCCAGCCGCCGCACTTCGCTGGAACAACAGTTTTCATCATTGCCGAGAATGCCAAAGTCAACGCCTGCGGATTGCAGGAGACTCACCAGCGCACGCGCCACTTTCTGTCCGTGCGGATCGTAAGATGGCGTGCAACCGACGTAAAAGAGATATTCCGCGCCTGTCTCAGCGAACGCTTTCACTTGCAAATCCTTTGCCCATAACCCGCGATCCTCGCGCGGCAGTTTCAGCGGATTGCCATTTCTAAACGTACTTTCCAATGCAGTCTTCACGTTCGGGTGAATCTTCCCTTTTTCGACAATGGCGCTTCGCATTGCCACGATCGCTTCCATCGGGTTGACTTGTTTGGGACAGCGGCTATAACACGTTGAGCAGGTTGTGCAATCCCACAACTCATCGCGCCCTTCCAGGTTGAATCCGTTGCCAGCAATCAGCACGCGATAAATAATGGCGCGCGGATTGAGTTTGGTCTTCATAGCCATCGGACATCCGCCCGTGCACTTCCCGCATTGGACACACGCGAACAATCCGCGTTCTTTTGCAAAGGTTCGGCTTTCAATTTGAAGCATGTTCAACTCCTTTCGGAGAAACTTTTTCTCCGCTAATCTTCACTGATCCACACGAATTCTTTTTAGCCATTCCGTCTCAAAGGATTTTGATTAGCGGAGATTAGCGTGGATTAGCGGATAAAACGAGATGCTAATTTCGATTCAACAAAATCATCGCCGCAGACGCCGCCGCTTTCGCATGAGCGACCGTATCTGGAATATCCTTTGGTCCCTGACTGCAACCCGCCAAAAAGATTCCTGGCACATTGCTCTCAACGGTTCGCAGTTTGGGATGTGCTTCCGCAAAGAAACCATCCGCGCCGCGAACGAGATTCAATGTTTCGGATACATTGGACGCGTCCGCGCGCGGCGACATGCCGACCGCCAACACGACGAGATCAGACTCTACTTCAACCTGCTCGCCGATTAACGTATCTTCCGCGCGTACGACGACTTTATCTCCTCGACGAATAATCTCAGATGGATTCCCGCGCCGATAAATGACTCCCTCCTCGCGGACGCGGTCATAGAATTCCTCGAAGCCTTTGCCGAACGCGCGGACATCCATGTAAAAGACCGTAATCTCCGCGTCGGGCAGACGGTCATGCGCGAGGTGCGCCTGCTTGGCAACCGCCATGCAACACACGCGCGAACAGTTGGGCAGATTCAAACTTCGGTCGCGCGAGCCGACACATTGGATAAAAGTTATTTTCTTTGGCGGATGCCCGTTGAGCGAAATCTTTCCCGCCGTCGGACCCGACGCAGAAGCGAGACGCTCGAACTCCAGCGACGTAATCACCTGCGGATATTTTCCGTAGCCCAGTTCGGGCTTGCGATGCGGATCGAAGACATCAAAGCCAGTGGCAACGAGAATCGCGTCCACATCAACATCCATGCGCTTCGGCTTGTCATCGTGGATGATTGCCCCGCGCAAACAGGCAGTGACGCACTGGTTACATTCCGAGCAAACCGCGCAGGCTAAACAACGCTGTGCCTCCGCGATTGCCTGTTCCTGGGTGAGACCCAATTCAACCTCTATGAAGCCGTTGAGGCGTTCTGCAATCGAAAGTTCCTGCATCCGTTCACGCGGCGCGCGTTTGACAGGCGATGTTGGCACGACTTCGATATCCTTCGCTTTGGGAGTATCCTTCGTGCGACCTTCGCGCAAATCCATGCCGCGTAAATAACGGTGAATAGACTCCGCCGCTTGAATGCCCGCGCCAATCGCTTCAACGACAGATCCAGGACCGATCACCGCGTCGCCGCCCGCGAAGACTCCCTTGACGGATGTTTCGAGTGTGAGCGGGTCAACGATGACCCTGTCCCGTTTTGTTTCCACGCCCAAGCCCGCGCTTTCCACGTTTTGACCGATGGCAGCGATGACCGTATCCACATCGAGAATATATTCAGAGCCAGGGATGGGAACCGGGCGGCGGCGTCCGCTTGAGTCGGGTTCGCCCAACTCCATGCGGATACATTCGATGCCAATCACGCGCCTGTCTTTTTCAATGACTTTCGTCGGAGCGGAGAGGAAGGTCAACTTCACGCCTTCTTCTTCGGCGGAAGCGACTTCCCACGCGGCGGCGGGCATTTCCACCCGCGAGCGGCGATACACCAGTTGCACTTCAGAACCGAGTCTCAGCGCGCAGCGCGCCGCGTCAATTGCGGAGTTGCCACCACCGATGACTGCCACGCGCTTGCCAATCTTCGCTTCATGTCCCATGTTGAGATGACGCAAAAATGGAACGGCTTGAAATACGCCCTGAACATCCTCATTCGGCACATCGAGCCGACTGCTTCCATGCGCGCCGATTGCCATAAAGACCGCTTGATAATCACGGCGCAAATCTTCCAATGAGGGTCCACCGTCGCGACCGATGGGGGTGTTCATTTTCAATTCAACGCCGAGCGCGGTGATGGTTTCAATCTCATCCTTGAGAACATCCCGCGGCAGACGATACTCAGGAATGCCAGCCGCCAACATGCCGCCAGGTGCGGGGAGCGCGTCGAAGACGGTCACTTTGTAGCCGCGCAGAGTCAGGTTGTAGGCGGCGGTCAAGCCCGCGGGACCCGCGCCGATCACAGCGACGCGTTCGGCATAATGGACGGGAGCAGGCTTGGGCGGCGCGTGAAGCGTCCCCGCATCGTAGGCGAATCGTTTCAACGCGCAAATCGAAACCGCTTCGTCCCAATCCGCTCGCTTGCATTCCGTCTCGCAGGGATGATAGCAAACGCGTCCGAGAGTTCCAACGAACGGCACGCCCGCATCGAGAACGCGTTGATATGCTTCGCGGAATTTTCCCTGCGCGATGAGCGCGACATAACCCTGCACGGGAATGTGCGCGGGACAAGTGATCTTGCAGGGCGACGGTTTTTTCTCGATAACGAACGCGGGGGGAACTGCCTGCGGAAAAACGCGATAAATTGCCTTGTGCGAATCGAGACCCGCGTTGAAAAGATTCGGCACACTCACAGGGCAGGCATCGGTGCAAAGACCACAACCCGTGCAAAGTTTTTCATCCACGTAGCGCGGCTCACGTTCGAGCGTGACATGAAAATCGCCCGCCTGTCCTTCCACGTTTTTCACTTGCGTGCAAGTCAACAACGTGATGTTGGGATTGCGCGGCACATCCGCCATTTTGGGTGTGAGAATGCACGACGAACAATCGAGCGTGGGAAAGGTTTTATCAAGTTGCGACATGCGCCCGCCGATGCTCGGCGATTTTTCGACGAGATAAACTTTGAAGCCCGCGTCGGCAATATCGAGCGCGGCTTGAATCCCGGCGATGCCCGCTCCGATCACCAGCGCGGCGTGACGACCGTTGGCGCGTGAATCGAGTTCACTCATTTCTCCTCGCCAATCTCCGTCCACTCATTGGGATGGAACGTGATGAGCGGCGGCGCTTCGGTCACATCCTTGCCGGCACGTAATCGAACACTCGCTGCACCTGTTCGCCCACCGCCGAAAAGATCATCCCCACGGGAATATCCGACGGGCAAGCCGATGTGCACATGCCGCAACTCACGCACGACGCGCCCATGTGATTGAGCCGCGTGAGATGAAACAAAAGCGTATCGCCCAACATGCGCGTCGCGCCTTTGCGATGCGCGGCGTTGAGATAATATTCAGGCTCGTGGTCGAACGCGGCGGTCTTGAACAAACACGTCTTGCAATAACAGATGGGGCAGGCGGTCATGCAGTTGTGACAGCGGATGCAGGACGCGAACAGGCTGGCGATGCTGTCATTGGATGTCATCTTTTGGTGGATGTGACCCAACGCCTCTTCCCTGACCTTTTGCCTGCCAGCCATCAATCGGGCGACTGCCTCGCTGATATCATGCCCGAAGGGTACACTTTCCCCTCCTCCCGCCTCACCTTCGGTGAGATTCAACACCGCGGCGATTTCATCCTTCATCGTGACGGGCAGTCCGCGCCTCACATCCACGCCGAAGAGATGAATGTGAATATCTAAATTCTCAGGCACAGGATGAATACACATCTGACAAGCTTGGCGCAACGAGAGACCGTCAATATCGGGTTCCTTGCCTTCTTTGGCGGCATCGAGATACGCCGAGAGATTTGATGCCTGTTTCCATGTTCCCTTTGCCATGCTATCGGGTATTTCGTAGGTGCCAGGGCAATCCATGCTGATGATGGTCAGGTTTTCCAGCGAGGCTTGCTGGAGTTTGACCAACTCGATCAACGCGCGGATTTCGCACGGGCGCAGCACCACGCCGATCTTTGCAGGCGTATGTTTGCCTGTAATCGCAGAAACCGCTCGTGCATTATTGATCGACATCAGCGGCATCAGCGGATTGGCGGAATCCAAGAGAGCAGGGTCGGTTACCAGCGCAGGCATTACCCCTTCGCCATGTTCCAGTGGAACGAGGAGGACTTCGATGACTCCGCTGTTCATCAGCCGTTTGAGAAAACTTCGCAAAGCGGGAAGCACATCGTTGTTTTCAACTGGGAGGATTGTGTTCATTCATCAACCTCTTTTCCATGTCATTGCGAGGGTTGCTGGTCGAGTAGAGCGAGTGTTCTTCTCGCTCGTATCGAGACCCAGCCCGAAACAATCTCACATTAACTTGGGGATTGCTTCGTCGGGTCGTGGTCTCGGTACGCCGCTTCGCGGCTACTCGACCACCGACCCTCCTCGCAATGACATCGTTACACAGCCCACACCTCACGCATCGGGCTGGGACCGAGTTCCTTGAGCGCCGCGACCATTTCCGTCACGGTCTCGGCGAAGCGCTGACCTTCACTGGCGCTGATCCACCGTAGCCAGACTCGCTTGTCGTCAAAGCCTGCGTTCTTCAATATCTCGCGCATGACAACGTAGCGTCGGCGGGTTTTGTAGTTGCCAGTTTGGTAGTGGCAATCGCCAGGATGACAGCCGCCGATCAACACACCGTCCGCGCCGTCGAGCAGGGGCTTAAGGATGTAGACTGGGTCTACCGCGCCGCTGCACATCATCCGCACCACGCGCACGTTGGGCGGATATTGCAGGCGCGACGTGCCAGCCAGGTCCCGCGCCGGTATACGTGCACCAGTTGCACAGGAAAGCGACGATGCGGGGTTCGTAGGATTCGTTGGTCATGAGTTACCTCTTGGTAATTGGTAATTCTTCTCACTTGCTCTCGGCGGCGTCCTTCGCGAAGCATCCACGAAGGTGGGCGCCGCCGAGGACGGCGGCTGGAGCATTTTTCTCACGCCGCGACTTTCGTGCCTTTGGCTTCGAGTTCTTCCAGAATTTTCTTGACGATGATTTCCTGCTGTTTCAACATGTCGCGATACTCTCTTTTATCGGTGTGCATGATTTCCACACGCAATTCTTCAATGAACGACCTAACGATATTGCGCAGAATCACGGCTTCGTCATTGTTCAATCTCAGCGTAATCATGGTTATCTCCTTTCACACGAATGTGCGCTGTCCTGCGTGTTGCGTGGTGCGTAGAGCATCAACGGAACACGCTCTACGCAACAGCGGCGTCCAACATTCCAAAGATTTCATCCAGGGTAAAGCCTCTTTGCTGGCTGGCTTTGTTGGGGCAAGCCGCCACGCACGCGCCGCATCCCTGACATAAGACTTCAATCACTTCCGCGTGGCTCATGCCAGACTCGAGTCGACGCGCGCCATAGGGACAAATCTCCACGCATTGACCGCACGCCGCGCATAGTTTAGGATTGACACTGGCGACAATCGGCGTGGATTCGAGTTGCGGGCGCGCCAGCAATACCACCGCACGGACCGCCGCCGCGTGCGCCTGGGCAATCGTCTCTTCGATGGCTCGTGGCGAATGTGCCAGTCCCGCAAGGAAGATTCCTTCCGCGGCGAAATCCACTGGGCGGAGTTTGACGTGCGCTTCGAGGAAGAATCCGTCCGCGTTGAGCGGGACTTTGAGCAACTGTGCTAATGTGGAGTTGTTCGGTTCAGGTTCAATACCCGCGCTCAACACCAGCCAATCTGGTTCGAGCGCGACAGCCTGATTTTCAGGTTGAACAGCGGCATTCACTTTCAATTGATTGTTTTCAATCGTGACTTTGGGTTTATTCAACTCGCTGTATTCAAGGAAGATGACTCCCGCCTTGCGCGCGTCGTAGTAGAGATGTTCGCGGAAGCCGTAGCTGCGCAGGTCGCGGTAGAGGACAATTACTTGCGTTTCAGGAGATTGTTTCTTGATGGCGAGTGAATTCTTGAGCGCCTGTGTACAACAGATGCGCGAACAGTAGGGATGTTCTTCGTCGCGGGAACCAACACATTGAATCATCACAACAGATTTAGGCATGTCATTGCGAGCGACCCGCTTTGCGGGGAGCGAAGCAATCTCCTCATACTTTGGGGTGTCTTCCATAACAGGAGATTGCTTCGTCGCTGCTTCGCGGCTCCTCGCAACGACATCTAATCTTTCTTCCAATTCTTTCTGTGTGATGATGTTTGAATGTTTGCCGTATTCGTATTCATTCGGAGTCATGCCGCGCGCGCCGGTGGCGAGGACGATTGCGCCGTGAGTCAATTCAGCAGTCGAGCCATCATTCAAGCGGACAGTGGATTTGTATTGCCCGGTATAGCCGCCTACACTGGTCACTTCCGCACCTGTCATCACGTTGATGCGCGGTTCGGACATCACTGCTTGAATCGTCTCGCGCAAAAGTTTCTGTGGGTCATCGCCTTCAAACGTGCCTGTGTGAATGTGCCGCAAATTGCCGCCGAGTTCGCTCTCGCGTTCGACCAGGAACACGCCAAAACCCTGACGGGCAATCGAAAGCGCGGAGGTCATCCCTGCCAGCCCGCCGCCGATGACCAGCGCGTTATGGTTCACATCGAACTTGCTGCGCGTGATGGAGCGAAGTTTGCGTCCCTTTGCGACTGCCATCGAAACGAGTTGCTTGGCTTTTTCAGTCGCAGATTCGGGGACTTGCTTATGCACCCAAGAGTCATGCTCGCGGATGTTTGCCATCTCGAACAAGTGCGGATTCAATCCCGCGCCGCGCAAGGTATCCTGGAACAATGGTTCATGCGTGCGTGGTGTACAGGAGGCGACGATGACTCGATTCAATCCCTGCTCTTTGATGCACTCGGTGAGTCGCATTTGTGTGTCCTGTGAGCAGGTATACAGGTTATGTTCTGCATAGACTACGCCGGGTAACGTGCGGGCATATTCGACAACGGATGGAACGTCCACCACTCCGCCGATGTTGATTCCGCAATGACAGATAAAGACGCCGACGCGTTCGGGTTCATCGCTGACATCGCGTTCGGGTGGATATTCAGGGACGCGGGTCAATGTTCCGCGGGCGGTTCCAAGCAATGCTGATACCTGCGATGCCGCGCAAGAGGCTTCGATGACTGATTCGGGAATGTCCTTTGGCTCGGCGAAGGCTCCCGCGACGAAAACTCCCGGCACGGAGGTCTGTGTCGGGGAGAAACGGTTGATATCGGCGAATCCGCTGTCGGTGAGTTTGATGCGGAGACGTTCGGCTAAGGCGCGAGTCGAATCCGTGGGGCGGAGTCCGACCGAGAGGACGACCAGGTCAAATTCGTCTTCATGCGAAATCGGTTTGCCGTCCCACGTCACGTAGGTCAAGCGCAGGTTGTGGTTGATGGGATTTTCTTTGACGGACGAAACCATGCAGCGCAGATAGCGGATGCCATGCTCGTTGCGGGCGCGTTCGATGTATGGCTCGAAGCCTTTGCCGAAGGAGCGGATGTCAATGTAAAAGACCGTCGGCTCGATGTGCGGATCATGCTCTTTGGCAATGATGGCTTCCTTGGTGGTGTACATGCAGCAGACGGAGGAGCAGTAATCCGCCCTCACCCCTAGCCCCTCTCCCGAGGGGAGAGGGGAACAAGTGGAGTCACGCGAACCTACGCACTGAATCCACGCTACCTTGCGCGGATGCGCGCCGTCGGATGGACGTTGAACGACTCCTTTGAACGGTCCCGACGCGGAAAGCATCCGTTCGAATTGGATGCTGGTGACAACGTTGGGATAACGCCCGTAGCCGTATTCAGGGCGGATGTCGCCGGGCATGGGTTCGAGACCGGGCGTGAGGATGACCGCGCCGACATTCAACTCTGTGAGATGTTCGGTCTTGGTATGATTGATGGCGTTGGCGCGACACACGTAAACACATTGATTACATTCGGAGCAAATGCCGCAACGCAAACAACGCTCCGCTTCGGCGCGGGCTTGTTCTTCGGTGAGGGTAGAGGCGATTTCGGTGGAGTCCGCGATGCGTTCGCAAGGCGAACGTTTCGGCATTTCGGTTCGCAAAGCGTTCGATGCTTTGCCGCTGGTGATACGTTCGGTGACTTCAGTGGGAGTGAGTTTAGCGATTGTTGGTAATTCGTAATTCGTAATTGGTAATTGGTTGGATTGATTCAGATAAGCGCTTATGGATTTTGCCGCGCGATGACCGGCGGCGATGGCATCCACGATGAAGGCAGTGCCTGTGACCGCGTCGCCGCCTGCGAAGATTCCCGCGATGTTGGTGGCGAGCGTTTCCTTATCCACTTCGACGCGTCCGCGCGGATGATTCACCTGCTTCAGGCAATTTGATTCAACTCGTTGACCGATGGCAAAGATAACTACATCAGCGGGGATGATTTCTTCGGTTTCAGGGAATTCTTCAAAATCGGGGCGACCTTCGATGAAGCCGTGGAAGTCAACCGTCACTGTGCGAACGCCCGTCACTTTGCCGTTATCGTTTGTTATCTCTTTGAAAGTGCGAGAAGGAAAGACTTCAATGCCCTCTTCTTCCGCATCGCGAATTTCCCATTCATGGGCAGGCATTTGTCCGCGCCCTTCGAGACAGGTCATGCCGACCCAACTCGCGCCGAGACGAACGGCGGTCATGGCGGTATCCACTGCGACGTTGCCGCCGCCGAGGACTAAAACTCGTTTGCCATTAATGGCTTGAGATTTGAGATTTGAGATTGGAGATTGGAGACTAGTGTTTCGCAAGAATTCTGTAGCAAGTAAAACATCAGGTAAATCATTTCCTGGAATTGGCAACTTAACTCCGCCGTGCGCGCCGATGGCGACAAAGACGGCGTCGAAATCGTTGAGCAACGCTTCCACATCTTCCACGCGATGGTTGAGTTTGAGTTCGATTCCTTCCGATAGGATTGCATTGATTTCACGCTCGACCACATCATGCGGCAGGCGATGCGCGGGGACGCCGACTCGCATCATGCCGCCGGGAATGGGCAGCGCCTCAAAGACCGTCACCTTACAGCCCTGTCGCACAAGGTCGCGCGCACAGGTCAAGCCTGCGGGACCAGAACCCACAACGGCAACGGTTTTTCCTTGTAATTGGAGACTTGAGACTGGAGACTGATTACTGCCCACTGGAGACTGATTACTGCCCACTGGAGACTGATTACTGCTCACTGATGACTGATCACTGATTACTGACAACTGCTTCTCCCACGCCCAATCTGCCACAAACCTCTTGACACCCATGATGTTGACAGCCTTGTCCACTTGTGCGCGGTTGCAGGAATCTTCACAGCGATGACTGCACACACGCCCGCAAATGGATGGGAAGGGATTATCTTCGAGAATGGTGCGGTAAGCGTCGGCGAATCTTCCTTCGGCAACCAGTGCTAAATATCCCTGCGCGCGCTGGTGAATGGGACAGGCGTCACGACACGGAGCCGTGCCGCGTTTCTCGATGGCAAACGCGTTCGGGATCGCCTGCGGATAAAGTTTGTAAATCGCCTTACGCGTTGAAAGTTCGCCGTTGAACTGGTCGGGCAAAGTAATGGGACACGCCGCGGCGCAATCGCCACAGCCGGTGCATTTTTTCAAATCCACGTAGCGCGGATGTTGTCGGATGGTCACGGTCAAATCGCCGGGTTCGCCCGCGATGGATTCGACTTCAGCGCAGTTCATCAATTCGATGTTGAGATGCCGTCCCACCTCCACCAACTTGGGCGACATAATACACATCGCGCAATCGTTGGTTGGAAAGGTTTTATCGAGCATGGACATCGTGCCGCCGATGGCAGGGGCTTTGTCCAATAAATAAACTTTGATTCCCGATTCCGCCAAATCCAACGCGGCTTGCATCCCGGCAATGCCCGCGCCGACAACCAGCGCCGCGCCGACGGGAGGTTTATCTTTGATGTCGTTATTTATATCGGTCATAAGTCATCTCCCAAAAACAGGAGATTGCTTCGCCTTTGGTCTCGGTACGCCGCACTCACCGTTTGAGGTTCGCGGCTACTCGACCATCGGCTCGCAACGACATGAGAACTGGTCTTGGGTCAATCAGATGTTTGCGAAACCATTTGTCCGCATCGGGCAAACCGAATGCCAGCCCAAGTAATTCCGTGAAATAGAACGCGGGTATTTTCGGCTCGGAAGTTTGGCGCATTTCGAGATTGACCTGACACAATGGACAAGCGGTGACAATCGCATCCGCGCCCGCTTCACGCGCCCGTTCCGCCAAACGCCCAACGAGATTCTGCACAACATCAGAACGACTGAGCGACAAACTTCCTCCGCAACAATCCGTCGCGTGCGACCAAGGCATGACTTCCACACCGATGCCGCGCATCAAATTTCCCATCACTTGCGGATTATCGGGATCATCGAACTGTGCGATTTCTGGAGGACGAACAAGCAGGCAACCGTAATATGTGACGACTTTAAATCCATAAAGCGGATGACGCGTCTCTTCGGAGATTCTTTTGATGCCAACATCTTCCGCCAAAACCGCCAGGACGCTTCTGACCGCCACCGAGCCTGCGTACTGGAACCCAAGCATGGACTCCATCTGTGAGCGGATTCGGGAATCGTTGCGCATCGCCAGGTCCGCGCCTTTGAGTCGGTTGTAGCACGCCGCGCACGGGATGACGAGATCGCGGTCGAAGGCTTGGGCGAGGGACAAGGTCCGGGCGGGCAGGGCAACTGCAAGTGTGGGATGAAGCGCATGAGCAGACGAGGCTCCGCAGCAGTTCCAATCATCCAGTTCGTTTAATTCCAATCCAAGATGTTTGAAGACCGCGCGGGTGGAGAGTCCGTATTCAATGCCCGTCGAGTGCAGGGAGCAGCCGGGGTAGTAGGAGTAATTCATGTTTTACTCCGTTGGAATATTTGTCGGACTTGAGTCGGCGCGCGCAATCGTTCAGGCAAGATCGGAACTTTGCCGCGCATGAACAATCCAATGCCAGCCGGGACGTCAATCATCAATGGAACTTTGGAGAGGACTTTGAACAGCCCCAGCATGAAGGCCTCGTGCGAGCGACCAAAGCGCTGCACCACGCCCATGAACAGACGATGGAATAACAGCGCGTCACGTTCGCCCGCAGGATAGCCGCGCGCCAGCGACGTTTGCCTCAGCGTGTCCATCGTCACGGCGATGTCAATGTCATTGGGACAGCGCGTCGCGCAGATATAGCATCCGACGCATAGCCAGATGTCGCGGCTTTTCAAAACAGCCTCGTCCTGCCCGAGCGAAACCATCCGCAAGAGCAGGTCGGGACCGTATTGCATCGCATCCACCACCGGGCAACCGGCGGTGCATTTGTGGCAGTGGTAGCACAACTCCACTTCCCGGCGGGACAGTGTCCTGATTTCATCGAGCAGGTGATGACTCACGCTGACTCCTTAGACCTGACAGGTTTTCAAAACCTGTCAGGTCTTTACTATTCTTACGAACGATGCTCGGCAGGCTTCATCTGGGCTGGTTTGGCGGTTGTTTTCTGCGCCGTGCGCAGATAAATGGACCAGTACACCAAGCCGACCATCACCGCGCCGCCAATGATGTTGCCAATAGTGACAGGCAGCAAATTTGCGAGGAAGAAATTTCCCCAGGTCAGGTTCGGGAAATCTGCCGCGGTCTTGCCGATGTTTGTCCAAAAGGTCGCGCTTGCTCCTGCCTTGATGAACAGTCCCACCGGGATGAAATACATGTTGGCGATGCTGTGCTCAAATCCCGCCGCGACGAAGGCAGAGATGGGCGGCACGATTGCCAGCACCCGGTCGGTCGTGGTGCGCGCGCTCATGCACAACCAAACCGCGAGACACACCAGCGTGTTGCAGAAAATTCCAAGAACCAGGGCTGGAACGAAATCAAGTCCCGTTTTGGTGTTGGCGATATTCAGGGCAGTTAAGCCGACCGCGCCGCTGCTCATCTCATATTGCCTGCTCAGGTACATCATGTACGCCGTGAGGATGGAACCGATGAAGTTCCCCACATAGACGACGAGCCAGTTCCGCAGCAATTGACCCGTGGAGACTTTGTGGCTCGCCCACGCCATCACGATGAGGTTGTTGCCCGTGAAGAGTTCCGCCCCGGCGACGACCACCAGGATCAGCCCGGAGGCTGAAGGTTGCACCGGCAATCACGCGCACAATCCCGTAAGGGAGGGCGCTTCCGCCGGTGGTTGCCGTGGTGGAGAAGATGGCGCCCAGCGCGATGAACGCTCCCGCCAGGATGGCAAGCGCGAACATCCTGAACGAATTCAATTGGGCTTTGTTCACCCCCACGTTTTCCGCCTTGCCCGCCATTTCGGGCGGCATGAGAGCATCGAAGGAAAAATTGGTTTGTTCTGGCATGGGATCTCTCCTCGGATTAAATGGAAATTGGACGAAAGAAGATTCACCCACACAATACGCTGGACGGCGGACGGCAACATCCACCCACCGCCTGAAAACCGTCCCTTCGGCAACCTATCCGAGAAAAAAATAAGACCTACGGAGCGAAAATCCCCAGGAATATGACAAAATCACCCCGCAGCGCAGTCAAAGGCAACTTGTTCGACAATCCAGCCCATGCTATGATGTTTTTTAAAGAAGATGGAAGCGCTATCCCGCCTGCTGGCGCGTTACAGGGAATTGATGCTGCGGGTTCCCATTTTCAATCGCGTATTGATTGGGAATTCCGCAATCATCATCATTGGGGCAATTGCCGGGACGATCTTCACCCGTCACCTGACCCTGTTTGGGAACGTCTGGCTGATCCTGCTGTTTTCGGTTTCGGGCATTTTGATCACCCTGGTCGTGAATTATTGGATCATCCGAACCGCGCTTCATCCCCTGAACGAATTGGGCAGCGCGCTGGAGCAGGCGAACGGAGGGCAAATCGTCATCCCGGATTCGTTGAAAAAATACCAGGATCCCAACATCCATCACCTGGTAACCGCCATTGACCTGACGCTCGCACGGCTCGCCAACCGCACCAGTCAACTGCGGGCAATCTCGGAACGAGCCATCAACGCGCAGGAAGAGGAACGCGTCCGCATCGCCCGCAGTTTGCACGACGACACCGCCCAGTCCATTTCCATGCTGATCATTCACCTGGAACGACTGGGAAACCTGATTCCCGCTGATGCGCCGGACCTGGCGCGCCGCGTCGCCGACATCCAGAAAGTGGCTACCCAGCTTTTGGAAAACCTGAGAAAAGTGATCTGGGACCTGCGTCCCGCCATCCTCGACGATCTGGGGTTGGTTGCCGCCATCCGCTGGTTTGCGCGCAGCAATTTGGAAACCGAAGGCGTGATGGTGGATTTTGGAACGACGGGCGAAATGATGAGACTGCCCCTGCATTTGGAGACGATGCTGTTCCGCATCAGCCAGGAGGCGGTGAGCAATATCATCCGTCATGCCGATGCCAAAAAAGTATCCATCCGCCTCTGGATCGAACAGGGAAACGTCTGGCTGGAGATTCAGGATGACGGGTGCGGTTTCGATATCGCAAAAGCGGTGGACGGGGCTGTTTACCGGAAGCAGCTTGGATTATTGGGCATTCAGGAGCGCGTATCGCTGGCGGGCGGCGGTATGGAGGTGAGGTCTGTCGAGGGGGCAGGGACCAGCCTGCGGGTATACGTTCCCTTCCATTTTGAAGACTCGACCCAGTCCAACGAAGCCGCATCCGTCCCCCCGAATGCGCCTGAAGCAATGGTGCAACCGTGACACAAAAGATCCGTATCCTGATCGCCGACGATCACACCCTGTTCCGCAGCGGCATCGCCGCCCTCCTCGAAGACGAGCAGGATATGGTTGTGGTGGGCGAGGCGGAGGATGGGCGCGAAGCCGTCCGTCTGGCGGGTCAATTGAAGCCCAACGTGGTGTTGATGGATATTGCCATGCCCCTGCTCAACGGCTTGGAAGCGACGCGCCAGATCAAGCGCGAACACCCCGAAATCAACGTGCTGATCCTGACCATGTATGATCACGAAGAATACTTCCGCGAGACGCTCGAAGTGGGCGCATCCGGTTACATCATCAAACGGGCGGCGGCAACCGAACTGGTGTCCGCCATCCGCGCGGTGTATAACGGCGAGGCGGTGCTTTCTCCCGCCATCACCCGCCTGCTGTTGGAGGATTATCTCAGCCGCGATGTTCACCGGGAGGAGGATGATCCCAATGCGCTTTCCTCACGCGAGCGGGAAGTGTTGCAGTTGATCGCCGAAGGCAAAACCAGCCGCGAGATCGCCGAAATTTTGCATCTCTCGGTCAAGACGGTACAGTCGCATCGCACCAGCCTGATGCAAAAACTGGACCTGCATGACCGGGGGGATTTGATCAAGTATGCAATTCAGAAGAAAATTATAGAACTTTAGCAGTTTGATTTGTACCCTGCCATGGAAGAAACCCGCCTCTGCGCCGGGTCTTTTTTGTTCCAAAGATAGGGTGTGTGACGGTCTTTTTTCAGGCTGTGGGGGGATGATTTAATCCTGTTTCTCCCTTACTTTTTAAGTGGCGCCCTGTCGGCGCTTTGAATGATATTCGCATGTTCTGCAAACGGACAAACGTCGAAACCGGGTCCCATGAACACTCGAATTACCGATCTTTCGCCCCTGGATCAAATCCGCCTCGTCGAGGCGGAGGTAGCCCGCCGGCTTGTTGCCGCGCGGGAGGCTGTCGAAGAAAAAGCCGCCAAAGTCCGCACGATTTCCGAACAGCTCATCTATGCAGTGCGCGATGCCGGTCGGAAGGAAGGTGAGGCTCACTATAAAGCCGTCGTGGGCAAGGCGGAAGAAGAGGCGCAGGTGGTCGTTTTGCGGGCGCGCCAGCGGGCAGAGGAACTAAAGCATCGCGGAGGGCAGCGGATGGCATCCCTCACCTTGCGCTGCGTGGATTTTGTCCTGGGCTGGAAGGGAGAATGGCGGGCGGATGAACACTAAAATGGCGCCGCTGGAAATCATCGGGCTGAAAACCGATCTTCAATTGGCGCTTCACACCTTGCGCGGCTTGGGCTGCGTGCACATTGATGAAATGGCGGAATCGTCCAATGTTCTGGTGCGCCCATTGAACCCCGACCGGGATACGTTGAAGTATCAGGAAGACCTGAGTTTGTTAGCCGCCCGCGTGGACGGATTGATCGAGATTTTGGGATGCGGATCGAACCAGGCATCGCCGCCCGCCTCTGAAGACTGTATTGCGGAGGCGCGCTCGGCGGTGGAGGAAATCCTGCCCCAGGTACAGGCTCTCACATCACGGCGCGATGCGTTTCAGGCTGAACTGGCTTCTTTGCCCCGTTATGAAACCACGCTTCGCCGCCTGCTGCCGATCATCCCAGAATCTGCTCATAAACCGGGAAACGTCTCGGTGGGAGTGTTGGGGAATCGGGAACATCTGGGAGTCCTGGATCTGCTTTCCCGGCAGGTGCTCGAATTGACCAACGGGCGCGCGGAAACCGTTTCCAGCGATGTGGATGCTTCCACCCGCGCCATGCTGATCGTCTTCCCACAGGAATTCACGGACAAGATTGAATCTATCCTTGGTCACGAAGATATTTCGCGCCTGCGCCTGCCCGCTCAATTGGGCGGCGGTCCTCCCGATATTGTGTTGGATACCTTACAGCGCCGCATGGCAATCGTCCCTGAAGAGATCAAATCGGTGGAACGGGAATTGACGCAATTCTCCCTGCAATGGTGCGACAGACTCGCCGCGTGGAGCGCGCGCCTGCACGAAGAAATTGACACGAACAGCGTTCTGACCCGCTTCGGCGAAACCGATATGACCTTTGCGATCACGGGCTGGACGCCTGCCAGCGATTTCGAGCGAGTCAAAGCGGGGTTGCAGGCAGCGGTGGGGGATACGATCCATGTCCGATTGCTTCCGTTCACGCCGGAAATGAAAAAGCGCGCCCCGGTGGTGCTGCAAAACCCATCGGTGGCAAAACCCTTCGAGAGCCTTGTGAATTTGCTCGCCCTGCCGCGTTACGGACATATTGACCCGACCCGGCTGATGGCATTCTTCATGCCGATCTTCTTCGGAATGATCCTCGGCGACATCGGCTATGGAGCCATTTTGCTGGCGCTCAGCCTGATTCTGACACGCAAATTCAAAAAAGGCGTCCTGCACGACATCCTGGTTGTGCTGGCGATGGGTTCCGTATGGGGCATTATTTTTGGATTTCTGTTCGGCGAAGCGTTCGGCACGTTGGGAGAGGAATGGGGATTGCACCCGCTGTGGTTTGCGCGCACCGACGCTTCGATGGTGTTGAACCTGCTTGCTGACCACGGTGGCGGTCGGCGCGGTTCACGTCACGCTCGGTTTGATCCTCGGCGTTTGGGAGGCGCTTCAAGAGCGCAGCCGCAGCCATCTGCTGGAACACGGCGGGATGCTGGTCGGTTTGATCAGTCTCTTCTTCCTGGTCGGCGTGCTGGCAGACCTCCTTCCCGAAGGATTAATGACCCCGGCGGTCGCCGGATTGATCGTGGGCATTGCCATGCTGGGCGCCTCCATGGGCTGGCTGGGTTTGTTGATGGGGCCCATCGAATTCATCGGGTTGATCGGCAACGTGCTTTCCTATCTGCGTATTGCGGCAATCGGGCTGGCGTCGGTGTATCTTGCCAAAGTCGCCAACGAATTGGCTGGCATTGCCGGCAACCTGATCGTGGGCGCCATCATCGCGCTGTTGATTCACGCCTTGAACCTGGCGATGGGCGCGTTCAGCCCCACGATCCACAGCCTGCGTTTGCATTATGTCGAATTCTTTCGCAAATTTTATGAAGGCGGCGGCAGGCGGTACGAACCGTTCAAAAGCCGTCACTAGGAGGTAGCAATGGATGCTGCTGGTTTGGCTGCAATTGGCGCGGGGCTGGCGGTGGGTCTGGCCGCCATCGGCACCGGTCTCGCCCAGGCGGGCATTGGCGCAGCGGGAGCGGGTGTGATCGCCGAGAAACCGGAATCTCTCGGAACGATCATCCTGTTGATCGCCATCCCGGAAACGATGGTCATTCTGGGATTTGCCGTTGCCGCAATGGTCCTTTTGCTGGGACGCTGAGATGAGTCTCCAAGCCATTCTGGATGCCATCCGCGCCTCCGGCGAGGCGCAAATTCGAGAGATGGAAGCGCGCGCCGATCTCAAGGTGAAGGAAATCCTGGCGAATGCCGATGTGGAAGCCCGCAAGGCAAGGGAGGAGGCTTTTGCAAAAGCATCTGCCCCAGCCGGCGCCGAACGGGCGCGCATCCTTCATCAGGCGCATCTTGAAGGCTTGCACATTTTGGGAAGCGCGCGGGAAGAGACTGTCCGGGCAACCCTGGACCAAATCCGCGGCCGTCTTGCCGTGACCCGGACTGCTTCATCTTATCCGGTCGTTCTCCGTACCCTGGCGGAAGAGACGCTGGCTGAATTCGATGATTCCGCCGCCATCGGCGGACAAATTGAATTGCAAGCCGATCCGCGCGATCAAGCCCTGCTGAGCCGCATCCTTTCCGACCTGGGCTTGACCTTGCCGGTACGTTACGTTTTGAATTGTTGGGGCGGTCTGACCGCCCGCAGCGAAGACGGTCAGATTCATGTCATCAATACGCTGGAAGCCCGCCTCGAACGCGCCACTCCAAATCTGCGCCGCTTCCTGGCGGCGGAATATGAGGACGAGAATTTCCAGGAAGAGTCGAATTTGGATGCCGGAGAGGAACGGCTCATCGTGTAGGAGTCAAGGCACATGACCGGCTTTGAATATGGCAATGCGCGTCTGCGATATATGAAATCCCGGTTGCTGTCCCGCAGTGAGTTGGAAGGATTGACCGAATCCGACAGCCTGCAGGGACTGATCGCCGCCTTGACCCGCACGGCATATCGCAAATCCGTGGAGACCGCCCTCACGCGCTGGCTGGGCATGGAGTGCATCTCCGAAGCGCTTCACGCCGAATTGATCAGCCTGCTGGGAAAGATCCGCTCTTTTTATTCAGGCACGCCCGGCGAAATGGTCGCCATCGTTCTGCGCGCGTACGATATTCACAACCTGAAAACCATCCTGCGCGGCATATCCACCAATGCGCCTGCGGCGGAAATTCTCGCCTCTCTGCTGCCGGTCGGTGCGATTGATCATCGTTTATGGGCGGAACTGGCAAATCTTCAGGATGTTCGCGCAGTGATTGACGTGATTGCCAGCCAGGGACTGCCGCTTGCCCAGCCGCTGCTTCGCCTGCGCGCGGGACGTACCGCCTTCAGCCTGTTTGAAATGGAACTGGCGCTGGATCAGTGGCATATCCACGAAGCGCTTCGATTTGCAAAAACCAAACTGCGCGGCAAAAACCGCCTGACTGCTGCTCTCACCCTGGACAGCGACCTGATGAATCTAATGACCGCTCTGCGATTTTCGCATTCCCCGGCGGAGCGCAGATTGCTGCGCGAGCGCACCGCCAGCGACGATCTCAGCCAACTGTTTGTGGGACCAGGCACCCTGTCTTTTAAGTTGCTTGCGTATGCCGCTTCGCAGAATTCGCTGGAGGCAGCCCTGACTGTGTTTGGCCATTCCCCGTACGAAGCGGCATTGCAAGCCGGTTTGGAGGCGCACGCGCGTTCGGGACGCCTGACCGGCCTGGAAAAAAGCCTCCGGCGTTATCGCCTGCAATGGATGATCAATTCCATCGCCAAAGACCCCCTGGGAATCGGCTTGGTGCTTGGCTGCATTGCCTTGAAGGTCAATGAAGTGAACAACCTCCGCTGGGTCGCCCAGGGCATCCATCTGGGTTTGAAGCCCGATGCCATCCGGGAAGAAGTGGAGTTTGTGGAATGAGCCGCTTAATGGTCATCGTCCGTCCAGAACTGATCTCCGGCTTTGAATTGGCGGGTGTCAACGCGTACAGCGCCAGGGAGGTGGAAACAGCCGGGGAGTTGATCAACAAATGGCTGGAGACAGGCGAGACGGGCTTGGTGGCAATTGACGACGGTTTTTTGGAGTACATGGAAGCCTCCCTGTTGCGGCGGCTCGAAACTTCGGACAAACTGTTGTGTCTTGCCATCCCGTGCGGGCGCACGTTGGGTCCCCCCGCTATCCTCCCGCGAGCGCATCGCCGCCCTGATTCGCCAGGCGATCGGCGTGTATATCACCTTCAAAAGCGATGATGAGAAAGAAAAGTAAAGTTCAGGGAACATGAGCCACACAACGAAAAAATCAACCGGCCGAATCGTCCGTATTGCCGGCCCGGTTGTCGGCGTGACCGGGCTGGAGAACGTTCGCTTGTACGATGTGGCTTTGGTCGGGGAGATGGGCTTGGTGGGGGAGGTCATCCGCCTCTCCAATGCGATTGCCACCATCCAAGTATACGAAGACACATCCGGCATTCGCGTAGGCGAACCGGTGACCAATACGGGCATGCCGCTGGCGGCGCAGTTGGGGCCCCGGTTTGCTGGGGCAGGTGTATGACGGTCTGCAGCGTCCTTTGGAGGTTCTGTCGCGCAAGACCGGTGAATTCATCGCCCGTGGAGTTCAGGCATCGCCCCTGCCCGAGGATAAACTCTGGCGCTTCGTTCCCTCCCTTGAGGTTGGTTCCAGCGTGGGACCTGGCAGCCAGCTTGGGGCGGTGGCTGAATCGCACATCATCGAGCACCGTATCCTTGTCCCTCCCAACTTGAAGGGGCGCGTGGTCGAAATTCACGAAGGCGATTTCAACATCCATGATACGGTGGCGGTTCTCGAGACGCGGGGGGAGGATGGAATCTCGCGGGTGGAAATCCCGCTGGCGCAGCGCTGGCCCGTGCGGCAACCCCGACCGTATCAAACCCGCCTGGCTCCGCGCGAGCCGTTGATCAGCGGAACGCGCATCATTGATGCGTTTTTCCCGGTGGCAAAAGGCGGCTCGGCGATCATCCCCGGCGGATTCGGCACGGGCAAAACCGTGACCGAACACAGCTTGGCGCGTTGGGCGGATGCGGACGTGGTGGTGTACGTGGGATGCGGCGAGCGCGGCAACGAGATGACCGAAGTGCTGGAGGAGTTTCCCACTCTGGAAGATCCGCGTACCGGCGCGCCGTTGATGAAACGCACGGTCCTGATCGCCAACACCTCCAACATGCCGGTGGCGGCGCGTGAAGCCAGCATTTACACTGGCATCACCATCGCGGAATACTACCGCGACATGGGCTACGATGTTTTGATGCTGGCGGATTCCACCTCGCGCTGGGGCGAGGCGCTGCGCGAAATTTCAGGGCGACTGGAGGAAATGCCTGGCGAGGAGGGTTATCCCGCATATCTGGCGGCGCGGCTGGCGGAATTCTACGAACGGTCGGGGCGCGTTGCCTGCCTCGGAGGCAGCCAGGAGAACGGAGTTCCCCAACGTTATGGGTCGGTCACGGTGATCGGGGCGGTCTCGCCGCCCGGCGGCGATTTCTCCGAACCGATGACCCAGAATTCGATGCGGGTGGTCGGCACCTTCTGGGCGCTCGATTACGACCTTTCCCGCCGCCGCCATTTTCCCGCCATCAATTGGACACGCAGTTTTTCTTTGTATGATCTGCGCGAATGGTATCGCGGACGTGTCGCCCCAGACTGGGACGACCTGACCCGCGAGGCGCTGGCTTTGCTTCAGCGTGAAGTGGAACTGCTGGAAATCGTACAGTTGGTGGGTCCCGACGCACTGGCGGAGACCGAACGCGCTGTGCTGGCTTCCGCCCGCATGTTGCGCGAGGATTTGTTGCAGCAGTCCGCCTACCATGGCGTGGATCGGTATTGTCCCGCCAGTAAGGCATATTGGATGCTCAAAGCTATCATGGACTTCCATCATCGCACTCAGTCTGCGGTGCAATCCGGTGTGCCTTTGCAGAAGGTCAGCGCCCTGCCCACCGTGACGGAGATCGCCCGCATGAAGGAACTCCCGCTGGATGAGGCTGAAACTCACATCAAGATGGTCATGGATCACGTGCGGTCCGGCTTTGCCGAATGGGGAGTGAATTAAGATGATCAAAGATTTTCCGATGCCCCGCCTGATCACAACGGAATACCGCACGCTGTCGGAAATTCGCGGACCGCTGGTCTTTGTCGAGCGCACGTCCAACGTGGCTTACAACGAGATCGTCGAGATTCTCACGCCACAAGGCGAACTGCGGCTGGGACAGGTGTTGGAGGTGGACCATGCCCGCTGTATGGTGCGCGTCTTCCTCGGGACGACAGGCTTGGGTCTGCGGCAGACGCGGGTTCGTTTCCTGGGCGATGTGGCGCGTGTGGATGTCTCGCTCTCCATGCTGGGCCGCGCGCTGGACGGTTCAGGTCAGCCGATTGACGGGGGTGCGCCGATCATCCCGGAGTTCTCGCTCGATATCAACGGCTTGCCGATCAATCCGTCCGTGCGGACTCATCCCAGTGAATTTATCCAAACCGGCGTCTCTGCCATTGACGGTCTCAACACACTGACGCGCGGGCAAAAATTGCCCATCTTTTCGGGGGCGGGCTTGCCTGCCAATGAACTGGCGGCGCAAATCGCCTCCCAGGCGCGTGTGGCAGGCGGCGATAAAAGCCTGGACAGCGAACCGTTTGCGGTGGTCTTTGCCGCCATCGGCATTACCAACCGCGAGGCGGCGTTCTTCATGGATCAGTTCCAGGCGAGCGATGCCATGGATCGCACGGTGTTGTTCATCAACCGCGCCGAGGATCCATCCATGGAGCGCCTGCTCACGCCGCGCGCGGCGTTGACGACCGCCGAATATCTGGCATTTACGCACGACCGGCACGTGCTGGTCATCATGACCGACATGACCAACTATTGCGAGTCGCTTCGTGAAATTGCCGCAGCCAGCGAAGAAGTGCCGGGACGCCGCGGCTATCCGGGCTATATGTATTCCGACCTTGCCAGCCTGTACGAGCGCGCCGGACGACTGCGCAGCAAATCGGGCTCGGTGACGCGGCTCATGATCCTGACCATGCCGGATGACGACATCACCCATCCCATCCCCGACCTGACCGGCTACATCACGGAAGGTCAAATTGTGCTCAGCCGCGACCTGCACCGCAAGGGAATTTACCCGCCGATTGACGTTCTGCCATCGCTTTCGCGCATGATGAACGCCGGTATCGGCGAAAGCAAAACGCGCGCCGATCATCGCGCAGTGGCAGATCAACTGTATGCGCTCTATGCGGAAGGACGCGATCTGCGGCGGCTGGTTGCCATCATCGGCGAGGCGGCTCTCTCGGCGGATGACCGCCGTGTGTTGGATTTTGCCCGCCAGTTCGAGGAACGATACGTCAGCCAGGGGATGACAGACCGCTCCATGAGCGAAACACTGGAGCTGCCTGGCATCTGCTGTCCCTCATGCCTCCCGAATCGCTCAAGCGCATACCTAGGGAATATCTCGAAAGGTATCACCGCAAATGACCACCGTCTCTGCCACCCGCATGAAGTTGCTGGCTTGCAAAGCGCAAATCGCGCTGGCGAAGCAGGGACGCGAGTTGCTCGAGCAGAAACGCGCCGCCCTGCTCAAAGAGTTTTTGCAAACCGCGGATACGGCGGTCGTCCGTTCGGATGCGCTGCAGGATGCCGCCGCGGACGCCTCCCAGGACTCTTGCCAGGGCAGAGTCCATTGCCGGGGCGGAAGTGATCCGATCCGCCGCTCTGGCATCGCGGGCGGAACTATCCCTCGAGGTGACGGCGACCAGCGTCATGGGAGTCAAAGTGCCGCGCATCGAACAGAAGCGTGTGACGCGCTCGATGATGGGACGCGGCTATTGCATTGTCGGCACGCCGATCGTGGTGGATGAGACCGCGGAAGCGTTTGAGAGGGAAGTGGACGCGATCATCCAACTGGCTGAGACCGAACTGCGCCTCACGCGCCTCGGCGCGGAGATCCAGCGCACCTCCCGCCGCCTCAACGCGCTGGACCATCTCCTGATCCCGCGCCTCGAAGCGGAGCGGGACTTTATCCAGATGGCGCTCGACGAACGCGAACGCAGCGACCATTTTCGCTTCAAGTTGATGAAGCGGGTGCTTGAACATAGACGGGAAGCGGCCCGATAAGGAGAGGCAGGAATGAACATCGAAGAACTGTTGGCGAAAGCAAAAAAGCCCTCCGCAGATGCGATGCTGCTGCATCCATTCTACCGGGGAAAACTGGAGACCGTCCTGAAATGTTCGGTGCGATCCTTCAATGACTTTGCGATCTGGTACACGCCGGGAGTTGCCGCGCCTTGCAAAGCCATCGCCGCCGACCCGGAACTGGTCTACGAATACACCAACAAGTGGAACACCGTCCTTGTGGTCAGCGATGGGACGCGCGTGCTCGGGCTGGGCGATATTGGTCCGAAAGCGGGTTTGCCCGTCATGGAGGGGAAGGCGTCGCTTTACAAATATCTCGGCGGCGTGGACGCCTTTCCCATCACATTGAATAGCAAAGATCCTGAAGCGATCATCAACACCGTTTTGATGCTCCAGCCAGCCTTCGGCGGGATCAACCTGGAGGACATCGCCCAGCCGAAATGCTTTTACATCCTGGACGCCTTGCGCGAGAGAGCCGAAATCCCAGTCTGGCACGACGACCAGCAGGGCAGCGCCACCGTCATATTGGCGGCGCTGATGAACGCGCTCAAGGTGGTCGGCAAGAAGAAGGAGGAGGTCAAGATCGCGTTCATCGGCTGTGGGGCGTCGAACGTTGCCACCTCGCGCCTGGTCTTCGGCTGGGGAGTGAACCCTGCCCATTGCTACGTTGTGGATACCAAGGGCGTTCTCGGCAGGCACCGCGCGGACCTGGAGGCGCGCAAAGCCGAATTCAAGGCGAAGTGGAGACTGTGCAACATCACCAACGCCGACGGCAGGCGCGGCGAAATCCCGGATGCCATCAGGAACACCGATGTGGTGATCGCGCTGTCGAAGTCGGGACCGGGTGTGATCCTGCCGGAGTGGATTCGGACGATGGCGAAGGACGCAATCCTCTTCTCCTGCGCCAATCCGGTGCCGGAGATCTGGCCCTGGGAGGCGAAAGAGGCGGGCGCGGTCGTCGTCGCCACCGGGCGCTCGGACTTCCCGAATCAGGTCAACGATGCGCTGGGCTTCCCCGGCATCTTTCGCGGGACGCTCGACGTGCGGGCGCGGACGATCACCGATGAGATGTGCCATGCCGCGGCAGAGGCGCTTGCCGATCATGTCGGCGATTCCCTTTCGCCGGGCCCATATTCTGCCCAACATGGCGGATTGGGAAACCTACCCGCGCGAAGCCGCCGCGGTGGCAATGAAGGCGCAGGAACAGGGCTTGGCGCGCATCGGCATGACTTACGGGCAGGAACTGGAGAACGCCGAACGCATCATCAAACGCTCGCGCGACCTGACGCGCACGATGATGGGCCCGGGGCTTCATCGCGCCCGCGCCTGTGGATGAAGACGAACCCCCGGTGGGCGTCGAAGCCGTTGAACCTGCTTTGAGATAGGAAGCGGAGGCTCCATGCTCGATTTGATAAAGACGAATGATTCGGTGGGAGTATTGTTCTCATCCCCCGATGTGGATGCGGCGCGAGGGTTCTTCGCGAAAAAATCCCGCGCCATGACCGACAAACGCATGTCGGTTAGTGAAGCCGTGAGCGGATTCATCCATGATGGCGATTATCTTGCTTCGGGGGGATTTGGCGGCGTGCGCATCGCTACTGCCCTTCTGCATGAGATCGTCCGCCAGCGCAAAACGCGGCTGGGACTCTCCGGTCACACCGCCACGCACGATTTTCAGATCCTCGCGGCGGGGAAATGTTTCGACCGTTGCGACATCGCTTACGTGGTCGGGTTGGAAAGACGCGGGCTTTCTCCCAATGCGCGTCGTTACCTCGAAAGCGGCGCAGTGCAAATGACCGAATGGAGCAACGCCACGCTCGGCTGGCGTTATAAAGCCGCCGCCATGGGCTTGCCTTTCCTTCCCGCCCGTTCGGTGCTTGGCACGGATGTCTTTCGGTACAGCGCGGCGAAAGAGATCGCCTGTCCGTTTACCGGGCAAAAACTGCTCGCCGTTCCCGCCCTCTTCCCCGATGTCGGAATCATCCACGTCCATCGCGCGGATCAATATGGGAATGCGCATGTGGATGGGATCAGCATCGCGGACTATGACATGGCGCGCGCCTGCAAACGCCTCATTCTCTCGACCGAACGCCTGGTCGGCACCGATGAGATTCGTTCCAACCCCTGCCTGACCTTCATCCCCTATTGGCTGGTGGATGCGGTGTGCGAGGTGCGTTACGGCAGTTACCCCGGCAACATGCCGTATGAATATTTCTCGGATGAAGACCATCTCTCCGAATGGCTGGAAGCCGAAAAGGACGAGGCTGAACTTCAAAGATTCCTTGACAAATACATCTACGATACGCGCAACTTCGAAGAGTACCTGGCATTGAAAGGCGGCGAGGCGCGCATGAAAACCCTGCGCGGCTTGGAGCCGTTGAAACGATGTCAGTAGGTCACGCTTTCAGCGTGACGGTCGCTTGGAGATTGCCATGACTCAATCCAACCCCCGCTATGCCCTCATGGAACTGATGATTTGTGTCGCCGCCCGCCAACTGGAGGACGGCAAGACCGCCGTGATCGGCACCGGGATGCCGCTTGCCGCCGCCATGCTGGCGCAAAAAACAACCGCGCCCCATCTCATCGTCATGTTCGAGGCGGGCAGCCTCGCCCCGACGCTCGTCAAACTGCCCATTTCCGTCGCCGACTCCTACACCCAGACCGGCGCGCTCATGCACAGCAAAGCATGGATGAGATCATGGAAGCCTGCCAGCGCGGGATGGTGGATTACACCTTTCTGGGCGGCGCGCAGATTGACAAGTACGGCAACATCAACACGTCCATGATCGGCGCGGATTACCATCATCCCAAAGTCCGCCTGCCGGGCAGCGGCGGCGCGAACGACCTCGCCTCGCTGTGCTGGAAGACGCTCGTCATCACGCCTCACGACAAGCGGCGCTTCGTGAGCAGACTCGATTTTTTGACCACGCCCGGCTATCTCAGCGGGCCCGGCGCGCGCGAAGAGGCGGGACTTCCGCCCGGCACTGGTCCTTATAAAGTCATCACCACCCCGGCGCTGATCGGCTACTATCCGCAGACCAAACGGATGAGGGTGGAAAGCCTGCATCCGGGCGTGACCCGGCAGGATGTGATTGAAAATACCGGTTTCGAGATGCTGTTTGCCGACCCACTCCCCGTCACGCCAGAGCCAACGGACGAGGAATTACGCATCCTGCGGGAGGAGGTGGATCCGCAGGGGGTCATCATTGGGAGATAAAGCCTGCCAGTCCCGGACGCATCCAATCCACATAAAATTGCCCGGCTGGTCAGGCACTCACCCCGCCTTTTCAAAGCATGGGAGCGGGGCGTGATCGTTTGCGAGAGAGAAACGCTGCTGGGTGTGCGCGGACGGATTCGAGTTGACTCATCCAGGGGGGCTTCCGATTTTTCGGATCTTGCGCAAGCCTTTGTCCCCGATTTCCTGGAAAATTACGTCCTTTTGCGATTCCCTGCGTCTATTAATGTAAAATTGGCTTCGCCAAAGGAGATTTCATGTCCGCCGTTGAATATCGCATCAGCCACAAGATCCATTTTGAACAATTCATTGACCTGTTGCGACGTTCCACCCTTGCCGCACGGCGACCCCTCGAGGCCGCCTCCCTGATCCCGCGCGCGCGAATGGGATTCCACGCGTCGAGATTTACCTGCGCGTCGAAAACGCCTCCGCCTATCACCGCCGCGCGCTCGAAGCGGGCGCGGCAGAGTTGAGTCCGCTCGCCGACCGCGACTGGGGCGACCGCGTTTCGTATTGTCTCGATCTCGACGGTCATGTGCTGGCTTTTGTGAAAAGATCGAATAGGAGAGTCGCTGTATGGACAATAATTTTTCCGATACCTTTTCCCAACTTTCCACCCCGCTCATCGCCGACGCCTGCCTACGCGTTGGACTTCCCCTGCGTATCGCGCCGTCGGGGATTCGTCCTCTCCGCGCGGGGATGAAACTCGCAGGACGAGTCCGCCCCGTCCGCCACTACGGCAGCGTGGACATCTTTCTCGAAGCCATCGCTGATTACGCGAGCGGGCGACGTTCTCGTGATTGACAACAACGGTCGCGCCGACGAAGGCTGTATCGGCGACCTGACCGTTTTGGAAACCCAAGTTGGGGGTCTCGCGGGAATCGTTTTGTGGGGAACGCACCGCGACACGACGGAGTTGAATCAGATCGGATTCCCCGTCTTTAGTTACGGCTCGTTCCCCGCGGGACCCACGCGGCTGGATTCGCGCGAACCCAACGCGCTCACATCCGCGCGTTTTGGCGCATTCGAGGTTGCGGACGATGATGTTGTCTTTGCCGACGACGACGGCGCGCTCTTCGTCCCTGCCGCGCGCGTTGACGAAGTTCTCAAAACGGCGCGTTCGATCTGGGAACGCGAACGAAAGCAAGCGGACATGGTTCGCGAAGGAAAAACGCTACGCGAGCAATTCCGCTTCGTGGAATATCTGGCAAAGCGGGACGCCGACCCAACATACTCTTTTCGCAAACATCTGCAATCCATCGGCGGCGCGATCGAAGAATAAGATAATGTAAGTTGTCATACGCGCGCCTGATTTCGCCCACCAGGAATTTAGACAAAAGCGCTCCATATCCTGTAAAACCATTCGGGGTTCTTCAAACTACAAAATTTCCGAAGTCTGGATGCAATTCCTCCACCTTCTGGCGAAGGGTCGAATCCATCCGTTGAGCGATGACGGTTGAGCGAGACTTGTTGGAATTGATCCAGGTTCGTGCGTCTTCTCGATGATTCATGCGTCCATCTACACGGAGATGAAAATGTCCAAACTCAACCAACAATTCCATCTACCCGACGGGCGCAGGCTCGGCTATGACGAGTACGGCGCGCCCGATGGCAAACCTATCCTTTACCTGCACGGCTCGCCGAGTTCGCGGCTGGAAGCCAAACTGTATCTCAGCGAAGACTTGTTGCAATCGCTCGATGTGCGCCTCATCGCGGTTGACCGCCCAGGCATGGGACTCTCGGACTTCCAACCCAATCGCCGCCTGCTGGATTTTCCAAAAGACTTGGTCGCGCTTGCCGATTGTTTGAAGATTGAGCGTTTCGCCATCCTTGCCTACTCGCTTGGAGGTCCCTACGGTTTGGCGTGCGGGTTTGCGATTCCTGACCGACTGACGAAGGCGGGAATCGTCAGCGGTGCGGCGTTGTTCACCGAACCCGAATTGATGATGAACATCAACGAAGGGACGCGCAAGTTCCTGACCATGCCGCGTGAAAAGCCTTTGCTCTCGCGTTTGTTCTTGTGGATGATGTTGGGCGTCATGCCGCGCCTCGCGTCGAAGAAATTCATCGCAGGCGCGGCGGCGGTCTTGCCCGAAACGGATCGCGCGGTCGTTGAGGCGAATGCGGATTTTCAGAGTGGCTTCATTCAGATGGTGCGCGAAGCGACGCGGCAGGGGACGCGCGGGGCATTCCACGAATCCCTGCTCTCGATCACGGACTACGGCTTTCGCTTGCAGGATATTCGCACGCCGCTTCAATTCTGGCACGGGGAAGCGGACAAAAACATCCCCGTGGAAATGGCTCGGTTTGCCGCGTCCGCCATCCCGAAGTGCGAAGCGAAGTTCTATCCCGACGAAGGGCATTTGTCGTTGTTCAAGAAACATGCCGCGGAGATCATCCGCGCGTTGGTTTAGTACCGCAATATTCATTTTACCCCTCGCCATCGCAAGATGAATCTTGCGGTACAAAAAGGAGACACCATGAATCAAAAACCCGTCGCCCAACTTGGCTTCTGGTCGTCCGTCGTCGTCACGTTGATGTTAATCGCCTTCCCGCTGTCGCTGGCGTTCGACTGGCCGCTCGATGTCGCTTACGGCTCGTCGTTCCTGCTCGCGCCCGCGTTCGTGACAATGATGGTGAGCATCCATCATTACGCCGCGCCCGAGAAAAAAGTGTGGAGCCAACTCGGGCTTTCATTCGCCATCATCTACGCGGTGATGTGTTCGCTGACGTATTACATTCAACTGACGTTTATCAAGAACAATTACCTGCCCATCACGGAAGAAGCGCTTGCGCCGTTCGTCTTCATCCCTGGCACGCCGATCTTCGCGCAGGATATGCTTGGCTATGTGTTCTTCTGCCTCGCCACCCTCGCGGCGGGGCCCGTCTTCACGGGCGGCAAACTCGAAGCGTGGATCAAGTGGCTGTTCATTCTCAACGGCGTTCTGTTCGCCATCCCCACGCTGATTCTCCCCGCGCTGACCATGCCCACAAACGCGGCTGGCACGGGAGTCGGAAATCAGGTCGGCGATTATGCCAATATCGTCTGGTCGTTCTATGTCGCGGCGGCGACGATTTTATTGGCGGCGCTGTTCAAGCGCGCAAAATAAGAAAAGGAGAAATCAAAATGTCAACCAACGTCCCCATCGTCTTTCACTGGACTGCCCCCATCGCCCACACGCTCGGCTTCCTGACCTTTGGGCTGGCTCTCCTCACCCTCGCGGGAGTCAGACTCCCGATCCTTGTGGACGAACGAACCGCGTTCTACGCCCTCGCCGCGGCGGGATTCCTCGCCTGCTCGCTCGGCATGGCAAAAATTTCCATGGAGCAGGGCTGGATGAATCCCATCACGCTGGCGGGCATGATTCTCGGTACGCTCGCCATCTTGCTCGTCGCGGCGGTGTACTTCGGCTTTTCCCTGCCCTTCATTGCCAGCGACCGCGCCGCGCTGATCGCGTTGACCGGCATCATCGGCGTCAAGGTCGCGCTGGCGTTGCTCACCGTCTGGCTGAAGGCGCGGGGATGAAAATGAACTTGAGCGCAGAAATTATCATTCGCCCCGAGAGTCCCGAAGACATCCCCGCTATTCGGCGCGTGAACGAACAGGCATTCGGTCGCGCCGACGAAGCGAACATCGTGGACAGCCTCCGCAAGCGCGGAGTTGTTACCCTGTCCCTCGTTGCCGTGCAGGACGATCAAATCGTTGGTCACATCTTATTCAGCCCTGTGACCATCGCGTCCGAAACCGGCTCATTCGAAGCGGTCGCATTGGGACCGATGGCGGTATTACCTTCTCATCAAAGACTCGGCATCGGTTCGCAACTTGTCCGCGCGGGGTTGGAGAAATGTAAAAAGATGGGGCAACCCATCGTCATCGTGCTGGGACATCCCGAGTTCTATCCGCGCTTCGGGTTCAAGCCCTCGCGTCCCTTCGGGATTCGCTGGGAGAAGGATGTGCCAGACGAAGTATTCATGGTTGCGGAGTTGACCGAAGGCGCGTTGAACGGACGCGGCGGCGTGGTGATCTATCAATCCGAGTTTCGCGGGTGAACAAATTGCCGATAGATTCTGGACACGCATTTCCATATCAACGCATCGTTATCATCGGCACGACGGGCTCGGGCAAGTCCACGCTGGCGAAGCGTTCGCGCTGGATATGACGCGCCGCTTCGACACGCGAACGTATCGAGGCGCTGGATTCTCCCAAGCGGTCGCTGCTCAGCTTTTGATAGTCCACGCGCGGGACTTCGATGTGGATGTCCATGCGGTCGAGCAGGGGACCGGAGATTCGTTTCTGGTATTTGGTCACGACCGCGGGCGCGCAGGTGCAGGGCTTTACTGAGCCGCCGAAGTAGCCGCAAGGGCAGGGATGGACAATCGAACATGTTTCTCGTGTTCAGTGAAGAGTACGAGGTTGATTTTGACAATGTATTTAAAATCAGTAGTTCACGAAAAGGCTTGAACGTGGTTAACTTGGCTCCAACCAAGGAAACCCATAACCATGTCCAAGCCCATGACTATTGAACTTTGACAAAATAATGATACAACCATGATTTTGCGGCATAATGCTCGGCATGAGACCATATGGCGCAAGCAAACAACTTGATATGCGACGTCAAAAAGCGTTAAGGCTACTGAAACGAGGCAAGTCGGTTGCCCAAGTGGCTGCTCAGGTGGGTGTTACCCGCTGTAGTGTCTACCGTTGGCGTCGAGAAAAACGAGTAGAGCGGAAAAACACCCGACCGCCTGGCAAGCCAGCGTATGTGTCAAGCGAGCAAATCAATCAGTTGAAGGAAGAACTCTTGCAAGGCGCCTACGCTCATGGATACAGCGAAGATTATTGGAACTTGGATCGCATTGGACATCTCATCTGGGATCTGTTTGGGATCCGCTACACGCCCAGCGGTGTCTGGCGGCCGCTGGATCGCATGAATTGGAGTTGGCAAAAAGTACAACGCCTAGCCATCCAACGCAACGATGAAGCGATTGCAAGCTGGAAACGGTATAGCTGGCCACGGATAAAAAAAGTGGCGGGCTCTGAGCGCTACGCTGGTGTTAATAGATGAAGCAGGTTTCACGCTGGTATCGCCACTCAAGCGGACTTGGGCCCCGCGTGGACAGACGCCGACCGCCCGCACCAGTTTGGATCATCATCAGCATCTGAATCTGTTTGGCGCTCTGTTGGTTAGTCCAAGGTTGCGAAAGATTCGATTAAGCACACGCTCCTTTCAATGTAACCTTCGCTCCGAACACACCATTCTCTTTTGGAAACAATTGTTGCGCTTGATCCCAGGTACCATTGTGCTCGTTTGGGATCGTCACAAAATTCACGTGTCTCCGACAACGGCAGAGTTCCTCCAAAAATATCCTCGCGTTCATGTCTTTCATTTTCCAACTTGTGCGCCTGAATTGAATGCCGTGGAATTCGTCTGGACGCAAATTCATGAACACAGCGCCAGCTTTGCACCTCATAACATGCAGGAACTCACTACTCGTATCCATGCCGGAGTTGCTCGAACAAGAACATCCAAGAAACGGCTCTTGGCTTGCTTGAAAAGTTCAGATCTTTCTTGGAAGTAATTTTGTAACATTAATTTGTCAAATTTCAATAAGATTACCCGAACAATTCATTCCGAGCAAGTGCTAAACGCCTTCATAGAGATAGTTCACAAGAACTTGCCACTTGATTTGCAGAACACACGGATCACAACCGAAGATATCCTGTACGTGTTGGCATACGCTAATGTGCATCGCTTGAGCATTGAATCGGCTTGTCAGGAGTTGCAGGATGCGCCTTCGGGGAATCGTCTGCGAGAAGTCTTAGCTGAGTCTTTGCCAGACCGAGCCGGTTTGCAACGCAGATTGAATGGCATCTTTCGCCAACAACTCCACCCAAGCGTATGGAAATGCAAACGCGATTTCAACGTGGCGATTGATCTGACCTTGATCCCATATCACGGTCAGCCCCATGAAGACAAAAAGGAGATTGTGCGCAGCGCACCCAAGTCCGGGACAACCCATTTTCATGGTTACGCCACGGTTTCGATCGTGCGGGATCATCGGCGCTACGTGGTAGCCTTGCGCTTCATCGAATACGGCGAAGAGATGGCCGATATCGTCCGTTGGTCGCTCAAACGCCTGAAATCGCTCCATTTTCGCATTCGCCGAGTATTTTTGGACAAAGGTTTCTGTTCCAAACCGGTTTTCAAGGTTCTAAAGCAGCACAAGGCCAGTTTCGTGACACCTATTCCCGTGCGTGGCAAGTCGGGTGGAGTGCGGACTTTGTTTCAGGGCAAGTCCCGAAAAACCACCTATACCTTCAACAGCCCAAAACATGGCAAGTACACGGTGCAGGCTGTGGTCGTACAGCGTTATTCCAAGGGACGCTATGGACGACACAAGAGCAAGTGGTTTGCCTATGCCGTCTCTGGATTAGCCTCAGGCATTTTGCCTGCCCAAGTTTTTGAACTCTATCGCCAACGGTTTGGGATCGAGTCGAGTTATCGACAAATGAACCAGGTTCGTGCGCGGACTTCAACTCGTAATCCGGTGATCCGCTTGCTTTTGGTCGGTTTGGCTTTCGTCTTGTTCAACCTCTACATTGCCTTGCGCCAGAATTTGACCTCGGCACTCAAAAAACCGTTAGAATCATCCAAGCGCTTCTGGCTTTCTTTACGTCGTGTCGCATTCCTGCTCAGTCGTGCGATTGAACGCTTGTGGGGCACGACTGAGATCATTCAACATCAACCCTGTTTTGCGCTTTCGTGATCTACTGAAAATCAATATATTGATCCCTCCGACGAAAGTCGGAGATGATTTTATACCCAACGTCCGATACCAAACTGTCGTGATTCGCAGATAATGATGGCATGATCACCATTGTCATTACGGATGACCAGCCCGCCGTCCGTGAAGGCTTGCGGATGCGGCTGGGACTCGAAACAGATCTACAAATTATCGGCGAAGCGCGTGATGGGAAGGAGGCGCTCGTTCTCGTCCCACGCCTGCGACCCGACATCGTCATCATGGACATGGAAATGCCTGTCATGGGCGGACTTGCGGCGACGCAGGCGCTTCAATCACTTGTGCCAGACACCCGGGTCATCATCTTGACAATCCACGACGACGAAACGACGCGCAGGCAGGCGCGCGAGGCAGGCGCGGCGGGATTCGTGTCCAAACACGCAGACGACGTTGTTTTGTTGCAAACCATCCGCGCATTGGCGAATCGCTCGAAGAGCAAAGACTGAAATCGCTGGCGAGAGGCTGAAATGGTATCAACACTCAAATGGTTCAACGTCGGACTGCGCGCCGTCATAGAACTTGGCATCGTCGTTGCGCTGGGTTATTGGGGATACAGAATTGGCAATACCACAGCCGCAAAGATTCTGCTTGGCATCGGCGTGCCCCTGATCGGATTCGGCTTTTGGGGGTTCGTTGATTTTCGGCAGGCAGGTTCGTTCGCTGAACCTCTCCGATTAATTCAAGAACTGAATGTGACAGGGTTAGCTGCGCTGGCTTGGTACTTGACTGGCTCAGAGGCCTGGGGTTTGGCGCTGGGATTGGTCTCGGTCATCCATCACATCCTGATATATTTTTCAGGCGGAATGCTGTTGAAGCATTACCACGATACTTTAGATTCTTTTGGAGGATGAAATGATAGGTTACCTTGTTCTCAGCATCTTTCTCGCATACTTTCTCGCGATGGTCATACACGCGGAACTTTTCAGGCGCAACGCGGAAAAGAAATATCCGCCGCGCGGTAAATTCGTGACGGTGGATGGAATCAAGCTGCACTATGTCGAAAAAGGTTCAGATCGTCCCGTTGTTCTTCTGCACGGCGACGCGGGGAGCAGTTACGACTTCATCCTCTCGCCCCTGCTCGACAAATTAGCGGAAAAATATCGCGTGCTTGCCTTCGATAGACCAGGCTTGGGCTACAGCCAGCGACCGTCAAAGGATGGCTGGTCGCCCATCGTGCAGGCGCGTTTGATTCGCGGCGCGGTCAAGCAACTGGGTATTGAGAAGCCAATCGTCGCGGGTCACTCGCGCGGCGGCGCGACCATGTTCGCCTTGGGCGATGGAATATCCCGATGATATGGCGGCAGGCGTGGGACTTGCGCCCGCGTTCCTGCCTGGCAATATTTCCATATATCGCTTTGTGGATATTCCCCTCCTGAGCGATTTGTTGTTCTACATCCTCATGTATCCTGCCGAACGATTCGGATTGACCAATATCACAAAACAATCACTAGGCATTGCCTTCTCGCCCGATGGAAATCCTCCGCCCGAATACATGGAGCAATACTGGTCGTTCATGCTTCGTCGGCGCCACATGAAAGCAGGGATGAGCGACCAGGCTTTCGGCGGAGTCATGACCGATTACGTTGCCGCGCATTATCCCAACCTGCGCGTGCCGTTCGTCATCGTCAACGGCGCGAGCGACTACAATGTCCCTGTGGAGTGGGCGAAACAAGCGGAGCAAATCCTGCCGCGTTCAAAGGCTGTGATTATTCCAAACACAGGTCACGAGTTGATGTTCAACAAGCCTGATGAAATTCTCCGCGCCGTGGATCTGGCGTGGCAGATGGCAGACAACAAAGGAATGGAGGATTGAAAATGAAAAAGCCCCTGGCAACCCTGTTCATTGTTTTATTCGTCCTGTTCCTTGCCTACGTCGCCGCCCTGAGCCTGTTTGACTCCCCCGAATATGCGTGGCGGCTCGTGATGTACGGGCAATCGGACATCAATGACCATCTCATCTTCCCCGAGCGCGCCATCCAGAACGGTGACAACGTCTCTGTGTTGGAAAAAGGCAGCGAGTCCGTACCGCAGACCATTCCCTGGTATGACCCAATTGCGAAGAAAGAGCGCGTGGAGAACCTGGGTGAGCTGATCCAACTGACGGACACCAACGCTTTCATCGTCCTGCGCGATGACAGGATCGTGTACGAAGGGTATTTCAACGGAACTGGTCGCGACTCGATCCACACTTCCTTCTCAGCCGCCAAATCGTCCGTCTCAGCGTTGATCGGAGCCGCCATCGCAGATGGAAGCATCGCATCTGTGGATGACCCTGTGATCCAATACATTCCTGAAATTGCAGGCAGAGGGCTTGACTCGATGACCATCCGCGACCTGTTGTTGATGAATTCAGGGATCCGCTACAAATTCAATCGAGAGATTCCATTTTATATGCACCCCTTCGGTGACGACTCGAAAACCTATTACTCGACCGACATGCGTAAAACAGCGACGAGCGTCGAGGCGGATGGTACGCTGGCAGACAAAGCCTTTCACTACAACAATTATCATCTCCTGCTCGAGGGATTGATTTTGGAACGCGCGACAGGCATGACCGTTTCGGAATACATGCAGGAGAAGTTTTGGATTCCGATGGGCGCGGAATATCCCGCCTCGTGGAGTTTGGACAGCGAGACTTCGGGATTCGAAAAAATGGACAGCGGCATCAACGCCCGTGCGGTGGACTACGCCCGCTTCGGTTCCCTCTTCCTCCACAACGGATTCTGGAACGACGTTCAGATTCTGCCCGAAGATTGGGTCATAGAATCCACAGCCCCGCTTGATCCCGATCCGCGCGATTATGGACCCGCAGAAGAGATCGGCTTTTATTACAAATATCACTGGAACGGGTTGAAGAATGCCGATGGCACATATGACTATTACGCTGAAGGTCATTACGGTCAGTATATTTACGTTGCCCCGCGCAAGAATGTTGTCATTGTGCGACTTGGCGATGAGACCGAATATTTCCTCATCTGGTCCCTGATCTTCCAAAGCCTGGTTGATCAGATGGAATAGGAATCGGGCAACAAGATGAACACGATCTTGATCACAGGCGCGACCGGCTCCATCGGCGGAACACTGGCGAGACATTGGGCGAAGAACGGACTTCGTAATCCTCGGCGACGTGCGATTGCGCGCGCTCGTGCGGAAGCCAGAGGCATCGCAGGCGCGGGCGTTGGCTCGATTGGGGATCGAACTTGTCGCTGGCGATTTGGCGCAGCCCGAAACATTTCCAGCCGCGGTTGCGGGAAGCGATGTGATCATCCATGCCGCAACCGATACGACGCTCACCGATAAAAAGGTGGCGCAGACTGTGGCTGTAGACGCGACGCGCGAGTTGTACGAGCAAGCCGCGAGGTCAGGGGTGAAGCGGTTTATTTTCATCAGTTCGCTGGCGGTGTACGGAGGCATGGAGGGAGTCTTGAGCGAGTCCGTGCAGCCGCAGCCGTGGGGTGAAATTTACGGCGACTTGAAGATTGCCGCCGAACGTTCTTTGCTCGAACTTTCGCAAAAGCCTGGCTTTCCTGAATTGACCATCCTGCGCTTCCCCTCTGTCTATGGACCGAATCAATCGCGCTGGACTCTCGAACCGTTGAAGCAGGCGCGCCAGAACCGATTGATGATCCCTGGCACGGGTCAATTCCCATTTGCGTATCTCTACGAAGAGGGCATGATCGAGGTGATGACGGCGGCGGTCACATCCTCGCACTTCGGCATTTACAACATCGTCGAAGGCGGCGCGACCTATCTGGAGTTCATGCGTTCTTACGCGGACATGGTTGGAACCAAAGTGAAATTCATCCCCGCGCCGATGTTGATGATGGTCGCGTTTTTCAGCGAATTGAAAGCCGCGCTCACGGGTCAACATGCCCTCGTCAATCGCAAGGTCATCCGCCGCATGTTGGACTTCAAACCTGGCACGTCCACGCCAATGGACAAGGCGCGCGACGAACTGGGCTGGTCGCCGCGCCTGACTCTGGCGGAGGGAATGGCGCGAATCAAGGAACAAATTTTTTCGTCAGCAAATGTTCAATCATCCCATGAGGAAATTTAATATGAACACGCCTTCGACAAAACCCGCCGCGCTCTGGCTTGTGTTGTTTTCAAGAACTTTGCTCTTTGCCGTATTTCAGATTCTTATTGCGGCAGTTCTGTCTTTTGCGGGATCGGCTGCTCCATGGAACGACTCCGCTGGCTGGTGGACGTTCAGCGCGCTTTTTACCAATCTGGTCTCGATCCTATTGCTCGTCTGGTTGTTTCGGCGGGAGCAGAAACGATATTTCGATTTCCTGTCCTTTTCACGCCAAACGGTGTGGAAGGATGTTGGGATTACCTTTTTGACGATGATCGTGCTTTTGCCGTTATCCATCCTTCCGAATCAATGGCTGGCGACCTGGCTGTTCGGCTCCAACGAGATCGCGTTTTCGCTCTTTTTCAGACCGCTGCCGCTCTGGGCAGGGTTGGTCAGCATTCTATATCCGATAACGATCGCTTTGGCGGAATTGCCCACATACTTCGGCTATGTCATGCCGCGCCTCGAAAGGCAATCGGGCAACGGCTGGCTCGCATGGGGGATCGCGTCTTTCTTCCTTGCATTCCAGCATATAACGCTTCCGCTCATTCTCGATTGGAGATTTATGCTCTGGCGATTCGGCATGTTCCTCCCATTGGCATTGCTCCTGGGCTTATGCCTGAAGATCCGCCCGCAATTGTTCGCCTATTCTATGATCGTCCATGCTTTGCTCGACATGACCACTGTCGCGATACTATTGACGTTGTAAAAATGCGCCTTGCAAAAAGAGAAATTCACAATGAAGACCCTCAAAGTCATCCGCAACTTGTTGATCGGCGTTCTCACGTTATTTATCCTTCTCTTCGCGCTTGTCGTCCTCGCGGCAGGACCCGACACAGCCCTCCGCATGGCGTATTACAACGTCACAGACATTGACGACTACAAACTGTTTCCCGCGCGGGAACTTTCCGCGGGCGGCGCGTCTTTTCATTTCGAGCAAAGCGCTGATCCCTGGCGCGTCCCTGCGTCAATAAAGGGAGTTTCTCTCGACCAGCTTCTCGAGAATCCGCGCACTGCCGCCTTCCTCATCATCAAGGATGACGCGATCCTGTATGAACGCTACTTCGATGGATACGACGAATCAACCCCCATCCAGGTGTTCTCGGTGGCGAAATCGTTGTTCTCCATCCTCGTCGGTCGCGCCGTGGAGGACGGCTACTTTAACGTTGACCAGCTTGTCACGGACTTTGTCCCTGAACTCGCCGCGAACGGATTCGACCGCGTGACCATCGAACACCTGCTCCAAATGGCTTCAGGTTCGAATTACAGACAGACGGGTTTCGATGAACTCAGTCCATTCAGCCTGCATCCGCGCTTTGAATATTCGCCGCGACTGGAAAAGGAGATCACGACTACGCTCGAAGTCATTGATGAACCAGGCACGGAGTTTATCTACAAATCTGGCGATACGGCGTTGTTGAGTCTTGTCCTCACGCGCGCCTTGAAAGACAAATCCATCACCGAGTACATGCAGGAGGCGATCTGGACTCCGCTGGGCATGGAATACGACGGCATTTACACAATAGATCACACCGGTGATGACGCGCTGGAAAAAACCTGGTGCTGTCTCGCCCTGACCGCGCGTGATCTCGCCAAGTTTGGGCGGCTCATGCTGGAGGACGGAAACTGGAACGGGACACAAATCATCCCGAGCGCCTGGGTGGAAAAATCCACTCACGTTGATTCAAATGACACCCGCGATTTCGGAGAATTCGGTTCCATTCCCGGTTTTCGCGGTTACCAATATCAATGGTGGCTGGCTTCCCAGGATGAGGCTTATTATGGCAATGGGCATCTGGGTCAGTTCCTTTACGTCAACCCTGTGGAACGCGTCATCATCGTCCGTTTGGGGCGCGTGGGCAATGATCCGCTGGACTGGCTGGGGCTATTCGAGATGCTGGCGAAGGACGTAGAATGATATCTTATTCTTGAACGCTTCATCGTGCTCACTGGCAATTCTTGGCGCACGGCATCTGAGGCAGTATCCCTACGTCAATCCGACGCGGAATGCGATCATCGTCCGCTTGGGGCGCGCGGGCGATAATACAAGTTTCTGGCTGAAAATGTTTGAATATCTCTCGGGGGAAATCAGATAAACGACGGAAACGATTTCCGACCAAAGTCTGAAGACGCGCAAGTTCATATCGGATAGGATAATCCTCACAAGAAGGAGACGATATTATGTACTCAATGCTCATCATGCTGATATTGGTTATCGTCGCAGGCTGGCTCGATTCACACCTGGACTGGAAGGAAGATAATAACAAGGAGAAGACATCATGATCACAGGTCACTTTGGTCTGGCGGCGGGCGTCAAGATGATCGCGCCGCGTCTCCCGCTTTGGTCGCTTTTACTCGCCACCTTCTGGCTGGATGTGATCTTCACCATCCTGACCATGTCTGGCCTGGAAAGTCTCGCGCCCATCGATCCCGCGCATCCTGCCTATGGAGAGGTGGTCATCAATGCCCTTTACACTCATTCCCTGGTTGGCGCAATCATCATCTCCGTGATTACTGGCTGGCTTGCAAGCCTGCGCTGAAAAAAAGAAGGCGGGACGGTGATCGGCGCGGTCGTGTTCTCGCACTGGATTCTCGATCTGCTCGTTCATCGCCCAAACCTGCCCATCCTGCCTGGAAATTTGGGGAACTTCCCTTTTATTGGATTTGGACTCTGGGAATACCCCCTTGTCAGCGCGATCATCGAATTGTCTTTGGCGGTTGCGGGCGCATATTTCTACTATCGCAGCGCGATGGAACTCAAAGGCGCCCAGCGAAGTCGCGCACTTATAGCCAGCCTTGTGGCAGGCGCATTGCTCCTCCTGTTGTTCGTTGTCAACGTGAGTGGACTATGATTCATCAACTCCGCATCTACGAGATCTTCGAGCATAACAAAGCCGCGTTCCACGCGCGCTTTCGCGACCACGCCACGCGCATCATGCGGAAGTATGGATTCAATATCCTTCACATTTGGGAATCGAAGACGGATGCCCATACCGAATTTGTCTATTTACTGGAATGGAACGATGAAGAATCAATGCGGAGCGCGTGGGAAAAATTCCGCGCCGATGAAGAGTGGAAGGAGATCAAGCGCGTCACCGGCGCACAGCACGGCGAGATGGTTGGGGAGATCGAAGACCGCGTGCTTTTCGCTCTTTAGACTTCGGAGATCCTTCTGTAATTCAGCCAAAATCGAGGATAGCAACGCTCCTTGAGTAGAATCAGGCTCGAGTTAAGTCCGAGGCGCAGAGTGTCCGGGATGAAAACGTCCCGGACATTTTAATTCCAACCTGCCTCCGCCTTAAGTCGGAGATGACAATCCACCCGTTGCAAGATGCGGTTTGGGAGGGCGAGCCCTATAATGCAATCATCGTCACGAAAGGAGAACAGCCATGTCCAGCCAATTCATCTTTGTGTCATCTGACAAATCCGACAGCGAAAAATTGATTCGCTTTTTCAAGGTCGTCGGCTTTCTCGGCGGGCTGGTTTGGCTCAGCCGGGCGTTGGCGATCGGCGCAGTCATCGGCGGGGTTCTTTTCCTGATAAAGTAAAAGCCATGATGACAAAACCTCAATTACTTGAAAAGTTAAAGACTCGCCGCGCCGAATGGGATGCGTTGCTCAACTCTGTTGACCAGGCGCGCATGGATATCTCTGGCGCGGCGGGACATTGGTCGGTGAAGGACATCGTCTCGCACATCACCGCGTACGAACGCTGGCTCGTGGAATGGCTGACCGCTGCGTCGCAAAATACCTTCCCTGCTCCTTCGCCTCTCGATGACGCGGATGTTGAACAACGAAACGCGCGCGTGTATGAACTGACTCGCAATATGTCATCTCTGGATGTGCTGAACGACGCGCGCCAAACTTTTGCAGAGTTGCTCGAAATTATCAAAGCGCTGCCCGACGAATATTTCGACGACCCGCAAAGCGCGGCATGGTTCATGAAGCCGTATTGGAGCAAAATGAAAACCGTACCCGATGCGGTCATCAATCTCAGCGTTGACCATTATGAGGAACACATCCCATCTCTCAAAGCGTGGGCGAATGAATGATACATCTGCCCTGGCGGGCAGCGCCAGGGCAGAACGTCCATTTCGCGCCAACAACGCGTAAGAGACGCTCTCTAGCGTCGGCTTGGAAGAGATATCAAAGGAGAAATCAAAATGAGACTCGTTGTACTATCCGACGTGCACGGAAATTGCTTTGCGCTCGAAACGGCGCTGGCGGATATGAAAAAGACGGGTTACGACCACATCGTCTGCAACGGCGACACGATCCAAAGCGGACCCCAGCCGCATGAGACCGTCCAACTCCTGCGCGAGATGAACTGCTCCATCGTGATGGGCAACTCCGACGCGTGGCTGATGACCGGCGTCGAGACCGACGCGCATCTCATCCCGGAGGAGCGCCGCAAGAAACTGGACATCGTCCGCGCATGGTCGTTGAGCAAACTCACCGAAGAAGACCGCGCCTTCATTAACGCGTTCCAGGCTACGGTCACAGTTGAACTCGGTCGTGGAAGAAAACTTCTTGCCTTCCACGGCTCGCCCACATCATTCGACCAGTTCCTCCTGCCGTCCACACCTGAGGATGAATTTCAGGAAATCCTCAAGCCGTATGCGGATCACATCCTCAATGGCGGACACATGCACCTGCAATTCACACGCCGCCTGCGCGACAGCCAGAACTTTTTCTTCAACCCCGGCAGTGTCGGCGTGGCGTACAACCACGAGCAATCCGGCGACAAGGGATTTCTCGATCCCTGGGCGGAGTATGCCATGCTGGCTGTTGAAGGGATGCAAGTCAGCCTCGAATTTCGCCGCGTTCCACTTGACATGGAAAAGATGTCGGAGATTTATCGCAACAGCGACAGACCGTTTGCGGATGAGGCGATGAGTCAATACACAACATACGATTGAAAGCCAATTCAATGAGCCGCTTGATTTACTCTCTGCTCCTCAATTCTCTAATTCTCTTCCTCGCCTCATGCGGACAAAATGCCCCGCCTCTTTCCGGCCCTGCGCCTGATTCGACAACCCAAGCCTTTCACTCCGCCGATGTGACCATTGACACCGGCGCGGTCACCCTCGCAGGGACATTGCTCACACCGCTTGAAGAAAAGCCCGTTCCTGCCGTCATCATCATCCCTGGTTCCGGCGCAGCGACGCGGGACGGCAGTTGGAACATGTATCGCAGCATCGGTGACTATCTTGTCCAGCGCGGCATCGCGGTGCTGCTATACGACAAACGCGGCGTGGGCGGCTCGACGGGCGATTGGGAGTCCGAGACCTTCGACGAGCGCGCGCAGGATGTGGCGGCGATGGTAACATACCTGCAATCGCGTAAAGAGATTGACCCCAGGCAAATCGGGCTGGTCGGTCACAGCCAGGGCGCGTACATTGCCCCGCTGGTTGTTGCGGAATTTTCGAGTGACATAAAGTTCGTGGTGTTGCTCGCGGGTTCAGGCGAAAAAGTTTGGGATCAGATTCTCATGAACGAGCGCGCCGAGTCGCTGGGCAATGGCTTGAGCGAAGATGAAGCGAATGAAAGAGTTGCTGACCTTGAAGGTCAACTTCAATTCATCCAAAAAGTTCGATCACCGTGTCGTTTGCTCAAAGCGCATTATCTGTGCTTCGTGTTGGACTACGACCCCGCGCCCGTGTTGGAAAGACTAACCGTGCCGACTCTCGCCCTCTACGCCGAATTGGATACGCAGGTCCCGCCTGAGGTGAACATTCCGCTGGTCGAGTCCGCGCTGAAAACAACAGGCAACGACGATTACACGATTCATACCTTCGAGAAAGCCAATCACTGGTTCGCGCCAGCCGAAATCGGTATGACGACCGAAATGCGCAAGTTGATGGAAGGCAGCGATGGCTACCAATTCGTGCCTGGATTTTTGGAATTAATTGGAGATTGGATTACAGCGCGAGTGCTGGTCGAGTAATGCGAAGCGAGTATCGAGACCAAACGAAGCAAGAACTTGAAGGTAAATCATGAAAAAAATAAGTGACGCTCCGCATGAAATTCTCAACATTTCTACCCGTTATGGCGACACGTACGCCCTTGCCAGCGGTCCAAAAGACGCGCCGCCGATTGTGTTACTTTCGGCAATGGGCGTCACGTCCAAAATGTGGCTTCCGAATCTCGCCGCACTGAGCCGCGAACATCGAGTCTATGCTTTGGATACCATCGGCGACCTCGGCGGGAGCGTACTTCACGACTCGGAACACTATCCCAAAAACGGACAGGCATACAGCGAGTGGCTGGTGGATGTGTTCAACGAACTCGGCATCGAACGGGCGGATGTCATCGGAGCGTCCATGGGCGGCTGGATTGCGATGAACCATGCCATTCACACGCCTGAGCGGGTGAGACGTATTGTGTTGCTTGGTCCGATGGGACTGCCCTCGTGGTGGACGACGCTGAAAGTGATGTCTCATCTCTGGTCTGTGTTCCTGTTTCCCACACAGTCGAACATTGACCGGATCATCCGCTGGGCGTTGGGAGAAAACCCGCAAGTGCATGATGCCTTCGCGGATTTCATACGGCTGGGCGTAAAAAGTTGGACGGACCTCAGAGTGGCGCCCCCGCTCAACCTCCCCGACGACCAATTACGAATGATAAAATCCCCCGCGCTGTTGCTGCTGGGCGAACGTGACAATGTAATTGGCAACGCAATGGAAGTTGCGAAGCGCGCCAGACGATTGATCCCTCACGTCGAAGTAGACATCATCCCCAACACGGGGCACATGATGAGCACGGAAATGCCCGATTTCGTCAATTCTCGAATTCTCGATTTTCTCAAAGAAGCGACAGGTGAATTATGAATCCAAAAGTCGTTCTCATCACAGGCGCGGACAATGGCATCGGTCTCGCCATGACAAAAACTCTCCTCAAAGATGGCTATCGCGTCGCCGCGCTGGACCTCTCAATGGAGAATCTGGATTTGCTGCGCGCTACGTACCCGAATCATCTCTCAGTGCAAGTATGCGATGTCTCAGACGAGAATCAGGTTCGGGCGGCGGTGGAGGCGGTCATCCAGAAATGGGAGCGGATTGACATCGTCGTCAACAACGCCGCGCTGGCAATTTTTAATCGCTTCGAAGAACGCACGCTCGACGAAACGCGCCGCGAGTTCGATGTCAATTATTTCGGCTATGTCAACGTCATCGCCGCAGTCCTGCCGCACATGAAGGCGCGCGGCGGCATCATCCACAACATGAGTTCGGGCGTGGGCATTACGGGATTCGCGCGGCTTCCGGGGTACACGTCCACAAAAGGGGCAATCGAGTCGTTGACGCGCACGCTCGCCATCGAATTTGCACCGTACAAGATTCACGTCAACGTCATGCACCCGCCGCTGACGAACACCAAATCTGCTTCGCCGCTCGGAGTTCCCGCGCAGGCATTGGCGGATCCTGCCATCGTTGGAAGAAACCTCGCCAGGAAGATCGAATCCACGAAACCCGTCATCGCCTCCGATTTGCAAACCGCGATTTATCTCTTCTTCGCCTATCGGTATCCGTTATTTTTTGGAAGATTGTTCTCAAGACTGTCTGAGCCAAAAGGCTGAGAGGTCTTCCGAGTAAAGTCCGATGACATGCAATCTCACCCCGGATAGAATGGGCACATAAAAAATATTATTCGGAAGGAGCAAGGCAAGATGAATACGAAAAAGGTATCCTGGGTTTTCGTCGGATTGTGTCTGGTGACTCTGGGCGTTGCGATCCTGGCAGCGCCCTCGCAATGGGAGGGACCTGTGCTCGTCCCGATCAGCCCCGGTCATGGATTGTCCATGCTGGATATGTTTGGAGTTGCGCCCATATTGATCGGCACGGGCTGGTTGTATTACGGATTGTGGCAGAGACGCCAGCGGGTCTTCGAGTCCATTCAGAAATCACCCCAGATGGGCAGTCTGGGTGTATTCATTACGGGGACGGGGCTCGGACTGTTGATAGCATCGTCCTTCTCAGCCTTCTTTTGGTGGTGGGCGATTGGGGCAGTGCTCTTTGGCATCATGCTCATCGTTGCTCTGAAAGCAGCGGCTTGAGCAAATATCGAAGGACTGGAGGCATTATGATCGCAAGAATCTGGCACGGCATTACCCCAAACTCAAAAGCCGATGAATACGTCGAGTTTCTGAACAAAACCGGAGTAAAGGATTATCGAGCCACTGAAGGCAATCTCGGCGCGTATGTCCTGCGCCGCATCGAAGGCGAACAGGCGCATTTTCTGACGCTCACGTTTTGGGATTCAGTAGAATCGATCAAAAACTTCGCGGGAGAAGATTACGAGAAAGCCCGTTATTACCCCGAAGATAAAGACTTTCTTTTGGAATTCGAGGAGAAGGTCACGCACTTCGAAGTGATGTTCAGCGCGACGACAAAGGAATCGTAACCTGAATTCGCGCTCCTTGATCTGGCGCGCTTTCGATGGCGAATATCCCGCCTGCTTTTTCCGCGCGTTCTCTCATCGAATGCAAACCAAGATGACCGGGGAAACTTTGCGCCGTATTGAAGCCGATCCCGTCATCGGAAATTTTCAAGATCAGTTGACCGTTCCCTTGCGCCAATCGGATTTCGACATGCTGAGCCCGCGCGTGCTTGGCGATGTTATTCAACGCCTCCTGCGCGATGCGATACAGGGACTCCTTCACCTCCAGCGCGACACCCGGCTCCTCACTCGCTTCGATCCGGACTTTGAGCTGATAGCGCGCGCCCACAGCGTTGACCAACTTCCCGACCGCCGCAACCAGCCCCTCGGTCTGGAGCGATTCGGGGCGCAACTCGAAGATTAGTGCGCGCATTTCGGCTAATCCCGCTTCGGAGAGCGAGAGGATGTAATCCAGCGGTTCGATGGCTTTGACTGGCTCGCGTTCCACAAGAGTCCGCGCGGTGCGCGCGCCCAGCACGATCCCGTACAATGCCTGCGAAACCGAATCGTGCAATTCGCGCGCGAGTTTCTGGCGTTCCTCCAATGCAGCGAGGTGACGAGCCTGCTCGTACAGCCGCGCGTTCTCGATGGCGACCGCCACCTGATCCGCCAGCGATTGCAGGACGATGAGATCGCTTTCATCGAAACCGTTCAAGTGATCGCTTTCCACGTCAATCACGCCGATCACCTGCCCCTTGATCTTGATGGGGATCGCTGTCTCCGAGCGCGTCTGGTCATTCTTCGAGGGGATGAAGCGCACGTCCTTCATCACATCCGGGACGATCAACGACTCGCCTGTCCCCGCCACCCAGCCCGATATACCCTCCCTGCCGACGATCGGGGTCACGTCTTCACAGCATTGGAAGGCTTCATCCTGGGGTCGCGCGGCATTCCGCGTTTTGAAGACGACCCGTTCCCCCTCCACCATGCCGATGTGGACGTGATGATAGCCGAAGGACTCGCGAATCGTGCGGGCGGTCTCGACGAGCAGTTGATCCAGCGAAAGGATGGAAGTGATGCGCCTGCCCACTTCACTAATGACATGAAATTGCTCGGCGCGGCGACGTTCCTCGGTGAACAGCCGCGCGTTCGTAATGGCAATGGCGGCGTAATTCGCGAACGCCATCGCGAGATCCGCGCGGGCGGGCGTGTAATAATTGACCTCCTCATGAGCGAGAACCAGAACGCCGACGGGTTTTTCGTGCGCGATCAACGGGATGCTCATCCATGAGTTGTTATCGGCATAGAGCGCTTCCTTCCCACGTTTGACGATGTTGCCGCGCACTCGTCCAGCCAGATACGTGTCGGCGTTCAGGTCGGGAATAATGAGCGGCTTGCCCGCTTCCAGCATTTTGAGGGTATTGGGATGATTGGTCAAACTTTCGCGCTCATTCACCATGGGTTCCGCGCCGCCGCGCTGTTCGAGCAGTACCAGCGTGTCCCCTTCCAATGCGCTGATGCTGGCGAGCCGGTAGTCAACCACTTCCTTCAACTGGTCGAGAATCAGCCCCAACAAGGATTCCAGTTCCAGCGTTGTGGTGATGTTGTGCGAAACCCGTAGGAGGGTGGATAACTCGTGTGTGCGTTCCTCGACTCGTCGCTCGAGTTCTCGTTCACTTTCGCGTAAGGCTTCGTTTGCCGCGGCGAGTTCCTCATTGGTCTTCCGAAGTTCGTCCTGCAAACGGACGAATTCCATCGGCGTCATGCCCGGTTCCTGATGTGGAGTGGAAGAGTTCGTCATTATCTCAGCCTGAACGACAGAGGGGAATTTATTATTGAGATACCAGCCCGATTCGTACCGCGTGCGGCGCGGCTTGCGTACGGCTGGAGAGTCCCAGTTTCATCAAAATATTGCTCACGTGCGTCTTGACGGTCTTTTCCCCGATGACAAGTTCGTTGGCGATCTCTTTGTTGGAACGCCCCATTGCGAGCAGGCGCAAAGACATCCGTCTCGCGCTCGGTCAATTTTTCGGGGCTGTCGGGCGCCTTGATCTCGCGCACGAGTCGCGCCGCGGCTTGCGGCGAGAGCCGGCACCTGTCCCTGCGCGGCGGCTTTGATGGCGCGGCACAGTTCGTCGGCTTGCGTGTCCTTGAGCAGATACCCGATCGCGCCCGCGCGCACCGCGCCAACTACTTTTTCGTCCTCCAGCACGCTGGTCAACGCGATCACTTCCACATCGGGAGATTCCTTTCGTAATTGTTGAATTGCCATGATGCCGTCCATGACCGGCATGACGAGATCCATCAGTACGACATCGGGCTTGAGTTGGCGCACCTGCTCGATCCCCTCCGCGCCGTTCGACGCTTCGCCCACGACCTCCAGGTCTGGGTCGAGCGAAAGGAACATTCTCAACCCCTGACGGACTACGCTGTGATCGTCAACGAGCAGGATGCGAATGGTCATGGGTGGATTATATGGATGCGGAGGGCGAATGTCAATTGCTTTGGGTAGGGCAATCGCATTTGAAAATCTTTTCGCTTGCTGGAGATTGTGCGCGCGGGTTTCAGGATGCGATGGTAGCCCTTCCTGACAAATTGAGTTGACTCATGCGCAGCACGATGTCGCCGCCCGCATCAGGCTGTGACGCTTCGACACGGCTCAGAGCAACGCCTTCATCCTGCAACTTACAAAATTTGCCTTACTTCCCCGATACTTATGCTGCACCTGTCGTTTGCCCTGCCTCAAACAGGAAGTCCATCTCCATAAAAAACTGGTGAAGCAAATGAATCAAAAGCGGCAGAGATTTGCCTCCGCCGCCTACGTTCGTTTGCGAAAATTATACCCGTATGCCGGATATGTACCCCGCGGGAATGATTATGGTGGAACTATAGTTTGGTTTTATTGGCTCAGGTCTTGTATCAATGACATGGCATATGAATACGGAACATATGACATCAAATCCGAATTGCTTCCTGTTCTAATTTTAATCCCTGCTGAAGGAGACGTTCAATGATAGGACGGATATCTTCAAGGATCGGATTAAATAGGAGGCGTTTGAGGTTGCGCACGTCAGATTGTTTAAGAGGGCGGGACAGATGAGCATGTCTGTCAAATGTGGCGATGTCCATGAGATAAGGCTGGATGCGCGGGCTGACTTGCCTGCGGAGTTGGGCAAGGATGTTGAAGCCGCCATAATCCATGTCTGCCCAGAGGTGGATGGGTGTCTCTTCGGGGATGAGATTGAGGAGATGGCGGATGGCGGGGGAGGGGTTGCCCATTAAACAAAGTGTTGCATATTGCATGGTGCGTGTTGAGTGTTGCGTGGAGTGGGTTGCGTGGGGCGTTGGGCGGGTTTCAGGTCCCACGTTCCAGGTTTCAAGTTCGTCTGGCTGCGTGTGTTTACGTGTGTGCATGTCTCCCTGTTTACCCGTGCTCATCGCGCGCGTGAATTCGTGGAAGGAGGTGAGGTTTTCGATGCAGAGGACGGCTTCGACGCGGATGGCGATTTTTTGAATGGAATTGATTTGAGAGGCAGGAAAGCCAATGGATGGGGTGAATGAATCGAGGTTGATGATTTGTCCGTTGGCGTCGGTGAGGTCCCAGTTTCCAGATAGATGGATGTAACCAGGATTGGCGACGAGGTCGAGTTCGCGCAGAAGGTCTTCGGAGGAGAGACTCTTCCATTCATAGTTTACGCGCCGGGCGAGGCGGATGAGGGCGGACTTCAAGTCGTCGAAGCGTTTGGTGTCGTTGAAGACGCGCACGCTGAAGACGCGGTAGGGAGTCTCGGCTGTCAGTGTGGATAAGGCTTGTAGAACTGTAAGCAGGTCGTGATTGAAGTCCGAATCGGTGAGGCTGAAGGGGGAGGATGATTTTCCAGCGCGGAGTTGGTTCAGGATGTAGTCCAAAGCGCGGGTGCACCAATCCGATTTTTGATAACGGAATTTTTCGGCGAGAATTAAATTCTCCAAACGGGCACGATGATCTGCGATGGGTTTGCGCGAGAGGAGTTGGAAGAGTTCTTTGTTGCGTGGTACGTGGTGCGTGGTGCGTGATGCGTGCTGTGTGCTGCGTGGTGCGTATTCCATTTTGAGGGTAACGGATTGAAGGAGATGATTTGTTTCGCCTGCCAGCCATCCAAGACTTAATAAACCCCGTTGTTCAAGGATTTGCAGTTGCCGATTTGCGATAGTACGCGGTTCGGGATCGGTTTGAGAGAAGTAGGTGGGGAGGGATAAATCTGTGAGGGTGATCTTTACAGAGCGTGTGGCGCGATATGATCCTTCGGCTTCGCTTACAGCATGGGCGCGTTTTGCACGGTTCTCGAATTTGTCGAGAAGTGCATTGAGGATGACCTTGACATCAGGAGAAGGGATGAAGGAAATTTCCATATCGGTTTTTACGTAACACGCAACACGAGTCACTGCTCACTGAAAACTGATCACTGTGTTTCCAACTCCCTCATCATCTCGCTCTTATCAATCTCGATCACGAACGCATGACTATTCTTGCGGACGACGGTGCAGACGGTATCAACATAGGGCAGAAGCGAACCAGATTTATCGGGAGGGGTGGCGAGCAGGACTTGCAAGCCCGCTTCGCGCATGAACTTCAACGCGCTGGCGGTGCGGGCGGTGTCCATTTTGCCGAAGGCTTCGTCGAAGAGGGCGAGGCGAATCGTATCGGATGGGCGCGGCTGGTTGAGGCGATAGGCTTGCGCGAAGGATGCCGCCATCGCAACATAGAATGGCGTTGTGGTCTCGCCGCCCGATTTCTTGGCGTTGATTTGACTCAGCAGGGCGCGGTCGCCATTGGGATAGTGGATACGGATATCGTATTGCAGATACGAACGATAATCCTGTAGTTCGCGCAATTCTGTTGCAAGAGTTTCGCTCGTTTGGTTGTTGGCGGTGAGGCGTTCGAGGAGCAAGTCCCAGGCTTGTTGGTGCCTCTGCCGAAAATCAGAATCGGAGAGCGACGCGCCCAACACATTCTGGCTGTCCATCACCATGTCGTACATCAGGCGCAGGTTGGCGGCAGGCTGTGTGATGAACTCATAACGTTCGCCGCCGAAGCGTAGTTGCGAAAGCGTGCTGTTGAGATACGAGAGTTGCTGGCGCGCTTCTTCGATTTGTTCGCGCAAACGATGGATGAAGTTTTCGACGAGTTCCTGTTCGGCGAGTCCGCGCTGGTAGGCGATTTGGGATTCGTATTGAGGCAATTCAGAGTTCACCAGTTTGTTTCGTTCATCGGTGTAGCGTGTTGCGTGGTCGGTGTCGTCGTAGCCGAAGTCGTATTTCATCGAGTAGGCTTGCTTGGCTTCGCGCAGGCGGTCGCGGGTGCGCGACTCGGCGGTCTGGTGGTCGCCCTCGTAGCGTTCAGCATTTTGCAGGATGATTTCAACGGGTTGACGCTCCAAGCGCCGCGTGAGTTCTTTTTCGATTTCGACTCGGAGGTCATCATCAGCGGATTCGTTTGCGAGAAAACTTTCCGCGTTTTGGATGGACGCGTCTATCTCACGCTCGAGGCGGGGGATTTCGACCTCAGCCAGATTCTTCGCTTCGGACTCAAGCCCGCCGATTCGACGCTCGACCGAACCTGCTTCTGTTTGCAGACGCGTGAACTCTGTCTGATGACGTTCCACATCCGCTTTCAGAGACTCGGTGGTGTGGAGGTCGAGTTGGTTCAGTTCGTTGGTGAGTGTGGCGTGTTGCGTGGTGCGTTCGGGAAGAATGACGAGGGCTTCGAGGGCATGTTCGAATTCGATGAGGGAGCGGGTCTTGTCATGGGTGAGGGCGAGACGCTCGCGCAAGGCAGCATCGCGTGCGTTGAGCGCGGTCATCTCTTGAGCAATTTCATCGAGTCTCTGCTGGCGGCTTTCGATTTGACGCGGTGCGGCGCGCTCGCCGATGAACCAGCGTTTGTAAACTTGCGGGTTGAGATGGCTATCTGTGAAGTTGCGTCGGACAAAACATTCGCGCGTAACGGCGGTGCGATGATGGCGAAGTTCTTCGAGGGAGTCACATTTGATGTAGTTTTGCAAAAGAAGATTCACGAAGGCGCGGGCGGCTGGATGGTCGGTGATGACTTCGGAGGCAAGAGTGTTGCGTGGTTCGTGGGGGGTGGAGTGTGTTGTGTGGGGCATGGAGCGTGATGCGTGTTCCGTTTTGTTTTTGAGGATGCGTTCGGTATCGAGAAGCGCAACCCCGTGCAGTCCATCTTTATGTCTTCTATCGCGATAGAGTTTCATTGCCGCGTCGTAGTGAGTGGGCGGGACGAGGATGGTAAAACGGTTGGAGCCGAGGATGCCTTCAATGGCGTCCTGCCATTCCTTGTTTGGGATGGTCAATTGGTCGCAGAGGAAGACGACTTCTTCGCTGGAGAGTCCGAGTTCGGTGCGCAGGAGACGGCGGAGACGGACGGCGTTTGGGGCTTCGCTTTCATAACTGATTTCGCGGTCGCCTGTGCGCAGTTTGCGGATTTCGTCTTCGAGTTGAGATGCTTCCGCGCGTAACGATGTTGATTTCTCGTTGAGGAGGATTTGCTCGCGATTGAATTCCTGGGAGAGAGCAGTGAGAGCGGAGTGGTAATCTCGAATCGTGTTGCGTGGTTCGTGCTGCGTACTTCGTATTGCATATTCCGTGTCCGCTTGCGCGTATTTACCTGTGTACCTGTCTACCTGTGTACTTGTATACTTGTCTACCTTTTCCTTGATGTACGTTTCAAGCGCAGGTGGAATTTCGATGTTATCAGCGGCAAGGAGTTTCTTGAGTTTCTTCGCGTCGGCGCGTTCTTTGGTGAGGACGGTTTCGACTTCGGTTTGACGCTGGCGGAGGAGATTCAATTCGGCTTCGACGATCGCAAGTTTGTCGCGTAGTTCGCGTTCTTTGATGGCGGTCTGGTCGGTTTGGAGGGCAATCTTGGAATCGAGTAGAGCGGTTTCTGCAAACTTCAAATGAGTCGAAAGTTGGTCGCGTTCGATTTCGGCGCGGTGGAGGTTGAGACGGGTTTCATCAAGTTTGAGGCGCGCGTTCTTCAGTTCCGCGCTGTGAAGTTCACCTCGGGCGCGGCGGGCGATATAACCATTGGTGATTTTGCGGCGGCGGTTGGCAACACGTTCCTTGTCGAGTTCGTCTATTGTGTTGAGGGCTTCGATGCGTTCGCGCACGTCGGCGGCGAGGCTTTCGAAGTGACGCAGGGTGTCGAGTTGTTCCTGTAGATTCTTTACGTCGAGCAGGTTCTCATCGAGCAGATAATTATGAACAAAAGAACGGATGTCGGTGAGCGGGCTGAAGGCGAGTCCTTTAACGATTTTGGCGGGGAAGGAATCTTTCAGTTGACCGAGTCGGTTGAGGAGGTGGACGCGGTAATCTTCCAGACGCGAAAATGTTTGGGCGCGGGAAGCAGGCGAAAGGGGGAAATGGTCGAGGTGGCGTTTGAAGGCGCGGGTGTCGAAGAGGCGTCCATTCGAATCCGCCTGAAAGAACCAGCGGTCATCCAATCCCGCGTTGTGGACAATGAAGTAGATGACATCGGGCGCGCGCCCGTCTTCGTAGGCGTCAATGACCGCGCCGTGCGAGAAGAGCGTGCCATCGGGATTTTTGAATTCGAGCGCGATGACACCCGTCGAGTCGCCGCGCAGGTAACGCTGACCCTCCGTGCCCAACTCGCCGCGTACGTAACTGGCGAGGGTGCGTTTGCCGCCCGCCAGCGCTGCCTGGTTGAAGCGCACATCACGCTGACCGCCGACGAGCGCGAATTGGACGGCATCGAGGATGGTGGATTTGCCCGCGCCATTGATGCCGATGAAGTAGGTGCTGCCTGTGCAATCAATGGTGGTGTTTTCGAATAAGTGCCAGTTGATGAGGCGGATTTTGGTTAATGTTTTCATGGGAAATCCTTATTGCGTGTTACGTGGAGCGTGGTGCGTGTTGCTCAAACGGAACACGCTCTACGCTCCACTTTGTTCAGTTTCTTCTTCGGGTTCAGTAGATTTGTATTTGCGGAGCCACGCGTCGAGTTCGTCCACGGTTTGGATGGGGAGAATCATGCGGACGGAGCCGCGCAGGCGCAATCGGGCATCGCCATCGCGGATGTCAATCGTGCGACCGTCGAGGGTGTCAAGCAGCCCCATCGTGCGGAGATGGCGCAGGAGGGTCTCGTATTGAACCATGCCGAGGTCGCGTTCCTTGCCTGTGATGGTGCGATATTCTTCACGGACTTCACCAATCGTGACGACGGGGTCTTGCGCCAGGCTGAGACGTTCGATGCGTTCTTCATACAGTTTGCGGAGGACGAGAATCATCAGGGTTTCGTCGAGTTTGTAGCGGGCGCGGCAGTAACTGTAATCGGAGACGGCTTGGAAGATGCGGTGATAGTCGTCGTGGAGGAGATTGAAGCCCGCGAGTTCGAGCGCGGTCTCGCACGCGGCGCGGTGCCGATGAATAAAGTAGTAATCGTCCTTGTCATCATCCTTGTCTTGATAGAGGAAGACTTGTCCGAGGAGGCGGTTGATTACGCGTGGGAGGTCGCGTTGGGATTTGTCGGGGAGGGAGGTGAGGTGGGTGAGGTTCATGGGTTACTCCGTGTAGCGTGTAGCGTGTTGCGTGTCTCGTAAGATAGAACGGAACACGCTCCACGCTACATTTCAGAGAAAGGTACGTTGTCAAGCAGGGATTCCAATGAATAGGTTTCGTAAGGCGCGATTTCTTCGGCGATTTTTGAGGCTATCTTTTTGGCGCGGAATTCGGGAATCAGTTTGAGGAGTGTGCGGATGACGGAGACGAGCAGACGCATTCGGTGGAGGGCGACTTCGTTTTCAAGTACATGACGCGATTTGAAGTACCAGTCGCGGGCTTCGCGTGCGGAGCCGAGACTGTATTCGTAGAAGCGAGCCTGGTCTTTCTTCGATGCTTTGCTGTAACCCTCGGCGATGTTGGCGCTGATACTTCCTGCCGCGGCGTAGAGTTGGTCGGAGAGTTTCAACATTCTGGGATCTTGCGTAAGTTTGGAAACATCCGACCATGCGATGTCACCAATGAATAATGCGATACGATAGACTTCCATGTGCCAGAGCGAGTCGGCGGTGATTTCAGGAGGAACGTGGGTGGTGAGCCATTCTTGGAAGGAGGACATTTGTGGAGATTCCTTTCGGGGGTGAGTGATTCGTGTTGCGTATTGCGAGTCGCGTGGTGAGTGTTGCGTGAGGAGAGACGAAATACGCAACACGCTTCACGCTACAATTTGTACAACTCAAACGGCACAATCCGATACGTTCCCATATCAACGGGCTCACCATCGGTGATTTCCAAGCCATAGGAAACTTCAGGATGATGGGCGTAGGCGACGATGGTGGTAAGCCAGTGCAGGTCAGTGGAGATTTCGCGCGGTAGTTCGGTGATGCACATTTTCTTGTGTCCGTTGAAGAAGCCCAGGACTTTGCGATTGACTTTTTCGGGTGAGAAGGCTTGGGTCACGTCTTGCATGGTCAGTGCGCGGAGGGAGACCAAATCGTCGGGGTGGAGGATGGGGACGATGACTGTATCAGGAACAAACGGCGCACGGCGTTGAGGCGGTGTGTAATAACTGTGGATGTCGGGCAAGTCAACGGGATGTTGGCGCAGGGCGGGCGCGTCATCGGGAAGAACTTCCATGCCTTCTTCTTTGAGCGCGGACAATTGACGAGCCAGCGCGACCAATTTATCTTTGAAACTACCATCGGCGTTGCCCAACTGATAACGGATCTGCCGAAGTGATGTCCGCAAATATTGCGCGTGACGTTTGTCTATGTCTTCGATGAGCGGGTCGAGTCCTTCGAGTTGGTGGATGATGAAATGGACATAGCCTACCAGCGTTTGTTCGGCTTGCGCGGGATTCATTCGGCTTTGCACCGAGAGTTCCTCCGCGGCTTGCGTGAGCCAATCGGAATCAAGTTCCCAGGTTTGCAATCGGCGCGTGATGTCACGGCGATAACGCGAAACGTGGTCTGATGTTTTGAGCGCATGATATGATGCGCCCAACGTTTGCGAGTAATCTTCGAATTGCAATCGCAAAATGTCAGCGATGTTTTTCTCGCGTGTGGCGCGCTCCACGTAGCGGCGGATGTTTTGGTTCAGTTCGCTCAGCCCGCGCACCATTTGGCGCACATTTTCATACGCCTGCGTCACAGCCAGCGCGGGCGAAAAATCCTTGTTGGTGTCGGCGGCGGTGATGAGTTGATGCGCGGCGTATAACTGTCCAGGGAAATCGTGCGGCTTCTGTTCCTGGATTTTGCGAAACGCCTCCAGCAATGTAAACGCGTAATCGGGCAGTGTGATGGACTCAGTGTAGTCGGGATGTTGTTCGCGCTCGATCCAACCTGTTTCTTCGAGGCGGCGGATGAGGAAGGACGCGTAATCCTGCTCGGGCTTGGGATTCGCTGTCGAAACCGAATCATCCTCACCCTGAGTCTGATTCGCCATCTCGACCTTTATCTCCTCTTCGGCATGTGCGTCCCGCAGATAATCCATGATCTCCGCGATGACGTTTTCCCGCGTCAAGCCGAAGCGATTGAATTCCGCCAGCGCATAGAGGCGGAGGAGAATCGCCATGTAATGACGCTGGAGGGTGACGTAACCCTGCGTGATGAAGAGGTTGAAGAGATTGAGGGGGAGGATGTCAAACGGGTTCGCCATGTGACTGCTCCCAAACGAGGATGTCGTTCAATTCGCAGTTGAGCGCGGCGCACAGACGGGCGAGGGCGTCGAGGTCAACGTGGCGAGCCGCGCCCGAATCGAGGCGGTAGACGAAATCCTTTGGCACGCCTGCTTTCTCTGCCAGTTTGCGCGGTGACATGCGCTCGCCCGTGGATGCCTGGTATTTGCCGAGGAGAATGGTGATGCGACCCGATGTCGAAATTTTAGAACGCATGTTCTAATTTTACGCACATTGGGCGATTTGTCAAGAGGGTTGGCGAAAATTCGGGACAGATGTTGCGTGGAGCGTGGTGCGTGGTTCCAGGTTTCAGGTTTCAAGTTCCAGGTTGCGTGATGCGTGGAGCGTGGGGCGTGGTTCCAGGTTTCAAGTTCCATGTTTCAAGTTGCGGGTTTCCTTGTCCACCTGCTCGTATTTACGTGTGTACGTGTCTACTTGTGTACTTGTTTCCGTGTCGTGTCGGGCGGGTGTAAAATCGTTCAAGAGGAGTATGCCGTGAACATCAAATTGACCGAAGAAATCATCCGAGGCAGGGCAAGCGACCAGAGTTATGAAAAGGGGCGGGAGTATTATCGTTCTGACGCCATCTACAATCCATCGTTGCAGTCTACGGCGAGCGGAGTTGTGCTGACCGCTCAATGCGAAGGGAGTTCCGCTCCGTCGTATCGTCTGCGCGCGGAGTTGGACGCGGGCGGGGTGCGCTCGGCTTCCTGCACCTGTCGGTATGATTGGGGTGGCGATTGCAAACACATCATTGCCCTGCTATTGATGTATCTTCATAAGCGGGATGAATTCTCCGAACAAAAGGGAGTGGATGAATTACTGGCTGGCTTGGAGAAGGATGCGCTTGCAGCGCTTGTTACTCACCTCGTGGAAAGAAACCCCGACCTGTACGATGAGATTGAAATGGCGATTCCAATGGTGGGCGTCGGGGAATCCAAATCATCACCTGCAAAAGGCAAACGGAAAACCCAGGTTTCGGAAGAAACATACCGCAAACAGGTGCGAAGGGCTTTGAAGCAAAGCCGATACGAAGATTACTACGACGATTGGCATGAACCCGCTTACATCAGCGACCTGGAAGAGATTTTGGAAACTGCTACAAAATTTCTCGATGCGGGCGATGCGGAAGGTGCGCTCATCATCCTGCGCGTTTTGCTGGAAGAAACGCTCGAGGACTACGATGGCGACATGGATTACAACGGTGACGCGGCGGGATTCATCCAGGATTTGGGGATGCCAATGGCGGAAGCCATTTTGAGCCTGGAGATGGATAAGAAGGCGCGCAAAGCATTGCAAGAGTCGGTTGAGGAAATGCTCGATGACCTGGATGAAACCATCGAGTCAAGCGAACTGGAGGTCATTCGCGCCGCGCTCGAACATGGTTGGGACGAACTGCCCGATAAAGAATCGCAGTGGGAAGAATATGAGGAAGAAGAGTGGATGGTGCTGGACGAATTACAGCAGGCGCGCTTGAACGTGCTGAAACGACAGGGACGCGTGGACGAATTTCTACAACTCTCGCGAAAAGCAGACCCTTATCGTTACGTTCTCGAACTGCTGCAGGTTGGGAAAGTGGATGAAGCAGTCAAGGCAAGCCAGAAATTGAAATACGACAGCGAAATCCTTTCCGTTGCCCAACAACTGCGCGAGGCAGGAAGATTGAATGAAGCCATTGCGCTGGGGGAACGCGGCTTGAAAAAGAAAGGAAGTTCTGCATACGAACTTGGAACATGGCTTGCGCCGCTGGAAGAATCCCAGGGAAGGACTGAGATGGCGCTGTCCGCATATCGCGCAGCTTACGATTCACAGCCTGAGATTGAGTTATATCGTCACATCAAAAAAATCTCTGGCTCGAATTGGGAAAACATCCGCCCTGCGCTTTTGAAGAAGGCACGTGAGATGTTTTACTCTGAAATTCTGGTGGACATTCACCTCGAAGAAAAGGAATGGGATGAAGCCATCAAAGCTACCAAAGAGGATTTTGGCTCCTTCCATCTGCTTGAAAAGGTAGCCGATGCCCTTATCCCCCATCGCCCTGATTGGGTGCTTCGCATTTCCATCAAACAAGCGGAGTCTTTGATTGAACAAACCCAAAGCAAACTGTATCCAGTCGCGGCGAGGTGGCTGGAACGCGCGAAGAAGGCGTACCAGCACAAGGGTCAAGCCGCCGAGTGGAAAGCGTATATTGATAATCTGCGCATCGTTTATGCAAGACGCCCTTCGTTACAGAAAGCGATTGAGAAGTTGTAGCGTGGTGCGTGAGGAGTATTGCGTGGAGAGTGTGGCGTGGAGAATGTTGCGTGGGGAATGTTGCCTGATGAATGTAGTGTGAGGCGGGTTTCAAGTTGCAGGTTCCGTGTGTACGTGTCCTACTTGGGTACTTGTTTCCTTATCTCATAGACTCTCATTGCCCCGCATTTTCATCATTCATTCTTCATCCATCTCTGATTCGTCTTCATCATATTCAAACTGCTTACATCCCTGATGTTCAAATGTCAACAACCCCGCGCGCGGACTGGCAGGATTGAGGCACACACCCCAATCCATGCCGAGATCGCCTGGCAGTTGGAGGAAGTGTTTGCACCCGACAGAGCAATCGGGTCCGCCGTTACGTTCGCGCTCACCGTAGGGTTGAAAGTCGGAGGGGAGGCGGCGACAGATGGAATGGAGATGTTCGTGAAGCGATTTGTCCATTGAGCGTCTTTTTTCTAAACGAACTTGAATGCGGTATATACTGAGTATATCGCAAACAAAATCGCCCCGCCAGAAATTTGACAGGGCGAGGACCTTGCAATTTGGGTTATGCCGCCAAAACAGGTCAGAACTTATACTCGAGTACAAGATATATACAATGCGGGGGAGATCCGATTGCAATTGTAAGAAAGGAATGCTGTGCCTGACCATTATAATTTTCGTAATGGCTTACGTCTCGTTGTTCCTGGCGCGTGAGATGCTCACAACCAATCTTGGAAAACTTACTGATGGCATTCGCGCTGTTCTGGCTTTTACGTATACAGCCCGCATCGAGCGGTGGCGCCCGGCATCGCGCACGGACTTCCCGATGCGGTGGGCGAGCCGATGATGAAGATATTTGGCTGGGTGATGTATTGATTTACGTGAAAGGAGAAAACCTCATGAAAACGCTCATCAACTGGAAAGTCTATTTCATCCTTCTGGCGGCGGCAATATTGTCCAGCCTCGCGGTGCTTCCCTATGCGTTGGCGTTGCAACCAGGAACTCAAACGAACATAGCGACGTTGATAAGCCAGCAGATCATCCAGGGCGGATTGATCTTCGCCGTTATAATTTTCCTCGGGATGATTCTGATGAAGCGCACCGGTCTTTCCGCGCCGATACTTGATTCGGTCACGAAGGGCGAATCGGCATCTGGGACATTGCGCCGCATATTGCCTATCAGCATCGTTCTCGGAGTGGTCGCGGGGTTGCTCATCATTGGCTTGGATTTGATCTTCCAGCCATTTCTGCTCAATGAGCTCGGTGATAAAGCAGACCTGTTCAAACAGGGCGTGCAACCTGCGGCATGGAAAGGCTTTCTCGCGTCGTTCTCCGGCGGCATTGGCGAGGAGATTCAACTGCGCTTGTTTTTGATGTCATTGCTGGCATGGCTTGGATCATTTATCAGCCGAACGCCTGAAGGCAAACCGACCCGCGCGGTATTCTGGATCGCGAACATCCTCGCGGCGATTATCTTTGGACTCGGTCATCTGCCTGCCATGGCGACGATCCTCCCATTGACAACGCTTGTCGTCATTCGAACCGTATTGCTGAACATGATTGGCGGAATCACCTTTGGCTGGCTCTACCAAACGCGCGGACTCGAATCCGCGATGGTCGCTCACTTTTCGGCGGATATCGTTCTGCATGTCTTATTTGCCTTGTAGAAAACCACAGTGACAGAAGAAATCAAGGCACTATACTGCCGCGGCGGCGATCTTGTCAAAGCGCCCTATGACAGCCAGATGAAAGAGGTTGCACAAATATCATGAAGACGACTCAGTCCATCTCCCGCTCACACTTTTGGAAAACCGCTCTCATGTACGGGGCTGTTCACTTTCTCGTCATGACCTACGGCGCATTCGTCATCGAGCAAACCGATTGCCAGTTTGTCGTTCCTGCCTACTTCATGGCGTTGCCAGTGATGCTCTCGATCATGACCCTGCGACGTTTCGGCGCGGGGACCATCGTATTTCTGCCATACGCGATCCTCGGTTTCTACCCGGTCTACTACATGGACTACGTCACGCTCCATACCATGCTCAATGTGTGGGGCGCGGTAGCCTGCTGTCTTGGCGGTGTGCTCACGGGGCTGGCTGCCGATCTTGCCTTTCGTTTCCTACCCGATTCACTTTCGGAGAAATGGCGGGCCGTCCTTGTCGGTATGGTGGTGGGGATTGGCATCTACCTGACTCCGTTGATCACCATGACATTCTTCTACATTCCCCATCCACCAGAGAGTCATTACTACATGTTCACAACCGAGATTGCTTACAGCCTGTCCTGGCTGTTGATCAATGGCGGCTTTGCCGGACATACCGCGTATCTCGTTGCAAACGGGTCTCAGCGAAAAGAAATCGGAGAAATGACATGAACCTCTCAATCCAATCTGTCAGCAAACAATACCGCCGTGACTTCTGGGGCTGCGCGGCTTCTGGCTGGAACTCGAAGCGGGCGTGCTAGGCTTGCTTGGACCGAACGGCGCGGGCAAGTCCACGCTCATGCGGATCCTTGCTACTGTCACGGACAAGACTGAAGGTGTGGTGACCTGGAACAGCGTGGACATTTCCAAACATCCCGACGAACTCAGGCAAGTGCTCGGTTATCTGCCTCAAGATTTTGGAGTCTATCCCAACCTCAATGCCTGGGAGTTCCTCGAATACATGGCGGCGATCAAAGGCTTGGATGCAAAGTCCGCGCATCGGCGCATTGACGAACTACTGCAACTCGTCAATCTGGTGGATTCTGCCAAACGTCCGCTTGGCGGCTATTCGGGCGGAATGCGGCAGCGCGTCGGCATTGCCCAAGCCTTGCTCAACGATCCGCAACTCCTCATCGTGGATGAACCGACCGCGGGACTCGACCCCGAAGAGAGAGTCCGCTTTCGGAATCTGATCGCAGACCTATCGGGAGAACGGATTGTGATCCTGTCCACGCACATTGTCTCGGATGTGGAGGCGACCGCCACCTCCATTGCCATCATCAACAAGGGACAGCGCGTCACGCACGCCGCGCCCGAAGCGATTCTGGGAGCCGTCGAAGGCAAGGTGTGGACGTGGGTTGTCTCGAGCGAAGAGTTCAGCAAACTCAAGCAGGGACATCTCATCAGCAACACCGCGCGGCGTTCAGACGGAGTCCATGTGCGCGTGGTATCCGAGCAAAAGCCGAACAGTGACGCGCAATCCGTCGCGGCAAATCTCGAAGACGCGTATTTGTATTTTGCGCAGTCGTCAAGAATACAGTAGGACAAATTGCCAATTTGTCCTACGATATGAGGTCAACATGATACGCAAATTCTTTGGCTACATTTGGGGAGTCATCGTTCGCCCAAAAACGACCTTCGATGAACTGGCTCAACTGACTTCCATTCGCTACGCGGTGTTATTGCCCATATTGGTTTACTTGCTTCAGTACCTGAACCTTCTGATTTATTCCGTCTTCGGCTACGACTGGCTCGGCACGCGCCGCGAATTGACCGATCCAACCTTCGTGGGATTCTTTGGTCGCATGCCCGTCGGGTTGGAAGATTACCTGCCGATTTTCTTTTACGTGATGATTCCCCTTTTGGTTTTGTTGGGACCCGTCATCGTGCCAGGATTAGCGCAGGTACTCAGCAAACTCTGGGGCGGACGGGGGACGTTCGAGCAGATGATTAACACACTTGGGTTTGCCCAGGCGCCCGCCGCGTTGTACTCAGTGCTTGTGAATGACATGTTACTGGCTGGCGTCCCCGCGAACCTGGTTGCAAATCATCCCTATGCCTTCGCCGCCGCGATGAACGGCGAGTTTGGCGCGCTATGGTCAACAATAGTCTGGGCGTATATGTTCGGCATCTATATCTTTGGCGCAGGCTTGTGGACAATCATTCTTGGGACGATTGCCATCCAGCGCGTTCAACGCATTCCCTGGTGGGCGGCGGCGCATATCATGCTGTTCTCGTACATCCTGTGGTTTTATGGAATCGGTGGAATGATCGCGCGATGAACACTCTCCGTACCCTCTATCACCTCATGCGCGCCGACTTCTTCGAGCGCGCTCGCCGCTACAGTTTTCTCATCACCCTCGGGCTGACGATATATGTCGCATACGTATACCTGCCGCCCTCCGATTCTGGTTACCTGGGTTTCAGCCTGGGTGAGGTTCGAGGCGTCTATAACTCCGCCTGGATTGGAAGTATTATCGCGGTACTCTGCTCGACGTTGCTGATCCTTCCGGGATTCTATTTGGTCAAAGACGCCATCACGCGTGACTTGGACACGCGCGTGGGCGAAATTATTGCCACAACCCCCATCAGCAAGTGGAAGTACGCGCTGGGAAAAACGCTCAGCAACTTTGCCTGCCTGACCATCATGGTCGCGGTGATCGCGGTGGCTGGGATCATCATGCAGTTGATCCGCGGCGAGGATCTGCATATTAAACTCTGGCATTACCTCATCCCCATCCTTCTTTCGACTCTGCCGATGATGCTCGTGATTTCCGCGCTGGCTGTGTTGTTTGAATCGATTCCTTTTCTGCGCGGCGGTTTTGGCAACATCGTATATGGCGTCTTTTGGCTGTTTCTCCTGATCGCGACAATAGCAGGCTCTGAAAGTATGGGTCGCCTGCGCGTCACGAACGACCCGATGGGGATGACCCCAATCGTCTTCAGTATGCTCGAAGCGGCGAGAGAGGAATATCCCGAAGTGCAAAGCGGATTTGCCATTGGAGGCATCACGGTGCAGGGTCCTATCAAAACCTTCGTCTGGAATGGCGCGCAATGGACCATGAAAACAATCCTGGGAAGAGCGCTCTGGATTGTAGTTGCCATTGGGCTGGCGATGTTTTCTGCATTATTGTTCAATCGCTTTGATCCATCCACAGAACGATGGGGAAGAAAGAAAACCAAACAAAAGATGATGGAAGAGGAGGAAGTCATCTCTACGCCTGTTCCAGTTCGCAGTGAAGTTCGTCTCACTCCACTGACCACGAACCGCGAAAAAACGCATGGTTCGTTCGTGCGAATCTTTCTTGCCGAATTGCGCCTCATGCTCAAAGGACTCCGTTGGTGGTGGTATTTGATCGCCCTGGGATTGATGATCGCAGGTCTATTCACGCCCACCGATATTTCGCGCCAGTATCTTTTGCCGTCAGCGTGGATCTGGCCCATTTTGCTGTGGTCAAGCCTTGGCGTGCGCGAGAAGCGTCACGACACCGACCAGATCATTTTCAGCGCGCCGCATCCGTTGAGTCGTCAATTCCCGTTCGCATGGCTGGCGGGCGTCGCCGTGACTCTCGTCACGGGCGCGGGAGTTGGGATCAATTTGATGATGGCAGGCGATCTGCCTCACCTGATGGCATGGGGCATCGGCGCGCTTTTCATTCCCACCCTCGCGTTTGCTTTGGGAGTCTGGAGCGGCACAAGCAAACTCTTCGAAGTGGCGTACATGCTGTGGTGGTATATCGGTCCGATCAACAAAATGGAAATTCTCGATTTCATGGGAGTTTCTGCGAATATCAGAGTGAACACCGTTTTGATGTACGGGCTTTTCACCATTCTATTCTTTGCTATCGCCATCCTCGGGCGAAAGCGGCAAATCAAGCGCTGATGTGATGAGAGATTCTGAACGTAAGGAGCGCCCCGTAATGGCGATAACGAATTTCTATTTCGCCAGCAATCCCCTCTCAATGGCTGTCGCGACCGCCGCGGCGCGAGAGTCGACGCCCAGTTTGTTGTAGACGCTATCGAGATGCGCTTTGACTGTGCGCTCGGAAATTCCCAAATGGAAGGCGATTTCTTTACTACGTTCGCCGCGGGATGCCGCGCGCAAGACTTCAAGTTCGCGCTCAGTCAGGACGGAATTCTCGCTTCGTTTCTCAGCCGACGGTTGATTCAGCACCCGCGCGATGACCTCAGGGAGGAAAAGCGCCTCGCCGCGCGCCGCCGCACGGAGGGAATCGAACAACGTCTGGCGATTCGTATCCTTGAGCAGGTAGCCGCGCGCGCCCGCTCGCAAACCCCTTATCATCAAATTATCTTCGTTATAGGTGGTGAGAATCACAACCGCGATTTGGGGAAACCTGGAATGGATTTTCTCGATGGCTTGCAAACCGTCCATGCCGGGCATGCGCAAATCCATCAGGATCACGTCGGGTTGGAGTTCTTCCGCCAGTTGAACGGCTTTCGCCCCATCCCCCGCCTCGCCCACGACTTCGAAATCCTCTTCCGTTTCGAGGATGAGTTTCAATCCATCGCGCACCACTTCGTGATCGTCTGCTATCAAAACGCGGATCATCTGATTCCTTTCCGGTCACATGTCATTGCGAGGTGGCGCTCGTCCGCCGAAGCAATCTCCTGTTTCAGGAGGGGATTGCTTCGCAGAGTGCGCTCGCAATGACATGGCTACAGCGGAAGCCTGACTTTCAGGGTTGTCCCTTCATGAGGCTTGCTCTGAATATCCAGCGTCCCACCCGCGAGGCGCGCCCGCTCACGCATTCCCACCAACCCGTAGTGACCGCTTTTGCCTTGACCGCTCACGTCGAAGCCACAGCCATCGTCCTTGATTTCCATTTCAAGCAGACCATTGTGCGCTTCGATTTGGAGATTCACATTTTTCGCGCGCGCATGACGAGCGATATTGGTCAATCCCTCCGAGACGATTTTCAACACGTGTTCCGCTAACGATTCTGGGATCGTAGATGTGATCTCTAAATCAAGTACGCATGGGATGCCTGTTGCGCTCGTGAAGCGTTCCGCTTCGGCGCGGACGGCGGCTTCAACGTCAATGATCGAATTGTCGTCGCGCAAGTCGTCAATGGCGTGACGCGCGTCGGCGAGTGTCGAGCGGGCGCGCGCCATAGCCTGGACTGCGATCTTCTGGGCGCGATCCACTTTGCCGCGCGAGAGATGCGTATCCACCGCTTCGAGTTGGAGGATCAAGCCAGCCAGTCCCTGCGCCAGCGTGTCGTGCAGTTCGCGCGCCATGCGTTCGCGTTCGGCGGTGAGGGTGAGGGATTCCACTCGAACGGCGTACTCTGCCAGTTGACGATGGGCAGTTTCCAGGTCCGCGAGCAGCGATTGAGTCTCCCGCCGCGCCTTCGCCTGCCGTTGGAACATCAAGGCGTAGACGAGGATGAAAAATATCATCGGCGCGATGTAGGCGATCAGCGCGGGGAGCATGTCCCAGCCGAGTTGCAATCCGAAGTTGACCGCAGACAAAGCCATGTAGCCCACGATGGTGATGCTGGCGGAGCGCAGATCGGCGAGAATCATGGCGGCTTCGCCCGCCATCGCCCAATATAAACCATAGATGAAGCCGCCTGCCTGGGTCATGTAGATGATGGTGAAGATCAACACGCCCTGTATGATGAAATACGGGATCAACCAGGCGCGCCGTGCGGCGACGACGGGACCCGCCCAATGTAGCGCTTGCGTGGATCAAGACTAGGGTTGTGAACGCAAGCAGGTGGGACGGCTCCAGCAAATCGGGCGTGGTTCTGAGCGCCCAGTAATAGAGAAAACCGATCGCGACCATCAACACCCCGTATAGCGGACGGGTCTGCTTGAGGCTTTCATCGAAAATGGGAACAGTCTGCGCTTTGCGATCCATAAATTCTCCACGCTTATTATAGTCACGATGGGCGGCTTGTACATTGTCCGCTCGGACAGTGTACGAAGGGGCAGTGGAAAATGCCTGAACAGGCAATGGCGGCGGGGAGGCGATTTGCCTACAATGGATGAAACCTTTGTCATTTGAGGAGCAGATAATGAAAGCCAATACCTTCAAACAAAATCTCACCTTCAAAAACCTGGTTGTCCCGCTCGTGATCATGGTGGCATTCGTCGGCGTCGGCTTGTGGGGTTTCCTCGCTTCGGGTTACACCCAGCCGCTGATCATGTTCGGTTATATCGGCATGTCGCTGGGGATCGGGCTCGGTCTCTACGGCACGCTTCCGAAAAAGCAAAAACCGATTGGGCGTCGCCTCACGCTTCTCCTCGTCGGTCTCTTTCTCATCCTGTATGCGATTTTCATGGGACAGGAGAACTCCCAACTCGAAGGCGCGATCTTCGGCTTGCTGACAGGCGTCGTGCAGATGGGCGTCATCCATTACGCCATCGCCAAGATTTTCGGACCCCTGCTCTTCGGGCGGATGTGGTGCGGCTGGGCGTGCTGGACGGTGATGGTGCTCGACCTGCTCCCGTTCAAGAGACCAGCGGGTCGTTTGCCTGGACGTTGGGGCTGGTTGCGCTACCTGCACTTTGGACTCAGCCTGAGCATTGTCCTGCTGCTCGTCTACGTGGTCGGTTTCCGCGACGGCGTGTCGGGTTCCATTGCGGTGACGTGGTTCATCATCGGCAACCTGCTGTATTACGCGGTGGGCATTGTTTTGGCATTCACGCTCAAAGACAACCGCGCTTTCTGCAAGTACGTTTGCCCTGTCAGCGTGCCGCTCAAGATCACCTCGCGCTTCTCGGTCATCAAGATCGGGCAGGGCGCGGGTCAATGCAACGACTGTGACGCCTGCGAAAAGTTATGCCCGATGGATGTGCGCATCAGCGATTACATTCTGAACAACCAGCGCGTACTTTCGACCGAATGTAGTTTGTGCCAGACGTGCATCACTGTCTGCGCGCAGGACGCGTTGAAGTTGTCGTTTGGGTTTGACATGGGTGGGAAGGAATTGTTGCGCGAACGCGAATCGAAACTGCCAGCGCCGGTAGCGGCCACCTCAGACTGAATTCCATCAAAGGAAGTGAAAATGAAACTTCGTCGGTTCCTCTCCGGTTTGCTGCTGGTCATTGGTTTGGGCTTGCTTTATCTGACCAATGTGGGCGTTCTATCGTTCGACAAACCTTATGTTTATAAACTTTCGGGTGAATTCCCTGATAGCAATCCTGTTGTGGCGTTCGCGAATGTCAACGTCATTCCGATGGATAGCGAGCGAGTGTTGGAAGACCAGACCATCGTCGTGCGCGAAGGGGTGATTGAGTCAATTGGGTCCAGCGAGCAGGTCCCGCGCGAGGCGTTGATCGTGGATGGGCGCGGAAAATATCTCGTGCCCGGCCTGGTGGACATGCACGTCCACATCCAGGATGAGAATGAAATGCTTCTGCTTATCGCGAACGGCGTGACCAGCGTCCGTAATATGTGGGGTAATACAGGCAAGATGCTTCGGTTCGGATTTCCCAACCAGTTGGCATTGCGGGAACAGATCGAGCAAGGTGCGTTGTTTGGACCGACGATTTATACCGCGGGTCCCGTGATGGAAGGCTCCCCTTCGTTTCATCCCATAGCGGAGGTGTCCGATACGCCTGAAGCGGCGAGGGAATCCGTTGCCTGGCAAGAGGCGCAGGGATACGATTTCATCAAGGTGTACGATCACCTTTCACCCGAAGTTTATCAAGCCATCGTCGAAGCGGCGCGCGAGAATGATATTCCCGTTGTTGGGCATGTGCCTTTCGCCGTTGGTTTGGATGGTGTCCTTGAGAGCGGGCAACAGACCATTGAGCACCTGACCGGTTACATTGACCCAGACGCGGTGAGGTTCATCATCCCCGAAGATCAATTGGATGACCATGCCGTCAAGACTCGCGAGGCGCATATCTGGAATGTCGTGACGCTTTCCGAGTATCCCAAGAGCAAGGAGACGCCTGAAGGATTCGAGCGCTTGCAGAACCAACCAGGGATGGCCTATGTGTCACCATTCACGCGCATGTTCTCGCCGTTCCTGTATATGATGGCCGCGAAAACGCACACGTACCAAGGCGCGGACTACCCCGAGCGCATCGCAGAATTGAACCGACGGATGGTCGCGGCTTTGCATGAGGCGGGCGCGGGCATCTTGCTCGGCACGGACGCGGCGCAGGCGTATCACATCCCAGGATTCGCCGTCCATGAGGAACTGGCTTATTTGGTAGAAGCGGGGCTCAGTCCGTATGAAGCGATTGAGGCAGGCACTCGTAACGCCGCCATTGCGATGGGAAAGTTCGATGAGTTTGGAACGATTGAAACAGGCAAACGCGCGGATTTGATTCTACTGGATGCGAATCCACTCGACGATGTAGGTAATATCCAGAAAAGAGTCGGCGTGATGTTAAGAGGTCGTTGGCTGACTGAAGAGCAATTACAGTCCATGTTGGACGGATTGGTTGAATCCTACCAACCGAATCTGGTGGAGCGACTTTTTCCTCTTGTATTGATTGTTGTCGCAATGTATATATTCTTGCGAAAGAGTCGTTAATTCGAATTCAGGAGAATCACCATGTCCACCTTTATCAAACGAAGCCCTCTCGTCTCCTACTTCGTCATCGCATATCTCATCTCGTGAACAATCTGGTCACCCATCTTCGCCTCGGCGCAGAGATGGGCGGACTGGGATGTATCAGGCACGCTGTACTACTTTGGCTCGTTCGGACCCGCCATCTCTGCTTTTATCATCACCGCGACAACGAAAGGTGGTGAAGGCGTGCGCGATCTATTCCGCCGCATCTTCAAATTCCGCGTGGAGTCCCGTTGCTACGCGTTTGCGGTTTTCGTGTTGGAACGGATTCATCGCGCCGACGGGCTGTAGACAAAGAGAAATGACGATGAAAATTCGCCTCTTCTTCACCACCTATATCGCAGCTACCTTGAGCCTCGTTGCCTACGGCGTTCTCGCCCTTTTGAATCCAGGCGTTCTCCTCGATTCGTTCCTGTTGCGCGTTTATCAATTTCCGAACAATGCAGCCACAGCCGTTGAGTATCTTTCCGCCCTGTATCGGTTACTCGGTTTCTTCAACATCATTCCGGGAATTCTCGGACTCGTTCTGCTGCGGCAGTATCAACTCAGCCGCCAAACCTGGATTTTGAAGGTTGTCATTGCCTCCTCACTCCTGTCGCATCTCGGTCCCATTGTTTTCGACAACACGGTTGGCGACATCGGTTTCTTTGAGATGATCGAACACGTTCTGTTCGTTGCGATGATCCTGCCCGGTGGTATCATGCTCAGAGACTGGAGCCTGCCCAGGTCGGCGCATGAGTCGATCAGGAGATGATCAAATGACAAGTTTTTCGTTCTGGCAAAGATGGCTGTTGATCGTTGGCGTCTTGATTTCGATATTTGGAATGCTCATGACATTCCTGAGCGGGACGCCGCTCTTCGATTCTTTCAACGGGCAGATTGATCCTGTTTTCTGGGGCGGGAGCGCCATCGAGGAGCGCGCGAGAGGATTTCAAGGATGGATTTATGGAGTCTGGGGCGCGACCATCGCAGGCTGGGGAATCTTCGTGGTTTTCATCGCTCATTATCCTTTTCGCAACAGAGAACGATGGGCGTGGAATTGTCTGGTCGCAGGGATGCTGGTGTGGTTTGTCCTGGATACGTCTCTCTCGATTTTTCACAGGGTCTATTTCAATGTCGCTTTCAATGTAGTGGTGTTTCTTGCAGTATTGTTACCACTCGTTTTCACTCGAAAATATTTTACCCATTAAGTATGATAGTTTTGTGGACGGAAAGATTCAATACGCAAATTTATCCTTCGGGATCGAAAGGCAAACCAACATGAACACCCTCTCTGAAATCTCACTTTTCGCAGGCGGCATTTATAACCTCGGGTTTACCATCTTCCACCTGTTCTTCTGAAAACTCTTCGACTGGAAGAATGACCTGGCTTCGCTGACACCGGTTAACCGCTCTGTTATGCAAATTCTCAATCTGTGCCTGACTTTCATGATCTTCGTGATGAGTTATGTCTCGCTGTTCCTGCCGCGGGAAATGCTCACGACCCACTTGGGCAAAACCCTGCTGGTTGCTTTTGCATTATTCTGGTTCTTCCGCATGCTCGAACAAATCTTTGTATTTGAAGTCAGAGGCCGGCTGTCGGTTGCCTTTACCCTGATCTTCCTTTTGGGAAGTATTTTTTATGTCATACCCACCTTGTATTGATGGCGGTGCGGGAAGGAGGCGTAGCCATGTGGTACGACCCGATGATGATCTGGCTTTTGAAATCCCCGTTGCATGGATTCATCAGCAAGGGAGTGATGTTGATCACAGTGATGGGACGTAAGAGCGGGAAGCAAATTCCCACGCCGACGAACTATCTCCGCGAGGGAAATACGCTATGGGTGATCAGTTGGAGGGAGCGGAAGTGGTGGAGAAACCTTAGAGGCGGCGCGAATGTCCGGGTTCTGCTGGCAGGCAAAGGCGTGGAAGGACGCGGGCAGGTCATCGAGGAGGAGAAGGCAGTCGCGCAAAGTCTGTTCGACTATTATCGAAAAGTCCCGCAGTACGCGAAGTATGTGGGGGTTGGGTTGGACGCGGCAGGACTGCCCATCTCCGCGGATTGTGAGCGCGCCGCGCAGAAGTTGGTGGTGGTGAAAATTGATTTTTGGGGCGTACTCTAGCAACTACAGGAGGCAGGTCAATCAGAGAATCTGTCTGTTGTTAGATAAATTTACTATTGATTAAATTTCCGAACAGTGGTAAAATAATCAAATTGCAAATCCCTGATGGAGAGATAAGCATGTTCCAACCTGAAGGCGTTTATGCTGCGATGTTGACCCCGTTCGATAACAACAGTCGGGTAAACCTAAAATCTGTTGCGAAAATGGTGGGGTTTTTTGTTGAAAAGGGGGTAGACGGGATATTTCCGGTCAGCAATGTAGGCGAATTTATCCAGATTTCCGAAGATGACAAGCGCGAATTTGTCGCTGAAGTTATTGCCACGGCGAAAGGACGCGTTAAAGTAACCCCGGGGATCAGCAGTCCCAATCCCCGCCAATCCATTGAGTTCGGGAAATATTGTTTGCAGGCAGGTGCGGATGCAGTGGTTGTGTCCGCGCCTTATTACTTTAAATATCCGTCGGAAATGGTTGAAAGCTTCCTTTCATCTGTTGCAAAGGGATTGGATATGCCTCATCCTGTACAACATCCCTTTGTTCGCCCACGAGATATCACTCGATTCTTTGCGCCGCCTGCTGCAGATTGACACCATCATCGCGATAAAAGAATCCAGCGGTAGCATGGCGAACATCCAGAATATCCTTACCCTTGCTGAAGGCCTGCGGCGCAATTTGCATGTGATGGTTGGTTGGGAAGAGATGCTGCTCTCGTCCCTGATCGCTGGCGCTCATGGCTGCATGGTGGCATCCGGCGGGATCCTGCCCAAGCTGATGACTGCGATCTTGCGTCACTATCGTGCGAACCAGCTTGGCCAGGTTGCACGCCTCCAGCGCTTGGTGGCAAAGACTACGGAGGAAATGAAGAAAGTGTTTTTTCCGTACGGATACAAACTGGGCATGCAGGCAAGAGGGTTCGACATGGGACCATTTGCCATCGATATTCCCGCTGCCTATGCCCTCCAATTGCAGGAGCAGCAGAAGAAGATAGCCGAAACAATCAAGAAGGTCGTTCAAGAAGTAGAAACTAATTCCACCACGGCAAATGCTGGAGGCTGAATCAATGGCGCCACAATTCTCTGGCAGAAAATCCTTGCGTTATCCGAAGTTGATGATCCCCGGCCCGGTGGATGTGCAGGAATCCGTCATTGTAGCAATGGCAAAGGGCGTCATGCCCCATTACGGGGCGGAATGGACCGGGCTGTATAAGGAGACAACCAATTTACTCAAGACCGTTTTTCAAACCGAAGGCGACGTGTTCTTGCTGGTTGGTTCGGGCACTTGTGGCCTTGAATCTGCGATCAGCAGCATGTTCTGCCCAGGTGAAAAGGTGATCATTGTGAACAACGGCTTCTTTGGGGATCGGTTGCTTCAACTTGCCCGGGCGCACAATATCCAGTATCTTGAAGCAGTCGCTGAATGGGGGCGGCCGATCGACTCTGGCGTGGTGGAAAGGCTATTGGCCGAAGATCGCTCAATCACCGGCATGGTTGCAGTCCATCATGAGACCTCGACCGGGGTCCTGAATCCCGTCCAAGATCTGGGAAATCTGGCCCGCAGGTTTGGCATCCCATTGGTCATTGATGCAGTCTCCTCGCTTGGTGGCGAAGAGCTGAAGATGGATGAATGGGGCATCGATGTCTGTGTAGCCGGCAGCAATAAAAGTCTGGAATCGGTGCCAGGGGTTTCACCGGTTGCGGTAAATCCGATCGGTTGGAAGCGCATGGCGGGCAAGCAGTTTGATGCACCCGGCTGGTATCTGAACCTACGCCTCTGGAAGCAGTACCTGGAAGAATGGGGAGATTGGCATCCCGCCCCGGTGACGATTGCCACACCCGTGGTGACTGCTTTAAACGCGGCCCTGGAAGAGCTGGTTTCAGAAGGGTTGGAAAACCGCATTACCAGATACAAAGAGATTGCTGTTTATTTCCGCCAGTCGATCGAGAAACTTGGCTTCCGGTTGTACATCAGCAATGAGCATGCGTCTTCATGCATCTCCTCGGTGTGCCGGCTTCCCAATATGGAAGTGTCATCCTTGATTTCCTACTTGCTTGAGGAAAAGAATATTCAGATTGCCGGCGGGCTGGGCCAGACGAAAGGTGAAATTTTCCGCGTGGCCATATGGGAAAAGCCGGTTCCAGGGAATGTGTTGACCTGCTGATCGAAGCGATTGACGATTTTTGCAAACAATCAGTCCGCCATTCCAGTTAGTGCATTGTATCGTCTTGACCTGTTCTTGCAATCAGGAGCTTAATCGCATGAATGTTGTTTGTTCCGAATGCGGTAAAAAAGAACCGCTATCGCCACAGCACTGGCGATGCGATTGCGGCGGCGTATTTGAGCTCCTTCAACCCAGTCTGTTTGTGGTTAATTCATCCGATCCGAGCCTCTGGCGATATTACCGGATGTTCGGAGTCGATTTTGAAACCCCGTATGTCACGATGGGCAATGTCTGCACGCCTTTGCTTCCAATACAAGTCAATGACCGCAAGGTGAACTTCAAACTGGAGTATATTTCCCCGACAGGTTCGTTCAAGGATCGCGGTACGGCTGTGATGATCAATATACTAGCCAACCAAGGCGCCCGCCATGTGATCGGCGATTCTTCGGGGAATGCGGGCGCTTCGGTGGCGGCTTATGCCACCAGGGCCGGAATGACCATGGATATTTTCGTCCCGCCCACGCCTCGCCGGCCCAAGCAGTCGCAGATTGCGATCTACGGGGTGACCATCCATCCCATACCGGGGCCCACGCGCGGCGGCAAAACAAGCTGCGCTTGCTGCTGCTGCCGGCAACGCGGTTCTTGCCTCACACGCTTATCACCCAGGATTCCTGGCTGGGCAACAAAGTGTAGCTTGGGAGATCTGGGAACAGCTTGGTGGAAAAGTGCCGGATTGGTATGTGGTGCCGGTCGGCCAGGGAGTCCACTTGTTGGGAGCGTGGCTGGGATTCTCCCTGCTGAAGCAGGTGGGATTGACAGACAAAACACCGCGCATGATTGCAGTCCAACCGAAACTGCTGGCTCCGATCAGGCATGCTCTTGATTTGGGTTTGAATGTAATTCCAGAAATGGAAGCACAACAGCCCAGCGTAGCTGAAGGATTGGCCATTGCATCACCGGTACGGGGGAAACGCATCCTGCAGGCCATCCGTGAATCGAATGGGGATTGCATCACTGTTGAAGAAGAACAAATCCTCTCTGCTCAAAAACAAGCGGCTCAGATGGGATTCTATATTGAGCCAACCAGTGCAACGGTGATTGCCGCGTTGGATACGGTATTCCAGATGGCTCGAAAGGACGATTGTCTTGTTGTGCCGCTCACAGGCAGCGGTTTGAAAGGCGCCCCCAAGAGCATTAACCCGCTTTCAGCCTTATCAAATCAATTCCTGAAACAAGAGGAAAAGTTGTAATCGCCTAGACGTGATGCCTTCAAGATCGATATATCCATAAATAAGAAAGGATGAAGTATGGCAACCAAACGGATGATCCTGAACGAAACTTCATATTTCGGCCCGGGTGCAAGGAATGTATTGCCCGAAGAAATCAACCGCAGAGGGTATAAGCGGGCTTTTATCGTCACCGATCAAGTCCTGCTGGAATCGAAAGTGACAGGATTGGTTCTGCAGATCCTCGATCAAAACAAAATTGCGTATCAAACATACAGCAATGTAAAACAAAACCCGACAATCTCGAATGTCAAATTGGGAGTGGACGCTTTTGTCAAATCAGGGGCCGATTTTATTATTGCCGTTGGAGGTGGATCACCAATTGATGCGGCCAAAGCGATCGGAATCATTGCCAATAACCCGGAATACGCCGATGTACGCTCTCTGGAAGGATTTGCTGCCACAAAACATCGTTCCATTCCGATCATAGCAATTCCTACCACTGCAGGGACGGCGGCTGAAGTGACGATCAATTATGTGATAACAGACGAAGATCGTGTAAAGAAAATGGTTTGCATTGATACAAATGATATCCCTGTTGTTTCCATCATTGACCCTGAACTGATGGTCTCCATGCCAAAAGGACTTACCGCTGCAACGGGGATGGATGCCTTGACCCACGCCATTGAAGGCTATATTACCAAGGGCGCCTGGGAAATGACAGACTTTATGGAATTGAAAGCGATCAGTTTGATTGCCAGGCACCTTAGGAACGCTGTCCTTCACCCTTCAGACATGGATGCCAGGAGCGGGATGGCCCTGGCGCAGTATATCGCGGGGATGGGCTTCTCCAATGTCGGGTTGGGAATTGTTCATTCGATGGCGCATCCCCTTGGTGCGTTTTATGATACACCGCATGGCGTGGCCAATGCTCTCCTTTTACCGTACGTGATGGAATTTAACGCACAGGCAGCGGGGTCAAAATATGGGGAAATCGCCATCGCAATGGGACTCTCCGGAGGCAGTGGAGAGAATGTGATCCGTGCGGTTATTGATGCTGTCCGCCAGCTTTCCAGGGACATTGGCATACCCCAGAAACTGCGCGAGATCGGCGTGAAAAAGGAAGACCTTGAGAAGCTGGCTGAAGCGGCTTTTCAAGATGTTTGCACACCCGGAAACCCGCGAGAGGTCACGGTTGCCGATATTCTGGATATTTATTGCAAAGCGTTTGAATAAGACTGGACAAGCAACGCCAGTCCGGAGCCGCCATGATCCCACGCCTGCGTTTTGCCCATCTGCCCACTCCAGTTGATCCCCTGCCGCGCCTCAGCCAAGTGCTGGGCGGTCCGCGCCTGCTGGTTAAACGCGATGACCAAACCGGCCTGGCGTTTGGCGGGAACAAGACCCGCAAACTGGAATTCCTGATGGCGGAAGCCCAGGAGATGGGGGCGAAAACCCTGATATCCGCCGGTGCACTCCAATCCAATCACTGCCGCCAGACAGCGGCTGCGGCAGCACGCTTTGGGATGGAGTGCATCCTTGTTCTGACCGGTAAAACAGAGGAAACTCCTTCAGCCAATTTCATGCTGGATACGTTGTTTGGAGCACAGATCATCCATGTTGTTGGCCGCGCCGGCCGGGACCGCGTGCTGCAGGAAACCTTTGAAACGGACAGCAGGGAAGGGAAGAAGCCATACCTGGTCCCTTATGGGGGCAGCAGCCCGACCGGCGCCCTCGGCTATGTTTATGCAGTGGAAGAGGTGATGCAGCAAAATGTGGATGCCAATTGGTTCGTTTTTGGTTCCTCCTCGGGTGGAACGCATGCCGGCTTGACGCTTGGTCAGCGCTGCTTCAACTACCCGGGAAGGTGCTCGGCATCAGCATCGACGAACCGCGGCGCAGTCTGCAGGAGCATGTGGTCGCACTCGCTTCGCAAACCAGCGAAAAAATTGGCCCGCGGATCGAGTTGGGCCCCGGAGGATGTGCTGGTCAACGCGGACTACTGCAAGGCAGGCTACAGCATCTTGACGGATGCCGAACGGGAAGCTGTCGGCTTGTTTGCCCGTTACGAAGGCCTGCCGCTCGACCCGGTTTATACCGGCCGCGCTGCCGCGGGGCTGATCGATCTCATTCGCAAGGATTTCTTCAAGAAGGATGAGACGTTCCTTTTTTGGCACACCGGCGGTCAACCGGCATTATTTGCAGATCGTTATCAATCCGTTGTCACCACTTCCTGAAACAACAGGAAGATGTTTGAGAGGAGAACTGGCTTATGAACAAATTACTGGATGGAGTTCTGGAACTGATCGTGCCCTGGCAGGAGATCCCTGGAGTTGCCGTCTGCGTTGTTCAAAAAAACCAGGAGCCGGTCTTTGCGACCAGCGGATATGCCAGCCTGGAATACCGGCTGCGCATCAATGAGAACACGCGCTTCAACCTGGCGTCGGTCTCGAAGCAATTCACCGGCTTTGCCATCCGCCTGCTTGAGAAATGGGGGCTGCTCAGGCTGGACGATCCATTGTGCAAACACCTGCCCGAATTCCCGCCGGTCTACAGGGATATCCAAATCCATCACCTGTTGCACCACTCAAGCGGGCTGCGGGATATGTACAACATCCAGGCGTATGCAGGTTTCCGCCGGGATGATGTGCACACCCCGGCGCAGCTCATTGCCCTCACGCTGCGTCAAACCGCCCTGAATTTCACGCCCGGTGAACGTTACATGTACAACAACACAGGTTACGTGTTAATGGCAGAGATCGTCCAGCGTCTGACCGGCCGTGACCTGCGGGATTTCTTGCAGAAGGAGGTCTTTGACCCCCTGGGGATGAAACGGACCTGCCTGCTCCGTGACCACAAGGAAATGATCCCGGAATCTGCCGGCCATTACAACCTGAGCGAGTCCGGCGAATATACCCGTGCGTTGGAAAACGTGGCCGTCGCCGGTTCCACGAACATCATGACCACTATCACCGATTTTGCCCGCTCGTTGGGCAATTTGTCTCACCAACTTACGAGGCGGATGTGATGATGGGATTGGACCTGACCCACCCGTTCAATAATGGGGCGATGAACATGTACGCCTGCGGGCTGGAGATGGCGGAACGGGGTGGGAAAAAGGTTTGGACGCACTCAGGCGGGGCGGGCGGCTTCCGCACCGAGATGATCTACGTGCCCGGGCCGGCGTGGCGGTGGGTGTGCTTTCCAACAACGGTACGATGGACGCGGTCACACTGGGCGGAAAAATCCCGGCGCTGGTGCTTGCCGGAACTGGCGCCTAGGGGCGCGCAGATCGCCGGTGCACCGATATTGGAAGCCAGCGAAAAGGAAATGCATGAACTGGCGGGCTGCTACCGCATGCCCGACGGGCTGCTTTCGACAGTGGTCATCGCCGAGCACAAGCTTTTCATCCACACCCCTTATTATCCTTTCCGCCTGCCTCTCCTGAAGATCGGCGCCGGGCACTACAAGATTGACATTCTTGGTGCCGAGCTGCAGGTCGAATACGATCAGGCGGGGAAGTTGTGCGCTGTCTCCAGCCTGACCCCGATCGGACCCCATGCACGCTGAGAAACTGCTGCCAATCGTTCTGCAGGAAAAGGATCTGGCGGAGTATGCCGGACGATACTGGAGCGAGGAACTGCTCAATCTATGGGAGGTGGCGGTCCGGTCGGATCGGCTGGTCCTGGTCCACCCACATTTCCCCGGCTTGGAATTATTCCCGGTTCTCAAGGATGAGTTTTCCTCCGATCTGGAGAACTTCGAAAAGATCAAGTTCACCCGCAGCGCGGACGGGCATGTGAACGGCCTTGAGTTCACAGGCGACCGGGCACTCGGCATCCACTTCAAACGTGTGGAGCAGGTTGTCTGCCGGGAATAGCTCCTCATTTGAGAGGATAAATAGGATGAAAGAGACCAAGGGAAGCACTCAGGAGCGCCGGCGGGAACGAACGCGAGCATTGATTCTGCAAATCGCCGAACAAATTCTTGCCGAAGGCGGCTTACAGAAGCTGACCCTGGCAGAGATTGCCCACCGCGCTGCCTACAGCAAACCAGCGATCTACGAATATTTCAGCGGGATTGAGGATATTCTTATCGAGATTGGCAATGCTGGTTTCGTCCGCCTGGGCGAACAGCTCCAGGCAGTCCCCGATACATTGCCACCCGATGAGCGTTTACGAGCGATCGGCCATGCCTACTTGCAATTCGCGGCGGACAACGTGGAGTTGTACCAGCTGATGTTCACCCACATCATCTTCTCGCCGGGGCGGTTCGATCGGCGTTGGGCAGAAGCCCACACGAATACACAACTTTCCTTCCGCATTGCATCGCAGGTCATCCAACAGGGCATTGACCAGGGAATCTTCAAAACCCGCCCTGGCTTTGACCGCAACGTCATGGTCTACGCGTGCTGGGTGGTCATCCACGGCATGGCCAGCCTGAAATCCAGCCTGGTGCGGGAGGTGGGACTGGAGATGCCCCACAACCACGACCTGATGCTGACCCTCCTGATCAATAACATGAAGGGTGCCCCGCCAGAGGATCTATCAGTTATCCCTTCTATAAAGAAGTAGTCCACCATGAGACAGAGATCGAAAAAAGAAAGGATTCGCGATGTCCATCCATGATCTTCCTTCCCGGCTGGCCGGGCTCGTTGCCAGCTACAGCCTGAACATCCAAAAGGGCGAGATGATCGCCATGCAGGCCTCGACTGAGGCAGTACCGCTGGTGTGGGTATGCCTATATATTTTAGGGGTTGGTATTATGACGATAGTGCAGTGATTGTGCAAGGTGGCGGAGATTACCTGTTCACCTTCCCTGGTATAAGTACTGTGTATTACATACCCAGCCCTGTCTTGAAACTGAATTTACCTGAACCATAATGTGTGCGATTCGGGCGTTTGCTTTTGTGAGCAAAAACTGCTGCGTTCGATGGCATGTTGGACGTGCATCGTACATTCGGCGCAGTCCATGCCGGAGATGGGGATTTCGAGTGTTTGTAAATTCACCATGGAGTTCATTCTTTGCATCATTGTAACAGTGTATGCTGATGCCTGGGGCTTATGGACGGCGCTCAATGGCGGTTTACGAAATAACGAAAAACCGGTATGATGCGCGCACACTGGAATAAGGACAGGTAGTAGCATAATGAACGAAATGGAAATACCGATCTATATCGTCTCCGGTTTGCCGCGCTCGGGCACCTCCATGATGATGAAGATGCTCGAAGCGGGCGGGCTGAACATTCTCACCGACAATATCCGCACCGCGGACGACGATAATTTGCAGGGCTATTACGAGTTTGAGCGGGTCAAGCAGTTAAAAGACGGGGATACGCTCTGGATGGAGGAGACGCGCGGGAATGTTGTAAAAGTAATATCCGCCCTGCTCGAACATCTGCCGGGCGGCTATCATTACAAGGTTATCTTCATGGAACGGGAAATGGCGGAAATCCTCGCCTCGCAGCGAAAGATGCTGGAACGCCGGGGCAAGCCGGGCGATCCAGCCGAAGACGGCAGGTTTACCGACCTTTACACAAAGCATTTGGAAAAGGTGAAAGGGTGGCTTGCCCTCCAGCAGAACATGGAGGTGCTGTACGTTCGGTATAACGAATTATTGAAATCCCCGGCGGAGTATGCCGCAAAAGTGGCGGAGTTTTTGAACGTCCGGTTGGACGTCCGTGCGATGAGCGGGATTCCGCAGGAGCAGCTTTACCGCCAGCGGAAGTCTTATTAGATTTCGTCGGAATTAACTTTTTCTCCCCGCAGAAACACGAATTTCTTTCGTTTTTTCGTGAACATTCGTGTCCTGCTCTGAAAATAGCCGGACTCCGCAAGTTCTACTTGCGGAATTCCAGAAGTAGCACTCTCACCGAATTCCAGAAGTAGAACTTCTGGACTCCACCTTCATCCTTCGGGATGATTTATGGATTCTCTTCTCACTTCCGATAAGGTCTATTGAAACGGCTCGTTTTTCTCTTCCAATTTTGTTTTGACCATGGTTAACAAGTCGGCGGTCGTTTCCCTTTTGGCTTGCGACAGGTCGTTAAGTTCCTCTGAGTCTGCCCGAATGTCGAACAACTGGACATGCTCGTCGCCCGCGCCGTATTCGTTGTAGCCGAGGAAATAGGTCAATTTGTAATTGTCTTTGACGAGCATGACAGTGGCTTCCGTCAGCGGCGCTGTAGGCTTGTTGCGTCTCGCGTGGGCCCGCATAGATCGGCTGACCGGGACGCGCTGCCCCGGCTGCGTACGGCGGCAGGATGCGTCCCTCCACGCAGGCGGGGATCGAATGTCCGGTCAAGTGCAGGAGGGTGGGCATCAAATCAATGGCGCTGGTCGCTTCGTATACCTCCCGCCCCTCCTGCGAGCCGGGTTCAAAGATCATCAAAGGCACACGGACGATGGGCTGGTAAAACGTGGGCGTGGAATGCGCCCAGATGCCGCGCTCGAACAACTCGCCGTGATCCGATGTGAAGACGAGCCAGGTATTGTCGAGGACGCCGGACCTTTCCAGCGCGTCGAACAGACGGGCAAATTCGGAGTCCACGTGCAGGATGAACTCGTCGTAGACATTCCGCCATTTTTGCAGGAAATCGTTCGACCTTCCTTCGGTGAACAAATCCTCCGGTTTGCTCGGGGGCTGGAAGGAATCGTTCGAAAATGCGCCCACAAAGTCCCGGTGCGGCTTGTATGGAAAGTGCGGCGGCAGGAAGTGGAAATATCCCATGAAGGGACGGGGAAGTTCGTTGAGTTTTTCCGCCAGCCAATCCACACCTTGTTCGAGCGTGAAATAATTATCGTTGTTGATGCTTGGCAAGCCGAGGGGATACTGTCTTGCCGCGTCTGCCACTTTGCTGTCGCGGTATTTTTCGTATAACTGGGAGAGGAACAGCGAATACGAATACCCCCCGGTGCGCTTGACCGCCCGCGCCCAGCCGACGGTGGCGGTATCCTCGTCGTTGGGAAACAGTTTGCGGATGAAGCCGTCGTTGAAAAGGAAAAGTTCATCCTGAGGCACATATTCGGTGATGCCGCCGAGGAACTGCCTGAACAGCGTGTTGACAAGCGTGTTATGGGAATAGGCAACCCGGTGGTAATCGTCGAAGGCGTGAAAAATGCTTTTGTCCGAGAATGACGCGATGGCGGGGTCGTTGAAGCCGAGCGCGCGGTGAGTCCACGGCAGGGTCCCGGTCAACAACGAGGCAGTGCCGGGGGTGGTGAAATTCCCGCCTGCAAAGTGATTGTGAAAGACCGTGGCGCGATTTGCCAGGCGCGTGAGATTGGGAGTCGTCGCCCGCCCGTAGCCATACAGCGAGACGTTATAAGCCGCGAGCGCGTCGAAGACGATGATGAGGACGTTCTTTTTATCGCCCTGCAGCCCGCCGCCCAGGTGTTGAACGGACGGCGGGACGACCATCCCCAGCGAAGCAAGCCCTGCCAGTTTCAAAAAGTCGCGCCGACTCAAGCCGTGATTCATACCTAACCTCAAAAGTTGCGAACGAAAATAATGACCACTGCGGCAATATCGAAAACGAGGTACAACGTCATCAGCAAAGCCAGCCGACCCATGCCTTCCAGCACAACCGCCAGCGCTTTATCCGATTTCAGAATGGGATAGGCAGAGGCGGCAAATGAAACCGTCGTAAGCGCAAGCGCAATTGCATACAAAGCCGCCAGCGGACGCCCGGTCCGAATGACAAAACCCGCCAGCCAGTCTGGGGGCAGCGTCTCATTCAGAAAATAGGTTTGATTGAAGATAGACCAAAGCGAGAGGATCACAACCATCACGCTTATCAAGGCGATGCGCTTCTTTTCCTCCCATTGGGCTGGCGTCAAAAACCCAAGCAGGGCCGCCCCAATGAAGACCGCAAGACTTTCGACGAATGCATAAACCAGCCCATACGAAATGACGCCGACCGCGTCCCAGGAGTTGGTTCGGGCGGTCACCCAGTCGAAGTCGCGCAGAGCCAGAAAAATAGTCCAGATGTGAAGCGGGAGGGCGCACATCAAAAACAGGGTCCAAAGCCCCTGCCGCGAATAGTATTTTCTAAAGATAGCCAAGGTCTTTTAACCTCTTCTCGATCTCGTCCTGGTCTTCGTCGCTGTATTTGGGCGGCGGCGCGGCGGCTTGGGTCTTCAAATCTCTGCCGAGGGTTAGCGCGGGGATGTCGCGGTAGGAGGGCGATGAAAAACCGCTCAACCCTTCGTTGGAAAAAAGCACGCCGGGGACGGATTTGGAATCAAAGCAATGGTCGGCTTCCCAATGCTCATCGTTCTTTTCGACGGCTTCGCTTCGCCACTGACCGAGACCTGTCTCTGCCGACCCACGATAGGGCGGGCGATAGCCGACGAAGATATCGGGACCGTACGCCGCCAGCGGGCCCTGAAACGCCTCCGAGCGAATCAACGCCGATTGCACCACCTGCCCGCCATCGGGACCTTTCCATTGCAGAAGGTCATCTTTGAGTTTGGCGAGCAGATTCACTGCCTCATTCTCGTTGACAATGCCTTTGCCCTCCCGACCGGCGAGGTTGAGATAGAGGCTGTTCAACCCCAAAGCGTAGGCTTGAGTCTGAGACCAGTCAACAGCCCGAAGGTCGAAAGAGGCGGGGTTTGTCGTCTTCAAATACCCGCGATCCGCGAGCCATTTGTTCGAATGGACTTTGTAGTCGAATCGTCCAAACCCGTGATCGGACACGACGACGATGCGGGCTTTCCTTTTGCGGGATGCGCGTTCGACGAATCGCCCGACCATTTGATCGAGACGGATGTACCAGGCTTCGACGACGTCCTCCCTGCTTTTGAAGAACATGTGTTGGACGCGGTCGAGGCTGTCGAAGACGCAAGCGAGCAAGCCTTCTTCGAACGAATCAAGGGAATGATCGAGAACACGCTCGCGTTCAGCGTCAATCATCTCGCAGAGTTTGAGGAATTGCTCATCGTTGATGAGGTTTTCGTTGAGCGCGGTGGTATCCTGGGGCCAGCCAAGCGTGAGAAAAGGACCGTTCTTCTTCCATTGGTCTTGAATGAAATTTTTCGGTGTGGCATAGGGCCACGGCGAGGCGAGCGGATGCAATTGCAGGGGCAGGAAATAGATCGAAACGGGATCGAGGCTGGTGAGGATGGCGCGGCTGATGGCTTTAACCGTCATGCCGAAGCCAACAGAGAAAGGCAGTTCGACGATCTCGCTCCATTCGCCGGGCTTCAGGGTTACTCTTTGTTTGGCGAGTTGGAGGCTGGCTGTATTGTCGGCTATTTCGAGCTCGAAATCAAGATTGACCGTGCCGTTCTTTTTGGCGGGACCCTCGAGCGTGCCGGTGTATTTCGATGCGCCTTTCTTTGTCAGTTTACGAATTGCGGTTTTGCGTTCGACGTTGTTGGGAGGTTCTTCAACCGAGAAATACGTTCCAACGCCGAGGCGACCCAAAATATCCGGCGTGCCAAGCCCAGGGATGGTTTGCACGGGGGATGCAAGTTTGGCAGGGAAGGTGGCGGGCCACCACATGGATGCGGCAGGGTAGCCGTCTTCAACCGCTTCATCGAAGATGGTGCGCGCGTTGTGCGGCGGGACGAATTGCAAGCCGAGCAGGTTTTTCTGTGTTGGGAGCAGGGAAACCTGCAGGTTGTAGTTGGCGGGGTTGCGGTGGACGAAATCGAACATGCCGTGCCCGCCGGGATTCATGCCGGTGGCGATGCTCGTCCATGAGACCTCGCTCTGCGGCGGGTCCGAGACGCGAAAGCGCGAATATCCGCCAGCCTCGAGCAGTTTGCCCAGGTGCGGAGTTTTGCCTTGTATGTGAAGTTTTTCAAAAAATACGGGGTCGAACGCATCCAGCCCGATGATGAGTGTTCGCATGATTACCTGAAATAAGGCGACAGCCACCCGATGTGACTGTCACCTTGCGCCGGGATAAATTACTTCTGTTCCAAATTATTTTTGGTTTCTTCCTTGTTCGCTTCGTCCTTCCGCATGGAGCGGCGCAGTTTGGCGATGCCCATCTTGATCTTGCTGGAGAACATAAGCACCGTGCCGGAAATCACGGTAAATACCACAGCGAGAATTTGGAATAACATTCCGCCAGAACCGGGGTCAATATACATACGTTCCTCTTTTCCTTTGATTATTCGGCTGGGATTATAACAAAAATCGCAAGCAGATCATGGTTTGCTACCCCAGCCTGACCCGCACCCACTTCCTCAGCGAGTTGACCAGAAACACCTTGCTGCATTTTTCCAGTTCCTCCACGCAAATCACCCGTTCCCTGACCTTTCCCAACGCAATTAACTCCGCACGGAACGTCCCTGCCAGGAGACCGCACTCGACGGGTGGGGTGAATAGCCCGCCGTCCATTTCCACCACGAGGTTGCCGATGGTGAACTCGGTCAATTCGCCCCGTTCGTTGAAGAGCAAAATATCGTCGAACCCGGCAATAGCCGCTTTTTCGTAAACAGCCCGGTTGGTGGTTTTGTGAAAGAGAAAACGGTCATCCGAATTGACAGGTTCCTTCGCCAGGCAAACTTTGAATACCTTATCGTCCGGCTGAAAGTCTTTGGCTTCGCCGGAGATTTCTCCCTTCGGATTCATCAAGACCCCTACCCGTTTGGGTGAGGTCGCTCCTGCAATGAGTTCATTCAACACCTTCATTATTCCCGTAGGGCGGGTTGTAAACCCGCCATGCGCCTGTGTTTCAGGATCCGTCAGGCTGAAAGCCTGACCTACGTTGAATCCAAAATACTCCGCCGAGTCCATCATCCGCGCAAGGTGGCGGTCGAGCAAAAAATATCCATCCTCTGGCGTCCAGAGCAGGGTTTCAAACAGGGAAAATTCCTTTTGCGGAGGGTCGGTCAGCACGCGGGCTTTGAGCAGGGCTTCGCTGTACTCGTCTGCGGATGTGGAATCCCACACGATGCCGCCGCCCACACCGTATTCCGCCTTGCCGCTGTGTTGATCCACCAGCGCCGTGCGGATCGCCACGTTGAACCGTGCTTTGCGATCTGGCGCGATATAGCCGATGCTTCCCGTGTAAGCCTGGCGCGGACCGTTCTCCAACTCCGCGATGATCTTCATGGTGCTGACCTTCGGCGCGCCCGTGATGGAGGCGCAGGGGAACAGCGCCGAGAAAATTTCCGTCACTGATCTTTTGGTCTTCGCCTGCACCGTCGAGGTCATCTGAAAGAGGGTGGGGTATTTCTCGATGGTGAACAACTCCGGCACGTGGACACTGCCAATTTCCGCGATGCGCCCGATGTCGTTGCGAATCATATCCACGATCATCACGTTCTCGGCGCGGTTCTTGAGGTCTGCGCGTAGCCACTCGGCTTGAATTTTGTCTTCGCTCGTCGTCCGTCCGCGTTTGACCGTCCCTTTCATCGGGCGGCTCGTGATGACGTCGCCATCCAACTCGAAGAATAATTCAGGCGAGGCGCAGCAGATCGCCCAATCGCCCGTGTCCACGAATGCGGCGTACTTGTTCTGGCTTTGGGCGAGGTGAAGGAATAGGGTCCACGGATCAGCTCACGGTCCGCGCGGAGGCGCATGGTGTAATTCACCTGGTAGGTCTTGCCCTGTGCGATGTATTCCTTGATTCGCTCGATGGCGCCGTTATACGCCTCTTTCTTGACTTCCGCCTCCCACTGCAATGCAGCCTGATCTCCGGGGACATTGAAAACCTCGGAGGTCTCCATCGCTCGCGGACTCTCGTACAATCCAAACCATAGCAGCGGAAATCCCTGCGAAGGGCGGACGCGCATTGTGGAATCGAACGCGGGCGCGGCTTCATAACTGACGAAGCCAGCCGCCGTCCAGCCGTGTTCGTTCACGAGGCGCTCGGCTTCCTCCAGGCTTTGGCGGACCGCTTCGAGTTTGTCGGTTACAATGACGCGGCGCGGACGGCTGAACTTCAGCCACGCATCGCCGCGCTTGAGAATCACATCGCCTTCCAACAGAACCTCACATGAAAAAACTTCTGGATATTGTACCGCGCTGGCTCCCCGCCCTTGCGCTGATGGTCGTCATCTTCCTGTTTTCATCCCGCCCCAGCGACGAACTCCCCAATTTCCGCGGCTGGGACTATTTCATCAAAAAAGGCGCGCATGCCGTTGGCTACGGTCTGCTCGCGCTTTCATACCTTCGCGCCCTGCCCAAGCGGAATTATTGGCTGGCGTGGCTGCTTGCTTTGTTGTACTCGACAACGGATGAATTTCACCAGTCTTTTATCCCGGGGCGGAATACCTCAATTACCGATGTGCTGGTATTCGATAACCTCGGCGCGGCGATTGCGCTTTTGGTTCGTTACTGGTTTGACAGGAAACGATGGACTTTAGCAGGCTTTCTCCGCTGACATTCAAAATTTCTACCGCCAGTGCGCCAAGCAAGTCTCGAAAAACTTGGCGTTTTTGGCATTCTAAGCCTCCGGAGCGGGGGTGACAGTTATGGGATGTTTGACTCCAACACTGAAAATAACCACCTCTTGTTGATTGCATAACATGATTGTTTCACCAATCTGACAAGTTCTCGCATAATTAGTTCGTGTCCAAGAAATGACTAGCGCAGGAGTGATCCAGCCATTGTAGAAAAGAAGCCTCGGGGGTAGGTTTAAGGTAGAGAACCAACAACCTATTCCCAGGAGGCTTCCGATGTTCATCATAACATACCCAGAGGAGGCTCGGTTCCTTGAAAACGAACTGGTGGTACTGACTCCACGGCTCGCGTTACCTGCGTGTGGGCGGGCGTGGACTCTGTTTGGGAGCAGGAAAAACTCGAAGCCAGAAAAATGCCTGTAAGTCGCGGCGCGTACCCACCTGTCCACTGCACGCATTGTTGGGCGCACGGCTATGACTGGGCAAGACTATCAAACTTCTCACTTTTGTTGCTGTTCCGAATTGTAAAGAATACTATTGCGCCAAGGAGACCTCCTGCAAGAAGACCCAAGAACCCGAACAGAATGTTTCGCCGGATGATTGCGTATATTAGCGAGCGAGGATAGCTCCACTTCCATACACTGCTGTCATCGAGCAAGACTAATTGCTTGACATAGACCTCGGGTTCCTGCTCTGCATAGGGTCCGGCATATTCAACGCACTCAATCACCTTGCCAGGGGGAGGAGGAATAAACGGACGCGCTGTTGCGCCACATGGCTGGTTACCTTCTTCAAACCAGCGAACCCTTTCCTCCTTGGCTTCTACCCAATGCTCTGCGCCGCTCTCGCGGTAATAATACCTATCGCCATTGACAGTCTGTATGACAAAAGCGAAATCGCCTTCGGGGGAATTCTCAAACCCTATCCCGACTATGTGACTAGGCTTCGCAGGCGGTGGGCTCAGGCGGAACCAATCGATCTGACTCCCATACCAATAACCTCCAACACATCCCACAATAGGAAGGGCGACAGAGAATACGATAGCAATTGAAAGAAGATGTTTATTCATATTTGCCGTGAGTGCGCCCAACGATTTGCGTTACCTGCGTGTGGGCGGGCGTGGACAAGGTTTGGGAGCAGAAAAAACCCGAAGCCAGAAAAATGCCTGTAAATCGCACAGAATCCCCACCATCCACTGCACGCGGTGTTAGCTGGCGTGTTGACAGGATCATACGTTTTCTGGGCACGAAGTAAAAATTTCAGCTCCAAACTTTCACATGATTTGCGTCGCTTGTCAGTCACTCCAATATTTTCCAGAAAGAATCTTTGCGAATGATCTTTCCTTCGGCGAACTCAAGTAAGTCAACCCCGCGCACTTCGATGGGTTGTCCTGCCGTAGCTGTACCTGTCAGTGTCCATTCAGAGACTCCGAAATCGCCACAGAGCCAGTGACGATCATCTCCATAATGTACATCTGGAATCCCTTCAAATCGTTTTGCCAAGCCTTCCCGCACATCCTTCTTTCCAACATATCTATCACCGCGAGGCTTGGCGCCTCTAGGCATGTAGAAGACACAGTCTTCTGCGAAATAGCTCATGATGGCATCCAGGTCATGGCGATTGAATGCTTCTAGGAATCCCTTCAACAACTCAATGGTTACCTGCTCGGACATTCGGAACCTCCATATGTGATACCTGATAATGATTTAGCCAGCTAACAGGGGTTCTGCGGACGCCCTTCCAATTACCTTTGAACGGTTTCCGCCTCATCGTCCCCTTCAGGGGAAATTCCCCAAATTCATTTGGGCGTTTGGGCGGAATGGGTTAAATCGGATGAGCAAATTATAGCACCCGGCGGACCACTGTCAACGAATTTTCATCAGCGTCATGAAAGAAAAAGGGGCTCTACCGTTTTTAACAGGAAAACCATTCTCAAACACGACCCTCATGCTGAGGGCTTAGGGCACGACGGTCACGAAGGAGAAATCCCGAAAAAACAGCTCCCCTTTTCCCCTTTGTGTACTTGGCGCCCTTTGTGGTGAGACGTTTTCCCGTTCGTTACGGGAGAGCCGAAAAAGGGAATCGTGACGCCTGGCTGACTCGCGCGCCGTCCTACCACCTGCACCCCTTCGTCGTATCCACGCCCGCCGACTTTCCCACGCGCTTGTACATCGTCACGTTCGTAAACGACTCGCCGAGGATGCCGTCATGGATCGCCCATGAGCGTTTGTGGATGCTCTCGGCGGCTTCTGGCTGGCGGAACGGGTTCGAGCCGTCCAATTGCGCGTGCAGGTCGCCGCCGGGTTGAAAGCCCGCGTGGATGCTTTCCATCAGGCGTTTGCCCATCTGGTACGAAAGCCCGTAAAGCTCGAAGATGACCGCGTTGTGATAATACAACGGCTCGACGAAATACATCTCGTGACCGAGCGCCGCGACGAAGCCTTCGAACGCCTCGATGGCTTGACCCAACATCCTGAGTCCGCGTCGCACCTGACCCGGAGCCAGCCCCGCCTCGCAAGCCTTGATCTCCGCTTCGGCATTTCTCTTCAACGTGCCGAACTTCGTCGGTGTGCCGTCCGGCATCCGGTCCACGTCGAAGCGCGGCGAGTCCGGGTCGTTGAGGATGTAGAGCAGGACATGAATCTGCCCGTTCATCGTATCGGTCAGGTGCGCGTACAAGATCGGGTCGGGGAAATCCACTTTGTGATACAGGCGCATCTCCACGTCGGTGGAACCGGAGGCGAAGCGGAATTGCAAAAGGTTGTAGCCTGCCGCCGACGAAAGCGGCGGGATGTTGAATTTATCCAGCAACACCTGCGGGATGTATTTGGCATACAACGCCCGCTTTTCCGCTTCGGGCAGCAGGTTGATTCCGCCAATGGTTGAAGGGGGCATTTTATCTCCATATGTCTTTGCGAGGAGGAGCGGAGCGACGCCGAAGCAATTTCCTTGTAATCTGGAGGTTGCTTCGGGCAAAGAGCGCCCTCGCAACGACATTATCTGACTCTCATCGTTCTTTCTTTGTCCCGCGCCTCATCCCTCCTGGCGATCGTCGCGCGTTTATCGTAGGCTTTCTTGCCTTTGGCGAGGGCGATCTCCACTTTGGCGCGCCCATCCTTGAGATAGACCTGCGTCGGGACGATGGTCATGCCCTTGATGCGGACGTTGTTCCACAATTCGCGGATTTCCTTTTTGTGCAGGAGCAGGCGGCGTTTGCGGCGCGGCTCGTGGTTGAAGAACTTGCCCGCCTGTTCGTAGGGGGCGATGTGCGCCTCGAGCAGCCAGGCTTGCTTGCCGTTCTCCACGTCCACGTAGGATTCCTGGATGCTGATCTGCCCCGCGCGGATGGATTTGATCTCCGAGCCGTGCAGGGCAATGCCCGCCTCGTACTTTTCGAGCAGGGTGTATTCAAAACCGGCTTTGCGGTTGGTGGCGATGATTTTGATATTGTCGGTCACGGGATGATTGTAGCATGAGTTACCACAGTTGAACGCAGATGAATTGGGTCAATGCGCCAATCCGGCGTCTGTCCATCCGTGTTTATCTGTGGTTGATATTTACCCCCATTTGAGCAGGTACAAACCCGCGGCGATGCGCGCCGCGCCGAAGAGAATCAGCGCCGGGGCAAGCCCAATCGCATCGGCGACGGTCGGTCCTGCCAGTGTGCTGGTCAACACGGCAGAGTTGAACATGATCGTGTACCACGCCAGGTGCGCGGGACGGTCGTGCGGCGGGATGTTTTCGAGCATGTAATTGGCGTACGCGCCGTTGACGAGCGCGAACAGGAAGCCGTTGATAAACGACAAGCCGTAGAATTGGAGTACGTTCTGGGAAAACGCAAGCATGATGGGGTAGGTCGCCATGCTCGCCGCGCCCCAGCCGGTCACGCGCTTGTTGCCGAAGCGGTGCACGATGCGTCCCAACTGCGTGGACGCGATAAGCACGGTCAGGTAGTAGAGGGCGGTGCCGATGCCGATGTTACTGTCGTTGAGGTTCAACACGTGCACGTTGTAAAGCGGGTAGAGAGGCGACGAAAGATAATGCGCGAAATGGAAGAGGAACAGCGCGAGCAGCACCTTTCTGAAATCCGTTTTCCAAATGTCGGTGCGGAGGGCGGCGGCAATGCCTCGGGGTGGAACAGGTCTGGGGTTGGAAACAGGAATCGGGTCCGAGGGAGGCGCGATGATTCTATCCGGCAGCGGCTCGACGTGATAGATGTGATAACTGCTTATCGCCGCGCCGAGGGCTCCAATCGCAAAGACGATCTGATAACCGCCGGGGAACGGCGTGTTTTTGAGGATGGTACCGGCGATGAGCGAGGTCGTCATGTAGGCGATGGCAAAAGTGACGTTGCGTGTCCCCGCCACGCGCGCGCGGTATTGCTCCGGGACGGCTTCTGCAAACAACGCATTGAACCCCACGCCCAAAGGCGTGAGCGGGATTGCCATGAGAAATGTCAGGATGATAAGAGTCCAGATTTGTCCCTGTTCGTCGAAAAGCCAGGGCAGGGGAATCCAGAGCAGGTAGCCGATGCGGAAAAGCACGGAAGACCAGAAGACCGCTTTGCCGGTGTGACGTTTGCTGATCCAGTGACCGGCGGGGATGGCAAGAAAAAGGTTGACGATGGCAGACGTGGCAGTGAGCAGACCGACCTGCAAGCCGCTTGCGCCGAGGCGCGTGGCATACACGTTGAGGAAATTGATGGCGGTGCCGCTCAGCACGCCAAACCAGGCGATGTCGAGATAGAGGTGGATGAAATTGGGGCGGTATTTTTCGGGGATGTCGGATTGTCGAAATAGATTGAAACGCATGACGAAATTATAACAATATCCCGGAGTGAGGTCGTCGTCCGCTAATCGGCGCATTGGGAATTGCTGCGATCAAAACCTTTTGGTTCTCTGGGATTAAGTGGGGTGAAATCCGCTTTCACCACAGAGCGCGCTGAGATCGCAGAGATTTTGTAAGATTTCCTCCGCGAACTCTGCGGTCTCGGCGGTAAAAATCGGTGTAATCCCACCCAAACCAAAGAGCCGTCTTTTTTTCCTGGCGGTTCAAAAAGAGGACGCCTGCGTAATGTGAGTCAGCAGAATAAAAGCAAACTCACCCCGGCGGGAATGCTCGGGGTGAGTTCTTTCGAGGATTAGGCGACAGGCACCTGGGGTAGTTTCTGCATCGCCGCCTGCACCGCCTCGGCGGGATATTCGAAGTCCTCCAGCTTCCCGCTCAGGTAGGCTTCGTACGCGCCCATGTCGAAATTGCCGTGACCGGAAAGGTTGAACAGAATCACGCGCTTTTCGCCCTTCGCCTTGGCGTCCAACGCCTCGTCAATTGCCGCGCGGATGGCATGCGCCGACTCAGGCGCGGGGACGATGCCCTCTGTGTGGGCGAATTGAATCGCTGCGTCGAAAGTAGCCATCTGTTTGACAGCCACTGCCTCGATATAGCCGGCGTCGTATAGACCGCAGATGCTGGGTGCCATGCCGTGATAGCGCAATCCGCCCGCATGGATTCCCGGCGGGATGAAATCGTGCCCGAGCGTGTGCATCTTGACGATGGGCGCCATCTTCGCCGTGTCGCCGTAATCGAAGGTGTACACGCCTTTCGTCAGGGAGGGTGCGGCGGTCGGTTCCACCGCCAGCAGGCGCGCGCGCTTTCCGTTCTTCAGGTTTTCGCGCAGGAAGGGATAGGCGATCCCGGCGAAGTTCGAGCCGCCGCCCACGCAACCGATCACCACGTCGGGAAATTCGCCCGCCATATCCATCTGCTTCAAGGCTTCCTCGCCAATCACGGTCTGGTGCAGGAGTACGTGGTTGAGCACCGAGCCAAGCCCGTATTTCTTCGCGCCGTTGGACGTGGCGGCGGCTTCCACCGCCTCCGAAATGGCGATGCCGAGCGAGCCGGGACTGTTGGGGTCGGCTTCCAGCACGGAACGTCCGTAATTCGTCTTGTCGGTTGGGCTGGCGTATACCCTCGAACCGTAGGTTTCCATCAAGTTGCGGCGATACGGCTTTTGATGATACGAAACCTTGACCATATACACTTCCAGGTCGAGTTCGAAGAAATGACAGGCAAAGGCAAGCGCCGAACCCCATTGTCCCGCGCCCGTTTCCGTGGTCATTGCCTTGGTGCCAGCCTTCTTGTTGTAGAACGCCTGCGCGATGGCGGTGTTGGGCTTGTGACTTCCCGCCGGGGAGACGCCTTCGTATTTGTAGTAGATGTGGGCGGTGGTATCCAGCGCCTTTTCCAGCCGCCGCGCACGCAGGAGCGGAGTGGGTCGGTATAAACGATAGATCTCGCGGACTTCCTCCGGTATCTCGATGAACCGTTCGGTGCTGATCTCCTGAAGGATCAGGTCCATCGGGAACAGCACGGATAAAAAGTCCGGCGTGACGGGTTCCATCGTGCCGGGGTGCAGGACGGGCGTGGGCGGAACCGGATTATCGGCATTGATGTTGTACCAAAACTTCGGCAGGTCGCTTTCGTTCAACAGGAATCGAGTCTGGTTGGTCATGGTCTCCTCCAAATGGGTTTAGGGTATGAAACGCGGGACAAGGCGTTCTTCCGCGTTGACGGATTGGTCGGCGAGCACCTCTTCTGCGGATAGTGAGTTGTCCGCAAGCGGTTCGGTGTTTCGCTCCTGAAATGGAAATTCCGGCGGGGGCTCGTTCGATTGTGGTATTGGATTCATGGATTCTCCTTTTCTGTTTTCTTCCTCTTCTCGGCGAGAGGATGGATAAAACACGTTGGGGCGAAAACAAAACGTCCGTCCCATTATGGGACGGACGTTGAATCCGTGGTGCCACCCAACTTAGGCTGGTTACAAAAATCCGCTGTGATGGGACGGATGCCAGCCTCACTCTTGTAGTCAGCGAGTCGCTTTGCCGTTTGGCCGACCAGCCGCTCAGTAACTATGCCATGGTAACGGAGGCAAACCCGGCGTTGGCTACTCGTTCGACGATCCGACGAATACACTGCTCGACCGTCAAACTTTCACCTTGCGGCTCGGAGGACCATTCAACGTTGCCGTTTCGCGCAGGCCTTTCACCACGGCGGACCTGCTCTCTGAAGCGTCGTACAGCGGCTACTCTTCCTCGTCCATGCCTTGTATGTGCTGATTATATGCAAAAGGAGTGGGATGTCAATAAAAGCGGCGCCGCTTTTACTGCACCGTCCCCAGCATTCTCGGATACCAATACCACAAAATATCCGCCGCCGGTTTGCTGTGAATGGACGTGGACTTGTCCTGCAGGGCGACGGGCATGAAGTATCCACGGCTGACGAAGCCGGAGATCCACGAGCGCGCATTGGCGGCGGTGAGCATGGCTTCGTAAATATCCGCCTGGGTTTGCAGGCTGAGGCTTGCCGCAGGGTTATCCGGCTTGGGGCGGGAGAGTTCGGCAAAGTCCAGGCACCCGCCCGCGCCGTTGGGGACGCATCCGCTGGCGGCGCCTGCGGCGGAGGGATACGACACCGCAAGGATAACCGGCTTGCCGAGCAGGGAGGCGAGCGGCGCAACCTCGTTATCGAGCAGACGCCCGGCTTCGTTGGCGTAGTCTGTTTTTGTGGCGCTCTGGCTTGTGCTCAACGGCACTGACCACAGGAGATAAATTCCATCCACATCCAGCAGGAAGTTGACCGGCGTTTCCACGTTGGATTTGGTGTAAGGCATCGCCCAGAAGACCTGACCCTTGAAGCGCGACCGTACATCCCGGATGATGGCTTTCCACTGCGCTTCCGCATCCGCCGGGACGTTGGAGGGAGAGCCATCCGAAAGCGTTCCGCCGGGGAGGGCGGGGTCCCACCCAATCGCCGCCGAGGATGAGGATGTTTGCCCCGGTCTGGTTGGCGAGGTCGGCGTAGTTGACGGCGAAGGCGCGGTAACGGGTGAACCACGTCTGCCACCACTGCGCGTCGCGCGGGGCGCTCAGCCAAAGTGAGTCGCCGCTGTCCGCGTGGGATCAGCCGGGGCGGGGAAATGAGGCGTGGGAAAAACTGCAATGTTCAGTCCCGTGGCGCGGGCTTGAGAAATCATGATGGCAGTGTCAATCCAAAGCGGATCCTCGCCCGGCACAGTGGCAAAACGCAGGGGGAGAGATGCCGGTGTACGTCCAGGTGGGAGTAAGCACGGCGAGGTTGGAGCCGATCGCGCGCGTGTTGGCGAACGCTTGCGGCGCGTAGAACGAAAAATTCGGGCGGTAGGTGGGCTGGTATTCGATCCCGGCGACAAACCCGGTTGCGCGTTTTGTGATGCTTGCGCCCACCAGCGGAGCCGGTTCCGGGTTTTCGAACCACTTCCACGAGTTGACCGTATCCTGAATATCCTGCCCGAGCAGGCTGGTGGATGCCTGCCTGCCGGTTGGGGCTGCGCCCGCCGTCTGGTTGTCGTCCGCGCTTCCGCATTGACCGTTGCGGCAATAGCGGTACGAGAACGAGCCGAGGAAGTTGAGCGGGCTGTAAAGTTTATACGCCCAACGGTTGTTGCCCAGGGGCCACATCGGGATGGGTTCCATCCAGCCGAAGATGTTGAATTGGATATAAAGAATATCGCCCGGCGGCGTGACCGACGGAATGGTCGTTTCAAACAGAATCGGACCGGATTCGTTGGTCGCCAGCCAGGTAGCAACCGTGTCTTCAAGGATCACGTCCTGTTCCGGGACAATCAGGTCGCGCACCACCCATTCGCCGTTCGACTTGTGTTCGGCGTTCCAAAAGCCGTCGCCGAGAGTGTATTTGTATTGGATGTACGCCCCGGCGGGCAGACCGAGCGTGATGGCGTAACGACCGTCTGCCTGGAGGTTGAGGATCGGCATGCGATCCGTCACCGTGCTGACTCCGCCCTGCAGATCGGCGAAGGTGTTGCCGAGTTGCAGGATGTTGCCCGCAATCCGCACCGGCACGCCCGGCACGGTATCCTGCGGGATGGACACCATGAACGTCACGTTGACCAGTCTCGCAGGCTTGATGCGCAGATCCACGATGGTGGTGGAGCCATCGCCAACGACCGCACCCTGCTGGAAGGGCTGGTACATTCCATCCGGGCTGTAGGCAACCAGTTGCTGCGTGCCAGTCCCCAGCCCGGGCAACTCGAACCGCCCAAGCGAATCCGTGAACGATTGCACGCCTCCCGCCGTCACGAGGATGTTCGGCAGGGATGAGCCGGTGTCGGCGTTGAAGATTTGTCCCAGAATCGCTCCGGTCGGGCGGTTGAGTGCTCTATCCCCCCAGTCTGCGATGATGTCCTGCACTTCGCCGGGACCGGCGACGTAGTGCATCCGGTAGCGGATGTTCGCGCCGGAGCCGGTGTCTTCGGGGGCCCGCCGCCGCGCCGCGCCGGATGTAGCGATACTTGACAACCGAATTGAACGGCAGGGGCAAGGTGGCGGTGTACGTCAATGAATCGCGCGGACTCATCGGATATTGTGTGGCATTGATGGAAAGCCCGGTCACTTCATCCATGACTGTCAGGATGAGCGATTCATTTGCCTGCAAGGGTTCAGGCAGGGTGGCGATGAAGGTCGTCTGTGCCACCGGGTACGGCGTGGAGGAAGCCGTCACGTCCGCGGTTGGCGGCGTGGAGGTGGTGGAGCCGAATGGATTTCCAAGCAATGAAATGGTACATGCCTGTCCGGCAAGGATGAGGATAAGCGCCGCAAGTGCCGCGCGGCGCAAGTTGATGGTTGTCCCGTTCATTCTCTTCTCCTTGGATGAAATGCGCGCTTCAAACTGACCTTTAGCCTGCCCCTCCGTCGTAAGCATTTTTCTGCGCCTCGGTGCGCGTTTGACCCGCCCGGCGTAGGCGAGATAACTCAGACCGATGCTGATAAAGTATAACAAAATCATGGGAAGCATCACCAGCCCCATATTGACCGGGTCCCACGGTCGGCGTGACTGCCGCGGCCAGCAGGGCGATGATGACGATTGCCAGCCGCCATTGCTGGGCGAGGACGCGCGGCTGGATCAAGCCGATGGCGGTCAGCACGTAGATGACGAGCGGGAACTCGAAAAAGATTCCGATCCACAGCATCAAACCGGTGACGAATGCAAAGTATTCGTGCGCCGTCCAGAGTTGGGCAATTTCTGTGAAGCCGCCCAAAAACGGGAGAGCCGCCGGGAGCAAAACGAAGTAGGTGAACGCCATTCCGGTTACAAAGAGCAGGGTCGCCAGCGGAATACCCACCAGCCCCAGCTTCTTCTCGCGCGGCTTCAAACCGGGCGCGGCGAAGAGCCAGAGTTCCAGCGCAATGTACGGGAACGCCACCGCAATCCCCACCGACATTGCCACGCGCATGAACACGCCGATCTCTTCCGTGACTTGAATCGCTTGCAGGTTTGCCAGCCCGCCTGCAGGCTCTGCAAGGAATTCCATCACCGGCTCCGCCACCCAAAAAGCGGCGATCACCGCCGCCGCCAACACGCTCACCGAGCGCAGCAAGTGCGCGCGCGGCCGCCAACTGCTCCCAGAACAACTCGCGGGTATCGCGGCTGGAGACCATGTCCACGAACACATCCGCCACGGGGCGTTCGTCGGGTTCGGTGTTCAGAAATTTGTTGAAGCGGGAGACGGCTCGAAACGGGAAGGCGATAATATCGAAGGCAAAGCGGAAGGGAAAGGTGAGAATCCGCCACAAGCCCGAAAAGAATTTACGCATTGTTCTGGGGGTCGCTTTCGGGGGCTTTTTTCTCCGGCTCGGGTGCGATCCTGTTTTCGGAAGGTTTCGTCGGCGGGGAATCGGCAGGGTAAGGCTGGGAGCGCGGCAAAGGCTTTGAGGGGCTGACCGGCTGCGAGGTCGGGTTTGAGGCGTTCCTGACCTCCTGCCCGATCTGTTCCAGTTCCTCGTTCGCTTCGCGCATCAACTTGTGCGGCAGCGTCCGCAGTTCGCGCGAAGTCTGCTGGAAGATTTTCCAGCCGTCCGAAGTGACGATCTTTGCCGCGACCACTTGCCGATAGTCTTCCCGGCTTTTTGCATGTCCTTCGGTCCGAGCACGAGCAGGGCAATGATAATGACAAAAATAAGTTCCGACATTCCAACGCCGAGAATTTCCATGCCTACGATTCCATGTTTGTCCCTTGCGGGAGGCTGTCCTTGATGACCTGACGGATTTCGTTTTCATGCTCCACCAGCGTGCCGAGCACGCCGTTGACGAAGCGGGAGGTCGAATCGGAGCCGAAGATTTTTGCCAGTTCCACCGCTTCATTGATGGCGACCTTGATGGGCGTTTCGCGCGAGATGGCAAACTTCCAGCAGGCAATTCGCAGGATGTTGCGGTCAATCGCGGCGATCTGGTCGAGGGGCCATTCGGGCGCGTACCTGGCGATGACCTGGTCCAGTTCGTGGCGGATGGGCAGGACGCCGAAGATGATCTGCCTCGCAAACTCGGCGAGGTCATCGCTGAGCGCGGTATCTTCCAGGCGGGTCTTCAGCACGTCGCCTGGAAGATGGCTCGAAAGATCGGTTTCATACAAGACTTGCAGAGCGATGGAACGCGCCCTGGTGCGGGGTTTCATGCGCTTATGCCTCGTCGTCGAAGTCTATGTCTTCGATGTGGATGTTCACTTCCCCCACGTCCATGCCGACCATTTCGTGAATGGCGCGCGCCACGTTATGCTGGATGTTTCGGCTGACCTCGCGGATGTTGACGTTTTCCTTGAGGATCAGGAACATGTCCGCATAGACGGTGTTTTCCTTCGCTTCAATTCGGACGCCTTCGTCTGTTCCGCGGCGAAAGAGCCGGTTCACCCCGCCAGCCACCGGCGCAAGGCGGCTGACGCCGGGCACTTCCAGCGCGGCAAGACGCGCAATGGTGGTCAGCACTTCGGGCGAAACGGTGGGCCCTGCCTTGTGTTTCTTCGGTCATTCCTACTCCTGTTTCATTTCGATCACTTGCGGAGGCTGCTCCGGTTTACGGATATTTCGCAGGGTAACAACGGTGATGATTGCCGCCGCAAGGACGCCCACGATTTCAATGGCGCTTCCGATCCAGATTTGGTCGGGGTCAATGAGTCCTATCGCTGCGCCGGCGCAGAAGGCGATCGGCAGGGGCGCTGCCATCACAAGACCCAAAATGCGCACCGGGCTGCCTTCCGCGATGTATCCCTTGCCGACGAACCAGGAAGGCAGTTTGGCGGAAATCACGGCGTAGATGCCCATGACAAACAACAGGATTTCGAAAATCAATAGACACATGTTCGGCTCCTTCGATTACATCATTGCCATACCGCCATCCACACCAATGACCTGACCGGTGATGTACGCGGCTCCATCCGAGGCGAGAAACGCGGCTGTGAAGGCGACTTCTTCGGGTTTGCCCAGCCGCGCCAATGGGACCATCTTGAGCGCCGCTTCGAGCGTTTCGGCGTTCATGGCTTTCAGTATGTCGGTATCCACAAATCCCGGCGCAATGGCGTTGACGGTGATGTTGCGGGCAGCGACTTCGCGCGCCAGCGCCTTGGTGAAGGCGATCTGTCCGCCCTTCGAGGCGGAGTAGTTCGTCTGCCCGGGGTTGCCCATCTGCCCGGCGACGGACGCCATATTGATGATGCGTCCCGTGCGCTTGCGCATCATGTGCTTGACGGCGGCTTTCGAGCAATTGAAGGTGCTTTTGAGGTTGGCATTGATGACCGCGTCCCAGTCCGATTCGGGCATCATCATGATCAACTGGTCGCGGGTGATGCCCGCGTTGTTGACGAGGATGCTCAAATCGCCGAACGTATCTATCGTAAATTTGACGAGCGCTTCCGCCTGTTTGAAATCGGAGACATCCGCTTGAAAGGCGGCGGCTTTCCCGCCCGCCTCTTGAATCTTCTTCACGACCTCCTCGGCGGCTTCGGGCGATTTGTTGTAATTGACCGCCACCGCCGCGCCGCGTGAAGCGAATTCCAGCGCAATCGCGCGACCTATTCCGCGCGAGCCGCCGGTGACGAGAGCGACCTTGTTTTCCAACGATAAATTGAATGCCATGTAATTCTCCTGTAAGGGATTATACACCGCGTAGAACAAGTCTACAGACTTGTTCTACGCGTATTTGCGCAAACCGAACGCCAGCCCCAAGCCGCCGCCCAGGGCGATGACCGCCGCCCAGAGGAAGGCGTCCTGCCAGAAGCGGATGGGGAACAGGCGGATGAGCGTATCGGAATAAAGGAAGAGCCACGAGTCGCCTTCAAAGAACAGCGTGTGGAATCCGACAAAGAAGTTCCAAAAAATATCCGGGTTGAGCAGGATGCCCGCGCCCGCAATCAAGCCCAGCGCCACCCCCAGACCCACCATCCACCAGCCGCCGCGCCGCAGACCGTTGAGATAGTCTGGGATAAAGTTGAACTTCCAGGAGAGGATCAAGAGAATGAGGAGAATCGAGAGGGACACATACCAGACGTTCAACGCACCCTGCACGACACGTTTCACATCCTCCATGTGCTTGAGTTCGCGCTCGTTATACAGCGGGCTGCCATCCTCGAAGTTCAAGTCGCCGAGGTAGGAAATATCCGCGTTGTTGGTGAGGTAGGTCACGGCGTAGGGCGCCCATTTCAGGCGGTCTTCCTTGGTGAAGCCGTATTCGTCCGCCGGGAAGTAGGGCATGTTGTACTCGACCGTATAGAACAGCGGCGTGAGCAGGATGCGCAGGGCGAGACCAATCAAGGCGAGCGGGGTAAGGAGGGAGATGAAAAAGATAAGGATGGTTTTCATGCGAATCTTGTACTACGGGAGCAAGCTCCCTGAGTCCATGCCGTAATTACTCCAAAAACTCCAAACCGCCCTCGAGGACGAAATTAACCACCATGTCGTTGACGATCCACTCGATGGGGGCGAGGTCGTCGGTGAAAACGGTGGTGGTCGTATAGCCAGACTCGAGGTTGGCGTAGGTGGTTGCCATCGTGGTGACGAGCAGCGGGTCGAGAGCGAGGTCCTGTGCGAGGCGCGTCAGGTTGGCGGAGAAGTTCTCTGGCGTGGTCGGTTGTTTGGTGGCGAAGATCATCGTGTTGAGCGAGCCGGGAATATCCATGATGTGTATGGACGGGAAAATCTGCGCCATGGTGGTGGCGAGACCGTCCACGAGGCGGCGGTCGCCCGGGACGGAGCCAACGTTCAGGGTCAGCACGCCGCGATCCGTCAGGTGTGAGGTGCAGATCTCGAAGAATTCGAGCGTAGTCATGTGCGGGGGGATGTACGGCGGGCGGTAGGCGTCAATGCCGATGATGTCATAACGTGCGGAACTGCGGTCGAGGTTGAGCCTGCCGTCGCCGATGATGACGTTCAGGTTGGGTAAATTCATGTCGAAATATTTGCGCCCCACTTCGACGATCCTGCCGTCCAATTCGTAGCCGTCAATTTGCAGATCTTCGCCGTACACCGCCGTCGCCTGGCGCGCCGCCGTCCCCGCCGCAAGCCCGATGATCGCCATGCGTTGAATCGAATCGGGCGAACGGTTTGCATAAAAATACGGTCCCGCCATGAACTGCTCCCACGGACCGTTGTAATACAGCGTATCGGGATGATAAATGGAGTGAACGCCCTGCCCGTCGTTCAGGCGCAAGAGCGTGTACCCGTTCGATTCCTGCACTTGAATGTAGTTGTATTCCGACTCGGTTTCGTACACCTGCCCGTTGCTGCTTTTGAGCGCCGAACTTGAAAAAGCAACGGCAATGGCTGTCAGCGCAACCGGCATCCAGATCAGTTTGAACATCTCGCGGGTATTGGCGAAGCGCGCGAGTCCCGCCAGCGCAACGATCAGCAGAATCATCCCGAATAAAAAGAAGGTCAGGCGCGTGCCGATGGTGGGGATGAAGACCAGCGTGGGCAGGAACGTCCCGATGAACGAACCCAGCGTGGACACGGCGTAAATCTGCCCGGAGATTTGTCCCGCTTTCGCCGCATCGTCCACCGAGAGACGGATGGCAAAGGGCGAGACCGTGCCGAGCAGGGTGATGGGCACGATGAAGAGAATCAGCACGACGATGAACGAACCCGCCATGATGCCGACGCTCAACGCTTCAAACGCTTCCGCCGCGGACCGGAGGACTGGTACCGCGACATAAGGCACCAGCCCCACTGTGAACGCCGCCCACGCAAGGATGCGGTACATGGCGAGCGGGGTCGGGTCTTTATCCGCCCATTTACCGCCGAGGAAGTAGCCCAGCGTGAGATAGATGAGAATCAAGCCGATGATGCTCGCCCAAACCAGATTGCTTGTGCCGAACACGTTGCCAATCAAACGCCCGGCGGTCAGTTCCGCCGCGAGCGTGGTCATGCCGGAGATGAAGACCGTGAAGAGGAGGTAACGTTTCATGAGCGGGAATTATACCCGCCGCGCTAAAACATCGTCGCCAGCTCATACAACGCATACAACCCGGCGAGAATCGTTCCGATGACCCCGATGACTTCCAGCCACTGGATGAGCGTATCCACCCAGCCCGGCGTAACCGGGCGGTCTTTTTTGCGTTTTGGAGTCATGCAGGGGCTTACTGCTGGACGTTGGAGACGCCGATGGCGCCGATGACGAAGACGAAGTACGCCGCCAGGCAGCACAGACCGATCACCGTCATTGCGACCTGGATCCAGCCCATGACGATGCCTGCCGTCGCCAGTCCGTCGCCGCTTGCGGTTGGCGGGATTGCGCGGGTTTCCTTGCGCGCCATGTAGCCGGTGATGAGCGCCACGATGGTCCCCAGGAGGGGCATGGCGGTGAAGCCGAGGATGCCGCCAATCAGGCTGATGATGGCAAGTGTGCTGGTGGGCAGCATGTTCGGGTTGGCATAGGGATTCTCTTGGTTCATTGGGTTTCCTTTCGTTGATTGCTTCGTTTCATGTACGGATGGAAGGGAGGGAAAGTTTCGGATTGAATCCGGTCAAGGCGATGGGGAAAGCGAACGGATGTCGTAGCCGTACTTTTCAAGATAAGCCAATATCTTTTGCCGGATTTGGTCTTCCGGCGGAAGGGATGCGTCCTCGCATTTGGCGGTATGCCCGCTGACGGTGCCGGTCTTCCATGCGTTTTCCTGCACGTTCAGCACATACCACTTCTGGCAAACGATCACCTGCACGGATTTGATCTGATAGAAAGGCGGCTTTATCTTTTTGGGCGAACCGGCAGTGATGCTGACGATCTCCCGCGCGGCGGACGGCTCGCCTTTCAACAGGGATGCGCCCGTCATCCATTCCGGTTGCGGGATGCCAAGATAGTCCAGCAGTGTGGGGGGGAGGTCTATGACCTGGACGTTATTCTTCCGGCTTCCGGCGTGCTCGCCGTTTGGAAAACGGATGACGAGAGGGATGCGTTGATTGACCGCATAGCGGTAGCCATGGTCGGTGTAGATCACGAGGATGGTGTTCTCCAGTTCGCCCGATTCCGCCAGGTAAGTGTAGATATCCTTCACGTGCCGGTCGAAACTGCGAATCGCTTCCTTGTATTGTTCCGCGTCCCATTCCTCGCTCTCGTTCGTGGATTCTTCAGGCGAGCCCCTGGTCTCGGATGAGAAATGCGGGCCGTGGGTGTTCATGAAATGGGAAAAGATAAAAATCGGACGGTCGGAGTCTTCCAGCAGGCGGATGATTTCCTCCACGCGCTCGGAGTCGGTCATGCGCGCGTGCGGGTCGTTGACCTGCTCGAAGGGGTTTTCCATCTCTTCGACGAAGAAGATGTGCAGGAGCCGCGCGCTTGCCCGCTCGGCAACCAGTTCGATGAAGTAAGCGGAGGGGGAATTGCCCAGCAGCGGACGAAGAGCCTCCAGCCAGGGGCTTGCAAAAGAGGCATTGTTGACAATGTCGAACCCGTTGAGCAGGTTTAGTTTGCGGGCGTCCACGTAGTAGGCGGCGCCTATTTCGACGGTTTTGTAACCCATCTCTTTGAGGATGCCGGGCAGGTGCTCGAAAGAGTCCTCTTTGTTGAGAATATCCGGGTAGCGATACACACCGACTTCGGCAGGCTCCTTCCCGGTCAATGCCGAGGCGGTGGAAGCGGTGGTGCTGGAGGCGTTGGGAAAAGCGTTTTCCGCAACGAGCGATGACCGCACCAGTTCGGCAAGGAAGGGCGTGGTGTCCTCTGAAAAGTCATAAGCAGAGAGGTAACTTGCGCTCAAGCCGTCGCCGCCCAGCACGATGATGTTGGGTCGTTTGGCGGCGAGGTTGGGCGACTGTGGATCGAAGCCTGTCCGGTAGGGCTGGCGGGAAACGGTAACGGTGAGGATTCCGACCGTCGAAACAGCGAGCAGGCTCAGGGTCAGGAGCGAAGCGCGCTTCCAGAGTTTTTGCCTCTGTGCGCGGCGGAATATCCAAACGAAGAGGAATATGAATACGATCGTGTAGACGATCCGCCATGCGCCGCTGGTGGTGACGATCCCCAGTTTGAACAGGGTGTAGGTGAAGTTGTCGAGCATCACCAGCGCGGTGACGGCGAGCATCAAAGCGGACGGAAGGTAGGCGAGGGCTTTCCACTTTCGGGCGGGCAGGGCAAGCAAGAGCAGGAGGACCGTCAGCGCAGCCGCGAGGATGCCGCCGGTGATGAACAGCACCCTGCCCTTCTCTAACGGCGGGAGAAGGGAGAGGGAAGAGGATTGCGTGACGAAGAACAGCCATTCCATGAAGGCGTGGAAGTAGGCGGCGAGAACGGCGAGATTGAAGGGGGTTGCAAGGACGTTGGGTTGTTTCGGAGCGCGCATGTTCATAAAGTCGGCATATTTTACACCTTGCAGTACAATTGGCAGAAACTTTAGGAGTTGTCCATGTATCTGCCCAAACGATACCGTGAACAAGACCATGCTAGGATCGTTGAATTTCTCATGGCGAACAGTTTTCCCGCGCTTGTTTCCCATGACGGGGAAAAACTGGTCGCCACGCATTTGCCGGTGGAGGTCGTCGAAAACGCGGACGGTTCGCTGACGATTTTGGGACACATGTCCCGCGCCAACCCGCAGTGGAAGACGTTCAGCGGGCAGGAAGTTTTGCTCATCTTTCAGGGCGCGCACACGTACATTTCTCCACGCTGGTACAACCACGTCAACGTGCCGACCTGGAATTACATGAATGTGCATGTCTATGGCGTGCCGCGCATGGTGGAAAGGGAAGAATTGCACGACCTGCTCAGCCGGCTGGTGAAGAAACATGAGGTGAATACCGGTTACAGCGTGGAGGGTCTGCCCGCCGATTTTGTGGAAAAGGAAATCAAAGGCGTGGCGGGTTTCGTGCTCGATGTGACGCGTCTCGACGCCGGATATAAACTCAGCCAGAACCGCGACGACGAATCGTATGCGAACATCATCCGTGAGTTGGAAAAGCGCGGCGACGACGCTTCGCTCGAAATTGCGAAGGAGATGAGGGTTAGACGATAGACAGTGGAGGGGTGAGGAGCAAACGGTCTATCGCCCATTTTCCTTGACGAAACCCCTGCGAGCGAATAAAATCCAAGCCGTTGTCAACTTTGCGCCTCCGTGAGGAGGCGCGTTTTCTGCCGAAACCATGACCGAAGAATACCAATCCGAACCCGAAAGCCCGCAAGTGACCAACCTCGCCCAGGTGGACGTGGAAACGGTCAATGCTGAATTGGTGCGCATGCACCAAAGTTCGGCAGGGACGGTTCACTCGGAAGATGTGGAGTTGAACCTGAGCGCGGCGGGAAGCGTCAACGCGAAGAACGTCAGCGTGCGTGAGTCGCTGGTGGGGGCGGCGCAGGCAGAAGAGATGACCATCCAGCAGGGGTTGGCGGGAGCGGCTCAGGCGGAGACACTCTCGCTCAACGGCGCGGCAGGCATGGTCGCGGCGGGAAGCGTCGAGTTCGGCAAAGCCTATGTCGGGCTGGTGGCGGCGCGTGAAGTCCGCGGGGAGCGCATCGAGTCGCTCATTTTGTTTTCCCCAAAAGTGGAGGGGAATGTCAGCACCGTGATGGACACACGTTCGGCGTTGATCGCCGGATTGGTGGGCGGCTTGTTCGCGGGCATCATGCTCCTGCTGGGGCGCATGTTGTTCGGCAGAAAATAACTTGAATGTTCAGCGGAGCGTTTCCGCTTTACAGAAATTCATTTTTCGGGCGAAGGTAACCCCGCAGAGGCGGGGTGAGAGGCGCCCAAGGAGTTGAGTACGATGGATAAAGTAGTTTTGAAAGCGACCAGACGCAGTGTCACCGGCAAGCAGGTGAAAGCCATGCGCCGCGAGGGCAAACTTCCGGCGGTGATCTATGGACGCCACGTTGAGCCGATTGCGATTGCGCTCGAAGCGCACAGCGCGGGCTTGATGTTGAGCAAGTTGACTTCCTCCAGCCTGGTCACAATCGAAGTGGACGGCACGGAGTATCCCGCTCTCGTGCGCGAACGCCAGCGCGATTTCATCAAGGGCGTCCTGACCCACGTGGATTTCCTGGCTGTAGACCTGAACGAGAAGATACGCACCAACGTGCGCGTTGCCTTCGTTGGCGTTTCGCCTGCGGTCAAGGACTTCAACGGCGTGCTGGTGCAGAACCTTGAACGGCTGGAAGTGGAATGTCTGCCCACTGACCTGCCCGAGCGCATCACCGTGGATATTTCGGTTTTGATGCAGATCGGCGATTCGATCCGCGTGCGCGACGTGGTCGTCTCCGACAAGGTTCGCATTTTGGCGGACGAAGACGAAACGATTGCCGTTGTGACCCTCACTAAGGAAGAGGCTGTCGAAGCGGCACCCGAGGTTCCCGGCGAGGAAGCGGCAGCGCCTGAACTCAGCGTGGAACGCGGCAAGAAGGAAGAGGAAGTCGAAGAGAAGTAAGCCTTTCTTGGAAGCAAAAATCCGTCATCGTTTGGATGGCGGATTTTTGTTCATCTATTGAAGAACGATTAGCGAAAATTCGTGAAGATTAGCGGACGACAAAACCTCACTTTGATGAGTTTTCAGGCGCTCTCTGTGTGAATCAATTCCAGCGTCTTTAGAAAACTCACGGTCATGCGCGCGGTGGCGCCCCAGAGCAGCTCACCGTCGTAGGGGTGGTAAGCGATCAACGAACGCTCGGAATCGCGCACAAAAAACTCCCAGTAGTTGCTGCGATTGGCGAGCCACATCAGCGGGATGGTGAATACGCGCGCCACTTCCACGCTGGCGACTTTGAAGGCATAGGGCCAGGGGATGACCCCCACGATCGGGCTGACCCGGTAACTGCTGATGGTGACCAGGCGGCTCAGCCTGCCGAGGATTTCCACATCCGCAGGCTCCAACCCGATTTCCTCTTGCGCTTCACGCAGGGCGGTCTCTTCGGGCGTGGTCTCGCCGTCGTCACATGCGCCGCCGGGGAAGGAGACCTGTCCCTTGTGCGATTCGACCCGGTCCGTGCGGCGGGTGTAAAGGATGTGCCACTCATCCTGAAAATACACAAGCGGGACCAGCACCGCCGCGCATTTCAGGTTCGTCTCTGGTCTGACGGGAATTTCCGCGTAGCCATCCGACGCTTCGGCGTTTTTCTCCGCCTCCAATAATTTTTGATGGATGTACTCGCGGGTCAGGGCGTTCATCCGCTCTCGCTTCGCACCGGACTGCCGCAGTAGTCGCACTCGGCAGTGACGTCGTCCAGCCAGTCCACTTCATCCGGCTTGACTGCCGCTCCGCACGCCGGGCAGTGAGTCGGCAAAATGGGATGCTCTTGCGAAACAGGCGCATCGGACTCGCCGGGCAGGTTGTTCCTGAGTAGGACGGCGATTTCATCCGCCTCGGCGTTTAATCCGCGTTCGCGCAATTCGAGGAGGATGCGTTCTCCCGCCTTTCGCATTCGGTGATGGCGTCCCTGCGAGGCAAGGATGGTCAGTCCGCGCCGCAGGTGGGCGATGCCTTTCTTCGCATCCCCGCCCAGGATGGCGGCACGTCCCGCCTCGAGGTAGAGAACGGGCGCGCGTTCGGGAAAGCGTTCCTCCGCTTTTTGGGCAAGTTCATAAAATGAAGCGGCGGCGTCTTCGTAGTCTCCTGCCTGCATCATGCGGTGAGCACGCCTCAACAGCGGCGGAACAGCGGGCGGCTGAAAGCCTCTTGCCATGCGGCGGCTTGCGCGGCGGCGAAACATCAGAGTTCCTCCTCGATGCCAATGATCTCCTTTGCCAGGTCTGCCCCGCGCGGGTCATCGGCAAGACTGGGTTCGATCTTCCTGGCAAATATCAGGAAGCCCGTGTGCGCCACCATGCGGTCGGTGGGACGCAGACGGCTCGGGGTTGGTCTTGTAGTATCTCAGCAGGAGTTCGCACACTTCCACGAAGGCGAAGTGATTTTTTTTCAAGGCAAGCAGCACCTTCTCCACCTGGTTGAACGTGGGGAGGAGCGTGCAGAAGAATCCGCCCGGCTTGAGCGCGTCACGGACCTGCGGGATGTAGTCGAACGGGTTTTGCACGTCGAGGAAGAAGGCGTCAGCGTCGGTTTCGTCGAAGCCCTGCTGGATGTCGCGCAGTTTGAAGTCCACGCGCGAAGCGAGTCCCACCCGTTCTAGATTCTTGCGCGCCAGGTTCTGCGTATCCTGTTTGAGTTCGTAGGAGATCACCCGTCCCTGCGGGCCGACTGCGTTGGCAAGGGCAATCGTCATCGAGCCGGAACCGGTACCCGCCTCCAATACGGTCTGTCCTTCCGAAATTCCCATTTGAATCAGGATGTAACCGATGTCTTTCGGGTAAAGGATTTGCGTGTTGCGCGGCAGGTCGTTGAGCAGGTCCGCGATGGACGGTTGTAATAAAAAGAAGGGCGCGCCGGTATGACTGAACACCTGCGAACCCCACGGCTTGCCGATCAGGTCGTCGTGTTTGAGTACGCCGCGATGACTTTGAAACTCCCCGCCGGATTTAAGGATGAAGATAAAGTGCTTGTGGGTCAAGCCCACAAGCTGGGCGAGGTCTCCTTCGCGGGCAAGGGTGGAATAATTCATGAAGTTGATTCTACCTTCTCTTCTTCGGGTTGAACGGTTTGGGTTTTCAACCTTCGATTCGATGCAAGCAGCACGGCAAAGATGCCGATGCCCATCGTGAGCAGCCCGCAGAGCATGGCGGGCGCGTAGTTATACAACCATTCCGGCTTGCCGATGCTCTCGCCGACAGCAACGATGCCTGCGCCCGCGGCGGCGGCGTTCCAAACGCCGTGAATCAGCACGGATGCAAAAAATGCGGCGGCGAACCGCCCAATCCGTTTCTCCTTGAACGCCGAGACGATGCCCCAGCCGACCAGTCCCGAAGTAACGATATGAAGCAGGCTTGTCCCGGCGCGGGCGGCGACCACCACCGCCCAGCCGGTCGAGCCGTCGGCGCTGGCGTTCAGGCTTTCGAGCAGACCAAACGCCGCGCCGCTCGCCATGCCCAGCACAAAGCCCTGCGCAGGCGAACCGATTTGTTTTGCAAACAACCAGACCGCCAGCGGTTTGAAAAGTTCTTCGATCACCGGCACGAGGATGGCGAGGTATCCGAACCCGGCAGCAAGGACGGCGGGATTCGCAATATAAGGAGATACGAGTTGGAGGATAACCTCCAGGTCGGTCTCTTCCAGGATGACATCTGTAAGTTTGGTGATTTCAGCAAACAACAGAGGCTGGTTGACCGCCAGATACACCGCCGCGACGAAGATGCCGAGAAGCAGGAAAACCATTTCCAGCAAAATCATGATGAAGGGAGCCGCCGTCATACTCAGCCCGAAGACGGCGAAGAACCGCCAGCGCGATCCGGCTTCGAGTCCATGGGAACCGGCGCCGAAATACAACCAGATGGGTGGAACAACTACGAGCAAAGTCAGAAGCGGGAGAAACAGCCAGCCGAGCCATTCGATCTCTGCAAGCGTCACAATACCCCCGATGAACACGCTGACGGCTGGGACGGCGATTGTCCCAACCACTTGGGACCAGGCAAATGGAATTCGGAGCGGAGCCTCTGACTGCTCCGCGCCCCTTGTCTTTTGAAAAACGAACCACGCGCAAACGAGCAGAAGCAAAATGTGAAACCCGAAGGCGAACGCACCGATCATTTCGGCGGCTGGCGCGCCAATCCCTGCAATCAGGTGCACGATGGAGCTGACGCTCATGAAAGCGAAGGCAGCCAGGAAGATCAACAATCCAAACCCAAAGACGACCAGCGTGAGCAGGGAAACCCAATGAATCTTTTTGGTCTGCATCATTTTTCTTCCACCGTCACGCGGATGATCTTATCGCCCGTGCTCAGGTTCACGCCCTGCGCCGGGTCGCGCGGCGTCAACTGCTCGGCAACTTCCAAGCCGCTGATGACCTGCCCGAAGATCGTATACGAGCCGTTCAGGTGCGCGGCGGGCGCAAATGTAATGAAGAATTGACTGCCGTTCGTATCGGGTCCGGAATTTGCCATGCCCACCACGCCCGGCTTGTTGAACAGCAGGTCGCTGATCTCGTCCTCAAAGAGATAACCGGGATTGCCCCTGCCCGTGCCGCTGGGGTCGCCCGCCTGCGCCGCGAAGCCGGGGATCACGCGGTGGAAGGTCACGCCGTCGTACCAGCCCTGTCGCGCAAGGAACACAAACGAATTCACCGCAAGCGGAGCCTTATCGGGGTACAACTCGATGACGATGTTCCCCTTTTCGGTATCGAGCGTGGCGATGTATTGCCTGCTCACGTCAATGTCGAACGGCGGGCACTCGGTAAATTGCCTTTGTCCGAGCGCGATCATGCCGATCGCGTCGTGGATGTTTTGATAATCGAGCAGGAAGAACTGCTCGCCGTTGAGGAGGATGAGCGGCACCGCGGCGATGCTCAACTGCTTTGCCGCTTCGTGCATGGACTTGAGCCTGGTCGCTGTTTCTTCGGCTTGCATCGCCGCTGAAAGTTGGTCCGCGTCAATGCCGACGGCGGGAGCCTCTTTCAGCACCCGGCATTGAACTGGCTCAAGCTGAGACTCGTCCATTCGCTGTGTTTGGCGAAGAGCAGGCCGTACATCTCCCAGAATTTGCCCTGTTCGTCCGCCGCCAGCGCCGCCAGCACGGACGCCTCCGATTTGTCGAGCACGCCGATCAACGGCGGCGGGCGGAACACAAAACGCAGATCGCCGCGGTTCTTCATCAACTCCGCCGCGATGGACGCCATCGCCTTGCAGCCCTGCGATTGAAAGTCGCAATACTCGATCAACGTCACCGGCGCGTCGGCGGGGCCGAAGGAGAAATCGGCGGCGCTTACGGGCGGGAAGAGCGACGCCGCGTTCGATGTGGAAGCGGGCGCGGCGGTGATGCGCGAGCAAGTGTATTCAAGCGTGGGCGTGTTCGGGATCACCGGATTGACCACGATGGGCGGAGTTGCGGTTGGGGGCGTTTCCGTCTCTGCGGCGCACGCGCCGACTGCAAGCGCGGCGAGGATGATAAAGGACAAGGTGATTATAGATCTCCCATAACGAACGGGAAAACGCCTTACCACAAAGGACACCAAGTACACAACGGGGAAAAGAGGGCTGCTTTTTCGGGATTTCTCCTTCGTGACCGTCGTGTCCTTCGTGTTTTAAGAATGGTTTTCCCGTTAAAAACGGTAGAGCCGGAATTATGATACGTTTCATTGCTGATTGACCGCCTCCTGTAACTGCTGAAAACTCGACATCCACGAGATTCGGTTGACGAACTCCGCCAGCGATTTGCTTTGCTCGCGCAGGGCGCGCACGGCGGGGTCCCCACCGGGTCTTCGCCTGCCGCGCCGCCGGGGACATCGGCATACGCGCCGTAGAAGGCGAAGTATGCCTGGTTGATCTTGCGCAGGAGATACCCGTTCTTCAAGAAGACCTGTCTGCGTTCTTCCATGTAGGCTTCGGCTTCTTCGATTTTGCCTTCCGCCAGCAGCGCATCCACGGTGATGCGGGTCTCGTGCATCTGCGCGCGGAAGTCGAAGGGCGGGCGGGTCAGGCTGTCGGGGTCGGGGCGGTCGAAGGGCAGGGAGACCAACTCCAGGTCCGGGAATGAAGCGGCGGGTTTGAGTTCGGGATAGAATTTTTCGATCACCAGCGCTCCGATTTCATCCCCGGCGATGGAAGCAGTCGTCTCGTTCATGGTACGGAGTTCGGGGGTGTGGTTGTAAAGCAACCCCAGCGGGCGCAGGGTGAGATAGTTGTGGATCCATTCGTGCGCGACGGTGTTGAGCATCCAGTTCAGGTCGGTGGTGCGCATGACCATGGTGGGGTAAACGCCCACGCCGCCCACCGGAACGACGAGCGAAGAAGCGTTCAACCCGGCATCCACGCGCGCTTCGAGCGCGGCTTGTTCGTCCACGGTGATGTCGGTGTAAACCGAGATGTTGGCCGTCTGTTCGATGCGTTCGCGCGGCGAGACGATGAGCGCCATGGGCGGCGGCGTGGAATGAAACCAGACGCTCGGCACCGGCTGACCGGCGGCAGTGAGACCGATCTCCGCCAGCACCTGGCTGACCTGCTCCTGAAGGATCGCCTCGGCAAGCGGGGCGAGGTCGTTCCTCCTTTTGTAGAGTTCGTCGAGTTCGCTTTGCAGGGACTCGGATGCCGCTTCCTTGTCTTCGACGGCGGGGTCGGCGTAGATTTGGGCGAGCAAGTTTTCCTTTTCAAAGATGGAATGCGTAACGCGCAGGTATGCCGCGACGATTTCCTTTTGTGTTTCGCGCTCCAGCATGTAGGGCAGGTGAACCGAAGCGGCGCGCGTTTTGACGATGGCGGCGTTTGCCATCCATTCGACGTAATCGAATTCGATATCGCGCGTATAGGCGCGTATTTTTTCGATCGGGTTGGTCAGCGAGGGATTGCTGTATCCCGCAATTGCCGCAAGGATGACGAGCAAGCCGGTCATCTCAAGCCCGCGCACTATTCTCAGCCATAGCATGGCGGGGATTATAACAAAGCGCGCGGCGAAGCATTTGCCTCGCCGCGCCAACACCCTGCCCTCAACAGGTTATTTTTTATTTCTCAAATACTCGTCAATGGCAAGACCGGCTTTCCTGCCGCCGACCATCGCTGTGACGACCAAATCGGGTCCGGTGACGCAATCGCCGCCGGAGAAAACGCCCTCGCGCGATGTTGCGCCGGTGGCTTTGTCCTTCACGGTGATCAAGCCCCAGTCGTGCGTTTCGAGGTCCGGCGTGGTCTTGCCGATGATGGGATCGGGCCAGTAGCCGAGCGCGAGGATGACGGTATCCACGGCGATGCTGAAGTTCGAGCCTTCCACCGGGACGGGCTTGCGGCGTCCTTTGGCGTCCGGCTCGCCCAGTTTCATTTCGATACATTCCACGGCGGCGAGTTTTCCATCCGCGCCGGGGATGAATTTGACGGGTTGGGTGAGGAAGCGGTACTTCGCGCCCTCGTCCTTTGCCATCTGGCGGTCGCTTCTTGCCGCCGGGCATTTCCTTTTCAGTGCGGCGGTACAGGCAGGTGACTTCCTCGGCGCCCATGCGCGCGCCGTGCGCAGGCAGTCGGAGGCGGTATCGCCGCCGCCGATGACCGCCACGCGCCGCCCGATTTCGAGCGGTTCCTTCATACTATCGGGCAGTTGATCCTGCGGCACGTTGGCGCGGATGAGGAAATCCGTCGCTTCGTAGACGCCGGGCAGGTCGGTGCCGGGGGTGTCTTCCATTTTTGCGTCCACCTCGGAGCCGACGCCGATGAACACGGCTTCGTAGCCTTCGGCGAAGAGGCTGTCAATGGTCTTGTCTTTTCCAATGTAGGTGTTGGGGACGAACGTCACACCGGCTTTTTCGAACTCTTCCCATTTTTCCTGCCAGACGTCCTTCGGAAGTTTGAAGTTGGGGATGCCGTACACCAGCAAACCGCCGGGGTCGGGCTTTGAATCGAAAATGGTTACGCTGTAACCTTTTTGCAGAAGGATGTCCGCGCAGCCGACGCCGGCAGGTCCCGCGCCGATGATGGCGACTTTCATTCCGGTCGGTTTGCCGAGGGGGATTCGGTACCCCTGCGTGCGGCGCTCGTAGTCCACGGCGAAGGCTTCCAACTCGCCGCATAAGACCGGCTTTTGATGTTTGTTCAACACGCACGAACCCTGACACAACGCTTCGTGCGGACAAACCCGCCCGCAGATTTCGGGCAGGGTGCTGGTCTTGTGATAAATTCCTGCCGCTTCCGCAAAGCGTCCCTGTTCGATCAGCCACATGGCGGAGGGGATGTCGTTGTGAGTGGGACAAGCCGTCATACAGGGAGCCGGGTCGGGACAGTGAATACAACGCGCCGCCTCCACCATTGCCCGTTCGGGCCTGAACTCGATGACGACGTCTTCGAAGTCGCAAATGCGGGTTTCGGGGGGGCGCAGGTCGAGGTCAAAGAATGGGCGGTTGGCGCGTTCCTTGCGGTCTATTGCTAAAAATTCACTTGGCACAGCCTGCATTTTGACTCCGGGTTGAATTGACTGCATATTCAGGAGATTGATTGGATAATACTCAATCCGTTCATGCAGACATAGGCGTAAATGTCACGAAACCGGATGATAATCGTCACAAAATTATCATTAGACGTTGATTAAGATAGTTCGCGGGCGGTAAACCCCGTGAGCGGCTGAATTAGAATCACGGCGTTTATGGAACCTTTACCAAAAACACACGTAAATCGAAGAAACCGTGATATACCAGCGTAAGATTGCCCCACTGCGGGGTGACAGTATTTTTTGGAGGAGCATCAACAATGAAAAAGTTTTTTCGAGGTTTTCCCGCCGCACGTGGATCATCATCGGTGTGGTTGTTGCGGCGGCGGTTATATTTATTTTTACCAGGTCCGGCGGGGATGAAGCCGTCGCGTTTCAAACAGCGGCGGCGGAACGCGGGAACCTGGTGGCAACCGTCGGCGCGACGGGAAGCGTCCGCGCGCGGCAGACGGCGACCCTGATCTGGCAGACGAACGGCATCGTGGAGTCGGTCAATGTGAAAATCGGAGACCGCGTCAGCCAGGACTTTGAGTTGGCGCGCCTCGATAAGTCGTCCCTCAACCAAAGCATTATCCTCGCAGAAGCGGATTTGATCAGCGCCCAGAAAACGCTGGAGGAACTGCTTACTTCGAAGACCGCCCTGCTCGAAGCGCAAAAGGCAGTGGACAAGGCGGAGGAAGCCTACGAAAAAGCCTACAACTGGCGCATGGAATTGAACGGCAAGATTGATATCACCGAAACGTGGTGGGAATTCGGCGTTTTGAAATCCAAGCAGTATAAAGGCTACGCCAGCGAAGAAACCATCGAGCAGGCGGATAAAGACCTTGCCCTGGCGGAATCCCGCCTCGATGATGCCCGCCGCGAGTATGAGCGGTTGTTGGAAGGTGAAGACTCCGCAGACGTTGTCGCGGCGAAAGCCCGTGTGGAAGCCGCGCAAGCCACCTTGAATCTTGCCCGCCTTACCGCGCCTTTCGCAGGCACCATCACGCAAGCGTATCCGTCGCCCGGCGACCAGGTCAACTCCGGCACGCTCGGCTTCCGCATTGACGACCTGACCAGCCTGCTGGTGGATGTGCAGGTCTCTGAGGTGGATATCAACAGCGTCTTCGTCGGGCAGGATGCCACCCTGTCATTCGATGCGATTCTGAATCAGGAATATCACGGCAGGGTCGTAGAGGTGGGGCAGGCGGGCGAGACCCTGCAAGGCGTGGTCAGTTTTACGGTGACGGTCGAATTGACCGATGCGGATGAACTCGTCAAACCCGGCATGACCGCCGCCGTCAACATCGTGGTCGAAGAGGTGAAAGATGTGGTCTTGATCCCCAACCGCGCCGTCCGCATTGTGGATGGCAACCGCGTGGTGTATGTATTAAAAGAAAACCAACCCGTGCCGGTGGAGATCACCCTCGGCGCTTCGTCCGATACGATGAGCGTGCTGGCGGATGGAGACATCAGCGAAGGCGATTTGATCATCCTGAATCCGCCGACGTTTGGCGGAGGCCCGTTCGGAGGCTGACATGGACCTGGTGATCGAAGCGCGTGACCTGACAAAAACGTACAAGATGGGCGAGATCGAAGTCCATGCCCTGCGCGGCGTGTCATTTAACATCAAACGCGGCGAGGTGATCGCCATCATGGGACCGTCCGGCTCCGGCAAATCCACCATGATGAATACGCTCGGCTGTCTGGACCGCCCGACCTCCGGCGAATATATTTTGGACGGTGAGTCTGTCGCCGAAATGACCGACGACCAGCTTGCCAGTGTCCGCAACCGCAAGGTGGGATTCGTCTTCCAGAGTTTCAACCTGCTCTCCCGCCTGACCGCGCTCGGAAACGTGGAACTGCCCCTGCGCTATGCCGGCATCACTGAAGGACGCCGCGAGCGCGCGCAAAACGCGCTCGAAGCGGTCGGCTTGCGGGACCGCATGACCCACCGCCCGTACGAACTCTCCGGCGGACAACAGCGGCGCGTGGCGGTCGCCCGCGCCCCTGGTCAATAACCCCGCCATCATCATGGCGGACGAACCCACCGGAAACCTCGATTCAAAAGTGGGCAAGGAAATCATCAACCTTTTGCTCAACCTGAACAAGGAACGCGGCACGACGTTGATTATCGTGACACACGACCCGAAGGTTGCCGAACACGCCGAGCGGATCATCCGCCTGCGTGACGGCGAACTGGACGAGTCTGAAGAGGAGGGGAAGAAATGACCATCACCCAGGCAATCATCGAGGCGCTCGAAAGCCTGAACGGCAACAAGATGCGTTCCGGGCTGACCGTGCTGGGCATCGTCATCGGCGTTGCCGCCGTCATCGCCATGCTGGCGGTGGGCAACGGCGCGCAGGAATCCATCACCGGTTCCATTTCCAGCATCGGCACGAACCTGCTCTTCGTATTCAGCGGTTCGCCGGATGGTCCCCGGCGACGGGCCCAGGAAGCGGCAGGAGCGGCAACAACGACCGCCCGCTCACCCTCGGCGATGCGGATGCGATCTCAGACCCGTTTGCCGCGCCGTCGGTGGAACTGGTCGCGCCGGTGATTCAAGGCGGCGGCATTCTGGCTTTTGCAGGCGAGAACACAACCACCACCATCTCCGGCGTAACACCCGCATACTTTCCCGTCCGCAACATGGAACTGGCGGAGGGCGAGCCAATCAACGAAGAGCACATCCTTGGGCGGATGTCGGTTGTCGTTCTCGGACCGGAAACGGCAATCGCCTTGTTCGGTCACGCTGATGGCGTCGTCGGCGAGACGATTCGCATCGAAGGTCAGCCGTTCCGTGTGATCGGCGTGCTGGTCGCCAAAGGCGGCGGCGCGTTTGGCGGCGAGGACGACAGCGCCTATATCCCATTCACCACCGCTCAGGCGCGGCTCATCAAACGTTCCGCGCGCGATGAAGTGGACGTCATCTTCATCCAGGCGGTAACTGCCGAAGCGGTTCCGCAGGCGGCGGAGGAAGTTTCCAACATCATCCGCGACCGCCACCGCACGCCCATCGGCTACGACGACTTTACCGTCTTCACCCAGCAGGATTTCCTCTCCACGTTCAGAACCATCACCGGCGTGCTCACCATTTTCCTCGGCGGCATTGCGGGCATCTCGGCGCTGGTGGGCGGCATCGGCATCATGAACATCATGCTGGTCTCTGTCACCGAACGCACGCGCGAGATCGGCTTGCGTAAGGCGCTGGGCGCGCGCAAACGCGACATCCTGCTCCAGTTCCTGACCGAATCCTCCCTGCTCAGCCTCATCGGCGGGATCATCGGCATCATCTTCGGCTGGTTCATCGCCTTTGTGGTCGGACGAGTCGCCATTGCCACTGGCAACAACTTCGTGCCGGTCGTCGGCACGGATGCGATTCTGCTCTCGACAAGTTTCTCCGCCGTCATCGGTTTGTTCTTCGGCATTTATCCCGCCAGCCGCGCCGCGAACCTCGAACCCGTCGAAGCCCTGCGCTACGAGTAGCAATGCTGAAGACTCGAAGAATTTTTTACATTTTCATCCTTGCGCTTTTCATTCAAGGGTGTTTTTTTACGCCGACGATGGATGACAGACCGCAGACAATGGAAGAAACCCCCGCCGTCCATCGTCCAACACCCATCGTCTCGTCCACGCCTCTTCCTTCACCGACGGTTGTCCCTGCCACCGTGACAGTTCTCCCCACCCTTCAACCGGTGACGATCACCGCTGCGGGCGGCAACCTCTACATCCGCCGCGGACCGGGTATGGAATACGACCGCATCGGCGTTTTGAAGAAAGGCTCCAGCGCGCAAATCATCGGGCGGGATGTGCTTTCACGTTGGGTGCAGGTCAACGTCCCAGGGTCGGACAGGACCGGCTGGGTCTCCATCATGACGGATTTTTCCCGAATTGACGGCGACCTGGATCAGATCCCCGATTTTACGTTCACCGACTGGCCCCAGCCCGCCTACATCAAGAACTGCACCGAGCACGACATCTACATCATGCCCGGCGAGATCTACCTTTATAACCTCTACACCAATTCAAAATACCTGAACGAAGCGCAAGTCAACCCCGGCGTTTACACGGTCTACGACCTGTTCGTGCCCGGCGAACCGGAGATCGAAACGATTGACGTACGCGAAGGCATGACCGTCTACATCACCGTGAACGGGCTCGGCGTCAAGCACAACTGCCCGTAGCGCAGGATTAATCTTGCGCTGCTTTTTACGATACAATTCAGGCGCGAAGACGAGTCAAAACCCGAACGGAGTCAACGCTCGAAGGAAGGGGAGCAGGTTCCGGGTCCGGTTTGAAGCGTGAGATTTATGTCAAACTAGCATAGGAGAATCATCATGTCCGATAAGTTCAATCGATTCAAGGAAATCATAGGAGAGGTTTCCGATCTTGGGCGCGCCGCCAGCGTGCTGGGATGGGATCAGCAGGTCAATATGCCTCCCGGCGGCGGCGAAGCGCGCGGTCAGCAGCTCGCCACGTTGAGCAAGATCGCGCAGGAGAAGTTCACTTCCGATGAAGTGGGGCGGTTACTGGAGGATTTGAAGAAGGAATACCCCGACTCCGAAACCGACGAAGGCGCGATGATCCGTGTGGCGGCTCGCAACTACGACAAAGCCAAACGTGTGCCGCCAGAGTTCGTGGCGGAGCAGGCAATCGCCGCCACGAAAGCGTTCGAAGCCTGGGTGGAAGCGAGGCAAAAATCCGATTTCTCCATCTTCCAGTCTGCGCTTGAGAAGAACGTGGAGCTGGTGAAAAAATATATTTCCTTCTTCCCGCCCGCCGACCACCCCTACGATGTGCTGCTCGACGATTACGAGCCAGGCATGAAAACCGCCGAGGTGCAGGAGATCTTCGGAAACCTGCGCCCGAAACAGGTGAGCCTGATCAAAGCCATCAGTGAAGCCAGACAGGTGAAGGACGACTTCCTGCACAAGAAATACAACGAGCAAAAGGTGTGGGCATTCGGCGAAAAAATCATCTCCAAGTTTGGTTACGATTTCAGCCGCGGCAGGCAGGATAAAGCCCCGCACCCGTTCGAGACCACCTTCAGCGTGAACGATGTGCGCATCACCAATCGTTTCGAGCCGGGCAGTCCGCTGGCGACGCTTTTCAGCGCGATGCACGAATCCGGTCACGCCATGTACGAGCAGGGAATCAATCCCGCGTACGAACGCACGCCGCTCGAGGGCGGCACGTCGCTCGCGGTGCACGAGTCGCAGTCGCGCATGTGGGAGAATCTCGTCGGTCGTTCGCTTCCGTTCTGGGAGCATTTCTTCCCCGAACTCAAGAAGACCTTCCCTTCGCAGTTGGACGGCGTGAGCATCAAGACCTTCTACAAAGGCATCAACAAAGTCGAGCCTTCGTTCATCCGCGTCAATGCCGATGAAGCCACTTACAACATGCACATCATGCTGCGCCTCGAACTGGAGATCGGCATGGTGGACGGCGGCATCGCCATCAAAGACCTGCCCGAAATCTGGAACGAGAAGATGCGCGAGTATCTTGGCATTACGCCGCCCAACGATGCCCAGGGCGTGTTGCAGGATATTCACTGGTCGTACGGCTCCATCGGTTACTTCTCCACCTACGCGCTCGGCAACATCGTCTCGGCGCAGTTGTGGGAGCGAATTAACAAGGACATCAAGAACCTCGACGAGCAGATCCGCAAGGGTCAGTTCTCCGAGCTGCGCGAATGGCTGAGAGAGAAGGTGCACAAGTACGGTCACAAGTACGACCCGCAAGACCTCGTGCAGAAGGTCACCGGCTCGAAGATCGACTCGGCGGCGTACGTCCGTTATTTGACGAAGAAGTACGGCGATGTCTACGGGCTGTAATTGGATGGGATGAAACCAACGAGACGCCCTGACAAAGGGCGTCTCTTCTTGTTCGCTTATGAAACATAAATTGTTGTTCCTCGCCTCCCTTCTTGGACTTTTAGCGGGCTGCACGCAAGTCATCAGATCCGCCCCGACGCCTTTACCGCCCGACTACCTGCCGACCGTGGTCGCGTTGACCGGTCAGGCGCCTTCGCCACCGCCGATGCGCTGACAGCCGCCGCCGCGCCCACTGAAACGCAAGCGCCCGCCGTCACGCCCGAAGCGGCGCTCGAACTTCCCAGCCCAACGCCCACGTTTGCCGCAGGCTTCACCGAGTTCGCGCAAATCCGCTTCCTTTCGCCGGGACCCAATGTCCAGCCTCACATCGCCGTTCGTTTTGCAGGCGATCCTCATTGCGGGTGAAAGCGAAAGGATTCAAGTTGATTTGCTCGGCGAAGATGGGCGCGTATTGCAGCGCGAGATCGAGAAGCTGACGCGCAACCCGGCGGGCACGTTTCAGCGCTTCGAGATTTCGTTCGAGATTCGCGCCGTTTCCGAAAAAGGCTACATTCGCATCAGCACGAAGGACGATTTCGGGAAGATTCAGGCGTTGAACACCATGCCGGTGCTGCTGTATTCGGTGGGGAGCGCCCAAGTCAACCCGCCGGGGAACATGATCTACGAGCGGGTGATGGTGGAAGGACTGAAAGAAAAAGCCAAATACTATGCAGGTGTGGTGACGCTCAAAGGGCGCATCTGGCCCTTCAACGACCAGCCGGTCATCGTGGAATTGCTGACGCAGGAAGGCAGGCCGCTTTCTTCGCGCATCCTGACCTTCAACGGCATTGACACACAATCCTTTGAAACCACCCTGCCGTATAAAGTGAGCGAGCCCACGCCTGCGCGCCTGACCTTTCGGCAGGATAATCCGCTCTTGGGCGTGGAAGACCCGGAACTCGGCAAGTTGATCTATGTGTACACAGTTGAAGTGATTTTGAATCCGTAAAAAGAAAATCAAACATCCCCCTTTGTGCCCTTCTATGAAAACAGGCGGACTCCGCAAGTTCTACTTGCGGAATTCCAGAAGTAGAACTTCTGGACTCCATTTTCATCCTTTGGGGTGAATGGAGTTCATGGATACTTCGTGTTTTTAATCTATTCGAGTCTGTTTGACCGATTCGCGCCCATTGGGGTAAAATAATGCGCCAGTCTTACCCAGCATACCTGTCCCTTTGGGGATTGTGTAATCATCTTTTGAAGGAATAAAAGGAAGAACGTAGAATGACGAAGCGAACTTATCAACCCAAGATCCGCCGCCGCGTGCGTGTGCACGGTTTCCGCTCGCGCATGGCGACGGCTGAAGGGCGCGCCGTGCTCAAGCGCCGCCGCCTGAAGGGACGCCACAAACTGAGCGTCAAATCCAACGAACACGTCAAGCGGACTCGTTGGTAGTCTTCCGGCGTTTGGGCGCGGAGGCTCACAAGAGGTGCGGGTGCAGAGACGATTTCGACTGTCCCGATCCGAAGACTTCAAGCGGGTGCGGCGAACAGGCAAGTCCTATGCCCATCCGCTTGTTGTGTTAGTGGCGCAAGCCAGCGAAACGCACAAACAGATTCGCATCGGCGTCGCGGCGGGGAAGACATCAGGGACGGCGGTCCATCGTAACCGGGCGAAGCGGATTTTGCGCGAAGCCATCCGCCCGCTGATTCCCTCCATCGCCTCCGGCTGGGACCTGATCCTGATCGCCCGACCTGCGCTGGTGAATGCCACGCTGACAGATGCCCGCGCCGCCCTGACCAACCTGCTCAAACGCGCCAACCTCCTTCCTGTGGGCGAGTCCCCGAATGAACCCCGAAGAACAGTCATTTCACCTGCACGATTACTCCCATGAACCGCGCCTGCGCGACATGCCGCGTACGCTGGGGAACCTGCCGCGCATCCTCGTGCTGGCATTGATTCGCCTGTATCAAAAACTGATCTCACCTGGTCTGCCCGCCAACACCTGCCGTTTTTATCCCTCCTGCTCGCATTACGGCTACCAGGCGGTCTATAAACACGGCGTGCTCAAGGGGTCTCTCATGGCGGTCTGGCGCGTGCTGCGCTGTAATCCCTTCAACCCCGGCGGGTACGACCCCGTCCCATGACAATCCATCGCCATGCGAATGGCGGTTTCGATTCACTCAGGAGTGATACCGATTTGAAAACAAAACGATTGATGTTATTTTTGATGCTTGCCCTTGGCGCGCTTTTCCTCGGCGCCTGCAGCGGACAACCGATTGCAAACAACTGGCCCGGTCTCGCCGCAGATGCGGAACGCGCCTATCTTTCCACCGGCACGTTCATCTACGCTGTGGATGTCAAAACAGGCAAAGAGGTCTGGCGGTATCCCGCCGAAGCCGATAACAACACCTTGTTCTATGCCAGCCCCGCGCTCACGGAGGACGGACGGCTGCTGATCGGCAGCGTCGGTCACACCCATTCCTTCGTCAGCCTCGATGCGGCGACCGGCAAAGAAACCTGGACGGAACCATTTCTCGGCGCGAAAGGCGCGTGGGTCGCATCCCCGCTCGTGATGGGAGATGCCATCTACGCCCCCAACACCGACGGCTTCCTCTACATCCTCGGCATGGATGGAAAGCAGATTGCCGAGCCGATTGAATTGGGCGGTTCGTTATGGTCTGCGCCCGCCACCGACGGCAGTCTTTTGTACGTTACCTCCCTCGACCATCATCTCCACATCATTGACCCGGCGAACGGTATTTCGAGCGACCCGGTTGATCTGGGCGGCGCCCTGCCCGACAGCCCCACCGTGGGGGATGGCGGCGTATACGTTGGGTCGTTTGCCTCCACCATCGAGTTCGTCACCCCGAACGGCAGCCATGAAGTCCTGGCGAAGGCTTCCAACTGGGTGTGGGGGACGCCCGCCCTCGACGGCGGCACGTTGTATTACGCCGATTTGAGCGGCAACGTCTATTCCCTCGACCTCGCCAGCGGGAGCCAGAACTGGGGCGTCGTCCAACCCGATGGACCGATTGCGGCGCGTCCGCTCGTGGCGGGTGATCGGATTTACATCGCCACCGAGGAAGGCACCTTCTACGCGCTGAACCGCGACGGGCAAATCGTGTGGGAAAAGGAAACCGGCGGAAAGATTTATACTACGCTTGTCCTCTCCGGCGAGTTGATTCTCGTCGCCCCCTACCAGGCGGAATTTGCTCTCGCCGCCTACGACACCGAAGGCAAACAAGCCTGGACGTTCACGCCTGAAAATTAAGGAACTGACCCATGAATCCTTGGGAATTTATTATCGTCCAACCGCTGACCAACCTTTTGTTATGGATTTATGACATACTCGGTCATGGTCCGCACATGTTTGGCCTGGCGATCATCCTCTTTACCATCCTCATCAAAGTGATCACTTGGCCCCTCAACGCCGCGCAGGTGAAGGGCGCGCAAGCCATGCAGGAATTACAGAACGACAAGGAATGGCAGGATATTCAAAAGAAGTACGCCAAAGACCGCGAAAAACTGGCGCAGGAACAAATGCGCATCTACCGCGAAAAGGGCATCAACCCCTTCGCCTCCTGCCTGCCCACCCTCATTCAATTCCCCATCATCATCGGTTTGTACCAAGCCATCATCCGCGCCATGGCAGCCACCCCGCTGGATATGCTCAAACTGGCGCGCACGGTCTACCCCTTCCAGAACCTGGAAAACATCATCCCCCTCAACAGCAAATTCCTGTGGATGAACCTCGGTCAGCCCGAGTCCATTCCGGTGCTTGGTTTTGCGCTGCCCACCCTCGCTATCATCGTGGCGCTCACCACCTACGTCCAAACCAAACTGACCATGCCCGCCACCGCCAACCCCAACGACCAGACCGCCGCCATGTCCGGCATGATGAGCATCTACATGCCGCTCCTGCTCGGCTGGTTTGCGTTGAACTTCGCCTCGGGTATTTCCGTTTACTTCATCACCAGCAACATATTGGGCATCGTTCAATACGCCTCGACGGGACGCGCCAACTGGCGCAATCTTCTCCCCGGCGGCAGCAAAAAAGCCCCAGCCAAAAAATAGGGAGGTACTATGAACGAGCGTACTACGCTTGAAATCATCGCTCCAACCGTGGAAGAAGCCATTCAACAAGGCTTGACCCAACTCGGCTTGACGGCGGATGCCGTCTCGGTGGAGGTGATTGATTCCGGTTCGAAAGGATTATTCGGACTCGGGGGCCGCCAGGTGCGCGTACGCCTCACGGTCAACCCGCCGGTGGAGGAAAAACCCGCCTCACGTCCCGGACCGACGACTGTCACTGACCAGAAAGTGGAGCCCAAGCCGCGGGCTAAGGAAGCCAAACCCCGCCCGGTGAAAAAGCCCGCCGAGCCGAAACCTGCGGAGCAGAAGCCCGTCGAACGGAAGCCCCAGGTGCAGAAACCCGTTGAACCGCCTGCGGCTCAAGCGTCCGAACCCTCCGAACCCGTTGCGCATAATTCCGTTTTGAACACCGCGGAAGAAGTGGTCTCCAGGTTGATTTATCACATGGGCTTGAAGGCGCAGGTGTCCGCCCATTACGACGAATCCAGCACCGACGAACACCGCGTCATCCAGGTGGATGTGCGCGGCGACGACCTCAGCGCCCTCATCGGCCGCCGCGCCGAAACCCTGACCGCCTTGCAGCACATCGCCTCCCTGATCGTCGGCAAGCAGACTCAGACGTGGGTGCAGATGGTCATTGACGTGGAAGGCTACCGCTCCCGCCGCGAAAAGCAAATCCGCCAGCTGGCGCGCCGCATGGCAGATCAAGTCACCAAAACCGGGCGCAAGGTGACGATGGAACCGATGCCGTCGAACGAACGCCGGGTCGTGCACATCGAATTGCGCGGACATCCCGCCGTCAAAACGGAAAGCACCGGCGAGGAACCCTACCGTAAAGTGGTCATCACGCCGAAGGAATAGACCGACCATAGCAATGGGCAGCAGACCATAGACCATAGACGATGGACGATAGACCGTGGACGATGAATGTCCGCGGTCTTTTTTTTTACGTCTATCGTCTACTGTCCATCGTCTGGTGTCTACTGTCCATCGTCCACAAGGTATAATTTGCCCCATGCTGGAACTCGCATCCCTGCAGCCTGTGGAATACCTGCTCGTCGGTCACGTGGCGGTGGACTTAACGCCCGCAGGCAAACAACTCGGCGGGACGGTCTCCTACGCGGCGTTGACGGCGCGGGCGCTGGGATTGCGCGTGGGCATCGTCACTTCGGCGGGCGGGGATGCGCCTTTGCGCCTCCTCGAAGGGATTCAGATTTTCAACGTTCCAACCGAACACAGCACGGTTTTTGAAAATATCAAAACAGAAAACGGCCGCAGGCAGATTTTGCATCACCGCGCCGCGCCGATTTCGTTTGAGCATGTCCCGCCCGTTTGGCGGGATGCGCCGATCGTGCATCTTGCGCCCATCGCGCAGGAAGTGGACCCGGCGATGGCGAAACAATTCGACGCATCGTGGGTGGGCGTCACGCCGCAGGGCTGGTTGCGCGGCTGGGACGAAAAAGGTTCGGTGTTTGCCAAAGCCTGGGAAAACAGCGAACAGGTCCCTCGGTCAAGTGGGAGGCGTGGTGATCAGCCTCGAAGACGTGAACCGCGACCTGGAGGTCGCCGAATGGATGGCGCATCACACCCGTCTGCTTTGTCTCACGGAAGGGGATCGGGGCGCGGTGCTGCATTGGCACGGCGACCGGCGGCGCTTCCGTCCCATCCCTGTTGAGGAAGTGGATGCGACCGGCGCGGGGGATATTTTTGCGGCGGCGTTTTTTACACGCCTGTGGCGCACGCGCGACCCCCGGAGGCGGCGCGTTTTGCGACCAACCTTGCGGCGCATTCAGTGACACGCGCAGGCTTGCAGGGAATCCCGACTCAAAGGGAAATCGAGCATTGCTTGATGGAGGTTTTATCTTGACGAAGATCTATACATTGGTGAATCAAAAAGGCGGGGTGGGCAAGACCACGTCCGCGATCAACGTCGCCGCGTACCTGGCGAAGTTCGGCAGGCGCGTGCTGGTGGTGGACCTCGACCCGCAGGCGAACGCCACCTCCTGCCTGGGCGTGGATAAACTCGGCGTGGAAGGCGGCACGTATGAAGCCCTGCTCGGCGATGAGGATGTCTTTCCTTACATTTTGTTGAACGAACGTTTGAATTTATCCCTGCTCCCCGCTTCGCCCTCGATGGCAGGCGCGGAAGTGGAACTGGTGGACGAACTGGCGCGTGAGTCGCGTTTGCGCAAGGCGGTCTTGAAAGTGGCGAACCGTTACGATTATGTTTTTATTGACTGCCCGCCTTCGCTCGGCTTGTTGACCGTCAACGGTCTGATGGCGGCAATGGATGGGGTGATCGTGCCGGTGCAGTGCGAATATCTCGCGCTCGAAGGGCTGGGACAGTTGACCCAGACCATCGAGCGGGTGCGCTCGGCGTTGTTCCCTGAATTGAAAGTGCGCGGCGTGATCCTGACCATGTTCGACAGCCGCACGAATCTTTCCACCGATGTGGTGCGCGAGGTGAACAAGCATTTTCCGAACCAGGTGTTCAAGAGCATCATCCCGCGCAGTGTGCGGCTGGCGGAGGCGCCCTCGTATGGACTGCCGATTTCGGAGTATGCGCCCACATCGGTCGGCGCGCAGGCGTATGAAACGCTGGCGAAGGAATTGTTGAAAGGCGATAAGAACTGACGATGGACGACGGACGATGGACCATGGTGCATTGTCCATGATCATCGAAACGCACTAAGGAGCAGGCATGGCTCAACGAAAAGGTCTCGGCAAAGGATTGGATGCGCTCATTCCCGGCGGGAAGTCTTCCGTGCTGCATCCGGGCGGAGGTCACGGCGGAGGCGTGCAGCAGGCGGCGGTGGACGCCATCAAACGCAACCCGCGCCAGCCGCGCGTGCATTTCAAATCGGAGGAACTGGATGAACTGGCGGCGTCCATCCGGGAGCACGGCGTCATCCAGCCGTTGGTCGTCTCGCCGAACGGGGATGGCACTTTTGTTTTGATCGCGGGCGAACGGCGCTGGCAGGCGGCGCAGCGCGCAGGCTTGCGGACGGTCCCTGTCATTTCGCGCCAGGCGAACAACCAGGAACTGCTCGAACTGGCGCTGGTCGAAAACGTCCAACGCGCGGATTTGAACCCGATTGAAGAGGCGGAGGCGTACCGCCATTTGGTGGAGGATTTCGGGCTTACGAAGGAGAAAGTGGCTGACCGCGTGGGGAAAAGCCGCGTGGCGGTCACAAATACCATTCGTTTGCTGGACCTTCCCGATATCATCAAGCAGGCAATCGTTGATGGAAGGATAACGGAAGGACACGGGCGCGCTTTGTTGGGATTATCCACAAGGCAGGCAAGGGAAGCCGCCTTTCAAACCGTGATCAATCTTGCTTTGAATGTACGCCAGACCGAAGAGTTGGTGAGGACCAGGTCGGGGCATAGATCGGTTAAAGCAAAAAAGGTCTTCCGCAATGCCGACGTAACCGACCTGGAACGGCGGCTTCAAAAAAGCCTGGGGACGAAGGTCTCGCTCAAACATAACAAGAAAGGCGGGACGGTCACGATCTATTATTATTCCAATGAAGAGTTGGATGCGCTATTGGAGAAGTTGACATAAGATTTGCTCATCGTCATTCGGTATAATGCTCTTGCGAAAACCGCAAGAAGGAAGCAGGAAAATGTCAAAAGAGATCAAGCCGATTTTGGAGGAACTAAAAAAAGGGCTCGAACAGATTTACGGGGCGCAATTCAAAAAAGCATATCTGTTCGGATCTCGCGCACGCGGCGACTATACGGAAGACTCCGATATAGATGTGTTGATTGTGCTTGGCGACTTCGGGAAATACGGGGAGGAATTGCGCCGTACCAGCGAATTGGTCGGCGGTCTGTGTTTGGAACATGGCGTGACAGTGAGCGTAATCTTCTCTCGCGAGAAGGAATGGAAGCATGACAAACTTCCGCTTCTCATGAATATTCGCGCCGAGAGCATTGCCGTATGAACGAGAATGCGAAATTTCTTCTTGATAAGGCGGAACAGTCCATTGGCGCAGCGGAAAGTCTTTTGCGCGATGGGTACAGGGACTTTGCTGTCGGGCGCGTATACTACGCCATGTTTTACTCTGCTGAAGCCTTGCTTGCCGAGAAAGGGCTAACCTTCAAAAAGCATATTGGAGTTCATCGTTCTTTTTCTGAACATTATGTCAAAACGGGACTATTTGACCAAAAATATTTTTACTGGTTGATTGCCGCCTTTAACAGCCGTATGGTGGGAGATTACGCCTTGCGTACAGAATTTGAAGACGAAGAAGTTAAAGAATGGATTTCACAGGCGCGCGAATTTTTAACAAAAACAAGGGAGTATTTGAACGGCTTGGAAGGAAATGTCTCGGGATAACATGCCTGAACAAACGATTACCTTATGAAACTCCTCTACAACGCCAACATCCATACTCTTGACTCATCCAATCCGCGCGCTTCTGCGATTCTCATCGCAGGCGGGCGGATTATTGCCATCGGAGAGAAAGACAAACTCGAAAGCCTCGCTCATGGCAAGGTGGAGAAAACGGACATGCAGGGCAAAACCATCCTGCCCGGTCTCACCGACGCGCATATCCACATGCAAAGTTATTCGCTGGGGCTTTCCAGGGTGGATTGCGAAACAAAGACGAAGGAAGAATGTCTGCGGCGGGTGGCGGAGCGCGCACGGACTCTCAAACCCGGCGAGTGGGTGCTGGGACATGGCTGGAATCAAAATGAATGGTTCCCCTCTCCCTCAGGGAGAGGGGCTAGGGGTGAGGGCAGTAATTTCCCAACCGCCGCCGAACTCGACGCAATCGCGCCGAACAATCCCGTCTATCTCACGGCAAAGTCGCTTCATGCGGCGTGGGCGAACACGTCCGCGCTGAAGTTGGCGAACGTCGCCGACGATACGCCGAATCCAAAAGACGGCGTCATTCAACGCGACGCGCAGGGCAACGCCACCGGCATTTTGCTTGAATCCGCCATGAGGGTGGTCTCAGCCGCGGTCCCGGAGGCAACGATCGGCGAGATCGAAGCGGCAATCGAGAAAGCCCAAAGCGTGTTGTGGAGGATGGGCATCACCGGCATCCACGATTTCGACCGCCGCGAATCCTTCATGGCATTGCAATCCTTGCACGCAAAAGAAAAACTAAAATTGCGTGTGTGCAAGAACATCCCCGTGGAAAGCGTACAGCAGGCGAACGACCTCGGCTTGCGCACGGGCTTCGGCGACGAGTGGTTGTGGATCGGTTCGGTCAAAGCCTTTATGGACGGCGCGCTCGGGTCCGCGCACGGCGGCGATGTTCCAGCCGTATGAAGGCGAGCCGGGCAACAAAGGCATCCTCAACATGGATGGCGAAGAACTCTTCGAGCACTGCCGCAAAGCCGCCGACGTCGGTTTGAGCATGACCGTTCACGCCATCGGCGACCGCGCCAACCATGAGGTGCTGAACGCATTCGAGCAGCTTCGAAAGTACGAAACACAAAACGCCCTGCCGCACCTGCGCCACCGCATCGAGCATGTGCAAATCATCCACCCCGACGACGCGCCGCGCCTCGCGCAACTCAACGTCGTCGCATCCATGCAGCCCATTCACGCCACGTCCGATATGCGCGCTGCAGATCGTTATTGGGGCGAACGCTCCAAACACTCCTACGCCTGGCGGACTCAACTCGGTCACGGCGCAATCCTCGCGTTTGGATCGGATGCGCCGGTGGAATCGCCCAACCCGTTTTGGGGATTGTATGCCGCGATCACTCGCAAACGCGCAGACGCCTCACCCTCCGCCGAAGGCTGGTACCCCGAACAAAAGTTGACCCTTGCCGAAGCCTTGTCCGCCTATACCTTTGGCGCCGCCTACGCCGCCAACGCGGAAAACCGCCTCGGCAAACTTGCGGAAAATTATCACGCCGACCTGATCGTGTTGGACCGGGATCCGTTTGAAATTCGTCCCGACGACCTATTGACTTTGACCGCCGATGCCGTCATGATTAATGGCGAATGGGTTTTATCTTAGCAATTGGAGATGCCATGTTACCGAACGCCTCCAAACTGACACCCGAAATGCTAATTCCGCGTTTAGGGGAATATCTTGTCCAAAAAGGCTTGATCAACAATAATGATCTGATACGCGCGCTCGATTATCAGCAGGAGCAGATCGCAAAGGGCAACGCCTGCATGTTGGGTCAGGCGTTGATGGATTTGAACCTGCTCGACCGCGATACGCTCGACCAGGCGATCACCGAACAGATACTGCAACTGCGCTCCGCGTTGCAGGCGGCGAACCGCAACCTCGAACAGCGCGTCCGCGAGCGCACCGCCGACTTGAACGAGGCGCTCAACCGGCTTTCGGAACTGAGCCAGATGAAGGCGAATTTCGTCTCGAACATCTCGCACGAACTGCGCACGCCGCTCACGCACGTCAAAGGGTATTTGGAATTATTGGTCACCGAGTCGCTGGGGGCGATCACTTCGGAACAGCGCCACGCCCTTTCGGTGAGCCAGCGCGCCGCCGGGAAACTCGAAAGCATGATCGAAGACCTCATCATGTTCTCGCTGGCTTCGCGCGGCGAACTGAGCATGAAACTCGACGCGGTGGATATCCGCCGCCTGGCTTCGCTTGCCGCCAAATCCGCGGTCAACAAGGCGGAGGAACGCGGCGTGAAACTCCAGATTGACATCCCTGAGAGCCTGCCGCCCGTGCAGGCGGATTCGGAGAAACTCGGCTGGGTGGTGAACCAACTCCTCGATAACGGGATCAAGTTCACTCCGTCCGGCGGAAGCGTGACGATCTCCATTCGCGAGGAAGGCAGTAATCTTGTCCATGTCTCCGTGGCGGATACCGGCATCGGCATCCCGCAAGGGCGCATGAGGGAAATCTTCGAACCCTTCCACCAGTTGGACGGCTCCTCCACCCGGCGCTACGGCGGGACCGGGCTGGGGCTTTCGCTCGTCCGTCAGATCATCGAAGCGCACGGCTCCCTGCTGGATGTCAAATCGGCGGAGGGCAAAGGCTCGGTCTTCAAGTTCCCGCTGCTGGCAATCCGGGATTAGTTCATGGATCAACAAGAAGTCACCCTTTCCCAACTGCATCACATCTTTCAGGAAGTGCAAAAAAGCAGGACCTGAAAGCCGCGTTGGACACGCTGTTCGTTTCCCTGCGCGGCGCGTTCGTGTTCGACAATGTCGCCATTTATTTGGAAGACCTGCGCGACAAGGGCTTGGATGTTGTGTACGCGCGCGCCATGGGACGCGGGAAGAACGCCGAAGCCGACGCCGCCCGGGGGAGATCGTGGCGAGCGATGTGATCCGGTCGGGGCGCACCGTGATCCGCGAACCGCGCTCGAAGATGCGTTATGGCAACCGGATGACCCAGCCTTATTTGATCGGGATGCCCCTGCGCATCGGTTCGAAGATTCGCGGCGCGCTTTTGTTCGTGCGTTTCGGCGGACCCGAATACACCGACGACCACATCCATATCGCGTCCCTGCAGGCGTTCTGGTCGTCCGCGCTGATCGAACGCAAGGAACTCCGGGAGGCGCGCGCGGAATTGGATTCGGTCCAGCGGCAGATGCGCTTGCAGGACGATTTCGTCTCGACCATCTCCCACGAACTGCGCACGCCGCTCGGCTTCATCAAGGGATACAGCACCAGCCTCCTGCGCCAGGATACGACCCGGGACGACGAGACCCAGCGCGAGTTCCTCACCATCATAGATGAAGAAGCGGACCGCCTGACGAAGTTGATCGAGGACATGCTCGAATCCGCCCGCCTGCAAAGCAGGGCCCTGCAATTCAAGTTTTCACCCCTGCGCCTCGATGCGCTGATCCGCGACGTTGCGACGCGCGTCAACACGCATCATCCAAACCTGAACATCGAGTTTTTAACGGAACCCCTGCCGCCCGTCCTCGGCGACGGCGTGCGGATTTCGCAGGTGTTCGAGAACCTGTTCAGCAACGCCGTCAAATACGCCCCCGGTTCGAAGATTACCATCAGGACGAAGACGCAGGACAACAAGGTGCTCATCTCCTTCGCCGACGAAGGCGACGGCATCCCCGAGGATTTTCTGCCCTTCCTGTTCGAACGCTTCTACCGCGTCCCCGGCGAACGGACCGTGACCGGCACCGGGCTTGGGCTGTATATTTGCAAGCAAATTGTTATGGCGCATCATGGTAAGATTTGGGTAGAGTCAATGTTGGATAAAGGCACCACGTTTTTCATCGAACTGCCTGCCAATCCAACGCTTTGACCGTTTTTTCATTCTTGTCCTAAGGAGAGTCATGATGGCAAAGCGTATCCTGATCGTTGATGATGAACCCCGGTATCTTCGCCTGTTGGAAGCGAACCTGCGGACCGAAGGCTACGAAGTGACGACCGCCCGGACGGGGTGCAGGCGCTGGATGTATTTTCCGCCCAGCCCATTGACCTGGTCCTGCTGGACGTGATGATGCCGCGTCTGGACGGGTTCGGCGTCTGCCAGCGGTTGCGCGAGTTTTCCAACGTGCCCATCGTCATTCTGACGGCGCGCGGCGAGGAACATGACCGCGTGCGCGGGCTGGACCTTGGCGCGGACGATTACCTGGTCAAGCCGTTTTCGGCGACGGAATTGCTGGCGCGCGTTCGGGCAGTCCTGCGCCGTGCCCAGCCGCCCACCGATGCGGGTCAGGTGCGCTTCTTCACTCACGACGATCTGAAGATTGATTTTGCCAGAGCGGAGGTCTGGCGCGGGGAGGACCCCATCTCCCTTTCCGCAACCGAGTATCGACTCCTGCTTCAGTTTGCGCATAACATCGGCAAGATTCTTACATCGGAGGATCTGCTCACGAGCGTATGGGGCGTGGAATACAAGAATGACAAGGAGATCCTGTGGGTGAGCATCGCGCGCCTGCGTCAAAAGCTGGAGAAGGATGCCCACAATCCGCGGCACATCGTCACACGCTCCGGATTGGGATATTTGATGCCCCCCATCGAATCGTGAGACGACCCCTCGTGGGAGGCATGCAAAGGAAATCCTATCATGCCCCAAAAAAGAATTCTTATTGTAGACTCCGATGTTGCCAGTCGAAACTTTATCGCCAAGAAATTATACGAATCGAACTATGACGTAAGTCAGGCCGGGTCCGGCAAGGAAGGGCTGATCTATTCCTGGCGCGACAGACCTGACCTGATCATTGCGGACCCGGCCCTGCCGGATTTGACGGGGGAGGAGTTCGCCTCCAAATTGAGGAACGACGCGCGCACGTCGCACATTCCGCTCGTTGCCCTGAGCAGCGACACAACCAGTTCACGCAGGCAGACCTGCCTGGATGCCGGTTTCAACGAATTCATCCCCAAATCCGGGCAGGCTGTGCCGTTGCTCAGGGATGCGCTCGTGCGCCTGCTTGGGCTGACCGAGGAAGTGATGAAACAGGGCGGGCTTTCGATCACCTTCCTCGGCGCCAAGGGCGGGACGGGGACATCCTCCATGTGCGCGAATATCGCCATGAATATCGCCCAGTTCCAGCCCGAATCGCGCCTGGCGGTCCTGGACCTGGTACTCCCCATCGGCTCGATTGCCCCGATTGTCGGCTACACCGGCGAGATGAACATCGTCAGTGTCGCCGACATGCCCGCCGACGAGACCACGCCGGAATTCTTCCGCCGCCACCTGCCGGCGATGAACATCTGGCGCTTCAACCTGCTGGCAGGTTCGCCCGACCCGGAAAGGAGCAATCAACTCAACGTTGGACGCATCTGGGACATTGTCACTTCGTTGAAAACCTCGTACGATTACGTCCTGATTGACATCGGACGCTCGCTTTCAAAGATCACCCTGCCGCTCCTCCAGCATTCCGACCTGATCGCCCTGCTCATCAGCACGGACATCAGCACGGTCTCGCTCACGAAGATCCTTCTGGATTACCTGAAAAGCAAGGGAGTGCATCTCGATTCGGTCTATACCATCCTGAACCGCGCCGTGGGGCTGGAGGGATTGAGCAAGGTGGACGCCGAAAAGATGCTGGGAATCACGATCAACGCCGCCATGCCCTACCTCGGCACAAATTTCGCTTTTGCAAACAGCCACCATCAGCCTTTTACGTTAAAATTCCCCAACGACACGGCTTCCATCATTTTCCACGATACGGCAAAGGAAATGGCGGCGCTCGCCCGGAAACTGCGCGGCGAACAATTTGCGCCCGCCTGACGGAGTGAATCATGACAATCGAATACGATGAAAAGGGAAAGTATTACACCAACGTAATCCAGAAAATTCCCGTCCCATCCATCCTTCAGACCACCACCCATCTGATCCGCGGACAGGTGCACGTCCGGCAGGGAGAGCGCCTCAAGGATGAACTGGAAAACGGCGAAGACTATATGGCTGTCACCAATGCCAGCATCTATAATGTGGACGGCAATGTGGTTTTCACCAGTTCGTTCCTGGCGGTCCAAAAGAAACAGATCGTCTGGGTCATGCCCGCGGACGAAGCAACCGGGAAGGATGCAGGGGAATGAGCGCCGCAACGCCCGGTATGCCGCAAAGACTGACGGCGCAAGACCTGATCCGCCTGAAAAAATACCTGACCGACAACCTCCTGCGCGCGCTCGAGATGGAAGGAATCCCCGCCGCCCAGCGCGGCGCATTCGTCCATCAGAACATCACCCGCATCTTCGACCAGATGCAGTTGAAACTTCCGGAGGATGTGAAGCGGGAAATCTTCAAACAGGTCTTCAACGACCTGCTCGGTTTTGGTCCCATCCAACCTCTGCTGGAAGACCCCGATGTCTCCGAGATCATGGTCAACGGACCCAAGAAGGTCTTCATCGAGAAAAACGGACAACTCTCCAAGTCCAGCGTCGTTTTCGACGACGAAGACCATGTCTTGCGGATCATTGACCGCATCATCCTGCCCCTGGGCAGGCGTGTGGACTATGACTCTCCCACCGTGGATGCGCGTCTGCCGGACGGCTCGCGCGTCAATGCCGTGGTGCGCCCGGTGGCGATTGACGGTCCCTCCATCACCATCCGCAAATTCCGCAAGGATAAACTCTCGGTCGAGAACCTGATCGAGTTCGGTTCGCTTTCGCGCCAGATGGCGGACTTCCTGGAAGCCTGCGTCCGGGCGCGCTTCAACATCGTCATCTCCGGCGGGACAGGCTCCGGCAAGACCACGCTTCTGAACGTCCTCTCCGGCTTCATCCCGGAGGATGAGCGCATCATCACCATTGAAGACGCCGCCGAATTGCAGTTGCAGCAGGATCACGTCATGCGCATGGAAACCAAAGCCCCGAACGTGGACGGACTCCATGCCGTGACCATCCGCGACCTGGTCAAGAACTCCCTGCGTATGCGCCCCGACCGCATCGTGGTGGGCGAGGTGCGCGGCGGCGAAGCCCTCGATATGCTCCAGGCGATGAACACCGGGCACGACGGCTCGCTGACCACCGTGCATGCCAACAGTCCGCGCGATGCGCTCTCGCGCCCGGAAACGCTGGTGCTGATGGCGGGCATGGACCCTGCCGCTGAAGGTGGTGCGCACGCAGATTTCCTCTGCCATTGACCTGATCGTCCAGCAGACCCGCCTCAAGGACGGGCAGCGCAAGATCACATCCATCACCGAGGTGGCGGGCATGGAAGGCGATGTGGTCGTCCTGACCGACATCTTCAAATTCAACCAGACGGGCGTCACACAGGATGGGAAAGTATTGGGCGAATTGAAACCCACCGGCATCCGCCCGCTCTTCATGCCGCGGCTCGAAGCGGCCGGTAATAAACTGGGCTCGGAAATCTTCATGACCAACAAACCCGCGCCCGACGCAGCCGCGCGGCGGTGAAACACTCTCCTATAATCGGGGCATTCACCGATAACGAGGAAACATGAACAACGCCCAAATCACCATTCGTGAAAAGAAACTCGGCTTGCTGATACGGGACGCCCGCATGGCGGAACGCCGCAGTATCAAGGAATGCGCCGATGCAATAGGCGTCAAGCCCGGTGTCTTCCGCGCCTATGAAGAGGGTCGTCGTTCGCCGTCCCTGCCCGAACTCGAAGCGCTTGTTTATTTCCTGAAACTTCCCATCTCGCAGTTTTGGGGAAACGAAACCATGTCCGACGCCTCCTCTCCCATGGAAGCCGCGGACATCGCACGCCTCGTCGCGCTCCGCCAGCGGATGATCGGCGCACTGCTGCGCCAGGAACGCACCAACGCGAACATGTCCATCCGCCAGGTTTCATCGGCGACGGGCATTTCGCAGTCGAGATTGAAATCGTACGAACTGGGCGAACGCCCCGTGAGCGTGCCCGAACTGGAAAGCATCCTTGCCGTGCTGGGCAGCCGCATCGAAAACTTCTTCGACCAAAGCGGACCCGTGGGCGATTGGATGAACAGCCAGCGCGCCATGCAAAAATTCCTTGAACTGCCCGAAGAGGTGCAGGACTTCGTCTGCCAGCCGGTCAACCGCCCCTACCTTGAACTGGCGATGAAACTCAGCAGCATGTCCAGGGAAAAATTGCGCTCGGTTGCCGAAGGCTTGCTGGACATCACGCTCTAAAGATTCCCCTTCCATCCCAAAACTCCGCAGATGACCCTCGAACCCCACCAACTCGACGCCAAAGGCAAACGCGCCTTTGAAAACAAGAACTTCGCCGAAGCCGCCGAACATTTCCGCCGCGCGGCGGAAGGCTACACCCTCGGACGCAACGGCTTGCTGGCGGCTGAAATGCAAAACAACGCGAGCGTCGCCCTGCTGCAGGCGGGCAAACCGCAGGAGGCGCTCGAAGCCGCCCTCGGCACCGACCAAACCTTTGCCGGGGCAAACGACATCAAACGCCAGGCGATGGCATTGGGGAATCAAGCCGCCGCGCTGGAAGCCCTGCGCCGCTACGAGGAAGCCCTCGAAAAATACGAACGTTCCGCCGAGTTGTTCGGTCGGATTGACGAAGGCGACCTGCGCGCCATGGTCATGAAATCCGCCGCCGCCATCAAACTCAAGACCGGCAGGATCACCGAATCCGCCTTCAAGATGATGGGTTCGCTCGACGTCAAAAAGAACCCGGGATTTTTCGAACGCATCCTGAAATTCCTCCTGCGCTTCATCAAGTGAAATGATCAGCCTCAGCCTTCAGGTTCGCCGCGCGGTCGCAGAGGATCATCGCCAGATCGCCGGCCTCGTTTTTCACGAATCGAATACCCACCGCCATCTCGACTGGCGCTCCGCCCTCGATTGGATCGGCTCGCAAAACTACTGGGTGTTGGACGATGCCGGGCTGATCTCCGCTGCCTTTGCCTGCCCGGAAGACCCGCCGGATGTAGCCTGGATTCGCCTCTTTACCCACCAGGCGCATCTCACCGGACCCGAAGCCTGGTCTGCCCTCTGGGAGAGTGCCTGCGCCGAAGCCTTTCAAGCCAACCCCCGCGTACAGATTGCCGCCATCTCCGTCAAGCAGTGGTTTCAAAACATCCTGCTTTCCAGCGGTTTTGAATTGATGCAGGACATCGTCCTCCTGCAGCGACCCGGCGGCAACCCCCTGCCGGTTTCAGCCCCAGCCAAAATCCGCATTCGCTCCATGCGGCACGAAGACCTCCTCGAAGTCACACGGCTGGATTTGGCGGCGTTCGGCCCCTTCTGGCATAACTCGCTGGATTCGCTTCAAAGGGCGTATTCGCAGGCGATTCACGCCACGGTCGCGGAAAACGATGCGGGCATGATTGGGTATCAAATCAGCACCGGGAATACGTTTGGGGCGCACCTCGCCCGGCTCGCAGTCCGGCCCGAAGCGCAAGGCATGGGAGTCGGATCCGCCCTGGTCGGGGAATTGATCCGGCAGTTGAACGTCTACTCCACCCGAAATCTTTCCGTGAATACACAGGCAGATAACATCGCCTCGCTGGCGCTTTACAAGCGGCTGGGGTTCGTGCGCACGGGGGAGTACTTTCCCGTTTTTGTTCGCGGGGGCGGGGATTAATGGCTCAAAAAGAATTTCCGGTGCGCATCTTACGCAGGTTTATCGAAACGCTCGCCGATGAAATCGGGCAGGATGCCTTTTCCGCCGTGTTATCGAAAGCGGACCTGCCGCGCGAGTGGGCAAACCCCGGGCGTCTTTCCGCATTGAACGATGCGCAGGCGGCGGAGGAATATGCCAGCCTGCAATCCGCCTTGCGCAAATATTACGGGCGCGGCGCGCGCGGGATTCTTCTGCGCATCGGCGCGAACCTGTGGGGGCGTTTGTTGAACGACTCCTCGTTTGGAATCAAAGCGCAGGCATCGCTCCTGCGCGGGCTGCCAAAATCTTTTAGGAGAAAGCAGGCGCTGGATCTGCTTGCCCGCGTCCTCGGTGCGAAGCGGGGAGACATCACGGTTCACACCCTGGACCTCGACCTGCTCCTGGTGGACCAGGCTTCTCCCGCCGCTTTGAATCAATCCGATGAAGCGCCGGTCTGTTTTGTGACGCACGGTTTGATCCGGGAATGTCTCTTTTGGGCGACCGGCGAGGAACACGATATCGAAGAACGCGCCTGCTGCGCAGCGGGCGCGCGGCAATGCGAATTCAAAATCACGCTGGGAGGGCGTCCATGAAACATCAGGAACTGAAATGGAAGTCGCACGACGGGCTGGATATTTTTGCCCAGGTTTGGGAGCCGGAGGTCATACAGCCGAGGGCGGTTGTCTGCCTGGTACATGGGTTGGGCGAGCATAGTTCCCGCTATGCCCATGTCGCCGAGGCGTTTGGGAAGGAGGGGTTCATCCTGTTCACCTACGACCTGCGCGGTCACGGGCGTTCCGGCGGCGCGCGAGGGCACCTCTCTTCCATCGAAGACTTCATGCACGATATTGACAGCCTGCTGGCGCAAGCCCGCGCGCGTTATCTGGGAATGCCGCTCTTTTTGTACGGGCACAGCCTGGGCGGGATTCAAGCGCTTTATCACGGGTTGACGCGCAAACCGGATGTGAAGGGCGTGATCGCCACCGGCGCGGCGCTTCATTCCGCGCTCGAAAAACAGCCCCTGAAGGTTTTCCTTGCCAACCTGCTCGGCTCGCTGACGCCCACCACCATCTTTGCCAGCGGGCTGGATGCGAAGGCGCTTTCACGCGACGTGAAAGTGGTTGAGGCGTACGTCAACGACCCGCTGGTACACGACAAGGCGTCGCTGGGTTTCGGGAAGATCATGCTCGGCACGACGAAATGGATTCTGGGACATGCAGGGGAGTTTTCCCTTCCCCTGCTCCTGATGCACGGCAAGGAGGATGCCATCGCCTATCCCTCCAGCAGCATCGAGTTTGCCGCACCGTTGAAGGAAAAATGCACGCTTGTGCTGTGGGAGGGGTGCTTCCACGAGATTCACAACGAACCGGAAAAAGCCGAGGTTCTCAAGACGATGACTCTCTGGATGGATGCGCGCCTGCGCGAAGCCTAAAATAAGAGAGTATTAACGCTTTGCTGGACAAATCTCTACCGGCATGGGAAAATTTTCGGCGATATAAACTTAAAATTTCACAGGAGATGGCATGACTACCAAAGAAATGAGCAAACGCCAATTGCGGCGCGAACAGATGCGGCGCAGGGAGATGCGCTCCAGGCTGCTGGGAATCGGTTTGATTTCGGTCGGGGCGCTTATTCTCGCATTTTGGTTCATTTATCCGATGCTCAAACCGATCGGCGATATAGCCGAACCGCCGGTCATCACCCGCACGAACGTTGATTTCAACGCTGTGGGGAATCCCGATGCCCCGATCAAGATCGAGGAATATTCGGACTTCCAGTGCCCGTACTGCCGCGTCTTCTTCGAGAATACCGAGAAACAATTGTTGTCCACGTATGTCGCCGACGGCACGGTGTACTTCGTCTACCGTTCCTTTGGCACATTCATCGGTCCCGAATCCGCCGCGGCTGCCGAAGCCGCCTACTGTGCGGGCGACCAGGGCAAATTCTGGGAGATGCACGACATCCTGTTTGCAAACCAGACGGGTGAAAACGCCGGCGCCTATTCCGACCGCCGCATCGCCGCCTACGCCGGCAGGATTGGGCTGGACAGGAAAGAATTCAATTCGTGCTTCAATTCAAGGAAGTATGCCGATATGGTCGAACAGGACGGCAAGGACGGCTTGCTTGCCGGTATTCAAGCCACGCCTTCTTTTGTGCTTTCCTACACGGTGAACGGCGAGACGAAGACGAGGATCATCCAGGGGGCGCGGTCCCTCGATGTCTTCCAGCAGGAGATCGAAGCCGCGCTGGCGGAAATGGGACAATAACTTGGGTCTAAATTGAAAAGGACACTGCCGCGACCGGCAGTGTCCTTTTTGTGCCTCGACACGAAGCGCACAAGGGAAGGAAAAATAGCCTTATCGGAAATAAGAAGAGAACTCACAAAGTTGGAAATGGAGTCCAGAAGTTCTACTTCTGGAATTCTACGAAAGTTCTACTTCTGGAATTCCGCAAGTAGAACTTGCGGAGTCCGCCTATTTTCACGAAAAAGCGAAAGAAATTCGTGGAGAAAAAGTTGATTCCGATGAAGTCCAATTAACCTTTTACTTCGCTTTGCCTGCTGACGATCCCCTGTTGCCAGGCGTAGACCGCCGCCTGTGTGCGGTCTGCCAGGTGCAGTTTGCTCAGGATGTTACTGACGTGCCCCTTGACGGTGTTCTCGCTGATGACCAGTTTCTCCGCGATCTGGCTGTTGGTCAGTCCGTTGGCGATGAGTTTCAACACGTCGGTCTCGCGGTCGGTCAGTTCAGTGAAGAGCGGCTGTTCACTGCCCTCGCCGCGGATGTTCTGAAGCACCCGCGAAGCCACCCTCGGATGGAGCGTAACCTCGCCCTGCACGGCGCGATGCAGCACATCCACCAGTTTGTCCATTTTCATATCCTTGAGGATGTAGGAGATTGCGCCCGCTTTCAAGGCGGGGAAGATGTGCACATCCTCGTGGTAGGACGTCAGCACCACGACCTTCGTGCGCGGGCTGATCTGGCGGATGCGCCGCGTGGTCTCGATGCCGTCCATGCCGGGCATCATCAGGTCGAGCAGTACGATGTCCGGGATCAACTCGCCGACCAGGCTCAACGCCTCCTCGCCGGACGCCGCTTCGCCCACCACGTGGAAATCCGAAATCTTCTCAAGGTAGGAACGAATCCTGCGCGTACCACTTCGTGATCATCCACGACTAAAATACTTGTCCGATGGTGTTTCATGTTTTCAATCTCCTGTTCCGTTCCTGGTGGGAATCTGGATGATGAGGCGGGTTCCCTGACCGGGCGCGCTCTGCACCTGGAGGGTCCCGCGGATGCTGCTGATACGCTCACGCATCGAACGGAAGCCCATGCCTTTCGCCTTCTGGTTCATGTCGAATCCACAGCCGTCGTCCGCGATCATCACCTGAAGCACTTCATGATTATAAACCAGCGATATATCCGCCCGCTTTGCCCTGCTGTGACGGGCGATGTTGGCGAGCGCCTCCTGGATGACGCGATAGACTGCCTGCTCCGTTTCGAGCGGCAGTCCGCGTTCATTCTGGACCGTCAGGTTGACCATCGCATCGTTGCGGTGCTCCCACTCGAAGATGTACTCCCGCAGGGTGGTTTGCAGTCCCTTTTCCTGCAGGGCAATCGGGTAGATTTCCTGGATCAGGAAATTCAATTCCTGAATCACTTCATAGATTAAGGTCTCCGCCTCGTTCAGATGCGGGGACACTTCCTCCGGGATGGCGCGCCTCATGCCGTTGACGGTTCCAAGCTGGGCGAGGGCGGCAAACGCCTTTTGCTTGGCGCTGTCGTGCAGGTCCCCGGGCGAGGCGGTTGCGTTCCTCCATCACCGCCAGGTCCCTTGGTCTGCTCGAAGAGTTCCATGTTCGCAATCGAGAGGGCGGCGCGGTTGACCAGCGCCGTGAACAGGCGGGTGGAATCCTTGGTGAGCGCATTGGGGCGGGTGTACGCCACGTTGAAGATCGCGATCACCTTGCCGTCCACCACGATGGGGAAATGGGCGAAGGATTGAATCCCCTCGTTATGAATGGCGGCTTTGATGTCTTCGCGTAGCATGCCCCGGGCGAGGTCGGCTACGATGACGGCTGTGCCGGTCTTGACGGCAATTCCGATCATGCCTTCGTCCTGGTCGAAGTTCAGGACAGCCAGCGTTTCGGGCTGGAACCCGCGGCTGACGCGCGGCATGATTTTCCGTTTTTCTTCGTTCCAGGCAAAGACCGGTGCGGTCCGCTTTGAGCATGGAGACCGAAACGTCCACGAGGGTCTGGAAGATCTGGTTCAGGGTGACGCTGCGCAGAATCTTTTCATCCGCCTGGTACAACGCTTCGATTTCGCCGGTGCGCTTTTCCAGGTCTGCGGTTCGCTTCTTGACCAGGCGCTCGAGTTCCCGGTTTTGATTTTCGATGCTCTTTACGCGCCAGCGCAATCCGCCCGCCGCGCTGAAGACGAAGACGACGAGGAGCAGGTCGCGGAACCACCACGTTTCCCAGAAGGGCGGCACAACCACTACTTGAATCGCCGCGCCCTCCTCGTTCCAGACCCCGTCGCTGTTCGAGCCGCGCAGCCGCAAGGTGTACGTCCCGCCGGGGAGGTTGGTGTAACGCCCGACCCTTTGGTTGTCGATGTTGATCCAATCCGTGTCGAAGCCTTCCAGCATGTAGGCATACCGGTTCTTCGAGGGCTGTTCGTAAGCGAAGGAGGCGAATTCGAATTCGATGGAATCCTGGGGCCAGGTCAATGTGATGGCATCCAGGTATTCGGTGGTCCGCTCACCGTTCAGGGGAACGCCGTCCAGCGTCACGGACGTGAGCGCGATCTTCGGGGCGTATTGATTGTCAGTGATCTCCTGCGGGACAAAGACGTTCAATCCGTTGATGCCCCCAAAGTACATCGTCCCGTTACGGTCTCTGGCGTAGGAGTTCTGGTTGAACTCGTTGCTCTGCAAACCGTCGCTGGCGGTAAAGATGCGGAAGGAGCGCTTGACGGGGTCGAATCTCGACAGACCGAAGTTGGTGCTCAGCCATAATTTGCCGGTTTCATCCTCCAGAATCCCGTAGACCACGTTGTTCGATAATCCTTCGTGTTCCGTAAAATGGGTGAAGGATTCGGTCTCAGGGTCGAACCGACTCAACCCGCCGCCGTGCGTGCCGACCCAGAGCGTGCCGCTCGAATCCTGGTAGATGCACATGACCGTATTGCCGCCCAGTGTGGACAGGTCCGTGGGGTCGTGGCGGTAAAAAGTGACCTTGCCGGTTTCCAGGTTGATGCGCTGTAAACCGTCCTCATAGGTGCCGACCCACAGGTTTTGATGATCGTCCTCGAAGAGGGCGCTGGCTCTGACGCTGCTGAAATAGTCGGGGCGGGGTCCGCTGGTCTTGTACTCGGAGAAGGTCCTCGTGTCCCGGTCGAAGAGAAGAAGCCCGCGCTTCGAACCGACCCAGAACCTGCCCTGTGAATCTTCGAGGATGGCATACACCGTAAAGGTTGCCGGGTCGCCGAGGTTGGTTCCCTCCGGCTGGAAATGCGAGAAGGTCTTAATTCCGCGGTTGTACCGGTCGAGGGAGTTCTCCGTCCCAATCCACAGGACTCCCTTTCGATCCTTGTACAGTGCGATGATGCTGTTGCTGCCGATGGAGGTCGAGTCGTTCGGGTCATGGGTGAAGCGTGTAAAGGTTTCCGTCTCCGGGTCGAACAGGTTCAACCCGTTATCTATCGTGCCGACCCAGACCCGGCCCCACTCGTCCGGCAGGATGGCGAACACGAAATTGCTGCTCAGGCTTTTGGGGTCGTCGGGGTTATGACGGAAATAGGCGTAACGATCCTGCTGGCGGTTGTATTTGTTCAACCCGCCGCCATACGTGCCCACCCAAAGGACGCCGCTGTCGTCCTCGTAGATGTAACGCACCTCGTTGTTGCTCAGGCTGTTGGCTACGTTCGGCTGGTATTGGTGATGGATGAACGATCCGTCCTGCGGGTCGTACCGGTCCAGCCCCATGTTGGTCCCCACCCAGAGACCGCCCGAGCGGTCGGTGAACAGAGAGTAGATGGTGTTCCCCGCAAGGCTGGAGGGGACATCCTTTGAACTCCTATAGCGGACAAAATCATTTTCAGCCGGGTTATACAGGTTCAGTCCGGCGTTTGTGCCGATCCATATCTCCCCGCCCTGCCCTTCGGCGATGGAGAGGACGCGGTTGCTGCTCAGGCTGTTGGAATTGTATTGGTTATTCTTGAAGGTCTTGAAGAAATTGGCGGCTGGGTCGTAGTAACTGATTCCCGAATCGAACGTGCCGATCCATAACCTGCCGGTTGAATCTTTGAACAAGGATGAAATGGATTTGCTTTCCGGGTGTATGACGCTGCCTGCGGTGGGAAAGTGGGTCAGTTCGTAGGTTTCGAGGTCGAGGTAATCGAGCCCGTTATCCGTGCCGATCCACAAGCCTCCGTCGTCGAGGCACAGGGCGTTGATGCGGTTGGAGGCGATGGTCTGGTTGTTGACCGTATCGTGGGTGTAGTTGAAAAATCTCCCGGAAGCCGGGTCGTAGCGGTTTAGTCCGCCCATGCGGGTGGCGACCCAGAGATTTCCCTCGTCGTCTTCCACCATGGCGGTCACGGTGCGGTCACTCAGGCTGAAGGGTTCGTTCGTATCCGGTTTGTAGGCTTTGAAGTTGTACCCGTCGTAACGGTTGAGTCCGTCATCCGTGCCGACCCATAGGAATCCCTTGCGGTCTTGAAGGATGACGTTCACCACGCTCTGGGAGAGACCCTCTTCGAGGCTGAGCCGTTCAAAGCGGATGTTCTTGCCGTAGGGGGTGAAAGGCTCCTTCTGGGGAGGAGCAGGCGTCGGGTCCGGCGCGGAGGCGGTTGAAGTTCCTCCCCGCTCGGCGGGAGTGGGCGGCGTCCCGCACCCGGACAAGAGGACGGTGGAAAGCAATATCCAGAAGAACAAAGTCCTGCGCATACTTCTGTATTATAAGCAATTTGGACGCTTCGGGCTTTTTACCGCTCCTCCTGTGGTAGGGTTTGCCTTCCCGTACTACAGGAGGGTTTTTTGTTAGCGGAAGATTTGGTTGCGGGTGACAAAACTTCCAGTTGCGAACCGTTCGGACGAAGGAGGGAAACCGATTTCCGAGACGCATGACATTTGCACCGGGGCTGCGTATGATTTGAACACATGCGGATAATTTTCCTCCAAGAAGATGAACGCATTCATGCAAGAGGCGGAGTCCGGTTGGTCGCTGGTCTTCCGCCTTCTGCTTCCTGATACCTTTCAGCGAGGAGGTGATGGATCGCCCGGTGTGATGAAATTCTTTTCGTTCAGTTCAAATCTGATTAAGGAGAAAAAGAGAATGAATCTAAAAAGATTATACGCGCTCTTGAGTGTGCTGGTGATCTTGAGCATGGCGCTTGCGGCGTGTGCGCCTGCCACAGAGGAAGGTCCCGCCGCGACCGAAGAACCAGCCATGACAGAGGAACCCTCAGCGACGGAGGAACCTGCCGCAACCGAGGAGGCGCCTTCCACCGACCGGCGCGGCGGCTGGCTGGATGAAATCGTGTTCTCGGTGGTTTCATCTGATTCGGCTGTTTCCCAATTGCAAGCCGGGGCGATTGACTTCTATTCGTTCAACCTGTCTTCCAACACCCTGCAGGAAATCAAAGACGCGGGCTTGAACTACACCCAGTCCTATGGCGGCAACTACGGCATCAGCCTTAACCCCGCCATGTTCGAGGATGAGAACGTGCTGAACCCCTTCTCGAACCGCAAGATCCGCGAGGCGATGAACTGGCTGATTGACCGCAACTACATCAACCAGGAGATCTACGGCGGCGGCTCTCTTCCCAAACTCCTGCCGATCACCACGCAGTTGGTGGAATACACCAACCTGATCGCAACCGCGCGCGCCCTCGAAACCAAGTACGCCTACAACCTCGACAAGGCGAAGGAAATCATTACGGCTGAGATGGAAGGCATGGGCGCCACGCTGGGCGACGACGGCAAGTGGCAGTTCAACGGCTCTCCCCTGACCTTGACCTTCATCATCCGTTCTGACGGCGACGGCACCCGACAGCCGATGGGCGACTACGTTTCCAACCAACTGGAAGCGATCGGCTTCACCGTGGACCGCCAGTACAAGACTTCCTCTGAAGCCTTCCCGATCTGGCTCGGCACCGACGCCAAGGCGGGTCAATGGCATCTCTACACCGCCGGCTACCTGCCCTCCGGTCTGACCCGCGATGAGCGCGCCAACATCCAGCAGTATTACCTGCCTACCAGTGTTCAGGCGGGCGAGCCCTTCATCTCCAACGTCGCCGACCCCGAATTGCAGGAACTCGGCGACGCCCTTGCGCAGGGTAACTTCGCCTCCAAGCAGGAGCGCGATGAAATGATGGCGCGCGCCCTGGAACTCGCCCTGCAAGACTCGCTCTTCGTGTGGGTCGTGGGCCCAGTTGGTGTACGCCCCGTTCAACAGCAACGTGTCGGTCACCTACGACCTGGCGGCTGGGTACGAAGCCGCGTTCATGGGAAATTACAACCTGCGCTTTGCCGACCAGGAAGGCGGCACCATGCGCGTCGGCACCAGCGACCTCTTCACCCAGCCGTGGAATACCATTGCGGGTTCCAACTGGGTCTGGGATTCCAACATCATGCGCGCCACCAGCATGGGCGCGACCAATGTAAGCGGAGGTCAGGGGTCTGATGGGCGATCCGTACACGGGTCTTGCCTGGCCCCACCGCATCGAAAGCGCCTCCCTCGAATACGAGTCTGGTCTGCCGGTCACACAGAACCTCGACTGGCTGACCGTTGCCGAAGTGGACCAGATCCCGGTCCCCGAAGATGCGTGGGTTGACTGGGATGCCGCCAGCCAGACCTTCATCACTGCGGGTGAAAAATTCCCCGACGGCGCCACCGCCAAGGTCAAAAGCACGGTGGTTTACCCCGCCGACCTGTTCGAGACCGTCAAGTGGCACGATGGAAGCCCAATCTCTGTGGCGGACTTTGTAATGGCGTTTGCCATCTTCTTCGACCGCGCCAAGCCGGAAAGCGCCGTCTATGACGAATCCGCCGTCCCGTCCGTGGATGCGTTCCTGCCTTCCTTCAAGGGCTGGCGTATCACCTCCACCGACCCGCTGACCATCGAATACTACTCGGATTCCTACAACGCCGACGCAGAATTGAACATCCTGCCGCTCTGGCCCGCTTCCCCCACCGGTCTTTCGGGCGAAAACAGTTGGCAAGTGCTCGCCATTTCCAACCTGGCTGAAGCCGCGGGCGAACTCGCCTACTCTGCCGACAAAGCGGATGTGGCTCAGATCGAGCAGATGAGCTGGGTCGGCGGCCCGAGCCTCGAGGTTTTGAAGAAATATCTCGACCAGGCGAAGGCGGAGGGCTTTGTGCCTTATGAAGCCACGCTCAGCCAGTTCCTGACGCCGGAGGAAGTCGCCCTGCGTTACGAGAACCTCTCGAAGTGGTACGACGATCACGGTCACTTCTGGATCGGCACGGGTCCGTATTATCTCGACCAGGCGTTCACGACCGAAAAATCCCTCGTGCTCAAGAACAACGCGGACTTCCCCGATCTTGCCAACCGCTGGTCGTCTTTCAGCAACCCGAAGCGCGCCACCGTCGTGCTGGATGGACCCGGACAGGTTCCCGCAGGCGAAGAAGCGGTCTTCGATGTGTTCGTCAACTTCCAGGGTGAGCCGTATGCCAACGACGACATCCGGCAGGTGAAGTACATCCTGTACGATACCACCGGCGCGGTCGTCGCTGTCGGCGACGCGGAGGCTGTGGGTGAGGGGCAGTTCCAGGTCACGCTGGATGCGGAAGCCACATCCCAGCTGGAGACCGGTTCGGCGAAACTGGAAGTGGCGGTTGTCCCGATCCCGGTTGCAATCCCCGCCTTCACCTCGTTCGACTTCGTCATTCAGTAATCTGTTCGCGCTGCAAGTTAAATTTCAGGGCGGGGTGATTCCGCCCCGCCCTGAGACCATTCGATTGTGAGGTAATCATGTCCGTTACTGCCCAAGCCCCTTCAACTTCAACCGCTCTGACCGTCGGGAAAAGAATTGCGAACAGTTCGTTCGTTCGGATGACCCGCTATATATTGCGCCGCCTTTTGACGCTGTTTACCACGGTGGTGGTGGGTGTGTACCTCACGATTTTGATTGCCAACATGGGCGGTTACGTTGACCAGATCATCCGGGGGCAGATCCGCGACAACGTGACCCAGTCCGTTGCCGCCAGCCCCAGCGCCCAGATCATGGACCCGGAGACGCGCAGGAAGTTGATCGAGGAACGGATTGCGCTGGAGGAAAAACGCCGCGGGCTAGATACGCCGATTGCCGTCCGCAATTTCCGCTATCTTACCAATGCGCTTCAACTGGACCTCGGACGCGCCATCAACCTCACGAGCGACAGCGGCTCGAAGCAGGTGCGCCTCATCCTGCTCGAACGCCTGCCCGCCACCCTGCTGTTGATGGGCACCTCGCAGTTGTTCCTCTTCTTCTCCAGCGTTTTCATCGCGCTCAACCTTGCGCGGCATTACGGCAGTTTCTGGGACAAGTTGATCATCGCGCTTTCGCCCTCCTCCGCCGTGCCGCCCTGGTTTTACGGAATTTTCCTGATCCTCATCTTTGCGGCGGGGTTGAAGATCCTGCCCTTCGGCGGCATGGTGGATTCGCCGCCGCCTTCCAACCCGTTCGATTACGCCGTCAGCGTTTTGAAGCACCTTGCCCTGCCCGGCTTTTCGCTGATCATCAGTTCTTTCTTTTTGAGCGTGTATAACTACCGCACCTTTTTCCTCATCTACTCCAGCGAAGACTACGTGGATATGGCGCGCGCCAAGGGCTTGCAAGCCAAGGACATCGAACGGCGTTACATCCTGCGGCCCACCCTGCCGAACATCATCACGAATTTCTCCCTGCTCATCATCAGCCTGTGGACAGGCGCGTTGTTTACCGAAACCGTCTTCCTGTGGCCCGGGCTGGGCAGGACGCTCTTCCAGGCAATCGGCTTGTACGACACCCCCATCATCGTCGGCTCGACGGTCATCTATGCCTACCTGCTGGCGACCACCGTATTCCTCCTCAACTTCGTGTACGCGCTCGTGGACCCCAGAGTGAAAGTGGGCGGGTAACCCCATGAACAACCTAAAAGCATCGTTCCAAAAACTGTTGATGTATCCCTCCGCCATGATGGGCATTGCCGCCATTCTGGCGCTGGTCGTCGTGTCCATCTACGCCATGATCACGATTCCCTATCCCGAAGCCATCCGTTTGTGGCGGGGCGGGGAGGACGTCTGGTATCGGAACCCCAAGTTTGCGCCGCCCGCATGGATCAACCTGTTTTCCAGCAAAAAATATTCCGAGTCCTTTGCGGTCGGCACTGCCGACGGCGGGATGACCAAGACCGCCGCGCCGGGTAAGAACGACTCCACCAACTACGAAATGGTGCACGAGTTCGACTTCAACTACGACGTGTACCCGCAGGACATGATCCTGTACTTCACTTCCACGTTCAAGAAAAAACAGCCGTTCGCTTCGATTGAACTGGTCACGCCAGATGACCGCACGATTCGGATCGCGAACTTCGTCATCGGGAATAAATTTACCTACCGCTTCTCACAAGATGAGAAACTGCGCGCCAAACTGCGGGCGGATGAGAACATCCCGGCTTTGTTCTCCGACCCCGAGACCGGGAACGTGTTGAAGGGAACGTACAGACTGATCATCACCGGCACCACCTTCGAGCCCGGCTCGGACATGGACGTTGAGTTCGTCTCGCACGGACAGGTGTTCGGTCTCGCCGGTACGGATCACGCCCGCCGCGACCTGACCCTGCCGCTGTTGTGGGGCGCGCCCGTCGCGCTGGCATTCGGCTTGATGGTCGCCATCGGCACCACAGTGCTGACCATGGTCATCGCGGCGGTGGGGACGTGGTACTCCGGCTGGCTGGACGAACTGATCCAGCGCATCACCGAGGTCAACCTCGTCCTGCCGTTTTTTGCGCTGTTGATCATGATCGGCACGTTTTACTCCCGCAGTATCTGGGTCATCCTGACCGCCACCATCCTGCTGAGCATCTTCACCGGCGCGATCCTGGGATACCGCGCCATCTTTCTGCAAGTCAAGGAATCGATGTACATCGAAGCGGCAAAGGCGTACGGCGCGAGCAACCGGCGGATCATCTTTGTCTACCTCATCCCGCGCATGATTCCCCTCTTGATTCCAAGTCTCGTGCAGGCGGTCCCGGCATTTGTATTTCTCGAAGCCTCGCTGGCGGTGATCGGTCTGGGCGATCCCATCCTGCCCACGTGGGGCAAGATCATCCAGGATGCCCAATCCAATGGCGCGCTTTTCAAGGGATACTACTACTGGGTGCTGGAACCGGCGGCTCTGCTGATGGTGACCGGTCTCGCTTTTGCCGTGCTCGGCTTTGCGTTGGACCGCATCTTCAACCCCAGGCTGAGGGAAGTATGAGCGTTGCCCAGTCGCTCGAATTGCTCAGGATCGAAGACCTGGTGCTGCATTTCAAGACCACCCAGGGTGTCGTCCAGGCGGTGGACGGCGTGGACTTTGAACTGGGTACGAACCGCGCGGTGGTCATCCTGGGCGAATCCGGCTGTGGAAAAACTTCGCTCTCCAAGGCGTTGTTGCGCCTCCTGCCCCGCAATGTGGATAAATACTCCGGCAAAGTCCTGTTACAAGGCACGGACGTCATGGAACTGGACGACGAGGAATACCGCCGGAACGTGCGCTGGGTGAGCATGTCGCTCGTGCCCCAAGCGGCGATGAACTCCCTGAACCCCGTGCTGAGAGTGGGCGACCAGGTCGCCGAGCCTGCCATCCTGCATTTGGGCTTGAGCAGGCAGGAGGCGCTTGGGCTGGTCTACAAGATGTTTCAGCACGTAGGCGTCCCGGCGGATTTCGTGGAACGCTATCCCTTTGAACTGAGCGGCGGGATGCGTCAGCGTGTGGCATTGGCAATGGCGCTGGTCACCTCGCCCAATTTGATCGTGCTGGACGAGCCCACCTCCGCGCTGGGCCTGCTCACGCAGGCGAACATCATGAACGTGCTCAAACGCATCAAGCGTGAACTGGGGACTTCCTTCATTTTGATCACACACGACATCGCCACTTCGAGCGAACTTGCGGACGAGGTCGCCATCATGTACGCCGGTCAGATCGTGGAGACGGGGGAGGCAAGGGATTTCTTCCCCGCGCCCCTGCATCCCTACTCGCAGATGCTCATGGCGAGCGTGCCGCGCCTCCGCGAGCGACGCCGACCCAATCTTCATCACCGGGCAGCCGCCCAGCCTGATGAACCCGCCGGAAGGTCGCCGCTTTGCGGCGCGCTGTCCGTTCCGCTTCGAGAAATGCAGCGAAGAACCGCCGGTCATTCAGAAGAGCAGGCGCAAGGTCAAGTGCTGGCTGCACACGTAGCCCATTTTCAAACCGGCATCGCCGCCCGGGAGAGAACCATGTCCGCCGCCCTGTACGACGTACTCTATTCCTTCAAGGATATTCATCGGATTGTGCTTGACTTTGCCCGCGGACTCGACGAAGACCAATTGCGCTGGAGACCGAGGGGCTACAGCACATCCATCGGATTTCACCTCTGGCACCTGGCGCGCGAGTCGGATTTCCTCAAAGCGATCATTTTGGAGCGCACGCCGCAGCTGGGTCCCGATTTCGGCGAGCCGGTGGAGATTTGGGCGCGCGAAAACCTCGCCCAAAAATGGGGCTTTCCCACCGACCTGAGCGCGACGGTCGGCACGGGTCTGAGCGATGAAGTCGCCGCCACCCTGCCCATCCCTCCCAGGGATGAATTGCTGGATTATCTCAAGCGTTCCTACGGCGCGCTGGAGGAATTCGTCCGATTGCTGGATGAACGTTATCCCGCTTTTGATTCGATTGACGAAGAACTGAAACGAAAACTGCAAAACATCCGTCTGAACCTGCTGGTCTTTTTATCGCACGATTGCCGTCACCTCGGCATGATGGAATGCCTGAAAGGCTTGCAGATGGGCTTCGGCTCCGCAACGGAAATGCGCCAGTCATGATCCATACCACCGAAATCAAAGAGGCAATGAAAATGTCGTCGAAAATACAGGGACAACGGGAAACCCTGCTCTCCGTCCATGACCTGCACGTGTGGTATGAATTGCGCCGCTTCGGGTTCAGCCGCATGGGATACGTCAAAGCCGTGGACGGCGTCAGCTTTGAGATGGCTCAGGGGGAAAGCGTGGCAGTCGTCGGCGAGAGCGGATGCGGAAAATCCAGCCTGATGAAAACCATCCTGGGGATCAACATCCCCACGCGCGGCGAACTCATCTTCGAGGGCAGGAGTCTCGTGGACCTGACCGATGAAGAACTGCGGAATTACCGCTTCGAGATCGGCTACGTCCAACAGGACCCGTATGCGGCGCTGCCGCCGTTTATGAACGTGCAGCAGATCCTGGAGGAGCCGCTCATCATCAGCGGCGTGAAGGATAGGGAAAAGAGGCTGGAGCGAATCCGCAGGACGATGACCGAGGTGAAACTGCACCCGGTGGAGGATTTCCTGCACAAGTTCCCACACATGCTCAGCGGCGGGCAGCGGCGGCGCGTGGTGATCGCGCGCGCGATGATCCTCGAACCGAAGATGCTCGTGGCGGACGAACCCGTCTCGATGCTGGATGCTTCGGTGCGGGTGGAGATTTTGAAATTACTGCGCGCCTTGCAGGAGAAGCACCGCCTCTCGGTGATTTACATCACGCACGACCTTTCGACGGTCAAATATTTTTCCGAGCGGATTTTTGTGATGTATGCGGGCAGCCTGGTGGAAAAAGCCGAAACGCGCCGCCTGCTCGATATCCCCCTCCACCCGTACACGGCGGCTTTGCTCGCCGCCACCTCCGACCCGGATGCGGAGAATTCCATTACCTACAAGGAAGTGCCGCCCGGCGAACCGCCCAGCCTGGTAAACCCGCCGAAGGGCTGTCGTTTTCACCCGCGCTGTGCGCGAGCCATTGCGGGTCTGTGCGACGAGAAAGAACCGGTTGATTTTGAACCGGAGCCGGGGCATTTCGTTGCCTGCTGGCTGTATAAAACGGAGAACTCGACGTGAAATCCCCGCTTTTTCTGCTCAACTCCGGCGTGGTGATGATGGTCGTCGGCGGCATCATCCTGCCGTTTTTGATGGTTATAAAAGTCCTCGAGTCCACGTATTTCCTGAACTTTTTATCCTGGGGCGTTTCCAGCCTGGGGCTGGCGCTTGGAACGGTCGGGTTTACGTTATATTCAAAGACGTTGAAGTAAAAAACTTCCAGCCACAGATTTGACCCTCTGTGGCTGGTTGTTTAATTTGACAGACGAGATTCGCATCTTACTTGACTGCGAGTTGCCCCTGCACAGGCAGTTTTTCCGTCTCTGTTGCCTTTTTCTGGTCCAGCGCGCGGAAGCGGTGGATGAAATACACCGCCAACCCAAAGAGCAGGATGGCATTCGCCTGGTGAAGCAGCGCGAGGACGATGTTCACGTAGGAAAGGATGGTCAGCACGCCGAGCGTGATTTGCAGGGCAACGACCCCGGTCAGCCATTTGAGTCCGTTCAGGATGTCGGCGGGATAATTCTGCTTTTTGACGATGTAATAAGCCACCGGCACGAGAATGATTCCCAGCCACGCGAGCCAGCGGTGGATGAAGACAATGGTCTGCGGGGTTTCAAACAAGGCAGCCCACGAAATAAACAAGTTGGGCGGGATCCACCTGCCGAACATGAGGGGCCAGGTATCCGAGACGTGACCGGCTTTGAGTCCCGCCGTCATGCCGCCGTAGGCGATTTGGATGATCAACACCACCGTTGACCACAACGCCAGTTTGCTCGGCAGAGACCATCTTGCGGGTTTAGCGGATTCAGAGAAGCCGAAGCGGTGACCGAGCGCCGTCCACAAGGCGAGGCTGAATAAGGTCAGGGCAAGCAGGAGGTGAGTCGTGAGGCGGAAATGACTGACGGAGGGACGGCTTTCCAATCCGCTGGCGACCATAAACCAGCCCATGAACGCCTGCCCGATGAAGAGCATCCCCATCACGAAGTACACCCCAAATTCCTTGAAGGGAATGGCTTTTTTGAACAGGAAGTAAAACACCGGGATGGCGTAGAACAAACCGGCGAGGCGCGCCACGAGACGGTGGAACCATTCGATGTAAAAGATGAACTTGTATTCCTCCAGGGTCATGCCCTGATTGATGAGGATGTATTCGGGGGTCTGCTGGTATTTGGCGAATTCCGCCTCCCATTGGTGATTGCCCATGGGGGGAATCGTTCCATTGATCGGATTCCATTCGACGATGGACAAGCCGGAGCGGGTGAGGCGGACGAATCCACCGAAGACGACGAGGAATGCCACGACAAAGGCGAAGATAAAAAGCCAATTCATCACGGCTGTGTTTTGGGTTTTGGGCATGGTTTCTCCAATCATGTCGCGCTGAAAGCGCGACTGCGGATTCAAAGTCGGCGGCATTATAGCATGGGCGAGTTAGGCGGCAGTTAGAACTTTTGTCACAAAGCGGGCGGGAAAAAACGCCCATCGCGTGGATGGGCGTTCGGCTTACGGTCTGGAGCGCATCTGGTTTAACAGGGTGCGGTAGTCTTCGGCGTTGGGCGGGTTCATCAGGACGATTTGGTTGATGACCTCCATCGCGCCCCGGCGGTCGCCGCTTTGCAAGAGGGTCTCTCCCAGCCCGTCAAGCAGGGAAATGGCTTCGCCGGTGCGCCCGGTGCGGTGCAGGAGAGCCGCGTAGGTGCGTTTGAGCGCGGGCTGTTCGGCGTGGTCGCGGACGAGTTCTTCGAGGAACTTCAGCGCCAGTTCGCCCTTGCCCTGGCTTTCGAGATGCGTGATGTAATTTTCCAACTCGATCAGCGCCTTGTCCGTCTGCCCCATGCGCAGGTTCAATTCGATGAGTTGTTTGCGGGTGGCGTCGTCGTCGGGCGCGAGGGTGCGGATCTGCTCGTAGACGCGCAAGGCTTGTTTCCAGTCGAGCCGCCGCATGTCAATATCCGCCATGCGCTGGAGGATGTGGGTATTCCAGTCGCGGCTGGCGTTGCCCTGCTGTACCACGCGCAGGGCGGTGGTGTAGGTCTTGCGCGCCATGTCCAGTTCGGCGAGGCGGTAGTAGATGGCGGCGAGTTCCGGTATTCATTGATGGCTTCGTCCACGTGACCGCGCGCCACGAGCAGGTCAATCAGGCGGTTGCGCGCGCCCATATCCATGGGCGAGATTTGGATGATGCGGCGCAGGAGTTTCGTCGCCGGCATGACTTCGCCGCGCACCCCGTAGGCATGCGCCACCACGCTGTACTTTGTAATGGCGTCTCCGTTGCGCCCGTCCTGAACGAGCAGGTCGCCCATGAGGGTGTGAAGCGGCAGGTAGGTGGGCGCCTGCTGCACGGCATCGTAGGCTTCGTCCATGGCGGAACGCAGGCTTCCCATGCGCGCCAGCTGGTTGATGCGGTTCATGGATTCAAGCACCGGAGCTGGACTGCGCCCGGAGGATGACCTCGCCGAGCGGGGCGGGCAGGCCGCCTTCCATCTTCGGCATTTGTTCGCGCGTCTTGTGGAGTTGTTCGCGCCAGTCCGGGCGCATCAACAAGCCGTTGATGTTTTCACACACCTTGCGGAGCACGCTGTCGTCGGACTGGTTTTGATAGTTCTCGATGATGGGTTCGTATTGCTGGCGGATGTCGTCTGCCTGTTCGTGCGGGACGGTCATCGAGTCCGCCAGTTTCAGGGCTTCGATGTATTCGAGGGCGGCTTCGCGGTACGCGCCTTTTTTGACCAGCATCTGCCCGAGCAGGAGGCGCGTTGCAAGCGCGTAATCGGTGTGCTTGACGGCGTTCTGCAAGAAGCGCTGCGCGCTTTCGATGCGGTCGCCTTTGAAGCGGAGATAGCCGAGGTTGAAATAGAGGGCAGGATTGGTAAAGCCCGCCTCCAATGCGCTTTCCATTTCCTCGGCGGCTTGGGCATCGTTGCCCTTCGATTGCGCGTCAATGGCTTGACCGAGGTGCAGGATGACCTTCGCCTGTTCGGCTTGCTGGAGCGAGATGGCGCCCGTGCCTTTCATGATCGCCGCCAGCCCGCGTCGTTCCTGCGCGGCGGGACTGTCGTCAGAGTATTCGAAGAGCATCTCTGCCAGGTGAGTCAACGCTTTCTGGCGGGCTTCCGCCACCGGGTCCAGCCCTGAGGCGGTTTTTTGGGGCTGCTGCAGCTGTTTGACCTGCGCCATGCGGATGGGTCCCGTCCCGCCTTTGCCGCGGATCGGTTTGGGGAGCAGTTGTCCCATTTTGAGGGAGGACTGCGCCTGTTTGACTTCGGGGCTGGTGGGCACGAGGGATTGGGCTTTGTCCACCATCTCCTGGGTTTTTTCGGCGTTGCCCGCGCGCTGGATGATGCTGGCGAGCGCGAGATATTCCGTGGCCGCCTGTTGAAGGTGACCGAGCCGTTCGTGCACCTGCGCGAGGCGCGAGTGGGCGATGGCGTTTTCGGGGTTGATGCTGGTGACGTGCACCCAGTTTTCGATGGCTTTGTCGGTGTCGCGTTGTTTGAGGTAGAGGTCGCCCGCGCGGATGGCGGCATCCATGGCGGTTTTGAGATCGCCCACGCGCTCGGAGAGTTGCGCCACTTTTTCGGTGGAGACGGGGTCGTCGGACGAGACCTTGGCGGCGCGCAGGTAGATTTGCAGGGATTCGTCCACGTTGCCCATTTGGAACAACGCGAGCCCGAGGCTGGTGAGCGCCTTGGGGTGATCGGGGAATTCCTCAAGGGCGCGGCGATAGGCATTGATCGCCTTTTCCCATTCCTGGTCCCAGGCGGCGGAATGTCCCTCGTTCATTGCTTTTTGAAAGATGTCGTCTCTACCGGGCATATTGGCTGTAATTTTACTTTGGCGCGGGCGGATTTATCGGAACGATTATGTAATTATAACCTTGTATGGGATTTGAATCTTTGCGGGTGTGTCTCCGCGCCGGGAAACGCACCGCCCTGCCGGGGGACAGCGGGCTGGGACGCAGGCATTGGCGGCAAACGAAAAACGGTCATGAAGAAGCATTTCCTTATGACCGTTTGAAGTTCACCCGCAGGTAGCGCCTGATATTTTCACGGATTTTACCTTCCGCCCTTGACACTTGCATTAATCGGTGGGCGGCCGTCTAATTTTCAAATTCACACACATAAGATTCCTCACCACTAATAGAAACGTCATTCCATTGACCAGAGAGACAACGAGGATCATTATGGAAATTTAGGTAGTTTTCTGAAATACAGTATCCGTATACTTCCCGACTTCCACAGTTATTGGGTTCGCCCTGACACCAGTTCGTATAACTCATCTCTTGTCCGGCAACCCATACCCAATGCCCTTCTTTGTCTCTATCTGTAGCGCCCAGAAGGGCGTACGGGGCAAGATTGTAGACAAACATATTCTCCTCTTCATCTTCTATGGTGACCAAGTGTCCTTTTCTTGATGCGCAGTAGTTTTCGGCATTATCCCAATCCATTTGAGGAAGTACCAAATACCAGTGACTGTTATCGGGATTTTGGATGCCTTTGTATGGAGTTGGGGTGGGGATAAGCGTTGGCGTTGATATTGGCGTTGGATTCAAGGTTGGCGTTGACGTCGGCGCTGAGGTTGGCGTGGCAAATACACCCTGGATCTTACTGCATCCCCCAGCCAGCAGGAAAAACAGACCCAATATGGTCACAAAGACTGCGTATCGTGATTTTGCCTGCGCCATTCGTGCACTCTATTCTTGGGCTTGCGTTTAGAATGTCCTTGAAAGGGACGTCCACTCCGCTGCGCTGCGGGATGATGTGGCATCGGCGTATCCTTGAGGTGATCCCGCCGCGGGGGCACTGATGGGGCGTGAGCGTTTAGTCCAGCCACAGCCATGGGACGGTGAGAGAAGTCTACGCCCGCTCCGTTGTTGGGTCAAGTTTGCGGAAGTAGTGCAGGCGTTCCGCATAGCGGCGCAATCGGCGTCTGAGAACCATATGCCTGTTTTGCATTTAACTCTCTGCAAGATTTTTGGCAAGTTCAGGGTTTTGAAGGGGAGCTCGAAGCCATTTTTCGAAAAAAGCGCCTCGGAGGATGGCATCTGAGGCGCTTATGAACGGACGGTTTCTGAGGACGCTTTGTTGGGCGGGTTTGTATAAACTACTTGTCAGATGGGCAAGGAATACTTCCTCCCGCAAGAGGGCTTCCATCACTTGCCGTAAATAACGAATATTCACATCCATGATATGGGGGTTCTAATGTAGGCACAACTTCTCCTTCTACACCTGGAACTGGAAATATCAATTGCCAATCTCCTTCAAAGATAACTAACCATACTTTTGTATTGTCTGATAATTTGGTCCAGTTTCTACCTGTCCATCCAATTTTCTTAAGAGCATCTGTAAGGGTTATTTTATCGACAAAAACTACCTTGAGTTCGCCAATATTGGAAGTTCTTGAACCCCACAACATTCTTTGCCCGACAATGACAGCGTCTAATTTGTGCTGAATAGGCTTTCCTCCAGAATATGCTGAAAGTGTTTCAATAGGAATCGGCGTAAGGTATGTTGTATCTTTAACAGTCGAACAGCCCACTATAAGAAAAAGAGAACTTATCATGATAAAAACGAATAGTAATCGCATGATGTCCTAACTTGTGCTCTCAGGAACTGCCCGTCCAGTGGGCAATGTTTGAGAGCAGGGAAAACCCGAAGCCAGGAAAATGCCCAAAAATGCCGCACACGAAGCGTCCCACACGTCAGCTGGGCGTTGATTTTTATCGACGACTTTTGACTTGTTCATAGTATACAGCCATTGCTGTTCGAAATCGTGATATGGTTGGTCGTATTAGTGGACGATACAGAAAACGGAACACCCAACCAGGCGCACCAATTGCACGTTCTTCCATAGCCACTCGGGCTCGTGGATGTTGCATGAACCGAAACCCAGAGGGCTTGTAGTTTTGGTCGTTCAGCCAAAATTCTACTCGGTGTAAGTGTTTTATGTTTTTGTAGCCGTAGTGAGACGGAGCAACCAATCGCAACGGCGCTCCGTGTTCAACTGAAAGTGGTTCCCCGTTCAACCTATCGGCAAGTAAGACGTCATTAGAAAGAATATCTTCAAGGGGAAGGCTTGTACGAGCGCTGTCTTGACCCTTTAAAAGAACAAAATTTGCTCCCGTTTTCGGATGCGCTTCGGGCTTTACGATGCTTTCATAGAAATCGGAAAATCGAAAGCCACTCCAAGCAAGCGACCTTTGACTCCAAGTTGTGACGCAATGAAAATCTGATACTTGTTCAATGCGTGGTAGTTGGAATAGCAAATCTGAAGCTGTGATTGAACGATCCACTTCACCTGAAACTGTAATTTGCACCTTCTCAATATTCTTCGGGAATCGGTAAGCAAATTGAGTTAATCCAAAACGTGGAAACTCGGTCAATTCATATTGTCCCGGGGGAAGGATTGGTTTGTCACTCACGATTATCTCCAATTTGACGCCCAACAGGGGTTCTGCGGACGCCCATCCAATTCCCTTTGGACGGTTTCCGGCTCATTGTCCCCTTCAGGGGAAATCCCCCAAATTCATTTAGGCGTCAGACAGCGAAGGTTTGCTATCCCCTACAAATAAAACGTCATCCTCTGCAAATGCGTGGACGGGTCAATGTACTGCACCTTGACGTTGCTTGGCACGTTCAGGCTGATGGGCGCGTAGTTGAGGATGGCGCGCACGCCCGCCTGGATCAGTTTGTCCGCCACTTCCTGCGCGGCGGAGGCGGGCACCGTGAGCATCGCAATTTTGATCCCCGCCGCCTTGATTTTTTCCGCCATGGTCTCGGTATCCTCCACCACGAACCTGCCGATCTTCTGCCCGACCTTCTCCTTGTTGTTATCGAAGATGGCAGCCACCCGAAAGCCGCGGTTCTGGAAGCCCTGGTAGTTTGCAAGCGCATGACCGACATCGCCCGCGCCGACCACCACCACGTCCCAAATGCGGTCCACTTTTTAGAATTTCGCGCAGTTTATCGAGCAGGAACTCGATGGAATACCCCGTGCCTTGCTTGCCGAACTCGCCGAACTGCGAAATATCCTTGCGGATCTGCGCGGCGGAAATGCCGACGTGCTCGCCCAGTTCCTGTGAAGACGTGGTCTTCAGTCCCATGTCTGCCATGCGTTGCAATGCCCGCAAATAAACAGGCAAACGCCCAACAATGATATCGGGTATCTTTTTCGCGTTCATCGGTGCCCTCGCCTTTTATGGTATTGACGTAACTATACCAAAAAAATGGATTTTGTACAATTCGGTACAAGTGTTTCACAAACGAAAAACCTGCGTTTTTTGGATGGAAAACCCGCATCATTCTGGACTTTGTGCTGATCCCGTTCCCCACACCTTTTCTCCCTTTACGGCTCCACCGATTGTGTTTCGGCTCTTTCCCGCCAGTTACGGGAGAGCCTGCTTTTGCCACGATTGCAATCGTTCTGATTCGGGTGCGCCCTTCCGCCCAATGACCTTGTACACATTGACCGGCTGCGTCTTGCCCTTGACTGTCACTGCATCGGCAAATTCGACTTCAAATTCATCCTTGATCTGCTGATACGTGCTCTCGCTGATGAGCACGGGCCAGGCATAGGTCTTGGTCAGGTCTTGCAAGCGGGAGGCGAGGTTGGCGTTGTCGCCGATGACCGTGTAGTTGATGCGTTGTTCCGAGCCGAGCAAGCCCACAAACACCTCACCCGAATTGATTCCCACGCCCATCTCGATATGGCTGGGACGTCCCTCCTTTTCCCAGCGTGCCTTCAGTTCCGCCAGCGCTTTTCGCATATCCATCGCAGCGCGGAGGGCGCGTACGGCATGGTCTTCGTAATGTACCGGCTCGCCAAAAAAAGCGATAATGGCGTCGCCTTCGTATTTGTCCACCGTGCCGCCATGCTTGTAGATGACCCGCGACATGGCTTCGAGGTAGGGGTTGAGCAATGCCACCACGTCCTCCGGCGTGAGTTTTTCGGAGAGCGTGGTGAACCCGCGAATGTCCGAAAACAGGATGCTGATGTTCGAGCGTTTGTTCAGCGAGTTCAAATCCTGCGTGGCGATCATCTGGTCTACCATCTCCGGCGAGATGAAGCGGCTGAACAGGCTGCGCAGGCGGCGCTTCTCGCGTTCCTGCGAAACGGCTTGCTCGAGCGTCGGCAGGACGACCCCCAGAAAGAGCATGATCTCGGGCGCAGCCACCGGCAGGACGTATCTCTGGTTGATGAAGACCAGCAGCGCCACCGTTAGCCAGCCCGCCATGCTGAGGGTCAGCAGGGTCAGCGTGAGGGTGGGTCTCTTCGGGAGGGAAATGAAATGGGCGGCAAGACCAGCCGTCAGTGTGATAAGAAGCGCAAGCCATCCCGGAGAGAGGCTGATGTACTTGCCGTTGATGATGGTATCCACCGCGTTGGCGACGATTTCCACGCCGGGCGTCGGGACCGCGGCGGAGAAGGGCGTCGGGTAAATATCCTGCAAAGTGACGGTCGTTGCGCCGATCAAAACGATCTTGCCGCGGAAGGCGTCCGGGTTTTGCTCGAGCGTGATGCCGTCGTGCACGTCAGACGCGGAATAGGTGGGATAGGTTTTGGCGGGACCGGCGTAATTGACCAGCATGACGCCTCCGTTCAACGGCACGCTTTGACCATTGAATTGCAGGCTCGAATTCGATTGGAAGATGGGCGGCTCGACGTTCAGGTACAACCGCGCAATGTCGAACGCCCAGTTGAAGTAACGCCTGCCCTGATAGGAATCGAAGGCGACTACGCCACGCACAATCGCGTCCTCGTCGCGGATGAAGGAGGTGATGCCCGCGCCGTCCAGCGCTTCGCGGTAGGGTGTGAGCGGCTGGACGAGCGACTCGGTCTCGAAGCCCTGCCCGCTGGTGCGGGTGATTTGGATAACCGACACCGACGTGGGAACTTCGCCAAGCGCATCGGCGAACATCGGGTCATTTTCAGGTGCTTCATCCGGCTCCGCGAGGATGATGTCCACGCCCACGACCTTCCCGCCACCCGCGTTGATTTGCTCCACGATCTCCGCGAAATACGAACGGGGCCCAGGGCCACTGGTATCCCGTCCAGTTGAACGAGAAATCGTCAATCGCCACGATTACGATGTCACCGGAGGGCTTCTCCACTCCGCGCAGACGCATGAACAGGTCGCACAGGGAATATTCCAGGCTTTCGAGCGGCGTGGTGATTCCGGGAAAGAATCCCGCAATTTGAATGAGGAGCAGGATGACCGCTGTTCCCAGCAATAAAACCGTGCGGAGGCTTACCGGTGCTTTTTCCATTGGAAGGTTTTATTCCCCGTGTTTATCCGGGTTCGCACAACATCGGATCGTAACAACTCGACTCCACGTTGCACGGATCGCAGGTGGGATCTTCGGTCGGTTCTGGCGTGGGCTCCGGCGGCTGGTAATCCGGGTCGGGTTCCTTCGTAGGTTTGGGAGTTGGGTCGCCCTGCGGTTTGGTGAACGTTATCGGCGTGGTCGAACAGATTTCGCTTCCGTCCGCGCCGTAGGCGGTGACGAACCAACTGTACTGCCCCCCAGCCGGAAGGATTTCGATGAACTTCGCCGTGCTGGTCTCGGTGGTCTCGATGGTGGCACGGTTGCCGTTTTGGTCAACGAACGTCATCACATACAACTCTGCGCCGGGCTGTTCCTCCCACTCGAACGTCACCCTGCCCTGTTTCGGCAGGCTTTCCCCAGATTGAGGCTGGATGACGCTGAAGCAGGCTCCGCCCAGCGCCGTTTCAGCCTCCGAAGTTTCAGCGGAGGGCGTGGCTGTGGGAATCGGCGTCTCCGTCGGCTGGGCGAGCGCGGTGATGGTCGCCATCGCCTGCTCGAATAACTCCTTCGCTTCGGGGTTATTGTCCAGCCATTCCTCGGAATTCCTCGGGCGTCATGGGTTCGACGGTGGGCGCGGTCCAGTTGCCGGTTTCGGGGTCGCGGTGGAAGAGGACGACCTTTTCCCCGTTCGTAAACTCGACCGTTCCCGCCGGGTTGCTTGCCGTGCAGGGTCCCTTCGAGGCAGGTCACGTAGATATCCAACGTCTCCGGGTCAACCTCCACTTTCATGTACGAGCCGCGCACCGAAGCCACGCCGGAGGGCGTCTCCACGTCTGCGCTGCCGCCGCTGAGGATGATGAACAGCCTGCCGAGTGCCAGTTTGATCTTGGTGGCGAGCCCGCCTTCCACTTCCTCGTTGGCGAGCAGGGTAAACAGGGAGGATGGAGCCACCCGGATGATCGTGCCGGATGAAAGATCGAGCCGGACGCGCCCGTCATCCCCGGTTTGGGCCCTGCCCGTTCACTTCCAGTCTTGAATCCGATGTGGCGGGCGCAAAGTTCTCTTCGCCCGCCTGCTTCAAATCCACCTTGCCGGAAAGTTCGCTGAGCGAAGCGGAAAGCGGCGACGGCGTTTCGTTCGACTGACAACTTGCCGCCGCAAGCACGATCACAAGCAACAGGAATAAAAACGCGGTTTTGCTTTTCATTTCTAAATTCTCCATTCTCTCCTGTGGACTAAAACCGGTCAGGCTCGTATCAAAGGCTGGCTTCGATTTTCAATTGATATGCTATGAATTGCGGTTCATCTGCGGCTGCCGCCGACAGCCTCAGCGTATAAACTTCGTTGGGTTGAATCTTCAATGCGCGCCCGCTCCCGCAAGGGAGGATGAACGATTCTGTGACGCTGCCTGCCTGATGCAATTCTACCCGCAGGGCGTCCGCTTCGCAGGATACCTGAATTGAAACACCGGCAGTCGAGGACGAAAACGCGATCCAATCCTCGTGGTCGCCTTCCGGCGCAGAAACTTCTCCCTGCACCTGCATGGCGCGCGAACCCGCCGGTGAAAGTTCTCCCCGCGCGAGCGGCGCATCGGTTGAGTCGCCGTCTGCCGGGGCGGTTGGAAGCGCCCCCGCCGATTCAGTCATTGCCGGTGTCGCTTCGGCGGCTTCCGCAGGTTCGCCGACTACCGGCAGGGATTCGAGATCCTCCACCTGCAAAAATTCCACAGCCGCCCAGCCCGTCCCATCGGGTGATTTCGAAAAACGGATTTGCACCCACGCGCCGCTGGCATCTCTTCCGGTCGCCAGTACTACATCTTTTGGAATCAAGACTCCGAGCGACTCGTACTCCGTGCCGGGGCCGCTTCGGACGTTAATTCCGCTGACGACGAGCGCATCCACACCGGACCCGAAGCCTGCCTCCAACTCCCGGACTTGAATCTCCGCCTTAGCCGCCTGGATGTACTCCGCGCGCACCCAGCCCGTTCCAGTGGGCGAATCCGCATAGAGGATTTGATACCACGTGCCGGTGGATTCTTTGCCGGTGATTTGGACTTTCGTAAACGGAGGGATCACGCCGAAACTTTCGCTGGCGGTGTTCGTCTCCGCGCGGACGTTGACCTGGGTGTTCGTCGTCCCTTCGACGGGTGGAAGCGTGGGGGCAGGCGTGGGCGGCGGCGAAGTGGGCGTAGGCAGCAGAACTGTTGTGGGCGGCAGTGTGGCGGTGATGAATTCCGGCAGGACGATGGGCGCTTCTTCGGTGACGACCTTCACGCCGCAGCCCGAACAAACCAGCACGGCAAACGCATAGATGATAAGTTTGTAACGCGACACGGGTTTATTGTATCCAATATTCAAGTTGCCAGAAATGCGACAAAGGGGTTAGCCTTTTGAAATTTGCGCTCAATAAATAGACTTCATCGGAAATAACTTTTTCTCCCCGAAGTTCACGAAGAAACACGAATTTCTTTCGCTTTTTCGTGAGCATTCGTGTTCTTCGTAGATTCTCTGGAAAGCAGAATTCTCTTGAAAACGGGAGGTTGCTCGCAACGACATGAAAGGAACTTACCAAAGTTTCGCTACCGTACAAATGACCAAAATCGAACCGCCAAGACGCCAAGGTCGCCAAGAAAGCCTCAAAAAACTTGGCGTGCTTTGCGTCTTGGCGGTAAAAGCTCTGAATGTACGGTAGAAAGACCAAAGTAAAAATCCGCCACAAACGGCGGATTTCAGGTACCCCCGCGCAGACTCGAACTGCGCTCTTCGGCTCCGGAGGCCGACGCTCTGTCCACTGAGCTACGGGGGCGGGCGAAGCGAATTTTACCATAGGCGTAGAAAAAGGCTGGGGAACGAGCCGCCAGCCTTGAGGTCCGAACGGATGCGGTTGGTCGTCTTACACCTTTGCGCGCGGGGCAAGCGCCGTGATGTTCCCGCGCAGTTTCTGGATGATGGCAACGTTCCCGCGCTCGTCGCCGAACTTCGCCAGTTGTTCCTTTTTATGCGCGAGTTCGCCGAGGTACTGGTAGAAATCGGCCGTGGCTTTGTAAACGCCTCCGCTCAACGCCGCCAGGCGCGCGCCAAACTGGAAGAACGAAACCGCCGTCTTGAACTGGGCTTCGGTAATCAAGCCGTTTGCCACTTCTTCGCGCAGGTGCTTCTTCAGCAAACCCTGCTCGTAGCGGATCATCCAGATGATGAAACCGAGGAAGATCAGCCAGCCAGCCCACTCCAGCAGGATGACCAGCGCCAGGCTCCCCAGCCCCTGGACGAAAAGAAGCGTGGTGTTGTGGAAGGTGTGCGCGAGGACGGCGAGGAAGTAGCCGATAACGGGCGCAATGAACTTGACGAGGACGTTGCGGTTCGTGCGCGCCACGGCAAAACCGATGCCGATGAAGGCGGTGTAGAAGGGATGACCCCACGCAAAGACGCCCACGCGCAGGGCGAAGTTGGTGAACATGCCCGCCCAGCCGCCCTCGGCATACTGGCCCAGGAAGTAGAGCACGTTCTCGGTGGCGGCGAAACCCAGCCCGGCGATCCCGCCGTAGATGATGCCGTCGAGGATGGAATCGAATTCCTTGCGGAAGATGAAAAACACGATCATCACCGCAAGCCCTTTCCAGAACTCTTCCACCACCGGCGCGGTGATCGAGCCGCCTGCGATGCTCACCAGGGCTTCATCCTGAAGGATGGCGTAAAAACCCACTTCGAAGATGAGGCTGAAGATGAGCGCGCCGATGACGGCGACAAAGCCGCCCCAGAAAAACGTCAGGAGCAGCAGCCAGCGCGGCTCCTTTTCGTAGCGGTCCAGCCAGTAGATGAACCAGGAAAAGAAAAATGCGGGGATGAACGCGAGCGGTAGTGCGACCAGAAGTGCCATGTTACCTCCTCCAACAAAATTGAAATCGAAAATACCCGTGCGGTATTTTAACGACAAACCCAAATTATTTCTGAAAGATCAGGCGCGTTCGTTCCACGCGCGCGGTATCGGGTTCGATTCCCAGAGCAGATAACACTTCCTCCGGGCGTCCGGTTGCGCCTTCGCGCGCGGCGAGCGTCATCTTGAGCCAGACCTTCCCATCCGCTTCGGTGATGACGCTAAGCATCTCGATCAACGGGCGCAGGTCGTAGGATTTGCCCCTCCGTTCGCGGAAGAGACTCTCGGAATTCATCAACCCTCCCGCCCGGCGCGTCAATTCGGACCCGTCAACTGGTTCTGTCAAATGGACATTATACGCCGCCGAGAGCACTTGCGTCTGCAAAGCGGGCGCGCGCTCGTCAACGGCTTGCATGTCCACGATTTTAACATCGGGCGGGAGCGCTTCCTGCAAGCGCGCGGAAATATCTTCAATGGAAAGTTCCTCGTTCAGCCGCACGTCCAGCACTTCGCCGCGCGAGGAGAATCCCAGCGGCAGGGCGGCGGCGAGACTGATCTTGGGCTGGGGATGAAACCCCTGCGAGTAGGCGATGGGCAGATCGGCGCGGCGCATGGCGCGTTCCCATAAACGGTGCAGATCGAGATGACCGATAAACCTCAATGCGCCTTGTTTTGTAAACGTGATTCGGACGCGCATGTTATTTGGGTTCGGGGGTGATTTTCTTCAGCCAGCGGTGGATCGCCGTGCCCGCCCGGCGGTACGGGCGGTAGGTGTGTTCCGCGATTCGGTGGAAGAGATCATGGTCGAGGCATTGGTGGTGGGTCAGTTTGTCGAACGCTTCGAGGATGTTCGAATACACCGCCAGTTCCTGCGCCACGATCTCGTCGAATTCGATGGTTTTGTACAAATCCAAAATGGACGGACTTGGTTTGTCCTTTTCATACAACGGCGATTCGAAATCCGGGTAGCCGTAATGGTTTTGGAAATTTTCCAGCCCCGTGAAGGAAGTGGAAGGAGCGTAGGTCTCGCCTTCCAAAATCTCGCTCAGGCGGTCGGCAAGGAACTGCTCGCGCGAGAGAATGTCCCCCAGCAGGTCTTTGATGGACAAATGACCGGATACGCCCTTCATGGTCAACTGGCGCGTGAAACCCACCCGGTTCAACAGTCCTTCAAACTGGTCGCGTTCGCGTTGCAGGCGTTCGAGGAGAAGGGGTTTGTTCATAGAAGTACCGCGACATTTATGTCGCTAATACGCGAGATGTTGCACTTTTCCAAAATAACCTGGCAATAAAGCCAACCAGCATATCTGGCTTCGATGTGCGCTACGTGGGTCGCTCTTCCAGATGTGCCGTCGGATTGCAAAGTTGACAGCGGTTGAAAAACACCGTATTGCTAGATTAATTTGTTAATCTGCAAAATCTCGCGGTACAAACTTATTCAATCACCCACCAGCGGCAGTTCCATTTCCATCTTGCGGGCGGGGGTTTTGACTTCGGGGCACTTCCAGCCTTCGCCGGGATGTTCGCGGCGCAGGTTGGCAAAAGTCGGCAGGATGCCGCAGGCGAAACAGTTGAGACGGCAGTCCACGCGGATCTGTCCCTCCAACGACATGCGGAAATCCTGGAAGAGGAAGTTCTTGCGCACCGCGGCAGTGATGTGTTCCCACGGGAAGATTTCGTCGGTGCGGCGCTGGCGGTGAGTGTAGAAGGAAGGATCGAGCCCGTGTTCGGCTAAAGCCGCCATCCACGTATCGAACTTGCGTCCCTCCTCCCGGGCGTCGAAGCGCGCGCCGTTCTTCCATGCCGTGTAAATGACCTCCGCCAGGCGCCGGTCGCCGCGCGAGAGCCACGACTCCACGAGCGAATCGTCGGGATTGGTCCAACTGAGTTTGATGCTCTTGTCCTTGAACAATTCGCGCTTCAGCAGAGCCTGCTTTTCGAGGATGCTTTCGCGCGTATCGCTCGAAACCCATTGGAAGGGGGTCTGCGGCTTGGGCACAAAGGTGCTCACGCCTGCGTTCAACTTCACCTTCCAGCCCGCCACTTTACGTCCCTCGGCGATGACGCGCTTGCACAAGTCCGCAATCGCCTGCACGTCTTCGAGCGTCTCGCTGGGATGACCGATCATGAAGTACAGCTTGATGGTCGTCCAGCCGCGGCGGTAGATCTCGCGCGTGGTGTTGATGATGTCTTCGTCGGGGATGAATTTGTTGATGATGCGGCGCATCCGTTCGCTGGCGGCTTCGGGCGCGAGCGTAAACCCACCGGAGCGGCGCTGTTTGAGTTTCTCCATTAGGTCAATCGAAACCGACTCGATGCGCAGGGAGGGGAGCGAAACAGTCAGTTTGCGGCCCTCGAAGCGTTTGCTGATGGCATCCACCAGGCTCCTGAATGTGGGTGTAATCGGAGGAGGAAAGCGACAGGAGCGCCAATTCCTCGAAGCCCGTTGCGCGGACCGCCTCTTCCGCCGCCGCGACGATCTCCTCCACGCTTCGTTCGCGGACCGGGCGGGTGATCATCCCCGCCTGGCAGAATCTACACCCGCGGGTGCATCCGCGCATGATCTCGACCGAAACGCGGTTGTGGACGATGTCAATGTTCGGCACAAGGAATTTGGTCGGCGGCGGAGGGAGTTTCGCCACGATGCGTTTGTTGACAACCTTGGGCGCTTCGGGGATGACCGGCTCGATGGCGGCCACCGTGCCGTCGTCCATGTAGGTCGTCTGGTAAAAACGCGGAACGTACACGCCGGAAATTTTTACAAGTTCGCGTAATATGTCATTGCGAGACGCGGAAGGCGTCGAAGCAATCTCCCCGTTGATTTGGGGATTGCTTCGGGCGGGCGAACTCCGTCCTCGCAATGACATGATCGCAACAATGATTTCGTGAATGACCTCCTCCCCTTCGCCGATCACGAAAGCGTCAATGAAAGCGTGCATGGGTTCGGGGTTGGTGGCGGCGTGCCCGCCGGCGATGATGAGCGGGTGGCGCTCGTCCCGTTCCTCGGAGCGCACAGGGATGCCCGCCAGGTCAAGGACGTTGAGGGCGTTGGTGTAGAGCGTCTCGTAGGGGAGGGAAAAGCCGATTATGTCGAAGCAGGCCAGGGGTCGTTTTGATTCGAGCGCGTAGAGCGGAATCCCGTGTTCGCGCATCAAGGCTTCCATGTCCAGCCAGGGCGCGTAGGCGCGTTCCGCCAGCGCATCCTCCCGTTGGTTGATCTGGTCGTAAAGAATCTTCAAGCCGACGTTGGACACGCCGATATCGTAAATATCGGGGAACACCAGGGCGACGCGCGTTTGCGCCTGATCCCAATCCTTGCGCACGGAGTTCAGTTCGCCGCCCACGTACCGACCGGGTTTTTGTACCTTTAAAAGGATACGGTCGAGTTTGCTTTCGATTTGTTCAGGGTTCAACATGCCGCACATTATACCTGATAAGAAATATCGCAATCCATTCGAGTCTGCGCGGAGAGCGAAAACAGATAAAAGCGCAGTTTCTTTGCAGAAATGAAAAGGGAAATGCAGATAAATAGCCCAAAGGGGTCAACAGGGGAGGGACGGGTCTGCCTTAAAATCTAATAAAAAACTGGAGTATGAAAATGAAAAAGGTATTACTGCTGACACTTGCCCTCCTGCTGGCGGGATGCGGTGTTGTGCAACCCGCGCAACAGGTACAACCCACGCCGGTAATCCAAACTGTGGTGGTGACGGTCATCCCGCCCACCGAAGCCGTTCCGCCCACTTCGATTTCGCTTCCCACCCAGGCGCCAACGGATGTCCCCACTCTCGCTCCTACTGCCACCCTTGAACCAACCGCCACGCCTCAACCGACGGCAACGACCGGGGACACCTCCGGTACGGGTTCGTCCGGCTCGGATAGCGGGCTGAAACCTGTGAATGTGGATAACGTCCTCGGCAAAGGCGTGTTTACCAACATTGTCATCTCGAACGAACTGCTCACCCTGCGTTGTTTCCCGCGCGAGATCGAGTTTACGATGACAGCCAACCTGCCCGAAATCACGAGGGCTGAAATGTACTACCGCATCGTGGACCAGCCCAGCGCGTTGTATCCCTCCGAGTGGCAGCTGGTGGGCAACCTCGGCACGGATGGGAAGGGTAATTTCTTCATTACCTTCTCCGGCGAGGATATCAACCCCAACTTCCGCGGTCTGGAAAAAGCCTGGATTGACTTCCAATTTATCGGCATCAACAAGGGCGGCGGCGTGGTGGGACGCACCGAAAAGATCGAACGCCTGGTGGAATATTCCAAGGAATGCCCGTAGGGAAATGGAATCAAAAAGAGGACAGGTTCACCGCCTGTCCTCTTTTTTTATCAAGCCGCCGTTCTGCGCATCTGCCAGCGTTCGCGTCCCCACAGCCACAACGCGCCAAGACCGAGGAACATCACGACCAGACCGATCAGCCATCCCACCCATGGCAGTTCCACCAGCAGGGCGAGAATGACCGCGCCCAATACCAGGGGCCAGACCTTGTGCTCCGCCAGCGATGGGTTGAAGCGTCCAATCAGCCATTTGCCGCCCTGCCATGCAACGATGATCTTGGTCAGGAAGAGGGTCACGAGCACGAAGCCCAGAATCGCGGCGAAAAGCAGGAAAATGCCGACCCACACGATGGTCCCGCTGATGCCGCCGAGGGTGATCCAACCGAAGATCACAGCGCCCAGGATCATCACAACCAGAATCACCAGCAGGGTGAAGAAGAACGCGGCATACGCCACCACGCCCCAGCCGAGGCTTGCCACAGGCTGCGCCTGCAGTTTGTTCGTCAGGGTCTTTATGAAGAGAGGCGCAAGCCAGCCCAGGAGCAGACCGAACAGGATCAAGGTCACGATGGAGCGCAGGAGTTCCAGCGTCCAGGAAACGGCTTTTTGGGCTGCCGTCCGTTCCGGCGGCACATAACCGGCATCTATCGTCGGTTCTTTGCGGGTCACTTCGCCGCCGACCGCGCCGCTGGGAATGTTCGCCTCTTTGGACAGCGTGTATATCAGGTTCCCTTCGATCTTTGCGTCTTCGTCAATCTTCAAGCCGGGGTTGACGCTGGGGATGGAAATTTCGGTGTTGTTGATGTACGTGGACGGCGGAGGACCGGCTTCGTCCACATCGCCGATTTCCACGAGCACATCCCCGCCGAATTCGCCGCGCAGGTCTGCCGCACTTGTGCCGATCATCACGTCCTCAGCCACATTCCCAGCAAACAGAATTTGCGCGCCGCCGTACAGCAGTTCACCTTCCACAACGCTTCCCGATTCTGCTTCAAGGCTGGCGCCGCCCGCAAGCAGGTCGCCGCCGATGCTGGCTTCATCGCCCAAGCTTCAATGCCGCGCCGCCGATGCGCACATCATCCATCACCGTCCCGTTGATGATGACGCTGTTCCCGCCCGCAAACAGGTCGCCCTCCACCGTGCCGTTGATGGTGATCACATTGCCAGCCACAAACAGATCGCCTTTGACCGTCCCTTCCAGCGTGAACTCATTTGCGCTGACATACAGGTCGTCGTCAATCACTTCATCGGCTTCAATAACGACAACATCGCCTTCGCGCCCTTCGAACGCCAGTGCGGGAGTGGCAATCGTCAGCGCGAGCAGGGCGAAGATGGAAAAAACAGCAAGATACTTACGGATTGTTCTCATACATTCTCCTTGGAAAATCGTCCAAGAACAGTATACGCTTTCCGCAAGGGAATGTTGCATGTGAGTTCACCGCTTCATGCCCGGCATGGTATCTGTTTCCGTCCATGAGGCGGAATCTCCCCCGTGCTTTTCTGCGGCTATTCGTCCAATACCGTCAAACGCGCCGGCTGGCTGAAATGCCAATTCATAATTTCGACAAACCAGCCGCAATACATCCACTTCTGATTTTCGATTCCCGCCCGAATTTCATGCAGGCTCATGAAACGAATCTCGGAAATCTCCGCCGGGTCGAACCGGACCTGCTCCGGCTTGACCCGGCCTTCGTAGATCCGGCTGATCTCAAAATCGTTGGGACCGTATTCCATTTTGATCTTTCCCAGCGGCTGGAGGTCAATTCCTTCCACGCCCAGTTCCTCCTTCATGCCTCGGAACGCCGCTTCGAGATACCCCTCTCCAGCCTTGACATGCTCCGAGACGGAGCAATCCAGCAGGGATGGGGAAGAGGCGCGGTCTGCACTCCGTTTTTGGATGAGCATCCTGCCGTCCGCATCGAACAAAAAGACGTGCACGCCGCGGTGCTGTAATCCCCGCTCATGGATGACCGAACGCATTTCCCGTCCGATGACTTCATCCTGATCGTTGACAATATCCAGTAGTTCGTCTGCCATGTGAATCCTATGTCATTGCGAGACGGGTGATTTTCCCGTCGAAACAATCTCCAAATATTTCGCCATTCCCCGCGCCGCCCATTTGCCTTCCAGCGCGCAGCGATCCGCCGTCTCCACGCCGCGCAGGAGGTTGCCCGCCACGAACACCCCCTTGACCGTGGAATGGAAATTCCTGTCAATCACCGGTCCTTTGGTGACGGGGTGAATTTGCAGACCGCCCATCCGCGCCAGTTCGTGTTCGGGGATCCAGTTGCCCGTGAAAATGACCGAGTCGCATTCCACGAGTTGTTTTGTGCCGTCCTTGCGGGTGATTTCAATTCCTTCCACTTGTTTTTGCCCGAAGATGTTCGTCACCCGTGCATTCGTCACGATGGGCGTACGCGAGAGGATGTCCGCCAGAATCCATTTCATTGCCACATACGGGAACTCGATTTGATGTTTCGCCTCTTCCGTAATCATCATGGCGCAATCCACCTTCGCGCCCATCAGCGTCATCAACGCCGAAAGACTCACCAACTCCGCGCCGACGATGACCGCGCGTTTGCCCACTGGCAGGTGTTCCTGATAAATAAACCGCTGCAACGAGCCCGTCGTGTAAATCCCCTGCGGGCGTTTGCCCGGAATCAACCGCGCCGACCTGGGGCGCTCCCGCACGCCCGTTGCCAGCAGCACCGCCTGCGCATTCACCACACCCAATCCGCTCGGAGAAGTGAACTCCAACGTATGCCCCTTCTCCCTTTGGGAGAGGGCAGGGGTGAGGGAATCTTCCCACCCCAACACCGTTGTGGATGTCCGCACTTCCACATCCATCTTCTCTGCCAGGTCGCGGTAATGCTTCGCGTATTTCGGTCCCGACCACATGCGCCACAAGTCCTCGCGCCCAAAGCCTGTATGATGGCAAAACCTCGGCATTCCGCCTGCCTCGGGTTCACGGTCAACGACGAGGATGTCCCTGATTCCCTGCTTCTTCAATTCGATTGCCGCCGAAAGCCCCGCCGGTCCCGCGCCGATGATCAGAACTTTATATGTCGTTGCGAGCGCAGGTCGAGTAGGGCGGGTGGCTGCCCCGCCTGTATCGAGACCAAGCGAAGCAGCCTCTCTGCTTACAATGGGATTGCTTCGGGCGGGAAAACTCCGCCCTCGCAATGACGAAACCAACGCCGCATGACAATTGAATCCCGGCATCTTCCCTGCGAGGCGCGCGTTCTTCGTCGCAAACCGTCCAGCGCCGCGGCGGGGATGGGCGCGTTCAGCGCATCCAGCAACTCGCCGCGCGAGACCCGCTCACAGTGACAAACCATTTCGGCATACAAAGGATTCTCTGCGATCATCTCCGCGTTTTGATGCGGGCGAAGCGCAACCTGTCCAATCGTCGGCATTTTCACGGTTTTGAATTCGGACTTCAATTTCAATTCCAGCCCTGCCTCGCGCAGCAACTCCACGCCGTATTCGGCAATGCCCATCGCCGCGGAAATGCCCGTCGAGCGGATTCCGCCCAAACACAAGTAACGAAGCGCCGCATCCATCTCGATTTGATAATCGCTGTGTTCCGTCGCCGCGCGCAGCCCCGAATAGGTCGCGGTCACTTCTTCGTCCAGCAGCTGCGGCAAAATCTGTTTGCCTTTTTCGAGTAAAAAATTCAAACCGTCTGCCGTTGTCTCGGTTGCGGATTTATCGTCCAAATCCTCCGCCGTCGGTCCGAGCAAAATGTTTCCGTACACGGTCGGGCTGACCAGCACGCCTTTTGTGGTGGATGTCGGCACGGGCAGCAACGACGTGATTGACCAGACTCCGCGCCATCTTGTCGAAGACGATCAACTGCCCGCGCCTCGGTCTGACCTTGAAACTGGTCTTTCCAAAAAGGGCGTGAATCTCGTCTGAAAACAATCCCGCCGCGTTGACGATATACCTTGCGAAAATTTTGTTTCCCTGCTGGTCGAGTAGTCCCACGCGCTCTTTGTGGGACGTATCGAGACCAGCAACTTTGAAATTCAAAAACAACTCCACCCCGTTTTCCACCGCCTGGTATGCCATCGCCAGCGGAACGGAGAACGTGCAGAGAATCCCCTCGCCTGGCACAAATAACCCGCCCAACGCGCCTTTCTGGATGTGCGGTTCGCGCTTATAAATTTCTTCGGCGGAGATCGTCTCCACATCGGTCACGCCGTTTGCGTGCGCTTTTTTCAGCAATTCAGGCAGCGCGTCCAACTGGTCCTGGTTCCACGCGATCAGAATCGCGCCGAGGCGTTCGTGGGCGATGTTGGCTTCGACGAGGTATTTGTCCATGAGCGCGTAGCTGCGGCGCATCAACTTCGCTTCGAGCGAGCCAGGCTTGGCGTCGAAGCCCGTGTGCCAGATCGCCGTGCTGGCTTTGGACGTGCCCATGCCCACATCGGGATTCGCTTCGAGTAATGCGATCTTCAGATCGTATTGCGACAATTCCCTTGCGATGGCGCATCCCACCGCCCCCGCGCCGATGATGGCGATGTCGTAGTCGCCAGTGTCATTGTGAGGAGGGCGGTCTTCCCGACGAAGCAATCCTTGGGCTTGCGAGGAGATTGCTTCGTCGCTCACTTCGTTCGCTCCTCGCAATGACAGATTATTCATGAAATTTCTTCACCGCCTCCACCGCCTTCTTCCACCTCTCCAAAATCTTTTCTCTTTCTTCCTTCTTCATATTGGGAATGTAAACTTTCTCCGCCTTCCAATTCTCCGCCAGCGCATCGAAACTCGTTCCCAGCGCCGAGACGCCCGCGAGGTTGGCAATGCCGATGGCGGTTGCCTCCACCGAAGCGGAGACGCGCACTTCGAAGTCGAGCAGATCCGCGATCATTTGCATCAGGTAGGCATTGCCCGCAGGACCGCCGTCCACTTTGAGGTGGGGGGGAGGCGTGCCTGCATCCTGCGTCATAGCGGTGACCACTTCGTAGACGCGGCAGGCGATTCCATCCAGCGTGGCGCGGACGATGTCATCAGATGTCGTGCTGCGGTTCAAGCCAAACATCGCGCCTTGCACGTCGGTGCGCCAGTGCGGGGCGGCGAGTCCCCTGCAGGGCAGGCACGACCACCACGCCCAAATCCTTTGACCTTTGGGCGGCATCATGGCTGGAAGCAGAATCAGGGATGAATTTCAGGTTGTCGCGCGACCATTGCACTGCCGCGCCCGTGACGAAGATTCCGCCGTCGAGGGCGTAGGCGGTGTGACCGTTGAAATGCCAGCCGACGGTGGTGAGCAGTCCGTTGTGCGAGAGTTTGGGCTTGTCGCCAATGTTCATCAAAAGGAAACTGCCTGTGCCGAACGAGCATTTCATTTCCCCCGCTTTAAAACAGGCTTGACCGAATAATGCGGCTTGTTGGTCAACCAACAACGCATGTAGGGAGAGCGGCTTGCCCGTCCCCGCGAAATCTACATTGCCAATATAACCTGCCGATGGTTTCACTTCTGGCAGCATGCTTTTGGGCACGTCAAATAATTGCAGTAATTTTTCATCCCACTCGAATTTGTTCATGTCGAACAGCGGCGTGCGTGAAGCGGTCGAAGGATCGGTGACGTGCAGCCTGCCGCCGCTCAATTTCCAGATCACCCAGGTTTCGGTGGTGCCGAATTTCAGTTTGCCTTCGTGCGCCTTTTTGCGGATTTCAGGATGATTTTCGAACACCCACTTGAGTTTGGGGGCGGAGAAATAACTGTCCAGCAGCAACCCGGTCGTTTGGCGCAGCCAACTCAAATCGAGGGAAGAGGCGAGCGTGTCACAAATCGCCTGCCCGCGCGTATCCTGCCAGACGATGGCGGGAGTCACGGCTTCGCCCGTTTCCGCATCCCAGACGACGAAGGTCTTGCCTCCGGTTATCGAAGCCAACAGCGGTGATGTCGTATTTTTCGAGCAGGGGAGCGCACGCCTCTCTCACCGTGCGGACGATGTCCTCCGGTTCCTGCTCCACCCAGCCCGCCTGTGGAAAACGCGCAGGCAGTTGCGAAGAATTCTTTTCGAGCATCTCGCCGCGTTCATCCACAATGACGGCGGTGGTTTGCGTGGTGCCCTGGTCAATGCCGAGGAGGTACTTCATAGAGCTCTCCACTCGAAAGAAAGAGATTGGAGACTAGAGATTGGTTTGCGCCAACCTGCTGAGTCTCCAATCTCTAATTACTGATCACTGATTACTGGTCACTGGTCACTGATCACTAGATTTACGCCTCGCCGTATTTCTTTTCGATCTCGGCGATCATCTTCTGGCGTTCCTTGATCTTATCGCCTTCGGGCACGCCTTCGAAGCGGCTGTCTTCACCGCCGGTGACATACGTGATCACCGCAGCGACGACGCCGACACCAATGGCGATGAATGCCGTAGTGCGATCAGGAATGAGGAAGTGCAGGACATTCTCTTCGGGGACGGGGAGGAAGCTTAGGAGCAAACCCGCCACAGCGACGACGATGCCCGCGATGGCGCTTTTCTTCGACCAGAAGCCGAGCAGGGCGACGACGAAAATGATCGTAAAGTAAAAGACTTTTTCATTGGGCGGGAAGAAGCCGGTGATGGCAAGGGTTACGCCCGCCAGCACGGCGATTACCGCATTGGCTTTCGAGAAGCCGCCCAAGTTGAAGGGTCCTTTTTCGGGCCACTTTGATCCGCCTTCCGCAAAGAAGCCTGCGGCGATGGGCATTGCCATGGACAGGTACAGGAAGACGGCGCACGCCACAGCCAGCACAAGATAATAGGGCGCATACACGGTGCTGAGCAGCGCCAGTGCAGCGGAAGTCCAGATGGCGTACGTCGGGGTGCGGTACTGGGTGCTGACGTGGGAGAGCGTTTTGGAAGCGGGCAAGCCACCGTCGCGGGCGAAGGCGTACATCATGCGCGAGGTGGAGGTAAGACCGGCGAGGGCGCAGATGTAGTTCACGACGACCAAGCCCACCGCAAGGAAGATGCTCAACCATTGCGGCATTCGGGATGCGCCCCACATGTAGAAGAACGATCCCCAGCCTGCCGCCCCCGCTTCTTCGATGCTTGGCATCGTCAGCACATACGCGGCAACGGCAACCAGACCGAAGACCCACGACCAGAACACAGCCTGCCACATGCCTTTGGGAACGTTCACCTGGGCATCGGTGGTTTCCTCCGAAGTGTGCGCAGAGGCGTCATAGCCGGTCAGGGTGTAGCAGACATACGAAAGCCCAAGCAGGAACGCGAAGGCGATGCTCTCTGTGCGGAAGGGGACCACCGCTCCGCCTGCATCGCCGGTGAAATTCTGGAATGTCCAGAGCCGGGAGAGGTCAATGGCGACGGGCGTGAAAGCGAACAAGGCAATGATGAGGATGATGGTGAGGGCGAAGATCAGGTAGCCGCTCAGGTCTGTGACTTTGGTGGTCAGGTCAATGCCGTAGTGATTCAACAATGCCTGCGTCGTCAGCACGAACGCCATGAAGAAGAACTGATGCCAGTAACCGAAGGTGGAGACGTCCACGCCGAGAACGGTTCCAAGCAACAGGTCCTTGAAAAAGACCGAGTACAACAGCACATCCACGGAGGAGACGACTGCGATCAACCCGATCAGGTTGAACCAGGCGGTCGCCCAGCCCCAGGCTTTCCCGCCGAGGTGGGAACTCCAATGGTACAAGCCGCCAGCCGTCGGGAAGGAAGAGGCGATCTGTCCCATGCCCCGGGCGACGGTCATGGCGAGCGCCCCGCCCACCAGCCAGATCATGAACGCGCCGCCCGATCCGAGCGAGTTGAACGCGGCGGGGAAGGCGGAGATGCCGCCAGCCAGGATACAGATGATCGAGAATGAAATCGCGAAGTTCGAGAAACCGCTCATGCGGCGCGCGAGTTCCTGGGCGTATCCCAACTTGTGCAGGACCTGCTTATCGTGCACTTGACTTTTAGTCATATTCGTAATTCTCCTTGATTTTGAAAATGGTTTTGGATCAAGATATCGAACTTACGAAAGGCACATTTTGAATCAACGATACGGCACCTCCTCCTCCCAGAGGGAGATTTTTCTCCGGTTAACCTGTATTGAAAACACTGGCTTTCTTAAATCGGTTCGACAATGTGCCGCCAAAAAACCCATGTGAATAATGTAACAAGAAAGCCGACTGCCTTTAAAAAAACAAGGGTATATGACGAAAATTCATACACCCTTGTCCGATTACTTTCTAATTCAGGTCCCGAACAACTCCAGGAGATGTTTGACGTGCACTACCCCGTCGAAGCCGGACAAATCGCCTTTGCGTAATTCGGCTTTCTCACCGTCGGGGTCGCCCAGGCAGGAGACGATCACATCGCCCGCGTTCACATCTTCCTTTTCGGTGTAATGGTTTGTCGTGACGATGGTCTTCATTCCGGCGGCTTTTGCGGCTTTCACGCCGTTCTTGGAATCTTCGACAACGAACACCTCTTCGGGGCTTAATCCGAGTTTGGAAAGCGCGAGGTTGTAGATTTCGGGATCGGGCTTCTTGTTCTTGACCACGTCGCCCGCCAGCACGATGTCGAACTTGATGTCGGAAAGGATTTTTTCCGTGATGGCTTTCGCCGCCTGTTCATTGGACGTGGTGCAGACCGCGATCTTCAAGCCTGCCTCCATCGCTTCCTTCATGAACCGGTGAATGCCGGGCCGCAACGGGAGTTTTCCCGTCTCGATGAGTTCGACGAAGAGCGCCGTCTTGCGTTTGTGCATCTCCTTGACGAGGTTGTCAATCTCCTCCTCGGTCAGCGGTCTGGAAAACCCCTTGGTCTTCCAGTGATGCTTCATGCGTTCCTTGCCGCCCGCGATCTGGAGTAGTTCGTGGTAATACTCCACGTCCCATTCGTCGGTGAAGCCGAATTCCTTGAACGTCATATTGAACGAAACGCGATGCCCGTCGCGCTCGGTATCAATGATCACGCCGTCTTGGTCGAAGAACACTGCTTTTATTTTGGACATGGTTTCCTCCACAAAAGGCCTGACAGGTTTCCAAAAACCTGTCAGGCCTTTTGATATTTATTTCTTCACTCCGAAGAACTCCAGAATCGTATTCACGAACAACTCGTTCTCTTCCTTCGTGCCGATGGTTACGCGGAACCAGCCGTCGGAGCCGTACTTTTTGCTCTCGCCGCGCAGGATGATGCCCTTGGTCTCGGCGAAGGCAAGCACCTCCTTGCCGGTCTTGCCGGTCGCGCCGCAGTCGAACAGGATGTAGTTCGCCTTGGAGGGGAAGACGACAAAACCGGGAATCACGCTTAGCGACTCGGTGATGTAATCCACCGCGTCGTTGTTGAACTTGACGCGCTCCGCCAGCCCTTCCTGGTCTTCAAACGCGGCAAGCGCCGCCCACATGGGAATCGTCCCCACGTTCCAGGGCAGAAGCGAGCCGGAGATCTGTGCGATCACGTCCTTGTTCGCAATGGTGTATCCAAAGCGCATCCCTGCCAGACCATAAGCCTTCGAGAGCGTGCGGGTGATGAGAACGTTCTTGTATTTCTTTGTCAACTGCACCTGCGACATGCCCAAGCCCGCATATTCCACGTATGCCTCGTCAATGACGAAGGGAATGCCCGTCTCCGCGATGCGGACGAAGTGCTCCGCCGCCATGAAGTTGCCGGTCGGGTTGTTCGGGTTGGCGATCACGATGATCTTGGTCTTGTCAGTAACGGCGTTCAGGATGCCGTCGGGATCGAAATGCAGGTAATTATCTTTGTAGATCATCGGTACGTTGACCATCTTCGCGCCGAGCAGGGTTCCGCGCAACTGATAGATGCCGAAGCACGGCGTATGCTGGATAACTTCGTCCTGCTGGGGGATGATGAACATGCGGAAGACGTTGTCGTACACTTCGCTGGAGCCGTTGCCGATCATCACGTTTTCGGGACCGTCCACGTTGTTCATCTCGGCGATCTTGCTCCGCACCACCAGGCCCTGGTCGGGGTAGCGGTTTGCCATCTTCGCATACTTGAACATCGCGTCCAGCACCTTGTCGGAAGGGGGCAGGGGATTCTCGTTCGACATCATGCGATGCAATTTAGGATCCCTCCACGCCTTTTCGATATGCTCCGAGATGTACATCGGAATCCCCTTCACCCAGGGGGCGTAGTATTCTTCGATATTTTTCATTTGTTACTCCTCTGTTTTAGTGTGGGGTGCGCAGGTATACACGTACACAAGTACACAATTTGTATACCTGTCTGCTTGTGTGCCTGTTTATGCCTTCCCAACCGATCCCAACTTCTCCATCCAGCCGATGACCGCCTTGCGGGTCGCGTCGCGGACGAAGACATCCAGTTTGCCGGGGTCGTACTCTTCGCGGTGGGCATTGATGTATTCCCATTTGGCGTCAATCAGCGTGTGCTTCAACTCGGTGGAGACGTTGAACTTCGCGCCGCCTGCCTCGCGCAATTTGACGATGTAGTCGTCGGGCAAGCCCGTCCCGCCGTGGACGACCAGCGGGATTTTTATACCGTCCCCGTTTAGCATCTTGTGGATGGTCGCCAGGCGCTCGAAATCCACTTTCGGATTCTTGGTCTTGTACACGCCGTGCGCCGTGCCGATGGCGGGGGCGAAGATATCCACGCCCGTGCGCTCGACGAACTCCACCGACTGTTTCGGATTCGCCAACTGCGCCTCATCCTCCGCGACCTTGACCTGGTCCTCCACCCCGCCGACGGTCCCCAACTCGCCCTCGACCGAGATGTCCCCGACGCTGTGGCAGTAATCCGCCACTTCCTTCGTCTGGCGGATGTTCTCCTCGAAGGGATGCTTGGACGCATCAATCATGATGTTGGTGTAACCGGCGTCGGCGCACTTCTTGCAGTAGGCAATGTCGGTGCAGTGGTCGAGGTGCAGGCAGACCGGCACCGGCGCGGATTGCGCCAGCGTGCGGAAGATCGCCACCATCATATTGGTGCCGAGGAATTGCGAGGGTTTGACCGAGGTCTGCACGATGACCGGCGATTTGGTCTCGACGGCGGCGTCAATCACCGCCTCGAATTGCAGCAGGTCGGTGATATTGAACGCGCCGATGGCATAGCCGTTCTTCGCCGCCTCCACCATGATTTCTTTTGCATTTACGATTGACATAGTTGTCTCCTGTTGTGAATTGAACTTGTTTGGTTAGACTCATCCGCGCGCACGAGCCTGGTTGGACACGACTTTTTGATGACGGGTCGTCATCCGTTCTCCTATGAACTTTTCCAGCCCGGCAAACCCCTTGGAAAAGGCTTCGACCGTGCTGATCGTGGATGGATGGCTGTTGAACTGTTCCAACGCCAGACCGTTCGGGTCATACGCCTGGATGCAGAACGGGATTTTCGACATCTTGTCCAGCACATCCTGCGGCGTTTCCTTCCCGATCTCGGATTCGAACTCAAGGTCCTCGCCGATCTCGAAAAGCGGTTCCAGCACGTACGGCGGGCAGGTGTAGACGATGTCGCCTCCGGCGAGTTTCTGAACGTCCCAGAAGCGCATCTTTCCTGCCGCGAGCGGACCGGGGCGCATCGAGCAGGCAAGCATTTTGCTGGCGTAGCCTCCGTCGGTCAGGATGCGGTAGGCGCTGCGGAAGACCGCAATGCCGAACCAGTGCTTATCCTGCCAGGAGAGTTTGATGTTCTTGCGCTCTGCCTGCACGTCCAGCGCTTCGTGCTCCGTTAGCCGCCCGATCATCATGGTGATGACCGCGCGCCAGCGTTTCAAATCCACGCCGTTTTTTTCGGCGATTTTCAAGCCGTCCATCGCCGCATCCGCGGACGCCATGATCTGCGGCAGGGTAAAGCAGACCGTGGTGTTGGTGCTGATGCCTTTCGATGTCAGGATTTTGACGACCTCGATGCCCTGCATACTCGCCGGGACCTTGACCATCACGTTCGGGCTGAGGGCGCTGAGTTCCTCCGCGTCGTGGACCATGCGTTCAGTCTCGGTGAAGAGGCGCGGGTCCAACTGTCCCGAAATCCAGCCGAACCGTCCATTGGAGGCTTCGAAGATGGGCAGGTACATCTCTGCGCCGCGTTTTACAACTTCCTTGTAGGTCAGCCAGACGATCTCGCTCAAATCGAGACCCGGGTTTGACTGTATCTGGTCGTCCACCCACTCGCCCCAAAATGCGGGGTCGCTTTGGACTGCCTGCCACGAAAGGGGCGGGTTGGTCGTACAGCCGCGAAAGACGCTTGCAGCGGGATTTTGGGCGTTGTACAACCTTGCAAGTTGCTCCTCCAGGACGGGTCTTCGAGCGGGCGGAGCCTCGCGCAGCATCTTGCGCATCCACTGGTCGTACACCAGCGGGGACGAATCCCACCAGATTTCAAGGTCGGGATGCGTCCTTGCGAGCCGTTCAACAGGACTTTCGATCATGGCGCACACTCCTTTCTCATCGCGCTCATGAAAGTCTACGCCAGGCTGGATGAAACGGCAAAGAACGTTCAACTTTCATTTACTTCGCTTTCGCAAATTACCAATCTCCAATACCTCTATTTACCCTTCCTCCCTACATCCTTCAACCATCGCTCCCAGCGATAATCCGTGACGTGCATGCGGTACCGCCCGAACCACAGGTTGGCGTATCCCTGGAAGTCCTCCTCCAGTTTCGAGATGACCGTCTGCGTGGTGCCCCACATGGCTTCGTGCAGTTCCGACATCGCCCACATGATTCTCAGGCGGGCATAATGCTTCGGGGTCATCTCGCCAAAGTACGAGGTCAGGAAGATGCGGATCTGTTCTTCGTTCAATCGGTGATGGTGCGAGAAATTCCCCAGGTCGAAGAAGATATCGCCCATGCCCGCGTACTCCCAATCCAACAGGCGCAGTTCGCCGATGTCGCCCGCCACTTCTTCGTCCAGCCAGTTGAGGTTCAGCAGGTCGTTGTGACAGGGGGTCGGGACGTACGGGTCCCTGAGCGACGCCTTTTCCGCTTCGCGCATTTTCTTTATGATGAAATCCCAGTCGTGCGGAAAATTCGCGCCCTTGCCTTTCGATACCTTCGTCAGCATTTCGACGCGGCGGAAGACGTTGAACTCGCCCTTCAGTTTGAGCGCGTTGCGGTGGAACAGCCTCAGTTTTTGCGCCACGCGCGCGAGATATTCGGGCTTGACGATCTCTTCGGGCATGATGCGCTTGCCGTTGATGAAGCGGGTGACGATGTAGCCTTCCGGCTCGATGAAATACATCACCTCTGGCGCGATGCCCAATTGCCCCGCCGCCTTGTTCGCGGCGTGTTCCACATCGCGCTTGATTCCCAGCTGGTCGGTGCCTTCGCCAGCCAGGCGGATGACGTACGCCCTGCCGTCCGCTTCGATCTTGAAGTTCAGGTTGGTGATGCCGCCGCTGAGCGGAATCTTTTTGACGTTCTTCGACTCCGCCAGGAACGGCACCTTGGCGATGGCTTTGTCTATGGCAAGCGTATTCATTGGACTGTGTTCCTTCCTTTGGTGAAAGAATTTTGATGACCACGGACGATTGACCATCGTCTACCGTCTATCGTCCATTGTCAAAGTTACGCTTTGATTCGTTCTCCCTTCGGATCCCACAGCACAGGTTGAGCCACCTCCGCTTCAACCTGTTCACCGAAGCATTCGACCTCCAGTTTTGCGCCGACCTTTGCGTATTCCATTGGCAGGTAAGCATACGCGATGGACTTGTTCACCGAATAGCCGAACCCGCCCGAAGCCACCCATCCGACCGTCTTGCCGTCCGCGCGGATGGGTTCCTTGCCCAGCACGATGGTGCGGTCGTCGCAGAGCGTGATGGTGCAGAGTTTTTGTTGGATGCCCTCCGCCTTTTGCCTGACCAGCGCCTCTTTTCCGATGAAATCGCCTTTGTCCAGTTTGACCGCGAAACCGAGACCGGCTTCGTAGGGCGTGTAATCGGGTGAAATCTCGCCGCTCCAATAGCGATAACCCTTTTCGAGGCGCAGGGAGTCGATGGCTTTGTATCCGCCAGCCACCATGCCTTCGGGTTTGCCTGCCTCCCAAAGCGTATCCCAAAGCCGCAGACCGTACTCCATCGGGCAGTAAAACTCCCAGCCCAGCTCGCCGACATAGGTCACGCGCGAAGCGAGGAGGGGGACATCCCCGACCGTGATGCGTTTGGATGTCATGTATGGGAAGCCTGCGTTGGAAACATCGTCTCTTGTGACTTTTTCCAGAATCTTGCGCGCCTTCGGTCCCCACAAACCGATGCAGGCGTAATTCGAGCCGACATCTTCCATCGTGACGCTGCCGTCGTCGGGCATTTGCAGCGACAACCACGACATGTCGTGCTGACCGAACGCCGTGCCGGTGACGATGAAGAAGCGGTCTTCGGCGAGGCGCGTGACGGTGAAATCACATTCGATGCCGCCGCGTTTGTTTAGGCATTGGGTGTAGACAAGGCTGCCGATTGACACGTCAATTTGATTCGCGCAAACCGTGTTGAGAAATTTCAACGCGCCGGGTCCGCGCACTTCGAATTTGTTGAACGAAGTTTCGTCGAAGAGACCGGCATTCTCGCGCGTCTGCAAGTGTTCGTAGCCGATGGCGCGGCTCCAGTTGTGACGCGCCCAACCCTTCGGCTCGTGACCGTGCGTGGCAAGTTCTTCGTAGGGCTTGAACCAGTTCGGGCGTTCCCAGCCCATCTTCTCGCCGAAGTGACAGCCCAGGTCGCGCAGCCGGAAATACGTGGGGGAGACGCGCACATTGCGCTTGGACATGCGCTCTTCGCCGGGGAAATGAATGTCGTAATACTGGGTGTAGGTTTCAAACGTGCGCGCCACGGTGTAATCGAGGCTGTTGTAATTGGGACCGAAGCGGCGCACATCCAGCCGCCACACGTCCCATTCGGGACTGCCGTCAATGATCCACTCCGCCATCACCTTGCCGATGCCGCCCGCGCCCGCGAGACCATGAGCGCAGAACGCGCACGCCACCCAGAACCCTTTGACCGAGGTTGGACCGAGCAGAAACTCGCCGTCGGGCGTGAAGCCTTCGGGACCGTTCAGCAGTTTCACCACTTCCGCGCCTTCAATCGCAGGCACGCGGCGGATGGAGTTTTCCATCAACGGTGTGAAGCGATCCCAATCCGGGTTGAGCAATTGGTATTTGAAATCCTTCGGAATGCCGTTCAACCCAAACGTGGCTGGCTGGCGTTCGTAACCGCCGGTGATCAATCCGCCCACTTCTTCGCGCCAGTACACCAGCAAGTCGGGATCGCGCAAGTTGGGGAATTTATTGGTCACGCCTTCGATGGGTTTGGTCATGATGTAGAGGTGCGCCATCGGAATGACCGGCAGACTCAGCCCCACCATTTTGCCGATCTCGCGTCCCCACATGCCCGAAGCGTTGACCACGACCTCGGTCTTGATCGTCCCCTTATCCGTGACCACTTCGTGTACGCGTCCGTTCTTGACGTTGATTCCCGTCACGGTGGTGTAGGGACAGATCTGTGCGCCGCGATTTTTTGCGCCGATGGCGAGCGCGTTGGTCAAACCGGTCGGGTCAATGCTCCCATCGTTGGGCGTGTACGCCGCGCCGACCACGCCTTTGATGTCCATGAGCGGGAACATCTCATGCGCTTCCTTGGGCGAGATCAATTCCATCGGCACGCCGAACGAACGCGCCATCCCCACGAGGCGCCTGGTTTCCTCCAGCCGTTCCGCGGACGAAGCAAGGCGGATGCCGCCCACTTCCCGCCACGAGGTATCCTGTCCCGTTTCGGCTTTGAGACTGCGGTACAAATCCGTGCTGTAGTGCATCATGCGCGTCAGGTTTGCGTCCGAGCGCATCTGTCCCACCAGCCCCGCCGAGTGCCACGTGGACCCGGACGTCAGTTCGTGCTTTTCAAGGACGACCACATCCTTCCACCCCATTTTTGTCAGATGATAAGCAATGCTCGCCCCGCCCACGCCCCCGCCAATGATGACAACCTGTGCTTGTGTTGGAAATCCAGTCATGAAGGTCTCCTATGATAACGACGATGGACAATTGACGATAGACGATGAGGAACTTCTACTGCCCATCGTCCGTAGTCTGTCGTCTGATCTACTTCTGCCAGACCGAATCGGGTCTTGCCATCTGTGCCACGATGTCAAACGAGGAAATGACTCCGAGCGGAAAGGCATCCGGGTCTTCGTTGTCAACGACGACCAGCCGGTGATAATGGTGCTGGATCATCTTGTCCGCTGCATCGCGCAGGCTGGCGTGGATGTCAATGGTCAGCGCGGGGTGCATCACATCCCGAACGATCTTGCCGTGCACGTCCCCGCTCTGCATGTACGGGAGCAAATCCCTGCCGCTGACCACGCCGAGCACCTTTCCCTTCGCGTCCACAACCAGCACCGAGCGCCATCCGGCAGAGGTCATGGCGCGCGCAGCGGAAGCGACGGGAGTCTTGCCGCGGCAGACGAGAATCGCATCCGACATGACATCGCCCACCGTATCGCGTTTGATTTGCTCCATCTCCGCGATGCCTGCGATGAAATCCGAAAGCGAAATGATGCCCACCGGCTTCCCGTTTTCCGTGACGAGCAGGCGGCTGATCTCTTTTTCGATCAACCTCTGCACCGCCTCGGAGAGCAGGGTGTTCGCCTCGACCGAATCAACCGGTTGGGACATCAGATCGGCGGCGGTCAATTTTCGCATGACGTTGAGGCTTTCGGGGTCCGAGGAAAGCCACTCGCCAGCGAGCAGGTCGAAATCGGAGATGACGCCAGCCGCGCGCCCGTCGCGGTCGGTGACCACGAGCGCGTGGACGTGGTTGTTGTGAAGCAGGACAGCCACCTGTCCCAGCGTGGCATCGCGCCTGCAAGTGATCAAGTTTGTATGCATTAGGTCTTTGACGAATTTCGCCATGTTAACTCCTTGTCGTGTCGCTGCGGAACGGGGTCGCTCGGTCCAGGCTCAAACCTCGTCCACGTCCTTGTACCACTTGACGCGGTCCCCGACGCGGTCGCGGATGCGCCACGCGAGAGGTTTGGGTTCGTTGTTCAGCCGGGCAACGACCTCGTTGACCTGCGATTCGACTTTCGATTTTTGTTCCGGGGTCAATTGGGGATAATGCTGGGCGAGTTGTTTCACTTTTTCGAGGTTCATGGTTGCGGTGCGCCATAACCCCCAGTCGTTCGCGCACAACTGCGCGGCGAGTTTGACGTTGATGGTTTCCCTGTCCGTATCGCCAAGCGGATGTTCCAGCAGCAACATGATGGTGTCTATGATGTCCTTCTCGTTGATCTGGACGATCTGCATTTTCTCCAGCAGCAGTTCCGTCAGGGGGATGGTGGGCGAGTCCACTTCGAGGCGGTCCTTCCAGTAGATGGTATGACAGAAATCCAGTTTCTCGTAGAAAACGTCCACGTGCAGTCCCGTCCCGGGCTTGTCGAAAATGGCGCGCTCGCCCTCGGTGGAGATGAACACTTCGCGGTTTTCGGCATATCCCATCTTCGCCATGATCTCCGAGATCTGCTTGTTCTGTCTTTTGTATCCGGCGAAATCAATGTCGGTGTAGGCTCGTCCCATGGCGGCTTGCAGGTATCCAAACTGGGGGCAGTGCATTTGAAAAGCCAGTGAGCCGATCACCCTCATCAGGATGCCCGCGTCGTCACTGGCTTTTAGGATCATCTGCAACTCATTCTCGAATTTTTCGCGCTCCGATTGATCCTGCTGGCTCATCCCAATTGAACTGTTCGACATGAAAATCTCCTGAAACGAGAATGAGGCGATGAAGCCCTCTGGAAGGATATTCGAACTTTGCGTAAATGTCAGGAACTTGCAATTATTATAATGAAAAAATCAAAAACTTGCAAATTTCATCAGATTCTTATATAATGCAGCATCAAAATGAGCAATTTCCTTCATGCCCCATTTGAGACAATTTGATGAGCAAACCTCTCATTCCAGCTCAACGGCGAGAGAAGATTCAGGAATACTTGGCGGTTTACCAGATCGCGCGCACCGCGGATTTATGTGAACTCCTGGATACCTCCGAAGCCACCGTCCGCCGCGACCTGGAATGGCTGGAGCAAAAAGGATTTTTGGAGCGCACGCACGGGGGGGCGATATTAAGTCAACGCATGACCTTTGAGCAGGAATATCAACAAAGGGCGCAGCAACACCCGGAGGAAAAGCGGTTGATCGGCGAACTCGCCGCTTCGCTGATCGAGCCGGGTGATATTGTTTTTATCAACAGCGGCACCACCGCCACGCAGGTCCTCCTGCACATCCGCAAGAATTCGAACATCACGGTTTTTACGAACAACGTCAGCGCGGTGATGGAACTCGGCGAGCCGGGATTTCACTACTTCCTGACAGGGGGCGAGTTCCAGGCTCGATCCAACTCCTTGGCGGGCCGCTTCGCGCTGGACAATTTGAGTCTGGTTTACGCCAACAAAACGATCCTCGGCGTGGACGGAATCTCCATCAAGCACGGCTGCACCGTGCCGTCCAATGCCGAGGCGGAGGTCGTGCGGCGGATGATCGAGCGGACGAAAGGCTCCATCATCATCGCGGCAGATCACAGCAAGTGGGGCGTCGTTTCAAATTTTCAGATCGCCACCCTCGATGAAATTGACAAGCTCGTATCCGACGACAGGCTGGGAGCCTCCGCTTTGGACGCGCTCGAAGAGCACAGTGTAGAATGCCTGATCGCGTCGTCTGCGCCGGTCCCGGCGTAAACAGGCACCATATCGGAGAAGACATGTCCTTCCTCTTTTCAAAGAAGCCGAAGAAGAACCCCACCCGCCTGTTCTTTGCCACCGACTTGCACGGCTCCGAACGCACCTTTCGCAAGTTCATCAACGCGGGCAGGTTCTACGACGTGAACGTGATTGTCATGGGCGGGGATATTCAGGGGAAGTTGATGATTCCCATCATCAAGGAGCCGAACGGTCACTACCGCGCCACCGTGCAGGGGCGGGTCGAGCATCTTTCGACAGAAGAGGAATTAAAAGGGTTGATGGGGAAACTGGACATCCTCGGCTTTTACTACAAAGTGATGGAAGAGGACGAATTCAAAAGCCTGCAAGCCGATCCGAAAGCGGTGAGCGGGTTGTTCAGCGAACTCGCCAGGCAGAAACTCGCCAACTGGGTGAGCCTCGCCGAGGAACGGCTGAACGGGACCGGCATCAAGTGTTTTGTCACCGGTGGCAACGACGACGAGTGGGAGGTGCTGAGCGTGATGAAACGCGAAGACACCAAATCCTTCTTTGCCTGCGAGAACGAGGTGGTGCACGTGGACGACGACCACACGATGATCTCCATCGGCATCAGTACGCCCACGCCGTGGAAGACGCCGCGCGAAACGACCGAGGAGAAACTCGGCGCAATGATCGAAAAAATGGCGGCGCTCATCCCCGACATGAACAAAGCCATCTTCAACTTCCACGACCCGCCGAAGGATTCGACCCTCGATACTTGCCCGCAACTGGATTGGTCGAAGGACCCGCCGGAACAAATCGTCGTGGGAGGACAGGTCGTTTTGCACGGGGCAGGCTCGAGGTCCGTGCGTGAGGCGATTGAGAAGTACAAGCCCATGCTCGGGCTACACGGTCACATCCATGAGTCGCAGTCTGTGGCGAAAATCGGGCGGACGACCTGCATCAACCCCGGCAGCGAATATGCCGAGGGCGTCCTGCGGGGCTGTCTTGTGACGTTTGTGGACGGCGAAGTGCAGGGCTACCAGATGACCAGCGGTTAACGCGCGAAGCCCGCGAAAAGGAGGTGGCTTATTCCGAAGACGGATGCCTTCCATGCTTTTGAAGAGGGGTTTGGGCAGGTTTGCCCGCTCTGAATTGAAAGTTTGTGTTGTATTCTCATACCAAAGGAGAATGTATGGCTACAGCAACAGCAAAACCGGAAGTCTTCACACGTAAAGCCTCGGGGCTCGTGCGCGTGATGTCTCCGTTTTCCGCCTTCGTCTATAACATTTTGACGATGGGCTTGATTTTCCCATGGACGTATCTTTGGGCGCCGGGCGCGCTGCCGGGCGGCAAACTCGTTTGGGGAATCCTGCTCGCGATGGTGCTGGAAATCCCCATTGCGTTGGTGTATGTGTGGCTCTCCACGGCACTGCCGCGTTCCGGCGGCGACTACGTGTTCCAAAGCCGCGTGTTCGGCGGCGGCGTGGCGTTCACGGTGGTGATGTCCGGCTACGTGATTTGGATTCTGCAATGGGTCGCGCTTTCGGGCTGGCTGCTCTCGTATCTTGGGTTTGCGCCGTTGTTCCTCGGCTTGGGCGCGACCATGAACAGCGCGGCAATGTCCAACCTGGGCATTTGGTTTACCGGCTCGACCGGCATCATCGTCACCAGCATATTGAACGCCTTCGTCTCCGCGCTCATCCTCATCAGCGGCTTCAAGAATTACGTGCGCTTCCAAAACGTGATGATCGTCGGTACGCTGCTGGCTTTCTTTACGATGCTGGTGGTGCTGTTCATGGGCAACCCCTCAACTTCGGTGGCGCACTTGGATGCGTTTGCCAAAGCGATTGCGGGCGTGGATAACTTCGTGCAGACTGCGCGCGATGCGTCCGTCGCCGCGGGCGTGGATTTGAACCCGCCCTTCAGCATGATCGCCACCCTGCTGGTTGCGCCCATCGCGTGGACTTCGCTGCAATGGGCGACCTACTCCGCCCAGCAGAACGGCGAGATCAAGAATGCGCGCTCCTTCAAAGACCAGATGTTCATCATCGTCGGCTCGCTGATCTTCACGGGCATTCTGCTCGCCCTCCTTGCCGCCGCGCTGGAGAAAGCCGTCGGCACGGAATTCCTGTATATCGCAGGCGCGGGCTACTGGTCCGGCGTGGGCGAAGCGACCATTGCAGGCTTCTGGCTGTGGCCAACATCATCGCTGTTGCGCTCACCGCCAGCCCGCTGGTGGTCGTCATCATCGGCTTGGGTTACATCCTCAACTCGCACCAGATCGTCCATAACTGCTACATCGGCATGACGCGCGTGATGGTCGCCATGTCGCTCGACCGCCTGCTTCCTGAATGGGTCAGCAAGGTGGATGAGAAGCGTCACACTCCTGCCAACGCGCACTGGGCATATTTCCTTGCCAGCATCCCAGTCATCTTCCTCTATAACCTGCATCCTGGCTGGGTGGGTTTGACCCTCGGTGTGACCTTTGCCTGCGGTTACGTCTTCGTCATCACCTGCCTGGCGGGCGCGCTGCTACCCTACCGTGCGAAGGATGTTTACGAATCATCGCCCGGCGCAGCGTATAAACTCGGCGGCGTTCCGCTCGTCACCGTCCTGGGCGTGATCGGCTTCATCTTCGGCACGGTCATGCTGATCATGTTCATGTTCGATGCGCGGCTTGGGCTGACGAGTACGCTGGCATACAGCATCGTGTTCGGCGTCTTGCTGGTCTCTGCCGTCTGGTATTTCCTCGCCAAGAACGCGCAGAAATCGCGCGGCATCAACGTGGATTACGCTTTCAAGGAAATCCCGCCCGAATAAATCTTTCATTTCCAGCGTAGAACAAGCCCGTAGAACAAGTTTATAGACTTGTTCTACGCTCTGGAGTATGTATGACGATAATCGAAGAAGTCGTCGCAAAGATCGAAGATTGGAAAGGAAAAAATATTTCCATCCAGTCGCTTTCGGGCGGGTTGACCAACACCAATTACAAGGTGGAGGTGGATGGAATATCGTTCTTTATCCGCGTGCCGGGTGCGAGCACGGAACTGCTGGCGATTGACCGCAATAACGAATATCACAACACCAAAGCCGCCAGCGAAGCCGGAGTCGCACCGAAGGTGCTGCATCACGTCCCTGAATTCGACGCGATGGTGTTGGAGTTCATCAACGGCAAAACCATGTCGAAGGAATCGTTGAACGAATCGGGGATGCCGGCGCGTATGGCGCAGGCGATCAAAAAACTCCACGCCGGTCCGCGCTTCCTTCTGGACTTCAACATGTTCCGCCTCACGGAGTATTATCTCAACCTGTGCCGTGACCGTGACATCAAAATCCCGGACGGCTACGCTGAACGCATGGAAACGGTCAAACGCATCGAGCAGGCGATGAGCGTCAAGCCGCTGGCGACGGTTCCATGCAATAACGATTTGCTGGCGGAAAACTATATTGACGATGGAAAGCAATTATGGTTGATTGATTACGAATACAGCGGCAACAACGACCCGACCTTCGAGTTGGGCAACACCTGCCAGGAAATGCAATTCTCGGATTCTCAAATCGCAGAAGTGTGCGCGGCGTATTTCGGCGAAGCCAAGCCAAATATGATCGCACGCATGAAGTTGAACATGATCATGTCCGATGTGGGCTGGGGGTTGTGGGCGGCGATCCAGGCGAAGATCTCATCCATTGATTTCGATTTCTGGGGCTGGGCAATCGAACGCTGGAGCAGGGCGGTGGAGAAGATGGATTCGAGCGAGTTCGAGGGCTGGTTGGTGGAGGTGCGGAGGTAGGCAGGTAGACAGGCAAGCAGGTAAACAGGTAGACAAGTAAACACGAACACATTGTACCTGTTTACATTTCTACCTGTGTACATCACGAGTGTACATCGTGAAGGAGAACAATGAAAACGCAGGCAGAAATTGTCGTTATCGGCGGTGGGATATTCGGCGCGCAGGTTGCATATCACCTTGCAAAGTACGGGCGCAAGGATGTGGTCGTTCTTGAGAAGGGCGAGATCGCCAGCGGGGAGTCGTCCCACGCGGCGGGGCTGGTGACTCAATTTGCCACATCACAAGCGATGCTCAAATTCCGCATGTATAGCGTGGAGCTGTACAGCGAGTTGGGGTTGTTCAATCACGTCGGCAGTTTGCGGGTGGCGTCGAGCAAGGAACAACTCAAGGAGTTGGAGCGCAGCGTCAGCCGCGCCAAGGCGCTGGGTTTGGATTGCGAGGTCATTGGTCCTGAAGAAGCGGTGAAGCACATGCCGCAGATTTCCAAAGAGAATTTGTACGGCGGCATTTATCTCCCACGCGACGGGCAGTTGGACCCATACATCACCACCACTTCGATGGTGAATTTCGCCAAACAATTGGGCGTGGAGGTTTATACCAACACGCGCGTGACCGGAATCAAACTCTCACCGAAGGGAGAGGTTCGGGCGGTGGTAACAGACCGGGGCGAGATTCGATGCGAGATCATCATCAACGCGGCGGGACTATGGGCTCCAAGAATCGCCGCCATGGCGGGCATCCACATCCCCACCACTCCGGTTGATCACCAACACATTGCCTTGCGCGCGGTGCCGGGGCATGAATTCGACCCCAATACGCCGTGCCTGCGCGACCCGGATAATTTGGTATATATGCGGCAGGAACAAGGCGGGCTGGTGATTGGCGGTTACGAGCCGAAACCATTGCCGCGCTGGATTGATGGAACGCCGTGGGAGCATGGCAGTAAAAGTTTCCCCGGCGATTTCGATCAGTTTGAAATGCTGCTCGAAGGCGCGATACGAAGGTCGCCATTTTTGGACCAGGCGGGGATCATCACGCTGGTGCGTCACCCCGGCGCGTACACGCCAGACTGCCAGCCGCTGTTGGGACCGATGCCCGGTGTGCGCGGCTTCTGGATGCTGGCGGGCATGTCGTTGAACGGTTACGGCGGCGCGGGCGGCATGGGCAAACTGCTGGCGGAGTGGATCATCGAAGGCGAAGCGCCGGTAGATGTGTACGGCTACCGTGCCACACGCTTTGGGAATTACTACTCCGATTTTGTGTACGCGGCGGAGCGGACGTGCGAGAGTGTGAAATATTATTACCGCCTGCACTTCCCACATGATGAGCATGAGCGGGCGCGCCCGCATCGGGTCAGCCCTGTGCATTATCGTTTGCTGGAAAATGGCGCGGTCTTCGGCGAGAAGTTTGGCTGGGAGCGCGTCAATTACTTTGAACCGGGGAAGGAGTCGCGCCGCATGGGGAGGATCAGCGTCAGTGGGGCTGGGCGAAACCGCCGTTCTTCGAGCGGTTGCGGCAGGAACACATCGCCACCCGCGAGCGGGTTTGTTTGTATGACCTGACTTCGTTTGGCAAGATCGAAGTGAAGGGCAAAGGCGCGCTGCCATTGTTGCAGAGACTGACCGACAGCAATATTGACAAGCCGGTCGGCAGCGCCATCTATACCCAATTCCTGAACACGCGCGGCGGGATCGAGTCGGATTTAACAGTTACACGGTTGGGCGATGAATATTTCTGGGTCATCACGGGTTCGGGTTTCATCGCCAACGACCTGGCTCGCATCCAAATGCACGTGGACGAAAACGACGGCGAAGTGTCCATCCGCGATATTACGCAGGAATATGCCTGTCTCGCGTTGTGGGGACCGAAGGCGCGTGACGTGTTGCGGAAGGTGACGAGTGACGATGTTTCCAATGAGGCTCATCCATACTTGATGACGAAGCCGGTCAACATCAACGGCGCGCGGGCGCTGGCTCAGCGCGTCAGTTACGCGGGCGAACTGGGCTGGGAACTTTACATACCGAACCACCATGCCACGATGGTGTGGGATATGCTCGTCGAAGCGGGTAAAGAGTTTGGCATGGAACTCGGCGGGTACAAGGTGTTGGATCCGCTGCGGCTGGAGAAAGGCTTCAAATATTTCACGGCGGATATTACGCCGATGGAGACTCCCTACGAGGCGGGGCTTGGTTTTTGCGTTGATCTCGATAAAGGCGATTTCATCGGGCGCGAGGCGCTGGTGAAACAAAAGGCGGAGGGCATCAAGCGCAAACTCTGCACGCTGGTTTTGACCGACGCCGATGAGTTCGTCCAAATCTACGGCGGCGAAGCGGTTTATCACGAAGGCAAAGTGCTGACCCGCGTGCGAAGCGGCGGCTACGGCTTTACCGTGAAGAAGAACATCTTCTATACCTATCTGCCGATGGAGTTGGCGAAGCAGGGCAACTGCTTTACCGTTGAGTTGATCGAAGGCAAACGCGAAGCGGAGGTGACCGTGTCCGTGTTGTATGACCCGAAAGGCGAGAAGTTGCGAGCGTGAAATCGCAATTAACGCGATTATTTTCGAGTTGTATAATGGAAATTGAGAGGTACGAATGACTCAACAAACAATAATTTCCGACCCAAAAATCATGATGGGCAAACCCGTAGTTTCAGGCACTCGAATTACCGTTGAGTTGATCCTTGAAAAACTCTCGGCAGGCGAATCGTTCGACGATTTGCTAAAATCACATCCGCGCCTGACAAGGGAGGGTATTCAGGCAGCGTTGAATTTCGCGCGGGATGCCCTGCGCGCCGATGTGGTTTATCCCATTGCTGAGACGCTTCGATGAAAATCGTCGCGGATGAATGTGTTGAAGTGGAGATCATTTCCGCCGCGATTGTAGAACATGGGGATGAGTTGCTTTTATCTTTCAGTGTCTTGACGAGAAGCGCAATTCGCATTCGTAAGGTGTAGCCTGATTTTATGCCAAAAACAATCCCTCCCGCCTACGTTGGCTTTGGCATGTTGACCCCCGTTTACATCATGGCGCTGGACAGACTCCCGAAGCACAACACCGGCGCCATTGTCCACGAAGTGAGCGAATATGTGTACGACGACGCGGCGATCATTGCCTGCAACCTCAGCCAGTGGGGCGTGCCTTCGGCAATGATCGGCACGGCAGTTGGGAACGACATGCTGGGCAGGTTCGTCGCGGAACGATTGAAGGAATTCGGCGTGCAAGGCAAGGTGCGCTTTACAGACCAGTACAAGACTCCGCTTGAGGTCAATGTCTCCGACAAGAAAGGCGCGCGCACGTATTTCTGGCAGAGGTCGAAGGAAATCCTCAGCACGCTGGATACGGCGGATCTCTCGCTCATCAAAAAAGCCAAACTCCTCTACGTGGACTGGTACGACGGCGATCACATCGTCCGCGCCATGCAGGAAGCGAAGAAGCACAACGTGCCGGTCTTCCTGAATTTCGAGCATGGGCATACGCATCCCGATCTGCTCAAAAAATATGCAGGCATGGTCACTATCTGCCAGGCGGTGACCGATGCGGCGCAGATCGGCAAAAAACAGGCGATGCTTGGCACGGCGCGCAAACTCATCAAGGCGGGCATTCAAACCGCGATCATCACCATGGCGAGCCAGGGCTGCATGGTGGTGCAGGATGATGAAATCATCCGTGCGTATGCGCCCCGGGTCAAAGCGGTGGATGCCTCCGGTGCGGGTGCGACGTTTTCATCCGGTTTCATCTACGGGTATCTCGATCACTGGAGACTGGAGGAAACCGTCCGTTTTGCAATTGCGGCGGCGTCGCTCAAGGTCACCCGTTCGGGCTTGGAGATGTTTTCGGTGCAGGAAGTTCGGGATATGGCGCAGAAAGTCCGCGTCGAGCGCATGGTGTTCCGCGGCGACCAATTCCATACGATTCGCCGGCTGTGGACTCTGCCGCAGAACAGTCCCATTGTGAACAATCCCCTGGTCAAGAGCGGGCAGAAACTGGTGGAGAAAGTTCTGCCGAAGAAGAAAGTGATTCATCGAAAAGTGAAGAAGTCGCTGGTCGAATAACTTATCGGAAGGATTTGCCATGACATTTGCAGAACTGCTTACACAGGAACAGGTCGAAAGAGCGCACGAAGCCTCTCTGGAAATTTTGGAAGAGGTCGGGCTGAAGGTCCGCTTTGAACCTGCGCGTGAACTCTTCAAACGTCACGGGTGCAGCGTGGAGGAGGAGCGTGTGAAGTTTCCGCGCGCAGTGGTGGAGAAATACCGCAGGATGGTCCCTGGCTCCTTCACCTTCCCCGCGCGCGACCCGAAATTCGAAAAGACAATTCCGCGGGACAGTCCGGTCATTGTCACGGCGAGTTCAGCCCCCGATATTATTGACCCAGTCACAGGTCAGGAAAGACGCGCCGAGTCCAAGGACATCGCGCGGATCGCGCATCTCATCAACGAACTGCCGGGATACGACATCTTCTCGATCTCCACGCTCGCCGAGGATGCGCCGCCGGATCAATTCACAATCTCGAGGCTGTATCCGTCCATCAAGTTTTGCCTTAAACCGATCCGGGTCACTACCACGAATATGAAGGATACCCTCAGTGTGATGGAAATGGCGTACATGGTGGCGGGAGGCGAGGATGCCTACAAGGAGCATCCGTTCCTGACGCATCATTACTGCCCGGTGGTTTCCCCGCTGACCATGGACCATCTCTCCACCGAGAACGTGATGTTCTTTGTGAAAGAGGGCTTGCCGGTTTACCCGACCATTGTGCCGAATGCCGGACTGACCTCGCCCATGTCCATGGCGGGAACGCTGGCGCAAGGCAATGCGGAGTTTTTGGCGGCTTTGCTGTTGATGCAGATGACGAGGGAGGGCACGCCAACGATCTACGCCACGCTTGGCACAGTAGCGGATATGCGTTCGGGCGCGTACACATCCGGCGCAATCGAATGCGGCATGTTGCACATGGCGTTCGCCCAAATGGCGCGCTTTTACAACGTGCCGTGCGGCGGATACATTGGCTTGACCAATTCCAAATTGAACGACGCGCAGTCGGGGTATGAAACGGGCATGTCCGGCGTGGCGGGCTTGCTGGCGGGCATGGATATGTTCAACATCGGAGGTCTGATTGACGCGCTCAAAACCTTCGACTTCGCCAAAGCCGTCATTGACGACGAGATGGCGTTGATGATGAAACGCGTGAAGCGCGGCATCTCGTTCAACGACGAAGACCTGGGCGTGAGTCTCATCAAGGAGATCGGACCCGGCGGCTCGTTCATCACCGCCAAACACACCATCAGCCGCATGAAGACCGAGGCTGTGATGACGAAGATTGCCGACCGCGACGCGCGCACCATTTGGGAAAAGAAAGGCTCGACCGATATTCACACCCGCGCCATGAAGCGCGTGAAGGACATCATGGCGAACAATACCGCCCCCTTGATTTCGGCGGAACTTGATGAGAAACTTCGCGCGGCGTTCCCCGGCATGGTGGCGGGCGCGCTGGAGCCAATTCCATGAATTATTGACGTTCATAAAAATAGGTTAATATAGGTGTCATGACATGGCGACCAAAGAAACTAACCAGAGAACAGATGGCAGAAAGGCGAATGGAGGGCGTTCGCCTGCTTGAAAAAGGCAACCAGAGCCAGGCGGAAATTGCGCGTACTCTTGGCGTGAGTGAAGCCGCTGTCTGTGTTTGGGCAAAGAAGTTGCGTGAGCATGGCAAAGGCAGCTTGAAATTGAACAAAGCGAGCGGACGTCCATCCGGTTTGAGCACGAAAGACAAAGCGACATTGCTCGCAAAGATGAAAGCGGGAGCCATTGCGGCAGGCTTTGAGACGGAACGCTGGACACAGGCGCGTGTGCAAAAAATGATAGCGAAAGAGTTTGGTGTACATTACCATCAGAATTACATCAGTCGTCTTCTGCACGATTTGGGTTGGAGCGTCCAGCAACCTGAAACGCGCGCCATGGAGCGAGACGAGGAATTGATTCGCGCCTGCTCAGCAAAGATTGGAACAGGATAAAAAAAGCGCGACGGCTCGGCGCAGAAGTGATTTTCGAAGATGAATTTGGAATTTCCTTCGCCGAAACGGTCAGTACGACCTGGGCGCCGCGCGGACAAACGCCGCACATGAAACGGATCGGAAAGTATCGGCGCGAGATTTCCACGATGGCAGGCTTGACCATCACAGGCAACATCTACAAGAAGCATTTTGAAGGTTCGATCAATTCCGAAAAGATGATTCAAGGATTGGAGCATTTTCGTCGTTGCATTGGAAAGCCGTTCATCCTCATTTGGGATCGTTCTCGCACTCACCGAAGTAAGTTGATGAAAGAATATCTTGCCATGCATCCTGACATCCATGTTGAATTTCTGCCTGCGTATGCACCGGAAGTCAATCCAGAAGAATTCTGTCATGGAAATGTCAAGCGCTCCATCAAGAATGCTGTTTTCCAATCCAAACAGGAGATTCGCAAGAAATTGAACAAACGCTTTGCCGCTTTGCGAAAACGCCCAGACATCCTGCTCGGTTGCTTTCACCACGCAGGACTCAAACTTAACCAACTTTGGTAAACGTCAATAGGAAAGTGAGTTTATGTTTCGTATTTTTAAACGCAAGGAAGATAAATTCCAAAAACTGATCGAGGAACAGGCTGCGCTTGCCTTCGAAGGACTGCGCCTGCTTGTCCGATACCTGGAGACAGGAGACTCGGAGATCGCCGAGCAGTTGTCCATGAAGGAGAAAGAGGCGGATGAAGTCCGCCGCATCTTGATTGACGAGTTGAACCGCACCTTTGTCACGCCGTTCGACCGCGAGGATATCTTTGCGCTCTCCCGTTCGATTGACGACGTGGTGGATTATGCCGATACCACTGTAATGGAAATGGAAATTTTGAAGGTGCAGTCCACGCCGTATATGCAGAGGATCGCCTCGCTGTTGAAGGATGCGGCGTATGAAATCTGGCACGGAGTCCAGCGCCTTCCGAAGAATCCGAACGTCGCCATTGACCATGCCCAGCGCGCGAAGGCGCTCGAAAACCGCGTGGAGGCGGTTTACCGCGAAGCCATCGCCGCCCTGTTCAGCGGACCGGAGGATGTCCATCACGTGGTCGAGATGCTCAAGATGCGCGAGGTGTACCGTCACCTTTCCAATGCGGCGGACCGCGGCGACGAAGCCGCCAACATCATTGCGGATATTGTCGTAAAGAAAACATAACCCGATGTTAACATCCGCTTCGCTTGTGTTTGTTATCATTCTCGCGCTGGCGTTCGAGTTCATCAACGGCATGAGGGATTCGAGCAACATTGTCGCAACAATGATCTCATCGCGCGCTTTTCACGCGCGTACGGCATTGCTGGTTACCGCCGCCGCCGAGTTTTTTGGTCCCTTTCTCTTTGGAGTGACGGTCGCCAAGACCGTTGGAAGCGATATCGTCGCGCCGCATACGATCTCCCTCCAGGCTTTGATGGTCGGTTTGCTGGGAGCCATTCTGTGGAATTTGATCACCTGGTTCATTGGGATTCCCAGCAGTTCGTCCCATGCGCTGATCGGCGGCTTGATCGGCGCCGCGTTGATCTCCTCCGGCTGGGAGGCGATTCAATTCTCCGGTTTGATCAGGGTATTGCTTGCGCTGTTCATCTCGCCGTTGGTCGGGTTTGCGGCGGGCTTTCTCATTCTGAGGGTGATTTACCTGCTCTCAATCCACGCGACCCCGCATATTAACAACTTTTTCAAACAGAGCCAGATCGTCACCGCCGTTGCGCTGGCGTTCAGTCACGGCACCAACGACGCTCAAAAAACGATCGGCATCATTACCTTGAGTCTGATCATCAGCGGCGCGCTGGCGGATTTTACCGTGCCATTTTGGGTGATGCTGGTCAGCGCCGGGACGATGGCGGCAGGGACGGCGCTGGGCGGCTGGCGGTTGATCCGCACGTTGGGCGGCAAGTTTTACAAGATTCGCCCGGTGCACGGGTTTGCCACGCAGTTGACATCCGGTCTGGTCATTCTGAGCGCAACGATGAGCGGTCTGCCGGTCAGTACCACGCAGGTGGTCAGTTCCGCCATCATCGGCGTGGGCGCTTCGGAGCGGTTCGGCAAGGTGCGCTGGAGCGTGGCAGGCGACATCCTGACGGCGTGGGTCATCACCATTCCCATCAGCGCGCTGTTCTCCGCGGGTATTTATGCGATGCTGCTGTTCTTTAATATCCGCATTTGATTTGGTTGTTTATTCAAGGTAAAACCGCCGGTTTGACTTTGAATATTGATAATGTGTTAAAATGTCAGCGGCTTGTTGACAGATTGGAGGTGTCAGGAAGAAAAGCGCATGAACGTGTTTTGTTTGTCAAGTCATCCAACCAATAAAGGAGATAGAGAAACATGAACAAAAAGTTCGCTTTTCAATTGTTAGCATTGTTCGTGATCGTGGCAACCCTATTATCCGCCTGCGGAGGAACCCCTGAAGCGCCCGCCGCGACAGAAGAACCTGCCGCTACGGAAGAACCCGCCGCCACGGAAGAACCTGCTGCCACGGAAGAACCCGCCCCCGATCCAATGGCGGAGTTGTATGAAGCGGCAAAGGCTGAAGGCATGCTCACTACGATCGCCTTGCCCCTGGATTGGTGCAACTATGGGGCTATGTACGAAGGGTTCAAGGCTAAGTACCCTGGCATCGAGATCAATGCCCTTGACCCCGGTGCTGGCTCGGCTGAAGAGTTGGAAGCCATCCGCGCCAATAAAGACAATCCCGGCCCGCAGGCTCCTGATGTAGTGGACATTGGTATTGGTCTTGCGCCCGATGCGGCTGCTGAGGGCCTGTTCCAGGCGTACAAGGTGTCAACCTGGGACGATATCCCCGACGGCGCCAAGGATGCCGATGGTTACTGGTACGGGGATTACTACGGCGTGCTTTCCTTCTCGGTCAACACCTCCCTGGTTTCCAATCCCCCCAGTGAATATGCCGACCTTCTCAAGCCGGAATACAAGGGACAGATTGCGCTCTCCGGCGATCCACTGACATCCAACGCCGCCGCCCTGACGGTTTGGGCTGCGGGCTTGTCCACTGGCGCCACCGGTGAAGAAGCCGCGCAAGCGGGCCTTGAATACTTCAAACAACTTAACGAAGCCGGTAACTTTGTGCCGATTGACGGCGATTCCCGCACGGTCGGCGTCGGCGAAACCCCCGATCCTGATTGACTGGGTCCTACAACTCGATTGCCAACGATATTGCTCTGGCTGGCAATCCCGACCTGGTGACCAATGTGCCCAAAGCGGGCATTATTGCGGGTGTGTACGTGCAGGCGATCAGCGCCTATGCTCCTCATCCGAATGCCGCCAAGTTATGGATGGAATACCTGTACTCGGACGAGGGTCAGCTGATCTATGCGTCCGGCTTCTGCTACCCGATCCGGCTCGATGCGATGAACGCGGCCGGCTCCATCCCCGCCGAGGTGTTCGAGCAGTTGCCGAGCATTGAAGGCGCCTACTTCCCGACCGTTGCCGAGATCAAGGCTGCCCGACAGATCATCACCGACGGCTGGCCCACTGTCGTCGGCGTTGAAGTCAAGTAAGCGGACATGGGCACGGTAAACACCAAGCCAAAATCAACCAATGAAACCGAAGGGGGCGCCAAGCGCCCCCCTCGGTCCCAAATTGGAAGTTGGTTAGGTGTACTTCCCTTCTTTGTGTTTTCGGGCCTGTTTTTGATCGGTCCCACATTGGTCCTTGCCTATCGCAGCCTTGAGGCGGACGGAGGGGGATTCACACTTGGAAATTACCGTCAATTGGTGAACGAAACCGTCATAAATTCCTATGCCATGTCAATCAGGATCAGCCTGACGACCGCCATCCTCGGCGGCATTATAGGATTCCTGATCGCCTGGGCGGTTTCGATCGGTGGACTGTCGCGCCCCTTCCGAACGATTACCACCACTTTCTCAGGGGTTGCATCGAACTTTGCAGGCGTTCCTCTTGCTTCTGCATTTGTATTTACTTTGGGGAGGGTGGGGGCGATCACTGCCTTGTTTAAACTGCTCGGATTCGACCTCTACGATTCCGGCTTCACCCTGTATTCTTTTTTTGGGTTGACATTGGTATACCTGTACTTCCAGATTCCGCTGATGGTGCTCGTCATCCTCCCGGCTGTAGACGGACTCAAGCGTGACTGGCGGGAGGCGGCTGAGAATCTGGGCGCTACATCCTTCCAATACTGGCGGTACGTGGCTTTGCCTGTGCTCATGCCGTCCATCCTCGGCACCATGATCCTGCTCTTCGGGAATTCCTTTGGCGCCCATGCCACCGCCTATGCCCTGACGGGCGGACTCTTCACCCTGGCGACGCTGTTGATCGGTCAGCAAATCTCAGGCGATGTTCTCAACAACCCGGGACTTGGTTATGCCGTCGCCATGGGCATGGTGATCATCATGGGTGTTTCCATCCTTATCTATTCCGTTCTTCAGCGGCGGTCTGAAAGGTGGCTGCGATGACGGTCTCCTCCAATTCCATGCCCGGCGCATCTGAAAAGAAAGCGCCCTCGAGAAGCAGCCGGTTCTGGGCTTGGTTGATTTTCATCCTTTCAGCCGCCTACTTCCTGGTCCCTTTGGGTGCGACCTTCTATTGGTCTTTAAAGGCGGAAAAGGACATCCTTGGATTTGAGGCGTATAAAAGACTGTTCGCCGATTCCAACTTTCTCCCGGCTTTTAGTCAGTCGGTCGTTAATGCCGCCGCCGCCATCTTTTTGAGCCTGCTGATCATCGTCCCCACGGCGTATTGGGTGACTTTGCGGCTGCCGAAACTGCGGCCCGTCGTCGAATTCATCACGCTTCTTCCCTTTGTCATTCCGGCGGTTGTGCTTGTTTTCGGTCTGATCCGCCTCTACAGCCGGCCTCCGCTGTTATGGACCGCCACCTATGAGAGTTCGCGCGTCCTTTTGATCTGTGTGTACGCCGCTCTTTCCTTTCCCTATATGTTCCGCTCGGTGGATAACGGGCTTCGGGCGATTGACGTCCGTTCCCTGACCGAAGCCGCCCAGAGTCTTGGCGCGAATTGGGTGACCATCCTTTTTCGCGTCATCTTCCCCAACCTGCGCGTCGCCCTGCTCTCTGGAGCCTTGTTGACCTTTGCCATTGTCATCGGCGAATTGACCATCGCCCTTTACATGGCGCAGCACACCCTGGGACCTTACATGGCGGACCTTACCCGAAGCAAAGTGTACGAACCTTCCGCAATGGCAATCGTATCCTTCTCCGTCACCTGGATGGCAATGGGGGTCATCCAATTGATCACAGGCGGGCAGGGACAGGCGACCGGCGGCCACTAATTCATCAGTGATCGAGAGTCCAAATGGCATACCTAACCCTCTCAGGAATATCTAAGCAATTTTCAGACTCGTATGTGGTCAAGGATTTCAGCCTCGAGATCGAAAAGGGCGAGTTCGTTTCCTTTTTGGGTCCCTCGGGCTGCGGGAAAACCACCACACTGAGGATGGTTGCAGGATTCGAAAGCCCGACCACCGGGAACATCACATTGGACGGCGTGGATATTACAGACAGCCCCCCGAATAAACGCAATGTGGGGATGATATTCCAGTCCTACGCCTTGTTCCCGAACATGACAGTGGCTCAGAACGTTGCGTTCGGTCTTCGCGTTCGGCGGGAAACCGCATCGAATATTAAGCAGCGCGTCGAGGAAATGATTTCCCTGATCCACCTCGAAGAGCACGCGCACAAGTTTCCGTACCAGCTTTCCGGCGGTCAGCAGCGGCGCGTCTCGCTGGCGCGTGCGCTTGCCATCCAGCCGCATGTTTTGTTGCTCGATGAGCCGCTTTCTGCCTTGGATGCAAAGATCCGCGTCTCCCTCCGCTCCGAGATTCGCGCCATCCAAAGGAAACTTGGCATCACCGCGATTTTCGTCACCCACGACCAGGAGGAGGCGTTGTCCATTTCCGACCGGATCGTGGTTATGAACGCCGGATTGATCGAACAGGTGGGCACGCCCTTCGAGGTTTATAACTTCCCGCAGACCCAGTTCGTGGCAAACTTCGTCGGCTCCCTCAACAACGCCGCCGCCGAGGTTTTAGATCCAGCCAGGGGGCTCTTGAACCTGGACGGCATTCAACTCATCACCGCGTCCGATATCCAATCGAAGAAGAAAGGCGACAAGGTCCGCATCTCCGTCCGCCCGGAACGTTTCAGTTTTGCGGATGTCCAAAGGAAGGACAACGTGCTGGACTGCACCATCGAGAACATCACCTTCCTGGGCTCGGTCGTGCGCATCCAGGTGAAGATCGGCAACACGAAATTCAACATGGACACCTTCAACAATCCCTTCCTCGAATTGCCGAAGATCGGGGACAGGGAACAAGTTTCCTGCTCCAAGGAAGCCGTGCTGGTTTTGGATGAATAAATAAAACTTCGGAAGTCTCAAAGACTTCCGAAGTTTATTTCAAATTATGAACAAAGTCATCCTCATCCTCTCGGATGCCTTGCGTTATGACATTGCCAAAGCCAATATGGGGTTTCTCGGTCATTTGGTGGAGATCAAGCAGGCAAGCCTGTATAAGATCGTCGGCGAACTGCCGAGCATGTCCCGCCCGATGTATGAGACCATCCACACCGGTTTGCCCGTCAGCGCGCATGGCGTCGTTGCCAACTCGGTGGTGAGGCTCTCAGAAAAGCCGAACATCTTTCAGTCCGCGAGAGAGGCGGGGAAGGTCACTGCCGCGGCTGCATATTTTTGGTATTCCGAGTTGTACAACCGCGCTCCCTACAATCCCATTGACGATAAAGAAGTTGACGACGAGTCGCTCAACATCCAGCACGGGCGCTTTTATACGGAGGATGCGTATCCCGACATCGAGCTTTTCCACAGCGCGGCGCATCTCGTCCGCAGGTTTTCGCCCGATTATCTTTTGCTCCACCCGATGGGCATGGATTATTTCGGCGAGACCTTCGGCTCCGATTCAAAGGCGTATCGCAATCAAGCCGTTTACCAGGATATGAAACTCGCGCCGCTTATCGTTGAGTGGCGCGAGCGCGGATACACCATTTTTGTCACCGGCGATCACGGCATCAATGCCGATGGAAATCACGGCGGCACGACCCCGGAGCAGAGGGACGTTCCCTTCTACGCGATCCAGCCGACGGGTCAGGGAAGAGGCGATACAGGCGGGAGCATTTCGCATCTTCAAATCGCGCCCACCATCCTCAAGTTGTTGGATGTCCCCATCCCGTCAACGATGAAGCGCGAGCCTTTATCCCTCGACTAACGCCTTCACAAGTTCGCGGTTGAAATCGGGAATATCCGCCACAACCCGACCCCAGACCTGGTTGCCCTCGCGGAAAGCGGGTTCATCCGCCCAGACCGCGCCCGCATTGACGAGGTCATCTTTGATGCCGGTCGAGCCGGTGACACGCTGTCCCTTTTTGATAATGCCCGCTGAAATCGCAACCGAGCCGCCGTGGCAGATGATCCCGATGAGTTTGCCTGCGTCGTTCATTTCCCTGACGAGTTTTTTTAACCGCATCGTAGCGGCGAAGTTTATCGGGCGCCCAACCGCCGGGGAGAATCACGGCGAAGAGCTCGCTTGATTTCAAGTCTTCGATTTTTGTATCGGGTGTGATCGCCAGCCCATTCTTTCCGCGCAGGGGTTTGAAGTCGAGGGCGGCGCTCAACACGTTTGCGCCTTCCTCCTGCAAACGCATGAGCGGGACGTAGTATTCTAAATCCTCCACGCCTTCGGCGATGAGGGTGGCGACGGTCTTGTTTTGTAAACGCATGTGTTCTCTCCTTTATTGTGCTGATCGGATAACCGTTAAATGTTTTGCCAGCATCCTTCCTGCGGACTGTTCAATCCCCAAAATCCGGCTCCGGCATAAAGGCTGGGTCCGGCTCGATGCCGCCGCACGGGAAGATCAGCAGTGCGCCGCCGCTTTTCAGGTGACGGATGATGTTGCAGACAGATTCATTCACCAATAATCTTTATCAAAACGCGCTTTCGTCTGCGCCCGTCGAACTCACCGTAGAAGATCTGTTCCCACGTTCCAAAATCGAGCTGACCGTTCGTCACCGCCACGACCACTTCGCGTCCCATGATCTGGCGCTTCATATGCGCGTCGGCGTTGTCTTCGCCGGTGTCGTTGTGGCGGTAACCGTTGACCGGTTCGTGCGGGGCGAGTCGCTCCAGCCATTTGTCGTAATCGTGGTGCAAGCCGCCCTCGTCGTCGTTGATGAAAACGGAGGCGGTGATGTGCATGGCGTTGATCAGAATCAATCCCTCCTTGATTCCGCTTTCATGCAGGGCTTCCTCCACCTGGCGGGTGACGTTCACAAACCCCCGCCGCGATGGGATGTTGAACCATAGTTCTTTGCGATAGGATTTCATAGCCATCTCTTTTAGGGGATTCTTTGGCATTGAAGATTTTACTAGACTCCTTCTTATCACGGTAGAGATCGCCGGTGAAATAAGGGATCAGCAGAAAAATCGTCGAGCGGAGTGGAAAGAATTTGGCGGATTCAATCCCCTCCAGGTTTTGCAGACATGCTTATAATTGATTTGTGCCTGCGCAAATCCTCGCCACAAAGCTGTATATCCCACCGCCGCGGTCTAAAATCGTCCTCCGCCTGCGCCTGATCGAGCGGCTGAACGAGGGGCTGGCGATGGGCCGCAGGCTGACGCTCATCTCCGCCTCCGCCGGCTTTGGCAAGACCACCTTGGTTAGTGAGTGGATTACTGATTGCGGCAGGCCGGTCGTGTGGCTGTCGCTGGATGAAGGGGACAATGATCCAATCCGATTCATCTCTTACCTGGTGGCGGCGTTACAGACCATCAAGGCAGGAATGGGCGAGGGTTTTTTGCCAGCGCTCCAATCCCCTCAGCCGCCGCCCATCGAATCGATTCTGACAACCCTGCTCAACGACATCGCCACCCTGTCGGATAGCTTCATCCTGGTGCTGGACGACTACCATGTGATTGACTCCAAACCAGTTGACGAAGCCCTTGCCTTTCTACTCGAACACCAGCCGCCGCAAATGCACCTGGTCATCGCCACGCGTGAGGATCCACATCTGCCCCTCGCTCGATTACGGGCTCGGGGTCAACTCGCGGAACTGCGTGCCGCTGACTTGCGTTTTACCCCATCTGAAGCCGCTGAATTTCTCAACCAGGTAATGGGCTTAAGCCTCTCAGTCGCAGATATTGCCGCGCTGGGAACTCGCACCGAAGGCTGGATCGCCGGATTGCAGTTGGCGGCGCTCTCCATGCAAGGTCGGAAAGATATCGCCGGTTTTATCCAGGCTTTTACTGGCAGCCATCGTTTTGTGCTGGATTACCTGGTCGAAGAAGTGCTTCAGCGCCAGCCTGAACATATCCGCAGTTTCTTGCTGCTTACCGCAATTCTCAACAGGCTTTGCGCGCCGCTGTGTAATGCTGTCACCGAACGGGAAGATGGCAAGGTAATGCTGGATGTCTTGGAACACAGCAACCTGTTCGTTATCCCGTTAGATGATAAGCGCGAATGGTATCGCTATCATCATCTCTTCGCCGAGGTTCTGCAATCGTATTTGCGTCAGGAACAGCCCGATCGGGTGCCCATGCTTCATCGGCGGGCGAGCCTTTGGTTCGAGCAGAATAAATTGTTGCCCGATGCCATCCGCCATGCGCTGGCGGCTAAAGATGTTGAGCGCGCGGCAGATCTGGTCGAACGCATCTGGTTGGAGATGGATCTCAACTACCAATATGACACATGGCTTGGTTGGGTAAAGGCTCTGCCCGACGAAATTATCCGCGCCCATCCAGTGATTAGTGTAGGCTATGCCTGGGCGTTGTTGGGCACCGGAGAATTGGAAGCCAGCGAGGCCCACTTACGGGATGCCGAGCGCTGGCTGGAGCCGGAAAATTTGCGAGAAGATGATTCGACCGTCGAGAATTTTCCAGAAAGAAACCGCAGGATGATCGTCGTGGACGAAGCGGAATTTCGGTCATTGCCCGCCTCCATCGCCGCCGCCCGCGCCTATCGCTCTCTGGCTTTGGGAGATATACCCGGCACGAAAATGTATGCTCGCCAGGCGCTGACACTTGCCCCAGAAATTACTTCACCCCATCATATTCAGGCACCGCATTGCTGGGACTGGCTGAATACACCAGTGGGAACTTGCAGGCGGCGGAGCAGGATCTGCTCAAGTTTCAGGAGTTGATGTGGCAGGTCAACGACATCGCCAGCGCGATTGGTATCACTTATGTCCTTGCGGACATCAAGCCGATCCGGGGCCGTCTTCGTGAGGCTCTCAGCGCCTATCGGCAGTCCCTGCAACTTGCGGTGAATCGGGGCGCGCCGTTCTTTCTTGGCGCGTGTGATCTGCACCGGGGTCTCAGTGAACTGCTTTGTGAGCAAAACGAGCTGGAAGCCGCCACACAGCACTTGCTAACAGCCCAGCAGATGGGTGAGCGAGGCTCGACGACCGGCTGGCCGCAGCGCCTCTGCATTGCTCAAGCGCGTCTGAAAGAATCACAAGGCGATCTGGCTGGGACTCTTGTCTTGTTGGAGGAGGCGGAGCGTCGGTATGTCAGGAATCCGTTACCGGGTCCTCCTGTCGCAGCGCTGAAGGCGCGGATGTGGGTCAGGCAGGGACGATTGATCGAAGCCTTTGCATGGGCGCGCGAACAAAACCTATCCCCTGATGACGACCTTAGTTACTTGCGCGAGTTCGAACATCTCACGCTGGCGCGAGCGCTGATCGCCCGATACAAAACCGATCGGATGGATGACGATCTTCACACGGGATTGGGATTGCTGGGGCGCCTCTTGCAAGCCGCGGAAGAAGGCGGACGAAACGGAAGCGTGATCGAAATCCTGATCCTGCAATCGCTCGCTCATCAAGCGCAGGGCAACCCGTCGCGCGCTCTTGCCTCACTGGAACGCGCCCTGTCTTTGGCTGAACCGGAAGGCTATATCCGCATCTTTGTGGATGAAGGTGAAGCGATGCGATTGTTGATCGAACAACTATCGCGCAATCGAGACCATCCGTTGAGCAGTTATGCAGGCAAACTCCTGGCAGCCTTTACGCAACCGGAGGCTGCGCCAAAATCGGCCATCATCCCTCAAAAATCAGGCATGATAGAGCCTTTGAGCGAACGCGAACTGGAAGTGCTCAAACTGCTCCGCAGCGAATTAAGCGGACCGGAGATTGCCGGACAACTAATCGTGTCGCTCAACACATTGCGCACCCACACCAAAAGCATTTTCAACAAATTGGGGGTCAACAACCGCCGGGCGGCTGTCCGCCGCGCCGAGGAACTCGATCTATTCTAGCCAATCCAAAATTACCGCCCCAGCTCCGGCAGCGCCACAGAGCGCTTGCGGGGCTTTTTTTGTTTCCCGCCATCAATCACCACCTCAATCACATCATGTGGTGATGACGTCTCACCACCTCGAACGGTATCTTGGGGGCAGTTCAACCATGAGGCAGCAAAATAAGGAGAAAGAAATGAGCACAAACGAAAATGCACCACGCTTCACCGATATATCACTACGTTCAGCCGCCATGGTTGCAGGGGTGGGATTATTGCTCATGGCAATCCTCTCGCCAATCGCCTACCTGAACATCTTTCAGGGCCTCGTCAAATTTGATGATGCTGCCTTAACCGCCCAAAATATTTTGAATTCCACCGGAGCGTTCCGCACTTGTGTTATTCTCCTCTTCACTATCGCAATCCTTGATATCGTTGTTGCTTGGTCGCTTTACATCCTGCTCGTTCCCACGAATAAAAGTCTCTCTGCGCTTGCGGCGTGGTTGCGGGTGATTTATGCGGGCATTTTTATTTTTGCCATCAGCAAACTCTATGCTGCTTTGCAGGTCATTACAGCAGATGGCACTCAAGCCATGACATTTTTGAAGGCATTTCAAAGTATTTGGGATATGGCTCTGATCTTGTTCGGCTTTCATTTGTTGGTGCTTGGTTACCTTGCTTTCAAGTCAGGTTACATTCCCAAGTGGCTGGGAGCCTTTCTCGTGCTGGCATCTGTGGGATATATCGTTGATGGTTTTGGAAAATCTATTTCCGCTAATTACAACCTGAACATCGCCCAATTCACCTTTGTGGGAGAGGTTCTACTCATATTTTGGCTTTTATGGAGAGGCTTCAAAGGGTTTGATCATGCGTTAGAAGCAAGAAAGTAGGGCTGTCTATTTTCAGCTAGTCAATCTATGTATATCTCTAAAAAGGAGAGAAAAATGGCAATGAGCATTCGAAAAAATCCAATAGTCTGTCTACTATTATCGTTAGGAAGATTATTTGTCGGACGATTGAACTTCTCCAAAGAATATGTTGGTACAACCATTAAAATGGAAAATGGCGAAGCGTATCAAATTTTCAGATACATCAAATCTACATCTCAGAACAGTGCTGAACAAGATTCGGTATTGATCGTGAGGTTTAAATTTGCCAAACTTTCCTATCGTGTCAACAAATTTGTTTCCCAATTTCCCATGCTGCTGATTACAGGCTTTCCTGGATTTCAGGCGAAAATGTATGCGGTGAATCCCCACAATGGATATTGGTTGGGACTCTATCAATGGGAATCCAAGCAAGCTCTTGAGGACTATAAACAGTCATTTGTGCTACAGGTCATGAACAGGCGGGCCATCAAGAGGTCCGTTACCTATCGGGAATTCGAGTGTCGGCTTTTGACTGATTACATTGAGGAACATAAAATAAGCTGCACTCAAGCTCCGCGAAATGAGGTATCGAGTCTTGCCTGACTAATTGGATTTTGTTGAAGCTATCTGCGGACGATATTGAGACTTGAAGAACCGTAAAACAAATCATTCGCTAAGTAAGGAGATTAACCATGGAAACGACAATTCCTGTTCGAAAGATTTTTGGCACAGCAGCACGATTGTTGGGCGCGGTGGTGCTAATGGCGGTGGCTTTTCTTGTCAGTGCGATGGTTTCAAGCGCAAACGCGGTGCAGCTTTCGCCCGAGGAAGCCGCGTTGAGCGGGCAAATGGTGCTGGTGGTTTCAGCCGTCAACGCGCTCATCCTTTCATATCTGGCGCTACGTTCACGCTGGCACGGCTGGAAACTGGCCGGGGCGTTGTTCCTGGCACAGTACGGGATCGAAACTTTCATGATGCAGATTGAGACGGTAGTCTTCAATCAGGCTTTGCAGCTGACGTGGGAGCAGGCAGTGACACTCTTTGTGTCCGGCTTTGTGCGGGCATTGATTTTTGCTCCGCTGGCTGTGGTGGTGCTGGGTAAGACCCGCAAGGATGAATCTGCCACAACAGAAAACACTCGCCTGGTCTTCTCTGCTCGTGAGTGGGCAACGCGCCTGACGATTTTGGCAGCGTTGTATGCGGTGATTTACTTCGTTTTCGGGTATTTTGTGGCTTGGCAATCGCCGGATCTACGCCAGTTCTACAGCGGTTCAACCGACATCCTGCCCTTCTTCGCACACATGGCACGCACGCTGACTACGGATCCCATAGTGGTGCTGGTGCAATTTGTGCGCGGCTATCTGTGGGTGCTCATCGTTCTGCCCGTGGTGCGTATGTTCAAGGGTGGGACTATAGAAACCTGCTTCGCCCTGGTACTGTTGCTGGCTGTTATGTCCACTGATTTCGTTCTCTTCCCCAATCCTTACATGCCGGAAGCGGTGCGTATAGCGCACTTTACGGAGTTGTGGTCCTCTATGGTACTTTTTGGCGTGCTGACGGGGTGGGTTTTGTTGAAAAAACAGGTATGGTCAAAACCATCTCTGCCAATTGCCGGGGCCGCCCAACACACCTGACGGGTGGTGGGCTTCGGCGTTTTCGAGCATTTCGCGAAGCGTGGCGTCGAGTTTTCTCTGCTCTCGAACGGTATCCCAGCCCGCACCACCTCAATCACATCATCTGGTGATGACGCCTCACCGCATCCGACGGTATCTTATAGGCGGATCAATCACGAGAGATAAATATGAGGCACAAAATGATTAACACACCGGGCTCACATGCGCAGGTTTACGAGATCCGCCTCAAGGGACATCTGGACTCCCAATGGGCGACATGGTTCGACAGCCTGACCATCACGCTGGAAGAGAACGGCGACACGCTTCTTTCTGGACCTGTGGCGGATCAAGCCGCCCTGCACGGATTGCTCAAAAAGGTGCGCGACCTCGGAATGCCTCTCGTCTCGGTTGTTCCAGTCCAATCCAATCGTTCTGAACAAGGAGAAAAAATGAACACAAGCACCACCCCTGCAAAAAAGATCGATACCAAAGTCCTACTCTCCACCCTGTGGATCGTGGTCATGATCAACATGCTCAAAGCGGACATCCTTTCGCTCTATATCCCCGGCGCGGCGGAAGAAGTGGCGCGGGCCTCCGCCAGCGCGGGCGCATCCATTCCCCAACTGATGCTGGTCGGCGCGATCATGGGGCAACTCGGGATTGCCATGATCATCCTGTCCCGCGTGTTGAAATACGGAATCAATCGCTGGGTCAATATCGTTGTGGGCGTCGTCACCATCGCCTATATCTGGGGTGGTATGGCGTCCTATCCACATTATATTTTCATCGCCACGGTCGAGACGCTCTGTCTGTTGCTGATCGTCGGGTTTGCTTGGACGTGGCGCAACGTTGAAGCCTGATCTTTTCAATTCACCTTACAGACTCTCACCCTAACCCTCTCCCGTAGGAGAGGGGACTCCCTTCTCCCCTCGGGAGAAGGGTCGGGGATGAGGGAGAGTCACTGCATAACATCAGTTTTCAATACAAAAGGAGCAAAACATGAAAACTCTACAGAAATCCGGCGGTATCGCCGCATTGTATATGGCAATCAGCCACCTGATCGGAATCGTTATCTTTCTCGTCGTCTTGGACTACATCAACATCACCGACCCGGTGCAAAAGGTCGCCCTGAACATCGAAAAACAGTCAGTCATCTTCTCGACCAACCTGCTCATGTACGTGTTCTTTGGCTTCGCGCTGATCGTCCTGTCGCTGGCGTTGTACGAACGCTTGAAATCTGGCGCGCCCGCGCTCATGCAGGTGGCTGCCGCGATCGGGATCATTTGGGCTGGCTCGCTGATTGCCAGCGGCATGTCCGCGAACGCGGGACTTGCCACTGTCGTCGCACTCTACGCCAAAGACCCGAACCAAGCCGTGTTGACCTTTCAGGCAATCGAGTCCATTACCAACGGGTTGGGCAACGCCAACGGCGAAATCCTCGGCGGACCTTGGACGCTATTGGTCAGTCTGGCGGCTCTGCGGATAGGCGGGCTTCCCAAAGGGCTGAACATCCTCGGTGTTGCAGTCGGCGCGGTGGGTATCGTCACGATCCTCCCGGCGCTGAACGCTTTGACCGGCGTCTTTGGCTTGGGTCAGATCGTCTGGTTTGTCTGGCTGGGGATCGTGCTTCTGCGCAACAGTCCGGGCAAGACGGCGTAAAAATTGTGAGTTCATGCAACAGGACACATCAAAAAGAAGAGAAGAATGAAAATCTTAACACCCGGATCGCTTTACGACAAGGATGATCGAGTTGAGCCGGAAACACCTGGCGGAGTTTGACGAACACGTGACGTGGTGGAGAGAAGGTCAGTTCGGAAACAGTGGTGACGAGGAAGCGCCAATGACGACGATTGACGGTATACTCGCCGCCAGAAGCCATGAACCGCATTGACCGTCTCTTCGCTATCCTGCTGACGTTGCAGCATAAGCGCCGCGTACGCGCGCAAGACCTGGCGCGGCAGTTCGAGATCAGCAGACGCACGATCTACCGGGACATGTCGGCGCTGAACAGATGGGGATTCCCATCGCGTCGCCGCCGGGCGAGGGCTTTGAACTGGTGGAGGGGTTTTACGTCCCGCCGTTGATGTTCCAGGAGGAGGCGGTCGCGCTGACGCTTGGTCTGCGCCTCCTGACAGCGTTACTGGCGCTAGGGCGGGCGTGGATTCGCTTTGAGAGCAGGAAAAACTCAAAGCCAGAAAAAAGCTCAAAAAACGCGGTGCGTACCCACCGTCAGCTGCACGCTGTGTTAGCCCGCTCTTGGCCTTAAGACTCGTCAATACTCGAAGCTGGTTGCTCTTTTTCAAGAGACCTCTTTGCAATATGAGCAACGTTCTTTATTTCTTGCTGTTGCTCATCATCAAGGGCATCTAACTCTTCACCATAAGTATGAGATAGTAAAGCACTCAAAAATATTAGCATAAACCAACTGCCTACTCGACTTAATCTTCTGTCTCGCTCATTCGTAAATGGATCTTTATTACCATGAAACAAATTATTGCGGACCTGATAGATAACTAGAAATATTTGCTCTGCCTGCAAATCCTCTAAGCTGTATTCACCTTCAATGCCATCAGGAACACCCTGCTCATTTAAGAGATTAATTACAGGCAACCTAACCTTAATCTCAAAAAGCTCCTTTTGCTCTGTTTTGAAATTATTAAAAAAGTCTGTAAACTCGTTTCTGGAAATCAGATACAACAGTTGAGCCTTGTCGCCTGAACTGCCATTCATATTATTCCTTGACCATTCCCGAAATTTAACACGATTGCTGGAAGCATATGTTCCATAAAAGTGATTGAAGCTAATCCATGATGCAATAAAAGAGTAAACGGGATCAACATCTCGCTTGGTATTAGCATCAAGAATCCAACGGCGACATCGAGAGAAGTTCAAATCTTTGACTGTGAAGTCGGACATTTATCACATCCTTTCAAAGACAGCGGGCTAACAGGGGTTCTGCGGATGCCAATCCAATTACCTTTGGGCGGTTTCCGCCTCATCGTCCCCTTCAGGGGAAATCCCCCAAATCCATTTGGGCGTTTGGGCGGAATGGGTTAAATCGGATGAACAAATTATACATACCGCGCACAAACAGGTCAATGCCCATAAACAAAACAGCGCGCGTCACTTCATTGCACGGTCGTAGAAAACCAGCAGCGTGCTCCCATACTTCCTCTGTTCGCCCTCAACGAGATTGTTCAACGCAACTTCTTCGTATTCCTTCGGGTCAATCTGTACGATGACCGTGCCGTCCTCTGTCAGCCAATCCGTGTGGTCGTCAATCAGTTTTAACGCTTCGAGCCACATCTTTTGATATTGCGGCGGAGCGATGTAAATGTACTCGAACTGCCGGTCGGCTTTGCCTGCCAGCAGCGTGAAAGCATCGCCGCGCCGAATCTCCGCCCGCTCGCTGAACCTGCAATGCCCCACGTTTTCCCTCGTCGTTTCGATCGGCGCGCGATTCAGGTCGGTAAACTTCACGAACGCCGCGCCCCGGCTCAGCGCCTCGATGCCGATCGCGCCCGTGCCGCTGAACAAATCCCACCACTTTGAATCGATCACATCGCCCGCCAGGATGTTGAACAGCGCCTCTTTCACGCGGTCCATCACGGGGCGTGTAGTGTCGCCTGGCACCGGCTTTAACTTCCTGCCTTTTGCGGAACCTGCAATGACCCGCAGACTCATCCGGCGCTCTTTCTTACCGCCATGATATTTTCACGCGGCGCGAGATATGGAACGACGCATCCCGTTCCGAGGATGAAGCGTTTGCCTTTCGTCTGCTCGATGGCGTCCTGCGCCTCCTCCCGGGCCCTGTGCCGGCGTGCCCGAAGCGAGCGTTTCCTGCCTCAAACCTCCGCACGACACCCCCTTGAAGAGGCTCTGCGCCTCCATCAGGGATGGATAGGTTTCGCGGTCGTGCCAGTTGACGATCTGGAAGTTCAACAGCCTCAGCAGGGAAAAATAAATATCCCTGCCGTGCAGGTGGAGCACGTTGCACCAGAATCCCTCTGCGGCTTTGACGATCTCCTGGTCGAACGACAGCGCGGCGGCTTTGTATTCGTCGAGTTCGAGCATGCTGGCTTGCGCGTGCTGGACGGCGTAGAAGATTCCGTCCATGCCGGTCTCGCGTGCGGCTTCGATGAATTTGACGGTGGTACGGGTGATGGTTTCCAATCCCTTCAATACGGCTTCGGGATACTTCCTGAGATGTCCCAGGAGCATGTCGTTCCCTGCCAGATTTTTCGCCTGCGCAAGCGGGCTGAAGATCGTTTGAATCACGGGCGTATCCCGCCCGATCTCTTTGCGAATCAGGCTCAGGCAGTGAAGTTGCGCGGCAAGATGCGGCGCAGTTGGGTCGAGCGGTTTGAGCGCCTCCCAATCCTTCGCGTCATGGATGACGCGCCTGGTGTATTCGCGCGAACCTTCCGGGCTGCCCGTCCATTCGTCTTCCACGCCCCAATCCTTGACCGCAAACGACGAAGCCGGCGTGACTTTGACGATGTCGAAGTCGTACGCCTGCTGGAATTTGATCGTGGCGGCGGCGAGCGATTCGGGGTTTTGGTCTTCTTCGGGGAAGTGACGCCAAAGGGCAACGGGCGCGCGCCCGGTCTGTTCGCCGTTGAGACAGGCTTGGATACGTTCGCGGTGGGAGGTCATTTACAACTCGCTTTCCAGGCGGTGCCTGTGATAAAAACCTTCGCGGAAGGTTTTTATGATTCTAAATCCATTTGCCTGCGTTGCCTTCAAACTGGCAATGTTCCACGTCTCGACGCTGGCATAAATCTTTTTATACCCGCGTTTTCGCCCTTCGTCCATGAGCGCTCTTTGCAGGGAGCGCCCCAGCCCGCGCCCGCGAAATTTCGGGTTCACCGTGAAGTACACACATTCGATGGTGTTCGGCTCGTACATCTGCCCGCGGATGGTGACGCTCGAAATGATCACCTGTAAAAATGCCAGCGGGCGGGTGAAGATGACTTTGAAAATGTTCCTGATGAACCACGCTTTGTCCTCGGCGAGTTTGGCGGTAAGCGCAGAAGGCTCCGGCGAAGCAAGACTGAAGCCCATGATTTCCCCCGTTTCGTCGTCTTGTGCGTAAAACCCAAAGGCGCGCTCGTCCTGGATTGCGTTCTCGAAATAGCGCAGCACGAACGGGTAGCCAAGTTTGGAAAGCAGCCCCGCATCCCCAAGATGGATTTCGGCAATGCGCGGGAGCCGGGCGGCGGGGATGGTTTTGAGGGAATGAAGACTGTGAGTCATTGGATGAAAGGGATTCAACGGAGATTCTATCTTTGATCACATCGTACCCGAAAGGGTATCTCCGTTCATCATGGTCTTAAACCAACCCGCGAATGATGTAATGTCCGAACGCGCGCACCGCAAAATGAGGCAGGCGCCTCCACACGGCAATGGCAAATTGGAATTTGGGATTCTTTTGATTCAGCGACGGCAGTTCGCGTCCCGGCGCGAGCCAGTACCAGTACGCGAGTTTCCGCTTCTCCGGCGCCCATTTGGATTTGAAGATGTCGTTGCCAGACCCGGCGAGACTGCGCCCGAGGTCGAAGGTCGTGCATCCATTTTGCATGGCGCGCTCGATGACAGACCAGTAGAGAAATTCGCCCGCGTAGGAGGAACGGGCAAAACGCAGGACGTTGGCGTGCAGGTTGAAGATGGTCCTGCCCTGGTAGATGAAGACTCCGCCGCCGGTGATTTTGCCCCTCGCATCGTACGTGACTGCGAACTGGAGCGTGTCCCCCAGGCTTTCCGCCATCCGACGCAGATACCGCTTCGCGTGATACGGCGAGCCGAGTTCGTGCATACTGCGGGCGATGGCTTCGTAGGCGTCATCCAGCAATTCGAGGCGACCGAAACGGATGGAGTGTCCCTTCTTGAACGATTTGCGGATGTGGTTGCGGTGGTCGGACGAGAAACGCTTGAGCAGGTCTTCCGGCGTGGCGGATAAATCTATCAGGTAGGTGAAGTAAACGGGGTGTTCGACCCAGCCGTCGGGTGGGGGTGAGGCGGCATCGTCAAACCGCAGGGACACGTATTCAGCGTTGATATCCTCGGCGAGGCGGCGGGCTTCATCCACCAGCAAATCGCGCGCGGCTTGATTCTCGTAGGCAAATCCGCCGTAACTGCCGAAAGGCGCGGTGGCGAGGTAGTGACCAAAAACCGGATGCTTGACCTCGAGCAGGGAAAGCGCGCCGAGCGGACGGCCGCCATCGTGCGCGGTGAAGCGATGCACGGGATGACCGTACATGTCGCGAACAAAATTCATCCACGAGTCGAGACCGATGTAACTCAGTTTCGGTTCGAGCGGCGGAACGTTGAGGGAGTTGACTCGCTGGATGTTCATTGGAGTTCTTTGATGTAATCCTGCATGGTGGAGGTGGGAAAGTTTTTGAGCAGGTCTTTGAGAAAATTGGATTTGTTGAAGGTGAACGGGAAAAGCAGGGGATGGTGAAGCATATCCACGACGAAGCGGCGGGGATAACCGGCGGGCGTGACGATCTCATAGGGGTGCAAAAAGATGACCGGGCTTTTGCCCGCCTTGAATTCGCGTTCGATGATCTTGTAAACGGTCCTGCGAAAAAGACCGCTGGTGAAGCTGGAGCCGTAGGGAAATTCACCGCCCGCGACGAGTTTGAGGTTCATGTAACGCGGGGCGTTGAATTCATCCGGCATTTTGAGAAGCGGCAGGGTGCTGACGGGAATTTCCCAGACATCGCCTTTTTTAACGGCGACGCCCGCGGGCGCGTATTGCGACGAACTGTAAAGGAAGTTGTGCTTTGCAAGAAGCGGATATACCCCCTCGACAGTGTTGATCATCGGCGCGCGGTAGCCGCGGACGTTGTATTTTTGGATCCAACCGGCGGAGGCGATGAGGTCTTTTTCGATTTCGTTTGCGTCGTCCAGCCGGCGGTGGATGTGGCAGTGAAAGCCGACCTCGTGACCTGCTTTCGAGATTTTTTCCGGGAGTTCGGGGTACCATCCCACCATCTCGCCGACGAGGTAAAACGTGACTTTTGAATCGCCGAAGATATCGAGGATGAGGTCAATGGCTTGGCGGGAGAGTCCTTCATCGAGGTTGAAGCGCGTTTCGGGCGGGAGAAAGTCGTAGCGGCGCGAAGGCGCAAACCAGGATTCGTAGTCAATGGTCAGAAGCAGGCGTGGGGAGGGGGTCATGGCGCGTGGATTATAGCAGGGTTGAGTTTTGGGGTGCAGGAGGCTTGCTCCTGCAAACGCGCCAGCAAGCTGGCTGACTCCATAAGCAGTTAGGGGACTTGTTTGATGACGCAGAACACCGCTCCCTGGCGCGACACTTCGACTACGGTAGGTTCGTCGCGCAGGAATTTCAAGTCTTCGTTGGCGCGCGAGTTGGCGAGATAATAATCGCCGGGCTGCATGTCCTTTTGCTCCGTCCGAAAATCGCGGATGACGATATTCGGGCTCGCGTAATAGGCGGCGATATACGGCTCGCGCCGGACGAAGAGTCGTGCCCCATCGGGCGCAATTTCGTTGAATTCGAGCATGGCTTCCCGGTAGCAGGTGAGCCAGTAATCGGTTTCGTACTCGCGGAAGGCGGATTTTGTCCCTCCGGCGAAGGTGTTGTAGTAGGCGTACTGGTAGGGATGCAGGGCGATGTTGTTGTAAACGGCTGGCAGGAAGATGACCGCCAGGATTGCCGCGTTGACCGGCAGGCTGCGTATCCGTTTGAGGATTTCATGGATGCCCAACCCGGCGAAGAGAAAGACGGGTGGGATGACGAACAGGTAATGACGATAGCCGTCGGAGTTGGGCGGGTTGAGACCGACCAGCAAGCCCAGCAGGATTCCGAACCACAGCAGAATCACTGTCAATTTTGCGATATCCGCTTTTTGTTTCAGGTATTTACGGAAGGAAGCGAATAAACCGACCGCAAAAAGGATCCAGGTGGGTTCGGTAAACGTGATGGCGAACAGGGTTGGGAAGTATCTGCGGGGCAGATCGTAGGCGGGATAGGTCTCGCCGAGGAAGAGGATCTTCAAGTTGGCGGGAATATCCGCCATTGCCTGGAGCGTGAAAAGAAATCTTTCGATGGGATTCTCCCAGAGGAAGGGCCATAACGCGATCATGACGAGAATGGCGGTCACGCCGTAGGGGACGAAGCCCCACATTCTCGTCCATTTTTGCGTTGCAAGGAAGTAAATGAATAACAGCGCGACTGCGTAAGGGGCGATGAAACGGGTGGCTGTGGCGATTCCCAAAACCGCCCCCGGCAAAATTGCAGACCTGAAGATCGCCTTGTTGTCTTCCTGCCAGCCGTCCACCATGCGGAAGCCCAGCAGCATGGCGGCGAGAAATAACACCGCGAAGGGATTGTCCTTTGGATTGATGAAGGCGTGGTTCCACAAGACCGGCTGGGTGGCGAAGAAAGCCGTCGAAAGGGCGGCAGGAATCGGGTCCAGCCAGATGCGGGTGAGGGCGTAGAAAAAACCCAAGCCGAGGAGATAGGTCAGGAAGTTGGTCAGATGCCAGGCGGAAGCCATATCCAGCCCAAGGGCTTCGAGCGCGCCCTCAACCAATCCGCCAATCAAAAGATAAGCCGGACCGCGGGTGACGTGGTCGCTGGGGGATGAGCCGAACGATTTTTCGAGGTCGAACGTGCCTTCGAGCCGCGCCTGGATGGAATAGGCATATTGCGACGCCTTCCCATATTCATAGAACAGCGGCTCGTCCCACGAGAGACCGTAATCTCGAAAAGTAAAAAGCCCGACAGCCAGAAAAATGATCAACAGCAGGCGGAGGGGATATTCGCGAAGTTTGGTCTGCATGAATTATGGCTTGTGTGCGATGCGCCGTTGCTGGCGTTCCCTGGCTTGTTCAATGCGCTGTCTTTCCTCGTCTGTTTCGGCGACCAGCGGCGGGACGCTTGCGGGTTTTCCCTGATCGTCCAGGGCGACGTAAACAAGATACGCTGTGTTGGTGTGCGTGCGTTCGCCGGTGATAGGGTTCTCCGCCACCACCTGCACTTCGGCTTCCATCGAGGTACGCCCGGTGTGGGTGACTTCCGCCGTGAACGTGACCAGGTCGCCGATTTTGATCGGCTCGCGGAAGACGAGCGAGTCCACGGCGACGGTGACGACACGCTTCTGGGCATGACGCATACATGCGAGCGCGCCCGCTTCGTCCGCCAGTTTCATGATCCAGCCGCCATGGACGTTGCCGTGATTGTTGGCATGTTCGGGCTGCATCAATTGGGATAAATAGACGCGCGAGGCACGCGGGGTTTTGAGGGTTGATTTTTCACTCATAAAGTTGGTTTCGTTTCAGTCCATGTCTTCCCTGAGGTCGCCCGCGTCCACCGTGTGCAGACGCTCCGGCGCATCCATCAGAACGTCAATCAGCGAGTGGCTGAGGTCTGCCATCAGGCGGGGCAGGGGAACGGTTGAGGGCGGCGCGATGCGACCGGGTTCAGGCGGGGGTTGAATGCGGGGCCGGAGGGTGGAGGTCGCCCGGGCGCAGACGATGCGCGGGTCGTCGGTCAGCCTGCCGACGTATTCGCCCAGCACGGAATACACCTCCCTTTTGCGGGTTACGAACCCGATCCATTCGCCGCTGCTGTTGTATAGATACGGATATTGCAGGAAGGCGCCGGTATCGCCCCTGGTCGTATAAATCGGAATGATTTGGAGTTGGGACATTGCCTCACCTCACGAGAGATCGTCAATGTCATTATACGTCCAATAACGGTTTACGAAGAAGTTCCACAGCATGACGATTCCCACCGCGACGGCGAGGGTGAGGTTCTTGGCGTAGAACTCGGCGGTGAGGTAGGTGGTGTGAAAGGTGCGCTCCACGAACCGCAGCAGGGGCGGCTCCATGTAGTGGAGGATGGGAATGCGGATGGCGACTCCCGCCGCGTTGACCAGGAAGAACATGCCAAGCTGGTTCAAAAGCGGACGCGAGCGCGATTCGGGGTACGTCCAGTAGCGGTTCCAAGTGAAGTTGCTGATCACCGCGCAGACAAAGGAAATCGTCCCTGCATAGACGAGCGGCAGTTCCAGAATCCAATGCGAGAGCAAATTCATCACGCCGAAATCAATCACCGCGCCCAGGGTTCCGACCAGCGCAAATTTGAAAAACCGGCTGCGCTCCCTCGTGTCCGTCAGGATCATGCCAGCCCCAGTTTTTGCTTGAAGAACGGCGCGGTGCGGCGGATCCCCTCCTCCAATTCCACCTTGGGTTCCCAGCCCGGGATCTGCCCTGGCGCGGGTGATGTCGGGCTGGCGGCGCCGCGGGTCGCGCGCGCGCCGCGGGCGTTTTCTCGGAACACGATGCCGCCCTTGTTGCCGGTGATCTTGTTGATGGCTTCCGCAAACTGAAGGATGGTCATCTCGGTCGGGTTGCCGATGTTGACAGGGTAATGTTCTCCCGAATAAAGCAGGCTGACGATGCCGTCAATCAAGTCGTCCACGTAGCAGAAGGAGCGGGTCTGGCTGCCGTTCCCGTAGACTGTCAGCGGCTGTCCGAGCAGCGCCTGTTTGAGCAGGTTGGGCAGGGCGCGCCCGTCCTCCAAATCCATGCGCGGACCGTAGGTGTTGAAGATGCGCACAATGCTGGTGTTCACGCCGTGGAAACGGTGGTACGCCATCGTCAGCGATTCGGCGAAGCGTTTGGCTTCATCGTAAACGGCGCGCTCGCCGATCGGGTCCACGTTTCCGGGGTAACTTTCAGTCTGCGGGTGCACTTCCGGGTCGCCGTAGATTTCACTGGTGGAGGCAAGCAGGAACCGGGCGTGGTTGATGCGCGCAAGCCCCAGGCAGTTGTGAGTCCCCAGGGCTCCCGCTTTCATCGTCTGGATGGGCAGGTTGAAGTAACCGGATTTCGACTGCGGGTTGGGGCTGGCGGGCGAGGCAAAATGCAGGATGGCATCCACCTTGCCGGGCACGAAGATGTAATTCGAGACGTCGCGTTTGTAGAACGAGAACTTTTCATTATCGGCGAGGTGCGCGATGTTATCGGGGCTGCCCGTGATGAAGTTATCCATGCCGATGACTTCGTGTCCGTCTGCAAGCAGGCGGTCACAGAGATGGGAGCCGAGAAACCCGGCTGCGCCTGTGACTAGTATTCGCATTCTGTTCCTCTTTTATCTGAATTACTCACTCATGTTACGCAGTTCCTTCTCCCTCACCCCTTCACCCCTCTCCCACTGGGAGAGGGGACGGGGGTGAGGGTGCGTCAGGGAGTGAATTATTTCCAATCAATTTTTGTGATCAGCCCGTCGCCGGTCACCTGGTAGGAATCGCCGCTGCCGCTATCCACCAGCCAGAGATTACCCTGATACACCACGGCAATCAAATCGCCCGTTTGTCCTTCTAGCGGCGCGGGCGCCCACACCGGGGTCTGCGGTTCGAGTCCGTTCGCATCGGCGGGCGGGAAGAGCACCCTGCCGTTCGAGCCGTCGCGGTCCATCGCCACCAGGCGGTAACGGCTGGTATCGCTCTGCTCGGTGAAGATGGATTGCAGGTACGCCACCTGAAAGGATTTCTCGCGCCCATCCTGCCGGATCGGGGAGACGGAGGGATAGGCGAACATCCCCGCCGAGTTGATGAGCGACACGACCGCTTCATTGCCGAACGAGAGGGCTGAGAGGTCGAAATAAGGCGACTCCTCGCCGGTAATGGGTGACGGAGCCGGGGCATGGCTCACGAAGTATAAACTGTTTCCATCCGCGCCCCAAACGAGGGGCGGAATCCATGCCCAGTCGCTGTGGGTGTTGAGCGGGGTAATTTCCAGTAAGGGTTTCAGGTAGCCGCCATCCTGATCCACAAGCCCGATGCCGTCCGGTCTGGCGTAGGCGAGCCTGCCATCCGGCGCGAAGGCAAAGGACATGCCCCACCAGCCGTACACGCCGCCGCTGTTCGGGCTTAACAATCGGCGCGGCGTGGTCCCGCCCGTAATGCTGACGCGGTACAAGTCGTTGTTCGCCTGCCAGCCGGGAACGGTGCTGCGCGGCTCGACGGTGGAATACGCCACCGAATTGGTGCCGGGAATCCACGCGGCGAAGTGGACGATATTCTTCCCTTGCAGGGAAACCGGCTTGGGTTCGAGGTTTCTCGTCCGCACCGCCCAGAGGGTGTTGATTTCCTCATCGGCGGGCTTCGTGGACTTCCGCGTGAAGACCAGGTATTCGCCGTTGGGCGAGAGGGTAAAAATACGCCCGTCCAGGTCGCCGGTGCTGACGATGACGCGGCGGTTCGCGGTGGAGCCTTCCATGATCCAGGCGTTGCCCCCGGCAAGATACGCCAGCGTGCCGGGAATGTTCAACGGCGTAAACGAAGCCTGCGCGCCGACCATGACGATCTCCGGCAGGGCTTCCTTCAAAACGACGGACTTGACCACCGTTTTGCTGATTTCGGCGTTATCTTCCAATATGCGGCGGTAGGTGATTTCCTCCAAGCCATTCACGCCTGCCTGCACCAATCTTGTCTCGCCTTCGGGGAGGGTCTCGTTGCGGACGATCTGCCGCTCGAATGGAATGACTTCCTGCTCGGTGGTGAACTCTTCGGCGACGCGCGTGAGGATGATCGCATCGCCTTCGCTGAGGATGGTGTAAAAAGGCGGCTCGCTTCGGTCGAGACTGCCGGGTGTGATGCCCGCGCTTTCAAGGGCTTGCGAAACCGTGCTTCCCGCAGGCACGCGGACTTCGCGGGTGGCTCCATCCGCTGTGATGCTGATGGAAATTTCGCCGCGAATCTGGGGGGAACGGCAAGCCGCCAGCAGCGAAGCAAAAAGCAAAATGGTTTGGAGCAAGCGTGGACGGAGTCCGAGGCGGGTCATGTCGGGTATAATCCAGCCGCTATTTGACTCGTCCCGTCAATGTCATGATGCCGTCTGCGATGACGATGGTCTCCAATCGAAAGCCGACGGCGGCGGGACCGATGGAGCCGGTGAAGGCTTCGTCAATGATCGCGCTGACAGCGGAGTTGAGACCCTCGGGCGCGGGGATCGGACCGAAATCGGCGGACGTGATTTCGATCTTCGGCTGACCGGTCGCTTCGTCCACGGTCACGTTCATGGTGATGAGCATGTTGGCGGTGAACCAGCCGCGCGCAATCTTGCCGTACATCTGCATTTGACCGTTTCGCAAAAGGATTTGCGGATCGGTGAAGGGCGGATTGGTTTGCTGGGCGAGTTTATCCGCCATGTAGGACGTCAGCTGGCTTTCGGTGATCTGCAATGTGACGATGCCGGTCTCGGCGCCTGAAAGAAACGCCTGTTCGATCTGTTCGCGCATGGTCTGCGCTTCTTCGGTGGAGGCTGAAATGGGTTGGGCGGGGTAATCCGGTCCGCCGACGAAGATGGAACATGCCAGCGATGAAAATGCAAGCGCAAGGAAAAATAAAAGGATTTTTTGATTTAGTTTCATGAGACAGGTTTTCATTATCGTAAGAAGTTAAGCGGAGCAATTATAGCATGAGCGACTCTCAATCCATTTCAAACGACACGCTTGGGCTGGCGGCGCGCATCGAGGCGATGCTGTTCGTCTCTGCCGAGCCTGTGCCGGTTGCCCAACTCGCGGCGGCGCTGGATGTGACGACGTCGGTCGTCGAGCGCGGACTCAAGGAATTGGAGGACAGCCTGCAATCGCGCGGACTGCGCCTTCAGCGAAACGCCGGGCGCGTGCAGTTGACGACCGCCGCCGAACTGGCTTCTTTGGTGGAAAAATTCCTCGGCTTGGAGGCGGTTACGCATCTCAGCCGCGCCGCGCGCTGGAGACGCTGGCGATCATCGCGTACCAACAGCCGGTCACCCGCCCGCAGGTGGATGCGATCCGCGGGGTGAACAGCGACGGCATGATGAAGAGCCTGCTGAGCAAGGGCTTGATCCGGAATCGGGGCGCACCGATGGGCCGGGACGCCCAATCCTGTATTCGACCACGCCCGAATTCCTCCAGCACTTCGGGTTGAACTCGATCATGGAGCTGCCGCCGCTGGCGGTTTCGCCAGAGTCCGAAACGGAAACCACCGAGTTGTTGAAAGGTTGATTTTTTATACAGCGCCTATAGGTCTTTGAGACCTTTAGGCGCTCCTGATTGCACGAAAAGCCGACCCGGTTCAGGGGTCGGCTTTTTCATTTGACGGATTTCACTGTCCATCGGATCGGAGTCCGAAAGTTCTACTTTCTGAGTTGAAGCGGCAAGCCTAGAAGTAGAACATCATGCCCTGTAGAACATCAAGTCCTGAAGTAGAACTTCAGGACTCCCAAAGGTGCATAAGCAAAAGGTGTATTTTGATAATTGAATTCCGTCTCCACCTGCCGTACACTAGTCAAAACGGAGGATATATGCGAATTCGAGTGGTGCTTTCGGGGATTGTCTCTGCGGCGATATGTGTGATCGCGCTATGGTTTCCGTGGTACATGATGGAACCCGCCAACATCGCGCCGGATTGGGCATACGTGGACGAAGCGGCAATCCTGCCTGCCTGGCTTTCCACGGGCATGCTGGTCTTTTGCGGGTTGACCTTGTTCGCGTTCGGCTGGGTTTCGGCGCGCTGGAACTGGGCGGGCAACTGGCGTGACAGTCTGCTGGCTGGCGCGGGCGCGGGCTTGATTGCGGGTTGTCTCATCTATGATTTCATCGGCACATTCCATTTCGGGCTGTCCGGGCAGGAAGCGGTTCTGAGAGCCTTTTATACGGAAGTGGACGACGTCACAGGCTTGACGCTTTTCGTGGATTCCATCACCGAGACCGCCACACAACTCTATTTCAATTTCCTGCTGACGGTTGCCGCCTGTGCCCTGCTCAGCGCAATGGGCGGACTCGCCTCCGCTGTGGATGCGGGCGATACCTGGGGAAGACCGCCTCGCGCCCCGGACAGTTGGTTGTTCAGAATTCCCGCTTACAGTTTGACCCTCACCGGATGTTTGTGGATGATCGTCACGATTGCCGCCTTCTCGGTCCTTCAGGAGGTCGTCATTGATGCGGTCGTCGAGAACGAACTGAGCGGTCTGAACAGTTTCCCGGTTCTCATCTCGTTTTCCGCCTACTCGGTGGGCTGGGTCCTGATCTTCCTGCCAATGAGCGTGACGTGGGGCTGGTTGCTGCGTTCGTGGCGCGGCGCCGGGTTGTGACGGGTGACCTACGTCATTTGGGCGCTGGGGGCCCGTCGCGCTGGCTGGCTGGGGGTTGTACAGTTACATCAGGATGGGCGCGGTGTTCTACATTTTCGACGCGGAAGATTTGCCGTTGGTGATCGGCTGGGTCTTTTTCCTCTTCTGCTCTGGGATGGGAATTGGAGCAGGGCTAATCTCGACGCCCGTGACGGAGGGGATCGAAAAATACCGCGCATCCGATTGGCTGGGTTACATCCTTGCGCAGGGGATTTTGGGCGGCACGCAATTGTTCGTCAGTTTTCCGGCGTATTATTTCCTGATCTCGCTTGCGACAGTCAACATCCCCCACCTCGTGTCGTCCGGTGTTGTGGAGCAGACTCCCTCACAGCAAATCCTTCAAATCTCCCAGACGTTAACCGCCCTGGCAAATTTCCTGATCGCGATCAGCGCCGCCGGCGGATGGATATTGGGTTTGGTCATTCTTCTGATCCGTAAGTTCCTCAAGATACATCCCGTTCAGCAGGAACCCGCGCCTGCGCTCTGACACTGTTCATCCCTTCTCAACTCTGGTATAAAAGCCGCCTATGCAGGAACGACTTCAAAAACTACTCGCTCAAGCAGGTTACGGTTCGCGCCGCGCCTGCGAGGTTTTCATCATCGAAGGGCGCGTGCTGGTCAACGGCAAAGTGGCGGTGCTGGGTCAAAAAGCAGACCTCGCCGTGGACAAGGTTTACGTGGACGGCAAACCGCTCACCCGGAAAGAGGCGCTGACTTACATCGCGCTGTACAAGCCGCGCAACGTGCTCTCCGCGGCGGAAGGACAGGACGACCGCCGCACGGTGCGCGACCTGATTCCGGTTGAGGGACATTTGTATCCCGTCGGTCGTCTGGATTTCGACTCCGAGGGTTTGATCCTGATGACCAACGACGGCGACCTGACCAACCGCCTCACGCATCCGCGCTATGGACACGAGAAGGAGTACCGTGTGCTGGTAGCGCGCCGCCCCGACAGCGAACAACTCGACGCATGGCGGCGCGGCGTCGTGCTCGAAGACGGCGACCGCACCCAGCCCGCCGACGTGCAATTCCTCTCCACTTCCGGCAAAGGCGCATGGATTCGCGTCATCATGGGGGAGGGGAAGAAGCGGCAGATTCGTGAAATTGGGAAATTGCTGGGTTTGCCCGTCGTGCGCATTATTCGCACCCGCATCGGCACATTGCGGCTCGGCGACCTCAAGCCGCGTCAATGGCGTTATTTGACCGAGGAGGAAGTGTCCGAACTCAAAGGTCAAAATGTCCCCAGGATGAGTCAGCGGCGCAGTCTAAAGGGAAGGAAGGCAAGATAGAGGAAACGCCGCATCTTTATTTCGTCATACAATCAGTCATAATCCCCCCCCCCCGCTCATTTAAGTTTCTTTGCGAGATTTTTTACCTTTGCAGCCGATCGCCTTCGTGTATGGGTAAGTTTTTTTTCGAGCGCAGTCTTTTCCTTTTCGGGCAGATGTTCCCAAATGCCAATCAGGGAAGCAAAAGAGGGAGATTTTTGAGAAGGTCGCACAGAACTAACCCTGACCTCCACAACGGTGTTCTCAGGCAGATTCAGTTTTCTAACAGGCTTCAAGACACCCTTCTTGTAGACGGCTCGAACGGTCACGGTTTCCATGGCTTGATTGTACCTGATTTTCTTCATTGAGAAAAAAGCGCGCAGATTTCTCTGCGCGCTTTTTGCATTCTCCTGTTTTGCCGACTAACTCTGTCGAATATCCCAGAACTTTTTCACGACCCTGCCCAGGGTTTTGTTGACTTCTTCCTTCTTCATGCCAGCCACCTTGAAGGTAATGATGCGGCTGCTGGTGTCGGGTCCCGAGAACATGCCGAAAGCGAGGAAGTTCCCGCCTGCATCCGCAATGGCTTTGGTGACCTTCGCCAGTTGACCGGGCTTGTCTTCGATCAAGGCGGTCACGCGCAGGGACTTGGTGCGCGCGCCCATCAATTCAAGGAAAATCTTGAACAGATCGGTTTCTGTGATGATGCCCACGAGTTTGCCGGAGCGCATCACGGGCATGCCGCCGATCTTTTTATCCGCCATGATGCGCGCGGCTTCTTCGATGGGGGTATTGGCGTCCACTGTGATGACCTTTTTCGTCATGACCTGCTTCACGGTCACCTTGCTCAACAGGTAGTTCATTTCCCAGACGCTCAGGCTCGTGACCGGCGAGGGAGAAGCGTTCAACAGATCGCTCTCGGAAACGATTCCCAGCATCCTGCCGTCCTTGACGACCGGCGCGCGGCGGATGTGCTCCTTGCGGAACATCGCCAGCGCATCGTGTACGGGGGTATCGGGTGTGACGGTAATAACGGGTTGCGACATTCTTTCGCCTACAAACATGTTTGCCTCCAAAATCCATGAAAGGTTGATTCGTTGCAAAAATATTATATGCCGAAACAGGGAAAAGAAAGTCACGAAATCGGAGTGAAAAAGGTCACTTAGCAAATTCCTTGATCACTCTTGCCATGTGCTTGGCGTGCTGGACGTACAAGTCAATGCGGATGTTTTCGTTGGGGGCGTGGGCGCGGGTTTCCGGGTAGCCCAAACCCATGGTCACGACGGGCAGCCCCAGGTCATGCACGAACGGGTGGTTGGGTCCTGAGCCGCCGGTCATGGGGACAACGTCCATGGGCATGTCGTATACGTCCGCGGCGCTTTCCACAACCATTTTGACGAAGGGATGATCCGGGTCCGTGCGCGCGGCGGGTTCGCCTCCCAGGAAGGTGATCTCCACGTCGCTGAATCCCTCCGCATCGAGATGCGCCCGGAGCTTTTTCAAAATATCCTGGGGCTTTTGATTCGGGACGAGGCGGAAGTCCACCTTGGCGGAGGCAAACGCCGGCTGGACGGTCTTCGAGCCGGGACCCTGGTAGCCGCTCGTCAGCCCGCAGACGGTGCAGGTCGGTGTAAAGACTTCCTCGACCTTCAAGTCAACGCCGCCCTTCAAGCCTTTGATGAATTCCTTGACGCCGTAGCGCTTTTTGTATTCCTCTTCCACGTCGGGGAGTTTCGCCATGAACTCACGGTCGCGCTCGGTGGGCGGGATGACGTCGTCGTAAAAGCCGGGGATGCGGATCCGTTCATCGGGACCTTTGAGACTGTTCAGCGCCCAAATGAGCCGCCACGCCGCGTTGGGGAAGATACTGCCGCCAATCCCTGAGTGAACGTCTGTTCCCAGAGCCGTGACGGACAACTCGACGTAACAGATGCCGCGCAAGCCGAGATACTGTTGCGGGCGTTCGCGGTGATCCACGCCGCCGAATTCCCACACGCAGGCATCGGCTTTTAATGTATCGAGGTTCTTCGTGATGTAATCGTGCAGGTGAACGCTGGCGGTCTCCTCCTCGCCTTCGACGATGAATTTGATACTACAAGGCAGTTCGCCTTCCTCTGCAAGGATGGCGTCAATGGCGTGCAGGCGCGAGGTGAGGTGTCCCTTGTCGTCGCTGACGCCGCGCCCGTACATTTTGCCGTCCCGAATCTCCGGCTCGAAGGGAGGGCTTTCCCACAATTCCAGCGGTTCCGGCGGCTGGACATCGTAATGGTTGTAAATGAGCAGGGTCTTGCCGCTTTTCCCCTTGCGCTCGCCGAACACGACCGGCGCTCCGTCGGTTGTGTTGATTTCCGCTTTGAAACCCCGCTTTTCAAGCATCCCCTTGACCAATTGTGCGCATTCCTTCAACCCCAGGTTTTGCGCGCTGATGCTTGGCTGGGCAACGTAGCGCTTGAGTTCATCCAGGCTCTGATTCAGATTCTTTTCGATGTACTCGTCCAGTTTTTCATAACCTTTCATGGTTTGCTCCTTGGTTATTGATAGTAACTCGCAATCCAGTCAATCGAATACGCGCCTGCGAATGCGAACATCGCCATTTTAATAGTCTGCCCGACCCAGCACGCCAACAGAAACTGCCAGAGCGGGACCTTTGCCATCCCTGCGGCGATGCCCGCCGTATCGAAGAACGGATTGGGAATCGCCGAAAGCACGAGGATCACCCATGCGCCGTACTTTCTCACCCAGGGGAGGAGGCGGTTATACAGCGCGGTGTTTTCCACCACCGCCTGCCCGCTAAAGCCGGTCAGGTAGCCGGTCAGCTCGCCGATGGCGCCGCCCGCTCCCGCCGCAAACGCGACCCCGAACGGATTGAACACACTGCCCATGGCAAAGACCACCGCCACACCCGGCGCAGGCAGGATCACGGTCGCATTTGCCATGAGGGCGATCAAAAAGATGCCGGGGTATCCATAAGCGGCAAATTCCTCCGCACGGTCGCGGATGCTGTAGATGTAAACCGTGATCCCAATGACCGCCAAAACCGCGAGGATTCGCAGCAGGTTCGTGTTCAGGCGCGAGGCGGGCTTTTTGATTCGGCTTGGGCGGGCGCGGCTTCTGTGAAGGCGGTTTCAACGCTCGCCGTCCTCCGCGCAGCGCCGCTGCTTCGTTCGACGCTTTGCGCTTTGCGTTTTACAGTTCGCGAATCACGTTTTTGTCCCGCCCTCTTTTTACCCTTCGCCCTGCCTGCTTGCGCCGGGTTAACTTTCTTCGATGGTGACACGAAGAATCTTCACAGCCGGGGCGTTGACGTTGCCCGGGTCACGCGGCGGGATGGACATGAGCACGTCCAGTCCTTCCACCACCTGACCAAAGACACTGTGCCGGTCATCCAAATGAGGCGTCGGCAGGTGGGTGATGAAGAATTGCGAGCCGTTTGTGTTCGGTCCGGCATTCGCCATCGAAAGGACGCCCTGTTTATCGTGCTTCAGGCTAGGATGAAATTCATCCTGGAATCTATAACCGGGTCCGCCGCGTCCCGTGCCGGTGGGGTCGCCGCCTTGCGCCATGAAGTTCGAAATGACGCGGTGGAAAATGACACCGTCGTAAAATCCCTCGCGGCACAGGAAGATAAAATTGTTTACCGTCACCGGGGTCTTATCCGCGAACAATTCGATGACCATCGTACCGTTATCGGTCTCCATGTGCACTTTGTATTTCTTCTTCGGGTCAATCTGCATTGCGGGCGGTTTATTCCATTGTTTTGTCATTTGTCTCTCCTTTATTTCAGTAAGGTTTCGATTCTTGCAACCACCATATCCAGCGCGGCGGTGTTGTGACCGCCTTCCGGTATGATGACATCCGCATATCGTTTGGACGGCTCCACAAATTCGAGGTGCATTGGGCGCACCGTCGTCTCGTATTGTTTGATGACCGATTCCGTCGTGCGCCCGCGCTCTGTAATATCCCGGTAGAGGCGGCGGATGAAACGCACGTCCGCATCGGTATCCACGAAAATCTTCACGTCGAATAATTTCCGCAGTTCGGGCTCGGCGAAGATCAAGATCCCCTCCACCAAAATCACATTGCGCGGATAAACCGTGAACGTCTCGCCCGTGCGCCTGTCTGCGGTGAAGTCATAGATGGGAATTTGCACCGGCTGGTAATTCTTCAGCATGATGATGTGCTGGATCAGCAGCTCGGTTTCGAGCGAATTGGGATGGTCAAAATTCACCTGCCTTCGCTGTGCGTCGGGCAGGCCCGTCAGGTCTTTGTAATAAGAATCGTGTTGGAGGAAAGCGATTCGATCCGCGCCCACCCTGTTTAGAATTTCCTGTGCAACGGTTGTTTTCCCCGACCCCGATCCGCCTGCGATGCCGATGACCAAAGGAACCTTATGACTCATGACGGCGATTATAGCCCATCGCCGAAAAAAAGCGCCTCCAGGCGGACCCCGGAGGCTGGCAGCTGAGAAATGAGTTTAATCTCCCCTTCTTTTCTTCCCGGCTTACTTTCTGTGTGTACTGAATTTGAACTGCGCGTAAAGCGGGCAGAACGCCACAACTGCAGTGAGCAGGAACACACCCGCCAATACAACGAGGATGATTCCCAGCGCGCCGGTAACGATGCCGCCAAAGTACAGGTAGGAAAAGAGGGCGGCGAGAACCACGCGAATGATCCGATCCAGATCCGACATATTGCGTTTCATGATATATCTCCTTTTTGTTTGCGAAATTTATGTTTGCAGTATAGGAGATATACCGGTTGTTGTCTGTGACAAAGTCACACAAGCGAACGGGATTTCAATCCGTCAAAATCCAGAACTTCCACCGCGCCGCGCCCGGAGCGGACGATGCCCTCGCTGGCGAAATCTTCGAGCAGGCGGCTGATCACTTCGCGAGAACTTCCCAATTCGGCGGCGATCTCCTGATGGGTGATTCGCACAGGGTTTTGGATTCCAGCCCGCTTCAACAACAGCGCGGCGACGCGGCGGTCCATGCGTTGGAAGGCAATTTCGTCAACGATCGCCATCACGGTGGAAAGCCTTTGCGAGAGCAGGTCGAAAACAAACCCCCGCCAAACGTCGTAGCGTTGAATCCACTCGCGGAAGACGTCGGCGGGAATCATGACCGCCTCGGCGTCCTCTTCCACGGTTGCGATAGCCGGGAACGATTTCTGGTTCAGGATGGCGTTGGCGGTCAAAATGCACGAAGAGCCGTTTCCGAAACGATACAGGGTGATTTCGCGTCCCGTCTCGCCGACTTTGTAAACGCGCACCACGCCTGAAATCAACAAGGCAATTGCCTCGACACGATCACCTTCGAGAAAAACATCGCGTCCGGCAGGGATGCGCGCAAAGAACGCCGCCTTTTTGAATTCGTCTTTAAGTTTTGCATCCGCCTGCAGGAGGAATGGCAGGGATTTGGCGATTCGCCCAAATTGCGAAGCGTCGATCATCAATCGAACATGTAAGCCAAGCCCACGGTTCCAGGTCCGGCGTGTGTGCCGACAACCGGACTGACCTCCGTGAACACGGTCTCGACCGGCGTGAGGGCGGCGGAGGCGCGGTCCAGCAGGGCTTTGGCATCCTCTGCGGCGTGGGCATGAAGCGTGGCGAGGCGCACGTTCGACTTCCCGCTGACCTGTTCGGCTACCAGTTCGAGGACGCGGTCGTGCGCCTTCGTCTTGGTGCGGATGCGATCCAAGCCTTCCACTTTGCCGTCCTTCAAGGCGAGGATCGGCTTCAAGTTCAGGGCGGAACCGATGAAGCGCTGCGCCCCGCCGATGCGCCCGCCGCGGTGAAGGAATTCCAGCGTATCCACCGCAAAATAAACCCCCGTCCGTTCGTGCGCTTTCTCTGCAAACGCCACGACTTCCTGCAGGCTGGCGCCGGCTTCAATCGCGCGCGCCGCGGCGAGCACTTGAAATCCCAACGCCATGGCGGTCGAAAGGCTGTCCACGAGCGTGACCTTTTCACCGGCGCTTCCCATCATTTCCTTTGCCTGAATGGCGGATTGCTGGGTGCCGGAAAGCTTCGATGAGATGAAAATCCCCAGCACCGAGTTCCCCTGATCCACCAGTTCCTGGAAGATGGTCTGCATGGTCACGATGGAGACCTGGGATGTGGTCGGCATGACCTTGGCGGTCTTCAACCGGCTGTAGAATTCCTCCGGCTGAATATCCACCCCGTCGCGGAATGTTTCTTCGCCCCATATCAATACCTGGGGCGCTACGGTGATGTTATATTTTTTGACGTACTCTGCGGGAAGATAGGCGGTGCTGTCGGTTACAACGGCGATCTTGGACATGGGTTCCTCCGGTTGGCTGGGATTAATTTCCTCTATTTTACACGCACTCCACCCCGGATACATGAAAATTTCCCATTTCGCCTCATGGTATAATCGCGCCGTAAACATGCTGAACACCGAATCCATTCTGAGGAGCCTGTTTTGGCTTTCAACCCAATCAACTGGCTGTTAGGCCTGTTTTCTCTGGATATTTCCATAGACCTTGGTACCGCGAACACGCTGGTGCACGTGCGCGGTAAGGGGATCGTCATCAACGAACCATCCTGGGTTACAGTGGATAAAAAACAGCGTCAACCATTGGCAATCGGGTTGGAAGCCAAGGAAATGGTCGGGCGAACCCCTGCGAACGTCATGGTGGTTCGTCCTATTCGTGATGGCGTGATCGCCGAGTTCGACGTTACGCGCATCATGCTTGAGTATTTCATCGGCAAGGTCCACGAACAAAGCGTTGTGCCCCTCCCGCGTCCGCGTGTGATCGTCGGTCTGCCGACCGGCGTGACGGAAGTGGAAAAGCGCGCCGTGTACGACGCTGTGATGGCATCCGGCGCGCGCCAAGCCATGCTGATCGAGGAACCCATCGCCGCGGCGCTTGGGGCGGGCTTGCCCGTAGGCGAGATTCGCGGCTCGATGGTAGTGGATATCGGCGGCGGGACGACCGAGGTGGCGGTCATGTCCATGAGCGGAGTGGTCGCTTCCCGGTCCCCTGCGCGTGGCGGGCGATGAAATGGATCAGGACATTGTCCAGTACCTGCGCAACAAATACAACCTGCTGATCGGTCAGGGCATCGCCGAACAAATCAAATGGCAGATCGGCTCGGCGTATCCCCTGCATCCCGAAAAGACGATGGAAGTGCGCGGCAGGAATCTGGTCACCGGTTTGCCCGAAACGATTGAAATCTCCTCGGTGGAGATCCGCGAATCGCTCTCCGGTTCGGTCCAGGTGATCATTGATACGGTCCGCGATGCGCTGGATGAAATCCCGCCGGAAATCGTCTCGGACTTGATGGACATTGGGATTTGTCTTGCCGGGGGCGGCGCGCTTCTCCGGGGACTGGCGGAGCGCCTGACCGATGAGTTGAAACTTCGCGTTTGGGTGGCGGAAGACCCGCTGACCTGCGTCGCGCGCGGCGCGGCGATGGTGTTTGAAGACCTTGAGAACCTTTCCCGTTACCTGGTTGGTTTGGAACGCGGCAAGCACACGTCATGCCGGTTAAATGGATCGGCAGTCTCTTCCATGAGGCTGATTACAAATGAATTCCCGTTCTTTACAAACGACGATCATCTTTCTAGTGGTGGGGGGGATTCTCGCGCTCGCGCTGGGAGGCTTTTTCGGCTCCGCGTCGCGGCAGTTTAATTCCGTGTTGATTGACGTTCAAACCTGGATCTCCAGCCGCTTTCTCGGCTTCCAGGATTTCATCACCGCGCCGCGCGATATCGTATCCCTGCGCCAGCGCAACGCCGAACTGGAGGCGCAGGTCTCGCAGTTACAGGCGCAGGTGATCGAATTACAGCAGCGCGTCAACGAGACCGACATCCTGGCGGCGCTGGTGGATTTCTCCCGTTCCAACCCCGAAAGCACCTACAAAGCCGCCTCGGTCATCGGGTACGACCCCAGCCCCTTCCTCCATTACATCATTATCAACCGCGGTTCGGAACGACGACATCCGGCGCGGCATGCCCGTTGTGACGAACCAGGGCTTGGTTGGGCGCATTGATGCCGTCATTGCGGATGCCGCCCGTGTGCAGTTGATCACCGACCCGGCTTCTTCGATCAACGTGTACCTGCAAAACGCGGATACCAGCGCGGTCTTGTTCGGCTCCGTGACCGGCGACATCTCCCTCGACATGATCTCGCAAAACGAGACCGTGGAATCCGGCGATCTCATCCTGACCTCGGGGCTGGGCGGCGGCTTCCCGGCAGACTTGATCATCGGACAGGTGGTGACCGTCCGCTCGCTGGAATTTGAGCTCTTCCAGCAGGCGACCGTCCAGCCTGCGGTGGATTTCTCCCGCCTCCCGATCGTGCTGGTGATCACCAACTTTCGCCCGGTGGATATCACCCCGCTTGAGCCTGTATCCACGCCGTCCCCCTGATTTGAAATTGACATGCGCAATCTGATCGCATTCCCATTGCTTTTGCTGGCAGTGATTCTGCAATCATCGGTCGTAGGCGAGGTGCGTCTGCTTTCCGGCTACGCCGACCTGCCTTTCCTGGTGATAGCCGCCTGGGCGCTGCAGGAGCGGGTTGACTCCGCCTGGCATTGGGGCGCGATCACTTGCCTGCTTGTCGGGTTTGTCTCCAGCATGCCCTGGCCCGTTTTGACAGCCGGTTATCTTGGTGTTATTTTTCTGGCGCGCGTCCTTCAGCGGCGGGTCTGGCAGGCTCCGCTGCTGGCGATGTTCAGCGTTGTGTTTTTGGGAACCCTGCTCATTCACCTGCTTTCGTTTGTCGTCCTGCGGATCTTCGGAACCCCCTTTTCGTTCGGCGACGTGCTTGGCTTGATCACCCTGCCCAGCCTTCTGCTGAACATGTTGTTTTCCATCCCCATTTACACGTTGATGCGCGACCTATCTTATTGGGTTTATCCTGTCGAGGAGCATGAATGAGTACCGGAACAGAATCCCGTCCCGTCCGTTTTGAGGCGTGGCGGCTTGTGACAATTTACGTCGTCGTTGCCCTGGCGATGACGGCGTTTCTCATCCGCCTGATCAATTTACAAATATTCCAAAGCGAGGATTGGAGAACGCGCGCCGTGGATAACTACACCAACGAGGTCAGCGTGCCCGCCCTGCGCGGCATCATCTATGACCGAAACGGTTACATCCTCGCGCGGAATATCGCCTCCTACAACGTCGTCGTTACCCCCGCAAACCTGCCGGTGGACGAGTCGGACATCCAGCGCATCTACCGTGAACTTTCGGAATTGGTTGACGTTCCCGTAGGCGGACCCGTCACCGCCGAATCGCTCGAAGAAGCCAAGTTATTCGCCCCCTGCGTGGAAGGACCCGGGATCGCGCAGCTGGTGGCGCTTCAGGATACGCTCGCGCCGTACAGTCCGGTCAAAATCAAATGCAATGTCTCGGAAGAAGTCGCCCGGATCGTGGAAGAAAAATCGGTGGACTGGCCCGGCGTCGCGGTCGAGGTCGAGCCGATCCGCGACTATCCGACCGGCTCCCTGACTGCGCACATCATCGGTTTTCTGGGACCCATCCCCGCCTTGCAGGAAGAGGAACTGCGCGCCCAGGGGTTTATCCCCAACCGCGATAAGATCGGTTATTCGGGTGTGGAGGCGTCGTTGCAGGATGTTCTGGCGGGCAGGAACGGGCTTCAAGTCGTCCAGGTGGATGTGGCGGGGCAGGAAATCCGCAACCTGGAACCGCCCATCGCCCCGGAACCGGGCAACAACGTTTATCTGACGATTGACACGCGCTTGCAAGCCGCCGCAGAAGCGACCCTGCTGGAGGAAATCAACTTTTGGAATACCTACTTTGGCAGAATCCGTATTTCGAGCGGCGTGATCATCGCTATGAACCCGAAGACGGGCGAGATCCTCGCCATGGTCTCCTACCCGAATTACGAAAACAACCGCCTCGCGCGCATCATCCCCGCCTATTATTACGAACAATTAAGCCAGGATCCGCGCAAGCCGCTGCTGAACAACGCCATCTCTGCGGAATATCCTCCAGGCTCCACGTTCAAATTGTCCACGGCAACCGGCGCCTTCAATGAAGGCGTGGTGGATGGAGATGACATCGTGCAGGCTCCCGGTCAACTGCTTTTGTGCGAGCGCTTCAACCCCACCGATGCGTGCACCGACGCAAACACGCGCCCGTTCGTGGATCACATTTTTGAAAAACTGCCGGAAGGCTTCGGACCGGTCAACTTTTACCAGTGCATCGGTTTTTCCAGCAACGTTTGTTTTTACAAACTCGGCGGCGGCTACGAGGACGAGATCCCGCAGGGGCTGGGCATCGAGCGTCTGCGCCAATATGCGCGCGCGCTTGGCTACGACGAACGCTCTGGCATTCAACTCTACGGCGAAGCGGACGGCTTGATTCCCGACCCGCAGTGGAAGCGCATCAATACCGGCGAGAACTGGTCCACCGGCGACACGTACATCGCCAGCGTGGGACAGGGCTATGTGCTTTCCACGCCGCTCCAGGTTCTGCTCTCCGGCGCGACGATTGCGAATAACGGTGTCCTCATGCAGCCGACCATCGTCCGCCAGGTGACCGACGGCGATGGCAACGTGATTCCGTACTGGTTCAATCCTCAAAATCCGCTCGATTTTACGGTGACCCAGTTTGAAACGCCCGGCAGTTACCAGATTTCCCCATTTACCCCAAACAAAAAATGGGATATCACCGTTGACCCGTTGATCCGCGGCTACTCCTGCGACGGACCGTATTGCACCCTGACCGACGAACTAAAAACCGTGAGACCGGAGACCGTTCAAGCCGTGCGCGAAGGGATGCGCCTTGCCGTAACCGCTACGTTATACGGCACGCTCAACGATCTTTTCGGCGACTTTCCAATTGCCGTGGCAGGCAAGACGGGCACAGCCGAATACTGCGACGACGTCGCCCGCGCCGCCAACCGCTGTCAGTTCGGCTCGTGGCCCACCCACGCCTGGACGCTTGCCTTCGCCCCATACGAAGACCCCGAAATTATCGTGCTGGCTTTCGCGTATAACGGCGGCGAGGGCGCAAGCGTGGCAGGTCCGATGGTGCAGCGCGTCATCCGGGCGTATTTCGAGATCAAAGCCCTGGACATTGCGCAGGGGCAGGGCGGCGCATCCCCATAAATGGGATAATGCTTTCATCAGGTATAATCAGCCTGATGGTGACAAGAATTAGCCCATGGAGCCGACCACTTCAATCGTTCAGATCAAGGGAATACGCGACGGGCTTCTTGCGACGTTTTCGGAGTCGTCGTGGGAGGAGCAGCAAACCACGCTGCTCTCGCAGATAGATGAACGTCCGTCTTTTTTTCAGGGCGCCCGGCTCGCCATTGACGTGGGCGCGCAAGCCCTCAAAGTAAACGATTTGGTCGAACTGCGCGACCGGCTTTCGGAACGGAACGTCTCTCTCTGGGCGGTGGTCAGCGAATCGCCGCTGACCGAGCAGACCTCCCAGCCTGCTTGGTTTAGCCACCCGCATCTCCAAGCCGAGACCCGAAGAACAGCGCCACGTTGCCGACGCCATCACGAACGACACGGCACTCTTCATCACCAAAACCATCCGCTCCGGCACGCGCATCGAATATCCAGGGCATGTCGTCATCATGGGCGATGTCAACCCCGGGCGCGGAAGTGGTCGCCGAAGGGAACGTTATTGTGTGGGGCAGGGTGCGCGGCATGATCCACGCCGGTTCAAAGGGAGACCGCTCGGCGTTCATCTGCGCCCTCGATCTTTCCGCCAACCAACTCCGCATTGCGGATGAAGTCTCCGCAACGCTCAAACCGCAAAAAGACCCCAGACCTGAAATTGCCAGCATCAACAGCGAAGGTCGTCTGCAAGCCGAACTGTGGCACACAGGTGAATCCATAATCAGGAACTGATATGACCGCTCAAGTGATTACCGTTACCTCCGGCAAGGGCGGCGTGGGCAAAACCACCGCCGTTGCAAACCTTGCCACCGCCCTCGCCATGGACGGCAAACGGGTCGTCTGCATTGACGGCGATATCGGCTTGCGAAACCTGGACGTTGTCATGGGACTCGAAAACCGCATCGTCTATGACATCGTGGATGTGATCGAAGGGCGCTGCAAACTGAAGCAGGCGATGATCCGCGACAAGCATTACCCTGAGATGTATCTCATCCCCGCGGCGCAAACCCGTGACAAGAACGCCGTCTCGCCTTCGGACATGGTGCGCATCTGCAATGACCTGCGGGCTGATTCCGACTTCGTGATCATTGACTCACCCGCGGGCATCGAACGCGGATTCCGCAATGCGATTGCGGCGGCGGACCGCGTCCTGCTGGTGACCAACCCCGAGGTCAGCGCGGTGCGCGATGCAGACCGCGTGATCGGAATTTTGGAGGCGGAGGAGAAGGGCGGTCCCGCCGCTGATTCTCAACCGTCTGAATCCCACCCTTGTAAAGAACAACGACATGCTGTCCGCCGAAGACGTGCTCGACCTGCTGGGCATCCAGCTCATTGGCATCGTCCCGGAGGATGAATCGGTCATCATCGGTTCGAATCGCGGCGCGCCCGTGGTCAACGACCCGAAGAGCCGCGCAGGACAGGCATTCCGCAACATTGCGAGACGTTTGCAGGGACAGGATGTCCCCTTCATGGACCTTGCCCAGCAGGGCGGGTTGTGGAACGCGATTCAGCGGTTGGCGGGGAGGAAGTGACATGAACTTCTTCACACGAAAGCGGAGCGCGGCAAGCGCGAAGGAACGCCTGCAACTCGTCCTGGTGCATGACCGCACCGACCTGACTCCCGCCCAGCTCGAATCCCTCAAGGACGACCTGCTCAAGGCGATTTCGCAATATATTGACATTGACCCCGATGCCGTGCAGATCGGCTTGGAACGGGACGGACGCTCGCAAAGGCTGGTGGCGGATATTCCCCTGCGGAATGTGTCGCATCACCGCGCGGGTTGAATCGTAATCTCATCGAGGCACGGATCAACCTGGCGGCTTCGTCGGTTGCATCCGTGTTTTTTGTTTATGGTAAATCGCAGACTTTCCTGGCGTAACTTTGACTTCCTGCTCCTGGGCGCAATCGTGCTGGCGTCTTCGTTTGGCACGGCGATGATTCGTTCCGCGGTGGCGGGCAACGAAGTGTTGCAGCCCCTGATTTCCCGCCAGGTGTATTTCGCCATTCTCGGCGTGGTCCTCATCTTTCTGCTCGCCTCCGTGGACTACCGCTACTGGCTGGCGCTCTACCGCCCGATTTATCTCGTCATCCTGATTTTCCTCGTCACACTGACCGGTTTCGGGCAATCGGCGTTCGGCGCCCAGCGCTGGTTCCAGGTGGGCGTGCTTTTCCTTCAGCCGACGGAGTTTGCCAAGATCGTCGCCATCATCATCCTAGCGCGGTATTTCGAAGCGGTGCAGGATCGCCCGCGCGATTTGCGCTGGGTGATTGGGGCGGTCCTTTGGGCGTCTGGCATCATCGTTTTGATTTTGTTACAGCCGAACCTGAGCAACGTGATGGTATTGTCGGTCATCCTGGCGGTGATGCTGTGGGTAAACGGCATACAGGTGAAGCACGTTGCTTTTGCCGCGGTGGTCGGCGCGGTTTTGCTGATGAGCGTGATTGTGCTTTCCGTGCTTGGCATCCGCATTCCGGGGCTGCAGGCGTATCAACAGGAGCGCATCGTCAACTTCGTCGTGCCGGACCCAAACGATACCTACGGTAACCGATACAACGTCCAGCAGGCGTTGATCGCGGTCGGCTCCGGCGGCGTTTTCGGGCAGGGCTACGGGCACGGCTCGCAGACGCAGCTGCGCTTCCTCAAGGTACGTCACACCGACTTCATCTTTGCGGCGAGTTCCGAGGAGTTCGGCATGGTGGGAGGCGTGCTCATCATCCTGACTTTGGGAATCATCGTCTGGCGCTGCATCCGCGCCGCGCAAAAAGCGCGGGATATGGCTGGTTCGATGCTTGCCCTGGGCGTGGCAACATTGATCTTCTTCCAGGGCGCGGTCAACATCGGGATGAACCTCAACCTCCTGCCAGTCTCCGGTCTGCCGCTGCCCTTCATCAGTTATGGCGGGAGCGGTCTCACCGCGCTGATGATCGGCATCGGGTTGGTCGAATCCGTCGTCATGCGCCGCAAGGAATTGGAATTCTAAAACCAGACGATGGACGATAGACTATTGACGATGAACGGTTTTCCATGGTCTGTCGTCTATTGTCCACTGTCATTCAAGGAGTAATCGTTTTGTCCATCGAACCCGCACGCACCCGCCTCGCACCTTCACCGACCGGTCACATGCACCTCGGTACGGCGCGTGTCGCCTTGTACGATTACCTGCTCGCCAAAAAGACAGGCGGGCAATTCGTGTTGCGCATTGAAGATACCGACCTCAAGCGCACCGTCCCTGGCGCAGAGCAGGAGATCATGGACGGCTTGCGCTGGCTTGGACTTCACTACGACGAAGGTCCCGACATTGGCGGCAAATACGGACCGTACCGCCAGACCGAGCGGCGCGAGATCTACCAGCGTCACGCGAAAATCCTCGTGGAAAAGGGCCACGCTTATCCCTGCTTCTGCACCCCCGAACGGCTCGAACAAGTCCGGCAGGAACAGATGAAACGCAAGGAAAACCCACATTACGATGGCACCTGCCGCGTCTTGAGTCCAGACGAAGCCGCAAAGCGGGTTGCAAACGGCGAGCCTCACACCATCCGCTTCAAAATGCCGCAGGACGGCGTCACCGTGGCGCACGATCACCTGCGCGGCGAGATCGTCACCGAAAACAAACAACTCAACGATCAGGTCTTGCTCAAATCCGACGGCTTGCCGACCTACCATCTCGCCGCCATGGTGGACGACCACGAGATGCAAATCACGCACGTCCTGCGCGGCTCGGAGTGGCTGGGTACATTCCCGCTGCACATCAACATTGTCCGCGCGTTTGGCTGGGAGGAGCCGGTCTGGGTTCACTTGTCCGTTTTCCTCAAACCAAGCGGCAAGGGAAAAATGAGCAAACGCGAATCTGCGCAAGCCATGAAGGACGGTTATTCCATTTTCATCAAAGACATGCAGGACCTCGGCTTCACCCCGGAAGGCGTGCTCAACTGGTGCGCGTTGATGGGGTGGGGCGTCCCCGAAGACGATGTGATGACGCTGGATCAAATGATCGAACGCTTCAGCATTGATAATTTGACTCCCTCGCCCGCCGCGATCAACTTCCAGAAACTGGATCACTTCAACGCGACTCACATCCGCCTCTTCACGACCGAGGACCTGGCAGCCCGTCTCAAGCCTTACTTTACCCGTGAGGGACTCGCCGTCAAAGACGATGTGCTGCTGAAGATCGTCCCGCTCATCCGCGAGCGGCTCACCACACTGGACGATTGCATCCCCTTCGGCGCATTCTTCTTCAGGGACGAAGTGACACCCAACCCCGAAGACCTTGTTGCAAAAGGGCTGGACGCGAAGCAGTCCGCGGAGATCGCTCGAAGGGCGTATCAAATTCTGGCAGCGCAACCAGATCTAAGTCACGAGCGATGCGAGCCGCCGATGCGGGCGTACGTCGAAGAGAGCGGGTTCTCCGCCGGTCAGGTCTTCGGTATCCGGCGTGTAGCCATCATGGGACAAAAGGTCAGCCCGCCGCTGTTTGAAAGCATGGAGATCATCGGGCGCGAGGTCTGCTTGCGCCGCATCCAAAACGCGATTGAGATGTTGGAAAAGATGTAAGAGCGGATCGTTCACGTTTCAACGGAGGAGGCGCGAATGGATACTTCGATTAATTCACAGGATGTGATTGGCAGGGATCCATTTGGCCGCCTCCTTGCGTTCTTAAAACTAAAACCCTGGCAGGCAGCACTGATAAGCCTGTCCTTTTTTCTTGTGTATCTCGTGGTCCTGCCTGCATGGTTCGGTGTGCTTCTTCCCAAAGAGGGATTGGAACGCAGCAGCATTGTGGATCGGGTGAATCAGGTCGGTTTCTGGATCATTCATCCGGTGGTCATTCTTTTCTACGTTTGGCAGCCAAATGCAATTGCGGGGCTGTATCATTGGGTGCTTCCGCTTGCGCCTGCTTCCATGCAGGGTGGGCTTTTGCGCGCATCGCGCATGCTGCATAAGGCGTCCCGCTCCTGGATTCCGGGAACTTTGTTGGGCGGGGGAGTTGTGTATCTCGGCGTAACGTATATTTTGGGATATATGGGCATTCGCTGGTACAGCGTCAATTGGCTGATGGCGGCGATTTTGCAGCTTTCGCGTTTTTTTCTGTTCTACATGATCACCATCGTCCTGATGCGCCATCTGGTCGCGGCGTTCAACCTGAACCGCATTTATCACCACATCAAACTGCCGGTGTTGATCGGGCAATCCAAATACGGCGTTTCGTTCGATGCCATTACGAAATATGGGGTGAGTTTTGCAGGGTTTGGCGGCGCGCTTGGACTTTTCATTGCCATGCGTTTTTTCTACGCTGCGCCTGTTTTTCCCGAAGATGCCATTTACCTTGGCTTGTACCTTGTCCTGGTCCCGTTGGCTTTTTTGCTGCCGTTTTGGCAGGCGCACGCCAACATGCGCCTGGCGCGGCTGGAAGCGCTGAGCCGCATTTCAGATGCCCTTCAGGATGAATACGACCGTTTGATGCTGGCGGTGTCGTCTGCGGATACTACAGAGCTTCCATCCGACCGGATTGCCACACTCCGCTCGCTTCTGGAATTGACCGAAAAAGCGCCCACCTGGCCCTTCGAAAACTGGACTCTTTATCGCGTTTTCGCCGCGACGATTTTCCCATTTGCGATGACGGGGCTTGGTCTTCTTTTGGATATGCTCATATGAATCGGAGCGATGGGTTGGCGCCCGGACTTGCAATGTGACACCCCAGCCGTTTTATTGCTGTTCTTCCTCAGCGTTGGTCCGGTAGATAATCGAATACGCCGCCACATTCATCCCGCCGATATTCACCTCGATGGGTTTTCCCTCGATTGCCGCTTCAGTGGGGATGAGATCCATCGCTTCCTTTGTGATCAGAACCTCGTCCGCCGCCCCGATGTCCTCTCCCATTTTGCAGGCGCGGTTGACGGCGTCGCCGAACATATCCTCGTTGTTGACGATTAAGATTTTCCCGTAATCAATTCCGATGGACACGTGCACGTCGAGTTCGTCGGAGGTGAGCAGGTTGGAAGTGTGGAGCGCGTGCTGGATCGTGATCGCCGCGCGCACCGCCGCCAGCGGGTCGGGCAGGGCCCGAAAAGCAGTTGTCCGCTTCAAACTTGATGACTGTGCCGCCGTGCCCGGTGATGATGGGTTCGACGCTCAACTGCATCCGGCGGATCATCGAAAGGTAATGGACGATGCCGTATTTTCTCGTCAAGAGCGAAAAGCCGAACATATCCAATACCAGCACGGTGTTTTCCGTGCCGTATGCCTGCCAGATCATATCCTCCAACTGCTTGCGCACCGTCGGGTTTGTTTCCTGGGAGTAGTTCAGCAGCAGGTCTTGAAATTGCGGGTCGTTTGGCAGCATGGGTACCTCACGGGTGATGATAAACCCATTATAACGAAAAGGTCGCGGAAGTTCCTTGCACCTCCGTGACCTTTTTGCATGTCGTTCATGCCGCGGCTTTTCCTAAATGTCGCCCGGCTCATCCGCCATGCGGACGATCTTCGGCGTGAACTTGCCGACGACTTCGACAAGATCATGCTGGGCGGCGATGACCTCGTCAATCGGCTTGTATGCCTGTGGGGATTCATCCAAGCCGCCGCCGAGCAGGGTCACGCCGCGCTGTTTGAGATATTCATCCCGTTCGCGCTTGCTGATGGAATTGAGCGCGGCTTTGCGGCTCATTTGCCGACCCGCACCATGCGAAGCGGACTCCAGCGACTCTTTCACGCCTCTGCCGCGGACCACGTAGCCTGCATCGCCCATCGCGCCTGGGATGACGCCCAAAACGCCGACTCCTGCGGGCGTGGCGCCTTTGCGGTGAACGATGACCTCGCGCCCGTCGGGGAGTTTTTCACGCCAGGCGAAATTATGGTGGTTTTCGACAACCGCCGCTTCCTTGAGTCCGACCGCCTTCGCCACGCGATGATGAATCACGTAATGATTCGCCGACGCGAATTTGCCAGCCAGTTCCATGGAAAGCCAATATTCCTGACCTTCTTCGGAATCCAGCGAAAGCCACGCAAGATGACGGATGCTCTTATCGAGATTAGGATGCAGTTCCATCGCCAGTTTGCTGTAGCGGTCTGCGATTTTGAATCCAACCGAGCGCGAACCGCTGTGCGAGAGCGGCGCGAGATATTCGCCGGGCTGCAAGCCAAACATCGGCTCGTGCAAACGGAACGAACCCCACTCGACGAAGTGATTTCCCGTGCCGCTCGTGCCGAGTGTTTCACGGCGTTATCCCTCAGGCTTTGCAAGAGGCGGGTGGCTTGCCAGGTGGGGTCGTCCAGCACTGCATGATCCGCACGGCGGGTTCCCTTCCATTCCGCGCCCATGCCGAAGGCGGTCTCTTCCCACAGGGCGTTCTCGAACATGCCCTTCTTTTGTTCGAGCAGAATCGGCGAGACCTCATACAGCGACAGCCTCATGCGGCAGGCGATATCCACGCCCACAGCGTAGGGGATGATCGCGTTCTCCGTCGCCAGCACGCCGCCGATGGGCAGCCCGTAACCGACGTGGGCATCAGGCATGAGCGCGCCCGCCACACTGACAGGCAGACGCATGGCGTTGTCCATTTGGGCGAGCGAGCCTTCGTCAATGTGTTCCCTGCCCCAGATGGGATATTGAAGCGGCTGGTCGCGCAGATTGAGGTTCGGCGACTCGTCCTTTTGCGAAATGCGGATGCACTCGCGGGCGAGTTCCGCGAAAAGAGGGACGGCGAGGAAACTGCCCGGGTTCTGGCGGACGGCATCGAGTTTGGCGAGCGCCGCATCGCGTTCCATGCCGCCTTCGATGAGTTTGTTGCCGATGTCTTTTGCGATGCCGATAATTCTTCCGTCGATCCAGTTATGGTATTTCAGGATTTTTCCTGTGATGATGTCCATTTTATATTCCTTGACGATTGACCATTGGCGATAGACAATGGATGGCTTTGATGGTCAATGGTCAATCGTCCATCGTCTAAATCGGCTCAGGCGGGATGCAGGCGTCGTCGAAATTAATTGTCGTGAAAACCTCCGCCTGCAAAACCCAGTCGCCTTGACTTGTCCGCTGCCATTTGGCGGCATAGACACCCGAGGCGTGAACGAGTTTTCCATTTATCGTGTACTCGCCCTGCCAGTTGCCAAGTTCTTCGGCGATGCCCCAGGCTTCGTTGACCGTGATCTCGCGCGGCGTTCGGCGATAGACGGCAGTGGGGTCGCTTTGGAAAAGTTCAGCCCAGCGTTTTTCCTCTTCGTCTGCTCCGTGGAACTGGTCGCTGCGACCTGTGACGAGATGATATGATGGCGCGAGCAGCGGGCGGATGCGCCTGGCGTCCTTTTCGGCGATGGCGCGGTTGAACGCTTCACGCGCAGCGCGGATCAGGTCGGTAGAGGTGGCTTGAGGCATGAATTCCTTTCATTGTATGTCGTTGCGAGGCGTAGCCGAAGCAACCTCCATAATTCAGGAGATTGCTTCGTGGCGCCTTTGCGCCACTCGCAATGACATCTAACTCTCTTCCAATTTCCAAAGTTCGCGCATTTCGGGACTCGTTTCCAGCAATTGATCCAGCGTGCCTTCCGATTCTACTTTACCATCTTTCAGCACGATGATGTGATCGGCGCGCCTCAAAAGCGGACGGCGGTGGGAGACGACGAGACAGGTCTCACTTGCACCTGGTGCAAGTGCAGGTGTCTCATTACCCGACTCAAAGATGCGCTCCCAAAGTTGGCGCTCGGTTTCCACGTCGAGCGCGCTGGAGAGGTCGTCGAAGACGAGCAATTCGGGTTCGCGGATGAACATGCGCGCCGCGGCGGCGGTCACGTTGCGCTTGCCCGCCAGAGAGTTTGACGCCGCGCGAGCCGACCATCGTTTCGAGGTCGTCGTCCAGTTGTTCGAGGTCGCGGTCCATTACGGCGAGACGGGTCGCTTTGTAAATGTCGTCGTCGGGGCGGTTCAAGCCGAGCAGGATATTGTTCCGCAAAGTGTTGCTGAACAGGCGCGGCACTTGCGCGGTGTAGGCGCAGCGCGGCGGGATGAAGAAATTGCCAGGGTCGGTAATGACTTGTCCGTTCCAGCGGATTTCGCCAGACTCGGCGGGGAGCAAGCCGAGCAGGACGCGCGGCAGCGTCGTCTTGCCAGAGCCGATGCGACCCGTGATGACGGTCAGCGAGCCGCGCTTGACTTTGAGGGAAATGTCTTCGATGCCGTTGACCGAATTGGGGTAATGAAAGGTCAGATGGTTAGCGACCAACTCGCCCAGTCGGTCTGAGGCGGTTTTCGTCGGGTAGGTCACGGCGGGCAGGTCGCCTGTCAAATTGATCGGGCTGTGTTCCACCAATGCGTTCAGCGGAGCGTTTTCCATCAGGCGGTACATGCGCTTGACCGACACGTCGAGTTGTTTGTAACGCGCCCACAACATGCCGCCGAAGGTGGTGAGGTCGCCCATGCTTTGCAGGAGATAAACGAAGAGCGAAAAATCGCCGAGGGTGAAGTCGCCCGCGCGCATGGATTGACCGACCAGCACGAGAATGACGCCCGTGCCGAGCGTGGACGTGTTGCGGTAGATCGAGCCGAGCACTTCGTCGAAGAGTTTTTCGCGGACGGTTAACTTGCGGCGTTCGTCGTTGATCTTGTGAAAATGACCGATGACGTTCTTTTCCGCGCCTGCAACTTTGACCGCCTGCACCGCGCCGAAGAATTCGCCGATGAAGCCCGTCACTTTGCCAGCGGCTTGGCGCGAAGCACGGCGGTAATGTTCGATGCGGCTTGTGGCGATGTTGGCGACGACGCCGACGATGACGAGCGGGATGAGCGCCATCACCGTGACCGAGGGGATTGATGCGCGTCATCAACACGATGGCGACGGCGATAATGGCGATGCCCACCATGATGTCGTTGACGAGGATGACGAAGAGCGGGATTTGATCCACGTCGGTTTTGAAGCGGCTGACGGCTTCGCCCGCTGAATCGGGCAGTTGCGATGCGCCTGGTCGCCGCAGGATGTGACGCAGAAGATTGCGGCGCAGGAGGGTATTCATGTCCGCGAAGATGGGGACATCGGCATAGTAAAAGCCGTAACTGGCTAGCACACGTCCAAGCCAGACGGCGATGAGGAAAGCCACAATCGCCCAAATGCCGAAGGTCAGTTGCGCGCCGCCTGTGAGCATGTCGAAGAAGGCTTTCATGATCAACGCAGGCGCAACCTGCCAGCAAAAGCGGATGAGCGCGACGCTGACGAGGTCAATGATCCACAGCCAGGTGCGGAAGCGAATCATTTCGTAGATGACCTTCCACGCGGGGAGGGAAGGGATGTTTTCGGTTGGGTTGAAGGTTGTTGAGGTCATTGGTTTCTTTCTTTACCACAAAGGGTCACGAAGGAGCACGAAGGTTTTTTTAGGGGTTTTCTTTGTGACCCTTTGTCTCCTTTGTGGTTACTGCTTTACGCCAATACTTCTTCCATGCCAGTTTGCAGGAGTTGATGGAAGCGCGAGCTTGGGTTCGACGCCAATTGCCTGCGGTCTCCGTATTCGCTGACGATGCCCTTTTCCAAAATCAGGATGTCGTCGGCGCGGTGGATGGTGTGCAGGCGGTGGGCGATGATGATGGCGGTGCGTCCTTTCAACAGTTTGTCAATCGCGTGTTCGAGTTTTTGCTCGGTGGCGGGATCGAGGCGGGATGAGGCTTCATCGAGAATCACCAGTCCTGGATTCCGCAAAAAGACGCGCGTGAAGGCGAGCAATTGCGCTTCGCCCGCGGACAGTGACCTTGATCCTGTTTCCAGTTCCGAATCCAACCCGTGAGGCAGGTTGCGGAACCAGTCGCCCATCTCCAGTTCTTCGAGTGTGGCGATGATTTTCTCGTCGGGAATCGAGCGGTCGAAGAAGGTCAGGTTGTCGCGGATGGAGGCGCGGAAAAGCTGCACGTCCTGTGTGACGATGGCGATGTTGCGGCGCAGGGAGTCGAGTTGAATCTCGCGGATGTCCGTGCCGTTGATCTTTATGCCGCCTTCTTTCACGTCGTACAGGCGGAAGATCAACCGTCCGAGCGTGGTTTTGCCGCTTCCCGTGCGACCCAGCAGCCCCAAAACAGAACCAGGCTTGAGGTCCAGGGAGAGGCGGGAGAGGACGGAGTCGCTGCCATTGTAGGAAAAGGTCACGTCGTTGAACGTCAACGTAAGCGGGTGTGAGTCAATCGCTTTGCCCGAATCGTTTTTATCCTCGGCTTTGAAGTTGCGGAACTCGGTCAGGCGTTCCAGGCATGCGCCGATGGTTTGGAAGCTTTCGATCTCGTGCGTCATCGCCCAAAACGGTTCTTCGAGCAGGTTGAGATAATGCACGAAGAGATAGACCGTGCCGATGGTGACGATGCCTGCGGTGAAGAGCCAATAACCGCTGGTGACGGCGAGCAGTGTGCCGAGCGTGAGCGCAAGACCCATCGAGTTTTCGATGATCCAGCGTTTGAAGTGGGCGAGGCGGCTGTGTTTGAGAATCTCGCCCTGGTGGCGGAACAGTTCGCGGATGGAAAAATCCACTGCGCCGCTGGAGCGGATGTCTTCGGTGCCGCTCAACTGCTCTTCGATGAAGCCGAAGTATTGCGCCTCGGCTTCGCGCCGCGCTTTCTGGTGCGGGACGGCGATGTCCTTGACCTCGCCGAGGATGGTCAGCGTGAGAAACGAATAGACAGTAAAGCCGAGACCCACGCGCCAATCTTCGAGGAACAACGCAACGAGGATGCCGATCATGAGCAGACCGTTGGCGATGAGGTTGAGCGCGAATTGAGAAAAGAAGGTTGCCAGTTCGGTGACGTCGCCGTCAATGCGCTCGATCAGTTCACCAGGCGTGTGGTCGTTGTGGAATTTCATGTCGAGATGCAGGGCGCGCTCGGCGAGTTCGGCGCGCAGGGCGTTGGTGGCGGTCCATGCCACGTTTTCACCCAGCCAGGTGACCGAGATGTGTACGCCCTGTTGAACCAGCGCGATGCCGATGAAAGCGACGGCTGTCCATGTCAGCGTTGAGAGCGCTTCGCCCGCCAGCGCCGAGTCAATAAAGCGGCGCATGATCTGTGGTGCGAAGATGCGCAGCCCGATGCTGGAAAAGAGCATGACGGCAAGCAGGATGAATCGTCCGCGTTGAGGGCGGATGTGGTCGGAGAGGAGGTTCCAGTAGGATTTGAGGGAGAGGTTCATGGTGTTGAGTTCCAGGTTTCAAGTTTCAGGTTTCAAGTTCCAGGTTTCATGTTCCAGGTTTCATGTTCCAGGTTTCATGTTTCAGGTTGACCGCGTATTGTCTATCAACTATCGTCCATCGTCTGTGGTTCATCGTCCATGGTCGGTGTGCGACAATAAAAAAGCCACGATGCGAAGCGCACCGTGGCTGGAAACGACACAGGGAGAGACCGTTTATGGACGGTTAACGGGCGCACTTCGAGAAGGGATAAGTTTTCGGTTGGGTAAGGTCATGCGGTCTAACATTGAAGTGCGCTCCTTTCTTTGAGAATCTGTACAGCGGCATTGATGCCGCTCCCGATACAAGCGCAAGATGAATCTAGCGGTACATGCTCCGAGTTTACATGAAAGCAGGATGAGTTGTCAAGGTCGGTTTGATTTTTTCTCTCTTTACCCAGGCATCTTTCAGGCCCATTGTCAAATTGAATACAGGTTTTCCGAACGTTTTTATGGGAAATATCGGTAGATGTCTTTCCGATTCAAAAAGCGGACAAAGATAATCTGCCCTTCTGAAATTTCGACGCCGATTCTGTGATTCGCAATCTTGATTCGATAATACGTTTCGAAGCCCTGCAATTTCTTCAGATTCGGCATCTCGTTAATGGATGCGGCGGATTTAACCTGATCAATTGCCTCCTGTACTTGTTTGAGCAGGCGTTTGTCCTTTATCTTTTTCAAGTCGCGCCCAAAACTTTTCTCGAATAGTATTTCCATTGTTCATTCCGCCAGAATAGCCCGAATTTCCTCCTCGCTGACAAACTCATTTTTTCGCCCTTCGCGAATGGCGTTTGCCAGCCCGATGTCTTCAAGCGCTTCGGCTACGATGGCGGAAAATATGTCGCGGCGTTCTTCGAACAGTTCGATTAGAGTTTCTTTGAGCAAAACCTTGAATTGTTTTTCATCCAAAGATATGGTGGTCATGGGACACCTCTTCCAAAATTATAGCACGAAGCCCGACTCCCTCGGTCTGTTGAACAATGACGGGTAAATAAATTGTTATGGAGGCACAGACCCGCCCGACGCAAATTTCACTTACAGGGCTACAATTACCGCATGGAGGCTTCATGTCTATCATTTTGGGATTGCGTTACTGGCGCATCGTGTTTTTCTTCGCGCGCGTCACGCTGGGCATCATCTTCTGGGATATTTTTCTGCGCCGCATTGGGCTGGGCGCACTGGTTCGCGCCACGCGCCCGCGACGTTTACGCCAGGTCGCGGTCCCGCTTTCGTGCGCTGGCGATCCGCCTCGGCGGGGTGATGATCAAGGTGGGGCAGTTCCTCTCCGCGCGGCTGGATGTGTTGCCGCCTGAGATTACGGATGAACTTTCGGGTTTGCAGGATGAAGTCCCGCCTGTGGATTTTGAATCCATCCGCCTCCAAACCGAACTGGAGCTTGGTTCTGCTGTCGAGGAGGTTTTTCTCACTTTTGAGAAGATTCCCGTTGCCGCCGCCTCGCTGGGACAAGTCCATCGCGCGCGGCTGCTTCCAAGCGAAGCGGGGACTTTGGGCTTTGAAAACGTCGTCGTGAAAATCCTGCGCCCCAACATCGAGCAGATCGTCGAAGTGGATATGTCCGCGATTCGCGTGGTGGGCGGCTGGCTGAAGCGATATCGTCCCGTCAGCGAGCGCGCCGATGTGATGGCAATCGTCGCCGAGTTCGATGCGATCCTCAAGGCGGAACTGGATTATTTGTCAGAGGGGAAAAATGCCGAGGTCTTTGCAACCAACTTCAAGGGCGATGGAGGCGTGCACGTCCCGCGCGTGGTGTGGAGTCGAACCAGTCGCCGCGTCCTCACGCTCGAGGATGTCACCGCCATCAAAATCACCGATTACGACGCCATCACCGCCGCAGGGATCAACCGCGCCGAGGTGGCGGAACGCCTGCTGGCAAAATATCTGAAGCAAATCTTTGAAGACGGGTTTTTCCACGCCGACCCGCACCCCGGGAATTTGTTTGTCCTGCCCCTGCCCGGGAAAAACGAAGACGGCTCAACCCAATTCCGCCTGACGTTCATTGACTTCGGCATGGTGGGACGGATGCCCGAACGCCTTGTGGAAGGGCTGCGCGAAGTGGCGATTTCCATCGGTTTGCAGGATGCGCCGCGCTTGATTCGGGCGTATCAAATGCTGGGGATTCTGCTCCCGCACGCGAACATCAAACTGCTGGAGGAAGCCAGCGCGCAGGTGTTCGACCGCTTTTGGGGGATGAGCATGAACGAACTTCGCAGTATTCGCCACGACGAGATGATGAAGTTCGGTTTGCAGTTTCGGGAATTGCTTTTGAACATGCCGTTCCAGGTGCCTGAGAATCTGCTCCTGCTCGGCAGGACGATTGGGATTCTTTCGGGCATGTGCACGGGCTTGAACCCGGACTTCAACCTGTGGCTGCAACTCGCGCCGTACGCCCGCAAGTTGACCGAGGGCGAAGGCGGTTCGTTCTTCGATACGTTTTTGGATGAAGCGGGGGAATTCTTCAAAACGCTCATCGCCATTCCCGGCAGGACGGAGCGGGTGCTGAGCCGCATGGAGCGCGGCGAGCTGAACGTGCAAATACCGCTGGTGAATCTTCAAGTCAGTTATTTGGAACGCGCGGTGAATCGGCTGACGGGCGGGATCATGTTCTTTGGCTTGCTCGTTGCCGGCGCGATTTTGTACGACAGTCACACCCTGCTGGCGCGCGTTCTGCTCGGCGGGGCGGGCGTTGCGCTGTTTTACACCCTGTTTCTTGCGCGGGGCAAACGCCCGTTTCGGTAAATCAGGATTACAGTAGCGCAAGATTTATCTCGCGGCTAATTTGCGTAAATAAACCGCGACACTCATCCCACCTTAGGGACAACGTGTCGCGGTATTTTTTACGCGGATTTTTCTTCCGTCTTCTTAATCGCGGCGTCTATCAGGCTGCGGGAAGGCGAGCAGCATTTCCTTGCGTGCCGCGCGGCGGTGCTCCAAAAAACCGGGCGGCAGGATGGTCTCCATGCTCTTGCGCATTTCGCTGCGCGCGGCTTTCAGGTGTTCCAACGCCTCCGGCGGAAGTTTATCCTTTACGGCTTTGCGTTTTTCTTCGCTCATGGGTCACTCCTTGATCCGATTTGATTATAGCACTCTTGGAATTTCCTGCTGTCAGTGAATCGTGTCTTATGGCGGAGGGGGCGTCATGACCGGGAATTGGGAAAGGTCCATGAGCGGATCAATCTCCATGTTTTCCGCCCTGATCCAGCAGGGATTATTGAAGTAGGGGTTTCGGATGATGTACCATCCCGGCTCGCTCCCGACGCCGAGGATGGTCACGACCTGCCTTCCCGCCTTTCTTATGCTGGGATCAATATTGCTGATCAATGTGTAGGATTCGCCGGGACCCGCCCAGCAGCCTGCAAACTTAACGACGGACGGAGGACTGAGCGCAGGTTTTTCGGTGGGAACAGCGGGGGTATCGGTGATTGCAGGAGTTGCGGTCTCCGTAGGCGCGGGCGGAGTGGGCGTGACGGCTCCTGCGGTTTGGGTCAGCATGACGGAAGCCATTTGAGCCGCCGCCGTGCCGACAATGTCAACGGTTGGGGTGGCGGGCGTCTGCGGCGCACACGATGCGATGACAGTTGCCGCAGCCAGGGCGGTTACGGCGTTGCGAAAAATATCCAATCTCATTTCAACTCCAAAGGTTACTTTGCCTTCTTCTCCAGTTTCGCCCACGTGTCCTTCAAATTGACCGTCAAATTGAACACAGGATTTTCGGGGGTGGAGTCGCGGTCTGCACAAAAATATCCGAGGCGCTCGAATTGGAAGCGTGAACCAACTTCCGGCGCGGCAAGATGCGGTTCCACATAGCCGGTCAGAATCTCCAGCGAGTTGGGATTCAGGCAGGCGAGGAATCCCTCCTCTCCCTCTTCCGGGTCTTCCTTTGTGAAGAGACGGTCGTACATGCGGACTTCCGCTTGTTTGGCATGCGTCGCTGAAACCCAGTGGATCGTGGATTTGACCTTGCGACCATCGGGCGAATCTCCGCCTTTGGTGGAGGGGTCGTAGGCGGCATGGACTTCGACCACTTCGCCCGCATCATTCTTGACGACGTGCGTGCACTTGATGAAATAGGCATAGCGCAGGCGGACTTCGTTGCCCGGATACAAGCGGTAATATTTCGGCGGCGGCGTTTCGCGGAAGTCGTCCTGCTCGATGTAAATGACCTTCGAGAACGGCACCTTGCGTGTGCCAGCCGACGGGTCTTCGGGGTTGTTGACCGCGTCCATCTCCTCGACGAGATCGTTGGGATAATTGTCAATCACCACCTTCAGCGGGCGGATGACCGCCATGCGGCGCAGGGCATGTTTGTTGAGGTCGTCGCGCACGCATTCTTCCAGCAACGCCACATCGGTGACGCTGTAATTCTTCGCCACGCCCACGCGACGGATGAAATCGAGGATCGCTTCGGCGGTGTAGCCGCGTCGGCGCATCGCCCGCAGGGTTGGCATGCGCGGATCATCCCAGCCGTTCACGTGACCCTCTTCCACCAGGCGGCGAAGTTTGCGTTTGCTCATCACCGTGTAGTTCATGTTGAGGCGCGCGAACTCGATCTGCCGCGGCTTGAATACCCCCAGTTGATCCAAAAACCACTCATACAACGGACGGTGGTTTTCGTATTCCAGCGAACACAACGAGTGGGTGATGCCTTCCATCGAGTCGTTCTGCCCGTGCGACCAATCATAAAGCGGGTAAATCTTCCACTTGTCGCCCGTGCGGTGATGCGGCGGCTCATGGATGATGCGGTACATCGCAGGGTCGCGCATATTGATGTTCGGGTGCGCCATGTCAATCTTCGCGCGCAAAATCCGCGAGCCGTCGGGAAACTCACCGTTCTTCATGCGTTCGAGCAGATTCAGGTTCTCTTCCACCGAGCGGTCGCGGAACGGCGAGTTTTTGCCGGGCTCGGTCAGCGTGCCGCGGTTCTTGCTCACTTCTTCGGGCGTTTGGTCGTCCACGTACGCCAACCCCTTTTTCACCAGTGTTCTTGCCCATTCGTACAGCAGGTCGAAGTAATCGGAGGCGTACGTCTCCTTGACCCACTCGATGCCGAGCCAGCGCGCATCCTCCTTGATGGCTTCCACAAATTCGGTTTCTTCCTTCGCCGGGTTCGTGTCGTCGAAGCGCAGGATCAATTCTCCGTTGTTTTCCTTGGCAATGAGATAATCAATCATGAACGCTTTGACATGCCCGATGTGCAGGTAGCCGTTCGGTTCGGGAGGGAGGCGCGTGCGGACGTAGGTATAGCGGCCCGTGCGCAAATCTTCCGCCACGGCTTCGCGGATAAAATCGGTGGGCTTGTTTTCTTCAGGACTCATTCTTGGATTCAGCCTTCGCAATGGTTTTCTGCGGATGACGATCCGCTTCTTTTCTCGACGATGCCTGCCGGCGTTTCAGGAACCTTATCCACGCCGGGAGCGTCGTATTCGTACCGATTATAACAAAGTATAATTATAGAGCCTGTTCCGAATCTTCACCCCAAACGGAGAATACACATGGAAGAGAAACGCGAACGCTTTTACGGCACTTTTTTCGACAAGGATGCCGTGCTGAAAGTTTCCCGCTGGTCTGGAATCCTGGCATGGGTGGTGCTTGGCATCTATTTGTACACATCCTCTGTCTCATTGCTCCAGTTCCTCCAGCAGTTTGTGACGGGAATTTTCTACCAGAAGGGCATGTCCATTTTCGACCTGCTCAGTTACTTCAACCCCTACCTGTTACAGGCCATGCCGGGTGTGGTTTACTTCTTCGGCTTGAAGTTTGTGGAGCATACCCTCCTCATCCTGATGGACGCGGAAGAGAGCGCCCGCCGCGCCGCCCGCTCCGACAAATCGCAGGCTTAATCCCCACGTAAGGTTTCACTTGCGCCAGACAAACGCACCTTATGGAGCCCTCCGTGAAGAAGTGTGTTACCTGCGGTCTTGAAAAGGAAGAAACGGAGTTTAACTGGCGTTGGAAGTCTTTGGGTGTCAGGCAAAAGAGTTGTCGGCAATGCCAACGCAACCATCAACGAATCTTTTATTTAAATCATCAAGAGAAAGAAAAGGAACGAACTTGGAAAAAAAGAACAATGGCTCGTAAAGAAGCCAGGGAATATGTTTGGAATTACAAGGCAACTCATCCATGTTCTGAGTGCGGCGAGTCTGATCCAGTAGTCCTAGATTTTCACCATGTGAGAGGTAAGGGAGCTAACATCGGTAAATTAATTCAGAGCGGTGCAAGCCTTGAGAGAATCAAACTTGAGATTTCTCTGACGACGATCCTTTGTTCAAATTGCCACAGGGTGTGCACGCAAACCATGTCAGGTAATTTGCTCCCTGCGCTGTCCCCGGCGCAGGATTCCCTCGTAAAACGCCGCCGAGGACTGCGTCTTCGCGCAGCGAACGGCGGCGGCTGGAGCGTAGCTGCTGACAACCTTTGCGTGCACACGCCACAGGAAAGCCACCCACAAAGAAAGAAAACAGTGGTAAAATACCCGCCGCATTGGGGAGTGGTGAAATGGCATCACGACAGGTTCTGGCCCTGTTATTCGAGGTTCGAATCCTTGCTCCCCAGCTAAACTCCCTCGCAAGAGGGAGTTTTTTCCTAGCACTTTTAATAGTCAACAACTCTTGGCTTGGAATAAAATCACCCAATGTCCAGCCAGGGACCAGCGTCTCCATCAAAGTTGCCCGCTCCATTGACGATATCAACCCGGCGGAGTTGTACGACCGCTGGTCGAAAAACTACGACACCGGCAGGGAGAAAGCCAGAAACAGGATGCTGAGTTTCTGGCAAAACCGCTGCTCGCCGCGCTGACGGACGTTCCCGCACCGTTGATCCTAGATGTGGCGGCTGGCACGGGGCGGCTTCCGTTTGCCCTCCTGCGCGAATCGAATTTCAAAGGGAGCGTCATCGCCGTGGACATTTCGCTGGGGATGCTCTCAAGGGCGTTCGATGGTCTTCCATAAGGCTCCCGCGTGGGAGTCTTTTTTGTTTTGCGATATACTGACGAGGCTGACGTCTATGAACCATTCTCTTTGTTAACGGTACGAATGTCCTTGAAAAAATTGTTTTTGATTTCCCTCTGCCTGGCTTGCTTCTTGACCGCCTGCAAATCTTCCGCACAGCCTGAGGTCGAGTCAGATGACGCGCCCGAATCTCGAAACCTGATCGTCTTCGTCGCCGCTTCCCTGACCGACGCCTTCACCGAAATCGGCGGTAATTTCGAGGCTCGGTACCCCGGCGTGACGGTCACGTTCAATTTTGGCGGTTCGCAAATGCTGCGTACCCAAATCGAAGAAGGCGCGCCTGTGGATGTCTTCGCCCCTGCTAACGAAGAGGAAATGGATTTGTTGATACGCGGTGGATTTGTCCTTGAAACCTCGCCCCGCATCTTCCTGACGAATAGGCTGGTTCTCATTCTCCCGGCGGATAACCCGGCTGGAATTGATTCTCTTGAAGACCTTTCTGTTCCAGGAATAAAACTTGTGCTGGCGGCGGAGGAAGTGCCGGTGGGGAGGTACTCGCGCCAGGCGCTCGAAAAAATGACCGCCTCCTTCGGCGCGGACTTCAAGGACAAGGTCCTGGCAAATGTAGTTTCTAATGAGGATAACGTCCGGCAGGTGGTTGCCAAAGTCCAGTTGGGCGAAGCGGATGCGGGCATTGTGTATGTCTCCGATGCGGTTGCCGTCCCGGAATTGCAGATCATCGAAATCCCGGCGGATTTGAACGTTGCCGCAACCTACCCGATTGCGCCGTTGGCCGAGTCTGCCAATATCGCCCTTGCTGAAAAATTCGTGGATTATCTCCTCTCGAATGAGGGGCAAGCCACTTTGAGAAAGTGGGGTTTCGGACCGGCTCCATGACCAGACTTCAGAAAAAGCCGCACCACACGCTTGGCGACGGACATTCCACCTGGATTTTCCTTCTCCCAAGTTTGACCTTGTTGGTATTCTTTGCGCTCCCGCTTGCCGCGCTGGTGTACCGTTCGCTCGCGCCGGGCTTCCTTGCCAATGCGTTGTCGGAACAGGCGTTGAAAGCGCTCAGCCTCAGCCTCGCAACCAGTTCCGTCACCACCGCCGTTTCGATTGTATTGGGCACGCCTTTGGCGTATCTCCTCTCTCATTGGAAGTTTAAGCACAAGGCATGGCTTGAATTGCTCCTCGACCTGCCCATTGTCCTGCCGCCTTCAGTGGCGGGACTTGCCCTGCTGGTGGCGTTTGGGCGCAGAGGATTGTTTGGCGCATGGCTGGGGGAACTAGGAATCAGCCTGCCATTCACCACGGCGGCAGTGGTCTTTGCGCAAATCTTTGTCTCTGCGCCTTTGTACGTCCGTGCGGCGCGGATTGGCTTTGCTCACATTGATAAGCAATTGGAGGAATCGGCGTACGTGGAGGGGGCGAACCAATGGCAGGTGTTCAACGAAGTCATGATTCCGCTTGGGGCGCGGGCGCTTGCCAGCGGCGCCATTCTGACCTGGACGCGGGCGTTGGGAGAGTTTGGCGCGACGATCCTGTTTGCGGGGAATTTGGAGGGAGTCACGCAGACCATGCCGATTGCCATCTATCTCGGCTTCGAGCGCAACCTGGGCGTGGCTTTGGCGCTTTCGGTGGTCCTGATGGTTGTTTCGGTGATTCTGTTGATGGTCACAAAGCGGTTGGATAAACCGTCGGATTGAAATCAAAAAGTGTCTGAAAACTATTTTTGTGTCATGCTGAGCGGAGCGAAGCATCTCTCCTCCCGCTGGAAACCTTCTTGGGGTGGAAGAGATTCTTCGTCGCTCCGCTGAGAGTAAAACGCCTGACCAATCCCGATGGGTTGTCCCTGCTTGGGGACCTGTAATTAACCCAAGTTGTCACCTTGATTTCAAAAACATTCCCTCACCCCAATCGTGGCGATTTTTTACTGAGATGGCTTCCCCCTCTCCCGTTGGGAGAGGGTAGGGTGAGGGTCTTTGACGGAATACTACAAGTACCTATTTCAAGGTAGCAACTTGAGTTAATTAACCCCACCTTGCGCGATTTCATGGTAGGGGCGACCCGTTTGGGCAAAGTAGGCAGCCAATCTGCAAGAAAGGGTCGCCCTGTGCCAGACGTTTTGCAAAAACATGGATGGGTCGCCCCTACCGCGCAACATCACTTGATTAGAAAATATCCTGCTTTACATGGAACTCCCTGCAAATTGCACGGATTTCCTCCGCTGTGAGTCCCTCGCCAATTTCATGGGCGGTCAGGTCGAGGTATTCGTATTTCGCCGCCGTTTCCGCGTATTCCAAAAGGTCTACGGCATGATCGAGCGAGTCGTCCGAGCGCACCATCACGCCGTGCTTTGTCCAGATTGCGATACGATGCTCGTGCAGTGAAGCGACGCTGGCGGACATCAGTTCCGCGGAGCCTGGCACGTGAAACGGGACCATGCCGATTCCTTCCGGCAGATTGATGATGGCTTCGGGTTGCCAGCGCAGAAGATGCCTGTTCAAATGGGTCTCATCCCAATAGCGCGGAATGTGACTGAGATACGTCAGGTAGACCGGCTGGGCGTGGATGATAGCCTGGAAGCCGATGTTTTCGCCGCGCATCCGGTCGTGGTGGACTGCGAGATGCGAGTTGAATTCGCTGGTGACCCGCTCGAACGGACAGTCTTCCGCGGTGTGGAGTTGTCCGGTCTGCCCGCCTTCGTTGACGATGATACAGGCAAGGTGGGCGGTGGGGTCGTCCATAATCTCGCGCAGGCGGCGTCCCGAACCGGTAACGATGAACATGCTTCCAGCCAGGTCGGGGGCCGGATGGGGAAGCGCCAGTTCACGGGGCCCGTGGGAAGCGCGCGCTCACGTCAACCCGCCGGCGCAGACAGACCGAAATATTCCCCGCCGCGCCTTCGCTGGCTCCCATCTCCGCCAGGCGGCGTCCCGCTTTTCCAAACGCTGCGAGCAGGGCGTCCAATTCGAAGTGAGATTTTTGGGTTGTCACGGCGTTCACCGTCAACCGGTCGTCATCAGTTTGACGTAGATTTCCTCCAGCGCCGATTCGCGCATGGATAAATCCACCAGCGCCCAGCCGTTGGCGGAGACGGTTTCGAGCATGTGGGCGATCCCGTCCACGTCGTGCGTGCGGAAGACGTAATTCCCGCCGATGTGCTCGTAATCCAGTTTGTCGTCCGAATGGAAGATGACCTGGTACTCGCGTTTGCCCAGCCTGGCGCGGATGGCGTCCATCGTGTCGAAGACTAGCAATTTGCCGTTCTTGATGATCGCCACCCGGTCGCAGATGGTTTCGACGTGAAAGAGGTTGTGCGCGCTGAGCAGGATGGTCTTGCCTTCGCGCTTGAGCATCTTGAGATAGTTGATGATGAAAAACGAAGTCAACGGGTCGAGCCCGGAGTTGGGTTCGTCGAGGATGAGCAGTTCGGGGTCGTGCAGGAGGGTGCGGGCAATGGCGGTCTTGCGCTTCATGCCCTTCGAGAATTCGCCGGTCAGTTTGTCCTTTTCCATCAAGTCCAGCGACGAGAGCAGGACGTCAATCCGCTCCATTGCCCGCAGGCGCGGCATTTGATAAAGTTCGGAAAAGAACAGGAGGTACTGCTGTGCGGTCATCGCCTCGTACAACGGACTTTCCTCCGGCAGATAGCCGATGCGCTGTTTGACCTTGATGCCGCTCTTCTGCATGTCGTGTCCCATCACGCGCACGTCGCCGGAGGTGGGCTCGATCAGCCCGGCGATCATCTTCATGGTGGTGCTTTTTCCCGCGCCGTTGTGACCGATGATACCGACGATCTCGCCCTCATTGATCTGTAAGTTCAACCGGTCCACGACTGTAGTATTATCGTAGCGTTTGGTGACGTTTGTAAGTTGGATCATGCCGCAATTTTATCCCAAAGTACCCTGTGGGAATGGAGACCGATGAATCAAGTTTTTGTGATTGCGTGGCGCGAGATCACCCGTTTGCGAAAACGTTTCGGCGGCGGAGCCAGTCCCTTGACGGTGATTCTGCTGCTGGCGGTGCTGGGCTTATCCGCTTACTCGCTGCGGGATACGGTTTCGCTGGGGAGCGGTTTGTATCGTGTGGGCGTTTCGGGCGATGTTCCGGCGATCAACGACAGCCGCTTCTCCGTCCTCGAAGTCAGCCCGGAAGAGGGACAAGCGCTGCTCGAGGAAAAGGCGATTGACGTGTTGATCGTCGGCGCGCAGGTGTTTGCGCGCGAGGACGACAAGTCGCAGTTCGCGGTGCGCGCGCTCAAGCAATACATGGAGAAGGAGGAACTGGTTCGGATCGGGAATTCGTACGCGGAAGGGGAGGCGTTCCCGCTGAGGGTGGGAGTCAACTACCTGAACCCGGCACAGCCCCCGGCGGAGAATGAAGCGGGGAATTCCATCCCACAGACGACCAAGCCGGAGGAGGTCATCATCCCTTCGCTGACGCCGCCGCCCGCTCCCTTCACCCAGGTGCTCGTCGCGCTGATCTACATCCTGCCGATCACGTTCATCAGCATTTTCTTCACCAGCAGTTTCATGGATGAAAAGGCGAACCGCCGCCTGACGATCTTGCTCTCCGCGCCGGTGACGCCGTTTCAGATCATCCTCGGCAAGATGCTGCCGTATGCGGTCTTTGCGCTTTCGACAACGGTGCTGATCGCCCTGCTCACGAATGCCAGCCCGCTGTTGGCGCTCGCCATCTTTGCGCCGACGACGATGTTCATTTTTGCGATTTACCTGATGGTGCCGTTGTTCTACCGCACCTTCAAGGACACGACCTTCATTGCGATGCTCGTGACTACATTGACGACGGCGTACCTGGTTTTCCCGGCGATGTTCACGAACAGCAGCGATCTGGCATACATCTCGCCGTTGACCCTGGCGGTGAAGATGTATCGCGCCGAGCCGTTCGGCTGGCGTGAGTATTTGTTCCCGTCCCTGCCGATGGCGGCGATCTTCGGTTTTGCGATGTTTGCGGGAACGCGCATGTTGAACGAGGAATTCCTGATGGGCTATAAACCCATCACGCGCAAGATTGCCGACGCGATCTATCTGACGATGGCGCATTCCAAGCCCTGGTTTGCCGTGACCTTGTGGAGCCTGCTGGTCATTCCTGCCGTGTATATGGCGCAGGTGGTGATGCTGGCGTTTGCGACCAACCTGCCGGTGGGCTTGATCCTCGGCGCAACGTTGATCGCCGCCGCGCTGGTCGAGGAAACGGTCAAGACCGTCGGGATTGTGGTGCTGGCGGAACACGGCGTGGTGAAGTCAATGCGCGATATCGTATGGCTGTCCTTCCTTTCTGCGCTTGGGTTTTTGGTCGGTGAAAAACTTCTGCTGCTGGTTTCGGTCAGCATGGTGTCGCAGGTTCAGGTGTCGGGTGCGCTGTTCGGGGCGGGCGTCTTCCTGCTCGTCCCGCTGGCGGCGCATTTCATCTTCACCGCCATCGTGAGCCTGCTGAGGATCACATTCCGGTTTCCGTACTGGCTGGCGCTGGGCATCGGGACCGTGATGCACTTTATCTACAACGTCAACGTGATGCAGGGAGGGATGTGATGGCTGCATTTTTCGCCGTCGTCAAAAAGGAATTGGGTTCGGTCCTGCGCGACCGAACCATCGTCATCTCGATATTGATTCAATTGTTCATTGCCTCGTTTTCATCCGGTCTGCTGCTGGGGATGCTCTCGCTCTACGACGCCGACACCATCATGCGCTTCAGCGGTGCGGGGATCAGAATCGGCGTGGTGGGCGAGGCGGGCAATCCGCTCGCTTCATTCCTGACCGAACGCGGGCTGACCATCCAAACCTATCCCACGCTGACGGAGGCACAGGCGGCGTTTTATCAGGGCGAGGTGCTCGCGCTGGTGGACACGCCGCGGGATGCCGCCGGGCTGACCGAAATCAAGTTGTACCTGCCGGATTCCGACACGGTCAGCTCGCTGATTCGCATGGTGATACAGGAGCCGCTCAAGCAGTACGAAAACCACCTGCGCGCCCAGCGGGGAATCGAAGTGCGCTATGCCGACCTGCAGGGCAAACCGGCAACCTCGTTCGAGTTTCTGTATTCCGTGTTGATTCCGATGCTGATGTTCTTCCCCGCCTTCGTCGCCGGGAGCATGTCCATTGACGGCATCACCGAGGAGGTGGAAAACAAGACCCTGCAAACCCTGCTCTCCGCGCCGTTGACCGCGAGCGGGATGGTCGGCGCAAAGATCGCTGCGGCGGTCATTCTCGCCATCCTGCAATGCCTCGCGTGGCTGACGCTTCTACAACTGAACGGCATCGAAATCCAAAACAAAGGGTGGATTCTCCTGCTGGCGTTGATCGTCGCCGGAATCACATCCACCTCCGCGGCGTTGAGCGCGGTCTTCCTGCAAGACCGCGAACGGTCCCAGTTCATTTATTCGCTGCTGCTGCTCGCAGGGGTGGGGCTCAGCACGCTGTTGAATCTGTCGCCCATCACCACACTATCCCGCCTGGCGGTCGGCGATGCGTACACAGGCGGCTGGAATGTGATGGTCTTCGCCGTTATCTTTGCCGGATTGTATTTCACGCTTCTGCGCACCTCCCGGCGTCTCATGGTGTAGCGCCCTTCTTCCGGCGGGTATAATCTTCGTGTACTTCCTTTTCTTCTGAAAGGAATCGCCATGTCTTATAACCCCGGTGAGGAGTATTTGATTACCTTGTTCGAGTATGCGCCGATTTCGCTTTGGGAACAGGATTTCAGCCGCATCAAAGCCCTGTTCGATGCATTAAGGGGTCAGGGAGTGCAATCGCTCTCCGATTACATGGACGAGCATCCGCAGTTCGTTGACGAGTGTATGCAAAAGATAAAGGTGGTGAATGTCAACCGCCAGACCGTCTCCATGCTCAAGGCGGAGTCGAAGGAGGCGCTGTTATCGCACCTGGATCGGGTCTTTCGGGATGGGATGCGCCACCACTTTCGGGATGAACTCCTGGCGCTCTGGCGGGGGGATGTCGGCTGGTCGGGCGAGGGAGTCAACTACACGCTGGAGGGCGACGCGCTCGACATCATCCTGCACTGGCGCATCCTTCCCGAATACGAAAAGAATTGGGAGCGCGTGCTCGTCACCATCGAAGACATCACCGCCCGCAAGACCGCCGAGCGGCGCGTGCGCGCGCTGTTCGAGGCGTCGCCCATCTCCCTATGGGAGGAGGATTACTCCGCAATCAAAAACTTCTTCGACTCCCTCCGCGCGCAGGGCGTGACCGATTTCGAGAAATACCTGGAAGAGAACCCCGAAACCGTGCTTCAATGCGCCGCGCTGATCAAAGTGCTGGATGTCAACCAAAAGACGGTGGAATTGTTTGGCGCGGCATCCAAAGAACACCTGCTGGGAAACCTCGATCAGGTTTTCCGGGATGGGATGAAAGACCACTTTGCGAAGGAACTGCTCGACCTTTGGAACGGTCATCTTGAATACGAGCGCGAAGGCGTCAATTATTCGCTCACCGGCGACCCGATCAACATCCAGTTGAACTTTCGCATCATGCCCGGACACGAGCGCGATTTCAGCTGGGCGCTCGTCTCTATTCAGGACATCACCGCGCGAAAAAAAGCCGAAGAATACCTCATCTACCTCGGCACGCACGACGTGATGACCGGTTTGTACAACCGCGCCTATTTCGAGGAGTGCATCTTGAAACTGGAGGCAAAGCGCAGCGACCCGGTCAGCATCGTTATTCTCGACCTCAACAACCTCAAGCGCGTGAACGATATCTTCGGTCACGCCGCCGGCGATCGGTTGATTCGCCGGATTGCCGAAGTATTGAACGCGGCGCTCGAGCCGGGTCAGGTTGCGGCGCGCATCGGCGGGGATGAGTTTGCGGTGATTCTGCCCGACAGGAACGGGGAGGACGCCGACGAATTCATCAAGCAGGTTCAAACGCTGGTCAACCTCAACAATAAATACTACCGCGAGCCGGAGTTGAGCGTCTCGGCGGGCGCGACCACCAGCAAGCCGAGCTCCAGCCTGGCGAAGGTCATCAGCCTCGCCGACGATGCCATGTACCGCAACAAGGGCGAATACCATCACCGCCGCAAAGACGATTGACGTGTTCGACCCATCGCAGTTCGACGCCGCTTCGATACGCTCGCATCCGTCCGGCGCGTCCGTCCGGCGCGTCCTTGCCGCGGCGTTCAACGCGGTGGAGCCGGGCGCGGCAGTGAAAAAATTTTTGGGGGAACATCCGCTCCCGCTGGGGAAACGCATATTCGCGTTTGGGCTGGGAAAAGCCGCCTGTGCAATGACGAATGCCCTCGCGGACGTTTCCCAACCGGTGGATGCCCTGCTCATCACGAAGCACGCCCTCACCCCCTGACGTTTGAACCTGCCTCTGTTATTCTCGGAGATCATCCCATCCCCGGAGAATCCAGCCTGCGAGCCGGTTCTGCGGCGATGGAATTCGTCTCCCGGCTGGCGAAGGATGATTTGCTGGTCTGCCTGATCTCCGGCGGCGGCTCGGCATTGATGGTCGCGCCGCTGATTCCGCTGGAAGATTTGCAATCCCTTACCTCTGCGCTGTTGAAGTGCGGCGCGCGGATTGACGAAATCAACACCCTGCGCCGTCACCTCGACCGTTTGAAGGGCGGGGGGCTGGCGGAACTGGCGAACTGGGCGCAAATCGTCAGCCTGATTCTTTCGGATGTGGTCGGCGATTCACTGGAGGCGATTGCCTCCGGGTCCCACCGCCCCCGATCCAGGCACAAAAGACGATGCGCTCGTCATCCTTGAAAAATACGATTTGCTGGAGCAGGTTCCTGCTTCGGTCATTCCCGCTCTGCGCGAAACCGCCAAACCCGCCGACTCCGTCTTCGAGCGGGTTCAAAACGCATTGGTGGCAAGCAACGCCATCGCCCTGCATTCTGCGGGCAGCCAGTTGGAACGGGAAGGATTCGGGAAAAAGATTGTCAATTCAATTTGCAGGGGGAGGCGTGCGAAGTTGGCAGGGAAATGGCAGTGCGCTTGAAAAACGAACTTGCGAAAATGCCCCGTCCATTTTGTTTGCTGGCGGGCGGAGAAACGACCGTCACCGTGCGGGGGAACGGCAAGGGCGGCAGGAATCAGGAAACCGCGCTGGGCGCAGTCGCTGAACTGGCTGGGACGCCAAACGTAATGCTCATTTCCATTGCCACAGATGGTGAGGATGGACCCGACGGACGCCGCAGGCGCGGTGGTGACGGGTGAAACTGCTCAAAGGGCAGAGTCGCTTCAGATGGACAGGGCGGACTATCAGTCCAGAAACGATGCGTATTCTTACTTTGCGAAACTGGATGACCTGATCAAAACCGGTCCAAGCGGGACAAACGTCAACGACTTGATTCTTGCCTTTGCTTTCTAATTACCGCCTATGAGCGCAAAAAGCCCGAACGCAGTGATGACGATGCCGGAGATGCGGTTGATCCATGCCATGTGAGTTGGGGTCAGGCGTTCGCGGAAGGCGCCGATTCCGAGACTGAGGGTCAGCCACCAGGCGGCGGAGCCTACAAAGACGCCCGCGACCATGATGAGCGGCGAGCCTGTCTCCTGCCCAATCATCGTGCCTGCAAAAATGGCAGCGAAGGAAAGGATGGTCATCGGGTTGGCGATGGTCAGCAGAAAGGTGGAGAAGTACATGCTGAAGAGTCCGCCTTGCCTGGTTTGCACGGCTTGTTCGGCGGGTTTTTCGAGAAACGTTCTGACACCGAGATAAAGCAGGAAACCGCCACCGAAGAGCCTGAGCCAGAAGGTGTGTTCGATCAAGGCGCTGGTGACGGCGCTGACGCCAAAGGCGGCGACGGCTCCGTAGATCATGTCCGCGCTGGCGGCGCCCATGCCGGAAAGAAACCCAGCCAGTTTGCCGTTTGCAAGCGTGCGGCGGATGCACAACACGCCAATCGGACCGACGGGCGCGGCGATGGAGATGCCGATGATGAAGGCTCGCAGGAAAAGCATGGTCACCTGCAAGCGGTGCGGTATGCGTCCAATTCCCGGTTTTTATGCAGGGCGTTGACGTTCATCTGATTTGCCCGCCCGCAGAATTCCTGAGGAGGCATCTCATATTCGATGACGAAGACCGGCTTCCCGGATTCGATGAAAGGCAGGAGCAAGCCGCACTCGTTGTACGTAAAACATTCCTCGTTCAAGAGCCAGTCGAAGTATGGCAGGAGGTCGTTGATTTGGTTGAGGTCGTTCTTCAAGCCGATGGCAAGCCCGCGCTCGTGAGCGGCGTTTGCAAGGAAGATATTGAAGGCAAGCTGGTCGTCGTAGCGAAGCGGAAAGCCGGTATCGTTCTCGAAACCGTTGACGTTGTCCGGGTCCACACCGTCACAGCCTTTGGCGGCAGCCAGGTCCAGCCGCTTCTCCATGATTGGCGCAAGGCTGTCAATTTGACGAATGTCGAGCCAGATTTCGCCTTCCCAGTCTTCCATGGGCTTGCCCAAAACGCCCGCTGGAAAGTCGTCCGTATCGGGACGCCAATCCTCATAGGAGCCCGCGCTGAAATAACAGACCACGAAAACACCCCTCTGTTTGAGTTGCGAGATTGTCTCTGTTTCAGTGTCGAACAGATCGAGGTTGTACATGTCCACGTCCAGGGAATAATCCGCTTCCCCGCTGTATTGGATCTGCCAGGAGATTTCAAGCGGCAAAACGGAAGGTATGCTTGACGGCGGTTGGACTCCGGCTGTTGATGTTGGGGCGGCTTCGTCAGGCGGCGAAGCGGCGGGAAGATGCCGCAGGCGGGGTCGGCGTCAGCGCTCCGCAGGCTGTCAGGAGGATGGATGCCATGATTGCAAAAAGAAAAGCGGGTTTGGTTGTCATTGGTTCGAGGACGGGATGAGTAACTCATGTTACGCACCGCCCCGAAGGTTTGGGTGGAAGGCAGGCTCATTTTGTGAGAATCTTCGGGACGTTCCGCGTAAGGTGAGTAATAACTCACCTTACGCAGTTCTTTCTCCCTCACCCCTTCACCCCTCTCCCGCTGGGAGAGGGGACGGGGGTGAGGGTGGGTAACATCAGTAATAAGTTGAAAACAAAAAAATGACAGCCGCTTTACAGGGGCTGTCATTTGAAAAGACATCAGGCGTTTGCGCCGCGTCCGAACCAGGTTGTCCATTCGCGCTTCTCCCACAGGACGAGGATGGGAGCCGCGACGAAAATCGAGGAGTACGTTCCGCTCAGCAGACCGACGAGCAGGATGACGGCAAATTCCTGAAGCGTGACCCCGCCGAACAGCGCCAGCGCCAGCAGGAGAAATTCCACCGTCATCAACTGGGTGTTGATGGAACGCTGGAGCGTCTGCACGATGGAGTGGTTGACGAGCTTTTCGTATTCCAGTTTGCGGAGCAGGTTGGCGTTCTCGCGGATGCGGTCGAACACCACCACTTTATCCTGCACCGAGAAGCCGATCACGGTCAACAGGGCGGTGAGGAAGAGGGCGTCCATTTGCCAGTCGAAGAAACGCGCGCCGATGCCAGCCACGCTGAACACGACCGCCACATCGTGCACCATGGCAATGATGGCGCAAATGCCGTATCGAAACGCATTCTGCACTTTGCGGAATGCGAGCGTGATGTAGACGATCACGCCCAGCGCCGCCACGCCGACGGCAAGCGCCGCGCGCGAAGCCACCTGCGCCCCGATGCTGGGTCCGACACTGTCGAAGCGAATGACCGTGACCGGGAGGAGGTCTGCTCGTTCATGACGGTCAGCACCGGGTCGCGGACTTCGTTTGTGAGGAACGAAGAGCGGATGACAAGCGACCCGGTCTCGGTTGCAGTGACTTGAGCGTCGTCAATCCCCGCGTCTTCGTATAAAGCGATGATTTCCTCGGTGGTGAGATTTTTCCCCGCCTCGAACTGGACCTCGAGCAGGCTTCCGCCGGTAAAGTCAATGGACAGGGGCAGCCCGTCAACGGCGAGGAAGATGAGACCGGGGATGATCACAATAAGCGAAAACAGGAAGTAGTAGTATCTTTTGCTGAGAATATCAATCATGGCAAATTTCCTTGGCGCGCCGGGTTATACGCCGAACCACCGTTCGAGATTCTGCGGTTTGAACGAGCGGATGAAGACGACGAGGAGCGTGCGCGTGACGTAAATGGCGGTGAAAAGCGAGATGACGACGCCGAGGGCAAGCGTGAGGGAGAAGCCTTTAACGATGGTCGCGCCGAACGTCGAACCGAACCAGAAGAGAATCAACGAAGTAATGATCGCAGAAAGGTTCGAGTCGCGGATGGAAGACCACGCGCGCGCCCAGCCCTGGTCCACCGCCTGGGCGAGATTTTTCCCGTTGCGCAGTTCCTCCTTCATGCGTTCGAAGATCAGAATGTTGGCATCCAACGCCGCGCCGGTACTGAGCATGAAACCTGCCACGCCAGCCAGCGTCAGCGTGAAGTGGAACCATTTGAAGACGGCGAACGCCACGGCGGCGTAGATCAGAATCGAAATGACTGCCACAATGCCGGGCATGCGGTAATAGATGATCATGAAGAGCGCCACGATGCTCATGCCGATCAGACCGGCGATCAGGCTCTTGTTGAGCGAGTCCGCGCCGAGGGTGGGACCGATGATGCGCGTCTCGACGATCTTGAGCGGGATGGGAAGCGAGCCATAGCGGAGTTGGATGGCGAAAGCGTTTGCCTCTTCCGGCGTGAAGTTGCCGCTGATGGTGCCTTGTCCGCCGGTGATCGGGTCTTTGATGACGGGCGACGAGATGACCTGTTTGTCGAGAACGATCGTCAGGAATTTTCCGACATTTGCGGTGGTGTAGTCGGCAAAGATCTGCGCCCCATCCGATTTGAGCTGGAAGTCGATTTGGAAGGAAGTTCCCAATGGGTCTTGCGAGACACCCACCGAGTCCAGGTCGGCGCCGGTCATGATGGTGTGATAGACAGGGGTGTTCGCGTCCCCCGCTTCGACGGGTTGACCGCTGGGGCTGTAATCGGTGACTAGGACGGTGCCGGGTTCGGGACTGTAATCGCCGGTATCCACGAATTCGAGCAGGCCGGTCTGCTGGATGGTTGCCAGCACCGATTCGGTATCTTCCAGACCGGGAAATTCGCCGACGATGCGCCTCTCACCGGCGACCTGGATGACGTTTTCGTTCACGCCAAGCGCGTCGGTTCGCTGTTGGACGATGTCGCGGGCGATTTCCATGGACGCCGAATCAATCGGCTGGTCGGCGGGGACATCGGCTTCGAGCAGGACCTGCAAACCGCCCTGCAGGTCGAGACCGAGGCGCGGCTCGACGTTGCGAGCAAAGAGTGCCTCATTGGTGAATGGGTTGAGGATTTCGATCTCCCTGCTGAAATCCACCCAGAGCGCAAATGCAAGCACAACCACAATGAGGACAATGCGTTCGATTAGATTACGGATCATGCGATAAACATCTCCATCCATGAAAATGTGGCGCTGGTGCGCCACGCGGACGCCATTATACTCCCGTTGAAGAAATTGTGGGAAGTTTTACCGTCCAAAAGAGACTTGAACATCTAACGAACCCATCTTGCGCGAAATACCGCCATGACGCCAAGCCGCCAGGTTTTTTTCACCTTCTTCTGCTCCCGGTGGGACTTGAAGGGGCAATCCGCTTGATGGGACGGGGCAGGCAACGGGTCAGGAAGGAGGCGGGGCGGTTATGAGCGGGGAATGCTTTTTAAGTAGTCCAATGTGCGGGCGAGGACTCCTGCCGCATCCAGTTCGTCGGTATCAATGACCAGGTCGGCGTGTTCGTAGGCGTGGGCGAGTCTTCGATGCTGTTCTTCGTAGTCGGCGAGAGTCCAGTTTAGGTCTCGGCGCGCGGTGGAATTTTCGAACGAGGCTTGCAGGAAGATAAGCACATCCGGGTTGGTGACGACCCGCCACATGGTCTTGACGTAGGAGTGTTCCTGCGCGATGTGACGGCAGCGATAGCCGTGTTTTTCCAATCCCTGAATCAGCGTGGATTTCCCCGACCCGCAGGGACCGACGACGCCTATCAAAATACCCGCCGGGTCATTGTCCATTATCGTGCAGGATTTGGTTCAACTGCTCCGGTCCGCCCAGAATGGCGATGACATCGCCGGGATGCAGTTGGGTATTGTCGGTGGGGTGCATCTCGGAGTGACTGTTGCGCCGGTGCAGGACGACGTTCAAATGGTAATTGTCTTCGACGAAGCCGATGGTCCTGGCGGAAAAAGGCGCATCTTCCGAGATGGTCAGGCGGGCAAGGCTCAATAACTGACCTTCGACCGAGATGGGGTTGGTCACGTCCACGCCTGCCGCGGCGGCGGCGAAAACGGGCGCCGCCATTTCGGTGGCGCTCAGGGCGATGAAGCCGAACTGCTCCTGGAGGGCGTGCGCGAATTCGTCGTCGAAGATGCGGATGACCACCTGTATGTTCGGGTTCAGGGCTGCGCGCTTTGAGCGCGATCTGCAAATTCATGGCGTCGTTCTGGCTTGCCATGATGATGGCGCGCGCTTTTTGGACGTTGGCGGCTTCGAGCGTTGCCGGGCGGGTGGCGTCGTCGTGGATGACCGGCACGCCCCAGTTGCGCGCCTCATTGACCGTATCGGCATTGGTATTGAGTTCGATGATCGCCAGGTTCTCGCCCATCTCGTGCAGTTTCAGGGCGACGCGGTAGCCGAGATGACCCAGCCCGATCAGGATGATGTGACTTTTCAAAGTGGATGCGACAGCCATTTCCCATTCCTTGTTGCGGGATTTGCGGTTGAAGAGCAGGCTTCCAAAATCCGCCAAACCCTGGGCGAGCGCAATCACCCCGATCAGCGGAATGAGGAAGTGGAACAGTTGCAGCGCGATGTGATGCGGAAAATCGCGGTTGGCGGGCTGCAGAAAAGCGGCGATTAGCACGATGTAGATCGATTCGGCGACGCTGTCCACCGGTTCGTTGACCAGTTTTGCGATGAAATCGTAGAGCAGTCCGCCGCCGATGACTGCGGAAGAAAACCAGAGCAGCGGCGCGCGGAACTCGCGCAGAAGGATGGCGGTATCGCGGATGGATGCCTGAATGCGCCGCCAGCGGTGCTTTTCCAGCAGGCTTCGTTTACGCATTGATGGGGAGTCTCACGGTCATGCGGCGGACGTCGTCGCCCTGGCGCGCCGCCACTTTCAGGACGACCACGCTGATGTCGTCCGCCGGACGGTTGTCGTCGAGGCGGATTGCCTGGAGGAGGAGGAAATCGGCGATCTCCTGCGGCGAAGGGTCCTGGTCTTCCATGATGGAGCGGATGGTCTGGCGCACATCCAAAGGCTCTCCGCGCCGCTCGCCCGCGTGGGTGATGCCGTCGCTGAAGACCACCACGGTCAAGCCGGTTTCGATCCCCAGTTCGGTGATGAGCGGTCGGACGTTGCGGGAAGTTCCCAGCGGGGTGCTTTCCTCGGCGTGTTCGTCTATCTCTTCGCCGCGGCAGATGAATATCGGCGCAGGGTTGTTGCGGGTCAGCACGATGGTCCCCGCTGTGCAAGTCCACCGAGGCGATGTTCAGCGTGCAGGTCACTTTGCCAGCCTTGTCCGCAAACAGGGCGTCGGATGCGGCGCGCGCCGCCGCGCCGTCGCGGACGCCTTCCGCGATCAAGCCGATGACCTTGCGCACGACCAGCATGGAGACGGCTTTCGCGCCGCGCCCGCTGGTCTGCCCGTCTGCCAGCACGACGGAAAGCCCGCCGGTGGGGCGTTCGATCACTTCGAGCGTATCCCCGCTCTCGGACACGGCGTATTTGTTGACCTTTGCGACGGCGATCTGGACTTCCATATTCTGGATTTTACATTGAATTCGCCTTGACGTCACTACGCCCTGCATATATAATCAGCCCGCTTCGTTCAAAACCAAACCAGACGGGCTCCATAAGCCCGTCTGATGTCTGTAAAAGGAGAAAGTTCATGACCCCACATCCAAAGCGTAAACATTCCAAGGGACGCCGCGACCGCCGCCGCTCGCAGGACGCCCTCTCCCTGGCGAATCTCGTCGTTTGCTCCAACTGCGGCAGCAAACGCCTGCCGCACGTCGTCTGCCCGAACTGCGGTTACTTCAAAGGGCGCGAAGTCGTTCAGGTCAAGAAAGAAAAGAAACCCAGCGAATAATGCACAGGTGCGCGGCGGGTCGTGACATTCACGACCCGTTTGTGTTTTAAGGGATGTTACACGGAGGCAGAATGAAACTCAATTCCAATACCACTGCGTTTTTATTCCCGGGGCAGGGCTCGCAAACCGTCGGCATGGGGAAGGAACTGGCTGAACAATTTCCAGCCGCCAAACAGGTCTTCGACGAAGCCGACGCCATCCTGGGTTTTTCGATTTCCACTTTGATGTGGAACGGACCGGAAGCCGACTTGAACGACACGGTCAACACCCAGCCTGCGCTGTTCATTCATTCCATCGCCGCATTTCAGACGTTTACCCGCCTCCACCCGGGCCTCAAGCCTGCCGCGCTGGCGGGACATTCTCTTGGCGAGTTGTCGGCTCTGTGCGCCGCCGACGCCTTTTCCTTCGCCGGCGGCTTGCGCCTCGTCCGCAAACGCGGCGAACTGATGAAACGCGCCGGGGAACTGGCTCCGGGCGGCATGGTCGCCATCCTCGGTTTGGATATCCCCACGCTGGATAAAGTCTGCGCCGAAGCCAGCGCGTCGGAGGAGTTGGTGCAAGTAGCCAACGATAACTGCCCGGGGCAGGTGGTCATCTCAGGGGCGAAAGCGGCAGTAGAGCGCGCCATGGCGGGCGCGAAAGCCGCCGGGGCAAAGCGCGCCCTGCCGCTGGCGGTGAGCATCGCCGCGCACTCCCCGTTGATGGCGTCCATTCAGGAGGAATGGAATCAGGCAGTGGATGCCGTGGCGATGAACGACTTGAACATCCCCGTCGTTGGCAACGTCCATGCCGCGCTGATGAAAACCGCCGAAGAAGCCCGCGCCGACCTGAAAGCCCAGATGCAATCCAGGGTCAAATGGACGGATTCGGTGCGGCTCATGTCTGGCATGGGTATCAACGCCTTCGTCGAAGTGGGAACCGGAACGGTCCTGGGCGGTCTGGTCAAGCGTATTGCCGCCGATGCGGCGAATTACCCATTGGGGAATCCGCAGGATTTTGCGGCTTTGGAATAAAATGGCGGGGATGAAAAAACTCCTCTTCCCGCTGTTCTCCATCCTTGTTTTTGCGGCTTCCTGTGCGCCGCTTGATTTGGAGACGCCGCTCACCCCGGTGACTCAAATCCCGTTCTTCGCTTCGGAAACCCCGCCGCCGATCATCGTCCCGGTTACGGAAACGCCTTCCATCATCCTGCCCGGCTCCGAGACCCCGCCGTTTATCGTCCCGGTGACCGAGACTCCCACGCTTTTACCCGTCACCCAATGGTGGGAAGTATATTTCACCGATCCGCTGACCATCAATGACCCGAACAATCCCGCCGGTTCAATCGAGGAAAGGCTGATCCAATTCATCAACAGCGCGCAGGCGAGCATTCACATCGCTTCGTTCGAGTTCAACCTGCCGCGTGTGGCGGATGCGTTGATCGCCGCCAAAGCCCGCGGGGTGGACGTGCGCTGGGTGACGGATGACGAATACGGGTTGGAAATAGATGGCAACGAGAACCGGGGGCAGTTCACCCGCTTGATGGCAGCGGGCGTCGAGGTCAAGGATGATGCGGGGCGGTCCGCCCTGATGCACAACAAGTTTTGGATCTTCGACCGGCAAATCGTGTGGACCGGCTCCACGAATATCACCGTCAACGGGATTTACAAACAGAACAACAATGTAATCGTATTCCGTTCGCCGGAGATCGCCGCGATTTACGAAAGGGAATGGGAGGAATTGTGGAATGGACAACTGGGTCCGCGCGCGCCTTCCACCAGGAACAATCAGTGGGCGATTTTGGAGGGCACGCCGATTCAGGTGTTGTTCTCCGCCGAAGACGACGCAGTGGATAATTTGATCGCGCTGGTCAACGACGCGCAGATGAGCATCCGCTTTCTGGCGTTCAGTTTTACCGATTACCCGCTGGCGCAGGCGATGATCGCACGCGCCCGGGCGGGCGTGGATGTGCAGGGTGTGTTCGAGACCTTCGGCAGCACCGGCTTGCGCTCCGAACTGCGGACCTTGTGGTGCGCCGGTTTGCCAGTGCGACAGGACGGCAACTCCAGTTTTTTGCACGATAAGGTCATCGTCATTGACAACAGCATCGTGGTGACCGGCTCGTTGAATTTTTCCTCCAGCGCGGACGAGGAGAACGAGGAAAACGTGGTCATTTTGGATAACACCGGGATTGCCGCGCTGTATTTGCAGGAATATCAAAAGATTTGGGAGCAGGCGAACAGCCTTCCGGTCGGCGCATTCACCTGCGAGTGAGTTTGCAGGTTACTTTCATTACAACGAAAGCGTTATCTTTGTCGCCGTGAGGAGCCTGCCTCTGATAGTATAATGGCGGTATGAACGCCTTGACTGACAATTTGATTGTCAGCGCCGCCGTCAGAGCGGGTGTGTAGGCTTATCTGGTCATGGGTCGAACCCTGACCAGATTTTTTATTTTATCCTTCAAGGAGAATTATGAAACTCAGCAAACTGGCAAGCGAAATTGCCGAATCCCCGACCTTTGCCTTGAACGAAGAGGCGCGCCTGCTGCGCGAACGCGGCGAGGCTGTGATCAATCTGGGGATCGGCGAACCGAGGAACAAAACACCGATTGCAGCGATGCTCTCCTCCGGGGCGAAGTTATCCAGCGGGGAGATCAAGTACACCCCGCCGGATGGATTGCCTTCGATGAAGAAGGCGGTCATCCGCTACACGGAGGAGAATTACAACCGCCTCGTCGCACCCGAAAACGTGATCGTCACCAACGGGGCGAAGCAATCGCTTTTCAATATTTTCTACTCGATATTAAACCCGCAGGACGAAGTCGTCATCATCGCGCCGTACTGGGTCTCCTACCCGGAGATGATCAAGATGTGCATGGGGATTCCCGTGGTGGTTACGCCGGAGGACGGCACGTTCACGCCTCGTTTCGAGGACATCGAACGCGCGGTCACGTCCTCCACACGGGCGATCATCGTCAACAGCCCGAACAATCCCTCCGGCGCGGTCTATCCCGCCGAATTGATCGAAAAGATCGTAGACCTTTGCGAGCGCAAGGGCATCTTCGTGATCTGCGACGACATCTACCACAAACTGACCTTCGACGGCGTCGTTGCACAGCCTGCCTGGTCGTTCACAAAAAAGGATGTGGAAAACTCCAACGTCATCGTGGTGAACGGCGTGGCAAAGTTGTACGGCATGACCGGCTTCCGCATCGGGTGGGTGGTCGCTCCGCGCGCGCTCGTCCGTGTGATGACGAACGTCCTTGCGCAGACGACCTCCTGCGTTTCGCCCATCGCGCAAGCCGCCGCCGAGGGCGCGTTGAACGGTTTGCAGTCTGTGGTGGAGGCGCTGCGTTTGCAGATTCAGAACAACCGCGACGTGCTTTTGCAGGAGATGAAGACCTTCAACGGCGCGCGTCTGATCGAGCCGCAGGGGACGTTCTACGCCATGCCCGATCTGCGTGCCTTTACCAATAACTCGGTGGAACTTTCCAAATTCCTGCTTAAAAAAGCGCTGGTGGTGACCGTGCCAGGCAAAGAGTTCGGCATGGAAGGTTTCATCCGCATCTCGTTTGCGGGCAGCGTCAAGGATGTGACCGAGGGCATTGCCCGCATCAAGTGGGCGCTCGACGCCTCCTCGCCCAACGAGATTTACATTGGCGACAAGAAAATAATCCGGGATTGGATGTAGATTCATTGTGTCATTGCGAGGGCGAAGCCCGAAGCAATCCCCGAGCGCGGAGATTACTTCGCTCGTTAGACTCGCTCGCAATGACATGGAGACAATTATTTATGAATAACCTACTAAACATCAAAACCCCCGCCGAAGCCGTCGCACAGACGCGCAAAGCGGACTACAACCTCTCCAACCAGGGCGTCGGCAATCTGCGGCTCGCGTATTGGAATCTCCCCACCGAGGCGCTGGTCGAGGAGGCGGTCTTCCGCAACGAAGGCGCGATTGTGGCAGGCGGCGCGTTCGTTGCGTTTACCGGCAAACACACCGCCCGCGGCGCCAACGATAAATTCGTCGTGCGTCATGCCGATTCGGAGAATAACGTCTGGTGGGGCGTGTACAACCGTCCATTTGCGGCGGAAAAATTCGAGGTTTTGTACGACCGCATGTTGGGCTTTTTGCAGGGACGCGACGTCTTCGTTCAGGATGTGTACGCAGGTGCAGATGAAAACTACCGCCTGCCGGCCCGCATCGTGACCGAACTGGCATGGCACAGCCATTTCGTGCGCAATATGTTCATCCTGCCGGGGTCGCTCGAAGAATACAAACGCTTCGTGCCGGAATTTACGATCCTCGCCATGCCGTCCTTCAAGGGTGCTCCCGCCGTGGACGGTACGAACAGCGAAACTTTCATTTGTCTGTCGTTTGAAAAGAAACTCGCCATCATCGGCAACACCGCCTACGCGGGCGAGATCAAAAAATCGGTCTTCACGATTTTGAACTACCTGCTTCCGCTCGAAGGCGTCCTTTCGATGCACTGCTCAGCGAACGTCAACCCAAATGACCCGGATGATGTTGCCTTGTTCTTCGGTTTGAGCGGGACCGGCAAGACCACGCTCTCGGCTGACCCAACCCGCCGCCTCATCGGGGACGATGAGCACGGCTGGAGCGATGACGGCGTCTTCAACTTCGAGGGCGGATGCTACGCCAAGGTGATCGGCTTGTCCGAATCCGCGGAGCCTGAGATTTACGCCACCACCAAACGTTTTGGAACCATCCTCGAAAATGTGCCATACGACCCGGTCACGCGCCTCATTGACCTGGACGATGATTCGGTGACGGAAAACACGCGCGCATCCTACCCGCTGGAATTCATCGCCAACGCCGTCCCGGAGAAAAAAGCCGGGCATCCGAAGAACATCATTCTCCTCACGTGTGATGCGAGCGGAGTCATGCCCCCAATCGCGCGGCTGACTCCCAATCAGGCGTTGTATCAGTTCATCAGCGGGTACACATCCAAAATTGCGGGCACGGAAGTCGGTTTGGGCAAGGAGCCGGAGATCACCTTCAGCGCCTGCTTCGGCGGACCGTTCATGGTGCATCACCCTTATAAATACGCCGAGCTGCTCAAGCGCAAGATCGAGCGATATGGCGCGACCTGCTGGCTGGTCAACACCGGCTGGGTGGGCGGACCGTATGGCATCGGCAAGCGCATTTCCATCCGCTACACGCGCGCCCTGCTCAACGCGGCTTTGGGCGGAGGACTTGCCGGGGTAAAATACAAGAAAGACCCGATCTTTGGATTTGAAGTGCCGATGACCTGCCCGAACGTCCCTAACGACGTTTTGGACCCGTCCTCCTCATGGGGCGACAAAAAGGAATACGACCGCCGCTACAAAGACCTTGCCATGCGCTTCAAGCAGAATTTTGGCAAGTTCACCGACGGCACCCCCAGGGAAGTGATGGAAGCAGGTCCGAAGGTGTAAGGTGTTCAGACCTGACAGGTTTCCTAAAACCTGTCAGGTCTTTTGCGAGGTTAATCATGTCGCGCTCCAAACTTTTGGCAACCGTCCTCAGCCGCCTGTTCGGCGGCGCGCTCTTTTTCCTGCTGATCTTTTTCCTCCCGGCAGGGACGTGGCGCTACTGGCAGGCATGGATGTATATCGGCGTACTTTTCATCCCCATGCTGTTCGTGCTTGCCTATTTCATGAAAAACGACCCCGACCTGCTCGAACGCCGGATGAAGATGCGCGAAGAACGCGGACAGCAACGCCGGATTCTCGGCATATCCGTCCTGTTCTTCATTTTGGGCTACCTCCTGCCCGGATTCGACATCCGCTATGGCTGGTCGAACATGCCTGCGTGGGTCTCGATTGCCGCGGCGGCGGTGATGTTCCTCAGTTACCTGCTCGTCTTCCGCACCATGCAGGTCAATAGTTACCTCTCGCGCGTGATCGAAGTGGCGGAGAATCAAAAAGTCGTTGACACAGACGTGTACGGCTGGGTGCGTCACCCCATGTACGTCGGCATGACGGTGCTATACGTCGTCTCGCCGGTCGTGCTTGGCTCGTGGTGGGCGGTCATCCCCGCGCTGGTCATCATCCCCGTGATCGTCGCGCGGATTTTGGACGAGGAAATTGCATTGGAAAAGGATTTGCCGGGGTATAAGGAATACAAGCAGAAGGTCAAGTATCGGTTGATGCCATTTGTCTGGTAAGGTTCAGGTGACAGTCATCTCCAAGATGACTGTCACCTGAATGTATCAATTTATCCTCAATTCAATCTCATAATCTCCATTTTCTTTTTCTTTTATTTCAAAGCCTTGCCTTCGAAGCCAACGAAAAGAAGCATCGGGCTCTGGGAAATCTTGCCTTTCCAAAGTACCTTTGAGAGAAGAAGCTTTATCCTTTATTTGTGATATTGCTTCTTGAAATGCCATTGTTCCAAGCCCTTTGTTTCGATATTCCTCTTTAACATGGATGCCTATAATAGTTGCAGTTCCATCTTCGTTGATTGCGAACCAAATATGTCCTGGATGCCCGGCTCGATAATGAAGATGTAATTCAAAATTATCTTTTTCATTCCAACAGTGATACCAAATCTTCTTATCCTGACAGGTAAAGAATTTTTTATCGCTATGTGTCGGGTAGTTGAACCACTTTTCTAATTTCAATTTGAGGGCAAAAGGCATTCCGTGTAATTCAAACTGCCTTTCCATATCTGTTACGAACTTAATCCAATACAAAGGCAGGGACTTTACCCGGCTCTTAAAGATCAGCCAGTAAATGAATAACATGAATTTAAACTTGTGGTACAGGGGTAGCTGCTGGTATTTTTCGTACATTTCCCTTAACCTTCTTTGCTCTCTTTCGTAATCTCTTTCTATTTTAGTTTTCATTACAACCTCCATAAGATGAAATGTGGGAATAAAATAGTCCCCACCTAATATTACAGCGCAAGGTTGCGAGTAAAAACCGCAAATCTGGAAACCGCTTTTTCCTCAGTACTTTGCGCTGTAATGCTAATCATATAACCATAGAATATATATTTAGGGCGGAGGCTCTGATAAAAACTCTTATAAAATTCATACATAGACATTTGTTCTAAGTATTGACTCCCTTTGCGCAAGGTGGTAAATTGTAGAAAGTCAGTATATATAGGGGTTCAGTGTGCGCTTACCCCCATATGTGGCTGGCTCAAATGTTCTTTCCTCCAAGCGCACGAAAGGAAATCACCTTATGACAAAGAAAGGTAATGTTTGGATCGTCCCGCAGAAAGGCGGCGGTTGGGCCGTCAAGCGGGAAAAGGCGCAGCGGAGTATTGCTGTGACTCCCACCAAAGCCGAAGCCGATAAGATCGGGCGTCGGGTCGGTAAAAATAACGGGGTGGATGTCATTACCCAGGGCAAGGATGGCAAGATACAAAGCCATGACAGCTTCGGGAATGACCCCAACCCGCCCACCGACAAAGAGCACTAGGAGGACAGAATGTTCAGGCAAACTGTTCAATCGAGCGACCTTCGTTCTGTGGGATATGACCCTGTAAACTCGATACTTGAAATCGAGTTTAACAGCGGTGGGGTATACCAATACTTCAACGTCCCTGCCAGCGTTTATCAGGCGCTGATGCGTGCTTCCTCACATGGGAGGTACTTCCACGCGAATATCAAAGATCGGTATCGCTACTCGCGTATTCGATAACAAAAAACTCCCGAAGTAACGCCGACTTCGGGAGTTTCCTTTTACCCTAACAACGCCTTCTCAAACTTCTCTTTCGCCTCCCGCCAATGACGTTCCGCCTCCTCCCGCAGTTGACGCGCCTGGGCGCGGCGGCGTTGCAATTCGGCGACGATTTTCTTTTGTTGATCCACATCTCTTGGAATTGGCACAACTAAATTTACAACATCTTCATTCGTCAATCTCGGATGAGTGTTGCCCGTCATCATGTGCTTTGTTTGCGCCAAAATAAGCGGGGAGCGGAGAACGACCGCAAGATATTCGGGGGAAACATCTTTTTCTTTCACCCGAATGATATGAAATTCAGTCGAGCAAACGCCGTCTTCTTCCGCGCAGCGAATTTTGTTCAAATAAGGCCGCAATCTTCCAAACATCACATCGTTCTTTTTATAGCGGAAACATTGACCGTCGGCAGTTTCTTCAACTTGCGCTAACTCGCCCGTGTTGCTTTGAACGCTCGCCAAACCAAGATATTTATCGGCTTCCTGAATGGTCGTAATCTCTCGAATAAAATCGGCAATATCGGCAAGCCGCTCTACTCTCAATCTTGGCGAGCTCTTTCGAATCGCTTTTATTGCTTCCGTTCTTTCGGGGTGGAAATAATCGGGATTCATGGTTTGCCCGGCTTGCAATTGTTTTAAGCGGGCAGCAAAAGCATTTCTCCTTTCTTCCTTCGGTAACTTCAACCCCAGTTCATCCAACACAAAGGAGTCAATCCCTGCCAGCAGACTGTCCGCTTCCGCCAGCATGGACTGTCGCTTTGCGCGGGCGATTTCCATTTCGGCGATTAGTTTGTTTTGAATTTTTGTATCTGGCAAGGGTAGTAGAATTTTTCTGACTTCCTCTGTGTTTAGCTCTGGTCTCGTAGTTTTATTGCCCCAACGGTAAATTTGTTTTATCCCAGCAGGACTGCTTAAATACCATGCTAAATATTGAGGAATAACATTTTTTGTTAAGCGCATTGCTGCAAGATGAGAGGTAATATTTCCCTTGACAAGTTCTTTGGGAAATACAGCCGTATAACCTAAAATTGCGCCTGCTTTAGTAACTAAAACATCGCCGGGTAAAACTTCACTCCTAATCAATTGTTGGTGTTTTTCTTCTGAGATGAAAACTAATTCGCCATCATCACGTATTTCACCAGTTCGGCAATTTGATACCCGAATAACAGGAATACCACTTTCTTGATATTCCTCAGCTTTAAGTTGTGTGCCAAATGGGCCGTCAACAATATTAATTGTTATCTCTTCATCACCTAATTGATAAACAGGGAAACCTGAATTTCTAATTTTTTCTTCAAGTAAATAATGAGATGGTAAATGAAATTGGCAATCTAATCTTGTTGTTGCTTCGCCCTGACGCACCGCAAAGCATTGGGCTGAGACTTCCGAAGTCTTCAAGACTTCGGAAGTCGGCGCGGCAGGGCTTAGGCGAAAAAAGGTTCTGGATTCTCCGTAAACTTGCGATATTCGGCAACCAAGCCGGTATCGGGTAGTACCTGTCTGTGGGTCTCCACCCAATTATCTGGATTGGAAGGGTCGCGGCGGTAGTCAAAGCGCATGTCAAATAAGTCACAACGCACCACTTCAATCTTTGCGTCGCCTGTCACGTTGCCGCTTACGACTTTGAAGGTTTTTCTTCCCGTAGCGTCATAGCCAATGTTTTCAGCAATTGCCATAAAGATGGCTTCGTTATCATCGGGCGTTTCGCCTGCCTCGCGCTTTTGTGCAAACACCAAACTGGCTTTGACCCCCGCGCCATAATGAGAAAATGAATATTGCGGCAGGCTGACGACTGCCAGCAAGCGGTAATGTTCCAAAAGCCAATCCCGCACGCTTTGTAATGAGGAATTGGTCAAAATACCATCAGGCAGCACAATTGCCATGCGCCCGCCCGGTTTGAGGAATTGATAACAGCGTTCCAAAAATAAAATTTCGGTTTTGGCAGAGGTCTTGGGTTTGCCGCTTCTCGCGCCATTCTTCCAGTCGTATGCCAGATCGAACTTATCCAGATAGGGCTTTTCGGTTTTCTTCACCACCGCGCCAAAGGGGGGATTGGTAAAGATTAGGTCAAAGCGATTGAAACCAAAGCCCCGGTTTTCCTCTTTTATCTTTTCGATTTCCTGCAATGAATCAGTACTGATAACGTTGGTATGCCCGTCGTCATGCACGATCATATTCATCTTGGCAACGCGGGCAATCGAGTCGTTCAGTTCGATTCCAAAGAGATTGTTCTTGGCAAAATCATGCCAGTGGCGGTAATGTTCATTGGACCCTTCGTCATAATAAGCATCTGCTTCCCGCCGCACTTCGTCCAAAGCGTACAAAAGAAAACCGCCTGAACCACATGCCGGATCGAGTACATATTCTTCGTGTGAAGGTCGCATCATTTCGACGGCAAAGGCAATCACTTCGCGCGGGGTAAAGTATTGCCCAAAATCGCCCTTGAAAAAACCATCCATGAACTGCTCGAAAGCGACGCCTTTTGTGTCCAAATCGGTTTTATTCAGGTTGATGCCTTCCAGGTGAGAAACGACCGTTCGTAAAACGGCATCATCCACTTTGATGGTATCGGTAAAGACGTTCGGTTCGCGTTGGCGTTGGGTTTCATACAATGCCTTGATACGCGTCGCTAGTTTTTCGCTCTTTTCATGGGTCTTGATCTGGAATTGATAGGGTTCGTTCTTCTTGGTCCCTTTTTCGTCGCTGATTTTGACAAAGATGATCTTTGAGAGTTCGCCAAAGGCTTCCGGTGGGGTGCGTCTGCCGCCTTCCCACAAAGTTTGATGACATTTCTTGATGGCGGAAATTAACTCTTCCTTGCTGACCGCCTTAATATCCAATGCGCCGCCTTTTACATATTTGAACTCTTCCGGCTTTCCATATTGCATTGGAATATCGGCAATGATATTTTGTTCGCGCTCCAATACACCATATTTACCTGTAAAGTCAAAAGCGCGGCGGGTGGAGCCTGCCACTACCATGACATAACTGGCTCTGAATTTAGCCCATGTCCCGTTCCCACAGGCTTGTTCAACTGCCTGATCGAATTCTGCATCTGAAATCCCGTCCTTCTTACACTCGATGACTGCATATGGCTGCTTTCGGGTGTTATCTTTGAAAATGACCAAATCCGCGCGGTCTAAAGGAGTGCGGTCAGGTACGACGATTTCAACGCCGATGCAATCCGGCTCGTATCCGTAGCGATAAATCAACTCAGCCCAAAACTCGGCGCGTACCTTTTCCTCCGGGTCGCTGTATTTTTCCGTGTGATTGATGGCAACATAGGTAATCTTTTCATTTTTGCCTTCGCCGGTCTTTCTGGCGTGTCCGTCTTTGATCGCGCGTTCTAGGTAAGTGGGCATGGTACTCCTCCAAAAGCAAAAAAATCTTGGACTACTTGGATGCTGCTATTATAGCAAATGCTGTATTGCCCTTTTTGTCCCTCTTGGAAGATTTGAATCCTCTCAAGGAAGGATTTCAAACGAGTCTAGAGAGGATCTCAAACGAGTCTAGACACGATTTAAAACCTCTCTAGAGAGGTTTTAAAGGCAGACCTGACAGGTTTTGGAAACCTGTCAGGTCTTAATGCTGGGATTAATCTTCTTCGTTATTCACCAAACCGCCTTTTTCGAATTCCACCGTTGCCAGGATCTTCTTGAACTCCTTGCCGGGGTTGAAGCGCGGGAGGAGGTTGGTGATATTGCCCGCCCGCACGTCCTCGGCGGTATCCGAGCCTTCCGAGTTGGCTTTCAGCCAGAAATTGCCGAAATCGCCCAATTCCACCACATTGCCTTCCGCCAGTTCCTGCGGAATGGTCATCAAAAAGGCTTCGATCACCGCCACCGTATCGGCGGGGGAGACGGTGGAGATCTCCGATATGCGCCCTGCCATCTGGCGCAGTGTTTTGCGTCCCGTCGAGACGACCGAAGCGTAGAACTTCTTGGGCGCTTCACGATTGGAAGGATTTCCGCGCTCCACAACGTTGAATTTCACTGTCATTTTTGCCTCCTAAGCAAATGAAATAAGGTTGGTTTTACGGGGAGCTTTCTCTACGTCGAGCGAACCCCACGTTGCAATAATTATAACAAGGAACCGAATCAAATCGAAGGTCGTTGTCTCTTTATTATTCCACGTTCGTTATAAAAACTCACCTTGCGCACCCTCGCCCCCGTCCCCTCTCCCACTGGGAGAGGGGTGAAGGGGTGAGGGAGATGGAACTGCGTAACATGAGTTAAAAAATTAAACAGGTTCTACCGTTTTTAACGGGAAAACAATTTTAAACACTAAGACACGACGATCACGAAGGAAAAACGCCTGTAAAGTTGACGCCTTTTCCCTTCTTTGTGTACTTGGTGACCTTTGTGGTTAGGCGCCTTCCCGTTAATTACGGGAGAGCCATTAAACATAAAAGCCCTGCGATCTTCTGCAAGGCTCTTCAATTACCAATTACCAATTACTTAAACGCCACACCCGGCGCGGCGACCTTCCCGGCATAGGTCTTCTCGCGCATCGCGCGCTCGAATGCGCGGCGCTCCGCTTTGAGCGCGTCAATCTTGCGCTGGACGTGCGGCGCAAAATAACCCGCGTAGCGCTTCTGGAGTTCGGGGCGTCTCCAGTCGCTGCCTGTCACCTTGCCGCGGCAATTGACCGCGCCGCACAGACAATCGAATTCGTCGTACGCCATCGTATCGCTCATGGCGTAGTCGAAACATACTTCCTCGCCGATTTGGATGTCGCGCATTGCAACCAGTCCAATCTGGCCCGAAAGACCTGCATTCGGGTTGCACGAGTGATTGACATAATCTCCCTCGCCAATCGGGCGCGGCACCAGGAAATGACGATCTTCGACCTGGATGCAAAGACTGCGCTCGCGTTCGGGGAGGTGGATAAAGGTCTCCCATTCATATACAACGCCGCCGAAAACAGCAATCAACTCGCCCTTCTTGATGGGTCTGACGGCGAAAATGCTGTTCCCGCTTTTATCGGCTTTCAGGCGGCCCTCCACCTTAGAAGACAGATAGGAACTTGGATGCTTGGACATTCATATAATCACCTTTCGTTTTGTGGATTAAAGATGAACAGCGCCTCCCGCGGTGGACGAGCCGCGAAAAACGCCATTGATGCCGTCAATCATACATCAAACGCCCTGCATGTAAAGGTTTTAAGCCGTGCAGATTATTTTCGTCACGCTGTTGATTTTTTATTGCAAATCCCCCTGCAATTCATAAATTAACCTTCAAAACAAACTTGACTGCAAAATTATCACGCCGATTCCAGCGGACGGCTTCCGCCTCGGACTCCGCCCAAGCCTGCCTCCATCCATCGAACCGCTCCTTCGCCCCAAGCCTTTCCCTCTCACTTTCCACCTTCATCCTTCCTCCTTCCCCCTTCCCCCTCACTCAATCCACTTCGCGCCCCAATCCGGTTCGGGGTCGTTGGTCAATTGGGTTTGGGCGCTCCCATCTGCACGCATGATGTAAAGATCGGCTTGATCGTCGTTCCGCAGCGAGTTGAAGACGATGAATTGTCCGTCCGGCGAATAGGATGCGCCTGCGTTGTTTCCGCCGTCGGTCAGTTGGGTGAAGTTGCCGGTGGCAGCCTCGATGCGGAAGATGTCTTTATCGCCGAACGGGCCGGCGTGAACCAGCAGGTACAACCCGTCGCGCGACCAATCCACGCTGCCGCCGATGCCCTGCAAACCCTGCGAGATTTTGAGATGATTCCTGCCGTTTGCGTCCATGGTGTAGACCTGATATTCCTGCGGAAGGTCGTCCGCCATGGCGTAGGCGATTCTTTCCCCGTCCGGCGACCACGCCACCGCAACAATGTCGTTCGCCCCCGTGTACACCAGGCGCGGGTTTAGCCCGTCCGCGTTGACCATCCAGATTGCGGTGGGACCTTCGCCGACGCGGTTCGCAAAGACGATGAAACGTCCATCCGGCGAATAATCCGGCGAGATGACGTTGCCGACGTTTTCTGTGATTTGGAAAACCTGCCGTTCTTTGAAGTTCAGAAGAAAGAGATCGAACGGTCCATTGCGGTTGGAGGCGAAAAGGATCGAACTGCCGTCCGGCGTGAAGACCGGGTAGTAGTTGCTGGCGGTCATGTCGGTGACCTGCGTCAGTTCTGTGCCGTCGCGGTTGATCATGCACAGCTGGTTGTAGTCCCCCCGCGTGCAGGTGAAGACGATCCTGCCGCCGTGCGGGTCAACGGGCTTGGGCGTGGACGAGGGCGTGGGTGGGGGAGTGTAGTCCGCGGCGAACGGGGTGAATTGAATCGGCGTCGGGATGGGAACCTCCACCGCCGGGCGGACGAACCAAAAAAGGGAGAGGAATCCGCCGATGAGCAAAAGGAGGAGGATGGGAACAAAGCCAATGCGCGCTTGTCTCTTTTTCGGCGCAGACGCAATCGTGGCGAGACGCTCCTCCAAAGGCGCGGCGTCGTTGAGGATGATGTTGGTCTTGAGGGGCGGCAGGAACTCCCACTCGCGCAGGATCGCTCCCGTCACAGGAGCAGGTATCGGGTCAGCCCGAAGCGGAATTTCATCCACCGGAACCCGTGCGGCGAGCGCAAGCGAAGAGAGCAGTTCGGTGGTGGTCTTGAGCCGCTCCTCCGTGTTTTTGCGAAGCGCCCAGAGAATCATCCGCGAGAAATGGTCGGGAACTTCTTTGTTGAGAGTGGCGGGAGCGGGCGGCGTGGTTTCAACCTGCGCCCGGCGAATCGCTTCGATTGTTTTCGGCGGCTGCCTGCCGTTGATCCAGCAGGCAGTGACGAGTTCGTAAAGGAGGACGGTGAGCGAATACATATCCGCCGCCGGTGTGAGGGGCTGCCCCTGAATTTGCTCCGGCGAGGCGTAGCGGGGCGGATATTTTCCCAGTTTGAGGATGGACTCTTTGCCGGTGGGATGCGCGTTCGCCGCGCCGCCGAGGACGATTTCGCCGCGCTGGTTGATGCGAATCAGTTCGGGCGCGAGGTTGAGGTGCAGGAAGTTTTGTTTGTGGAGCGCTTCGAGCGCGCCGCAAAGCGCTTTTGCATAGATCAGGGCTTCCCCCGCATTGACCGGCGCTTTGGCGAGGACATCCTTCAGCGATGGACCATCCACCCATTCTTCGACGAGAAATGCCAGCGTGGGTGTTTGGAAAAGACCCAGGTATTTGCTTAGATTGGGGTGGGAGATGGCTTGTAGCCTGCCGGACTTGCTTTCGAGTTCCTTGACGGCTTCGATGTCTTTGGCGACGGCTTCGGGCAGGAGCGTGACGGCAACGCGTTTGTTGCTGCGTTCGTCAACGGCGCGGTGGAGTTCGCCCAGCGGGGTTTGCGCGACAAATTCCTCGACGTGATATTGGTTTAGCAGCGTCTTCCCAATGATCGCAGGGGACATGGCGCCCGTTCACGTTACAACGCCCAAGCCAGCATCAACCCGAAGATGGCGATGATCAAACCGATGTGCAGAAAAAGATTGCTGACCGTGAGCAGGCTGCCGGGCAGAAGGAATTGGAGGAGCAGGTTTACCACGATGAGCGCCAGCCCGATGATGGGCAGAAGACCTTTACGGTGGGCGAGGTACTCGGAAAGAAAATCGAGCAGTCTTGAGATCATGCTTCCTCCAAGCCCGCTTCTTCGGCTTCGTTGACGCCGTTTCGTCCGTTGGGTTTTGCCTGCCAGGGGGAGAATTGCGCCAGCAGCCTGCCGGGGATGCGTCCCTGCATTTGCACGCCGCCGCGCTCGTGTTCCACGCGCTCGACCTGCCCGAGTTCGTGGAAGAGGGAGATCAACGCGCCTTCCTTGTAGGGCAGGCGCACGTTGACCTGCACGAAGGCTTCGAACAGTTCCTCCTGAACCAGCGCGAGCAGGTCTTCGATGCCGGAGCCGGTCAGCGCGGACATGACGACGGATTTGGGGAAGTCCTGCAGGGTTTTGCGGGCGTTTTCGGGGTTCTTCAGGAGGTCCATTTTGTTCAAGGCTGTGACCATCGGGATGTGGCTCGCGCCGATTTCCTCCAGCGTTTCCTGCACGGCTTTGAATTGCCCCAGCGCGTTGGGATGGGAAATATCCACCACGTGCAGCAACAGGTCGGCTTCGGCGATCTCTTCGAGCGTGGCGTGGAACGCCGCCACGAGCGTGGTGGGCAATTTTTGAATGAACCCGACCGTATCGGTGAACAGCGCCAGGTTGTCGCCGGGCAGTTGAACGCGGCGGGTGGTGGGGTCGAGCGTGGCGAACAACTGGTCTGCCACGTACACATCCGCTTTGGCGAGTCGGTTCAACAGCGTGGACTTGCCCGCGTTGGTGTACCCAACCAGCGCCACGATCGGGATGCGCGAGCGCTTGCGCTGGGAGCGGTATCTCAGGCGGTGCGCTTCCACTTTTTCGAGTTCGCCTTTGATGTGGGCGATGCGCTTGCGGATGGTGCGGCGGTCCACTTCCAGCTGGGTCTCGCCGGGGCCCGCGCAAGCCGACTCCGCCGGTGGAACCGGCGCGTCCGCCGCCGCCGCCCGCCTGACGTTCGAGGTGCGTCCAGGCGCGGGTGAGGCGCGGCAGGTTGTACTCGTACTGGGCGAGTTCCACTTGCAGCATGCCCTCTTTGGTGTTGGCGTGCTGGGCGAAGATGTCCAGGATCAGCGCGGTCCGGTCAATGACGCGGATGCTCCTTCCCAGCGCCTTCTCCAGTTCGCGCTGGTGGCGGGGATTGAGTTCGTCGTCGAAGATCACCACTTCGGCGAGCGTCTCTTCGGCGAGCGCTTTGAGTTCCTCCACCTTGCCGGGACCGATGTAGGTTTCGACGTGCGGATGCGCAAGTTTTTGGGTCAACTCACCGACCACGATCACACCGGCGGTATCTGCCAGCAGGGCGAGTTCCGTGAGCGAATCTTCGAGCGAGAGGATTTGTTCCCTGCCGTGGATTTCCACGCCGACGAGAAAGGCGCGTTCACGCGGGGGGGCTGTTGGATGGGGGATCTTCTTTGCCACTGGAGTCCGTTTCTGTAGTGGATTGGTCGAATTGACCAAAGAACTTGGTCATGATCGGGTCATTGGGTTCGGTGCGCGTAGGCACCAGGATGTGAAAGGTCGAGCCGGGTAATTTTACTTCGTCATAGCCTTCAGATTCAACCCAGATCGTGCCGCCGTGCGCTTCGAGGATGCCGCGCGCGATGGAGAGTCCCAAGCCGGGACCGCCTCCCTTGAACTTGGTCTTGCCGCTGGAATGCAGATCGCTTCTGCCCAACTGACCGAATTTGTCGAAGATCAACGTTTGGTTTTCGGGGGAGATGCCGATGCCCGTATCCGTCACGGTGACCTCGATGAAGCCGGGCAGCAGCCGCCCGCTGATGGTGATGGTGCCTTGATCGGGCGTGTATTTGACGGCGTTGGAAACCACGTTGTGCAGCGCCTGGTACAGGCGTCCCACATCGCCGTAGATCATCAGGTCGCTGCCCTCGAAAGGATGAACGATCAGGGTCTGTTTGCGGTCCGCGATGGTCTTCTTGAATTCATTTTGAAGCAGGTTCAACAGGTGACTAATCCACAACGGCTGGATGGTCAGGGTCAGCAGGTCGTTGTCAATCAGCGAAACGTCAATCATGTCGTCAATGATCTGCCGCAGCCGCTGGATGCCGAGGTTTACGCCCTCGAGATAATTCTTCATCAGGTCCTGCTCCGCCCCGGCGGCCTGGTCGGTCATCATCGAGGTGTAACCTTCGATCAGCGTGAGCGGCGTCTTCAGTTCGTGCGCGGCGACGGAGATGAAGTTCGATTTGTTGCGGTCGAGCAGTTTCAGTTTGTCCTGCACCTTGCCCAGTTCGCTCGAGATGTGCGCCACGCGCGTTTCCATCTCGTAGCGGATGACGACGCTCAGGCTGTGCGCAAGGATGGGAATGACCGCCGCAAGCAGTTCGAGTGCGTCCTTTTTCGTCAAGTGGTCGCGCGCAATCTCGATGGTGAGGGCGATCATGCGGTTGATGACGAAGGAGACGTAGTAATCCGCCTGCTCGAGGTTGGTCTCGGTGGGGGAGCGCCCCCAGTCGTACAGGATGGGATCGAGCCAGGCGGTCTCGCCGGTGACGATGGTCTGTTCGAGCAGTTCGTAGAAACGCTCCAATTGCTCCGTGAAACCGGCGCGCACGTTTTCCCCGCTTGCCAGTTCGCGGGCGATGCGCTCCATCCAGGGAGCGCGGATCTTCTTCAGCGACGCCTGTAATCCCATTGGTTTAAGTTTACGCCGAGTCTACTCTTTTGACCATAGGTTTTTGGAATAGATTTGCCAGGACCCTGACATGGACGAGCCGAAACCAAAGAGGTTCACTGCGAAGACCGCGAAGATTTAATGTTTTTCTTGGCGTTCTTTGCACGCTAATCCCCCAGAATGGGGTGGCGGTTGATCGTTTCGTATCACGGTACGCGGACTCTGCGCCACAACCCAGTGCCAGAGCGTATCGCCGACGGCATGCAGGCTTTCCGGCGAGACCTTGTCGGGCGTATCCTGTGTGGTATGCCAGTAGGGATAGTCGAAGTCAATAATGTCCACGGCAGGGATGTCTGCTTCGAGGAACGGCGTGTGATCGTCCAACATGCTGTGCTTTTCGGTCGGGATGAATACGTCCCCGTAGCCGAGGCTTTCGGCGATCTTCCAAATTTCCGCGCGGATGGCGGGGTCGGAATTTCTTTCGTAATGGATGTTCAAATCCGCATCGCCGACCATGTCCACGATGACCACGGCGCGCGGGCGGACGGGAATTTCCTCCACAAAAGCGCGCGAACCCATGATCCAATCCCAGCCTTCGGTGCGCCCGTTATCCTCCGCGTCGAAGAAGACAAGCCAGACGGGAACTGTCTCTTTGGGCAGGGAGCGCGCCAGTTCGAGCAAGACCGCCACGCCCGAAGCGCCGTCATTTGCGCCCGGCACGGGTTCGCTTTGTTTGGCGGGGTCGGGGTCCTTATCCGCGATGAAGCGCGTATCGTAATGCGCGCCGAGGATGATTTGGGGAGGTTCGTCGCCGCGTTTTGCGATGACGTTGTAAATGGGATGACCGAGCCGGATCGACTCGTGGACTTCCACCGTCCATCCGGCGGATTCCAACTCCGCGCGCATCCATTCGCGGACCTGGGCATGTCCCACCGACCCGGGCGTCCGCGCCCCGAAAGCGACCTGCGTCTGCGCGTCGCTGTAGGCTTGGATTCCGTCGAAGGAAACGGGATCAGGCTCGTGGGTCAGAAAAGAGGCGGCGTACCATCCCACGACAAAAATCAGCAGGGCAAAGATCAAGGACAGGTAGATGACGGAATTGCGTCTGGTCATGGGTTCTCTTGAAGATAATTTTCCAGCGCCCGCGCGGCGCGTTCGGCGTGCATCTGTCCTTTTTCGCGCTTGCCGATTTTTTTGTCGTGCTGCATTTCCGGCAGGATGCCGAAGTTGGCTTTCATCGGCTGGAAGTCTTTCAAATCCGCATGAGTGACGTAATGGCAGAGCGCGCCGAGCATGGTCTCGCACGGGAGCGTGTAAAGCGGCTTGCCCATGAGCAGGCGCGCCATGTTGACGCCCGCCAGCAGACCGGTGGCGATGTTGCCCATGTAGCCCTCCACGCCCGTGATCTGACCTGCGAAGAAAAGGTCGTCGCGGCTGGTATGTTGCAGGGTTGGGCGCAGGAGTTTGGGCGAGACAATGAAAGTGTTGCGGTGCATCTGACCGTAGCGCTCGAACTCGGCGTTTTCGAGTCCGGGGATCATGCGCAGGACGCGGCGCTGTTCGGGAAATTTCAGGTTGGTTTGAAAGCCGACGATGTTGTATAAACTGCCCGCCAAATTATCCTGCCGAACTGGACGACCGCATACGGGCGTTTGCCGGTGTGCGGGTCGCGCAAACCGACCGGACGCATGGGACCAAACGCCAGCGAGTCGCCGCCGCGCGCGGCGATGATCTCCACCGGCAGGCAGCCTTCAAAAAAGTGACCCGCCTTCACGCCGGTTTGAATCGCCTCCTCGAACGAACGCAGTTCGATGCGTTCGGCGGTTCTCAGCGCGTTGACAAACTCGTAATATTGTTCCTTCGTGAAGGGACAGTTGATGTAATCGCCTTCATCCTGTTCGCCCTTGTCATAGCGCGAGGCGCGAAAGGCGATGTTCATATTGATGGAATCCGCGCGGACGATGGGCGAGATGGCGTCGAAGAAAAAGAGATGGTCTTCGCCGCTCAATGCTGCAATGGACTTGGAGAGGCTCTCCGAGGTGAGCGGTCCGCTGGCGACGACGACCGGCGAAACGGGGATTTCCTTCACCTCCGCGCGCACCAACTCGATGTTTGGGTGACCCGCTATCCGTTCGGTGATGAGGCGCGCAAAGGCTTCGCGGTCCACTGCCAGCGCGGCGCCCGCCGGGAGCGTGGTCGCTTCGGCGCATTCCAACAACATCGAGTTCAGGCGGCGGAGTTCGCTTTTCAGCACGCCCGAAGCGCGGTCGGGCAGGTTCGAGCCGAGCGAATTGGAGCAGACCAGTTCCCCCAAGTCGCCGCTGACGTGCGCGCCGGTCGGCGTGGACGGGCGCATCTCGTAAAGTTTTACCTTCAAACCGTGTTGGGCGATCTGCCAGGCTGCTTCGCTGCCCGCCAAGCCGCCGCCGATAACAATAATGTCAGTCATGTGGGGGCTATTTTACCAGTTGGGAGAGATAGGAGACTGGAGATTAGCAGTTGGGTCGGGTATACTTGGAGAAATGGGGCTGTCCCATGTCAAACGAAGGTACCCTGCGCATTTTTATAAGAAAATTCCACCCGCTTTTGAGGCGGACGGTGGCATCGTCATGCAGTCCATGAGCGGGGAGGAGTTGCTAGGATGTTGGCTTGCTTGGAATCGGTTAGGGGATTTTACGCTAACTGCTGATAGGCTTCGCTGGAAAATGGAAGAGCCACCTTTCATTGCTAATAGTGACACAAAGAAAATGCGGAATGAAATGAAAGAAGATGCTTATAAACTTGGGAAAATGACAAGATGGCTTTTGTTAGCCCGGTTTTGGGCATTTCTAATTGTTTTTTCTTTATCTTTGCAGATATCGTATGTCATATTTTGGGATAACTCTTGACGAACAGCGGCGCATTGTCGCTTATCTGGATGGGTTGCCCCCTTCGCTCCGCTTCGGGGACCTGCGGCAGGCGAAGGTCAATGCGTTGCGGGAGATGCAGTCCCAAAGTCAAGAGGAATTGGATGCGTTGATGCCGTCCGTGTTGCGACCATCGGGAGTGGGCGTTTAAGGGAGAGTTGTGATGATGAGAAACCGTCCACGAATAAAGCCTTTCACGAATAAGCGAATGGATGGCGGCATATTCGTACATTCGTTGTCCATTCGTGGATGGTCTTTGGGTGCGAAGGTCAATGCGTTGCTGGGATTGCAGTCCCAAGCGCAAGAGGAATTGGATGCTTTGCTACCGTCCGTGTTGGACAGAGCGTTTAAGGGAGAGTTATGAAAAGACCTGACAGGCGTCGCGTGGCGCCGTGGCGACATTTCCGCAGAGCCTTGATCGACTCGCGCCTTTATCCGTGCATGGGTTATGGTTGACTCGCGTCACAATAAAACCTGTCACCTAAATTTTGTGCAAAATACCCTACAAGTCATCGCGAGGTCGGCTCATCGAAACCCTTTTTGGACACGGATTTGACGGATTTCTCGGATTTGCACGGATTTTTCCTGGGTTTTCCGAGGCTTGAACATGGAATCCATGCCGTGTGTGCGCCGATTTTTACGGCTCTTGGATGACTTGTAGCCCAATTTGGGCAAAAAATAGGTGTCAGGTCTAGTGTTGCGAAGGTCAATGTGTTGACTGCCCATGCTTTTGGGTGGTTGCAGTCCGCGACGCAAGAGGAATTGGATGCTTTGTTGCCGTCTGTGTTGCGACCATCGGGAGTGGGCGTTTAAGGGAGAGTTGTGATCTGTTCTTCCCGAACTCTCGTTTATAATGACCAAAAGGAGAAAACATGAGACCGTTATTATTTCTCGTCGCAGATTATGCAAACATCACGCGGGAAGGAAAACTCAATGTGATGGGCATATTCAATGATATTTACGCCAATAATTTTCCAGCCCGCCACTCTTCCATGCATCTTGTCGCAAAATTGGGCGCCGAACTTGGCGAGTATGGTCAAAATCGGAATTTTACAGTTATACTTCTGGATGATGACGGCAGCCAAATTATGGACATTTCGGGACAATTTCAAGTGCCAAAGGGCGAACGCGGAAGAAAACCAGAAGTGAACATAATTCTTGAATTGAAGGATGTGGTTTTCCCTAAACCTGGTGCCTATCAGTTTGTTATCCTTGTTGATAAAGACCATAGAGGTGAATTAAGCCTGTATGTAAATCAATTGGAAGCACCCAGACTTGCCGCGGAGTAGCTCCTATGCCTTCCAAAGCCGAAAAACTTTTGGAGCAAATGAGGAACTCCAAATCAAATTGGAAACGGGCTGACCTTGATAAGCTATATCAAGGATTTGGTTTTGTCATTTCGCATGGCGGGAGTCACGATATTGTCAAACACCCTGGTTTTCCGCAATTACGGGCGACTCTCCCCCGCCATCGTGAATTAGCCAAGGGATACGTGGAATTTGCGGTAAAATTAATTGACAGATTATTGGAACTCCAAAAAGAAAGCGAAGGCTAACCATGGACACACGCTCAAAAGCCGAAGAATTGGCAAAGCGTCCCTATTTAATTATGACTTCCGTTGAAGAAACAACAGACGACCAGCCGATTTATTTTTCCCGCGTTCTTGAAATGGATGGATGTTTCGGGCAAGGCGCAACTCGTGACGAAGCCATTGCCGATCTACAATCAGCGATGGTGGATTTTGTTGAGAGCCTTCTCGAAGATGGATTACCTGTTCCTGAACCAACAAAAGTGAACTCGACTCTTGGCACCTCTAATCAAGGTGTTTTTACATTTGTTGCCCAAGGTAAAAAATTTCAAAAACAAAATGAAAACTATCAAGACGATTATGTTTTATTAGCCCAATCGAGTTAAACAAAATCTTGCAACTGCCTCTCGCATCAAAGAGGCAGTTTTTGATTAAAGACATGGTGCTTGTAAATCGGCTTGCAATGAAACTTCTTGATATACCAATTAAGGCTGACGAACAGCGGCGCATTGTCGCTTATCTGGATGGGTTGCCCCCTTCGCTCCGATTCGGGGACCTGCGGCAGGCGAAGGTTAATGCGTTGCGGGAGTTGCAGTCCGCGACGCAAGAGGAATTGGATGCTTTGCTGCCGTCTGTGTTGTGACCATCGGGATAGGGCGTTTAAGGGAGAGTTGTGATGAGAAACCGTCCACGAATAAAACCTTTCACGAATGCTCGAATGGATGACAGAGTATTCGTGCATTCGTTGTATATTCGTGGATGGTCTTTGGGCGTGGCGAAGGTCAATGCGTTGCGGGAGGTACACTCCGCGACGCAAGAGGAATTGGATGCATTGCTGCCGTCTGTGTTGTGACCATCGGGAGTGGGCGTTTAAGGGAGAGTTGTGATGAGAAGTAAAAGACCTGACAGGCGTCGCGTGGCGCCGTGGCGACATTTCCGCAGAGCCTTGATCGACTCGCGCCTTTGTCCGTGCGTGGGTTATAAAGGACTCGATCCACGATGAAACCTGTCAGGTCTGGTGACGAGAAGGTCAATGCGTTGCGGGAGCCCCACAAGGGGGTGATATTGCAGTCCCAGACGCAAGAGGAATTGGATGCGTTGCTGCTGTCCGTGTTGCGACCATCGGGAGTGGGTGTTCAAGGGAGAACTGTGAGGTGCCGAAGAAATATTCTGTACCCACACTTGTTGTAAATAACAAACGGCAATTTTATGCTCCAGCCGCCGTCCCCGGCGCAGGGAGCGCTCAACGAAGAGTTACCGATACTTTTGCGCTATACCCCGTAATTATGTAGTTGAATGGAAAAAGGGCACACGCGTACAGACTGCTTTGTTTGGAACTTTTTCATTGATTGTTCTCCATTGTTGCCGGAAGAACGCGGGGCGGTATAATTCCATTCACACATCATGCAAACCGAGACAGGCATTGAATCCCACCTCAAGGATGCGGCGCAATTGACCAATGCGGCCTGGGCTGTCCTCGCGGAGCGCGTGGGCGGAGTCTGGCTGATTCATTCCGTCTATCGATTGAACAAAGCCGCGCAGAACGAGTTGATGGGCGTGATGGGGATGCTTGCCATTGACGCCTGGCTGTGCGGTTCGCTGAGCGGGGGATATTCCCGCTCCACGACAATCCCGGCAAACAAAACCCTGGGGACGGCGCGCTTCTTCGCCTTTCCCGTCGGCGGGACTTCGCAAGTGGTTTTGGTGGGAGCGGATGAACAAACCCCGACCGCACAGCGGATCTGGAAATTGACCGCTTCCCTGCTTGCCGGGCGTTCCAACTCTTCGAGCCAAACGTTCCTGCCGGACCTTCAATCGGGTCTGCCCTTCGACCTGCCCCTCGCCCCGGATAAGGTCCTGGGCGGGTTCGTGCAGGCGGTATCGTTTCAGGGAGCGTGGCTGGCGATCCGGCGCGGCGACTCGCTGGACATTCAGGCGGATTGGAACCTGCCGAAAGCCAAAGGCGCTTCCCTGCAAATTGACGAGAACCCGATCCTGCGACGCGTGAACCGCTCCCTCTCCGAGGTCGTCATCACCCGCGGGCAGCCCAACTGGGACCATCTCCCATACGGTTCGCTCAAATCCGGCACGACGATGTGGATGTGCCTGCCGCTGGTCATCGGGCAGCGATTGATCGGCGTAGTGGCAATCTGGCGGCAAAAGGAATTTTCGCTGGCGGAGCGCGGTCAACTGCGCGAACTGGCGGTGCGCGTCGCGCCGTACGTCGAAATGGCGGTGACGTTCTCCGAGATGACCGCCCATCTGCGGCGGCTCGGCTTGCTGAACGATTTTGTGCTTACGGTTTCCTCCGCCCAAAACCTTGACCAGATTGCGCGGCGTGTGTTCGGTCTGCTGGCGCGCGCCTTCGGCACCGAGTTGATCGCCCTCTTCCTGCGTTCGAGCGACGGGCGCGTGCTGCGCGATTACCGCCTGCTCGAGGGCAAACTGAGCGTCATCAGCATGACGTTGTCGGGGCATCCCATTCAGCCTGTCATCAAGGACGGGCGCGTCCGCCGCTTCAAGGATTCGGGCAGGGAAGGGCACGTTGGCGTCCACCCGAATGCGCGCTCGGAAATGATCGTCCCGCTCAAATACCGCGGACAGGTCACGGGTGTGCTGATCATCGAAAGCCCGCAGGCGGAGGCGTTCAATCAATACGACGAACACCTCATGGTCGTGATCGCCAGTCACCTCGCCGGGCTGATCGAATACACCCGCCTGCGCGAAGAGGCGGAAGGCAGGGCGCGCAGCCTGGGGTTGATTCACGAGGTGGTGCAGCAGGTCATCGGCTTGAACAACAAACGCGAGGTCGCCTCCATTTCGGCGGAGCTGGTGGCGCAGTACTTCAAGTACGAACTGGCGGTCGTCCTGCTGAAGGACGACGACGATAAATTCACCGTGCAAGGCATCGGCGGTACCCAATCCGAAGTCGTCAAGGAGGCGCTGTTGGGCGAGGACTTCATCAAGCCGGACGGAGTAACCGGGCACGTCGCCCGCACCGGTGAAAGCGTCCTGGTAAACGACGCCGCGCAGGATAAGTTGTACAAACCCATCAAAGGCTGGGGGGCGCACTCCGAGATTTGCGTCGCCATCAAAGACGGCGAACAGATCCTGGGAATCATAGACGTGGAGAACCGCGATCACAGCGCGTTCTCGCACAACGACCTGATCGCCATGGAATCGCTGGCGGGCATTCTCGCCTCCGTGATCTCCAGCGCCAACCGCTACCAGAAACTGCGGCAGACCATCCGTCAACTGCGCGAGACCGAGATCGAATTGAACGCCCGCATGGAGGCGCAAACGCTCCGCCGAAAGCAGGCTCCTGCAAGCCGCCAAACTTGCGGCGGTCGGTGAAATGGCGGCGGGCGTGGCGCACGAGTTGAACAACCCGCTCACCACCGTCACCGGTTTCTCCGAACTGGTGTTGGAGGATTTCCCTGCCGATTCTCCGCACCGCCGAGTTGGAACTGGTCTTGCAGGAGGCGCGCCGCGCCAGTTCGGTCGTCCGCCGCCTGTTGGATTTCTCGCGCCAGGGCGAACGCGTGCGCACCAGCGCCGACCTGAACGAAATCGTCAACGATGTCATCGCCCTGACGCGGCACCTGCTCCAGACCAGCAACGTCAACCTCGCTCTTGAATTGGACGAGTCCCTGCCACGGGTATCCATTGACACCAACCAGATGAAACAGGTGCTTTTGAATTTGATTCACAACGCCCTGCAAGCCATGCCCAAAGGCGGGGAGCTGCGCGTCGGCACACACAAGGGCAGCCGCGAAAACCGGAACTGGGTCGTCATGGCTGTCAAAGATTCCGGGGTCGGCATTTCCCCCGCAGACCAGGCGCGCATCTTCGAACCGTTCTTCACCACCAAAGGGGATCGCGGCGGCACGGGGCTGGGGCTTTCCGTCACGTATGGCATTGTCGCCGATCACGGCGGCGCCATCGAAGTCTCCAGCCGCTCCGGCGAAGGATCATTATTCGAAGTGTGGCTGCCCGTATAAGGAATCATGGAAACACATTTTGTCTTCATCGTGGACGACGAACCCGGCATTGCCATGCTCTGCGAGCGCATCCTGACCCGCGCCGGTTTCCGGGTTGCCGCCCAAACCGATCCGCGCCTGGCAATCGAATATCTCAAAGAAAACCGCATTGACCTCCTGTTGGTGGACATCCGCATGCCCGAAGTGGACGGCTTCGAGGTCATCCAGCATGCCCAGCGTTTGCAGCCCGATGCAGCCGTGCTGATCATGACCGGGCACGGAACCGTGGACACGGCGATCCGCGCGGCCGCGCGGGGCGTGGACGGCTTGCTGCTCAAACCGTTCAGTCAGAGCGCCGAACTGGTCGAGGCGGTCAATCTGGCGCTTGCCGACAGCCAAAAGAAACGCGACGCAGCGCGTACCCAGGCGCTGCGTCCCCTCTTCAACGTCTCGGAATCTCTCCTGTCCGAAACGAGGCGCGAACCGCTGCTCGACCTGATCGTCAACGCCGTCTGCGGTCACCTCAAATGTCCGCAAGCCGCCTGTTTCCAGATGAACAACGAGACCGGCTTGTTCTATTCGATTGCCTCGCACGACACGCCCTCCCCGCAAGCCCTCCTGGATATGATTCCCGGCATGGACGCCTCCTCTCCACTGCTGATCAACGCCAGCGGACCCGGCGATGCCGCGATGAAAACGCATCTGGCAGACCTCGGGCTTGGTTCGGTTATTCTCGTGCCGATCCTCCGCCCAAACCTGAACATGATGTTCATCGCCGCCCGCACCACCGGCGAACCTCCCTTCCGCGAATCGGACCTGGAAATGCTTCAAATCCTTGCCCGCCAGGCAACCACCGCGCTGGAGAATGCGCGCCTCTACGCCGAGCAGCTGGACTACGTGCGCAGGATCGAAGAATCCCAAAAGGCGTTGATCCAGGCGGAGAAGATGGCGGCGGCTGGGAGATTGAGCGCTTCCATCGCGCACGAGATCAACAACCCCCTGCAGGCGGTGCAAAACTGCCTGCACCTTGCCGCCCGCGAAGACCTGCTCCCCGAAAAACGCAGGGAATACTTCGACCTTGCGCGCACGGAACTCGAACGGCTGATGCTCACTGTCCGCCGCATGTTGGATTTCTACCGCCCCGGCGCTTCCGCGCTCGAAAAGGTGAACCTGGCGGAAATCCTGCAATACATCCTCACGCTGATGTCGAAACAACTCTCCGAAGCGGGCGTCCGTGTGGTCACGGAGTTCAGCGGGACGGTCCCGTCCATCATGGCGGTCGGGAGCCAGCTCCAGCAGGTGTTCATCAACCTGATCCTGAACGCTGTGGACGCCATGCCCGGCGGCGGCGAGATAAAGATCACCGCCCGCTCCGAGCGGGACGGTGTGGAAGTCCTCGTGCAGGATAACGGCAGGGGGGTGCCGAAGGAGAAACAAGCCAACATCTTCGAGCCGTTCTACAGCACCAAGGACGGCGGCACAGGCTTGGGATTGACGGTGAGTTACAATATAATAACGGCGCACGGAGGCGTTCTCGAACTGCTGACCGAACGCGGTCCCGGCGCATGTTTTCGCATCTTTCTGCCCGCTGGAGGAAAACAATGAAGTCGAATATTCTCGTCGTTGATGATGAACCCGTCGCCCGGCAATCCCTCACGGATATTCTAAGGCTGGAAGGTTATATCGTTAGCTCCGTTCCGAACGGACAGGCGGCGGTCGAATACGTCCGTACCCATGCTGTGGATTTAATGGTGGTTGACCTGAAAATGCCCGGCATGGACGGCTTGGAAGTGATTCAAGTGGTCAACCAGGTTTCGCCGGAAACCGAGATCATCCTCCTGACCGCGCACGGTTCCATCGAATCTGCAATGCAGGCATTGCGCCTGAGGATTCACGACTATCTTCTGAAACCGGCCTCCCCGGCTCAAATCATTGCCAGCGTCAAAAAGGGACTATCCCGCCGTTCAAAGACGCGCGCTTCGCTTACAGCCGCCAGTACCGAGGGCGCGCAGGAAATCTTCACCCTGAAGGACGGCACGATGGTTGACCTCTCCCGGCGGCAGATCAAACACAAAAGCAAGGTGGAACACCTCACTCCTGCCGAGGGGCGTTTGCTGCGTATCTTGATGGAGAATGAAGGCAAGGTCTTCTCCCACCGCGAATTGGTCCTGCTGGTGCAGGGATACGACACCACCCAGCGCGAAGCGCCGGAAATCCTGCGCCCGCTGGTGAGCCGGCTGCGCCACAAATTGGAAAATTTCCCTTCGCTCTCCGAACGCGTCGTCAGCGTGCGCGGCACCGGCTATCTGTACGAAGGCAGCAAGTGAAAAGAGAAGCGGCTGCCATCCCGCTGGTGACAGCCGCCTGTGGTCTTTTTCACTCACCTTACGTTGGCACCCCCTTTTTGAGCCGCCAAGTTGCCAAGAAAGGAGAAAAACTTGGCGGCTTGGCGTCATGGCGGTTTTTCGCATAAGGTGAGTTTTTCATTCATACGGACCAAACGTATCCTTTGGCAGGGCGGGGGGACGAATCCACGAGAGCCAGCCCGTCTTTCCGCTGTGAGGCGGCAGGGCGGGCTTTTCGTACATTACCAGGATCAGGCTGATGCCGAGTCCGACCGCGCCGAGCCATTGGACGAGGGAAAGGCTCTCGCCCAGCAAAACGTTGCTGAGGAAGATCGCGATCAGGAGTTCGGCGAGTCCCAGCAGGGCGGTCTGCATCCCGCCGATTTTCTTCACACCGAGGAAGAGCGCGATCCTCGAAAACAGGGTGACGAACGTCAGCGCAGTGACGGGTAGCCAGGGGACGTTTGCAGAGGGCCACGCCCGGTCGAAGATCAAATACGCCGGGACGACCACCGCGCTCATCGCCAGCAGGGTGTAGAGGGCGACGGTGGGAGCGGGAACTTCGTACAGCACGCGCTGGTTGATGGGCAGGTGCATGGCGTACAGGATCGCGGCGCCGATCATCATCAGGACGCCCACCGGGTCAATGGACCGGTTGGGGACGCTGGTGAGCAATAGCACGGCTATCGTGGCAAGCGCGATGCGGAAGAAAGTCAAACGGCTCGGCGGCTGGTGGTCCAGGATGAGCCAGAGCGCGACAAAAAACGGATAGAGCGAATACAGGAGTTGACCCAGGCTGGCGTCGAGGCGGCTCAATGCCAGGTAATAAAACAGGGAGCCGAAGCCGTTGATCGTTCCCGCCAAAATGCAGCCGATTAGACCGATGGGGAAAATGTAGAGAAACCGCCGATAGAATAGCGCCATGACCAGCAGCATGATCCCCGCCGCAAGTCCGGTGCGAAGCGCGACCACTGCGAAGGGCGTGAACCCCTGCATGATGGCAAGTTTCCCGAAAACGGGCGCCATCCCCAGGAAGATTGCCGAGCTGAAAGCCGACAGGATTCCGGCAGTCTGTTTCTTCGACAAATTTGCCAGCCTTTGGTTACACCCTTTCAATAAAATTCCGCAGGCTTTTTCCATCGTCCGGTTCAGATCAGCCTGCGGAGGGCGCGGGAACGAAAACTTATTTGATCAACGACTTGACTTCCTCCAGGAACTCGTCGTTCAGGAAATCGCCTTTTTGCATCAGCGCCTGGATGTGTCCGCCCAGACGGTTCTTCTCGTCCGGGGTCAATTCCTTTGCAGTGGCAACGATGACGGGAATGACTGCCGTCTCCGGGTTGGCGCGCAGAGCCTCGATGACCGTAAAACCGTCCATCTCCGGCATCATCAGGTCGAGGACGATCAGATCGGGCAGTTCGCGCTGGATCAAATCGAGTCCCGCGCGCCCGTCTTCGGCTTCCAGGATCGTAAAGTTCCCCTGCGATTGCAGGATGCGCCGAATCAACCTGCGCGCTTCCATCGTATCTTCCACGATGACGATCTTGGGGAAGCGTTCCGGCGCAACCTGGGTGAGCGCTGCGAGCAAGCCCTCCTGCGGCGTCTCCACAGCCGACGGGAATTTGATATCCCGCGACCAGTTATCGCCCAGCACGACCGGCTCGGCAGGCATGGTGTGACCCGTGCAGTTGACCACCACCGTGTCGCTGGGTTTGATGACCCCGGCGCGAATCAACTTGAACAGCCCCGCAAACGCAACGGTCGCGGCAGGCTCTGCAGAAATGCCTTCCATCTTTGCCAGCACGTGCATGGCGCGGAAGGCGTCTTCGTCGCTCACGCTGTCAAAGGCGCCGTTCGTGCTGTCCACGTATCTCTTCAGGAATTCATACGTCCGTCCCGGATCGCCCGTCGCCAGCGTCTCGATGTGGGTCTTCGGTGAACTGACCGTCTCCGCCTTTTCCAGGCGCTTTTTCCAGCTGGTGACCATCGGCGCGCAGACCCTCCGCCTGGATCGGAGCAAACGCCGGGATGCGATCCACCCAGCCCATTTGCTGCATCTCGCGGAAGCCCTTGTAAACGCCCAGCGGTCCCCATCCCGCCGCTGATGGCTTGCACATACCAGTCCGGCGCACGCCGGGGTGTCTCCTCGCCGGGACCTTGAATGCCTGTCAACTGTTCCGCAATCTCGAAGGCAATGGTCTTCATCGCCTCGATGGAGGTGATGGTGCGCGCGCCCATGTCCAGGTATAGGCGGCGCTGACGGGCGAACTCCGCCGCGACCTGCTTGCACTGGTCGTAGGAACCGGTGATCTTGATGACCTGACTCCCGTACAGGGCGATCTCGCGCATCTTCACCGACGGGACGAGGCTGGTGACAAACGCCCAGAGTTTCATCCCCGCCCGGGAAGCGTACGCGGAGTATGAAATGGCGACGTTCCCCGTGGAAGCGGCGACCAATTCGGTGATGCCCGCTTCCTTCAACGCCGCAATGGTCACAGCCGCCTGCCGGTCCTTGAACGAGGCAGTCGGTCCCTGCCGTTCATCTTTGATGAAAATGTTGGGACAACCCAGCATCATCCCCAGGTTGACGGCGCGGATCAGCGGGGTGTGTCCCTCGCCCAGCGACAAACTGATGTTCGGGTTGCGAACCGGGAGCAGTTCCTTGTAACGCCAGAGATCGTTTCCCCGCCCTGCCAGTTTGGGGAGCAGGGTTTTCCCGATCATCTCGTAGTCGTATTCCGCCTCGCGCCATTGACTGTTGCATTTCGGGCAATTGGTGGACGTGGGGTAGTAGGGTGCATTGTGCCCGCAATCGAGGCACTTGATGATGAATGACACTTGGATCAAACTCCTGAGTTTTTCTTCGCCTGGATCCGGTCCAGCGCGCGCTGAATGGAGGTTAGCAGTTCCTTTTCGTTGAACGATCCCTTGGTCAGAATCCGCTGCCCGAACTCATCCAACTGCTTCCTCTGGTCGGACGATATATCCATGCCGCTGATGACGATGACCGGGATGTCGCGCAGTCTCCGGTCTGCCTGCAGGCGTTCGAGGATTTGGAATCCGTTTACGTCCGGCATAAACAGGTCGAGGATGATGGCGTGAGGCGGGTTGCCGGAGGAGATCAAATTCCAGCCGCTCCGTCCGCCTTCCGCGAGGACGGCTTTGTACCTGCCGTCGTCGTTCAACATCTTTCCGAGCAGGCGCAGGTCGTCGCGGTTGTCGTCTATCACCAGCACTTCGCGGATGGAACCGTCCGCGTTCAGCCGGTCCAGGGAATTGACCAGGTCTTCCTCCAGAATCGGCTTGACCAGGTAATCTGCCGCGCCGAGGTTGAAACCTTTTTCGTACTCCTCGATGATACTGCAAACGATCACGGGCGTGTTGCGCGTGTCGGGATCGCTTTTCAGTTTTTCCAGCACCATCCAGCCGTCAATGCCGGGCATCATGATGTCGAGCGTGACGGCAAACGGCTTGACCTGCTTCACCCGTTCCACGGCGCGCCCGGGGTCGGTCAATGGTATCACGTGGTAGCCCTGCGGCTGGAGGTAGCGTTCATACAGCCCGATCACCTGCATGTCGTCGTCAATGGCAAGGAGGACCTTGTTGCCGTCGAGGTGCGCGTCGCTTTCCTTGTGGAAGAGCGGCAGGGTGAAGTGGAAGGTGCTTCCCTTGCCCATTTCGGATTCGACCCAGATCCTGCCGCCGTGCATGTTGATCAACTGCTGACAGATGGAAAGACCCAGTCCCGTCCCGCCCGTCTTGCGGGTGGGCGAGGCGTCCACTTGTGAGAACGGCAGGAAGAGTTTATCCTGGTCCGCTTTGGAGATACCGGGTCCGGTATCGGACACGCTGACGACGACTTCGCCCGGTCCTCCCGGTCCCGAATGCAGACCGACCGACACAGTGATCTCTCCCTCCTCTGTAAATTTCGCCGCATTCGAGAGCAGGTTGATCATCACCTGGCGCACGCGGATCGCATCCGCCCGCACGGTGGGCAGGTTCGGTTCGATGACCTTCTTCATCTGGATCGGCTTGTCCTTGATGAGACCGGTCATCGTGGAGAGGACGCTGTTCGCCAAGTCCGAAATGTTGACCTCGTCGAACGCCAGTTCCATCTTGCCCGCTTCGATCTTCGCCAGGTCGAGGATGTCGTTGATGAGACCGAGCAGGTGCTGACCGGAATTGTAGATGGCGGTCAGGTCCTGCTGCATCAGTTCAGTCACGGGCCCGTCAATGCCCTTCAGGATGACGCGCGAAAAACCGATGATGGAGTTGAGCGGCGTGCGCAGTTCGTGGCTCATATTGGCGAGGAACTGACTCTTGAGGCGGTCCAGTTCGCGCATATCCATCACCGCCTGCTGCGAGAGTTCGAACGAGCGCGCGTTGTCAATCGCCACGGCGATCTGGTCGGCGAGCGTTTGCAGGACGGAGATATCGTCCTCGGTAAACACGTTCGCGGTTTTGGACTGAATGTCAATTGCGCCGATGATGCGTGTGCCGATTCTCAGGGGAATGGCGGCTTCCGCGCGGGTCTCAGGGAGCAGGGGGTTGGGCTTGTGAATCAGGGTGTCTTTTGTCGTATCGTTTACGACCACAGAGACGCCCTCCGAAGTCACCTTGCCCACAACGGATGTGCCGTCAAGCGAGAGGGAATGCTCCCGCTTTTTCATTTCCTTGCCTGCCGCGCCCGTGGCTTCCTTCAAGACCGCATTAAAGCCGGTCTCCTCCACGATGAAGATCGCCGCGTGATAAAACCCAAACCGTTCGTTGATCAAATTCACCGTGCGGGCAAAGATGGTGTTGAGGTCGAGGGTGGAGGTGACCAGCCTGCCGATCTCCGCCGAAGCCGCCAGGTATTCGTTGCGGCGTCTAATGGTTTCCTCCGCTTTTTTGCGCTCGGTGATGTCTCTCGCCACCCAGAAGACCCTGTCCTCGTCCATTTTCGTCACGCTTGCCAGGAACCAAAAAACGTGCTCGCCGACGGGCAGGTCGTATTCAAATTGGACCTTTTCCGAGGTCTCCAGCGCCTGAAGGGTCTTTTCCAGGAAACGGTCTGCGACCGCCTTTGGCAGAATTTCGTGGAACGTCCTGCCGAGCAGTTCCTTTGGCGGGCGCACCAAAAGGGCGGGATTGGTCGGCGCGATCTGGTCATAGCGCCCTTCGCGGGTGATGACTAGCACCACGTCTTCCATGGCGGAGAAGAGCGCGCGCAGGTTGCTTTCGGATTGTTCGATGCGCTCGAACAAGCGGTTTTTCTGAATCGCGGTGCCGGTCTGAACCACGATGGTCTCGAGCAAGCGCAGATCGTCCTGCGAGACCAGGCGTTCCGGCTCGGCAAAATCCAGGTTTACCGTGCCGATCACATCATCCCCGGCGATCAATGGCGCGACGAGCAGGTTCACCGTTCCGCGCCGCCTCAGCAGTTCACGGGCAGAGCCGGAAAACGGGCTGTTCGGCGCATCGCGGATGAATAACGGCCTACGGGTGCGCAGGACCCTCCAGCGCGGCGGGGCTGTCGGCGATCAGAACCGAGGGCCCCGATGAAGTGCGATTTTTCGAACGTCTTCGAAGCGTCCGCCTGGATGACCAGGTGGGTCTTTTCCTCGTTCATCAAAGCAATGCCCACCCGGTTTGCCGAGAAAAGATTGACCAGGCTCTCGGCGATGGTTTGCAGGGTGGGGATTAATTCGAGCGACCCCGAAATGGACGTGACCACCTGGTTGACCGCCGCAAGTTCCTGCGCGCGTTTTTGAGTCTCCTGGAACAGGCGCGCATTTTCCAGCGCCAGCGACAACTGGTCTGTCACCTGCTTGATGAGTAGCTGCTCGTCCGTGGTGAAGATGCGCCCCTGCCGTTCGTCAATCAAACGCAAGACCGCCCAATCGCTCTCGCCGATCTGGAAGTTGGTTGCGAAAACGGCTCCGGCGGCTCCGCTGGGCGCAGGCGCGACGATGTCTGGTACAGCCAGCCGGGGGGGTTGACGTTTGACAGGCGAAGCAAGCGGCGTGGATACTGCCTGGGATCGGGGAGCAGGCTTCGGGTCCGCGGGAGGCGGCGCTTCTTTCTGGACCTTGGGCTTGCTCTTCGGTTCCCGGACCTCGTCCTCGGGCCGGATATCCTTGAAGAGATTATCAAGCCGCTTGCTTGTTTTCTGTTTCCTTGGCATATTCCATTAACTCCTGGGCAAGGACGCGGTATTGGGTGGATCCACGCGCGGTGGATTTGTAATGCGTGATCGGGAGACCGGCAATCGGGCTTTCGCGCAGTTTGGTGTCGAGTTCGATGATCGTGTTGAACACGCCGGCGCCGAAGGTGGAACGCAGCTGTTCGTGAATGTTGCGGTGTGTGCGGTTTCGGCGGTCCAGCATGGTAACGAGGATGCGGTAGGCGAGGCTGGGGTTATCCGCCTCGCGGGTGCGGCGGATCATCGTCATCATATTGCGAAGCGCATACGCCGAGAAATACTCCGCTTGGGTGGGGATGATGAGCAGGTCGGCGGCGGCAAGCGCGTTGCGGGTGATGGCGCCCAGCGCGGGCGGACAGTCGAGGATGATGTATTCGTAAGGCATGTTGGGCGTGCTTCGGATGGCGCGCTGCAGGATGGTGGTGTAGTTGGTGCGCACCGGCAGGAATTGCTCCGAGGTTTCAATGCGCGAACTGGACGGGACGAGGTCGAGGTTTTCGACCTCGGTCTTTCGCCGCACGGCGAGCAGGGGCAGGTTGTCGAGCAGGATGTCGCTCGAGGTTTTCTCGGCTTCACCCGGCTCGAACCCGATGGCAAGCGTAAGGTTGGCTTGCGCGTCCAGGTCAACCATGAGCACGCGGTTGCCCAATTCGGCAAGGGCGGCGCCCAGCGAAAGGGCGGTGGTGGTTTTGGCGACCCCGCCTTTTTCATTCGAGATGGCTACGGTTTTGATCATGGTGTCCTGCCTCATCTATCCGGCGATGTGATTTTTTGGGGGATGATCTCGATGTGCGAGACGTTCAACGCCCTGGCGTAGTTCCTTGATGGCGGTTTCGATCATTTCCTTCGGGTCGTTGGTGCCGCGGATCTTGTTGGAAATATCTGCTACGAGGCGCTCGCGTTCCGCGCGGCGGGAGGTTTGGTCGAACAGCCTTGGCGTTTTCCGCGAAGACGCCCACCCGGTCTGCCACCGCCTGGATCAGGTTCATATGGTCCATGCGTATCTGTTCCTGTTTTGGAACCAGGACAGACAATTCGCCGACCGTCCTGCCGCGGATGACGATTGGAACGGTGACCTGCTTTTTGTTGAGATGGTCTTCGCCGGGTTGGCTGCCGTTGCCGGAGTCTTCGATGGGCATCGTGCCTGTCACGGTGTAGCGATAACCGGCGACCTTTTGCTCCTGGGCAATCTGGTGCCATGTTTCGCTGAAATAGCGGCGGGAGATGGCTTCCGCCTCTGCCAGCGATTTTTGGATTTGCTCGTACGATTGGGCGTTTTGAATCGCCACGCTGACCTGATCGGCAAGCGTGGTCAACACTTCGACATCCTCGACGGTAAAGGCGTTGGGTTCGGTGCTTTGCACGTCGAGCGCGCCGATGACGTTCCCGGCGATGGTGAGCGGCAGAGCCATTTCGGAGCGGGTCTCCGGCAGGTCGGGATTGTTGAAGAATATCGCATCCTCTCCAACGTCGAGGGCGATGCGCGCTTTTCCGGGTCCCGGTCACGAAGCCGACGATACCCTGCTGTGCGACTTTCAGTTGGTGACCGCGCTTCAACATCCTGCGCCCGCCTTCGCTGTTTGCCGCGCCCAAAACGGCGTACTGTCCCGTCGGGGCCCATCATGAAGATGCCCACGTGATAGAAGCCGAATTTCTCACTGATGGTTTGCGTGATCTGCGGCAGGAGTTCCTGGAGGTTTTGGGTGGTGGTGATCGTCTGGGCGACCTTTGCAATGACTTCGTACTGTCTTGCGCGGCGTTCGCTTTTTTCCTGTTCGTGTCTCAACGCCGCCGTCCGTTCCTGCACGCGCTGTTCGAGGGATTGAATCGACTCCCGCAGGCTGGAGGTCATCGTGTTCAACGTGTTTGCCAGGGTTCCAATTTCATCCTGCGAGCGGATCTCCGCTTTCGCGTCGAAGTTCCCGGCGGTGATGTCCCTTGCCGCCTGCGTGAGGCTTTCGAGAGGTTTGGTAAACCGGTTGCCGATGGCGAGCGAGCCGGCGGTCGCTGCGACGAGAATCGCGGCAATCAACAACAGGCTGACAGTGATCGTCCGGCTTGTTTCGCTGGCGATCTGCTGGCGCACCAGCTCCGCTTCGGTGAGCAGTTCCTCGGCGGGGACGACCAGGACGAGTTTGTAGCCCACTTCTGGAACCTGTTGGTAGGCAACGTACCGCTCGGACTCGTCGAGGGTGACGCTGAAAACGCCTTCGTTTCCGGCGGCGATTTTTTCGAGGATTTCAAAGAACTGCGGGGCGGCGGCTGGCAAGACGGCGGGGTCCATGACCTCGCCCAGTTTGGCGGCTTCGTCCGTGAGGTCGAAGTCCGCGAAGCCCACGTCGGGGAGGGCGATCAGGCGGTTGCCGTCGTCCACCAGGAAGGCGTACCCGGTATCCCCGATGTGGATGTTCGATACCAGGGTGGTGATCTGAATCAACTGAACGTCCATGGCGGCGACGCCCTGGAATTGGAACCGTTCATTGAACACCGGGACGCTGGCTGTGATGACCAATCCGTTCAAAGCCGCATCCTGGTACGGCGTTGACCAAACCACGTCCCGCTCCGGGTTGTTGTCCGGCGCGGCGTTCACGTACCAGGGACGTCCCGTCACGTCGAAGTCCGGCGGGACAATCGCCGCCAGGTCAATGTTCGGGTAATAGACGGTCTCCTTGGTGACGCCGCCGAAATAGATGGCAATGATATCCGGGTTGTCCGCGAGGATGGAGGGGAAAACCAGTTCGGTGTATTTCAACGTGTTCAGTTTTGCCGCGAGCGAGTCGGTGAGTTGGACTTCTGCCGGGATGAAGATGGATGAAATCTCGTCGTTCGGGTTATCCCAACTGCCCGAAGGAAGCCGCGACAGGCTCTCCTGCGCATCCCAATAGATTCCGTCCGCGAGGAGACTGCGCTGGGCAAACGTATCCTCGACGGTGGAGCCGATCACGGATGTATTCCGGCTCATGGAATTGAAGAACACGCCGAGCAGGGCGGATTGTTCCCTGCCGGTCGTGAGCAGGCTCTGCTCCACCCGGGTGCGGATGTTCTGTTCCAACTGCGTCGTCAACTGCCCGCTGGAGAACTGGTATCTGAGGTAAATGAAGACCCCGATCAGCACGACGACGAGAAAAGTAATGAACATATTCCCCAGGGTCAGTTTTTCCCTGAGTTTGAGCCGCCCAACGAAGGTGTTGTCGAGCGCATCGAATATGGAAAACCGGTTGCCATTCATAAAACGATTCCTTATTCCGTGCTTTCATCCTTGATGCGGATGACGACTTCCGAACCGGGGATGGTCCTGCCCAGTTCCTCCACGGCGGTTTGCAGGACGTTCTCAAGGTTGATGGATGAGCCGATCCTTCCGGTGATACCGCTGATGGTCTGCTCCATGATGGCTTGCCGCCTCGATTCCTGGAGGAGGCGGGCGTTTTCCAACGCAAGCGAGAGACGTTCGGATACCGCTTCGGACAGGTTGATTTCATTGGCTGTCCACATGTGGTCTTTGGACGGCGATTTGATGTGAATGACACCGATGATTTGTCCGCGCAGTTTGATCGGGACGACGAGCGCTGGTTCGTCCGTCTTGCCGTCCGCGTGGAAGACCGACGTCTCGCCGCGGTTGAGGGTCTGTTGAATCTCCTGCGTGTTGACGCTTTCAGAGAGCCGCCTGCCGCCGCTCAAGCCCTGGTGATAACCGACCACGCCCTCTTCGCGGTTGAAGATTTTCCAGCCTTCCTGAAGGTTCTGGCGGTAGATCGCCTGCAATTCGCCGAGGGTTTGCTGGGTCTGCTCAAGCAAGCGGGTGTTTTGGATGGCGATGGCGATCTGGTCTGCGAGAATTTTCAGCGTGTTGGTATCGTCGTCGGTAAACGCGCCGGGCTTTTCGCTTTGCACATCCAGAACGCCGATGGTGGTGTCGAGGAAATTAAGCGGAAGCGCCATCTCGGAACGGGTGTTCGGGAGGTCGGGATTGTTGAAGAAAACCGCATCCGCTCCAACGTCGAGGGCGATGCGCGGCTCGCCGAACCTGGCAACGTGACCCACAATCCCTTCGCCGAGGCGGAGTTTGTGTCCGCGCTTCAGCATGATTTGTCCACCTTCGCTGTTTGCGGATTTCAGCACGGCGTATTGCCTGGTTTCGTCCATCAGGAAAATGCCGGTGTGGTAGTAGCCGAAGCGTTCGCTCACCGGGCGGGCTACCAGGGCAAGCAGGGTTTCCAGGTTCTGTTCGCTGTTGATGGTCTTTGAGATTTCGCCGGTCGCCAATAACTGGCTGGCGCGTTTTTCGCTTTGCTGGCGGGAAATTTCAAGATCGGTGGTGCGTTCCGCCACGCGCCTTTCCAGGTTGATGAGGCTGTCGCGCAACTGGCTGGTCATGCGGTTGAACGAAAGGGCGAGCGCGCCGATTTCGTCCTCGGTTTCCACCGGCGCGTAGGCGTTCAAGTTGCCGGATGTCACCTCTTCCGCCGCGCGGGTGAGATGGACGATGGGCGTGGCGAGATATTGCGTCATGAACACCGCCAGAAGCACGGCGACGAGGATGGCTCCCAGACCCACAATCTGGGCGTTGCGGGTTGCCTCACCCACGATCTGAAGCGCTTCGAGCCGGTCCTGCATGGTGACGATACGCCAGCCCAGCCCCTCCGGGCGGCGCTTCCCGCTTCATCTCCGCTGACCCGGAGAGGTGAGACAACTGCCAGAACGGGCGTCCCGTCGTGAGTCGTATCGTAAAACACCCTGTTCTCCTGGAGGACGGCTCGGAAGTCGGTTGGCGCTTCCTCCAGTTCGATTTCGTGTTCGCCGTCATGCGCGGAATATTCCATCTCCTGTCCGTCGGGGAGATAGATTTCCGTGCGCCCGGTTTCGCCGAACCTGCCCGAAGCGAACGCTTCCTGAAAAACCGAAATGTTGACGGTCGTCCGCAGGATGCCTGTGACCTCGTCCGTGCCGAACCTGAACACCGGGACTGCGATCTGAATGGCGATGATCTGCGCGCTTTCATCGAACGCCGGCTGGCTGATATACACCCCGCCCAAGCCGTTGTTGTATGAGGCGAGCCACCACTCTTCGTCCGCTTGATAATAATCGGACGTGCGGTTGGTCGCCGCGAAGCTGGCGCCATACCGGTCGGTGACAAAAATTTCGGCGTGTTCGGGGAAGGCGTCCTGGAATTCCTTTAATTCAGTTGAGACCTCGTTTTCGAGCACCGCGCGGATGAGGGGGTGCATGTTATTTTCGAGGGGAATAGCCATCCATTCCTCATCCAGCGCCTTCAACGCCTCCGGGTCGCTTTCCCCCTCGAGGCTGGCTTTTACCAACCCGGCGAGCAGGGTGCGGTTGCCCGCCAGCGTGCGGAGCAGGTCCACCTGTTTGTCCAGTTCGGCGCTGAACGACGACGAGATGAGCGTAGAGACACTCGTCAACTGCTGCTGGACTTTTTCGTTCAATTGCACCAGTGTTGCCTGGCTGATTGCAATCGCCGCCGCGCCCACAGAGATGAAGCCCAGAAAGGCGAAGGTGATGATGAGTTTTGTGCGCAGGGCAAACTGGCGGAAGCGGGAAAGGATCAACCCAGCGTAGATGACCCCCAGGATGCCAGTGACGATGATCGAACTCGTGGTCACGGGAAATTCGATTAGACCGGGCAGGAGCAGATCCGCCAGGACGATGCCGACAGCAACGACAAACGCCGAGGTGGTGATCCGCCGCGCAATGGTTTCCGGCAGTGTGCCGTTCGTAATGCCGGTTACGATGACCAACATGCCGATTGCCGCCTGCCAGCCGACGTTATCCACGACGATGGAATACACCAGCGCGGCGGCGACGATGGTTCCCAGCAGGACGTAAACCCCGCGGACGTACGCTCCTCTCTGCGTCAGGTAAAAACTGTACCCGGCGGTCAGGGCAACCAGCGGCATCATGAAATTATCTATCGGCGATTTGTCTTCGGGAGCGATAAAGAACAGGGTCATCACCGCGATCACGGTCATCAATAAAAACGTGATGAGCGTGATGCTGCCTGCCAGCCGCTGTTGAAGGGGATTGGGTTCTTTCCGTTTCCTGTCGTCCATCATGGTCGTCATACTGTTTTCATACCTATTGGTCTTCGACGCTTAATTCGAGCGCAACCGGCTCGATCTGAACCAGAACATCCGAACCGCCCAAAGCGCGGCTCAGTTCCTGCGCGGCGGTCTGCAGGATGGTTTCGAAGCGGGTGGAGGCGCTGATGCGGGTGGTGATGGAGGTGGTGACCCGCTCGATCTCGGCGCGCTGCTGGGTGGCTTGCAGGAGCGTCGCGGCTTCGATGGCGAGCGAAAGGCGTTCCGCCACCGCCTCTGCAATCTCGGTGGTGTCTTCCGTCAGCGCGGCTTCCCTGCGCGAACCGATTTGGATAACGCCGACGATCTGGTCGCGCAGGCGGACGGGAATGGCGATGAGCGTCCGGCCGTTTTCGTTCGTTGTCAGGGTCGTTTTGCCCTTCTTGACCGCATCCAATATGTGACCGCCCTCGAGCGGCTGTTCCAGAGGCTTGACGCTGGACTCGCTCAATTGGAGTCCCAGCCCAAGCGTTTTCGGGCGCATCACCTGCCAGGCTTCGCGCGCCGTCTCACCGAGCGCGCTTCGCGCTTCGGCAAGGGATTGCTGAGCCTGTTCAATGGTCAGCGCATTGTTGATCGCAACCGCCACCAGGTCTGCCAGCGTGCTCAGCACGTCAATATCATCTTCGCTGAAGGCATTCGCCTCGGTGCTTTGCACGTCGAGCGCGCCGATGATCTGATTGGCGAAGCGCAGCGGCAGGGCGATCTCGGAGTGGGTGTTTGGGAGGTCAGGATTGTTGAAGAAAGCCGCATCAACCCCGACGTCGAGGGCGATGCGCGGTTGACCGGTGGCTGTCACAAAGCCGACGATCCCCGTGTGCCCAACCTGAAGTTTGTGTCCGCGTGCCAGCATTTTTTGTCCGCCTTCGCTGTTGGCGGCGCGCAGGACCGCGTACTCCCTTTGGTTATCGAACAGAAAGATGCCCGTGTGATAGTTCCCGAATTGCTCGCTGATCACGTGCGTGATGCGGGGCAGGAGCGTGTCCAGGTCCTGGTAGGTGGAGATTGTCCTCATCACCTGTGCCACCGCCCGGAACTGCCGGGCGCGTCTTTCGTTGAGCCGGTTGGCTTGCTCCAGATCGGACGTCCTTTGCTGGACGCGCTCTTCCAGCGTGTTGCGCAACTGGGTGAGTTCGACGTTCTCCTCCCGTTGCAGTTTCTCGCTTTCGCGCGCCCGTGTGATGCTTTCGTTCAGACGCCGAATCAGGAGGTCAATGATGCCCGCCGTGGACAGGACAAGGATGGGGAGGATGATCGCATCGTCCAACCCGGCAGGGACAAAGGGGATTTGTCCGCTGAGGTCTCTCACTGCGATGAATGCCAACGCCGCAACGACGAGCGGGGTGACAAACAGCATGGCGCGCCTTCCCAGCAGGATGGCAGAGATCATCAGGATGACCGGGAGAGCCGTCATCGCGGAGTTTTTCAAGCCGTTTATGGAAAGCGCAATGACCGTCGCCGCCGAAATGAGCGCCAGCGGCACGATGACCTTTGCCATGCCCACGTTTCCGCGATAGGTGTTGAAGAGGGCGATGATTTCGAGCACGAGGGTGACGATAAGGACAAGGAACGCGATTGGGTTCCGCGAGCCTTCCCCAATGTAGCCGGTGACCAGCGGCAGGAGGGCGGCGTTGGTAAAGATCACGAACAGGAGGATGTTCCGCGTCAACTTGATAAAGGACGGGTTCCGGTCTTCTTCGTCTCTAAGGGATCCAATAATCTTTGAAAACATGACATTCTCCTGGGCGGCTACTTCTGCTCGGATTGCCCGGAAAGGAACTGGATGGCAATGTCCGTACCGGGCAGGGTGCTGCCCAGTTCCTGGATGGTCGTTTTGAGGATGTTATCGAGATTGACGAGGCGTCCGATCTTTTCGGAGATCTGACTGATCGTCCGCTCCTTGGCGGCGCGTTTCTGCGCCTCCTGAAGCAGGCGGGCGTTTTCGATGGCGAGCGCCGTGCGTTCCGCCGTTGCCTGCGCCAGCGCGATCTCGTCCTCGTCCCATTGGCGGTTCGGGTCGGCGGTGCTTAGTTTGAGCGTGCCAATCTGGGGCCCCGCGCAAAACGAGCGGAATGGCGATTCCATGCGAGGGCTTGTTGTCATTGCCGCTGTCTAGCCGCACCGCATTGACGCCGTCGAAGTGATAGCCGTGAACGTCCTGCCCGGAGAGGAACTGCACCCACTGCTGTTCGCTCATCTGCGCGGCGATGAGTTCCGCCTGTTCGAGGGTCTCGCGGCTTTGCTGGTAGGAGCGGGCGTTTTGAATGGCGATGCTCACCTGGTCCGCCAGCGCCGAAAGGATGTTGACATCCTCCTGCGAGAAAGCGTTCGTTTCCGTGCTTTGCACGTCCAGCGCGCCGATGATCTCCGTGCCGGCGAGCAGGGGCAGGGCGATCTCGGAGCGGGTGTTGGGGAGGTCGGGATTGTCGAAGAAAACCGCATCCGCTCCAACGTCCAGGGCGACGCGCGGCTGGCCGACCTGGTCACAAAGCCGACGATGCCGACTTCGCCGACGCGCAATCGGTGGTTGCGGGCGAGCATCCTGCGGCCACCTTCGCTGTTTGCCGCCGTCAGCACAGCGTATTCCTTGTGAACGTCGAGCAGGAAGATGCCGACGTGATAAAAGCCCAACTGCTCCGAAATCGTCTCGGCGATTTGCGGAAGAAGCCGGTTCAGCGTCTGCGTGGAACTGATGGTGTTGGCGATGCGCGCGATGGCTTCAAATTGACGGGCGCGATAGGCGTTGCTTGCGCTGATCCGTTCCAGTTCGCGCGTGCGTTCCGCGACTTTTTCTTCAAGCCCGCGAAGGGTTTCGTTTAGCCGGTCTGCCATGGTGTTGAAGGAGCGCGCCAGCAGACCGGTTTCATCCTGCGATTCGATCTTCACACGGGCGGTAAGATTGCCGCCTGCGATTTCCTCCACGGTGTTCGTCAGCCGTTTGAGCGGGCGGGTGATGAATTGCCCAATCAACAGGCTGACCGCCAGCGAGCCGATGATCAACAGCACCAGGATGACGCTGGCGTTCCTCAGAACCCCGGCGACTTCGTTCTGGATCTCGGAACGCGAGGCGAGAATCTCCTGGTTCAATTCGTTAACCGGGGCAAGGATCACCAATTTATATTCCGTCGCGCCGAGGCTGGCGATGGCGAGGTAGGTCTGGACGCCTTCGACGGGAAGCGTGAGCAGATTGGATCTGCTGATGACGACGCGCTGGGCGACGAACAGCATGATCTCCGAATCGGTGGAGAGGATGGATAACTTCGGGCTTTCGTTGACCGGTACGACCTCCGGCTGCAACCCAAACATTTGGTAGCCCGCCTCGGGCATGGCAAGGACGAAGCCGTTTTTGTCCACGAGAAATGCAATGCTGGACGGGCTGATGCTGATGTTCGCGATCCTGTCCGCGATGCTTGCAAGTTTGATGTCTGCGCCCAGGACTCCCTTGAACACGCCGCTGCTTGAATACACCGGGATGGACAAGGTCACGATCATCCCGGCTCCCGCCGGGGCCCTGATAGGGCTTTGTCCAGCGCGGCAGGCGTTCCGGGTTCTCCTCCGGCGTGGCGATGGTGAAGAAGGGTTGTGCGGTGGGGTCGAAATCAGGCTCGATATTCTGCGCCAGATTGATATTGGGATAATAAAGCGTATACCCCATGTTGCTGATGTAATACACCGCCGCCACCTGGGGATGCGCCTCAAGATAACTGGTCGCCAGAAAATCGAGATAGACGCTGGTATTGAGGTCTGCCAGCATCTCCTCGGTGACGGTGTACGTCCTTGGAATGAACACAGATGCGGTGTCGGAACCGGAGTTCCCATATTGACCGCCCGGCAGCCGTACGAGTCGCTCCGCCGCATTCCAGTATTCGCCAGCCGAAAGGCTGGAGCGCTGGGAGTCTATCTCGCTCCGGTAGGACGAGATGGTGATGAGGTCGCGGGTGACTTCCTCGAAGAGCGAATTTGCACTATCCGCCTCCGCCTGGACCGTATTGAAAATCTGCGCCTCGATCTGGTCGGTGACGCTGGTCTCATACCTTTCGGTGATCGAACCGAGGATGATATCCGCGCTGTTCAACCCGAAAAAGATCATCGTTACGACAATGACGCTGCCCGCCAGCAGGATGCCCAGCGTGACCTTGATCTGAAGGCTGAAGTTCCTGAACTCCCGGATGAGCGCGAGGAAGATCGGAAGGGCGATGCCGAACACGATGTATGGCGTGAGGTCTGCCAGTTGAGGGACCTCGATGCGATCCTCGCCGAGGACGATATCCAGCGCAACGGTTGCGGCTCCGATCAGCAGAGCCGTCATCACACCGGCGACGGAATATTTCGGGGTCATAGCCAGGCTCACCGCCGCCAAAACCACCAGCATGATCGAGGCGGCAATGATGGGTCCCAGCCCCTTCATGATGAACGGCACGATAAGAACGTTGACCATGAACATCGTGATGACGAGCATCATCGCGGAGTCCGTGCGTCCCCGTTTGATTAACGACAGGGGCAGGATATCGAAAACAGCCGTCGCCACGAGCAGCGCGGCAGGAATGTATAACTGGGGAAAATTGTTGACGTACCCGAAGTAGGCAAAAAGCGCGGCTGTCGGCAGGGTCATGACCATCAGCGCAAGCGTGATGATCCGGGCGTTTCGGCTCTGCCGATCCGCGGTCATGCCTGTGCGTGGGTAACGGGAGGAAGACTTGTCCATGGGCGAATCCGGGCGGCTATTTCCCGCCGCCTCCAATCTCGACGGTGACCTGCGCGCCGCGGAGTTGAGCGCCCAGTTCGCGGACGGCGGTTCTCAAAATTCCTTCCACATCCGCGCCGGCGCCGATCCGTTGGGAGATTTCTCCGATGACTTGTTCCTTCGCCGCGCGCCGCTGGCTTTCTTCGAGCAGGCGGGCGTTGTCCGGTGGCGAGCGCGGCGCGGCCCGAGACCGCCTGCACCAGCGACACCTCGTCGTCGGGTCCAGATCTGGTTTACCTGCGCCGCTTCAACGTGAATCACCCCGATGACCCTGTCGCGGAGTTTGACCGGGATTGCCAGGTGGGGGGAGCCGTCCCCGGAAGGTTGATTCAGCACAACGGTCTCGCCCGGGACGAGCGCCCTCTCAATGGCTGGATTCTTGTCGGGCAGGCTGTTGGAAGCGGTGATGCTTCCATCCGGCTTGAAGGAATATCCGCTGTCCCTGCCCTTTTGGACAAACTGGACGTCCTGCAATGCGGCGTAGCGGCTTTCTCCCGCCGCCTGCATACTTCCGAATCACAATGGCAATCTGGTTTGCAAGCGCGCTCAGGGTATCTGCGTCGTCGTTGCTGAACGCGGAGGGATGCAGGCTTTGCACGTCCAACACGCCGACGACGGTATTTCCGTACTTCAGCGGCAGGGAAATTTCCGAGCGCGTCTCCGGCAGGTCGGGGTTGTTGAAGAAGACCACGTCGGCGCTGGTATCCAGCGCGATGCGCGGACGACCCGTCAGGGCGACGTAGCCCACGATACCCGCGCCGCCCACCTTGAGCCTGGTGACGGCGCGCCAGCATCTGCTGCCCGCCCCTGCTGTTCGTGGCGCGGAGCACGGCGTATTCACGGCTTTCGTCAATCAGGAAAATACCCACGTGGTAGAAATCCAATTTCTTGCTGATCAACTGCGTGGCGAGGGTCAGCAGGTCATCCGGTCTTTCATCGAGGTGCGCCATCAATTCGCGCGAAATTTCGGAGACCGCCTGCAAACGCGCCGCCTTGGTTTGCAGCTGCTGGTTCAACCGGTTCAAGTCCTTCGTACGCGCTTCCACCTGGCTTTCCAGAGTCTGGTTGGCTTCTTCGAGGCGCTGGTTGACCGCAATCTGTTCGTTGCGGGTTTTGAGCGCGGTGTTCAGCAGGGTGCGCTGTCGTTGGAAGACCGCCAGCATTGCGCCCATGATCGTCATGAAGAAGAAGGAATAGAGGACGACGTGCTCAACGGTGGTGTTGAACGGGTTCGGCAGGAGGTTGTTGATTTCAGCGGCGCCCGTCCCGATGAACAGGAGGATCATAAAAATTCCGAGCGCGATTGCAGGCAGGCTGTTGCGGCGGGCGTACACATTCGCCAGCAGGAAGAGCCCCAGCGTTCCCATCCACAAAAGGTCGTGCGCGCCCTCCCCTTCGAAGATGGTCGTGATGCAAATGCCGATCGCCGTAACCGTTGGAAATAGAATCAGGTAATTGAAACGTCCGCGCACCGCCTGGATCAATGCAAAGATGGCGACGGCGTTCTCGAGGACCAAAATGCCGACGACGAGCGGATCCCGGTAGGCGAAGATTGCGAACGCCGTGGACAAAAGTCCAAGCGAGAGGGTGATGATCGCCTCTGCGCGTTGACCTTCTTCTTCGCCGGGACGGTCTTTGAATAAATAATCTCGGAAATTAAAGGTGTTGTTCTGCATGGGTCTGTTCACTGCCCGGTCGTGTGACGCTAGGCGCCTCCTCCTCGACCTTTGACATGATGCTGACCATTGAATTGATCCAGCAATTGGAAGGTGACGGATGCGTTGCCCAGCGCTTCGCCGAGTTCCTGCACGGTTTCACGGATGATGGCATCCATGCGGGAGGCGGCGCTCAAACGCCCGGAGATATCCGAAACGAGCGATTCTCTCACCGCGCGCTGTTGCGATTCCCGATACAGGCGGGCGCTTTCCAGCGCGCCGCTGGAGCTGGGCCCGAGAGAGTGATTGCGAGGTTGGTCTCGTCCTGGGTCCAGGGTTCGGCGATCTCCGGTTTTTTCAGGCGCATCGCTCCCACAACCTGTCCGCGGATTTTTATGGGCACGCTGATCGTCATGCCGTCGGCGGAGAGGATCAGGTCTCCCGAATCGATTGCCTTGGCGAGGCTGGGTTCGAGGGAGTCGCTTTCGACTGGAATGGTCGCGGGCGGCGTCGAAAGGAATCCGATCCTCGGTCGCGTGCGCAGGATTCTGCTCCGGGCTTCGCGGGTCAGTTCGCCATACGCCATGCGCGCGGATTCCAACGCTTTTTCCGCGTCGCTGTACAGGTTTGTGTTTTGGATCGTCACGGCGAGTTGTTCCGCCAGGATTTGAACCGTGGCGATATCGTCGTCGGTAAACGCGCGGGCTTCGGTGCTTTGCACGTCGAGCACGCCGAGGATTTGCCCGGTCGCCACCAGCGGCAGAGCCATTTCGGAGCGGGTCTCCGGGAGGTCGGGATTGTTGAAGAAAACCGCATCCGCTCCCACGTCCAGGGCGATGCGCGCCCTTAGATTCTCCGCCACATACCCGACGATGCTCGTCTCGCCGACCTTGAGTTGATGTCCCTTTTGCATCATCCGCCTTCCGCCCTCGCTGTTGGTCGCCGCCAGGACGGCAAACTCCTTGTGATTGTCGAGGAGGAAGATGCCGACGTGGTAATACCCGAAATTTTCATGAATGAGGTACGCCGCCTGTTGGAGCAGATCGGACAGGTCGCGGTACGACGTGATGGATTTTCCGACATCCGCCACGGCTCGCAATTGCGCCGTGCGTTTGTCCAGCGTCCTGGTGCGTTCCTCCACGCGCGCCTCGAGGTTGGCGCGTTCATTGCGCAGTTCCAGCAGGAGGGACTGGGTGTGTTCCTCGGTTTTTGTAAATTCCGTCTGCGTGAGTCGGATGCCGTTCACGATCAGGACGGCGATCAGGAGCATCGCGCCGCCCGCCGCCGCCCAATCTGCCAGGGATGTAAAACCGGTTGGTCTTGAAGGCGACAGCGTCCCCCCAAGGATCAACCAGCCAAACACTAGAATGGTCAGTGCGGCAAACGCGGTCATGAGCATGCCGGAACGCCACGAAAAGAACAGGGATGCCATCGTGACCGCCCCAAGCAAATAGACCCGCGCGCCGCCCATGATGCCGTTCTCTGTAAAACTCGAAACAGCCAATCCATATAACAGAGCGACCACAAGGACGGCTCGCAGTTCGTAATTGGCGGGGAGGACAGTGGCGAGGAGCACCAGTACATAGATGACGATGTAGGTCGCCGCATAGACGGGCTGGCTCGATAACACGGCGGGAATCAGCACGATCAGACCCAGGATACATGCGATGACCAGCGTGGTGCGCAGGAACCTGTCGCGCCAGGTTGGGTTGGACAACTCTCGTGAAGAATCCAATGGCTGACTCATCTGATGGATACCTGTCTCATCGCTAAGGCGCGTTTTTCCTGCCGGGCGCTTCAGCCTGCGGCGGACCCACAACGATCTCCGCTTCCTTCAGGTCGAAAACGCGGCGTAGTTCCGAAGAGGCGGTGCGGATGACCGCCTCGATGTCGAGCGTTTCACGGATTTGGGTCGAGATGTTGGCGATCATTTGGTCCTGCAAGGCGTTCCTCTGCGCTTCATCCACGAGACGGCTGTTTTCGAGCGCCAGCGCAACCTGGTCTGCGATTTTCCCGACCAGCACCTGTTCCCGTTTCGACCAGCCCGTGGGACCGCCCTTCCTTTTTAGTTTGATGGTACCTATCTTCTGTCCCTGAAGGGTAAGCGGCACCAACAGGTCGCCGGGTTCCACCCGTTTATCGGGGGAGAATACAGGGCGGACGCCCGCCGGGGTGTATTGATAGGCGGGTTTTTGCTTGCTGGTCAGTTTCAGCCACGTGCGCCGGGTCTGAATGGCGGCATTAATTTCCAGTTGGCTGATCAGGCTCTTCGTCTCATTGACGAGGCGGACGTTGTCCAGGGAAAGGGCGGTCAGGTCTGCGAGGGTCTGCATGATTTCCGCATCGCGCGTCTGGAACGCCTGCGGTTGCTCGGAGTGAATATCCAGCAAGCCGATCACTTCATTGCGGACGGTCAGGGGCAGGATCATGCGCGAGCGGGTAAGAGGGAAGTTGGGGTCCCGCATGAAACTGCGCTGGTCGCTATCGGACGTGACGACAAATTGCTTCGTGTTGACCGCGAGGGTGATGGGGTCCTTTTTATCCAGCGCCAGGCGGAACGCTCTGCCGATCAGTTGCTCACCCGCCACGGAGGATGATGCCTGCATGTAAGCGTTTCTTCTTTGCTCGTCCAGGATGAACAGTCCGGCGTGGTAGCAGCCGAATTTCTCCGAAATGAGCTGCGTGGTCGTATCCAGCAACTCGGCGATGTTTTGAATCCCTGCAATGGTGCGGACGGCGTTCGATGAAACCCGAATCTGTTCCATTCGTGTTTCGAGGTCTTCCCTCGATTCGCGCGCCGTCTCTTCAAGGCGCTTCTGTTCACGCGTGACCGCCTCCGCATCTCCCCGCATTTTTTGAAGCGTCTGCAAGACCGTGCTTTTGAATTGGCTGATGCCGGCAACCAGCACGGCGCCAGCCGCCGAGAAATCAATGATGTAGCCCGCCCAACCCAGCGGATTGATCGCGGGAACGCCTGCGGCGGTTTGAACGACTCCGATCTGCTGAAGAATCGCAACCGCAAGGACTGAAAATATGCTGACGCCGAGGAACACCACGTCCAGGCGCCTATCCAGCAGGATGGAACTCAGCACGACGGCGGCAAGCAGGAAGATGGTTCCATCCGCCCAGGGACCCCAGCCTATGATCGCGTTCATGCCAACGCTGAAGACCGTCAGGATGAGTGTGTACGCCCGGACGAGATAGGGGAGCCGCAGTAATGTGACGGCGGCAAGCAACAGGTAAATGCCGATGAAGAGAATGCGGGCGAAGACCGGCGAGGCGGGGAAGGAGATGACGATGGGGAAAATGCCGAATAACAGCGCCAGCCGCAGCATCAAAAGGATGAAGTTTTCCCGCCATCCCAACCAGTCGAACGCCGGGGATTGCGCTTCGGGAGCGGTGGAGGGGCGTCTATTCATCATTCTCGCCTTCCATGGAGACCTCGATTTCCACTTCCGTCGCTTCGAGCGACCTGCCCAATTCGCGCACGGCGGTTTGCAGGATGCTGTCCATGTTGGGAGACGCCCAGATCTTGGCGATGATCTCGTTCGTCAATCTTTCCTGCGTCGCAATGGTCTGGCTTTCTTCCACGAGGCGGGCGTTTTCCAGCGCCAGGGTTGCCTGGGCGGCAATGGCTTCGATCAGGTTTTTCTGTTCGTTTGTCCATTCGGCGGAGTGTGCCATCTGGATCTGCCCGATGATTTGATCTCTCAGCGCCAACGGCATGCGGACCTCGTTGACAAATACTGCCTCGCTGTCGCCGATCTCGTAATCCAGATCGAGTTCGCTGGTGAGCGATTGCCACGCATCCTTCAGGTATTGCCTCTGCGCGGAGCGCATTTCGGAGAGGCTCTGCCTGGCTTCCTGGAAGAGCCGCGTGTTTTCCATCACGACCGCGATGTTGTTTGCCATGTTTTGATAGGCGTCCACATCCTGGGACTGGAAGAGATTTTCCTTCGTCGAGTGCATATCCAGCACACCGAGCAGGGAATCGCCGACCACAAGCGGGAGCGCCAACTGGGAACGCGTGTAGGGCAGGAGGGGGTTGTCGAGCCGGATTTGAGCGGCATCCGGCGCGACTTGTCCCATCCTGGTCTGTATGGCTTTTGCGACGGTGCTTTTCCCGTCCGCGCCCATGCGGTGCTTGTTATCCTTCAATACCTTTCCGGCGTCTCCGCTGGCGTATTTTAGTTCCGCCCATTTCCCGCCGCCCTCCAGCGCGTAAAACGCCGTGTAATAGCATTGGAAGTTTGTCTCGATCAGTTGAGCGGCTTGGGGGAACAATTCCTCCGGGTCGAGGATGGCGGTAACCGCATGACCGATCTCGTTGATCTTTTTCAATTGGGCGGTGCGTTCCTGAACCTTTTGTTCGAGGGTGTTGCGTTCCTCCTTGAGGGTATTCAGCGTCGCGTCAATCTGTTTTTGCGCTTCGGTGAACTCGCTTTCAAGCCGTTGAAAACCGAGGATGAACACCGTCCCGAACATCGTCATGGCGGCGCTGGCGCTGATCCAGTCCTCGATCTTTGCCGGGGAGGCAAACGGGTTCAGCAGGATGATCCGCCCGGTTTGAATCAGCCAGCCGAAAACAACGAACGTGACGATATTCAAAACAACCGCCGCAATCCCAGCCCGCGGCGAGAGCATCATGGTTGCAAAGACAGCCAGCGCCAGGAAGAAGAACAGACCGTCGCCGAGGATGCCGTGAGTGATGAGTTCGCCCAGCCCGACCACGTAAATCCCCAAAACCAGCACCGTCATGCGCACGGAATACGAAAACTTGATGACGGTAACCAGCGCGGTCAGCAGGTATACGGTGATGAAAATGCTGTCAACGAGGAAACTGTCCGAGGCGCGCACAGCGGGGACGAGCGCGAAGATGCCGAAGATCAACACGCCGATCAACAGCGGAAGCGCCAGGCCTTCCCGCCAGCTTCTATAAAACTGTCGGGAAAACTGCCGGGCGGCGTCTTCTTCCGGCTTTGCGGGTTGGCGGTTAATCGAAAATCGTTCCATTTATTCTGAGTCTTTCGGTTTGGAATCGGGATTGGGGTTCAGTTGTATCTTGGCGTACCGCGCGCCCGTGATGCGGGTCAATTCGCTGGCGGTCGTCATCAGAATGGACTGGATATCCGTTGACCGGCGGATCTTGCTGGTGGCGTCGTAGATGACGCGCTCCCGTTCGGACTGGGTGCGGATCTGCTCCAGCAGGCGGGCGTTCGCGATGATGGCGGCGAGACTGCCGCCGAGCGTTCCGAGCATCTCCTCGTCGTTGTCGGAGTAGGCGTCCACCTGCTCGCTTTCCACGTTTAAGACGCCCAGGAGTTCGTTTCGATAAACTAGGGGCACCGCCAGTTCCGAGCGGGTGTTCGCACTGACCGGAATGTAACGCGGGTCTTCGTGGACGTCCCGCACGCGCAGGGGGCGTCTGTGCGCGGCGACCCAGCCGGTTATCCCTTTCCCGATCTCCACCTGGACGGAAGAGACATCTTCCGCAAACCCGATGGAGGCTTTTGCTTGAAGGACTTTTTTCTCGCGGTCTGCCAGCAGGATGGCAACCCGGTCGCCGCCCAACGTGACCTGCAAACCGCTGACTGCGCTTTCCAGCGCTTCCTCGAGCGTCGTGCCGGAAGCGGCGCTGGAGGTGATGTGGTGGAGAAGGCGGTGCTGTGACAGATGCTCCTGGGTTTCGGCGAACAACTCCGTGTTTGCCACTGCCACTGCGAGTTGGTCCGCCAGGATTTGAAGGCTGCGAAGATTATCCTCGGAGAAGGAAAACGGCTTGGTGCTTTGCACGTCCAACACGCCCAAAATGCGCTCGCCCACTCTCAGCGGAATTGCGGCTTCCGAGCGGGTATCCGGGAGGAGGGGATTGGCGTAATAGGTGAGGTCCTTGCTCGTGTCGTTCACCACGAGGAGTTCGCCGCGTCCGCTGACGAAGCCGACGATGGATTTCGAACCGACGCCGATCTTGTACCCGGCGCGCTTCATTTGGGAGCCTGCCTCGCCGGTGGCTTCGCGGATCACCGCAAATTCGCCGGGCAGGTCGAGCAGGAAGACCGCCGCATGGTAGAAGTTGAAGCGTTCCCGGATCAGCCCAACCGCCTTGATCAGCAACTCGTCGAGGTTGAGCGAGCCGCTGATGTCCTTCGCAATCTCCGCCGCCGTCTCGAGTTGGAGCGCCCTGTGCTGGCTTTCATCCAACAGGTGGATATTGTGGATCACGCCCGCCACCTGGGCGGCGATGGTCGTGAAGAATTTCAGGTCGTCTTCATTGAAGGCGTGTTCGTTTTCCAAGTCCTGGATGATCAATGCGCCGATCGGGTTGTTTTGCACCAGCATGGGCGCGCCCATCCACGACCTGGCAGGCTTGCCGCTGACCTTTGCGCCGAGTTCCTCCGCTTTTCGCTCCGTATCCTCCACCAGCATCAGCGGCTGGCGCGTGTGGACCAAGATGGACGTCAATCCTTCGCCAAGCGGGAACGGCTCGATGGAAACGGTCCGCCCGTTCTCGTAACTGAACGGGATGCTGATGGAATTGGTCTTCTCGTCGTAAAGCGCAACGGTCAGGCTGTAATCGCCGATGATCTGCCGGATCTTGGCGAACAAGGCGTGGAAGAAGCTTTGGATGTCGGCTGTGGAGGAGATCAATTCGTTGACGGATGCCAACGCTTCGACCTCACGGAGGTGCCGCTCGGTTTGCTCCAGGGCGTCTGCCCGCTCGAGGGAGATCGCCATCAGGTCCGCAAGGCTGGCATAGGGCTGGATGGATGCGCTGGAAAAACTCCGCTGCCTTGTGCCGATGACGATGATGGCGGAGAGCGCATTGCGCACCCTGATCGGCAGGCACACCATGCTGATCAAGTCCAGGGCGTTCATAATCTCCCTGAACATCTTGGGCGTGTTCGTATCGGAAAGCGTGATGGTGACGGATTCGCGCAGGAGGTAGTTATCCAGGTCGTTGATGGGCACCTGGATTTGACGCGAAAGCCTGTCCAACCCAACACTGTCGCGCGTAGAGTCGGCGGCTTCGATCACCCTGAGCAAATTGCCCTGCACCTGGAATAGGATCACCGGATACGGCGCATTCCTGAGGATTTGACCCGCCACGCGCAGAATCTCCGATTCACCCCTGGCTTCCGCGATGAGTCGGCTGGATCGGTAGAGGCGTTCGAGTTCCTGGAAGTTCACCTGGCTGGTTTCGATCAGCCCGCCGGTCTGGATTGCCGCCGCGATCTGGCTCGCCAGGGTTTGCAGCATGACGATTGTGTCCGCGCCGAATTCGCCCGCAGACGTGCTTTGAACGTCCAGGACTCCCAGCACCAGTCGCCGAGCGAGATTGGAACGCTGGCTTCCGAACGGGTTTCGGGGAGGAACTCGTTCTTTAGGTGGAGCGGATCCTCCAAAACGTCCGAAGTGATGCGCACCTGATTCTTTGCCGCCACCCAGCCGATGATCGAAGCCGAACCTACCTCAAGCCGGTATTTTCTTTCCTTTAATCCTATTGTTGCCGGACCGTACCCGGCTTTGAACTCGGCGTATTTGCCGCCGCGGTCCACCATAAAAATGCTCGCCTGGTAATACCCGAACTGCTGGGCAAGCAGTTCGACGGTTTTGTTCAGCATATCGTCCAGGTTAGGGATGGTGGTGATGCTTTGCGCCACCTCTGCGGCGGTCCCGCAGCTGGCGCGCGCGCTCGTCCACCTTTCTTTCGAGCGATTGATACATCTCGCTGAGTTGGTCCGCCATCTGGTTGAACGAATTTGCCAGTAAGCCCACCTCGTCGTTGCTGGCCACTCTCGCGCGTTGACTCCAATCGCCGTCGGCGAATTTGCGCGTGATATCCGAGAGCGCCTGGATCGGCTTGATGACCCGCCTGGCTCCCAGCATCAAAACCAGGCCCGTCGCCGCAAGCGTTGCCAGGGCGAGAAGGATCGTAAACGGCGCGAGGCTGTTTACCCTGCCGTAAATGTCGTTTGCATCGACCTCCAGCACGACCCCGCTTTGCATCCCCGGAAAGTATTGAAGCTGTGCAATCGCGGGTTCTCCGTTCGGAGCGAGCACGTCCAGCGCCACCGGCGATTGCTCCTCCCCTTGCGCCATCCCTGCCAGGCTGGAGATGAGTTCATCCTGCGAGGCGGACGTGGAACTGACGAGCGTGAATTCCCCGTTGGCGGGGTTGCTGGCAATCAGTTTGTTATCTGCCAGGATAAAAAATGTGCTTGCGTAAGGCGCCAGTCCGTTGATCGGTTGAAGCAGCTGCCAGACTCCCGCCTTCTCGGTAATGCCAATAACGGTTCCCAGCGTGGAACCGCGCGCGGTTTGATAATCAATTGCCGAGATCAAAATGAATTCGTTTTCGTACAGCGGAGGCAGTCCATACAGCGCAATGGAACGATGTTCCTCGAGGTCGAAGTCGTCGAGAACGATGGTTTCCCCTTGCCATTCGGCGTTGCTGGCGACCTTGACCGTGCCGTCGGTGTCAATCAGCAGGAACTGGTTGAATTCCGGCGCGCTGTTTTGCAGGCTGGCGATGAACTCGCTGCGGATTTCACGGAAATCGTCGCTTTGCGGGTTGGCGTGTAGGGCGATCTCGATCAGGACGCGCGCATCTTCCGAGGAAATCTGCCGTTCCAGTTTGTTTTCCCTGGCGGCAATTTCCTGGTCAACGACCTTCAACTGATTGATGAGCAGGTTTTCACTTTGGATGACCGCCTGTTCCCTCAGCAGGGTTCGCGTCCGAAAATATGCAGCACCCGCCATCGAGATTAAGGGGATAAGTGTAAAGACCAGGAGCGTTCTTACGAGCGTTCCCGTCAGGCTACCTCTAAATCTCGATTGCGTTGCCTCATACGTGGGGTGCGCCGGATTCGTAGTCATTGGTGGAGGAGCGGGTTAATTAAATTCCCAAACCGGTTCTCCATTTAGAATGCGGCGGATTTGGTCCGGGAAACGGTCCGGGTCGAGCGGCTTGCCCAGGAAGCCGTCGAAGCCGGAGTCTTGCGCTTTCTTCATTTGTTCGAGGCTGGCTTCCGCCGTCACCGCCACAATCGGCACGGACTTGAAGCGTTCCGAGGCGCGAATCTTCTTCAGCGCGCCGTATCCATCCTCGTAGGGCAGGCGGATGTCCATCAGGATCAGGTCCAGACGGGGAAGGGTGTCGGCGTATTCGACCACTTCGTACCCCGAGGTCTTCCACTCGCAATGGATTCCAAGATAACCGAGCATGCGCGCGATCAGCACAAAGTTGGACACATTATCCTCGACCACCAGCACCGCGGCGTCCTTGGGAATGGTCGGTTTGCGGATGGGCTGCGTATCGGAAACAGCAGGGGGTGGGTTCTGGTCAGACATTTGTGCTCCTCGGCATGAAGCGTTCGATCTGCTGGGCAAGCGTATCAATATCAATCGGTTTTTGAATGTAGCCGTCGCAGCCCGCTTCCAAAGACTTTTCGCGGTCGCCCCTCATCACATTCGCCGTGACGGCGATGATCGGGATGCCGGCGAATCCGTCCATCTGCTTGATCCTGGCGGTGAGCGTGTATCCGTCCATGTCCGGCATGTTGATATCCATCAGGATCAAATCCACCTTTTCGTGCGCGAGTCTCTCAATGGCTTGGTTGGCGTTTGCCGCCTCCACCACATCATACCCTTCTGCGTTCAACACCCGGCGGATCAGATTTCTGTTATCGGGATTATCCTCCACGTACAGGATGGTGCCTTTGTCAAATTGGATCATGGTCGTTGCGAACTCCGGTCTGAATTTTACTTTATGACAGAGGCATATACATAACAGCTACCTTACAATACCTTACGAACCTTACAAATAAGTATAGCATAGCGAAAAGCCGAGGCAGGTGGTTCCTCGGCTTGTTGAGCGGGTGATGGGACTCGAACCCACGATATCTTGCTTGGGAAGCAAGCGTTCTACCACTGAACTACACCCGCATGATTAACGAAGCGGATTATACGCCACGCGGAAAACGCATGTCAAGCCCGGTTGGATGCAGCCCCCGCATCGCCCCGACCCGGTCACTGATTCCGCTTAAGGAGCATGTTCGCCAATTGCAGGATGGCCTGCCCCGCCTCGCCCCGCGGGTTCGCCTCTTGCAGGCAGCCCAGCGCCTTTTGAGTCTCCTCAGCAGACATCTTCTCTGCAAACGCTTTGCCGCCTTCCGCTTCCAGCAGTGCGGCGACCTCGCTCACTTCCGCCAACGAGATCGGACCTTTGCGCCAGCGTTCTGCAAACCTGCCGTTTTGTTCGAGTCCATATAAGACCGGGAGCGAATTTTTTCCCTCCACCAGGTCGCTGGCGGCGGATTTGCCCGTCAGGTTTTCGTCGCCCCAAATTCCCAAAATGTCGTCCTGCACCTGAAACGCCAGTCCCAAGTGGTACCCAAAAAGGCGGAAAGCCTCAATTTGCGGCTCCTGCGCGTAGCCAAGAATTGCGCCAATCTGGGTGCAGGCAGAGAGCAGGGAAGAGGTTTTCCCGCCGATCATGGGCCAGTAATCTTCCATTGTAAGATCGGTTCGCTCTTCGTAAGACATATCCAGGTATTGACCGCGGGTGAGGTCGAGGCAGCTGTTGTTCAGTACTGTCGCGGCGCGGACGACAATCTCCGCTGGATAGCGCCCTATCAAATCCAAAATGGACTGGTTGGCGATGACAAACAATGCGTCCCCGGCATTGATCGCCATCGGCGAACCCCATTTGACCCAGAGCGTCTTGCGTCCGCGGCGGAGTTCGGAGTTGTCCTGAATATCATCATGGGCGAGGGAAAAGTTGTGGATGAGTTCGATTGCGGCGGCGGCTGAAACTGCGTGTAGCCAATTACCTCTACCCACCTCACCACCAACCACATCACCAATAAAACAAGAAGCCGTCACAAGCAAGGTCAACAACGGACGAATTCGCTTACCCGCCGCATTCGGACCCGCACCCTCCCCGATCCACCCCATGTGATAGGTGAGCATTTGATGAAACGGCTGCATACGCGGCTGGTCGAGGCGCGCCACCTGGCGTTTCAGTTCTTCTTCGATGGCTTCGAGCATGGATTGTTGAATAGGCATGGTTGTATTCCGGCAGTGGGGGATTGGCAACGAACGAAAGTTATTTTATCGCATCTGGCGGTATAATCGCGCTTCTGTACTTTACACTGTCATTGGAGATTCTTCGTGAGCCGTTTGATCAACCCCGATTCCGTTGGAAAAGAACGAACCCGTTTGTCGAAGTCCATTGTGCTGTGCATCCGCGAGCTGGCAAAGCAAAAGGATGTAACGCCCGAAACCAAAGACCAGGCGGCGTTCATCGCGCTGGCGCTGCAAACCATTGCAGAGGGAATTGACGCTTCGGTGGCGGCGTGGGAAAAGCGCGATTACTGGGTGAAGGCGGATAAGTTCCGCATGGAGTGGATGTGGGCGGGACAGATCGCCGCAAAACTGAAAGAAGCCCTCCTTGCAGATGATTGGGCGGCGATTGCAACACTCCTGCCGCAGGTTGCCCAAAAGTTCAGCAAGGTCGTCGTCTCGGACAATCACCGGCTGGGCAAGCCATGGACCGGGGCGTATCCACTGCTTGCATTGCGCCAAAATCTTTAACCGCTCATTCTTTACGATGGGCGAGATAGTCTCGCTCTACTCGGCTGTCCGAACAGAGAAAAGATACAAGAAAACTTCCGAAGCGATTGGGCTTCGGAAGTTTTCGTTTTTTTATTCGGCGGTCAATTTGGTGAGATTCTTTTTGGTGGCGTTGAGCAGGTCAATCATCTCTTCGCGGATGTGCGGGTTGAGGTAGTGATGCTCGAGCGTGGAAAGGGGCAGGAAGCGCGCGCCCGCCACCACGTGGATACAGTTCGAGGAACCGCACAGGCAAATAAACGGCGCGTTCATCTCCCATTCGGTGGAGGGATAGAAGAAGAAAAGTTCCTCGCCCTTTTCGATGTCTTTGCAGGCGATCATGACCATGCTTTCGGTGTCGAGAATCACGTTGGGGTCGCAGGAGTGGTTGAGCGCGGCGAGTTTGCCGACGTGCGTGTGCTTGTCGCGCGCGATCTGCACGGTGAAGCGATTGGGTTTATCCAGAATGTTTTCGCTTGGAATGGGACAGATCACTTCGCCCTTTTTGTATGCCCGTTTTGTGACAAGCGTCCTGAATTTATTTTCTGTTTTGATGGCAAGCGTTTCCATCACGGTTGTCGAAGTCATTTCGTTCTCTCCTTTTATTATCCATTGATAATTATCGTTTAGTATAGCAACATTGAAATTAATTTCAAGGGATAAATGGGGGATAACGAATATTTTAAGATTGATGCGTTGAACCCGATTTCACCCCTTTTTGATGCAGGAGATGCTTCGCTTGGCATGACACGCAAGGATGCGCGAGACAAATCAAGCGAGCATTGTTATTCTGGAAGCCTGCCGACGATGAGAATGCTTGTGCCAAAGGGGTCTGTCACCGGACAAAACCGAAGCGGTTCATACATGAGTTGGTCGGACGGCGGATCGCCTTTCCCTCCCGCCGCGATGAATGCACGCTGCAATCGCTCCGCTTCCTGAGGGTTGCCCATGAGGAAGTGGATCTCCGCGTTTTGTGGATTGCCGGTCTGGGATGGAAACAATGTCAGCCAGGCGCCGCCGACACTCCAGCCGCGGGTGGATTCGCCCTCGACGTAGGAGGGGGGTCCAAGCACCGCAGTGTAATAATCCACTGCCGCCGCATAATCGCTAAAGTAGAGCGCGACTCCATGAAGCCCGATAAAATTGAATTTAGGCTGAGGCGGGGGTTCGGTGAAGTATGCCTTCTTGTAACTCTCGTAGTCCATGCCTGCTCCTTTCAGAATAACGCCAGTTGTACATTGGCGCGCCTGCCGTCGAGCAGGATGTAGGGAGCGGCGCGTTCGGCGATGACGCCGAGCTTCTTCAGCATGGACAGGTCGCGCAGCCGGTTGAGGCGGCGGGCGGACAGAATCGCATCCGCACCTTTGGTGCCGATACCGGGAATCTTCATCAATTCGCGTTTGTCTGCTTTGTTGACTTCGACCGGGGCGTGGATCAAATTCATTTGCGCCCACGCAAGTTTCGGGTCGGTGTGAAGCGGGAGGTTTGCATCCGCCGCGAAGGGCAGGTCTTCCAGTTCAAATCCATAATCGCGCAACAGGAACGAGGCCTGGTAGAGGCGATGTTCGCGCAGGGGATGCACGGCGGGCTTGTTTTCGAGCGGCGTATCCTGAATGGGATGGAATGCAGAGAAGTAAGCGCGTTTGAGGCGGACGTTTTTCATCAGCCATTGCGCCGTGTTGAGCAGTTCGAGGTCGCTTTCGTCGGAGCCGCCGGCGACGAACTGTGTGACCGTGGAGGGATATTTGCCGTTCCAAAACTTGTAGGCGGGGACGTTGCGGCGAATCTCTTCGACCCAGCGCAGGGGGCGCATCAATTCTTCGATGAAGATTTTGTGGGGGGCAAGCCTGGCGAGGCGTTCGGTGTTGGGCGCTTCGAGATTGACCGAGACGCGGTTGGCGAGCTGCATGGCGCGGTAGACCCGGTCTTTCTCGGAGCCGGGCATGATCTTGAGATGCAGATAGCCTTTGAAGCCGTGTTTTTTGCGGAGGATTTCGGCGGTGTCGAGCAGTTTATCCATGGTGCGGACGCCGCCCGCCGCAATGCCGGAACTGAGGAAGGCGCCTTCAGCGAAGCCGCTTTGGTTCATCTTGCTGAAGAGCCCCGCGAATTCATCGGGCTTGAAGGTGGCGCGGCGGAAATCACGCCCGGCGCGGAAGGGACAGTAGTAGCAATCCCGCTCGCAGGCGGACGAGAGCAGGGTCTTCAGGAGTTTGATCTGCCTGCCGTTGGGGAGTTGTGCCGGATGGATGAAGGCGTTGTCGCTCTCTTTGGGGGTGTAGCAAGCCGGGGCGGGGGAGGAGGCGAGAGGCTCCCCATCCGCCTCGAAGGTCATTTGTGAGGATAACTCCTTGAGCGTGGAGAGTGAATCCATATCCCTATTATAGAACATATTTTCTAAATTCTCAAGGGCTGAATCATGGAAATTTGGCACTGGGCGCGGAAGGCGAGGCGGCTATACTGATGGCATATTTGTCATTGCGAGGAGATTGCTTCGTGGCGCAAGACGCCACTCGCAATGACAGAGGAAGTTCGCAATGACAGAGGAGGCTCGCCATGTGTGAATTCTGCACGCAGCATGGGGAGGGGGAGAAGTGGTATTTGACGATGAAGAATTATTCGAGGGAACTGCTGAACGAAAAGGGACGGCGCGAGTACACCGCCGAATTCCTGAACGGATTTCATGCCCGCGTCCCCAAAAGCATCGAGCAACTGGATGCGATCCGCAAGACGCCGTGGATGCGGCTGGCACGACCGATGTTGATTCGCGCCCAAAAGCAGAATCATTACGGGCAGGTGGCGCCGATGGAGGACGTGGAGAAAATCTTCGAGTTGGTGCATGGCGCGGTGAGACTGCCGTGCGTGTGCCGGCGCGTGACCACCGGGAACATGAATGCGCGTTATTGCTACGGCTTGACCATGGACAGGGAGTTGATGGACGCGCTCGACGATTCATTCAGCCTCGAAACGTTGACGAAGGATGAAGCGCTTGAGTCCATCCGCAAACTGGACAGGGAGGGGTTGGTCCATTCGGTGTGGACATTCAAGACGCCGTTCATCGGCGGGCTGTGCAACTGCGACCAGGATTGCATGGCGTATCGCATCACCCACGCCCGTAAAGATTACCCGGTTATGTTCCGCGCGGAGTGGGTGGGGATGGTCTCGATGGAGGCGTGCAATGGCTGCCGCCTGTGTATGCGGCAATGCCAGTATGGGGCGATTCGATATTCATCAAACCACAAGAAGGTGACGATTGATCCGACGGCTTGTTATGGATGCGGGGTGTGCCGTGCGGTTTGCAAGAAGGACGCGATCGTGTTGCAGCCGAGGGAGATGGTGCGGGAAGCGGCGGGGATGTGGTAAACAACAAGACCTGACAGGCGTCGCGTGGCGCCGTGGCGACATTTCCGCAGAACCGTGAACGTCGGACTTCATTCACATTAAAAGAAGTCCGATTAACTCGCGCTATGATAAAACCTGTCAGGTCTGACTCTTGATTAATTCCGCCCACTCCCTCGGCAGGGACGAGAGATCCACATCCTTCACTCCAGCCATGATCTGCGTCAAGACCCTGCCCAACTCTTGAAGTATCTTCGGCGCGGACGAAACCGCCGCCATCTTCTGCACTTCCACAAAAGACCTGACAGGTTTCCGCAAAACCTTGATCGTCGGTCTCCATTCCCATTCAAAGAAGTCCGATTGACTCGCGCCACGATAAAACCTGTCAGGTCTGACTTTTTATCAACTCCGCCCACCCCTCGGGCAGCCCCGACAAATCCACGTTCTTATCGCCGAGCATGATCCTCTGCAAGGCACTCCCCAACTCTTGAACTTCCTTCGGCGCGGACGAATCAGCCGCCATCTTCTGCGCGGACTTGAAGTACTCCTCCGCCTCGGGACGCTTCTCCCTTGCGGATTGGATCGCCCCCGCGATGAACTGCTCGGCGGTCATGCCTTGATCTTGTTGGGACTCCTGGGTAAGCCAATTGGAAATGGGAGAGTCGGTAATCCGCTTCCACGCGTTATCGAAAATTTCGACTCCAATTTTCTGGCGAACGCTTACAAGAACTTCAGCGACCCTTTTTGTATGAAAGCGATCACCTATGGATGACAAAATCTGCAAACTTTCTACCAAAGCTTGTATTGCGCGCGGATAATCCCCTTGTGCTACCAATAGTTGACCTATCATAGAAAGTGCGATGGACTTGCCTTGCAGGTCGCCTAATTTTTCCAATATATCGAGAGCTTGCAGATAGAGATCCATCGCCGTATCCGAATCGCCACGCCGAAAGAAGATAATTGCCATATCATGTAATGTAGCAGACTTATCTCGGAGATCGCCCAGGTTTTCCGCGATTTGTAAAGACTGCTGATACAACTTCATTGCTTCATCCAGATCACCCCGCGTCACGAAGATATCTGCCATCTCATGCAGATTAGCGGACATACCTTGGAGGTCACCCAGCCCTTTTTTGATTTCCAGCGACTCCTGATACAATTTCATCGCTCCATCTAGATCGCCTCGCCTCACAAAAACACCTGCCATTCCATGTAACGTGGCAGACAAGCCTTGCAAGTCGCCTAAATGTCTTTTGATATCCAGCGACTGTTGATACAAATTCATCGCCTCATCCAGATCGTCGCGCATAAAAAGGATAATTGCCATCTCGTGCAACGTGGTGGATTTTCCCATGGAGTCGCTCATGCCATCCTCAATTTGCAAAGCCTGCTGATATAACTTCATCGCCTCATCCCAATCGCCGCGCCTCATGAAGATAATTCCCATCTCATGTAATGTGCCACTCAAGGCTTGCGGTTGATTCAATGCTTGATATGTGTCACGAGACTTTTCAAGCAAGAGCATCGAATCATCGTATAAGCCAAATTGCCGTAGCAATTTGCTAATACGGAATTGCATGAGCGCGGATTCTTTGTCGTTCTTTGCTTTTGCGACTGCAAGTAGATCAGGTATGGCGCTGAAGGAGATACGAGCCATGATGGGACTCTTGGTGATTTGTTCTTCAGCTATGCCTACAAAATTGCTCATGGACTTCCAATAATTTTCCTTAATGGTTTCAGTTTCGGTCAAGCGTTCTCTAGCAAAAAATCCAAGTGCAGGATGAAGACGGTATAGAGGAAAGTTCTCATCTTCCATCAGGAGAAGAGTGCGCTCAAGTAAGCCACGTTCCCACAGGGCGTGTAAAGTGCTCTTTGCGTTTGGAAGCATTTGTTGAAATTCTTCATTAGTTTTGGGAGGGCGGTTTTCCAGCACTGGTGCGGCAGTGAAATCTACAAAGAAAGCAGAAAACACACTCAACCTTGAAATCGCAACTTGTAATTTTTCTCCTTCCTCATTCTTCGGCAAATTGTCCATCGAAAAGGCAAAGCACGCGCCCAAACTTTCGTGGCGTTCTTGTTCTGTCCACTGATCGCTGGCTTTGGGTAAAAAGATCTGCAACTTTTCAATAAATTGTTCCAGCGATAATCCCGCCTGTTCCTCAAAAATTGGGGCGAGCAAGCGCAGGGCAAGCGGGTGTCCGCCAACGGCGGCGCTGAGTCTTTCCAAGCCTGCTTCGTTCAAGGCATCTTTGCGCGTGCTGACGTTTTCATAAAACAACGCACCGCCCATGGCGTCTTCCAAGCCGTAAATTTCTTCGATATGTTCACCAGGCAGGTTGGTCTTCTCACGGCTGGTGACGCACAAGGTCACACCAGCGGCGGGCATACTCTTGAAGAAGGCGTATAAACTTTTCGCCGTTCCTTTTGTGCCATCATCGTTCAAGGCATGGTTGAGCGTTTCAAAATTATCCAAGCCCAACAACGTGCGCTTGCTCATCAACGCGTTTCGCACCAGTGCCTCGCGCTCCTTCGTATCATTGGAGCAGGGCGAAGGCAGACCCAAAAATCGTTCGATTCGTCCCAGCACGCTTTCCAGCGATGGCAGTGGATCCAGCCCGATGGCGAGAGTCAACTCAAAGGACGGGGCGAAGCGCAGGAGCGCCTGCCAAAGCAAGGCGGTCTTGCCGATCCCGCCCGCGCCGTGCAGGGTCACCGTCAGCGGTTTCTTTCCTTCGAGCAGGCGCGTGCCAATGCGCATCAACTCGCGCTGGCGTCCGATCAATCCGCTGGCAGGGGAGGGCAGGTCGCTCACGTCGGCGGGACGGAACAGGCTCACGGTCTGCGCGTTTACACCGCGCCAAACTAACTTTCCCACTTCATCGGGGTGCGCCGCGTACAGCGCGATCATGCCGACGAAAAACTCATTCTCACGCTTCACCGCGCGCCGCGCCTGCCGCGCCGCCTCGGGGACGGCGTGCCCGTGCGCGAGATAGTTGTAGAACTGTCCGCTGATGTTCGGCGCAAACGGATCGGGGAGATTGAACTGCATCCCCAACGCAAACGGGACTCCCGCCTTCGCCAATTCCCGCGCCAGATTGGAAAACTCGGTTCGTTCTGGGACTGCGGACTGGCACGCGCTCAAGAAGCAGATCCACGCCTTATCTTTGATCTCCCTCACGAACTCCCGCGCCTCCAGCGGATTCGACGCCCCGTTCTCGCGCTCGAATAACAGGATCGCGCCATCCCTCGTCGCCGCGCCGTGACCTGAGAAATGCGCGATCATCCCATTTTGGAATCTCGCCATCACGCTCTGCAACGCTTCGGGCGTCGCGGGTCTCAACTCGAGCATGTCGAACGGCGCGACGCTTTTCTCGATGTGACGTTTCATCTCCTGCCATTCGCCTTCCACATCCAACGCGCGCGTCGGCTCGCCGCTCAAATCCACCAGCGGATTGGCTGGGATGAACAACAACGGCACGCGCTCGACTTCACTTTTCATCCGTCCATTTGCGGGGCGTTCCTTCTCTGGCAACGCGCGCACGAAGGCACAATCCTCCACCACGTATTCCTCTTTGGATTTGTTGTACGCGTACTCCCACGCGACACCATCTAGTTCAGGGGATTCCAGTACCAGCGCAATCGTCCGCTCGGATTGTTTGGAGAGCGCGTCGAATTCCGCCCGCGCAGGCGAGCCGTCTTTGAACAAGGCTTGGAAAAGATTCGCTCCAACATCTTTGGGATTGGAAACAAAGTCCTTGATATCGGCTTCTGTTCGCAGCCAATGCAAATCCAGCAGGGAAAACTGGTGGCTTTCCTTTCCATTGATGCGCACGCTGATTTGGTGATCCGTGAGGGTGAGGTGGAGAGTGAGCATAACACTTCCTTATGTCATTGCGAGCCGCCGAAGGCGGCGAAGCAATCTCCTGTTTCAAGTGTCACTGCGAGTGGCGCCTCGCGCCACGAAGCAGTCCCTTGTTACAAGGAGATTGCTTCGTCGGGAAGAGCGCCCTCCTCGCAATGACACTGTTTAGTCGAAGTATTCTTCAAACAAATCCTTCCATTCAGGATTCATGCTGTTGACGAGTTCAATCTTTTTTCCACGTGAGCCTGCTTTGATTTGCTTTTCGCGGAAAATCGCGGCATTCACATCGTCGCCGCATTCAAAATAAACCAACTTCGTTACATTGTACTTGCTGACGAATTTGCTTCCTTTGCCGGATTTATGCTCCAGGACTCTGCGCTGAAGATCGTTTGTAACGCCTGTGTACAAAACGGTGTTATGCGCGTTGGTCATGATGTAAACGCAGTACTGTCTGTTGCCCATGCTGATTCCATTGTCATTGCGAACGGAGTGAAGCAATCCCCTGTTGTTAGTGTCATTGCGAACGAAGTGAAGCAATCTCCCAGTGCGTGGGGATTACTTCGCCGGGGAGAACATCCTCCTCGCAATGACGCTTGGAACAAGGGGATTGCTTCGTCGCTCACTTCGTTCGCTCCTCGCAATGACATCAGATTCTAAATATCAAAATATCCAGCGCTGCGAGCAACATCAACAGCGCGCCGATGCCGAATGACCAAGCCGCCATATTGACGGCTTGATGTTTGTCCGAGATGATCGCATTGAGGATGTTTCTTTTTTCTGTCAGGCTCGAGCGCGAGAAGGAATATTGTTTTGGAGAGACCGCTTGCAAGGAAAAGAACAGCGCAGTGACGAAAGAAATCAACGCCAGCGCGCCGATGAACTTGATCTCGAAGGATCCCAAGTATGCAGGTGCATCCTTGAATGCCAACAACCCGAAGAACGCGCCGAGCAGGGCGGTGGTGAGGGTGATGATCTGTTTTGCCGCATCTTCCAGCGTTTTGAGCGAACCTTGTTCCAGTTCGTCGAACAATTTGCCCAAGCGCTCGTCTTCCGGGGATAGGGGAGAGGATTCGGCAATGATCTCGTCGTTTTTGTTTTTGCCTGCCATCCTAATCCTCCTTTACAGTGATCTTGAACTTGCGCCCGCAAGTCTGGCAGGTCACCTCGAACTCTTCGGTTTTGTCTTCGCTGTAGCTGGCAATGACGCGCCTCATGATCCCTCCCTCCTTTTTTCGCAATTCGGCGAGATCGTAGCGGTTTTCCGGATGCTTGCACTTCTCGTTCGTACACTTTGCCCTGACATACGGCGGCATGGAACACCTCCTGAAAATGACTACAAACAGTATAGAGGCGAACGGTCAATTATTCAAGGGGAGGAGATGGTATGTTTCGGTGGGGCAGGGGAGGGAGAACGAAAAGGAGGGAGGTGGAAGGATGAAGGATGAATGGCGTAGCATGGACACGCTTTTTCCCCCAATGATGTATATCCAGCCGTCTTTGTTCATCCCTCATCCTCTTACAGCGGGGGAGCGGGTCGAGACGCTTGAACAGGCGAACCGTTTCAATCCACGCTCCCAATGAAGGGAGCGACCACGAAAATTATCCAAGCCCGCCACCCGCAGGTGTTTCAATCCACGCTCCCAATGAAGGGAGCGACATCGGGATATAGATCCCCTGCAAGAGGTTCTCGACGTTTCAATCCACGCTCCCAATGAAGGGAGCGACACGCTCTAACCACCAATCACCAATCTTGACATCGTTTCAATCCACGCTCCCAATGAAGGGAGCGACTTGTGGCGGCGACTGGTGGATATATCCTGACGGGTTTCAATCCACGCTCCCAATGAAGGGAGCGACCCCGCGCGCAATGCGGGGAGTGACTTCTATCATCCCGTTTCAATCCACGCTCCCAATGAAGGGAGCGACAAGTCCATGAACGGATAGCGTTCCCGAAGAGTGTTGTTTCAATCCACGCTCCCAATGAAGGGAGCGACTTGATCGCCCATTCGGTGTTATTTTTGAAGAGTTGTTTCAATCCACGCTCCCAATGAAGGGAGCGACGTGGGGTTCAAGGCGCGCTCCCAGGAGGATGTGGTTTCAATCCACGCTCCCAATGAAGGGAGCGACAACTCCGCGTTGGTATCCTCTTCGTCCCAGGGGGTGTTTCAATCCACGCTCCCAATGAAGGGAGCGACGTGGGGTTCAAGGCGCGCTCCCAGGAGGATGTGGTTTCAATCCACGCTCCCAATGAAGGGAGCGACAACTCCGCGTTGGTATCCTCTTCGTCCCAGGGGGTGTTTCAATCCACGCTCCCAATGAAGGGAGCGACTTCGTTATCCACCACCACCCAGGGGATGAATTTGTTTCAATCCACGCTCCCAATGAAGGGAGCGACGTCACCCTGACCCCAGCCATCGCGTCGAACAAAGTTTCAATCCACGCTCCCAATGAAGGGAGCGACGTGCGTACTTATTTGCACATCCCGCCTCTGGCGGTTTCAATCCACGCTCCCAATGAAGGGAGCGACGATGGCGGCGGCGCTCAACAACTTCCTGCGGCGCGTTTCAATCCACGCTCCCAATGAAGGGAGCGACGCTCGCGGTCTTCGATGGCACGAAGCATGAGGAGTTTCAATCCACGCTCCCAATGAAGGGAGCGACATTCGACCTTGACGGCTCGATCACAGATTCCGTGTTTCAATCCACGCTCCCAATGAAGGGAGCGACTGACGATGCAGGTACGTTCCCGCTTGACCGGGGTTTCAATCCACGCTCCCAATGAAGGGAGCGACGTCTTTCATGTGACCTTCCCAAGTGCGGACAGCGGTTTCAATCCACGCTCCCAATGAAGGGAGCGACGCCCGGCAGGGTCTATGACCTGCCGCCCGCCGTTTCAATCCACGCTCCCAATGAAGGGAGCGACTTGGAAGAGATGACTTAGATTGGTGGGATGTAGAGTTTCAATCCACGCTCCCAATGAAGGGAGCGACTTGGATGTTAGATGATGATATTACAAGTACAGATAGTTTCAATCCACGCTCCCAATGAAGGGAGCGACTTATCCAGGTTCAGCAAGCCACTGCAAATAATGGTTTCAATCCACGCTCCCAATGAAGGGAGCGACGTTTGTTGGTTTGCCGCAGTTCCTGTGGATGACGTTTCAATCCACGCTCCCAATGAAGGGAGCGACCCCATTGGGTCGAGCTAACCGAGGCGCGACGTCGTTTCAATCCACGCTCCCAATGAAGGGAGCGACGCCCGCGACCTTGAGCGAGCCGGGGCCCGGCGAGTTTCAATCCACGCTCCCAATGAAGGGAGCGACTCGTCGGCGCGACCGCTTCGCTCCTGCTGATCGTGTTTCAATCCACGCTCCCAATGAAGGGAGCGACCAAAGTCCAGTACTCTACCGACGTGGTCATCGAGTTTCAATCCACGCTCCCAATGAAGGGAGCGACCTGAAACTGCATCTCGCACGCTCCTGAAAAATAGTTTCAATCCACGCTCCCAATGAAGGGAGCGACTTCTATCGAATCGGGATACTGACCGGGAATGGACTGGTTTCAATCCACGCTCCCAATGAAGGGAGCGACCAGGCGCGACCACCATCAAGTTATATGCAATGCGGTTTCAATCCACGCTCCCAATGAAGGGAGCGACATCACTATCCCAACCATAACCTACTTTCATTCTTGTTTCAATCCACGCTCCCAATGAAGGGAGCGACTTGGTGTTCAGCGTGTTGGCAATCCGGAAGACGATGTTTCAATCCACGCTCCCAATGAAGGGAGCGACTTGGAAGAGATGACTTAGATTGGTGGGATGTAGAGTTTCAATCCACGCTCCCAATGAAGGGAGCGACTTTTGTTTTCCGAGGCTATCAAAGTACACATCCTGTTTCAATCCACGCTCCCAATGAAGGGAGCGACGTCGGCATAATCACCCATCCATTGATACGCAGTAGTTTCAATCCACGCTCCCAATGAAGGGAGCGACTTGACAGGGTTGGGGTACACTGACAAAGACATGTTTCAATCCACGCTCCCAATGAAGGGAGCGACTTTACCTTTCCTCAGAGGAGGGACGATCCTCTCCCGTTTCAATCCACGCTCCCAATGAAGGGAGCGACACAAGTCCCCTCATGGGTCAACGTGTACCGTTGGTTTCAATCCACGCTCCCAATGAAGGGAGCGACGTGATAACCGTTGCACCGCCGCCACGAACAGCAGTCGTTTCAATCCACGCTCCCAATGAAGGGAGCGACTACATCAGCAACAACAGGTACCATCTCAAGTTTGTTTCAATCCACGCTCCCAATGAAGGGAGCGACATGTCGTATCCCATCATCCAACCAAAGATAATCGGTTTCAATCCACGCTCCCAATGAAGGGAGCGACTTGTGTGGAGTATCAATGCTTTCCCACCAATATAAGTTTCAATCCACGCTCCCAATGAAGGGAGCGACTTGTGTGGAGTATCAATGCCTTCCCACCAATATAAGTTTCAATCCACGCTCCCAATGAAGGGAGCGACCTCGCTGCCCGCGCAGGTGACGGTCTACAGTCCAGTTTCAATCCACGCTCCCAATGAAGGGAGCGACTTTTGCGGACACAATTGACGCGTTGGGGCAGATCGTTTCAATCCACGCTCCCAATGAAGGGAGCGACAAGCCATTCTTACCATCGTGCAAACGCTGATCGAGTTTCAATCCACGCTCCCAATGAAGGGAGCGACTTGCTGGCGGTGTCTTCGAAGCTGAGATTGTCTTTGTTTCAATCCACGCTCCCAATGAAGGGAGCGACGAGGATTGTATGAGCCGCGTGCGGGTATTTGGCTTGTTTCAATCCACGCTCCCAATGAAGGGAGCGACAACCGCGACGAGCTTTCTAATTTGAAAAACTTCTTGTTTCAATCCACGCTCCCAATGAAGGGAGCGACCTGTCCTTTGTATTATGCAGATGAAAAACCTACAAAGTTTCAATCCACGCTCCCAATGAAGGGAGCGACTAGTTCGGTGATCCTGCATTTCAAAACCGATAAGGTTTCAATCCACGCTCCCAATGAAGGGAGCGACTATCGTGACCTGCTTCCCGACATCGTCAGACCGGTTTCAATCCACGCTCCCAATGAAGGGAGCGACCACCAGCCATATATTCAATAATACTAATTGGAGTTGTTTCAATCCACGCTCCCAATGAAGGGAGCGACCAACAGCACAAAATGATATAAGTACCGCCATTGCGTTTCAATCCACGCTCCCAATGAAGGGAGCGACGGGTAGATGATCCCGAATACATTGAGGTAGTAAGTTTCAATCCACGCTCCCAATGAAGGGAGCGACATTACGTTACCCTCTACCAAGTGAAACAATATCTGTTTCAATCCACGCTCCCAATGAAGGGAGCGACGTTATACGAGCAAAGGCTATTGTTCCTCAGATTGTTTCAATCCACGCTCCCAATGAAGGGAGCGACAACATCACCTGCCTTTCCTTTTATCCGTTTCTTGTCGTTTCAATCCACGCTCCCAATGAAGGGAGCGACCTTATCACACGATTGTTTGCATGTCAAGATTATTTGGTTTCAATCCACGCTCCCAATGAAGGGAGCGACATGTGTAATCGGTCATGTCATTTCTCCTTTAGTTTGTTTCAATCCACGCTCCCAATGAAGGGAGCGACTTGGTCAGTACGGCTATTCTGAAAAGATAATCGGGTTTCAATCCACGCTCCCAATGAAGGGAGCGACTGACGATGCAGGTACGTTCCCGCTTGACCGGGGTTTCAATCCACGCTCCCAATGAAGGGAGCGACGATATTGAAACCCAATGTATATATGTATGATTGGAGTTTCAATCCACGCTCCCAATGAAGGGAGCGACCTCATTGGGAGTTTCCTTCCCCCACCCAAGCCTATGTTTCAATCCACGCTCCCAATGAAGGGAGCGACTACCATGAGCGAGGCATGATGTCTACTCCTCTTGTTTCAATCCACGCTCCCAATGAAGGGAGCGACTATTCTTGCATCAGGATTCCGCCGGTTGTACTGTCAAGTTTCAATCCACGCTCCCAATGAAGGGAGCGACGAGATAATTCAATTACTGCGAGCGGCAATCCGGAGTTTCAATCCACGCTCCCAATGAAGGGAGCGACGATATACAGGTCGCGAAAGATGCAGCCTGTCGCCGAAACGTTTCAATCCACGCTCCCAATGAAGGGAGCGACTCAATACAAGCACCATCATCGGGGGCGGCAATGTTTCAATCCACGCTCCCAATGAAGGGAGCGACTGGGAGTGGGTGAGTGCGGCGTAGATGGAATCAAGCGTTTCAATCCACGCTCCCAATGAAGGGAGCGACGTTTCACCTTCTTCCTCCTTATAAAAATGGATGTGTTTCAATCCACGCTCCCAATGAAGGGAGCGACTTGGGCGGCATCTGGAGCGAGTATGCGCGTGGTGGTTTCAATCCACGCTCCCAATGAAGGGAGCGACGCGATAATTTCATTCACGATATCCCATTCGGCGGAGTTTCAATCCACGCTCCCAATGAAGGGAGCGACACCCGCCTCCCAGCGAGCCGAACGAAAACCATCCGTTTCAATCCACGCTCCCAATGAAGGGAGCGACGACCGGGGCTACATTCAGGCTCGTTGAGGGGACGTTTCAATCCACGCTCCCAATGAAGGGAGCGACGTCGTATCCCATCATCCAACCAAAGATAATCGGGTTTCAATCCACGCTCCCAATGAAGGGAGCGACGTCGTATCCCATCATCCAACCAAAGATAATCGGGTTTCAATCCACGCTCCCAATGAAGGGAGCGACTACCAACTTCTGGTTCAAAGCCTTGCTTGTCGGTGTTTCAATCCACGCTCCCAATGAAGGGAGCGACCTTCATCGCTGGACTCTACTTGTTGGGTTTGTGTTTCAATCCACGCTCCCAATGAAGGGAGCGACGTGGACAGGTGTCTCACCTCACCTGTCCACCTTTGTTTCAATCCACGCTCCCAATGAAGGGAGCGACCATTCTCTTGCACGCTGATTAGCCAATTCAAATGTTTCAATCCACGCTCCCAATGAAGGGAGCGACCAGGGTCGCCAGGAATAGGATTTTGTTGAACCTAACGTTTCAATCCACGCTCCCAATGAAGGGAGCGACGGGGTGGTTTGGTTGGCTTCTAAAGGTTGGGAAGGTTTCAATCCACGCTCCCAATGAAGGGAGCGACGTGTATCTAGTGTATTTAGTGTATTCACAAAACGTTTCAATCCACGCTCCCAATGAAGGGAGCGACGAGCAAAATCTGTTCCATCTGCAACCATTTCATCGTTTCAATCCACGCTCCCAATGAAGGGAGCGACGTCAGCTGCAGGTCGCGCTTGTTGACGTTGGGCAGTTTCAATCCACGCTCCCAATGAAGGGAGCGACCGGCGGCGACGTGATCGCCATCAGCGGGTACGCGTTTCAATCCACGCTCCCAATGAAGGGAGCGACCCAGATAGGACGTAATCACCGACTCGCACGCGATGTTTCAATCCACGCTCCCAATGAAGGGAGCGACCAAATCCCCGGTCGCGTAGGCGTAGGTGAGCCATGTTTCAATCCACGCTCCCAATGAAGGGAGCGACTTCACGGTCCCGCTTTCGTCGCCTGGGCAAAAGGTTTCAATCCACGCTCCCAATGAAGGGAGCGACTTCACGGTCCCGCTTTCGTCGCCTGGGCAAAAGGTTTCAATCCACGCTCCCAATGAAGGGAGCGACACGGAATGGTTTGGATATGCGTTAAAGAATATTGCGTTTCAATCCACGCTCCCAATGAAGGGAGCGACTACATCTGTACAACAATTGACCAAACGACTGCAAGTTTCAATCCACGCTCCCAATGAAGGGAGCGACGGGGTTCCGCTCGTCCCGCTGCGAATCTTGATGGTTTCAATCCACGCTCCCAATGAAGGGAGCGACGCGGGGAGTGGTTCCGGTTGATCGAGGAGACTCCGTTTCAATCCACGCTCCCAATGAAGGGAGCGACACATTGACTTCGAGCGGATGACCGTGACGGTGCAGGTTTCAATCCACGCTCCCAATGAAGGGAGCGACATTTCGTTACACGGTTTACCGACAAGCAAGGTTTTGTTTCAATCCACGCTCCCAATGAAGGGAGCGACTCCAGAGACCTTTGCATAACATAGGAAAGTCTTTGTTTCAATCCACGCTCCCAATGAAGGGAGCGACCCTACAATTTCACCTATTCTTGGAGTTGTGGCGTTTCAATCCACGCTCCCAATGAAGGGAGCGACTACGTGGATGCCTTGACAAAAGCAATGGATAACGTTTCAATCCACGCTCCCAATGAAGGGAGCGACGCGATTAAGCAGGTCATTCAACCCTGCCCATCGCTTGTTTCAATCCACGCTCCCAATGAAGGGAGCGACGCCAGCCGCCGGCATGGCTGGAGAGATTCAAGAGTTTCAATCCACGCTCCCAATGAAGGGAGCGACTTGGCTATAACGCAAAAGACATGGACTTCCTTTCGGGTTTCAATCCACGCTCCCAATGAAGGGAGCGACTCTATCACATGGTTGGCACGCATACTACTGGTGTTTCAATCCACGCTCCCAATGAAGGGAGCGACACGACCTGCGGGTGATCATCAACGGACAGGAGGTGTTTCAATCCACGCTCCCAATGAAGGGAGCGACTTCGCAACAATTACATCCATGATATTCCCTACAACGTTTCAATCCACGCTCCCAATGAAGGGAGCGACTGCAGCGCTTCCTTCGCCTCGGGCGTCAACTTGTCGTTTCAATCCACGCTCCCAATGAAGGGAGCGACGCCTGATCGAGGGGATTAAAGCGGGATGGGAGCAGTTTCAATCCACGCTCCCAATGAAGGGAGCGACCAACGCACAGGCAATTTCCGGGACTGTGATCGGGTTTCAATCCACGCTCCCAATGAAGGGAGCGACTTGATATACGGACGTTTCAGGTCGTAATTCAAACGTTTCAATCCACGCTCCCAATGAAGGGAGCGACCAGGTTTGTCAATCAACACAGTCATTGCCATTTTAGTTTCAATCCACGCTCCCAATGAAGGGAGCGACAATTGTAAGCAACACACCAGAAATTGGCATACCAGTTTCAATCCACGCTCCCAATGAAGGGAGCGACTTCTTCATCGTGGTAAACAAGTTTCGCAGACAATGGTTTCAATCCACGCTCCCAATGAAGGGAGCGACTCGTTAATGGTAAGCGTTATGATGTTGGAATGCTGTTTCAATCCACGCTCCCAATGAAGGGAGCGACACAATCCGGTCAATTGCAAATTACTCCATATCAGGTTTCAATCCACGCTCCCAATGAAGGGAGCGACTGGTGTCAACGGCGGTGAAAACGTGGGACATAGTTTCAATCCACGCTCCCAATGAAGGGAGCGACATGTCCCAGGTTACATAAAGACCGTTTGCGGAGTTTCAATCCACGCTCCCAATGAAGGGAGCGACCGGTGAACCACAGGTGCAATCTCAGCACAGCCTTGTTTCAATCCACGCTCCCAATGAAGGGAGCGACCTGCCATTCGATTTCGGACGTATGCCCGATGTAGTTTCAATCCACGCTCCCAATGAAGGGAGCGACCTGGCGCGATAGATCACGCCCTCGTCATTAGACCCCGTTTCAATCCACGCTCCCAATGAAGGGAGCGACAAGTTCGAACCGATGCGGCATATTCTCCGCATCGTTTCAATCCACGCTCCCAATGAAGGGAGCGACGCCGGTGCGTTCCACGGTGCGGATGGCGTCAATTGTTTCAATCCACGCTCCCAATGAAGGGAGCGACAATCGTCCCGCCTGGCGCTTCCCATAGATATGTCGTTTCAATCCACGCTCCCAATGAAGGGAGCGACGCGCCGCTCGAATTAACCTTCCATCCGCTGGCGGGTTTCAATCCACGCTCCCAATGAAGGGAGCGACCACCGCATGGGGTCCCATCACCGGCACGGGATCGTTTCAATCCACGCTCCCAATGAAGGGAGCGACGCGATCGCCTGGACGATGGGCGTAAGCGCCTTGATGTTTCAATCCACGCTCCCAATGAAGGGAGCGACTTGATATTCTCGCGCTGTTCCGGCTTGAGGGCGCGGTTTCAATCCACGCTCCCAATGAAGGGAGCGACCTCTTCGATCTTTTTCTCGCGCAGTAACTGTTGCCGGTTTCAATCCACGCTCCCAATGAAGGGAGCGACGATTGCCTGGATCACCTGCTCTTCGCTGAGAGGGTTTCAATCCACGCTCCCAATGAAGGGAGCGACGATATTCTCGCGCTGTTCCGGCTTGAGGGCGCGGTTTCAATCCACGCTCCCAATGAAGGGAGCGACTCCAACGTGATCATTCGCCGGAATACAACGTATAGTTTCAATCCACGCTCCCAATGAAGGGAGCGACTTGCGGGCATAGCGGACCAAACGCCGGGAAACAAGTTTCAATCCACGCTCCCAATGAAGGGAGCGACGCGCGGCGTGTCGGATTCTGTCAGCGCGATCGCCAAGTTTCAATCCACGCTCCCAATGAAGGGAGCGACCATGATCCCCCAGGCATCCGGCGTATTGGTCGCAGTTTCAATCCACGCTCCCAATGAAGGGAGCGACAACGGCTGATGGTGTTCATGCCGCCGCGTTATTGGTTTCAATCCACGCTCCCAATGAAGGGAGCGACTATTGAAACATTTGGTGGAACAATTTATACAGAAGTTTCAATCCACGCTCCCAATGAAGGGAGCGACCTCGTAACCGGCAAGGAGCATCTAATGTCCGACCCGTTTCAATCCACGCTCCCAATGAAGGGAGCGACTGCGTACACTGGACACGCCGCTGGCGGCGTGTCTGTTTCAATCCACGCTCCCAATGAAGGGAGCGACCCATTTGCCAAATTCGGGGTCCGCGTTTGGGATGTTTCAATCCACGCTCCCAATGAAGGGAGCGACGCGCGCCGCGAGGGGCGGCGGGAGCCGGCGCGGTTTCAATCCACGCTCCCAATGAAGGGAGCGACCCGCAACCCCGCCCACGCCCGCCGGGCAATTCGGCGTTTCAATCCACGCTCCCAATGAAGGGAGCGACCAGTCGTCTGACCCGCAAGGATAGGTCAGAACCGTGTTTCAATCCACGCTCCCAATGAAGGGAGCGACTTTACTAACGCAACTAACGCAGGTGCGGCTAAAAGTTTCAATCCACGCTCCCAATGAAGGGAGCGACATGCTAGACATGGATTACCACATTTTAGCGGGACTGTTTCAATCCACGCTCCCAATGAAGGGAGCGACCTGCCTGTGCTACGCTAATGCCCGCGCTGGAACGTTTCAATCCACGCTCCCAATGAAGGGAGCGACATGATAACACACTAACGCAGGTAACGCAAGCCGAGTTTCAATCCACGCTCCCAATGAAGGGAGCGACACGCGCTTTTGTAACCTGGCTCACTGGCTGGCAGTTTCAATCCACGCTCCCAATGAAGGGAGCGACCCAAACCACGCTGGCGCGCGGAAGAGATGAGGGTGGGTTTCAATCCACGCTCCCAATGAAGGGAGCGACTAGCCGCACCTGCGTTAGTTGCGTTAGTAAAGGAGTTTCAATCCACGCTCCCAATGAAGGGAGCGACTTTTTGCATTTTTTCTCCTTTAACGCAGGTGCGGCTGTTTCAATCCACGCTCCCAATGAAGGGAGCGACCCAACAGCCCCCGCCTACCACTGGGTCGAAATCGTTTCAATCCACGCTCCCAATGAAGGGAGCGACACACGGCAATGCCGCCACGCCAAACGACACGCGCGTTTCAATCCACGCTCCCAATGAAGGGAGCGACGTGACGGCGAGCTGATTACGTTCCGCTGATTTGTAGTTTCAATCCACGCTCCCAATGAAGGGAGCGACTGCAACATCTGGGCAAAAAAATATCCTAACCGCCAGATATTGGTCCTACTTTCCTTGATTATAGTTGATAAACATCCAGAATCGTTCGCTTTAGAGCAATATTCGGTTGTTAAGGTGCAAAATTTCCTGCGAACCTGCCCTTGAATTCATGGGAGCATGGGGTTCGCAAGGGGATTGCTTCCCCCGCGAGCGAGGTCGCAATGACATCCTCAAGTGATGATCGCGCCTTCCAGGTCAATGCTCGGTTTGGCTCCGACGTGCTCGACGCGGCGCTTCCAGTTATCGCCGAGATAATAATAGCGCAGGCTGTCCACTTCGGGGTCTATGATTTTGAGCAGGATGTGTTGCAACTCCTTTAACTGCGCCGGGTCAATCAGACATTCGAAGACCGAGTTTTGCACGCGCTGACCGTAATCCTGGCATTTCTTCGAGACTTTGCGCAGGCGTCGTTTGCCTGCCTCGGTTTCGGTGCTTACGTCATAGGTGATCAAGACCATCATACGAATTTCCTTAAGACCCGACAGGTTTCTGAAAACCTGTCGGGTCTCTCACGATTAATTCCAAAAGAACGGCGGATACGCATCGAGATCGCCGCGCAGGTGACGCGCCAACAGCATCGCCTGGATGTGCGGAAGCAAGCCATACGGAATCTTCTCCTTCAAAAACGGGTGCATGATCTCCTCTTTCTTCCGTTCCTGCCAGGCGGTGAGCACGGCTTTGCGCGTCTCGTCGTCCATGAGAATGCCGCCGCTTTCCTTTTGCGTGAAGCCTTTGCCCGTGATCTGTTTGCGGTTCACCAGCGAAAGCGCCAAACGGTCAACCATTACGGGGCGCAACTCCTCCATCAGGTCCAGCGCGAGCGATGGACGCCCCGGACGGTCCTGGTGCAGGAATCCGATATAGGGGTCAAGACCAACCGTCTCCAGGGCTGAGGCGCATTCATTCGTCAGCAGCGTATAAAGAAACGAGAGCAGGCTGTTCATGTTGTCCAGAGGCGGGCGGCGGTTGCGTTCCTTGAAGAAAAAGTCCTCGCGCTGCTGCAAAATCAAATGGTCGAACACGCCAAAGTAAATCTTCGCCGCGCTGCCCTCGAAGCCCATCAGGTCGGCAACCGTCGTGCAGTTCGGGATGGCTTTGAGCGTCTCTTTCAGGAAAGACGACGCGCCCGTGAGTGACTGCGCATCCACTAGCATCACATGATCTCGGATGGCGCGCTCGATGACTTTTCTGCAATTCGAGATTTTTCCAAGCAGGAACGACGCAGCGATGGGGACGCTCTGCGCCTCTTTCTCCGACCATTCAAACTGCCTCTTCCGCAAAAGGACATTTCCCTTCACCCGACCCGTGACCCGCGCCTGAAAGCGCCCGTTTGGCGTGAGGAAACACAGACCGATATTCCGCTCGGCGCACGCGCCCATCAGCGCGGGACTCGCTCCCTGCCACGTAAAGCAGACGATGTTTTCGATATTGTGCAACGGCAGGCGCGTGGATGTATTCTCGTCCTTCTGAACGACGATGTTCTCACCGTCGAGCGAGAGATACGCTTCGGGCGTGGTGATGTACAGGATGTTGCCGAGGTGTTTCATAAGTTACCTAAAGACCTGACAGGTTTTCACGGAGGTCCGCTCAACCGAGTAGATTTGGATTCACAGAATCCTGGATCGCCACGCGCCACAATGAAACCTGTCAGGTCTGCTATTCATTTTCAACCTGCTGTTTTATATACTTCGACGCCGCCATGACCTTCTCCTGCAACACGGGCAGGCACACATCCGCCAGCGAACACGAGCGGCGACCCTTGAACGGTTTGACGCGCGGGGTGTAGCCTCTGCTGAAGTAATTGTGCATTTCGGCTGCCATGTCTTCCACCAGCCTTCGCAACTCCGCCGTAAATTCGATCTCGACCCGGTGACGCGTCTTCCCGTAATACAAATATCCATGCGGGATGTTCGTCGAGAGCATTTCTTCCAGGCACATCGCCTGGGCGCACAACTGCGCCTCGTCACTGTGATCGCGCTTCTCCTTGCCGCGTTTGTATTCCACGGGCGTGGGCAGGTATAGCCCTTCACGGTTTGGCAACTTGCACCCCTCTCCCTGTGGGAGAGGGGCTGGGGGTGAGGGAACGAACTCCACCACATCGCACACACCCGACAGTCCCAGCCGGTACGAAGCCACCGGCACTGACCGCGCCGTGACGACCCCGTTCCGCGTTTCAGTAAAGAAGGGATCATCGGCGCGCTTGTGCATAATCCTGCCCTCGGCAGTGAGCGCATTTTCCTTCCACTGCTGCTCGATGTGGATCAGCGCCCACTGCCGGCGGCAAAACAGAAAATGCTGGATGCCGGAGAGGGGGAGCAGGTCGTCTTGAGTGTACTCAGAAGTCATCGGTTATAATCTACTCACAGGTATGTCATGAATCTGATCGACCAAATACCAGAAATCACACGGCGTATCGTTAAGATCAGTCATCCCGACAAGATCATTCTCTTTGGCTCGCATGCCCGTGATGACGCCAACCCGGACAGCGATCTGGACTTGTTGGTGATCGTGCCCGGCGTCAGGCATTTGCGTAAGGAAGGTATCCGGGTGCGCCGCGCCTTGCGGGGATTGCTCGTTCCTGTGGATATCATTGTTGCCACTCCAGAGCAAATCAGACGGCTTGGCAATACGAAGGGCTTGATCTATCGCTCTGCCCTGAGAGAAGGCAAAGTGCTGTATGAGCGTGCCAACTGATATCACCATGGCGTGGCTACAGCGTGCCCACTCTGATCTGCAATTGGGGCGCACCGCGTTGGTCGCAAAGGGCGTATTGCCCGAAGACGCCGCCTTCCATGCCCAGCAATGCGTAGAGAAGGCCCTAAAGGCTCTGTTGTTACACATGGAAGTTGCTTTTCCAAAAACACATGCCATCGAAGTGTTGCTCGATCTGCTCAAAGCGCAAGGTATGAAAATACCCAAAGGAGTGGACGAGTCATTCGAACTTTCCGAATATGCCGTTCAGACCCGTTATCCCGGTGAATGGGAGCCAGTTACAAAAACGGAGGCTCGCAAAGCCATCGAACGAGCTGGATTGGTTTTGGCATGGGTCGAAGGTCAATTGAAGTAGCGATGCCAGCCGCTTCAAAAGCGGCTGGCTTTTCGTCACTCACCATCCATCACTTCACACTTCAAGCCAGACAATTCGCCCAACGTAATTTCGTAATCCTCGATGCTCTTGGGTTCATCTAACTTGGGAACCACTTTGAGCAGGCGGTGAACCTTGGCGGAGGAATACTGCCCGTTTGGGCTATTATGCTCCCACCAATAGACCTTGTGAACCGCCATGCTCCCTTCGGGACGGGCGGACGAAGCGTCATTGACGAACAGGGTCCGCAGGGCTTCCTTGATGGCTTGCGCGTCTTCATCTGAAAAGCCTGTCTTGCTCGCCAGTTGCGGATTCATGCTGCCGTAGAAGACATACACACCATGATCCACGCGATGCTTCATGCCCATCGTGTCGGAGCCGCGTTTTTCGCTCGGTTCGCCGCTCACGCTCTTGGTGATTTGAATGCTCGAAGAACGGTCAAGCACAGGCGCGACCGAAAAAGCGGGATGAATGGAAACAGGACCGCGCACGGGAATGGACACGCCCTCACTGTCCTCTTCGCCCTCACTCTTCTTGCCCTTCTTGGCTTTGAAAGCGAATACCTGACCGAAGGCGCGCACGTCCAGCCAGGTTTTGCAGGCGGCTTCCTGGAACTTCTTTTTGTCGCTCATGTTGACGCCTTTCAGCGTTCCTTCTGCCCGTTCGCGCAGACTGCCGTAATCGTCCACGCGGTTGTCATCGGATTGAACAAAAATCGCCTTGCCCATCTCCATCAGACGGTTGCGAATCTTGCGCTTGATGGACACGTCGGACATTTCGCCGAAACCTTCGTAAGTGACGCGCGGGCGATTGCCGTTGAGCGGGTCGCCGTTAGGGTTGGCGTGTTGGACAGTCACAATCACAGCAAAGTCAATTTTCTTTGAAAGGGTATTCATGGCTTAAGTCTCCTTTTGATGATGAATTGGTTGAATTATCCGTTTGAGTCAGCATTGTCATTTTCTTCAGATGCGGGCTTTTCTTTCTTCTCCCACATCTTCTGCCGCTGGCAGTAATAGCCAAGCAAATACTCGCCTGTCAGCGGCTTATTGCTGATAAAGTCTTCAGGGGTGAACAGGTCTTCCACCTGGGCAATCAGCCACTTGTAGTAAGAGGCGTTATCGCCCTGCCGCATGAAATATGGGGTGAGCAATTCGTGGATTTGTTTCCACGTGGTGAACGGACGCTGAGAAAACTGTTGCATATAGCGGGTGGCATTGGTCGGGCGCTTTTTCTCCGCTTCCGAGAGCGTGCGTTCCTCCATCACGTCGGCGATGGCAAGAAGCCTGCCAAAGAGGTAATCTCTTGTGTTTCGGGTTTCATCGAGCGACATATCGAAGTTCTCCTTTCCATATTTGTATTTTCGGTAGAGCGCGCAGGCAATCGTGAGCGCCTTGCTCCAGTCGTAACCACTTAAGCCAGCACGGTTGGACGCCCGCCTGATCACCGACTCGACCAAATCGCGCGGGATGGGCTGACCGTCCACAATACAGGGGAGCAGGCGTTTGATCGTGGCTTTTTTGAGTTTGTCGTCCAGGCGGCTGCCATAGGCGGCTTCGGCAATATCAGCAGGGGCAGGTGCGCCGTCAAATGGGATGTAGCGTTTTTTCGTTTTTCCTTTCTCATCCTGCACTTCGATAGCGTGGTAGGTATGCCGCCAGGCGCAGGTCTCGTGCCAGTTTTCGATGCGTTCAAGAAATTCAGAACCTTTCAGAGCGCGGTAATAGACGATAGACAACCGCCCTGGCGTTGCTGAATCCACTGCTATCACAGCCACATCTTCCCGCTCGCCAATTTCCTGGCGATAGCCTGCAATTTTCTTTTTCAGACGGATGCCAACTTCTTGGGCAGTGTCAGCAGTTTTACTTTCTTCGACAGGCGCGTCCTGATCCAGCGCGTCAATCGGGTCGTCTGTAGGTTGAATGAGTTTTGCGCCTGAAGTCGCCCAGGCAACAACCGCCAAATCTCCAGCCTGATAACCTTGTCTGCTGATGAGCCAGGCAAGGGCGTAATGGGCTTTTTGGGAAGTTTCAAGCCCAACACCACAAGCCTGAGCATCGGTGATGAAACGTCCTCGGAAGGTAAAGTTGCTGGTGTCGTTCGATGAAATCAGTTTTGCATTGTCACCCTCGCGGCGAATATATTTTGGATGGTTGGCTGTGAGAATTTGCATTTGCCCTGTGACCAGACAGACATTTTTTTCACCCTTGCTGTTGAGATAGTAGTTTGTCCAACTTTCCCACAAGGCTGCATCTCTCCACGCTCTGCCTTCGCTATCTCCTGATATCTCTACGACCCAACGAATGACGGCATTATCTTGAGCGTTCAGAACTGAAAAGATATCCTTTACTTTTTTATCGCGCGTCGTTTCCTCCTTGCCAAGTAACTTTCCGTTGTCGCCAACCAACAAGACTTTTTGAGCCGCCAAGTCTCGTATTAAGGTTTTCTTTTGAACGTATGCCAATACTGCGCGGGCTTTGGGGTGACTATAGGGTGAGTTGCACCAGTTCGTCAGCAATTCCACAAACTTTTTGTAAGGCTCTGTCGGGTCATCTGCAAAACCAGAAGTGACTTCGCCACCATAGTCGGTAAAATCGCCCGCAAGGTACTGTAGCTTGTCACTCAAAGGATGACATTCGGGTTTGCTTCCTGCACGGCTGGCAGAACTTTCTGTGGCAGGGATAATAGTGGTCGAGTCGTCCTTATCTACAATCCGCGCTCGGCGGAAATTTCCTTTGCCATCTATCACAATTTCAATGTGAGTTTGAGTAGTAATATGGCAAATGGGCAGCAAGGGGCGAGCCGTATCTGGTGAATAACCGAGCATGTTCTGGCAGTTCTCATACGTCTCGTACAGGTTTTGAATCCAGTTCATTTCACGCCCCTCCTTCTGCGTAGCCTTCGAGCAAGCCTTCCTCTGCCAGCCCAATCGTAGCAGGTGGGTTGGCTTTCATCGTACGCACGAATTTGTGGACCTTGCATTCCTTCGGGTGAATGAACCGAATCACGCCCTTGTCCATTTTGGGTTCCCAGAACCGCGCCCAGAACTCGCCAGGCTCCTTTTCATCGGGGTAATCGAAGCCGTGGAACATCAGCCCGAAAGACATCTCGCCAGGATAGTTGTCGTAGAAGCCTTTGTCTTCGCCAAATTCGCATGGCTCGACATACCCCTGACACTCGCGCGTGCCGAGAAACACATCGCGCCTGCCACCGCGCTCGATCATCCGCCGCGCAACGTAGAAATGTTTGTTCTCATTTCGGTCATGCGCCAGGTCGGGGCGGTTCTCATTCCACTCGAAATGCGCCTGCACCTGATACTCGACATCGGCGAGATAGGTGTAAATGGACAAGTCATTTCCGCCCGATTGATACTTGATGGGTTTTGCGCCGCGCGGTTGTGTGCGGATGGGCTTCATCACCCGTACCTTGTCTATCACCCACACGATGGTCGGCTTCCAATACACCGAACTCAAGACTCCCTTCAACGCCTCGTAAGTGGGAATTTGATAGGAGTATTTTTCGCCGCCGATGCGGGTCAGCGGGTCGGTGAACAGGGCATACCTGCCCCACACCTTGAATGTCACGCTGTTTTGGTATTGCATCGAGACCTCCTTTTGTTCGTGTCATTGCGAGCGCTTTTCCCTGGCACCGCCCGCCAGGGCAGGTGTGCGAAGCAATCCCTCGTTGTTATTGGGAGATTGCTTCGAGCGGGATAACGCCGCTCTCGCAATGACATTATTTGATAAGCACTTCCATGCCGCTGGCTGGTTTATCACTCCAGCCGAACTCTTCGCTGTAATATTGCTCGTTGAGATGGTAAATTCCTGCGTCTTCCTGCACCTCCTTGATGGCTCCTGCCTTGAATAATTGATCGAATTGGTATTGAAACAAATTGACTGAGTACCGCTGCGCCTGTTTTAGCAACTTGCCCTGTTTCTCCAACCCAAACGCGCCGCATAACTCTGTGATGATTTTCTTGCCATCCTTATATGGCACGATAACGCCGCGCGTAAGCGAATCTATCACGCGAAATTCTCCGTTGGCTGTGCGAAAAGACTGCCGCAAGAGAATATCGGGCGCGGCATGATGTATGCTTGTATAAGCGTCGGAAGACAATTTATTTTGCGAAAGCAAACTGAACAAATCATCGTTGCGTCCCACCGACGAACTTGCGCCCACAGGGTAATTCATTTGATCCTTTTGCGAATGATAGTAAAAATCGTAATATTTGGCAACCGCGTCCAACCCGATTCGGTCATTCCCAAAATCGTCAGAGGTTTCTCTAAAATCATCGAGAACCCGCTGGGCATGTTCGCGCCCGACTTGGATGTCCTTCAGTTTGTCGAGATTTTCCTCCTGCGGATTGACCACCCACACGTCCCCTCCATCCTCGTGCTTTCCGTGACGGTTACATCGTCCAGCAGACTGGGCAATCGAATCCAGCCCCGCCAGCGCGCGGATGACCGCGCCGAAGTCAATATCCACGCCCGCTTCGATGAGTTGTGTGCTGACGCAAATCACAGGTTCTTTGGCTTCCAACTTGGGCTTGATTTCATTCTCCAAAACATCCATGCGATGCGCGGGGCACATGTTGGTACTCAAGTGATAGGTCTCCGCGCCCAATTGCCGTCCTTTGATTTCCTCGTACAACGCCTTTGCCGAAGCGCGCGTATTGACCACAATCAGGACGCTGCCTTTTTCCCGCAAGGCGTGTTCCGCCAAATCAGCGATTTCGGCATTAGTCAAGCCGCCCGGCTTGCGCTCGTCATGGACTTCAACGCGCTTCAGTTTCTTGAACAATTCTGGCTCATTCTGAATAATTTTATATTCTGACTCAATGGTCAGTTTTCGATACTCATTCGGTAATTTGTCCAGCGGCGGCTGGGTTGCCGTGCAAAGCACGACGGTTGCGCCGCAATCGCGGGTCAGGAAGCGCAGGGCGGTGGCGAACATGTGCGTAATCTTGATGGGAATGGTCTGAACTTCATCGAAGATGATGACCGAGTTCGCCAGTTGGTGCATTCGGCGGGCGTCGCGCGTACCGTAGCCGAACAACGCTTCCAAAAATTGAACCTGTGTGGTGAAGACAATCGGCGCATCCCAGTTTTCCGCCAGCAGGTTATGACGGCGGCGGGTATCTTCGGACGGCACGAAGTTGGAGTGATGTTCGAGAACGACCTTGCCAGGCTCGTCCGCTTTTTCCAGAATTTCCCGAACTTTATCGGCGTTCTGGTCAATAATGGTGATATAGGGGACAACGTAGAAAATTCTCTCGATCTTCTCTTGATCGTTTGTGTGCGCTCGCGCATGATGCAGTGCAAAGCGCAAACTTGCCTCGGTCTTTCCGCCTCCCGTCGGGACGGTCAACTGGTAAATGCCTTTGGGCTTTCCTGCCGTCTCCAGGCAGGCTTGCGCCACTTGCGCCCGCAGTTGATTGACCTCCAACGCCCGCCCTGGCTGCATTTGCGCCGTTTTCTGCGCATACTCTGCGTACCTCACCTCCAACCGTTCAATGAGCGTATCCCATGGAATATATTTGCCGTAATTTCGAACGGCTTCATTGCCAGGATTCTCGAAATCAGCGGTGTTCAGGCGGTCGGCTTCCAGCAGGCAACTGAACAGGAAACGCGCCAACAAACCGCGCTTGAACCATCGAGTGTCTTTGGAGTCGGCGGCTTCTGTCATTGTCTCGAAAGCGACTTGATAAAAGTGCTTTTCAATCGGCTGCGCCAGAATTCCATCCAACTGCTTTTCGATGTCGGGTAATTTGCTCCGTGCTTCTGTCAGATGAGTTTTTTCATCAATTTTTGCAATTCGCTCTTCAAACTTGTTATCGCCTGAGGGTGTCAGGCAGTCTATCAGCCCCGAATGATGGGAAGCGATTGCCAACGCCAAAAACTGCGCCAGGATTTTGCCCTCCTGCCCTCTGCCAGCGAGTTTCTCGAACGCCAATTGCGCTCCAGCGGTGGAGTGGTCAATCTTGCCTTTCTTTGCTTCGTAATCTACATACTCGTCCTCATCTGGGTTTGTTCTCCCTGTTGCAGAGCGCAAGTACTCTTGAAACTCCCTGCTTGCTTTGCCAAAGTCATGCAGCAAACCCATAATTTTCCCAATTTCAGGCAAGCCTACTTTTGCTGCAAAACCTTCTGCTAGTTGTGACGCTTCGGTAAGATGAGCAATTAACGACTGCTCTTTGCCGTCTTGCCGTACATGGGCAATTAGTTCTTCTTCGGATTTGATTTCGTCCACCCCATATACCTTCGCCATCTTCTTTACTTCTCTTTCCAGCGCTTCTCTCAACTCCTCTGGCTCCAGCGCTTCCACATCCGCGCCCCACGAGCGGATCCAAGGGATGAGATCGAGAGTGTCAGCGACCTTGAACTCCAATAACAGGGCTTCGGGGTTCTCAGGGTCGGGATAGGGCTGTTGTGACGGGTGCCAGCGCGTTTCGAGCACGCGGGCTTTTGCGGTTTCGGAACGAAAACGAAGGAGGACCCGAACCGTCTCTTCCCCCATGACGATGCTCCAGGCGCTGCGTAAAATCTCCAACCCCGGGAAATCAGGCGGGATGGAGTACTCCTCTTTGGTCAGGCGCACGGATTCGATCCGTTCCAGTTTGTAGGCGCGCTGGGCGTTCACGATGGAACTGTGCCCGATCAGGTAGGTGGTGAAGCCGATGGGGGAGGGTTCCAGGAGATAGGTCGAGAAAGTCGTTTGAAAGGACTTGTTCCAATTGAGGGGGCGATAAGCGATCTCGATCTTCTTGCGATAGATATACCCCCGCACCACATCGCGGAAGATGGGCTGGTAATCCTTTTGAATGGGTCTCTGCGCCAATTCACGCGCCGCCTGCTCGATCTCCGCGCCCACGCCCGCATCCGCTTTGAGGACGCTTGCCAGTTTGAGCAGGGCGGTCTCGGCGGGTTCATTGCGCTTGTCCTGCTGTTTGGAGAGCAAACGCGCCCCAAGATATAACGTGACCGCTTCTTCGGGTGAAAGGTCGAATGAGCGCAGTTTCGACTCTTTGAGCGCCAATGGGAACCAGTACAATCCATCCTTGAAGGCTTTGCCCTGAAATTCCAATTCTCTCAAGTAATTATTGACTGTGCGGCGCTCCAGCCTGATCTCGTCGGCAATCTCGGCTTCGGTGAGACCGCGTGCGTTGCGTGTCAGCAGAAGAAAGATGCGCTCCAACCTGTTGCGTTTGTCTTCATCGTCAATCCGCGGCATGGAATGTCTCCTTTACCTTATTCTATTGTCCAGTTGGAAAATTACGAATAGGGAATTCCCTACTTTTTTGCAAACCAGGAACGGCCTTCCCGTTCCGCTTTTTCTTCCTTCCTCAATTTCCGCAAATAATTATTCACGGTGCGCCTGTGCCAGCCCAGTTCCTCGGCGACTTCCGATTCCCGAACGCCAAATCGCAGGCGTTTAAGTAGCCGGTAAAGTTTGCCTTCTTTTTCTTCCTTTTCACCATTCTGTAACCGAGCCATTCGTGCCTCCTGAAAGTGGTTTTGTTACTTTCAGGATAGCGGTGGCTTGGAAATTATTTTTCCAGATTCTAATACCGCATTATAGATGGATTCGATTTTTTTCGTCATCGGTTATCCGAGCCATGTGAAGCCTCTCCGTAAGGTTGAATTTTCCCAACGATACAGGCGGCATATTGCAGGCATTGCAACACGGGGGCGGGATATTGAGTGGGGGAGGGGGGATTCCGGGAGTCAGTGATCAGTGACCAGTTTTCAGTCTATCGGTTGAGTGTTGCCGCCTCATCCATACGATTCGATTGTGGTCATGTGCAGAGAGATGGCTGTGGCTGGCAGGTGTGGGGGAGCGGGGGATTGCTTCGGCTTCGCCTCGCAATGGCATTTCTCCTCTTATGTTTTCGATAATAATACTTATCGAAAATATTGACAAATCACGGAAAATTCGTATAATGAGCGCCATGACAGACCCCTCCGCGGTTTCTGAGGCTAAAACTTCGACGATATCCGATGCAATGCGCGCGTATTTACGCATGGTGGAACGCTCCCGCAGCCGGCACACAATGCTTGCGTATAAGAATGCCTTGCAGGTCTTCAGCGAAATATTGAAGAAACAATCGCTCGATCCTGTCTCCACCCCCATTGGAAACCTCACCGAAGACCTGATCTCCCCGCTGACGGATTACCTCAGCGTGTTCTCACCCGCCACGGAACAACTCTATCTGCAAGCCGTCAAGGGTTTCTTCCTGTACCTTGACTCCGAACGCCTGGCAGGCATCAACCAATCGCGCGTTGCGGTGCTTATACGACAGCGTTCGCGGCGTCCCGGTGTACGTTACCCTCAATTCCCTTCGAACGATATTGAGAGGCTTTTGGCGGCGGTCGAAGACATCGAAAACCTTCTTGTTCCGGCCGGCGATCCTGACGAGACGCTCAACGTTAAACTACGCGCATATCGTGACCGCGCCTTTCTAATCACACTGGCCGACACCGGCTTTCGTGTCCATGAAGCCTGCAACCTTCGCCGCGGCGATATTGACTGGAACGACCAGCGCGCCATCATCATCGGCAAAGGCAATAAACAGGCAGTTGTTCGCTTTACCTCCCGTTCACTGCAAGCCATCAAGGATTACCTGACTCAACGTGCTCAGTTGGATGGAGATACGGGCAGGCAACTAAGCTCCCTCCCTCTCTTTGCGCGCCATGACAAAGGCGCGGGCAAAAAAATCAAACCCATGACCCCCACCACAGGACGCAATATCGTCAGGGAACGCGTGGAACAAATTCTGGGCAGGGAAATGATAGGCAAGATTACGCCGCACTCCTTTCGCCATTATTTTGTCACGACGGTCCTGCGCGGCACGGGCAACTTGAAAATCGCACAAGAACTCGCGAGGCACAAGAACATTCAAGTAACCCAGCGATACACTCATCTTTCTGACGACGAGCTGGACAAAGCCTACCACGAAGTCTTTGAGCGAAAATCAAAAAAATGAGCCGCCTCCCCCGCCCTGCGCAACAACGGGACTGACAACGTCAATCCCGTTCAATTACGCAATTCCCAATTCCTTGCGCTACTCAACCGCCTGCGGCTCGCCAAAGATGAAGTTATCCATCACCGCCACATCCACGTCCCCTGCCCCATCGTCGGGACCCAGCGCGCCGGTACCGTATCGCACCTCCACGCTGTAGACAACCGCCTCCTCGAAGACCACGCCCAAAAACGAGAGCCCACTATCGGCAATGGGAGTCTCAAACGAGCCAAGCGAGTTGCCGTCCTTGTCGAAATATTCGAAGGCGGTGTGCGCGGTGTCTACGTCCGTATAGACTGCGCCAAATCCGCGCACGGCAGCGGGGGTGTTTGTACCCGGCACAAAGAAGGTGATTACCACGAGGTTACTGCCCACCGGCGAAAATAGTTTTTCTTCGCTGAACGTCTTGAAGATTTCGGCATACTGCGGGTTGATGTTGCCAAAACGCGGCGGGACTCCGTAGGGATTATTCGCGTTTGCGCTGACCATCAGTCCCTCGCCGGGCGTGTTCAGCACGATGCCGCGCGCAAGCGGCGCTTCGGGCCGGTTGAAGAAATCCGGTTGGTAGAAATTGGGCGCGGAGAGTTCGTCGGGCAGGCTGTCCCAGTTGATTTCGCGGTAGCCGGTTTCGCCTTTTGTGCCAGGCTCTCCACCATTGTTTTCACCTAGCAGGGCGCGGTACTGCTCCACGGCGCTTGAAATATCGCCGGAGGCAGTGATCACTTGCGGCTGGGAGCGTCCGGCGCACCCCGACAATAAAACGGCAATAAGTAAAACGATAAATATTCTTCGGAACATGGTCTATGATCTCCTCCCGGGGGATTATATGCGGGCGGTTGGATTTCACCACCTCACTTTAGTTAGGGATGGACGATCTTCTCGCTTCTTTCCTCGACGTAAGCCTGATACGCTAAAGAGAGGGTTTTTGTCCACGCCCCGGGCTTCCCCTGCCCCACCGATTTGCCGTCAATCGCAACGATGGGCACGATGCCGCGCGAACTGGACGTGAGAAAGGCTTCGTCGAATTTTTCATCCAACCGCGGCGCGCGGTACGCGATGGACATCCCCTCCCCTCTTGCGAGTCTCAGCACGACGCGGCGCGTGACGCCGAGAAGAATGCCGTAACGGGCGGTGATCAATACGCTGGGAGATTTAACGTGCGCGCGAGATGAATCTCGCGGTACTTTGACCGCATAAAAATTCGATGTCATCCCCTCAAAAATCCTCCCGTTTTTCGTCAACAAGATCTCGAACACATCGCCTCGCACCTGTTTGCGCTGTTCTGCGCTACGGGCGATGAAGTCCGTGTTTTTGATGCGCGGGTCGCGCCTTTTCATGGCGGCGGTGAAGACGCGGACGCCGTTCCGATAAACGGATTCGGGCAGAGGCGTAAACGGCTGGATGCCGATGTAAATGTCGCCGGTGTCTTTGGTTAGAATCAGGCGCAGGTGGGATTCGCGCGGGAGGTTTTCCCTCGCCAATTCGGCGATGCGCCGGCGGAGGGTCTCTTCATCCACGAAGGGATGAAGTCCCAGGTCCGCGGCGGGTGCGTACAGCCTCTCCAGATGTGACGACAAACCGAGGACACGCGTCCCGCCGGAGAGCGTGCTAAAGGTGGTGTAAAAGCCGTCAGAAACCCGACCCGTTAACTCGTCCGAGGGGAGGAGGCGGTGAAATCGAGCGGCTGATTCCTGCGCGGCGTGATTCGAAATCCTTTGACGGTCATGGGGTCATTATAAATCCTCGTACCTAACAAATTTGCAAATCGCCTTGCAACATTGATAACTGAACGTGAAATATAATTCACCCGATGAGCGGAAAGCAGTCCAGCATCCAGCGCGCCTCGCAACTGACCGCCAACAGCCTGCGGACGGTGGCGAAGACCATCTCTGCTCATCAACTTTCGCGCCTCTCCCTGCCGGAAGTGGAAGCCGTGGTGCAATTGATCTCGCGCATCATGCCGGCTGGAAACGTGCCCGGCATGATTCTGAACGGACTGGCGCGCCTGCCCGGACGGCGCATCCCCGCCCAGAAACTACAGCAGGACGTGAACGCCCTGTTCAGCGGCGTGGAGCAGATCCTCGACCAGGCGGTATACGGCGCGTTCTTTGCAGGACCCGCTGCGGTTTTGTGGGGCTACCAAAATCTGCTCAAACTGGCGGGCAAAGACCCTGAAGCCGCTTTCCCCGAGGGCGCGTGGCAGTTCTATGTGGATTACGCCCTGCGCGAAGACACCGCCCGCCACACGAACGAAACGCACGGCTTCGACAGCATCCTCAAACAGCATCACATCCAACTCGATAAAACCGACCGGCTGACGGCATGGTTCATGGCGTCCGTCACCTGCCTGCATCAATATCCTGTCTTGCTGGAAAACGAATGGCGCGAGCGCGTCTGCATTTCCCTGCTGGAGGATGCGCTTCGCTCCGCCGGGGTTGAGGACTGGCGCGCCAAGCGAGTCCACCGCGAGTGGGAGTTGATCCGTCCCTACCGCCGCGATGAGGACGGCGCGTTATACGATTACCCAACCTACCGCCGCCGAAAGTTCGATTTGTTTCTGGAAAGCAGATTGCACGACGTGCCCGAGGCAGCCCGCAAGGATTGGGAAGCGCGGCTGGAACAGGCTCATCAACAGGATTTGAGCGCGTACCAGCGCCAGATGTCCATTTTGGCGTATTTGGAGCCGGGTCCGTATGGCGAGACGCGCGTTCCGATCAACCTGAGCGACGCCAAGATCGGCATCGTCCACAACGACGGGTATTACCTTCTCCCGGTCTGCGAGGAAGGCACGTCGAAGCCGCTGGACGTGCTCACCGCGCGCGAGCAGATCGAGGCATTGCTTTCCTCGCCGTTTTCCACGCCTTCGCAGGTTTCATCGCTGGCGAGGATCAAACGGTCCGCGCTGGCTGGCTTGCGCTCGAAACTCAACCCGATGCTGGTGAACGACCTGGATAACCTGAGGTTCGCCCCAATTTTGATTTCCACCGACCTGCCCTCGCGCGCTTTGCCGCTCTCGGAACTGCGCCAGGCGGAACGCGGGGTCGGCTCGCACGCGCTGACGATCTTCGACACCGGCGAGACGATGGTCTTCGACCAATCGCACATTTTCTTCGATGGCGCCTGGGGCACGGCGCTTTCCGAGATCATGACCAACGAAGCGCTTTCATGGGCGCGCTACCTGAGCCTGTTGCCCGCCTCCCCTACCCCATCGCGGACGAGACTCTACACTTCGCTTACCCTGCAACTCAACGCGGCAGACCTGGAGCTGGTGCGGCAGGCGCCGCACGTCATGCCGGAGGCGGGAGCGGAGACCAGCAAACTGGATTTGAAAGCCTGCCTCGCGCTTCGCAAGAATTTCAAGCAAAGGAACGACCTGATCGAAGCCACCATTAACGACCTGCTGGTTTTGTACCGCGCCATCCATGCCGCAACATACACGCCCTCGCCGGAACTCCTGAATGAAATCCGCCGCCTCGCGGCAACCAAGCCCGATACCGCTGCCAGCCTGAGGCAGGTGGTGGAGGAAGCCAGCCGCACGAATCCTGCCATCCTCATCCCGATGGATGCGAGCCTCAAATCGCCGCGAGACCGCGTCTATCCGCTGAACGTGGAAGTGCCGCTTCACGACCTGGATATTCTCGGTCTTCATGCGCGCACGCTCAAAGTCCTCGATGCGTATGAATCCGCTTCGGGCGTGGACCGGGCGGATTTGTTCGCGGGGTTCAACCAGTTGCAGAAAATCTATCTCGCCACGCTCGCCGGGTTTGGAACCTTTCTGAGGCGCGCCAAGGAAATGGCGGCGCAGGGACAAACCCCCGCCGCTGGCGCCATCAAACTGCTCGCGCATTTGCCCGCGCCCGTCCAGCGCCTGCTGGATAAAATCCCCGAACGCTTCGAGGTCTTGAACAACCTCATCAAAGGGCGGGAAGTGTTCTCCAACGTCGGCGCAGTCGCCCCGTCCAGCACACTCACCCGCTTCATGACCGCCAAGGACGATAACAACCAGAAACAACTCGCCTGGGGCATCCTCACCGATGCGAAGTCCGTCCTGCGTATTCACCTGCGGGACTTTCGCCCGCATGTGCAGACGTTGATTTCCATCGGGCGCAAAGACCTCGCCAACTCGATCACGCAGGATTACCTCGACGCCTACGCCGACGGGTTCAACCGCTACGTGCGCGACCTTTCCCGTATTACAATTGCACGGCGCGAATCCATGACCAGACCCAAACCAGGCAAAAGGCTCGTCAAATGATGAAAGATCCCTTGATCGGATCGCAACTGGCAAACTTCCGTGTGGAGCGCCTGCTGGGGCAGGGCGGCATGGCTTCGGTTTACTTCGGGCAGGATATCAAACTCCACCGCCCGGTTGCCATCAAGGTGCTGGATAAACGCTACAAGAACCATCCCGCCTACGCCGCCCGGTTCGTCAATGAAGCGCGCATGATGGCGAAGTGGCACCACGAGAACATCATCCAAATCTATTACACCGACGACGAGCAGGGCTTCCCATATTACGTGATGGAATTCGTGGACGGGCACGACCTGGCGGAGATCATCGCGCTGTACCAGGAAGAGGGCAAACTGATGCCCATCACCGAAGTGCTGCGCATCGTCAGCGCGGTGGCAAACGCGCTGGATTACGCCCACAGGCACGGCGTGATCCACCGCGACGTGAAACCCTCCAATATTTTGATGGCGAACGACGGGCGCGTCCTGCTCGGCGATTTTGGCATGGCGCTCGAAGTGCGCGACGGCTCGCAGGGAAACATCTTCGGTTCGCCCCACTACATTTCGCCTGAACAAGCCCGCCGGTCCCGCCGATGCGGATGCGCAGTCCGACATCTATTCGCTCGGCGTCATCCTGTTCGAGATCCTGACGGGCGCGCTCCCCTTCACTGCCGAAGACCCAACCGACATCGCCCTCCTGCACATTTCCCAGCCGCCGCCCCCCGCCGCGCAAAGATCAACCCCGACCTGAGTCCCGCCGTCGAAGCGGTCATCCTCAAAGCCCTGCAAAAAAACCCGCGCGAGCGTTACCAGACCGGCGCAAAATTATTCTCCTCGCTCGAAGACGCCCTCAAAGCGTCCAGTTCCTCCAAAAAGACGACCCTGCCGCCGCTGCCCGTCGGCGTGCCGACCATCCGCCGCAAGCGACCTTTCCATCGAGCAAATCTCGAAGCGCCCCGCCCCCAAAAAGCGGAAGCCCTGCAAAAGCGGACCGCCAAACCCGTCACCGCCCCGGCGGATGGCTTCGCGCGCAAACGCAATTTCTGGTCGCCGACCGTCTTGTTGATTACCTTGTTGGGGATCGGGGGCTTTTTCTACGTCAGCGGCAGATTCAGACCATCCACGTTCTCTCCCGCGCCGGCAGCGACCTCCACGCCTCCCGCCGCGACGGAAGCGGGTCCACCCACCCAAACCTTGACCGCCCCTCTGCCTTTCCCCACTCCCGCCCTGCCGGTTGTTATCCTTCCAACCGAAACGGCAATGGCTACCCTCACCAGCGAGCCCTCCCCCACCATCGCTGCCGTTCCGACCATAAAATACCCGGACGGCAATCATTATTCATTGTTTTACAACGAAACCAGTTTCTTCATGCTCAACCGCGCCTATGCGCGCCGCAGTATTTCCGGTTTTGTCTTCCAGCGGCTCGACGACGACGGCATCCCCATGGACGACATCTTTCAGGGCTACCGCTGGGAGACCCCCAACCTGGATTATCTCCCACGCAACTTTTGCGTGAACATCACCATCTACGGCGACCAGGACCCGCCCTATCTCAATCCCTCCGGCTGTTTCGGCGGGATCATCAGCACCATCCAGCCGCGCTTCGACAGACCCGGCGAAATCCTCTTCTGGACTCCGAAGGAAGGTTCCAGCCAATTCCGCGTGTTATGGCTGGACGAGGAAGTGGCGCGCTGCGACATTGCCGGTGTGCAATGTGAAGTGTTCATCCCCTGATGGCGCAACACCAGAAGAGAATTTTGCGTAACGCGGGTTATTTATAGAATTTCTCGTTCAATACAATCGCGGGCGTAAGGTCAATCTCTTCACCTGCTGCCAGTGCACGAGTCGAATCGAGTCTGACCGCTTCGCCGTTGTGGCTCGTCGCCTCGTAATGTCCCGTCAACCCTGCGGCGTTGATGAGTTCCCCGCTTTGGGCTTTGTACGCCTTTGGGGTTTCATCGGCAGGGTAGATCGCATGGAACGGACACTCCGGCACGCAAGCGCCGCAGTCAATGCAAGTGGACGGGTCAATATAGTAGGTAAACCATCCTTCCGCCGGGTTCCCCGGGTTGATGCACTCCACCGGGCAGACCGACGAACATCCATTGTCGCGCAAACACAGGCTTGTAATTACATGGGTCATTTTGGCTCCTCTTGTGCCAGATATATCCATCCAGTCGTCTGCCTTGAATAAAAGTTATTGAAATGAGGAATTTCTAATCGTTTATGGGAATCGGCATGCTTGCTTGCGAAAATCCAGAAGCGGAACTTCTGGATTCCTTAACCTTGACACTTTTCAAATGAGAGGTGTACACTCGACGCAAGTAAGAAAAATCCACAAAGAAAGGAGCGCACTCTTGATGAGCAGCACAATCTTCACGAACCCTATCGCCGCAGTTGGAAAATTACCTTCTCGGAGTGCGCCTGTTGACCGAATCTAGGTCACCTTTTCCGTCCTTTATTGACTTTGGGCTGTGGCGCACGCGCCGCAGCCTTTTTATTTATTTCCCACAGACCTGACAGGTTTGTGGAAACCTGTCAGGTCTTTTTTGGAGAAATCACCATGACCAACGCCACCCCCCAATACTTCGACTTCCGCAATGCCCTGCACAAGAACCGCCTCGTCGGTTTGTGGCGCATGATGACGGACTACCGCGTTTCGTATACCGCGGCGACGATTTCGCTTGCCATCTCCGCGCTGGCGAAGACCTCCGTGTACCTGCTGCTGCGCTTCTTCGCAGACGACGTGCTGGCGCAGGGAAAAATGCTCGGCTCCACAATGACCCAAACCTTCCTGTGGATCGGGTTGGGATTCATCCTGCTCGCCTTCGTCGAAGGCAGCGGCGCGTTCCTTTCGGGACGTTTAGCCGCCTACACCGCCGAAGGCATCACCCGACGTTTGAGAGATTTCCTCTTCGACCACATCCAGCGATTGAGTTTTTCGTATCACAGCCAGACGCCGACGGGCGACCTGATCGAGCGCGTCACTTCGGATGTGGACGCCCTGCGGCGTTTCTTCTCGGAGCAAGCCATCGGTGTCGGCAGAATCGTATTGCTCTTCTTCATCAACTGGGCGGCGATTCTCTACATCAACGCCAAACTGGGATGGATTTCCGTCGTCACCATGCCGCTGATCCTGTGGGTTTCGTTGTGGTTCTTCAAAAGAGTGACCAAAGCCTACGAGGACTACCAGGCGCAGGAAGCGGTGCTTTCCACTACCTTGCAGGAAAACCTGACCGGCGTGCGCGTGGTGAAAGCCTTTGCCCGGCAGGACTATGAAATAAAAAAGTTCGAGAAGGATAACTGGCTGAAGTATCTCAAGGGCAAATTCCTGCTTCTGATGCATTCCCTCTTCTGGCCCCTTTCGGACATCGTGCTCGGCGGGCAGATGCTGTTCGGTTTCATCTACGCCGCCTTTATGGCGATCAACGGCGAGATTACCGTCGGCGATTATGTGGCGTATGTGGGTTTGCTCGTCTGGCTGATCTTCCCAATCCGGAACCTGGGACGCGTGATCGTGCAGGCTTCGACCGGCATGGTCTCGTATGGACGCCTGATGGAAATCGCCAAACAGGAACGTGAGGATTTGCTGGGGGGCAAAGTCCAGCCGACGGGCGCGGTGCGAGGCGAGATCGAATTCAAGAACGTCTCGTTCATCTACTCGGATGGGACGCACCATGTCATCAAGGATATTTCGTTCCACATCCAGCCTGGGCAGTCCATTGCCCTGCTCGGCTCGACGGGATCGGGCAAGACCTCGCTGGTGAACCTGCTGCCGCGCTTCCACGATTACACGAGCGGACAGATCCTGCTCGACGGAATCGAACTGCGCGATTACCCGCGCAAGTACCTGCGCGAGCAGATTGGCATCGTGCAGCAGGAGCCGTTCCTGTTCAGCCGCTCGATCCGCGAGAATATTTTGTACGGCGTCGGGCGCACGGTGACGCAGGAAGAGATCGAAGCCGCTGCGAAAGCCGCCGCCGTGCATGACGTGATCGTCGCATTCCCGGACGGCTACAACACCATCGTCGGCGAGAAAGGCGTGACGCTCTCCGGCGGGCAGAAACAGCGCGTGACGATCGCACGCACGATCCTCAAGAACCCGAAGATCCTGATCCTCGACGACTCGACCTCGGCGGTGGACACGGAAACCGAAGCGGCGATCCGCAAGGCGCTGGACGACCTGATGGAAAACCGCACGACCTTCATCATCGCGCATCGGATTCAGTCCGTGATGAAAGCGGATTTGATCCTGGTGCTGGATAAAGGACAGGTGATTCAGAAAGGCAACCACGAGGAACTGCTATCGCAATTCGGCGGCATGTATCGGAAGATCTACGATATTCAGACGCGGATTGACGAGGAGCTGGAAGAGGAAATTGCAAGAGCAAATTAGCTTCATGTCGTTGCGAGGGCGAAGCCCGAAGCAATCTGCCTCTACTCAGGAGATTGCTTCGTGGCGCCTTTAGCGCCACTTGCAATGACATGCAACGGAGAATATTATGTCTGAAGAATTATTCGAACTCGAAGAAGAAGAACACACATCCAGCCTGACCGCGCCGGTGTTCTGGCGCATCCTGGGCGTCATCAAGCCGCACTGGAAGTGGGTGCTGGGATTCCTCGTCACCATCGGGCTGGTCTCAGGGCTGGATGCGTATTTCACCTACCTCAACAAGCAGATCGTGGACCAGGGCATCAAACTCGGCGACCCGGTCGTGCTGACGCGCATTGCGTGGATCTACGGCTCGTTCCTGCTGCTGCAATCTGCCTTTGTGTTCACGTTCATCTACCTGGCGGGCGTGCTGGGCGAGCGCGTGCAATACGACCTGCGCAAGATGCTCTTCAATCACCTGCAGAATCTGTCGCTTTCGTACTACGCCCAAAACGCGGTAGGACGCCTGATCGCGCGCGTCACCTCGGACACAGGGCGGGTCTCGGAGCTGGTGACCTGGGGCATCGTGGACAGCGTGTGGGCGCTGATGAACATCATCACCTCGCTGACGTTCATGGCGATCATCAACTGGCAGCTGGCATTGATCGTCTCGGTCATCATCCCGGTCATGGTCTTTGTGGCGACGAAGTTCCAGAAATACATCCTGGTCGAGTTCCGCACTACCCGCCGCACGAACAGCCGCATCACGGGTGCGTACAACGAGAACATTCAGGGCGTGCGCGTGGTGAAGGCGCTCGGACGCGAGGACGCCAATCTTGCCGAATTCCAGGGGTTGACTACGAAGATGTACCGCGCCTCCTACCGGGCGGCGTGGCTTTCGGCGCTCTTCCTCCCCACCGTGCAGATCATCGCCGCCTTTGCGCTGGGCGCCATCGTTTGGTACGGCGGCGTGCAGATCGAAACCGGACTCATCACCATCGGCGGGATTCAAGCCTTCGTCTCGTACCTGACCTTCATGATGTGGCCCGTACAGGGCCCTGGCGCGCGTCTATGCCGAGACGCAAAGACAGCATCGCTTCGGCGGAGAGAATCTTCAAACTGGTGGATACCCAGCCCGGAGGTCTACAACCGAAGCGGAGCCGTCGAGGCGCAGACCCTCCTCGGCGAGATCGAATTCGACCACGTGGATTTCTTCTACGAAGACCGCAAGCCCGTGCTGACCGACTTCACGCTGAAGGTCAAGCCCGGGGAGATGATCGCGCTCGTCGGGTCCGACGGGAGGCGGGAAGTCCACCATCGTGAATTTGCTGTGCCGCTTCTACGAGCCGCAGAACGGCGTAATCCGCATCCACGGGCGCGACTACACCGAGTACACGCTGGAGTCCATCCACAAGCGCATCGGCATCGTGCTGCAAACGCCGCATCTCTTTTCGGGGACGGTGCGCGAGAACATCCGCTACGGCAAACTGGACGCGAGCGACGCCGAGGTGGAGGAAGCGGCGAAGATTGCCGGCGCGCACGATTTCATCGTGTCGCTCGAACCCCGCTCGCCTCTTGCAAAAGAGAATGGAAGCGAGCGGGGCGAAAAGGGTTACGACCAGAACGTGGGCGAAGGCGGCAACCTGCTCTCGGTGGGACAGAAGCAGTTGATCTCGCTGGCGCGCGCGGTGCTTGCCAAGCCCGAACTATTCATCATGGACGAAGCGACTTCGAGCGTGGACACGCTGACCGAGGCGCTGATCCAAAAAGGCATGGAAGCGCTGATGCAGGGACGCACGTCGTTCGTCATCGCGCACCGCCTCTCGACCATTCGTCGCGCGAACCGGATTCTCGTGATCGAAGACGGGCGCATCGCCGAGCAAGGCACGCACGCCGAGTTGCTCCGTATGCGCGGACATTACTACCGCTTGTACACGCAACAGTTCCGTCATGAGTTGGAGGTGCAGTATGGGGTGGCGGATGAATCAGACTCCCCTCTCCCTGAGGGAGCCCCCTTCGGGGATGATAAGGGACAGGGTGAGGAAATGGCGGTGGCGGCGGATTGACTTACCCCCTCCGTCGCTACGCGACACCTCCCCCAAATACGACTACTGAAATCTTGGTTGTTATGAAGAGTCTAAATGTCGTATTTGGGGGAGGACGGGAGGGGGTAGATGAAGGTCTCGGAGGTCTGCTATAATTTAAAACACCCGAGTATGAAAACCACGCAGTATTTTCGATATACCCGCCTGCGCGCAGATCGAGCAGATATAAAAGATGAATGGATCGAGTTTGTGATGAAGAATCCGTTACGCGAAGAACGCCAAAGCGATGGGCGGATTCGAAAATGGGCGCGGATCGCAGAAATGGAAGACCGCGCATTGCGGGTCATCCTTCTTGAGGATGGCGAAACGGTTCACAACGCCTTCTTTGACAGGAATTTCAAGGAGTAAGCCATGCGAGTGAAATATTTTGAAGATACCGATACGACGTTGCTCGAGTTCTCAGATACGCCGCCTGTGGAAACCCAGGAACTCGATGACAACATTTACCTTGACCTGGACGAGCATGGGCGCGTTGTGAGCATCACCATTGAACATGCCAGCGCATCCATGAATGTGAAGGAGTTTCTTTACCAGAGAATTTCATCTATTGCAGGAGATTAAGAGATGCGGTTATGAACACAATCGTGACTCGCAAGACTGTGGCTGAAGAGTTGGCGGCTTACCTGAATCGCGATATTTCGCTGGCGCGGCTGGTGGATTGGGCGGAGGATACACTAAACGATGGCGAATTGGACGAGCAGGACGCCGAACTGTTGCGAGACATTCTGGCTCGAGTTGGGCTGGCGGACGTGCGAGAGTTCGGCCTCTCATGGGACGATTGTTACAGTTTTCTCTCCCAGCTCGGCTACACTACCCAGGTGAAAATACTGCCATTGGCGGCATAAATTAGCAGCCGATCATTTGAAAGCGGACAAGGCGGCATCCTCGGTGGTACGCCTTATTGGAAAGATGAAAGAGGAAAGAAGCCCTCCGGGATGAAAGTCTCGGAGGGCTGTAATAGCCGTCAAAAAGATTTGAGTATATTTCAAATGAGTTGAAAAGTTCACAGTTCAAGACCTGACAGGTTTCCACTAGTACTTTACTAACTTGAATTATTTACAATGGTGACGGGGTAAAGCCGCTTGAGTTTAATACGAGCATTATCGGGTCTGAATTGCCAATCAATTTGCACCTTTAGTTTGTTGCGATCTTTCTCCCAAGCAGTAACTTCTCTTGCGAGGGTCTGCTTATTGGAAATTCTGCGGTTCGTACATTGGCGGCTGAGGATGCTCAATTCAATTTCAGCCATATTCAACCAAGAGCCATGTTCGGGTGTGTAATGCCATTCAAAGCGTTGTGTCAATCGTCTGGCTTCCGCAGGCTCGAATCGTTCATACAGACATGCAGGCGAATGTGTATTGAGATTGTCTGTGACCAATACAATTTTTTCTGCCTCAGGATATTCATCGTCAGACAGGTAACGTAACAGTTCTGCGAAGTCTTGTTTAGTGCGCTGGTCGGTTACGAAAGTTTTGCGTTTGCCAATCAAAGGTTCAACAGCCATGAAAATATTGGTGGTGCCGTTTCGTTCGTATTCATAGTCTTGGCGTGGCGGTTGCCCTGCTTCAATCGGCAATCTGCCATGTGGCGTCTCGTGCAAGGTTTTGCTGGCTTCATCTACACATACCAGAGGGCGTTTTGGATCATACGGACGCTCATACACAGCCAGCACATCTTCCATCTTCGCTACAAACTGCGCCGACGGTTTTGCGATTACCCGTGATTTTACGAGCCAAGGCTTAAGTTCATTTTTTTTAGCCGTTTCATGACAGCCACATCGCTAATGCTGTCAACCAATTTCAACTCAATCAGTTTATCTGCCAGCAGTTGCAAGGTCCAGCGTGACCTTCCTTCAGGCGGCGCACTACACGCCAACAGCGTCAATTGCGCCTCCACCTCGCCCGTGATCTTTGGCGTCGCTCCTGGACGCGCTTTATCATACAGGGCTTTCTCTAATCCGCCTTCGACAAATTTCCTGCGAATGGCCGTGATGGTCGGCAAGGAACACAGCAAAACAGATGCGATTTCTTCCGTTCGTTTTTTCTTTTTCTGGTTCTCGTCCGTCAACAACAATATCCGTGCGCGAGTTTGAGTGCGCGCCGACGATTCGCCGCTTCGTATCAGACTTTCTAATTCTTGGCGATTTTCTTTGGTCAGGTATACATGATATTTTGTAGTCATTCTCCAAGTATAATCTATGCAAAACCTTCAAGTTAGCAGAGTACTAGGTTCCGGTTAAGCAAATTGTTTCTGATTCGAAAGAGTTGCGATTGAGTCGGGCTAAGATGAAACCTGTCAGGTCTGGGCTTTCAGCTGAAATGAAACGCGCTTCCATTATCCTTCCACGGGGTCATCGGGAAATTCGGTATTCCATTTGGCGATCAACTCAGCCGCCGATTTCCCGATATTGGATTTGTTCATGATCTTCGCATGGAATTTTGTGGCGTTGTTCAACTGCCTGAGCATGCCCGCATCGGGGCGGAAAAGAATATCCAGGTTGCCATCCATGCGGACGGTGGGCGTGAACGTCCCCAAGCCTTCGATCTTGACCGCCCGTCCCTGGCGGTGGGCTGTCAAAATGGTGTCGCGTAATTCATAGACGACGAAGCGGATCTCGCCCTCGTTCAATCCCGTGTGCTGGGCGATATCTTCCACCACCTGCGGCATCTGTATCGTCGGCTCGCGCCTGATCTCGGGGCGGTACTTGCGGATGGCGGTGATTTTCCTGCTCATGGATCCTCCAAACTCTACTGTGAAATGACCGAATTCAGCCCTAATTATATCAAAATCTCGCTGAGATTTTAATTTTTCTCACCGAGTTTTTATATTATCTCGCCGAAATATTTTATTTTCTCGCCGAGAAAATTCTGATTCGACCGGGAAAAAGGCGGTTTTGCGGGCTGAAATTTGCGCTTTCACCCCTTGGAGCGGCTCTTTCCCTTGTATGCCGGATAACCGACCCCCTCCCGTCCTCCCCCAAATTCGACAGAATTACCGTCGAATTTGGGGGAGGTGTCCGAAGGACGGAGGGGGTAAACAGCAAGACCTCCGGGTTTCGCAAACCTCGGAGGTCTTGTATTCGACATTCGTGGTCCCATTCGTGGACGGCTCCCTCCCCCCTCACTCCCCCAACCCCGCCAGCAATTTTTCTATCGTCCCTGCGCTTGGGCTCTCAATTGCTTTGAATATTTCAAGCGCTTTTAGAAACAAAATTCGCGCTTCGTCAAGATTTCCGCCCTCCTTTTTGCAAATCGCGAGTCCCCACAAAGCATTACCTTCCCCACGTTTGTCTCCAATATCGCGGACAATTGCCATTTGTTGTTCATAGAATTCTCCCGCTTTTGAATATTCTTTGAGCGTGAAATAGGCACTGCCCAGATTGCCGAGGGCATTGCCTTCGCCTCTGCGGTCGCCGATCTCACGGGCAATTTCCATCCGTTTTTCATAGAATTCGATGGCTTTTTTGGCGTCGCCCAAGTCGGCATAGGCTAAGCCCAGATTGCCGAGGTCTGCCCCTTCGCCTCTGCGGTCGCCGATCTCACGGTCAATGACCAATGCCCCTTCATAGAATTCGATGGCTTTTTTGGCGTCGCCCAAGTTCTTATAGGCTACGCCCAGATTGCCGAGGGCATTCCCTTCGCCTCGGCGGTCGCCGATCTCACGGGCAATTTCCATCCGTTTTTCATAGAATTCGATGGCTTTTTTGGCGTCGCCCAAATAGGCATTGGCATTGCTCAGATTGCCGAGGGCGTTGCCTTCGCCTCTGCGGTCGCCAATCTCGCGCACGATCACCAGTTGTTTTTCATAGAATTCGATGGCTTTTTTGGCGTCACCCAAGTCGGCATAGGCTGCGCCCAGATTGCCGAGGGCAGCCCCTTCGCCGCGGCGGTCGCCGATCTCACGGGCAATGACCAATCCCTGTTCGTAAAATTCGATGGCTTTTTTGGCGTCACCCAAGTCGGAATAGGCTAAGCCCAGATTGCCGAGAATTGAACCTTCCGCTCTCTTGTCGCCGATTTCCTGCATGACGACCAGTGCCTTTTCGTGATATTCGATGGCTTTTTTGGCGTCGCCCAAGGCGGCATAGGCTAGGCCCAGATTGCCGAGGTCTGCCCCTTCGCCGCGGCGGTCGCCGATCTCACGGTCAATGACCAATCCCTGTTCGTAAAATTCGATGGCTTTTTTGGCGTCGCCCAAGGCGAAGTAGGCTAAGCCTAGATTGCCGAGATGAATACCTTCATATTTTTTATCACCCAACCGCCGGGCGGCTGCGAGCGTGGTTTTCAATAGGTGAATGTTCTGGCGCGGCGGCAGGTGCAAGTCCAGCACATAAGCACATTTAGCGGGGAAATCGCTCAGCCAGCGGTCGGCTCCTTCCGGGCGGGGGAAGGTTTTGTTTTCCGGTGAGAGTCGTACGTAAGCGGATTGCAAATGCGGGTAAATGAAGCGGAAGTGATTCAAACCAGCGAGGATTTTCTCGTTGCCCTTCATGTAGAGGTTATTTGCCGCGCTCCCCCACTCCAAGAAATGATTTGCATGACGCATGACTGTCGCTTTGGCTTCGGCTGGGTCTTCGAGCAGTTTGTCCATTGCGAAGAGGCGGGTGAGGTCGTGGAGGGAGTAGAGAGCACCCTCACCCCCGACCCCTCTCCCAGAAGCGGGAGAGGGGAGGATGTTTATTAAACTGAGATTCGTGAATTTCCCGAGCAGGTCGTCGGCTGCGGTATCGTCGTCAAGTTCCCAAACGGCTTGGGCGGAAGGGAGAATGAATGGCGCGGTGAAGACGCCCAACTGGCGGAATTTCTTTTTCAGGTCGTCGTCCAGCAGGTTGTATGAGAGGCTGAGTGTCGCTTCCACGTCGAGGTCGCCTCCGCGTTTGAGGCGGGCGAGGCGGGTGCGTTCATCTGTGAGTCGTTTTTGCAGTGCCGCAAGAGTCCAGTCGTCGCGGTCGTTGAGCAGGGAGGATGCCACACGCAGGGCGAGGGGCAAACGTCCGCACAGGCTGGCAAGCGCATCGAGATCGGCGTCGGGCGCGTCTTTGAGTTTGGGTGAGGCGTTGCGCAGCAGGCCGCGCGCTTCCTCGGGCGAAAGCACGTCCAAGCGCAGGGGATTCAAGCCCAACTCGCTCAGGCTGAAATGCTTGCGCGAGGTGACGATGGCTGCCGAAGGCTGGGGCGGAATCAACGGGCGCACCTGCGTCTCGTCCGCGGCGTTATCCAGCAGGAGCAGGGCTTTTGCGCTTGCGAAGGTCTGCTGGTACAAGCCTTTCAATCCCTGCGGGTCGTCGGGCAGTTTTTGGTTCGGGTAGAACGGCTCGAGCAAACGCCGCATGACCTCTTCGGGCGCGAGCGGATCTCGCGGATGTGCCGAGCAGGTCCATGTTGAGACGGGCGTCGGGATACGCGTCCGCGATTTCGTTTGCTAATTTGCGCGCAAGTTCGGTCTTGCCCACGCCTCCGCCCCCGCTCAAGCCGGTGATGAGCGCCCCGGTCTGGAACGAGGCTTTGAGTTTTTCAAGTTCTTTCTCGCGTCCCGTGAAGTCGGTCACCGGCGGCGGGATGGTGAAAAGGGCGGCGGCTTTCGCCGCTTCCAATTGCTGGACGACGGAAATATTTTCGCCAACAAGGATATTGCTGCCGGTAACATTTCCATCTATGTGGATTTCAAGGTCTTTTGGTTTTTTCGAGGACTTTTTCGCCATCTTGTCACCTCTCCCCTGCTCCAGTGGGATTAACTCATTATACGCCCGCCTGAACAAACCATCCACGAATGAGAGACCGCGAAATCACGAAATTGCGCCTGGAATTCGTTTGCTCGTGAATTGATTTGCTCGCATCACGCCTCCCTATCTCTAATCTCTAGTCTCCAATCTCTATTCCCCAATTCTCCAATCCTCTCCCTACTCCTCCCCCCACGCCCTTACCTGATTCCTCCCGGAGTTCTTCGCAAGATACATGGCTTTGTCGGCGCGTTCCATGAGGGCGTCCAGGTTTTTGCAGGCGGGATCGCTTGCGACCACTCCCACGCTGACCGTCACCGAGAACGGCTCCGGGAGTTCGCCTTCGCCGGTCTCAAAGCGGAAGGTTTGCTCGTGAATCAGTCTGCGCAGGCGGGCGGCGATCTCCACGGCGTGTTCGAGCGGGGTGGCGGGCGCCGCCAGCGCAAACTCCTCGCCGCCCAGCCTGCCGAAGATGTCCGATCCGCGCAGGGCAGACTTGCACGTCTCCGCCACTTGAATGAGGACCTGGTCGCCCACCTTGTGACCGAACGAGTCGTTGAACTTCTTGAAGCCGTCCACGTCCAGCATGATGACCGAGAAAGGCGCTTCGTTCCTGCGGGCGAGGTCGAATTCGCGCTCCGCCAGTTCTGAAGAAGCGGCGGCGGTTGAGCGTGGCGGTCAGCGGATCGGTGTTGGCGAGATGCCGCACCGACTCGAAGAGCCGCGCATTCTCGATGGCGATTGCCGCATGAGCCGCCAGCACCTCCAGCAGGTAACGGTCGTCGTCCGTGTAGGCGTTCTGCCGGTAGGACTGCGCCGAGATCATGCCGAAGATCCTGCCGTGCAGAATCATCGGCGCCGCCAGCAGCGACTGGGTGGGGTCTTCCCCCTCGCCGCCGAAGTGTTCGGAACCGGATTCCGCTCGCATCCATTGCCGCCTGCGAGTTGAAGAGCAGGGGCTTCTTCCGGCGCACGATCTCCCCCGCCAGCCCGTGATCCGCGAAATAACTGCGGGTGTACACCCGGCGGCGCGGATACTCCACCGCGTAGATCGGCACGATCTCGTTCGTGCTTTCCTCGTAGCCGTCCATCACGAAATCGTCGCAGGGCATCACCTGCTCCACGGTCTCGTACACCACCTGGCAGATGCGCTCCACATCCAGGCTGGCGTTGATGTTATGGGTCGCCCGGTTCAGCACCTTCAATCGTTCCACCAGGTTGCCCAGCGCCTCCTGCGCCCAAATGCGCTCCAGCGCGCCCGCGCAGTGGTTCGCCAGGTTTTTCAGGATGGTCAGCTGCGCGCCGCTGTAAAAATGCTTCCGGTAACTTTGAATCGAAAGCACGCCGAGGGCACGCGTATCGGTCGCCACGGGCACGAAGATCTGCGAAAGCGTGCGCCTGGTGGTATCGCCAAAGGCAAGGCTTGGGTCCAGTTCGAAGTACTCTTCGTATTCGGAGATAAAGCCCCCCTGCCGGAGCGCCTTTAGCATGTTTTCGCTGGGTTTCGGAGGCGCGGCTCCCCTTGAACGACCCGCTCGCCGTTGATGGTATCCACCGTGTAGAGCGGGCGCGGACTGCCCCCTGCGCCGGGTCGTACAGGATCAAGTAGCACGCATCCCACCCGATGAGCGCGTCGGCGGCATCCGGGGATGATTCGCGCGGCGGTTTCTGCATCGGACGTGGAAGCCAAATCTCTCCCCAGGCTGGCGAAAACATCGGTTTCGAAATACGGTCCTGCCTGGCTGTTCATGCGTGCCTTTCGAATGAGGATGTAATTTGAAATTACCCGCCCCCCTCGGTAACGACCCTTATTCTACTCAATTTTGCGGCGCCGCCTCAAGGCTCTGAAAGTCACAAGCGCGGCAGAGACGGAGACGTTCAGCGAATTGACCCTGCCGGACATCGGGATTTTCACCCGCAGGTCGGCGCTCTGCATCCAGAGATCGGTCAGCCCTTCGTCCTCGGCGCCGACGGCGATGGCGATGGATCCGGTCATGTCCGCGTCGGTGTACAGCGCATCGGCGGAGGGCGTCGCCGCCAGAACCCGCATCCCCCTCGGACTTCAGCCACTCCAACGCTTTGAGCGAATCCACCTCGACGGCGGGTACGGCAAAGACCGCCCCGCGGCTGGCGCGGATGACGTTGGGATTCCACAAGTCCACGCGCGGGTCGCAGACGAGCAGGGCATCCACGCGGGCGGCGTCGGCGGTGCGCAGAATCGCCCCGAGGTTGCCGGGCTTCTCCACCGACTCGGCGGCGATGACAAGCGACGGGTGGGAGAGATGGAGGTCTTCGAGCGAACGTTTGGGCATGGGGAAGATTCCCAGCCAGCCATCCGGGTTTTCGCGGTACGAAACCTTCTGGAAGACGGCGCGGCTGACGGGTCCATGCCTCGACGGCGTGGGGAAGACTCAAAGTCCGGCTGGCAAGCTCGGGCGCGGAAAGAAGCGTCTGTGGAACCATGCCGCAGCTCAGGGCGAGAGTCAACTCATCGAAGCCTTCGACAAGAATCAAACCATCCCTTTGCCGCTGGCGTTTATCTTCCCGAAGTTTGACGATGTGTTTGATGCGGGGGTTTTGGAGACTGGTGATGTCCATTGTCCTGGTTGGGCGAGATAAATCTCGCCCTACTTTACCAGCAAAAGGCACGCTGCCTGGTGGGTTTTGGTGAGCGGGACCATGGGCGGGTCGCTTGCCTTGCACATTTCCAGCGCCACCGGGCAGCGCGGATGAAAGCGACAGCCGGATGGGACGCTGATGGGGTTGGGCGTTTCGCCCTGCAAGATGATGCGCTCGTGCCGCAAGCGCGGGTTGGGAACGGGGATGACGGAGATCAACGCGCGGGTGTAGGGGTGCTGGGGGTTTTCCAGCACTTCGAGCATGGTGCCGACCTCGACGATGCGCCCCAGATACATGACCGCCACGCGGTCGGCGAAGAAGCCGACGGAGCCGAGGTCGTGCGTGATGAAGATGACGGCGATCCGGCGCGTGATGCGCAGTTCCGCCAGCAGGTTGATGACCTCGGCACGGATGGAAACATCCAGCATCGAGACGGGTTCGTCGGCGAGGATGATCTCCGGTTCGAGCACGAGCGCGGCGGCAATGACCACGCGCTGGCGCTGACCGCCGGAGAGTTCGTGCGGGTAGCGGTTGAGGTAGATTTCGGCGGGTTTCAAGCCGGCATCTTCGAGCGCCTTTTTGACCTTTTCGCCGCGTTCGGCTTTGTCCGGCGCGATGCCATGCACCAGCAAACGGCTCGGTGACGATCTCCTCGATGGTCTGCGTGGGGTTCAGGGATTCGTACGGGTCTTGAAAGACCATTTGAATTTTGCGGCGCAGGTCTTTGCGCTGGCGGTCGTTCAGGTGCGTGATGTCGCGCCCTTCAAAGGTGACCGTTCCGCCGGTCGGCTCCTCCAGCCCCATCAACAGCAACGCCAGCGTGGATTTGCCGCGCCGCTCTCGCCGACGAGCGCGATGACCTCGCTGCGACGCAGGTTGAAATCCACGCCGTCCACCGCGCGCACGTGGCGCACGTTCCCGAAAACAGGGAGGGACGCCCGGCTTCGAAATATTTTTTCAGTTCGTGAACTTCCAAAAAATTTTCTTTACTCATGGTAGTTATCTCGAATTATGAAAATAGGCGGACTCCGCAAGTTCTACTTGCGGAATTCCAGAAGCGGAGTTCCAGAAGCAGAACTTCTGGACTCCTTTTTCGCCCTCCACAAACCCACGGTCACGTTACAAACGTGACCTATCCGCCTCGGTCACCAAATGACAACTCGCCACGTGCCCGTCCATGCCGATGCTGTGCAGTTCCGGCTGTTCGCTCCGGCGACGGTCGAATACCGCGGGACAGCGCGGCGCAAAACGGCGCCCGGGCGGCAGGGCATCCAGCCTTGGCGGGTAGCCGGGGATGGAGGATAGTTTCTTTTTCGGTTTGGTCAGATCCGGGAAGGCTTTGAGCAGTTCCTGGGTGTAGGGGTGGCGCGGATTGTTGTAGATGACGTCCACATCGGCGTATTCGGCGGTCACGCCGCTGTACATCACCAGCACTTTGTCGCACATTTCGGCGACCACGCCGAGGTCGTGCGTGACGAAGATGACCGCCAGCCCCAGTCTTTTCCGCAGGTTGTCGAGCAGTTCCGGGATCTGCGCCTGAATCATCACGTCCAGCGCGGTGGTCGGCTCGTCCGCGATGATGACCTGCGGGTTGCATGCCAGCGCCATGGCAATCATCGCACGTTGGCGCATCCCGCCGGAGTATTGGTGTGGGAAGTGGTCGCGGTGGTCGGCGGCGATGCCCACGAGGTCGAGCAGTTCGGTCACACGCGCGGTGATGTTCTCCTTCGGAAAACCGGTCACGTGCGTGACGATGGCTTCCGCGATCTGGTCGCCCACCGTCCGCACGGGGTTGAGCGCGTTCATCGCGCCCTGAAAGACAATCGAAATCCCGCTCCAGCGCACTTTGTTCAATTCGTCGTCGCTGATCAAAGTCAGGTCCCGCCCTTTGAAGTACACCTGTCCGTTCACGATCTGACCGGCGGCGGGCAGGAGGCGCAGCAAAGCGAGCATGAGGGTTGTCTTGCCGCAGACCGCTCTCTCCTACCAGCCCAAGCAGTTCGCCCTCCTTCAACGTGAAACTGACATTCTCCACGGCGCGGGCGGGCGGTTTCCCTTCGCCGACGTAATTAATGGAAAGATTTTGGACTTCAAGCAGTACGTCTTTTTGGATGAGCTTTGCGCCGCCGCCTCTTCCCGGACTGCGGGCTTGCCCGGCATCAGATGGTGGGTATCCAGCCGCGGGTTGAGGGACCTGCTCCAGCCCCTGCCCAAGCAGGGTCAATGACAGCACCACCCAGACGATTCCGAATCCCGGCGCGACCAGCGCCCACCACGCCCCGGTGGACATGGCTCCGCGCCCAAAGGCATAGTTGAGCATCTGCCCCCAGGAGAGAGTCGTTGGGTCGCCAAGACCGATGAACGACAACGCGCTCTCGTTCAAGATCGCCAGCGAGATGACCAGCACCGCCTGCACCACGAGGATGGGCATTACCAGCGGCAGGATGTGGCGCGAGACGATGTGTCCCTTACCTGCACCGATGGCGCGCGCGCGCAGGACGAACTTGCGCGATTTCACCGCCAGAGTTTGCGAGCGGACGACGCGCGCGGTGGTCGTCCAGCCGAGCAAGCCGATGACGAAGATGATGTTGAACAGGGAGGGTCTGGTCAGCGCAACGATGACGACCATCAACGGCAGGTCGGGGATGACGAGCATGATGTCGGTGAAGCGCATCAGGAAGGTCTCCCAACGCCCGCCGAAGAATCCCGCCACGAGCCCGAACAGTCCGCCGATGAAAATCGAAATGAATGCGGCGAAAAAGCCAACGGTCAGCGAGACGCGCGCGCCATACACAAAGTTGGAGAAGACATCCTGCCCGGCGTCATCGGTCCCGAACCAGTGAGCGGCGCTGGGCGACTGGTAAATATCGCTGATGGTAGTGTCCGCCGCAGACGATTGGTCGTACGGCGCGATCAACGGCGCGAAGACCGCCACCAGGACGATGAGAACGAGCATGCCTAATCCGATAATTCCGCCGCGATTCTTTTTGAAGACCCGCCAAAATCCCGTCAGGCGCGCCGATAACTGGCTGGTCGGCTTGGAAGTTTGCAACGACGTTTGCATGGTCACTCCACCTGCACGCGCGGATCGAGCCAGGTATAGGTCAGGTCAGCCAGCAGGTTCGCCGTAATGACCGCCACAGCGATCAACAGGAACGCGCCCTGCAAGATCGGGTAATCCCTGCGCACCACGGATTCATAGATGGCGCTTCCCAACCCGGGCAGCCAGGAAAAGACCGCTTCGATTTGAATCGCACCCGCCACCGTGAAGCCGAGATTGATGGCGATCACCGTGACCAGCGGGAGCATCGCGTTCTTGAGTGCATGGTCCTTCAAGATCTGGAACATGCTCAAGCCTTTGGCTTTGGCGGTCAGGATGTAATCCTCGGAGAGCACATCCATCAGGCTGGAGCGCATGATGAGGGTGTATTCGCCCATGTAAACGATGGTATAGGTCAGCGTCGGCAGGAACATGTGCCAGAGAATGTCGCCCCATTGCTGGAACAAAGGCATGGAACTCATCCCCGGGGTGGCTTTCCCCGCCAGCGGGAAGCCGTTTGCGCTGCCCCAAAACAGGAGGATGATCCCGGTTCCAGAAGGTCGGCAGACTCCACGCGAACAGGCTGACGGCGATTGCGCCGTAATCCACCGCGGTGCGCGCCTTCCATGCGGCAAAGACGCCCAGCACAACGCCGATCAGAATCGAGAGAAGCTGCCCCGCCCCGATCAGCAGAATCGTATTCCACAAACGTTCGGAGAGAATCTCCCCCACCGGGCGGTTGGTGTGATAACTGATGCCCAATTCCCCTTTCAGCAGATTGCCAATATAAATGAAGAATTGCGTGTCCAGCGGGTTGACATCGCAGTTCCCGACCTTGATGGGGTTCAGCGACTCGAAGCAGTTGATGACCGGCTTATCCAACCCGAAACGGGCTTGCAGCATCTCGACCGCTTCCTTTTTCAAGCGCGGGTCGCGAATCCCCGCCCGCGCCGGGTCGCCCGGCAGGACGCGGAACAAAAAGAAGTTGAGGATAATGACAAATAGAATCGTGAAAACAGACCAGGCTGTTTTCGAAAGGATTGCACGGGTTCGGTTCAAGGGATTCACCCTGTAGGAAGTGCGCGGGCTGGTACCCGCCCCGGGGAACCTTGACTCCCTGGGGCGGGTGAAAAACACGGTTCTTACTTGACCGGTTCGATCCTGACAAGCGATGTCACGTCGGAGAGCTCAACCTTTGCCTGGTCGGTGATCCAGCCGGTGAAGCGGTCGCTGCGATATGCCTGCACGTTCGCATCGTAGAACGGGATGATGTACACCACATCGTCGTGGACGATCTTCTGCATCTCCCAAACGATGTCCTTGCGGGCTTCAAAGTCCAGTTCCACCTGCTGTTGGGCATAGAGTTCGTCGTACGCCGGGTTGGAATAGCCAGTTTCGCTGGAGCCGGTGGGAACGGCTTCGGTGGTGTACACGTAGAGCAGGGCGCTCGGGTCCGGGTCGGATGCCCAGCCCCAGATCATGATATCGAAATCGAAGGCAGGACAGCACTGCGCCGTCAGCGCATCGGGGTCAACCGCCTGTGGTTCGAGCGTCACACCGATCTCCGCCCACATCTCGCTGAGTAATTCCGCCATGCGCGGCGCGTTGATGCTGTCGCTGGGCCAGTTGAGGCGGAACGTGAGCGGGCGCGAGCCATCCGGCATTTCGCGGACGCCGTCGCCGTCTGTATCCGCATACCCAGCGTCGTCGAGGATCTGGTTCGCCTTGGCTGCGTCGAACTCGTAATCCTTGAGCGAATTGTTGTACCAGACTCCAAGCCCGTCGGGGATCAGGGTCAAGCCGGGGCTGCCAAGACCGAGCAAAATCACGTCAATCAGTTTCTGCTTGTCGGTGGCATGCGCCATTGCAAGGCGGACGTTTCGATCCCGCAGGGCGGGATGACCGGAACAAATGCCGCCTTCGGTCGGGCAGTTTTCAGGGTCAACCTGGTTGAAGATGATGTCCGTCACGCCGGGGGCAAGCGGGGCGCCAACGACAAGTTCGATGCTTTCCTCCGCGTCCAGGGATTCCCGCCGCGGTGTTCGGCATCTCGGTGACCATGTCCACCTGTCCGGTCTTGATCGCCTGCACCAGCGCATCCTGGTTTTCAAAGGTCTGGAAGACCACTTCGTCCACCTTGGGCGGCGTGGCAAAATGATCCTTGTTTGCCGTCAGGCGCACGAATTCGTTCTGCACATATTCCGCCATCTTGAACGGACCCGAACCGACCATCTCGAAGTTCTCGTATTCGAGTTTATCCACGTTCTCCCAAATGTGCTTCGGCAGAATGTACAGGAACACCAACTGGCTTTCGATGTTCGGTATTGCCTCGGTCAGCGTCAGAACGACTTCGTTGTTCTCCGTTGCCACGATGGTATCGAAATATGGCGTGTAGTATCCGTTCAAATAGGGATACTCTGGCGTGTCCTTGTACAGGTTGTAAGTCCAAGCGATGTCTTCGGCGGTCAACGGTTGACCGTCATGCCATTTGAGCTCATCGCGGATTTTGTAGGTCCACACCAAGCCGTCGTCGGAGGTCGAAACACTTTCGGCAAGGCTGAGCGTGAACGACCCATCCAGATTCAACTCATACATGGAGTCGTACACCAGTTCGAAGATGGTATACGCTTCCACCAGGATTGCCATTCCCGGGTTGAGCGTATCGGGGCTGCCCGCCCAGCCAACGCGCACAATGGCAGGCTGCCCTCCCCCAGCGCATGCCGATACAACAAGCGCAACCAAAACCAAAACGTACAGTGCTTTCAGTTTCATAGTTTCTCCTCTCGCAAATTTGAATTTGCACAAGCCGTTTAAACAATACGCGCCACGACAGATTGGATTAATCTGCCATGGCGCAGGCATCGGGTCGGACAGTACGGGAACTCATCGCTGTAAAAATTTTACTGTATATTCCGAATATGGGAAAGTGGAAGGGTTGGTAAAATTGGGTGTGACTGGGTTTGTTTTCTTGTTTTGGTTTGTGAGGATTTGATGAGGTGTTAAATTGACTACGCGCAACTTTGATTTATTTAACTTCGATGAATTGACCTGGGATGCAGTTGCGGCTCTTCCGCGCGATGTTCCGCTCGTCCTGCCTCTCGGCTCAGGCTATGACTTTGACCTGCTTGCCGACCAACTGAGCCATCCTACCCGAATCGGAATCCTGCCATCCTTTCCATTCGGCTGGCACGGCAGCCGGATTGGAAATTCCAGAGGCGGCGTTTTTTCCTTACACCTTAAAACCTGCTTGACAGCCTGCGAGACGACGGCTTCACCCGCGTGTACTGCCTCGCGCCGCAAGGCTTCGACCCGCAGGGACAATTCACGGCGCAGATATCGCCGTCCATTTTGCGGCAGCCGCACCGGTCCCCGTTATGAGGCGAAGCCATTCCTGCCGCCGGACAGCGAACGCGGAAAAGTGATCCTCTTTCCAATCGGTCACACGGAACAACACGGCTATCACCTCCCCTCTCCGTTGATACCATCATTATTGATGCAATTGCAAAGGGTACATTTGCCAAATTGCCTACGCGCAGTTTTGCAATGCCGGTCATGCCGTATGGCGTCAGCACGCATCGCGCCTCCTTTGCGGCGACGATGAACGCCGGCGGGCGGGCATTCGAGGATTTCTGGCTGGCGGTGATTGATGTCCTCGTGGCACGCGGCTTCGACCGGTTCTATTTGATGAGCGGTCACGGCGGGAATTCTTCGTTCCTGGTGAATATCGTCAAGTACGCGGGCGAACGTCACCGCCGGATTTTCTGCGCCACGGCATACCTTCACACCTCCGGCAGGATCGGAGCCGAAGCGTTGGATAAATACCGCACAAGCAAAATCGGCGGGATGGGACATGCGTGCGAACTTGAGACTTCCTACCTGCTGCACCTGCGCCCCGACCTGTGCAAAATGGAGCGTGTTGTGGACGAAACGGATTTCGCCGCGACGCCGGACTATTACATGGACTGGATCGAGGGTGGGGCTTTGGTGGCAAATCCGCCCTGGGACGACGACACCGCCACCGGCGCGTATGGAGCGGGGAGTCACGCGACGGCGGAAAAGGGACACTTATGGCTGGAGGCTGCCATCCAGGAAAAAGCCGATCATGTCGAACAAATCCAGGAACAACACGAACGGCGCGAGGAAAGACGGAAGGAAGGTTATGGATTGTGGGGTAAATTCAAGCCGGGATAACTTTATTCGACGACGACAAACTGGTAATTGACTCCGCAGAAGGTGCGCCTTCCGACCATCAACGTGAAAATGGTCTGGAATGTGCCGGGCTGTCTCGGCGCATAGAACGAAGCGCTGACGGTCACCTTTGCACCGGTAGGGACGTTCACCGTAAAGTCCTGTATCTTCGTTCCCTCGTGCCGGTAGCCGCCCTTGTAAACGAAATCCACGCCGTTGACCGTCCACGTTTTTGTGCCGGTGTTCATTAATGTCCAATAAACTGTAAAAAACGATCGGGCTTTGAACTCGGTATTCTTCGGCGGGAAGACCCCCACCTGCGAGCAGGTCCATTCCTTGCCGGTAAAGACAGGGCGTTTTCTTTTTCCATCCTCCTCTTCCTCCTCGTCGGATGAGCCGCCGGATTGTCCGCCGCTTTCGACCGTAAAAAACCCGGTTGGCGTTTCGGAGGGAATTGGCGTATGCGTGTATAGGCTGAAAATGAACGTCACCGTGGGAGACGGCGTGATGGAAGGCGTACGGGTCGGCGGCGGGGTAAAGGTCGAGGTGGGAAGAACAGCCGCGGTTTGAGTCTGAGCCGCGTCCGCCGTCTGGACGATGGCTGTTTCGAGCAAGCCGGGAGGCTGGGTGGGCAGGGGCGCGGCAGGCGGGGCAAATCCGGGATCGAACACGCCAGCATGAAAAGCAAAATCAGCGGGAAAATAATTTTTTTCTTCAAGCGTACTCCAGCGAACCGCTTATGAGTATAACATGCGTCAGACGGAGAACTTCCGGCGGATAAATTCCTCTCCCCTTGCAATAAAGTCAGGGTAATCCTCCGGCGCGGGGGCGGACGCCATGAGTCCTGCGTTTTTTGCCGCAAGACCTGGCGCGCGGCCGGCTGACCGGCTTCGATCCACTTCTCCATGCTGTAACGCGGGTACACATCACTGACGTAATACCCGGTTTTGTAATTCTTCAGCGTGGAAGGCTGGTTGAGGAAACTTTTGCCCGGTCCCACTTTGGCGATCTCATCCACAGCCGAGTTGACATCGTCCAATTGAAAACCGTTGTGGATACGCAGCGCCTGGTCAATGATCTCGTGGCAGTGGACGAAGGTCGTCGGCGAGATGGACTTGGAGCCAAGAGAATCTCCGATGAACGGAGCCAGGTGTCCGTGCGAGAGAAGAAGCGCGAGGGTGTTCATCCAGTAGGTGTCGGCGGCGATCAAATCCATGCCCCAGCCGGTACCGGAACCGGAGGTCGAACAGTGCGGGATGCCGTAATATTTCATCATCTCGGAGCAGGCAACGCTGATGAGGATGCTTTGGGGGTCGTAGAAGTTGAGCATGGTGCGCATGTCGAAATAAACCGGCAGCATGCCAAGCAGAATCTGCGCGCCCTTCCTGATGGTCTGACTGATAACCAGCCCGGCAAGCAGTTCCGCCATGAGCAGCGTGAGCGTGCCAGCCGGAGTCAGCGGCGTGGATGCGCCCGCCATGCTGTAATTCGAGAAGATGACCGGCAGTCCGCGCTCGATGGCGACCTTCATCTTGTCCACCGTCCCGGCGTTCATCACCAGCGGGCTGACCGGGTTGAAGTAGGGAATCACAAAAGGCTTATTCCCCAACTCCCTGCCGTGAAGCGTCTCGAACATATCGAGCACATCGGGGAAGCGGTTTTCATCGGAGACGAGTAGGACAAGCGGCTTGACGGTGTTGGCAATATGCTCCAGTGAGCCGTACATATCGCCGAGTTCTTCCTTCACGTCGCGAACAATGCCAACTGTGGAGATCACGTCGTAGTGCTTGAGCAGCGAACCGAGCCGCACCAGGTCGCGGAAGTTTTCACGTTTGAAAATATCCAGCGTTTCATCAACGGGATTCTGATAGAACAGCGCCGTCACCCCCACCCCAAAACGCAGGCGGTCCTCCCCCAATTTCAATTGATGCTCGCCGCGCCGGTCATAGACGTCAATGGTTTTCGGCGCGGATTTGATGGCTTCCTCCACAACCTCAGCCGGGAATTTAATGATGCGGTCCTGGGATTTCAACTTCAATTTCAATTCGAGCATTTGCAGAATCGCGGGCGAATCCACGCGCACTCCGGTTTGACTCAGCACCTTCAATACATTTTGATGCGCTTCCCGAACCTGCTCTTCGGTCATTAAAGTTAATCGCGGGCGGACGTTGTTCATTTCAATTTTCTCCTCGCCCCCAATTTTATCCTACGTCTGACGATGGATCATGGACGGCAGACCATGACGCATCGTCCATGGTCTACCATCGGGTGTTTACTTCTCCTTCTCCCAGCGCTGGCGGTCTTTGGGCATATCGGGATCCAAATATTTCGGATGAACCTTTTCGAACACCCGGTGACCATGCGAAGTCCACAAATCTGCCGCAAGTTTTTGCGGATTACATGCAACGCCCTGCGCCGCAAAGTACTGACAGACGCGCGTCACATCACGCTGGAAGATGCTCCACGAAGACGGGTTGGACTTCGGGATGACGACCTGCGGGAAGTCAATCAACTTGATGCCGCCGTCCCAATACAGGATGTTGTACGCTGAAAGGTCGCCGTGAACGCGGTCTTTCGAGAGCATGATGTCCATGTTGCGGATGACGCGCTCGAAGAGCAGTTTTACTTCATCCCGCTCCAGGGCGATTTGACTGAGAGGCGGCGCAGGCGTTCCCCCATCGCCGATGAACTCCATCAAGATGGCGTTTTTTTCTTTCGCGAACGGCTTGGGGATATCCGCGCCAGCCTTGTGCAACATTTCCATCGTGACGAATTCATACGCGATCCAGGATTGATGCCGCACCTCCTCGCCGTAACTGGTGCGCTTGATGATCGCATTGACGTCCGCTTCCTTCCACAGGGCTGTTCCATCCTCGTCCAGGTCCACGCGCCCGACGCGGTATTGGGCATCGTTCTTGAGGTTGCGCAGCGAGCGCGGACGGTAGACCTTCGCGGCAAGCAGCGGCACATCCACAGCGGGGCCCGGTTTGCAGAGATACACCGAGGCTTCCTTGCCAACCTTCACCTTTCGCATCACATCCGTGATCCAGCCGTGGGCGGCGATCTCTGCCAGGGAATCCAGCAGCCAGGCTTCCTCGAAGCGCGCGGCTTTGTAGGTGAATTTGAACTCCCGCGAAATCTCCTGCGCACGGATGAATACTTTCGCATCCATCTCACGCCGTTTCGATTCGCGCTTTTGCGTGACGCGCTTGTTACGCGGGCGCGCGCCTCCGCCTTCCAAATCGTCGAGTTCCTCGAAATATTCGATATAGTCTTTCGTATTCATTGTCGGTGAGCACCTTAAAACAAAAACCACAGGATACAACTTTCTGCGGGTAGTGCGAGATAGTATCTCGCACTACGGAAATCAAAAAACCGCAGGGTACAACTTCCCTGCGGTCGGGGGGTATCGCAAAATAAATTATTGCGGTACGGAGAATCAAAAACCGCAGGCGGAGCGCGCCTGCGGTTGGACTTTACCGAACGGTCTTATGCCAACTCACACGCAGGAGGCGCGCTGAACAAATGAACAGGGGTTACCAAGATGGCTTGCATGTTTTCGAGCCTCCTTTCGTGGAATGAGATGATGCGGTCATTTTACTTCCGCAATTCGATTCGCGTCAAGCCCCGGTTTTGCCGAAAAACGCGCCCACCCACACGCCGAGGATGACGATCGCCCCGCCAAGCAAAAACAGCGGCGTGACGGTCTCCTTCGCCAGCCATGCCGCAAGGACGGTCGCCACCAACGGAAAGCACAGGACCGTGTAAGACGCCGCCGATGCCGTCCAACGGGCGAGCAGGTAAACAAACAAATAGAACATCACAACAGAGCCGCCGAGGATGAGATAGGTCACGGCAATCCACACCTCCGGTTGGCTTTGGTGCATGAAAGGCTAGACAAAAGGGGCGCGAGCATGTAACTTTGGGTTTATGCCTAAACCATCAAAGCCATCCTCGCGCCGGAAGACATTATATCGTGTCCAGAACTGGTCGGAGTATGAGAAAGCATTGATCCAACGAGGTTCGATCACATTCTGGTTGTCGGACGACTTTGAGCAAACCTGGCTGTATGCGGGCGAGAAGCAGCGCGGCAGTCAGTTTGACTACAGCGACAAAGCCATTGAAATCATGCTGACGATCAAGGAAGTGTTTCATCTGACCAATCGCGCGTGGAGGGTTTCGTGCGCTCTGTGTTTGCGATGTTGGATATTCATTTGCCTGTGCCTGACCATTCCACGCTTTCCAAACGGGGTGCAACGTTGAAAGTGAACTTGCCGAAGAAAAGCAGTGGCAGTCTGAACATCGTTTTGGATAGCACAGGTCTGAAGATTTATGGCGAAGGCGAGTGGAAGGTTCGCAAACACGGCTATTCCAAGCGACGGACCTGGCGTAAATTGCATCTGGGCGGCAATCCCGATACAGGCGAAATTCTGGCGGTGGCACTCACGGAAAACAGCGTCAGTGACGACGCCGTGGTGATGGAGATGTTGGAGCAAATTGAAGAAGCCCTGCTCTCGTGTGCCGGCGATGGAGCCTATGACAAACGTAAAGTATACAAGGCACTCAATGAACATTCACCCGATGTGGATATCCTAATCCCGCCGCGCAAGAACGCCCATATTTGGCAGCATGGCAACTCAAAGGAAGAACGTCATAAACGCGACGAAAATCTACGCCACATTCGCAACCATGGAAGGAAGAATCTGGCTATCACATTCGTTCTTTGGCAGAAACCATCATGTTCCGCTTGAAAATCATCTTCGGTGATAGACTTTCAGCAAGATTGCTGGAAACCCAAACGACACAAGCCTTGATCCGCTGTCTGGCACTCAATAAAATGACCCATCTCGGTATGCCTGAAAGCTGCCCGATTACCTAAGTCTGGCTTCCAGATAGATGAAATGCGCCTATTTTTCGATTTATGCACCAAAGCCCCTCCGGTTTGGTGGGCAGCATCCACGCTTCTCCTGCGATGAGAGAAGCGCCTCCCAGAAAGATTGCGCCTGCGGAAAGCGAAAGCGCATTGATCACAGCCGGGTTGCCCTTCAGGGAATACATCTTGAAAATCACATTCCCCTCCGCCGCAACGATGGAACCCAAAAGCAGCGCCAGAATGGAAGGGAGCATGTCCGCGCCGCCCGGCTGGGCATTGACCGCAATCGTCATGCCGATAACAGCGACGATACCGCCCGCCAGGGCTTGCAGGCGGAACCGCTCGAGCCGGTGCAGGACCCGCCAGCAGAAATGTGAACAGCGGACTCGAAGAAATGAAGATGGTCGCCAGGCTGACGGGCACATGCAGTAACGCCCAATACAACAGGGCAAAACTGACCCCAACAGACAGGAAACCGTTCACGGCGATCACGGCGGAGTCTTTCAAACCGGGCAGCTTCAATTGCCGCCACCACAAGACGAGCCAGAAGACCAGCGCAGCGGTCCCAAAGCGAATAGCGGCTCCCCAAAACGGAGCCAGTTCCTGATTGCTAAAACGAATGGCAACAGAATTCGACCCGCCGAGCAAAACCACCAAAAAGAACGCGGAGAGGGTCAGGGCGTCGGGACGATGTGCGGAAGTTGTTTCAGGCATGTTGTTCCATTCTTTTTGCAAAAGTCAGGAATACGGATATGGATTCCGAAAGCTCTACTTTCGGAATTTGAAAAAGGCCCTGAAGTAGAACTTTAGGACTCCAAAGCCGCTTTAGGAAAATGGACTCCGAAAGTTCTACTTTCGGAATTTGAAAGAGGTCCTGAAGTAGAACTTCAGGACTCCAGAGCCGCTTTAGGGAAATGGACTTTGAAAGTTCTGCTTTCGGAATTTGAAAGCCAAGCCTGTTATTTCACATGACGGTCGAAGAATAACTGTGTCTTCGCCATGAACTGGAACCAGGGATCTCCGATGAAGGAATGTTCCTCGCCTTGAAAAGCAAGGATTTCCGCATCCACGCCGGCTTCGAGGAACACCTCGTACATTTTCTTCGACCACTCCGGCGGTGTACCAGCGGAGGTCTTGCCGTCTTCCGTGCCGTAGGCAATGAGGACCGGTGCGCTGACGGAATCGAAATGGTAAAGGGGTGAGACCGCTCTCAGCATAACAGGATCAGTCGTCGCGTCGAAGTAGGAGGCGATTAAATCGGGCGGCGAATCCAGCGGGAGGATGTCCGATGAGTTGCATCCGAGTGCGAGTTCGCCCTCGTAGACATCCCCGACACAGCCGGGGCCCCCAGCGTTCGATGATGTCGGCAAAATCGGCGCTGACCGACGAATATAACACAGCCGCCTTGATGCGCGAATCAATCGTCAAAACCTTCAACGTCACGCCGCCGCCCATGCTGTGACCCCACATGCCGATGCGTTCGGGGTCGGCTTCTGGAATGGACGGGAGCGCGTTCATCAGATTGACGACGTCAATTGCCAGCCCGGAATAAAACAAACTCTCGCCCGTCTCCGAACCGCCCCAGGTGCGATAATCCGACGAGACCGTGAGATAGCCGCGGCGGTTGAGAAATTCTGCGGCGCGGTCGGTGCCGTCGCCGGATGTGTAAACGTAACGCGAAAAGAATCCGTGATTGAGCACAATGACCGGATACGGCGGCTCGCCAATGGTTGGGATTTGCAGGATGCCGGTGACGGTCAAACCGTCGCTCGGATATTCGATCAGATAACGGGTGAAGTGCGGCGATTCGAGCAGGGTTTCCCGAACGGTGATTTCGCCATGTTCAAAATCGCGGTCGCGCAAACCTTCGATGGTGTATGGTTGCATCGCCTGCTCGGTGGTCAGGGTCGCGGTCGGCCGCGGCGATTTGGTCGGCGTTGGCGTATCTGGAATAATGGTCACGACGAGTTGCGGCGCGGGCGTTCCCGCCGAAGATTGACACGCTGAGACAAGCAAAACCAGAAAGACCAGTAAAAATTTTTTCATGCGGTTTATTTCAAATTCCCGTCGAAGAACGCAGCCGCCCGTTCCATGAACAACGTCCACGCATCGCCGGTAAACGAATGACGCTGTCCTTCATACACAAACAACTCCGCGTTCGCGCCCGCATCCAGCAATCCCTGATGCAATTTGAACGACCACTCCGGCGGGGTCGAGCCGATGTAGTCACCGTCGGCGGAACCGATATGGATTTGGACGGGTACGGAGATCGAATTCAGATGGTAGTATGGAGCGATCTCGCGCATCTTCTCTGGACTTTGTGCCGATTCCACGTAAGCGGCAATGACCTCCGCTGGCAGCGACTCGGGAATCACATCCGCCGAGTTGCAGGTATCCAGCAATTCGCCCGCGGCGATGTCGCCGATGCAGCCGTAGCCCCAGCGCGCGATCAGATCGGCGTCGTCTGCAGAGTTGGGCGCGTACAACACTGCCGCACTGACAGGCGACTCGAGCGTAAGGATCTTGGTTGCGATTCCCCCACCCATGCTGTGACCCCACATCCCAACACGGGACGTATCCGCCTGCGGAATCGAATTCAGCGAGGCAAGCAGGTTCATCACATCGGTCACCAAGCCGGTGTGAAAGAACGAAGGACCGAGGTCCGAACCGCCCCAGGTGCGGTAATCCGACGAAATGGTGATGTACCCGCGCCGGGTCAGAAATTCCGCCGCACGCTGGGAGCCGTCGCCCGAGGAATACTGACTGCGAGGATAAAATCCGTGATTCATGACGATCACAGGGAAAGGTCCCTCCCCTATCGGGAGGTTCAACATCCCTGTGATACGCAAGCCGTCCGACGGATAGGAAATCAAATAGGTGCTGAATTGGTCGCTCAGCGCAATGCGGACATCCAGCGAAATCTCGCCGCCCGAAAATTCCCGTTCCCGCAAACCCGCGATGGTGTACGGGTACATCAGATGCGGCAGCGGCGTGGATGTCGGTGCGGCAATGGGTGTCGAGGTAAAAGCAGGCGTTTCGGTAGGACGAAGAATCGTTACAACCGGCGGAGGGAGGGTCATGGTGGGGGCGGTTGGAGTCTCCGTGCCACAGGCGGCGAGGAGGAGGGAGAGGGTCAAAATAAAGTACATGCTGCGGGGCATGGCGGGAATTGTAATGTATGTGAAGAGAATGAATTTCATCCGAAATGACGCCCGGCATTGAACCGTCAAATTTCCCGTGCTATCATGAAAACGACAAAAGGAGTCTGTCATGAAAAGACAGGACGTTCTTTCCAAAAGTTTGGCGATAACGGGAACCATCCTGACATGGTTCCCGATTTTCGCGCCGATCCTCCTCGGCGTGGGGTCGCTCATTGGGGCAGGCGTGTTTCGGCTCGACTACCTCATGCCGGCGGAACTTTTCCCTTCCGCTCTGCTGGGCGGCGGGCTGCTGCTTTGGGCATCGCTGCGTGCGCATGCCCATTCCAGGTTGATCGGCTGGGGGTTGGGTCTTGCGGTCTTCCTGTTGGTCGGCTCGCAATGGCTGGCGGAAATCACGGGATTGGCTTCGGGTGAAACGCAACCCACCCCCTGGCTGTTCGCGCTCGTCCTGATTCCGCTCATGGTTTATGTGCTGGCGGTCGCAGCAGTTGGCGTCGGGGGCATCCTATTGACGCGCACGCTCTTCAACAACCCCGCACGGTGAGCGGACACTCACAGCGGAATCGTAAAAAAGAACGAACTGCCCGCGCCTTCCCTGCTTTCGAACCAGGTTTCGCCGTCATGCAGGTCAATGATGTGTTCGACGATCTTCAAGCCGATGCCCAATCCCAGGCGCGGATCGGTCTTATCGTCCAAAACAGTCTCGAACGGCTCGAAGACCAGTTCCTGTTTTTCATCGGGGATGCCAATTCCGGTATCGTGGACTTCAAACAAGATTCGGTCCGCTTCGCGCTCCACACGGACGGTGACGGTCCCGTTATCGGTGAATTTGACCGCATTGTGGATGTAGTTGAGCAGCGCCTGCGAGAGCCGGGTTGGGTCGCCTTCGATGGCGGGCAGGCTTTCGGGAATCTCTTCCTCCACCGTGATGCCGCCTTTTTGGTCAGCCAACTGGTCGGCAATGGTCAATACACCGTCCAGCAGGGCGTAAATATCCACCTCCTGCAAGTCCAGTTCCATGCGGTTCGTGGCGGCTTCCGCGTAGTCGTGGATGTCATTGACCTGCACAACGAGCGGCATCAACGCCGCCTTGATATGTTCGATGGGGGAATCGGGGATGTCCACATAATCCTCCAATTCTTCGATGCGATAGAGATCGTTGACCTTTGCCTGCACTTCGGCAAGCCCTGCGCGCAGGCTGGAGGACATTTTGTAAAGGAATTCGTTTTGTTTGTCGGTCATGATTCACTCCTGAAAACCCGTCCTGTACAACTCGTAGTAGCGTCCCTTTAATTCGAGCAGTTCGGCGTGCCGTCCCTGCTCGACGATCCTTCCTCCACCAATGACGACAATTTTATCAGCATTCGTAATCGTAGACAGGCGATGCGCGATAACAAAGGAAGTCCGTCCTTTCAGCAGGGTCGCCAGCGCCGACTGAATCACGTGCTCGGTCTGTGTATCCACGGATGATGTCGCTTCGTCCAATATCAAAATGCGCGGATTTGCCAGCAGCGCGCGTGCAAATGAAATCAACTGGCGCTGACCGACGCTCAAGGTCGCGCCGCCCTCCTCCACCGAAGTTTCGTAGCCGTTCTTCATATTGACGATGAAGTCATGCGCACCGACGGCTTTCGCGGCGGCAATCACTTCGTCATCCGTGGCGTCGAGCCTGCCGAATAAGATATTTTCCTTCACAGTTCCGTTGAACAGGAACGGGTCTTGCAGCACCATGCCCATCTGCCGCCGCAGACTTTGCTGAGTCACCGTCCGCAAGTCAACGCCGTCTACGAGCACGCGACCCTCCGTCGGGTCGTGGAAGCGCGCCAACAGCTGACGATGGTCGTTTTGCCGGCGCCGGTCTCGCCGACGAGGGCAACCGTCTCACCGGGTTTTACATCCAGATTGATTCGGTCGAGGACGAGCGCCGGGTCGTCGGAGTAATGGAACGAGACGTTCTCGAATCGGACCGCGCCGGTAATTGCTCCCATTTCCCTGGCGTTTTCCTCATCCCGAACTTCGATTGGCGTTTTGAGCAATTCAAGGATGCGTTCGCCGCCCGCCATTGTGGATTGGAGCGTATCGAAGCGGCGGCTCAAATCGCGGATCGGCTCGAAGAAGCGGTCTATGTAAAGGACAAAGGCAATCAGCACGCCCGCTGTGATGGATTCACCGAGAACGGCTGTGCCGCCCACGTAAACCACAAGCGCGGTTGCCAGCGCGCCGAGCACGTCAATGACCGGCGTAAACAGGGATGCGACCCGTGCGGCGTCGAGACTGGTTTCGAGAAAATAGCGGTTGACATAGCCGCTGAAGGTTTCGTGGTTTCTCCGCTGGCGCGAGAACGCCTGCACCACGCGCACCCCGTTGACGTTTTCCGCGAGAACGGAGTTCGTCCATGAAACGGCGGCGCGCACTTTGCGGTAATTCCTGCGCGCCGCTTTACGGAAGAGCATCGTCGCCCAGATCATCACCGGCAGGACGGTAAACGTCAACAGGGAGAGTTTGAAGTTCAGCGCCAGCATGGCGACCAGCGTGCCGATGATGCCGAGTAAATTGCGCACGATTGCCAGCACCGCCCAGGTGATGAATTCGCGCAGCGTTCCCACGTCGTTGATGACGCGGGTGATGACGCGCCCCACGCTGTAGCGATTGTAAAAACTCAGCGAAAGTCTTTGCAGGTGGACGAACATGGCGGTACGCACGTCGTACAAAACGTGCTGACCCACGCGCGCCATGATGCGCACGCGCCAGTAGTTGAATCCCAGTTGGACGACGGAAACGAGCAGGTACGCCAGGGCGATGTTCCGCAGGGCGGCGGCGTCACTGGCATTGACGCCTTCGTCAATGGCGAGTTTGACAAAATACGGCCCGGAGACCGAGGCGGCGGTGACGATTGTCATCAACACCAGCGCAAAGAGCATCCGTCCGTAATACGGCTTGAGGAATTGCATCAACCCTTGGGCAACTTTGGGATCGTAGCCTTTGTCCAGTTGCTCTTCGGAGTGGGTAATGAAGGCGGGAGGAACGATTTTGGTCATAGAACTGGGTCATCCTGAATTCGACCTGCCGGCGATGATGGTGTTTTCGTGTTGCGGCTTTTCGGTTCGGATGGGTCCAACCATTGCCTCTTCGAATTCAGAGCCATCGCGCTGCATCAATTGCAGGTCGTGGATTTCCCTGTACAAGCCGCCCCGGGCGAGCAGTTCATCGTGCGCGCCGCGTTCCACAATCTGCCCCTTATCCATCACCAGGATCACATCCGCACGGCGGACGGTGCTGAGGCGGTGGGCGATTACAAAGGTGGTGCGCCCTTCCATCAAGACATCAAGCGCGGCTTGAATCAACTTCTCGGTTTGGGTATCCACACTGGAGAGCGAATCGTCCAGGATCAAAATGCGCGGATCCATCAGCAGGGCGCGGGCAATCGCCACACGCTGGCGCTGCCCGCCGGAGAGGGTCACGCCGCGCTCACCGACGATGGTTTCGTATCCCTTTGTGAAACTTTCGATAAACTCATGCGCCTGTGCGGCTTTGGCGGCGGCGATGATTTCTTCATCGCTTGCATCGGGGCGTCCGTAGGCGATATTCGCCTTGATCGTATCGGAGAACAACAGCGAAGTCTGCAAGACAATGCCGATCTGCCTGCGCAGCGAAGTCAACTCCACATCGCGCATATCGTGGTTATCCACCAGCACGGCACCGTCGGTCACATCGTAAAAACGGGGTATCAAATTCACCAGCGAGGTTTTGCCTGACCCGGTCGGTCCGATCAACGCCACAATCTGGTTCTGTTTCACCCGCAGGCTGATGCCGGTCAACGAACTAACCTTTTCATCCTGATATTTCAACGAAACATTTCGGAACTCGACCTCGCCTCTCAAATTGGATAAAACCACCGCATCCTTTTTGGACCGGATGGCTGGTTCCGTGTCCAAAACCTCGAACACCCTTTGAGCGCCCGCAGCGGCTTCGCCGCCCGCGTTGACCAGCCCGGTCAATGCCCGGGCGGGTTCCGCCATCATCAACAGATAGGCATTGAACGCGACGACCGCGCCGATGGTCAATGTGCCGTCCATCGCCATTTGCCCGCCGAAGAACAAAATTAGAATCGTGCCAAGGGTGATGAGCCAGTTGGTGGTGGGCATGATCTTCGCCCATTCGTCAATGACGTGCAGCCATTTGACGAAGACATCCCTGTTGGTGGCTTCGAAGCGGCGGATTTCGTAGTCCTCCCGTGCAAACGCTCGGACGACCTGCACACCGGTCACGTTTTCCTGCAAACGGTTCGAGACTTCGCCCACTGCCATATCCACAGCGAAGAATAACTTGCCGATCTTCGTGCCGAAACCGGCGGTCATCAAGATCAGGGGAAGCATGGGCAGGAGCGAGATCAACGCCAGAGGCGGGTTGGCGGAGATCATCACCGCGAGGATGCCAATGGTCAGCAACACGAAGCGCACAAGTTCGGGGATAGACGAACCGGCAAAGCGTTCGATGGCGCGCACGTCCTCGATGCAGCGCGAGATCAATTGACCAGACTGGGCATGGTCATGGTACGAGAACGGCAGGTACTGGATGTGGTCGTACATGCGGTTGCGCAGGTCGTAGCCGACGTGCGCCGCAACCCACTCCGAGCCGTAACGGTTGCCCATGCCCAGAAGCGCCGAAGCAAGCCCAAGTCCGAGGAGCAGAAGCGCGGAGCGAATCAAATAGGACGCGTCGCCGCGCAGAAGTCCGACGTCAATCACGTTCTGGATGATGCGCGGCACGAGCAGATTCAAGCCAGTGAGGGTCAACAGCATCACGAGCGTGGCGGTCACCTGCCACGTGTACGGTTTGAGAAAAGCGGCGGTGCGAAGCAGATTTTTCATAAGCGGGGTAATAAGGATACCACAAACAAAAAGCGGACATCCAGTGCGAATTGCATCACGGAAAATGTTACCGAGGAGGGTAAGGTTGCATCAGGAAAAATGTTACTTTCCGAGAGGCAAAAAAGCCAATCGGAGGAGCGACATGATGAGCCTGAAAAGCAAGCGTGAACTGGTCGAAACGGTACGGCCCAGATACCTGAAAGCCAGCAAACCTGAAAAACAAAAGATATTGGACGAGTTTATCTGTGCCACCGGCTACCATCGCAAGTATGCCATCCGAGTCCTCAAAAACCAAAAGCAAGTTCAAAACCACCTTAAAAGGAAAACCAAAACCTACAAACCCGTCTATGCGGGCGAAGTGGTGCAGGTCCTGGAGCAAATCTGGGAGATTTATGGGCAGATTTGTTCCAAACGGCTCCAACCGTTCCTGCCCGAAGCGCTTCGGACACTGGAACGTTGTCAAGAAATCGAACTCTCCAAAGACACCAAAGACCTGCTCCTGAAAATCAGTTCCGCCAGCATGGACCGTTGCTTGCGTCCCGTTCGGGTTCAGCCGCGCCAGGGTTTGAGCACCACCAAGCCTGGCAGCCTGCTCAAGCAACAAATCGCGGTACGCACCTTCACGGCCTGGAGCGACGAACAGCCCGGTTTCATGGAAATTGACCTGGTGGCGCACTGTGGGAGCACCACCGAAGGTCAATATCTCAACACTTTGACTTGCACGGATGTTTGCACCGGCTGGACGGATGTGACCGGCTTGCTCCACCGCTCCCAAGAGACGGTCTGCCATGCGCTTCACCTCATGCGTCAAAGGCTGCCCTTCCCTTTGCTTGGCATGGATTCGGACAATGGCAGCGAGTTCATTAACGAGTTGTTATACAATTATTGTCTGACGGAGAAAGTCACCTTTACCCGCTCTCGTCCATATCAGAAAAACGACCAGGCGCATGTCGAACAGAAAAACTGGTCTGTCGTGCGGCACACGGTGGGTTATGATCGCTGGGAAACCGAGCAGGAGTTGGCTCTTCTTGAAAGCATTTATGACGATTTGCGCCTCTACATCAACTTCTTTCAGCCATCCTTCAAACTGATCGCCAAAGAACGGGTTGGCAACAAGACCCTCAAACGGTATGATCCTGCCAAGACGCCTTATCAGCGCGTTTTGGAACGCAAGGATGTTTCCTTGGAAGCCAAAGCACGTCTCATGAGTTTATATCTTCAACTCAACCCTGCCGAACTTCGCCGCAGGATTGACCGCCAAACTGCCAAACTTTGGAAAATTTCTCGGTAACATTTTGTCTTGATGCAACGTACCGGCCAAAGTAACATTTTAACTTGATGCATTACGGGCCAAAGTAACATTTTAACTTGATGCATTACGGTCGGGTTTGTAGATTTTGAAGGCGCGAAAACCGAACCGGACCAAAAGGGACAAGGTAAGCACAATCAGCCAGTCGTAGATAAACACGCTGCGCGGGAAGTTTTCGAACCAGCCAGTGAAATAACCGATGTATGCAATGGCGGCAATCGCAAGCGAACCGATGGTCACAGAAAGCGCGGCGGTACGAACCATATGCGCAACGGGTTTTTGGAAACCTGTAGGACTAAAGGCGCCCAGAAGAATCGCGGTCAACGGGCGGATGAGAAACGCCGTCCAGAAGATCAGCCGTTCCATTTCACGATATGATTGATATTCACGCCCTTCGCCAAAGCGAAGGCGAAAGACCAGGAAAACGGAAAGAGTCAGGATGGCAAGATCGAGCAAAAGCACCCTCATGCTGATGCGTTGGAGCAAGCCCTTCAACCATCTTCGCAGTGGAATATCCACGTAGAAATGAGCGATCAGCCCGATGGTTATCATTATCGGCAGGAACGTCCGTTGAAGGAAGAAGTACGGGTCGGCAATGGCGGAATTTTCCAGAGCGCGTTCATATAACCAGACCACTGGAACATGAAGAATGTAAATCGCATACGCCGTTTCGCCTAGATTCACAAAAACGGAGCGGCTTAGGGCTTGCGAGAGGCGGGACTGATCTATTGCCAACGAGACAATGAACAAGATCATTAATGGCGCCAGCAAGCCAGCCATCGGCTGTAGGTCGTGCGGCAAAACCTGGAGCACATCACTGCTTACGACCGTGTAGCCCGCCACGAGGAGGAAACTTACCGCTAGAAGAGACAGAATAACCCAGGGTTTTGCTTTTTGATTACGCCCTTCCCGCAGGTACCAAATTCCGCCGGTGACCCCCATCACAAAAGAGTTCAAATGGAAAATCGGCGAATAGACGATGAATTCCTTTTGTTCCGGGTAATAACCGGTCCAAAGAGTGAAGTGGACCGCCTGACTCAAAATCCACAAGGCAATCGAAGTCCAGATCAATTTCCGTGTTGACTGACGGTACGCCCAAAGCATCAGGAAGGGAAAGAGGGCGTAGAAGAAAAATTCAACCGTCATGGACCAGGACGCATAATTGAAGGACTGCGAATAGGCGGGAATCCAAGCCTGGACGACAAATATGTTTGCAAGGATTTTCTGGGGTTTGATTCTCAGGAGGGAGTCAAAATAATAAACACACATCAGCGCAAACGAGACGATGTATAGCGGGTAGATTCTTATGAAGCGCGCGCGCCAGTACCCCACTGCGTCGAACTTCTCGCCGGGCTTGTAATACACCAGCGACATGACAAAACCCGAAAGCACATAGAGATAACTGACGGCTGTCGGCGCAGAGCGAATCAGGGCTGAAAATGGGAAGAAATCCAGAAAACCGGTATAGAACCCGCTGGTGCCGTGATAGAACAACACAAGCATCACCATGGCAAAGCGGGTGAACGTCAATTGATCGAGCCGTTTCATTCAAACCTCAAATTTTATATCCCGTCTATTCTACTTGAAAAAAATCGGGTTGACCTGCGTCAACCCGATTCGGAAGCAAACCGCATGTTTAGACTTCAACCGCTAGGCAGGTCAGCGTCTGCTCGATGCCGGGGATGGGCTGGATATCCACCGCGGTGATCTTGCCAAGCCTGGCGATGTCGGTCGTCTCTACCACGGCAATCGCATCGTACGGACCGAAGGTCATATTCGCCTCCACGACGCCTTCCACCTTGCGGAGGTGGTAGATGACATCCTTGAGGTCTCCGGCTCGAACTTTGATCAAAATATAAGCTTTCATGGCTTCTCCTTTTCAGTCTTTCTTTGCTCGCAGGAATACAACCCAGTAGACAGCGGCGACAAGCACCGCACCGCCGATGACATTTCCAATGGTAACAGGAATCAGGTTGTTGATGAAGAACGCCTCCCACGTCAGAACGTCGAGGTTCGCCACCTTATCCCCAACCTTTGCCATAAATTCCGGGTCGAAGTTTTTCACAAAAAGGGCGTATGGAATGAAGTACATGTTCGCCACGCTGTGTTCGAAACCGGCCGCTACGAATGCAGTGATGGGAAAGATAATGGACACGACCTTATCCAACGTGGTTCGGGCGCTGTACGAGAGCCAGACAGCGAGGCAGACCAGCGCATTGCACAGAACACCCAGCGCAATCGCCTGAAGGAATTCAAGATCGGTCTTGCCGACCGCGATGCGCAGGGCGGTAATCCCGACGGCATCCGACCCGAAGGTGTATTGTTTGGTGAAAAACATCAGGGCTGCGGTAGCGATCGAGCCGATGAAATTCCCCGCATACACAATACCCCAGTTCCGCAGGAGCGCGCGCCCGGTCACCTTGCCGCTCGCCCAAGCCATGACGATCAAGTTGTTGCCGGTGAACAGCTCCGCGCCGCCCACGACCACGAGGATCAAGCCCAGGCAAAAGACCAACCCTGTGAGCAGGCGCGTGACGCCGTAGGGCCAGCCGGTGGTATATGCCACCGTTCCATCTGCGGCGGTGACGGACATCCCCCCTGCCGCAATGGTTGTAGCAAAGATCGCCCCCAGCGAAATGAACGCGCCTGCAAGAATCGCAAGCATCAACATGGTGAAGGCTGGCATCTCCGCTTTGCGAGCGCCCAAATACTCCGCCCGCGTTGCCATTTCAGCCGGGAGCAGTGAGTCAATTCGGAACTTCAGTCATAGGCTATCCTTTTCGAGTTTATTTGTGATAATTTTCACAACATAAGTATAACAGGCGGACTGGAAATGGGTAAGTCAGGATGTAATAAAATCGGCGTGATGTTAATCCGTTGGTTGCCCTTTCTTTTTCCTTCCAAGCAGGCTGATCAAACCGGCGAAGGTGAGCGCCGCGAGCACAATCGCTCCGACAGCCAATCCCCCGCTATTCAGGGATGTGGGAGGCTTCGGAAGCGGCGTCGCAGTGGTCGTAACTGTCGGCGTGACCGGCTTGGTGGGTGTTGACGTCGAGATGCCGAAGGTGGCTGTAACGACCACTGATGGCGTGACGGTGGGAGTGGAAGCCAACTGGATGATGAGCGTCTGCCCCTCGAAAATCTCGTCGCCAAACAGTCCGTTTAGAAATTTCAGCTCTTCGATGGTGGTGCCGTATGCCAGCGCAATGCTCCACAACGCTTCATCCTTTTTGACAACATGCAGGGCCTCCCCATTCGGCGGCGGGGTGTTTGGAATCACAGCGACGCCCGTGCCGGTTGCCGCGGGGCGGGTTGCGGTTGGAGTGGCGGGAAGCACAACAATACCCGCCGGATCCGCCGCGCCGGCATCGAGGACGTAATACGTCACGCCGTCCGCAGTCGCGATCCCTGCGCCTGCATCCACGTAATCGCTGGAAAGCAAAGTGGCGGAATGCGTTGAATGTCCCTGCCAGGCTTGAACAACATCGGCTGGCGTGAGGTTGATACCGGAATGAATATTTTCGGCAAAGAGTCCGCCGGTTGAAAGGTCGCCGTCTACAGGGTAGCCTGCTTCGAGCGCGCGTTGATAGGGACGCTTTCCGTCTGCGCTGAAATGCGTAAGCACACCTTTTTCGGCGATGTACTCCGCGTGCGCCTGGGCGATTTTCATCAAACGCGCATCAACCCGGTACGGCGGCAATCCCTTCGACTCACGCAGGGCATTCACCTCTTCGATCAACTCTTCGGCGGTAAGGTTGGGAGAAAAAACTCCCGGCCGGGCATCCGCTCGTTCGGATGGAAGCAGGCTAAACGTCAGGAGAAGAAGCGCGGCAATTCCATTTAGGGCTAAAGTTCGATTCATCGAAAAAATTATACCTGCTGCGCGCAGCGCGCCTTCCCAAGAATTCGGGTGCGGGTGTAAAATTATATATAATGTATAATCTTTGGAGAGAATCCCATGCCTGGTTTCACCCCTGGACGCCGTTACCAACCGCCGTTCATGCCGTTCAAGCGGCAGCCGTTCAAAAAACGCGCTCTGGCGAAAATCGAACTGGCAATCAAAGGTCCGCTCTTCGGATGCCGGATGTGCGGGAACTGCCTCTTGCAGGAAACCGCGTTCATCTGCCCGATGGAATGCCCAAAGGGTTTGCGGAACGGTCCGTGCGGCGGCGCAACGCCCGAACGATGTTACGTGGACGAAACGCGCCCGTGCATCTGGTACAAGATTTACGAACGCAGTTTCAAACTGGGGCGCGAAGCCCTGCTGCTCGAAGTTTTGCCGCCCATGGATTGGGAAAAAGCCGGGATGGACGCGTGGGGCGACGTGTTCGCCCAAGCGGGGAAGGTCGGCATTGGGAACATCCTTGCGGGTCTGACTTCGGGGGAGGCTGGTTCTGTTTCCCGGACATTGGATTCCATCTTCAAGCCTGTGCGCCAACCCGAATGGTGGCAGGGCGACGCAGAGTACCATCCGCCAAAGTACACGGAGCCGGTTTCGGAACTGGAGCGGCGGCTCAAGGCGGGTGAGTTTGTGGTCACGGCGGAGGTCTCCCCTCCCCTTTCGGTAAAGACCGACAAGTTAATCCACAACATTGAAGTGCTCAGGAATTATGCTGTGGCGTTGAACTTTACCGACAACGCCTCGGCAATCCCGCGCATGTCTTCGCTGGCATGCAGCAAGATCGCGCTCGAACATCATGCCGAACCGGTGATGCAGATCAGCGCACGGGAGAAGACGCGGACCGGATTGCAGTCAGAGGTGATGGGCGCGGCGGCGCTTGGGATCCGCAACCTGCTCTGCCTGACGGGTGACAGCATGGCGATGTCGCCGGGACCCAAGGGGCGCATGGACATCGTGGATATTGATTCCATTCAAATGCTGTGGATCCTGCGTCGGATGCGCGATGAAGCGAAATATCTCGACGGGCGCGAGATCAAGACCCCGCCAAAGTACTTCCTCGGCGCGGCGGCTTCGCCGTTTGCCTCGAACATGAAATTCCAGGCGCTGCGCGAACAGAAGAAGGTCAACGCTGGGGCGCAATTCTTCCAGACCAACCTGGTCTTCAATGCAGACGACCTCGACGAGTGGCTGAACGAACTCGCCAGGCGAAATGTGCTGGAAAAGGTTTACATTTTGATCGGGGTTGCGCCGCTGAAGAGTCTCAAGATGGCGAGGTACATGCACAGCCGGATTCCCGGCGTGTTCGTCCCGGAGGCGGTGATGAAGCGTATGGAACTCGCGGACGAAAAAGGCGGCGCTGCGGAAGAGGGCGTGCAGATCGCATTGGAGGTGATCGAGAAGGTCAAGACCAAACAGGGCGTGAATGGAATTCACATCATGGCGGTGGGATGGGAGGAGATCGTGCCGCGCATTGTGGAGGAGGCGGAGGTTGGTAGTCGAGTGGTTGGGTAGTTTGAAGGTTGGATAGTTGGGTGGTTGGGTAGTTGGGTAATTGAGTAATCAGGTAATTGGGTAAATGGGAAATTTAGAGGAGGGTCAGTTCTTCGGGGCGCAGGTCGCGCCAGGCGCCCACTTCGAGGTTCCCAAGTTCCAGTTTTCCGATGGCGACGCGGAAAATTCTCAGCGTGAACAAGCCCACTGCCGCAGTCATGTGGCGGATTTGGCGTTTCCTGCCTTCGCGCAGTTTAACTTCCAGCCAGGCAGTCGGTCCGTGCGGAGTGACAGGCTTGGGGCGCGGGGGCAGCTGCGGGTCCGGGATGAGGCGGAAAAGCCCAGGGCGGGTGAAATGCTCTTTGAGTTGAATCCCGTTCGAGAGCTGCGTCAATTTTTCGGGAGTCGGGTCGCCCTCCACCAGCACGTAATACGTTTTCTCGATATGATGCTTCGGGTCGGTGAGGCGTTTGATGAGCGCGCCGTCGTCGGTGAGCAGGAGCAAGCCTTCGCTGTCGCGGTCGAGCCGCCCAGCGGCATAGACGTTTGGAACGTTGATGTACTGCTTGAGTGTGGGATGTCCTGTGCCTTCATCGGTAAATTGCGAAAGCACACCATAGGGTTTATTGAAGACGATATAACGCATGGGTATAATCATACCCGATGAGCGATTCGACGTTCGAGATCCGCCTTTGCACAAACTGCGGCTTGCGCTATCCAATCGAGGCGGGACATGCGTTTGGCAGCCGCTGTCCGCAGTGTTTGGGAGAGACACGGGTCGTTTTGAGAAAATCCATTTTGGAAGAAAACAAGTTGCGGGAGCATGTCCAAGCCAGGCGCAACGGCGAACTTGCCGTCCTGCTCGACAACATCCGCTCGGCGTGGAACGTTGGCTCGATTCTGCGCAGCGCAGACGGTTTCGGGTTTCGTCACGCTTATTTGTGCGGCATCACCCCCACTCCCGAAAACGAAGCGGTGACCAAGACTTCGCTCGGCGCGGAAGACTACGTCACCTGGTCGCATCACAAGGATGCGGTCAGGCTGGCGGCTGGATTGAAAAAAGAAGGCTGGAGGATTCTCGTGTTGGAAGAAGAAGCGCGCGCCCTGCCCATCGGACAGTTCACTCCGCAATCCGGCATTCCAACCGTGCTGGCGCTCGGCAGTGAAGTGACCGGGGTTGACCCGGAGTTGCTGGATTTGTGCGATGAGATTTATTCCATCCCCATGGCTGGCAGGAAGCGCTCTTTTAACGTGGCAATCGCCTTTGGGATCGCGGCGTATGCGATGACGACGCGCTCGAAATGAAAAAACCTATCGGACCTTATCGGAAAGAAGAAGAGAATCCACAAAGTATCCACGAACTCCATTCACCCCGATGAATGAAAATGGAATCCAGAAGTAGAACTTCTGGAGTTCCGCAAGTTTAACTTCTGGAGTTCCACAAGAGTTCTTCTGGAATTCCGCAAGTAGAACTTGCGGAGTCCGTTTATCTCCTTTTTTTCTTTGCCCGGGCGGGGCGGACTTCGTACAGATAAACCTGCGGATTCTTGTGCGCGATCTGGAAATACAACTTCTCGCCGAGGCGGCTGCGCAAGGCGATGGACACTTCCTTCTCCGAAAATTTCTCCTGCTCCACCATGTAATAGTCGGTGCCGAAGAGGACGTGTTCCGCCACGAGCGGGTCGGATAAAAGCACTTTCAGGTAATCGAAATAATTGAAGGCGCGGTCGGAGGGGGTCCTGGCAAACATGGTGTAGGAAATGTCGGTGTAGAGGTTGGGATATTTTTCCACGGTCAGCATCTTCAAGATGACCGACAGCCAGGATTCCTCCTCCCCTTCGCGCGGAGCCTTGCCGGTGATCTGGCGCTCCCATTCCTCTGCGCCGCCGAAATGAGCGAGACAGATATTCAGGCGCGGGAAATCCTTCAAGACCTCGGCGTAATTGGCGGGATGCGCAAAGTTCTTCGCCTGCGCCGCGCTGAGTCCCTTTCTGCGAATGCCGCCGGGGGAGCAGTGCGCCAGGACGGGGATTTTCTTCGCCTGGCAAAGGGCGTAAATTTCCAGCAGTTTTGAGTCATTCGGGAAGTACCCAAGATTTGGATACAACTTGACGCCGCGAAAGCCGCGCTTGCCCACGTATTCATGGAAGAGTTCCAGCAGGTTGGGGCGGCGCGGATCGGCGGCGAAGAACGGGATCACCGCATCGGGGAAGGCATCGCGCAGGAGCGCCAGTTCGTTCAACTGATCTTCATAGCGCACGGTGGGCTTGCCAGCCCCCATGAATTCCATGTCCATCGGCAGGACGACAAAGTGCGTGCCGTTGGGATATTGCACCCGCAGGCGTTCAAAGATCGCGCGCTGACTGCCGGAGCCGCCGGTCTCGAAAAACTGGTCGTAACGCAGAAGGGCTTCATGGTTGAGCGAACTTTTGGAAAGCCACGCCTTTTCGATCAGCCCGTAGAACAGGCTGATGCCCTTGGTCAACGGCGAGGGGAAAAGAAGCCCCAGAAACCCCATTACGCTCTTCACCAGCGCAATAAAGTATATGATACTGCGCCGGAAGATGCGGTATTTCAGGATGCGGTTCAGACCGAGCGGCAGAAAACGATCCGGCACAGACGCCGCCGTGAACGTGTGCACATGACAGTTATAGATGGGCTTGTCCATTGGCTCCTCCGGGTGAATGCGCGCTTATGCACCATAGTACAGCAAATCTGCGGCAATAGCAACAGGGAAATATTACAGCCGTCAACCGCCCCGCAACAACGGAGCCAGCGCCTCGAGCCACTTTTGCGCGATCAAATCGTAGCCCGCCTGGTTGGGATGAAACCCATCCTCAGACATGGCGGCGGGATTGGCGAAAATATCCGCGCCGTAGAAATCAACCGTCAACGCGCCGTACTGCTCCGCCTTCTGCCGGATGATCTCGTTATAACGGACAACCTGCAAAGACATGCTGGCGAATTCACCGGGCGTGATTCCCCCAAACGTTTCGCTTGGCGACACCGCCGGTCGTTTCGATGGATCGTCCAGCAGGGCAACGATGACCTGCGCGCCCGTATCGCGCAAAGCGGTTAATATCGTGTCCATATTCTCGGCGAAGCGCTCGGCGTCCCGCTCCTCCTGCTCGACCGTCACATCGCCGCCCCGGTCGTACAGATACCACAAATCATTCCCGCCAATCCAGACGAACACCGCCGCGCCGCGTCCCTGCGAAAGAGCCGAGTCCACTTCGGCGAGCGCGCGCTCCAACTGCCCCGGCAGTTCCCGATCGCCGCGGATCAACGCATCCGAAGTCCAGCCAGATTGACCGAAGTTGGTAATCGTCGAGCCGGGTCGTTCCTGGGTCGCCTGCTCCAACACGCGCGCCGGATACCCGCGTCCTGTCCCATCGCCAGCGCCTTGAGTAAAACTATCGCCAATGGCGATCATGCTCACCGGTCCGGCGGGAAGCGCCCGCGCGGCTGGAAATCTAATCGGGGTTGGCGTCAGGGTCGGCGTTGTGGTCGGAGACGGCAAAGTCGCTGTGAGAATTTCCGTGGGCGTGCTTTCGAGCGTAGGCGGCGCTGGGATTGGGCCCGTCCAACTCGGTTGTGATTTCCTGCCTGCACGCGGTCAACAGGAGGACGGTCAAAAGAATGAGGCGTTTCATGCGTGCAATTTTACTTCACCGAATGAGACCCCGCCTCACCCCGACGGGAGAGTCGATTCCGTCCAGCGAGTCCCGTCCACGCGGAGAGCGGTTCCCGAATCTCAAAGTTGATCGCGGATGACCCGGGCTGGCACATCGAGCGCGTACACGCCCTCTTTCCACTGAAAGCCCATGCGCCGCAAATACGTTTCATGCCGCCGGTTACCCCGCTCGGACAGCAGGCGGACGATTCCCTTTTGCCCGAAGAATTCGGCGCTTTCTTCAAAGAGAAATTTCCCCGCGCGAAAATCGCGGTAGCCCGGAATGACGAAATCCAGAAAGATGCGTGCCGCTTCACCCTCCGGCTTGACGACCAACACGCCGACCGGCACCATGTTGCGCAGGACAAACACCACGAGTTGATCGCTCTTCGGCTTGAACAGATAGGTGGGAACGAACTCCAGGATTTCACGCCGGTAAAAATCAAGGAACCGTTTGAGGTAGGCGCTGTCCGCCGGGACCTCCATCAGCGTGAAGTAATCTTTCTGCCGCCACATCTGCCACAGGTTGTAAAGGTTGACGCACACGATCAAGCCGTTGAGAAAGACAACAGGGACAGCCCGAATCAGCACGCCGTACACGACGAAAAAGACTGCGCCAGCCAGGTTGATAAGCCGCAGTCGCACCAGCGATTTCATCATCAGGGAAACGGCTACGAGAAGCGAGCCTGCGTAACCGATGAGTTCGTGGAGAAAGGTCAATTCCATTTGTTTTCCTGCCGTAATGATTTTAGGCGGGGCATTATACACCGGACGAAAGCGAGAGGCGCGGATTCCCCGCAACCTCCCGCAACCTCGTGCGTACATTTTGTTGTAAAAAAGGAGAAAAGATGAACGCACAACAACGACATTCCCTGCGCAGGTCAAAACGTGACCGCATCCTTGCGGGCGTGTGCGGCGGACTCGGCGAATTTTTCGGTGTCAGCCCGTTTTGGTTTCGCCTCGCCATGCTCATCGCCCTCATCCCGGGCGGCGTGCCGGGGATTCTGATCTACGCAATCGCATGGATCGTCATCCCTTCGGAATAAAGTCAATTTCCGAGACAATCAATTTCAAATACGGAGATATCGAAATGACCGCAGAATCGAACGCTATGGAACAGAGAGAGAAAAAGACGAAAGTGATCTACCGCGGCGGGGCGTCGGAGGCGGTGTATGCCTTTGGGTTGTTCGGCGCATGGTTCTATTACCTCACCCACGCCACCACCATCTGGATGGGCGTGCTGGGAATCCTGAAGGGATTCATCTGGCCCGCGTTGCTGGTTTACGAACTGCTGAAATACTTCAATATGTAACCTGCCTTACGCGCCCTCCACGACTCGAAGGGATGCCATCGCCCTGAAAATTCATGTCATCCCTTCGGGATCGAACTGCGCTGCCTTTGCCGGTCAGATGTTTACAAAATTCGGGGCGGCGCCGGCTTGCACGGGCTTGTTTCGCACCCAGTTTTCCACCAGCAGTCCGATGCCGAACTGCCCGACAGACTCGATGAAATAATCGTAGACGTATACTTCCTCGCGGTTGCGGAAGGGGTTATAGATGCGCACCCAGCCGTTGTTCCCGACAGGAATCACATCCTCCAGAACGATCCAGTGACGGGTGGTGTTTTTGGTTGACTTCCCGCTCAACCTGCCATCGGACTTGAAAATGGCGACGCCCCAAAATACCATCTTCCCTTCCTCCAACAACTTGCGGAGGCGCGTGGGTGAAACCGGGCTGAGGCTGGGAGTGTAGCGGAATTCCTCGAACTTGAGGTCATATAACTTGAGCATGGATTTGACATCGCTCAAACCCGTACCCTCGTTGTTCCTCATGATCTTCACGGCATCGGGGTATACCGCCTTCCACTTTTGCAGGAAGGGGATGACATCCACGCCCGCCAGCGCCGCGGCGCAGAACTCGCCGCACAGGTTGAAGTGGATCAGGTGTGCGCCGAGCGCATTGAAGACGTCAATGTATTGATAGCCCGACCTGTTTTTTTCAATGGCTTCTTTAATCTCGGGGTCGGCGGGGTGGCGGAGGATGGATTCCCCAAGGTCGAACTGCCTGCCCAGGTTTTCCTCGGCGGCGGTATCGTTTGCCTCGGTGGGATAGACGTAGGGGTCGAGCAGGTCGCCCTTGTACCAGCCGTTGAGTTGCTTGCCCGATTTATACAGGCTGACCTCGTACCAAATCTTGTACTTGGATTCCTGATTGTTGTGCTTGACCCTGCCCGTCCAGCGCAGGATGTCGTTCACGTCCGCCCAGCCGAGATGACCCCGGGTCTGGGAGGCTTGGGCGTAGATCATCTCCGCGCGCACCGACCAGACGTCCCGTCCGCCCTGAAGCGTGGCAAGCCATTCCTCCATGCGGGCTTCGTCCTGTCTGCCTTCCGCTGTGACGGTTGACAGCCAGGCATTCCACTCCGCTTGATGAGATTCCAGCGCGCTTCGAATTCCATCTTTGATGGTTTTTCGTTCGGCGGCAGAGACTTTCCCCCACGCCGCTTCTGGCATCCAGGCGGGCTTGTCGGCGGTGGATGTTTTCCATGCCTGCACGTCGGTCACTTTGAGCGAGGGCGGGATGGATGAATAGGTTTCGCCGGTTTCGAGCTTGACAACGGGAAAGATGCCATCCTCTTTTGGAGGAAAGGCAAGCGCCTCACGCGGGACCCAGCCGGGGATCTCGTGCTCCGAGCGGGACGTTTTCACCCGAAGCCAGGCTCCCTGGTCTTCAAGGATTTTCACCGGCGTGCCTGCTCCCAGCGACTCGACCATCTGGGCGTTGTGCGCAGGGCTTTCCATTAACTGAACGGTTGCGCGTACTCTGGCTGTGGACATGCGGACTCCTCTCAAAAACCTCTTTGCGGCTCGACTTCAGTAACCCTTTTATACAACAAAGCAGGTGACGTTTTCAAGCCAGTTCGTCCCCAATCCCGGTGCGCTTCCGGTGACCGGCACGTTCTCTTGAATTCCACAAGTTTTCGTTGTATAGTGAATTCGCACACAAACGAGCCATTTGACCTCAAACCAGCAGATTCATTGACCGATCAAGGGGGCGGCGGATCAGCCCCGGCTAAACATCCTGCCCGTTCGTGTCCATTCGGTTCCAACTCAGATGTATGTCCTATGGGAGGGACGCCATGTTCCAGAAAAAACTGCTTTTCCCCTTGTTCGTCGTTTTGGCGTTCACGCTGACGGCTTGTGCGGCTGGCTCTGGTGACGGTGGAGGCGGCGGCGGGTCGGGCGGCGGGACAGCCGACCTCATCCCGGTCATGGTCGCTGGCAATCCGACCTTTTGCGAACGCGAGGAAGACACGCTTTTCGTCTATGTGAAGAACGCCGGCAACGCCGACTCAACGAGCGCCGAGGTACAGGTGGAATTCTTCCTTGGTCCCCGGCTTTTCCCGAACCGAGAACGGGACGACGGTGACCGGCATCCTCGCCGCCGGGGAGACCTTGAACTCCCCCATCGCGGTCCCCATCCCGTCAGATTGCTTCAACCCCGACTGCGACTTCAAGATCATGATAGACCCGTCCAACGCCGTCAAGGAATCTGACGAGACGAATAACAACGTCGAAGCGGCTTGCATCGGGTAAAAGAATTGGAAAGCAGTTTGAAAGAGGAGATTATTGCGAAATAAATCTGTATCCGCATTTCAGGCATTCGATCTCTGCGAAACAATTCCCAAGCGAGGTACGGACATTGTCGTCGCAATTCGGGCACGTCGTATGACGTCCATTGCAATGCGGGCAGGTGGTAAATTCGATTGAGTTTTCCTTGAACAGATTCACCCCGCCGCTTGCCGCAAGGTTTTTCATCCCGGCAAAAAGTACGATGCCGATGTCGAGCAATTGACGAGCCGCGCTCTGGCTTCCAAACGCGGAGCTCCCTTTATACGTCCCCCCACAATACTTGCAAATGTAATTGGCTTCTCTGCTCATACCCTGCGACTCCTTTGGCGTTATTGCTCTGGAATCCTGTTCTGTTGAGAGCGCGGTTTTTCATTCCACTTTCCCGGATGTGAGTTTTCGATGAAATGTGCTGAAAAACGCGCTCGTTTGTGTTTCCGCCTCACGCGCATACCTGGGGCAGTCTCTTCCTATCCATAGCTCCACCAGGTGACGCCCATGCCCACGATCGTCAATATGGAGGAATACAGAAAAGCCTCCCCAAGGGGAATATCCAACGAAAAAACGCTGATAAGTATCAGCAAAGCGAACACGAGCGCACCAGCCAGCACATACCTGTTCAAGAGAATTTCCTTCAGCATGACCATCTCCCAATAAAATTTTCGCGCATTATATCAAACGACGATGCGCCCGCAAAGCAGATCGAGGACATTAGACCGGGGATTCTCCGCAATCCTATCCGCCGACCAGCAGCACGACGCCATCTTCCCACTTTAACGCGGACGATGGCGCCTGTTTTCTGCGCACATCCTCCGCCATCGCTTTTACGATCTCCATACGCCGCCCCGCCGCCCACGGATACGATTTGTCCCACTCGGCGTCGGTTTTCGGGAACCAGATGATGGCGAACGTACCGGCTCCACCAAATTCCCAATAGAATTCGTAGACATTCTTCCTGAACAACGAACCTTCGATATATTGGATCGTTCCAGAACGTCCTTTCGTGATGATTTTGACCTTTGCCATTTGAAATACTCCATTGTGAATAAGGTTTTAAAACCCGACAGGTTTTACCGCGACGCGTGTCCATCGCGCTCCATAGACAGACGTGCAACTCCGAGCGCAGACTTTCGTGGAAACCTGTCAGGTCTTTTCACGAGAAACTCTCACTCAGCAGGGACTCAAACAATTTGTTGACACTTCGGCTTCGCTCAGTGCAAGCCTGCCTCTCGCCCTCGCGAGGCTCAAACGCCGAGTTCCCCCCCGCAGCGACTCGACCTCTCCAGACCTGACAGGTTTCATCATGACACGTGTCCATCGTAACCCATGCGCGGACACGAGACTCTGATCGCAAGACTTCCGCGGAAACCTGTCAGGTCTTTTCATGCGAACGCCTCCGCCAGCAGACTCGCAAACAACCCATCGACCTGCCTCCCGCCCTCGGACATTCTCCCCCGCACGAAGTCCTCGAGCATAGCGAGTGGGAGCGACTCGACCCGCGCCACCACGCCCACAAAACAGACTGCGGACGATAGACCGTAGACCATGGCTTGTCCATTATCTACGTGAGCGGCCGCATCAAACAACCCCTCCAAGTCTCGTCACGACGCCTGCCGCGCAAATGTATTCCCTATTGACGGACTCTCAATCCCCGAAGAGCCAGAGGCGCGCTGATGATTATTTGGCAGGAGCCATGAATTGGAAATAGGCAAATCCAAGCGCGAGCAGAAGATAGACCGCGACCGCAGACCATCCAACTGCATTCATTACGCCGCCGAGCGTTCCCATGAGGGCAAAGTAAGTGCCAACGACGTTTCCGATCAGGCTTCCAGTGATGATGGGGCGTGCGTTCGCAACCGAGAAGTCTTTTGCCAGCCAGTTGATCACTCCCAGCACCAGCAATTCAACCCCGAAGTACCGCGCGAGCAATATTTCGGAGGGGCTTGTCCCAAAGCCATACGTTGTGGCCATGAACGCTGGCATGAAGATCAAACCGAGGGCATAAACAAGAGCGACAACCGCCGCAATGGTAAGAAATGTCCGAAGGTTCATGAGAATCTCCTTTCAGAGTGAGCGCGAACCTATTTTTTACAACCCCCGCCCTCTCTCGGAGATGCGAACAGCAGACCCTCAAACAACCCCTCGATGGTTCGACAGGCTCAGCACGGCGCCTGCCTCTCACCCTCGGACATCCTCCCCTGCACGAAGTCCCCGAGCATAGCGAGTGGGAGCGACTCGACCCGCGCCACCACGCCTGCAAATCCAGACCTGACAGGTTTCACCGTGACGCGACTCAATCGCAACTCATGCGCGGACATGAGACTCGGAACGCAAGACTTTCGCGGAAACCTGTCAGGTCTTTTCACGAGAAACTCTCCGCCAGCAAACTCTCAAACAACCCGTTGACCTGCCTCCCCGCCTCGGACATCCTCCCTCGCAGGGACTCGACCCGCGCCACCACGCCTGCAAATCCAGACCTGACAGGTTTCACCATGACGCGACTCAACCGCAACCCATGCGCGGACATGAGACTTTGACCGCAAGACTCTCGCGGAAACCTGTCAGGTCTTTTCACAAGAACGCCTCCACCAGCAGGGACTCAAATAACCCCTCGATGTCTCGATCAACTCGACTCGGCGCCCGCGCCCGTCCTCCCCCGCAGGGACTCGACCACTTCGACAGGCTCAGTGAAACGCCGCGCCACTACTTCCGTCATTACCTTTCTCACGGTAATTTTCTCAGAACACCACGTCCCATTGAGACACCCTCACCGACTTCATAGATAAGTGAATTATCATCCACCAATTCGAAGTATTGATAATCGACAGCGATGCAACTGGTTGACATATTGCCTGCTTCAAACACATACCGCTTGTCTTTGACCGAGACAATGGTTATATCTGCTGTACACGGCATCGTGTTTGGTATGTCAATCTGGAAGGTGCCACACACTTTGCCAAGCATGCAATTCCCGCCGAGTGTTACTGTCATGTTGTATGACTCTCCGTTTGTCAGTGTAAAATCCCCCCTCCATACCCCTCCTAATCTCGCCATATCTTTGCCTTCGCTTAACCATGAGCGAATATCACCCCATGCCGCCCCAATAACAGCCGCAGCGATGACCGCAATTGCGCTTATAACGGCTATGATGATTTTCGTTCGATCTTCGGAGTTCGCCTTTGTCATGATTCACTCCTTTCGTAAATGACCAAAAACTCATCCAAAACCCTCCGCCAGCAGACTCTCAAACAACCCCTCGACCTGCCTCTCGCTCTCGGACATCCTCCCCCGCAGTGACTCGCTGTCTCGATCAACTCGACACGACGCCCGCGCCGCCACGCCCGCAAAGCAGACCGTGGACGATAGACCATTGACCGTGGTTTTTCCACATCGTCCCCTTGTGGGATCGTCCATCGTCTACCGTCCACCGTCAAAAGATTGCGCCAGCATGGACTCAAACAGCCCCTCGACCTGCCTCTCGCCCTCGGACATCCTCCCTCGCAGGGACTCGACCCGCGCCACCACGCCCGCAAACTCTTCTTGCAGGCTCAGCGGTGGGACAAACATCGGGAATTCTTTCAGCAAAGTTGGACTGATATTTGATTGACCAACTGCTTTCTTACAACGTTCTTGGAACATTGATTTGAAATGTGGAGTATTCAACAAGCCGACAAAGAATTCAGGCAATACATCTTTCTTGAGTTTCAATTTCACAAGATAAGAAGCAATGACAGCATCAAAATCGTAATTCCAATAAGCCGTTTTTCCAACAAGTTCCGTTGAATTTGTGCGATTGAAAATTACGTCGCCACGCTCAAGTTTCAAGTCGGCAAATTCTTTATCGCTCAATTCAACATACGAAAGTTTTTCAAGGTCTATTTTTCCTTCGTAAGTGATATTTGCCATTCCCAAAACAGGATAGCCGCGCTTTTCTGAATTGGATTTTTCAGATGTGCCGTATTGACTGAATTCAACAGCATCATCAATGATGCACATATCCCAATTCTTAGAATTTGTCTTTGCATCCCCAAACATCTCCAAAAACACGGACTGGAGCAGGGACTCGCCGAGTTCGTGCGCTGTGCGCCGCAGGTGGCGCAGACGGTCGGCGCGCGCCAGCAGGGACGCAATCCGCTTTTGCTCGGTCAGCGGGGGAAGGGGAATTTTCAGTTCTTCGAGAAATGTAGCAGGCACACGTTGTTGTCCAGCCGTACCACGAAACCAGCCCGTTGCTTGTTGTCTTACTTTCTCCTGCCGCAAAAAGTGATAAATCCATTCAGGAATGACTTCTTCTTTTGCACGAACAACATGATATTCAGTTGAACCAAAAGCAATTCCGTTCTTCAAGTTTTTGCCAATTGCACATTTTCCGTTTTCCATACAAGGCGTAATTTTGGCAAAAATCACGTCATCGTTTTTGAAAAACGTATATCCTTTTTTGACATCGCCAACTCGACGAATGCTTGTATTTGCAATGGTTCCAGAAACATCATCAACATATTCCATGGGAACAAAGGAACATTCAACATCATCGCTAATGCCCGAATCCATTCTTGGATTGATTTCGCAAACATCACTCAGAAGAACATGTTTCATTTCAACAATTTCTTGATTGCTTCAATTTCGCTAACCATAATATTTTCCAACCGCGCCAAGCGTTCCAACGTCACGGACGGCTTCTCGTGATAGGCGGCGTCCGCGTCCACTTGACGGTAGCGGCTGGCAGAGAGGTCATATTTATTGGCTTTCACCTGCTCCTTCGTCACCCAGAATTGGCGGGTGAGGCGGTCCATTTCAGATTGTGGATTGACGATTTTCGATTGAAGTTCAGCGAGTCTTGCTTGAGCGTCCTCCAATTCAGACCTGACAGGTTTCAGCGTGGCGCGAGTCGGTTGTGAGGCTCGCGTGGAACTGTCGTCTGTGTCGGTCGGACTCCCGTGGAAACCTGTCAGGTCTTGGGGATGAATCACCAATTCAAACATCAACCGATTGATCTCTGCCTGCAACTGCAACCGTTCGGCTTTGAGCGGAGTCAACTGTCGGCGTAGGTCAGCGATTCGTTTGGCGCGAGCAGATTGAAAGTCGGGTTTGAGGCGGTTCTTCCAACATTCCAAAATATCGGGGATGTCGTTCTCGTCTACTTTCGTGCGCTTATCGTCCAGCGAAAAACCATCGTGCTCCATATCGTAGAACCAGATGTCCTTGGTCTGTGCGCCGCGCGTGAAGAACAGCACCGCCGTGCTCACGCCCGCATACGGCTTGAAGACGCCCGAAGGCATCGAGACCACGCCGTCCAGCCGATTCTCTTCGATGATGCGCTTGCGCACTTCCACATGGGCGCGGCTCGAACCGAACAACACGCCATCAGGCACGATCACCGCCGCCCGTCCGCCCATATCGAGCGCGCGCAGGATCAAATGCAGGAAGAGCAGTTCACTCTTGGTGGTGTCGCTCGGTAGGTCGGGGTGGACATCGCCCTTATCCACTGCGCCTTTGAAGGGCGGGTTCATCAAAATGACATCGTACTCGCCCGCGCCTTCATAGCCCTTGGACAAGGTGTCCATATAAAAGAACTGCGGCGACCGTATGCCGTGCAGCATCAGGTTCATCGAGCCGATGCGCAGCATGGTCATGCCTGAGTCGTTGTCGAAACCGCGCAGGTATTTTTTGCCCTTCATGAACTTGCGCGCGTCGTCCTGCAACTGGTCGCCGATCAGATGATGCGCCATGCCGTCCGCGTCATATTCAAGGATGTCTTTGGACGTGGCTTTCTCCAAAATGTGCTGGTGCGCGTTGATCAGGAACCCGCCCGTCCCGGCGGCAAGGTCGCCGATGCGTTCCTTCGGCTTCGGGTCGAGCATTTGCACCATCATGCGGATGATGTGACGCGGCGTGCGGAACTGTCCATTGCGCCCCGCGATGCTCAAATGGCTGAGCAGGTACTCGTACAGGTCGCCCTGCACATCCTGGTTCTGCTGGCTGATCTCCATCTGGTCGATCAACTTGCACGCTTCGATCAACAGACTCGGCTTGTTGATCTTGCACTCGGCGGTCTTCATATACTCGCCGAAGGAATCATCCTCATCTGCCAGTTTGGATAGATTGGGGAAGACCACCTTCTTAAGATGACTCAGCGCCTCCTCCGCCTTGAACTGAGTCCAATGACTCCAACGCATCTCTTTCTTAACCGACGGCTGGTACGCCGTCCCCTTGCGTTTTGCCTGTCTTTCAGCCGCGTTCTCGCGGTCATCCAACCGCTTGAGGAACAACAAATACGAAAACTGCTCGATCGCATCGAGCGGGTTGGTGAGTCCCCCCGTCCAGAACTTATCCCAGAGGGCATCTACTTGCGAGCGGAGTTTAGGGTCGGTGAGCATTGATTCTAAAATTCCTAGTCTATTATGTCTTTCACCACATAATCAGTTTGTGCCCAATGTTTTCTCATTGTTTCAACAATCAAACATGCAGCATCATAAACTGCATCTGACGGTTTTTCAGGGAACACATTTTCCCCTCCAAAAAGATTGAAATCTGTCTGAAAAGGTAATGTAACATACTTGATAATCACATCTGCAATGTCTTCACGCTCAGCCCAAGATAATTGATTTGTTATATCTGAGCCACTTTCTGAAATTGCAATCATTGCCGCAACCTTCGTCCACACAGCATGACCATACGCCGTAAACTGTGTTGGTCCAGAAGTAACCAATTCTTTCAAAAAATAATATATATCTGTTCTAAATGGTCGGACCCTAGACAAAGTCCAAGCTGCATATGGGCGCTCATCTAACGCATGGCTATCATTGAACATACTTACTTTAGGGCTCAGTATATCTTTACAAATATTTATTACATCTTCGTTTATCATTGACGAGTGAACCAGAGACTTGATTGCATAAATAAAAAGCCAGAGTTCGTTTATATCATCATGAACTAATTCCTTCCTTCTCTTAAGGGCATCAATTAATATCTCGGCACCAGCCGCGTCAACCGTATGAGGATTCTTAAGTATCTCTGTTGTTGCAGAACGATTGAGAATGCTCTTTAGAACTAAAGAAACCCCTTCACTACTTAGCCTGTTCATATTTTGCCAAGGAAACCGCCCCTCCCGACCAGTGTATCTTTCTGTAAATCCCTCACGAACAATTTCAATCAATCTTTGATCCGCTGCAGAAAAGTATGATATGGCTCGCATCAGTAGGTCAATATTACAATCGGATGATTTGGAATAATTTATTAGTGTATTAACCACTAATTCATCGTTCTCAAAGGAACTGATAACATCTATAGCTCTCCCAATATCAGTGCATACGGCTATATAAGAATCATCATCATATTTTGATACAGGTATAGCTTTTGATAAATAACGATTAGATTTTGTAAGACAAAGAAGCGAAGTAAGGATAAGGCTGTCAGACGAAGACAAACTAGAAACCTTTGAACTTATAACAGTCAGGCAACGCCAAACCCTAGAAAGGTAGCCATGACATATTTTCGAAAATTCCTGCTGAGAATCTGTCCCATTGTCATAAAATACATGATCCAGCATATCGTTGTTCTTTATAGTTTCTAACGCTTCTAACACCTCAACATATTTCGACAAACCAATTATTTGCTTATTTTCATTCAATATGAGATTACAAGATTCCAAGTCGCCAGTTCGTAGATAATTAGCAAAGGTGACTAATAGATCGTGGCTGAGTGGCAAATTGGCAAAAACTTGCGTGACAACTTCAATAAATTCATTCGCCCACCTATCTCGTAAAGCGACCAATAATTTCCTTACTAAATCTTGGCGATCTTTACATATCTCAAGCAACAGTTCCAGAACTTTTTTCTGAAACTCATCTCTTACTTGGTGATTTTTATCAGTCGTTTCCATTTGCGCAGGTCCCAGTGCAATATCTAACAGCGCATCAAAAACTTCCTCTGTCATTAAGCGATCAGCAACTTGGAGGTTGTTTATCACCGAAGCGGTTAAAAATATTTCATTTTGATTGCCAGCCCTAAGTCTGTTATACAAATATCTTTGTGCAGCATTAGTAGCGTGCTGAATATTATTTAATATCGATTCGGCAAATTTAGATTGGACATCATTCCCATTTCTTGCAAACTCAAATACTACATCAAGGCTATTCACATCTACAGACCCTAGCTTTTTTCGAAATGTATCATCAACCCCAGAATAAAAATATCTATTAAGTTGAGAGGATTGTCGTAACCAAAACTCCATTACCTCTGGGCGTGTTGCTGCTGCTTCTACAAGAATATCAAGAGCATCACTGTTAAGACGACCTGAATATTGGTCCTCATCTTTAGAAGATAATTCTTCCAATTTCTGCAAAGCTAAGGGGCTTATTTTCGCTAATCGCGCTAAAACTTGTTGTTGTACAGCATCTCTCCTAAATTCTCGTGAAAAAACAAATGCCTCTAAATGCGTTTTCATATCCTCCGAAATCATTCCTGGGCGGGTGAGGATGTTAAGAAAATATAGAACCCTCCACCCATCTTCATCCTCCTTTTGAGGCTTTTCCAAATAACCCAAAATTGCTTTGAATTCATTATCGTCTAACGATTTAAGCAATCCAAATATCTCTAGCGCAAACATCGCACCGCTTCCTCTTGACCCCAACGTAAGAAGTAATTCCATAGGCATCGAAAGCAGCCTCCAAAAAATCAATTTTGGTTTAAACAAAGATTGCCATGGCATCTTTCTTAGTTTTTGAATTGCTTGCCACGCATGACCACTCAAAGACTCGATGCATACTTCTGAGATGTGCTTTCTGGCATCAGTAAATTCCAACATACTAATATGTTTCTCGAAATCAATTTGCCTTTTGTTTTTATCCTTATGGGGGAATCCAAAAGAAAGTTTGAAATGATAAATTCTGCTCATAAAAATTCTCATATAATATGTACTTAATAAATCCGCAACAACGATTCGCCAAATTGGATGATCGCCACTTGATATAACTCTAAGATGTTCAATGGAATCAAATAAATAGCTATCTAAAGGTGTATCAAATCTATCCTTCCAGTAATATGTGCGTTCTACAATTGCGAATCTGGAATCCATCTTTTATCACTCCAGCATTAGATCAGAAGTAGGCTTTACCCCTAAAAAAAGCCTAAGCACATCAATCCACTGTGGGTCATTTCCCACAGTTCTTAGCAATCCTTCTCTTGTTTCTTCCGTTAAGAACATTAGCCCTAAAGCTGCACCAAAAAATTGAAATGCCTGATGGCGAAAGCCGATTCGCTTATTTATGTTTTCTTTATCGACAAATAATCCCGCTTTTTCCCAAAAGTCAAGACACGCCTCTGTCAGCGCTACGCCATTGGGAATCTTTGAGAAATACCGTGTGTTGCTTACCTTTTCTACCAGGTATTGAACATCTGGAAATTCTGGAAGCTGTTGAGTCCTAGCTCTGTGAACCAATAATCCAGTATAACCATACACTATTCTTAGCATCAGATCGCTTTGGTTTTCAAGACTTACAAATGACGGCTTACGCTTTTCGCGCTTAATGATGTTTTCAATATATTGTGAATACAAATCAGTCTCATTCTTGACTTTTGACAGATCGATTCCATCTTCAGTTAAACTTAAGGCAACCAAGATTGTCAACAACAACGGATTGGAAACCATATCCTCTACAAGTGGATGGTTTGAAATTTGGCTTATTAGAAATTCAATATGTGTTTCTACTGAACTATTGGTTCTTTCGCTTGCCTCCAGAAGGGCTTCCACCCATTTGGTGATGTATCTATCAAGAGTACCGCTTTCTATTTCGTTTAATTCAAAAATTTTGAACCCAGATGGTTTAACCAATCGATACATTGAAGGGCGAGAAGTTAATATTACATGGTTTGCATGATGGGTGGTCTCAATCAAATGCTCTATCTCGCTCTTAATCCAATCTAACCTTCCTACATATTCATCTAGCGCATCTAGGATAAGTACAACATTTCCCCTTTTCCATTCGTTTCTTAATACCTTGACCACTTTGTTTTTCTCAATTGGCGGAAAATATTTCGCGGCAATGTCGAATATTGTAGTTTCCAGACCAATCGATTCCGCAACGGATTGATCGCCAAGTTTTACTATGATTGGGGTTTTCGGACGAGAAAACCCCATTTTCCCCGCAAATTCTCTTTTTGCTAGCATCCAAGCCATGTAATTAGCGGCAAGACTTTTGCCTGTTCCCATGTATCCAATAATTGCAATTGGATTTTTCGATCTGATTATTTCATAAATATCAACTAATACAGGTCGGATAAACGAAGAGCTTTGCGCGATAATCTTTTTCTCACGACGCTCTTGTTCTCTTTCTTGCTTCTCATCCATAATTACTTGGACGGCTCTTTGATATTCTTGATGAGCAAAAGATGGCGATACATAAATTTTGGAGATTTCTATTTCTGGAGAAATTGAACCAAGCGTATAGTCCCAAGGTAATTTCCTTGTGCTTTTTTCAACTTCCACTAAATACTTATTGAGATAATAACTCTCTTCCTCTGGCGTAAGGTCTATGCTGGAATCTTCTTTTATTGTTTCACTAGTGCCTTGTATAACCTGATTTTCAATGTAGGTTTCAGCTTCAATCCTCCGCAAATTATCAATATTTGTCGTTTGGGAATTATCGCTAGTAATGATAGTAGTTTTCGTGGATTTCGTTGAGGATTCTTTCTTAGCCAAATCCAACCAACCCTTGATACTTACTCCAAGCCCAGCAATAAGAGTTAACCAGTCTCGCAAAGATTGACCGAAACTTGTTGGCTCTGTAGATGTTTTAGAGTCGATCCAAAATATTATGGCGGTTATCAGCAATGCCGATCCGACAATAACAAAAAGCAAAGGCACAATCTTTTTCATAATCGACTCCTAGCGCATCTTCAAGGTTAAAGCAATTAAATTTGCAGTTCGACGCCTGCTATCTTTTAAATACACGAGCGCGTATTTTTGTAACCGCATCATTCGAGAGAAGGAGGATTAGAGCGAGAATATAAACTGCTGCAGCGACTGTACTCCCCGTGCCCATAAAGTCAGGATTGGTTCCGTATACATTTACTCCGACAACTACTGGTAACCCAACCCACACTGGTAATTCTATAACAACAAAAGTAATGAATCCTCCAAGGCAGCCAAGAAAATACTCCCTAATAATTCCAGCCATTGCCCAGATAAACACTACAAAAAGTGCCGCCAAAGCGCCATATATTATTCCAAAAATTATGCCGAATACAGTGTTCATTTTATCTCCTTTAGCTTTATCGCTTGATTCAAGCCTTGATTTCTAGCTTTTTCGCCAATTTAACGATATCGCTTACTTCCTTCTCTGTAAACCACCGCTCCACCGCAGCCGTGCCAAACATATCCAGCGGCGGCTCGTACAGGTCAGCGGTTTCAAGATGACGCTTCTGCAAGAACACACTTTGCACCGCGCGCAAAAAGCGAATCTGGTCGGCGTTGTAGTTGTGTTGAGTAACGTAGGTCTCAAACTGCCGCGCCACCAAGTCCTTGTAATCGGGCAGGTACTGCATGTCCAGCACTTGGCGCACCAAACCGAGAAAACTATCGGCGGTGTGAGCAAAAACTTTCTTCAAGTTTTCGGGCGTCACTTCCAAGTCACCTTCGCCGAGTTCCTTGGTCAGCGTGCGCTCCAGTTCGAGTAATTGCCAATCGTCAATCTTTTGTCCCTGTTGAACGGCTTTGATCGTCGGGTGATTGGCGACCAATTGCAAAATGCGCTGTTCCACCAAACGGCGATATTCCGCCACGTACATTTTCTCTCCGCTTTTGGTGAGCAAAATGTAGCCGCTGATAGCGATAGAATCCACCAGGTCAAGTTCAAGGAAGGTGTCGTAACGTGCCTTGTTCTTCATGCGCGGCGCAAGCACATCCCGTAGAAGATTCAATTCATTGTTCGAGAACTCCACTAATTTTTCAGGAACGCACATACTCTTTGCCTTGATGTCACCGTCAGACAAGATCGTGTCCCGTAAACTCTGCGCATCTTCCACAATCGTCCCAATGAGACCTGACAGGTCTGCTTCGCGAAGACCTGTCAGGTCTTTTTCGCGTTTCTTCAATTTCAACCGTTCCACTTTGCTGATGAAGGTCGCCGCGGCAACATCCACGCCAGGGACGAGCCGCAGGTGCGGGGCAACTTTCAATTTCAGGAATTCGATCTTGCTGGGAATGAGATAGTCCCAGAAGGCATCTATCCATGCTTCTTCGATTTCTGGCATGTGCTTGCGGATGGTAAATGAGTCGGTCGGGATTTGCTGTATCTGTTCACGCAGGTCAGCGATCACTGTTTTGCAATCGGGGTCTTTCTGGTCTTTGAGATAGGTCTCCAGCAGCTTCAAGCGCGTATTGAAGATCGTCACCAACACAGGCGTGGACTGATCAACCACTTCCTTGGCATCGCGGCTGAAATTATTCTCCCAGAGGTCAATGATGAGAAAATCCTTCTTCTCGAAGTTCGGCAGCAATGACAAATTTCTACATGCCGCCTGCACGCGCGTTCCACGCCCGATCATTTGCTGTAATTTAATCGGCGATTGCACGGGCTTCATGAACACTAGATTGGTTACTTCGGGAACGTCAATGCCTGTATCGAGCATGTCCACGGAAATGGCGATGCGCGGGAAATCCTTTTTCTTGAACGACTCCACCAACGTGCCGCGATATTCGGATTTATGGGTGATGACCTTCGCCAAATCTGGAAACTGCGGGTACATCTCATAAAATGCGTCTTGCAATCGCAGGGCGTGTTGTTGAGTCATCGCAAATACGATGGTCTTACCCGGCAATTGCCCAGACGAATCTTTTCGGCAAATATCCCAAATCTCTTCCCACTGTTTGCGCAGTGTGTCGCGGTTGCTGACTTCTTTTTCCAGTTCCGTGCCTTCGTAGTTGATGTCGTCAGGGTCGAGTCCCTTTTCGATCAAGGCATTGCGCTCTTCCTCGGTCAAGTCCACGCCGTGAATGCCCTGCCGCTGGAACTTTGTCCGCGCGGCGTAGAGTTCATAGTCCACGAGATATTTATCTTCGATGGCTTGCTCGTAGGTGTAGAGATAGGTCGGCTTGCCATCGGTACAGTCGAAGGCAAGGAAGGTGTCACGGTTGATGTAATTGGCGGGCGTGGCGGTCAACCCCACCTGACGGGCATCGAAATAATCCAGCACTTCGTTGAACTTGTTATAGATCGAGCGATGAACTTCATCGAAGACGATCAAGTCAAAGAAGGCAGGCGAGAACTGTTCAAAGATATTGCTCAGCGTTTGCAGAGTCACCGCGTACAGGCGTTTGGTGGTGTCGAGATCGTAAGTCCGCAGGCGGGTGCAGGGTTCAGCGGGGATGAACTTCTCGAAACCATCTTCCTTCGCCTGATCGACGAGTGCGTCTCTGTCTGCCACGAACAAAATCCGCCGCGCCTGATTGGAGCGCATGAACACATCAATCAATCCCATCGTGGTGCGCGTCTTACCCGTCCCTGTTGCCATGACGATCAAGGCTTTGCGCTTTCCATTGGCAAAGGCTTCTCCCACACGGCGAATGGCTTCGTGTTGGTAGGAACGGTCAACGATGGAAGTGTTGATGTCAATGGAACTGAGCGGCTTCGCATTTTGGCGGATGAAAAGCAGGTTTTCCAAATCTTCGCGCGTGAAGAAACCAAAGACTTCCCGCTTGGGGGCATGTCCCACATCCACAAAATGGATTTCCAATCCGTTGGCTAAAAATCCGAACGGACGGAAACTTTGATGCTTTTCGATCTCAGTGACATAATGCGTGAGTTGTGCTTCTGCCAGGCGGACATCCACTGCGGTTTTCTTGGCTTCCACCACCGCCAATACTTCCCCGTTCTCGCGGTATAGGCAATAATCGCTAATCCCATTCCACGGCTCGGCATCATAGCCATCCACAGGGATTTCTTCTTTCACCTTGGAATGGTCGCGCAGATACCAACCCGCCCGTTCCAACTGCGGGTCAATCAATTCCTTGCGGGTTTTTTCCTCACTGATACGGCGCAAAGCCCACCTCGAAGATCGAATGATTCAGGGAAGGTCAACTTGCCCAATTATATCCGCAATTCCCGGCGCCAAAACTGGCGAATCTTCCGCGCTCGATTTGTTATACAATGAAATTATCGTCCCCTTCGTTAACCAAAGGAGAATCCCATGATCCAGGTCGAAAATTCCATCGTCATCAACAAGCCGCTGGCGGAGGTGTACACTTACGTCACCAGCGGCGAGCACACCACCGAATGGCAGGGAGGCGTGGAAGCGGTGGAAAACGAAGGTCCGCCCAACATGGTCGGCTCGCGCTACACCGAGGTGCGCAAATTCCTCGGGCAGGAAATGAGAACCCTGTTGGAGATCACCGAGGTGGCGCAGAATGCAAAGTGGGCAGCGAAGGTAGTCAAAGGACCGGTGCCGTACCAGGTCACAGTGGCGTTTGAAGACTCGGGCGGCGGCACGAAAATGACCACCCGCGTCGAGGGCGAACCGACGGGCTTTTTCAAAATGGCGGAAGGCATGGTCGCCAGCCAGTTGGAAAAATCGCTTGCGGAGGACAGTCAGCGATTGAAGAAAATCCTCGAAGGCGGTTAACGTAAAACAGACTTTATCGGAAATAAGAAGAGAATCCACAAAGTATCATGAACTCCATTCACCCCGAAGGATGAAAATGGAGTCAGAAGTTCTACTTCTGGAATTCCGCAAGTAGAACTTGCGGAGTCCACCTATTTTCATCGCAAAACGCGAAAGAAATTCGAGGAGAAAATGATTCCGGTGGAGTCTAATACAAAACAGGGATTCCCTGCGGAGTCCCTGTTTTGAGCAAGCGACCCTCCACTTTATGTTTGCTTCATTACATTCCTGATCAACACCAGCGGGTGCCGCGCCGCCAAACCTGCTCCATGTTGTATCTGCATTCGGCAAGCCGCCCCTGTTGAAGCAACCATTGCCCCCTCAGGGCCTCCCCCATTTTGGGGGAGGTGTCCCGCAGGGGCGGAGGGGGCAAATTGGCGAATCTTCGGCAGGGCCCCCAACTCCCCCACTTGCATCGAAAGGTCGTAATGCTCCGCGTCGTAGCCGAACGTCCCCGCCATACCGCAGCAGCCCGCTTCGATCACCTCCGCATCGAAGCCGAACATCTTCAACATCGCAACCGTCGCGCCAACACCCACAGGCAAGCCGTCATCCGACAAACCTTCGGCGCGCTGGTGGCAATGCGGGTGAAGGATAATTTTTTCCCTCACCCCTGCCCTCTCCCTGTGAGAGAGGGGGAAAGACTCTAAATTGGCTACGCGCAGGACAAATTCATCCACCAGCCAGGCACGTTTTGCAAGCGATTCGATCTCCTGACGACGCTCCGGCAGCAGGGATTTGTACTCACGTTTGAGGCAATACACTTCGGGAGGTTCGCATCCGACCACGCTCAAGCCTGCTCCGGCATCCAGACGTTGAATCTCGCCCAGAACTTTTTCGGCGTGCCGTTTGGCAGCAGCGAGAAATCCTTTTGAGAGCAGGGACGCGCCCGCGCCGATCACCGGCAGGGTTTTTACCTGATACCCCAATGCGTTCAGGATTTCGATTGCCGACTCTTCCACTTCAGGTTCGATGTAATGCGAAAAAACGTCAGAGAGGAAAATGACCGAATTCGTGCGACCCGGTTCGAGGTCCGGTTTGATGCGCGTTTGGGAAAACTTCGGGAACGGTCGCTGTTCCGCAATTCCCAACGTCCGGGCGATCAATTTCCGGGACCATTCCATCCCCGTCACCCGGTTCGCCAGCGGCGCAAACGGGCTGACGAGTTTGGCGGCTGTGTGGAAATATCCGAACAGATAATCGCGCGCCGGGCGGCGGTGCGATTTGTAATACAGGTTCATGAATTCGTATTTTAACTTCGGCATATCCACACCGCTCGGGCATTCCGATGTGCAGCCTTTGCAGGCAAGGCAGAGATCGAGGGCGGCATACGCTGCATCCATTATGTCATTGCGAGGAGGGCGTTCTTCCCGACGAAGCAATCCCCGGCTTGATGATGAGATTGCTTCATGACGCCAAGGCGCCATTCGCAATGACATCAAACCCCGTAATAGATTCGCCCTTCCCCGTGTGCTGAATGCTTCCTCCCGCGTCGCTTGAAACGAGGGGCACATGACGCCGGTTTGTTTGCGGCAAACGCCTTGTCCATTACATTGCTCGATGGCGCCTTCCAAGCCGCGTTCGTGCTCGAAATGCAGAACGGGAGTCCACGCCTTTGCCTGATACGACTCGCCGTAACGCAGGTTCGTATCCATCGGCGGGGCGTCGAACAGTTTTTTGGGATTCAAAATGGTATGCGGGTCGGCGGCGCGCTTCAACAGGCGCATGGCTTCGGTCGCTTCACGTCCGTAGGTGCGCTCGATGAATTCGCCGCGCGCGAGACCGTCTCCGTGCTCGCTGCTCATCGAGCCGCCCAAACTCATCGTCAGCGCGAAGACCCGCTCGACGATCTCGCGCATCGCGCGCACGCCTTCGCCGTGCTGTAAATCCAACACCGGGCGGATGTGCAGGCATCCCGCCGAGGCGTGGGCGTAGATTCCGCCGAACGTGCCGTGTGCGGTCAAAATCCGTTCGACCTCGCGCACGAAATCGCCCAGCCTTTCGACCGGGATGGCGCAATCTTCGATGAATGCAATGGGTCTTGCGGATTGCGGGCGCGAATCCAAAATTCCCAAGCCAACCTTGCGGACGTTCCAGATGCGGCTCTGCTCTTCCACCGTTTCTGCGATGGTCACCACATCGCCAAGACGGCGCGCCGCTTCTTTCAAAGCCGACGGTTGATCCCCGCTAAATTCCACGACCAACACCGCGGCAGGATCGCCCGCCACCCATCCCATCTGACGGGCATAAGCGGGCAGGCTTCTCGCGTTGCGCAGAATCAACTGCGGAATCAATTCCACGGCGCTGGGGTTCATGGCCAGCAGGCGCGGAACATCGTCGCAGGCTTCGGCAACACCGGGGTAGGTCAGCACTCCGAGAATCGTATGCTTCGGCTTGGGAACGAGGTTGACCTTGAGTCTGCGGATGACAGCAAGCGTGCCTTCGGAGCCAGCGAGTAAATGTGCCAGGTTCCAGGTGTCAGGTTTCAGGTTCCCCGGGTAAGCGTCTCCAAACCACTGCGGCGGCTTGGATGGACTCCAGGGCAAAAGGTAATTCAAGCGATAGCCCGCCGAATTGCGCCAGGACCTGGGAAAGTTTTGCTGGATGGCGTCGGCATAGTTTTCGCGGATCGCATGTACAGCAGAAAGTATCGCCACTTGATAACCGCCTGCCGATGACTGATCACTGTTTACCGATGACTGATGACTGATTACTGATAACTGATAACTGACCTCCCCCCACTTCTGCAACGACCCATCTGCAAGAATCACATCCGCTTCGAGCAAATGATCCGCCGACATGCCGTACAAAATCGAATGCGCGCCGGTGGCGTTGTTGCCGATCACACCGCCCATGGTGGCGCGCTCCGCGGAGGCGGGGTCGGGACCAAACATCAGCCCGTGTCTGGCGGCAGCACGGTTCAGGTCCGCGAGGATGACGCCGGGCTGGACGGTGGCGGTTCGAGATTCGGGATTCAAATCAATCAGTGCATCGAGCCACCGGGAGCAGTCGAGGATTAGCGCATTTCCGATGGCTTGTCCTGCCAGCGAGGAGCCGGAACCTCTTGGGAGAATCGGAATCCGGTGTGCTGCGGCAAGTTCAACGGCGGCGTGGAGGTCTTCTTCCGTTTTGGGGATGGCAACTCCCAACGGTTCGATTTGATAGGCGGAGGCGTCGGTGGAGTATAAAACCCGGGAGGGAGAATCAAGCCGGAGGTCGCCCGTGAAGCGTTTCTTCAGTTCATGCAAAAATTCCGAGGGGAGGGTCATGATTGGGATAAATCGAACATCCGCGAGCCGAACTGTCGAATCGCGGCGAAAAAGATATAGCCAAAAAGCATCAGATGAATCGCGCTCATCCACCGCAGGGCGGCGAGACTGGTCGGCAGCACCCAGCGATTGAGGTAGGCGAACAAATACGCTCCGTAGAGGCACGCCCCGGCAAGCAAAACCGCCAGCATGGAACGGTTGAAAAACCCGGGGCGGTTCAGCAAGGCAAGACAGGCGACAAGAATGAACGGATAAAAATGATACAGGTAGCGTTCATGCGTGCCGGTGAGCGTGAGGTTGAAACCCAGGTTGACCAGCGCGAGGTAAACCAGCGACATCGGGATGAATTGACGATGAAGCGCTTCTTCCGGCGGGACGCTGCGATGAATGCCTTTTGCGAAAACGAGAATCAACAAAGCGTTGACCATCAAAAAGAGGAATATTCCAGCCGAATAAGGAACAACCGAAAACAACGTTTGAGAGCCGATTTGGACCGGCACAGGCAGGCGGGACGATCCAAGCGGGTCGTTCGAAAAGAAAACCCACAAGTTAAAGCCGGTGTATGTAACGACGTTGCCGTGCTGACTGCCGGTGACAAGGATGTATTGGAGATGGGAAAAATACGGGTCTTTTAGTTTCAGGCTCACGTCAACGAGAAGGACGGGCAGGAAAAACGCCAGCAGCGCGATTGCGCCCGCCAATACGCCGCGGATGGATACGCCAAAGCGGGTTAGGACATTTGCAATGAAAATCATTCCCAATGCAAATACGCTGAAATAGATCAATTGCTTCGTCAACAGCATGAGCGAGAGCAAAAACCCGGCAAGGGCGGCGAAGAGATACACCTGCCCCGCAGACCGGCTTTGGCGGTTGAACCAGATGAGCAGGAGGAAGAAGAGCAAAATCAGGGATTGCCCGATGCCGTCTATCTGCCCCCAGACGGACGAGCCCAGCCAGGACGATGGAAGGAGCCCAATGACTCCCGCCCAGAGCGGCGCATTTTTCACTTGGAGATTTTTCAGGATGAGCCAGAACGCCAGAACGTTCAGCGCATCCACAACGGCGAGATAATAGCGGAAACGGTTGGCAAGCCGGGCAAAGGTTTCGATGTTGATCGCGCTCATCACCCCGCCGGAAAGGAGGGTTCCCACAAACGGGTAATTACAGCGCTCACAGTTGACGTACACGCTGCGCCAGTCCGCCTCCCACGCCTGCGACCAGCGTCGGAAATCATCCACATCGCTGGCGTGGTAGAACCTGGGAAAGAAGCGGATGAGGAGAAATGGAAGGAGTATCGCCAAGAAGACGGCGAACCATTGAGCATGCTTTTTATTTCGGGTTATCAAGTTCATTCTCGGCTTGGATGCTTTTCCCCTATTTTTTGTACCACCCAAACTCCTCCACCGCATCCACTATGGCGAGGATGTTTTCCGGGGGGACGTCTGGCATGATGGTATGCACAGACGCGAGCATATAGCCGCCATCCCTGCCCAGCGATTCGATGATTCGCTGCACCTCGGCGCGGACTTCGTCCGGCGTGCCGAAGGGCAGGATGCGATGCGTGTCAATTGCGCCGCAGAAGACGAGGTTTTTGCCAAACTGTTTTTTTAGTTCTTCGAGATTGGACATCTTCCCCGCCGAGGTCTGGATGGGATTGAGAATATCCACGCCCATCTCGATGAAGTCGGGGATGAGCGGAAAGACATCACCGTCGGTATGGAAGAAGAGTTTTGCCTTCGTACGCGATTTGATGAAGGCGATGTAATCCGCGTGGATGGGCTTGATGTACTGGCGGTACATCTTCGGCGAGAGCATGAGGCTGGTCTGCATTCCGAGGTCGTCGCCGATCTTGACCATGTCAATCAAATCGCCGCACTCGCGCAGGAAGTTTCCCATGAGGGTTTTGCACAATTCGGCGATCTTTGCGACCAGCGCCGCCGCGAAATCGGGATACTTGCCGAGGTTGTAGAAGAATCTGTCCATGCGCTGCACGGCATAGGCGCGTTCGAGCGGAAACGCCAGCCAGGGCGTGGCAAGGACGGCGTATTGGTTTTCCTGCCTGAGTCGCTGCGCCTCGGCGCGGACGTGCGCCACGCGCGTGGGGTCGTTCATGTCGGGCCAGGGATAGGATTCGAGGTCGGCAATGGAATGAGAATCCGCGAGCGGGTGGATGGCAGGAAACCAGGTGCCGGGGTCGCCCTCCACCGAGCCGACCCCCATGAGTTGAAGTAAGGGGAGCCGGCTTCGCGGTTTGCGTTCTTCTCGCGGATGTCGCGGCGGCTCGCGGTCATGGACTCCGCGCACGTCGCTGTGCAGGCGTTCGAGGATGGGCTCGTCAATGAGCACTGTGCCAAGTTCGGGCCAGTCGTATAAATACTGCTCCGGCGCATCGAAACCGAGGTGCTTTTTCAGGTTGCGATAGGCGGGCATGCTGATACCGGTCGCGTTGCTGGGACCAATGACAATCGGTACGCGGTCTGGCACTTCGTGGTTGAGGACGGCAAGGACTCGTTCGCGGGACGTGAGGGGCATAGAAAGACCGTGGACGATGGACGATAGACCATGGTCAACGGCCCGTCGTCCATCGTCGAAAATTTATTTCACCTTGGCTTGATTCGCCACCGCCGCGGCTTTCTTCGCGGCTTCTTCGGGGTCGCCGAGATAATAATTTTTGATGGGTTTCAAATCCGCGTCGAGTTCGTAAACCAGCGGCAAGCCGGTGGGGATGTTCAACTCAGTAATCTCGGATTCGGAGATGTTATCAAGATACTTCACCAAAGCGCGGATGGAATTCCCGTGCGCGACGACCAGCACGCGCCTGCCCGATTTGATCTCCGGCGCAAGGGTGGAATTCCAATAAGGGAGAACACGCTCCAGGGTGATCTTAAGCGACTCGGTGGCGGGCAGTTGTTCGGGAGTCAATGAGGCGTAGCGGCGGTCGAATCGCGGGTGGCGCTCGTCGTTCCAATCCAGCGCGGGAGGCGGCACATCATACGAACGTCTCCAAATTTTCACCTGTGCTTCGCCGAATTTTTCAGCCATTTCGGCTTTGTTCAAACCTTGAAGCGAACCGTAGTGGCGTTCGTTCAACTGCCACGCGCGCACGACAGGAAGCCAATCAAGGTTCATCACGTCCTGAACGATGTTCAGGGTTTTGATGGCGCGCTTCAGAACCGAAGTGTAAGCGATGTCAAAATCATAGCCCGCTTCCTTCAACAACATTCCCGCTTCGGCGGCTTCGGCTTTGCCGAGGTCGGTCAAGTCCACGTCCGTCCAACCTGTGAAGCGGTTTTCGAGATTCCACGTGCTTTGTCCGTGTCGAACCAAAACGAGTTTGTACATCGCGCGCTCCTGAAAATGGTGTCGCGCGAATTATAGCCCAAGTCTTTCGCCCATAGTAAAATCAGAGCATGTCCAACGAAGATGTCACTCCCATTCGCAGGCAATATCTCGAAGAAAAGAAAAAACATCCCGACGCCATCCTGTTTTTCAGGCTTGGCGATTTTTACGAGACCTTCGATGAAGACGCGGAAATCACCGCGCGCGAATTGGACATCGTGCTGACCTCGCGCCCCGTCGGCGGCGGGTGCGCGTGCCGCTCGCGGGCATTCCGTATCATGCAGTCGAAAATTATCTCGCGCGCCTAATCGAAAAGGGGTATCACGTTGCCATTTGCGAACAGATCGGAGAAGTTCCCGCAAAAGGACTCGTCGAACGCAAAGTTGTTCGTGTTGTGACTCCGGGGACGGTGACCGAGCCCGGGCTTTTGCCGGGGGATGCGAATAATTATCTCGCCGCTGTGGTGTTGGATTCCTCCGCTTCACCCTCAGGGATAGTTGCTTCTGTTTCCTATACCGATGTGACCACGGGAGAGTTCGCCGTCACCGAACTGCCGCTCGAGGCGTTGCGCGCCGAGTTGACGAGATTGCATCCCGCAGAAATCCTGCATCCTGACAATCAATCCCTCACTCCAACCCCTCTCCCAGAGGGCGAGGGGTATCATCTGACCGCCATGCCCGCCTGGAAGTTCGAGCCGGGAAAGTGTAGCGAGGTGCTTCTAACTCAATTCAAAGCCTCCACGCTGGAAGGGTTTGGATTGAAAGCATACAGTCTCTCCGTCCGCGCGGCCGGGGCGATCATTCAATATCTCAAAGACACCCAACCCGACGCGCTCAACCTGCTGACCTCGCTCCGCTCGTACAGCCTGAACGAGTTCATGACGCTGGACGCCTCCACCCGCCGCAACCTCGAACTGGATGAAACGCTGCGCGGCGAGAGAAAAGGCTCCCTGCTCGGCACGCTCGACTTGACCATCACCCCGATGGGCAAGCGCATGATTCATCAGTGGGTCAGCCAGCCGCTGCTCAATGTGGAGCGAATCAACAAACGCCAAAACGGCGTGGAGTATTTCGTTCAAAACGGCATGGTGCGGGCGGAACTGCGTGAAGCCTTGAAACCCATCGCGGATTTGGAACGCCTCATCAACCGGGTCATTGCCGGGCAGGCGCAGCCGAGGGATTTGGTGGCGATGCGCTCTACGCTTGCGGAATTGCCGAAGATAAAGGAAGTGATCAGTGATCAGAGGTCAGTGATCGGTGATCAGAAGTCAGTGATCAGTGGGCAGTGGTCGGTCTGTGAGGAGCAGCTGTCGCTTTTGCAAAACGCTTTAGACGACGATCCTCCAGCGACTTTGCAAAACACGGGCGTGATCCGTCCCGGATATTCGTCTGAGTTGGATGGCGTGATGGATGCCTCCAAACATGCCCGCGAGTGGATTGCCAACCTCGAGTCTGTGGAACGCGAGAAGACGGGCATCAAGACGCTCAAAGTCGGCTACAACAAGGTCTTCGGCTATTACATCGAAATCTCGCGCGGCGCAGCGGATAAAGCCCCCGAACATTACATCCGCAAGCAGACGCTGGTCAACGCCGAGCGTTTCATCACACCGGAAATGAAAGAATATGAAACGCTGGTCTTGAACGCCGAGGAACGCATCAAGGAAATCGAGACACGCCTGTTCAAGGAAGTCTGTGCGGAACTGGCGAAGGCGGCGAACAAAATCCTCGCCACGGCGCGCGCCATCGCCGAATTGGACGTGCTGTCCGCTTTGGGCGAAGTCGCAGCCCTCAATGGGTATGTCAAGCCCCAAGTTCACGAAGGAAGCGAGTTGGAGATTCACGAAGGGCGGCATCCCGTCGTCGAGCAAACCCTGAAAGCCGAACGCTTCATCCCCAACGACATCATCTTCGAAAAAGGCGAGATCGTGCGCGTCATTACGGGACCCAACATGAGCGGCAAGTCCACGTACCTGCGGCAGACTGCGCTGATCGTGCTGATGGCGCAGATGGGGTCGTTCGTGCCTGCGGCTTCGGCAAGAATCGGACTCGTTGATCGCATCTTCACCCGCATCGGCGCGCAAGACGAGATTCACGCGGGGCAATCCACCTTCATGGTGGAGATGGTCGAGGCGGCGAACATTTTGCATCACGCCACCCCGCGCAGTCTGCTAATTCTCGATGAGATCGGTCGCGGCACTTCGACGTATGACGGCTTGTCCATTGCATGGGGGATTATCGAGTATATCCACAATCATCCGCACCTGCGCGCGAAGACGTTATTTGCAACGCATTACCACGAATTGACTCAACTCGCCGAGTTGCTGCCCGGCGTCCGCAACTACAATGTGGCGGTCAGTGAGGCGGACGGCAAGGTGGTCTTCCTGCACAAGATCATCCCCGGCGGCGCGGATCGCTCCTACGGGATTCACGTGGCGCAACTGGCGGGCTTGCCCGCGCCGGTGATCGGTCGCGCCAACGAGATCATGATGGAACTGGAACGCTCATCGGGCCGCGCGGTGAAGATTGACCCGCACGCCGCCCAACAAATCGCGTTGTTTCCCGAAACCAATCCGCTGCTGGAGGAGTTGAAGGAACTGGATGTTAATTCGCTTTCCCCCATCGAGGCGTTGAACAAGTTGTTCGAGTGGCAAAAGAGGTTCTCGAAATAATGCAGAAAAGATCGCTGACCCCCGACGAGGTCGGGACGCTCATCCTTCTAGCCGCCATTTTGTTTGGCGGCTGGTTTCGTTTTATGCCCGCCTGGCTGGCGGGATTCCCCATCAACGACGGCGGGTTGTTTTACACAATGATGAACGACCTGCAAGCCAGCCGCTTCGTCCCGCCGCTATATACATCGTACAACAACCTCAACATCCCGTTGGTCTATCCGCCTCTGGCTTTTTACATCGGCGGGTTCATCGGCAGCGTTTTCAACGCGCCTGCAATCGAGATCATCCGCTGGCTGCCCGCGTTGTTCAACACCCTGACCATCCCGGTGTTTTTCCTGCTTGCAAGGGAAATCACCGAAGATAAATTTCAAAGTTCGGTTGCTGCGCTTGTCTTTGCATTCATCCCGCGCATGAGCACCTGGCTCTCGGCAGGCGGAGGACTTACCCGCAGCCTCGGCTTGTTTTTCCTGATCCTGACCCTGTATTTTTCGTGGAAGTTTTTTGTAAAGAACGAAACGAAATCCATCGCAGGCATCATCCTTGCCGGAAGCCTGACCCTTCTCAGTCACACCGAGGCGAGCGTTTATGCGTTTTCATTGCCGATTCTGATCTGGCTGGTGAAATCGCGCTCGCTCAAGCAAGCCCTGCAGGCAGGATGGATCGTCGCCGGGGTTATCCTGCTTGCCGGTCCCTGGTATGGATGGGCAATCCACCGGCATGGGATCGAACCGCTTCTTTCCGCCCTGAAAACTGGCAGCCAGTCATTTGGGTCTGTCCTGCGCCTGGTCAATTTTGACGTTCTCACCGAAGAGCCTTATCTCGACCTGCTGGGAGTCCTCGGATTTTTGGGCATTCTCTTTCTACTGGCAAGGAGGGATTATTTTATCCCGCTCTTGTTGGCGGCGATTCATCTTGTCCAGCCGCGAAGTTCGCACACGACGGGAAACATTCCGCTTGCCCTCGCCGCCGGTTTTTTTATCACAAGCGAACTGCTCCCGCTGGCGGGGCGTTTTCGTCACGGAAAACAAATCCTCCTTTCATTTCTTGTCTTTTTTGTATTTATAAACTTTACCTATCTGGATATCCTCCTCGCAGAACGTCACGTCTCGCCCGATGAGCAGGCTTCCATGAAGTGGGTTAGAGAGAATACACCGAAAGACGCCTCCTTCCTCGTCCTGACAGGCGAGACCGACCCCATGTGCGCCTCCACCGAAGAATGGTTCCCCGCGCTCACCGAACGAACCAGCATCCTTACCCTGCAGGGACGGGAATGGCTGCCTGCCGACGGTTTTTTCCAAAATTTCGTTCCGCGCGCAAACGCCCAGGCATGCATCAACGCCGGGGCAGACTGCCTCGATGAAGCGCTCGCCTCTTCTGGAAAGGATTTCGATTACATCTACATTTCGATCAAACCCGGCGCGAATCCCTGCGGGACAAAAAACGCGCCCACATCCCTGTTATACGGCTTGCCTGCGGCATTAAGGGAGTCTGACGATTACGCAATATCCTACGAGACAACGAATGTCGTGATTTTCAAAAAGAGATGAACGAGTTGCTTTATGGAGTGACCGACTCGTAAATTTCTATTTTCCCTTCGTTGTATATCCGGCGATACGACCCCGACTCCGCGAAGGCTTTCGACAAACCATCATCCACCTGCGCGGAGTGGACGACGACATATTGATGGTCGAGCCCCGTCCTTACCAACCAATCCTCGACACAACCCATTAATTCGCATCCCTGCAACGCCGCCAAATCGGAATAATAGCCCATGAATCTTCCCGGACCCAGCCACTCGTATCCCTGAACTGTGGAGAGACTCCGCCGTTCCACCAGCGCGGGGAACCATTCGATAAAGGGATCAATTTCGGGGCTTTTGACTCCCGTCAAGATCAGAAAAGACGCGCCTTCGGGCGTGTTTTCCTTTATCCAGGTCATCGCTTCAACTTCAGCAGGCTTCAGGCTGTTGTTGACCAGACGGAATCCATACAGCCCCGACTCCACAAACAGATAGATCAAAACCAAAAACAGCAGGGCGTTGCAGGTTTTGCTTTTGTAAAGTTCGCCGGTCGCAACAGGGATTTTACGCAGGCGGGAAGCAAAAAATGGAATCGCCTCCGCAAACGCCAGCGCAATCAACATGCAGAAAGGGTAAAACACAACGCTTGGCGCACTGCGCGGCTCGACCAGATATGGAACCACCGCCCACGTAACAAGAAAATACTCCTTCTTCCAAATTCCCCACCCCAGACCGATCAGCCGCAACACAGCCAGAATGGGAATATAACTTTCCCGACCTAAAATCATGCCCGTCAGCGCCCGCCAGACGGGAATCCCGTATGAACCGGAACTCAACGCCGAAAGAAACGGAGCCAAGCCATGATACGCAAGGATTGTCCCCCACCATGGAGACGTGACCAGCACGACGCCAACACCTACAATGACTGCATTCACAAAGGATTTGACCGTCCGCCCAAAGAAGAGCCAGACGAGGAAGCAGGTCGCCGCCGTGTGAACGCCCGCCTCAGGGTGACTGAGAACTGTCAGCCCGCAAAATAGCGCAGCCAACCCGACGAATTTTCCCTGCCCCGTTTGAAAGAGCCGCAGAACCGAGAACACGGCAAGCAGCAAAAACAGCGAACCGAAACTGCGCGTCAGCCCGCCACCCATCACGAACCAGCCAAACGCGCCCGGGGTCAAGGCGTAAAACGCGGAAGCGAGCACACTCAACAGTTTCGATTTCAGAAGTTCGGATGCCAGCAGGTAGAACGCAAGGATCGAGAGCGAATTTACGAGCGGAGGCAGCCAGCGTAACAAGTCCAATTCGGGGATATTCAACAAATCCGAAAGCAATCGCGCAACATAGAATCCAAACGGCGGGTAGGCAAACGGAATCTGCAACTGGTTATAGGATGTAAATTCCGGGAGGGCATACCGGCTGTCGGCGAGGTCGCGGATCATGCTCAGGAACATGCCGCCGTCATTGAGCGGGAAACCAGCCATCAGTCCGGGAAGGAAGCGCACAATACTTCCAAAGACGATGGCGACTCCCAAAACGAGATGAGTCCATTCCACAGGCGACATTGCTTTTTTGTTAGTCATAGGTTGATTGCGGTTGCGGGTTAAACGAGAAGATTGATATCTGGCGGGTATAATACCATTGCCCTGCGCGGGATTGCAGGGCGTACTATACCATTTTATCGAAAGGCAGACCGATGGATTCTCCCCAAATGGAACTGAGCATTGTCCTGCCGTGCCTGAACGAAGAGCGTACCGTTGGGATGTGCGCGGCAAAAGCCGCTGGTTTCCTGAAAAAACATAATATCAACGGGGAAGTCCTCGTGGCGGATAACGGAAGCACAGACCGCTCGGTTGAGATTGCGGCGAAGGAAGGCGCGCGGGTCGTTCATGTGGAGCAAAAGGGATATGGGAGCGCCCTGCGCGGCGGGTTCGAGGCGGCGAAGGGAAAGTACATCATCATGGCGGATTCAGACGATAGTTACGACCTCGTCAACCTGATGCCGTTCGTGGAGAGACTGCGCGAAGGCTACGACCTGGTGATGGGCAACCGCTTCAAGGGCGGGATCATGAAAGGCGCCATGCCGTGGCATCACCGCTACATCGGGAATCCCATTCTTTCGTTCATCGGGAAACTGTTCTTCAAAAGTCCCGCCAACGACTTTCACTGCGGCTTGCGCGGCTTCACGAAAGAAGCCATCCAGAAAATGGATTTGCAAACCACCGGGATGGAACTCGCCAGCGAGATCGTCATCAAGGCGTCCATCCTCGGGATGAAAACCTGCGAAGTGCCGACCACGCTTTCCCCCGACGGCAGGGATCGTCCGCCGCATTTGCGAAGTTTCCGCGACGGGTGGAGGCATTTGCGGTTTCTGCTCTTGTACAGCCCTTCGTGGTTGTTTTTGTATCCGGGGTTGTTATTGGCAATAGCGGGGGGAATTGTTTCCCTTATCTTGTTCTTCGGTCCAGTTGATATCGGCTTTCGCTACATAGATTTTCACACTTTCATTGCGGCAGGCTCACTCATGTATTTGGGCATGAATATGATTTCGTTTGCAGTCGTAACGCGGGTTTACGCTTACGAGAACGGACTGCTGCCTGTCAAACCCAGGTTCTTCGCGCTGTTCAAATACGTCAATCTTGAAAGGGGGCTCGTCTTGGGATTTTCAGTTTTGGTCCTGGGGTTCATACTCATGCTGATCGCGATCTCCCAATCCAACAGTTTCGAGCAAATCGGATTCAGCACAAGCATCCGGCTGGTGTTTGGCGGCAGTATCACGCTGGCGATGGGCGGGCAAATCATCCTCACCAGCTTTGTCCTTAGTATGCTCGGCTTACAAACGAACAAAAAGTAACTCATCGTTGCCGTCCGTAAAATTATGACCAGCGCCAAAGACACAACCAGACAAAGGCTGATAACCCTTGCATTGATCGCGGCAGGTATTGCCCTGCGCTTTCTCGTCAGCGCCAGGGGGCACAACTACGATTTCGATTCGTACATGATCGTGATAAACATCCTCGAACGCGGGGGGAACGTCTATGCGGAAACCACCCGGTACAACTACGGTCCAATATGGTTTTCCCTGTTGTCGGTGTTTTACAACCTCGCAAACGGCAACCAGGATATCTTTCGTTTTTTTCTCGTTCTCTTCCTGTCCCTGGTGGATGTGGGAATTTTTCTTGTTTTGCGGGGCAGGTACGGCAATCTCGCGGGCATCCTGTTCTTTCTAAACCCGATCTCGATTCTAATCACGGGTTATCACAATCAATTCGATAACCTGGCGTTATTGACCGCCTTATGCGCAACGCTCCTTTTTGGCTCTGATTTCGACGCGCCGCTGGACAGACGCAAATACGCCGGGTTGGTCCTTCTGGGAATTTCAATAACCACCAAACATCTATTTTTTCTCTTCCCGATATGGCTGTTGATAAAACAAAAGGGACGTCTCAACAAAATCCTAATCGGCTTGATACCGACGGCAGTGTTCCTCGTAAGTTTTATTCCCTTTTCCGAACCGGGCTGGGAAGGTATCGTAAAGAACGTGTTTCAATACCAATCTTATGAAAACGGTTTTTTTCACGGTTTCTTGATCCCGCCAATTCTCCAACTTTTTCTTTCGAGCAGGGCGGTGTGGATCGCAACCCTGACGTTTTTTGGGTTTTACTTCAGGAAGGCGGACGGCGTTGAAACATTTCTTAACTACACCTGCCTGCTAGTCGCTGCATCGCCCGCCATTACGAACCAATACCTGGCGATCCCCGCTTCTTATACCGCCGTCAACCCAAACCCCTTTTCGATTTTATACATGATCTTCGGAACCATGCACCTCATACTGGATATTGACGGGTTGCACATGTTCGCCCCGCCCGGATTTTCCGCCGTCTTCAGGCAGGGTTTCTACTTTATCCTGATTGCGCTGCTGTGGGCATCCTTTATTTGGAGGACGTGGGAAGCGCAAATCAGGCTGGCGGGCAGAAAAATCGCCGACGAAATCAGGCAGCAGCTCGCCTAGCGGGCAAACCCGCTTATTGCGACCAAACTCAAATGTCAACTCCCTGGTTATCTGTTATCTGTCCGGTTTTCAATGGCGAGAAATATCTTCCGTTCGCCTTGGAGTCGATTGTCTTGCAGGGCGACTCAGATATCGAATGCCTGGCGGTTGACGACGGTTCGACCGACGCCACTCAAACGATATTGAATGCGTATCGGAAAAAGATCCCCCTGCAGGTATATCACGCAAAAAACGGAAACTGGACAGCCAGCACCAATCTGGCGCTTTCGCTGGCAAAAGGCGAGTACGCCTGTTTTTTACACCAGGACGATATCTGGCTCAAAAACCGCCTCGTTACCCTGCGGGACATTGCCCAAAAACTGCCCCAAATTGATCTAATCGTTCACCCGTCAATTTTTATCAGCGAAACCGGCAAACGGCTGGGAACCTGGAAGTGTCCCCTGCCCTCATATCCGCAGATAACGAAATCAAGCATTCTTACAGAACGGCTCTTGACTCAAAATTTCATTTCCATACCGGGAGCCATCATCAAACGAAAATTGATTCTGAAAGTGGGCGGAATGGACGAAACGCTTTGGTACACAGCCGATTGGGATTTATGGTTAAAACTATCCATCCATACGGATGCGGTCTATTATCCTATTCCGCTTTCGGGATTCCGCGTCCACGCCACTTCACAAACCGTACAGCGGAGCGTCAACGAAGAGGATTTTCAGAGGCAGATGACAGTGGTTGCAAAAAAACATGTGCAGCTCCTGAATTTGCCCGCCTCGAGACAGCGCGGCATTTGGAGGGTTGCGCAGTTTTCGATCAAGGTCAACACCCGATTAGCCATGTTGATTCACGGAGAAAAAATCAATTGCCTTGAACTGTTTATTTCCTTCGTCAAATTGGGTCCTTCGGGATGGCGCAGGTATTTTCGGGACTCGCGCATCCTCGAACGAGCAATAGCCAGAATAAAGGCTAAAAACCTCAAATAGAAACGGGAAACTTAAATGGGTAAATATGCCATTAACACTGAAAAAACGGGAGGGATCCTCTTCTTTTCCCTGGGCGTTTATTTGTATTTTTGTTTTCATCTTATTCTCCGCAAGGATCAGTTACATACATTCGGTTGACCTGTGGAAAATCAGATTTGACGTTGGGCGGGTGATGGACTTCGTCCACGCAAACTATTGGTTCCAGCTGCTGTTCTCACTGGCTGGCGTTGCGATCTTTTCCATCGCCTGCCTGTCCCTGGGGGCATTTATTGCCAATCTGGGATTTCCCGGTTTATTCACAAGAAATCAACCAGACCGATTGTCAAAACTTGCGAACATTGCCACACAATTTCTGATTGGGCATGGAATATATTCCACGGTTTTCATAATCCTTGCAGGCACGTATAAGTTGACCGCCCCCATCGTTTTGATTTCGCTTGCGCTCGGTCTCTTGTCGGGAAGTAAGCATCTCAAAGGCGCGCTGAAGGATATTGCGTCCAAATTTTCGTTTGGAAACAATAGAGATAAGACATTTCTGATATTCTCATTGATTCTGCTCGCCACAGCCCTTCTTCTCTCTTCGGCGCGAATTAGTTACGACTCCTCTGCCATTTATTTCTCAAACGCAAAAATCACGGCACATAATGAAGAAATCAGATACTTCACGGAAGATACTTTTGTAGCCAGCGCATTCCAAAGCACCATCCAATTTAGCGCCATCATCCTTGTGTTTGGTGATCAGGCAGCCAGGATGTTCTCCTGGGTTTGCGGGCTGATCATCATCGTTTTTGGACTGGCAATTGGAGATCGTTTCGGGATTTCAAGAACCGCAAAGATTATTCTTTTGATTCTAATAGTTACTTCCACGGCATTTGCTGATCTTTTGGGGGACGGCAAAGTGGACCTTCTCAGCACGGCTCCCGCCATTGCCGCCATGTATTGGCTGGCGCTGTGGAGCAAAGAAAGAGACAACAACCCTCCCATATTGGTTTTGACCGGTTGTCTGGCTGGCTTGTCCATCAGCGCCCGCCCATTTAATGCGTTTTTGCTCGGTATATTTGTGGTCCTGTATTTGTCCCAGCGCAGTTTTGCGGCACATGGCATTAAGTTTTCAAGCCTGACATCAATACTGACATCCCTGTTTTGGATTGGTTTGGGTGTGGCGACGGCAGGAGCATTCCATTTATATGCAAATTTTCTTATTCAAGGGAGTCCTTTTGCATTCATTGAAAGTGTGGCAGGCATCAACCCCGAGTCCGGTCCATGGGATAATGACCCGGGCATCATGATGGCGCTCCGATTGATGTACCCTCTTGTCGTAACATTTCGAAACACACCGCAAAGCCTGGGGAACATATCCCCTCTGGTCATGGCGTTTTTGCCAGCCATTTTTATCCGCAGCGTTCGCCGAAATGTCTCGATCTCCCAGGAATTAAAATCCTTGACCGCTGTTGCAATTGTCACAATCATTCTTTGGATATCCATATTCTTTACCGTAGTCGAGATTCGATATGTATTATTCCTTTGGATACTGATTTTTCTGCCCGTCTCCGCGCTTATCGAGGCTGTCATAAACAGCGCAAATCATGTTTTTCGAAATCTCGCAACGGCTGTGATTGCCCTCCTTTTGCTCCTGATCACAGCGCGGGTATTGATTCTTGCAACAGGCACATACTCCCCCTTGGACAGCCGCGGGAATCCGCAATGCTCAAATTTTATTCTTTGCGATTACTTTTCGGAAATCAACCGAACTGCCCCGGAAGGAGCCAGAGTCCTAACGTTAAGTTCCTTCCGTTACTACCTGCGAACCGACCTTTTTGCCTGTTCAACGTCAAACAAAGAGTACAGCGTGCTAAAAGACCTGTCACAGCAGTCACCTGATCTGTTCTGGGAAGAAGTGTACAGGCGGGGCTACAGTTACATCGCGTATGAAAACGATTACACAACCAGGCATCTTCAATTCGGATTGATACCCGGACCCGGCAACATTCCCGCGTGGCTCGAACTGGAGCGCATTGACCAATACAACTCCGACCTGGTTGCGGCTTACAAAATTCACGTCATTCAGCCGCCGTTGGAATCAAATTACGAATGTAAACTAAATGACCGCGGGATTTGGGAAACAGCGATCAAACCATAGTTTCCTTCTTTTCTAAATTATCCTCCTAAAACCAAAGGGCGCTTCCAGTGGCGGAAGCGCCCTTTAATTACCGTTACTTCTTGCTTGATTTTTTCTTCTTTGCAGGCACAGCCTTCACCGAACTGACGCTGGCGCTCATGGATGGAGCGGGAGCCTTGGAGCGCATCACCGCCCAGCCGAGCACGATGATCAGGACCACAGCCACCCCCCAAACGCCTGCCTTGACGGCGATGGGAAGGTCGGGGTCTGCATATTGCACGACAATCGGCGCAATGATCACGGAGACCAAGTTAACCACTTTAATCATCGGGTTGAGCGCGGGACCGGCTGTATCCTTGAAAGGATCGCCGACCGTATCGCCCACCACGCCAGCCTTGTGACGCTCGGAGCCTTTGCCAAGATTCTTGGCGGGGTCTCTCGGCTCATCTTCGATCAACTTCTTGGCATTGTCCCAGGCGCCGCCGGAGTTATTGAGGAATACCGCCAGCAATTGACCGGAGACAATGATACCTGCGAGGAAGCCGCCCAGCGCTTCAACGTTCAGGAGCAAACCAACGACAATCGGGGTCACGATGCCGAGCAGGGCGAGGGAGACCAGTTCCTTCTGCGCGGCGGTGGTGGAAATGCCGACCGCCTGGGCATAATCAGGTTTGACTTTGCCATCGAGCACGCCCAGCTTGAACTGGCGGCGGACTTCCAACACGATAAGGGACGCCGCGCGGCTCACAGCCTGGATTGCAAACGAGGAGAACAACCACGGCAAAGCGCCGCCGAGGAGCATTCCTACGAACACCTGCGGGATGTCCACGCGGATGCCGATTGCCCTGGATTTGTTCCGCAACCGGGATGCCGAAACCGGCTTGCGCGCGGGAAACATCCACGAGGAACGAACCAAACAGGGAAACCGCTGCAATCACGGCGGAGCCAATCGCAACGCCTTTCGTGATCGCCTTGGTGGTATTGCCGACCGCATCGAGGTCAGCCATGGTTTGCTGAGCCTTTTTGGTTTCCTTATCCGTCTTGCCAGACCAGGACATTTCACCGATGCCGTTGGCGTTATCCGCAATCGGACCGAAGGAGTCCATCGCCACGTTGTTGCCGGTGAGGGTCAACATGCCGATGCCGGTCATTGCAACGCCATAAAGGATGAAATTCGCAGTCGCAATTCCGACCTCCTCGGCAGGCAGTACCTTTGCCAGATCAATCGTGCCAAAGATAAGGATTGACGCCACAATCGTCAGGGCGATCACAACAACAGACCAGACGGAGGATTCAAAGCCCACAGAAACACCGTTCAGGATGAGGGTAGCCGGACCCGTATCCGCGGCTTTCTTGATGTCGTTGACGGGCGCGGCATGTGTGCCGGTGAAATATTCCGTCAGGCGGTCAATCAAAATCGCAAGCAGAACGCCCGCGCCCACAGCGGCGGGCATGCGCCACCAGCCGCCCCATTGCGCCATTTCGGGGGGAATTCAAATAGAAATACCCGGCGACAAAGAACAAACCGGCGGAGATAACCGCCGAGGTAAGGAAGCCGCGGAAGATCGCCTTCATCGCGTCCTCGCTCTTGCCGGTCTCGCCGCCGCGCACGAAGTAGGTGCCGATGATGGAAGAAAGCACTCCGATACCGCGCACGACCAGGGGGAAGATGATCCATTCGAGACGATCCGTGATGTGCCACAACGCCAGCCCAAGGATCAAACCGGAGACGATGGTCACTTCATAGGATTCGAAGATGTCTGCCGCCATACCGGCGCAGTCGCCGACGTTGTCACCCACGAGGTCAGCCACCACTGCGGGATTGCGCGGATCATCCTCCGGGATGCCTGCTTCCACTTTCCCGACCAGGTCTGCGCCGACATCTGCCGCTTTGGTGTAGATGCCGCCGCCCACGCGCATGAACAGCGCAAGCAGGGTTCCACCGAAGCCGAAGCCGAGCAGGGCGTCCGGCGCGGCGATACCGAGGATGATGAAGATGATGGTCCCGCCGAGCAAGCCCAGACCGTCGGTCAACATACCGGTGATGGTCCCGGCGCGGTAGGCGATGCGAAGCGCGTCACCGAACGAATTGCGGGAAGCCGAGGCGACACGCACATTCGCTTCCACTGCCATGCGCATCCCGATCTGCCCGACAGCCGGGGGAAAAGCCGGCGCCCATCACGAAGGCAAACGCGCGCGCCAAACCGATCCACAGCCGGACAGCGCTCTCGTCCAGGTTCTTGAAGCGTTCGAGCGCTTCGGGCGAGGGCGGAACGACATAAACGGAAAGGAACAGGGCGATTGTGAGAATCCCAATCAGCGGCAAAATGGAGCGCAACTGCTTCTGCAAATAAGCGTTCGCGCCGTCCTTGATCGCTCCCCAAACTTCCTGCATTTTTTCCGTTCCCTTGTCCTCACGAAGGATTTGGGAGCGCAAAAAAACCGCGTATCCAAGCCCAAGCCATGCAACTGCGAAGACAGCCCAGATCGCGATCTGTTCAAAATTGGTTAGTCCCATTGTGAACATGAAAGGTGACTCCTCCTATGGAGATGAAAAAATAAAGGCTTTCGCCTTTTAAGCAGAGGGATTTTACAGGCGCAAAGGGTTTGTGTCAAGAAAGTGAGCGCGGATCAGGTTCCCAGGCCGCCAAAGTTGACAAGCCTTTCCAAACCTGATAACATTCACCAACATTACACAAATAACCAAGGAGAAGACAAATGCTCCAGGAAATCAATACCCAATTGCTTACCCTCACCCCCGCCGCTTCCAGGGCGATCAAGGATATTTTGACCGAACGGAATCTGGAAGGATACGCCCTGCGCGTCTACGTTGCGGGAGGCGGGTGCTGTGGGGTGAACTTTGGCATGGCTCTCGATAACAACATCCGCGACCAGGATATGACCTTTGAAAGCGACGGGATCAAGGTGGTTGTGGACGAGGTCTCGATTGACTACCTGCGCGACGCCACCGTTGATTTTGTGAACGACCCCGAAGCTTGGCGCTGGCTTCGCGGTCAACAGCCCATACTCCAAAGCGCACAGTCACAGCGAGGGGCGCGAAGCGTGCGCCTGCGGCTCCGGCGGCGGGGAAGGCGGTCGCGGGTGTGGCGGCGGTTCCTGCGGATGCCACAACTAACCTATCGTTCAAACGAAACGGACAGTCCAGGTTTGGGCTGTCCGTTTTTGATTACCGTCCGCGCAGGAAGGAGATCAGCGTTCCAAACAGCCCGATAAACCCCAAACCGAAAATCAACAACCCCATCGGCACGCGATTGACCGCGGCTTCCGGGAGGAAGGTTGGAACGACCAGTTCCGCGGGCGGGGTAAAGGTCGGCAGGCGGGTTGGCGTTACCGGGTCAATGAAAGCCGCGGCGAGAGTCGGATCCAGCGTTGGGGTCGAGGCGGGCGTGGGCGTTTCGGGCGCGGGGAGGACAGGCAGGCGTCCCGTTTTGATGATCGTCACATAAGGACCATACACCCATGCCGCCGCGCCGGGTACGCCGGGATAGTAGACTTGAATCCAATCGCCGTCCTCCGATATTCCCAAAGCGGGAATTTGCTGCCCTTTCAGCAGAACTCCCACCGCAGGGTAGAGATAATTACTTGGACCGGAGTAAACATTGATCACTTCAAGATCGAGGTTGACTCTTACGATCATCCCGGTTGGCGTACCTGTAACCGTAGGGACGGAACCGGTGGGCTGCTGAGCATGAGCGATGGAAAACGCAGGGAATTGGATAACAAACCCCAAACCGAAAACGATTAAAAGAAAAAAAAGAACCAGCCTGAGCCTGAACGCGTTCATCGAATTAACGTCTGAAAAGCGAGAGCAGGAACCCGATCAGCCCAAGAGTACCAAATGCAATAATGACGGCTGCCAGCGGCACGGAATCTTTCGATGCAGACGGTTGATCATAAGATGGAAGCGTGATGGAAGGCGGCGGAGTGAAGGTGGGCAGGCGCGTGCTCGTCGGTTCGACGATGAACTGCGCGGCGAGAGTTGGGTCAATGGTTGCGGTTGCAGGCGGCACAGGGGTCGGCGGCGGAGCGACAATCGGGAGCGTGCCGGGAGAAACTTGCACAAGGGGGGAATAGACCCAGCCCACTCCGCCGGGAGCGGTGGGGAACGCAATCTGAATCCAATCGCCGCCCTGCGACCTGCCCAATGCCGGAGCGGTCGCGCCCGTCAACAGGACCCCCACAATCGGATACACAGTGGAACTTGGACCCATGCGGACGTTGATTTGCGGTTCATCGGTGACCACGGTGATGAACATCCCGGTTCCAGCCTGGGGGGAAGCTGATTCTGTGGGCTGTTGAGCCAGCACAACGGTCCGGGTGGATGCGGTAAAAGTCTGGGAGAGGGAAACGCCGACAAACAGTAAGAAAGTGAGAGAGTGAAACCAGGTTCGCTTCATTTCGTAGTATTTTCCAAGGAGAATCGCAAACGCGATTATAATCGAGTTCATGGAACGAAGAATCTTTCACGGGAAACTCAAGCCGGTGGATATTGCCCAGGCGTTGCTCGGTGAATTCAACCAGGGGAACTTTCGCGCACAAACCATAGGGCAAAGCGACAGGATGATCGTGCAGGTGAGCACCCGCCCCGATGCGATGTCCGGCGGGCAGACCGCCATGACCGTCACGATTCAGACTCTTGAGGAGGGCATCATGATCGAGCTGGGTCAGCAAGCGTGGATGGGTGTCGCGGCAAGCCTGGGAGTGAGCGCGCTGGCGGCGTTGAAGAATCCCTTCAGCCTGCTGGGAAGACTCGACGATATCGCCCAGGACATCGAAAACCTCAGTCTGCGAGAGCGTGTGTGGCAGGTGATTTCACAGGCGGCGCGCGCCGCGGGGGCTTCGGCAGAACTCTCGGAAAATCTGAGACGCACAACCTGTGAATATTGCCACGTGGCGAACCCGGTCGGCGAGCCCTCCTGCATCGCCTGCGGCGCTCCGCTCGGCAAGGCTCAGCCCGTCACCTGCAAGAACTGCGGCTACGTGGTGAAAGCGGACGAAACGACCTGTCCGAACTGTAACAATCCCCTTTAGAAATTCCTCTCCTCGCGCTTCGCACATCCGACTTTACGGCTTTTGCAAGCCGCTTGACAAGATTCGCGCCTCCGACGGTTTTGGAAGCGGTCTTTCCAGCTCTTCAAAGACCACGCACCTGACCTTGGTCGGACTTGCGGAAATGTCATGCACACCCTATAATTCCTCCAGAGTATTTGTATGAATTTACAAGAGATCGAGGCTCGTCTCCAAAACCTGATCGAGGTGGATTTGCTGAACGCATTGCCGGGCAGGAAAGTGGAAGATATCATCATCCAAAAACTTGCGGCGGTCATTCAGCAGAATTCCCTGGCGGCGCAAAACGACGTTTCGACTGCGCCGGACGTTTACACCCTGATCATGCACCCGGTCACTGCCATGGAATGGCAGGACCAGAAAATACTTGCAATTCTGTTGCGTTCGATTACGACCGTTGCGCAGGAGGCGGGACTTCGGTTTACAATGTCCCCCACCATCTCCGTATCTTCAGACGAGCGGATTCAACCCAACGATGCGGAAATTGTGGCATCTCATCGGATAGATTCTATGTCAGAGACAAATGCAACCCCCTTGGATACCGGCAACCTGAGCGAAAGCGAAGCCATACCGGAAAACGCATTCCTGATCGTGGAGGGGGTCAAGGTCTTTCCGCTTACCCTGTCCGTCATCAACATCGGCAGAAGGCTGGATAATCAACTGACGATTGACGACCCGCGCGTATCCCGCAACCATGCACAACTGCGCGCCATCAAGGGGCGTTACGTTGTCTTCGACCTGAATTCGACCGGCGGGACGTTCGTCAATGGACAGCGCACCAGCCAGAGCGTGCTGTACCCGGGGGATGTCATTTCGCTGGCGGGCGTGGCGCTTATTTTCGGGCAGGATAACCCGCCTCCGCGCTCGGACCTGAAGGACACCAATCCATTGTCGAACAGCGCCTCGGAACGCCCGACCGCCGTCCTCAAAGAACATTCCACAGCAAAATTAAACAAGAAATGAGCGGACCCATCGTATTGGCTTTGCGGTTCGTCACCGCCCTGGCTCTATACGGTTTTCTTGGGTGGATTCTGTATTATTTGTACCGGGAGGTTCAGCGGCAAAGTTACACGCTTGCCAACCGCCGGGTTCCGGGGATCAGCATCATGGTCCGGCAGGGAGGCGGCGCTACCCTGAAACATTTCGCCCAGCCTGAAATCACCCTGGGACGCGATCCGGGGTGCGACGTCCCGCTCGTGGACGACACCGTCTCCGCCCGCCACGCACAGTTGGTCTACCATCACGGTCAATGGTGGCTTGAGGACCTGGCTTCGACCAATGGGACATTGTTGAATGAAGCCGTCATCACCATGCCGACCGTCATCACCTCCGGCGATGAGATTCGGTGCGGCGCCACGCGGCTGAGCATCAGTCTTTCCGAAAACGTAATCATCGAACCAACTCAAAAACTGGAGAAAAAGAAGTCATGAACAAGGCTGGCATTGCCGTCATTGGCGGGTCGGGTTTGTACCACATGAAGGGACTCGAGGCGACCGAAACCGTCGCGCTCGACACCCCGTTCGGAAAACCGAGCGCGCCCATCACGGTTGGAACGCTGGAGGGAAAACGCATCGCCTTCCTTGCGCGGCACGGAATCGGACATCACATCACCCCTACGGAAGTGCCGTATCGCGCGAACATCTATGCGTTGAAGTCGCTGGGCGTGGAACGGATTATCAGCATCAGCGCCTGCGGCTCCCTGCGCGAGGATTACGCGCCCGGACACATCGTCATCCCCGATAACCTCTTCGATTTCACCCGCAACCGCGCGCGCACGTTCTTCGGCGAGGGATTGGTCGCGCACGTCAGCGTGGCGGGCCCCATTTTGCGGCGACCTTTCCGCGCAGTTGGAGGCGGCTGTCCGCGCGACCGGGGCGGCGGCGCATCGCGGCGGGAACTTCATCACAATTGAAGGTCCCGCGTTTTTCGACCAAAGCCGAATCGCACACCTACCGCAGTTGGGGCATGTCCATTATTGGCATGACCGCCTCGCCGGAGGCGTTCCTCGCCCGCGAAGCGGAGATGTGCTATGCGATCATGGCGCACGTCACCGACTATGACGTGTGGCACGTGACCGAATCGCCGGTGACCGTGGAAATGGTCATCCAGACGCTCAACAAGAACACCGAAATCGCCCAGGAAGCCATCCGCAGCCTGGTGCGGAACATCCAACCGGAGCGTGCTTGCAATTGCGATAGCGCCCTATCCACCGCATTGATCACCGACCCAAAGGTCATCCCTGCGGAAACGCTCGAAAAACTCCGCCCGCTGGTTGGGAAATATTACAAATAGCCGTCCCCAACCGCCGCCAAACTCCTCCATGATGAAGCGTCATTACAAATGAACGATCAGACTCAAAGCCGCCTGATCCAGTGGGCGGCGCTGTTCCTGTTTATCCAATCCGTGATTCTCACCCTTGCCCCGGCAGTGCGGGAACGCTCCTGGGAAGTGGATTACAGGCTGGCGCATTGGATCGGCTACTTCGGCTGGGGGCTGTTCACGATTTTCGCGCATCGCGCCACCGTCAGATATTTGCCCGAACGCGACCCGTACATCCTGCCTGCCGCGTCGTTGTTGAGCGGTTGGGGCGTGCTGACCATCTGGCGGCTGGATGAAGCCTTCGGCGTGCGCCAGACCATCTGGCTTGGCGTCAGCGTGCTCGTTTTCGTCCTTGCCTTGCGCTTCGTTCCAAATTTCCTTTTTTTGCGCCGCTACAAATACCTGATCCTGAGCGGCGGTCTTCTCATCACCGCGCTGACCTTGATCTTCGGCACAAATCCGCTCGGGGTGGGACCGCAACTCTGGCTGGGCTGCTGCGGCGTGTACTTCCAGCCTTCCGAAGCACTCAAGGTCTTGCTGGTCATCTATCTCTCCGCTTATCTCGCCGACCGCGCCAGCATCCGCCTGCTTTCGTTCCCGCTGCTCGTCCCAACGCTTGCGCTCACCGGACTGGCGTTGCTGCTCCTCATCGTCCAGCGCGACCTCGGCACGGCATCCATTTTCATTTCCATCTTCACCATCATGATTTTCATCGCAACCGGCAGGCGGCGAATTCTTCTCTCGGCTGTCGGTTTGCTTGTATTGGCGCTCCTCTTCGGGTACTACCTGATAGACATCATTCACATCCGCATCGTCGGCTGGCTCAATCCATGGGACGACCCCACCGGCAATTCCTACCAGATCGTCCAATCGCTGCTAGCGGTGGCAAACGGCGGGACGATTGGAAGAGGATTGGGGATCGGGAGTCCGTTGTTGGTTCCGGTTGCAATTTCGGATTTTATCTACGCCGCCATTGCGGAAGAGACGGGTCTGATCGGGACCCTGGGGTTGATCGCCATCATTTGGGTGATCGTCGCCCGAGGCTTGATCGCCTCTCTGCGCGCCGCGACCGGTTCAAACGCTATCTCGCCGCGGGCATCGTGACGTATATCGGCATTCAAAGCCTGCTCATTATCGGCGGCAACGTGCGCCTGCCGCCGCTCACCGGCGTGACCCTGCCGTTCGTTTCGTACGGCGGCTCCTCCCCTGCTGACCTCGTTCATCGCCCTGTTCCTTCTGCTCGCCATCAGCAATTCCGAGGAAAACGAACCCGCCGAACTGCGCGACCCCAGACCCTACTCCATGCTCGGCGGCGCGCTCGCTCTGGGATTCGCCGCCTGCGCCCTGACCACAGCCTGGTGGGCAATCGTGCGCGGGACCCGACCTGCTGAGCCGCACCGACAACCCGCGCCGCGCCATCGCCGACCGCTACGTCCCGCGTGGTCAGATATTGGACAAAAACAACCGTCCCATCAACGTGACGGAAGGGCAAAGCGGTTCATACTTGCGAGTTTATAAATATCCCGACCTGGCTCCGGTAATTGGCTACACGCATCCGGTTTACGGACAGGCTGGGGTTGAAGCCAGCCTCGACGACTACCTGCGCGGTTTGCAGGGAAACCCGACCAGTCTCGTTTTGTGGAATCAATTGATTTACGGAACCCCTCCCCCGGGGCTGGACATCCGCCTCAGCATTGACCTTACCCTCCAAGCCGAAGCCGACCGCCTGCTGGGCAGTCACCGTGGTGCGATAATCCTCATGAACGCACAAACGGGCGAAATCATCGTCATGGCGTCTCACCCCACGTTTGACCCAAATGAACTGGATGAAATAGGACAAGCCCTCGTGCGCGATGAAAACGCCCCCCTGCTCAACCGCGCCACGCAGGGACTTTACCCAATCGGGACGGCGATCCAACCGCTGGTTCTTGCAGAGTTCGGAGAAGGCGAACCAGGCGCAACCAAACTCGATCAGTTATACGAAAGACTGGGATTCTACGAAGCGCCCGCGATCAATATGCCTGTTTCATTCGACGCGCAGGGAAACGCAGGCAATTTAAATGTCAGCCCATTGCAGGTCAGTCTCGCCGCCGCCGTTTTGAGCAATCATGGAGTTGCGCCTGCGCCGAGAATTGCAACCGCGGTCAACACGCGCGAACAGGGATGGGTGGTGCTTCCAGCGTTGGGTCAGCCCAGAGAGGTGACCCAGCCTGAGGCGGCGGATGAAGCGGCGGTGTCCTTTAATCCACGAAGGGATGCCCTACTGGAGCTACGTCGGTCAGGCAAGCAGAGATGAAGCGCTCATCACCTGGCTGCTGGCGGGGACCCCTGCCGGATTGGCGGGGAGCGCCGCTTGCGCTGGTGATCGCCCTGGAGGAAAACAACCCGCACCTGGCGGAGATCATTGGGGAAAAACTTTTGAACGTTGCGCTAAACCAATAACTGGAATCAAAAAGGTCAGACGGGTTCGCCTGACCTTTTTCGCTCGAACATTTATTTACATGCCGGTGTCGCTATCCTTCGCGGAATAGCCGGGACCGCTCTTGAAGAAGTCGTAGTTGAGTTGGGTATCCGGGGTAAGGTCTACAACTTCGCCAGCCGTCAACTGCCGGGTGGTCTCGAGGACGATCGGTTTGCCATGATGATTGGTGCCCTCGAAGTGACCGGTGAGACCGAGTTTGTTGATGTACTCGCCGCCCTTGGCGGTGTATGCCGAGGGCACTTCATCTTCAGGGAAGATGGCGGAATAAGGACATTCAGGGACACATGCGCCGCAGTCAATGCAGGTATCCGGGTCAATGTAGACGAGCGGAAATTCATTCACAGGATTGCCTGGAATGATGCATTCCACGGGGCAGACTTCGATGCAGCCACGGTCGCGCACGCACAGGCTTGTAATAATGTGAGTCATGATCTTTTCTCCTTGTGGGATGATGGACAAACGTGATGTGACAATTATAACTATGTTTATCCGCGTGGCAAGACTGAAAAACAAACAGTGTGCACGCAAAGGTTGTCAGCAGCTACGCTCCAGCCGCCGCCGTTCGGCGCGCGAAGACGCAGTCCCCGGCGGCGTTTTACGAGGGAAGCCTGCGCCGGGGACGGCGCAGGGAGCAAATTAGTGGCAAGACTGAAAAACAAACAACCCCGCAGAACATTTGCGGGGTTGAGAGAGGGTAGGGCAAATTATTTCGCGGCGTATTTTGCGGCAACCGCATCCCAGTTGACTACGTTCCACCAGGCGGCGATGTAATCGGGGCGGCGGTTCTGGTAATTCAGGTAATAGGCGTGTTCCCACACGTCAATGCCGAGGATGGGGGTCAAGCCGTCGGAAAGGGGCGTGTCCTGGTTGGCGGTCGAGACCACCGCCAAGCCGTCGCCCTTCTTCACCAGCCACGCCCAGCCGGAACCGAAGCGTGTGGTGGCGGCGGTTGTGAATTCCGATTTGAACGCGTCGAACGATTTGAAGGACGCTTCGATGGCTTTGAGCAAGCCGCCCTTCGGTTCGCCGCCCGCCTTGGGGTCCCATGATCTCCCAGAACAGGTTGTGATTGTACGTCCCGCCGCCGTGATTGCGGACAACGGTGCGGACGCTTTCGGGCGCGGCGTTCAAATCGCCAAGCAGTTCTTCGAGCGATTTGCCCGCGAGTTCGGGCGTCTTTTCGATGGCGCCGTTGAGGTTGGTGATGTACGCCTGGTGATGTTTGGTGTGATGGATTTCCATGGTGCGCGCGTCAATGTGGGGTTCGAGCGCATCATAGGCATAGGGAAGTTTAGGCAGTTCAAAAGCCATGGGGTTCTCCTTCGAGTTGGTTGAATTAGATAAAAAACAACGCTTGGATTTTAACCCGCATCCCTGCCGGGCGCAAGATAAAATGGAATTATTATACAAATATCTAATAAACCAACTTTGCGGTAAACTCAGCGACATTATGAATCCACGCGCCCGTTTCCTGCTCCCCTTTGCCATCGCGGTCGCCATCCTCGCAGTTTCGACAGCGAGCATTTTCATCCGCTTTGCACAAATGGATGGAGCGCCTTCGCTTGTAATCGCCGCCCTGCGATTGACCTTCGCCTCCATTCTGATTGCGCCTGTCGCATTGGGTCGCCATCTGGATGAACTAAAACGCCTCACGCGGACCGAGTTGCTGCTGGCTATTTTCTCGGGCGTTTTCCTCGCCGTTCACTTTGCCACGTGGATCTCGTCGCTCGAATTTACCAGCGTGGCGAGTTCGGTGGTGTTCGTCAGCACGGGACCGTTATGGGTGGCGCTGCTCTCACCGATGCTGTTGAAAGAGCATATCACGCGGACAGCTCTCATCGGGTTGGCGCTGGCTTTGGTCGGCGGAGCAATCATCGGGTTGTCTGATGCGTGCGTCTGGGATGGGGATCTCGCCTGCCCGGCGTTGGGCGACATCCTGCAAGGTCAAGCCATGTGGGGAAACTTCCTCGCTCTTGCCGGGGCGTGGGCGGTGACCGGCTATCTCATCATCGGCAGAAAACTGCGGGCGGGGATGCCGCTCCTCCCGTATATTTTTCTAGTGTACGGGATTGCGGCGGTTGTGTTGACCGGCATTATGCTCGCTTCGGGCAGTTCGCCGCTGGGTTTCGCGCCGCAAACTTACGGCTGGATATTCCTGCTCGCCGCCATCCCGCAGTTGATCGGGCACTCCACCTATAATTGGGCGTTGAAATACCTGCCCGCTGCGCTTGTGGCAGTGACCACGCTGGGCGAACCGATTGGAAGCGCGGTTCTGGCGTTTTTTATTTTGGGTGAAATACCCTCACCCGCAACCATCGCCGGCGGCGTGTTCATCCTGGCGGGCATTTATCTGGCATCAGCCCGAAAACAGAAAAGCGAGTGACTCATGAAACTTCAAGCCCATCTTCATCTCGATAAACACAACATCCCCTACGAAGCGCGCAGTTTCCCGCCGGAGACCGAAAAAGGCGCGGCAAACGTCGCCAAGGCGCTCGGCTTTCCCGAACGGCAGGCGGTCAAAACGCTCATCTTTCAGGTGGTGGATACGGGCGAGTGTGTGCTGGTGATGCTCGGCGGCGACCAGAACGCGGTTTCGGGAAATTTGAAGAAAGCCATCGGCTCGCGCAACATCCAGATGGCTCCGCCGGAACGAGTGAAGGAAGTGACCGGCTACGTCATCGGCTCGATCCCCGCCTTTGGCTGGCAGCCGGAAGGCTTTCGCACCTTTCTCGAAGCGAGCCTTGTGGACGAGCCCATCCTCGGCACAGGCGCGGGGCAATGGGGCGAGGAGATTATGATCACGCCGGAGAATTTGATCAAAGCCAGCAATGCGATTGTGGTAAATCTGACGGATCGCGAGAAGCCGGTTGCGAGAGAGGATTAAGGGAAAGCGGCGGCAGAAGACAATAGGAGGAAGAATGGACGTCGAAGTTAAAGCGCTGATCGAGCATTTCAAGTTTCGACCCCTGCCGGTGGAAGGGACGTTGTTCGCCAGCACATATCGCTCGCCGGAGAGCCTGCCGAACGGCAAGCCGTACGGAACCGGCATGATCGGTTTATACTGCCATGAGCCGCGTAGTGTTTCCTGTTTCCACAAGTTGACGATTGACGAGATGTGGCACTTTTATGGCGGCGACCCGTTGAGGCTGATTCTGCTTTACCCCGATGGTTCCAGCCGCGATGTGATTCTGGGAAGCGACCCGCTCAAGGGACAGCACGTGCAGTTTGTGATACCCGCCGGGGTCTGGCAGGCGGGTCATTGCGTGGCGGGCAGTCGTTATTCCCTCTTCGGCTGCACCCTGGCGCCCGGCTTCACGGACGATATTTTCACCGGCGGTACCCTGGAGGAATTGTTGAAATCGTATCCGAGCCGCGAGAAGGATATTTTGGAGTACGGTATATCCGGCGGGGATACATTCATGCCGCAGGGGTTTGCGAGGTGATTGTTGACCAGCGCCAGACAGGAACGTATAATATGCGAATGCACACAAAAATGCATCCCCTGGAACGAAGTTTAACCATCGTCGTACCGACTCTTTGGAAAGTTGAAACTTTTCCAAAAAACATTCTGCTTTTAGCAGAGAGCAACATCGTTTCGCGAGTCATCGTCATTGATAACAACCCTACCCAATCCATCCCGCTGCCGCACCCCAAAATTCAGGTAATATCCAAGGGCGTTAACATGTATGTGAATCCCGCCTGGAATCTGGGCGTAAAGCATTCACCAAGTCGTTTTACTTGTCTGCTTAACGACGACGTAGATGCGACGACCGAGCTTCTTGAGTACGCAATTTCAATTCTAAACAACGACCATAACGAAACTATTGGGCTGATCGGCATGGAATGGAGTGACAACAAAAACATTTTGAGCCATCGTGCAGTGGACCAGCGGGATAATGGCTTCGGCGAGATCTTATTCTTTCGTACGAAAGAGTATTCGCCCATCCCCAGCCAGTTAAAAATCTGGTGCGGCGACGATTATCTTCTTCTTCGCACACAGCTTCGAGGAAAGAAGGTTGTTGCAATCTCAGGCTTTGGATATGTTAAGAACAGGCTGACGTCAACAACCATAAACAGCGATAGAGAGAGATTCAACCCAATTCTGAAACGAGACTTGAAGGTTTGGCTTGGCTTTTACAGGAAATTGCTTTTTCTGCAATACCACCCAATCAGCACAATCTACGAAGGCATTCGATACAGAATCAATAAATTATTCCTTGTGTAATACAAAGGAATTGCGAATAGGAGAAAAGACATAACCTTAATCCAAGTTGCCACCTTGATTTCAAAAACGTTCCCTCACCCCCAATCGTGGCGATTTTTTACTGAGATGGCTTCCCCCTCTCCCGTTGGGAGAGGGCAGGGTGAGGGTCTTTGACGGAATACTACAAGTACCTATTTCAAGGTAGCAACTTGAGTAACCTTATGCACACAGTTCTCATCACCGGGACCCAACCGGGGAATTGGACTGGCTTTCGCGCGCGAATACCCGGCGCGCGGCGGGCGTGTTTTTGCGGCATGCCGCGCCCCAGCGGAAGCCGCCCGCCTGCATCCATTGAAAACGACTTATGGCGACCGTCTTACCCTGGTCCCGTTGGACGTGACCGACTCAAAGTCCATTGAAGCGGCGGCGGAACAGGTACAGCGCGAAACAGACGCACTCGATCTTTTAATCAACAACGCCGGAGTATTCTTCCCCAGCGCCGGTTTCGCAGATTTAAAACCAGAATCCCTGGGACAATCCTTTGCGGTCAACTCGATAGCGCCCATGATGGTCAGCCAGAAACTGATGCCTTTACTGCAAAAAAGCGATTCCCCAAAAATCGTGAACATCACCGCCCCCACCCGTCCGATCGCGCAACTGCAACGAACGGAGAACCACAGTTACATCGCGAGTCGTTACGCCTCGAATGCAATGACCAAAATGCTCTCCCTGGAGTTGCGCGCGCTGGGCGTGATCGTGGTCGCCCTGTGCCCGGCTACCTCAGAACCGACATGAACAACATGGCAGGGGACGCAACGCCGCCGGAAGAAGCTATTCCGCAGGTGGTGAATCTCATTGAGGGACTGAACTGGGAACATACAGGCTGTTGTTTATTGCCCGACGGGAAGATATTCGACTGGTAGCGCACCCCACTTCGATATAATTGGCGGCTATGCAAAAACATCACACAGCCGCAGGGTTGATCGCAGGTCTTGCCGCCGCTTCGATTTGGGGCGGGATGTACGTGGTGAGCAAGGTGGTGCTGGAGGTCATCCCGCCGTTTTCGCTGCTCCTCCTGCGCCTTCTCATGGGCGCATTGACTTTGGGCGTCGTCATTTTCTTCCGCAACAGAAAAACGGGACAAAAGACGGTGATCTCGAGGGAATTCTTTTGGGCGAGTTTTCTCACGGGCTTTGTGGGCTATGGGGTTTCGCTCGGCTTCCAATTCGTCGGGACGAAACTTTCCACGGCGTCGAACGGGGCGCTGGTCACGTCTGCCACGCCGGCGTTTGTGCTGCTCTTCGCGCCGTTATTGCTCGGCGAACAAGTCACTCCACGCCGCATCATTGCGCTGGCCGTTTCCACGCTGGGCGTGCTGGCAGTGATTGACCCACGCAGCGCGGAACTTTCACCGCCGCTATTTTGGGGCAACGTGAGTCTGCTCGCCGCGGCGCTGACGTGGGCGCTGTACTCGGTGCTGGTGCGCAAGGTCTCCAAATCCGCAGACCTGCTCGCATCCAGCGTGATCATGCTGGCGGGCGGCATGCCGTCCAGCGTTTTGTTTGGGATGTTGGAAGTCCACTCACAGGGCGTCGGCGAGATCACGCCGGGAATCGTCGGCGGACTGTTGTTTTTGGGGATCATCTCCACGGCGGCGGCGATGTTCCTTTGGAATTACGCCTTTGCCGAATTGCCCGCCGCAGTCGCATCGCTGACGTTCTTTGCCCAACCGGTCGTCGGTGCACTGCTCGGCTGGTTTTTCCTCGCCGAAGAAATCACCCCGTTATTTCTGGCGGGCGGGGTGTTGATCGGGTTTGGGATATTGATCGCTTCGAGCGAATGACCCGCCGTCAGAAAACAGAAGCAGGCATCGGTTAAGAAAGAAACGGATGCAGTAAGCAGGGAACTGCATCCGCCTGGCTTGGGTTCGAGGAGAGGAAAAATCCGCGGCGCGGAGATTTCCAAATCATTTTTTGATATTTTTCTCCGCCAGTTTTCGCGCGAGGCTCACGGTGGGTTGACTGCCCACCACGTGAAGCAGAGCCATGTTCGGCGGGCGCTGTTCGCCGATGGGGTAGCCGCAAATCAGTACAACCTGCTGACCGGGTTGTATGCCGGATTTCAGCAGGGCGGCGTCCACGTCGGAGAGCATGTCGTCCAGCGTGTTGGCGAATTTGATGAGGTGCGGTTGGACGCCCCACAAAAATGCGAGCTGGGTGTAGGTCTCCGTTTTCGGCGTGAAGGCAAGGATTCGCTTCGACGGGCGCACCTTGGACATGAGCCAGGCGGAACGCCCCTGCATGGTGAAGACGGCGACCGCGCGAACTTCGGGGTCCACTGCCAGCGTATTTGCCGCCCGCGCCATGGACGCCGCATCGCTCTCGCCCAAGCCTGCCCGGCCGTCCTGACGGCTTCCCCACTCGATGTAGTGCGACTCGGCTTCTAACACGATGCGCGCCATCATGTCAACCGCCTCGCCGGGATATTCGCCGGAGGCGGTCTCGGCGGAGAGCATGACCGCATCGGTGCCGTCGAAGACGGCGTTGGCTACGTCGGACGCTTCGGCGCGCGTGGGCAGCGGATTCTGAATCATGGATTCGAGCATTTGCGTGGCGGTGATGACCAGTTTGGCGCGCGCGTTTGCGGCGCGGATGATCATCTTCTGCAGAGGCGGGACGCGCTCCGGCGGGAGTTCCACGCCGAGGTCGCCGCGCGCAACCATCACGCCGTCCACCACGTCGAGAATGGCTTCGAGTTCCGTGAGGGCTTCGGGCTTTTCCAATTTGGCAATCAGGAGCGGCGCGCGCCTGTCTGCTGAAAATTCCTCGAGCGCGGCGCGGACGGTCTTCACGTCTTCGGCACTGCGGACGAAGGAGATCGCAACCGCATCCACGCCCCGGGAGATGCCGAAGGCGAGGTCGGCTTTGTCTTTTCGGTGAACCCGGCAATGCGAAGTTTCACGCCAGGGCAGGTTGATACCTTTGTGCGAGGAGAGCGTGCCGCCCACCAGCACCATTGCATGAACGATGCGCCCCCTGGCGGAAATAACCTCCAGGGCAAGGCGCCCGTCATCGAGCAGCAACTTATCGCCAACTTGAACGGAGTCGAACAGTTCCCGAAAGTCCACCGGGATCAACTGGCAGTCGTTCTTTGGCGGCTTGTCCTGCGCGGCGTACAGACAGACATCCTCGCCCACCGAAAGTTGAAGCGGGCTTTCAAGCTTTCCAACCCGGATTTTCGGTCCTTGCAGGTCTTGCAGGATGCCGACCGGCACGCCGAGTTTGTCCGAAACCTTCCGAATGGCGGCGACGCGCAGGGCGTGCTGGTCGTGGGTTCCGTGCGAAAAATTCAGGCGGGCGACGTTCATCCCCGATTGAATGAGAGCCTCGAGCGCCTGCTCCGAATCAGACGCAGGTCCGATGGTGGCGACGATCTTTGTGTTACGCATTGATTATCTTTTCCTGTCAATAAAGAGTCTAATCCGTGTCAACGGAAAGTCAACAACGAGAAGCACATATACCCAAAAGCCGAGCCGAAGTATGGCGGGGTGATAAACGGGATGGAATACGGTCTGGCGATTCTCTGCCGGGGGATCCCCAAGTAAAACGCCCTGATAATAGGTAAAAACCGGGAGAATGTCAAGCCGGGGTCAATTACTCACCTTACGCGGAACGTCCCGAAGGTTCTCACAAAATGAGCCTGCCTTCCACCCAAACCTTCGGGTTCGAGCCATATCACAGGTAATGCAGTTCCCTTGCCTGCCGGTTCAACTCATCGCGGAATTGCGGATGCGCAACCCGAATCAGGGCTTGCGCCCGCTGGCGGATGGTCCTGCCGTAGAGGTCTGCCACGCCATATTCCGTCACCACAAAGCGGACGTGATTGCGGGTTGTCACCACGCCTGCGCCGTGTTTGAGCATGGCGGTGATCTTGCTGATGGCAGTGCCGTCGCGTAAAACAGCCGTGCTGGGGAGCGCAATGATCGGAACGCCGCCCTTCGAGCGGGATGCGCCGTAGATGAAATCCAACTGTCCGCCCACACCGCTGTACAGTTTCGGTCCGATGCTGTCGGCGCAGACCTGACCGGTCAGGTCCACTTCGATGGCGGAGTTGACCGCCACCATGCGGTCGTTCTGTGCGATAACGAACGGGTCGTTCACGTACTCGGTGCGGTGCAGTTCGATCAGCGGATTATCGTCCACCCATTCATATAGTCGTTTGGTGCCGAGGATGAAGCCCGCCACGATCTTGCCCGGATGCAGTGTTTTATGAGCATTGGTCAGCACTCCGGCGTTGACCAGATCAATCACGCCGTCGGAAAATAGTTCCGTGTGGATGCCGAGGTCTTTTTTGTCGAAGAGATATTTCAAAACCGCATCGGGAATGCCGCCGATGCCGAGCTGCATGGTGGCGCCATCGGGGATCAAACCTGCAATGTACCCGGCGATCTTTTGCACGATCTCCGCGTTGCCTTCCTCCCCCATGGCAAGTTCGGGGATGTCGTAACTGACCGGCACGATGTGGGTCAGGCGGCTGACGTGAATGAACGAATCGCCCAGGGTGCGCGGCATTTTGTCGTTGACTTCGGCAATGAGCACCTTTGCCGACTCCGCGGCGGACTTGGTAAGTCCGACCTCCACACCGAGGCTGCAAAAGCCGTGCTCATCGGGGGTGGAAACGTGAATAACCGCCACGTCCACCGGAAGGATGCCGCGCTTGAACAACAGCGGAAATTCCGAAAGCAAAACCGGTGTAAAGTCCGCGTGCCCTTCGTGAACCGCCTTGCGGATATTGGCGCTGATGAACATGGAGTTCACGCGCAGGTGACCTTCCATCTCCGGGGCGACGTAATCCGCCGCGCCGACAGTGAGCGCCTGACAGATTTCCACATCCTTCAGGTTGGGGGCATACGCCACCAGTGCCGCCAAAAGCGTCTGCGGGACGGAAACGTTACCGGTCAGAAAGATGCGATTCCCCGATTGGATGACCTTCACTGCCTCATCCGCTGTGGTTACACGGGATTGATAAATGTTCAGGGCAGTCGTCATCCTACGCCTCCCTCGCGCTCAGGCGAACCAGGTTATGAAGTTTGCCATCATGCGTATTGACCGCCGGTTCCAGGGACGAATCGCCCAGGACCCGCCTCCGCGCCAAGCGCGGCGATTTCCGTAATGTAAGGCATGGCGGAATTTACAAAGGCATGGGTGGCTGTGCGCGCCACTGCGCTGGGCATGTTGGGCACGCAATAGTGCAGCATACCCTCTTCGACAAAGACCGGGTGTTCGTGCGTGGTCGGACGCGAGGTTTCGACGCACCCGCCTTCGTCAATGCTGACGTCCATGATGACGGAGCGCGGTTTCATCGAGCGCACCATTTCGCGCGTGACCAAAATCGGCGCGCGTTGCCCCGGCACCAATACTGCGCCAATCAGCACATCCGCGTATGTCACCGAACGCTCGATATTCCGTTTGGTCGAGATCTTCGTCACCACGGACGGGAAGCGGTCCCCACAACCGCTGAAGCGCGGCAAGGTTACGGTCAACGACCGTCACGTGCGCGCCCATCCCCGAGCACATTTGCGTGGCGTACGTGCCGATAACACCCGCGCCCAGAATGACCACCTCCGCCGGCGGGACGCCCGGCACCCCGCCCATCAGGATGCCCTTCCCGCCCCAGTTGTTCTGGAGCAGGCGCGCCGCAATCTGCGCCGCCATTGCGCCGCCGATCTGACTGAACGGACGCAGGACGGACAGCGAGCCGTCCGGCGCTTGAATCTGTTCATACGCAATGGACGTGATTTTCTTTTCGAGCAGAATGTCAATCTTGTCCTGGCTCGCCGAAGCCAGGTGCAGGAAACCAGCCAGGATCGTACCGGGGCGAAGCCAGTCCAATTCCTCCTGCGTGGGGCGGGCAACTTTCAACAACAGGTCGGCGCGGGCGATGGCTTCCTCGGCGTTATAGACAAGACGCGCCCCCGCCTTTTCGTAATCCTCGTCGCTGAATCCCGCCTCCCTGCCCGCATCATGCTGGACGAAGACCTGGTGCCCGTTCTGGGAGAGAATTTCCACCCCAGCCGGTGACAACCCAACCCGGTATTCGAAGGGTCTGCTTTCTTTCGGTATTCCAATGTACATGGTTCCTCCATAAATACCTGTTTACCTGTCTACTTATTTACGAGTATACAAGTCCACAGGTAAACAGGCAGACATCCCCCGATTTCTGAATTCAAATTACGTCATGTTGAGCGTTTCCCGAATGGACGGGAGCGCCCAATCTATCGTTTCTTTGTCAATCACCAGCGGCGGGGCGAAACGGATGACGTTATCGTGCGTCTCTTTGGCTAGGATGCCTTTCGACTTCAACGCCTCGCAGAAGCGGCGCGCGCCGCCCGCCTCCGGTTTGAGTTCCACGCCGATGAGTAAGCCTTTTCCGCGCACCTCTTTCACATGCGGACTGGTGATCTCGCTCAACTGCTCGATGAAGTATTCGCCCAATTCCGCCGAACGCTCGGCGAGTTTTTCCTCATGCAGGACGCGCGGCCGCGCGCGCGCCACCGCCGCCAGCGGATTGCCCCCGAAGGTCGAACCATGCTCGCCGGGTTTGAACAAGCCCAGCACCGATTTATCCGCGAGAATGGCGGAGACGGGATAAAACCCGCCGGAAAGCGCCTTGCCCACGATGGTAATGTCAGGGCGGACGCCATCATGCTGGGCGGCGAACAGCTTCCCGGTCCGACCGAGACCCGTTTGAATTTCATCCGCGATGAAGAGCACGTTGTTCTTCCGGCAGATTTCAGCGACTGCTTTCAAATATCCCGCAGGGGGGACGATCACTCCCGCCTCGCCCTGAATCGGTTCCAGCATCACCGCCGCCGTGTTGGACGTGATCGCCTTCTCGACGGCTGAGGCGTCGCCGTATTCCACGACCACAAAGCCGGGCGTAAACGGACCGAAATCGTCGCGGTAGGAAGGCTCGGTGGAGAACGAAATAATGGTGACGGTACGTCCGTGGAAGTTGTTGCCCGCAACGATGATCTCGGCCTGATGGCGCGGCACTTTTTTGACCTGGTATGCCCACTTGCGCGCGAGTTTGACCGCCGTTTCGACGGCTTCGGCACCCGAATTCATCGGCAGGGACATTTCGTAGCCGGTCATCTCGGAAAGTTCCTTGTAAAGCATGGGCAGTTGGTCGTTGCGGAACGCGCGCGAGGTGAGCGTGACCTTCTTCGCCTGTTCGAGCAGCGCCTTCAGGATTTCGGGGTGGACGTGTCCCTGATTGACCGCCGAATATGCGGAGAGGCAATCGAGATATTTCCTTCCCTCCACGTCGTAGACCCACACCCCTTCTGCCCTTTCGATGACGACATCCAGGGGATGGTAATTATGCGCGCCGTATTGTTCTTCAATTTCGATAAAGTCCTGGGTTTTCATTGATTCACCTTTTAAATTTTTTAATGCCGACTACACAAAGTATCCACGAACTCAATTCACCCCGAAGGATGAAAATGGAGTCCAGAAGTTCTACTTCTGGAATTCCACGAGAGTTCGCTTCTGGTATTCCGCAAGAGTTCACTTCTGGTATTCCGCAAGTAGAACTTGCGGAGTCCGCCTATTGTGATCCTGGCATCCTTTGTGTTTAACCGACACCAAACAACCGCGCCAAAATCGCCTTCTGCGCGTGCAGACGGTTATGCGCCTGCTGGAAGATGACCGAATGCGGACCATCCGCCACTTCGTCGGTCAATTCGTGATTGCGGTGCGCCGGGAGGCAGTGCATCACAATCACGTCCTTATCCGCCTCGCTGACGAGTTGTGCGTTGACCTGATACGGCGGGAAAACCTTCTCGCGTTTTGCGGTCTCCTCCTCCTGCCCCATGCTGGTCCAGGTATCGGTGTAGATCACGTGTGCGTTCCTCACGGCTTCGTGCGGGTCGCGCAGGAAGGTCAATTTGCTTTTGGTCTTTTCGGCGATCTTCCGCCCGATCTCCACCGCCTTCGGGGTGATGTCGTAGCTTTCTGGGCTGGCAATCGTAAAGTTCCAGCCGAGCTGCGCCGAGACGTGCATCAGCGAGACCGCTACGTTGTTGCCGTCACCCACATACGCCACGTTCAAGCCCTTCGATTCCGCGCCGAACTTCTCGATGATGGTCAGCGCGTCCGCCATGCCCTGGCAGGGATGGTTGTAATCGCTCAAGCCGTTGACCACGGGGACATCCGCCCAGCGCGCCAGTTCCAGCACATGCTCGTGGTCGAACACGCGCGCCATCAACGCCTGGACGTAACCCGACATCACGCGCGCCACATCCGCAATGGATTCGCGCTTGCCCAAACCGATCTCATTGGGGGAAAGATAAAGCGCGTCGCCGCCGCAGTGCCGCATCGCCATATCGAACGAAACGCGGGTGCGCAGGCTCGGCTTTTGGAAGATCATCCCCAGCACTTTGCCTTTGAAAATCGGCTTATTCCCGCCTTTGAAATATTCCTTTTTGAGTTTGACCGCCAGGTCGAGCAGGTCCTGGATTTCCTCCGAAGAATAATCGGAGATGGCAAGAAAGTCCTTCATGTTCGCTCCTTGAATTGAAAGTATATTCGTTTTGACCTGTTTTGGCAGGTTTCAAGCATCACACCTTTGACATGACAAATTACTTTATCCAGCAGTACTGCAAGATTTATCTTGCGCGAGGCAGTACCACCTACCCGCTTCCAAACTTCTTCCAATACCGCATCAAACCGTCCGCGCTCATCCCGACCGGGTTCGAGAGCGAATAAGCGCGCAGCACATCCTCGCTCAAGCCTTTTTCCTTCGCTTCGTTATTCATCCAATCGGTGAAATGCCCGCGCAACTCCTCGATGGACGGGTCGGACGCCATCACGCCTTCCAGCCATTTTTCGGTGGCAGCGAGCGTTTTATCCAGTTCATCCATCTGCCACACCGGGTCGTCGAAAATGCCAAAATGGGTCGGCGCGATGCGGGCAAACTTGAGCGAACGCAGACGCGCCAGGCTTTCACGCCAGCGTCCAAAATGCAGTTCCGGCGGCGGCATGGGCGCGCGCAGATACGCAAAACCCGGAATCCGCACCCCGCCCACGTCGCCCGAAAAACAAACGTCTTCAAAGAGATAGGCAAAATGATGTTCGGCATGTCCGGGCGTGTTGACGGGCAGGAAGCGTAGTTTGCCGATGACGATCTCCTCCGCATCGTTCGGGACTTTGAGCTGACTCTGCGCCACAGGCAGTACCTCGCCCCAGAGTGAATCCATCCTATCGCCGTAGATTCGAGTCGCGCTGGCAATCAGTTTTTCGGGATTCAATAGATGCGGCGCCCCGTTGGGGTGGACGTAAATTTCCGCGCCCTGCCGCGAGAGCCATCCCGCCGCGCCTGCGTGGTCCAAGTGAATATGCGTGAGCAGGACGTGGGTAATGTGTCGGGGAGATAAGCCTTCTTTTGCCAGAGCAGTTTCGAGCGCGGGAAGAGTCGAGGCGGGTCCGCTTTCGACCAGGATCGCTCCATCGTCGTGTCGAATCAAATACGAAGCGATGGCTTGCGTCTTGTTTTGAAAATTCAGGTCAATGGTGAGTATGTTGGTGTTTGCCATGCACGGGTATCCTGTGTGTTGTATACGGATGATACAGCCGATAACGCCTGCGAGAGGTCGTCGCCGCAGGCAATGACGCTGACGGGCACGCGCCGTTCGCGCAGGGAATTGACGAGCGCGTCCGTCCCGGCGGGTCCGCCGAAGGTTTGCGCGTCCAGCAAAACGACCATGGGCGACAAATACCGCATGAGCAGGTCGTCCACCGCCTGCAAAAGGTCGGGGCGCACGGTCGGCGTGATCAAAATGATGCTCGACCTTCGGGGAAGTTGGGAAGCCTGCGCCGCCACCAGCGCGGCGATGGACATGCTCCCATTCGCTTCCACAAACGCGAGCGTTTCGGGAATCTTCGCTTCCTGCCTCGCACTGCGTTCCGCCGGGAGTTCGGTGAAGGTCTGCCCGGCGCTGGCGTAACCGATGGCGCGTCTCTGCCCGATGAAATAATGCGCGAGCGACGCGGAAATGCTCACCGAATATTCCAGGGTGGAGGGCGGCAGGTTGATTTTCGGGCGCTTCGTGAAAAGCATGGTATGCAGAGGCACTTCCGCCTCCTGGTGCTCCTTGTGGGAATGGACGATCTTCTGGCAGTCAAGATAAATCCAGATTTCCGCCTGCGGGTCCTGCTCGAACTCCTTGACCATCAGGCGTCCGCGCCGGACGCTGGTGGGCCAGTGGATGCGCTTCATCGCATCGCCATGCACATACTCGCGGACTCCCGCCGCGTGCGGGGTAACATCCTGCGACTTTCTGCGAATGACCCGACCGCCGGGCAGCAACCCCGGAGGCGAGGCGAATTTTTGAATCTCGTGGATCATCGGAAAGACAACGAGCGTCTCGTGAGGCGGGAAAACCTTGCCGGCGGTAAACAAACCAAAGGGGTCGCCTGTGGTGAGCAGCGTGGGGCCCCAGTTGAAAACTGCCGCGGCGCGTCAGCCGGGTGCGGGCGGTGTACGACCTGCGCTGGCGTCCCATCACCAGCGTGAGCAAACGCGAGCCGGCCGCGGACGGCAACCTGGTCTGGTTTGTCACTTCAACCCACGGGGCAGGCACGATACTGCGGTTTTGGATCTTATAATTTTCCTCGAACACATCCCCCACGTTGGCGCGCAGTTCACGCGAACTTCGCTCCATGCTCAAGCCCGATGCCGCCCAGCGCGTCCACGCCCGAGGAGACGACCAGCATTAAAATCCCAAGGAAAAGGAATCGGGAGTAAAGAGGCGCGCCGTTGACGAAAACGCCGATTAGCCCCGCTGCCAGCATCAAGGCGACAAGGATTCGCCCCGCCCTCATCGTTAATTCGTCCTTGCGGTTTCGGCGGTGAACGAGCCGCCTGGCACCGGGGTGGAGAAGACGATTTCCTGCACGATGCGGTCCCGAACTCAGGTCGCGCAGACGAGCCGCCGGGCTGACGATGAGGCGGTGCGCCAGCACGGCAACCGCCAGCGCCTTGATGTCGTCCGGCAGGACGTGGTTGCGTCCCTGAAGGGCGGCGCGCGCCTGACCCGCACGGGCGAGCGAGAGACTTCCGCGCGGGCTGGCTCCCAAATAAACATCCTGGCTTTGCCGCGTTCGGATTCCAAGTTCCACAATGTAACGCTTGACTGCGGACGACACGTAGACCTGCTTCACCATCTCGACTGCCTCAAGGACCTCCTGTGCCGTCACAACGGGAGTCAACGCTTCAATGGGATGCTGAATCTGCTGGTCGCCCATGATGCGGATTTCATCGTTGATGCTCGGGTATCCAAGCCTCAATCGCAAAAGGAAGCGGTCCAGCTGCGCTTCGGGCAGGGGAAACGTGCCTTCGTATTCGATGGGGTTTTGAGTGGCAAGCACGATAAAAGGTTTGGGCAGCGGATGCGTGACCCCGTCCACCGTCACCTGACGCTCCTCCATCGCCTCCAACAACGCCGCCTGCGTTTTCGGCGTTGCACGGTTGATCTCATCTGCGAGAATGACCTGCCCCACGATGGGCCCGGGACGGAATTCAAAATTGTTGGTCTGTTGGTTGTAGATGGAAACGCCCGTCACGTCGCTTGGAAGCATATCCGGGGTGAATTGGATGCGGTTGAAAACGGCATCCATCGAACGCGCCAGGCTGCGCGCAAGCATCGTCTTCCCCACCCCCGGCACATCTTCGATCAAAACATGCCCCTGACACAGCAGCCCGATCACGACCAGTTCCACCGACTGCCTCTTCCCCACGATCACCTTCTCAAGACTTCCGATCACCTTCTCGCCAAACGATTTGACGTCCACCATGCGGTTGAATCCTTTCCGAAAAAGATGGGCAAATTCTATCACGCGGGTCTGGGCGGGGGCAAACCTACGGAAGTATTGTTTCTTTTATGAAGCGCGCAGGGCGAATTCCGCGCCACATTTTGGTCGGAGAAAGCGCACGAGACAAATCGTGTATAATTTCGGTCACGCCCCAGTAGCTCAATGGATAGAGCGCCTGACTTCGGATCAGTAGGTTGTGGGTTCGACTCCTGCCTGGGGCGCCTTGCATTTAATCAGCGGTTGCCCCCATTGAGGGGGTGTCATGGGTTCGACTCCTGCCTGGGGCGCCTTGCATTTAATCAGCGGTTGTCCCCATTGAGGGGATGTCATGGGTTCGACTCCTGCCTGGGGCGCCTTGCATTTAATCAGCGGTTGTCCCCATTGAGGGGATGATGGGTTCGACTCCTGCCTGGGGCGCCTTGCATTTAATCAGCGGTTGCCCCCATTGAGGGGATGTCATGGGTTCGACTCCTGCCTGGGGCGCCTTTTGTTTATCCACAAAGCATCCATGAAACGAGTTTCACCCCGAAGGATGAAAATGGAGTCCAGAAGTTCTACTTCTGGAATTCCGCAAGTAGAACTTGCGGAGTCCGCCTATTTTCATAGGATAAAGTCTACTCATCAGCGGTTGTCCCCTTCGCCGTTATTTGACGGTTATATCGAACAGGAAAAACTGACCGCTCGTTGTCATCCCCTCCACCGCCAACTGGATCGGCGCGCCGGTTCGGGTTTCGATGATAGCCACCGTCAGCGCATACGTCCCAGCAGGGAGATTTGATGCAAGCGGAAGATTGACATCAACCCGATACTCAGGCGGGTTGGAGGATGGAAATGGATGCGCCGGCAGCCAGGCTGAAATATCCGCCTCGACGGGTTGGCTCAGCGCGATCTCGCCGCTTCCCCGGTCAATCAAGTAAAGATACAAAACCGGGATTTGTCCCATCTTCGGATAAATGGGGGATGTGCCCAGGTTTTGCCAGACCATCGAAACGGGCAGATCCTCACCGGCGTTTCCCACCGCGTTCGCCGAAGCCCGCTTCAGGAAGAAACGATAGCCGACAGGCGTCAGCAGTTCCTGCAATTCATTCACATCCCCTTCATAAGCATTGTTGTGAATGAGTATCGGATGCGTCGCTTCCACCAAAGCCTGAGCGCGGTCCATCTGGAAACTCCGGGGACCGCAGAATTCATACACCACCGGGGCATTCCGCCATAGTTCCAACACCTCAGCCGGGAGATCGTCCAGGGTATCCCTGCCGAGGCAGTCAAACCGAAAGCCCACATCCTTTCTCCGAACAAAAACATACTGGGTTGACTGCACGATCCCCGCATACGGCATGACCAACTGGGTCTTTTGAGCGCCGGGGTAGGAGTAATTCACCGACAAAGTTTGCCCGCTCGCGCTCCTGCACCGATGGGACTCGTAAGACCCGCCAATAAAGATATCCGCAAGCCTCCGGCGCGCCTCGCCGTCCAGATTTTCCATCGTAGATGGTCCCGCGGCGCGCTGCTCGTAACGCTCCGCCCAGAGGTCGTCCCATTCGGTCTGGCTTTGCCAGCTCCATTCGTTGAAATTTCCATAGCCGGAGATATCCAAAAACGCAATATCGGGGTTGCCGTCGTACCTCTCGATCAAAGCGTTGACGAACTTTCCCCACTCCTCCTGATAGACGCAGTTCGAGTAATCGGGTTCGCCGGAGGGAAGCAGGACCGCGCCTCTTTCCAGGACCCAGGCGGGAATCTGGTGCCCGCCGTAACCCTCCCCGCTCATGGTGAAAACGCGAAAGGAATATTGTTTGCCGTCCGCGACTGCCCGCGCGAGTTGTTCGTCCAACAACGCCCAATCGTAGACGCCCTCTGCAGGGTTCAACCGCTTCCAGGGAATGTCTATCCGCGTCGAATAATGGACCGTCTCTGGAAAATACGACGAATAGGTCGAAAAATCCCCCTGCCAGCCCGCCCCCGGGTTCGCCAGATATCCCTGATACGCAACGGGGAAAACGATCACCTGTCCTTTTCCAAGAGCAAGATTATCCCGGCCCTTCTTCAAAGCGTCCAGCATGCCGCCCATGAGATCGCCCGGATAAACCAACGCAAAGCCGAACAGGGCAGCCGCTAGAAGCAGGGAAATGAAGAAAATCCTTGTATATTGCTTGTTTTTTGTGGGCATAAAGGGGTTTCCGGGCAATCCACAGTCCAAGATTCGGCGAAAGCGACGGGCCAACCGTCATCAAATTAACATTCTTCGGCGCAGAAAACAACCGGGTTATCTTTTATAATATCGGCTGGCTTTGGTGCATGAAAGGCTAGACAAAAGGGGCGCGAGCATGTAACTTTGGGTTTATGCCTAAACCATCAAAGCCATCCTCGCGCCGGAAGACATTATATCGTGTCCAGAACTGGTCGGAGTATGAGAAAGCATTGATCCAACGAGGTTCGATCACATTCTGGTTGTCGGACGACTTTGAGCAAACCTGGCTGTATGCGGGCGAGAAGCGGCGCGGCAGTCAGTTTGACTACAGCGACAAAGCCATTGAAATCATGCTGACGATCAAGGAAGTGTTTCATCTGACCAATCGCGGCGTGGAGGGTTTCGTGCGCTCTGTGTTTGCGATGTTGGATATTCATTTGCCTGTGCCTGACCATTCCACGCTTTCCAAACGGGGTGCAACGTTGAAAGTGAACTTGCCGAAGAAAAGCAGTGGCAGTCTGAACATCGTTTTGGATAGCACAGGTCTGAAGATTTATGGCGAAGGCGAGTGGAAGGTTCGCAAACACGGCTATTCCAAGCGACGGACCTGGCGTAAATTGCATCTGGGCGGCAATCCCGATACAGGCGAAATTCTGGCGGTGGCACTCACGGAAAACAGCGTCAGTGACGACGCCGTGGTGATGGAGATGTTGGAGCAAATTGAAGAAGCCCTGCTCTCGTGTGCCGGCGATGGAGCCTATGACAAACGTAAAGTATACAAGGCACTCAATGAACATTCACCCGATGTGGATATCCTAATCCCGCCGCGCAAGAACGCCCATATTTGGCAGCATGGCAACTCAAAGGAAGAACGTCATAAACGCGACGAAAATCTACGCCACATTCGCAACCATGGAAGGAAGAATCTGGCTATCACATTCGTTCTTTGGCAGAAACCATCATGTTCCGCTTGAAAATCATCTTCGGTGATAGACTTTCAGCAAGATTGCTGGAAACCCAAACGACACAAGCCTTGATCCGCTGTCTGGCACTCAATAAAATGACCCATCTCGGTATGCCTGAAAGCTGCCCGATTACCTAAGTCTGGCTTCCAGATAGATGAAATGCGCCTATTTTTCGATTTATGCACCAAAGCCATATCGGCTTCCAAAAGTATAATACCGGCGGCGTCGAGCCATTTTACCAAAACCAAGAGACGAACATCCATGAAAATTGCCTATGTAATGTCCCGTTTTCCATTGCTCTCCGAGACCTTCATCCTCAGGGAAATGATCGAAATGGATAAACTGGGACACGACATCCGCCTGTATCCGCTGATTTGCCAGAACCAGCCAGTCGTCCATGAAGAGGCGGAGAAATGGTCGGCACGGGCGAATTGCATCCCGTTTCTCTCCATCGGCGTTCTTGCGGAAAATGTAAAATCCTTTCTTCAAAATCCGGCCCGCTACCTGTCAATCCTTTTTGAAGTTTTCAAAGGCAATCTCTCCTCGTTCGATTTCCTGACCAAGGGGCTGTATTTGTTTCCCAAGGCGGTCTATACCGCCAAACGCCTGAAGCAGGAAGGCGTGGAGCACGTTCATGCGCATTATGCGACCCACCCCGCATTGCTCGCCTGGATCGTTCACAAACTCACCGGAATCAGTTACAGCATAACCGTCCATTCACACGACATCTACGACTGCCACGCCATGCTCGGCGCGAAACTGCGGAGCGCCAGCTTCATCGCCACCATTTCCAACTATAATATTGACTACATGGCGAACCTCCTGGGAGAGTGGGTCCGTGAAAAATGCCATATTGTCCGCTGCGGCATTGACCCGTTGAAGTTCAATCCTGCCCGAAATGGAAGAGGAAAAATATTCAGAATCCTCCAGATAGGCACGCTCCACTGGAAGAAGGACCAGGTAACCCTTATTAAGGCGATTGCCCGCCTGCGCGACCTGGGCGTTCCATTTCAATTGATAATTATCGGCGAGGGCGAGGAGCGCCCAAAGATCGAAGCGGAGATCGGAAGATCGAACCTGGGCGGTCTTGTTGTCCTTGCCGGAGCAAAAACCCAGGGCGAAGTGCCTCAGTTGCTGCAACAAGCCGATTGTTACATTCAGTCGAGCGTCAGTGAAGGCATCCCGGTTGCGATCATGGAAGCCCTGGCTTGCGAGCTGCCGGTGGTCGCTACGAGGATCACGGGGATCCCGGAACTTGTATTGCATGAGAAGACCGGTCTCCTCGTGGAACCGGGAAATATTCACGAAATGGCAGACGCTCTTCAGTCCATTTACCTGAATCCCGAGAAGGCGGGAAGCATGGCAAAAAACGGGCGGGAGTGGGTGCTGAAGGAATTCACCCTCGAAGGCAATACCAGGAAGCTCGCGTCCCTGTTTGAAAAAATGAGCCTGCAACCCGTCTGATTCCACACAATGCTGACACAGCTTTTAGAAAGCCAGGAAAAATGATCGAGCGAAAATCCGGAACCGGAACGACTGAAAAAAGGCTGATATCGAAATATTTGCCGACTTTTTTCGAAACGAAGATTCCCTGGTGGCCCTTTGTCCTTGCCGGGATCGTCCTTGCCGCCCTTTTGGGAGTGGCATCGAGCATGGGCAACGTCCTGCCGCCAGCGTACGTCATCGCCGGGGTTGCGGGGGTGATCGCCCTGGTCGTCATCATGCAAAGACCCGAATTCGGCGCGTACATCCTCATCATTTCCGTCTATACCAACATCTCGGATATCCTGACGGACCGCTTCCTCCCCAGCATCAATCGCCCGCTCATCGCCCTCACGCTCGGAAGCGTGATCATAAACTACCTGCTCAAGAGCGGAAGGTACACCCGCTTCCCCACCCCGGCGAAACTCGAGTGGGCGTTGATCGCCTTTTACTTCGCCATCATCACCTCTGTGATCGCCACCCCGTACAAGGAAAATGCCTTTGTCGTCATTCTGGATATTACAAAGGATATCCTCGTTGGGATCAGTATTTATATCACCCTGAACACCGAGGAAAAACTGAAAAGAGGATTCCTGGTGCTGATTGTCACCATCACGGCGCTGTCTGCAATGGGAGTATTCAAGGTCGTCACCGGCTCCGAGGCTACTTTCTTCGATATGGCAAGGTACAGCGAATTTGGGCAGGTTTCCTTCGGCGAATTAAGATATGGAGGACCCATCGCCGAGCCAAATCTTTGGGGACAGGTCCTGGTCTCTTCCCTGCCCTTCGCGGTGTATTTCCTGAAACAGGAACGCTCCGGCATACGAAAAGCGCAATATCTGATCGCATTATCGGTCATTTTGCTCGCCCTGATCTATACGGGCAGCCGCGGGGCAATCGTCGCTCTGACCGTCATCACGCCCCTGCTGGCAATTGACATGCGGATCAAACCGATCAACATCATACTCGGCGCCCTGCTCTTTATCAGCCTTCTCCTCATCCTGCCCGATAGTTACTCCCGGCGCTTTCAAACCCTGAACGTCTTCTTTAATCGGAACGACGAAAATGCACTGGAGCAGGACGAATCTTTCGTCCAGCGTGAGGCGGTGATGCTGGCAGGCATCGAAATGTTCAGGGCAAATCCTGTCTTCGGGGTGGGCTTCGGAAATTTCGGTTTGCGCTACTGGGACTACGCTACAAATCTGGGGCTGGAATCGGACGCAACCGACGTGGACTATGAGCCGGATTCAAGGTACGCACATTCGCTCTACGTCGAGATCATTTCCGAAACGGGTCTGCTGGGCTTCCTGACGTTCCTGCTTTTCTTCGTAACGCTCTATCTGGAAATGTACAGGATCAGAAGAAGATTCGATGCCTACGAGATTCGGACGGACTGGTCGTCTTGGGCGAGCGCACTGGCAATGTCCGTAACCACGTTCCTGATCAGCGGGATATTCCTCCACGGCATATTCTTCCGGTACATTTGGGTGCTGATCGGTCTTTGCATGGCGGCAATCTCAATCGCAAGCAGCACCCAGACGGTCAAAACCGCCAATTCGCTCAACGGGGCGCGGAATAAGTGAGCGACCACACAGAACGCCAATACGAGGACGTAAAAAAGAAGGCCGCCAGGGGGATGGGGTGGACCTATCTGTCGTTCGGACTTGCAAAGGTTTTGAACCTTGTCGCCATCTCGATCCTTGCGCGCCTCCTTATCCCCGAATATTTTGGCGTGGTGGCTCTTGCAACGCTTACCATGGATTACCTCTCGGTGATCAGCGACCTGGGATTGGGCGCGGCATTGATCCAGAAAAGGGAGCGCATCGAAGAGTCGGCGAACATCGCCTTCATCTTCAACGTCTCGGCGGGGATAATCCTGACCATCGCCACTTTTCTGATTGCGCCATACGCGGCAGTGTTCTTCAAGGAGCCGCAGGTGACATCCGTCCTCCGGTTCCTTGGGCTGACCTTCATCATCACATCCATCGGGTCGGTTCAGAATGTGCTTCTTCAGCGGGAACTCAATTTTCGCAAGAAGATCGTGCCTGAACTCGGCAACACCCTGTTAAAAGCGCTGATCTCGATCAGCCTTGCGTTTGCGGGTTTCGGGGTGTGGGCGTTGGTGTTCGGTCAACTCGCAGGGGTCGCCTTTTCCTCCCTGCTTTTATGGATCATCGTCCCCTGGCGCCCGAAACTGACATGGGACACGACCCTCGCTAAGGACATGTTCAAATACGGGCTGTCAATCATGGGGAACAACGCAATTTCCATCTGGGAGGATAGTTTCGATTATTTCATCATCGGTTTGCTGTACACCCCGGCGGCGCTCGGCATTTACACCCTTGCCTACCGGCTCCCCCAAACGCTCGTGCTGAACATTCTTTGGATCATGACGGCGGTATTATTCCCAGCCTTTTCCTCCCTGCAAGACCAGATTGACACCTTGAAAAAGAGCTTTTTGTCGGTCATGCGGTATGTCGAACTGCTCGTCACTCCGATCTGCCTCGGCATGTTCATCGCCGCCGACCCGTTGATTCGCGTGGCATTCGGCGATCAATGGCTGGATGCCATTCCGATCCTGCGGGCGCTCAGCCTGTATGCGTGGGTCGTCTCGATTGGCTTTCACGTGGGGGATGTTTACAAAGCCATCGGGCGTCCCGATATTCTGATAAAGATCTCCATTCCCATGTTCTTTATCCGTCTGTTCCTTCTATGGCTCGGCGCGCAATACAGCCTGGTGGGAGTCGGTATCGCACACCTGATCGCCGGGATCATATCCGGCATCATCCGGTATTTCGTGGCGGCGCATTTCCTGAAGTTGACTTTTCTGGAGTTCGTGAGGGAATTAACCGCGTTCGTCTGCGGCGTGGGGCTGGCTGCGTTGGCGCTTCCCGCCCTCTACCTGACGGCTGGCACGCCGCCCTTTGTCCAATTGGCGGTCGTTGTCTGCGCGGGAGCGGCCGGCTACCTGGGAACGGCGTGGTTCATTGAACGGGGCGCGATCACGACCGCCTTCCAAACCATCGGCATCAACTTGAACGCCCGGAACGCAGAGGCAAAGTGAAAAAGAAAATTCTGTGGATGATTGACGGCCTCGGTCACGGCGGCGCCGAGAGAATGACCCTCGCGCTCATGCAAAAGTTCGACCGGGAGGAATTCGACCTGCGCGTTTGCGCGCTCCAGATAAAGCAGGGGAATCCCGTCGGTGAGGAGTTGAAGCGCATCGGAATCCCCGTTGACCTGCTTCACGTCCCAAACCTTCGCCACCCCTGGAATTTACCCCGAATCATCAAGTACATCAAGAAACATAATCCGCAGATCATCCACACTCAGTTGGAATTTGCCAACGTTTTCGGCAACATTGCCGGTGTCCTTATGGGAATCCCCAGCGTTGCGACACTACACACCCTGGGAGCACCGCAGAAAGGGACCGATTACTGGCGAAGCCGCATCGAATGGGCCTGCCTCAAATATTTCTGCACCCGCGTCATCTCCGTATCGGAGAGCGCCCGCATCCATCACATCGAACATGGGAAGCTTGCGCCAAACAAGATGGTCACGATCTACAACGGGATTGACCTGAAGAATTTCCATCCAGGCGCGGCGGGAAAAGCCCTGCGCGAATCGCTCGACATCCCGGCGAACGCCTTCGTCCTGCTTACCGTCGCTTTCCTTCGGGAACCAAAGGGCATTCAGTACATGATCGAGGCGATGCCTCGCATCCTTGCGGACGCCCCAAATGCGCATTACCTCATCGTCGGCGAGGGAACATACGGCGAAACGCTCCAAGAACTCGCCGTGTCGTTCGGCGTCGAGAACCACGTCACATTTGCCGGTCAAAGAAACGACATTCCAGAAATCCTGCAAGCCGGGGATGTTTTCGTCCTACCCACGTTGATTGACGCCCTGCCCACCGTGCTCATCGAGGCGATGGCGGCGCGCAAAGCCATCGTTGCGACCAACGTGGGGGGCGTCCCGGAAATTGTCGAAAACGAAAAGAACGGACTCCTGGTCGAGCCTGCAGATCCGCTCCAGCTGGCGGAAGGCTGTCTGAGGCTGATTCGGCAGAACGACGTCCGGGAGGCGATGGCGGAAGCCGGTTTGCAGATCGCGCGGAGCAAATTCGACATCGAAAACCAGGTCAGGACAATTTCCAATCTCTACGAAGAGTTAATCCAACATGGGCGATAAACTTAGAATTGTGCTTGTTGAACAGCGCGGCATGGGAGGGATGATTCATTATTCCTATCAAATGTGCACAGCCCTGGCAAACGAGGGCGCCGATGTGACGCTGGTCACAGCACGGGAATATGAGTTACAGAATTTTCCCCACAACTTCAAGGTGGAATCCATCATGGACCTTTGGTCCCTCAAGACCGATCCGCTGCTGGTGGAACTGCCGCGCAACGCAGTGGAAGCGCTGGGGAGAAAGATCTTTTGGAACGTGCGCCGGGCGTTCCGCGCCATGCAGTATGTCTGGCAGTGGGTGCGGCTTACCAATCACCTGCTAAAGCGCAAACCCGATGTCATTCAATTCGGGGCGTCCAAATTTGCAATCGAGGCGGTCTTCTATTCGATTCTGAAACGCAGCGGGATCATCCTGGGGCACGTCTGCCATGAATTCGAGATGAGAGAGGTAAGCAGGAATTTGATAAACCAGTGGGGCGACGCCCTGTACATTACCGCGTTTAGAACCTTTGACGCCATCTTCCTGCACGGCGAAGCAAATTTAATGAAGTTTCAATCCATGTTCGCCATCCCCATCGAGAGACTGCACAGCATCTCACATGGGAACGAACAAATTTTCCCCGAGACAGACAAAAGCGCCGATATAGGCAAAAAACTAAGGTCGAAATACGGGCTGGATGATACGCAGCCGGTGGTGTTATTCTTTGGGAACCTGACGCCCAGCAAGGGCATCCCCGATCTGATACAAGCCTTTGGAATCGTCCATTCGCGCAATCCAAAAGCCAGGCTGGTGATCGCAGGCATGCCATCCCGGTATATTGACATGAACCTCCTGCACAAGATGGTCGCCGACCTGCGCCTCTCGGAGGCGGTCGTGTTCGACAGCCGCTACCTCGACATCGAGGAGATCGCCCCGCTCATGCAATTGGCAGCGGTTGCGGTCTATCCCTATCACAGCATCACACAAAGCGGCGCGCTTCAAGCGGCGTACACATTCGGCAAACCCGTCGTGGCAACGAAGGTGGGAGGCTTTCTCGAATCGGTGGAAGACGGCAAAAGCGGCTTCCTCGTCCCGCCTGAATCGCCAGCCGAACTGGCGGACGCCATCCTGAAAATAATCAACGATCCCATTCTTGCAAAAGAAATGGGCTCCCATGCAAAGCATCTCTCGGAAACCCGCTTTGCATGGGAGCCCATCGCCAGGGACATTTTGAAGGTCTACTCAGGGCTTGTAAAGACCAAGAATCTTTAACACTTTTCGATACGCCCGGGCAGCCAACAGGAAGAATTCCATGAACGCCGGACGCAGGTCGTCCGAAATATACATTTCGTGCTTCGCCCTCAGCAAAGTTCCGATAAACTCAAATATGGATACGGAGGAGCGCAAGCGGATAAGTTCGAACATGGCTGCCAGGTCGAACATCGTGCGCGACCAGCCGACACCGCCGCGCCCCCGCACCTCTTCAACCGTCTCACCCTGGGATAGTTTCCACATCAGGTAGGGGAAATCCACACCCGCATAGGCGCACATCGCGATCCAGCCCCAGGGGCGGGTGTTCACGTCCAGCATTTTGTACACGCTGTCGCGTTTATCCAGCATGTACTCGATTTCCACCAGCCCGGTGTACCGAATCTTTTCCAGCCACTTTTGAGAGGCTGTTCGGATGTCAATGAAATCGTATGACTCCACATACGCGCTCACGCCAAACCTGGCGGGGGTCAGCCGCTTCCGCTCCGCAAATACCTCCGCTCTCACCGTCCCGTCCACGCACAGGGCGGCAAAGGAGAATTGAGTGCCCGGTCCGCCTGGAATCATCTCTTGCACAAGGATTACGGAAGGATCTGCGATCTGCGTCATTTCAGCGTAGATTTGAGCCAGTTCCCCGGCGTTATTGGCTTGCCAGGCGCGGCCGTTCGAAAACGCATCCTGTCCCTGATGGTGAATCGGCTTCACGATCATCGGGAATTTCCCGTCAATTCGATCAATATCCTGCCTGTTTTTTGGGTAGAAAACCCGGGGATACGCCGCGCCAACCTCATCCGCCAATTGGTAGGTCAGCTTTTTATCAACCGCCCATTGCAGAATATCCCAGGAAGGGGTGGTCAGCCGGTAGTACGCTCCCAGTTGTTCATAATGCCTGGCGATCATCGAGGCGCCTTTGTCTCCGTCGGGGAAGAGCGACCAACCTTCCAGTCCGTGTTCCTTCGCAATCGAGAGCAGCAAGCCCGCCTGTTCTGTTCCATCCGAGGGCAGGTCGAACGTGCGCCGGACATAACGGGAATAGCGGGTGGGCGACCTGCGGTCATCCAGGATCCACACGGGAATGCCGCGCCGTCCGAGGCTTCTCACAACTGCCAGCGCGGTATAACTGGACGCAAGCACAACCGCGCCGGTTTTCTTATGCAAATTTGTGTTTACAGGCGTATTCATAGAAATTCATCCGGGGAGGAGATGCTCTCAGTTGGGGAAACAAGCCCGGGGTCAGGAGAGACGCGAGAGTCCATTAATTTTTGCCAAGAACCGCGGAAAGGTATCGTAATGTGCGAGGAAAATCCTCCGTATCGAAAGCGCATTTTTCCCGGCTGTCGAATAGCGGGTGGGACCGGGAAGCAGGCTGAAGGCAACTTCGATCCCGGCATCCCTCGCGGCTTGCATGACCGGCTCCGAAAAATCCGCGCGCCCGCCGTTGGGATAAGCAAGCGCCCTGACCGCCCTGCCGGTTTCTTCTTCAATCCGCTTTCTGGATTCTAGAATTTCATACGCAGCTTGTTCGACCGGGATGCGGGTCAGGATTGGATGCGTCACCGTATGGGAACCAAACTCGATCAAACCGCTTCGACTCATAGCCCGGACCTGATCCCAGTTGAGGTGAAGATTTTCAAACGCCTGTGCCGGGACGTCCACCTCCAGCGCCGCGCCGATCCGGGAGACATATTCGTTCTTTTGCGTTTCAGGAATGCGCTTGACCGCTTCGATCCAACGGAGAAGCAGCCTTTCGCGGGACGGTTCGTCCTCCCAGGCACATTCGCCGAGCAGCGGCAGGCTCGCCTTCCTTTTTGCAGTGTGATAGAAACAATAGGAGACGTAATCCCAATAAAACGATGCGCTCCCGTCAATAAAGCCTGTTGCGAGAAAGATGACAGCCGGGAGATTCCGCTCCGCAAGAATAGGAAAAGCGTTCGAATAATTGTCGTAATATCCGTCGTCGAAGGTGATGAGCGCGGCGCGGGGCGGAAGATCCGCCTCTCCCTTCAGAAAAGAAATGAGGGTTTCGCAGTTGATCGCGCTGTAATGCTTTCGGACGTAATCCATCTGCCGGGCAAAATCCGAAGGCGTGGCGCTGACGTTCACCTTGAGTGTGTCGAAACCCGGAACATGCGGGTCGTCAACCCGGTGGTAATTCAAGACGGTCAGCAGGTTCGGGCTGGCAAACCGGGCGGCATGATACAAGCCCATCCGGCTGGATAAACTCAACAAACCATTTACGATGCGCGCTCTCATGGGCGAAAAAAGCGATTGATCACCGGGCAACCCGCGTCCAAATATGGGATTGCCGGTTTGTGATAAAGGTGAAGAACCCCGCAAGTGCCGCAAGGTTTGAATTCAGCAGAAAGGTGGGGATATACAACAATTTTCCCAACATCCCCTTCGGGGTAAAAAAATTGCCGATCACTGCGAGCAAATAAAAGGCAAGTTGCAGCGCGAGGACCATCGCGCCGTATGGATGCGCCAATAAAATCGGAGAGCTGCCTGCATCCCGCCCGAGCAACACAATTGCCGCATTCAAAGCCAGCAGAGCCAGCAGGGCAAACGGAACGAACGCCCTGAAAAATTTATGCGAAACAAGCTGCCATACGAGAATTGGGCTTTTGGGAAGGAGACGCCCCGACATGAATATGGTTTGGTACAACCCGGCGTTCATCCTTTTGCGGCGTTCCACCTCGTCCCGCGCGCTCCTGGATACATATTCAAAAGACCGCGCCGAGGGAACGTAAACGACGCGGTGGTTCCGCCGCAGCAGGTCCAGGACAATATAATGGTCGTCGTTGATGATTTTCTCTCGAGGCGGAACGAACAGGTGCTTTCTTACCGCCAATATTTCACCGACCGAACTCACACAGGAACTGAGGGCGGATTCATTTCTCTTGATGGCGGATTCGTATTTCCAATACAATCCCTCCGCCGAACTCAGGTCGCGTCCGTCTTCGACGATAAGCTTGGCGCCCGTGGAAGCGCCGACTCTTTCATCCGAAAATGGAGCAACCAGCTCCCGCAGGGTGTTCCCCTCATACATGTTGTTGGCGTCGGAGAAGACAATCACCTCCCCGCGGGCGAAATCCATGGCGCGCACAATGGCAGCCATTTTTCCCCTTCGGTCCGGGATATAACTCAAGTCAACCGATTTGTCGGCGTATCGTTTTACGATCTCCACAGTTCCATCCGAGGAACCGTCCGCTGCCACGAGGATTTGCAGTTTTTCCTGAGGGTAATCCAGCGCCAAAGAGTTATCGAGTTTTTTGGCGATATAAGCCTCTTCGTTGTAGGCAGGAATCATCAACGTGACTGCGGGAAGGCGCTGTCCATATCTTTCCGGCTTTCCAAACGCCTTTGCCAGCAGGGCGATCAACAAAGGGTAGCCGATATAAGTGTATAAAACGAAAAGAGTCAACAGCCAGAAGGCAGTGGACAGAAAAACCATTCAATTATTCCTGCTCCGGTTTTTCGACGATTTTCAACTTTGCTTCCCTGCGCCTGACGATAAGCACAGTGGCAAGAATTAACAGGGTGCTGATAACGATGACGGGAAGAATCCAGCCTGCACGCGCCTCCACCTCGCCCTCCGGCTGGGCGGCGGTGGATTCTTCGGGAGCCGGCGTTTGTTCCGCCTCCGGCGTCGTCACCATCTCGGGAGGAAGCTGCCCGGCAAGCCCGTCTTTTGTCGGTCCGAGGCGGGTATCTGTGGAGACCAGCTCATCGCCATATACGATTGCAAAATTCCCTTGAAGTTTTGCTGTCAGCGTCTCGGAGAGTAACGATTGTCCAGCCATGGGAACTCCCTCTTCCGTGTTCCCCATCACGGCAAGGATAACCCCCCGGGCGTTCCACGGCGACGGCAGGAGTTGTAGATATCCAACGCTTACGCCGGGCAGGAGGCGGTAATTCACGAGCATCGTGGGCTGGACCGCCTCATCAAGACCGTTAAAAAAGGGCGCCGGCAGGAAGTCATTCAATTGCGCGACGACCGGCAGGGCGCTGGCGCGCCCAATGAGGATCAGGCTTCGGTTTTTCAGCACCTCTTCAGGTATGTCGGAGCCAAAGGCAGTTCGAAGGTCGGGGAGGGTGATGCGTCCTGCGTTCCCAAGCAGATACGCCAGCTGGGACGCCTGATTCCATGCAACAGGGTCGTTGGCGGGAACGATAAACGCGATATCGCCCAAATTGTCGCTCGTCAGGAGGAATTCAGGAAAGTCCTTAAGATCAATAGTAGTTCCGATATCCACAGTATTCTGCGTGACCGGTATGTGGATGGTCGAAAATTCGCTGATCGCCACCCAACTGCCGTTCAAATCGCGGGAGGCACAGTCATTGTTCGGCTTCAGATCGCTGACGATTTCAATGATATTCTTTCCGCGCCGCAGGATGTTTGGAAGAATTTCGATGCGGGTCGTTGTGACCTGATCGCTCCCTTCCTCGAAGTCGAGGCTGCTCACAACCTGCCCGTTCAAGAAGACGGAAACCCCGGTTTCATCGAGACGCAGCAGGTCTGAATGTGCCGTAACCAAATCAAGATAAGCATCCGTTGAAGATGCCTGTTCGGAAGAGACCAGGAAATTGTATGAGAAATACTGCCCGCCAATATCGCCAAGGGTCCTAAGGTCGTAACCCAGGTCGGCGAACGTCCGGGTTTCCGCAATTGGAATGGCGTTCATATCGGGATTAACACTGCTGACAACGGCGATATTCGACCTTGAACTTGGGATGATGCGGTCGAAGCCCAGAACCGCGCTCGACTTGGCAACAGCCGCCTCGGTATTCCCGCTTACGAACATGATCACGCCCGACTGATTCCAGGGAGAGGGCGCCAACTGGATGATGCCGTCGTCATCCGCCGCGCCGGAAACGGACAACTTGCTCCCCGTTGGCGGCACGGGAAGTTCGATAGTCTGGAGGATGGGAAAACTGGCGGGAAGACCCACAAAGATCAGATTGTTGGATACCCGGATACTTTCGGTCAATTGACCGACGGGCAGCAGATTCACAGCCAATTGACCGTTGGTGACAGATCCCAGGCTGGCGGAGACTGCCAGGGCGGATTGGAGTTCCAGAACAGTGGGCGCATCCGGCACAACGATTGTTGTCGCGCTGCTGAAGAGCGCGCCGGGCTGATAGAACTGTTCCGGGAACCTGCCCAGGTCCAGGGAGGGCGACACATTCACATATTGCAGGCTGATCTCCGAATCTTCGCTGATGACAATGCTCGAGTTGACATCCTCCTCGTCACAATTGATGCTTGCATCGAAGATCAGGTTGATAAAATGACGCCCATCATCCAAGGTCGGCTGCAAGGCGGCTGGCGGTATATCCAATTCCAGCGTTACAGGACCCGATTGGTCGAGGAAGATGGTCTTCAAGATGGTGCTGTTGAAGTAAACCAGAAGGGTGCCCCCCAGGAACGACCCGCCGGGATTCGCGCCGGCGCCGGAATAGGAAGCGTTAAATTTCAGCCTTATTTTGCCGCCCGGTACCAACTTCCACGTTATTGGCGTGCTGAAAAATATCCGCACCGAATCGTAGGGACCGACCATAATCCTCTCGGAATAGCCGAGTTCCTTGAACGTAAATACACCATCCGCTTCCTGGTTCGAGGGAGCCGCACCCGTACCGGCGTTCACCGCAGGCAAATTTCCAAACAAAGAAAAAACCAAAACAAAAACGGTCGCCAGGAAAATTGAATTTCTCATAGATCTATCCTCATTGGTAAATGGAGGGATTGTCCCTTCCAGTCGGAGCGAAAAGAAACTGCGAAGATCAGTCTTCGTTCGTGTACACGAACGGTTTTGCCAGGAATGTAACGGTTGCCTCTTCAAAGGAGGAAGCCTTTTCCGCGGCTTGCTCTGCGCGTTTGACGAATTCCTCGAAGTTATCGAACTGGTCGCGGGAAGCCACACCGATGCAGGGATCGGGCAAAACGACCATGTCGCCCGCCTTATCCACCGAGACGGACTTGGCAAGATAGGAATGGATTCGCTTGAAGGTGGACTCAACAGCAGAACCCGGCGTGGAAGGCAAAAGAACAGCCAGTTGCGAACGGCTCCAGCGCCCCACCAGGTCGCGGCTCCGCAGCTCGCCCTTCAAGGTGTGCGTCAGTTCGTTGATGAGCCGGTCAATAATCGGCTGGGGAAGGATGTTCGCCACCTCTTCGATGCCCCGGAAATTGACGATGGCAATGGACAAGTCGGTGTCAATCTGACGCGCCATCTCCTCCCGCAGGCGGCGCTCGAAATACTGGCGGGTAAACGCCGAAGAGGCCACGTCAATGATCGAACGCTCCCGCAGCTTTTCGATGGTATTCTGCAATTGCTCGCGGGAGAAGGCAAGGACGACGCCGATCAGTGCGCCAAATATTGCGGCAAGCCCGGCGTTGCTTACAGGCTCCGGGCGAATCGGGGATTCGGGAAATTCGGGACTGTCGAGAAGGCTGAAATTGTAAACGGGATACAACTCATTAATGTAGCCGACCGCCTCGGTCGCAACCGCCTGCGCCACAACCACGACGCCGTTGGGATCGGGACCCTCGACTGTAAGCTTCAATATGTTCGTATCGGGAACCACCACAACCGAAACGGCATACTCCTCCGCGACAAATTCGGGACCCAGTTTCTGGATTTCGGGATTCTTGCCGTAAATGGTTTCGCTTGCCAACAGTTCCTTGTAGGTATTGATGATCGAGCGCCTGTCCAGGGTGTCCAGGCTCGAAACGATATCCCAACTGCTGCTGAATATGCCCGCATTCGGGCTGACGATGAACCTTGCGCTGGTCTGGTAAACCGGTGCCGTAAAATATGAAACCAGCAGGGAAACATTGGCGGCTATCAAGGTGGTAACCAGGATGATCCACCAACCCCTGCGAAGCGCCTGCAAATACAATGTTATTTCCATGATTTTTACCTCAAAAGACCTAAATAATGGGCTGCAAGAAGTTCAGAGATGCAAAAAGTCAGCCATAATCTATCACGAAGCCTCGTAACACACCATTGAAGAAGTGTAACACTAAAAATCTGCCGCAAAAGATGTATACACAAAACGCTTATGTAACGCCGCTTGGCTTGAATACGGCAACCACCGTCTTGAGCAGAATCAGGAGGTCGAGTTGAATGCAGGCATGTTCGATATAAGCAATATCCATGCGGGTTCGTTCGTCCATATTGACCGAGCCGCGTGCGGTAATCTGCCACAGCCCCGTCACACCGGGGAGGATGTCGAGGCGCTCCGTGTGCCACAAGTTGTAGGCGTCGGGCCCAAAATCGGTGGGACGCGGACCCACGAGGCTCATTTCGCCTTTTATGACGTTCAGCAGCTGCGGTAATTCATCGAGGCTGGTCCTCCGCAGGAATCTTCCGATCGGCGTGACCCGCGGGTCGTTGGTGATTTTGAAATCGGGCCACTGCAGCTCGTTCAGGTGCATGTATTTTTCCTTCAACGCATCCGCGTTCGGCACCATCGTCCTGAACTTGTAGAACAAAAAGGTTTTCCCTCCGCGCCCGGCGCGTTTATTGGTATAGAGGACGGGAGCGCCGGGTGAACTTATAAAAATGGCAAGCGCAATCAGGAGGAACAGGGGCACCCAAATTGGAGCGGCGAGCAGGATGAGCGTCAGGTCCATGATGCGTTTGGCGCGGATATACGCCTCGCCGACAAAAATCCGTTTTGCTGGATCGAATCTTTTAACCCATTGATAGTCATTGCCTGTCATAACCCGAATCCTTATGGGGTATTAAATTGCAGCGATGTGGGATGAATAAAACTACGCCTCAACCTGGACGCCGGGCTCTTCCTCGACCATTTTGGGGCGCGCCAGCCTGGTGGCGGCGACATCCATGAGATCGTCGAAATTCAAGGCGTCATCCGGAAACGCAACAGAACCCCAGGATATTTCCATTCCCGTTTTTTCCCTGACGGCAAAGCTGATCCTTCGTGCAAGCGATTGCGAACTCTGGTAATTCGTTTCGGGACAGAGGATGACAAAGCGGTTGTTTTGATCGCGAAAGACCATGTCGGTCTGGCGGATATGCTCTCCAATCACCTGCCCCACCCGTGCGAACGAAAAGCGCTTCGTAAGGTCCTGCTGGATGCCGGAAATCAGCCGGGTGGCAGAAACATCCACTGTGATCTCCGCATACATGGCCAGCAGGCACAACGGGCGGTGGTAACGGCGGCTGCGTGTGATCTCGATCTTTATCTGGCGGGTGGCTTCTTCGATATTTTGCGTGCGGTTGGGGAAGGCGCTGACCGCCAGCGCGTCGAGTATTGATTCGGCGTGACGGATCCCCTGAGCCAGTTGATACGAAAGCCAGACGCCCAATACGAGGAGCACGAACTCCAGCAAAATGATGGCAAAACTGCTGTTGGGCGCGGAAGCCGTGCGGTCCAGAATCTGTAACATGACCAAATAAACGCTCCCCCAGATCACGATCGGCACGAATATGCTGACTTTTGAGGTGTACGGGAAAAAGACTGTAGCCGGTATCGCCACCATCACCAGGAAATAAAAATATTTGGCGAAGTCAATGATCGGCGAATCTGTATAGTCGAACTGTGCCAGAATAAATATCGAGGCAAGGTATAACGACACCCAAAATATTGACTGTTTGAGAGATGACATAATAACCCATAATTCCAAAAACCAAGTTGTAATTTGATTTTAATCCAATGCAATGAATTACACAATACTCCCAAATTAACCGCGTTGAAAACTTATCATCGAATTGAAAGGAATTCGGCAAAAATGCAGGATAAACGTCCAAAATGAGCGGGAATCATGCCCATCCGCCAGCCATCAGACAGACGCAGAAAGGACAAACCCAGGGGGTATAATGAGCGCATGAGAAGGACAATCCTCTTTCTTTCCCTGGTCTTCATTCTGGCTGGCTGCGATACGTGGGGGCGGCCCCCGCAGCCGTTCCCAGTCTGGACGCCGATCCCTTCGCCGACGCCGGGGGTCGTGACCGCGACTCCCCTCATTATCCCCCCGCCCACCTTCAGCGGCACGGCGACGCCTGAAGTCACCGTCATCACCCAGATTACCGCCACAAACACGGAAAACGCCTCGCCCACCGCGACGTCCACACAGGGGACCGCCCACCGATACACCGACACTCTCTCCTATTCAGTCGGTCGCGGTTGACATTTTGGGTTGCAACACGAGCATTGACATCCTGAACGGCATGGGAGAGGTGACAAACGCCTACGTGACCATCAAGAATACGGGGACGGTTGACCTGGTCAATGCCTGCGGACTCTTGCGCGCCATTGACGAAGGCAGGCCCCACCCGGATAAAGAGGTCTGTGTTGACAGCCTGCCCGCACAGCATCAAGTGACCCTCAAGTTGACTGTGGACTCTACCTACCAGCAGGACACGATCATCCAGGTGGACGTGACCGCCAGCGGCGTGACTCTCCTGCGCGTGGATAGGCAGTCCTGCCGGGACATCAGTCTCTTCGGGGGCGCGCCGTCCGACGTCGGCGTGGTGAAGCCCATTGAACCCTGACCAACTCCCAGTCCGGGGTGAAGCGAAAGGTATAATCATCCTATGGCAGATGACCAAATCACATCCCTTTCCAGAATCAAAATCGCCATGCTGATTGACGGCGATAACGCCCAGGCGGGCTTGCTGCCCCAAATGCTGGTGGAGGCTGGCAGGCACGGACAGGTGACCGTCCGGCGCATTTACGGCGACTGGACGACAAACAGCATGAATTCCTGGAAGGAAACGTTGAACTTTCACGCCTTCCAGCCCATCCAACAGTTCCGATACACCATCGGCAAAAACGCGACGGACAGCGCCATGATTATTGACGCCATGGACATTTTGCACTCCAGCGTGGTGGACGGGTTCTGCCTCGTTTCCAGCGACAGCGATTACACCCGGCTGGCGACGCGCATCCGCGAGACGGGCATCTTTGTGATGGGAATCGGGGAGAAGAAAACGCCGAAGCCGTTCGTCAACGCCTGCGACGTGTTCGTTTATACCGAAAATATTGCACTGGCAAGGAAACAAGCCGCCCAACAGCGCTCGCAAAAAAGCGGGACAAAGAAAAAGGACGAGCCCGACCCGATCCCCCTGCTCAGCCAGGCGTTCGAAATGGCTGTGCAGCAGGACGGCTGGGCGTCGCTGGCGACGATGGGCAACGCCCTGTATCAACTCGACCCAGCCTTCGACCCGCGCACGTACGGTCATAAGCAGCTTTCAAAGATGATCATGAAGTTCAAGGATCGCTTCGATATCCGTTCGCAGGAAATTGACGGCTCGACATTGTTTTTTGTGAAGTTCAAGGAGTAGATCCTGTCCGAAACAAGAGAATCCACGAGGAACACGAATGCTCACGAAAAAATTCGTGTTTCTTCGTGAACTTCATGGAGAAAAAATTAATTCCGATGAAGTCTTTAAAAAGAGAAGCCCCGTCGTACACGGAGCTTCTCTTTTTAGACGCTGATCGCCGCCTCTTTCTCTTTATTCATCACATCCCTGTAAACATCCACAATTTGCGTGCCGATCTTTTCCCAGCGGTAATTGACCGCATATTCAAAGGCGCGGCATCCCATTTCGAGTCGCAGGTCCCGGTCTCCCAATAGGCGCGTCAGGGTTTGACCCAGCACTTCGGGGTCGCTATCCGGGATGGTGTAGCCGGTCACGCCGTTCTGCACAAGATAACCAAGCCCGCCCACCTCCGATGCGATCACCGGCGTGCCGCAAGCCATCGCCTCCAGCGCCACCATTCCAAACGATTCGTATAAAGAGGGCATGACCAGCACTTCCGCCGCGGAATAATAATAAGGCAGGGTATCCTGCCCGCGCTTGCCGAGAAAGACAACCATGCCGCCCATGCAAAGGTCATCGCAGATCGCCTGCAGACGCGCCATTTCAGCGGTCATATCCTTCGGTTCGGCGTTCGGTTCGCCGCCGATGATCGCCAGATGCACGGGGTGGTCTTTGCTTCGCAGGTCCATGCTCAAATAGGACATTGCGCTGATCAACGTATCCACGCCCTTCAAGGGTTCGATCCGCCCGACGAAGAGAATCATTCGGTTTTCCGGCTTCAAACCGATGAACGCCTTCGCCTCGTCCGCCGGGATGGGATAAAAATGACTCGTATCCACTCCGGGCGGGATGACGGCTAATTTGCGCGCGTCGGCGCGGTAGAGGAATCTTAACTGGGTGAGTTCGGCAATCGTGGCGACGATGACGCGGTTCGCGCGACGGAGGACCTGTCTCTCCCCATTGAGGCGGTCCTCGCCCGCGCGTTCCTCCTCCGACCTCGCCACCCGGTTCTTCATCTCTCCCAGCGTGTGGAACATGTGAACGATGGGAGTCCCGCCCCAGGCGTCGCTGAGCGCCTCCGCCGCCAAGCCGGACATCCAATAATGGCTGTGGATCACGTCGTAAATGATGCCTTTTTCATCGGCAAACTTCCTGACTCCCTCCACAAATTCGGGAATGTATTTTGCAATGTCGCTCTTGCTCTTCGGCTCCTCGGGTCCCGCAGGGATGTGAACCACGCGGTTGCCGTACCCCAGTTCATGGACAATGTGCGGCACGTGTTCATCCTGCGACCGCGTAAAAACATCCACATGCACGCCCAAACGCCCCAACTCCCGCGTCAGATCGCGGACGTACACGTTCATCCCGCCCGTGTCCTTTCCGCCCAGTGTGGCAAGCGGACAAGTGTGATAGGAAAGCATTGCAATTCGCATTATTTTTTCTCCACATAACAGACTACCTGAGAATCGAAAAACTTGCGTGAATGGGTCAAATCCTTTATAATCCCCGCCGCTTACCGTTTACCATGCCACCATAGCTCAGCTGGCAGAGCAGACGATTCGTAATCGTCAGGTCGTGGGTTCGTATCCCACTGGTGGCTCCACCGTTCATCCAGGAAACCCCGATGCGGGTTTCTTTTTTTCGCCGAACAAATTTACCTCCGCGCGGTGTGGCGCACAAGGCGGGTTATCAAGTAGAATCAAAGTACAGCCTGCCATGAAACGAATCCTCAAAGAGATCGTCTCGCGCGCCGCAAGTCCCGGCCTGGTGGAAATGCGCACCATCATCGTCGTTGTCCTTGCGACGGTATTCATCGCCACAACCACACTGGCATTCCTTGAAATCAACCGCCCTGAAATGCTCGTCCTGAGCGGGGTATTCCTGCTGGCAGCCATCGTCTCCTATCGTGGATACCATTCCGCGGGGAGCTGGTTCGCGCTCCTAGCGTCGCTGACGATCCTGTCGCTTTTCGTCTTCCGAAACAACGGCATCCGCGATATCGCGATGATGGGATTGATCGTGGTCCTCGTCGCCGCCGGCCTGCTGGCTGGGAAAGCCGGGACCACAGTCATTGGCACGATCATCATCCTGGAAATAGGCGTCTTCAGCGCGCTCGAAGCCCAGGGTCTCATCGTCAACCAGTTCAGCGCCCAGAACTACTTCGCCGATTATTTTTCGCTGAGCATCGCCATCGCCCTGATCACCATCCTGCAATGGCTGATCATCAACCGGTTGAACAATACCATCCTGAACTCGGAAAAGGAGTTGAAAGACAGGCAGGCCGCGGAGGAACAGTTGATGATGCGCCTGGCGGAACTCCAGGCAATGCACGGCGTCAGCGAGGCGCTCGTCCAGCAGACCGACCTGCAAAAACTGATCCACGAGACCGGCGAACAGATCCGGCTTACATTCAAAGCCGAAAATTTAACCATCGGCATCCACGACCCAAATACCAACATGATCCACTTCCCCTATGATTTTCAGGATAACGCCCATCGCAGGGATGAACCCATCCGGTACGGCGAAGGGATCACCTCGAAAATCATGGAAATGAAAAAGCCGCTTATCATCAACGAGGATTGGGTAAATATGACCCAGAAGATGGGCGCCATTTACATGAGCAAAGTCCCTGCCAAGTCGTCCGTCTTCGTGCCCATCATGACGGACGAGCGCGTCATCGGCGTCGTCGGTCTGGACAATGCCGAGCGGGAATTCGCCTTTACCGACAACGATGTGCGCCTGCTTTCCACCATCGCCGCCAACCTTGCCGTCGCCATCGAAAAGACCCGCTTGCAGGAATCCCTGAAACGCGAACTGGAGATGCGGGAGAAGTTGATCCGCGAGCTGGAGATAAAGAACGAGGAACTCGAGCGTTTCACCTACACCGCATCTCACGACCTGAAATCACCGTTGATCACCATTCGCGGATTCCTCGGCTACCTCGAAAAGGACTTCCGCGCCGGGGACACCGACCGATTACAGTCCGACATTCGGCGCATATCGGATGCCACGGAGAAAATGCACCGTCTGCTCACGGAACTGCTGGAACTCTCCAGGGTGGGACGGATCGTGAACGAAAAGCAGGATGTGCCGTTCGGAAACATCGTCGCGGAGGCGCTGAGGCGTGTGGAAGGTCAGAGAAAACAGAAGCAGGTCTCGGTCCGGGTTGGAAGCGATTTCCCCATCGTCCATGTGGACAAGGAAAGGATGATCGAAGTCGTCCAAAACCTGGTGGACAACGCCGTCAAGTTCATGGGCGATCAAGCCGAACCGCAGGTGGAAATCAATCACGCCACAAAGGACGGGCGCGTCGTGTTTTACGTCCGCGATAACGGCATGGGAATCAGGAAGGAGTTTCAGGAACGGATTTTCGGCTTGTTCGATAAACTCAGTCCCGACTCGGAAGGCACGGGAGTTGGGCTTGCGCTCGTGAAACGAATTATCGAAGTGCACGGCGGTGAGATTTGGGTGGAGTCGGAGGAAGGCAGGGGCTCCACGTTCTACTTTACGCTTGCATAACCATCAACCGTATAAAAGAAACTTCCAAAGCCCGCCGCTCGTTGGCGCTTTGGAAGTCTTTTGCTATTCGATCCCATCGAAGATGTGGTCAATCACATCCTCGCTTATATCGAACACATGACCCGTTTCGGGGATCGGCTCCTTTGTCATCCATTCGGGCAGGCGGTCGTCTTTTGCGGTGAAACCGGCGCGGCGGTTGAACTCGCGCTCCAGTTTGATGGTTTGTTTGCCGAGTTCCTGCAGGATGTTATCGGGCAGGTCGCCCCAGCCATAGCGGGCTTTCAGCAGGCGCTTCACCACACCGTCGGGCGTGGCGGCGTAACCAAACCCGGCAAAGATGCACGCGCCCGGGGTGTCGTAGCCTGCCATGTTCAATTGCGCGTTGAGCGAGACCTCTCGCCGCGCGTTCGGGTCGAGGTGGTCCACCTTGGCGCGGATGGTCAAGCCCGCAGTGTGGTCCGCGCCCATGGGCGTGGTGGCGTACGTCAGCCCCGTGCCTTTGATGGAACGCGGCTCATAGGCAGACATGGCTTGTCCCTTCACCACCGGCACGCGCTCGATGTTGAATTTCTTTCCGGCTACCGCCGCGCCGTCGCCAAGCGTGCGACCCAGTTCTGTGCCTTTGCGGATTTCGTCAATCAGTTTCAGCGCATCTTCTTCGCTTCCCCACTTCATCAAGCCCGCCTCCGCCGCAACGCCAAGCGCCGCGCCCACTTCAATCGAATCCAAGCCCAGGTCGTTGACCTCCCAGTTCATGCGCCCAATCGAATCGAGCGAGTCAATATCGAGATTCGATCCCATCAAGCCGATGGTTTCATATTCCAGCGGCGAGACGATCACCCTGCCATCCTCCCCGCCGAAGACGTTCGAACATTTGATGGTGCATCCCGCCATGCAGGCGTGAGCCGGGTCGGACGGCTTGCCGCGCGTGAGCGTGAACTCGCGCAGGGATTCACCGCCGATCTTTTCCACTTCGTCGAACGTGCCGCGCGAGAAATTCCGCACGGGGATACCTGCAAAGCGCTGGGTCAACTGGGTCATGGCGGCGGTGCCATAATCGCGATACGTGATGGATTGCGGATGTTCCATGACCGCCTTGGTGTAATCCTTCTGCGCGACTTTAAACGCCTCAGGCTCGACGATGGGCGGCTTCTGACCCCCGGCATGGTCGAACACGACGGCTTTGAGTCCCTTCAGACCCATCACCGCGCCCAGCCCGCCGCGCGCCGCAATCCGTGCCGGAACCTTGTCCTTGTCAATATTTTGGATCCCCGCGGATTTCATCTTCATCTCACCGCCGGGACCGATCAGGGCAATGGCAACTTTATCGCCGTATTTTTCGAGCAGTTTCGGCGCGGTTTCGTAAACGCCAAGCCCGGCAAGATGGTCGGCTTTTTCCCATTTTGCTCCGTTCAACGATAAATGCAAAACCCAGAAGCCTTCCTCTTTTGGCTGGTCTTCGATGATGAGCGCGTGGATGCCCATGTGTGACATGTGCAATCCCGTTCGCCCGCCGGCGTTGGCTTCCTTGATTCCGCCCGTGAGAGGAGATTTTCCTCCAAGCGAGATTCGATCCGTGGAGGAAAGCATGTGTCCCACCAGCAGACCGGGCGTGAAAATGAGTTTGTTGCCGGGTCCGAGCGGGTCGCACTTCGCGTCCACCTCGTCCACCATGATGCGGGCGATCAGTCCGCGCCCGCCGAGGCGCCGCCAGGTTTCGGGGACGGGTTCACGCTTCAATTCCTGCGTGCGGGTGTTGACGCGCCAGATTTGGGATTTGTATTCGGTCATGGCAGTTATCATGTAAGCGAAAGTTCAAAACGCTTTCCTGTGGCCTCATTGATGACGATCAATTCGCCTGCATCGTCACGCCGCACCTGCTCATTAGCGTTTAGCAATTCGATGCCATAAATTGTCCCGTCAGGCGCGATGTCAACAACAAGTTCGTCGCTGACGCGAATCGCTTCGACTTCGGGACCTTTTTCCTGAAACCGAATATAGGCAATGTTGTAACGGGGGTCATAAGTAAATTGCATATCACATCTCCTAGAAATAACGCGTGATCACCGTGATCACGAGCCATTCCTGTGGTTTTTCCTCTTCCGCGTAGACTTCAACCTGCTTCGTTGGGTATGAACGCCCACGCCACATTCCTTCAAAAGAAAAGTTGCGGCGGAAGCCAACACGTCCAAATTTAGCAGGAAATCTCTCACCCGACCCAACGGTGGAGCGAACCTCATCTTCTGTCGTGCCGCGTTCCTCAATTCGTTCGAGCGCATGAGGATGAAAGCGGACAATCATTTTCATATCCCATTATACATCCTGAATTTACGATCAACTTCCAAATAACGACACAACCGCTTCACGAAAAACTTTCGTGTGGTAATCCACATCCGCCTGGGTGGTTTCGGGTGAAATGAGCGCCATGTTGTGGAAGGGCGTCATTAGGATGCCGCGGTTGAGGGCGAAGAGGTGCATGTAGCGGTCCAATTCGGGATCAACAGCGGCATGTGCCTCCCCGCCATTTTTTGGAGGAGTGGGACGGAACCAATACTCGGAGCGGTTGCCCAGACGCTTCACGATCCAGGGGAGGTTGTATTCTGCAATGACGCCTTCGACTCCCGCTGTGAACTGTTCCTGCAACTTCACCGCCCGGGCATAGAACTCGTCGGTAAGCACGTGCTGAAGCGTGGCTTTCATCGCCGCAATGGACAAGGCATTGCCCGCCAGCGTCCCGCCGATGCCACCCACATCCGCATCGTCCACGGCGAGTTTGGCGGCAAAGGCTTGCGAGACTTCTTCGGTAAAGCCATACACGGCGACGGGAACGCCTCCAGCGAGGGGCTTGCCCAGGGTCAGGAAATCAGGCTGAAGTCCGAACGAGGCGGTGTATCCGCCGGGACCCGTGCAAATGGTGTGCGTCTCGTCAATGATCAGATAGGTCCCGTATTTGCGAGTCATCGCGCGCAGGGCATCGTGATACCCCGGCTCAGGGTGGATGATGCCAATGTTGGTCATGGCGGGCTCGGCGAGGACAGCGGCGACATCGCGGGCGGAGAGGGCGGTTTCGAGCGCGGCGACATCGTTGAACTCGATCACCTTACTGGTTTCGCGCGGGTCAATTTGCGGACCCCATGTTGTTGGGGCGCGGAATCGGCGTGCCTTCTTCATCGAGTGTGATCAGGGTTTCGTCCACTGAGCCGTGATAGCAATAATTGAAGACCAGGATTTTTTGCCGCCCGGTGATCAGGCGCGCCATGCGCAGCGCAAACCGATTCGCGTCGGTGGCGGTGAGGGCGAATTGCCAGTACGGAAGTTTGAAGCGGCGCTGAAGTTCCTCGCCCACCCAAATCACGTCTTCATACGGGAGCATGAGCGTGATGCCTTTTTGAATCTGCTCGCTGACGGCTTGGACGGTGGCATCGGGGCTGTGACCGGTCATCGCCCCCGTATCGCCAAGGCAAAAGTCAATATAGGCATTGCCGTCCACGTCGGTGAAGCGCGCGCCTTTCGCCTCTCTGACAAAAACGGGAAATGATCCCGCCCAGCGAACCATCCACAGCATCGGCACGCCGCCGTGCAGCGACTTGCGCGCCCGCTGGTAGAGTTCAAAGGATTTTGGATGGGTTTTGTGAAAGAGGGTTTCTTCGGCTTGCAGTAACTGTTTGAGTTTGTTTCTATCGAGTGTGTTTTCCATGATTTGAATCAGTCAAAGGTCTAACGTCGAAAGTCAGAGTGGTTGACATTTGACTTTTGACATTCGACTACTTTATTGTCTCCTTCAGCGCCTCGCCAAAAATCTTCAACCCATCATTGATCTGCGCGCTCGTCACATTCAACGGCGGAATCCAGCGCAGGGTGTTGTCGTATGTGCCGCATGAGAGCAGGAGCAAACCTTGTTCCTCCGCTTTGTGAATGACTTCCTTGACAAGCGGCTTCGCCTTTGCCTGGCTTCCGTCCACGATGAATTCAGTGCCGACCATCAGTCCCAGCCCGCGCACGTCGCCGATCTGCGGATATTCCTCCTGCAATTTGCGGAGACCGGTCATCAACTGGATGCCTTTCTCCGCGGCGTTCTCGATCATCTTCTCCTCCCGCATCGCGCGGATTGTAGCGACTCCCGCTGCGCAGGCGACTGCATTCCCGCCGTATGTCCCGCCGATGGAACCAACATCGAGTTTCTTCATGATGTCCGTGCGGCTGAACACGCCCGAGAGCGGTAGCCCCGAAGCGATTCCTTTTGCGACGGTCATAATGTCTGGCACGACGCCAAAATGTTCGAGCGCAAACCATTTGCCCGTGCGCCCAAAGCCAGACTGTACTTCGTCGAAGATGAGCATGATGCCATGTTTGTCGCAAATATCGCGCAAGCCTTTCATGAACGAAGCAGGCGGGACGACATAGCCACCCTCGCCCAAAACCGATTCAATCAGGATGGCGGCGGTTTCCTTTGGCGCGGTCTGCGAAGCGAGCAGATATTCCAACTGCTCCAAAGCATATTGGCTGGCTTCCTCCTCGCTCATCCCCAGGTTGAATGCATACGGGAACGGCGCGACATACACCCCCGCCATGAGCGGCGCAAACCCTGCGCGATAGATCGTTTTGGAGGTCGTCAGCGCCATCGTAGCATGTGTGCGTCCATGGAACGAGCCGCTGAAGACGATCACATTCTGCCTGCCCGTCGCCACTTTCGCTATCTTGACCGCGTTCTCCAACGCCTCCGCGCCGGAGTTGGCAAAGTAGAAACTGTCCATCGAAGGCGGGACAACCTTACGCAACTCCTCGATGAGTTGCAGCATCGGCTTGTGGATGACGATATTCGCCTGCGCGTGCAGGAACAGCCCCGCCTGCTCGCGGATCGCCTCCACGACCTTCGGGTGGCAGTGACCGGTGTTGGTCACGCCGATGCCGCTGGTGAAATCGAGCAGTTTCCTGCCGTCGTCGGTGTAGATGTATGAACCCTCGGCGCGCTCGGCGACGAAGTTGAAAATGCGGCTCCACGCGGGAGTCATGTGGGGGAAGTTATCAGTATACAGGGTACTGGATGGCATAGGTTTCTTTCAATATGATTGGGTCGTGGTAATCGAGGGTGAAAATCGGAGGATTAAGAGAATTGGGGATGAGGTTCACCGTCTCATCCCCAATTGCCAAATTCTCCAATTCACTAATCCTCTGATCTCTACGCCGGAAGATATTCCGCCGCCCACTCAACGTCATGTTTCTTCAAGGTCTCGCGGGTGGGAATACCGTCGTTCGTCCAGCCTGCAAACTTGTAATAGGCGTCCAGCGCGGATTCGACTTCCTCGTGCGAAAGGGCAAAACCAGCGGTGGGACCCGTCCCTTGCAGTTGCTTGAAGAACTTCTTCGGCAGTTTATCCGCATTGCGGTTCAAGCCTTCGCGGGCGTTGAACACGCGGAATAGGTTCAGGCGCCGCGCGCCGACTTCCATCAACTCGTCCACCGTCATCCCCCAGCCGGTGACCGCGTTGATCATCTCGACCGTCTCGGCGGGACCGTATAGTGTCCACGCCGGGCCGAAGACAAACTGGCAGAGTTCGGCAGAGTCGAGCATCGAGTAGAAGACCTCGGTCAGGTAGGCGAAGCGGACTTTTTCCTCCGTCAGGCTGTAACCGGGCTGCGGCGTGCCGAGTCCCAACATCTTCAGGCGGTTAAGATTGAGGTCCGCCACACCCTCTTCGTAATACGGGTCGTGCTCGGAAGATTGATGATCCGCGCCGAACGGATTGACGGCGTAAATCAGCGCGAGGCTTCGCTTCGCCTGCGGCATGTGCGCGGGCGCCTCGGCGCCTTTGACGGTGATGAGGAATTCCTCCGCGCCGCTGCCCCATTTCTTGGCGGCTCGCTCCGAGCCCATGCCGAGCGTCCTGCCGAGATCGCCTTCGCCCTTCAACATCATTTCGAGCGCTTTGAGCATGGCATCGGCGTTTCCAAATTTCAATTCAAGCCCGCCGGTTTGATCCTTCGTTATGACTCCCTTCTCGAAACATTCCATCGCAAAGGCAATCGTCGCGCCTGCGGCGATGGTATCCACGCCGTATTCGTTGCACATCTGGTTGGCGAGGTTGACCGCCGCCATGTCGTTGATGCCGCAATACGAACCGAAGGTGCTTAAGGTCTCGTACTCCGCGCCGCCGTATTTCGGGTCCACGCGGTATGCGCCCTCCTTGATTTCGACCACGCGCTTGCACCGCACCACACAGGCGTAACAGGTATCGCGGTCTTTCAAAACGGTTTCCTTCATACGGGTGCCGCTGATGTCTTCGCAATGCTCAAACTGTCCCTCGGAATAGTTGCGCGTCGGCAGGGAGCCGATCGTGTTTTGGAACATCACGACCGTCGCCGTCCCCTCTTCCGCAAGACCGGGCATGTCGGGGTTATCCGGCAGGATTTTCGGACCAGTCTTGTTCAGATCGGCGAGCGCCTTCGAGTTCGCCAGCGACGGTTTCTTCTTCCCGCGCACCACGACCGCCTTGAGATTCTTGGACGCCATCACCAAGCCCATGCCTGTGCGCCCGTTGTTGCGATTGGACATCGAGACCAGCGACGAAAACAACACGCCGTTTTCCGCGGCGGGCCCGTGCTGCAGGATTTCGATCTTATCGTCGCCGAGTTCCTTCTTCAGGATTTCGTCCACTTCCCCCGTCTTCTTCCCCATCAAATGCGCCGCATCGCGCAATTCGAACGTGCCGTCCTTGATCCACAAATAAACGGGCTTCGGCGATTTTCCCTTGATCACGATCCCATCAATCCCAGCAAACTTCATCTCGGCAGGGAAGAATCCGCCTCCCTGCGAATCGCCGATGCCGCCGCTGATGGGCGATTTGGCGTTCGCATTGATCCGGCTCTGACCGGAAATTGCCGCTCCCGTCGTCACACCGGTCATCAGAGTCAGCACATTCTCGGGTCCCAGCGGGTCCGCGCCCCTAGGCATATCGCGCAGGATGTAATGCATCCCCATCGCACTGCCGCCAAGATACTTGCGGTAAAAAGCCTCCTCCGGCTCTTCCACCGTCAGCGCGCCTTTTGTCAAATCCACGTGCAGGATCTTTCCGTTATAACCGTTTGGCATGGCATCCTCCGAATGAGTTGTTTTTTTAGATTATAACGAATCGGCTGGACTTTTCACAACCAGACATTTCCGAAAGCGACAGCGAATCGCCCGCGGCAAGTTTTTTCAGAAGCGGAGCGCCGCGCCTCCTTCCCAACCGACAATTGCTTCTGTTTCCTGACGCTTTTCCCTCCCCGGCGCTTTGTGCAACCCGAAAAAAAAAACGCGGACAACCGCTTTCACATTGTCCGCGCATTTTGACTTTGATATTGTCTCCGGCGCAAGACAACATCCTGCCTTGCATCACCGTTATCAATTTTATACCGCAACTTCTTTCGTCATTTCCCGGATGCCGTACGGAAAGCCGTACTCTGCCATCTTCTCCATAAACGGGTCCGGCGGGAGGGCTTCCGGTCCGAGGACGCCTTTCCCTTTCCAAACGCCGTGCTTGATCAAATCCATGGCGATGACGGCGGAGAAAGCGGTCTGCGCAACCACCGCCTGACATCCCCATGTCTTCATACATTCTTCGTTGTCGGCGACCTGATACAAATACACTTCTTTCTTCTTTCCGTCTTTCATCCCCTTTACCCACGTCCCTGCGCAGGTCTTCCCGCGCATCTTATCGCCGAGATGGGCTGGGTCGGGCAAACAAGCCGCGACCACATCCCGAGGCGCCACCTGCACACCCTTGACGTTGATCTTTTCCTTGTTATCCAAGCCAAGCATGTGCAGGGTCTTCAAGACGTTGATGAACTGGTCGCCAAGCCCATACTTGAACGTGACGCGCTTCGCCTCCACCCAGCGCGGGACCAGTAAAACCTCCTCATGCTCCACGTTGACGACTTCCACGGGTCCGATCTCGGGGAAATCGAAAGTCTCCGGTTCGGAGAACGGCGGGGTGGTGAACCACTTTCCGTTTTCCCAAATCACCGGCGGATTCAGGCATTCCTCGATCGTCGTCCAAATGGAGAAGTTGGGAGCGAACTCATAGCCTTCGATGGTGATGTTCGCGCCGTCGCGGATGCCGACTTCTTCGATTTCGTCGAAGAGGTGATCGGCGGCGTACCGCGCGAAGACATCCGCCATGCCCGGCTCCACGCCAATGCCGACGAGAGCCAGCAAGCCTTTCCGCTCCCAGTTCTTGGCTTTTTCGAACTGGTAGTCGCCGAGTTTGACGCCGGTTTTGTTGAACGGGTCGGTGGGATGCGGCTCGGAAAGGGTCATTGCCATATCCATGTACATCGCGCCGACGTTGTACGCCGCGTCGAAAATCTGCTTGTTGAAGACCGGGTCCACCGAGTTCATGATGAGGTCAACCTGGTATTTCTTCGCCAGGGCTTCGATATCGGGCTGCTTTCCGGCGTCAATGAATTCCACCGGGAAGCGTTTGGGGTCGCCGAGTTTCTTCTGCACCTCCTCGGCGCGCTTCACGTTGAAATCCGCCAGCACCATCAGTTCCATCCATTTTCGCGGTTTGGCAATGGCGGCAATCGCCTCACCCACCCCTCCGACTCCGACGAGCAAAACTTTCATGAAATTGGTTCTCCGTTTGTTTTATAACCCGCATCCGAGCGGGTTAGGATGATCTTGAACAGGGAATCCCGCCGCCGGTTCAGCCCGGTAGATTGACTCCGGGGGTGCATCCGCTTTGGGAGCCGGGGCAGGTTCGAGGTCCGGGCTGAAGCGGTTTTCGTATCAGAAGTAAATTTCTTTGACGATCTTCAAGTGCATGAAGGATTCCGTCTCGCGGACGCCGTCCACTTTGGCGAGTTTTTCGGTCATGAATTCGAGCAGGTCTTCATGGTCGCGGCAGAAGACTTCGATCATGATGTCGAACCTGCCGCTGACGACGACGATGTAGACGACTTCGTCGAACTGGATGAGCTTGTTCGCCACGTCGAGCATTTTGCGCCCATCGGTGCGGATGCCGATCATCGCCATGGTGCGTTTGCCCATCATGAGCGGGTTGGTGACGGCAACGACTTTGAGATAGCCAAGTTCGACGAGGCGGTTGTAGCGCTGGCGGATCATGCCGGGCGAGACTTTCAACTGCTCCGCCAACTGTGCAAAAGCGACACGACCGTCTGCGTGGAGGGCGTTGATGATGTGGCGGTCTATGTCATCGAGCCGGTCACGGGTTCCGGCGCCGATAAAGCTTTCCATATTCATAGTCTATACCTTTTTTTCATTTTAGTCAATGATTTTATAACTTTTTTTCACTGATGACGCTCACTTTGTACACTTTCGTCATAAAACCGAGGCAAAAGACATCTCCGACTACACGAAAAACCCCCGGCAGTTTCCCACCGGGGTATTTTTCAAAACGGGTATTGCTGTTGCTGCTTAGTTACCTTTTACTTCGACCCAGATATTGTCGTACAACGGGGTCGCTTCGCCAACATCTTCGATGCGGTGTCCCTTTTGGACGACTTCGGGCGGGGTGTTCGTAATCGGGGAGTTCATGTACGTATCGTACAGGTCCTTCTCGTTTGCCTGGGCGTATTCCAGTGCGGCGCTGTTCGGATTGGTGTATGGGAAGTCGCGCAGCATCATCCAGAAGATGTTGCCCTGCATGGTGTAGTTGAGCCAGGCGTAGGCGGCGTCGGCGTGCGGGGCATCCTTGAGCATCGCCCAGTTATCCTGCCAGAGGATGGCGCCTTCGGTCGGATAGATGTATTCAATGGCGGGGTTTTCCTGCTGGGCGAGGAGGGCTTCCGCCGTCCAGGTCATGCCCAGGTCCGCATCGCCTGCGATCAGGGCGGTCTTGGGGCTGTCGCTGTCGAAGAGTTTGATGTTGGGAACAAGTTCGGCAAGTTTGTTCTTCGCCTCTTCGAGTTCGGCAGGATCGGTGGTGTTGACGTCATAGCCGAGAGTCAGAAGGACCATGCCAATGGTTGCGCGCGAATCATCGAGGAAGACCATGCGCCCGGCGTATTCGGGATTCCACAGGTCCGCCCAGGATTGCGGGACGTTCTCGACCGCATCCGTATTGACCACGATGGCGTCGGTGCCAGCCTGGTAGGGGATGGTGTACTTGTTGCCGGGGTCGAAACTCAGGTTGAGGTAATTGGCGTCGAAGTTCTTCATCACCGGCAGTTTCGCCTGGTCAAGTTCCTGCAACAGTCCCTGGCGGATCATCAACGGGACGATGTAGTCGGTCGGCTGGACCAGGTCGTAGTTTGTGCCGCCCGCTGAGACTTTGGCGTACATTTCTTCGTTGGAGGAATACTCATCGCGGTTGACCGTGACGCCGGAGACCAGTTCGAAGCACTCGATCATATCGGGAGGGATGTACTCGGTCCAAACAAAGATGTTCAGTTCCGTGGAGGTGACTTCCATGGGGAATTCCGGCGCGGGGCACACGTAGCCGGAGGACGTGACCTTCTCGCCCGTATCGTCGGCGGGCTGTCCAGCGCTTCCGCCGGTGCAGGCGGTTAGCGCAAGGCTGAGGACCGCAAAAACCGCCAGCAGGTTGAAGATGGGTTTTTTTAGCATATTCTCACTCCTTTGTTTGTTTTCATTTACGCGCATGTCAGGGAACTCATGCACGGATTACACATATCATTTGGCGCGAACCGGTTTTTCCTCGCGGCTTTGAAGCCATTGCAGGAGCAAAACCGCCATGAAGACGATCAAAATCCACACCGTCGAGAGCGCGTTCACCTGCGGGGTGATGATGCGCCTCAGCAAACCGTAAACATAGATCGGCAGGGTCGTGGAACCGGGTCCGTTCGTGAAGAAGGTGATCACGAAATCGTCCAGCGAGAGGGTGAACGCCAGCAGCGCGCCGGAGAGCACGCCCGGCAGGATCATCGGGAAGGTGACGCGGCGGAAGGTCGTCCATTCGTTTGCGCCGAGGTCCATGGCGGCTTCCTCGAAGGATTTGTCGAAGCCCTGTAAACGCGCCTGCACCACCAGCGTCACAAACGGGACCATGAACGCGATGTGACTCACCGTCACGGTGGCGATGCCGAGGGAAAGACGCGCGTCGCCGGTCAGACCAAAGGTGGCGTTCACCCAGCCGAAGAACTGGCTGAACAGGGTCAGAATCCCGATTCCCATGACAATTTCCGGGATGACGATCGGGATGTAGAGCGAAATCTGCGAAAACGGCTTCAGTTTGAAGTCGTAACGCTGCATGGCAATCGCCGCCATGGTGCCGATGATGGTGGCAATGATGGTGGCGGTGAAGGCGATGGTGAGGGTATTCCCGGCGGCTTCGATGACATCGTCATTTTTGGAGAGTTCGCAGAACCAGTGAAACGGTCCGCAGGGGCTGGATTTGACCGTGCTGCCATCCATCACGACGCGCTCGCTGAAGGAGGGGATGAACCCTTCGAACTTTATGTTCGCGCGCGAAGCGTTGAACGAGTATAAAACCAGGATGACGATCGGCGCGTACAGGAAGAAGTACACGAGGGTTGTCGCGGCAAGGATGAGGGGGGAACGACGATGCGGATTCATCCCGTGCGCTCCTGTCTATTTTTATGGGAATGGTCGCGGATGGGATTCATGCGGGAACGATCTCCTCTCCGAACCCGAACTTGCGCGTGTAGAAGTAGGTGACAATGAGGGTCATCACCATCAGGATCAACGCCGCGGCGGAGCCGAAGGTCGGGTCGCGCGCATCGAGGAACTGACGTTGAATCAGGTTGCCCACCAAAATCACCTGCCGCCCGCCGAGGATATCCGAAACGACGAACGTCCCCATCACCGGGATAAAAACCAGAATAGTCCCGGCGACCACGCCCGGCATCGAAAGCGGAAGCGTGACCCGCAGAAAGGTACGGAAGGCGTTGGCGCCCAGATCCGCCGCCGCTTCGTAGAGCGAGTTGTCAATTTTTTCCAGCGAGGTAAATATCGGCAAAATCATGAACGGCAGGAACTCGTACACCATGCCCACCAGAACCGCGCCCGGCGTGTAGAGCATTTCGAGCGGCGTAAACGGAATATTCAGCAGGTTTGCCAGCCAGCCGATGACGATGTTAATCGCGCCCTCCTTGCGCAGGAGCATCATCCACGCATATACGCGGATGACGAAATTCGTCCAGAGGGGAATCAGCACCAGGAACAGGAACAGGTTCCGCCGTTTGGGGTGGGCGCGGGCGATAAAGTACGCCAGCGGGTAGGCAAGCAGGATCACGATCACAGTGGTATTGAACGCCAGCGAAAGCGAGCGCCGAAGGATGTTGACGTATAGCGGGTCGAAGCAGGAGGTCTGTCCGTCAGGGCAATCGGTGCTGTAGCCGACCAGGCGGACGTAATTATCGAACGTGAAGGTATAAATTACGTCCCCGTCCGGGCTGCGCTTCCCGAAACTCACCACGAGCGTCAGGATGAGGGGGATGATCAACAGCACGAACAGCCACAAGGTGGTCGGCAGCGCCAGGAGCGTGCCCTGCGCCGATTTGTTTTCTCGAAGACGCTGAAGCATGGCTAATCCTTTTTCAAGACGAGCGTATTTTCCGGCATCAATAGGATGGTGACTTCCTGGTCCTTTACGTAGAACGAGGATGGGTCGAGCCGCGAGATGCGGTTCTGTTCCATCACCTTGATCCGAACTCCGCGGACGTCCAAATACACGTGCGTATCCGAGCCGATGTACACCGAGGTCAGCACCCGCCCTTTGAACAAGCCCTCGCCCCGCGCCGCCTTTTCCGCGATCCGAACCTTTTCCGGGCGGATGGAAACGACCACCTCCTCGCCGTTGACCAGACCCTGGGACATGGGCATGCCTTTCACTTCCGTGTTCAACGCCGGGATGAATACACTCGCCTCCTTCGCGGATATGGACTTGATCCTGCCTTCGAGGAAGTTCGACTCCCCGATAAAGTCCGCCACAAACTTGTTGGTCGGGCGTTCGTAGATTTCCACCGGCGTGCCCATCTGCCGCACCTGTCCGTTGCTCATCACCGCAATGCGGTCGGACATGGTCAGGGCTTCCTCCTGGTCGTGCGTCACATAGATGAACGTAATGCCGAGCTGCTGTTGAAGCGCCTTCAATTCCAACTGCATCTCCTTGCGGAGCTTCAAATCCAACGCGCCGAGCGGCTCATCGAGCAGGAGCACGTCCGGGGTCTTGACCAGCGCGCGCGCCACCGCCACACGCTGCTGCTGACCGCCCGAAAGCTGGCGCGGACGGCGGCGTTCCATGCCGGTCAACTGCACCATCTCCAGGGCGCGCGCCACCCGCTTTTTGATCTCATCGGGGGACGCCCCTTCCATCTCCAAGCCGAACGCGACGTTCTGATAAACCGTCATGTGCTGGAAGAGGGCGTAGTTTTGAAACACGGTATTGACCTTGCGCTGGTAAGGCGGCGTATGCCCCATTGCCCTGCCTTCGATGTAGACCTCGCCTTCCGAGGGCCACTCGAACCCCGCGATCATGCGCAGGGAGGTCGTCTTGCCGCAGCCGGAGGAGCCCAGCATCGAAAAGAACTCGCCGTTCTTGATCTGCATGGTCACATGATCCACCGCCGCAATTTCGTTGCCCTCCGGGGTAATGAACCGTTTGACGACATCCCGCAACTCAACCGCAAATTCACTTGCCATCTCTCTTCTCCATTATGGAATAGATACGTTCAAGGCGTTCTGGCAATTTCCAAAACAAGTATTTCAAGATCTGAATTACATCGTCCTGCTGATTTCCGCCAGGGCGTCGCCCAGCCGATTCACCAACTCGTCCATCTGTTCGTGCGTGACCACCAGAGGCGGTTCGATGCGAATCGTCTGCGCGCTGGTCAATGTCCCTGCCACCAGTACGCCGCGTTTGAATAATCCCGCCGCAACCTTGTAACCTGTCTCCGGGTTTTTGAAGTGCATTCCAATCAACAAACCTTTGCCTGTCACACGGTCGAAAACATGCGGGTATTTTACAACAAAATTTTGCAATTGCGGCATCAAATACGCGCCCTTTTCCGCGGCCTGTTCCCAAAGTTTTTCGCGCAGCGTAACGTGGATCGCCGCGATCGCCGCCGAACACGCCAGCGCTCCCCCGCCTGTGGTGGTGGTGTGCATGAACGGATTCGGATACATCATCGGCTGGAAGATTTCCTCCGTCGTCGTCACCGCGCTGATGGGCATCACGCCGCCGCCCAAAGACTTGGCGACGGTCAAAATATCCGGCACGACATCCCAATGCTGGACGCCCCACAGCTTCCCGGTCCGGCCCAGACCCGTTTGCACTTCATCCGCGATCAACAGCACGCCGTATTTCTTCGTCGCGGCGCGCACGCGGGGCCAGAAATCATCCGGAGGGACAATCGCACCCGACTCGCCCTGAATCGGCTCGAACACCACCGCCGCCACGCCAATGCCCACCTTCTCGCAAACCTCCAACTGCTTTTCCACGGCCTCTGCATCGCCGAACGGGACGTGATACACCTGACCGGCATACATCGGTCCCATCGGCGCGCGGTAATCGGCTTTGCCCATCAGCGAGAGCGAACCCATCGTCTTGCCGTGGAAACCCTTCACCGCCACGATGAAGGCGGTCTTGCCGGTGTAAAGTTTTGCGATCTTCATTGCGGCTTCATTGGCTTCCGTGCCGCTCGCGCCGAACCAACTGTATTTCAATTCGCCGGGCGTGATGGATGCCAGCAGTTTTGCCAGCACGCCGCGCGCCCTGGTCGAGCAGTTCCTGCGAAGGCATGGGCGAACGTTCCAACTGCGAACGCACGGTCTTCACCACGTCCGGGTGACTCCAGCCCAAATCCATCATGCCGAAGCCGCCGAGGAAATCGAGGTATTCGCGCCCAAGTACATCCTTGAACACCGCGCCCGAGCCGCCCCATTCCACCGCCGCCCAATCCCCGGACTCGGTCACGCTCTTGCGGTATTCCAGCCAGTTGCGGTTGTAATACTCGGCAAAGTTACGCTTCGATTCGTCAATAATGCGATGCGCCTCCTCCACCGAAGGAAACTCGTTTTTGTGGATCACATCCAGCCAGCGCGATGAATAATCCAATGCGTCTTCGTAATCAAAATTCATGATTTTCCTCATAACAAAAGAAACAAAAAGAGGATTGGAGGATTGGAGAATTCTCTAATTCTCCGATCCCCTGCTTTCAAAACTTCCTCGTCCACTCCTTCGGCCAGCGTTCCACAACCACTTTCTTTTGCGTGAAGAACTCCACCGCATCCATGCCCTGCCCGTGCATGTCGCCGAAGAAACTTTCCTTCCAGCCGCTGAAGGGGAAGAACGCCATCGGCGCGGCGACCCCGATGTTGATGCCGATATTTCCCGCCTCCGCCTCGTAACGGAATCTGCGCGCCGCATTGCCGCTGGTGGTGAACAGACTCGCCTGGTTGCCATACTGCCCGCTGTTGACCAGTTGAATGGCTTCGTCAATCGTGTTGACGTGCATGAGACTCAGCACGGGTCCGAAGATTTCCGTGCGCGCAATTTCGCTTCCCGGCTGGACCTCGGAGAGAATCGTCGGTCTGACGAAGAATCCGCCCTCGTAGCCTTTGATCTTCGTCCCGCGCCCATCCACAGGGACGCCCGCGCCTTCCTGCGCGCCAAGCCCGATCAACTGCTCGATCCTCTGCCGGCTGGCTTGGTTGATGACCGGCCCCATCTGCACGCCCGAGTCCATGCCGTAACCGACCACGCGCGACGAAGCCGCATCGCAGATCAATTCGGCGAATTCGTTCTTTGATTCGCCCACGGTCACAGCGAGAGAAACCGCCAGGCAGCGCTGACCCGCACACCCGAAGGCTGAGTCGGCGACGATCTTCGTCGCCATTTCCATATCCGCATCGGGCAGAATGATGACGGGATTCTTCGCGCCGCCCTGCGCCTGCACACGTTTGCCATACGAAGCGGCAGTCGCGTAAATGTACTTCGCCACGCTGGTCGAACCAACGAAGGTGATCGCGCGAATGGCAGGATGTTCGAGAATGCCATCCACCGCTTCCTTCGCCCCGTTGACCATGTTGACCACGCCCTTCGGAAAGCCAACCTGCTCGATGAGTTTGAAAATGAACTGCATCGTCATCGGCACTTTTTCGGACGGTTTGACGATATAGGTGTTACCCGCCGCCAGCGCGTAGGGCAGGTACCAGAACGGAATCATGCCAGGGAAGTTGAACGGCGAGATCGTGGCGCATACCCCCACCGGCTGGCGGATCATGATCTCGTCAATGCCGGGGGCGATGTCCTCCACGAATTCACCCTTGCCCATGTGCGGCATCCCGCAGGCGACTTCCACATTTTCGTAGGCGCGCACCATTTCGGCTTTGGCTTCTTCAAAGGTCTTGCCGCATTCATCCGTGATGAGTTTGGCGATCTCGTCGCCGTTCTCGCGCATGAGATTCCGCAATTTAAAACAGGTACTGCACACGGTCGTTGACCGGCGTCCTGCGCCAGCCGTCGAAGGCTTCACGCGCTGCCTTTGCCGCCGTATCCACATCCGCTTTTGTGCTGAGCGGAGTCTTTGCGATGACTTGTCCTGTGGCAGGATTGATCACATCCGCGTATTCCTTGATGCTGGGTTTAACCCATTCGCCGTTGATGTAATTAAGAATTTCCATTGGTTTCTCCAAAAATGGTCAAAGGTCGAAGGTCAAAAGTCTACAGACTTTCAACCTTTGACCTCCGACCTTTATTTCACTTGCTTATCCGCCACTTCCAATGCCTTTTCGACAATAGCGAGTCCTTCGTCAAGCTGTTCCTTCGTGATACACAACGGCGGCACGACGAAGACCATGCTTCCCATGTTGTTCGCCATGATGAAAGTGAACAGTCCGTTTTGCCGCAGAACCTTTCCCACCTCCGCCATGATAGATGTGGGCATGATCTCCTTCGTGTCGCGGTCGGCAACCAACTCAATGGTAGAGAACAGCCCAATGCAGCGCACATCTCCCACCGAAGGGTGTCGCGATTTGATATCTTCAAGGCATTCGCCCAGATAGTTCCCCAATTTTTTTGCATTCTCGATCAGATTGTCCTCTTCGTAGACATCAATCGTGGCGAGCGCCGCCGCACAAGACAAGGCATGTCCGTTATAAGTCAGACCGGCGTAGAGATATTTATCCTCGAAGAATTCGGCGATCTTATCCGAGACGATGACCGCGCCGAGCGGAGCGTATCCGCTGGTGATGCCTTTGGCTGTGGTGATGATGTCGGGGACGACATTCCAGTTATCTACAGCGAACCATTCGCCCGTTCGCCCCCAGCCGCTCATGACCTCGTCGGAAATGAGCAGGATGCCGTATTTGTCGCATATCTCGCGGACGCGGGGCCAGTAATCATCCGGCGGGACGATGATGCCATTCGAACCGACCACCCCTTCCATGATGATCGCCGCGATTTTGTCGGGACCTTCATATTGGATGACTTCCTCCAAATGCAAGATGCACTCGCGCTTGCAGGATTCTTTCTTCTGTCCGAACGGGCAACGATAACAATGCGGGTTGAGAAAGTGGACCCCGCCCGGCATGGTTGGTTCCACGGCAAGGCGGCGGTAATCGCCGGTGAGGGCAATCGAACCGTGAGTGGCTCCGTGATAAGAACGGTACTGTGCCAGAATTTTATGACGTCCCGTATAGAAACGGGCGATCTTGATGGCGTTCTCGTTCGCTTCCGCGCCGCCGAGGGCAAAGAAGGTTTTTTTCAAGTTGCCCGGAGTCACTTCAGCGAGTCTTTTGCCAAGTTTTGCGCGGACATCGGTTGTATTTCCCGGATGAACAAAACAAAGTTTCGCCGCCTGGTCTTGAATGGCTTTGACCACCTTCGGATGTTGGTGTCCGATATTGGTGTTCATGAGTTGGGACGAGAAATCAATGTAGCGCTTCCCATCTGTATCCCAAAAATAAATGCCTTCCGCTTTTTCAACAGGGATGGGATTGACCTGCCCCTGCACAGACCAGGAGAAAAAGGTATATTCCTTGCTGAGGTTGACGATTTCTTGTGTGGAAAGTTTTGACATGGTTTTCCTCACGTCAAAAGCCGAAGGTCACAAGTCAACTAACCTTCGACTTTTGACCTTTGACTATCTCTTAACTTCCTTCACGATCTCCGCATACACATTCAGCGTCTCGGCAATATCTGCGTCGCTGTGGGAATAGCAAAGGAACCAGGGTTCGCGTGCGTCGTGGTCAGGCATCACGCCCTTTTCGATGGCTTTTTCCACCAGTTTGAGGTACAAGCCGCGGTCGCTCTCCTGCCAGTCGCGTTGGCAGGTCACCGACTCGACGCCGAGCGAGAAGGAGAACATTGCCGGGTAACCGGTGAACACAGCGGGAATATCGTTCTCTTCGAAGATTTCCTTCAAGCCGTCCATCAGGCGCTGTCCGCGCTGTTCGATGGTCTTGAGGATGGGTTTGGATTTGAGCAGGCTCAAGGTGGCATACGCTCCCGCCACGCCGGGCTTGTTGTTGGTGTACGTCCCGCCTTGCGCGACGCCGTGACCAATGATGGACATGATCTCGCGCTTCCCGCCGAACGCCGCTATCGGGTAGCCGTTGCCCAGGGCTTTGGCATACGTTACGAGGTCCGGTTTGAGGCGGTAATATTCCTGTGCGCCGCCGTTCGCAATGCGGAAACCCGTCTTCACTTCATCCAGAATAAAGACACAGCCGTATTCCTCGGTCTTTTTGCGGATGAGTTGCAGGAAACCATCCTGCGGGTTGATTGCGGCGCAGTTGCCCTGGCACGGCTCCGAAATGACTGCGGCGATCTGTTCCCCATAAGAACGCATCACACGCTCGAAGCCTTCAAAGTCGTTGAAGGGCGGCGTAATGATGAATTCGCGCATCGTCTTGGGAATACCCGACGAAGCAGGCACGGGGATTGGGCTGCGGCGGTTGCCATACGCCTCGGCAGGAGCGTATGTTGACCAGAGCGTGTGGTCATGGAAACCGTGATAGTTGCCTTCAGAACTTGAGGATGATGTCGCGCCCGGTGTACGCGCGCGCCACGCGGATGGCGTGCATGGTCGCTTCGGTGCCTGAACACGCGAGCCGCACCATCTCGACGGCGGGACACATCTCGATGATCATTTCCGCCACTTGGATTTCGAGTTCGCCCGTCATGGCGAACAAAATCCCCTTTTGAATTTCTTCGATTACTTTTTGATCCACTTCATCGTAGGCGTGACCCAAAATAATGGGACCGAACGCCATGCGATAGTCAATGTATTTGTTTCCATCTACATCCCACAGGTAGCCGCCCTTGGCTTTTTCCACATAGGGAGTAATGCCGTCTCCCCAGAAACGAAAATTGGAGTTCACACCCAGCGGCGCGACCTTTTGCGCACGCTGCTGCAACGCCTGCGTCTTTGAACCGAACATGGTTGCTCCTTATAAAAGTTATTTTGGCGCGGTTATGGATTCGTTCTCTGACAGTTCTTTCGATATTCGCTCAGGCACTCTCCACTGGTAAACATCTTTGAGAATGATCGGCACGATGGAGGTTGTGGTCTTCCTCACCCCTGGAACCTTACGGACGACTTCGGTGACGAAATGATATATCTCCGAAGTATCCCGCGCAACCACCTGGATGCTGATGTCATTCTGTCCGATGCCGCAGGCTACGTACGTCACGTTTTCGAAGGATGCCATCTTCTTGGCGACATCCAACACCGTGTCGGCTTCCACTTCCAGCCAGACATCGGCTTTGATGTTGAAGCCCAACGCCTCCGGGCTGACCACGGCGCTGATCTGTATCACCCCTTCTTCGATCATCCGCTCGATGCGATACCGCACGGCGCGTTCGGAAATATCCCCCATACGGCGCGAAATCTTGGAGGCAGACATCCGCCCGTCTTCCAGAAGCAAATTGACGATTTTTATATCTGTTTTGTCGAATTCATACATGGTTTTTTGGCATCTCTTCCGAAAGTGACACAGGGAATATACCTTAGGGCTTTTTAATCGTCAAGGGAGGGAAAAGGAAAAGCCGCCCAAATTGGACGGCTTTTGGAAGGTGAGGCTTCCCAACCTTGGCGGGATGTTCCTGCCAGCAAGATCAATACGTTATCTTGTACAAACTAAAGCGCTCGTCCCTGAAAAGGAAGGTTACATTTTCGGGATACAAGTCCATAAGAGCGACGACCCATTCCGGTTCGCCCTTGAGAAATAGATATTCGACATCATTTTGCCTGAGACCGTCAAAGCGCACCTCGGGCGGGGTTTCGTCGTCAACCAGCAAACGCCACAGTCTCGTCTTTTCGCTGTCAATCCCCACGCGAAAGACCATGGGTTCGTACTTCAGCGTAAGGCTGGGAATGACGGAATTCGTCGTCTCATCGGGTCCTCCCAAAATAACAGGGGCGCCTTCCACGTCGAGCGCATTCATTCGCTGCGCCACGCGAACGTAATTGGCATAGAACGAGTCAACGTCGGTGTTGCTTTTTTCCACATTACCCAGCGACCACCTGCTGATGTAAATCACCATGACAACGAAGGCGATATAGGAAAATCCGTGATATGCCGGAGAGAGACCGCGGCGCAAACTTTCCGGGAGTTTGATCTTTTGCGCCATTTCAAATCCGAACCATAATAGGAAGGCAAACGCGATCCCGAAAGGAGTTAACCAGGTCAGGCGCCACAACTGAAACGGCGTGGTAAACATGCCGACGATCCAGCCTGTATAGGGGAACATCGCCACGCCCAGCACGAGGAATGAGGAGAGGATATAACGGGCTGTCGTATTCCGCCAAAAGAAAAACAAACTCAACAATGCGCTGACGAGGCTTATCTCGTAAGGCAAGCCAACCGTCAGGTAGCGGGAGATTCCATAAAACTGCGTCCCTTCGATAATGTCCACGCGGCGCACGCCGAAACGGGCGAACTCGTCGTTTGCCGCAACGTCTTCAAGGGAGAAACTCAGCGACTGGGAGTACTCTCCGCCCCCAAACCGGAACAAATACGGGACGATTACTACCGACGCCAGCACACCGATCAACAAAACGTATCGAAAGCGCAGTTCTTTTTTCGATAAGGAAGGCAAGCCGTAAACGCCTGCGATCATGCACGCCATTCCAAACTGGACCGGATGGGTGAACACCATCGCCCAGGCGGCAAGCCAAATGAGAAGCAATTTTCGATGGGTCGGATTCTCGAAATATTCGACCACAAGAACGAGCAATATCAATGACAAGACAAATGCGGCGACAACCTTATCTTCGGTCAGGCGCTGGAAGAACAGGTTGCCAGGCTGGTTTTGCCTGGTCAGGCGCATAAGGCTGAAGCCCTGAGCAAGCACCGCGGCGCCCGCCAACAGGCGGGAGAGACCCAGAGTCCGCGCGAGGGTGAAAACGCCCATAAAGGAGAAACAAACCAGGAGCGGGGGAAGAAGCGAGCCTGTGATGAACAAACCGTCCACGCCGCTGAATGTCGAAATCATCGCCTCTACAAGGGGCCAGTAGGCGATCCAAAAACGCGGAATTTCAAGGCGGTTGAGCGCATCGGGGAAGTCGAACGTGAGCGACGGCGCATGTTGAAAATAGTAGAGCAGGGCGTTGTACGTGAAGGCGTCGTCGTGGATCAAGGGCGGGTTGGCGATGCCCGCAAAATAGAGCGTCATCCCAACGGGGATCACAAGCAGAACCGCCTCCCACCAGTCCATTTTTTGAAATTGAAGGCGAACATCGCTGCGCCTGAAATAATAAAAAGCAAGAATGGCGGTTCCCCAAAGCGAAAAGACCCAGCGAATAAAGGTGGAATTCAACTGAAAGAACCGTGCAGCGACGCCCAACAAGCCAGTGGCAACAATGGAGATCGCAAACCCGCCGAGGATGGATTTGAAAGTAATCTCATTCGTCCCGCCGAGAAGCAGGAAGGTCAATGACCCCGGCGTCAGGTAGACCAACACGCCGATCACGAATCGAAGAGCATCCAGTCCGGCAAGCCAGTTTTGCCAGGGGTACAAAGCGGAAAAAAGCCAGAGGAGGATCGTTGCAACATAAAAAGGGGTTCGATATTTTGTCATGGGAATTCCGGGAATTCGATATAACCGAATATGATCGCCGTACTAGCCAATTATACATGTTTAGATTATCATCCTCGCGCATTTTGTATGAATATATGGAGCAGTACATGACGGACAGCAGGAAACAAGAGCCGCGAATTTCGGTCATTATCCCAGCCCTCAACGAGGCGAATGGGATTGGGGGCATCGTCTCGAAAATCCGGGAAGTTGTACACAAACTGGATGAGCATCACGAGATAATTGTCGTTGACGACGGTTCAAAAGACGAAACAGCCGAAAATGCGAGAAAGGCGGGAGCGCGGGTCATCCAGCACCCCTACAACATTGGGAACGGCGCGGCTGTGAAAACGGGCATCCGTCATGCGCGAGGCGCGGTTTTGGTCACGATGGATGCGGACGGTCAGCACAACCCGGAGGATATCCCCGCTCTGGTCAACCGCATCGGCCCTTTTGACATGGTGGTCGGGAGCCGCAACCGCGCTTCGGATACCGCCGCCCACCGCGACCTGGCAAACCTGGTCTTCAATTCACTGGCGACTTACGTTTCGGGGCGGAAGATCGAAGACCTGACCTCCGGCTTCCGCGCCGTCAAAGCCCACATTGCGCGGCAGTTCCTCTACCTTTTTCCCAACAAGTTCTCATATCCCTCCACCATTACGCTCTCGGTTGTGCGCGCCGGGTACAGCCTGGGATATGAGTCGATTCGCTTTGCAAGGCGCAACAAAAACTCGAAGAGCAAGATCAAGCCGCTCCAGGATGGGATGCGCTTTTTGATGATCATTTTGAAGATCGCCGTATTTTACGCGCCGCTCAAGGTCTTTGCCCCCCTGAGTCTGTTCATCTTTTTACTGGGCGCAGGCTATGGCATGTTCCGAATCTTTTTTATCCAAGCCCCTTACGGACAGACATCCGCCCTTCTCATTTCCACGGCAGTGCTGACCTTTCTGGTGGGGCTGGTGTCTGAACAAATTGCACAACTGCGCTTTGACCGAAGCGAATCCACCGCCCCCCTTGCAAGCGAAGACGAATGAAGGACACCCAGCCAATCTTGATCATTTCGACGGGGCGCACAGGAACGATCTTCCTCTCCCGCCTCTTCGCGGACCTGTACTCCATCGTTTCTTCCCATCACGAACGCGGCAACTCCCGTCCAATCCAGATACTTACCAACCTTCATTTTTCGCATCTGTTTCCAATAAGCGGACTCAAAGCCGCCTGGAAAATTCTCAAGGGAAATGAGACTGAATCCTGCGAAAAGCCGTTTCACATTGATGCAAATAATTTCCTGTATGGGATTGCCTCGCTTACCCCGGAGCTGTATCCGAACCTGAAAGTCCTGCACATCGTACGCGACCCGCGCGATTACGTCACCTCCCAGTTGAATTTTTCGCGGCAGAAAGGCACGAGTTTTATCGGAAATTACCTCGTCCCGTTTTGGCAGCCAAATCCATTTATCATAGGCGAACTTCCGCTCAGTCAAATCTTTGGGTTTACGCGCTTCCAAAAATACTGCTGGGTGTGGGATTTCAAGAACCGCGTGATGGCAAAACTGAATGGATCGGGCACGCCCTACATGCGCGTCCGATTCGAGGACCTGTTTGAGGGCAGTCCCGAAGAAACTTTTGCCGCCATGACGGATTTCATCGGCTTGCCGCGCGCCGCAAATGTCCGCGAACGCTTCCGTGAACCAGCCAACACCTCAAAGCCGACCTTCTTCCCGGAATGGCGGGATTGGACGCCAAACCAAGCCGCGCAACTCCACGCGCTTTGCGGAAGGCAAATGGGATTTTATGGTTACGGAAGCGAGGCAGAATGGCAGGACAAACTCCGACAAGCGTCATGAAGAACAATGCCTCCATTTACATCATCAGCGGGATCCTTTCGGTTGCCCTCCTGGGCTACCTGCTTTTCAACCTGGATTGGAACACGCTCAAAACCGCTTACGCGGAAATCCACTGGGGCTGGCTGGGGATGGCGCTGTCTGCTTATCTTGTGAATATCACGCTGCGGGCTTTGCGCTTCAAGAATTTGATTTATTCCCGCCCCACGCGCTGGCTCGACCTCGTGCCTGTTTCCGCCCTGCACAACATCCTTATGTACCTTATGCCCGCCAAGACCGGCGACGTTTCCTACATCTTCATCGTCAAAGACCGGCTGGGAATTTCCATAGCGGAGGGATCGGCAACCTTGCTTGCCGCGCGTCTCTATGACTTTGTCATTGTGGCGTCCTTTCTGGCTTTTATCCTGCCCTTCGCCGAAAGCGAAATGCCGGTATGGATCTATCAATCTTCGGTAGTATTTTGCCTGGTGGTCTTGCTTGGAGCCGTCGCCGTTTTTACATTCCTGCGATTTCGCAAGCCCCCAAAAATTTCAGACAAGAAACCATCCGCCGAAAAGAGAAACCTGCTTACGCGCCTCGTGACAACCTGGGATAGATTCCTCGCCGGGCTGCAGGAGATCCAAGCGAACGGCGCGCATTTGAAAACCGCCGTCCTGACCGCGGGTATTTGGGCGTGCGTCTACTTGAATTTCTACTCCGCAACGCAGAGCATGGGGTTATCCATCCCTCTTTATCATATCGTCATCATCTCCATTGTGATGATCCCTCTCACCCTGCTCCCTTTGCAGGGCTTCGCGAACATCGGCACGCACGAAATTGGGTGGACATCCGTTTTGGTGGCATTCAATTACCCATACGCCACGGCATTGGCAGTTGCCGCAGGTTCTCATTTTGTGTTATTAATCTCTGTGTTGGTTTCAGGCGGCATCGCCTTCTTCGGCGCAAGAACAATACAGTCCCTTACTGCGAGAACTTAAATGGTCAAACTTTCCTTTAGCGATATCAAAGACAATTTCAAAATCATTGCGGCAGGAGAGATAGCGCTCGAACTCCAAGCCGCTCCCATCCGCTATTATCGTCACGGATGGCAGTCGTGGTCGCTGACCGCGTGGACGGACCTCTCGCCGCTTCCCATCCAAAAACCGACCATCTTCCATCCTCTGCAAATTGACCCGCTGTATGCGCGCGAGGAAAACCCGCACGGCTCGTGGGTGGGCGCAGTGGAGTTTGCGAATGGAAATATTCTGCTGCTGGGCGCTCTCTCAACGGGCGCACACGTTTTCCTCGCGGGCAACCAACTCAAAGGTCAGAGTGAGGCGGGTGAGATCGAATGGCTGTTCGCTTACGGTCAGGAGAGTCAAGTCTTCGATGAATACGTCAACCAGTTGGGCGACCGCTTTGGCAGGGCGGATAAAAATCACGTGCCGCGCGTCTGGTGTTCATGGTACAGCCTTTATACTGAGATCAACGAAAGGATTCTTCACCAGACCTTCGACCTGCTGGGCGATCTGCCGTTTGAAGTCTTGCAGGTGGACGACGGCTGGCAAAAAGATGTCGGCGATTGGGAGGCAAACGAAAAATTCCCTTCGGGCATGAAAGCGCTGGCGGACAAGATCAAGTCCACGGGAAGGCGCGCGGGGTTGTGGCTCGCGCCGTTGATCGCGGCGGAATCGTCGCGCCTCTTTCGCGAAAAGAAGGATTGGTTTTTGCGCGACGAAAAGGGACGCCTCGTCTCGGCGGGATTCAACTGGGGACAGCGGTTGTTCGCCCTCGACGTCACGCATCCTGACGTAATCTCGTGGCTGGTTGCCCTCATGAAGCAGGTGCGCGCCTGGGGCTTTGACTACTACAAACTGGACTTTTTATATGCGGGCGCGCTGCCCGGCAAGAGACGCAAGGAAATGCCGCGTGAAGTCGCGTACCGGGAATGTCTGCGCGTCATGCGTGAAGCGATGGGCGAAGGCGCATTTTTCCTGACCTGCGGCACACCGATCATCCCCGCGTTGGGTTTATGCGACGCCATCCGCATCGGACCCGACGTTTCGCACGATTGGGAAAACCGCCGCAACGAACACCTCCTGCAAAACTTCACCACGCCGGGAACAAAGAACGCCATCCGCACGGCGATTCACCGCCTGTGGCTCAAGCCGCTCGCCCATATTGACCCCGATGTGGAATATTTTGAATCGAGGGAAAATGGATTAAAGCGGGAACAAAAGGAATTGCTGAAAAGCCTGGCGTTGATCTGCGATTTCAAAGCCACCTCCGACCTGCCAAAATGGTGGACCCCCGCAGAGCGCGAGCAGGTGCGCGAGTTTCTGCTTGCCCAACCCGAAGTGACCCAACTCAGCCGCTACGTTTACAAACTCGACGAACGCATCGTGGATTTTTCCTCGGCTGTAGAACTGCCCAAGCCGCCGCAGGGTCTCACCGCGTTGTGGGCGGAGTTTTTGGGCTGGCTGGGCAATTGGAAGGTCGTGCTGAGGATTGTCAAAATGATGGACGATGATGCGTTGAGGAAGAGGGTGGCAAGAATATAAAAGCAATCAAAAAAAACCTGCCGTTGAGACAGGGTTCATTTCATTCAAACGCCGTTTTATGGCGCAGGCGAAGCGAAATCGGTCGTCCAATAATGCCCGTAGGTTGACCCACTGTAATACGCGTACCCAATCCCGATCTGGGTGTAGTTTGTGCTTAGGATGTTCGCCCGGTGCCCGGAACTGTTCATCCAGGCGGTTACTATCGCCGCCGGAGTGGAATATCCCGCCGCAATGTTCTCGCCGGCATACCAGTAGTTGTATCCCTGGTTCGTGATGCGGACATTGAACGGCACGCCCAGCAAATTCGTGTGATCGAAGAAATCGTTGCAAGCCATGTCGGTGCTGTGCTGGCGGGAGGCAGCATCCAAGCGGGCGTCGCGCGTCAGGGCGGGCAAATTTCCGTTGGCGCTACGCTGGTTATTGATGCGGGTCAGCATCTCATTTTCGAAATCTTCGTTGAGTATCTCGCCGCAGCCCGAATATTGGTAATCGAAGGTTGCGAGAACGAATTCGGAATCAATTTTCGCGTCCCCGCTCGCATTGGTGGAACGGAATTGGATTTTTACCTGCCCTGACGAATTGATAAAACGGTCTGGGGACTGGGGGAAGTTAAAGGTCAACAGCGACCATGTATTGGCGGTTGCAACAGAATTGCTGCCAACTGTTTCCCATTTCCCTGCGTCCCAATCGAATACCCTCCAAATCCATCTTTGGGAATCGTGAGAGGGCGCTTTCACGTTTACCCTCAGGCGCAAGGTCTCGATATTGCTATCGCGGATGTAGGCTGGCAGGGTGTACACCCGTGTCCCGCGATAGATCGTCCCCGGTGTGGAAAACAAAACATACCGGGCAGGATTGTCGGCTGTGCCAGACTGATCCTTTTTCTTCATCACCGAGAGATCCCCGCTTGTGCTTCCTCTTTGGGTGGAGAGCGAACCCACCTTGATCGTTTTGGCTACGATCTCCGCACCGACGGGAACCGGCGGCAGGAACAGGACAGCCAGCAAGGCAATCATCCATGCAAATGCGATAAGGGAAAGGGCGCGTTTCATTTTTCCTCCACCAGCATCATAATCCAAATCCGAAGGATAATTCTTCGATTTTCAAAGTGAAAGTTATTTGTAAACACCACCGCAAATAAATATCGGGCGGTTTTCATGTCTGAAAACCGCCGCTTGTTTCAAACGCTGGAATGATTTATTCATCTTACGCGGTTTCACTGTAGGGGCGACCCGCTTGGGCAAAACAGGCAGCCAATCTGCAAGAAAGGGTCGCCCCTACCGCGTAACATCAGTTATCTATATGTAGAAGAATATCCCACTGACTGAACCATAAGGGGGACGGCTTGTCCCCTATAAACTCCGCAGTACATCGTAAGCTTTCATCCGAAGAGATTATCCGTCTTTGCCGCCATGATGAAGTCGTTTTTGTGCAACCCACCGACCGCGTGAGTCCACCACTGCACGGTGACTCTCCCCCACTCCAGCACGATCAGCGGATGGTGATCTTCCTTCTCGGCGGTCATCGCAATTTTGTTCGTGAACGCAACCGCCTCCACATAATTTTTCAACTTGAAGACACGCTGTAAACGTTTGACGCCGTCCACTTCGACGAGTTGCCATTCAGAGACTTGCGGAAGCAGTTCCGCGATTTCGGCGTCGGTCAGGGCGGGGTCGCCTTTGCGGCAGGGGATACATTTGTCGGAGGAGAGATCAGTCACGAATTGCTCCCTTTCGCCTCTTTTTTTGCATCCAACTTTATTTCGTTCCATAAATCCCAAACATCGCTGCCTAAATTTCTGGCAAATAAATCAATCTGGTCTTCCAGAAAATCTTTGTCGTCTTTCGAGTAATGAAAGACCATAATGTCAAAAATATCAGTTTCGTGCTTACGCGAACGACCTTCCCGCCAAGCAAGCAGCTTCCCCATGACAATATCCTCCGCGCGTGCACACCAAACTTCAAAAGGCTCTGCGCCATAAACTTCAACCATTTGCCTGACCCGCCTCTCAAATGCGAGGCGATAATCAAGCACGCCGCTTAAAGGCATGAGGTCCGCCTTTTCGCCGCGATTCGTATCTATGATATTGAACATTATTCCCATATCAATGGAATTTCTTATCATCTCAGGGTCGGCATAATACCGGGGAAGGGGAAATGCCTCTGACAAGGCTTGAATATGCGCCTCATTCATATCAACAACGATGTCAATATCATAAGTAACACGATTAATTCCGTACACTGTACCGGCAAACGCGCCTATGATCATGTAAGGCGCGCCAATATCTTCCAGAGTCTTTAGAATATCCAAAAACAAGCTTAGGTCAGGTCGTTGATTACCTTGCACGAGCTAGTTCCTCAAGCAGTTTCAGATTCAACATGGTTAAACTTAGATTGGGGAATTGCCGTCTTAACCTTCCACGCATCATGCCGACAGCCAATTCACGTGCATCCAACATGACTCGCACGCGTCTGTGAGCAGGTATGGATAGCAGCAATTTCAACTGCTGGTGATCCACCGAATGTGGCTGAAATATACGTTTTCTCATAACTCGCTCACTAAGATTATACCCATGAGGCGGCTACATCCCAATATTCTCATTAATAAATTCCAGGTATCCCCGTCGCCCGCCCTCTTTACTCCAAAACTCGACGGACTTGCGGATGCGTTTCAGGCACGCCATGATTTCCTCCAGCGATTTTGGCAGCGGCGCGACTCTTCCAGAGCCGTCCTCTATTTCCAACGCAGTGCGACCCAGCCTCCACTCACACATTGTTTTCACCCTTTTATACACCTGTTGCGTTCGTTCGTTCAGGTTGACAGAAGAAGGCGTTTTCCCCTGAGCCTCCGCGCGGTATTCCAAATATACAGCATTCAGGACTTTATCCACATCGTAATCCGTTAATTCCCCGTCGTTTCGATAGGCATCTACGATGGCGGCTTCGATGTTTTGCAAGACATCCAGATACTCGTCTTCAAATGCAGGCATGTTTTCCTCGGATGGGTCTCGTCGTTATTTCTTCATCAGAAAATCTTCGGGGTCAATCCCTGCTTGTTTCAAGATGGCGCGCAATGTTCCTTCGGGCATATCACCTGGATGATTTGGAATGGTCGTAAACCTGCCCGTCTTTTCATTCTTCCAGATCTCATGGCTGCCTGCCGCATGACGGTAAAACTCAAAGCCAAACGCCCTAAGTATTCTTACAATCTCCCGATATCGAAATCCCGCCAATCGTCCCATTTGTTTTACCCCACGATCAACGGATAATCAAAACTTTCTTCAACCTGCGGAAGATTAATATCGCTTTGCGCTTCGATCAGTTTCCGCGCTACATCGCGCGCAATTTCCAATGTCTCCGCTATTGTGCGCCCCTGCGCAACCAATCCCTGCACATCGTCGGACGTTGCAAGATATACGCCTTCGGGCAATTTCTCGATATGGATGCGCACAACTCGCTCACTAACGTTAAGCATGGAGCCTCCTTACTACGCCGATATTATACTCGCAAGGTCTTCCAACTTGTTGAGCCGTATCCTCAACACCCTCCGCCCTGCCGCCTTCAACGCCTCGTAATCACCCAGCGCCTGCGCGCGGATGAGCCTACCGAAGGTCAAGCCCTGTGTTGGGATTTCCATGTCCGCTTGCGCGTCGTACACGATTTGAATGAAGCGTCCCTTGTTGGGACCGCCCTTATGAAACTGCCCCGTCGAGTGTTGGAAGCGCGGACCGAAACCAGCCGTCACAGGAAGTTTGGTCTTCTCGCGGATGGCGGCGCGCAGGGTTTGAATCGCTTCGATCATTTCAGCATTGCGCGGCAGGTAAGCATTGATTGCGACGAACTCACCCGCTTGCGGGTTCGCGAGAAATTCGTCCAATGCACGTTTTGCATCAGCCGCGTCAACCAAATCCACTTCGGCGAGCGAGCCCGTTGCCTGATAATCCTCGATCTTGGCAATCGTGCGCAGTTTGCTGTCCTGCACGTCGGGCTGGTCGAAGGCGTTGATTCCGAGGATGTGACATGCCGTTGCAATTGCAATCTCCCAGCGGAAAAATTCCGCGCCCGCATCGTAGGGATTGGTAATTGGTAATTGGATGACGGGAAAGCCTGCCGCTGCCAATGCTGTAATTTCCGCCTCCAATTCGCCGTTGCATTTGAGGTAAACAAACAAGCGGTCATTCCCATAGACTTCGGGCTTGCCGAGCGGTTCCAGCGCGACGGGAAGGATGCCCTTGCCGTTCTTGCCGCTGGATTCGGCGATGATTTGTTCGATCCAATTTGCCAGCGCGGAGACGGGCGCATCGGCTACGACGGTCAACTTGTCCCTGCCCATGAGAGCGGACTCGGCGAGGAGAGCGCCCAACGCCGCCCCGGGGTTGCGTGCCGCAGGGATGTGCGCCAGCGATTGCTTCCGCATTCGTTCTGCGGAGCCAAGCAGCCTGTCGAAATCCATGCCGAGCAGGGCGGCAGGTATCAAGCCGAAATCGGTCAACGCCGAGAAACGTCCGCCTACATTTGGATCCGCGTTGAAGACCTTGCGGAAGCCGCGCTCTTTGGCGAGTTTTTCCAGCGAAGTGCCAGGGTCGGTGATGGCAATGAAACGCGAGCCGTTCCCATTGCTCAACGTCCAGAGATAATCGAATGCCGCCATCAGTTCGGCGGTGCCGCCCGATTTGCTGGCGGCGATGTACAACGATTTATCGGGCGGGAAATCTTTGGCGGCTTGCGCCACCTGCTGCGGGTCGGTGGAGTCGAGAATGGCAAGAGAGAGTTTTGCCTCAACCCCAAAATTCGCCATCAGAGAGCTCAATACTTCGGCGGTCAACGATGAGCCGCCCATGCCGACGACCAGCACGCGGTCAACGCCCTCGTCATGGACTTGCTTTGCAAATGACAGATAGCCGTCGAGCCGTTTGCGGGCATCAGCGATGGAATCCAGCCAGCCCAGGCGGATCTTCACTTCGGCTCGACCAGCGGGGTCGTCCGTCCAAAGAGAAGCGTCGTGTTCCCAGAGGCGCTTTGGGAACGAATCCATTTCCAGCTGGGATAAACGTTCGGAAACAGGATCAGCTAAAAGTCCAAGAGATGAGGCGGCGGCTTTTCGTCGCTCTTCAATCGCATCCAAAAGCGACTTGAACGAATCCGCAAAGGCTTGAACTCCCTCTTCCTCCAACTCCTGTGTGACGGTGCTCATCGAGATGCCGAGGGCTTTCAGGTCAACGAAGATCTGTTGGACGCCTTCCAGGTCGCGGGTGACGGAGAGGGCGGCAACGCCGTGGTCGCGGAAGGCTCCGAGCGTGGCGGGCGGCACGGTGTTGACGGTATCGGGACCGATGAGTTCATCCACGTAAAGCGTGTCGGAGTATTTCGGGTTTTTCGTGCCAGTGGATGCCCACAGCGGACGCTGCGCCCGCGCGCGGAAACGCGCCTTGAGTGTGGCGAAACGCGGCGAAGTGAAAATGGACTCGAATTGTTCGTAGGCAAGTTTGGCGTTGGCGATTGCCGCCTTGCCGCGCAGTGGAGAGTCTTCGAGGAGTTTGGGGTCAATCTTTGAATCCACGCGTGAGACAAAGAACGAAGCGACGGAGGCGATATCCTGGATGGGCAGGTTTTGCGCCACGCGGTCTTCGAGACCTGAAAGATAGGCGTCTATCACTTCGGCGTAACGCACGAGCGAAAAGATGAGCGTGACGTTGACGTTGATGCCCGCTGCAATGCTGGCGCGGATGGCAGGCACGCCTTCTTTCGTGGCGGGGATTTTCACCATGAGGTTCGGGCGGTTGACGCGGTTCCATAATTCCTGCGCCTGTTTGATGGTGCCTTCGGTGTCGCGCGCCAGATACGGGCTGACTTCGATGCTGACATACCCGTCGCCGCCTTTGGTTTCTTCGTAGAGCGGCTTGAAGAGGTCGCAGGCTTCCTGAATATCTTCGACCGCAAGCTGCCAGAAGATTCGTTCCGCGTCCCAGCCCGCCCAGGCGAGCGGAATCAGCGCGGCATCGTACTCATTGGTTTTTGCAATCGCATTTTGGAAGATGGTCGGGTTCGAGGTCACGCCGCGGATGTCACCGCGTTCGATCATGGCTTTGAGCGTGCCGTCTACGAGAAGTCTTCTCTGAATATTGTCGTACCAGAGGGATTGACCGAGGGTAGTCAGTTTCTTGATTGGGTTCATTGTAGGTTTCCGTTTTAAGAGTTCGAAGGTTAGGAGGTTGGAAGGTTGGAAAGTTAGACTTCGTATTCGGCTGATTCTTCTCGCGTTCGTTGGGATTGGGGATGCGTTTCGAGGTAAGAGATGAAACGGGACAATTGGCGCGAAACCTTTTCTGTAATTTGCGACATGGTCAAAAATTGCTGTTCAGTCAGATATCCAACGTCACGCGCGACATAGAGTTGGGAACGGGCTTCCCCAGCCGACGCTTTGGCGATTCCAAGATAACGGATAAAAGCAGGCTGTGTTGTGCTTTCAAACCCCTCGGCGATATTGCTCATCACGGAAACAGCCGCCCTGCGGAGTTGATCCTTCAAGCCAAAATCCTTTGAAATCTTTCCCTCCTCCGTGACGGAATAGATCATTTTGGTGAGTTCACGGGCGGTCTGCCATGCTTCAATTTCTTCAAATCGGCTAATCGTCGGCATTCTCAAACCTTCCAATCATTCAATCTTTTAACTTGTCAACCTTCCAACTTTTAAAACCACTTAACCGTTCTCTTCCATCTTTCTAATCTTTTCCACCCGGCGCGCCAGCCGCTCCCCGCCTTCGTCTTCGCCGAGATAGCGGGCGTTCAAAAACGCGGGGACAAGCGACCTCACAAGTTCGGGTCGATCACGCGCCCACCGAGGCAGAGCACGTTCATCGCGTCGTGCATTACGCCCTGCGCGGCGGAGTAAGTATCGTGGGCAATCGAGGCGTACACGCCTTTCATTTTGTTGGCGGCAATGCACGCGCCAATGCCCGAACCGCAGACCAGAATCCCGCGCTCGGCTTCGCCGCTCTGGATTTTTTCGCCGACTTTTTTCGTGAAATCGGGAAAATCCACCGGCTCCGCGCTGAACGTGCCGACGTCAATCACCTCATGCCCGGCGGCTTTTGCCGCTTCAATGACAACTTCCTTCAGCGGAAAACCCGCATGGTCACATCCGACTGCTATTTTCATGGTCATGAACTCAGCTCTGGTTTACTTCGATTAAATTCCCATCGGGGTCGCGGAAATGCGCCGTGCGAACGCCCCAATCCGGGTGATTCGTGGGCTGCGCAACGAGGAGCACGCCTTTCGCCGTCAGCGTCCTGCAAAATTCATCCACATTTTCGACGCCAAAAACCAGGCAGATGTGATCCTGCGAATCAGCGCGCGCGGGTTTATCCAACGTACCGAGGTTCTGGCTCATTTCATTTTTATCGAAAAGGGAAATGTTCGTTTCCCCTACGACAAAATCGGCATACGTATCATCCTCTGTGCCAAAGCCCGGCTGAAATCCCATCACATCGCGGTAGAAACGAAAACACTCCTTGAAATTTTCGACAAGTAAACGGGTAAATGTGTATTTCATTTAGAACAACTCCTTTATCCTCGGCGACAATATTCTCAACCGTGAGACCGAGTTTCTCGAAGATGACTTTGTACGGAGCGGATGCGCCGTAACGGTCAATGCCGAGGACGGAAGCCGCGTATCGTTCCCAGCCGAGGGTTGCTCCCGCTTCGACGGCGAGTCTCCGCTGGAGGCTTTTCGGCAAAACGGACTCGCGGTATGCCTCATCCTGCTTCTCGAACAATTCCCAACTGGGGAAAGACACCACGCGCACACCGATGCCTTCCTCCGCCAGTTTTTGCGCCGCTTCGAGGATGAGGCTAACCTCCGAACCCGACGCCATGAGGATGATTTCGGGCTTGCCGAAGTCTTTCAACACATACGCGCCGCGGGACAAGTAGGACAAGTTGGCAACTTGTCCTACTTCAAATGTTGGCACAGCCTGGCGGGTGAGCAGCGGCGCAGTAGGACCCGTCGCGCCGTGCGATGGCGACCTTCCATGCCTGGGCGGTCTCGTTGGCGTCGGCGGGACGGATGACCACCAAATTGGGAATCAGCCGCAAAGACATCAAATGCTCGACGGGCTGGTGCGTGGGCCCGTCTTCGCCCAAGCCAACCGAGTCGTGTGTGAAAATGAAAATCGTCGGGTAATGCGAAAGCGCCGAAAGCCGAACCGCCGCGCGCATGTAATCGGCAAAGACGAGGAACGTGCCGCCGTAGGGAATCACACCGCCGAAGACGGACATACCGTTGAGGATCGAACCCATGGCATGTTCGCGCACGCCGAAGTGGAAGTTTCGCCCTTCGGGGGAATTTTTCTGGAAGGCGGGCGAACCTTCGATTTTGGTGTTGTTGGATGGAGCCAGGTCCCGCCGAGCCGCCGATGAGTTCGGGCAGTTTCGCCGCCAGCGCATTGATGACCTTGCCCGAAGCGGCGCGGGTCGCCATGCCTTTCGCATCCGCAGGGAAGGTTGGGATGACCGCGTCCCAGCCTTCGGGGAGGATTCCGCTCAAACGGCGGGTCAACTCAGTCCCCAGGTCCGGGAAGAGGCGGGTGTAGGCTTCGAGGCGCAACTTCCAATCGGCTTCCAGTTCGCGCCCGCGATCCACCGCTTTGCAATAAAACTCCAGCACGTCATCGGGGATGAAAAAGCGCGGTTCCTTCTGCCAGCCAAGATTGTCCTTTGCGGCATTCAGTTCTTCGTCGCCGAGCGGTTCGCCGTGCGCCTTGGCAGTGCCCTGGCGGTTCGGCGCACCAAACCCGATGGTAGTGCGGCACAAAATGATGGACGGGCGCGGGTCGGTTTTGGCGACTTGGATGGCTTTGTCAATCGCCTCCACGTCGTTGCCGTCCTCCACACGCTGGACGTGCCAGCCATACGCCTCGAAGCGTTTGGCGCGATCTTCGGTGAAGGCGAGATCGGTGGAACCGTCAATGGAAATTTTGTTGTCATCGTAGAGGTAGATCAAACGCCCAAGCGAAAGATGTCCCGCCAGCGACGCCGCCTCCGAAGCGACGCCTTCCATCAGGTCGCCGTCGGTGACGATGGCATAGATGAAGGTGTCAATCAGTTCGTGACCGGGCTTGTTGAAAATCGCGGCGAGGTGCGCGGCGGCAATCGCCATGCCCACGCCGTTGGCAAAGCCCTGCCCCAGCGGGCCGGTGGTCACTTCCACGCCGGGGGTCAAGCCGTATTCGGGGTGACCAGGCGTGCGGCCACCCCATTGGCGAAAATTTTGCAGTTCTTCGAGCGGCAGGTCGTACCCCGTCAGGTGCAGCAAAGAATACAGGAGCATGGAGCCATGCCCCCCCGAAAGGATGAAGCGGTCGCGTCCAGCCCATTTTGGGTTGCGCGGGTTGTGCCGCAAGTGTCGTGTCCAAATCGTGTAAGCCATCGCCGCCGCGCCCATCGGCAGACCGGGATGCCCGGAATTTGCTTTTTGTACGCCGTCAGCGGATAAAAACCGCAGAGTATTGATTGCCTTTGTTTGAAGGTCGGAATTCATGATGTATTCCTGTGATGAAATTTTTTCTATTGTACCAGTGGTAATGGATGGGTTTACTGCCCCGAGTATTTTTCCTTGAGGTCTTTGGCGGGGAGGAGAATCCTGCCTTCCTTTGCCTCGCCGACAAAAACCGTCTGGTCGGGTTTGTGCGCCGCCAGCCACGCAGTGTACGCCGCCACGAGCGCATCGAGTTGTTCGGGCTGGTACAGCAATTCGAGGGGCCAGACTCCCTTGATCATTTTGTGACGGGTGATCTCCTCGAAGAAGCGCATCGGGTCCTTGATTTGAAGTCCGCACTCGTAGAGCAGCAACTGGCGCTGGAGTTTCCCCTCCAACGACGGCTTGGGCATGGGCAATGCCCCGCCGAGGACGCTATAACAGGCGTGCGGGTGCGTCTCCATGATCTGATACGCCTCGCGCTCCGCGGGGTATTTCTTGAAACCCATCTTTTCGAGTTTTCGATACAACGCAAATCCGTTCTGCATCCATGCCGGGCACGCCCCCGGGGTGGATGGAGTGCCCGTAACGGATATTCCCCGTTCGCGCAGTTCGATCTCCGCCAGGCGAAAACCCGCCGCGCGCGTCTTTTGCGACTTGAACATTTCCCTCTTTTTGCCGCGCGCCAGCCCGCGGCTCAAACCGGAAGGCGCATTGACCGCCACCATCGCGGCTTGCTGACCCGCCAGAAAGGCGGTCACTTCGTCCAGCTCGCCATCGGAGAGCGCGACGAGATTCAATCCCCTGTCCAGCGCCGCATAGGTGAAGGACTTGTGGAAGGAGGTTGGGTCAACGCCGACGAAAACCGAATCCGTGAAAAACATAGTAAGATTTGAGAGAAGAAAGCCAACAGATATGCAGTCACCTTATTTTACTTCCAAACCGCCGTATGTGAATCACCCAAATCATGAATCAATTACAACGCATCATCCTCTACCTGCTTGTCCTCATCGCCGGCGCGGCGTGGATCGCCCTCTCCGCGGATACCGGCGCAGCCACAAACGAGGCAACCTCCGCTCCGCAGGCTGGTTTCACCGCGCCCGATTTCACCCTCGAAACGCTGTCGGGCGAGACCTACACCCTCTCCAGCCTGCAGGGCAACGTCGTGCTGGTTAATTTCTGGGCGACCTGGTGCCCGCCCTGCCGCGAGGAAATGCCCGCCATTCAAAAACTGTACGAGGAATACAAAGACCAGGGCTTCATCGTGCTGGCGGTCAACAGCACCATTCAGGATAACCCGGCGGAGATTCCGGCGTTTATCGAAGAATACAGCCTCGCTTTCCCGATCCTGCTCGATAAAAGCGGGGAAGCCACACGCGCTTACCAAATCCGCTCCCTGCCGTCGTCCTTTTTCATCAACCGACTCGGCATCATCACCGAAGTGGTCATCGGCGGACCAATGTCCGAAGCCCTGTTGCGCACGCGCATCGAGGAGGCGTTGAAATAACATGCTTGCCCTGTTCCAAAACCTGTTCGCCCCGCCGCGCCACATGATCTTGCTGGTCATCGCCGCGTGGCTCGGTCTCACCCTTGCAGAACGCCGCGCTGAACGTCACGGCGTCAGCCGCGACGATCTCAACAACCTCACGTTCTACGGCTTGATTGCATTCGTCCTCGGCGGGCGCATCGCCTACGTTTTGCAAAACCTATCCGCTTTCGCCAAAAGCCCGCTCGGCATCGTCTCCATCAATCCCGACCTCTTCGATACAACCGGAGCCGTTTTCACCGCCGTCATCGTGGCGATGGTATATGGTCAGCGCAAACGACTTCTCCTGTGGAACACCCTCGATGCCCTGACGTCCTTCTTCGCGGTGATTGCCGTCGGGCTGGGATTAAGTCACCTTGCTGCAGGGACAGCCTTTGGGCTGCCGACCGACCTGCCCTGGGGAATCAATCTGTGGAATGCGACCCGCCACCCGACCCAGATTTACGAAACCCTCGCCTCCCTCCTGACCTTTGGGTTGCTGTGGTCTCTCAAAGCGAATCCGCGCCCGGGCGTTTTCTTCCTCCTCTTCACCTCGCTGACGGCGCTCTCCCATCTTTTCATCCAAGCCTTTCGCGCAGACGGGGCTCGAATCTTCAGCGGACTGCATCAGGGGCAGGTCATTGCCTGGGTTGTGCTGGCAGCCTCCTTTGTCCTGCTCGAAGCGAGGTTTGCAAAAAGACCCGACAGGGTTTGAAAACCCGTCAGGTCTGCATAACTTTCAACAGAAAACGGGCTGACCTTCATCAGCCCGTTTTTGTTTTCATCGCTTATCCAAGTTCAGGCTCGATCAAACCGTAACTGCCGTTGCGCCGGCGATAAAGCACATTGATCTTGCTCGTCTCGGCGTTGTAAAAGATGAAGAAGTTGTCGTGTCCCAAATTCCGCATCTGTACGATTGCTTCGTCCTCCGTCATCGGGTACAGGATAAACTTCTTCCGCTTGGCAAACAGGGGGGAGAGTTCGCCGGTCTCTTCGTCAATGACATCCTCCAGCACCTCGGCGGCGGAACGCCCGTCGCCGCGCCCGTGATATTTCTTCCCTTTGTAGCGCTCGATCTGGCGCTGCATGTTGTCCAGGGCTTTGTCGAAGGCGGCGAGCGCCTCGTCCGCCCGTTCTTCGGAACGCAGGGTAAATCCCTTGCCAAATACGGTGATCTGCGCCACGTTGCGGTCGTTGGCGTCGCGCGCGGCTTTGTGATGAGCCAGTTCCACGCGGGCTTCGTCAATGGCGGGCAGGTAGTGATCCAGGTTGCCTGCCTTCCTGGAAACATACTCTTCGATCCTTTCGGTCAAGCGAATTTGACGGGTCTGTACTTCCACTTTATTGGGCATGGTATCCTCCGATTAGATTGTTAAACAACACAACAAACGCACTACACATGCCGCAAACCATGACGCGGCAATGCGCGCGCGACTGTCAACGCATATATTTTTTCCGCGCCCGCCGAGCGCAGCGCTTCGGCGGCGGAGGAAAGGGTCGCTCCGGTTGTGGAAACATCGTCGAAAATGAGGACGGTCCTGCCTTTCACCCTGTCGCCCGCCTTGAAAGCGGCGTGCACGTTATGGCGGCGCTCCTCCTTTGTCAAGCCAACCTGCGAGCGCGTTGCCTTCTGCCGGGTCAGTTCGCCCGGCGCATAATCCAGCCCCAATGCCATTGCAAGCGGGTTTGCGATCATGGCAACCTGATTATATCCCCTTTCCTTCATCCTCTGCCTGCTCAATGGAATTGGGATCGCAAGGTCAATCTTCCAGTCCAGGCTTTTCACAAACGGGAGCATGTGGCTTGCCAGCGCGTCCCCCATGGACATGTCGCGCCTGTATTTCAATTTATGCAGGGCGGACTGCACAGGGTCGTCAAAGACCGCCCATGCCCGCAGAGTGTGAAACCGCGGCCGTTCCGCCCGGCAGGCACCGCAGACGCCCGGTGTATCCTGCGGGAGTCCGCATACATCACAAAGGATTCCATCCAAAACTTTGACGCGCCGCTGGCAATCCCGGCACCAGCGCGAGCCCCTCCTGCCGCATCCTCCGCAGAGAGGCGGAAAAAGTAAATCGAGAGCACCCCAAATGGAACGGTAGGCTGCGTATCGCAAATTCGTCAAAATCTGCCTCGCAAACTTGCCAGGGATGAATTTTTATTTATCGGTTACTGACCGATGAAGGGACCGAACGCGGCGGCGATTTGAAAACCGGCGGGCGCCATCAGGATGATCAAAATGGACGGGAAGGTCAACAACGCCATCGGAATGATCATTTTCACCGGCGCTTTGTGGGCTTCCTCCTCCGCGCGCTGGCGGCGCCGGATGCGCATCTGGTCGGACTGGATGCGGAGAACCTTTGCCGGGCTCACGCCCGGGATCTGGCTTTGGATGACAGCCGCCACAAAACTCGTCAGTTCGGGTAAACCCACCCGGTCCGCCATGTCGCGCAGAGCCTCCCGTTGAGTCTTCCCCAACTGGACTTCGCGGATGGCGCGCCCAAACAGGATCGAGAGTTCGTTCTCCCATTTCTCGCTCACCTTGGACATGGCGGCGTCGAAGCCCAAGCCCGCTTCCACACAGATGGTCAACAGGTCGAGCGCGTCCGGCATGGCTTTGCGGACTTCGTTCTGACGGCGGTTGATCCTGCTTTGGAGCCACAACTGCGGGAAGAAAAAGCCCAGCACCGTAAAAATGCCGGAAACCGGGAACACGCGCGCCGGAGCCAGTCTACGGTTGGAAGATTCCCAATTAGTAGCAGCAAACCGCCGAAGAGCGCCGCGCCCACGAAACGGGTGGCAAGGAATGTGGCGGCGTCAATTCTGCCCGGGTTCCCGGCGAGTTCCAGTTTGAGGGCTGTTTCCTGCAGCAGTTTTTCGGGCGTAAAGCGGACGGAAAGCTCGCCGATTTTCCGAATGATCGGGATGACCACGCGCTCCATGAACGGCTGTTGAAGTTCGATATCCTCCAACGAGACGTTCTCGCCGCGCTGTGTCGCTTCCGCAAGGCGGGCAAGTACAGGGTCGCCCTGGTCCTCCTGCGCCCGGCGCGCAAAACGCGCCCCGACGACTGCGAGCAAGACCGCCCCTCCAAGAATAGCGACGCCGAGGATTACAGCAATCACTGTTCCCATATTACACCTCGATGTCCGCGATGCGCATCATGATAAAGTAACTGGAGAAGATCAAGCCCAATACAGTGCAGACGATAGCCGCAGTGCAAAGGGGACCACCGGCGGTGATGGACAATAAATAATCGGGGTTGAGGAACCACAGAACGATGGTAAGACCAAAGGGAATCAGGGAGAGAACCGTACCCGATGTGCGCACCTGGGCGGTCAGAACGCGCACCTCGCCTTTGATGCGAATGCGTTCGCGGATCGTGAAGGAGATGTTATCGAGAATTTCGGAAAGATTACCGCCGACCTCGCGCTGGACGTTGATGGCTGTCACCACAAAGTCGAGGTCGTCGCTTGGAATGCGGCGCAGGAGGTTATCCAGGGCGGTCTCCATCGAGATGCCGATCTGCATCTCCTGGACGACGCGGCGTAACTCATCGCAGATCGGGGAGGGAAGTTCTTTGCTGATCGCCTCCATCGCCTGCATGGTGGAATAACCGGCGCGCAAGCCGTTCACCATCAGGTTGAGCATGTCCGGCAGTTGGTCGTTGAAGCGCTGCAGGCGCTTCCGCCGCTGGGAACGGACGTACATGCGGGGGGCAAAAGCGCCGCCCGCCGCGCCGATCAACGCGGAAACCCAGTGCTGGTTGCCTAAAAACCATGCCACCAGACCGCCTAAAAAAATGCTCAAGAGAATCAGGATGAGGTATTCGGCAACCTTGAATTTCAAATCCGCGCGCGCCAACTCACGCGCCATGCGGTCGCCGAAGGAGGTCTTTTCCACCCGCTTCGAAACCCAGTTCGTGATGACATACCGCTGGGCTTCCTGGTCCACACTGCGTTTGTCGTCCTCCAAATACTGGCTTAGGCGCTCCTCCACCAGCGCGCGTTCGCTGTTCGACGAAATGATGACACCGATCACCAACAGGATGATCAAAATAACGCCACCGACGATAATGATCCAGGTCATGTAGGTCCTTCCGGGCAAGAGCCTGTTTTGGGCGGCAAATTCCTAATAGCGGCGCCGCTCGCCAATTCCGAAAATGGACGGCGGCAGGTGGATGCCCGCGGCTTCGATTTTATCCATGAATTTCGGTCTCAGTCCGCTTGGGCGCAGGCGTCCGATGATACGGCCGTTTTCCGTGCCGGTTTGTTCAAAGATGAAAATATCCGTCATCGTGATCACCTCGCCCTCCATGCCGCTCACTTCGGCGATGGTGGTGATCTTGCGCGTACCGTCACGCATACGCTCCTGCTGGACGATCAGGTCAACGGCGCTGGCAACCTGTTCACGAATGGCGCGCACCGGCAGGTCCATGCCCGCCATCAGACACATCGTCTCGATGCGGGACAGCGCGTCGCGCGGGGAGTTGGCGTGCGCGGTGGTCATCGAGCCTTCGTGACCGGTGTTCATGGCTTGCAGCATGTCGAGCGTCTCTCCGCCGCGGCACTCACCGACGATGATCCGCTCCGGGCGCATACGAAGGGCGTTAATCACCAGGTCGCGGATGGTAATCTCGCCCCTGCCTTCGATGTTTGGCGGGCGCGATTCCAACGTCACCACGTGCTCCTGGCGCAACTGGAGTTCAGCCGCATTTTCAATCGTAAGGATACGCTCGTCGGACGGGATGAAACCGGAAAGCACGTTGAGCAGCGTCGTCTTCCCGGAGCCGGTGCCGCCTGAAATGATGATGTTCAAGCGCGCTTCCACGCACGCCTTGAGGAATTGAACGGCTTCGGGGGTGATCGAGCCGAACTGAATCAACTGGTCAACCGTGATCGGGTTCTTGGAAAACTTACGGATGGTCAGTACCGGACCGATGAGCGAAATGGGCGGGATCACGGCGTTCACGCGGGAACCGTCCGCAAGGCGGGCGTCCACGTACGGGCTGGATTCGTCAATGCGGCGTCCGAGCGGCGCAACGATGCGGTCAATGATGCGCATCACGTGCTCGTTGCTTTCAAACGTCACCGGTACGCGATGGATCTTCCCTTTCCGCTCGATGTAGATGTTCTTGGGACCCGTTCACCATGATTTCCGTGATGGTGTCGTCTTCAAGCAGGGATTGCAGCGGACCGAGACCCAGAATTTCAGCCGCAATCTGCTCGAACAAGCGGGCGCGCTCCGGCCTCGAAAGGACGATATTCTCTTCGGTCAGGATCTGCTCGAACAGACTTTGGATGGTCCGGCGGACCTCGTCCGTCCGCGAGACATCCATGGACGGGTCAATTTCAGCCAGAAGTTTGTTCTGCACCCTGGTCTTCAGGTCGAAATAGGAACCTGCCTGGGGCGACGTGATGGGTGCGCTGACCCGCCGGGCTTGCAAAGAGGACAGGCGGGACGCATCGCCCCCGCCCCCGGACTGCCCCTCACCCCCGGACGACGGCAACGCCGGAGAGGACCCTCCGCTTTGCTGAGTGCTGCCGCTCTGGCCTTGTTCAATACGTCTAAGCAATGACATGGAAAGTCTCCTTAACGCTTCACAACCGGCATATCATCTTCGGTTTCCAGGACGCTCAAACGCGCCCGGACCGCCTCCGCCAGCGAAAGGATTCCCCTGCCAATCGGCTGGGATTTGTTATCCAGCATGAATGGAATGCCGCGGTTGACGGCGGTGATGGCGACCTTCTCCTCCAGCGGGATCGAAGCCGAAATCTCGTGCTTGAGATTCTCACTGACCCGCTCCGGGGTGATCGCAATCCGCCTGTCATAGCGATTCATGGCGAATACAATGCGCTCCTTGTTGATGCCCATCGTATGCAGCAGGTCGAGGAAGAGGCGCGCGTTCTTGATGGCGGGGATCTCCTGCGTGGTCACAAGCAGGATGATGTCCGTGACGTCAATGGTGGAAAGGATAACGTCCGTCAGGATGGGCGAGGTGTCCACAACCACGTAGGAATACATCCGTTGCAGCATCTTCAGGACTTTGGCGAACTGGTCGGAGGAAACTTTTTCCGCCATCTCGGGGCGCTGCGGCGCTCCCAGAATGCGGATGCCGGACGCCTCGTGCTTGACGAGAATCTCCTCCACCACATCCGGCTCGAGGTCATCAATGCGAGGCGCAAGTTCCAGGATCGTATTCTTGCCCTGCTCGTTCACAAAGACGGAGACATCGCCGAACTGCAGGTTCGCATCCACCAAAACCGCGCGGGTGTCTTCATTGTTGAGCGCAATTGCCAGGTTGACGGCAATCGTCGTGCATCCGGTTCCGCCCTTGGGGCTGTAAACAGTGACAATTTTGCCGTTCGAGACTGGCGCAAAGCCCGCCATCATGGCGGCGCCGCCTGCGGATACGACCACCTTTTGTTTGGAACTTTTTTCCCGTTCGAGGTGCGCCATATCCCCGGCGCGTTTTATGGCGGAGATCAATTCGTCGCCCATCGGGGGTTTGGTCAGGAAGTCGCGCGCGCCTGCGAGCATGGCGCGCCGCATGTAGTTCTGATCTCCCTGGACCGACAAAATCACCACCTGAACATGCGGCGACTTTTGGCGGATTTCCTCCGTGGCAGAGATGCCGTCTATATCGGGCATGTTGATGTCCATCAGGACGACATCCGGGTCTACTTCCGTCGAAAGCTGGATACCCTCCCTGCCGGTGCGGGCCGTACCGACAACGTCCACGTCCGATTCAAATTGTAAAAGTTTTCGAACGTTTTCCCGGGTCTCGGCAATGTCGTCTACAATAAGCACCCGAATTTTCTCTACAGCCATAGGAAACTACTTCCAATCTTCAAAGGTAAACGAACGATTATTGCGGAGGCACCGTCACAGCGTCATTTGGCAGAATGGGCGATATCAACGTGGAGATGGCAGGCTGCATGGCATACGGCAGTTTCGCAGGAACGGGGATGTTGTACTGGCTCAAGAGGAACTGCAGGGTGGCGGCTTCCGTCGCTATGCGGGACTGGTCTGTGGGGTTGCGCAGGGTCAGCGACAATTTGGCATTGGTGTACATCAGATAGGTCAGCGTGATCGAGTCCTGCGGAGTGACAATCAAGGTGATGATATCCGGCGCGGGAGGAGGCTGCTGCTGTGCGTTGGGATCGGTTGCGGGAGTTTCAGTCGTAACCGTCGTCGTAAGCGGGAAATTGCCCAGCTTCATGACGACCACATCTTGTAGAAGCGTCTGGCACACCATGCGCGGGCGCTGAACTTCAGAGGGGACGAGATAGTACGGCTGCTGAACGGATGGATCCAATTCCAGGCGGCCTTGCGGCGAACCGGCGCCTGCAACGCCGAGCGACAAAATAGGAAGACCTTCCACCGAAAAACCGGTCCCGGTGGCGCCCTGCACAGACCCCAAGCCCGTGCCGGTCAAAACAGCGGTCAGGTTGGGAAGAATCGTTTGAAACGAGGGGTCAACGTCCACGAAGAGGAGGCAGGCATTGACGTTCACGCGCGCGCCGTCGTTGATTGCATATCCCGAAACGGCAAGGCGGTCAATCGGGACGGACATGGCGGTCATCGTGGGCGGAATCAGGGAAGCCCACTGGGGACCCGAGATCGGCACTGCGGCTGAAGCGTCTGTGACCATCGCTTCGGTGATCACCACACCCTGGTCGAGCGGGAATTTTGCCACTTTGCCAAGCAGGGCAGGCAGTTCGTCCTCCGTGAACATCACGGCTACCACGCTCGCCTGGGGAACCTGCATCGTCGCCAGAACCCCTTCATTAATCTCGCCGCCCTGCGGAATGTTCTGCGCCGCATAGTAGATGTTGACGAAAACTGGCAGTTCCGCCGGCTGTTGGGCAAGCAAAAACTGGCGGATGGCGACAAAACCGACCACCAAACCGATGATGATAATTAAAAGCACCAGGATCAAGGTACGACCACGACGCATAATCAGCTCCTCTCAGCGAGTCCTTTGAGTTCTTTGAAATTCCTGCTTCTTATATCATATTGATTATACAGGAAAAATGCCAAAAGCATGTTATGGGACAAAAAAGGGACTCGCCGTGATTTTCTTAACAGTATTGTTAAGTTTTTTAAGTCGTTCTCAGTTTTTCGACTGAACGGTGAAGGAAATCCTGGCACCGGAGCCGACAGCGCTGTCAATTTCAAAGTTTCCGCCCAGCATTTCCGCGCGTTCACGGATGAGTTTCAAGCCCAAATTCGACGATTCCTTCACGGATTCCGGGTCGAACCCCTTGCCGTTATCGTCCACGCTGACCCGCAGGAAGTCGTTCCCCAAATCCAGGTGAACTTTGACCATGGTTGACTGGCTATGCCGGGCGGCATTCCCAAGCAGTTCCTGAACGGCGCGGAAAATCATCACTTCAAGATAGGGTTCCAGGCGGCGTTCCGTGCCTGTAACGGTGACGCTTACCTCCAAGCCGGTCTGTTCCTTGAAGGCGTCTGCGTATTTTCGCAGTGTGGGGATCAAGCCCAAATCGTCGAGCATCATCGGGCGGAGTTCGAAGATGAAGTTGCGGACTTTTTGGAACGTGCCCATCGCGGACATCTTCAAATTCCCCAACTCGTCCTTTGCCTGCGCCGAGTCCACATCCAGGAGCCGCATGGCGATCTCGGTTTGCAGAATGAAATTGGAAAGCGCCTGGGCGGGACCGTCGTGCATTTGGCGCGAGAGCCGCTGGCGTTCCGCTTCCTGGGCGTTGACGATCATTTCGATGCCCGCCATCTGGCTTTTCGTTGCCGCGGACGCCGCCCCTGAGGATTCAACCGCCCCGGCTATCAGTTTATCCAGGACCGCCTTGTATTTCTCGAGGTGCTGTTTATCGTTCTGCAATTTCTCCAATTGCCCGCGCATCACGAACAGTCTTTGCTGTGCTTCGAGCGCGGAATCGTATGCCATGCGGAGTTCGTCAATCCCGGCGCCCTGCTTTTGCACCTGTTGAAGATGGGAGGTGATCGCCGTGTTGCGCTGGGTGAGTTTGGAGAGTTCGCCCTGGCTCTGTTCGATCATCAACGTGATCTCGCGCAGGGCGCGCTGGGTTTCATCCAGTTCGCTTTTGTAATCCACGGTGTCTTGATTCGGCATGAAAGACTCCTAGGACCTGATATCGGTATCGCGCAGGGTGACCCAGCCGCGTTTGAGAGCGTAGACGACAGCCTGGGTGCGGTCTTCGACGCCGAATTTTCTCAAGATCGCTGTGACGTGATTTTTGACCGTCTGGTGGCTGATCCCCAGCAGGATGGCAATCTCCTTGTTGCTCATGCCGCGCACCACGCAAGCCAGCACTTCCATTTCGCGGTCGGAGAGCGGATGGAAGGGGGTGCCGGGTTCGCTGTACGAACGGCGCGCGCCCTCCATTCTTTCCTCCACCCAAAGTTCGAGTTCGCGGCGCGTAAAGACGTTGTTGGCGAACACATACTTCCCCTCCGCCACTTCGCGGATGATGCGGGAAAGCGTTTGCGGTTCGATATCCTTGGAACAATAGCCGTGCGCGCCAGCCAGCGCCGCGTGGATGGCTTGCTCCACATCGTCATAGCCGGTCATCAGAATGATGCGGGTGGTCAGTTTGTCCTGAAAGACCTGGTGCGTGATCTGCTGACCGTTCATGCCCGGCAGGTTGACATCCAGGACGGCGACGGTCGGCTTCTTCGAGCGGATCAATTCCAGCGCTTCATCGCCCGTCGCAGACTGGGCAACGATCCGCATATCCGGCTCCAGGGACAGGGCGTCCACCACGCCCTGGCGAAACAATGGGTGATCGTCCACAATCAACAGCGTTATTTGGTTCATCCCGTACCCAATCTCTCTAATTGGAATGGACTTGCTAAAGTGTCACTATTTTAACCCATTATGGGCGTTTCCATGCGTAGACGACCATGTTTTGCTCGCCAAATGCAACGGTTATTTCACTGCCCGAAGTAAACACGACCTCAGCCTTGCCGGATAGTTCCGGGTAGAAGTAGGGGAAGGCGATCAGGTAATCCGCGCCTTTTTCGTTCAGGAAAGTCGCCAGGCGCGGCTCGTCGCGGATGAAGGGAATCACCTCGGGGGAAATGAGCCCGGCGAGGTCAATCAGTTCGTGGTCGTCGAAGTAACCAAGCGCGCCGATGTCGTGCGCGGCGATGAGCGCTTCGTCGGGCAGGTTTTCAGCCACCCACTTTGCCGTGACGACCATTTCGCTTTCGATGACCGCCACATCCCGCGCGTAGGAATTTGCGCCGAGAAAAACAAAACCGACGACGAGCATCCCCAAACTGCCGCGCCAGATTGTTTGGACGATCCAGTGATAGCGGGCGAACATCCTGCCTGCATCGAACTCGACAAAGGCCAGCAAGCCGAACAGGAAGAAAATTGGCATGGCAGGCATGATGTACCGTCCGTGCTGGTAGACGGGCAGGCGTGAAATGTAGAGCAGCAGATATCCGACGCACCAAATCATCGCGGCGAGACTGCCCCACATGCGTCCGCGCACCGACTTGACCAGCCAGCCGATCACGCCAGGAATCAAAACGAGACTCGGACCGACAAGCAGTTGCAGGGACATCTGTCCGAGACGGTTGAGGATGGGGAGCGACTGCCAGGCGGCATACTCCGCTTGTTTGGCGTAGAACGTGTTCGGCATGGGCGCGCCGCCAATGGCAAGGTTGAACAAAAGGTAGAAGAGGAACGACGCGCCAAAGCCAATCAGAAATCGCACGAGGGCAAGCGCGCGCGAACGCATGTCCTTTTCATTGAACATAAGCGCCATCAACACGGGACCGAGCAGAGTCAAACCGTCGGGGCGCACCCAGACCGATAGACCGGCAAGCAAGCCCAAAGTCAGATAACGAGGCGAGTTGGTCATCAAGAGAACCAGCACGGTCGTGACGATCAAACCGTGAAGCAGGGTCTCCATCCCAGACATCGCCGCCCAGGCAAGGTGCCATTCGAGCGCGATGAAAATTCCAACCCAGGGCAGGGTGGGGCGATACGCCTCCACCAATTCACGAACCGCCCACTCGCACAAGACTGCGAGCGCAAAGAGGGTGAGCGCGCCGAGGAAATAAGTCCAGATGAACGGCGAGAGTTCAAGTAAAAAACCGATGGCGAGCAAAGCCGACCAAAACGGGGACGTGGAACCGGCGGACGGCATGCCCGGTCGAAACGACCATTCGCCGTATTGCACGAGATTGCGCGCGTAGGTTTGATGAATCCATGAGTCGTCGAGCGGAAAGCCGATCGCGTATGTGAAGCGGCTCGCAAGCAGGTAACTGATCGCGATGCCCAGCACCGCGCAGGCGGTGACGAGCAAATCCCATTGCGAAAGGTTATTCGACCTGGAAGATGTGGACGCCATTGACTTCACCCAGAAAAATAAAATCCTGATTCTCCTGTGGATTTTCCATCAGGCTTTTGATTTGCGGAAGCGCCGCCGACGGTTCGAGGACGAGGTAATCGGCGTTGAATTGACGCGAAACCGCGCGAATGGCTTCGATGCCGCCATACGGAATCGAAATTGCGGCGCGACCCGTTTCGAGATAATATGCGGGCGCGTTGGCGACAATCACAATATCGTCGCTTTGGATTCCGTTTTCGAGCAGGAGGCGCTCCGCGGCGGGATAATTCTTCTCCTCGCCTTCGCCCCACCCCAACGTGAACAGCCGCAGATAGACGACGTAAGCGGTGAGCATGGCCACGATCATGACCAGCGCGCTTCGGAATATGAATTTGGTCTGGTCGTTGCCCCAGTTCCTTTTTCTCAGGGACAGCAGAATCTCATCGAGACCAAGCGGAGCGAGAGTCCACCACAACGGCTGGAGCGCCGCGCCCGCATGGAAGAACGCTCCGCGCGCACCGGCAAACGGGAAGAGGAAGGTCATCACGAAAAACAGGATCAGCCAGGCAATCACACCAAGTTGGATGCGCTCGTCTTTTCGATAATAAATGACTCCCGCAACAATGAACGGAAACAGAATGATTCCGCCATGCGCCGCGAAACCGCTCATCAGGTTGCTTCCCAATGCCCACATGCGGTCGGACAAAATCTCCGCCCAGCCCAGCGCAAGGAACGATTCCATGCTCAGTTGCCCGGGCGGGTAGATGAAGGTCTGGTCGTAGTTATCGAGCCATAGGGCGCGGCTTCCGCCGGGAGCCATGAGCGAACCGAACGCAAGGTAGTTGCGCGCATACCAGGGAGCCATGACCAGCAGAAAGCCGAGAAGGGCAATGAGGGAATTGCGGATTATGAAACGGAAAATTGGGATTTGGGGAGACTGGCGGGCGCGAAAGAGGATGAACAGAAACGTCATGCCGAGCCAAAGCAGACCGTCACTGCGCGAGAGGGCGAGGAAGCCTGACACCAAGCCGAGCAGAAACCAATTCCGCATGCGGGTTGGGTCTTCGAGGAGGTTCGTGGCAAAGATGAAATACGACCCTCCAAACAGCATGAACAGGCTGAAGTTATCCGTCACGCCGACGAAGGGCGCATGATAGACGGAAAAAATCGCAAGCAGCGCAGAAAGGACGGCAAGGTCGCGCTTTTGCGTGAAGCGATATGCCAGATGCGCCGTGAGCGGAACAACCAGCGCCGCCAGGAGGATGAATGGAATTCGCGCGGCGGCGTAGGTGGTTTGACCCAGCAGCCACATGCCGAAGGCGGAAACAATGGAAGCGAGCGGCATCCAATATGTGTGGGAAGGGTGGGGAAGAGAGGTCGTGCCGTCGAGGTAATTCCACAAGTATGGTTCGGTAAATCCCCTGCCTTCGACAAGTTGAATCCCGCCGGCGAAGTAGTAGGCAGAATCGAGGTAGCCCGGTACAGGCTGGAACTGCGCAATGATGACGGGCAATATCAACCCGGAGAGAAAGAGGATGAGGTAGGTGCGGAAGGACATTCGATTTACGATTTACGATTGCCGCGCTGCCAGGTCAGCCCAGACGCGCGGAGGGCGGAGCGCCCACCAGCGAATCCAGTACAAGCCGATGATGGTGAACAACGGGAGGAAAAGGAAGGTCACTTCTCCATAACGCGGCAGGGCAAGGAAATATGCAGCCCAGGGCAGACCAAAAACAACCAACAATAACAGAACGGTGAAAACAGCGCCGGCGCGCTTCCAGCGGTCATAGATAATCGCGAATACCAACGCGAGCGGAATGACAAGCACCGCCAGATGCTCCATCTCGGTGCGGAAACCCAGGAGCGGCGCAGAAGCAAGGGCAAGGCAAGCCGTCCAGTAAAAACGGCGGTCATCGGCGGATGGAAGCGCGTTCCATTCATAGCCGAGGGCAACCACCAAAACGACCGTCACCACCCAGGCGAGAATCCTGCCGTAGGAAGGAAGGATAAGTTCCAGCGACGCAAAGGTCGAGAAACCGAAATCCGCGCGCAGGTTGTTCATCCCCGCGCGCAGGTACGGGATGAGCCAGTTCGGATAGGTCAGAAAGGACATGGCAAGCAGGACGAAGGAAAGCATGAAAAAGCCCGCGAGGACGCGCACGCGTCCCTCTTTATACGAACGCCATGCCACCATCAAAAGGAAGGGCAAGCCCACTTCCCAATAATACACAGAGACCGCCATCAATGCACCCAGGAGTTCATCCTGCCCGGTTTGATGCGCCAGCAACATGCCCGCATAGATCAACCCAAGCAGCAAAACCGGGCTGGCTTCGAGAACGGCTCGAAAGGCATAAAAATTCAACACACAAAAGAGAAAGAACAAAACCGCAAACCAGCGGGGCGCCTCCCAGCCGGTGAGCCGCAGGCTGAGCAAAGCCAGCCCGATCAACGCCCACTCGAGGAGCATGGCATAGATGGCGCGGGCAACTTGCGGGTCCGAAAGAAGCGCGAAAGGATAATAGAACGGGAGAAGATGAAACGGCGAATCCAGAATATAGGGTTCATCGCCCGCTCCGGCTGAATCTTCATACACCAACCGCTGCACGCGCACGGGAATTTCTCCGCTGTAGGGGTCCACGCGCTCGAATAAAAATCCACGCGCGCCCGCCCAATGGACGAGAAAATCCCCGCCTCCGCGCGGAAGCGAAAGGTTTGCAAACACCAGCCCGGTCGAGACGGCGAGAAACAAAATCGAAACCAGCGCAATGAATTGATAGTCGCGCCGCGTGAGGGATTTCGAGGGCGGCTGAAAATTCATTTGCCCTCGTGCCTGATGATGTACCGAAAGATGGGGCGCGTTGGCGATGGGCGCGCCGCCTCTTTGAAACCAGCCTGTTTGAACGCCGAAGCCGTGCCGGTGAAAATAAACGGCGGCGGGGAATCCTCCTTCGCATCCACCGGGTAGCCTTCCACGATTTTCGCGCCATGCTTTTGGGCGTGTTCCACTGCGGCTTTGATCAACTCCACGGCAATCCCCTTGCGGCGGCGTTTTCTCTCCACGAACAAACAGGTGATGGACCAGACCTCCTGCTCGTCAATGGGTTTGAGCACGCGCGAATGAGCGAGTTTTGGATATTGACTGCGCGGCTCGACAGCCACCCAGCCGACGGGATAGCCCTCGGAATAGGCGAGCAAGCCAGGGACGACCTTCGCATCCACTATGGACTTTTGCATTTGCCTGTTCCCCCCGCCTGTATTTTCGCTGAAGGCTTTTCCGCGCAGTTTCCAATACATGCACCAGCATCCGCCGCAGGCGCCGTTCTCGCCAAAGAGCATTTCAAAGTCGCGCCAGAGTTTTTGCGTGAGCGGGTGAAAGGAGAGGTCGAGTTCTTCGAGGGTGGATTTCTTGGGCATGGGAGTGGGAGACTGGAGATTGCAGGTGTAGTAATTGGGTAATTTAGGTCGAAGGTCAGCGCCCCTCAACCAGATGATCGCGGTCAATTGTACCTGATGTCCACTCTTTGAATTGCGAGAGGATGACGGCGGCGAAGATCAAAACCGCCCCGGCAATTTGAAGCGGGGCAAGCCGTTCGTCCAGCAAAAGCCAGCCGGAGATCACAGCGAAGACCGACTCAAGGCTGAGGATCAGCGCCGCGTCGGCGGGAGGCGTGTGCCGCCGCGCCCAGATTTGCAGGGTGTAACACAGTCCAAGCGAAAGGAACGCCGTGTAAGCGATGGCAAACAAAAGGTTCACGTCAAAGACAGGCATCGGCTCCACGACAACGCCCACACCGAGGTTGAGCAGTCCGCAAACCGCAAGCTGCCCCACCGAAAAGGACATGGATTCATATTTCGAAGCGTATTTACCGAGGACGACAACATGGAACGCCCAGAACAGCGCGCCGATCAATTCGAGCAGATCGCCAAAGTGGATTTCAAATTTTCCGTTTGTGGAGAGCAAAAACGCGCCGATCATCGCCAGCAGGATGGCAGCCACGAACAACCAGTGCGGCTTTTCCCGCCAAAACAGGAAGAGGATCATCGGAATCAATACCACGTACAGGCTGGTGATGAATCCCGCGTTTCCCGCCGTGGTGTAGACCATGCCCGCCTGCTGCAGGGCGCTCGCCAAAAACAAGAACACGCCCGCAATGCCCATCCATTTGAACTGGTCGCGGGGGTAAGCCGAAATATTAATTCGACCTACGCGAAACGCAAAGGGCAGGACGACCAGCGCCGCCAGCAAATAGCGGACTCCGTTGAAGATGTAGACGCCGCCCGCCTGTCCCGCCACACGCTGGGCGACGAAGGCAGAGCCCCAGATGATGGAAATGAGGAAGAGGGTCAGGTCGGCTTTGAGACGCATTGGTAATTGGTGGTTGGTGGGTGTGTAGAGGGGATGATTGTACCGTATTTGGAGGGGGAGTCCTTCGAGAAGTCAGGGCGAGATTGGAGATTGGCGGTTCGAAATTGGGTAATTGGTAATTGGGGAATTGGCAATTAGCCGTCGAGGGAGGATTTGAGGGCGAGTCCTCCGCGTTGGACGCGAAGCGCGTGGGTGTAGACCTGCCATGCCTGCGCCAGCGCCGGAGGCACGAGTGAGTCTGTCGAAGGGTCATGGTGGTTTTCGTGAAAGAGAATGTATTGGCGGATTCAATTTCCTTTGTGAGATGATTGTCAAAACGTGAAAGCGGTTGTATATTTGGGGCATCCATTCCGCATAAAACGCCGTATGGGAGTCTTATATGGAAAACGTCCGTCTAATACCTATGTTGGGTGGCTATTGCCTAATCAAAATCATATCGAATTTCGGAGGTATTAAATGACGATGATATACTGTCCCGAATGTAAAAAGGAGGTATCTGAGACAGCCAAAAGCTGTCCACACTGTGGCTACCACCTGAAAGCATCTAATATCGAATATGAATATATGACACTTGCCATTCATGATTGCACGAATAAATTTCAGGCACGTTATTGGATGATACCTGATTTACCCCCACCTGGTGTAATACCGCCAACCATTGATGAAATCAAAGAAATATATCTGGATGACATGACTTTAAAGCAACCATTAGAAAATGATGTTTTCAAGCATATTGAAAGGATTACACCTCCTGGCTGGGAGATTTTTGAACGGATAAGCCCCGCTGGAATAAAATTAAGAATTACCAAATCAAACGGTCCGATGGGATGGACAACCAATTACAGTTTTGACTCTTACGTGTTTCACGTGCGTCGTCCGCTGAAAAAAACAAGAAGAAATACTCCAAAATTGTCGCAAAAGAAGAAACCAGTTGCAATTTCCAAGAAGATTTCTAATTTAGGTTCTCATACAAAAAAGAAAAAAAACTGTTTCCAAAAAATAAGCCAAAAGCAAACGCTCGCAAATCCTAAAGCCGCCGAACAAAGCGTGCAGTGGATTGGCGGGATTCTGCGCGACTTACAAGCATTTTTCTGGCTTCGGGTTTTTCTTGCTCTCAGGCATTATCCCAGCCCGCCCTACCACCACTACCGATAACTTGCAGTGTCAAGATCATGAGAAGGAAAGTTTCTCATGGTCTTTTGTATTCAAAGGGATTTCATAATTAGGGAAAGCTTCGCCACCCCCGTCAGCCTCTGCGGTTGATCCGGGGTTGCAGATTCTTATTTCGGTTTTTCGTTCAAGCCCGCTTTAGCAGGTCAAGCCCAGTTCCTCCATGCGTGCCGGGACTTCCGCTCTGGGTGCGATCCTTCTGGGCACATTCCTGCGTACAAAGCGAGTGATGTCGGTCTCAATGCCGAGCTCATCAACGCATATTTGGCAAACTGCTTGTAGGTCAGTCCCAGGCGGACGTTTTCGTCCAGGTCCCACGCCAACACCAACATCTTGTACGCCAGGTCTTCTTCGCTCGCATGAATGTCGGTCTCTTCCTTCGTCAGCACGTGCCAGACCGCCACCAACAACTTCCGCGCGATCACCACAATCGCCTGGTTCGGTCGACGCATGCGGCGTAGATACTTCTCATATTGCTCCTTCCAATACGGCGAAATACGGATCGCTTGCCACGCCGCTTCCACCAGTGCCCAGCGCAATTCCTTGCGTCCACTTTTGGTAATGCGCTTCTCGATGTGTTCCTTGCCACTCTCATGAACGCCCGCTCCCAACCCCGCATAGCCCACCAGATGCTTGGCACTCGCAAAACGCTGGATGTCACCGATGGCAGACAGCACGATCATGCTCATCACCACCCCGAAGCCGGGTAGTTGTAACAGTCTCACCGCCTGCTTGCCCCACGGCTCCCGCAGGCATTGCCGCCCCAATTCTGCATCCACTTCCGCTTTGTGTTTGTCAATCTCCTCCAGCAGCACCAGTTCCTGCTGGATCTGCATCTTCTCCAACCCACTCATCTGCTGTGCCTGCCACCAGGCTGCATCCTGCAAAGCTTCCCTTTCGGCAGCAGGATGTTATGTCGATGCAGCAGACTTTGCAGCCGGTTGCGGATCATCGTGCTCGTTTTGACCAGCCGATTGCGATACGAGATCAGCCCACGCAACTCGCGCACTTCTACAGGCGGCACCCATACCTCCGGCACGATGTCCGCAATCAACAAGCGGATCAGCCGCTTGACATCTTCCTTGTCCGTCTTGACCCGCGCTTCGGCAATCTGCCTCACGGCTCCGGCATGCGCCACCACGGTGCGGGTGACCAGCGGCGCCACACTGTCGTAGATGTCCCAGACATTGGTGGTCGTCTCGATCACCACTGCATCCCCTTCCTGCAGGTTGGCGCTTGCCCATTCCCGAAACTTCGCCATGCTGATCCGGCGGGGCGGCATCACCCACTCCTGCTTCGCATTCTGTCCCCCCGCCAGCACATACTCCTTGTGAATATCCGGGCTATGTACCGCTCGATCTGTCTTGTATCTTCTGTTCCTTTCATGCTACACTCCTTATGTCTGTGCTTGGGACGTGGATTGTTGGGTTTGAGTGGCAGCTACCGATTCGGGTTTCGGTGCAAACTCGCACCATCCCAGATTAGGTTCCGCAGGTGTCCACATAACGCGGCGGGCTCTCGATTTCTTCCAGCGAAATCTGTCCCATAGCGGCTGCCGGACAACCCAGACACTCACACCCCATCAGCGTCCCTGCGGCGGTATCACCTCTAGGATACGCCGATGCCACGTCCCAAGCAAGTTCATTCTAATAACGCAAGCCGTTGGGCTGCTACCATTTTGTTAAATCAAGGAGAAGCGTTATGGATTTTTTCTCGAAACTCTTCGGCTCAAAAAAAACACCAGAACCTATTTCTTCCGAACCTGATGAAGTAGAACTCAGGGGAAATGGGCGTTTTGCATTAGAAGTTGTAGGGGAATCGCATTATCAAGAAAATCTTGAAAAAATATGTGGACCCCGCAAAGAGAAGGGTGAAAATCTTACGATTGATGCAACACTAATTCTTGAAGATAACAACCCTTACGATAAACAAGCCGTACGAGTTGAGATTTCTGGATTACACGTCGGATACTTAAGCCGGGAAGTTGCCCGACTATATAGAGAGCAAATCCGTTTAGGTGGTCATCCTCGCGCCATTGGAACTTGTAAGGCAAAGATAAAAGGCGGCTGGGAACGTCGCAACGGGGACCAAGGTCACTATGGAGTATGGCTTGATATTCCAGTTGAAGTTGAATAATATATCGTAGTCAATTGAATCACGAGTGTTTTATGTAGTTTGTGTTTTTTCAGGTTGTTGCCAAAGTAAAAGTTTCGTGCAATAATTTTGTCAATCGTTTTGTGGGCTGGTCTTTTACAAGCCAAAGAGTCTGGCGCAACAGCACGCAGCCTACCGATTAACCGCAGTGTCAAGAGGGAAGAGAAAAAATGGATGAAAAAAGTCCCGAGCCAGGCAAAAGGCGGCGGGACTTTTTCTTTTTGGGGTGATTTTGAAGCAGGGATTCCATCCACGGGCAGCCTTCCAGACCCACGCCCAGGTTTCGAGTTCTGTGTCTATAACTGGTTGCACCGTTTCACCCTGCGCTCAAAACGCAAAGTGGATGTACAATAGGCGCGTACGCGGTTCGCCCTGGTGCACAATATCGGCAAGATCCACGCCTTTGGGACGATCTACTGACCCCTGACCGGGGATACCATCCAGAATTCCGCCTGCAACACGAGTAGCTGGTCTATCACTCTATCCTGGACAGGAGTTTTTCTCTAAAATCCGGTTTTTCGATAGTCTCGTTGGGCAGTTCATTCAAAACTCCTGTAGGTTTTACGATCGAGCGTGTGTCGAGCCATTCGCTACTGTGAGCGAGATTGTCTATTCTGGCTGATGCTCTCTGACTTGATCCATACCTTTATAACTTCAAAAGAATTGCTTTTCCCGAAAGACCAACTACCCGCCCCCAGATGCTTTCTCAATAGGCATCATCTGAGTGTAACATCTGCTCTCTGAGCGAGAGAGCCTATGAATGAGCGTCAGGCAAATACTTTCCCAAGTATTTCTAAATACTGGGTATTGACTTCAAAAGTCAGAATTTGTATAGTGTTAAGAACATTTGCCTTCATTCTGATTAGGATGCAGTTCTTATAGTTAGGAGGTCACCATGTTCGAAGATATCGGAAATGCTGTTGCATCAGGCTTTGAGTTTGTAGGCGAGGTCGTCGAAGAAGTCGTGGATGTCGTGGTTGACACGGCAGAAGACATAGCCAACGCTGTCATTGAATTTATTAGAGACGCTGTAAATAGTGTCGTAGATTGGATTGATTACAATATAGGTGGATTCGTAGCGGGGATAGCCCGGTTTATCGCCGGCATTATCAACGGAATTCTCCGTCTAGTCGAAGAAATTGTTCGTGGTATAGCTACAATCGTAAGAGCTCTGGGCAAAGCGATTGGTTCGCTCATTCGGTTTGATTTCGCTGGTTTCATCCGGGGCCTGGGGGATCTTGCGCTTGGCGTTATAAACCTGGGAATCATTATTGTTCGAGCCGTTTTTGGTGGATACATCGTCGGTGGAGTAATTGAACAGTTTGAGCGGCACGAGCTACGTGAGTTTGTGGAAAATCTCGTGAATGAAAGGTACGGTCATCGTCCCGATGTACATAGGGATATTCGGGATAAGCTGGGGTTGAATCGTGTTTCATGGGGGTTGATGTTAGAAGCAGAGCATAAGGTTTTTATGCTAGATAGTGTGCATGTGCCGCTTTGGAAATGGCACAATGAGGGAACTATCGATCTATATTCACTTGCGGGGCTCTTAAGTTTTAGCCCGTTTTCGATACAGCATCCGCGAACGATGGTACGCACTGTAAGTGGTTCCAGCACCAACAATTGGTTCCCCGTCACACGCTGGGTGATATCGCGTCATTTAGAGAGCCAGGGAAGGGAATACCGTCTCCGTGTCTTTGCAATGACCCCTCAGGCAGTGGCGGAGAAACTTGAACTTTCGGTTGAAAAATGTGCAAAGCTTGGCATCAAGTTGTCGTGGAACTGGAACCATCAGTTTTATATATTCAATCAACAGTTCCCAGCGCATGAAATTAAAGAGAAAGATGAATACTTATTTGCGTTGGGTAGCCAAGATCGGTATGTCAGAGATAAAGGACTGCGTACCGGTAACTCAGTAGAAGAGTGTCGAATTTTAGCGCTCGGTGCATTTCATTATCAATTGAAAAATGGCAAGGAAGGTTTTGGTCAAGTAGGAGGGCGTAGCATTTCCGAAGGACCCGATATTGATCCTTGCGACACGCCAGATCGAACCGACTCCTGTTGCATTACAGTGGCAAAAAAGGATGATAATGGTAATCCCGCTGGCTCAAGTGTGATTCACCGTGATGTATGGCCCAGTCATGCTTTGCGCTATATTCTTCCACATGAGATTGGGCATTATTTAGGGCTCTGTCATTATGGACATGATGGTGTACAGAATATTATGTTTCAACTACAGGCAAACTCGATTTGGGATCCAGGGTTAGTAAAATATTATTACCAAAGTGAACCAGAATTCACGTTAAACGATGCAAAAAACGTGTGGCGTTTTATTCTGGATCAATTAGGTTGTTGTCTATCGGACAAATTGAAATGTTGACGTCGATTTGACGAACCGCCTAGTTGACACAGCATAAGCAACCAAACCACTATCTATAACTGCTCGAAGCCGAATTCAACAGAGGGTGAACCGCAAAATGAAACCGCCCACCGATTAACCGCAGTGTCAAGAGAGAAGAGAAAAAATGGATGAAGAAAGTCCCGAGCCAGGCAAAAGGCGGCGGGACTTTTTCTTTTTGGGGTGATTTTGAAACAGGGATTCCATCCACAGGCAGCCTTCCAGATCTCCACCTGCATTTTGCACTAGAGTGTGTTGGTCGAGCTTTGATATACTTTGCCAATGGTTATTGAGTTTAGCGGAAAAATCTTCCATTGGCGTGGACCGGCGCCCTATCTCTTCGTCGCCGTCCCGGAGAAACATAGCAGCGAGATAAAGTCCGTTTCAAAACTGGTGACGTACGGCTGGGGCGTGATTCCGGTCACAGCGCGGATCGGCAAGACCGAGTGGGAGACCTCCCTCTTTCCAAAAGACGGACGTTATCTTGTGCCTATTCGAATGAGCGCCCAAAAAGCGGAAAAACTAAAGGAGGGCGACAACGTAAAGATACAAATCGAAGTTCGTTGGTGAACAGGCGGGTGATACAATTATTCGACTTACTGTTATGCACAACTCCCAAACTATCTCAGAGGAAAAAGAGGAACTGCGGAACGCTGTCCTGAACGCGCGCCCGTACAAGCCGTTGTACGTCAAATTCAAGGTCTTTTACGGCTGCAACCTCAAATGCGAGATGTGCAATCACTGGCGGGAGACGCGCGAACCGCCGGTCAGCGCGGATCGCTTCAAAGAAGTCATCACCGAACTGGCGGAAATGGGAACGAAGAAGATACACATCTCCGGCGGCGAGCCGATGCTCAGGCCGCAAATCCTTGATTTTGTGGAACTGGCTTCGTCGCTGGGAATCAAAGTCACCATGACCACCAACGGCACGCTCATCACCAAAGAGAAAGCCAAGCGGCTGGTGGAGGCGGGTCTGCGCGGGGTGAACGTTTCGATTGATTCCCCCATCCGCAAGATGCACGAGAAGATCCGCGGAGTGGATGGCGCGTTCAAAGCCACCGCCAAAGCGGTGGAACTCTTTCGCCGCTATAAACACAAAGGCAAGTTGACCATCCGCATCAACACGGTGGTCAGCCGCACGAACTACGAGACGCTCGCCACGCTCCCAGACCTGGCTCACGAACTCGGGGCGGATGGGATCAACTTAATTCCCGTGGATGATCACTGCGGCGAAATCCTCTCGATGCGAAAGAAAGACATCGCGTTATTCAATGAAGAGATCGCTCCGCGCATCGCCTCTCGCGCACTCGAACTTGGTTTGATCGTTTCAGACGAGGATGCGTTTCCCTTTGGCAGAGACGAGTCCGAGGTCCGGTTGGGACGCGCAGGGAGATACGCCTTCGGCTTTTATGACAAGCATCCCTGTTACGCGCCGTGGACACATACGCTGATTGACTTCAACGGCAATGTCTACGTCTGCTGTATGACGCGCGAGAAGATTCCCCCGCTGGGAAATATCATCCACCAATCGTTCAAGGAAATTTGGGAAGGCGCGGCGTATCGCCAGGCGCGTTTGAAGATGCACCCGCCCGCGCTCAAACCGTGCGCCCGCTGCGATGATTTCATCGAAGAGAATAAAAAGATCTGGGATTTGATCGGACCGTATTAATGTCATTGCGAGTGGCGCAGGTCGCCACGAAGCAATCTCATGTTACGAGGAGATTGCTTCGTCGGGAAAATCACCCTCCTCGCAATGACATGTTCAACTCAAATCCGAAAACATATCCCCGCTTTCGTCGTCGTCCCAGGCGCTGGCGCTGCCAAAGGTCGCCAGGTCGGCGGCGGTGAATGTAGCGGCGGCAATCGGCGAAGCGACGGGCATATCCAAGCCCTGCTGGCAGGCAAGGCACAAGCGCCCTTCCGCCGTTTGATTGGTGTGTTCGTCGCAATAACCGCGCCCGCATTTTACGCAAGTCCCCAACGCGGGATTTTCACAACGATGTGGAACCAGATAACCGACGACCATTTCGCATTGTTCAGCCATAAAACCTCTGATGTCATTGCGAGCGACGCCCTGCGCCGCGAAGCAATCCCACAATTAACTGGGAGATTGCTTCGTCAGGAAAAAGCGCCCTCCTCGCAATGACATAAAATAATGATATGAAAATCGCCTTGCTCTCCGAAAAGTATACACCCGACATTGGCGGTCTTGCAATCTCGGCAGGACGATTGGGGGAGTTGTTATCAGCCGCGGGATATGACGTCCGCCTCTTTGCCCCGACCGGGAGCCTGCCTCCCACCATCAAGCAGACTCAACGCTCGAACGGAGTCATCGTCACGCGCTTCGGCGCGCACAAACGGCTGGACGACACGCTCGTGGATTGGTTCGAAATCATCGTAGGAGAACACCAACGCGAGCCATTCGATGTAATCCACGCGTACTTTCTTCCAATGGCGGGATTTGTCGGCGTGTACGCGGGGAAGTATCTGGGCATACCCAGCATCGTCTCCATTCGCGGGAACGACATCGAGCGGGCGGCATTCGACCCTGGCAAGTTTTCGCATGTGATGTATGCCCTGCAAAACGCGGACGCCGTGACGACGAATGCGAGTGTTTTGGCGAAGAAGGCAAAAGCGTTCGTTGACAGGGAAATTCATCCCATTCCAAATGGGATCGACGCGGAACGATTCAAGCCGATGGAGAGGAATGAGGCGTTGGCGCAGAGTGTGTTGGAGGCAGACGGTTTGCTGTCGCCTTCACGGGAGCAAGCTCCCGGAGTCCAAATGCCTGTTATTGGGTTTGTGGGTGAATTGAGGGAGAAAAAAGGACTATCTTCTCTCCTGTATGGCTACGCGCAGTTGACGAAGAAAAAGCCTGCTTCCCTATTGGTTGTTGGCGAAGTACGGGATGGCGAAGACAAAAAATTCTTCGACGAATTCCGAAATATCAATAACCAATTACCAATTACACTTACCGGACAAGTCCCCCACAACGACCTGCCCGCCTATTATTCCTTGATGGATGTCTTCGTGCATCCGTCGCTCCGGGATGGGATGCCCAACGCCTTGCTCGAAGCGATGTCATGCGGGAAACCCGTCATCGCCACGCCCGTCGGCGGCGCGCTGGATGTGATCGAAGATGGAAAGAATGGTATGCTTGTCAACGTCAATGATGCAAACCTGCTCGCGGAGAAAATACAGGAATTGTTAGACGATCCTGAGAAACGGAAATCCCTGGGCAAGGCTGCGAGAGAATCCGTGCTGAAAGGGTTTACACTTGAAATGGAACTGACGGCAAACCTGGATGTATACCGAAAACTAGGATTGAAACCATAGGCAAACCATGACGACTCTCTTTGACTCAACCAAGACCGTGAAGTCCGAATTGAACAAGCAGAAATACATCGCTTCGGATGAAATCACGACCATTGTCTACCTCGCCCAAAAACTGGGCAAGCCGCCGCTGGCGGAAGGCCCCGCCGGCGTGGGCAAGACCGAATTGGCAAAAGCCATCGCGGGCGCGGCGGGACGCGAATTGATCCGCCTGCAATGTTACGAGGGGCTGGACGAGTCAAAGGCATTGTACGAGTGGGAGTATTCCAAGCAGTTGCTCTATACCCAGTTACTGCGCGACAAATTGAACGACACCCTCGGCAAAGCGGAGTCGCTCGCCGAAGCCGCGGACAGACTCGCAAAAGAGGAAGATGTCTTTTTCTCGGAGCGTTTTCTCTTAATGCGCCCGCTGTTGAAGGCGATCTTGAGCGACAAGCCGACGGTCTTGCTGATTGACGAAATTGACCGCGCCGACGCGGAGTTCGAAGCCTTTTTACTCGAAGTATTGAGCGATTTTCAAGTCTCCGTGCCGGAATTGGGGACGCTCGCTGCGAAGCACAAACCTTTCGTGGTGCTGACCTCCAACAACACCCGCGAACTTTCCGAAGCGTTGAAGCGGCGCTGTTTGTACCTGTTCATTGATTACCCCACTTTGCAGGAAGAACTCGCGGTCGTCCATTTGAAGGTGCCGAACCTGAACCCCAAACTGGCGCAGCAGGCGGTGGAATTCGTGCAGCGACTGCGCAAGGCGGACATGCGCAAGTCGCCATCCATCAGCGAGACATTGGACTGGGCAAACGCGCTCGTGGCGTTGAACGCTTCGCAGTTGGATAAAGACGTGCTGGAGGATACGCTTTCGGTTTTGTTGAAGCACGAAGCGGATTTACAAAAGGCGAAGCGGCAATATATCAACCCGCCGCCTCCGAAGCAACGTCCTTCGATGGATGATCTTGGAAGGTTTTCCGGCAATTAAGAACCCGATGCTTTATGAAAACATGAAGCCGGTGGACAATAAATTACAGGGACAGGCTTATAATAACTTTCGAGGTGTAGCGTGACGATTGCAGAAATCCTTAACTCGGTAAAATTTGTAGTGGAGCCGGATGGAAGTCGTGCGGCTGCGGTTGACATGGAAACCTGGGAGCAAATTGTCGTTTTGCTCGAAGATGCTAAGGATGCCGAAGAAGAAACGATTTCGTGGAAAAATGCAGAGAAAGCGCTGAACCTGGGGGAGTAATGTATCAAATCAAACATCGCCGCGAGGCATATCGCTGGACAACAAGAAAACACATTTATGTCGTTACCTTCGCAGCGAGGAAAACGAGCAACCGATGGAATCCCGCATTTTACAACTAATCTCAGCCCTGCGCGCGAGCGGCGTGCGCGTGTCGCTGGCGGAATCCGCCGAGGCGTTTTCAGCGGTGGACTTGATGGGGATTCAAGACCGCGAGCAGTTCCGCCTGTCGCTGCGCGCCACGCTTGTCAAGGACGCGAAAGACCTCCCCACCTTCGATAAGTTATTCCCACTCTTCTTCGGCTCGGGGCAGCCGCCGTTGATGGGCGGAAATCCGTCGGATGATCTGACGCCCGAAGAAATCCAGATGTTGGCGGAGGCGTTGAAGCAGTTTGCCGAGAATCTCCGTCAGCGGATGGAAAGGCTGATGAACGGCGAACCGCTCACCAAGTCCGAGTTGGAGGCGCTGGCGCAGTTGGTCGGCTTGAACCAGGCGGATAATCTCCAATATCAAAACTGGATGGCGCAGCGCATGATGCGGGCGATGGCGTTCCCCGAAGTCCGCGAGGCGATGCGGGAACTGATGGAGCAACTCGCGCAGATGGGCATGAACCGCGAGCGCATCGAACAAATCCGGGAAATGATCCAGCAGAACATGCAGGGGATGCAGGAACAGATCCAGCAGTTTGCCGGACAGCGGCTTGCCGAAAACATGAGTGACCGCCCGCGCGGCGAACGGATTGACGACCTGATGAACCGCCCGTTCCATGCGCTTTCGGATGCGGATAAAAAAGCCTTGCAGCATGAGGTGAAACGGCTCGCCGCCGCGCTGCGCACTCGCATTGCCCTGCGGCAAAAACATGCCAAGAGCGGGCGGCTCGACCCGAAGGCGACCATCCGCGCGAACTTGAAGTATCACGGTGTGCCGATGGAGATTCGCCACAAAGACCGTATCAAGAAGCCGAAGATCGTAGTGATTTGCGACATCAGCACTTCGATGCGCTTTTGCTCCGAGTTGATGCTGGGTTTTCTCTTCGCTCTTCAAGGGCAGGTGCGCAAGACGCACGCCTTTGCGTTCATTGACCACCTCGAATCCATCTCGGAGGATTTCACAGGCACGAACGCAGACGAGGCGATTGCATCCGTTTTGTGGCGCATGCCCAGCGGACATTACAACACCGACCTCGGCTGGTCGCTGAACGATTTTCAAAACGAATACATGGATACGTTGAACAGCGGAACGACCCTGCTCATCGTGGGCGATGGACGCAACAATTACAACGATCCGCACCTCGACATTTTCTCCGCGATGGCCCGCCGCGCCACCCGCACCATTTGGCTGAATCCCGAACCCCCGCACATGTGGCACGGCGACAGCGACATGCCCAGGTACGCGCCGCTGTGCAACAATGTGTTGAAGGTGAGCAACCTACGGGAGTTGGCAAACGCGGTGGATGAACTGCTGGCAGGGTAAAACCATGTCAGGTTGGGCAGCCAGCCAAAAGCCCGGTTGGAAGCGGGGAATTGTCAGAATGGAACGAAAAATAGACGTTGATTATCCAAATTTGAGAACAATCGCGCCTTTACACATAAGATAAAAACCTTATAATCGAAAAGTAGTTCGTCTAAAAAGTACTGCAACCTTCGTACGGACCTTCAAATCCGGTTTTCGGGAAACCAAATGCAGTTTCAGTATTCACCGTACGTCATCCCATTGATACTCGCGGCGCTGATTTCAGGCTGGGTTGCGGTCTATTCGTGGTCGCGGCGCGCAAACCGGGGGGCGATCGCGCTGACCCTGCTGGCTTGGGCGGTTACAGAGTGGTCGCTTGGCTATGCGTTGGAAATTGCCGGCGCGGATCTGGCGACCAAGGTGTTTTGGGGGAAAAGCCAGTACCTGGGCATTGTGCTTGTCCCGCTCCTGTGGGTCGGTTTCGCATTTCATCACGCTAACCAGGCAAAGTGGCTGACGTATCGTACGATCCTGCCGATGTCCATCATCCCGGCGGTCACGTTCGCCCTGGTGCTGACGACGGAAATGCACGGCTTGGTGTGGGACAAGATCGCGATCACCCGGACGGGTTCTTTTTCTGCGTTGAGCGTCAGTTATGGATTCTGGTTTTGGATCCACACCGCCTACTCCTACATCCTGCTCCTGATCGGAACAGTGATCGTGATTCGTTCTGTCGGGCGGATGCGCGGGGTGTATCGCAGGCAGGCGGTCGTCCTGCTTTTGGCTGTGATGGCGCCCTGGATTGGGAACGCGCTTTATCTTTCCGGGTTAAGTCCGGTTCCTGATCTTGACCTTACGCCCTTTGCCTTCACCGTCACCGTCGTTTCCTTTACGTGGGGCATATTCGGTTTCCAGCTTGTTGACCTGTCGCCCATCGCTCGCGCAACCGTCATTGACGAGATGAATTCGGGCATGATCGTGCTGGATTTGAGGAACCGCATCGTGGACATCAACCCATCGGCGTTGAGGATTCTCGAAACGGCGGAGTCAAAGGTGCTTGGACAGAGAGCGGCGGATATTCTGACAGCGTGGCCCGAACTGGTCGAAAAATACGGGCAGGTGATGGAAGCCGTGGACGAGATCACCGTCGGCGAGGGCGAAAATCAACGATGGTTCGAACTGCGCCTCTCGCCTCTGCACAACCGGGGGAATGAAATTGCAGGCAGGGTGGTCACCATCACCGATATTACCCCCCGCGTACAGGCTGAGACCCAGCTTTTGGAAAGCCGCGCTCTCTACAAACAGATGGTCGAATCCGCCGGCGACATCATCTACCGCACCGACGCAAACGGCTATTTTACCTATGCCAACCCGATTGCCCTGCGGCTGATGGGCTTTGAGTCGGAAGCGGAGGTGCTGGGCAGACATTATCTGGAACTGGCTGCGCCGCATCAACGCCACGACTTGAGGAAGTTCTACAACCGGCAGTTTGTCGCCGGGGAGACGAATACCTATTACGAGTTTGCCGCCATCACAACGGACGGAAACGAACTCTGGCTCGGACAAAACGTCCAAATCCTCCGCGAGGGTGACCGCATCGTCGGCTTCCAGGCAGTGGCGCGCGACATCACCGAATTGAAGCGCGCGCAAAACGCCCTTGCTTTCGCCCGCGATGAAGCGCTCGAAGCCAGCCGCCTGAAAAGCCTGCTGCTGGCAAAGATCAGCCACGAACTGAGGACACCGCTGGGCGGCATTTTGGGATACGCCGAACTGTTGAAAATCAACGCGTTCGGGGAACTGGCAAACCAGCAGAAGGAAGCCGCCGCGCAAATCGTGGACAGCGTAAATTACCTGACCAAACTTGTCAACGAATTGCTGGACGAAGCGCAGATCGAAGCGAAAACCGTCAAACTCTACATCAACTCGTTCCTCCCTTCCGCACTGCTGCAGAGCGTGGAAGCCAAAATGACCCTGATGGCGCAGGAAAAAGGATTGGAACTTGTCACCTTCATTGACCCCGAACTTCCGAAGACGATGTACGGCGACGAACACCGGCTTCATCAAATCCTCGTCAACCTCGTTGCGAACGCGATCAAGTTTACCCGCACCGGCGGGGTGCGCGTCAATTTTCTTGCGGCGGATGCGGGTCACTGGGCGATACAAGTGTCCGATACCGGCGTTGGCATCCCGGAGGAAGCCTACAAATATATTTTTGAGCCTTTCCGTCAGGTGACCATCCCACATACCCTCAGGAACCGTGGCACTGGGCTGGGACTTTCCATTACGAAACAGCTGGTCGAATTAATGGGCGGTCAAATTTCACTGAAAAGCAGGGTCGGCAGGGGAAGCACATTCACCGTCCTCCTGCCAATTCAAAAACCGGGAGTGGAAGCGATATGACAAATCCGACTGCGCTCGTCATCGAAGACGACCCCAAACTCGGGGTGATCTATCAAACCGCCCTGCGGCAATTCGGGTTCGACGCCGAGCTTGACGACATGGGCAGGGATTTCCGCGCCAGGCTCGTAAACCCCGCGCCCGCCCTGATCATCCTCGACATCCACCTGCCGTACGCATCGGGGATCGAAATTCTGGAACAGATCAAAGCCGACAAAGCGTGGCGGGAAGCGGTTGTCATCGTCGCCACCGCCGACCTGTTCCTGTCAAAATCCCTGGCGAGCCAGGCTGACCACGTAATGATCAAACCGGTCAGCGTGGATCAAATCATGAAAATAGTCGTCGGGCATTGGCCCGATCAAATCCAACCGGATATTGATTCCCAATAGCAGCGGGTAAGCAAACCGGGGCAGTCCATTGCTAAGACTTCCCCGGTTTCTTCATCGCTTCGCCGCTTGAGGAGGGAGTTAGTGGCGGATCTCCACCCCGTACTGCTCGTACATGCGCTGGAAGATGGCAGCGTCTTCACGAGACTGGGTGTTCACTTCAAAGCCCACGTTGTATGAATTCGGCTCGAACTTATCCAGCTCGCACCATTTACTGCGCCCGTTCAGGATCATGTAGGTTTTATTCGACAAATCCGAAGTGAGGTCAATCCGCAGTTTGTAACTCGCGTTGACCGGCAGGGGCTTATCGCTGTCCACGCGGATCCCAAGCAGGCTGATATCCGCCAGGTGACCGATCAATTGCAGGGTGCTGGCATCCAGCACCTGCATGTAATATGTGAACCGCCTGCGTTTCTGTCTGCGTCTCTCCGTCTCCATTTCCATAGAATGCTCCTTAATATACGAAACCATACCGACAAGTCTGCATTCGCCTGGCTGTGGCGTTGGGCTGTGTGGAAAAATATATGCTGCATTTATTAGTATATTAGGTTTAATGGAAAATTCAATAGGCTGTGATTAGGAAACATTAATGTGCAAACGCCCAATGCGCTCGCTCCGCCCCGCAAGGTAAAATATCCCATAAGCCACAAGGAGATTTCCATGTATATCATTATCTGGGAATTCCAGGTCGAGACGGAACAACTGATAGATTTCGAAACCGCCTACGCCTCAAACGGGACCTGGGAGGAGTTGTTCAAAAAGAGTCCCGCCTACCTCGGAACGGAACTTCTGCGCGACGAAAACGACCCGAACCGCTACCTCGCCATTGACAGGTGGGTCTCTAAAGGGGATTATGAAGCCTTCCGGTCGCAGTGGAAGGATGAATACGAGGCGCTGGACCGCGAATGCGAAGGAATGACGGAACGCGAATCCCTGCTGGGGATTTGGGAACCGATACGCTCATAATCTTCGGGCAGCCGCCGCCCAAAAGACCATCACGAATTTTTCGGGACGCCGCCTGGACCCTTTCCAGCCTTCGAGCCGACGATTTCCCGCAGGAACACCTCGACCACTTGCGGGTCGAAATGTTTCCCGCTTTGCTCGCGGATGTATTTCAGGGCTTGCCGTTTCGTCCATTTCTTTTGATAGGGGCGTCCGCTCAAAATCGCATCCCACACATCCACCACCGCAAAGAGCCGCGCCGCCAGCGGGATTTCCGTGCCGGTCAAGCCGCGCGGGTAGCCTGTCCCATCCCACTTTTCGTGATGACAGTAGGGAATATCCAGCGCCGGGCGCAGGTAGGAAATCGAGGCGAGCATTTCATAAGCGTATTGCGGGTGCTTGCGCATGATCTCCCATTCCGTCTCCGTCAACGCATCCGGCTTGAGCAGGATGCTGTCCGGCACGCCCATTTTGCCGATGTCGTGCAGGAGGGCGCCGCGTCGCAGGTGGACGATTTCGCTGTCGGGCACACCCATTGCCCGCGCGAGTTTCAAGGTCATCTCGGTGACGCGCCGCGTATGCCCTTCCGTCTCCTTGTCGCGCAAGTCCAGGGCGTGCGACCACCCCTCGATGGTGGCATCATACGCCAGGGCAAGTTCGAAATTCGATCTCTGGATCTTCTCGAACAACATGGCGTTATCCACCGCAATGGCGGTCTGCCAGCCGAGCGAATCGAGGAAGTTCAGCCATTCCGAATCGGTATTCAACGGGGAACGGTGAAAAAGTTCGAGCACGCCCTTCAACTCGCCCTTTGTGATCAACGGTACTCCCACATAAGATACGAAGTTCTCCCCTTCCAGGAGGCCCTGACGCGCGAATTGATCCCTTGCCGCATTTATATTTCGAATGTGCATGACGCGCCTCTCGACGGCAACCGCACCGGCATAGCCTTCCCCCGGGCGGACGCTGGACGCCTCGATTCGCCGGGTGCGGAATCCACGCCCCGGGGCAAATTCCAGCCTGCCGCTTTCCGGCTTGAACAACAGAATCGAAGCCGCGTCCACGCCGAGCTGTTCCACCACCTGTTCGAGAACCGTGTTCAGGGTCAGCCACAGATCGAAACTGCTGCTAATCGCCAGGTCAATGACGCGCAGGGCGGCGAGGCGCTCCAGTTGTTTGATGGTCTTCTCGTTCAGGCGCGTGCGCTCCAGGGCGAGCGCGGCGCGTTCGGCGAAGATCGTCATCAGGCGTTCGTCTTCTTCACGAAACGCGGCTGGGTTGGGGCTTTGCACATCCAGCGCGCCGATTACGTCCGCGCCGACCTTCAACGGGATGACCATTTCAGAACGCGCCGCCTTCCAATTCGGCAGGTAGTCTGGGTCGCCCGCAACATCCGGGACATTGATCACTTGTCCACTGCGGACTGCTTTGGCGATCAACCCAGGCTGATCCAGGCGCAACGCCGTCTGCGCCGCCTGCTGTGCGGAGGGTCCTTCCACGGCGATCCGCTCCAGTTGGCGCGTTTCGTGGTTCAAAAGCAGAAGGCTGCAATTGGATTGTCGAAACTCGCGCGACATCGTGGTGACAATAGTGCGAGCCAGGCTGGGGAGATCTGCCAGCGCCCCGGAGAGAAGCGCTTCCGAAGCGCGGTACAACCGTTCCAGTTCGACGTTGCGTTGCTGCAATTCCTCGCCCTGCCGTTTCAGGGCGTTTTCGGCGCGTTTGCGTTCGGTGATGTTTTCCGCAAAGACGATGATGCCGCCGATCTCCCCGTCTGCGCCCTGCCAGGGCACAACCATCCAGCGAAGCCACAAGGTCGAGCCGTCCGCCCGCACCCACATCTCATCGTCGTTGTGCAGGGACTCGCCCGCCAGTCCGCGGTGATGCGCTTCTTTCCATTGCTGCGGCAGGTCGGGGTGGAGATCAAAATGATGGATGCCGGTCAGGCTCGGGCGTCCCCCGCCGAATTCCTCCACCCAGCGACGGCTGGCGACGATGTATCTTATTTCGCGGTCGAACATCGCAATGCTGACGGGGGCGTTTTCAATGAGGGAAAGCAGCTGCTCCTGCCCGCGGCGCAGGGCGGCTTCCGCCCGGCGCTGGTCGCGCCGGATTTCCGCGTCTCGGACTTCGCGCAGGATGGCGGGTCCCAGCCCGGCGTACTTTCCCTTGATGAAAAAGTCGTGCGCGCCGGCCTTCAACGCCGCAACGGCGCTTTCCTCGGAGATCGTGCCGGAAACGATGATGAACGGCACGTCCAACCCTTCTTCACGAAGAACGGAAATGGCGCGCATCACAGTGAAGCGGGGCAGGTTGTAATCGCAGATGATCACATCCCACGTTTTTTCGGCGAGAGCCAGCCGCATTTCCCCCTCGGTTTCGACTCGCTTGAACTCCACCTCGTACCCGTTCCGCTCAACTTCACGAACGATCAAGGCGGCGTCATCGGAAGAATCTTCGATCAGGAGAACGCGAATTTGCATGATCGTTTCCCCGATCACCTCGGAGGAGCTTCGTTCAAGACCAGCCAATACAACCCCAGTTGATGCACCGCCTCCACAAACTGGCTGAAATCCACCGGCTTGCGCACGTAGGAATTCGCGCCGAGTTTGTAACCTGCGATCAAATCCTGCTCCTCTCTGGAGGAGGTCAGGATCACGACCGGCAGGAGTTGTGTGCGCGGGTCTTCACGGATGCGGCGCAACACCTCCAGCCCGTCCACCTTGGGAAGTTTCAAATCCAGCAGGACGATTTCGGGCATGTCGTTCAGGTCGCGCCCGGCATACGAACCGGCGCCGAACAGGAAATCAAGCGCCTCCGCCCCATCCCGGACGACTGACAGCCGATTTGCGATATTGTTCTTCCTGAGAGCGCGGACGGTGAGCGCTTCATCGTCGGGGTTGTCTTCCACCAGCAAAATCATTTTATTTTCCATCTGCATCTCCGCTTAGGGTGAAGTAAAACGTCGTGCCTCTGCCTTCCTCGCTCTCCGCCCAAATGCGCCCGCCGTGAATGTGGATGATCCTTTGAACGGTGGCGAGTCCCACGCCCGTGCCGGGGTATTCGCTCATGGAATGCAGGCGCTGAAATACGCCGAAGAGTTTTCCCGCGTATGCCATGTCGAAGCCCACGCCGTTATCGCGGACGAAAAACGTGCGCACTTTGGCGCGGCTCAACTGCCCAAACTCAATCGCGGCGGAGTCGGTTTTGGAAGTGAACTTCCACGCATTGCTCAAAAGATTTTCCATGACAAGGCGCAGAAGGTGCGGGTCGCCGTCCACCATCAGGTCGGGCATGACGGTCACGGAAACCGCTCGGTCCGGCTGGCTCTCCCGCAGAGATTTGACAACGTCCTCCGCGATGGCGCTCAGGTTGACAAACCGGATCTGCAGCGGCGATCTTGTCACGCGCGCAAGGTTCAGCAAATCGTCTATCGGCTCTGCCATGCGCTGGGCGGCGGCGCGGATGCGCTCCAGGTATCCCCTGCCTTCCGCAGGCAGCAACCTGCCGTAATCGTCCAGAAGGGCATGGCTGAAGCCGTCAATGCTCCGCAGGGGGGCGCGCAGGTCGTGCGAGACGGAATAACTGAAGGATTCCAGTTCCTTGTTTGCGGCTTCCAGTTGGGCGGCGCGCTGGTGCAGGTCTTCGTTGAGCTTTTGGATGTCGGCTTCGTACAACTTCCGGCGCGTCACATCACGGATCGCGGCGCTCACCAACAGTCCGTCCTCGGTTTCGAGCGGGCTGAGGCTAATCTCCACCGGGAACTCGTCGCCGTTCTTGCGCAAGCCGAACAACTCCAAACCGATGCCCATGGGACGAAAAGGGTGTTCGGCGTTGTACACCGTGCGGTGGCTGACGTGCTTTTTGCGGAAACGCTTCGGCACGAGCAGTTCGACGGCCTGCCCGATGAGTTCGGAACGGTCGTAGCCGAACATCTTCTCCAACTGCGCGTTGACCAGCTGGATGACGCCCTTTTCGTCCGCCACAACGACGGCATCGGGCGCGGATTCCAGCAAACCGCGGAACCTCTTTTCGGCGCGCACACGTTCGGTTACATCGCGGATCGCCGCAATGGTGAACACCCCGTCCTCGGTTTCGAGCGGACTCAGGCTGATCTCCACCGGAAACTCACCGCCGTCCCGCCTCATGCCGGACAGTTCCAAGCCACTCCCCATGAGTCTTGAACGCAAATCGGAAAAATATCCGCGGTGGTGTTTTTGATGGACCGGGCGGAACCGTTCGGGAATCAGGACTTCAATGGTCTGACCCAGGATCAGATTGCGCGGCCAGCCGAAGAGTTTCTCCAACTGGCTGTTGACCAGCACGACGGCTCCCTGCGCATCCAAAATGACCATGGCATCTGGAGCCGCCTCCAACAGGCGCAGGAATTTGCGATCCTCGAATACCGAAGTTGTGCCTGTGTTTCCTATGTCTGCCTCCGATTGACGACGATTAATAACCAATCAATTTCATTGTTGAGCCGGTCGCAGTATTTCAGCGACCCCCTGATAGGATGGGTTTTGTTTTGCTGCTTCAAATAAGACAAAAATTATCTGATTTACACCGACTATACAACCAACCGGGCAGAAAATCAAGAGGGCATGCAAACTATCCGAAACTGAACCAGTTCAAGGTCCGGTTTGAAGCGGGAATTTGACTGGACAAAGTCCTGTCATTTAAATTCGTTGTAACCTCATCACATTTGCAAAAAGGAGGGTTTCAAAGGGTATAATTGAACCGATTGAAAAAACAGCAATCCAGTCATTGCCCGGGAATACTTCATGTCACGAATTATGATTGTGGACGACGACGAAAAGGTCACGACGCTGTTGAGCCGCTACCTTTCAGCCGTAGGGTATCACGTGGTCGCGATTAATCAAAGTTCGAAGGCAATTCAAGTGGCAAACACAACCCACCCAGACCTTTTCATCTTGGACATCATGATGCCGCACCCCGACGGATTCACGCTATGCAGAATGTTACGCGCCGACCCCAAGTTTTCGCGGACGCCGATCCTGATCATCACCGCTTTGGACAACAGCAACAGCAAGGCGACCACCTTCGGCGCAAACGATTATCTATCGAAGCCCTTTAACCTGGACGACCTTTCGGAAAAAGTGGAGGCGCTGCTCAACGCCAGCGATTGATCATCATGCCCAAAATACTTATTGTTGACGACGATTTTGAAACCATAAAACTCCTCGAAGGCATTGTGCGTACGGACGGGCACGAGCCTTTCTCGGTGAGCGAAAGCCGGAACGCCATCAGCGCGGTGGAAACCGTCATGCCGGATATCGTCCTGCTGGATATTATGATGGCGGAAATCAACGGAATTGCCATTTGCAAGTTGATCAAATCCGCGCCCGAACTCAGCCACATCCCGGTGGTGATGGTCTCGGCACTGAGCGACGAAGGTACCAAAAAAGACTCCTTCCATGCCGGAGCGGACGAATTCATTACAAAACCGATCCACCCGACCGAATTCATGCACCGCATCAACAGCCTGCTATCCGAATCTCAGACCGGCGGGACCGAAAAAGCCTTGCGATAATCATTCTTTGAATGTAAGATTTGCCGCAAACAGAAATCATTCGATCTTCAGGATATTTCATGACAAAAATACTGATGGTGGACGACGACAAACTGGTGACCGACCTCCTCGACAAGCTCCTCCGCGCGGACGGATATGAAACGGTCGCCGTGAACGATAGCGCCGCGGCGGTTGATACCGCAAAAACGGTCAAGCCGGATTTGATCCTGCTGGATCTGATGATGCCCCAGCCCGACGGATTTCGGGTTTGCAGAATGTTGCGCGAACTGCCCGAGTTCACCAACGTCCCGATCATCATCGTCACCGCGCTGGACGACAGCGACAGCCGGGCGGTGGCGTTCGGCGCGGGCGCAAACGATTACCTTGCCAAGCCGTTCCACCCGGATGAACTCTCCGAAAAAATCACCGCCGCGCTCGAAGGATAGGCAAAAAAACACGCCCGCAAAGGCGTGTTTTCATTTATTGGGAAGGATGCTATTTCAACGTGCGGATGAACGCAACGACTTGCCAGATCTGTTCGTCGGTCAGGATGCCCTTCCACGGCACCATGGACGTGCCTTCCTTGCCGGTGGTAATGCGCCAGAACAGGTAATCGTCGCCAGCCTGCGCTGCGATTTCGGGCAGGTTCTTCGGTTGCGGGTCGAGCGCCGCGCCGGCAGGACCGTCCCCATGACCCTGCGGGCCCGTGGCAGGACTCACAATTGGTTTTGAACACATCCGCGCCAGCCGCGGCGGCATCCGCGTCGAGAGGGTTGGTCAAACCAGCAAAATCAGCAGGGACAGGTTCGAGCGTTGCCGCCGCTGTGGAACCGCCCCCGCCGCTGCAAGCCGCGAGCACAAGCGCGCTCAGAACCAGCATCCCAAACAAGACTTTCTTCATCGTAAACCTCCGGTTGATTTTTATTCAGGGCATTATAGCCATTTCGTGACAAAAAGCACTGTGACTTTTATTACAAAAACGGCATGACATTTCACGAGCGTCCTGCTGGTTACTTCCTTCGGCGTCCGCCCTTCGCTTTTTGGACTTTCTCATCGGACGCGTTTTTTGCCTCCGGTTTGGATTCCTCCGCCTCCACCCAGACCTCGACCTGATTCGGTTTCCTCGAAGCCGACCACCACCCGATCAGAATCACCAGAAAGAAAAACGCCATCCCCGCGTACAACATCCAAACGAGTTCGGTATTCGGACCTTCAACGCCTTCCGATAACAATCGTAACGCCAGCATGGATTCCTCCGAAAGTTTTTATAGCGGGCTACTTATACGTGAAAACAGGGTGCGTGTCAATTCTCGCTCATTACCCGTTACTCAATCACTCGATCCACCTCACCCGATCTTCAAACCCTTGTCGCTCGGTTGGTTCCGGCAATACGTCGGGGTAGCCGATATAAAGAAAGCCGATCAGGTGCTGGTCGGCGTCGAAACCGAGGAATTCCTTCACTTTGGGGTCGCGCGCCCATTCGCCGGTGCGCCAGCCGACGCCCAATCCCAACGCATGAGCCGCCAGTAAAATGTTTTCGCACGCCGCGGCTGCGGCAGTCACATTTTCGATTTCGATGGTCTTCGAATCGGCGGGCTTATCCACGCCGACGGCAAGCACCACCGGCGCGCGGAGCGGCAAAGCCCGGGTCTTGTCCAAACCTTCGGGCGGCGTAGCAGGATTTCGGTCCAGGAAAGAGGCGGCCATCACGTCGCCCAGTTTTTTCCGCCCGTCCCCGGTCAACACCACGAAACGCCAGGGTCGCACCTTGTGATGGTTCGGCGCCTGCACCGCGGCGCTCAAAAGTTTTTCGATCAGCTCGCGCGGGACAGGGTCGGGTTTTACCTTGCTGACATTGTGTCTTCCAAATATCGCTTCTGAATAGTTCCATGATTCCTCCTGTTTCAAGGACGCTTGCAGGTAAAATTGTCTTACCATGAAAATATTTTACTCGGAAGAGCACCGCAAGCACTACCCGCCTTTTGAAGTGTTCGACGGCGGCAAGCGCGTCCCGTATCTTGAAAACCCCGACCGCATGGACCGGATTTTGACGGCGTTGAAAAAAACGGACTGGGCGGAATTTACCGAGCCGGAGGATTTTGGTTTGGACCCGATTCTCGCCGTGCACGACCGAGATTACATCAACTTCCTCGCCTCCTGCTGGACCGAGTGGCTGGATTCTGACCCCGAGGTTGCGGCGTCGCCGGAAGTGCATGCCTTTCTGCCCGCCACCTTCGCTTTGCGGCGAAAGACGCGCCCCACTTCGTCGTTGCTGGGGCGCGGCGGCTACTACATCATGGATTTATCCGCCTGCATCGTGGAGGGAACCTACAAAGCGGCGCTTGCTTCTGCAAACTGTGCGCTAAGCGCCGCATCTTCATCCTTCAATCTTCATCATTCATCCTTTGCCTTATGCCGTCCGCCCGGACATCACGCGGGGAGGGATTATGCTGGCGGGTATTGCTTCATCAACAACGCCGCGGTTGCCGCCAATTGGCTCTCTGCCAAAGGGAAGACCGCCCTGCTCGACATTGACTATCACGCCGGGAACGGCACGCAGGATATTTTCTACGAATGGAGCGGCGTGCTGACCATATCCATTCACGGCGACCCGGACTTCGAGTATCCGCATTACGTCGGCTTTGCCGACGAAACCGGCGCAGGCGAAGGGCTTGGCTTTCATAAAAACTATCCACTCCCGAAAGGTACTGGCGACGACGGCTATCTCGCCGCGCTGGACGATGCGCTGGAGATGATTCGCAAGTTTGCGCCGGGTTATCTCGTCCTCTCGACCGGCATGGATACCTTCGACGGCGACCCGCTGGGGAAATTTCACATCACGCGCGACGGATTCGCTGAAATTGGGAAACGGATTGCGGGGCTGAATCTGCCCGCCGCCATTATCATGGAAGGCGGATACGCCAACGAAGCGCTCGGCGAAAACATCCGCACTTTACTGGAGAATTTCAAATGAAACGATTTTTCCCTGCTTTTGCGGTTTTGCTGCTTGCCATGCTCGCGTGCAATGCGTCCTCATTCCAAACCGCCACGCCCACGCCTCTGCCGCCAACGGAAACCAGCGCTCCCACATTCACGTTTACACCCGAACCCACGTTTACCCCGACCATCACACTTACGCCCACCATCACATTCACGCCGACCATCACCCCCACGCCGACCTTCGCCTTTCCTACCGTGACGGTCAACAAGCAGGCGCACTGCCGTTACGGTCCATCCACCGCGTATTTGCACGCCGCCGATCTGTACAAGGGCGACGTGGGCAGCGTGCGCGGGCGGGCGTTTTACAGCAACTGGCTTTACATCAAATTCGACGAACTCGACTACTTCTGCTGGGTCGCGCCCTCGGTGGTGGATGTGGTCGGGGATGTAAGCACGGTCAACAAGGTGGAACCCAACCTGCTCTCCATCGGCAGCAACCGCTACGGACCGCCGCGAAACGTCCAGGCGACGCGGGACGGAGACGACGTCACCATCACCTGGGACCAGGTCTACATGACCACGGATGACGACCGCGGCTACCTGATCGAGGCCTTCGTCTGTCAGAACGGCGCTTATCTCTGGTGGACGTTCGGCTACGCCGACCAATTCACCACCAGTTACATCGTCCAGGATGAAGCGGGCTGCAACGCCCCGTCCTATGGAAAGATTTACACGGTGGAAAAACACGGCTATTCAAAACCTGCGGACATTCCCTGGCCCCCACCGCCGTAAATGCCAATCCAAGAATAGACCCTAAAGGTTTTGGAAACCTTTAGGGTCTAAAGAATATTCTTCGTCGCTCGTTCTACTTGATAATACCAGCCTTCTTGAACGCGCCTTCCAGCATATCAATCGTCACTGGCTTGACCACCATCGCCTGCGCGCCGCCGCGCATCACGTGCTGGCGCGTTTCCGGTTGGTCGTCGGAGGTGATCACGACCACCGGCACTTTCATCAGGCGCGGCTCGCGGCGGATGTAGGCAAGCACTTCGGTCCCATCCACGCCGGGCATATTGATATCGAGACAGATAAAGCGCGGGACAAAACTCGCCAGCATGGACATGGCTGGGCTGGACCCATACGCGACCTTTGCCGGAAGGTCCAACAAGGCAAGCATTTGTTGCAGTGCATCCGCCGTCTGGCGGTTATCGTCAATGATCAATCCATCAGCCATCAGTCCTCCAAAATTACGTTGCCCATCACAGACACATCGTATCCTTTCAGGTGAGATACCGCCTCTCTGAAACGCGAATCAGCTAGCAGGTCGAAGAGAGGCGAGAGCAGTTCGTCTTGCGCAAATTGTTTCGGAATCACCAGGTCATAGCGTTCCTGAAAGAGCGGGATGAAATCCAAATCCAACGCCTGTGCCGCGGTCGCCACTCCCAAACCGCAATCGGCACGCCCCGAAGCGACCGCTGCCGCCACACCCAAGTGAGTATACTCTTCCTGATGATAGCCCGCAATGGAATCGGGCGGGATTGTCATCAAATTCAAATGATAATCGAGGAGGACGCGCGTGCCTGCGCCGCGCTGCCGGTTCACAAATTGGACCTCGGACCTGGTCAGGTCTCCCAGAGTTTTGATTCCCTTTGGGTTTCCCCTCCTTACGATCAACCCTTGATCGCGTCCCACCAAAGCGACAACTTTGACTGGAATATTCGGCATGTACTGGCGAATGTACGAAATGTTGTATTCGCCTATTTGTGTGTCGAGCAAATGCGAGCCAGCCAAATGCGCTTCGCCGCGGCGCAATGCCACCAGCCCGCCCTGCGAGCCGACGTTGGCGGATGCGAGACGGCGGTCATGCTCGGCGAGGAATTGAGCAATCAGATCGAGGGTCAGGTCGTGCGAGCCGATGGCGAGAATCGTTTTTTCGATCTCGTTTCGATTCCGATACAAACGCACCTGAATTTTTTCGCCCGCTTCCATACCTTGCACGCCGCTTGGGATGAGCGCCAACCCGTCCGCCTGCACCAGCGAGGTGATGACTCCCGCCCCGCGTGAAAGCGGCGCGGCGAGAAGTTTATCCCCCACTTTGCCAACGACCACGCGCACAAAGTCATCATCGCCCGCCGGTGAGACCAACTTGCGTGTGAGGATCGCCGTTTCCACCGGCAACTCCAGCGGACGCCGCCCCAGCCATTTGGCGAGGAGAGGTTCGACGAAAATATCAACGGTCAATGCGGCGGAGACGGGATAGCCGGGAACGCCGATGATTGGGACGATGGACGATGGACGATGGACGATGGTCTGTGGTCCGCGGTCTATCGTCCCAAGAATGACAGGATGCCCCGGACGCACCGCCACTCCATGCACCAAAAGCGCACCGAGTTTCTCGACCACTTTGGCGGAGAAATCTTCCGCGCCCGCTGAGGAACCCGCGTTGAGCAAAACCAGGTCGTGGGTTTGCGCGGCTTCCTGAACGCGCTGGCAAATTAAATCAAAATCATCTTTGGTGATTGGGAAACGAGTCGGCTCGCCGCCCATTTGCCTGACTTGCGCCGCAATGACAAGCGAGTTGTATTCGAGAATATCGCCCGCCTTGAGTTTCGACCCAATCGGGACGAGTTCGGTGCCAGTTGGAAGAATTGCCACTTTTGGCTTACGCGCCACACGGACGGTTTGATGTCCCGCCGCGGCGATGGCGCCCAAATCCGCTGGCTTGAGAATGTGTCCTGCCGGAAGGACGAGTTGTGTGGCGACGATGTCTTCCCCCAGCGGGCGGACGTGGCTCCATGGGGCAACGGCGGCGCGAACACGAATGGACGATGGTCCGCGGACGGCGGACGTTATTTTTCCGTTTTCGTCCAATGGTTCTGTGTTTTCAATCGGAATGACCGCATTCGCCCACTCCGGCAGCGGATCCCCTGTATCCACATATTGCGCCTGCACTGATGACTGACCACTGATCACTGATAACTGAATCGGCGAAGCAGGCTGCGCACCGCTCGTATCCTCCGCCCGGACGGCAAACCCATCCATCGCGGAGGCGTGGTAATGCGGCGAGGAAACTTTCGCCCAAGTCGGTTGGGCAGTGACACGACCTAATGCGTTTTCGTCGAGCGGAATTTCCTCCACGCCCAGAACGCGCCAAAGACCGGCTTCCTGCAAGGCTTCTCGAAATCTTGCCTGCGCTTGGACAAGGGGAATATCATGAAGATAAACAGACATTTGATTTACTATTTACGATTTGCGATTTCACGAACTACGGATCACGATTTCTCAATCTTCAATTACTCACTCACCTTACGCGATTTCGTCGTAGGGGCGACCCGTTTAGGCAAAACAGGCAGCCAATCTGCAAGAAAGGGTCGCCCTGTGCCAGGCATTTGGCAAAAACATGAATGGGTCGCCCCTACCGCGTAACATGAGCTACTCAATTACCAATTACCGATTTACCGAACCGAATCCATCGCCGCTCCCAACCTACGAACGATCTCATCCACCTCATCTTCATGAATGGAGAGCGGCGGCGAGAACGCCAGCACATTCCCCAGCGGACGCGAGCGCAATCCGCGCTCCTCGGCGGCTTTGAAGATTTTCATCGCCAGCGCGGGGTCGGCGGCTTTGTCCGAGACGATTTCCACGCCGCAGACCAGACCCATTCCGCGCACCTCGCCGACGAAGGGAAACTCAAGCAGCGACTTCAATCCGTCGAGCAGGCGTTTGCCCAGTTCGCGGGCGCGCTGCGGATAATTCTCTTTTTCCATGATTTCGAGATTTTTCAATCCGACCGCGCACGCCATTGCATGACCCGAATAAGTGTAGCCGTGCATGTATGCCTCGGTGTCTGCCGCGGATTCCATCGTCTCGCGGATTTCGTCCGAGATTTGGATGCCGCCCAGTTGGGCGTATCCGCTGGTGATGGCTTTGGCAAAGGAGAGAATATCGGGCTTGACGTTCCAATGTTTGAGCGCGAACCACTCGCCTGTGCGCCCAAAGCCCGTGATGACTTCGTCCGCGATGAAGAGAATCTCGTATTTGTCGCAAATCTGGCGCACAAGCGGGAAATAATCGTCGGGCGGAACGATCACGCCTCCCACGCCCATGACAGGCTCGGCGATGAAAGCGGCGATGGAGTCCGCTCCCTCGCGCAGAATCGCTTCTTCCAATTCACGCGCCGCGGCTCGACCGACCGTCTCGCCATCCTTCAATTGACCTTCATAGCGGTACGGGTTCGGCGCAGGGATGTGGACAAATCCCTCCAGCGCGGGACCGAACATGGTGTGATATTTTTCCAGTCCGGTGGCAAAAGTGGATGCGAGCGTGATGCCGTGATACGAGCCCTTGCGAGAGATGATTTTATATTTGCCTGGTTTGCCCTTTCGCTTCCAGTAATAACGCGCGGTCTTGAACGCGGAATCATTCGCCTCCGACCCGCCCGATGTGAAGAAGGTAGTGTTCAAGCCTTCGTAAGCGAAACCCGCCAGTTTATCGGCAAGTTGGATCGAAGGCAGGTTGGTCATGCCCGAAAAATTGGAGGTGAACGCCAGTTCTTTCATCTGGTCGTAGGCGGCTTGGGCAAGTTCCTCGCGCCCATACCCCGCGTTGACGTTCCACAGTCCCGCCATGCCATCGAGGATTTTGCGTCCGTCGGTGGTGTAGAGCCACACCCCTTCTCCGCGTTCGATCACCAGCGGATTGACATGAGTTTTGGGGTGGTACACGGGATGCAATTGCTTTTTGTCTTTTTCGATCCAGGTTGCGGTATCGGTGGTCATGGTTCCTCTAGAAAATCATCAACTTTATTCTTTGTCATCTTTCCCCTAGCCCCTCTCCGATAAACGGAGAGGGGGACTTGCTGGCATTTATTTTGAGTTCATTGATTTTTGAACGTATCATCTCAAGGACGGATGGAAGGTTCTTCTCCACATTTTCTGATTTGACCCTCAAAACATTCAGTCCAAGTTGTTCGAGAATGTTTTGCCTCTCTTGGTCCAACTCAACCTGATCGTCGTGGACAGATCCATCCACTTCGACAACAAGCCGAAAAACGGAATTATAAAAATCCACGACGAAATTCCCAATTGGCTGCTGCCGTCGAAATTTTATTCCATCCAGTTTCTTCCCGCGCAAAGCCAGCCAAAGCATCGCCTCGCTTCTTGTCGGCTCCTTCCGAAATTGACGCGCGATCTCAACCATTCTGCGTCGAATTTCAGGTGAAACATTGAGTCGTGGAAAATCGTTTTTCATGGTAAACCGCTGCCCCCTTCCCCGCTTGTCGGGGAAGGGCTGGGGATGCACGCGAACTCCCCTCCCCGCTCGTCGGGGAGGGGTCGGGGGTGGGGATGGGGGCTCACCCAAGCACCTCCACATCATGCGGACCCGATTCCTTCAGCCCCGCGCCCGTCATCCGCACGAAGATGGCTTTCTGCTGGAATTCCTCAATCGAATTCGCGCCGCTGTAACTCATGCCAGATTGCAAGCCGCCGACGAGTTGATTCAGCACCTCCCGCGCCCTGCCGCGATACGGCACCGCTGCTTCCACACCCTCGGCAACGTATTCCTCGATCTCTTCGCGCGTCAGGTCGTTGCCTTCGCGTTTGTTGCGTTCGATGTTAGCGGTCAGCGAAGCCATGCCGCGTGAAGCCTTGTAGCGATGACCGCGTCGGGTCATGACCAAGCCCGGGGCTTTCGTCCGTCCCTGCCAGAAGCGAGCCGATCATCACCGTGCTTGCGCCCGCCGCAATCGCCTTCGCCACATCGCCAGGATGACGGATGCCGCCATCGGCAATAATGGGAATGCCAAACGAGCGCGCCGCTTCCGCGCATTCGATAATCGCCGTCAGTTGTGGGACTCCCGATCCCGCCACCTGCCGCGTGACGCAAATCGAGCCGGGACCCACGCCGACCTTCACCGCATCCGCGCCCGCTTCGATCAGCCGCTTCGTGCCGCCCGCTGTCGCCACATTCCCGCCGATGATTTGCGCCTGCGGAAAATGTTCGCGGATGCTTTGGATCATGTCAATTTCAAGGTGTGAATCGCCGTGAGCAATATCCACCACAATGCAGTCCGCGCCGGCGTTCAAAGCGGCTTCGACTCGGCGCATCTCCTTATCCCGCACGCCGACCGCTGCGCCGACAGCCAGTCGTCCCTTTGCATCTTTGGTGGCTTTCGGGTATTGCGTGATCTTCATAATGTCCTTCAACGTCACCAACCCCGTGACCCTGCCGCCCGCATCCACAAGCGGGAGTTTCTCCACGCGGTGTTCGTGCAGCAACCGTTCCGCCTCTTTCAACGATGTGCCCGGCGGCGCGCTATGAACATCGCGGGTCATGATTTCGGTCACGGGTTTGTCGTCGTCCTCTTCAAACAGCAAATCGCGGGTGGTGATGATGCCGACGAGTCTGTCCTCCTGGTCAACAATTAGAATCCCGCCGGTTTCCGTTTCCTCGACAACGCGCTTCACATCCCGGACTGTGTGCTGGTCGGTCATTTTCAAGGGTTTATCCACAACGAAGGATTCGGCTTTCTTCACGCGTTCGATCTGGCGCGCCTGCCCGGCAATCGTCATAAAACGGTGGATGATCCCGATCCCGCCTTCGCGCGCCATCGCAATTGCCATTTCGCTTTCGGTCACCACGTCCATGTTTGCAGAGACAATCGGCGATTGCAGCGCAATCTTTTTGGTCAACCAGCTTTTTGTGGAAAGGATGCGCCGCGAGTCCACGCCGGAATATTGCGGGACCAGCAGGACATCGTCGTACGTCAATGCAGTTTCGGGCAGAATCTTCATCGTTTCTCCATTCAGACTTCCGAAATTTCGGAGATTTCGGAAGTCTGATTATTTTTTACCGCTCGAATTATAATGCTTGATACCAAGCGGCAGCCCAAACTCACAGGGTAGATCAAACCCCCTGAAAGGCTGGCAGGCTGGAGCGGAGTCCGAAGCGCCTGCTTGGAGGCAGGTCGCGCGAAGTATTGGATCAAGCCAGAGAGAAGAATCGAGTCTGAATGTTGGACTCCAAGAAGAGGCGATGAAATGACAGTGATTGCAGTGGTCGGTTCGCAGTGGGGTGACGAGGGCAAGGGCAAGGCGGTGGATTTTCTCGCGGAGCGCGCGGATTACGTGGCGCGCTTCAACGGCGGGAACAACGCGGGGCATACGGTCATCAACGAGTTTGGGACGTTCAAGATTCATCTGGTGCCTTCGGGGATTTTTGCAAAAAACACAACGGCGTTGATCGGCGGCGGTGTGGTGATTGACCCCGCTGTGTTGATCGAAGAGATCGAAATGCTCAATAAGGCAGGCGTGGGCGTGGACGGGCGGTTGTGGGTCTCGCCGCGTTCGCATCTCATCATGCCGTATCACAAGATTTTGGACGGCTTGTACGAAGACGCAAAAGGCGCTGGCGCGACGGGAACCACGCGGCGCGGAATCGGTCCTGTGTTTGCGGACAAGGTCAGTTACAACGGCATCCGCTGGACGGATTTTTCGAGCGAGGCGTTCGAGAACCGCCTGAAAGTGCAGTTGGAGTTGAAAAACAAAATCATCGCCGCATTGGGCGGCGAAGCGCTGCAATTTGAATCTGTGCGCGACGAGTATCGCGGCTATTACGCGAAGTTGAAGCCGTACATCAAGGAATTATTTTCGATTGTGCAGGACGGCTTGAAAGCGGGAAAAACCTTTTTGCTCGAACAGGCGATGGGCACGTTTTTGGACACGGACTGGGGCACGTACCCGTTCGTGACCGCTTCGACCACCATCCCTTCGGCGGCTTCGGCGGGGCTGGGAATTCCGCCGAAATTCATCACGCAGGTCGTCGGCGTGACCAAAGCCTACACCACCCGCGTCGGCGCGGGACCCTTGCCCACAGAGATCAAGGATACAAACAGCGAGGTCTATAAAAAATTCGGGGAGGTCGCCGCCACCACGGGACGGATTCGCCGCGTGGGCTGGCTGGATTTGGAGATCGTCCGCACCGCCGCCGAGTTGAGCGGCATGACCGAAATCTGCCTGACCAAACTGGACATTTTGAGCGGCTTGAAGGAGATTCAAGTTTGCGTGGGCTACAAGGTGAATGGAAACCCCGTCCGCTATGCGGATGTGGACGCCTACGGCTTGGACAAGGTCGAGTGCATGTACGAAACCCTCCCAGGCTGGAGCGAGGACATCCGCACGGCAAAATCGTTTGAAGAACTACCCGTCAACGCGCAGAAGTACGTGAAGATGATCGAATCTGCGGCGGGTGTGCCTGTGAAGTGGATTGGGGTGGGACCCGAAAGGGAAGCGACGATCAGGAGGTAAAGAAAATTATGCTATACTCAAAATCATGAATAACAGGACAAAGAGTCTATGTTGCATTTGAATTTAAACATTCGCCCCAAAACCGCAAAACGCCTGAAAAAAGTGCTGGAATTCTCGCGCGACGAAGAATCATTTGCGCAGAATGTGATCGCCTATCAGGTGGTGGAGCTCAAACGCGGCATCCTCAATATAAAAATAGACCTGAAATCCTACGAAGAAAAATATAAAATGACGAGCGCAGGGTTTTACAAGCAGTTCGCCCAGGGAAAACTGGACGACCGTGAAGATTACATTCTTTGGGCGGGACTATATGAATTGCTGGATAAGAACGAAAAACAGCTTCAGGGGCTGACTGGATGATCGAAGAATATTTTCTGAAACTCGAAAACGCCCTGCGTGATTTCCCCAATATTCGGTCTTACTCGCTCAATAAGAAAATTTATAACAACCGCCAGGGGAGTATCAGCGGAAAATTGTTTTCGAGAACGGATACTTTCTTGAATTTACAGAAGTGGTAGATACGGAGCAGGCAAACAAGGTGAAGTATCGGTACCAATTCATGGACAAACAGAAGAAATTGGTTTTCCGTTACGATAATGCGCCCCATCATCCACAAGTGAAGTCATTTCCCCACCACAAGCATACGACGCGCCTCGTAAGAGCCGCGATGGAACCAACCATTCAAAACATTCTTATGGAAATTTCAAAACGGAGGAAGAAATGAGTCTGATCAATATCATCGCATGGATCGTCTTCGGCGCGCTGGCGGGATGGATCGCCAGCATCATCACGGGCAAGAACCGCAAGATGGGCGGGCTCGCCAACGTGGTGGTCGGCGTCATCGGCGCGTTCCTCGGCGGCGCGATCATGAACTTCCCGGGCTATCAGGGAGTTACGGGTTTCAATTTGTGGAGTCTGATCGTGGCGATTGGGGGCGCGGTGGTTTTGATCTGGCTGGTGGGGCTGATTCGGCGATAAGGCGTACCGCAAGATTTATCTTGCGACCAAGGCGCGAAATGAATTTCGCGGTATGAACATCTCACCCCAAGGGCAGTGTGAACACGAACGCACTGCCTTTATTTTCGCCTGCGCTCTCCGCTCGGATTTTTCCTCCCTGCGCTTCGACGAGATGTTTTGCAATCGTCAACCCGACGCCCGAGCCGCCGTGCGCACGCGAGCGGGATTTGTCCACGCGGTAGAAGCGGTCGAAGATGTGCGCGAGGTGTTCAGCAGGGATGCCGACGCCCGTATCGCGGATTGTAAATTTCGCCGTGTGTTTTTCGCGTTCGACCGTCATAGTCACGTTCCCGCCTTCGGGTGTGTATTGCAGGGCGTTGCCGAGGAGATTGGTCAACACTTGCAGGGTACGGTCTTCGTCGGCGAGGACAAGGATCGGGTCGCGGGGCAGGCTGCGGGTCAACGTGATGCGCTTTTCGTCGAACTGGAACTGCATCCGTTTGGTAACGGTCTGGATGAGGCGGCTCACGTCCACGGGTCGGATATCCAACTCAATCGCCTTCGACTCGACGCGGCTGAGTTCCTGCAAATCGTTGATCAGCCTGTTGAGGCGTTCGGCTTCGATATGAATTTGCTGATACGTTTCGCGCGCGGCGGGAAGCACGCCGTCCATCAGACCTTCGGCGGAGCCCTTGATGGCGGTGAGCGGCGTGCGGAGTTCGTGCGCCACGTCGCCGATGAGGCGGCGGCGCATCGCTTCGACCTGTTCCAACTGCGACGCCATTTGGTTGAAACTCGCCGCGAGTTGACTCAATTCGTCTGCGCCATGTAGCGGCACGCGCTCATCGTAATGACCTTCGGCAATGCGGCGGCTGGCGTTTTTCATGCGCTGCACCGGCGCAATGATGCTTTGACTCAGCGCGTAACTCGCAACCAGCCCGACCGCCGACGCCATCACAAACGCGATGAACAGCGACTCGTTGAAAGACGTTTGATAGTTGCGATAGAAATCGGCAAGTACGCCGCGCCGTCCGTGCCCCGGTCCCATCATCCCGCCGCCGAGCATCTGCTCTTCCATGAATTGCAGGTGGCGCGCGTACGCGGAGGGCGTGGTAAAGCGCGTGGTAATCCAGATGGCGCTCATTCCGATGAGGATCACCAGCAAATACGACACGAACAATTTAACAGAAAGATGCGAACGGAAATAACTCATAACGCCTCGTCGTCGAAACGATAGCCCACGCCGCGCACGGTGGCGATGTATTCGGGGTTGCCCAGTTTCGCACGCACGTGACCGAGATGCACATCCACCACGCGCATCTCGCCAAAATATTCGCCGCCCCAAACTTTTTCCAACAACTGCTCACGCGAGAGAACACGCCCGCGATGTTCTGCGAGCGTTCGCAATAAATCGAATTCGATGGCGGTCAATTCGACAGGCTTATCATCCACAGTTGCCTGGCGCGCGCCGACGTCAATCCGCACGTGACGGAAGGACAGCACGCCTCCGACCTCGCCTGAGCCTGCTCCCGTTCCGAGACGCCTCAACGCCGCCTTGACTCTCGCCACCAACTCACGCGGACTGAACGGCTTGGTCACGTAATCATCCGCGCCGACGGAAAGCCCGACGATCTTGTCGGTCTCTTCGGTGCGCGCCGTGAGCATGATGACGTACACATCCGATTCGCGGCGGAGTTTGGAGAGCAGTTCCAGCCCGTCCATGCCGGGCAGCATCACGTCAAGGATGACGAGGTCGGGTTTGAAGGCGCGCGCGGCTTTCAAGCCCGAAACGCCGTCGCTGGCGGTGAAAACCTCATAGCCTTCGGGCTTGAGGTATGCCTGAACAAGATTGACAATCGAGGGCTCGTCGTCAATGACGAGGATTTTGGTCATGCAAAGATTGTACCTTCATTGGCAGGATACCCAAAGGGGGTATGCGAACGATAAAGCGATTGTAAAGATTTGATAAAGACTGCCCAATAACAAAAATCTCCGCGCAAGCGGGGACGGTCAATCGCTCACTTTGCGGATAGAATTTTTCCTGTCACTTCGCCGAAGCCCACACGATAGCCGTCGCCCTGACACCAGCCTTTCATGGTGACGATGTCGCCATCCTGCAAAAATGTCCGCGTTTCGCCGCAGGGCAATTGAATTGGCTTCTCGCCGCGCCAGGTCAGTTCCAGCATCGAGCCGTAACTGTCTTCTGTCGGTCCGCTGATGGTGCCTGTGCCGCACAGGTCGCCGACGCGCATGTTGCAGCCCGTGACGGTGTGATGCGCGAGCATCTGGTCCATGCCCCAGTACAGGTATTTCATGTTCGAGCGGCTGATGATTTGCGGCTCGTTCATCTTCGCGCTCTGCAGGGTCACTTCCAGGTGGATGTCGTATCCATTCGCTGAATCAGTTCGCAGGTAGGGAAGAGGCGTCGGCTCCTGCTTCGGTCCTTGCACGCGGAACGGTTCGAGCGCGTCCATCGTCACCACCCAGGGCGAGATCGAAGTCGCAAAATTCTTCGCAAGGAACGGTCCCAGCGGCTGGTATTCCCACGCCTGAATGTCGCGCGCGCTCCAGTCGTTGAGCAGCACCATGCCGAAGATATGCTCGCGCGCGTTTTCAATCGAAATCGGTTCGCCGAGTCCATTGCCCCTGCCGACAAAAAATCCCATTTCCAATTCAAAATCCAACTGGCGCGTTGGGGCGAACTCCGGCGGCGCATCCTTTGGTTTGACCTGTCCGCGCGGACGAATCACATCCGTGCCGGAGATGACAACCGAACTGGCGCGCCCGTGATAACCGACGGGCAGATGCAGCCAATTGGGCATGAGCGCGTTTTCTTTTCCGCGAAACATGATGCCGACATTGGTAGCATGTTCACGCGACGCGTAGAAATCGGTGTAATCGCCGATAGAGACGGGCAGGTGCATTTGGACTTCATTGACGGGAGTCAACGCCCGCGCGCGCATCGCCTCCTCCCAGACGTTGAGCGGGTCGGCGCTGAGCAAATTGATCAAACGCTGACGGATCTCCTGCCACGTTTCGCGTCCCGCAGCCATGAAACGATTCAATGTCGCATCGGCAAAGAAGCCGAATTGCTCGCCGAATAATTTTTCTTCGTCAAGGAAAGCGAGGTCAACCACCCAATCGCCCAGCCGCGTCCCCACATGCGGATTGGGATTTGTTTTTGTGGAGAAAATCCCATACGGGAGGTTTTGGATGGGGAAATCGGAATCAGGGGGTACTTCGATAAAGGATTTGAGCATCATAAGCAACGGTGATTTTGAATGAAATATGGTAATTACAAATCAGTTTATGAATTCACATTTACAGTTTTTCCCACTCGTCGCGCGTAAGCCCTGCCTGACGTAATATGCGCGCCAACAGATCTTTGCTGATTTCGCCTTGATGTGGGTTGGGAAGGATAAGCCGCACCTCGCCTCTGACTAGAAATAAATGCTTACTCCCAGTGTAAGGACCATCAAAGCCTGCTTTTTTCAACGCTTTTATCAAGTCAAGTCGCTTAATGGGCTTGAATGGAGGCACAGCTTACGCTTCCTCTGGAACGAGTTGGATTCCTGCAACTACTGGAAGTTTGTGCCCCATCCGCAAGCCAAGAACAAGCCAGTCCTCCAGTGCACTTTGGAGTTCCTCGCGGCAGGTTTCAAGATCTTCTGCCTGTGCCCACACTCCTTGAAAGCCCTCGATCTCGCCATAATATTGACCATCTTCGAGGATTTCGTACTTTGCCTGTTTCATGGCATTTTGAATGTAAGAGATTAACATAGTGCGCCTCTACAACGATTATACAACGGTACTTGAGATACTCCACCGTTTCAGCTGTGAAATATTTACGGGATTTTTACAGCAAACCCAATCCCCGCAAGTCTTCGCGCGGTTCGTCGAAACTGCAACTGCCAAAGGAGGTGGCGAATTGGCGGGCATTCGTAATCTCCGAACTGGCTACGCGCAAATCCTTCCAGGCAAAGCCGGTTTCGTCGAAGACAAAATTCTTCGGGGTTTCATCTTCCAAAATGGATTGGATTTGCTCCTGCGACAGCCCGTTTTCAGCCGCGAGCAGCCCTGCCCCAAAGACGTTGAGGAGGCCGTGCATTTTGGTTTGGACGCTGTCATTGAAGTGGCGGATGGGATGGTGCAGTCCTGCCGTGCATTTCATGGGGATGCCTGAGTCGCGCGCTTCGGCAATCGCCCATGCGACTTGCTCGGTGGACGGGAAGGCATCCGCCGTCACGCCGCCGGTGCGGAGTTTGAAGCCGACATGCTTATCCTTTACTTTTCGCAGGGCGTAAAACAATTTGTCCGTATGCGCCTGCCAATCGGCGTTGAAGGGCGCCTCAAAGAAGACGGTCAAGCCGTTGATATTGAGCATTTCTGCCGATTGTTTTACCAGGTCGTTGAGAGCATACTGGTCATCGAACGCGGACGCAGGCAGGGCAACCTCGAACATATCCGCTGTGACCTGAGCGCCATGAGCTTTGCGGAAGGCAAGAATATCTGAAATATCGAGCCTGAGGTTGTCAAGGAATTCGTCCGCGTTCGCGCCGCCGCGCCCAAGGGTTGTAAAGGTCAACCCGTCCGGCGAACCAGCCATGAGGTCGGAAAGATGCGTGAGTCGTTTGGCGGGAACGACGAAACGCGAGAGCATCCACGAGTCGGGCGAAGTCTGATAACCCACAAAATTCCGAAAGGCATCTTCCAGCGATAAGTTTGCAGGCGGGTACATCCCCGCATAGTCAATGATGCGGGACATAAAGAGTTGAAGGGATTGCGCGGTCATGTCCGCAATTATATATGAAACAGGTACAATTGGAGCGATGCCAACTCTTTTTATCCTTACGAGAGATCATCAAGAGTATCGCGCCATCATCGAGACGGCGGGATTGCCCGATTTGAAAATCGCTTCAGAACCGACAGCGGAGTGTGAAATCGTCCTCGGCGCGCCATCGTTAATCAGCGCCGTGTTGGATAAACTCCCCAACTTGAAATGGGTGCAAGCCACATGGGCGGGGGTCGAACCGCTGCTCGACCCCGCGCTGCGGCGTGATTATATTTTGACAAATGCGCGCGGCGTGTTCGGGTATCTCATGTCGGAATATGTGATGGGGTACCTGCTGGCTCACGAACGGAAAATTTTCCAACGCGCGCAGGCACAGAAGAACAAGGAGTGGGATAAAACCATCACCGGCACATTGCGCGGCAAGGCGATTGGCTTGCTCGGCGTCGGCTCCATCGGCGCGGAGGTGGCGCGGGCGGCGAAGTTCTTCGGCATGGACGTGCGAGGGTATACACGAGAAAGTGAAACAAGCACGCAGGTGGACAGGTACTATCATGGCAACGACTTGGCGAGTTTTGCAAACGGGCTTGATTATCTCGTTGCCATCTTGCCCAATACAAGAGAGACACGCAGGATTGTAAATGCAGAGTTGCTCGCCGCGTCGCCGCCGGGCGCTTTGTTCATCAACGTTGGGCGCGGCGCCGCAGTGGATGAAACCGCGCTGATCGACGCTTTGGAAAATAGCAAGATTGCCGGAGCGGTATTGGATGTTTTTGAAGAAGAGCCTTTGCCAAAGGAGCATCCCTTTTGGACGACGAAAAACCTGCTGATGACCTTCCACACATCCGCGCCGAGTTTTCCAGAAGATATTGTGAGGGTTTTTATCGAGAATTACCGGTTGTACATCGAAGGAAAGCCGTTGAAATACCAGGTTGATTTTGAGAGAGGGTATTAACTGACAATGGACGACAGACGATGGACGATAAACAACAGACGATAGAAAACAGGAAACAGCCTGATCTCAATATGCAAAGGGATTAACCATGACCGTCACGCTTACCGACATCCAGCAAGCCGCGGAGCGCATCAAGCCATACGCGCACCGTACGCCTGTGCTGACGAACGAGAGTCTAAACCGGCAGGTCGGCGCGCAGGTGTTTCTCAAATGTGAAAACATGCAAAAAGTGGGTGCGTTCAAGTTCCGCGGCGCGTGCAATGCGGTCTTTTCTTTGACGGACGAAGAAGCCAGGCGCGGGGTTGTCACTCATTCATCGGGGAATCACGCACAGGCATTGGCGTTGGCGGCGAGACTGCGTGGAATCCCTGCGTATATTGTGATGCCAGACAACGCGCCGCAGGTGAAGAAAAACGCCGTCGCGGGCTACGGCGGACAAATCACATTTTGCGAGCCGACGCTCGAAGCGCGGGAAAGCACAATGGAGCGAATCAGGCTCGATACGGGCGCGACCGTTGTCCATCCGTATAACAACGAGCGCGTCATCGCGGGACAAGGCACGGCGGCGCTGGAACTGTTGGAGGATGTCCCCGATCTGGACGTGGTCGTCGCGCCGGTCGGCGGCGGTGGCTTGTTGAGCGGCACATCCATTGCAGCGAAAGGAATCAAAAAGGAGATTCGAGTCATTGCGGCGGAACCGGAGATGGCGGACGATGCCTTTCGTTCGATGCAGGCGGGAAAGATCATCCCATCGGTCAATCCGAAAACGATTGCGGACGGCCTGCTCACATCGCTAGGCGAATTGACGTTTCCGATCATCCAGAAAAACGTGGAGCAGATCGTCACGGTGAGCGAGGCGGGCATCATCGCGGCAATGAAATTCGTTTGGGAACGGGCAAAGATCATCATCGAGCCGTCGGCGGCGGTGGCGGTTGGAATCCTGTGGGAAATGAAAATTGATTTGAGCGGACTGAAAATCGGCGTTATCATCAGCGGCGGCAACGTGGACCTTGAAAAACTGCCCTGGCAGGTTTAGACTCCGAGCGCCGCTTCATAAGGAGAAACGTCATGAATAACGAAAAATCCATCGAAGAACGACTCCCCTACCCCACCCGTCCAATGTACTTTCCAAACGGCTCAAGCGTGGAGGAATTCATCATTCCCGACGAGGACAAGGAAATCGTGTTGGAGCAGCTCTATCCGTTCTTTCCCGTCCCGAAATTGACGGATGAGATGTACGACCTGCACGCGGACAAGACCTTCATCGTCAGGGATTTTCGCGTGACGTGGGAGCACGGCATGAATTATCTCGTCAGCCCGTATTATCCCGAAAGCGGCGGGACGGTCATTGACTGGGTGGATGAAAATTCGTGGGTGGACGATGAATTCGACGACGAAGATTTCGACCTCACCGAAAACAAGGACGACGATTTGCCGTTCTAAAATAAACCGGCAAACTGAGAATATCCAATGAGTAAACGCAGACGAAATTCAATCAAACCCGCCTCTGCCGCACAGATCGAGTGGCTCAAACACCGCACGGGCTATCCATCGCCGGAGGAGCGGCTGGCAATTATCCGCCTCCGCCAGGAAATCGCATCGGAACTTCTGGTAATGATGGTCGCGAGAATTGACCCGGGCAGCCCCCGTGCGCAGGCGCTTTTCAAAAAATACGGCAGGGAGGAAGTCGAGCGGGCGCTCAAAAATTTGGATGCGGGGATGGAATTTCCGTCGCTCATCGCAGACGATGCCCGGAGCTACCGCGACTACCGCCAGCGATACGCCCGCTTCGGCGCCAGTCTGAAATTTCATACTGCTGCCGAGGTGGAAGAATTGTACGAGCAATATTTCGAGCAATTGAAGGAAAACGAAGACAACGAGGCGGGCAGGCTTCTTCTCATCGGCTGGCGCGACTGGGAGGATATCACTCCTCCCGCCGCCCCGTCCCGCCCTGTGGACTTCACCGCGCCCGCGCCTGCCTCCTACCCCGCGCCGATCAATGAACTGCTCGAATGGAGCGGCGACCTGGATAGATCGCATCAATTTGAAAACGAGGGCGAATACCGGATTGGAAAAAATTCATCCCCGCGCTGACGCGCATGGCGCTCGACCCCGGACTGCTTCACGGTTGGCCCTCCGAACCGGCGAGTTGGGCGCCCTGGCATGCCATTCACGCCCTTGGGAATTTACAGGCATGGGATTCCGCGCCCGCCCTGGCGCAGCTTGCCGACATGGAAAACGACTGGCTTTCCGATCATTTACCGCACATTTGGGCAGATATGGGCAGGGAGGTCGAGCCCGCATTGTGGATGATTCTCGAAAACACAAGCGCATCCGCAAAAGGACGCGGACTTGCCGCTGAAGGACTATCCAACCTGGCGGAAGAAAACGAAGCGATGGAAAACAAGGTCGTTCATGGCTTCGAAAAAATCCTGCAATCCGCCAAATCCTTCGACCCAACGCTGAACGCTTATCTCATTCATTTTCTCAGGGAGATGGAGGCGGTGGATGAAGCGATGGACGCGATAGATTCCGCCTTTGAAGCAGGGCGGGTTGACCTGGAGATCATCACCCCCGAAGACCTGGATGAAGATGATGACTTTTACGATGAAGAAGAATGGGAAGATGATGAAGGTGATGAAGAAGATGATGAAAATTAACGGCTCTCCCGTTTCTGGCGGGAAAAAGCCTAAACACATAAACGGTAGACCCAAAATAACTAAAAGAGAAGAAAGCCGCCCATCCTGTGATGAGCGGCTTTCTTGTTTCAGGAACAAACCGGTTATCTCCCGCCGCCCGTGATGTAATGTTCCAACTGCGAGATCATGAACTTCTGCACGTCCACCACTTCCTTCAGGACATCGCGCACCGAGATCAGACCGAGCAGCTGCCCGCCGTCGTACACCGGCAGGTGACGGATATTCTTGTCAATCATCAACGCCATGCACTCCTCGAGGGGCTGGCTCGCTTCCACAAAGATCACTTTGGTGGTCATGATTTCGCTGACTCGGGTGGTTTTGGAACTCCTCCCGGCAAGGTCCACCTTCCGAACACAATCCCGCTCAGATAAAATACCCTCCACCTTGTTTCCGCTGAGCACCATCAACGCGCCGGTATTGTTCTTTGCCATGACAGAGAGCGCTTCGTACACGGTAGCATCGGGGACGACAGAGAAGATCTCGCCGCCTTTCTTTCGAATCATATCGCGCACTGTGGGCATGGGATGTCTCCTAGAGTTGATTTCCCACAGTATAGACAAGAAATGGAAGAAAGGCAAGCGCGAATTCAGCGCGCCGTCACATAGCGTTTTCCACGCGCGGCAAGCAGGTTACAATCCGAGACCGAGGCGCAGGTGGTACAGCACTTTCCATCGGGACCAATCTCCACCAGCCTGCCCTTCCTCACCAGCAAATCGAGCATCGGTTGAAGCGCAGACGGCTGTACCTTCATTCGGCGGCTGACCTCGAACAGGCTCAAACCGTCCGACTGGCTTTCCAGCAGGGAGAGCAATTGCGCCAGCATCTATCCCAGCCCCAGGAGCAAGCCGCCCTGATAGACCAGAAACGCCGCAAGCCACGCCACCACGGTTTGATACACGGCGGATGTCACCGCCCAGGATGCGCCGAACTCATGCTTGATCGCGCCCAGCGTAGCCACACAAGGGACGTACAACAGCACGAAGATCAACATGGCAACCGCGCTCAGCGGCGTAAAGTGTTCGCGCAGTATCCGGCTCAAGACGGTATCCTGGGAGGCGGCTTCCTCGTCCACCAGGTCCACGCCCGGAAGGATGCTCAGCAGGATTTTCCCCGAATCAAGAGCAGCATTCACAAAGCCGACCCCGATCTCGTTCAAATCACCGGCAAACGTGGTTTCCTGTTCGGCGAAGCCAACCTCCTCCGCGCCAATGTAGATCTGGCTCATGGTACTGACGACAATCTCCTTCGCCATGAACCCGCTTACCAGCGCGCCGCTCGTCTGCCATTCGCCGAACCCCAGCGGCGCAAATACGGGAGCGATCCATCCGCTGACTTTGCCGAAATACGAATCGCGCTGCTCGGTTACGCCCCGGGGCAGGTTGAGCAAAACCCACATCACAAGCGAAGCGTAGAGAATCGTCGTCCCCGCCTTGCGCACGAATTCGCGCGTGTTTTCCCACATGTGAATCAGCACGCTCTTGAATGCCGGTGCGCGATACGGTGGAAGTTCAAGCACAAAGGCGGATGTAACATCCGGCTTGAGGATGGTGCGCGTGAAGACCATCCCAGCCAGCATGGCGACCAGAATGCCAAGCGCGTACATCGCCCAAATGACCGTCCCTGCGTGCGAGCCGAAGAACGCCAACCCAAAGACCACATACACCGGCAATCGCGCCGAACAGGACATGAGCGGAATGAGAAGCGCCGTCAGCACGCGGTCGCGGCGGCTGGGGATCGTCCGTGTGGCGTACACCGCCGGGACGGCGCGACCAAAGCCGAGAATCATCGGGATGAACGATTTGCCGTGCAAACCCACCACGCGCATGAAGCGATCCATCACGAACGCGGCGCGGGACATATAGCCCGAATCCTCCAACAAGGCAAGGAAGAAGTACAGGATCAGCAGTCCGGGGATGAAGACCAACACGCCTCCGACTCCGCCGATAACTGCCTCCACGACGAGAGAATGAATCCAAGCGGGAGCCGCCAACAGGTCCAGCAGAGAAGCGAACCAGCGCGCAACCGGTCCGGTGATGACCGCGTCGGTCCAATCCAAAAACGGAGCCGAGACGTCAATCACCAATCGGAACATGACGTACATCATCGCAAAGAAGATGGGCAAGCCTAGCCATTTGTGCGTGACAATGTCGTCAATGCGGTCGGTGAGTGTGACCCTGTCCATGCGCGGGCGATGCAGTGCCTGCCGCACCACGCCGTTGATGAAACCGTAGCGGCGGTCGGCGATGAGCATATCCACGTCGTCGCCCAGCCGGGACTTTTAATTTCTCCGAAGCTTTTGCCGCGCGATCTCGATCACCCTCTCACCGTTGGGCATGGCGCGGACGTGTTCGAGGATGTCGGCATCCGCTTCCAGAAGTTTGATCGCGAGCCAACGGGCTGGATAACGCCCTGCATCCAGTTGATGTTCGTGGAACGCCTCGATGACGCGGTCAATTTCGCGCTCCAGTTTTCCGCCGTAATCGAGTTGAAAGAGTGTTCTTGAAGCGGCGGTCATGTTGCCTGTTTTCGAGCCGCACGCACGACCGCGGCAATCAATTCTCGGATTCCCCTGCCCCGGTTTGCCGTCGTTGGGACGATGGGCAGCCCGCCCAAAAGTCCAGAGAGATGCGCCAGGTCAATCTTCGCGCCGTCCTCGTGAAGTTCATCCGCCATGTTGAGCGCCATCACCACCGGGACATCCAGTTCCAAAATCTGAACTGTGAGATACAGGTTGCGTTCGAGGTTGGTCGCGTCCACCACGTTGATGACGGCATCGGGTTTCTCCTCGATGATGAAGTCGCGCGCGATAATCTCTTCGGGCGAATACGCCGTCAGGCTGTACGTCCCGGGCAGGTCCACAAGATTGATTTTCAAGCCGTCGAATTCCACCTCGCCGTTTTTCTTCTCCACCGTTTTCCCGGGCCAGTTGCCTGTGTGCTGGCGCAAGCCGGTCAATACATTGAAAATGGTCGTCTTGCCCGCGTTCGGATTCCCAGCCAGCGCAATCGTCAGATCAGCCATGGCTTACCCGTTCAAGACCACTTCGATCTGCGCGGCTTCCTCTTTCCGCAAAGCCAGGTGATAGCCCTTGATGAAATACGCCATCGGGTCGCCCAGCGGCGCGTGACGTTCGAGCAGGATCGTCTCCCCTTTGACGATGCCCATTTCGACGAAGCGGCGGCGCAGCGCGCCCGAACTGTTGATCCTTGCAATGATTCCCCGTTGACCGGGTCGGAGTAAATGAAGCAGGATGGATTCAGTCATGAAATCACTCCTCAGGGTTTGATTCGTTTTACAAGCACAAACTCAGCCATCGAAAGCCCCAATGCCGTTTCCCCATTCCCCACCAGCAGGGTCAGCGGACCTTGAAGCGGGGCGGCTTCAAGCACTTTGACCTCACTTCCCGGAAGGATCGCGCGTTCCTGCAAGTATCGCAGGACATCCGTTGCCGTGGCGTTGACCGCCATCACGCGCGCCCGCCCGCCGACCTCCAACTCGCTCAACGGGAAGCCGTCCACCGGCTTGAACGAGCCGTCCGCGGATGGGATGGGATTCCCGCGCGGACAAACGGTCGGCTCGCCTAGAAAGACAGCCAGCGCCTCGGTCACTTCGGGCGCGGTGGCGTGTTCGAGCGCGCAGGCAAATTCATAAATCAGCGCCCATTCGATCTTCAAATGGTCGTGCAGGAAGACTTCCCACAGCCTTTGTCGGCGCAGGACGTTCACCGCCGCTTCGCGTCCCTTCTTCGTCAGCGAAACTCCCTTGTACGGCGTATGCGTGACCAAGCCCTGCTCCCCCAAGCGTCGGACCCATCTCGTTTGCAGAAACGGGCGTCACGCTCAAGCGCTCCGCGAGGCGCGAAACCATTACCGGATCGCGTCCGCTCAATTCCACCATCGCTTTGAGGTACATTTCCGTGCTTTCACTGAGATGTCCGGGAATCATAAGGTTTGCCTGATAATAAATGTTATGGTCAACCTTATTATAGTCAGCGTCGTTTTCCCCGTCATGGACGGAAGTCATGTCTTTTCTTTGAGTTAACTCACTCGCCCTACCCAAAAAACCGTCATGACGCCAAGCCGCCAGTTTTTTTTCTTTACAACCATTCTTGGCGCTCCTGGCGGCTTGGCGGTTCAAAATGAGGATGCCTGCGTGACATGAACTGTAACTCATCTTAAAACTCTTCTCCCCAAAAAGGTATAATGAATCCTGCAACATGTGGAATTCAGGCTTGGTTTCCCGTTCGTCCAGGTATGTTTTCGCACTCGGGTTCATCGCGCTTGTCACGGCGCTGCTGTTTCCTCTGCGAGGCGCGCTCGACAAAGCGGTGGTGGCGCTCATCTATTTGATTCCGCTTGGGCTGATCACCGCCTTTTGGGGGCTGGGACCGGGCATCACGGGCGCGCTGACGACCTTCCTGACCTTCAACTATTTTTTCATCCCGCCCTATTACCGATTCACCGTCCACCAGCCCACCGACGTGGTGATCCTGGTCATCTTTTTGATCGTGGCGATTGCCATCAGCCAGTTGGTCGGGCGGATGCAATCCGGTCTCGCCGCGGCAACGGCGCGCGAACGCGAAGCGACTCAACTTTACGAACTCAGCACGGCGCTGGCGGGCTTGCACGACGGACACACGATTGCAGAAATCCTTGCCAGGCAGGTGCAGGAGGTATCGCAGGGCGAAGCCGTGGAATTGAACATCGCCGGTGCGGATTCGTTCGTCTACCGCCTGCCGAACGATGTCCCCCGCATCGCCCGCCGGAGTGGGTTTTTCCCATCCAGGTGGCGCGCGGCGCTCTCGGGGAGATCCGGCTTTGGAAGGCGGAACCAGCCCTAACGTCCGGCAAGAAGCGCCTGTTGCAGACGTTCGCCAGTCAGGGCGCATTGGCGCTCGAACGGGCGCGTCTGGCAAAGGCGGAGTCAAGGGCAAGAGTCCTCGAAGAAAGCGACCGGCTAAAGTCTGCGATCTTGTCGTCGGTTTCGCATGAATTGCGCACGCCGCTTTCCACCATCAAGGCGGCGGCATCGAGTTTGAGGAGCAACGAAGTCAGTTGGGATACCCCCGCGCGCTCCGAGTTGATCGCCGCCATTGACGACGAAGCCGACCACCTGAACATGCTCGTGGGCAACCTGCTCGATATGTCGCGCATCGAGTCGGGTGTGCTCAAACCCAAGCGCGAATGGAATATCCTGATCGAGATCATCGAAAGCGTCCTGGCGCGCATGAAACACCTGGCAGGCGGGCATCGCATCGAAGTGGACGTGCCGGAGAGCCTGCCGTTCGCGCCGGTGGATTATGCCCAAATGGAGCAGGTCTTCACGAACCTGTTGAGCAACAGCATAAAGTATGCGCCGGGAGGCACTGTCATCCGCCTGCGGGCATTTGAAGAAGGCGACTCGATCCATGTCGTCGTCAGCAACCAGGGACCGCCGGTGCCGCAGGAGCACCTCGAACGCATCTTCGATAAATTCTTCCGCCTCACCGAAACAGACCGGGTCACCGGCACCGGACTTGGGCTTTCGATCTGCAAGGGAATTATCGAAGCGCACGGCGGGAGGCTGTGGGCGGAGAACCTGCCCAACGGTTTTGCATTCAATTTCACCTTCCCGTTGATCTGGGAAGGCGTTTCCCCCTCCCAAAATGCCGATGGATACCGAGGACGAATGACCAACGCGCCGCACATTCTCGTCATTGACGATGAGCCGCAGATCCAGCGCGCCATCCGCACCATTCTCACCGAAAAGGGATTCCACGTGACGACCGCCAGCCGGGGCGAAGAAGGCTTGACCCTGGCGGCGGCGAACGAACCCGACATTGTCATCCTCGATCTCGGTCTGCCGGACATGGACGGCGTCGAAGTCTGCACGCGCCTGCGCGAGTGGACGCAATGTCCCATCATCATCCTTTCGGTGCGCGACAGCGAACGCGACAAAGTGGGCGCGCTCGACAAAGGCGCGGACGATTACCTCACCAAGCCGTTTGGAATCGAAGAACTGCTGGCGCGCGTGCGCGTGGCGCTTCGTCATTCCGCGAACACGCGGGGTTCCCACTCCAGCAGGGTGATTCACGCCGGGGAACTGACCATAGACCTTGCCTGGCACAGCGTCCGGCGCGGCGGCGAAGAGGTCAAACTGACCGCCACCGAATACAAACTGCTTGCCTATCTCGCCGCCAATCACGACCGCGTGCTTACGCACCAAAGCATTCTCACCAACGTTTGGGATCCCGCCGACGCCGACCACACGGAATACCTGCGCGTTTACATGCGGCAGTTACGCAAGAAACTCGAGGTTGACCCCGAAAGCCCGCAGGTCATCATCACCGAGCCGGGCATCGGCTATCGCTTCGTCGCGGATGATTGAAGCAGCCCCGAACCCCCAATCAATCGCTTCGCACTCGACTTGACAAGTGTAACAAGCGATCCAATGTCATTTGTCACTTTACAACGCCCTTGCAAAAGGGTGTTTTTATTTTTTCTTTATGCGTTTGCCTGAAATCTTTGTCATCGTTTTATGCCGGGCGGATAGGATTTTATCGTCCATGAGGCAACCATGAAAAAACTTGATGTACATCCTCCCGATTTTGCAATCACCCCCGCATCCTTCCCGGACCTCCAACCTGCATCCCGTTTGATTGTGCTTGTGCCTGAACTCGAAGCGGATGCCGCCATTGCGGCAAGGAAAATCCGCGGCGTGGCGAAGGCTCTCGAAAGCCGGGTCCAGTTACTCGGTCTAAGCAGGGATGCGGCGCACGAACCCAGTCTCCGCAGGCAATTGGCGACCTTATCCGCCATGATCGAAGACCCAGTCATCTTCGTCGAATCGAAGGTGGAGATCGGAAAAAACTGGTTGAACGCCCTGCGCCCCTACTGGCATCCCGGCGACGTGATCATCTGCTTCGCCGGACAACGTTCAGGCTTGGCGAATAAACCCCTCGACCAATTGCTCGCATCGAGTTTGAACGCCGCGATCTACGTGCTTGACGGCGTTTACAAGGAAAAGGAAAAAGCCCCTCTCGCCTGGTTGTCGGGGATTTTGGCGTGGGCTGGCTCCATTGGTCTCGTCCTGGGATTCTTTTGGCTGCAAATCAAGATCGTCCAGGCGCCCTCGAACGGGCTTCACACCGCATTGCTTTACGCCTCCCTGCTTGCCGAAGGCGGGACGATCTGGACGTGGAACAACCTGTTCGGCTAAACACCAGGAAACAAGTCGGAATTTATGCTCAAACCTGAAGAGAACACTCTAACCTCCATCATAGAACGAGCCGCAGATTACCAGCCGCCGCGCACCTTGCGCTCCTGGTTGATCGGACGCCCGCTCTCTACCGCGGATGCGTCCCACCAGACCATTGGCAAGGTCGTCGGTCTTGCAGTCTTTGCCTCCGATGCGCTTTCGTCCACGGCGTATGCCACGCAGGAAATCCTCGTCATCCTCGCCGCGGCGGGGACGATGGCGTTCGGTTACGTCTTTCCCATCTCCATTGCCATCGTCATCCTTTTGGGAATCGTGACCATCTCCTACGAACAGACCATCCACGCCTACCCGGATGGCGGCGGCGCGTACATTGTGGCGCGCGACAACCTCGGCGCGTTCCCTGCGTTGATCGCCGCGGCGGCTCTGCTCACCGATTACATCCTGACCGTATCGGTTTCGATCGCTTCGGGCGTGGCGCAGATCACTTCCGCTTTTCCATTTCTGTACGAGTACCGCGTCGCACTTTCCGTTGGGTTCATCCTTTTCGTTATGACGATGAACCTGCGCGGCGTCAAAGAATCGGGCACCACTTTTGCGATTCCCACCTACTTCTTTGTGACCATGATGTTCGTGACGGTTGGGTCCGGGCTGTTCCGTTTGTTCATCACCGGCACGCTTGAAACCGTAACCGACCCGCCCGAACTGGATACGCTGCACGGTCTTTCATCCATCACGCCTTTCCTGATCCTGCACGCCTTCGCAAGCGGCACCACCGCGCTGACGGGCGTTGAAGCCATCTCGAACGGGATCACCGCCTTCAAGGAGCCCCGCAGCAGGAATGCGGGCATCACGCTCATTTGGATGTCGCTGATTCTCGGCACGCTTTTCCTCGGTATCTCCTACCTTACGAAGGAAATCGGCGCGATACCATCGGAAAACGAAACGGTCATCTCGCAGTTGGCGCGGACGGTCTTCGACGGGCGGGGGGCGTTATACCTCATGTTAATTGGCGCGACCACTGTCATCCTCATCATGGCGGCGAATACAGCCTTCGCAGATTTTCCACGTCTGGGCGCCCTCGTCGCAAAGGATGGCTTTTTGCCCCGCCAGCTTACGTATCGCGGAAGCCGCCTCGTTTATTCGCGCGGCATCATGGCGCTCGCCGCGATTGCCTCCATTATCCTGGTCATCTTCAATGCAAGCGTGACGCGCCTCATCCCGCTGTACGCCATCGGCGTGTTCCTATCGTTCACCCTTTCGCAGGGCGGCATGGCGTTGCGCTGGTTCAAGATCGGCAGGCTCGAACCGGGGCAGGAGAAGGTCGAGCGCGGTTCCACCCTGCACTTCGTCAAGAACTGGCGCGTCAAGATGCTCATCAACGGCTTTGGGTCGGTGTGCACGGCGGTGGTGATGATGGTTTTTGCAGTTACGAAGTTTCGAGACGGCGCCTGGGTGGTCCTGATCCTCATCCCTGCGTTGGTTGCGTCGTTCTGGCTGATCCACCGTCACTACAACAATCTTGCCAGGAACCTTTCACTCGATAACGTCGGCGCGATTCCCCCCCACACCATCCGCCACCGCATCATCATGCCTGTCAGCGGGGTGCATCAGGGCACGCTGGCAGCGCTCCACTACGCGCGTATGTTGTCGGACGACATCACAGCGGTGCACGTCACCATCGAGCCGGCGGACGCCGAAAAGGTTCGGCAAAAATGGGAAAAATGGGGAGAGGGCGTCCGTATGGTAATGTTGAATTCGCCCTACCGCCTCTTCATCGAGCCGCTGCTGGGATACATCGCCGAAATTTCAAGACAGCGCCAGCCGGGCGAAACCATCACCATCGTCGTGCCGGAGTTCGTCTCGAACAGCCGCCTGATGGGGGCGTTACATACCAACACCGCAGACCTGCTCCGCAGTCAACTCAAACGTCAACAAGGCATTGTGATTATCAACGTGCCGTACCACGCGTACGAGAAAGAAGATCACGATCGGAAGTTCGTCAATTTTGGAACACCTGCCTGATCTCGTGAGACAAAAAGACTCCCTGCGGGGGGAGTCTTTGCTTACATACTGGTCGGGGTGCGCGGATGCGCCTGTCCCTGTCCAGGGAAACCGCGAGCCTGAACAAAAAAGACTCCCTTCGGGAGGAGTCTTTGCTTGCTTACTGGTCGGGGTGCGCGGATTTGAACCGCGGACCTCACGGCTTTGGGATGTCGCTACCCACGAGCGTTCTAATTCACTGCCAGCCAAGGGCAAGACGCGATACGTCAGGTATCCTGCGCTGAGCGCTTTTCTGTCATCGTAAACAAATATGACCAGCTCTTGAACGGGATATTGAAGATAAATTAACCGATCCGAATATTTGCTGAATATCTTTCATCAATGAAGCTCACAGAATCGCTCCAACACTGCCCGCCTATCGCCTATCTGAAGCATTAATCAGGTGGGAAGCTGGATGATCTGAGTCCAGAGCCGAAAGAGGTGGTCAAGCTGGACATGCGGGAGCCCTACGCGCTGGCAGTTAAAGCCGAACGATCTCAGGCCCGCATGACGGTGGGATCGCTTCCATGTCTTGAAGAACCTCAACCATTGCCTGAGCATGGCTCGCGAAAAAGCTAGCGCAAGGCTTCAGACTAAATCAAGGTGCAACCGGACGTCAGTAAGTATCTGCTATTAAATCATTCGGGCTGGCCGTTTGAACTGCTCAGCCTGAACAATAATCTAGCGAATTGCTTCTTCGGTCGCGGCGTCGAAGATATGGAAGGAGTCCATGTCAAACGCAACAGAAGCCTGTTGACCGACGCGCAGTTTCGAGCGCGGGTCTACGCGCCCGACGAACGTATTCTTCCCGCTGACGAGGTAGAGGAAAATCTCGTTGCCCATCAACTCTGTCACATCTACCTTAACGGCCACTTTTTCCACATCAATGTTCGGCGGGATGAAGTCGGCATCATGGACATTTTCGGGGCGAATACCGAAGATGATGTCCTTACCGGCATGAGACTCATACGGCTTGGCGAATTTCTGGGGGATGGCAACAGCAAAATCGCCTGTATCTACACACAGCTTGCCGTTCTCCTTGACAAGTTTGCCGCGGAAGAAGTTCATCGCGGGCGAGCCGATGAAGCCGGCCACGAACAGGTTGTCCGGCTTGTCATAGAGGTTCTGCGGGGTATCGAGCTGCTGCAGGACGCCCTTGTTGATCACCGCGATACGGGTCGCCATGGTCATGGCCTCGATCTGGTCGTGAGTCACGTAGATGAAGGTGGTCGCCAGGCGCTGATGCAGCTTGCTGATCTCGGCGCGCATTGCCACGCGTAGCTTGGCGTCCAGGTTGGAGAGCGGCTCGTCGAAGAGGAAGACCTTTGGCTCGCGGACAATGGCGCGTCCTACTGCCACACGCTGGCGCTGACCGCCGGAGAGCTGGCGCGGCTTGCGTTCGAGCAGGTCTTTAATACCAAGGACGTCGGCGGCTTCCTGAACGCGGCGCTTGATCTCGTCTTTCGGCACCTTGCGCGAAGCTCAATCCGAACGCCATGTTGTCGTAGACCGACAGGTGGGGATAGAGAGCATAGGACTGAAAGACCATGGCGATATCACGATCCTTCGGGGCGACATCGTTGACAACGCGGTCGCCAATTTTGATTTCCCCGCTTGAGATCTCTTCCAGCCCGGCGAGGCAACGCAAAGCGGTCGTCTTGCCGCAGCCTGACGGTCCGACCAGAACGAGAAATTCCTTGTCGTCAACCTGAACATTCAAATCGTTGACAGCGATCATATCTCCAAACTTTTTGAAGACATTCTTGAACGTTACACTAGCCATGGATCTTTCCTCCGTTTCGTAGGAATATACTGACCGAATGATGCCCCCGTGTCCCAAAAGCCAATATGAAAATGAGCGCCAGTTTCGCAACCTGTTCAAAAGTGAACATCATGAGTTACCTTCATACTCCGGATTGGAACCGCTTCCAAATATCATATACATTCTATGAGAGTCGCCCAATACAGGCATGGAGAAAAGCGTGGGGAATCTGGACTTTTCATAGCGTGGAAGCGGTGAGTAGGGATATACCGGGCCGTGCCGCGCGTTGGAGCAATCTAGCCCCAATCATCTATGTCAAACAAAACACCTGGCAAAGATCTGAAGAATCACGCAGACTCATTGGGCAGAGCAGTTCTCGGGTCCAAAAGAAACGTTCCATGCGTCCGCAAAGGGATACTGGTCCATCTGAGTGGTTTTTCAGATTCCTGACCATGAAAAGTCCAGATTTGTCCCGCTTTTCTCCATGCCTGCCTCAGACAGCTTTTATACAATATACATGAGACTTGGAAGCGGTTCCATCAAGGATGTGAACGGAATTCATGGCGATCGCTTGCGCGCATAGCAAGCGGCGGTGCAAACTTATCACCTCAGTATCATCCTGAATCCATTGCCTGCGGGCGGCACCTGGTCGAAGGCGGTTACTGCTTGATGCAGCAAATTCTCAACCCCGGGGTACCGTTCTATGCGGTGATGACGAGCAATGACGAATCGGCGCCGGGCGCGCAGTGCGCCATCCGAGGGGTCAATCAGGTGATTGAAAGAAGACGGCTTCTCATGCACCAAACATTTCGGATTTTTCAAATGCGCTCTGTAGACGGGAGGGATATCCATGCTACTCGCCGGTGACATCGGCGGCACCAAGACCCACCTGGCGCTCATCTCACCTGAGGCTGGGCCACGCGCACCGCTCGCGGAGATGACTTTGCCCAGCCGCCATTTTGACACCCTGGAAGCTATGGTGAGCGAGTTCCTCAGCCAGACCAATGTGCGCGTGGAGCGGGCGAGTTTCGGCATCGCCGGGCCAGTGATTGCCGGCCGGGTGACAGCCACCAACCTGCCCTGGGCCATTGACGAGGCGCAACTTCGCCGGAAGTTGAACATCCCATTTGTGCACCTGCTGAACGACTTGGAGGCCATCGCCTGCGCAGTACCCTGGCTGGGCGAAACTCCCGATGACTTGTATACCCTCAACGCGGGCCAGCCAGTCCCGGGCGGGGCCATTGGCGTCATTGCACCTGGCACAGGTCTCGGTGAGGCATACTTGACATTCGACTGCGGACACTATACTGCGCGTGCTTCCGAAGGTGGACACACCGATTTCGCACCCGCCACACGGGACGAGATCGCCCTTCTTCACTACCTTTTCGATCACCTGGATCATGTGAGTTACGAGCGGATCTGTTCCGGGATCGGGATACCAAACATCTATGACTTTCTGCATGACAGCGGCTATACCCTGGAGCCGCCGTGGCTGGCTGAAGAACTGGCGGCAGCGAATGACCATACTCCCATCATCGTGAACACTGCACTGGATCCTGAGAAGCAATGTAAGCTCTGCACAGCCACCCTGGATATGTTCGTCTCGATCCTCGGTTCCGAGGCGGGCAATCTGGCGCTCAAGATTCTCGCCACCGGGGGCATCTATCTGGGCGGCGGCATTCCACCGCGCATCCTACCAGCCTTGAAAGGCGAACGTTTCCTGGCAGCGTTCCGAAACAAAGGGCGCATGACATCCTGGTTGGTAGACGTCCCCATCCACGTCATTCTCAATCCCAAAGTGGCGCTGTTGGGCGCCGCGTATCATGGACTCGAATCATAGGAGGCTTGATGTTCAAAGTAGTTTTGCTTCGTCACGGCGAAAGTACCTGGAACCAGGAGAATCGTTTTACCGGCTGGACGGATGTTGACTTGACGGAAAAAGGATCAGCCGAGGCGAAGCGCGCCGGGCAACTACTCAAAGCCGGCGGATATACGTTCGACGTTGCGTTTACCTCGGTGCTCAAGCGTGCCATCCGCACGTTGAATCTTGCTTTGGATGAAATGGATTTGTTGTGGCTGCCGGTTTTCAAATCATGGCGATTGAATGAGCGTCACTATGGCGCGTTGCAGGGACTGAACAAAGCCGAGACGGCGTCGCAGTACGGCGACAAGCAGGTGCTCATCTGGCGGCGGAGTTACGACATTCAGCCGCCGGCGTTGACCGCCGATGACCCACGTTACCCGGGAAATGATCGGCGGTATGCGGACCTCGCTCCCCAGGATGTCCCCTTCACCGAATGTCTGAAGGACACCGTTGCCCGCTTCCTGCCCTACTGGCACGAAATCATCGCACCGACGATTCGCACCGGTCAGCGCGTGATCGTTGCGGCGCACGGCAACAGTTTGCGCGCGCTCGTCAAGTACTGGACAATATCTCCGACGAGGAGATTGTCGAGTTGAACATTCCGACCGGCGTGCCGCTGGTCTACGAACTGGATGCCGATCTCAAGCCGATCGAGCATTACTACCTGGGTGATCCCGAAGAAATCCGCAAAGCGCAGGAAGCGGTTGCAAAACAAGGCAAGGCGAAAGGTTAAGTAGAATGTTTATCCGACGCGGAGGATGGCACGAACACTAATCCCGTTATCGGTTTCCTCAAAACGATTCTTCTCTTCCTTACTCTGCGTGTACATTTCTGTCGAGAGGACGTGAATAGAGAAATCGTAATGGAAGACGGAGCTAGATTCCGTATCTTTCGACACGTCACAATCAGAACGAGCAGTTCCGATGAGCCTCAGGCGGTGTTTATTGTGCGCTTTCGCCCGGCGCATGTGACCGTTCAAGCCAATATCCGATTCTCTCTGCTCACAATGATGATCTTTATGGGCTTTCGTGGTTTTCGAGAGAAATTCTGGTGTGTGAACGACGAGACTGGCTTATGCCAGGGCGTGTACGCCTGGCAGACTCTGCAAGATGCGCAGAACTATGCGAGTTCCGTTGCAATGCGTGTGATGACAAACCGATCCGAGCCAGACTCAGTAACTCTCAAGGTTCTGGAGCAAGAACGGCGTAAGTATTGGTTATTCCAACCAGCGCAGATTCAAGAATCGGCAACGCCATGAAATGAATGCGCTGCGTCTTCAAATGGCAGCCAGCAGTGTTTCGAACTTGTAAATCAATCATCCATCTAAAGAAGGAGAATTCCCATGGCAAAGATTGCAATTCACGGTTTCGGTCGCATCGGTCGTTCGTTGATGAAGGTGGCGCTGAAGAACAACCTGTTCGTCCCAGTGTCCATCTCCGACATCAAGGACATTCCGACCCTGGCGGCGCTGTTCGAAGTGGATTCCAACTACGGCCGCTGGCATGAGGAGGTCGCTGCTACCAGTAAGGGTTTTGTCATCGGCGGCCGCGAGATCCCTTATTTCGACTCGATGAAGGCGCTGCCGGACTGGAAAGCGCTCGGCGTGGACCCTGGTGATTGATTGCACCGGCCGCGCCACCACCCGCACCGGCGCGCAGGCGCATCTCGACGCCGGCGCCAAGCGGGTACTCGTCAGCGCGCCGAGCAAAAAACAAGACGACTGCGACGCGGTGCTGCTGCCCGGCATCAACCTCGACACGTTCGACCCGGCGAAGCACAAGATCGTCAGCATGGCGAGCCTGCACCACCAACGCACTGGCACCGGTCGTCAAGGTTGTGATCGAAAACTTTGGCATCAAGTACGGTCTCTTCTCCACGGTGCACGCCTACACCAACACCCAGTCGCTCACCGACCAGCCGATGAAGGACCGCCGCGATTCGTGGGCGGCGGCCGAGAACATCATCCCATCCTCATCCGGCGCGGCGCGCGCGTTGGCATTCATATGGAAAGGTCTCAAAATCACAGGCAAGGCCTATCGCGTGCCCACGCGCACGGGCAGCATCGCCGAGTTGAACTTGCTCACCGAGCGCCGCGTGACGGTCGAAGAGGTCAACGACGCGTTCCGCAAGGCGGCTGAGGTTCCGCCGTTGAAGGGCGTGATGGGCGTACTGGAGGAGGAGTGGGCTTCGTCCCGCATCCTCGGTGACCCACATTCGTCCATCGTTGATTTGCCGTTGACTGCGGTACAGGAAGAGTTGCTCTCCGTCGCCGCCTGGTATGACAACGAGATGGGCTATTCTGCTCGCCTGGCTGAGACCGCTGCACGGATCGCGGTGTAGCGAGGTTTGTAGCGACCACGTGCTCCGGTGGAGTGGCGGCAGACGACATTCCACTCCGTTACGTGCGGAACACTGTACCTATCATTCTGGAAGGAACGGACAATGCCAAGCGAGTCTGTGAAGGCAATTGGTGTCCTCACAAGCGGCGGCGATGCGCCCGGCATGAACGCCGCGGCGCGGGGCGTGGTGCGCACGGCGCTCAACCGTGGCGTCGCGGTCTACGCCATCTACGAGGGATACCAGGGCATGGTGGATGGCGGTGATCGCATCCGCAACATGACCTGGGCGATGTGGGCGGCATCATGCAGCGCGGCGGCACGGCGATCGGCTCGGCGCGTTGCGCCGCATTTCGCACGCGCGAGGGGCGGCTCAAGGCAGCCAGGAATCTGCTGGAACGCGAGATTGACCGCCTGGTGGTCATCGGCGGCGATGGCGACCTGACCGGCGCGAACCTGTTCCGCCAGGAATGGGCTTCGCTCCTCGCCGAGCCTGGTCGAGAGCGGCATCGTAGGGGCGGAAGTGGCGGAACGTCACGCCTATCTGAGCATCGTCGGCCTGGTGGGCTCGATCGACAATGACTTCTATGGCACCGACATGACCATTGGGGGCCGACACCGCTTTGCATCGCATCACCACTGCGATCGATCAGATCAGCAGCACCGCGCCCAGCCATCAGCGCAGCTTCGTCGTCGAAGTGATGGGCCGGAACTGCGGCTATCTGGCCCCTGATGGGCGCGATGGCTGGCGGAGCGGATTACGCCCTGATCCCGGAGTCGCCGCCGGATACCGACGACTGGGAGACCTCGATGTGCGACTTGTTGAAAGCGGGCGCGCCGCCGGGCCGTCGAGACCTGACCGTGGTCATCGCCGAAGGCGCGCGCGACCGCGAGGGAAACCCGATCACCAGTGAGCATGTCCGCGGCGTGCTGGCGGAGCGATTGGGCGAAGACGTACGCGTGACGATCCTGGGCCACATCCAGCGCGGCGGCGCGCCCAGCGCCTTCGATCGCTGGATGAGCACCCTGGTCGGTTCCGCCGCGGTGGACGAGTTGCTTGCGGCAACGCCCGACAGCGAGCCACAGATGATCGGCATGCGCTACAACCGGATCCGGCGCCACCCGTTGATGGAGTGTGTCCAGCAGACCCGCGCCGTCCCCGAGGCAATCGCGGCGCACGATTACGACCGGGCGATGGATCTGCGCGGGGGCAGTTTCAAGGAAGCCTTTCGCACCTTCCGCACATTGGGGCCGGGCGTCGCCTCATCCACCACAGCCCGGCCAGCGGCGCCTGCGGTTGGCAGTCCTGACAGCCGGCGCGCCGACGCCAGGCATGAATACGGCGGTACATGCCGCGGTCCGGCTGGCGATTGATCAGGGACATAGTGTTTTGGCGGCGCGGAATGGGTTCCGAGGGGATTGATCGAAGATCAGATCGAGGAATTCAACTGGATGAGCGTTCACGGCTGGGGGTCGATTGGCGGCTCCGAACTGGGTACCAGTCGCAAAGTGCCAGGCGGCTCTGACTTCTATGCCATCGCTCGGGCCCTGGAAGCCCGGCGCATCGAAGGATTGTTGGTCATCGGTGGCTGGACCGCTTACGAAGCAACCCATAGAGCTGTTCAGCGAGCGAGCTTCCTTCCCCGCCTTCAACATCCCGATCATTTGCCTGCCAGCTCGATTGACAACAACCTCCCGGGCTCCGAGATCAGCATTGGCGCTGACACTGCCCTCAACAGCATCATCGAGGTCGTGGACAAGATCAAGCAATCGGCGGTGACGGCGCGCCGCTGCTTCGTCGTTGAAGTCATGGGCGCCGACTGCGGCTACCTGGCGCTGATGAGCGGACTGGCGGGCGGCGCCGAGCGCACCTATCTGCCCGAAGAAGGAATCACATTGCACGGCCTGGAAAACGACGTGGCTGAGACGATCAACGACTTCCGCCAGGGCAAGCGCCTCAGCCTGATGATCCGCAATGAGCATGCCAATCCGCTGTATACCGCCGGCTTCATCGCCGCGCTCTTCGAACAGGAAGGCGGCGGCGCCTTTTCGATGTCCGGCAGGCGATCCTCAGGCACATGCAGCAGGGCGGCGATCCATCGCCGTTCGATCGTATCCAAGCCACACGCCTGGCTGCCTGCTGCATCACATTTCTGATCGAAGAAGCGGAAAAAGGTTCGATGACCGGCGCGATCACACCTGCACTGCGCGCAGGCGCATGTGTCGGTTTGCAAAATGGGCACGTCCAAATCCACAACCTGGAAGACCTGCCGCGGCTGGCTGATGCGGCGCACAGGCGGCCGAAGGAGCAATGGTGGCTGGATCTTCGTTTTATCACGCGGCTGATGTCGCATTCCGGCGCACAGTAGACACGTTTCACCCCCTTTCGGGGGTCTTCGGCAAAAGGGCAACGGCCCAAAGGAACAAGAACTATGCTTGACGCATTCATCAACCCAAGAGGCGTGGCCGTCGTGGGCGCATCGCCCAGCCCCGGCAAACTGGGCCATGCGGTATTGCAAAACATCATCCGGTATGGCTACAAAGGCGAAATCTATCCGATCAACCCCAATGCCGGTGAAATTCTTGGCTTGCCGGCATTTCCCTCGGTAAAGAACATCCCCGGCGCAGTAGATCTGGCAGTCGTCCTCGTCCCGGCGAAGGCGGTTCCCGGCGTCATCGAAGAGTGCGGGCAAAAAGGCATCACGGGCGCGGTCGTCATCTCGGCCGGCTTTCGAGAAGTAGGCCGCGAGGGCCGGCAGCTGGAACAACAGCTCATCGAGACCGCGCGGCACCATGGCATACGCATCGTCGGTCCGAATGTCCTGGGCATCATTGATACCGTCGCCAACCTCAACGCTTCGTTTGCCGCCGCCATGCCGCGCCGGGGCCATATCGCTTTCATGTCGCAATCGGGCGCGCTGTGCACTTCGATCCTTGACATGGCGCTCGGACAGAGCACGGGCTTTTCCCGGTTTTATAGCATTGGCAACAAAGCCGACCTGAACGAGATCGATTTCCTGTGCGCCTGGTCAGAAGACCCGGAGACCAACGTGATCGTCGCCTATCTCGAAGGCATCACGAATGGCGCCGAGTTCATGGCAACCGCCCGCCAGGTCACGCGCCGGAAACCGGTCGTCTCCATCAAATCGGGCACCACCAGCGCAGGTTCGCGGGCAGCCTCTTCCCATACCGGAACGCTCGCCGGTTCAGAGAAAGCCTACGATGCCGCTTTCAAACAAGTTGGTATTCTGCGCGCCGGATCCGTCCAGGAGTTGTTCGATTTCACCCAGGCATTTGACCGCCAGCCCCTGCCGGAATCCGATGCCGTGGCCGTGGTGACGAACGCGGGCGGACCCGGCATTATGGCATCCGATGCCATCGAGCGAGCGGGGATGCGGCTGGCTTCCCTTACGCCTGAGATTGCGCAAACGCTGCGATCGGCTCTACCCGCGGCCGCCAGCGTCGTCAACCCGATTGATGTGCTGGGAGATGCCCCAGCCGATCGCTATGAACTGGCAATCGAGGCGGCGCTCAGCGATGCGAACGTCGGCATCCTCCTGGTCGTGTTGACGCCCCAGACCGCGACGCAGATTCCGCAAACGGCGCGGGCGCTGGGCGAACTGTCGCGTAAATACCACAAGCCGACCTTTGCCGCCTTCATGGGCGATCAGGCGATCCGTCCGGCGGTCGAGATCCTCACCCAATACCGAGTCCCCAACTACCAGGTGCCGGAGCGCGCCGTGGTCGCCATCGCCGCCATGTGGCATCGCCGCCAGTGGCTGAACACCCCCGTGCTTAACGTGGAGCCGCTGGCTGTCGAGCGGGACAAGGTGCGCCAGATGCTCGACCAACTTCGCCGCGAAGGTCGTGCAACGGCCGGCGATGCCGAAGCGCGGGAGATTCTCGCCGCCTATGGCATTCCATTGCCCAAGACGGCGCTCGCCAAAAACGCCGAGGAAGCCGTTGCGGCGGCTGATGCGATGGGCTATCCCGTGGTCATGAAGATTGCCTCGCCCGACATTTTGCACAAGACCGACATCGGCGGCGTGAAACTCAACCTGGCTTCGGCGGCGGAGGTGCGCGATGCTTTTGATCTGATCGTCTTTCGCGCCGCACGCCACATGCCGGACGCGACGATCTGGGGCTGCCAGGTGCAGCAGATGGTCAAAGGCGGCAAAGAGTGCATCATCGGCATGAACAGCGATCCTCAATTTGGGCCGCTGTTGATGTTCGGGCTGGGCGGCGTCTACGTGGAAGCATTGAAGGACGTGACCTTCCGTGTAGCCCCGATTGACCGGCGCGAAGCGCGCGAAATGCTGACCGAAATTCGCGCCTACAGCCTTTTACGCGGTGTGCGCGGCGAAAAACCATGTGATCTGGAGGCGATTGCCGACACACTGGTGCGCGTCTCACAACTGGTCATCGATTTCCCGGACATCGTGGAATTAGACATCAACCCGCTGCTGGTCTTTCCGGCAGGACAAGGGGTGCTGGGCCTGGATATGCGCCTGGCGCTCAAGGTGTAGTGAAGGAGATTGACATGGCAAATCTGTATGTGACTTCTGCTGAAACCTTTTCCGGCAAGTCGGCTCTGTGCATCGGGTTGGGGGCGCGCTTCCGCGCCGACGGGCTGAAGGTCGGTTATATGAAACCGGTCAACGTCAACTGCCGGCTCCGTGAGGGTCTCCCCTACGACGACGACGTGGCGTTTGCCAGGCAAGACTATGACATGCCGGAGCCGCCCACGCTGATTGGACCGGTGGCGCTGACCTCCGCCAGGCTGGAGCAGCAGCTGCGCGGGCCGGAAATGGACTACGAGCCGCAGTTCCTGCAGGCGTTTACGCAGCTTGCAGCCAACCGCGACCTGCTGGTGCTGGAGGGCGGGCGCAGCTGGCGCGAAGGTTATGTCGCCGGTTTATCCCCGAAGCGGATCGTCGAGCTGACGCAGGCGCGCGTACTCATCGTGCTCAAGTACGACGAGACGCTGCTCACAGACCGCGCCCTGGCCGCGCAAGATTACTTCGGTCCGGCCCTGGTGGGTGTGGTGATCAACGAGGCGCCGCGCGCTTTCACGGGCCCATGTCCACGACGTGGTGGAGCCCTACTTGCTGAGGCATCAATTGCCGGTGATGGGCGTTTTGCCGGTGGATCCGACGCTCTCCGCCCCCACCGTGACCGAGCTGGCTGAGGGCTTGCACACCGAGATTCTGTGCGGCGCGGACAGGATGGGAGAGCTGGTGGAGAACATGCTGGTAGGCGCGATGAGCGCCGAGGCCGCCCTGTCGTATTTCCGCCGCACGCCAAACAAGGCGGTCATCACCGGCGGCGATCGCGTGGACATTCAGCTGGCGGCGCTCGAGACGTCGACGCGCTGTCTTGTCCTGACCGGCAAACTGTATCCCAGCCCAGTCGTGCTCAACCGGGCAGACGAGTTAAGCGTGCCCGTGCTGCTCACCGATCTGGATACGCTGCATGCCATTGAGGTCGTGGATCGCTTCATGGGTCGCAGTCGGGTGCAACAGCCTCAGAAGATCAAGCGCTTCACGGCCATGCTCGACGACCATCTGCGTTTCCCGCTGCTGTACGAGCGATTAGGCATCCAGGTGAAGTGAAGGAGAGTCCATGCTACGCGTCAAAATTGTCTGCACCGTCGGACCGGCCAGCCGCGACCCGGCCACGCTGGAAGCGCTGATCCATGCCGGGATGAATGTAGCGCGTCTGAACATGTCGCACGGCGACGCCGACTTTCACCGCGAAAACATCCGGCGTATCCGCCAACTCGCGGAACAACTGGGCAAGCCGGTCGCGATCCTGGCTGACCTGCAGGGACCCAAACTGCGCGTCGGCGTCATGCCGCCAGAGGGCGTGCCGCTCACTCCAGGCGAAACGCTAATCCTGACGACGGAGCCAATCGTGGGAGGTATTGGGCGAGTGCCGGTGCAGTACGAGCGTCTGCCGGAGTCCGTCAAGCCGGGCGACCGCATCCTGATTGACGATGGCTTGCTCGAGTTAAAGGTCATTGGCGTGGAGGGCAATGAGATTCAGACTCAGGTCGTGACGGGTGGTGTACTGATGTCCAACAAGGGCTTGAACCTGCCGCGCGCCGCTCTGTCCATCCCGGCCATCACCGAGAAAGACCGAGAGGACTTGCGTTTCGCGCTGGAAGAACAGGTTGATTGGATCGCCTTGTCCTTTGTGAGGACGGCAGATGAGGTGCTGGAGCTAAAGGACACGATCCGCGAATTGTCGGCGCTGGGTCGCCCAACGCCGGTGATCGCCAAGATTGAAAAGCCGGAGGCGATAGACAACATTGACGCCATTATCGCTGCCGCCGACGGCATTATGGTAGCGCGCGGCGACCTGGGCATCGAGATGTCCACCGAGGCTGTGCCGATGGTGCAAAAGACGATCATCCACAAGTGCAACCACGTGGGCAAGCCGGTGATCACGGCCACGCAGATGCTGGACTCGATGATCCGCAACCCGCGCCCGACGCGCGCCGAGGCGAGCGACGTGGCTAACGCCATCCTCGACGGCTCGGACGCCATCATGCTTTCGGGCGAGACGGCGGCCGGCAAGTATCCGGTGCTGGCGGTCGAGACCATGGCGCGCATCGCGTGTGAAACGGAAATCGCGCACGCCGCATTACCCACACGACCTATCGCGCCGCGTCCGGTGCGCACCTTTGCCGAAGCCGTGGCGCACGCCTCCGTGGATACTGCCATTGACCTGAACGCGGCGGCGATCATTGCGCCGACCGTCTCTGGAGAAACTGCGTGTACCATCGCTCGCTTTCGCCCACATTGCTCCATTGTCGCGGTAACACCCAGCCCCATCACACAGCGCCGGTTAATGCTCGTATGGGGCGTCTATCCGATTCTCGCGGGGCGCGCGGACAACACCGACCAGGTGATCAGCGATGCCATCGAAGCGGCGCAGCGACGCGGTTACGTGAAGGAAGGCGATGTCATCATTCTCACCGGCGGTTCGGTCGGCTATGGCGTAGGCACGACAAACCTCATGAAGGTGCACCTGATCGAGCGCGTCCTGGCGCATGGGGAGGGACTGGGCGAGCGCCGCATCATCGGCCGGATACGACGGCTGACCTCGCCTCTCCCGGCGGACATGCGCCCGGTCGATCCTGAGGAAATTGTGGTGACCGCGTGCACGGATCGGACGTTTGTGCCGATCCTGCGCCGCGCCGCCGGGCTGGTGACCTCTGACTCAAGCCCCGACTCCCACTGCCGGATGCTGGCGATGGAGATGGGCATCCCCGCCGTGGTGGGCATCCGTGAGGGGGTGGATGCGCTTCCCGACGGTTTGCAAGTGGTGCTGGACGCCAAGCGCGGCTTGGTGTTCGAGAGACCGCTGGCGTTGGTTCACGTGGAAGACTAGGAGAACGATGGCAAAACGGCTTTCAGTGCTGGATGCGGGCCGTTGTGTGGGCTGCCAGTCTTGCATGTTTGCCTGCGCCCGCCGGCCCGGCCTCGGCGGGTTGGCTGCATCGAGCATCTGGGTCAAGTCGGCTGGCGGCGTACGGAAAGGGTACGTTGTCGTGGTCTGCCGGGCATGCCCGGGCCCGCCGTGTTCCCGCGTCTGTCCCACGGACGCGCTTCCGCTCCGGGTGGGCGGCGGCGTGCGCCTGAAACCCGAACTCTGTATCGGTTGCCGCAATTGCGTGGAGGCATGTCCCTTCGGCGCGGTGCTGTGGGATGGCGAGCACGACAAACCCGAAATCTGTGTGTACTGCGGATTCTGCGCCCCCTACTGTCCCTATGATGTGCTTAAGATGGAAGAGATGACCCATGTTGAAAGATGACCCGCTATCCCGGGTGCTTACCATTGACCTCGCCCGCCGCCGCAAGCTCCGTCACGGGCCGCCGGATCTCTTCGAGGCCGGCCTGGGCGGCGCTGGTGCGGCGATCCGGCTCCTCGGAGGAAGAGTGCCCTCAGGGCGTGGACCCGATGGCGCCCGGCAATCCGATCATCATGGCAGTGGGGCCGCTAGTTGGCCTGTATCCCCTCGCCTCCAAAACAGTGGCGATGTTCAAGTCACCGCACACGGGCAATCTGGGAGAAAGCCAGGCAGGCGGCCGCAGCGCGGTAGCCATTCGGATGGCAGGCTATGGCGCCATCGTGATCCGAGGGGTCAGCGCATCGCCTGTCTACCTGGTCGTCGAAGGCAGTCACGTTCACTTTCGAGATGCCAGCGCGCTCTGGGATCTGTCTAGCGCGTATACGACGGGGACGATCATGCGGCAGCGCGAGTCAGGCGCGGGCGTGCGCTCGATCATGCGCATCGGCCGCGCCGGCGAGCGGGGTGTCACATACGCTTCGGTCATTACCGAAACGTTCCGCCACTTTGGACGCCTGGGGCTGGGAGCGGTCTTTGGCAGCAAGCGGCTCAAGGGGCTGGTGATCTCGGGAGGACGCTCGCTGCCCGTTGCCGACCGGCGAGCCTACCGGGCGCTCTACGACCAGATCTACAAAGCCGCGACCGAATCGCCGGTGATGAAAAAGTATCACGAGCTGGGCACGGCGATGAACGTTTTGCCGCTAAATGCCATGGGCGCGTTGCCGACTCGTAACCTGCAATCGGGCCACTTTGACGAGGCAGAGTCCATTTCCGGCGAGCGGCTGGCGGCTGAATACCTGGGCCGCCGGGTGGCTTGCGCGCATTGCCCCGTGGCCTGCGTCCACCTGGGCACCCTTCGCCTGCCCTACCCGAAGGAACCTTACTTTTACAAGACGTCGATGGTCGGCTACGACCACGAGCCGATCTTTGCCGTGGGGAGTTTGTTAGGCGGGAGCGATGTGAGCGGCATTTTCCAGCTGCTCGATGAAGCGGAAGTGCAGGGGCTGGACGTGATGAGCCTGGGCGTGACCCTGGCCTGGGCAACCGAGGCATTTCAGCGTGGATTGATCTCAGAGAAGGAAACCGACGGGCTGGCGCTGGAGTGGGGCGCGTACCCGGCATACATCGCCGCCACGAAGCGCATCGTCAAACAACCCAACGATTTTTACCGGGCGCTGGCACGTGGGGCTGAATACGCCGCAACGATCTATGGCGGCGCGGATTTTGCCCTGACCTTCGGCAAGAACGAGATGCCCGGCTATCACACCGGGCCGGGCTGTCACCTGGGGTACCTGACCGGCGCGCGGCACAGTCATCTGGATAGCGCGGGATACAGCATCGATCAAAAAGCGGCGGCCACAGGCAAAACGCTAACGCCCGAAGATGTCGCGGCGGGCTTGCTGGAAGAGGAGCGCTGGCGGCAGGTGCTGACGAGCCTGGTCGTCTGCCTGTTCGCGCGCGGCATTTACACGCCGGAGATCGTGTTCAAATCGCTGGCGAGTGCCGGTTTCGTTTGCACCAACGATGACCTCACGCGCATCGGCGCAGACATTTTGCGGCGCAAGGTCGCGTTCAAGCGGCGCGAAGGATTCGATGAGACCACGCTCCGCATCCCGAAACGCATCCTCGAGACGGCGACACCGCTGGGAGTGATCGACGAAGAGTTCATGCGAAAGACGATCCAACTTTACACGGAAAACGTGTAGGAGGTAAAGATGCCTAGAGAACAAGTCATTTTCGATGGGAACGAAGCAGCCGCTTACGTGGCGCACCACTTGAGCGAGGTGATTGCGATCTATCCCATCACGCCCTCGTCGAACATGGGTGAGTGGGCGACCAATGGTCGTCACAGGGTAAAAAGAACATCTGGGGCACGGTGCCTCTCGTCGTCGAGATGCAGAGCGAGGGGGGCGCGGCTGGCGCGGTCCACGGCGCATTGCAAACGGGCTCGCTCTGCACTACGTTCACCGCCAGTCAGGGTCTGCTTGCTGATGATTCCGAACATGTTCAAGATCGCAGGCGAGTCTGACCTCGACGGTGTTTCACGTCTCGGCGCGGGCGCTGGCGGCGCAGGCTCTTGCGATTTTCGGCGATCACAGCGATGTGATGGCGGCACGCTCGACCGGCTTTGCGTTATTGTGTTCCAACTCCGTGCAGGAGGTGATGGACCTGGCGCTCATCGCTCATGCAGCCACGCTTCAAGCGCGTGTGCCGTTCCTGCATTTCTTCGACGGCTTCCGAACCTCGCACGAACTGATGAAGGTTGAGTTACTCAGCGAAGACGATCTGCGCGCGCTGATCAATGACGATCTCGTCCGCGCCCACCGCGCCCGCGAACTTTCGCCGGATCACCCGGTGGTGCGCGGCACCACCCAAAACCCTGATGTGTACTTCCAGGGGCGCGAGACGGTCAACCCGTTTTACCTCGCCACGCCCGGCATCGTTCAGGAGGCCATGGACGAGTTTGCGCAGGTCGTGGGGCGGCAGTATCACCTGTTCGACTACGTCGGCGCACCGGACGCCGAGCGCGTGATCGTGGTCATGGGCTCCGGCGCGGAAGTGACGCAGGAAACGGTCGAGTACCTGAACGCGCAGGGCGACGAAGTGGGCGTGCTGAAGGTTCACCTGTTCCGGCCCTTCTCTGTGGAACATTTCGTGCAGGCGCTGCCCGCCACCGTCAAAAAGATCGCCGTGCTGGACCGCACGAAGGAACCTGGTTCCATTGGCGAGCCGCTCTACCTGGACGTCCTCGCCGCGTTCAACGAAGCCGCAGAGAGCGGCCTGTTCGCATCCATGCCGCGCGTCGTCGGGGGGCGCTTTGGCCTTGCCTCGAAGGAATTCACTCCGGCGATGGTCAAGGCGGTCTTTGAAGAACTGCTCAAGGAGCACCCCAAGAACCACTTCACCGTGGGCATCCACGACGATGTGACTCACACCAGCCTGCGCTACGATCCAACCTTCTCGACCGAGGGCACGGACACGGCGCGCTGCCTGTTCTACGGCCTGGGCGCGGACGGCACGGTCGGCGCGAATCACAACTCGATCCGCATCATCGGCGGAGGCACCGACAATTATGCGCAGGGCTACTTCTTCTACGACTCCAAGAAGTCCGGCACGATGACGACCTCGCACCTGCGCTTTGGACCGCGACCCATCCATGCCTCGTATCTCATTCGCTCGGCGAACTTTGTTGCCTGCCACCAGTTCTCCTTCCTCGAACGCACGGATATGCTCCAGGTGGCCGAGCCGGGCGCAACATTCCTGTTGAACAGCATCTATGGTCCGGAGGAAGTGTGGGATCATCTGCCGCGCTCGACGCAGCGACAGATCATCGAAAAGAAACTCAAATTCTATGTAATCGACGGTTACGCCGTGGCGAAAGAGACGGGCATGGGGCAGCGCGTCAACACCATCATGCAGACCTGCTTCTTTGCTGTCAGCGGCGTCTTACCGCGCGACGAAGCCATCGCGGCGATCAAGCAGTCCATTCAGAAGACCTACGGCAAGCGCGGCGAGGCGATTGTGCAAAAGAACTTTGCCGCCGTGGACGCGACGCTGGCGAACCTGTACGAAGTCAGGGCGCCCGCTCAAGTGACGAGCGCCTTCGACCTCCACCCCCCGGTTCCGCCCGAAGCGCCCGAGTTCGTCCAGAACGTCACAGCCGAGATCATTGCCGGACGCGGCGACGACCTGCCCGTCAGCAAGATGCCGGCGGATGGCACGTATCCTACCGGCACCACGCAATGGGAGCGCCGCAACATCGCGCTCGAAATCCCCGCACCGGGATGACGCGATCTGTATCCAGTGCGGCAAGTGCGTACTGGTCTGCCCGCACGCCGCCATCCGCGCCAAGGTCTATGAACCTGGGCTATTGAAGGATGCGCCGCCCACATTCAAAAGCACAGCGGCGCGCTGGAAGGAATTCTCGAACCTTAAGTACACGCTGCAGGTCGCGCCGGAAGACTGTACGGGCTGCACACTATGTGTCCAGGTCTGTCCCGCCAAGAACAAGAGTGAAGCGCGGCTCAGGGCAATCAACATGACGCCTCAGCCGCCCATCCGTCAGGCGGAAGCGGAGAATTGGAAGTTTTTCCTCAGCCTGCCGGAGATGGATCGCACCAGCCTGTCATTCACCGCGGTCAAAGATGCGCAGTTGCTCCGCCCCCTGTTCGAGTTCTCGGGCGCGTGCAGCGGCTGCGGTGAAACGCCTTACGTAAAGTTGGTCTCACAACTGTTTGGGGATCGCGCCATTATCGCCAACGCGACCGGCTGCTCTTCGATCTATGGAGGCAGCCTACCGACGACGCCGTGGGCCTTCGACAGGGAAGGGCGCGGTCCGGCATGGTCGAACTCGCTGTTCGAAGACAACGCCGAGTTTGGCCTGGGCTTCCGCCTGACGCTGGACAAGCGCCTCGAATACGCCGACGAACTGTTGCAGAAGTTCGCCGATGTGCTCGGCGGCGAGCTCGTCACGGCGCTCCTCCACGCTGATCAATCCACCGAGACAGGCATTCAGGAACAGCGCGCGCGGGTCAAGGTTTTGAAATCGAAACTAGGCGGCATGGAGTCGCCTCAGGCGCTCGATCTGCTGAGCATCGCCGACGTGCTCGTTCGCAAGAGCGTGTGGATCATGGGCGGCGACGGGTGGGCGTATGACATCGGCTACGGCGGCTTGGACCACGTCCTGGCTTCGGGCCGCAACGTCAACGTGCTCGTGCTCGACACCGAAGTCTATTCGAATACCGGCGGGCAGATGTCCAAGTCCACGCCACGCGGCGCGGTTGCCAAGTTCGCCGCGGGCGGCAAAGCTTGCAGGCAAAAAGGATCTCGCCTTGCTCGCCATCAGCCACGGCAACATCTACGTTGCCCAAGTGGCAATGGGCGCGAACGATGCGCAGACGATGAGGGCATTCACGGAAGCCGAAGCCTACGACGGCCCGTCATTCATCCTCGCGTACAGTCACTGCATCAATCACGGTATTGAAATGGCGCTGGGCATGGAGCAACAAAAGCTGGCTGTCAACTCCGGCCACTGGCCGCTCTTCCGCTTCAATCCCGCGCTGATTGCACATGGCAAGAATCCCTTCTCGCTCGACTCCAAAGCGCCTTCGATTTCGCTGGACAAGTACGTCTACACCGAAACGCGCTACAAGATGCTCGTTCAGAGCGACGAAGAAGCCGCCGAGCGTCTGCTCAAGCTGGCGCAGGAAGACCTCCGGGCTCGCTGGCGCAGGTACGAGCGGCTCGCGGCGATGCAGAACAACGGGCAACCAAGCGCATGAACACAGCCACCGACCATTTGTTGGAGCGTTTCACAAGCAAAGGGGCGGACCCCGTCGCGCGGTTCGTCCCGGCTGGCGGTTGGCGCTGGGCGGCAGGACGATCAACGTTGCAGTGGCATCGGGCTTGGGCAACGCCCGCAAGATCCTCGAGAACATCGAAAATGGCACGTCGAGGTACGATGTGATCGAGATCATGGCGTGTCCGGGCGGCTGCATCAACGGCGGGGGCCAGCCCTACAGCCGGGAGCGGCTGGAAACGATGCGGGCGCGCACCCGGGCGCTGTACGGGATAGACGACAAGGCAACCGTGCGCAAGCCACATGAAAACCCCTCTGTGAGGAAACTGTACGAAGAGTTCCTCGGAGAACCCGGCGGTCACAAGGCGCACGAGTTGTTGCATACAAACTATTGGTATTAATTTCCAAAAGGAGGTTTCCCATGTCCATAAAAGACCTGGTACCGGCTGGCGTCATCACCGGTGACGATGTACAAAAGGTGTTTGCCTATGCCAAGGCGCACCAGTTTGCGCTGCCCGCGCCAACTGCACGGGGACGAACACGGTCAATGCCGCGCTGGAGACGGCCGCCGAGCTGGATTCGCCGATGGTCATCCAGTTCTCCAACAGCGGCGCGGCTTTTTACGCCGGCAAGGCTTTGAACAACGCGGGGCAAAAGGCATCCATCGCGGGCGCAATTGCAGGAGCGATGCACGTTCACCAACTGGCAGAACAATACGGCGCCCGGGTGCTGGTGCATACCGATCACTGCGCCAGGAAACTGCTGCCGTGGGTGGATGGCCTGCTCGAGGCGGGCGAGGCGTATTTCAAAGAGCATGGCAAGCCGCTCTTTAGTTCGCACATGCTCGATCTATCGGAACAGTCGCTCCAGGAAAATGTCGAGATCTGCAAACGCTACCTGGAACGCATGAGCAGGATGGGCATGACGCTCGAGTTGGAGTTGGGCGTCACCGGCGGTGAGGAAGATGGCGTGGACAACACCGGCATCAGCAGTTCCCGGTTGTACACCCAGCCTGAAGATGTGGCATACGCTTACGGAGAGTTGATGCAGGTCAGCCCGCGCTTTACGATTGCAGCCTCCTTCGGCAACGTGCATGGCGTCTACAAGCCGGGCAATGTGAAGCTCACTCCCATCATCCTGCGCAATTCGCAGGTGCACGTGCAGGAGAAGTTCGGCACGGCGGAAAAGCCGCTCAACCTCGTTTTCCACGGCGGCTCCGGCTCGACCCTGGAAGAGATTCGGGAGGCGGTATCTTATGGCGTGGTCAAGATGAACATTGACACCGACTTGCAGTGGGCATTGTGGGAAGGGATCAAGAACTACTACGTCAAAAACGAAGGCTACCTGCAGGGGCAGATCGGCAATCCCGAAGGACCCGACGAGCCGAACAAGAAATACTACGACCCGCGCAACTGGCTACGTAAGGGCGAGGAATCCTTCAAGGCGCGGCTGCGACAATACTTCGAAGAATTGAACAGCGTCAGCCCGGTCAGGAGTTGAACTGGGGTTAGGCGCCAAAATCGTCGCAGCCAACCATCCGACCACGACCCACCCTTTCCTGGTCATGTCATGGCCGTTCGAGCCGATCTATATCCTGATCACAGAATCAGCTTTCAAGGCGCCTGTGGTCGGCCAATTCCTGCATCTGGCAGGCCATATTCCTGTGTACGCCAATCGTGGCCGTGAAGCGTTCGAGGCGGCGTTACAGTTGCTGAGCGATGGCCGCACCGTGAGCATCTTTCCGGAAGGGGCCCTCAGCGAAGTTGACGGACGCCTCATGCCACCTCACACCAGCGCGGTTCGGCTGGCCGTCACGGCAAACGTTCCAATTGTCCCGGCTGGCATTGCACTGGACCGGCGCTTTGTCACCTACCGGCAGATACACCAATTCGGGGTGGAGGATAGGATGCGCTGGTTCTGGCTGGGGGCGTATGAAGTGACCACTGGCAAGCCCCTCGTTTTCGACCACGGAGCAGACGACCGTGAAGCGGTCAGGCAATCAACGGAGGCCCTGATGCAAGATATCAAGCGTCTCATGGAACGGAGCGCCAAGCGACTCCTGGATACAAGCTGGCTGTTGGGCCGGCAAGCGTAATCCCTCGTTTGCCTGCGCAACATTGCTCGGAACGTGTTTTTTCAGATTCTGACTATGAAAAGTCCAGATTTGCCCCGTTTTTCTCCATGCCTGCCTCAGACAGCTTTTATACAATATACATGAGACTTGGAAGCGGTTCCATCTGCGCCAACACTTTGAAGAATTGAACATCGTCAGCCCAGTCAGGAGTTGAACTAAAGTTGGGCGGCTACTGCAAGTATGCCAAGCGTCAATTAAGTAATTGCAAGGAGAAAAAATGACTACTGCTAGAGCGTTATTCAAATGGGCTTTGCGATTCATCCTGTTGTATGGCCTGTTCATTGTGTTCTTCATGATCGGCTCCATGGCTGTTGCAGGGGTGATGCCTGACACTGCAATATCGGAGCCAGGCCTTGTGTCTGCAACAAGCGGCCTGCTGATCATTGCATTTGCCGATCTGCTCGTCATAAGCGCGCTGATCCTGACCTCACGCTGGAGCAGCTGGAAATTGGCGGGTAGCCTATCACTGGCCTACTACGGCGCAGTCACCTTCCTGATGCAGATAGAGACCTGGTGGTTCCTTTCATCCATCACCGTCAATGCACAGCTACTTCCGCGTCTTTTCTTGATGGGCATTCCAATTGCCTTCCTGTTCATCCCACTGGCTGTGTGGATTTTGGGTAAAGGACGCGCAACGGCAGACACTTCCCCTAACCTTGCGTTGGTCATGCCCGCGAAACAGTGGATTTGGAAACTGGCTGCAATTGCGGTTGCATATCTCATTCTGTACTGGGGGGCAGGCTATTTCATCGCCTGGCAGAATCCTGAGTTACGCACCTTCTACGGCCAGCCGGGTAAAGCCCTGCCGTTCTTCACACACACGGCTAATACGCTGCGCAATGATCCCATGCTGTTCCCTTTTCAAATCTTGCGCGCTCTTTTGTGGACATTATGCGCGCTGCCGATCATTCGCGGATCAAAAGTCAACCCTTGGTGGACGGCGGTGTTGGTTGGATCACTTTTCAGCCTGCCGCAGAACATTGGGCATATTCTTGCCAATCCGCTCATACCCATGGCCAGTGTGCGTCTGAGCCATCTGATGGAGACCGCATCGTCCACATTTATCTTTGGCACAATCGTGGTCTGGCTCTTACATCGGGCGCATCATTCCCTTGCCGATCTGATAGGTATCTTTGGGGATCGCGAAGAGACATGAGCAAATACGGAGAGTGCACAGGGAGTCCACCTACTTGCCGCCCAACACCGACTTGCACCTGACGCCGCTCCGCTGCACTTCGCGGCACAGGTGAAGCCCATCGTTAGGCGGTTTGAGCGAAGGTCTCGTTGAAAGACTATTACGATGAGGAGAATGAAGCATGAAGCAAGAGACTCGTAAACTAGTGTTCTTCTTGGTTGCCACCTTCATTTGGACGTGGGTCTGTTACACACCCATCGCGGTCAGCGGAAACAGCCCATATTCCATGCCGTGGACGATTCTGCTCATTCTCGGCGGCATGGGCCCTTCATCAGTCGGGGTGCTTATGGTGCTCTTTTCCAAAGACAAGGATTACCGCCGCGATTTCTGGCATCGTTCGTTTTCGTTCAAGCGCATCAGCGGACTTTGGTGGATCGTCATCTTTTTGCTGTTCCCGATCCTCTATGGCTTAAGCATTTTGAGCGACGTGGCAATGGGCGGCTCCCTGCCTGGGATGATTCAACTAAGAAGCCTTATCGCCAATCCGTTGATGATCCCTCTCGCGGCGTTCATCAGTTTCATGTCTGGACCGTGGTCGGAGGAATTCGGCTGGCGCGGCTACGCATTGGACCGCATCCTGACTCCCTTTGGCTTGCTCGCTGGCACGATCAGCCTTGGACTACTCTGGGGCGTTTGGCATCTGCCCCTGTTCTTCATGCCCGCTACCTGGCATGGACAGATCGGTTTTGGTCTCACTGGCTTCTGGATGTTCATGTTGCGAAGCGTTGGATTGGCGTTGTTGATGACCTGGGTTTACCTGAACACGAGCAGAAGCATTCTCTCGGGTATGTTCATGCACTTCACATCGAACTTCACCGGTCAATTGCTCGCCTCCGTTTCCGAACGGGTGGAAGTGCTGGAGACAGTCTTTGTTTTCGTGGTTGGATTGACCGCGTGTTTGTTGATGGTTCGCAAAGGTCGAAAAGAGACACAAGCGGACGCGCCGATGCCTGCCCATTAAAAATCTTCAGCGGAACATACTAATGACACCATTTCTTATCTCACTTTCCGCCTGGCTTCATGCGCTCGCTACTGTTATACCGCACTCGGTCACAAATTGCGCTTTTTCAGGCGATGGAAAGCGCAATTTGTGACCGTGGGTATTATATCTTCATCGGGCATTTTGTTCTGCCAGCCATGCTGTTGCTGCGGAGCGTGGACGCGCGCCAGCACGCCTTGAAGCCGGCCTAAAGGAATCATCATGAACCTACTTGAAGCTCAACGCGAAATGCGCTCCGCCTTTCTGGGCGGGTTCGCCGGGCAATTGGTGTCCGGTCTGATCTGGCTGGCGGCTTCGGCCAGCAGCCTGTGGCTGACGCCGCGCCTCGGCATGGCCGTGCTCTTTTTCGGCAGCATGTTGATTTTTCCGCTCACTCAGTTGTTGGTACGGCTGTTGGGGCGTCCCGGCAAGGTCAGCCCGGCCAATGGCCTGTGGGCGTTGGGGAGTCAACTGGCCTTCACCGTGCCGCTCAACTTCCTGCTGGTGGGCGCGGCGACGCTCTATCGCGAAGCCTGGTTTTTTCCGGCGGCCATGATCGTAGTGGGCACACACTACCTACCCTTCATCACCTTATATGGCCTGAGACTGTTCGGCCTTTTGGCCGGTCTGCTCGTGCTGGGTGGGGCCGGGCTAGCCCTCTACGGGCCGGCCATCTTTAGCCTGGGAGGCTGGCTGACAGGTATCGCCCTGATTGTGTTTGCCTTCCTCGGCAGACAAAGTGTGTTGCAAGAGGAGAAGTCACCATGAACGCATCCCCATCTCGTCCCCCTATGAGCCGCCGCACCTTTTTGAAATTGCTTGCGGCTGGCGGTGTTACCGCCGCTGGCGCGTATGTCCTATCTGAATACGCGCCGTGGCTCGATTATGAAGGACAGGTCGCCCAGACCTGGAAATTGTTTGGAAAGGAGACAACCGTGTCCGCACAAAAACTGGAACTGGTCCGCTACGCGACGCTGGCGGCGAATGGACACAACACCCAACCCTGGAAGTTTGCCGTTCAGGAAAACGCCATCGAGATCCATCCCGATACCAGCCGCGAATTGAAGATCGTTGATCCCGACCACCGCGAACTGTGGATCAGCCTCGGGTGTGCGTTGGAAAACCTGCTGGTCGCCGCCCGCGCCAGCGGATTTGCCGCCGAAGTGACCTACCCCGATTCAGCGGAATTCATCCGCGTCGCGCTGACTCCCGACTCACCGCAAAGCGACCCGTTGTTTGACGCGATCCCCCTCCGCCAAAACACCCGCTCGGAATATGACGGACAGTTGATCAAGACCGCCGATTTTGACCAGGTCCAAACATTGCCGCTCGAGCCGGGCGTGTCCACTCATTTCATCACCGGTCCCGGCGGTTTGGAAACCGTGCTGGAATATGTCAACCAGGGCAACTTGAGTCAATATGCCGACCCGGCATTCATGGACGAGTTGATCTACTGGCTGCGCTTCAACAAAAAAGAAGCAATGTCTTCAATGGACGGCTTGTTCTCCAAGTGCTCGGGCAACCCGGAAGTGCCGCGCTGGCTGGGGCAGATGTTCGTTGGCAGTACCAAACCTCAACAACAGGCGGACATTGACGCCAAGAAATTGCGCAGTTCTCCTGCGGCGGTCGTGATCGCTTTGGAATCGGACGATAAGACCGCTTGGGTCAGAGCCGGTCAAGTCTATGAACGGCTGGCGCTCAAAACGACCTCGCTGAACATCAAATCGGCTTTCCTCAACCAGCCCATCGAGGTGAAAGACATTCGCTCGCAATTCCAAAGCGCGCTGGGTTTGGGCGCGTCCATGCCGCAGTTGCTGGTCAGGTTGGGATACGCGCAAGCCATGCCGAAATCCCTGAGGCGACCGGTGGAGCAGGTCTTGATTTAAGGAAGAAGAGGTGAACAATGTATTACCGACTACTACGTAACGATATTCTCAGAAGCAAAGCCATCGCGCTGACTACCATGCTGTTTGTCGCCGCCGCAGCCATGCTTGTTTCGCTCGCGGCGATACTGATCGTAAATCTTTCGGGGGCGATCGATGCGCTCATGGCGCGGGCAAAACGCCGCACTTAATGCAGATGCATTCAGGCGAATTGGAAATTGCGCGGCTGTCGGCTTTTGCAGAACAAAATGAAGATGTCGCCGATTTCCAGGTGGTTGAATTTCTCAACATCGACGGCGCGCAGATGTCATTTGCGGGCGGCTCGCTGGCAGACAGCATCCAGGATAACGGTCTCGCGGTGCAGGGCGAAAAATTCGACTACCTGTTGGACCTCGATGGGAACGTAATCACGGTCTCTGACGGCGAAATTTATGTTCCCATCGCCTACATTCAGGATGGTACTTTCAAAGTCGGAGATGGGATTGCCATTGTTGGGAAAGCATTTACCATCGCTGGACCTTTCCGCGACTCGCAGATGCAGCCGTTGCTCTCCTCGTCCAAGCGGTTCCTAGTCAGTGCCAACGATTTCGCAGCCCTCAAACAATCTGGCAGTGTGGAATACCTGATCGAGTTCAGGCTGAAAGACCTGTCCATGCTGGGCGCGTTCGAGACCGACTACGTCTCGGCAGGTCTCCCTGCCAACGGACCGACCATCACCTATCCGCTGTTCAGAATGCTCAACGCATTTTCCGACGGAATGCTGGCGGCGCTCATTCTGCTGGTCAGCGTACTGGTGACAGGCATCGCGTTCCTGTGCATCCGCTTCACCCTGCTGGCAAAAATCGAGGAGGACTATCGCGAAATCGGCGTGATGAAAGCCATCGGGCTGCGCGTTTCCGACATCAAGAAAATCTACCTGACGAAATACGCGGCAATTGCGGCGGCAGGCAGCCTGCTGGGATATGCGCTTTCGTTTGCATTCAGGGGAATGCTGCTCGAGAATATCCGTCTTTACATGGGTGAAAGTGAGAACTCTTCCATTGCCATGCTGCTTGGGGTTGTGAGCGTTCTGCTTGTGTTCCTTGCCATCATGGCGTACGTGAACGGCGTACTGAAACACTTCCAGAAAATATCCCCGGCGGAAGCCATCCGCTTCGGCGTATCACAGGAGAAATCCGCAGGGGCGAGGCATTTCCGCCTGGACAGGATCAGACTGATCGGCACGAACGTTTTTCTCGGCATCAAAGATGTTCTTGCCAGGACAAAACTTTATGCCACCATGCTGGCGGTGCTGGTGATTTCGGCGTTCATCATCATCGTCCCGCAGAATTTGCATAACACGATTTCCTCGAAAGATTTCATCACCTACCTGGGAATCGGGGACAGCGATATCCGCATTGACATCCAGCAGACCGACCACATCGCTGAAAAAGCGGCGGAGATTGCGGCGGCAATGTCGAACGATGGTGATATCTCCAAATACGCGGTGTTGACGACCAAGATGTTCAGGGTCAGGATGGATGACGGTACGGAGGAACGAATCAAAGTCGAACTGGGCGACCATTTGGTCTTCCCCCTGACATACTCGGAGGGCAGGGCGCCCTCTGCTGAAAACGAAATTGCGCTGTCGGTGACAAATGCCAATGAAATGGGCAAAAAGGTCGGCGATGTGATTTCGGTCATCATCGCAGGACAGGCGCAAAACCTGACCGTGTGCGGGATTTACTCCGACATCACCAACGGCGGCAAAACCGCCAAGGCTGTTTTCAGCGACGACTCGGCAGACATCATGTGGAGCGTAGTCAGCGGGGAGCTTGCAGAGCCATCCCTGACCGACGCAAAGATCATGGAATACACGGATCGGTTCGAGTATGCCAAGGTCTCGGACATCGATGAATACATCGTGCAGACGTTCGGCTCGACCATCGATTCTGTTGGAAAGGCTTCCTATGCCGCAATTGCCGTTGCGCTGACGACTGCGGCGCTGGTCACACTCCTGTTCATGAGGATGCTCGTCGCCCGGGACAGATACTCCATTGCCGTGATGAAAGCCTTCGGTTTTACAAACTCGGATATTTCGACCCAGTATATTGCCCGTTCGATCTTCGTCCTGATGATCGGGGTTGTGCTCGGTACGCTCCTGGCAAATACATTGGGGAAGGCGCTGGCAGGAGCGGCAATCGCCTCGTTCGGCGCGTCGGCTTTCGAGTTCACGGTCAACCCGTGGTTTGCCTATCTGCTTGCGCCGCTGATGATGGCGTGCGTGGTGCTGGCCGCCACCTACTTCGGCACGCTGGACGCGGGCCAAATCAAAATCTCAGAAAACATCAAGGAGTAAACCATGAAAGCCCTGATTACCAGTGAAAACATTACCAAGTCTTTTGGCCTGGGCGCGGAAAAACGCAACGTTCTCGATGGCATCTCGGTGGACATTCATCAGGGCGAGTTCGTCGCCGTGATGGGCCCTTCCGGTTCGGGAAAATCCACGCTGCTGTATGCCCTGAGCGGCATGGACAGCGTGGATAGCGGAAAAGTCTCCTTCGACGGCGCCGATTTGTCGGCGCTCAAAGAGAACGAACTCGCCGACCTGCGCCGCACCCAAATGGGCTTTGTCTTCCAGCAGCCGACCCTGCTGAGAAACCTGAATATCCTCGACAACATTCTCCTGCCCTCCATGCGCGATGGCAGAAATAATGGCGCGCGTCTTGCCGAAAAAGCAGAAATGCTGATGGAAAAAACAGGTATTGCCGGGTTGGAAATGCGCGACATCACCCAGGCTTCGGGCGGGCAACTCCAGCGGGTCGGTATCTGCCGCGCCTTGATGGGCGACCCGAAAATCATCTTCGGCGACGAGCCGACTGGCGCGTTGAACTCAACCTCAGCCAACGAAATCATGCGAATCCTGGCTGAAATTCATCGGGAAGGCGTGACCATCCTGCTGGTCACGCACGATGTCAAAGTGGCCGCCAAAACGGGGCGGGTGCTGTTCATCCTGGACGGCAAGATCGCAGGCGAATACCTGCCCGGCGTATACGACGAAACCCGTGACAACCTCAAAGCCCGCGAGGAAAGCCTCACCAACTGGTTGACCACAATGAAATTCTAAACATAAGTACAGGACCATGACGACCACAACTTCCACTCAAAATCCCATGGCGCGTGTCATGTCGATGCGTGACTTCCGCCTGCTCTTTGCGGGCACAACCACCTCCCTGCTGGGTGACCAGTTTGCCCTCATCGCCACGCCCCTGGTTGGTGCTGCAATTGACCGGCGACCCGCTGGCGCTGGGAATCGTACTGGCGCTGGAAGGGTTCCCCCGCGCCCTCTTCATGCTATTGGGTGGCGCGGTCACCGACCGTCTCTCGCCGCGCATGGTCATGCTGATTTCGGACTTTATCCGTCTGGCTTTGACGGGCTTGATGGCGCTGGTAATCTTCACAGGAAGCGTTCAAATGTGGATGGTGTGCGCCTTCGCACTCGGCTTTGGACTCGTTGCCGGGTTCGCCGTCCCTGCCGGGAACAGCATCGTACCCACATTGGTTGCTGAAGACGATTTACAGGCTGGAAATTCCATCATCATGGGCAGCAGCCAGTTGATTCAATTTGTCGGTCCGACGGTTGCCGGTATTCTGATTGGCAGGTATTCCACATCGTCGCTGGGAATCGGGCTTGCCTTCGGCATCGATGCGCTCAGTTTTGCAGTCTCCGCCATTTGCTTGTGGGTCATGCGCGGCGGCGGAAAACCAGCTTCTGATGGGAATCAAAAGGAAAACGTCTGGGCTTCGATTCTGGTTGGAGTGAAATACATGTGGAACGACAAAACCTTGCGGATGTTGTTCCTGATTCTGGCGGCGGTGAACTTCTTTTTTACCGGTCCGCTGTTGGTTGGAATCCCGGTACTGGCTGACCAGTACCTGCCCGAAGGCGCGGTTGCGTTCGGCTTGTTGATGTCCGCTTTTGCGGGAGGAAACCTGGTCGGCATACTGCTGGCTGGAATCCTTCCCCGTCCGAAAGGGAAAGGGATGAGCGCCTTCCTGATTCTCCTGCTGGCATCGTTCGGGGTTTCGCTGGGCTTCTTCGGGTTTATCCGCTCCACCTGGCTGGATTTTTCCCTAATGCTTCTGCTCGGCGCGGGAAACGGATACGTTGCCATCCTGATGTTCACCTGGATGCAAACCAACACCCCCAAGGATATGCTCGGACGCATGATGAGCATGGTGATGCTTGCCGGGAATGGTTTGGTTCCCATTTCGCAGGCAATTTCCGGCGCGGTCATCAAGTGGAACCTCGAGATCCTGTTTGTCTCCGCGGGCGCTTTGGTCGTGCTTGTATCCCTCTGGGCTGCCATGCAGCCGGGGCTGAAAATATTCAGCGAAGGCATGGTTGATGCGCCCTCCGAAGGTTGACCTGTCCATCCGACCACACTAGTCAAGTAACCAGCGCCTAACTCCCCCGCCATAGGGGGAGTTGGGACAAGCCTTATAAAGCGCCTAATGACAACGGGTTCCTGAGAATGCCCCCTGGATTGTAAAGTTGATGCGCACACTCAGGTACTCTTGCCGGGCATTGGACTGACTTGGCTGGCACTTGTGACCCTGGACACCGGAAAAGAGACAAGAGAATGAAAGACTTCGATGTATATGCCTATGGCGTCGTTGCTTCGAGCGAACTTCATCTGCTGAGTATGTCATTCCCCCCGCCCGATGGCTACGCGGAGATTGCCGAGAGCCATTTCATGACCGGGGGCGAAGCTCTGAATTCCGCAATTGTCCTGAGTCGCCTGGGGGTAAGCGTCCAACTCGACGGCAACTGGATTGGCGACACACCTGTTGGCGAACGCCTTCTTAAAACCATCCGCGATTATGGAATTGACACCGCGCGCTTGAGAGTCATGAAAGGCTTTCCCGGAGTGCGGGAAATTGTCTTTTCAGACGAGCACAGCCGGACGATATTTGGCAATTACGTTGATTTATTGTCCACGACACGGAAGTGGAATCCCCCCCAGAAAGCAGACCTGGCAAAGGCGCGGATTGTATGTGTGGACCCGCCATTCCAAGCCGAAAGCGCCCTGGTTGGGGCATACGCCATCGAGTTGGGCGTGCCCTTTGTGTCCATTGATTGCCCCTACGACCAGGCATTATCCAGCGCCGCCGCCGCAGTCATCGTCTCCGGGGAGTTTCGCAATCGCCAATATCCTGAGGCGGAGTTATCCGAACTGTTTGCCGAATACCAGCAGCGCGCTCAAGGTCTGGTCGTGCTCACAGTGGGAGATGATGCCATCTTGTATGGCAGAAGGGGCGCGGACAGGAGGCAACTCAAGCCGTATCGCGTAAAAGTAATAGACAGTGCAGGGGCTGGGGATTCGTTTCGGGCCGGCGTCATCTATGGGATGTTGCAGCAATGGAGCGATGACCAAACGATCCAGTACGCTGCGGCAGTCGCTGGATTGGTGTGTGCGAGCTTCCCCGGCGTGTTGAACAGCCCCACGCACGCTGAAGTCATGCAGTTCATTCAAGAGCATGGTTTCTGAAATTTTCACAATATTTTTATGCGAGTAGGAATTAAATTAGGAGCCTATCATGAAACCTGAGTCCAATGGGCATAGGAACGTCTCTGCCTCAACCCTTGTGCGCTTCGGATACTCCAGGACGCTGCCGCGCTCCCTGAGGCGACCGGTCGACGCGGTATTAATTTGATCCGAAGGAGGTCAAAATGACATCGAAATCCATCCTCATTCTCGGCGGGTACGGCAATGTCGGCTTGGCAATCGCCCGCCTGCTGGTCAGTCAAACAAAGGTCGGGATTATCCCGGCAGGTCGTAACGGTGAGCGGGCGCGGCGCGGCTGAGCAACTCAATGCCGAATTCAAGACCGATTGTTTCAGCGGGATGCAGGTCAATGCGGCAAACAAAGAATCCCTCATTCAGGCTTTCAAAAATATCCAAATGGTGGTTGTCGCTTCCAGCACCATCGAATTTACCCAAATCGTTGCGGAAGCTACACTCGAGTCCGGCATTGATTATTTTGACATCCAGATCTCGGCGGCAGCCAAGCGCCAGGCACTGGAAGCCCTGCAAGAACGGATTCTCAGTTCCGGGCGCTGTTTCATCACCGACGGCGGGTACCGCCCCGGGATTCCCGCCGCGATGGTACGCTACGCCGCCACCCAAATCCCGGGGTTGGAATCGGCGCCCGTCGCTTCGGTCTTCCAGCTGAAATGGAAAGATTACGAATTCTCGCCTTCCTCAGCCGCTGAATTTGAGCTTGATCTGAAAAGTTTCAACTCGTTGGTTTTGAAAAACGGAACCTGGCAGACCGGCAAAATGAGCGAAATGCTGGATATAGACTTCGGTGAACCCTTTGGTCACAAGTACTGTATGCCAATGTTCATGGAAGAGTTTCGTTCCCTGCCTGAGTCGATCCCCTCACTGAAAGAAACAGGCTTCTATTCCGGCGGGTTTGGCAGCGTGTTCGATTATCTAGTCCTCCCGATGATCATTACCCTGCTGACCATCGCTCCCAACCGCTCCCGCAGACTGAGAGCCCGGCTGGTGGAATGGGGACTGAAGAGCACGACCCGCCCCCCCTACGGAGCGGTCTTGCAGATGAAGGCGCACGGTGCAGGACGCTCGTTGGTGATGACGGTCTTCCATGAGGATTCGTACGTTCTCACGGCCGCGCCGGCAGTCGCCTGCCTGTTGCAGTATCTGGATGGCTGTCTTCAGAAACCGGGTCTATGGTGGCAGGCAACGCTGGTGGAGCCGGTGCGCTTTTTTGAAGACATCGCCCGCTTTGGGGTACAAGTCAGAAAGGAAATATGCTGATGAAGAAACAGCCTCTGACATCCTACTTTGTCATTTTGTTTGTCCTTTGCGCCGCGGTCATCGTGGGCGCAAGAATGCTCGGTCAGCAGGGCGCGTATCTGGCTCAGTTATACATGTTGACCCCCGCTCTTGCGGCAATGATCACCCGCCTGTTTTTCTACCAGCCAAAATTCACGGACGCCAACCTGCGCTTCGGCAAACTTGGCGACTATTTCAAGTTTTGGATGATCTCAATCGGTATCACTGCGCTTTCGTATGCGCTCTTCACCCTGTTTGGCAGTATCACCTGGGATTTTACCGGTCAGGTTTTCCTCAACCGGTTAAGCGAACAGTTCGCCGCCGCCGGGCAGGACATCAGCGCTTCCCTGCCACCCGGGTTTACCCCAATGACCATGTTATGGCTTTTCTTCGTGGGCGGGTTGACCACCTTCAACATCCTCCCCGGCATCTTGATGGGCTTTGGTGAGGAATTTGGTCATCGCGGTTTTATGTTTCCCCACCTCTACAAAATCAAGCCCTGGGTGGGTCTCCTCGTCGGCGGCCTGATTTGGTACGCCTGGCATTGGCCGCTCGCGCTGGTCATCCCGCAAACTGCCCAGTATCAGCTCTGGCAAAACATCCTTAACTTCATCGTCCTGGGTGTTGGCTCTGTCTGCACGTTTGTCTATCTTGCCTATGTCTACGTGAAGAGCAAAAGTATCTGGGTGACTTCACTGGCCCATATCGTGCTGAACAATTCCGCCGCGTCATTTTCGTATTTTGTCCTCATCGAAAATCAATTCCTTGCCAACCTTGGACTGGCGTTGACGATGGCGATTGTGGTGATCATCTTGTATCTGAAAAAAGCTCCGGAAGTTTTCCGGGAGTACTTTTCATAAATATAGACTATCGAATACTAAAGTCTTCCAACAAATAATTTCCAACAAGGAGCATCAAAATGGACGTGTCACTCAAATCGAAACCAAGTTATGCCCTGATTATCATGAGAAGTTTGTTGCTCGGCTTGATATATGCTCTTGTAAATGCACTTGCCGCTATCATTTTAGGGTCATTAAGTCGCCTCTCCCCTTCGATTGATAATCTTTTAGTCGGGTTTTTTACAGGGACAATCGTTTGTTTGTCCATCAGTCCTTTTGTTATAAATTCTCACCAATCGCGCCAATTTACAATATTCGCTGTTTGGGCTGTGTTAGCATTTGTCCGCGTATTAGGACTAGGAATCGAAGGCGCACTTTTCAAACCATCCGCAGCCATTAATGCTATCGCTGGCGCGACTGTTGGCATTTTGACCAGTCTGGTTATAGCATGGGCAGCTGTCCAATTGTTATTGCCTATCGGGCAGGAGTCTAGCAGCAATCTAAAGAGAAACTGGTGGGAATGGGCTTGGCGTGTGTTGATTGTGGGTGGGGTTTACTTTGCGTGTTATTTTATCTTTGGGGCAACCAACTTCCTTTTGTATACCAGGTCATTTTATGAGAATAATCCCCAGTATGGCTTGGCGCGCCCAGAAGCAGGGATAATCTTTCTTGCTCAACTTTTACGCGGACCCTTGTTTGGACTCGGCTCATTATTTATCCTTCAAACAGTCGCTCTCTTACCACGGCGGAAAATTGCTGTTTGGTTAGGTATTGTATTGTTCGTAGTAGGCGGACTTGCTCCATATGTAGAAATTACCTTCCGTACCATGCCGATTGGATTCAACCTGGCTACAATAACAGAACTGCTCTTTCAGAATTTTCTTACAGGCATCTTGGCTGCTTATATTCTCATTCCGAAACAATCAAAATAATGCGGTCTCATTTAACGGCGCAGTTTCTTGTCTCACTCAAAACGCCCAATTAATCGTTGGGCGGTTCAAATAAAGAGTTGTAATGTGGACTTCATCCAGTCAAAGTCGATGCCAAAGGAGTTCAAAATGAAAAGCTTGATTCGTCTTCTCAACCTTTCGGGTGTAGTTGCAGCCGTGTTCTATTTTCTTCATGTCTATTACGGCATACGAAACTATCCAAATTACAGTAGTTTGAGTCAGGCAGTAAGTGATCTCACCGCAACAGACGCGCCTTCCTATATTATTGCTTCAAGGTTTTCGGCGCTCTATTCTATGTTTGCTGTTCTCGGTTGCACATTCCTTTGTCTGATAATCACAAACCAGATAAATAAAACCTTTAGACTTGGCATCTATCTTTACACAATTATGAATTGGGTATCAAGTATCGGCTACACTTTATTTCCACTCAGCGGAAAAGGTTATCAAGGTACTTTTCAAGACATAATGCATTTATATGTCGTAACAATTGCTGTAGTACTTCTCTCTATCGTTTCTTTGATATTAATATTCATCGGTGGACGGCGAAACAAGGAAACGAAAGCAATAGCAATTCTGGGTCTCATTGCATTGCTCTTAATGTTTTTGGGATCAATTGGCACTGGCGTTGCTCCAAAAGAGTATTTTGGCGTGCTTGAGCGCTTCAGTGTTTTTAGCGTTGTAATCTATACAGCATTATTAGGTCTGTTTGGATATACTTACAAAAATCCTCAGACGCCGCCAGCGTAACGCCAACTTTACAGGTGTTGACCCTGACGCGACTTTGCCCCGAACCAATTTGGAGAAAATCGCGTCCCTTCCCGCGGGACATCGCCCCGGTCAAGTGCAGCTTGGGTTGGCTGGCAATTAGAATAACAACACACTAATTCTGAAACCGAGTGGGATATTCCGGCGGCAATACAGAAATATTCTCAAGACCAAATCCGCGAGCGCTGCCTGCCAAACTCAGCCAAAAAGAAATTCGTGCCATATATTCCGGGGAATAGGGCTGATCATTTTCAATCCACCAGTTCACCAATCCAATTTGAGCACTGGCGACATGATAGGCGATAATTTCTACCGGAGCCAATAGCTGTTCCTTCGGAAAGCGTTCTTCTATCTGTACTTGAATTCTTTCCGCAAATAATTGGATCAATCGCTTTGTCAATAACTGTCCAGCATGACTATTGGATAAGACCCGAAATATCTTTCCATCTTCCTTAAGTTGTTTATAAACAGCCAGCATCGGTGAATACCCTTGTCGAAATTCTTCATTCGATGCCTGTCCGGTAAGTCTGGCATGATTTTCATAAATCACATCGATACAATCGATCAGTAATTCTTCTTTATTTTTGTAATGTCTGTAAAAGGTCACCCGGGCTGCTTCGGCTTCCGTGGCAATATCCTGGATTGAAATCGCATCATACCCTTTTTCCAATAACAAGCGGATGAATGCTTCCCGCAGTCCGCGTTTCGTTTTGATCACCCGCAAATCATTTTGATCAATGCTCATAATGTTACACCTGTTACTTAAGTTTCAGTGCTTGAAAATTGCCTATTGCTACATTTGCAACTGTTAGTTATGATACAAATCGTAACATAAAAGTCAAATTGGCGCAATCAAGAAACGTAAAGGAAGCGTTATGAAAAGAACAATCCTAATCACAGCAATATCATTCGTAGGGATCATTGCACTTATCTTGATCCTGCTGCCTCAGATCCTCAGTGGGATTGGACTCCATCCTGCCTATGATCGAGAAGAATACGATCTCGAGGGGCGCCGGGCGCTCATCATTGCCACCAATCACGATACCTTGGGTGATACAGGTAAGGCGACTGGTGTATATGGGTCCGAATTGACCATTGCCTATTATGAGTTTCTGGATGCAGGCATGACAGTCGATATTGCCAGCATCGAAGGGGGTGAAATCCCCTTCGAACCGGTGAGTTTGCGCTGGCCGCTGGCCACACATGCAGACAAACGGTATCTTGATGATACCGACGCCCAGAACAAAACGCAGAACTCGCTCAGCATCGAAGACGTGGATTTCCTCGACTACGACATCATCTGGATGGCGGGTGGCTGGGGTGCAGCCTACGACCTTGGGTTCAGCCAGGAACTTGGCGACAAGATTTCAGAGGCTTATGAAGAGGATATTCTGATAGGCTCCGTGTGTCACGGGGCGCTGGGTTTCCTGATGGCAACGAAAGCAGACGGCAGCCCACTGGTTGAAGGCATGACGATAACCGCCGTCACCGACAAGCAGGTTGAAGAACTCGGCATCGGGATCACGCCGCAACATCCGGAAACCGAGCTGCGTCGACTGGGTGCGAACTTCGTAAGTGCCACGGCATTCAGGGATTTCTTTGCCACCTATGTGGCGGTTGACGGCAATATCGTCACCGGGCAGAACCAGAATTCATCGGGCGAGACAGCTCAGACATTGCTGCGCATGCTGGCGGAGGAGAAATAAAATGAAGGACTTTGTTATGGAGCACAAGCGAGTATTTATCGTCGGCGTGGTTGTGCTGATCCTGCTCGTTGGTGGGGTCTGGTTCCTGAACGACCTGCCGGATTTCGCGGTCGAAATGCTTATCAATACTGCGGCATCAGCCAATCGGAATGCAAAGCATTTTGAGGAAGATGCCCTCTATGTCATCACGACCGGAACGGGTGCTCCCCTGCCAGATCCCAACCGTGCTGGCCCGCAAACCGTTGTCTTAGCCGGCGATCAAATCCTGGTATTTGATGCCGGCCCCGGCAGCACCCGTCAACTTGAATTGATCATTGATACCAGTTCGGTCGATGCATTGTTTTTGACCCACTACCATTCGGATCATATCGGCGATATGGGTGAGTTGATGTTGAAGCGTTGGGCAACCAGCGGTCCCGCTGAGCCGCTGCCCATCTACGGCCCCCCAGGGGTCGAGGAAGTTGTGGCAGGTTTTGAGGCTGCCTATCAACTTGATGTAGGTTATCGAATTGCACATCATGGCGCGGAAGCTGTACCCCCCCTCAGGCGCTGGTGGCGAGGTGCATCTGTTCGACCTGGGGACTGATCTGATGGTTAGTGACGTGGTGTATGAAGAAGATGGCGTACAGGTGATTGCCTTCAATGTTGACCACACCCCGGTGTTCCCGGCCGTGGGCTACCGAGTAACCTATAAAGGTAAAAGCGTAGTGATCTCGGGCGACACGATCTTCACCGAAAGCCTGATTCACCATTCCATGGGTGCAGATGTTCTGGTCAGCGAGGCTTTGAATCATGAAATGTCATCCATGGTGTCGGAAGCCACTCGCGATTTCGAAAACAATGCCTCAATCGTTGCAGAGGATATCAAAGACTACCATATTACCCCCGAGCAAGCGGGGATCGTTGCCAGAGATGCCGAAATTCCCTATCTGCTCATTACCCACATCCTGCCGCCAGTGCCCAATCAGATTCTGGTCAATCCATTCCTGCGGGATGCCAGAGCAATCTATGACGGTGAAGTCTATATGGCAAATGACGGCACGATGGTTAAAATATCTCTGAATACAGATGAAATCACAAGAGTAGAACTGCTTAAATAGAGGTGCAACGATGAATAAAACAACTTACATCAAAGCCGTGCTGGTCGTTTTTGGCTTGCTCATCCTGAGCCGAATACCAGCATTTATCAATGGCAGTTTGGATGCGATCACGATTGTATCCACAATTGTAGAACTCGGTTTTTTCATCTGGGGCTTATTGGTTCTCAGGAAAAAATGACCCTTTGAGTTTAGTTGAACAAAACCCTTCAGCATTTTGAACTGCTGAAGAATTTCATAAAGGAAAAGATAATGACACTCATAAATCAAACACCTTTTGGGGAAAATATCAAACAAACCATCGCCTCCCACTGGTGGATGCCGCTCGTCCGAGGCATTTTGCTGGTGCTCTTTGGGGTGATCATGTTTGTACGCCCCGGTTCCACCCTTTTGAGCCTGATCTGGCTGCTGGGGATTTACTGGATCGTAGACGGTGTCTTCAGCATCATTGAAGGGATCCGTGGACATACCGAGAAGTCCCGCACATGGTTGATCGTGGGCGGCATTTTGGGCATTCTGGCTGGCCTGATCATTGTGGCAAACCCGGTTGTGACCGGATTGTTCAGCGGGACCTTTATCGCCTGGCTGATCGGGATCGCCATCATTGCCAACGGGCTGGTGCTGGTCTTTGCCGGGCGAGACGGCCACTGGACATGGTGGGGACTTTTGATAGGCATCCTGTATGTCCTCTTTGGCATCTTTGTCATCGCACATCCTCTAGTGACCATCGGCGCACTGGTTTGGATATTTGCATTTTGGGCGCTGGTAGCCGGGATTCTGGCAATTGTGCTGGCATTCAGGCTGCGCGGATTGGCAAAATAGAGGCAGTATAGAGAAAATGAAGGCCTTGCTGGAATAGATAAGGCCGAGTTTCGTAAAAGGAGAACACAACACATGTGGAAAAATGTATGCATACTCATTCTGATTATCGTTTTGCTATTGACAGGTTGTTCTGGCGTACCTAAAGATGCCCCCTGCATTGAGGGTGTTGATGTGGAGATCATGACAACAGAAGGGGGTGTGGAGTTCGTCCGCACACCGGATACCTGTTTCGAAAACTTGCCGGACTGGCCGTATGAGCCACAGTATGTCGAAATTGACGGGCTGCGCCAGGCTTATGTCGATGTGGGTTCCGGTGAATCCGGTGAGACGATCCTGTTGCTGCATGGGCAGCCATCGTGGTCGTATCTCTACCGCAAGATGATCCCCGTTCTTGAGGGTGCCGGGCACCGGGTGATCGCCATGGATCACCTCGGCATGGGCCGCTCGGACAAGCCCATCGACCCGGATTACTATGCCTATCAAGGCCATGTGGATCGACTAGAGGCTTTCATTCAGGAACTGGAGCTGGATGAAGCCAAGCTGACCATCTTTGTGCAGGACTGGGGTAGCCTCATCGGGCTGCAAGTCGTCGGCACCCATCCCGACTGGTTTGATCGCCTGGTTGTGGGCAACGGTTTCTTACCCAGATTTCAAGAGGGTACGACCCCCTTCCCATTGCCCGAAAATCCACGAATTACCCGCAACCTGTTCCACCAAGCTATCCTCGAACTCCCCGCCCAACAAGAACCAATCGACTGGGAAAAGAGTCCCCCAAGCTTGGGAGTCGAAACCGACCTCAACTACTTTAGCTTGTGGATCGATTATGCCTGCAACGACGAACGCTTCCGTCCAGAAGTATTTGTGGAGGCGCATACCTACTATGATCTGACGCTGGAAGAAGAACAAGCCTACGCTGCGCCTTTCCCTTCACGCATTTTTATGGGTGGTGTACGCGCTTTCCCGGGGCTGATTAATCAATTGCCCGGTGTAACCGATAGCGGTTGGGCAGGACTCGGTGAATTCACGAATCCATTCCTGACCATCTGGGGTAATAATGATGGCGGTAATCTGGGCAATCCTGTCATTCAACAGACATTAATCGATCATATCCCGGGTTCAGCGGGTTGGGATCATGTCCGCCTGCCAGAAGCCAGCCACTTCTTGCAGGATGACCAGGGCGAGGAAGTTGCCCGCCGCGTCAACGAGTTCATTGAGGTTACGTCGCAAGACTGAAACTCAGAAACAGAGCAACATTTACCTGCTCAATGAAAGAAACCAAGGAGAAAAAACGAAAATGGAAAACGGAAAGATTCAATGGTTACCCACGTTGCTCATTGTATGGAACCTGATTGATATCATCATCCATGTATCTCTAAACATGGCAGAACCATTGCGCATTAGCGGCAATGTCGTTGGCATCGCGGCGGCGCTCATTGTATTGCTCGGAATTGCCAAGCCGTATGCGCCCCATATTCTAGGCGGGGCCGCCGTCGTTGTCGTCGTTGTCAATGCGATTCATGCTTCAGCGCATGGATTTGTCATTCCCATGCTGGTATTCATTGGGTTCGCCCTCTTTTTGCTGCTCCGCTGGACACAAGTCATCCTTGCAAAGGGTGTTGATCAAAACTTCTACTATCGCTGGTGGATGGCGCTCGTTGCCGCGCTGGTTGGTGTCGGTATTATTACGCTGAGTGGACCACGAGCCAGCCTGCCAATCATTCTGAATCAACTCCATGATGGTGCTCTGGAAGGAGCCGACTACTGGCGGGATGAGCCGATGATCCTTAGCGCAGGCATGGGGTTTGACAACATCATTGGCGTACCTGAATTGACCGAAGAGACGGTGCGTGAAGCGGGTGGGAGTTGGTATGGATCACTGACCTGCGCCAATGGCGAAGAGCCCAGCCTTGGACACCGCACCAGCACAACCCTCTCGAATATCGTCGAACGGTACTACAAAGGCTACGCCGATTACGACGATGGTTTGCCGATTGTCTTCAGTTGGCCGGTTGCCTCCGAAACAGTTGACGTGACCGATTTTAAATTCACGCTCAACACGGGGGAGGTCGTCTTCCCCCACTCTGCAGGGATGGTGCCCAATTGGGAACTGAATGAGCGGAACGTAGTTGTGGTCTTCGGCGATTTTGGCAATCGTGGCAAGCGCAGCGAGGCTGACGTGATCTTTCCCGTCCAGCTAGAAATTGTGGCGGATGAAACCCCGCTGCTGCTGATCGGACCGGGCGGTCAGGAGTTCAACGCCGTCGGTCTCACCTGGGCAACGGACACGACGGCCTACGACAGAGGGCCCTTTCTTGTGGGTGCCAAGCTCAATTATGTAGGCTCAGTAGCGCCGGGAGAAGGGGGCGTTCCGTTATTGGACAGCGGCAGTGGCTTACTGCCCAATGATGAATTTGCCCTCTACGATGAAGGTGATTTCCGAATTCGTATTCTGACGACCGGCGGGTTTTCGCCCGACGGCGTCACCGGAGTAACCCCCGACATGTACGAAGATTTCTTCCGTATCCACGCTAAAGGGGCAGATGGTGAAACGATTCTCCTTGAAAAAGTCGGTGTGGAGTATTCCGTGGCGGGTGGTACCTTGCGCGTTGTCGGCTTATCAGACCTCGGCCAAAAAGAGAGTCCAGAGGATGGCATCTACTACGACGACTGCTATTCGGAAGACCGCGACAATTACATTGACATCATTCTTGTAGGCGATGAAGAAGCGGCCCGGAATATCACGTTTGTAGAAATCCCTTCCTTGGAAGGCGGCTATCGTGCATTCTATGTCCCCGGTGGACCTGGACCGGAGCCATTTGAAGGTGTTCGTTACACCGCCCCCGGTCCGGCAGATATGGAGCCGGTGATCATTGCGTTGGACGACCCGATGCGGGTTGATCGAGTAAGATGAAACTACAACTTTTATCCTCCGATGACCACATATTTCTGTAGTCCGTTTTTATTTTACAGGGAGCTGGATGCCGATTTCACAGACTTGTTCCAGAACCCTATCCACGTGGCCAGTACAAGACACCCCCATCGACAGGGGAATTTCGGTCGTAGAAGCAATATACTTGACAATAACAAACACCCAAATCCACAAGGAAAACGACGATGAAACATAACAAACTCAAACGAATATTTGGCGGGATGGGCATTGTTCTGGTTGCTTTGATCCTTGGCTATATCGTCATTCGCCCATTCCACTTGCGTTGGGGTGCAACAGATGCTGAAGTCTCCCGTGCCATGCCTGGAGATCTGGTTGGGGCGCGCTGGACACGTGCAATCACCATCCAGGCCACACCTGAACAAATCTGGCCCTGGCTGGTGCAATGGGGTCAAGGACGCGGCGGCTGGTACAGTTACGACTGGCTGGAGAACCTGCTCGGTTTCGATATTCATACGGCGGACCAAATCCTGCCTGAGTACCAGAATCCCCAAATTGGCGAGCCGATATGTATGGCCGCCAACGTCTGCACCAGTTTTGTCAGCGTGATTGAGCCAAATCAATGGTTTGGCTGGCAGGCTGGCGACGAAAACGGCAAACCGGTTTGGAATTTCGTTTTTGGGCTCTTCCCGGTAGATGAAACTCACACCCGGCTGGTCGTGCGCGAAAGTTTCGATCCCAGCGCCATGCCATCCGCTGTCATTACCATGATCGAAATCCCGGATGTGGTGATGGAACTTAAAGCTCTCGACACTGTCAAAAATCGCGCCGAAGGCAGGGCAGGATCGGGACTGACAACTAGTTTCGAAATCGCTGTCTGGCTGGCAGCATTTCTGATCGGACTGGTTGTTGGAGTACTGTATGTGCAACGCGCCAATGGAATACGCTTCCTAGCGATTGGTGTGGCGTCAGTCATGGTTTTGCTGGTGCTCACTTTCCTGTTCCCACCACTCTGGCTGCGCGGCATGCTCGTGCTTGGACTGCTGGGTGCACTGCTTTGGAGCTCTCGAAGAGGTTAGTCTTGTTCAACCCTCCCTTTGGCTAACGTAAACCGTTGGTGCGGCAACCCAAAGACGGAAGAGAATTCACATAAATAATCATTGAGGTTCGAAGCCATGGAACAGAAAACTGCTTTCGAAAAATTTGCTCCAACGATACTTCAGGTTTATCACCGCGATAAGGAAGCCTTTTGGGCAGCTGTCATGGCTCCCTTCCTGGCAAACCAAGTCTCTTTTCTATCGTGGTTGCAGCATATCAAGGTTGATATTGCGCTTATTTCAGCATTCAAGGGATTGGACGATCAGGCTAAGAAGTTATTGAGGGATTTCAGTACTCCGCTTGGTTTTGATGTGACAAAATGGAATAGTAACCGCCTTCAATACTTCAAAGATGCCTATCCAGTATTTGCATTCCTTGCAGTTTGGATGGATGAGGAAGGGTTAGATGAATTAGTGGATAAATTTGGGGAGATCTTGCAGGCAGGTGTGTTCGCAGTGGCTGGCTATGGTATTTTGGATGCAAATGTTGACAGCGATACTCCCTCTCCAGTTGAGATACTAACGGCTCAAATCCTTATCGCCGAATATGAAACTATGGCACTCCGCATTTTTGGCGTTTCTAAAGCAAACCTGGAAATCATGCAACGAATGCGCACTTTATTTTTGGAAGCAGAAATAAAGGAAAAATCCATGAGGGGTAAAGCTAGCCCATATCGATTGAATAATCCCAAAGACCTTGGCTCCAAGGGAGCCAACTCTGTTACGCCTTTTATGCTGAGCCTAGAGCGACTTGGTAAAGCCTCACTTATTGATGATTATTGGGAAGTTTTCCTTTTATTCGGAGCTGCTATCCAGATGATAGATGATTGGAATGACCTGGAAGGCGATTTGGCGAATGGGCATTATTCCTATGTAACTTTAGGTTTTGATAAACTTCACCAACTCAATGATCCCAAGAAAACAGCACAACTTCTAAGAGAGGATAAAAAGCGAATTCGGGATACTTATACTTGCAGTAAAGAGATGATTGCTCAATCTCGTGTAATTCTAAAAAGGCTGAACGATCCATACTTGGTCAGGCTCGTAGACGTTACAGAAGCCCGCCTTGATTCATTCTTTCAAAAGGAAATGAAAATGATGTGATTGAGTTTAGAGGCTGCCCAACAAAGCGCGCGCTGGACGCTCGGGACTGCCGCCTTCGGCGGCGTGCGGCACGCCCTTCGGGCAGTCAAGCATTTTCCTCGCTTCGAGTTTTTCCTCGTCCCGAACAGAATCCACGCCCGCCCCACCACCACTGCGCAAACCGTTGGGCGGCAAAACAAACCCTGATACTTATGAAAGAAACATCGAGATGATAAAAAGCAGCGATAGAGTGGTCACAAATGCTCCTAAACAATACATAAAACAACTCGGCTTGACTTGTGGGGAAACAAATGCGAAAACCATTATCCAAGGTTTTGGAAAAAGTTTCCAACCGTTGAATAATCTTCCATTGCGGACGAGACTGTTTGGTTTTTCCTACATACAGGACATTCAAAGGTTGCTTGAAATCAACGGGCTTTCATCTACCATTCAATATGCAACACAACTTACGGATGGCGAAAAACTGAGAACCATAATGAATCACATTGATCGAAACGAACCAGTTCTTTTGGCTATAGGAAACGGTTATATTCGTCGAGGTATATATTGGTCTCTGGCTCGTTACATTGCGGGACATTACATAACAGTATATGGGTATAACAAAGAAAACCAAATATTCTATATTTATGATTCAATGCTTGAAGGTGATTATGAAGGTGAAATCCCTGTGGGAAATGAAATTCGCACGTTTTCTCAATTACTTCGAGATTGGCAAGGACCAATTTATTACAAGCTAATCAAAATGAAACATATTTATCTATCTGTGAGTAATCACTAAATTCAATTTGTCGTAACCATGAAATGCCGCCCAACACAGCGTGCCGACTTGGGGTACGCACCGCGTTTTCAAGCGTTTTCTTGGTTTTGAGTTTTTTTGCTCTCAAGGGTCATCTTGTCCCTCCCGCCAGCCGGTAACGCAAGCCTTCGGCGGCACTCGGCACAACAAGGTAAAATCAAGACCAACTCGGATAGGCTGAAGGGAATTGTTTATGAATAAAAGTGAAAGTCCCTCTATAACTTCCCAGCACACGCTCTTACAATCATTCCTGCTACATATAACACCTGGCACACTTGCCACGGTAGCGTTTATTGCGCTCAAGCCAATACTCGACTCAGTTGGTTATCCGCCATTGTTGGCATTTCTACTGGCGATCCTTCTCATTGATTTGCCAGTTCTATTGGGAATTATGCTTTATGAAGGCGATAAATTGAATGGGCGATTGAGCCTGAATGGCGTTGTACTTTATCGAGAGAAAGTATCTTGGGGCATGTTTGCTCTCGTTTTTATCGGCGCCTTTGTTGTCGTGTACTTACTAATCACACTCATAACTCCTATCAATACCTTTTTGACGGAACGGCTCTTTTCTGGATTGCCCAAGTGGATATTTCTTGAAGAACAATCTCAATATCTTGCTTATACAAAGAACATATTGGTAATTACTTTCACATTTCAGCTTGTTGTGACGGGAATCATTCTACCTTGGGCTGAAGAATTGTATTTTAGGGGCTACCTTTTGCCTCGTATTTCACGCTATGGGTCATGGACTCCGCTCATTGGCGGGTTATTTTTTGGGCTTTATCACAGTTGGCAACCATTTGGTTTTCTCACCGTGTTTTTATTGGGGACTGCGTTGGGCTATATCGTTATGTGGAAGCGTGATATTCGCTTAAGTATCAGTCTACATGTTTTTGCTAATGTGTTTGCACGTCTGGCATTTTTGATGGTTGCATTATCAATGTAATCTTTCCAGCAAAACGATCTGCCGAACAGAACGCGAACCCGACAGAAACTTTTTCGGGGCAAAATTGAGTTGTCCACACCTTTGCTCTTATCGCCGTTCAACACAGCATTCCCAGAAACAACATCATCACGCGTTCCCTGAGTTTGTTTTCGGACACGTCTTTTTCCGCAACTTCGCTCCGCACTTCAAGCGCGAGAGACGAAATCAGTGAAAATCTCACTAACGGTTAAATGCCAAGCCGGCCCGTCCTGAGCCTGTCGAAGGGCGTTCTCCCCCGAGGACGCCTTTTTGGGTCGCCCGCGCGCCTTTACAATGCACGCATAAACCGCAAAACTCCGGCGTTCTCAAAAGACATCCAAACGCATGCGTGCGCAGTCACCTGGGAAGATGCTTGGGAGTTTTTGGCAAGAACTGTTGCATTGCCGGTTTAGGCGTGCGGTCTACATAAAAAAGTCCCCAATGCTTTTCAGGCTCCAGCGGATCAGCTGAACCCTTCCAAGGCTCATCAAATGCTTCGAAAACAAAGGTCAGGATCCTTTCTTCCAGGATCCATTCCACCAGCTGCCGGCAATACTGGGCTTGCGCCTCTTCAGATGCGTTAGCAGGATCAATGCCCCGTCCATTGGATGCTGTTGTCCAACCTGCTTCGGTAATCACAACTGGTTTATTGGGAAAGTGATTGACGACAGACCGGTAGTTCTGTTTGGTGTACTCGATGGCATTGTCTATCGTGACATTTTCCCAGACAGGGTAGGTGTGAACCGAGATGAAATCCAACTCAGCGGCCAAAGGTTTCAATTTGCCTGCCCACGGAACGTAGTTATCACAGAAGGTAACCGGCTGTGGAACAGCCCTCCTAACGCGCCGGGCATAGGCAACCAGATTATCCACAGGGACCATGTGATCAGTCCATTCGACGCTGGCTTCATTTCCAATGGACACTGCGAAAACAATGTCAGCGTAAAGATTTGCTAACGTGATCAAGCGATTTACATTCGCGCTGTTCGTTCGGCGGTTTGCCAAAAGAGTTTTGTGGCTAAACTCCGCTCCCCAAGGGCAATTGGGATTGCTGATTTCGGCGGCCATATCCACACCCAACATGACCTTCAAATCCAACCCTTCGTTGCGGATCACTTTTAGCGTTGTTTTAGCGTGTTGACTGCAATCATATAACCGGATGACCCGCCAGAATTTTGCCAGTATTAAGAGATCCTCGCGAATCTCCTCATGACTAGGGTAAATTTCCTGCCGAGGATCCTGGCCCTCCCGGTATCCAGAGTAACAGACAGCCTTGCCGGGGTTTTGAGTGATAAATTGTTCGATAATTCGAGGTTTGCTCAACAGACTAGACATATTTCAAATTGCCATCCTTGTCCCAAAGTCCCCAATAAGCCCCCACATCCCCTTCATCAGCGGTTTTCCACGGTTCATCGAATGAAGAAAAATAAAATATGTCAATTCCCTCTTCCTCCGCCCACTGGTACGTGTTTATGAAATATCTGATGGCATTCTCCATAGAAGGTACAGCAGCGCCCCTGAGGGTTGTGCCAAGATTGGGCCAGCCTGTTTCGCTGATAATCACCTTTTTGCCCCTGCCTGCGCGGACCGCTCGGTGGTACATATCCTTCATGTAAACCAATGCATGTTCAGCTGGATAACCCTCCCAAAAGGGATAACAATTGGCAAAAATCACATCGCAAGCATCACTGACTCGCGGGTGATTGACGAAATTGAAGTAGGCATCCACGTAACCTACTGGAACGCCGGGCGCCCTTTCCCCGGGCGCGATTAATATAATCGATCAATTCAGATTCGGGCAGTTCCCCACGGTATAACACTTCGTTGCCCACCCCCAACAGGTTGGCGTGGCCGCTTCTTGCAACTTCGATTGCGTTGTTGAGTCCCATTTCGTTCTTTTCCCGGTCCTCGCCAAGCCATATTCCCACCAGCGTTTTTAGCCCGAGCTCTTGTGCGATTTGAGGGATTAGCTCGTTTCCTTCTATACAGGAGAAAGTCCGGACCCAATTTACATACGGCTGGATAATGCCAAGACGCTCGCGGATATGAGCGCCCGAAATTTGCATACCGGGTTTCAGTTCTTCGCTGTATGGACTAAAGGCAATCCCATGAATTTTCCGCTTCAAAATCGCGCCGACAATGGCTTTCAAATCATCGGTGGAAAGACCGGCAATACCAATTCCCGTCAACGGTTGATATTCAAAAGTATATTTCGACATCTATACCTTTTCTCCGGAATGATTAAGGAGCTCCTCCTTCTCCGGGCCGGGAGAAAGGGTGAGGAAGAAGAACGCAGAGCCAGGGGAGCCTATGCTGAAACCGGGCAGGTTACTTCCAGGTGGTGGATGGCGCCCTCACGCTGGAAAAGCTGGCGGCTGGTGGCCGCATCCAAAAGCAGTCCGGCGACCTGTTTGACCGTCCCATTATTGAAATGAACGTGGATGCCGGGCGCACCCTCGGCGCGAAGGATAACCGGCACCTGGCAGAAGGTGGCGGCTAAGGAACCGGCGGGCAATTCGAGGCGCTTGGGCTGACCGGATACATCCAGGTAGTCAAATTCAGCTGGGGCGGTGAGCAGTTCTTTATCATCCAGCAACAGTGGATCGAACTTCAGCCTGCCATGCTCAAAGGACAAACCCACTTCTGCCAGCCGGGTCAGGATTTCTTCCTTGACCAATCCGGTCATGCCGGGCTGGCGCGCGCCCTGGCGCTTTGGGCGTGTGCGAGTAGGGGTCGGTGGGGAACGCGCCATAGACTGCCGGGGTTTTGTGGAAGCCCAGCCCCGCGCGGATGTCTCGGTACCTTTCGATCAAGCCGGGGGCGCAGGGTTCGGACTGGCGGCCGCGGCGCGGTTTCCTGGGCGGCCAGCAGCAGTTTGGCGACCATATGCCAGTACACGCTGTCCAGCCCTTCATAAGCGAAGAATGTCCCGGAGCGCCCGGTAAATTCTCTATGCTGGAAGACCATCTCGAACAGGGCGGCGATTTTTTCCCCTTCGGCGGCGACCAGTTCTGCGAATTGCGGCTGCTGCTTGAGCGCCTCCAGCGCCCGGTGGACATCCTTGCTATTGCGCAGGGACCCGCTAAAGTGGTAGCCGCCTTCTATATCCTGGACCAGCAGGGTTTTGTCCTCGGCCTCGACCAGGGCAGCGGGCAGGCGCAGATCGTTCACCTGTTCTACATTCAAACTGTTCTTTTGGAGGAAACCCGGCAGAGTTTTATCAGGATACAGGATGTAGCTGTGCTGGTCGGCGCGGTAGAGGGCGCTGTCCCGCAGGCTGCGGAGCAGCGCCAGCGATTCATCCCCTGTGAGCATTCCGGAGGAAAGGATTGCCACCTGCCCCTCAAGCATCTCATATAAATGGCTGATGGAGGCGCGCCCCTCATCAAGATGCAGGATGTTATAGGCGTGATACAGATTGTCGCTGCGTTTATTTGCCCGCAGCGAATGTTCGATGTAGGTCTGCGCCAGCTCGAGAAAATCAACGATCTCATGAACCTGCACTACGGCAGTCTCACCGGAAAAACCATGCTCGTAGAAGCTCCAGCGGTAATCGTTCCCAGCCTGACCCAGGGAATCCATCATGCTCCGGCGCTGCCCATCGTCCCAGGCGGATTGCAAGTGAGATTGGAAGCGCCGCAGGATTTCGGATACTCGAAGATAGAACCCGCGCACCTCCTTGCTGATCGAGAAGGCTTCGGGCTTGCTTGTCTCGAACAACTCTTTGCAGAAAGCCAGGTAGCGGCGCAAGTAGCCCAGCGTCACCACCGAGAGTCCCTTGCCGACGAGGGCGTTGTTGGCGTCATTCCACTCCGGGCGCTGGGTATTCATCCAAATGCCGCCCTCCGGGACGAAGTTGACCAGTTTGGCGAGCAGCAGTGTCAACAGTTTTTCGGCGAGGGAAACCTGGAGTGTCTTTCCGTTCGGGTCGCACGCCAGTTTTCCATCCGTGCCGCGTTCGTTCACCCGGGTTACGATCCGGCTTTCCAACTCCCAATCGAAGTCAATCGTGTTGAATGGATCCTTCAACAGATCTTCGTAAAGTTTGATGCGATAGGGAACGTCCGCATAACTGAAGATCGGGCGGGTGAGGAATTCCTCGAGTTTTCCGGGATGGAGTCGGGCGCTGATTTCCATCAATTTTTGCAGGTAAATAATCTGGTGATCGCTCCAGTAGCCGATGTTTGCCCAGGGATTGCCTGGCTCGGGGATTTCCCAGTCAACGCCGGCGCGCGTAATCCGGTAGGGGTTGTAACCGTCAACAGTGGTCGCGCACAGGAAGGTGGCGATCATGCCCTCGACAAATTCAGGATAGGAATAAGCCAGCGCCTCCCAGTTTTGGAAGATGTCGCGCCAGTTGCCCTCGTAATCGAGCCGCTGCGAGCCATCTGCCTCCTTCAGTTTGATGGTAAAACGATTCCAGGGGCGGCTGGGGTCGCCATGACGGCGGCTGAAGGTGAGGGGCAAATACGTATGGCACAACCGGATCAGGTCGGGCGACCCCCCGGCATTGGCGCGGGTTTGGAGTTCGGCGATATGCAGCCGGGGAGGAAGCGCGGCGAAGAACGCCGCATTTTCGTGAAGCAGGTCACGTTGATGTGTGGTCACGTATTCGATCAAGCCCGCTTTATCAACCCAATACTGGTCGGCAAAGATTCCGCCGCGCATGACGTTGAACATCACATTGGCAAAATGATTCGCGGTACACAATGAATTGGCGGACATCTGCAAGCCGTCGGCGCTGGCGACAATCTGCCTCATGCGCGCGGTATTGGACTCGATATCCTGCTCGATTTCCCGAAAGAGAGCGGACGCATCATCCTTAAGCCGGTGGCTGGTTCTGACAATCGCGGCATGATCCTGGCTGACATCGGCGACGACATGCCAGCTGCGCTCCTCATTTGGCGCCAACTCCAATCTGGCATGGACGAAATAGGCGCCGCGCCGTCCCCGGGTTTCCGTTTCTGTTTCCACACAGCCGCCCGTGCGGAATTTGTCCAACTGCATGGACGAAAGCAGGTAATCCGCACGTTCCAGCCCCACCTGGAAGGTCGTTGTGGCAAGCAGGGATTCGCTCGGCTCGGCGAGATCCGTCAGGGTTGAGTTCAAGGCATAGATGGCGAGACCAGTTTCCGGGTCCAGTTCGGAGCGCTTGTAACCGTCCAGCAGAACACTCAAGGTAGTTTGAGTGGCAGAGGCAACGTTGGCAGGCAGGATATTTTGCAATCCATCGAGGAGTTCGATGTTGCAGATGGAACCTTCCGTGTTACGCAACCAGCCCGTTTTGATGAATCCGAATCGGTCGCCCGTCCACCAGGCATAACGATACGTCAAGCCGAGGCTGTGGTTGATTTCTTCGAATATCAAGGCGGTCCCGGTTATGTTCTTGTAGAGATTGCGTTCTACCTGGTACTGTCCCTGCTGGCGAATCGAGAAAGGCTCCCACAACCGTGTTCGATTGCCGCGCCTGACCAGCAGGATGGTTTTGCCGCCGGTGTTTTCAGTGTTCTCGGTCAGTTTGTCTTCGGTGTAATATGGAAAGAGGGCTTGTTCGGCGCTGACGCGTCCAGCCGAAAGCCCGCCGCTGGACGAAATGAAGAGCCAGTGATCGGAGCTGCTCACGATGCTCATGAAGAACGGTTCGAGCAGGTCGAAGTTGGCGATTTTATAGAACGCCTCGCCGAGCATTTCCACGTACTCGCCGTGGACAGCCTGCGGTGGAGTTTTTTGTCTGGTATTTCCGATATGAATGGTTTGCGATCCTCTGTTTGACATTTTTCCTCGAAATGATTTCGCTGAAGACTCAAAGCCTCGCGACTTTCACCCAGTCCACCAATAGTTTGACCTCATCCCTTCGGATTGCCTGGACCGTCGCTTCGGGCAACCCATAATAAGGCGATGCCAAGCCGCTGGTTTTGAATGGGTATGTTCCGCCGAGCGCAAAATCAAAGATGAGATAATTGCTGCCGTCGAACACCCATTTTCCATAGAATTCCACCATTGGGCGGGTGACGCGGTACACAAGTTCGCCGTCGATCTCAAATAACAGGTCGTTTGATGTCCAATCAAGGGAGTAGATATGCCATTGTGTTACATCAATGGGTTGCGGGAAATATTTTTTATTGACAAGAGGAGTTTCCCCTGAATAGCCAGGTCCGTGAACTGCGACACCGGTCCAATCCTGTTCACCGACGCATTCCATGATGTCCATTTCGCCGCAGGCGGGCCAGCGGCCCTCTGCGCCCATCGTCCAGAAAGCGGGCCACAGTCCTGCTCCGACAGGGAGCCGGATGCGCGCCGCGACACTGCCATGAGTGAATTCGAATTTGGCGCGAGTATTGATGCGGCCCGAGACGAAGTCGAAGGAATTGCCCTGCGGGGTAATATATCCTTTGCGATAGCGAGGGTGGATGACGAGTACGCCGTGCGCCGAGTCATATTCCTGCTGCAAGTAGATCGTTTCAGGAGAATCAATATATGCCTGCTGTTCGTCATTCATAATGCCGCCGGTAATTTCAACGTTCCATTTCGAGCGGTCGAGTTCGTTGGATGTAAAGTCATCGAAAAAGAGAAGGTTATTGTTATCGTGCGGGGTTGGCATATCAGGCTCTGAAAGCGTTATTGATTTATGTCATAGACGCGCACGTAATCTACAAGATACTGCGCCGGAAAGACGGTGTCCGGGTTGACAAGTCCGCCCAGAGTGCCGCCGACTGCCAGGTTGAGGATGATGAAAAACGGTTGGTCAAAGACCCAGGTTTTCTGCTCCACATCGTTGCGGGTATAAGTGCTGTATTTGACATCGTCGTAAAACCAGCTGATCTGGTCCTTGTCCCACTCGATGGCATACGAATGGAATTCGTCGGCGATGTTGTAGGTCTGGCGGTTCCATTTTGTCAACCCGAGCGCGCCGGAATAGCCGGGTCCGTGCATGGTGCCCAGAATCAAGGTTGGATCCTTGCCCACATATTCCATGATGTCAATTTCGCCGCAGTCGGGCCAGCCAATAGTGCTGAAGTTCGACCCAAGCATCCAGAAGGCGGGCCACAGTCCGGCACCCGCGGGGACTTTGATGCGGGCTTCGATGCGCCCATACTGGAATTCCTGCAACCCCTGGGTTTTCAGGCGGGCGGATGTAAATTGGAATCCTCCGCTCGCGTTGGTCTCTTTTCTAGCTTCTATGATCAACAGGCCGTTTTCCAGCCACGCATTCTCAGAGGCATCCGTATAGGTCTGCATTTCCCCGTTCCCCCAGCCCCCTCCGCCCAGATCGTAGGTCCAGTTTTGCAGGTTGATAATCTCCCCATCGAATTCGTCATGCCAGACGAGACTCCAGCCCTCGGGTACGGGGATTGGAGTCTGAGTTGGCGTTGGCGTCGCGGCAGATGCACATCCAGCCAGGAAACCCAAGATAATGAAAAAACAAACGACTCGAGTGATAGGCGATGGGATTTTCATTCTGTTCGTTTGTGTTTGGATAATCTCTGCCAGGTCAAGGTTGACTTGGCAGAGATCGTGAAAAAGGAGAGTAAGAGTGTCAATTCAAACGAACCGATATCGCAATGTGCGGCCTTGCGGGCGAGCGACGCCGCGCTGGTCGGTGGTGAAACAAGCCGGCTTTGATGTTTTTCATTGTGCCGCTCGCTGGTTCAGAATTGATTCGTGATTTCATCCTTTGACCGAACCTGCGGTCAGACCCGAGATAATATAGCGCTGCAAGAACAGGAACAGGATCAACATGGGGAAAGTGAGCATCAGCACCGCTGCCGCCAGGGTGGGCCAGTTGCTGCCATAGACACCCTGGAAAACAATGAGACCGCGCGTGATGGGATAATACTCCTTACTGGTCAGGTAAATCGTCGGCGCGATGATCTCATTCCAGATGCCGATGGCATGCAGGACGATGACGGTGGCGATAGCCGGCCTGATCAGCGGCAGGACGATCAACCACACGAAGCGGAAATATCCGCAGCCATCCAGCGCGGCCGCTTCATCTAATTCCTTCGGTACGGTTTTGATGTAGTTGACCAGGATGACGATCCCGATGGGGTTGACCAGGAATAGCATGATGTAGCCGACCGGATTGTTATACAGGCCAAGGTTCAGGATGAGCTGGAACTGGGGGATCAACGCCGGCGGCAGGAACAGGGCGATCACGAACAGGGTCAGGACGACGCCGGAAAACCGGATGTAACCGCGCGCGATCGGGAACGCCACAAAGACCGCAGTCACGATGTAGATGGCGGTTGCCGATGCGGTATAGATGATCGAGTTGAGGATGTATTTCGGGAAATTCGCTTTCGTCCAGGCATCCGCAAAATTCTCCCAGTGGAACTGGGTCGCCGGGCTCGTGGCATCTTTCATGAATTCGGGCATGCTCTTCAGGGATGTGTTGACAAGCATGAGCAGGGGCCCCAGATAGATGATCGCGAACAGCACCAGGACAAAATAGGATCCTATCTTGCCCCAATCGATCCGCGATCTGGTGACCTGCCTGCGAACGGCCTTCTGTGGGATCGCTGTCGTGGTCATCCCAGAATCCTCCTCTCCCTGCGCTGCAGGAAGTAGTTCGTGCTCATGCCTAGTACGAGCACCAGCAAAAACAGCACGATCGAGGCGGAAGCCGCGTATCCCTGGCGGAAACTGCTGGTGACGCTTCCAGAGGTCTGGCCGAAGCCTGTGGCGTAGATCAGATAGCCCAGCACCTGGGTCCCGTTGCGGTAGCCAATCAGCACCAGGAACAACTGCCAGGCCTGCAGGCTGCCGATGATGTTCAACGTCAGATTGGTATTGACGCTGGGAGTCAGAAGCGGCCAGGTCACGTTTTGGAAGACCTGCCAGGAATTTGCGCCGTCAATGGTCGCCGCCTCATACAACTCGGATGGGATGGTCTGCAAACCGGCCAGGAAAATGATCATGGTCGTGCCCATATTGGCCCAGATCTGGATGGCGATGACCCATGCAAACGCTTCCGAGGGCTGGCCGCCCAGAAATTCTGAGCTTAAACCAAACATGCCAAGGAATTTGGCCATGGGTCCCCCCAGTGGGAACAGGAACAGAGACCAGATCAGTCCCTGGATGACCGCGCCCAAGATCACAGGCATAAAGTACAGGGTCCGGAAGATGTTCCTTCCCTTCAACTTCTGGTTGATGATCACCGCTACAAAGAGACCCAGTCCAAACTGGATCGTGGTCACGAAGAAGCAGAAGATCAGGGTCCGTCCAAGGGCGCTGAAATTGTCTTGGGATGCCTGCCCCATGAAGAGAAATTCCCTGTAGTTATCAAGATTGATCCAGTGGATAGGAGCGCCTTTCAGGCCCGTGGCATCCGTGAACGAGTAGACTGTTGTCGCCAGAGATGGGCCCAGAGCAATGATCAAGTAGAACAGGACCCCTGGCAGGAGCAGCAAATAAGGAAGCGACCGGGACCAGCCGCGTCCGAAATAATAGTTCATAACTTAGTCCTCCTATCCGGCTGAACGGAGTTCGGCTTCCCGCCTGCCTGGCGGGAAGCCGATGTTTCTCGGTATATTATTATTTCACCGCATCGAGACCGGCTTGAAGATCGGCCTGGACCTTGTCTGCGAGTTCCTTCGGGTCATCGTACGTGCCGAACGGCTTGAAGTAGGATGCAAAGGGGTTGGCAAACTGACCTGCACCCTTCGGCGCGATCCAATACTGTTCGTAACCCACCCGGAAGTTGGCAAGATAAGGCGCCACTTCCGCGCCGATGCCGGTATTTAAAGTGGCGGTCGGCTGGGTTGGGATAAAGCCTACCGCGTCGACAAAGGCCTGGTAATTGGCAGGGTCGGAGAAGTCCGCCAGATACTGCATGGTCGCATCTTTGTTCTCGGTGTTCGCAGCCACCGCCCAGCCTTGATCATATTTGCCGAACAGGTACTTATTGTCGTCAGCGTTGTCGGAGCCGGGGAAGGGGATGTAGCCCCATTCAAAGGCTGGCTCTGCCGTATCAATCGCGGGGACCGTACCAAGTGCCGCCGGGGAACATCGCCACAGCGCCGGAGGCGAAGCGGCCAGGGGCAGCATCGCCGGCAATGCCGCTCGCGCCCTCTTCCATCATATCGCGGGCATAGATTTGCATCTTCTCCCACATTTCGAGGGACTTGGCGTCATTCCACTTGATCGTGCCAGTCCATAGTCCTTCAACCAGCGCCGCCTGATCGGGGTAGACAGCGCCAATCAAGCCATATGCACCCACGAAAATCGGCCAGCCATCCCTGCCGCCGGCGGTCATGCAGGGAATTCCAGCGGCATTGAAGGTTTCACAGGCCGTGACGAGTTCGCTCCAAGTGGTGGGGACTTTCACATTGTGGGCCGCGAACAGATCCTTGTTGTAGTAGATGCCGCTGTAAGAAACCCGCCCCAGGTTGATCGCGTACACTTTTCCATTGTAAGTGCCGGCATCCTTGATCGCAGATGCATCATAGTTCTTGATGAAGGCCTGGTCGGAAAGATCCATCAACAGGCCGGCATCGATCAGCTGCTGCCAGTTGGGCGCATCCACCATCTTCATATAGGGCTGCGCGCCGTTCGAAAAACCGAATATATCCACCACATCCACATCATTTGCGGTCAGGCGGGTCTGGGTGACGGTGCTGAGGTCATTGGCATTCACCACCGACATATCGATCGTGATGCTCGGGTGCTTTTCCTGGAATTTCTTGTTGAATTCTTCCATGAACGCCACCATTGGCGGGTTCTGGTGGATGAGAACTTTCAGCGTGACTTCGGCGGCAGGGGCTCCCGTGTCTTGGTCAGCCGGGGCCTGGGTAGCTGATGTTCCGCCGCAGGCGCTCAACGCCACAGCCACAATGACCAGGGCAGTCATGGAAAACAAAATCGTCTTTCTCATCTTCTTTTCTCCTTTTTGTTAGTTGAATGACAGGCTTGATGCTCTCTGGCAATAGGGAGCTTGAGGGATCAAGGCCTTTTCCGCGAGCGTTGGGAGGCTAGGGAGCGGGCAACAGGGTTAGGCTGGAAGCCGTATTCGCGGACGATCCGCAGGACGCGTTCCCGGGTGGCTGGCCGTACTCCCGGGTGACCATTGATGACGCGCGAGGCTGTAGAACGGGAGACCCCGGCCAGCTTGGCGATCTCCAGTAGAGTGATTGCCATAATTTACCTTCGCCTCCTTGGTGGAACCGCTTCCAAATCTCATACATATTTTATGAGAGGTGCCCGAAATGGGCATGGAGAAAAGCGGGGCAAATCTGGACTTTTCATAGCGGCGCGGCAGACGAAAACTGCCCATTGCAGGGCAGGCAGTCTCCAAATGAATCCGAACATAAAGCTCAGGAGCGGCGAAATGCTTCTGGTGATTTGCCGGTCTCCCGGCGGAAGATGCGGCTGAAATAACCACTATCCGAAAAGCCAATATTCAGCGCGATCTCCGTGATGGTCTGCCGGCTTTCCTTCAGCAGACGTTTCGCTTGGCTGATGCGGCAGCGATGGAGATATTCGATCGGGGTCGTCCCAAGCTCCTGCCGGAAGCAGAACGTTAGGTGGTCTTCCGTGATAGCCACGTGCTGGGCGATCTCGCGGCGTGAGATCGCTTCGGCAAAATTTTCATGGATGAAAGCCATCGCCGAGCGCACCGTGCGCCGCGCCTCCGAGCTGAGCCGGCGCTTGTGCTCCAGAGCCGCACCAATATGCGCGATCGTTTCGTCAATGCTGAACAAACCCTTTCCGAGGACAGCCGCAACGCCCTGGTTCAAGCGCGCCATCTCCACTGGGACAACACCTTGCCGGTGACTACAATGACCGGGATGTCCCGCGCGCCTTCCAAGCTGCGCATCGCCTCCAGCACCTCGAAACCGTCCATCTCCGGCATCTGCAGATCCAGAAGGATCAGATTCACGGTCTCCCGATGGAGGATTTCAAGGGCTTCTCTTCCATTACGGGCCTTCAGGAGCCGGTTGGAGGCTGAGTGCGCCTGCACAATCCGGGCGTGCATTTCGAGCGTATTTGGCTCGTCGTCCACCACCAGGATGGTGTGCGTGGAGCGTATCGAGCCTGCCATCAGCCAGTGCTGATCCAGCGCCCGGGTCAGCTCGGAGATTTCGATGGGTTTTGTAATGTAATCGAGCTCCAGCAGTGTCCCCTCAGCCTGGGACGAAGAAAAGAACAGCACGGGGATCGCCGCCAGGCCCTGGCTGCTCTTGATCTCCTTGAGCGTCTCCCAGCCCAGGGCAGGGTCGGTGCTTAAGTCGAGAATGATGGTATCCGGGCGGGACTGCACCAGCTGCGCGCGCCATGTCTGGCCCCGCTTGATCAGGGTGATCTGCGTTTTGAAGCCGCGCCGGGAGAGATGCTCACACAGTCGCTCACTCGTATCAGGACGATTGGTCAGCACAAGCACAGATTGTTCGCTGGAGGAGAATTTGTCCGCCCTGCGGACCTGTTCCAACGGCGCAGGCACGGTTGGCAACGTAAACGAAAAGGTGGAACCGGCTCCGTCCTCCCCACTGGAGTGGACAGCGATCGTGCCCCCGTGCATCTCCACCAGCCTTTTACTGATTGCCAGGCCGAGTCCCAGTCCGCCATATCCCCGTGCGATCGTGCGCTCCGACTGGCGAAACTCGTCGAAGATCGCCTGCTGGTCTTCGAGTGAGATTCCCAGACCAGTATCTTGCACCTCGACTGTCACAGAATCGGCACCTACCTCCACACGCAGACGGACCCCTCCTTTCGAGGTGAACTTGATGGCATTATTGATCAGATTGAGCGCCACCTGCCGCAGGCGCATCTGGTCACCCCATACCCATGGGCCCTGATTCCGGCAAATCCGCCTCCCGGGCGAGACCTTTGTCGGCGGCGAGCTGCCCCCCGCTCTCCGCGACCATGCGCAATGCCTGTCCCATATCCACGTAGGCGTTGTTGAGATGCAGTTGTCCAGCCTGGCTGGTGGCAAGATCGATCACATCGCCGATCAGGCCGCCCAGGTGCTGAGAGTAGGTGTGGATCCGCTCGATATCCTTCTGGGTGGCATCCGGCAGGGGCGTGTCGCCCTCGTCGCTGGCTCGCATCATCATGGCGCTCAGCCCGACCACGAGGCTGAGTGGAGTGCGCAGCTCGTGGCTGATGGTCGAAAGGAAGCGGCTCTTCATGCGGTCAGCCTCTTCCGCAAGGCGCCGGCCTTCTGTCGCCCGGCGATATAGCCGGGCAGTGTTCAGCGCCCCGCCCACCTGTTGGACAATGGCGCCATACAGATCGAAATGGTTCACGCCAAAGACCATGAAACCCAGCTGCCCCGACGGGGCCCACCAGCGGGATCAGCGTGAGAAGGAACGGCCGGTCGCGCGGGAACGACTCGGGAGGCGGGAATTCCCGGGTGCGAAAGCGCACAGGAGGGCGATCCGCCTGCAAAGCGTCGCGCTCGATGCTCCAGGCAGAGGGATCGTCATCTTCCGGTTCGAAGAGCACCAACCGAGCGGTATGGATATCCAGTTCGGGAATATGGCTGGCAAGGACTTCGTAGTAGATTTGCGATTCGTCCAGGGAGGTCAATAGACGGGCAGTCAACAGGCTTAAGCGACTGACATCCCAGCGCTCGTCGAGCACATATTGCCGGTGCTGGCGCTGCATAGCGGCGCTGACCGACAGCCGGGCTTGATCTAGAAGATTGCTGAGCGTGCCAACGGGGACTGAATTCCATGCCTGCTGTCCCAACCTGGACAGCACATCCTGCCAGATGTGAGCATCGTCGTCCACCTCAATAGTGACCTGGAGGATGCGATCCAGCGTCTGCTCGAAACCAGCATGGTTTCCGTTCCGCAGCGCCGCGGAAAACGACTCTTCCAGATCCACACAAAAAGATAGACACTGCTCACCGGTCAGGCTGTGAGCCTGCCGGCGGATGGTTTCTGCCAGGCTCCGCCGCCAGGCTTGGTTTCGGCGCCAACTCAGTGGGCGGTGACTCACTGCGGCGGAGAGCGCAACCGCACGAATCGCGGGCGATTAGGCGGCTGGGGACGGTCAGTACAGGCGGCAGGGCGGTTCCGTTGCGCAGGTGTTCCTCCATCCTCGCCAGGGCATGATAGCCGAGATCGAACAGCGGCACATGGACGCTGCTCAGGCGCGGTGTGTGAGCGGCGCCCTCGGAGGCGGTTATCGAAGCCAATCACAGCCACATCTTCCGGGACACGCCGGCCCGCCTCCTTGAGCGCCTGCATCGCCCCCAGCGCCGATTCATCGTTGCTGGCAAGCAATGCGGTAAACGAGACACCGCTTTCCAGGAGCGTCCGCATGGCAGCATAACCGCCAGCATAAATATGCTGACCATAGGCGATCAAATCCGGGTTTGTGTCCAATCCATAGAGATCGAGCGCGGACTGATACGCCCGCAGGCGCTGGCCCGAATCCCCTTCCATGTCATCCCTGGTTCCAGCGATAAAGGCGATCTGCCGGTGACCGTGCTCCACGAGGTGGTCCATGGCTTCGAGGATGCCGCCGCGGTTATCAGCCATGATGGTCGGTCCGTCTTCCCCTCCTGCAATGAACAGGACCGGGAATCCCTGGGCGCGCAAATCCTTGATATAGCCCGAACGCGCTGCAGAGTGCAGCGGGTTCGCAATGATCAGCCCATCCGTATTCCATGGACCCACGGGCACAAAATCGGCTTCCAGGCTTTGCACCGGCCAGGCAGGTCTCATCGGGTCTGTGGGGCTGGCGGAAGGTCCCATTCCACAGCCAAGCAGCAGGTTGCAGCCAAGCTTCTGCGCCGCCCGGCTGATACCCCGGAACAGAGGCGCGAGATAACTGAGGTTGGTTGCCGTCCGGTAGAACTGCCAGCCTGCCAGGACGCCGATCGTGGGGATGCTGTTGCGATGGGTCATGCGATCTCCTTTGTCAGATCCGCAGGGTCAGGATTAAGCGGCTGCCCGCTCCAGGCTGGCTTGCAACATTGATACTGCCGCCGTGCAATTCGACAATGGATTTTGCGATGGCCAGCCCCAAACCGGATTCGTTTCCACCATGCCAAACGGCTTGGTCACGTAATTGTCCGCGCCGAGCTCGAGACCGAGGACCTTATCTGTTTCATCGAGTTTCGCGGTCAACAGGACGATGGGCATCTCGCGCTCCTTGCGGTAGGCTTTGATGAAATCATAGCCGCTCATCTCGGGCATCATGATATCGAGCAGGATCAGATCTGGTTTCTCATGACGAGCGGCATAGAGCGCTTCCCGTCCGTTCGCGGCGATGACTACATGAAATCCTTCCGCTTCGAGGTATTCTCGCACCAGGTTGCGGACATTGGCTTTGTCGTCGGCGACGAGGATGGTCTGCATACACTCATTGTAGCACTTGTGAAGTCACCTATGCAGCTCAATTGGCTTGATCACGTAAGAATAGGCGATCTGCCCGTTTTGCTGAACCGACAGACTGGCGTTGTACCACAAGCCATCAGCATGGTTGCGAGCAGGATAAAACAGGAAGGGTCAAACGTTTCTTGTCATGTCTTTGTTTCCTTTCTCTCACAGGATAGCAAAGAGATGTTCAGAACTTGTTCAGAAGTGTTTTGGGTTTGATAAAGGAGGGGCATGGCGAATGCCTTAAGTTTCCGACCCTGATAAGTTCCTCCGCAGCCTCCATAATCGTCGTCTCTTATTATCCTCCAAAGCTACGCAGACCCCAACCAAGCAAGCCGAATAGATTGTGTTACCGGCTTCAGTGCTCGTGTTGCCTCGCATTGACGGTTAGAAGACCCAACGACCCCCGCGCCCGAGTTTGACCTGCTTCACTTATTGCCGATCTCATGGATAGTTTTACAGGCAAGCCGTGAGGACTTCGATCTTACCGGGACAGATGAACTTAGCACCCACGGATTAGAGCCATGTGGTGGACCGCAGTTTCAAGCCCCCCGATTCGCAACCTATTTAAGTCCACATGGGTAGCCTAAAATGCTACCCATGTGGACTCTAGTCGGGGTGCGCGGATTTGAACCGCGGACCTCACGGACCCGAACCGTGCGCTCTACCGGTCTGAGCCACACCCCGTAAACAGCGCCCGAATTATACCATCCCGATTTGTTTTGGCAAGACGAATTTTGAAAGGCTCTTCTGCTTATTGTAGAAAAACTCTCGACCACGAAGTATCCATGAACTCCATTCACCCCAAAGGACGAAAAAGGAGTCCAGAAGTTCTACTTCTGGAATTCCGCAAGTAGAGTCCGCCTGTTTTCATAGCGGGTCATGAAGGACAAACACGTGTAAAGTCCGCCCCTTTTCCCCTTTGTACTTGGCGCCATCCGTGTTCAGGCTCTTTCCCGCCGATTATGGAAGATCCACAAAATACTTATCCCAGATTTTCTTCGTTTTTGCGGGGTCAACGAACGAAGCCTCAAAAGCAAAACGGTTGCAAGTCCGAATATCCCCCATGCTCATGCCGAGGATTTCGTGCGCGATGCGGTATTCGTTGTTGACGTTCGTCTCGAGGACTTCGGGGTCGTCTGAATTGATTGTGACGCGCACGCCGAGGTCGAACAGTTTTTTGAGCGGATGCGCCTCGATCGTCGGGACGGAGTTGGTCAGGTAATTCGACCAGGGATTTACTTCGAGCGTGATTCCCTTTTCGATGAGCATTTCCACCGCCCGCATATCTTCGATGCTGTGAATGCCGTGACCGATGCGGTCTGGTTTGAAGTTTTTGATGGTCTCGATGACGTAGGAAGCGGGCGTATCCTCCCCCGTGTGGATGGTCACTTTCAAGCCCGCATCTTTTGCTTTCAAAATCGGCTTTACAAATTCCGCGGCGGGATACAGCAGTTCCCCGTCGGCAAGGTCTACAGCCTGGATATGCTCGCGGTGACGAATCGCCCAATCCACGGTTTTGACGCACGAGTCCGCGCCCATGCCGCGCGAGGTGATAGCGATGATGCCGATCGCCATGTCGAATTCCTTTTCGGCACGTTCCTGCGCGCGGAGCAATCCTTCCAGGCAGGCATCCCAATCGAGGTTGTGCCCGTAAAACGCCCAATCGGGTGAGAAGCGCACTTCAAAGAGTTTGATGTTTTGCTGCGCGCAATCCTCGAACAATTCCCAGGCGATGCGCTCGAAGACGGCGGGCGAGGTGATGCTGCGCTGGAAGATGTCGAACGCCTCCAACACGGCTTGCAGGTCGCGCATCTGGTCGAGGACTTTGACGTGCTTGTCCAACTCCCCCACTTCGTATGAAGGCAGGGAAATATTGTATTCGCGCGCCACGTCAATGATGGTCTGCGTGCGGATCGCACCTTCGAGATGGCAGTGGATTTCGGTCTTGGGAATGTTGTTGTATTTGGGGTCGAAGTTTTTCATAAGCCTTTTAGACAATGGACGATGGACCGCGGACGATGGTCAATGGTTTATCGTCCACGGTCTGTCTATTTTACCCGCTTCCCAATCTCAGCGCCGCCTGGAGCAGCACATTCGCCCCATTGACACAGTCCTCCCATTTTGTGAATTCTCGCGGCGAATGGCTGGCTCCGTCCACCGAGGGGACGAAGATCATCCCAACGGGGCATAAATCCGCCAGTGATTGTCCGTCGTGTCCTGCGCCTGAAGAGAGCGGCATGTGAGACAAGCCCAAATCGTCGCAGGCGGCAGCAAAAGCAGCGCGCACTTTATCGTCCATCAAACTGGGCGAATGCCTGCCGAGAAATTCCATCTTCAATTCCAAGCCAAAACGCGAAGATTCGCGCGCCGCCAATTCCAACAGTGCTTTGTCCAAACGATTGAACTCGTCTTCATCGGGCGAGCGGAATTCGAGCGACACATCCACCCGCGCGGGGACGATATTGAACGCGCCCGGCGCAAACTCCATTTTGCCCACGTTCACCACGCAGTTTGAGAAGTCGCGCATCACCAACTCGCGCGCCGCCAGCGTGAACGCGCCCGCCCCCAGCGACGCATCGCGCCGGTCTTCCATCGTCGTCGTTCCTGCGTGATCCGCCTTGCCAATGAACGACAGCCGATACGACCAAATCCCGACAATCGCGGTCACAATGCCGATGTTCACGCCTGCCCGCTCCAGCCGTTTGCCCTGCTCGATGTGCAGTTCCAAATATCCCGCCAGCGATTCCTTCGTTCGCGCCGCGCTCAACATGCTTTCATCGGACAAGCCCGCGCGTTTCATCCCTTCGACCAATCTCTCCTGTCCGCCGCGCGGATTTTGCAAATTTTCCAGACGGAGATGACCAGCCAGCGCCGCGCTTCCGAGCAGACCGACGAGCGTGCCTTCTTCATCCGTAAAATCCATCGCCTCCAAATTGACGTTGAGGCTGATTCGGTTTTCTCGAACCGTTTTCAACACTTCGAGCGCTGCAATCACGCCGAGAGCGCCATCGAACCGCCCGCCGTTTGGGACGGAATCCAGGTGCGAGCCGAGGATCAGCGTGGGAGCGGATGAATCGCCGCACGACAAAAAAGCGGAATGATTCCCCGCGCCGTCTGCCCGGAATTCAAATCCGTTTTGCTCGATGTGTTCACGGAACCACCTGCGCGCGGCAAGATGCGCCTCGCTAAACGTGGGACGATCCACCCCGCCGCCCGCCGTCGCACCGATGGCGGCTAACTGGGTAAACGAATCAAGCATCCGGTCCGGGTTGATGCGAAGGGAGGAAAAGGCTTGGGGCATGAGTCAAAAGTCTCCTGCCCTTAATCATAATCAAAAAAACAGGAGCCGAGGGATTCGGCTCCTGGATGCGGGGCGCGACATAAATGTCGCAGTACAAGGGTTATTTGGATTTGATGCTGATGGTCTTGGGTTTGACCTCGTCCGCTTTAGGGAGCATGACGGTCAGGACGCCGTTTTCGAAATCAGCCCTGGCTTTGTCCGCTACGACATCGGTGGGCAGGACAATGGAGCGTTCAAAGGCGCCCCAGCGTTGTTCGCGCAGGTGATAGGTCTTCTGCTTGGTTTCGTTCTCCTGCCTGGTCTCGCCCTTGATGGTGAGCACTTCGCCGGTGACGTTGATCTGCACCTCATCTGCCTTGATGCCGGGGAGGGCGGCTTTCACCACAACCTCGTTGTCGGTCTGGTACATATCCACTGCCGGGACGGACCAATTGCCGTTGGCGAGGCTGAACGGGCGGGTGAACGCCTCGTCGAAGAGACGATCCATGGCCTCACGCAAGGTCATCATTTCACGAGCGGGCTCCCAACGAATGATACTGGACATAGGTACCTCCTTTCAGGTTTTCGTTTACGCCCTTAATGTAAAACGCCTGCGTTAGAAAAACGCAAGCGTTTTGTATTCGTTTTGTTAGAAGAGGTGCAAGGCAGCGTCTCGCGCTACGTTTCCTTGTTTCGCTTGAAATCCACAAAGCGGTAGCCCACGCCGCGTTCGGTGAGAATGTACTGCGGATTGGCGGGGTCCTTCTCCAGTTTCTGGCGCAGATAGTTGATATACAGACGGACGTAATGCGGCTCGTCGCGGTATTCGTAGCCCCACACCTTTTGCAGCAATTGGTCGTGCGAAACCACCCAGCCCGCGTTCTGCACCAGGTGATACAGCAGGCGGTATTCCGTCGGGCGCAGTTTCACCAGTTTGCCCTCCAGCCAGATCTCGCGGCGTTCGAAGTCAATTTTGAGGCGTTTGTCAATTTCGATCAGCCCGTGCATGGAGCCGGTGGCGCCCTCGGTGCGGCGCAGAACGGCTTTGATGCGGCTGACCAGTTCGCGTGGGCTGAACGGCTTGGTGATGTAATCGTCCGCGCCGTGCTCCAAGCCGCGCACGCGGTCATCCTCCTCGCCTTTGGCGGTGAGCATGATGACCGGCACGTTGCTGAAATCGCGGATGGTCTCCAGCACATCGAATCCGTCAATGTCGGGCATCATCACGTCGAGCAGGATGAGGTCGGGGGTGAAATCGCGGATCTTTTGAATCGCCTGTTTGCCGTTGAACGCCTCGCCCACCTGAAAGCCATCGTGTTCGAGGTTCATGCGAATGAAGCGCACCATGCGTTCCTCGTCATCCACCACAAGGATGCGGCGTCTTTCCAGGTCTGCCATGTCATTCCCTCACAAAGCCGATGATCTTTTCCTCTTCGGCGTCGCCCAGGACTTCGATGAAACTCAACTTCGACAGGGGCCAGATCACCTTGACCGTGCCGTGATCAATGTAGTGCAGATCCTTGCCGTCCCTCTGGCGCGGGTTGGCGACGACGATGATGTTGTCGGCGGGTTTGGGCAGTTCCTCCACTTCGCCGAGCACCGAGACCTCATTGGGGATGTGTAAAACGACCGTATATGCCATGGCGGTAAGCCCTTCCTGCTGTGTTTACTTGTCCTTGAACAAAACCTGCATTTTCAGTTTTCCGAGCGCAATGATATCGCCGTGATTGACGACCTGCTCCACGTTGGGGGAGAGCCGCTTGCCGTTGATGTACGTCCCGTTGGCGGAGCCGAGGTCCATGAAAACGACGCGCGAGCCTTCCCGTTTTATGATGCCATGAAGGCGGGAGACCCCTGCAGCGTACGCCTGGAACGGGGAAAGGTCAATATCCGGCATGATGGGCTGCCCTTCGCTGATGCGCCCCATCGTAAATTCGTTGCGGGAGGAGAGCGGCAGGACTTGTCCGGTATCCAGGAGGTGCAGGCTGCCCCAGGCGTCTGCCATATCGAAATCCTGGTAGGTATCTTCGCCGGTGGGTTTGCCCACTTTTTTGAATTTGTCGGTCGAAATGGTCTGGGTGATGAGCGCGTCCCTGCCGATCAACTGCGCGCCGCACTCGGCGCAGAACATTGCCCCAGCCATGTTCGCATGTTTGCAATTGGCACAAACTATCATCCTGCCTTCTCCTTGCCGCCGCTCAATAAGAGCGCGCGAGTCATGTATTTGATGTCCTTGCTTCCACTGGCGCTGAAGGCGTGCATCCGTTCAAGGTTGTCCGCTTCGAACAACGCCGTCTTTGCCAGCGAATGCTCCCCCTGCGAAAGCAGATGCGTTGCAAGATTCTGCAAATGGCGGATGGCAACGTCAATCTGGCCCGCTTCGACGGCGATCTGGGCGCGCTCCTGCATCCGGTAGAGGGTCAGGCGCGAGAGAGCGCTCAGAATGCGCGTCGGGGGCGGATCCGCCGACGGGTCCTGGCGCACCTCGCGGGTCAGGTGGAGGCGGATGGGCGGAACGGGAAGCGGGTTCGACGTCACCGATGTCTTCAATGAGCCGTTGAGGAGCAATACGTCCGGCTCCTCCAGCGCCTCGGGTCCGACGACCACTTCCAGAAGCACGTGCAGGGGGGTATCCCTGAGGATGGGACCGAGCCGCATGGGCAGTTGGATCTCAATCGCGCCGCCTTCGGGCTGAAGCCGAAAGGCGTAGTTGATGCGGATGTTTTCCTGTTCTTTGAATTCGAGCAGGACTTCATCCGCATAGGTGCTGACGAGCGCCTTGAATTTATCCACCAGCAGGCGCTGGATATCTTTCGGGTTCGATATGTAAGCGGACGACCCGCCGGTTTTCCCGGCAAGCGCGTCCAAAAAGATGTCGTTCCATTCGTGCCCGATGCCCATGCCGGTGATACCGATATTCTGGATGGCGGCTTCCTCCGCGAGCTGCAGGCATGCCTGTTCGTCGCCGTAGGTGTTTCCATCCGTCAACAGAATAATGTGATTCACGCGGGAGGGGTCGCGGGTGCGGCGGACTTCCTTCAGCCCGGCTTCCAGCCCGTGATAGATCTCCGTCGCGCCGGAACACTGCATCATCTGGATGCGCCCCTCCTGCTTCTTTTTGTCAATGCTGATCGAAGCAGGGACGATAACCTCCGCGCGGTCGCTGAACGCCACGACGCTCAAAACATCCTGCGGGCGCAAACTCCGCAGGAGTTGAATGGCGGCGGCTTTCAGGGTGTCCATCTTCTCACCCTGCATGGATGTAGAACGATCCAGCACGAGGCAGAGGTTCAGGGGCGAGGCGGGAGCCTGGTCCGTTTTTTCTTCGCGCGGACCGACCTCCAAAAGCACATAGACCAGCTGGTCTTCTCCCAGCCGCACCAGGTTGGGGCGGCTGAAAAAGACCTCGTGTTTGATGAAGCGGTTGCCTTCGTCAATTTCAGGGGGAAGGGTCGCATCGTACTGACTGCGGCGTTTTGGATTCGAGAGGATTTCATACGCCTGCTGAACTTCGAGGAAGAGTTCCGTCTCGCCGGCGGCTACGTTTTTATCGGGGTGAAGACGCTGGGCGGCTTCGAGATAGGCGCGCTTGATCTCCTCCTGTGTTGCGTCGCGGAAAACACCCAGAACGGCGTAGTAATCTGACTTGCTGGCAGGCATGGTTTACCCAACGAGTTGAGCAATGGCGACTGTAATATTATCGGGTCCACCGGCGGCGTTTGCGGCTTCCACCAGTTTTTGGCAGGCAATATGCAGGGACGGCGACTCGGAAACGATGCGAACGATATCCTTGTCGTTCACAACGCCCCATAACCCGTCACTGCACAACATGAGATAACCGGGTTGAGGGAATGGGATCGTGAAAATATCCGCTTCGAGAGATTCGCCCTGACCCAGCGCGCGGATCAGGACGTTGCGATGCGGGAAGTTTTCCGCCTCGTCCCGGCTGAGATGACCGAGTTCTTCGAGCCGCTTGACCAGCGAATGATCGCGGGTGAGCGCCTCCATTCTTCCATCGGGGTGGATGGCGTAGGCGCGGCTGTCGCCCACGTGACCGATGGTCACCTGCTGACCGAGCACCAGCGCGGCTGTGACCGTCGTGCCGCTGCCCGGCGCCTCGCGCTGGATGTATTGATGCGCCTCCAGAATGGACATTTCCATCACTTCCTGGAGCGACTCTCGGAGCGACTGCGTGGGCATGTGGTAAAGAAAGGAATGGAATTTCCTGGTGACGTTCCCGCCCACAATGCGGATGGCGGCGTTGCTCGCCACCTCGCCGAACTGATGCCCGCCCATGCCGTCGGCGACCACGTACAGACCGAAAGGAACGTTCTCGGTGCCGCCGGAGATGGTGGAGGTAAGCGCAAGCACGCTGTCCTCGTTGTGTTCGCGCTGTTTTCCAACCGACTGCCCAACGCTGGCAACCAGTTGTTTCATTTCATATTTGGGAGTCTGGCTCGCAATGATCGAACTGATCTGCTGATCCGACAGCGGGGCTGTGGTCGCAGTGTCCGTTGCCTTGATCTTTTCCTGCCCTTCCTTGCCGCCAAATAGTTTACGAAAGAAATCAGCCACGAGAACTCCTTTTAGGCAAACAGAGCATAGACGTGATGGTCTGTCGAGCCGAAATAAACAATATCGTCGAACACGATCGGCGAACCGGTAATTGCTTTTTGCGATTCGAACTTCCAGCGCAGGCGTCCAGTGCGGTATTCGAGGCAGTACATGTTACCGTCCACGGAGCCGCAATAGATGGAGTCCTTGTAAATGGCGGGGGAACTGCTGACCTGGTTTTCGGTCTTGAAGCGCCAGATCTCCTTGGCGGTGCGAATGTCCACGCAATAAATGAAACCGTCCGCCGCGCCGACGAAGATCAGGTCGTCCGCAATGATGGGCGAGGAAATGGTGCCTTTTCCGAGGCGGAACTTCCAGATTGCCCAGCCGCTCTTCGCGTCCAGCGCATACAGGGTTGCATCCAGCGACGCCACGTAAATGGCTTGTCCGCTCAGGATGGGCGACGAGGTGAGGCCGCGCTTTGCCTGGAAACGCCACTTCAACGCGCCGCGAAAATCCAGGGCGTAGAAGGAACCGTTTTCCGTGCCGAAGTAAACCATCTCGTTCGCCACCAGCGGCGTGGCATGGATGGGTCCGTCGGTGGTGAACTTCCAGACCGCGCGCCCGCTGTTGACGTTCACCGCATGGAGGTCCTGGTCGTCGGAGCCGAAAAAGACGTGTCCGTCGGCGATGCGCGGCGAGGAATAGATTTTGCCGTCAGTGTAATACGTCCACACCACCTTGCCGGTGCGGGTATTGACCACGTGCAGGCGTTTGTCTTCCGAGCAGAAGAACACATTGTTTTCGAAAACAGTTGGGCGCGAGACGATGCCGCCGTCCGCCGGGTATTTCCACAGGAACTGACCGTCGGCGGCGTTGAGGGCGTACAGGTTGTTGTCGTAACAGCCGATGAACAAATTTCCCTGGCTCAACACCGGCGTGCCGCGGATCTCGTCCTCGCATTTGAAGGACCACAACGGCTTCACGCCCCCGCTGGAGACCGGCAGGGCAGAGGTGATCTTCGAAAGCGCGCCCGTTTTGCGCGCCACGTTCATCAACGCTTCCTTCATGGCGTCGGCGTTCGGGAAGCGGTCGCTCGGGTTGTATTGGAGGGCGGTATTGATCACCGCTTCAAACTCGACCGAAACGTTCGTGTTGATGCGGCGGATGGGACGCTCCGCAAAGGAGAACGGCGGTTCCAGGCGCGGGTCGCGCCGCGTGATGGCGTGGTGCAGGGTTGCGCCCAGCGAGTAGACATCCGCCAGCTGGGTGGCTTCGCCGCGGTACTGCTCCGGCGGGGAATATCCCTCTGTGCCGATCATCGTCCCCTTCTGCCCGACCTGGAACGTCTTGGCGATGCCGAAATCCACCAGCACCACGTCGCCGTTGTGATTGATCATCACGTTGGAGGGCTTCATATCGCGGAAGATGATCGGGTCTGGTTTGTGGCTGTGCAGGTACGCCAGCACGTCGCAAAGCTGGATCGCCCAACTGATGACCTGGTCCTCCGCCAGGAATCCGTTCGTGTCGTTGATGACCGACTCGAGGTCCTTGCCGTGGACGAATTCCAGCACCAGGTACGAGCGGTCGTCGTGTGAAAAGTAATCGTAGATGCGGGGGATCGAAGGGTGGTTGAGCGTGGCGAGCAGGTTCGCTTCGCGCTCGAAGTTCTGGACGATCGTCTGGCGCACCAGCGGGTCGGGCGCCATGTTGATCATCTCTTTCACCGCCACCAGTTTCACCACGTTGGGGAAGTGCATATCGCGGGCGCGGTACACCGACCCCATGCCGCCGACGCCGATGACGTCCTGAATGTTATAACGGTTGACCAGCGTCACGCCGGGCTGTAACTGCTGGCGCGGCTTCTGGTCGCCGGATCCGTATCCCGAACCGATTGGCGAGGTAATATTCTTGGTTTCCATCCGATAAATCCGATTTGATGAATTATAGTGTGCGTTTGGGGGAATTGCAAACCCTGAGAATTGCAATTTTGTCGGGTAACGGGCTTGCAAGGAATCCCCTTCTACGGCACAATGCGGGTTGTGAAGATTCTAGCCGTCAGCGACCAGATCGTAGACCGCATCTACCTGCTCGTCTCCAGCGGTCACTTTCGGGATGTGGACCTTATCCTCGGCTGCGGCGACCTGCCCTACACCTACCTCGAATTCATCATGACCGTGTTGAACAAACCGCTGTACTACGTGCCGGGCAACCACGACCCGGCGTATGACCCGAACGACGTCCGCTCCAAAGCCGAAGGCGGCTCGAACCTGGACCTCCGAACTGTGCGCCACCAAAATTACCTGATCGGCGGCTTTGGGGGTTCCATCCGCTACCGCCCGGACGGCACGAACCAATACACCCAGTCGGAAGCCAGCCAGAGAGCGTTTCAAATGCTCCCCCAACTCATCGGCAATTCCCTCCGCCACGGGCGCGCGCTGGATATCCTCATTGCCCACTCCCCTCCGTTCGGCATCCACGACGACACCGACCAGGCGCACAACGGACTCAAGGCGCTGAACTGGCTCATCCGCGCCGCCAAGCCCCGCTACTTTTTTCACGGTCACACCCATTTCTATCGGAGCAACATTGCGAAGAACGAAACGATCCTGAACGGCACAAGGATCATCAACGTCTACCCCTATAAGATCATTGACATTCAATGAGATTATGAGAGTACAATTTACTGCCGCACAAATGTCGTTGCGAGACAATCTCCCGGTTTGCGAGGCAGTTCCGTTCAATCGAGGTCGCCGCGCAACGACATAAATCGGCGCGATGTTCGGTAGAGTAAAGCGAATGGAAGGCGTTCTTAACCCAGCGATAATCCATTGCTGCGATAATTCATACCATTGCCTGAAACACCAACACCGGCGGTCATCCGTCAAAAACGCAGCAGGAACAAAACACGTTTTACAGGCATGAAAGCGAGCAAAATATGTCAAGCGAACTAGAGTCACGAGTGCGCTCCGATTTCAGCAGGGCGCGCGTCAAATCCTTCATCAACCAGGTGTTCTCGGTCCTTTCGGGTCAGCGTAACAACCTGCTCTCCTACGACGAGGTCAAGGAGAAATTGCGGATCGGCGGTCCCATCTATCGGGGAGTCAAAACTGTCCGCGTGGAGCAGATCGTCGGGAGTCTGAACCGCTATCACGAGTTCGACCGCGCCTTTCTCCCCAAGGAAGACCAGTTAGCCAGCCGCTGGCAAAAGGTGGACCGCGCCTTCTACGAAGACATCCACCTGCCGCCCGTGGTGCTTTATAAGGTCGGGCAAATCTATTTCGTGGTGGACGGTCATCACCGCGTTTCGGTCGCCCGCGAGCAGGGACAAGAGTTCATCGAAGCCGAGGTGCGCGAATGCGCCACGCGCGTCAACATCACGCCGGATATCAAACCGGAAGACCTCGAAATCCTCGGCTCGAAGGTGGACTTCCTCGAACGCACCGGGCTGGACAAACTGCGTCCCGATGCGAACATCAAACACAACATCCCCGACGGTTTCACCCGCATGTTGGAACACATCGCCGTCCATCGCTACTTCATGGGGCTGGATTTCAAACGCGACATCCCGGAACAGGAGGCGGTCGAACACTGGTACGACACGGTCTACCTGCCGATCGTGAAGATCATCCGCGAGAGCGGCATCCTCGAAGACTTCCCGGATAAAACGGAAGGCGATCTGTACCTATGGGCGCTCGACCACCAGCATTATTTATACAAGGAAGAAGGACAGCCCCTTCAGCCCCCCGAAGCCGCCGCCAAACTATTCATCGAAGAGAACGAGTGATTCGGACGGTGGACATTAGACCGTGGACGATGGACCATGGACGATGGACCGCGGACGGCGGACGATGGTCTGCTGCCGCAAAAATTCAGAATACACGGGAATTTCATGACAAACCTTCACCCGCTTGCAGGCGTGTACGCTGCCGCTGTCACTCCCTATCTCGGCAAACCCCGAACCGAAGGCAAACCCGATACCGCCTTCGACTTTGAATCGCTCGCCGGGTTTCTGCACTTCCTCGCCTCGCGCGGATGTCACGGCGCATTGCTCTTCGGGACGACGGGCGAAGGTCCCGTCGTTCTCGCCGAAGGAACGCGAAGTGCTTCTGCGTGCCATCCGCGTCATCCGCCATCAGGTGCGGGATTTCAAACTGCTTGCCGGTACAGGTACACCCAGCCTGACCGAAACCATCGAACTGACCAAACTCGCCTTCGAGTTGAATTACGACGGCGTTGTGGTTCTGCCGCCCTATTACTTCCGCAAAGCGACCGATGACGGCTTGTTTCAGTGGTTTAGCGAACTCATCGAAAACGCCGTGCCGCCGGGAAAGTATCTGCTCGGTTATCACATCCCACCCGTGACGGGCATCGGCTTCTCGCTGGATTTGCTCGAACGGCTCAAAGCGAAGTACCCAACTCAATTTGCAGGAATCAAAGACTCGTCCCATGATGAAGCGTTTGCGTCCGCTGTGGGTCAACGCTTTGGAAGCGGTCTGCTCGTTTTCAATGGAACCGATTCTTATTTTCATCACGCGCTGAACCATCATGCCCAGGGCGCGATCACCGCACCCGCAAACCTCATCTCGAATAACCTGCGCGAAATTTGGGATCTATTTCAACAAGGCAAAGACCCATCCGCAGTGCAGGCAAGGGTCACGGAGCAACGGCATTTCCTGGAGCAATTTTCCCCCATCGCGCCCATCCTCAAAGGCTTGCTTCATAAAATCCACGGGCTTCCCCATTGGGCAGTCCGCCCGCCGCTGGAAAGCATGGATGCGAAAGTGCTGGAAGATGCGGCGGAAAAATTTTTCAAAATCGGATGAGCAGACTTCTGAGTTTTCAGAGCACTCGGAAGTCTCGAAAACGCAATGACCACCTGGCGACTCCTTTACACTCCCCCATCCACCGGCGCGTGGAACATGGCGCTGGATGAATCCATCCTCGAACACATTTATCGCGGCGAATCAAAACCAACTTTGAGATTGTATGCCTGGCAACCGCCCTGCCTCTCGCTCGGACATGCACAGTCTTTCAAAGATGTGGATGTGGAGCGGCTCCACGCTCGAGGCTGGGACGTCGTCCGCCGCCTCACGGGGGGACGGGCGATTCTGCACACCGACGAATTGACCTACTCTGTGACAGGTTCCGCTGAAGATCCCATCCTTGCGGGCGGCGTGCTCGAAGCATACAACCGCCTGTCGAAAGCGCTGTTGTACGCCGTCCGCGCGTTAAGCCTGCCCGTAGAAGTCAAGGAATATGTAAACGCTCCCGCTTCTCAAAACCTGAACCCGGTCTGTTTTGAAGTCCCTTCGACGTATGAGATCACAGTGGACGGGAAGAAACTCATCGGCTCGGCGCAAGCCCGAAAAAAAGAGGGCGTTCTGCAACACGGCTCCCTGCCGCTGACCGGCGACCTGACCCGCATCTGCGACGCGCTGGTTTTTGAAAACGAACTCGCCCGTCAAACCGCGAAAGAACGACTGCTCGCCCGCGCCGCCACTGTCGAATCCGCACTCGGTTATGAAGTTTCATGGGACGATGCCGCCGCCGCCTTCGTTCAAGGCTTCGAGAAAGAACTCGGCATCCAGTTTGAACGGGAAGACTTATCCCAATCCGAACTTCAACGCGCGGAGGAACTGGTCAACGAAAAATACGCGCACCCCTCGTGGATGGAGAGGAGTTGATGAATGAAAAGACGGAGTAGATGTTATTTGTCTAAACCTACCTGCCTGACCCAATCATGAATTTTTTCCACTAATTCATCCGCTGATTTGACTGAAGCAATAGGGGTCACATTTGATTCGCGCTCACTATCTGTTACAATCTCCCCGTTCGATGCTAAACCATATTCAATATGATCCGTGTTTTCTTCTTGGAGCCATCGTTTGTACTGATTTGCATTCGCAACAAAAATGTCAGGTAGAGTTTGTGTATCGGTTTGTTTAAACTCCAGAATAAATACACGTTTAATATTTTTGCTGAGTTCAGCATTAGGAACAAAAACTAGATTTGGCACACCCTCATTAACACCCATTTGCTGAAGGATAGGCTGAACATACACTTCGCCAATCTCCTCTTGCTTGAGCCTTTGTGCTGCATCTCTCACAATAGATACCGCTTGATCTTCAGTCAACCTGCTAATCGAGTGCGTCATTTTTGTTCTCCCAGATACTTCAATCCATCAATTCCCAAGACAATTTCGACCTTTTCAGAAACCAACGAATCGTTGCCAAGATTATCCATAGCCCGATAATTACAGGAACCACTAACTTTGCATAATTTAATACAGCGTTTGGAAAGTTACTCAGATTATTTGGATTCAACAAAGGAATCACCCCTCCAACGACAGGAGTAAGCCAAGTAACAACTGCCCCTTTTGCATCAGCGTCAGAAAAACTCTCTAACCAAGTCGGGGCATTTTTAAGAACAACCTTACTTTCGTCACGATTGATCATGATTTCTGCTTTTCGCGTTACCGATCTCCAAAATTTGTTGCCACGTGCAGAATTAACCAAATTGGGGACGATTCTTTGAACATGTTTCGCAACATCAGGTATCGTTGGCAATGTTGTATCATTTTTATCAACGCAATGCCCTAGGTACATCTCAACAATATATCCTTTTTTCTTTTTGTCGCGAATAGTTGCCCAGCACGCACCGTCTGTATAATATTCATCCGGCAGAAAGGTTATGTCTTCATTATCAAGCAACAAATGGTTTTCTCTAGCAAATTCATTCCAAGTCTTATCGGGCCTCGAATTTTTCTCAGGATCAATCCATTCTTTTAATAAACATTGCCTTACCCTTTGAACATCAATTTTTTCAGATGTGCCCTTTTTGCTTTCTAGTACAACGAGAACAAACGGTGATATAAGGTTCGGAACTTTTTTAGCCGTTTTAACAGGATACTCAGCGCCCATATACCACCTAATATGCATACCAGAAATTGCTAACCTTAAATTAATTAGACGTACTTTGTCCAAAATTATACGTGGAACGGAGAATTTTTCAAGACACAATTTGACGGTTTATTTTGCCACTTTTCAATGCCTCCCTAAAACTCCTCGCAAACTCCCCTGCCGCTTCCACTGGCTTTTCACTCCCGCCAATCGCCTTCACACACGCCGAACCGACGATGACTCCATCTGCCATTTTGCCAACCTCTTTGGCTTGCTCAGGCGTGCTGATGCCAAATCCCACACACACAGGCGCTTGTTCCGATTTCTTTCGAAGAGATTATCCCGCCCTCGTTTCTACGAGTTTTTCCTTCAACCACAAATTGACCAGTGTCTCCACGTTGATGCCGCGTATACGAGCCAATTCTTCGATATCGGAAAGCAAATCGGGCTCAACGGGAATGGCAACGGTGACGTGAAACTCAACATCGCGCGCGTTCGGGTCATCGAATTCGGTAAACTCGTGCTTGTCCCAGAATTCGCCCATTTTTTGGAGTGAATTGGCTTTTGAAACAGAACTTTTATTTGCGGGCATAGGCTTTACGCTCTTTCTTGGTCATATCGCGTGCGCTAATTATAATCGCAGTGTTGTCTTTCGGCTTGAATACGAAGAAAACCGACAGATACCGTCCGCCAAAGGTCTGTCCGAAAGCGGCATACACATCCTCGCCTTCGGTATACCCTTTCTCCGCGAAGCGGATGCGGGGATTGTTCAACAATGCCTGACGCACCTCACGCAAAATGACCTGATGTTTTTTGGCAAGTTTTTCTTCGATATCGTCGGGGCATACAATGAAATCAATTTGCATGTCGAACCTTCATCATGACGATAGTATACGACAAAGTCGTCCCGCTGATTCATTTTACCTCAAAGCTTCTCGAAAACTCCTCGCAAACTCCCCTGCCGTTTCCACTGGCTTTTCACTTCCACCAATCGTCTTCACACACGCCGAACCCACAATCACCCCATCCGCCATCTTCCCAACTTCCCTGGCTTGTTCGGGCGTGCCGATTCCAAACCCCACACACACCGGCGCGGACGTGTGTTCCCGCACCTGAGCAATCAACTCGCCAAGTCCTTCCGCCAACGATTTGCGTTCGCCTGTAATACCCGTCACCGAAACGAGATAGATAAATCCCTCCGCGCTGCGGGCGATCCGTTCCATGCGGTCTGTTGACGAAGTGGGAGCGAGCATTCGAATCAATGGCAAATCACCAATCACCTTTTCAAACTCTTCCGATTCCTCTGCTGGCAAATCAGGGATGATGAATCCATCCGCGCCTGCCTCCGCCGCATCACGGACAAATTTCTCCAGTCCATACGCCAGCATGGGGTTGTAGTAGCCCATCAGAATCAACGGAATATCCACGCCGCGTTTGCGCAACTCCTTCACGGCTTCCAGCGACTTCTTGACCGTGATTCCCTTTTCCAAGGCAATTTGTGTCGCGTGCTGGATCACAGGTCCATCTGCGAGCGGGTCGGAGAAGGACAGTCCCACTTCTATCAAGTCTGCGCCGTTCTTGGCAAGCGCCTTGATCACGTCAATGGAGGTTTCCAGGTCAGGGTAACCCAACGGGAAGTAGGGCATGAAGATGGGTTTGTTGGCAAAGGCGGATTCAATTCGATTCATGTTTCCTCATAACCAGAGAATTAGAGGACTGGAGAATTGGACATTAACCGCTCAATTCTCTACTTCTCCGATCCTCCAAGTTCTTTTATTACAGTGTTCAAATCTTTATCTCCACGACCCGATAGATTTACAAGAATAATTTCATCCTTCCGCATCTTCGGCGCGCGCTTGATGACCTCCGCCACCGCATGGGACGACTCCAGCGCGGGGATGATGCCCTCGGTGTGACACAACGTCTGGAATGCATCTAATGCTTCCGTATCCGTTGCAGAGGTGTAGAAGGCGCGCTCGTTATCTCGCATCAGCGCGTGTTCGGGACCGACCGCCGCGTAATCCAACCCCGCCGAAACGGAATGTGTCTCCGCGATCTGCCCATCTTCATCCTGCAACACATAAGTCCGTGTACCGTGAATGACTCCCACACGTCCCTTTGATGGGTCGCCGAAGCGCGCCGCGTGTTTGCCTGTTTCGATCCCGCTTCCGCCCGCTTCCACGCCGATCAACTCCACCTGTTCATCGTTTACGAATCCGCTGAAGACACCGATGGCATTCGACCCGCCGCCCACACACGCGATGACCGTATCGGGCAGGCGACCCACTTCTAGCAGCATCTGTTCGCGCGCCTCCGTCCCGATCACCGACTGGAATTCGCGCACGATCGTCGGGTACGGATGCGGTCCCAGCGCCGATCCCAAAAGGTAATGCGTATCGCGCACGTTCGTCACCCAATCACGGATCGCTTCGTTGATGGCATCCTTCAACGTCTTCGTTCCCGAACTCACGGGTCGCACCTCTGCGCCGAGCAGTTTCATGCGGAACACATTCGGTTCCTGCCGCGCGATGTCCACTTCGCCCATGTACACCACGCATTCAAGGCCCAGCAACGCCGCCGCCGTCGCCGAGGCAACGCCATGCTGCCCCGCGCCGGTCTCGGCCACGATGCGCTGCTTGCCCATCCGCTTCACGAGCAGCGCCTGCCCCAAGGCGTTGTTGATCTTGTGCGCGCCCGTGTGCGCCAAATCTTCGCGCTTCAAATAGATCTGCGCGCCGCCCAATTTTTCCGAGAGACGTTTGGCGTACGTCAACGGTGTCGGTCGCCCAACGAACGACGCCATCAGTTTGTTGAACTCGTTTTGAAATTGGACATCTGCCTTTGCCGACACGAACGCTTCTTCCAGTTCGATCAGCGCAGGCATCAATGTCTCGGGCACGAACTGTCCGCCGTAGGGACCGAATTTGGTTGGTAATAATGTCATAGATTCCTCATATAAGAGAATTGGAGGATTGGAGAATTCTCTAATTCTCGACTTCTCTGACTTTCTTCACAAACTCAACCAGCTTCCCCGCGTCTTTCTCACCCGGGGCTGATTCGACACCCGAAGCCACATCCACCCCCCACGGCTTGACTCGGCTCACCGCCTCCGCGACGTTCTCTGGAGTCAATCCTCCCGCCAGCAACAACGGATATTTCTTCGCCAACTCCGCCGCCGCTGACCAATCCGCTGCGACCCCACTCCCACCGTAGACTCCTTTTACCGAGGCATCTAACAAAAATGCGGGGGCATCCCGTCTTTCAAAACCATTTATATTTTCAGGAATTCCACGAAATGCCTTGAACGCTTTTCCGTCAAGAGCATTCAATATTTCAACTGTTTCATCGCCATGCAACTGTGCCAAATCCAATGAACAAGTTTCCATGAAGTCTTTTATTTCTTCAACTGCTGAATTAACAAACACACCAACCAGTTTGATGTGCGGATATTCCTTTTTCAAAACTGATGTAATTTCAGCGCAGACCTGCTTCTCTACAAACCGTACACTCTTGGGATAAAAATTGAATCCCAAATAATCCGCGCCCGCCTCAATGGCGGCAAGAGCATCATTCAATGTTTTAATTCCGCAGATTTTGATTTTGGTCATATTCTCACTTTCATGTCATTGCGAGGAGCGGAGCGACGAAGCAATCTCCTCTTGAGTGGAGACACTACTTAACAAGACGCTCCGTTAAACGGGAGATTGCTTCGCCCAAGTACGGCTCGCAATGACATTAATTTGCATGTCGTTGCGAGGAGGGCGTTCTTCCCGACGAAGCAATCTCCTCGCACATGGTTGGCTCAAGTTACAGAGTTCCCCCAACGAACAGGAGATTGCTTCGCTTCGCTCGCAATGACATGATGGTTAGGGGATTGCTCCTGAAAGTTCTCTCACTTTGGCAGGTATATCATCCGAAGTGACCAACGCTTCGCCGACAAGAATGGCATCTACGTTAGCATTAACTAATCGCTCGACATCAGTTGCAGTGAAAATTCCGCTTTCAGCGACGACAGTGATATTGGAAGGAATCATTGGGCGCATTCTCTCTGTCGTTTCAAGGGAGACATCGAAAGTGGCGAGGTTGCGGTTGTTGATACCGATGAGTTTGATATTTGGAATCTTCAAGGCGCGTTCGGTTTCATGTTCATCGTGGACTTCGACTAGGGCGGTGAGTCCCAGGCTCAAGGCGCAGGCATGGAGATCGGCAAAGAGTTTGTCGTCCGTCAATGCGGCGGCGATGAGGAGGATGGCGTCCGCGCCGTTGGCGCGGGCTTCGTAGATCTGGGATTCGGCAATGATGAAATCCTTTCTAAGCAGGGGCACTTCGGATTTCCGTTCAAAGCGCAGTTCACGCAATGTTTCGAGTTTGCCGAGAAAAAATTTTTCATCAGTCAAGACCGAGATGGCGGAGGCGCCGTTTTGGGTGTAGATGTCGGCGACCTGGAAGAGGTCGAGGTGCGGGGCGAGAATCCCTTTGGAGGGAGAGGCACGCTTGAGTTCAGCGATCAGGCTCGGGCGGAGTCCGAAGCGGCGGCGCTTGATAGCGGCAAGAAAATCTCTGGGCGCAGGAGAAGAGTCTGCGGCGCGGCGTAAGGTTTGAGCGTCGAGCGCCGTTATCTCCATCTTCTTGTGTTCGAGGATTTTTGCGAGAATGCTCATGGTAGCGGATTAGGAGATGGTTTGGAATTGCTTTGTAAACTCGACAAGAGCATCAAGTTTCTTAAGGGCATTACCACTATCAAGGGAGGCTTGGGCTTCGGTGAGGGCGGATTTGAAATCGCCAGTTTCGGCGGCGAGAGCGGCGGCGGCGTTGAGGAGGACCGTATCACGGCACGCGCCATTCAGTTTATTGCTAAGGAGGTCACGCATCATTACAGCGGATTCACCAGGCGTGCCGCCGCGTAAATCTTGAACAGTGGATGGAGCGAGATTGAGGTCGGTTGGATTGAGGTCATAAGTTTCGACAATGTTGTTTTTGAGATGACTGACACGATTGATGCCCGTGGTGTTGAGTTCGTCGAGACCGTTCGCGCCGTGGATGACGAGGGCGGCTTTACTACCGAGTTCGTTGAGGACGTGCGCGAGCGGCTCGGTGAGTTTGGGGTCGAAGACACCTGTAAGTTGAATGTGCGCGCCCGCAGGATTGGTGAGCGGACCGAGAATGTTGAAGATGGTGCGCTGTCCTATTTCTTTGCGAGGTCCGACCGCGTGCTTCATGGCGGGATGAAATTTGGGCGCAAACATGAAACCGATGCCGATTTGTTCGATGGCACCCGCGACCTGTTCGGCGGTGAGATCGAGGTTAACGCCAAGGGCGGAAAGGACGTCGGCACTGCCGCATTGCGAAGAGGCGGCGCGGTTGCCATGCTTGGCAACTTTACGACCCGTGCCCGCAAGGACAAACGCCGCGGCAGTGGAGATGTTGAACGTGTGCGCACCGTCGCCGCCTGTGCCGACGATGTCGTAGATAGGTTCGTTCGTGTTGAGTTTGACCTTGACCGCGTTGGCGCGCATCGCACGAACGGAGCCGATGATCTCGGGAATGGTCTCGCCTTTCATGCGGAGGGCAACAAGATACGCGCCGATCTGCGCGGGCGTGGCTTGACCTGTCATGATGATGTTCATGGCTTGCTCGGATTCGTCGGCGGTGAGGTCTGTGCGGTTGATGGCTTTGGCGATAAAGGGTTTGAGCATGGAGAGTTCTCCTTTCGCGGCGGGAGCAGGATTCAAATCAAGGAAGTTCTTGAGCAACTGCTTGCCGTGTTCGGTGAGGATGGATTCGGGGTGGAACTGCACGCCGTAGGTGTGGTGCTCGCGATGTTTGAGTCCCATGATTTCCTCCTCAGGCGTGATGGCGGTCACTTCGAGTTCGGCAGGGATGGGGTCATAAACGACGAGTGAGTGATAGCGCATCGCTTCGAACGGCGAAGGGATGCCTTTGAAGATGCCCTGCCCGTTGTGGGTCACTTTGGAGGTTTTGCCGTGCATGAGGCGTTGGGCACGGTCCACTTTGCCGCCGAAGACTGCGCCGAGGGCTTGATGTCCGAGGCAGACGCCTAGCACGGGAATCTTGCCATCGAAATATTTGATGGCGTCGGAGGAGATACCGTCGTCTTTGAGAGGTTCGCCGGGACCGGGAGAGATGACGAGGTGCGACGGATTCAGCGCGATCAGTTGATTCATTGTTACCTGGTCATTGCGGAAGACCTTGATCTCCGCGCCGAGTTCGCCGAAGTATTGGACGAGGTTATAGGTAAAGGAGTCGTAATTATCGATTAGAACCAGCATATGTCATTCCTTTCTCATGGAACGTGAGAGTCTTTGATTGAATTTGATGGCGGCAGGTCCTATAATGTTTTGTAAAGGAGACGCAGCCATGATTACAAATTCTGAAAACAATTCCTTATTGAAACAGCCAAGTGTCTGGATTCCTTTAGCCATGTCGTTCGTGGCGCTGGCGTTCCTTCTGAGTTATGTGGCGATCTACGGTTTCGCCAATGGATCCAGCGATGGCGATGAAGGGGCACCAGCCCGCATCTTTCAACTCATCATGGCGGCGCAACTGCCCATCGCCGGATATTTCGCCATCAAGTGGCTGCCCAAAGAACCGAAACAGTCCTTGTTGATATTGGGCTTGCAAGCCGTTGCATGGATCATTCCGATCCTGGCGGTCATGTGGTTTGAGAGCTTGTAATCTCAGATTCATATGTCGTTGCGAGGGCGACGTTCTTCCGCCCGAAGCAATCTCCCGTTTAATTGGAGATTGCTTCGTCGTCGCTCCGCTCCTCCTCGCAACGGCATGTTATCCATCATATTCACCAAAGATGTCAACCTGGTCTACGAACAAATCGAGTGAATAGGATAAGCCTGTCTTCTCGCGGACGAGTTCCATGGTCGCTTTGGCTTCGGCTTGCATACGGCGGATACCGTTGGCGAGGACGTCGTTGGGAATCATGGGATGCGCGAGGAAGTAGGCGCGCTTTTCGCGGAACGGCTCGAGGAAGTTGTTGATGGCAACCGCAAGTTTCTGCTTGACTTCTACATCACCGACTTTGCCCTGACGATAGCGCTCTTTGAGGTCGTCCACTTCGGCTTTGGATGGATTGAACGCGTCGTGATAGATGAAGACGGGGTTGCCTTCGACGGTCCCTGGGTCAGTGGCGCGCAGACGCTTCGGGTCGGTGTACATGTTCATCACCTTTTGCCTGACGGTTTCCGCATCGTCGGAGAGATAGATGGCATTGCCCAGCGATTTGCTCATCTTGTTCTGTCCATCCGTGCCAACGAGGAGAGGAACGTCGCCTATGATAGGTTCGGGTTCGGGGAAGGTTTCTCCGTAGAGATTGTTGAAGCGGCGCACCAGTTCGCGCGCGAGTTCGACGTGGGATTGGTTGTCACGTCCCACGGGGACGACTTGCGCGCGGGGGAGCAGAATGTCCACGGCTTGCAGGATGGGATAACCGAGCAGACCGAACGGCATGGAGTCGATGTTGGCATCGCGTGCCATGTCCTTGAGGGTGGGCATCCGTTCGAGGCGCGGCACGGTGACGAGCATCTCGAAGAGCAGGTTCAACTGGTAGGTTTCAGGAATCGCTGACTGTACGAAGATGGTACTGACTTGGGGGTCAATGCCGACGGCGAGATAATCGAGCACGGTCTCTTTGATGTAGAGTGGAATATCCTTGATGTGCTCCGGCTCAGGCTTGGTCGTGAGTGTGTGCAAGTCTGCGATGATGAAAAAGGATTCGTATTGATGTTGCAGTCGCACACGATTGGCAAGTGAGCCGACGTAGTGACCGAGGTGGAGGCGTCCTGTGGGACGGTCACCGGTGAGGAGGCGGGGTTTGGCGGTCATGGTAATTTCCTTTCATTACTTTTCATATGTCGTTGCGAGCGAAGCGAAGCAATCTCCCAATAGCAACTATGCTCATGTTTCGAGGAGATTGCTTCGTCGGGAAGAGCGCCCTCCTCGCAATGACGTTAACTGTTCGTCTCCGCCATTTCAATTGCTCTCAACATCGCGGAGGCCTTATTCACTGTCTCCTGAAATTCGGTGCACGGGTTCCGAATCCGCGACGATGCCTGCGCCAGCCTGGACGCTGAAGGTGTCCCCGCGCGCGACCAGGTGCGCAATGCCAGGCAGGTATCCATGTTGCCATCAAAGCCGAAGTACCCGACTGCCCCGGCATACGCGCCGCGCGCATCGGGTTCGAGGTCAGAGATGATCTCGAGGGCGCGGACTTTCGGCGCACCGCTGACCGTCCCGGCAGGGAAGGCGGCGCGTACCAGGTCGAAGGCGGTCAGGTCGGGCTTTAACTTCCCTTCCACGTGCGAGACGATGTGCATCACATGTGAATATTTTTCGACGGTGAAGAAGTCGGAGACCTTGACTGTACCATATTCGCAGACGCGACCCAGGTCGTTGCGACCCAAGTCCACTAACATCACGTGTTCGGCGCGTTCCTTCGGGTCGGCGAGCAATTCTTGCGCGAGCGCGGCGTCAGCGTTGGCGTCGCTTCCTCGTGGGCGCGTCCCAGCAATCGGTCGGAGTGAAGCGGTTCGTCCCTCCAAACGCACGAACATCTCAGGCGACGATCCAACCAAAAAGAGCGGCTCATTGTCCACCAACCCAAAATCGAAAAAGAACATGTACGGCGACGGATTGAGGCGGCGCACGGCGCGATAGACATCGAACGGCTCGACGTTCGTTTCGCGCGTGAAGCGCTGCGACAGCACCACCTGAAAAATATCGCCCGCGTGGATGTGTTCCTGCGCGTCGCGTACCATGTCTTCGAAACGTCCCTGCGTCATGTTTGAGCGCGTCTTCGATGATTTGACTTCGCGAGGCTGCGCAGGCGGAAGCGGTGTATGGATACGCGACTCGATTTCATCGAGTTTGCGGTTGGCAGAGTCAACGTCGCCATCGAGGACATTCGCAATGAGCGACAGACTGCGCCGCGCATGGTCGAAGGCGATGATGGTATCAGCGAGAAGATAAATTCCATCTGGAAGCGCCGCACGCTTCATTCTTGGCTTCAGAGTTGGTTCAAAAAACCGGACCGACTCGTAGCCCAGATATCCAACCAGCCCGCCGATGAAACGCGGCACGCCGGTTTGGGCTTTGAAATTAAAACGTCCCATTTCACTTTGGAGAAAGCGCGTTGGGTCACCATCGTATTGCGTCGTGCGCACTCCATCCGCATCTTTGATCTCGATCTCCGAATTTCGAATGATATATTGCGCTTGGGGCTGCACGCCGATGAATGAATAGCGCGCGATGCGTTCCCCACCTTCGACAGACTCCAGCAGAAAGGATGCGCCTTCGCCGCGTAGTTTCATGTACACGCTGATCGGTGTTTCGAGGTCCGCGCTGATTTCGCGGATGATGGTTTGAGCGGCGGCGGCTGTTGCTTCTACTAACATAACAACTCCTTTCTGAACCGCCAAGCCCGCTAAGTGCGCCAGGAAAAATCTTGCCTTTTCTTCGCGTTCTCCGCGTGCTTTGCGGTAAATCTTTCACGATTAAATTAAAATCCCCTCCTGTCCATTGGGACGAGAGGGGAGTCTCGTGGTGCCACCCAGGTTAAACGCTAGTACTAAACAAAAATCCCTGCTGTGATGCAACAGGGAAATAAGCCAGCGTCACTCTTGTAGTTAGCTAGTTGGATAGTGAACTAGTTCTCTAGTCTCTAATCATCGAATCACTATCTTTCTAAGTAACTCTGCGGGGTAACGGGTGCAGTTCCCGTCTCTGGTACTCGCTGCTAGTCAACTATTCTCTATTTATCTAGTTTCTAGTAACTTTCTCTTCACAACTCGGAGGTCCATTCGGTTTCTGCGCTTTTGCCTTATTCTCACCAACTCTATAAGGCTCTCTGAAAATCGCTTTGAAACGTACTCGTCCTCGTCAGCGTTTTTTGTGTAGCAATTTGATTGGGCGCGATTTTATGACGGAGGGGGGAGGATGTCAAGAGGAAAATTCGTTCGGTCTCGCCCCAACGATTAAGGTTCCAGCCGGGATTCACTCAATTGCTTCCTGCACCCTGGAATTCACAAGGCTTTGAATCCTGTTTTGGCTGAAGAAGAGGTCATAAAGGTACATGCCCGGAGCAATGGCGCAGAAAACAGTAGAGACAAATGCCCAGTAATCTATCCAAATGATCTTTAGGAGCGAGGGTTGCTTGTCGTACATTCCTATCCTCCGTGGTTTTGTGTGGGGGCAATTTTACTCAATTTGCTGAAGAGCATAGCCGCTCACGGGTTTTCATCAGTCTGAGGGACGAAGAATCAGCCGTCGGCGGGGGAAGATGCGGCTTTCGTTCCTTTATATGAAGTTCAGGGCGGGAATCCATTCTCTTTGCCCCTGCAAGGGCAGATTCCCAAGTCGGGTCTTCAAAAAAGAACAAACCCGCCCCGAAAGCATCAGGCGGGTTTGTTATCACTTTGCCGCGGTCCAGGAGGATTACGCCGCGACAACTTGATCGTACAATTGTTGTTTGATGGAGACGATGTCCTGCTCCAGCCGGCGGTCGGCGTGGATTTGTTCCTTGATCTTTTCGTAGGCAGACATGACCGTGGAGTGGTCGCGCCCGCCGAGGACTTCGCCGATCTGCGGGAAGGATATCTTCGCCTCTTCGCGCAGGAGGTACATGGCGATCTGGCGCGGAAGGGCAACTTCCTTGGTGCGGTCGCGGCTGAGCAGTTTTTCGGTGGTCAGACCAAACTTGCGGGCGACCAAATCCACAACGTGGGTGGGTTCGATGTCGCCGCGCGAGGGTATCAGGTCGGCGAGCGCCACTTCCACGAGGTTGGGCGTGAGGGAGGAGCCACTCAAATCGGCGTAGGCGAGGATGCGGTTGAGCGCGCCTTCCAATTCCCGGATGTTGGACTGCACGCGCCTAGCGATGCTTTCGAGAATCTCATCGGAAATCTGCCGCCCGGTGCGTTCGGCTTTGGAGCGCAGGATGGCAAGGCGGGTTTCGAGGTCGGGCGCCTGGATGTCGGCGGTAAGCCCCCACTCGAAGCGGGAGCGCAGGCGTTCTTCGAGCGTCACCAGCGATTTGGGCGGACGGTCGGACGAGACGATAATCTGCTTATCCTGCCCGTGCAGGGTGTTGAAGGTGTGGAAGAACTCTTCCTGCGTGGATTCCTTGCCCGCAATGAACTGGATGTCGTCAATCAAGAGCACGTCGGCGGAGCGATATTTTTCGCGGAAGGCTTGCGTGGTGTGCGTGCGGATGGCGGCGATGAGGTCGTTGGTGAACTCTTCAGAAGAGACGTAGAGGACATTCAGCCCCCTGATGTAACAGGCGTTGCCGATGGCATGGAGCAGGTGCGTCTTGCCGAGTCCCACGCCTCCATACACGAAGAGGGGGTTATATGCCCTTGCAGGCTTATCCGCAACCGCCTGACAGGCGCGTGCGCCAGCCGGTTGCCCGAGCCGACCACAAACGTATCAAACGTGTAGCGCGGATTGAGCGTTACGTGGCGGGGTTTTGGCTCCGGCGGGGTGATTTCTATCGAAGCGGGGGCAGTTTCGAGGTCCGAAGAAGAAGCGGTCTCTTCCGAATGGGAAACGATGAAGTTGACCGAGACCTTTGAATTCAAAACTTCGATCAACAAACGGTTGACGATGGTTGCAAGGCGGCTCTCCAGCCAGTCCCGCGCGTACGCGTTACGGACGCTGACAGTCAAAATCCCGTTTTCGTAGCCAACGGGACGGGTATCGCGCACCCAGGTATCGAAGGAGGCGCGGGGCATATCCATTTGTAGTTGTGCGATTACCGATTGCCAAGCCTGCTCTGCATTCATAAACGTTCCTTGGAAGTGTGATGGTTTGTAATGTTGGTCGTGATTTTGCGTACATCGAACCAGCCCGCCCGGAGAGCGGCTTGTTCAAGGGATTTCGGCTTTATTTGTAACTTGTCTTTCAGGGATTTCGATTGGATGAGGCAAGCATCCGTTATATCAGCGTGATGCTATTCTAGCAGAAATTTTAAAAGATAACAGTCGTTCAACCTACGTTTAGTTTAAAAATTTTGTTTTTTTAAGGTAAGGTTATGTTAAAGAATCGTTTTGTATTCCATCACGATTGGGTTTTTGCTTAGAACAGGCGTTTCAGCCAACAACATCCATGCGCCCCCCTTTACCCCCCATATATGGGCATACCGGGCGTTTCGGGGACAGGAACGGCATATCTATGTTAAAAAAAGATGATGCAAATGTTTTTTGATTCCTTTGATATGAGACTCAAATTCCTGTGACTCAATATGAAGTATTGATTCGAATCGCGCGATTCACGGCTTGATGCCGCGCGGAACCCATACCAATATGGTCGTTCCTTCGCCGATCACCGATGAAATATCAATGTCGCCGCCCGATGAACGCGCGCGAGTCTGCATGTTGGCGAGACCATGCCCGATAAACGTGTGTTTTTTCTCGGTATCGAAGCCTTTTCCGTCGTCGCGGATCTCCAGCAACGCGCGGTCTTCCGTCGTCCAGAGCGAAACCTGCACGTTTTTTGCCTTGGCATGCTTGGCGGCGTTCGCCAGCCCCTCCTGGCAGATGTGAAATAACGCCAAAGCCTGCGCCTGGGTGAGTTCCTTCAGGTCGGAATCGGGGGCGGTGAAGTGGACTTCGGAAAATGTATTGGCACGATATTCGGTAATCAGGCGTTTAATGCCGTTTAACAAGCCTTCACTGCCTAATTGGCGCGGTCGTAAATCCAGAATATAGGCGCGGATGTCCCGAATCGCCTGGTTCAAGCCGCCAATGGCGTGTTGGATCTGCTGCTTTGCGGCTTGCGGGTCTTCACTTAATGAGTGCTGCACGCCTTCCAGAGCCAACCCCACCCCGTAAATGGACTGGATGATGCCGTCGTGCAGGTCCATGCCGATGCGGTTCCGCTCTTCGAGCACCGCCAGGCGGCGCGCATTGGTATGAAGACGGGCGTTTTCGATGGCGAGTCCTGCCCAGGTGCCCACCGCATTGAGCATTTGGATGCTCCTTTCCTCGAACGGGGCGGTGGTGCGGGTGGCGATGCTCATCACACCCATCAGGTTCTCGCCGGAAACCAGCGGAATGCAAGCCATTTGCTGGAATCCCGCCTTCACCACGGCTTCGCGCAGGAAGTTCGGGTCGCCCGGCAGGTTGGCGCTGAGCGAAGGCTGGCGGGTTTTGGCGACGATGCCGATCACTCCATCCCCTACGCTAAAGATATTGCGCGTCCAGAAGGCTTCGGCGGCTTGCCCGCGGTGCAGGACCATGCGCAGGGTGGTCTTATCCTCTTCGAGCAAGAAGATTTCCCCGGCTTCCACCTTCATGTAGTTCATCACCAGCCCAAGGGTTTTGTTCAGAATCTCGTCGAGTTCCAGGCTCGAGGTCAGGGTGGAGGCGATGCCGTTCAGGAGCGCCATATCCACGTTGCGGCGCGTCAGGGCGAGGTCGCGTTCCTTCATCTGGTCAATCAGGCGCGCGTTGGCGATGGCGGTGGCGGCGTAGGTGGCGAGCATCTGGATGATCATCTCATCGTCGGATGAAAACTCGTTCGCATCCAGTTTATCGGTGAGGTAGATCTGCCCCAACTGCTTGTCGCCGGTGCGAATTGGCACCCCCAAAAATGAGACCATGTAGGGATGATGGTCGGGAAAGCCGACGGAACGCGGGTGGGCCCTGGATGACCGGCACGCGCAGGGGCGCGTTCGTGTCCATCGAACCCGCCGATCAAGCCGAGTCCAACCGGCGGGTGGGCGATGCGCTTGATCTCGCTTTCAGACATGCCCACCGCAATGAAACGTTCGAGTTTGCCGTCGTCATCCAGCACGCCCAGCGCCCCGTAGCGCGCGCCCACCTGTTCGCAGGCGGTGGAGGCAATGCGTTCCAACAGCGTTTCCAGCGAAACGTCCTTCACCAGCTCGAGGCTGGCAGCATGAAGCGCGAACAGACGCTCCTGTAGTTGTTCACGAGTCAATAACATGCGGGAGAAACCTCGCAGACATTATACCGTCCATTATATAATCAACGCACCTCATTTTGATAGAATTTGAAAGAACGCCAACCTTACACTTGGGATAATTCCTATGACAACCTCCCGCATCCCCGGTTTTTATAACATGACGCTCCAGGAGCGCCGCGCCAAATTGGCGGGAAGCCGCGCCTCTGACTCCGCCCGAGCTTGCCCCGTGGATCTCAGGCGGACTCTCCCCGAAGCCGCCGATCACATGATCGAAAATGTGGTCGGTTTGCACAGCCTGCCGCTGGGCATTGCGCTGAATTTCATGGTCAATGGACGCGAGGTGCTCGTGCCGATGACAATCGAAGAGCCTTCGGTGGTGGCGGGCGCATCGTTCATGGCAAAACTCGCCCGCGCCGGCGGCGGATTCACCGCCACTACCTCCGAGCCGCACATGATCGGGCAGATGCAGGTGCTGGATTTGGAAAACGTCCACCTGGCGCAACTCTCCATTTTGGAGCACAAAAACGAACTCCTCGACGAGGCGGATGCGGTTGACCCCGTGCTCAAAAAGTTTGGCGGCGGGGCGCGCAACCTGGAAGTGCGCGTCATCGCCGAATCCCCCATCGACCATTCCTCGTCGTCCACCTCATCTACGACGTGCGCGACGCGATGGGCGCGAACGCGGTCAACACCGCCTGCGAGCGGCTCGCTCCGCGCATCGAAGCCATCACCGGCGGGCGGGTGCATTTACGCATCCTCTCCAACCTGGCAGATCACCGCCTCGCCCGCGCGCGGTGTACGATTCCCACAAAAGAATTGGAATTCGTAGCGCAAGATGGAATCTTGCGCCACAGTGGGGAAAAAGTCCGCAATGAATCGGTAGGTCGAGATAATATCTCGACCTACAGCGGCGAAAAAGTTCGGGATGGAATCATCGAAGCCTGGGCGTTTGCCGCATCCGATCCCTATCGCGCCGCCACCCATAACAAAGGCATCATGAACGGCGTGGATGCGGTGGTCATCGCCACCGGCAACGACTGGCGTGCCATCGAAGCGGGTGCACATGCCTACGCCGCGCGTTCCGGCAAATACACCTCCCTCTCCACCTGGGGCAAGGACAAGGACGGCAACCTGGTCGGCACGCTCGAAATGCCGATGGCAGTGGGCATCGTCGGCGGCGCGACCAGGGTTCATCCAGCGGCACAAGCGGCAGTCAAGTTGATGGGCGTGAAAACCGCCAACGAACTGGCTGAAATCATCGTCTCTGTCGGTCTCACCCAGAATATGGCGGCGCTGCGCGCCCTTGCCACCGAAGGCATCCAGCGCGGACACATGTCGCTGCACGCAAGGCAGGTGGCGATTGCGGCTGGGGCGAGTGGAGAATTGATCGAGAAGGTGGCAAGCCAGATGGTAGCAGAGAGAATTGTGAGGATTGACAGGGCGGAAGAGATTTTGAAGGAAATAAAGGCTTGACAAGTAGCAAAATAGTATATATTATTGGTATATACTTAGGAGAATAAATGGAGACTGCTAAACTTTTCCAAAACGGCAAAAGCCAAGCGGTGAGACTTCCAAAAGAATTTCGTTTTGGAAGCGATCGCGTTTATATAAAGAAAGTCGGAAATGCTGTCGTGCTTCTTCCCTACCAATCCCCTTGGGACACTTTGTTGGATAGCCTTTCCATGTTTTCCCCGGATTTCATGAACGAGCGAAAACAACTTCCGCTTCAAAATCGAGAGGCGGCATTTTCATGAAGTACATGCTTGATACAAATATCTGTATCGGGTTAATCAGGCAAAAACCGCAAAAGTTGATCGAACGCCTCACGCAGTGTGAACCCGGGGATGTCGGAGTCTCGAGCATTACCATTGCAGAGTTGGCTCATGGCGCATATAAAAGTAATCAAATAAAACAGAATCTTTCTGCGCTGGAACAGTTTCTACTCCCGATCGAAATCGCCGATTTTGATCAACGTGCATCTGTCGCTTATGGGTTTGTGCGTTCATATTTGGAAAAAGAGGGAAAGATCATTGGCTCCATGGATTTACTAATAGGCGCCCACGCGCTTAGCCTGGATGTCGTACTGGTCACAAATAATGTGATTGAATTTCAACGTATTCCTAAATTAATAATCGAAGATTGGATGGGGTAAATGGACATTGAATCCCTGATCGAATTCACGCAAAGACTTGTACGCCAACCGAGTTTATCGGGAGATGAAGGCGCAGTCACGAGAATCGTCGTGGACGAGATGAATGCTCTCGGCTTCGATAAGGTTTGGGTGGACAAATACGGCTCCGCTGTAGGCATGATCCGCGGGGCGCAGGCGGGGAAGACTCTGCTCTTTGACGCGCACACCGATACGGTAGGAATCGCTCCCGGATCCGTCTGGACTCGCGCCCCTTTCGGCGCTGAAGTCACCGCTACACACATGTATGGTCGCGGCGTGATGGATATGAAAGGCTCGCTCGCGGCGATGATCCATGCGGCGGCAAATGTGGACAGAAGCAAAATCGCCGGGACGGTGGTGATCTCGGCTTCGGTGCTGGAGGAAGTGTACGAAGGCGGCGCGCTCAAAGCCGTAATGGACGAGGTCAAGCCGGATTATGTCGTCATCGGCGAAGCGACCCAGCTCAACCTGGCGCGCGGCGGGCGCGGACGGGCGGAGATTCATCTCGAAGCGATTGGCAAGCCCGCGCACTCGTCGTCGCCGCAGTTGGGAATCAATGCCATTCACATTATGACGAAAGTGATTGCAGAGATCGAAAAAATCCAAGCCAAAGAACATCCCTTGATGGGATCGGGAATTTACGCTCTCACAGATATCATTTCAGAACCTTATCCCGCCTACTCCGTCATTCCTGCGCGATGCAGAGCGACATACGACCGCCGCCTCCTGCCGGGCGAAACGCCGGAAGGTGTGTCAAATGAAATCACATCAATTCCTGCGTTGAAGGGTGTCAACTTTACGGCGAAAATCGCGCAGAGCGACCATGTCACCTACACAGGAGAAACGCTGACTGCACATAAATTCTTCCCTGCCTGGGAATTGGATGAAGAGCATGAATTTGTGCAGAAAGCTTTGAAAGGACTGCGCGCCTCCGGTTTGGACCCGAAACTGAGCGCCTACCGATTCTGCACCAACGCCGCTTACAGCATCGGCACGGCTGGCGTACCGACCATTGGCTTTGGTCCCGGCGCGGAAGGGGACGCACATGTGGTGGATGAACAACTCAGTATGCTCGAATTGGAAAAGACCGCGAGAGGGTATGTGGGGATTATTGAGGCGGTGTTGGGAGTAGAATAGAAAGTGGAAAGTGGCAAGTAGAGAAGTACACAAGTAGACAGGTAGATATGGAAAAGAGAAAGCCGCTTACTTCTGAAGAGATAACCGCGATCGTGGATGGATTTGAACCGATTGACTGGGTCCAAATGAAGTTGCTCGCTGATCTGCCTCCTGAAAAACGTCTCATTCCAGGATTGGTGGCGCAAGAATTCGCGATGGCAGCTTTGCGCGGCACATTTCGCAACAAATTTCCCGAATTAACCATGCCGGAAATCAACATGAAGGTACTGGCTTATTTAACGCCTGTGCATATGGAGGTCAAATGACAGCGGTTTCATTTTACGTTCAAATCGTCAAGGCTTTGGATGAAATCGGCGCACCTTATATGATCGTAGGTGCATTTGGAGGATATCCATTCGGGATCACGCGCGTTACATTCGATATTGATATTCTTGTTGACTTACGCGAGCAGGATTTTGAAGCCTTATCACAAAAGTTTCCATTGCCTCGTTATTATGCAGACTCGGAAATGATGCGAAACTCCACGCAAATGGGCATCATGTTCAATATCATTGATACAAACGAAGGTATCAAAGCCGATCTTGTACCGCTTAAACGCGAGCCCGATTACGAAATAGCTTTCGAACGGCGTGTGAGACGTAATTTCGTGGATCCTGCTGGTAATGCTTTCACAGCATGGGTTGCCCAGCCAGCAGACATCATCATAGGAAAGTTAACTGCATGGAAAGAAGGAAGATCAGACAAGCATCCAAAGGACATTCGCGCGATGCTCGTTTTCGATCTCAGCGGCGCAAGCGACCTGACTATTGATTACGAAATGCTTGCAAGCGAAGCAAAAAAACTGGGGCAAGAAACTTTCGATATGTGGAATCAAGTCTTATTAAAAGCAAGAGACGAAGTATCACAACACAAGAAATAACAAATGGCTAAAGAGTCACTCCTCTGGCAAGTTCGGCATTTTGTCTATGCCCACTTTGCAGAAAACACCCGCCCACCCAGCGTGGACGAAGCCGCCGCGCACTTCGACATCTCAATGGAAGAAGCCAGAGAGTATTACAAGGAACTGCACAAGAGCCATGCGATTTTCCTCGAAGCAGATAAAGACATTAACAATTTGGCTATACGCATGGCGTGGCCCTTTTCAGCAGTTCCAACAGATTTCAAAGTCCATGCCAACGGCAAAACTTACTTCGCCAACTGCGCCTGGGATATGCTCGGCGTCCCTGCCGCGCTCCACTCTGACGCGGTCATCGAGGCTGTTTGCACAGAGAGCAATGAGACGGTTCAACTTGTAGTGAAAAACGGGCAAATTATGGAATCCCGCAGCAAAGCGAAGCGGACCATTCACCAATTACTTGTCCACTTCCCTCTCCCCTTCTCCCGCTGGTACGACGACCTGGTCTTCACCTGAGCGACGATGCTTCTCTTCCGGTCGGAAGAATGGATTGACAAATGGTGCCAGCGCAACAATCTCGAACGTGGAGAAGTTCTCACGATTCAAAAAGTCTGGGAGTTTTCAAGGTTGTGGTATCACAACCGCCTGTCCCTGGAGTATCATGGACGAAACATCGAGCAAGTTGTAGAGATTTTTAGGCAGGCGGGGTTGATGTCCAAGTTTTGGTATGTGTAAAAAATCCAGACCTGACAGGTCTCACCCGCGCCGTCCCAAACCATAACCCGCGCGCGGACTCAAGTCATAACCCACCAACCCCTCGCGGAGACCTGTCAGGTCTTTTGCAGAAGAGAAATTTTCAAGCAGGCAGGTTTGACGTCAAAGTTTTGGTATGTGTGAAGTAGACGAGGAAACAAGCAAAAAAAGTAAACAGGCAGGCAGGTAAAGAAAATTCATTTATGGCATTGGTCACCTTCGATTACGACGGCGTCCTCGCGGACACGCTCAACGACCTGATTCGCTTCGGGCAGGAAGCCTGCAACCGGCTTGGTGTCAAGCATGTAGTAACAAAAGGCGACCTAAGCAATCTCGAAGTCATGTCCTTTGCCACCTTCGGACAAGCTTGTGAAGTACCTGAGCATCTCATAGACGAGTTCGTCAAAATCAGCCTAAACCTGTTTGCAGAAAAAGAATCTCTGCCCGCCATCTATGACGGATTGAGTGAAGTAATCAACCATCTTTCCGCCCATCACAAAATCGCCATCGTGACCACAAATTCATCCCAAAACGTGCATGCCTTTCTCGCCAAACACGGACTGGACAACCTCATCCATGCCGTCTACGGCGTGGACACGCCCGGCTCGAAGGCGCAGAAAATATCCATTGCACGGGAGCGTTTTGCGAAAAATGGAGAAGCAGTCTTTATGATCGGCGACTCGTTGAGCGACGTCCGCGCCGCGCGGGAGACTGGGGTGACCAGTATCGCTGTCACGTGGGGACATCAGAGTTTGGAGACGTTAATGCTGGGAGAACCGGATTATGTGGTCAATAATCCGCAGAGTCTTATTGAAGTAATTGAGCGATAAAATATATGTGGCGATGCGAACAAGATAGCTTTTGAAAGCCCTCTCCCGCTAAAATCCGCCTACGAAATCAGGAATAACCAATGACGACCTCTCACACTCACACACCCAATCTCCTCAATCCCGTCAACGGACTCCCCTCTCCCGCTGGGAGAGGGGTCGGGGGTGAGGTCCCAACCACGCAGGCTTGACGTCAAAGTTTTGGTACAAACCTATCTAAGAACTTATGTCACACATTTATATCTCCTATTCTCGTAAAGACCTAGAGTTCTCAGAAAAAATTGTCAGTGCTTTAGCTGTCAATGCTATAGAAACCTGGATAGACTGGAAAAGCATTCCCAAAGGGGCAGAGTGGGAGCAAGAAATCTATCGCGGCATTGAGGGGGCAGATGCATTTCTTTTATTGATGAGCCCAGATTCCGTCAAATCCGAGATAATAAGACAAGAGATTGAACATGCGGTTAAAAACGATAAGCGTTTTATTCCTATTCTGATTCGAGATACCGATATACAAGACGTTCCTCCCGCAATTACAAAATATAATTGGATTTTTTGTCGAGAGAAGGATGATTTTGATTCAGCAATTGCGGCAACTATAAAAGTCATCCTAACAGATTATGAATGGTTAAAATATCACACACAATTACAATTAAAGGCTTTACAGTGGGAAAGCAGGAAAGACAATAGCAGATTGCTTAGAGGGAAAGAACTCAAAGAAGCCGAGCAAAAATTTGCCTCTATTGGGACGGTAAAAGATCCTCGGCCTACACATTTACAACTTCAATACATCTCTGCTAGTAGATTGATTGAAAAACGTCGACAACGACAAGTTACGATTGCTTTGTCATTCGCGATCTTGACGATGGCATTCCTTATAGCTTTTGCATCTTTTGCTGGGAGACAAGCTAACATACAAGCTTCTCAAAGACAAACAGCTATCGCACAAGCAGAAAAAATCCAACAAGAAGAGATTATTTCCCTTCACGCAACAATCACATACCTTGAAGGAGTTGTCCAAAGACAAACTCCTCTCGTTGAAACTCCTAGTAACATAAATACCGCAACCAGTACGACTCTAACAGCCACAAGCACCCCGACCATTAGCTCCACATCTACCTTGATTGTCACAAATTCACTTTCACCAACACAAACTACGACTCCAAGCATTGCCATACAGATTTATGAAGAGCACAAAAGCGATACTTTATTTTGGATACTGTCAAGTATTGCTACGGTCTTGTCAATTTATTTGATGGGAATTCTTGCTCTCTTGACAGTGGCTTGGCAATTTAATGGAAGTAGAGTTTTTTCTCAATCCTGGCTCACAAAGATAGCCTCAAAACCTCTCTTAGTAACGCCTGGTCTTGGAACCTGGGCTTTATTTCTCGGATACCGAAAGAGGTTATTGACTCAGCGAGATGTAGCCAAGGCAAAGCAAGAATATTTCGATCTTCCAATTTTAGAAAAAAAGAATAGAGAACTAATAAAACTGGAAAAGGAAGAAAGTACTCACACTTTTTTCTCTAGAATCCTAAGACCCAAAGACCCAATCATAATTATAGGAAACGGGGGTGCTGGCAAAACTACATTCTTGGCTAGATTTGCTTACCTAACTCTCATTGGAGCTCTTCCAAATTCATTAAAGGGATACAAGCCAGTTTTCGTAACTGCTGTCCATTATAAAGATAGCCTTATTAAGGCAATAGCATCAACACTTAGAGCAAGAGATGGAGTCGCAGTTGACGAAGATTCAACCCAGACTCAACTTGAGACTGGCAAATATTTAATATTATTCGATGGAGTATCAGAAGTAAGTAGTGATGCACAAATAGCGATGGAAGAAATACTGAAAATTGCAAATCATACAGATTATCAAAATTGCCGTTTCGTCATTTCAACCCGTCCAACTATCAATATTCCTGAGGATGTTTCAGTTTTCCAGTTAGAACCAATTACAAGGGAACTAGTTGAGGAGATACTACCGCAGGTCGTATCAGAATTGGAACAAGTAGAGTTTGTCAAACACCAAATGGCAACTTTCGGAAAGAAACCAATTGAGCCTTTACTTTTCTCAATGATAATCGCACAAAGTAAAGAGGGGAGTTTAAGTCATACAAGAGCAAGGCTTTTTGAAAAATATTTTCGACATTTGTTAGGTGTTAAAAATCAAGAGAATCTTTGGTATGGTTGGAGTTTTGTGCTAGAACTTATATCAGAATGGTCTATGCTAGAGAGAGGAAAACGCGGTCTGGGCATTTATCACGACACCTTGGTTGATAAAATAATGATGTGGAAGGAGGCGGATATAAGTCTATTAACTAAGCTAGAAAAATATTATGGGTTGAGGTTCAAAAGTGAACTTGATATGTTAGAAAGATTATGTGCCTCATCAATTTTGAACAAAGAGGCAAAACAATATTATTTTTCGCATGATTCGTTTGAGGAATTTTTTGCAGCTAATCGCTTGATAAGTATTCAAAAAAATAAAGGATGGTCTGATCTCGCTCTATGGCGCATTAATGAAAATCAAGAAAAATCTTTCTTGGGAGTAATAGATTTCCTAGACGAATTCCTTATAGAAATGGGACCTACTGGCGAAGAAATAAGAGAACTTATTCTTGCTAAAGAAAAATCTGAACTATGGAAATCACATATCAAAGGCAAATAGAAAAAGGTTTATAAATGACAACCCCTCACAATCACACACATTCCCCCACCCTCCTCAAACCCGTCAAACCCGTAGGTATTGTCGGCTATGGCTCGTATGTGCCGCGCTTCCGCCTGCCTGCCAAGGAGGTAGCTCGTGTATGGACAGGCAAGACCGGCGGACTTCCCATCAAAGAGAAAGCCGTGCCCGGGCTGGACGAAGACGTGATCACCATGTCCATTGAAGCGGCGCGGAATGCGATGGCGCGCGCCCAAATTGACCCGACCGAACTGCGAGCGGTCTGGGTCGGGTCTGAGTCCCACCCATATGCGGTGAAACCAACCTCCACCTTAGTCGCCGAAGCGATTGGAGCCGTCCCGAACACTCAAGCCGCAGACTGGGAATTTGCATGTAAGGCTGGGACGGAAGCGCTCGTCGCCGCGATGGGTCTGGTCGGCTCGGGCATGGGCAAATATGCGATGGCAATCGGCATGGACACCGCGCAAGGCAAACCCGGCGACGCGCTCGAATACACCGCGGGCGCGGGCGGCGGCGCGTACATTCTCGGTCCCGCCGAAGAGTCGCTGGCGGTCATCAACGCCTCGTATTCGTACGTCACCGACACGCCCGATTTCTGGCGGCGCGAATATCAAAAGTATCCCGAGCACGGCATGCGCTTCACGGGCGAGCCAGCCTACTTCAAGCACATCACCGAAGCCGCCACGCATCTGATGGAAGCCAGCAGTACAACTGCAAAAGATTACAAGTGGGCGGTCTTCCACCAGCCCAATACGAAGTTCCCGCAGCGCGTAGCTGGTCAACTCGGCTTTTCGATGGAACAGATCGAGCCGGGTCTGCTTGTGCCTGTGATCGGAAATACCTATGCGGGCGCAGCAATGATCGGACTCACTGCGACTCTTGACATCGCCCAGCCCGGTGACCGAATCCTCGTCGTCTCATTCGGATCCGGGGCTGGGTCCGACGCCTTCGACATTACCGTCACCGAAAAAGTGACCGCCAAACAAAACCTCGCCACGAAGACTCAGGAATACATCGCCCGCCGCACGGAAATTGATTACGCGACGTATGTGCGGTATCGCGGAAAACTTGCGATGAAGTAAAATTTCTCAAACGTGTCATTTATGCCAAAACTAACTCTCAAAAATCTTTTCAAGGAAGCAAAATCCTTTTCCGCGTCCCAATCTACAACTCCCGAAAAGGCTTTATTCGGTGTGACAGATGGAAAGGCAGTTGGCACATTCCTCGAACACAAATTCAGAGATTACTTGAAGAGTCGTTATGAATTTACGGAAGGTAGTTCAGCCAGCGGAATAGATTTTCCTGAATTGCTGGTGGATATGAAAGTGACCAGCATCAGGCAGCCGCAATCCTCCTGTCCATTCAAGTCCGCACGACAAAAGATATACGGGTTGGGATATTCGCTGCTGGTTTTCGTTTACGACAAGTTTGACGACAATAAGAGGAAAACCGCCACCCTCAATATTCTGCGCACAATATTCCTGGAGGCTGATCGAACCGCCGATTTCCAGATGACAAGCGGTTTACGGCAGATTCTTGCAAATTACGGCAACAGGGATGACATTATTGCATTCCTTCAGGACAAGAATCTTCCAGCAGATGAACTCGAGCTGAACAACCTAGCGGACGAGGTTATCGCCAATCCGCCCGCGCAGGGATTTCTGACCATTTCAAATGCCCTGCAATGGCGGTTGCAGTACAGCCGCGTCATTGAACTTGCAGGGACGGAAAAGGGCGTTCATGCGATTTATCGAGAAAAGTAATGAACAAATCAGCCCGACAAATCAAAATTGAATTCGGCGATTTCCAGACTCCTCCGGAACTGGCGAACCTTGTATGCCAAAAACTGGAAAATCTTGGGGTTTCGCCCAAAACAATTATCGAACCGACCTGCGGAACAGGCGCTTTTATCGAAGCCTCCGTTTCCCATTTTCGGAAGGCAAATAAAATTATTGGCATCGAAGTCAATAACGCTTATCTGGCTCAGATACACAAGCGAATATCCTCCTTTGCCGACCACGAACGGATTGTTCTCCGGCAGGGAAATTTCTTCGATTTCAACTGGAAAGGATTGCTAAAAGATATCGAAGAGCCAATACTTGTGATTGGCAATTTTCCATGGGTGACAAATTCGCAACAAGGAGCAATGGGGGGCGTAAACTTGCCTGAAAAACTTAATTTCCAGAATCGCAATAGATTCGACGCCATGACAGGCAAAAGCAATTTTGACATCTCGGAATGGATGTTGATCCAGGTTGGCAATTGGTTTCAAAAACGAAGGGGCATTCTGGCAATGTTATGCAAGACAACTGTCGCCAGGAAATTTCTACATCACCTGCACTCCAACAAGGCAGGGGTTTTCCGTTCCGCGATCTACACCATTGATGCGAAGAAATATTTTGACGCATCGGTGGAAGCCTGTTTGTTATTTTGTGAGTTTCGAGACCATGCCCACAATTACGATTACGATGTTTATGAAGATCTTGAGGCAAAAAAATCCCAGCGTGTCGGTCATCGAAATGGAATGACAATCAGAGACTTGGATACCTTCGAGAAATTCAGCAACCTGTTCGGCAACAGCGAATTAAAGTGGCGTTCCGGCATCAAACACGATTGTTCGGCAGTGATGGAATTGAAAAAGCAGGACGATGTCCTTATAAATGGCTTGGGCGAAGCTGTGGATATTGAACCCACCTATGTCTATCCATTACTAAAGGGTTCGGATATAGCCAATAATCGAATCAAGTCCACTAATCGTTTCGTTATTGTTCCGCAAAAAACCGTTGGAGAACCTATCAACACCATCAAACACCTTGCTCCCAAAACCTGGAAATATTTGGAGAAACATGCCGAGTACCTGGATAATCGTAAAAGTAAAATTTACCGCGACAATCCGCGTTTTTCCATTTTTGGCGTCGGTTCATATACCTTTCTGCCGTACAAAATCGCGATTTGCGGACTCTACAAATCGTTGGATTTCCGACTTGTGGGAGAGATTGGCGACAAGCCTGTTGTTTTTGACGATACGGTTTACTTTCTGAGCTTCGACACGGAAGAACAGGCTCGAAAAGTTTTATATACATTATGCTCTCGAAATGTGCAGGACTTTTTTTCATCCATGATCTTTTGGGATGAAAAAAGACCGATCAAAACAAGTGTTTTGAATAAATTGAGTTTGAAAAAGCCGCAGGCTGCACAAGCATTAAGGCTATTCGAACGTAAAAGTAAAAAATACCTATCAACCGAGGGAAAATGACAGAAGTCATCATCGCAGGTATCGGACAAACCGAAGTCGGCGAACATTGGGATATTGGTCTGCGCGACCTGGCCTTCGCCGCCATTCATGATGCGCTTGAAGATGCGGGCGGGCTCAAGCCGCAATCGCTGTTCGTGGGCAACATGCTCGCGCCGAATCTTTCACGGCAGGCGCACGTCGGCGTGTTGATCGCTGATTTCGCAGGGCTCAACGGCATCGAAGCCGTGACCGTCGAAGCGGCGGGGGCATCGGGCAGCGCGGCGTCTGCGACAGGGCTATCTCGCCGTCGCCAGCGGCATGGTGGATGCGGCGCTCGTCGTCGGCGTGGAAAAGTTTACGGACAAGGTCGGCGCGGCGGTGGATGAGGCGCTCGCCACCACCTCCGACTCGGATTTTGAAGCGGTGCAGGGCATAACTCCCGCCGCGCAAGCCGCGCTCTTGATGAAACGTTACATGCACGAATACGATGTCCCCAAAGACGGCTTCGCCGGTTTTGCGTTGACCGCTCACGCGAACGGCGCGGCAAACAAAAACGCCATGTTCCGCAAAGCCATCAAGCCTGAAACGTACGCCAGAGCGGAGATGGTCAGCGACCCGCTCAACATGTTCGACATGGCTCCCAATGCGGACGGCGCTGCCGCGCTTCTTTTGACTCGCCGCGAGTTGCTCCCGTCCAGTTTTAAGAATCCACTCTTGAAGATTTCTGGCTCCGCCGCCTCGTCCGACACGCTTGCCCTCCACGACCGCAAGGACATGCTGTACTTCGACACGGCGCAACTTTCCGCGGGCAAGGCGATGAAGCAGGCGGGACTTACGCTCGATGCGATTGATTTCTTCGAGTATCACGACACGTTCAGCATCTATGCCGCTTTGCAATTGGAGGCGGTTGGGTTTGCGATCAAAGGCAGGGGATGGAAACTTGCCGCAGACGGCGAGATCGGGTTGAAAGGCAAAATCCCCTGCGCGACGATGGGCGGCATGAAGGCGCGCGGATTCCCCGGAGGCGCTGCGGGTGTGTATCAAGCCGTCGAAGCCGCGATTCAGTTACGAGGTCAGGCGGAGGCGAACCAGATAGCAGGAGCAAGATTCGGGTTGATTCAGTCGCTGGGCGGTCCCGCGTCCACGGCGGTCAGTCACATTTTGCAGAGATTGGATTAGACGATAGACCGCAGACGATGGTTTTATGGTCTATGGTCAAAAGTCCATCGTCTTGAGACTGGTTTCAGTTCGGTTTATCTTTAAAACATTTCCGTTTACTTCAACCACATCTCTTTCAAATCCGAAGAATGTCCAGAAGTTAGCGGCGGGTTGATTGGCTTCGAGCAGAAGCGAGATCGCAGGTTCTTTGTGAGCATAGTAGCGCGAGCGCCATCCGCGTATGGAACCGGGGTCGGCGCGGAGGATGGTGAATTTGCCTTCGCCATTAAATACACCCGATTGAATTTTTATGGAGTCGGACAGCAAGCTGTCCGATGTTCTTAGTAATACTCCAAATCCAGAAGCGAGCTTCTGGATTCCATAATCGGCTAATAACCAATGAAGTGAATAGTGATGCGGCTCATCCGCTGCGAGGTCGTCGAGCACCAGCCACCTGTCCCCTTCCAGCGCCATGACTGTCCGTTTGTGGCGGATGGGTTTGTAGCCGTCATGTTCGCCTTGCCAGAGATTTTCGGTTTGCTTGAGAACGCGTCCTTTCGACCAATTCGTCCATGTGAAGCGGCTGACCAGGGTCATCTGGTCTTTGCCGTCCACAGTGACAGTGTTATGCGCGGACGTGCGCGCCAGTCCGTTGCGCCAGATGCCCTCGCCAGAGTAAAGATAGGTTCCGGCGTCAATGGCAATGTTGTGGCTGCCCATCCACAAATCCATGTGGAGTTGGTCAGCGTGCGAGGGGCGGGAGGTAAAGTCGGTGCAGCGGATGATGGCACGGGAGTTGGTGTTGCGGATAACGTAGATTCCGCCTTGGGGGAAGGAAGATGGAGAGTTCTCCCTCACCCTAGCCCTCTCCCGCTGGGAGAGGGGACTGTTTCCACACAACCAATATACATCCTCATCCCACTCCCCTTCTTCAAACATACGCTCCCCTGTGGTGATGACCGAGCCTAATTGCAATAATGGACGGTAATCAGTGAAGTCGCAGTTGTTGAGCGGGAGGACGAGGGCGCCGTCGTTGGAGCCGTAGACGGGCATGCCTCCGGTGGTGGGGTCAATGAGATGGGAGAGGTAGCGGATTGAGGAAGTGATAGAGGAGTAAAGAGAATTGGAGAATTTGAAGTTGTTTTGCTCAGCGAGACGAATTGCGTAAAGATAGAGGTGCAGGATGAAACGATGGTAGTTGAGGGAGTACATGGCATAACTGCCGTCGGGGAAGATTTGCTTTGCGGCTTCTTCTTCGAGCAGGCGTTTGCCGAGCTTGAAATATTTTTCCGCTTCTTTGAGTTCGGGGAAGAGCAGACCGACCATCCACAGACCGAAGGCTTCGCTGATGGTGTGGTTGCTGCGGGTGGAAATGGCGTAGCCGATGTTTTTGTGGATGCGTTCGGTTTGAGATGCTAGGTAGTTGGTAAATTGGGAAATTTGTAGATTGGTGGTGGATGGAGAATGGATAAATGAATAGAAGCCGAAGGTCCATGCCATGAGACGCAGGGCGATCTCTTGTCCATCCATCCAGTTTGGTCCCGTGTTGGGAGGATTGTGATCCGCCCAGTCCTGAATCAATTGCCAGAAGGCTTGGGGGTATTTTTCATCACCGGTGGCGGCATAGGCACGGACGAGGGTGTAGACGAAGGCGAAGCGGTTCGGTTCCCAGATGAATTTAATATCCACATGTCGTTGCGAGGCGTTCTTTGCCGAAGCAACCTCCTCCCCGTTGGGGATTGTGTCGCCACGGCGCCACGGCGACGCTTCGTCGGGAAGAGCAAGAGCCCTCCTCGCAATGACATGATCGTCGGAGATTTGAGACCAGTGTTTTTGTCCTCCGTCATTCCAAATGGGAGGGAAGCCAGTTTTACGGTATTCGTGGGAGAAGTATTTGAGTTCGCCGTTGAGGAGGCGGTCGGCTTCGAGTACCGCAAGGTTTACCTTGCGACTCGCAAAATGAATTTTGCGGTACTGAAAGAATTTTGGGGTGTTTTGTTTGCGCCATGCAGCGTAGGAAACAGAATCGGAGGGGACGGTAGGTTTGAGCCAATGCTCAAGCGGGCGGTCTGTCCATTTGTATTGCGGCATCTGCAAGCGGATGAGTCCGGTGCGGAGGCGGAAGGCGTAGGCGAGGCGAAAGGCTGACCAGCGTGGACCAAGTTCGAGGAAGAGCGAGGCGAGGGTTTTTATCCGATTGAGCATGAGAAAAAGATTCAAACACGAAGGTCACACGCGTGCCTGCCGCACGGTGCAGGCAAAGTACACGAAGTAAGTGCTTTAAACCTTTGTGTCCGTCGTGTCCTTTGTGTTTAAAGATCGAACGTAACGAGAGAGGAAAAGCCAGAGAAGGGGAAGTCCGATAATGATGAGGGGCGGGGCGTAGGGTTGTCCCCAAGACCAGGCGTAGGCGAGGGCGGCGGCGAGGAGGGTGAGCAGAATGTAGAGCACGCTGACTTGGGCGTGTTTGTAGCCGCCAATGACGAGACGTTGATAGAGGTGTAAACGATGCGCGGCGAAGACGTTCTCGCGTTTGAGAGCGCGGCGGATGAAGGTGACGCCCGCGTCCATGATGAAGGTCCACATCAGGAGGGTGCCAAGCATGAGGGCGTCGCCGCCCTCGTCGGCGGAGAGCAGCGGCAGGACGGCGAAGGTGTAACCGAGGAAGGTGCTGCCTGCGTCGCCCATGAAAATTTTGGCGGGTGACCAGTTGTGAAAGAGAAAGCCCAAACTGCCCGCGGCGACGGCGAGCGCGATCCAAAAAACGAAGTTGTGATTCGTGTGCGTGGCGAGGAACATCCAGCCAAGCGCGGCAGAGAGCGCGACACCGCCTGCAATACCGTCAATGCCGTCCATGAAGTTGTAGGCGTTGGTGAGACCGACGATCCACAGGATGGTGATGATGAAGCCGACCGCGCCGAGCGGCAGTTGACCAAAAAGCGGAATGGTGACGGATTTGAAATAGCCCATGCCAAGCACGGAGGCGAGTGCGACCAATCCTTGCACGGCAAAACGGGCACGCGGACTGAGCGAATGGACATCGTCGCGCCAGCCGAGGTAGGCAATGACCGCGCCACAGATGAGATAGATGAGGCTGTGAGTTAGATTGGAATTGATCGCCGCAACAATTCCCGCCGCGAGGACGACGATGACGATGGCGAGTCCCCCACCGCGCGGAGTGGGCGCGGAATGCGAACTGCGCTCGTTGGGATGATCCATGATGCGCCGGCGTTCGGCGTATTGACGGATGATCCACACGCCAAGAGCGGAGAGGATGGTGAGGAGTGCGAAGATGAGGATGGAAGTCACAGGGATGATTCTAAACGAGAAATCGGTTCTAACTAAATCTGAAAGCTCTTATGTATTCTGATTTCTTATCAGATTTTGCGAAAAGGAATCTCTGAGTGGAAAATTCCACCTAAATTATATATATGTCTTTGTGTAAGTAATCCATAAAGTGCCCTCTCCGACAATTCTTGTTCAGGAGTAGGTCCAATAATTATCTTATTGAGTGAGTCCTCAATCCCTAATTCAAACTCCCAATAGGGAATTAAAGAATAATTTCCTGTCCTGAACTTCGCGTCCTCATATTTTAAAGGCACACTAATAAGCCGCCATTCTTGTTCTTCTTTGAAATGTTTCGATTTAATGATTGGTGCTATAAAAAGAGCAGCTTCTGCAAAGCTTAAATTATAAAATGGCGGTTTACCATTGTTGGGATCGTTTGGAACATTAACAACAGATGTTGAGTTGATCAAATCTTTAACTAAGGTTTTTTGCTCATTTTCTTCATACAGGCAAGGCATTAAGTAATAGTTTTTGTTTTCTCTTACCCGTTCCTGTAACCGTCACCCATCAAATCCTAGAGAGTACCCATTCCCAATTTCAGAGTAACCACGCCATTGGCTTAACTGATCTCCTTGAGTAGTAAATGAAGCTACACTGACATTAAACTTACTGATACTATCCAAGGCACCAAGCATGCACCTAAGGTTTTCTACTGGAGGATTTGTAATACCATTATTTATTTGATGGTTGATTTCATCACGAATATATTCAAATGCAAGTTCTAATTCTGACTTATCATTCAAATAGTGAATTTTTGTTGTCCAAATTTTCCCCGTTTCTATAATCCCCTTTACCCCTGTTCCACTCGTGTAATGGAATAGCAATTTGGGGGCGTCCCTCATTAATAAATTTGAAATGATATTTTCATTCATCATGGCACCATATATCCCAATTTTTATCATTACAATAGATTTAAATCAGTTCAAATACGATTTCTAAATCAAAACCACACTGACTGAAGGCTAACTAATCTTGGACAATTGTTACTTCATAACCTCTCTCACCTGCAAATCTGAGTAGGCGACGCCCAAATTCGTCTCGCCGTTGGGTTTGGGGAATGATATTTTACCCCAACTCCTTCGTCAAAAAATAGCGTTGATGTCCCTTCGGGAAATCCTTCAACTCCCCAAATGCCTGATAACCCTGCTTCTTGTAAAACTCCGGGGCTTGGAAACTGAACGTGTCCAGATAGGCGTGTTTTGCGCCGCGTTTGCGGGCTTCTTCTTCGGCGAGCGCCAGCAGACGTGCTCCATATCCTTTTCGACGCAAATCTGGTCGCAGCCACATCAGGTCGATGTAGAGCCAGTCCCAATAGGTTAGGGCGATGACTCCACCGGCGATTTTTTCTTCCGCATCGTAAACGACGAAACAAATCCGCTTGGCGTTTTCCGGTCCGGCCTGCTCTTCGTTGAAGGAATTGATCCCGCCGCCGATGGCTTCCCAGATGGGGTCTTCGATCTTTTCCACTTGCTTGATCTGATATTCATCCATGCCTGCCTCCGCCCTAATATCATACACCCATCGAGAGTCCAAAAATCATTGGTTATTTGAAACCTCGGTTCGTATCCCCTCTTCAAAACTGCGCGGGCTGAAACCAAAGTCTCGCTCCGCTTCTTCATACGAGAACGCCTTGTTCTCATTCAACCTCAACACCTGTTCGGCTTTGATGGGCAGGCGCAAGCGCATCCGCTCGGTGAATTGCAGGGCACGGACGATGGGCATGTAGGGCAGGTGAAGTTTCCACACGCGTTTGCCGAGAGCGGACGCCACTGTGTCTATGACCTGGTTGTAAGTCAGCGGGTCTTTGCCTGCGATGTTGTAACTCTTGCGGATGGTCGCGTCGTTTTGCAGAGCCAGCAGCACGGCTTGGGCAACATCATCAACGAAAATAGGCTGTTGCAAAGACTCGCCGTCCCCGAAGATGGGCAGGAAGGGCGCGACGCGCAGCAGGCGAATCAACCGCCACATGTTGCGGTCACGTTTACTGCCGTAGATCATGGTCGGGCGCAGGATGGTGTAATCCAGCCCGCTGGTTTGGATGGCTTCTTCGGCGGCAAGGCGGATAGATTTGCTGCCCGCATTCAACTGGGTGAAGATGGCAGTGGTGCTGATGAAGATTCCGCGCCTCACGCCCGCCTCTTTTGCGGACCCGATAATTGTCTCTGCGTGCCCGAAGCCGAGTGATGCGATGTTGACAAGCGCGTCCACGCCGCGCAGAGCGGAGGTCAAGGCTTCGGGGTTGGATAAGTCTCCAGTCGCCCACTCAACTGTCAGCAGAGAAAGAGGCGAACGGTCGCTGGTCTCGCGGACAAAACAGCGGACTTCGTATCCATTTTTCAAAAGCAGGGGGACGACGCGCGAGCCGGTGAATCCTGTTGCGCCTGTGACCAATACTTTCATATTTTTTACATCACGAAGGTTTCCTTTGTGACTCAGCCTTCCTTCATCAATTTTTCAAACAACCCAAGCGTTTCATTCAACTTATCGCGGCGGTCAAGATGTTTGACCAGATACTCGCGCGCGTTTGCGCCCATCTCCTCAACATGATTTGGGTTCTGCGCCAGTTCAAGAATTTTCTGCGCGAGCATCGCATCATCCGCAGGATGGACATAAACACCGCCGCGCGAAGACTCGATCAACTCGCGCGTGATGCCGTCAATGACGATGACGCTGGCGCGTCCCGCCGCCATGTAATCGAAGACCTTGTTCGGGTAGGTGGTGCGGAAGGCGGGAATATCTTGCAGGATGGCGAGGCAAACATCGGCGGAGGCAACGATGCGCGGCATGTCTTTTTTGGGACGCGTGCCCGCAAAGATGACATTCGATAAGTTTTTGCTTTTTGCTTCGGCTTCAAGCCGCACTCTTTCTTTGCCATCTCCGAAAAGCACAAAACGGATTCTTTCTTCATTCTTCAATCGTTCAGCCGCACGCAGCAAGGTATCAATATCATTCGCCTGCCCCAATGCGCCCGCATACAAGACCACAAACCTATCTTCGAGCTTAAGTTCCTTGCGAATGGACGAGCCATCAATGGACGGATTAAACATGTCCACATCGGTGCCGTAGGGAATGTAGGTGACTTTGTCCGCGGGAACGCCTTTGGCAAGCATGTACTCACGATATGCGGGAGAATTCACCAGAATATGTGTGGCGCGTTTGTATAAAAAGTTTTCAAGCCAGCGCGAAAGTGCGATGATGAGTGGATTTTTCAACACGCCCATGCTGATGCCAAACTCGGGCCACAGGTCACGGACTTCGAGCAGGAAAGGCTTGCGGCGCAAGGCTGCCACCACCCAAGCCGAAGCGGCTTGAAAGATCGGGGGCGTGGTACCCATCACCAGGTCCAGGTCTTTGACGCGCAAGGCTGTCCAAATGGATGAGAACATAAAACTGAAGAAAGCGATCACGCGCCAGAAATAACTGCGATGAATGGCGGGATAAATGTACGAGCGCAAGCACGCGCACGCCGTCGAAGATCTGTTCGGCATACAATCCGCGCCGCTCTACCGTGCGCTGACCGGTTTGATAATTCAGGTCGCTGGCGACGATCACCAGTTCGTGTCCGCGCTCTTTGAGATACTTCCCCATCTCGAAATGACGCGTATGCCCCGGCTCGTCGGGCGAGACAAAGACTTGATTGATCAACAGGATTTTCATGCGAAGGGGGATTATAAACCCGCTTCTTTTCGACGGGATGGTTGATACACTTCGAGAAAGTTGGCGCCGCGCTGGATGCGGTTCAACGTTAACGGACCTGCACAAAGATGGTCTACTTTACTGACAACGTTCCCAAACTATCATAAGTGTAAATCTGGCTACACGCAGGACGAAAACTCTGATAGTCTTTGAGAGTCCCAGTGCATAGAATTACCGTCGAGAAAGGAAATACGAACATGGAAATTCCACGACACTGGCGCCTCAAAAAACAACGATATGGTCTTGTTGGTGAAGTTTGTCCTCACTGCGATTACAAAATCTTCCCCCCGCGCGACGTCTGCCCGAACTGCGGCGACGAAGCCAAGGAACTCTACACCTTCAGCGGCAAGGGCGAAGTGTATTCCTACACCACCATCTACGAAGCCCCTGCTGGCTACGAATCCCAGGCTCCCTACACGGTAGCGCTCATCAAACTGGATGAGGGTCCCATGCTCACCGCCCAACTCACCGACGTGGACAACTCCGCCGTCGAGATCGGCATGCCTGTCGAAATGGTTACGAGGAAAATGAGGAATGATGGGGACGAGAGAGGGTTAATTGTCTATGGTTATAAGTTTCGCCCTTACCGATATATGCCAAATCAAGCATAGTTGACTTGGCATCCTGATCAAGGATCGCAAGAAGGTTTAGGCGAATATCAACCATAATTTTACGATTTCTGTCGATAGTCGCTCGATGAACTAAAGTATCAACTATCTGCTTCTTTAGCAAAAAGACTTGGTGTCGCTCCTCATCATTCTGGGGAGCGGCATTTTTTAATTCCTCAACCCCAATTCGCAAATCATCCAAATACTCCATAAATTTCTCTTCCCAATCATTGAGGGAATTGAGGGTTGGACCAGTCAGGAGTGGTTCCGCGCTGGAGTCGGACTCGATCCGAAAAAGCGGAACCAGTCAATCGACTGGTTCCGTTCAGGGCTAAAGGGCCGAACTGTGTTGTTGGCGCAAACGGTGGAAGAAGCGTAGGTTGATGAGCGTATAGATCAACGTGTTCAAATTGGCGATGGCACTGCCGTTGCGTAGGTGAGGTCTTTCAATGCCGAGCTGAAACGCCTGACTGTTAATGCGCTCAACCGCAGTTCGTTGGCGATACAAGTCTTTGTATGTTTGGCTGTTTCGATCCAAGGTGTAGCGCAGTCTAGCACCAATGCTGGAAGGCATCACCACGGTGCATCCCTTTTTGGCTTTTGTGTTGTTCTTGTGCCGAATTGGACATGTTTTTCTGGTTGGTTCGGGAAAGAACAATGGACATCCATATTTACTGCGTTCATGTTCAACCGGGCAAGTGGTGCGGTCCGTGAAGGTGAAGAGTAGTGACATCGCAAGCCCAGCGGCACAAAGTGGCGAACCTTGTGCGTCAAACATCCGTCCCTTGGTCTTGTACCGCCCTTTTTCCGAAAAGGGAACTGCCGCAAAAGCCAAAGGATCATCGTCTCGGTGGAAGTAATCGTAGACATACCAGGCATCAAAAGCGGCGTCAAAAGTACCCAAACGGGGCTTGGAGCCCAAAATTTGCTCGGTTTTTTGCATTAACGGGAAGAAATAAGACAGGTCCGGGCAATTGAAGGGTTGTGTCAATTCTGCCAAAACAAACTCGCCTTTGTTTGGAATTTTGACTACGACAATGCCGGAGCCGTAACCCCAATAGAACTCACCGATTTGCAGATTGCCAGCGGGCAGTGGGTTTGTCTTGGGCGTTGCAGGTTCATCAGATTGTTGCAAGCGCTGATTGTGTTTGCGTTTGCAGCCCAAGCGGCAATCCGGGTCACCTTTTGGTTGAAGGTCTTTTTTGTAGCGCTGATCAACATACGCCTTGGGGTTGTTTTCTTTTACCCAAGCCAGGATATGTTTGGTGTCCAGTGAAACACAATCGTTCATGAGAATCCCCTGGCGTGCAAATTCCTGCAAGAGCAGGTGGACACTGTTGACAAACAATGCCTGGAAAACTTGATTGGGTGTTTGCCTGAGCAGGCGAGCCATGTGTCGTTCAGTGGGCAGACTTGCCTGCGGATCAAAGCCGAACGAATAACGCGTTGAAGGCACAAGCGGAAAGCCCAACAACCAAATCAAGGCTGGATGCTCATGCAGGTAAAGCAGGAGATCACCCATTGAATCGCGCCCCTCTTCAAGTTTGATCAGGCAGGCTGCCAGAAATGCGGAGTTGGGGATGGTGGGTTGTCCCCAATTGCGGATCAGGTTGCGTTCCGGGATTTGCGTTTCGAACAAAGGACCCAACAGATTGAGAAAACGTACGGCAGGCTGAGAACTGCGGATAAACTCAGGTAATTTCTCCTGATTCACCCAGCAGGCATACAAATTCCCGCTTTTGGGGCTGCTGGAAGCCTGAAATCGGCTCCAAAGCGCCTTCACAGGCGTTACAATAGGGTTGCGGATCATGATTTTTCTCCTTTTGAACAAAGAATGGATACGGCATATTCATTCTACGTCCAGCGGCGAAAGAGATGAAACGCAACGGAACCAGTGTTTGACTGGTTCCGTTTTCAGAGTGAGCACATTTGACTGGTTCCGCTCTCGTTCCGAAAAAACGGAACCAGTGTTTTGACTGGTCTAACCCTCGGAATTAAGATTAATACGCTACCCCAGAGAAGATAGTTCATGCTTTAAACTTAATTCCTGCATGGTCATTGCGCCTAATTGGTTTTCCATATCGGTAGCGGTAATCTTCCCCTGTCGAGCCCAGGTGATTAGTGACTGCCGTTCATTTGCAAGCGCCTCCATTTCCTTTTCAATCCTTACTCTTTCCTCATGAATATTGGCTGCACTGGCGCGTAATTCTTCAACCAGCTGGTGCGCTTGCGCAAAAAGATACTCAGGGTTATCAACCACCTCACATACCTTTTCCCAAACCTGGGCCTCGGCCTTTTTCGCGCCGGTGTGCCGAGGGCATTCAGGTGAAACCAAATCCAAATGGTTTTGTGTACAGTAATATATACCTACTATGGACTTGCGCTCCCTTACCACGCCATCCTTATTCTTTCTGGTTCTTTGTGTTCTTGCACCCCACTTTAAACCGCAAGGACAATACAGAACACCACCAATCAAATAATCAAATTCGACATGGTTTGCGGGATGTGTCCTTTTGCTTGCCCGCATTTGAACAAAAAGTTCATACGTCACCATGTCGATAATAGGCTCGACCGGGATCTCAAACTTCTCCCCTTTTCGGGATTGTATCTTTATCCCAAATGCATACTCCTTAGCAGCTATGAGGATGGCTTGAATACTGGATCGCGCCCATTGAATCCTCCGAGGAATACTGCTGCCTTTTTGGGGTGCATTGTAGGCAATGAGTCTGTCTCGAATCTCCATCAGTCGGCATCCTTCAAGATACCACTGAAAAATCCTTCTAACCCATCTCGCCTCTTCTTCAACAATCACGATCTCATCGCCGACCCTCTGATACCCATAGCGATCCTGTCCGGTATTCTCCTTGCCAGCCTTGAGCCGGGCTTTTACACCCATCGTCATGCGCTCCTTCATGCCATCCAATTCCATCTGGGCGACCCAGGCACGAAGCGGGGCAATCTTGGGGTCAAATGTCTCCCGGGCGAGCATCACTGATATTCTATGTTCCTGGATGGTTTCCAAGACGAGCAACATGGAACGCATACCACGGTATAACCGGTCCTCACGCCAGGCGAGAATAATGTCAAATTGATCGTGCGCTGCATCATGCAGCATTGCAAGCAAACCGGGACGATCAGAGCGCGTGCCCGAAGGTTCCACCAATTTCGTTCTGACCCGGTACTTCTCAATATCCCGGTATACATTGACGACCACCAATCCTTTCTCTGCCGCTAATTGCCGACAATCCGCTTCCTGTTCAGCAGGACTGGATTTTTCGCCTTGATGTTCTGACGAGGTTCGAACGTAAATAACTGCCCGGTTATTCATTGCTATCTCCTTGAAGTATTAACTGTTCCAGATTGCACTAACGCTTACATGACCGTAGCGGCCGTTGGACAAAGAGCGCTTCGGATGATTGTTGAGCTTTACCTGATGGACACTCACCGGCCATCGCCCCGAATTTCCCGAGTTGCTATCTTTCTTCTGACTCTCCTCCAAAATTTCCAAAAGATTGAGATGAATAGTGACTTTCAACTGCCGATTGATATCAATCGTTACTTGTTCCACCATAACTGTACAGTTTGCCGTTTTATTTCAAAGGACTCTAACCATTCTTCATCGGTTGCAGGTTCAGTATTCAGCGCCTGGATGCCAATCTTTAAATCATCAAGAAATTGCATGACTTTTGCCTCCCAGTCGGTTAGTAGGCGTTCATCGATGGCTTTTTGCATCGCAGAGAGTTCTTTCTTGAGCTGGACCTCCAATTGAGAATATTCGTTGAGCCTGCGCTCCATCTCCTCTTCAGTAATACCGCCCTTGCGTGCCTGGGTGATCGTCCACTGTCGGTTTTGAAATAGGTTTTCCAGTTCCTTTTCGATTCGTTCCCGATCTGCATTACCGATGTTAGATTCTCTCTTGAGCTCGTCAACTAGGATACGCGCTTGATCGAGAAGTATTTCGGGATGGTTGATAGCGTTGCAGACCTGTCTCCAGACTTCACGATCTGCGTCTCTACGAGGAATGCTTCGGGGGCATCCAGGTGATATGAGTTCCTCGTAATTGCACGTGCAGTGATAAACACCAGTGATAGTTTTCCTCTTTACCCACGCGCCATCATGTCGTCGAAAATGGCTGGTAGCGCCACGAGGCTGCCATCTGTACCCACAATCGCAGTAGAGCAATCCTTGGATGAGGGCATATTGTTTGACACTCGAGGGTGCGGCTTTAGCCGAACCTCTGTGTATTCCCAGAAATTGTTCATAGGTCTGAATATCTAAAATGGGTTCAATTCCGATTTCGAACCAATCCCCTTCCCGGCGCTGAACCTTGATACCTGTGGTATAGTCCTTAGCTCCTCGCAAAACACCGAGAATACTGCCAATCGCCCAAGTAATCTTGCGCGGCTTAGTCGCTTCCTTTTGAGGCGCATTTGCCGCAATCAAACGCTTCCGGATTTCCTTGAGGGAAAGGCGCTCGATGTACCAGGCAAATATCTGGCGAACCCACTTCGCCTCATCGGGAACAATTTCAATCCTTTCCCCCACACGTCGATAGCCATAACGGTCCTGCCCGGAATTTGCTTTGCCCGCCTTGAGCCGCGCCTTTACACCCATCGTCATGCGCTCCTTGATATGTTCCAGTTCCACCTGCGCCAGCCAAGCTTTTACCGGAGCCGTCGAGGGGTCAAAGGTTTCGAGCGCCAGCATGATGCTTATGTTGTTTTGCTGGATCGTCTCCAAGACCAACAGCATCGCGCGCATTCCACGATACAAGCGGTCCTCTCGCCAAGCGAGAATGACATCGAATTGATTGTCGGCTGCATCCCGCAACATTGCCAGTAGCCCTGGGCGGTCATACCGTGTTCCCGATGGCTCGACCCATTTGTTTTTGACGCGATACCGTTCTATATCGCGATACACATTGACAACGACTAAACCCTGTGTTTCAGCGAGCCGGCGGCAATCCAGTTCCTGTTCTGCTGGGCTACATTTCTCACCCTGATATTCGGATGAAGTTCTCACGTAAATCACTGCCCTTTTTGCCATTGGTAACTCCGTACGTTGGAATGTGTCTTTCGGTCAAGGAGAGCGTTCGGGCCGTGGCTGGAATCGGCCCGTTCGAATTAGGTTTTCTGCGTTTTCTTGAAGGCTTCCTGATAGAGTCTGGCTCCCAAAACAACCTTTTGTTCCTCTGGGGTCATCCCCAGCTTTGTGGCAACGTCAAGGAGCATCAAGCCCACAGAGGCAGAAATATTGACCAGACTCTCCCCTTCTGCCGCCACTTCCCACTCCCTTCGTAGGGTCAACAGGGCAGCCTGTGCCTTTGCGCGATCCAAAGGCGTGGTGATTCGTGTATTGCGTTTTACAAATTGAAGGTCCATCCGTATTCTCCTTGTGGGCGTTCCGCTTCCCCCAGCCGGAAAGCAAAACGCCCCGATGGAATCCCACCAGGGCGTTTGCAGAGGCTATAATACGAATAGCCCGCCTACCGCTAGTACCGGTGGGTTGGGTCAGGGCGTGTATCGTGTTCCAGCACTTTACGCGCCCGTTATTCGGTGCAAATACATTTTATCAGTAAAATGTATTTTGGGCAAGGGAAATAACAGACGGTGTGGAAGGAAACTATTTTTTGACTACTTTTGGACCATGCCGCTTATCCTGAGACTTTTCCGCAGTCTGAAGATAGGACAGCAGGGATTTCTTGCTGATTGCCCACACAGGACCAAATTTGTGAGCAACCAACTTCCCCGCTCGAACAATGATGCGCAAATACTCGGCATGATAGCCGCTTAGTTTGGCGGCCTGCTGGATTGTCAACCACTCATCATCTGCCATGATCTGCGCTCCATTGGGGAATTATACCTTTCATGCAGCACTGATGACGCCCAAGATATTTAATTTTTCAAACTACCCTGCACTATCTTTCCTTTTACGCTTTTGTTTGCGACGGGGCGGATGCCTTTTGCGTTCCGATTCCGGCTCTGCCAGATTCTCCTGTCCGACTTCTCCGAATTCGGCCTGCCTGCGCAAACGAACCTTTCTCCCAAATTCGGCAATTGCTTTGAACATATTGGTTAACGCGATGCGACCTGCTTCCGTTGGATCAGTTGTAGCATTAGAAATCATGGTCCTTGTTCTCTTACGTTATTCGAATTGAGTTATCCCCTGTTTTACATGGCGAGAGTCAAGTATGAGTTCAGTTTGATGCGTAATTTGATTATGAAATTTCAGGGTAGAAATTTGGAACAGAACGGGTTCAGAGAATTGTCTTCAAGGAAATTGGTTTCGCCGATTTCAAAACAATAGCGGCATTTGCATTTTTATTGTGTCAATGGCTTTGGTGCATAAATCGAAAAATAGGCGCATTTCATCTATCTGGAAGCCAGACTAGGCAATCGGGCAGCTTTCAGGCATACCGAGATGGGTCATTTTATTGAGTGCCAGACAGCGGATCAAGGCTTGTGTCGTTTGGGTTTCCAGCAATCTTGCTGAAAGTCTATCACCGAAGATGATTTTCAAGCGGAACATGATGGTTTCTGCCAAAGAACGAATGTGATAGCCAGATTCTTCCTTCCATGGTTGCGAATGTGGCGTAGATTTTCGTCGCGTTTATGACGTTCTTCCTTTGAGTTGCCATGCTGCCAAATATGGGCGTTCTTGCGCGGCGGGATTAGGATATCCACATCGGGTGAATGTTCATTGAGTGCCTTGTATACTTTACGTTTGTCATAGGCTCCATCGCCGGCACACGAGAGCAGGGCTTCTTCAATTTGCTCCAACATCTCCATCACCACGGCGTCGTCACTGACGCTGTTTTCCGTGAGCGCCACTGCCAGAATTTCGCCTGTATCGGGATTGCCGCCCAGATGCAATTTACGCCAGGTCCGTCGCTTGGAATAGCCGTGTTTGCGAACCTTCCACTCGCCTTCGCCATAAATCTTCAGACCTGTGCTATCCAAAACGATGTTCAGACTGCCACTGCTTTTCTTCGGCAAGTTCACTTTCAACGTTGCACCCCGTTTGGAAAGCGTGGAATGGTCAGGCACAGGCAAATGAATATCCAACATCGCAAACACAGAGCGCACGAAACCCTCCACGCTGCGATTGGTCAGATGAAACACTTCCTTGATCGTCAGCATGATTTCAATGGCTTTGTCGCTGTAGTCAAACTGACTGCCGCGCTGCTTCTCGCCCGCATACAGCCAGGTTTGCTCAAAGTCGTCCGACAACCAGAATGTGATCGAACCTCGTTGGATCAATGCTTTCTCACGTAATGCATCAAGTTAAAATGTTACTTTGGCCGGTACGTTGCATCAAGACAAAATGTTACCGAGAAATTTTCCAAAGTTTGGCAGTTTGGCGGTCAATCCTGCGGCGAAGTTCGGCAGGGTTGAGTTGAAGATATAAACTCATGAGACGTGCTTTGGCTTCCAAGGAAACATCCTTGCGTTCCAAAACGCGCTGATAAGGCGTCTTGGCAGGATCATACCGTTTGAGGGTCTTGTTGCCAACCCGTTCTTTGGCGATCAGTTTGAAGGATGGCTGAAAGAAGTTGATGTAGAGGCGCAAATCGTCATAAATGCTTTCAAGAAGAGCCAACTCCTGCTCGGTTTCCCAGCGATCATAACCCACCGTGTGCCGCACGACAGACCAGTTTTTCTGTTCGACATGCGCCTGGTCGTTTTTCTGATATGGACGAGAGCGGGTAAAGGTGACTTTCTCCGTCAGACAATAATTGTATAACAACTCGTTAATGAACTCAGCTGCCATTGTCCGAATCCATGCCAAGCAAAGGGAAGGGCGACCTTTGACGCATGAGGTGAAGCGCATGGCAGACCGTCTCTTGGGAGCGGTGGAGCAAGCCGGTCACATCCGTCCAGCCGGTGCAAACATCCGTGCAAGTCAAAGTGTTGAGATATTGACCTTCGGTGGTGCTCCCACAGTGCGCCACCAGGTCAATTTCCATGAAACCGGGCTGTTCGTCGCTCCAGGCCGTGAAGGTGCGTACCGCGATTTGTTGCTTGAGCAGGCTGCCAGGCTTGGTGGTGCTCAAACCCTGGCGCGGCTGAACCCGAACGGGACGCAAGCAACGGTCCATGCTGGCGGAACTGATTTTCAGGAGCAGGTCTTTGGTGTCTTTGGAGAGTTCGATTTCTTGACAACGTTCCAGTGTCCGAAGCGCTTCGGGCAGGAACGGTTGGAGCCGTTTGGAACAAATCTGCCCATAAATCTCCCAGATTTGCTCCAGGACCTGCACCACTTCGCCCGCATAGACGGGTTTGTAGGTTTTGGTTTTCCTTTTAAGGTGGTTTTGAACTTGCTTTTGGTTTTTGAGGACTCGGATGGCATACTTGCGATGGTAGCCGGTGGCACAGATAAACTCGTCCAATATCTTTTGTTTTTCAGGTTTGCTGGCTTTCAGGTATCTGGGCCGTACCGTTTCGACCAGTTCACGCTTGCTTTTCAGGCTCATCATGTCGCTCCTCCGATTGGCTTTTTTGCCTCTCGGAAAGTAACATTTTTCCTGATGCAACCTTACCCTCCTCGGTAACATTTTCCGTGATGCAATTCGCCGCACAATCCACTGGACAAAAAGTAGTACAATTGGATATCTTTGTTCCGACTTTAGAAGTAACACAAGACATGCTGTGAATCATTCATTTGGCAGTTGGGTCAAGCACAGGCGTAAAACTCTTGATGTGACACAACAGGAAGCTGCCGCGCGCGTGGGGTGTTCCCTATCGCTCATCTTCAAGATCGAATCGGACGAACGCCGCCCTTCGCGCCAGGTCGCTGAATTGCTCGCGCAGCACCTGGAGATTCCCCCAGAGCAACGGGCTCTGTTTCTGAAGGTGGCAAGACAGGAAAAAGCTGTGGATAACCTGGATGCGCCTCCAACCACGCTGGAACCTGCTTCTCCGTCCCATCCTCATCCTTACCCGCTTCCCTCCCTCCCTTTGCCTCTCACCTCGCTGATTGGGCGTGAACACGAAACGTCAGCGATCCTTAATCAGTTGCAAAATCCCGCCTGCCGGTTATTGACCCTTACCGGTCCCGGAGGAGTTGGCAAGACGCGCCTCGCGTTGGAGGTCGCGCATCAATTGAATAAATCATTCCAACATGGCGCGTGTTTCGTCTCGCTGGTCGGCACAAGTTCCCCCGAATTTATCATCCCCACGATTGCCGATGCCCTGGGCTTCGCCTTCTCCGGCGCGACGGAATTGAAAACGCAGTTGTTCAATTTCCTCAAAAGCAAACACGTCCTGTTGGTCCTCGATAATCTTGAACACCTGCTCGGCGGCATCGAACTGCTGGATGAACTTCTGGAAGTCGCGCCGGAGATCAAGTTGGTCGCCACTTCCCGCGAACAACTCAACCTCCGGGCGGAATGGGTTTTTGAGGTGCATGGATTGCCTGTTCCCTCAAGTAATAAATCGAATAATTTGGAATCGAACAGCGCCATTGCCCTGTTTCTTCAGCGAGCGACACAGGTGAAAATGAGTTTTTCGCTTTCGCAGGAAGAATTGCCGTCCGCCCGCCGCATCTGTCAGCTTGTGGAAGGATTGCCGCTTGGGATTGAACTCGCCGCCTCATGGGTACGGGTGATGTCTGTAGATGAAATTGCAGATGAAATCGAGCGTAGTTTGGACTTCCTGACGACGACCACCCGCGATACGCCAGCGCGTCACCGCTCCATCCGCGCCGTCTTCGATCACTCATGGGACTTGATCACGGATGAAGAACGGCGCATTCTGCGGCAGTTGGCGGTATTCAGCGGCGGCTTCACGCGCGAGGCGGCTGAGCGCGTCGCGGGGGCAAACCTGTCCCAACTTTCCGCCCTGCGGGATAAATCCTTGTTGCGCCTCATCGATGCCCATGCAGGCTGGTACGATTTCCATGAACTCATCCGTCAGTACGTGTATCTGAAAGCGCAGGACGACCCGGAGGAGCACGCCAGTTTACACAACCGCCATGCTGACTATTACGCCGCGTGGCTCCATCAATGCGAAAACTGGCTGCAAGGCTCGCAACAACAGGACATCCTGATCCGCATGAGCCGGGAAATTGACAATATACGCTCCGCCTGGAATTGGATGATAAAACATCGTCAGACAGTCAATCTTCAGCAATCACTCGTAAGCATGTTCGTGTTACACGATATTCGAAACTGGCTGGGACAAGGTTCGGCTCTTTTCGAGCAGGCCGTCGCTGCGATGCAAACCGAAGCAATGGTTGTAGGAAAACATGATGGGATCGGAATCCTGTTGGGCGAGTTGATGACTTGCCAGGGGCATCTGTGCTGGCACCTTGGTCAGGTGGAGAGGGCGCGTGATCTGTTGCAAAACAGCTTCCAAATACTCGGTCCGCATCGCAACCGCGTCATGCTTTGCGAAGCGATTCTGTATCTTTCCCTTCTCGAGCACTCCCAGGGCAATTATCCGGTCGCGCGACGCCTTGCCGAGGAATGTGTCTCCCTGAATCGGGAACAAGGCCGGGTCTCTGGGATTGGATATGCATTGAGCCACCTGGGCATGGTCTGTCTAACCCAGGGAGAATATGAAACCGCGTATGCCTGCCTGCAAGAAAGCGTCGCCGCGATGCGGTCGATTGATCAAGTGCGCGGCAATGCGATCGCCCTGGGCAGGCTTGGCCTGGCAACTCTCCGGCTCGGCAGGTTTGCCGAAGCCAGGCAACTATTGGAAGAAAGCCCGAGACAACCCGCAGGCTTGGCGACCGCTGGGGCACTGGAAGCGCGCTAAATTATCTTGGCCTGCTTGCCTTCGCGGCAGGCGACGCGGATCGTGCGGAATCATCGATCCGCGAAAGTGCGTCCCTTTTTGAAGAGGATGGCGATCAGATCGCGCTGACTTCAACTCTCGCGGACCTGGGTTTCATATTGAGCGCGCGCGATGCCGACGAGGAAGCGCGGCAGGTGTTCTGGCAGGCAATTAAAATATCCATGCGCATCCAGGGCGATCCCCGCCGCCTTATACGCGCTGGCGGGGATCGCGGGACTGTATGAAAAGATGGGGGCAACTGCACAGGCATATGAACTCGCCGTATTCTGCGCCCGGCATCCCTCCAGCAGTCGCCAAACGATGGATAGCGCCGAAAAACTGCTCGTCGAGCTGGAGTCACAACTTACACCGGAGGAAATGGAAGCGTCTCGCTTACTCGCGCAATCCATGACGCTGGACGGATTGGCGCGGGAGTTGGAAAACGAGTGGTAAGCCGTGCCGGTTCTCTGCTCAACCGCGGGTATCGTGAATGCCGCGCGCCAGCCCTCCAATTCCAGTCAACGACGGCATGGCGGGAAATGCCGCTTGGCTACCCTTCCAAATATAGATAAAACTCGATATCGTGATCCCGCGCAGACCCGTCCTCTGCTGGCAGCCCGAATTTTTCGACGCGGAAGAATCCCCAGGTTCCTCCCATCGACATATGATCAGTGGGAACAAGAATCAGCAGGTGCAGGTGCTTTGATCTGACCACGGACACGGATTTCATGGCTTTCGCCGCCGCTTCCTGCGCTGACTTTAAGACACTGTTTACAAAATCTGCGGGCAGGTCGAGCAGGTTAAGGACCGCCCCCAGCCACTTGCCGACGGTGTGATCCGTATCGAAATTGACCGTCAATTCGAGTTCGCCAAACGGTTCCCAACCGGGGGCCGGGACTTGACGAAAGAATGAGTCAGTATGTTTCATTTCAAAGCCAGGTCCATTCGGTATTCATTGTGACCAGCGGCGCGACAGACATGAGGTTTAATCAGCTTTCGGCAGGATGTTATGATTGAGCCGGAACACGTTGGTCGGGTCGTACTTTGCCTTGATCGCGGCGAGCCGCTCCAGGGTTGCTTTGGGATAGATATCATGCAGGCGCCCACCATCCGCAAAGTTGACGTATACTGCGCCATCGCCCTGGTCCAACGCAGCGGCGGCATTTTCGACCCATGCGTTATGAAGGGCGGCCTCATCACGGTTTTCGTACAGGAAGATGAAGCTTGCCATGACACGCCTGGAACGGTGGGCAAAGGCAGTCGCTTCGGCGGGTACCCGTGCCATCGCGCCGCCCAGCACGCGAAACTCCGCGATTGGCAACCCTACGGTAGATGCGTGCAGGCGATCAAGCATGATTTGCGCCGTCCGCTGATCAACGGTATCGATAAACTTTGAACGCAGCGTAAATTGGCGGGGGTTTGGGTCTGCGGGCCAGTAGATTTCGGGATAAGGCATCCGCCCGAGCCTGTCCACAATGGGTTCAGTCAACTTTCGAAAGGGCTCAATCACGCGCAAGCCTTCTTCAGCATCGCCTGTGTAAGCCAGCATTGCCAGCGAGACAATTTCCCCGTGATATTTCTCAGGGATGAACGACATTGGCGGCGCAGGCATGGTATAGACGATGGTCGAAAGCTCATCGGGCGCCGCCTCGGCTGCGGCGGCAAAAGCAGCCATCACGTCCGCCCTCGCCGGGAGGACTAGCATCCCGCCGACGATCTTATCCACTTCGTGCAGGCGGAACTTGAAATGCGTCACCACGCCGAAGTTGCCGCCGCCGCCCCGAATCGCCCAAAAGAGGTCGGGGTGAGTATCTGCATCGACGTGGCGAACCTGACCATCGGCGGTCACAACGACCGCGACCCAGGAGGTTATCAATGGTCAAGCCATACTTGCGGACGAGATAGCCGATACCGCCGCCGGTAGTCAGCCCGCCAATACCGACGGATGCGGTATCACCGAACCCGGTAGCGAGACCATATTTTGCCGCCTCAGCAGTATATTCACCCGCTGTCAGGCCCGCGGCTGCCCATGCAGTATGCTTTTCAACGTTGATCCGCAGATCTTTCATTTGTGAAAGATCAAGCACGATGCCGCCCTCCGAAGTGCCAAATCCCAGCAGGCTGTGACCGCCGCTGCGGACAGCCAATTCCATGCCCGTCCGGCGCGCCAGCGACACAACTCGTGACACGTCGCCTGCATGTGCCGGGCGGACGATTAGCGCCGGGCGGCGCACAACTTCGAGACTTAAGCCGATACGCACGGAATCGTAGCCGGCGTCCTCGGGGGTGATGACCTGACCCTTCAACTTGGCACGTAACCGCGATATTGATGCGCTCTGCAAGCTCGGATTCGGGTCAGCCAATATCTTCAGTTGATCGAATATGTCGCTAACGTTCTCCATGATTCTTTTCCTTTCTTGATCCAGGCGGGTCCGTGACGGCAGTTTGAATGACAGAGTCATCGTCCACCCGCCAGGTTGTTACTGTGGCGTCAATATATTTCTGGCCCATCTCGCGCGCCACCGAGATGCGATGATGCCCATCCATTACAAAGTAATCCTCCCCTACTTGAATCAGTTCCACGGGAGGAAGTGTGACGTTGAACTGCCATACCGCGGCGATTTTCATCCAGCGGGTTTTGACGTGATTGCTGAGCGGGTGGAAGTCGGCATCAAAATCCTGGGTGCGATTCTCGCTGCCGCGAATCCTGGCAATCGGGATTGGCTTTGCTCCCGCATATGAAGAGTTGCGGCTGACGTAAGCCGAGCGGACTACTTCCAACGATAGTAAATGAGCCTCACGGCCAGCCAGGCGCGCCAGGAAACGATGAAACCAGCCCTTGACACGGGCACGTTCGTAAAGATTTTGTGTGAACATATTCATGGTTCATTTGCCTCCGGCGATGGAGTCTTATCCATCTTTTGTCAGCCCACGCAGGTTACAACCTTTGCTGGGTGGTTGTTCAACCCAGGGCTATCGTGTCGGGAGCACGCGCGGGTCGAAATTTGCGTTAACGCCGTTGATGTTGACGATATGGTCCTTCAGGCAGGTTAACAATGTTGGGCGGGATTTCAGCCCGGAAGGAATTGCCTTCGGTTTTGCGATCTGCGCGACTTACGTCTCCAGTCACTACAACGAGACGCTGTATGGAGAGGTTCCCCCGCAAGCCTGTAAAACCGACACAAGCAGTGGACAAAAAATCACACAATCCTCCGGATAAACTTTGCAAATCCCACTACATGCCCTCGCACGATGAAATCATGAGAGCGGCCGAGAAAACGCTTGCTTTGCAAAAAGAGTGCCGGATTGTGCGCCAAAAAATAACCCGACCACGATCGCTGATTGCAGGAATATCTACCCGAATTCGATGTAAGGGAAGGGCATTTGGCGGACAATTGCGGATTGAGCAGCGAGCGGAGATACTCAGCCTCTACATCGGCGAAGTACTGCAACAACATCCCAGGTTGACGAAGTGACATTGACGCGCCATGCACGCACCCATCTAATCCGATTCATGCCCATCCGCATCCTGCTCGTGGACGATCACAGCGTGGCTCGTCAGGGGTTGAGAATGTACCTGTCGCTTGACCCGGACCTGGAGGTGGTCGGCGAAGCGTCGAACGGCGAGGAGGGAATCGAACAGGCGCGCAAACTCAAGCCCGATGTCGTGTTGATGGATTTGCTCATGCCAGTCATGGACGGCATCACCGCGATTCAACACCTGCGGAAAGAACTCCCTGATGTGGAAATCATCGCGTTAACTAGCGTGCTGGAAGACGAAAAAGTGATCGGCGCGGTGCGCGAAGGGGCGATCGGTTATTTATTGAAAGATACACAAGCCGATGAATTATGCCGCGCCATAAAAGCCGCCGCGAACGGACAGGTGCAACTTTCCCCACAAGCCGCGGCGCGACTGGTGCGCGAGATCAAAGCGCCCGACAGCCCCGAAAAATTGACCGAGCGCGAGACCGATGTGCTGCGCCTGTTGGCAGTGGGTCGCTCGAATAAAGAGATTGCCAACGAACTTATAATCGGGGAAAAGACGGTCAAGACTCACGTTAGCAATATTTTGATGAAGTTGGGATTAACCAGCCGGACGCAAGCCGCGCTCCATGCGGTACGAATCGGCTTGGTATCTCAATGACATGGCGTAGCGGACGCTCTCTTGCGTCTGCGCATAATGAATCATAATGACTTTACTCAACCCGCATGAAGAACCGGGCATGTTGCCGATGGAATTCTCCCGTTTGCAGGAGGAACTCCAGAAACGCAACGCGGAACTCGCCGCGGCGAACGCCGCTTTGAGGGAAACAGAACAGCAACTCGAACGCCGCGTGGAAGAACGCACGCGCGAGTTGTCCACGCTTTTGCGGGTTTTGCAGAACATCACCACCACGCTCGAACTGGAGCCATTGCTGGGTTTGATCCTCGACCAATTGAAAGAAGTGGTGGATTACCGCCTCGCCAGCATCAGTTCCCTCGAGGGCGATGACCTTGTATTGCTCGAACAGCGCGGCGGCGATTCCCCGATGTTGAACGAACGCGAAAGCCTGAGCGAGCATCCCAACACGCTCAAAATGCTGGAGGCGGGCAAGCCGTCGATCATCCCAGACCTGAACGCCGACACCTATCTGGCGGGGCGCGTGCGCGGCAACATCGCCAAACGCGGCATGCAGGCGGTGTACGCGGGGAGCAATTCCTGGATGAGCATCCCGCTTATTGCGCGCGAAAAACCCGTCGGCGCGCTCGTCCTGACTCATGCGGATGTGAATTATTACACCCCCGCGCGCGCGGAACTCGCCATGGCGTTCGCCAACTACGCCGCCATTGCCATCGAGAACGCGCGGCTCTACAAACAGGCGGGGGATTTGGCGGCTCTGGAGGAACGCCAGAAACTGGCGCGCGAGTTGCACGATTCCGTTTCGCAGGCGTTGTATGGAATCGGACTCGGCGCGCGCACCGCGCGGACTCTTCTGGAGCGCGAGCCAGCCAAAGCCGCCGAACTATTGGATTATGTGCTATCGCTCGCCGACGCGGGACTCGCTGAAATGCGCGCGTTGATCTTCGAGTTGCGCCCCGAATCATTGCGGACCGAGGGGCTGGTCGCGGCGCTGGGGAAGTTGGTCAACGCTTTGGGCGCGCGCCACCAACTCGAAGTCACGCTCGAAGCGGGTTGATGAACCCGATGTCGCGATCGAGGTCAAGGAGGCGCTGTATCGGATCGCGCAGGAGGCGATGAACAATATCGCCAAACATGCGGGGGCGAATCATGTTGATGTTAGGTTGAAAGCCGAAAGTGACAAGTTGGTATTGAGAATTTCCGATGACGGCGCAGGGTTCGATACGAGCGCGGAGTTCCCCTGGTCATCTGGGAATGCACACGATGCGCGAACGCGCAGAGAAGGTTGGTGGGACGTTCAATATCGAAAGCGCGCCAAATGTCGGGACGCGGATTCAAATCACGATTCCGTTGTCGGTGCGCTGACGATCACTTCGTAATGCTCGACCTTCTCGGGGAATTCCAAGAGGTATTTCACATCATCAGGATAATAACGCGCCTTCTCGTAATCTTCGCCTGCAAACTTTTTGATGGACTCAACCGAATCCCAGAAGGAGAGTACGAGGAAATGCGCCTGTTCGCCTTCGATGCGCCGCAGGACATACGCGCCGCGATTCCCTTCCGTGGACTGGTAATCCGCGATGCCTGTTTTGTTCTGATGCTCTGTATATTCGTCCGCTTTTTCTATTGAGGTAATGCCGCGCCAGATTCTTGCGATCATGATGCCTCCAGTGATTCGATGTACGCTTATGCCGCCACTTTCAACGCGACGATCAGCATGACGCCAAACAGGAATGCGCCCACCGCATACCACCAAAAGAACGCCGAAAAGGACGAGGCGAGCAATAGACCCATTCCCAGCCCCGCGACGAATACGCTCGATCCGCCAAGCCGAGGCGACCGCTGAATGGACTCAAAAATCCGCTGGCGGCGCTGCCACAACCCAACGTACAGCCAACCCGTACCGATCAGGATCGGCGCGACCCCAAACATATCCAAAGCGGATATTCCATGACCAGGGCTGATTGGGACAAGCACGGGTCCCTCCCATTGCGAGGGAGCCGCCAGTATTGCGATGCCAAGCGCCACGAGTCCCAAGCCAACGAAAATCCATGATCCTTTTTTCGTATTCATTGTCATTTCACTCCTTCTGAATGGGATTTTTATGAGTCAATCCTATCCGATGTGAATTTACCTGTCTTCGGACTTTCGTCGGAAAGCATCTCCGTCTTTGTGTTCATGGTTCACCTCCTGGAGAAAACTCAGAATGCGCGCGTTGACGTACTCAGGCTTTTCTGTGTTCATCATGTGACCTGTGTTCGGGAGGATGTCCACTGTGACGTGAGGGATGAATCGTCGGGCGCGTTTCGCAATTTCCAGCGCGTTGCCGATGACATTGTCGCGTTCGCCCAACATCAACAGCATGGGTGTTTTTATCTTGCGCAATTGGTCATCGAGGACAGGCAGGGGAGGCGCGACCTTGTATGTGGAAAAATTCCTTGCGCCCGTCGCGATAAAGTCTGCGGCAGCGCGCACGGAGGAATTCTCGCCCAACGCCCAGTGAATGGTTCGCTCTATGTTCGATTGGGTTGGGAAAAGAAAGACGGACCAAAGATGAGACAACACTTTGAGCGTTGTCCACCATGAGGGCAAACCCATCGGTCTGAGCAATACCATTCGCTTGACGCGTTCAGGCGCGTGGATGGCATGGCTCATCGCAATCCAGCCGCCCATGGATGCGCCAATGACATGCGCTCCTTCGATTCCAATCTCATCGAACACATCCACCAGCCACTCGCTGTGTGCCTGTCCATTTTTGGGATAATGTTCCTGGTCGTAGAGAACGCTTTTACCCATGTCGCCAATCACGTCCAACGCGTAGGTTCGATAGTCCCGACCCAGCGCGGCGCGGTTCGGCTGCCACATCCTGGAAGTGACGCCCATGGCGGGAAGCAGCACAAGCGGCGGCGCGTCCTGGGGTCCGCTGGCGAGGATATGGGTATCGCCATAGCGCGTTGGCGCGAGGACGCTTTCAATAGGCAATTGCAAAAAGGGCGAATGGGTGATAATGAGTTCTGTTTCCATGCGCAAAGAATATCAAATGTTGTTTGCCGCGATAACCACTGGATGACCGATCCCCGCCTCAGACTTTAGACCGACTTTACGCTTCCCTGTCGATCAGTGTTCTCACGCCGATGGATGGTCGAATTGTTTTGCGATCCAATCTCCAATCATCTCCAAAAATCCAGGGACAAATTCATAGCTGTCGCCGCCTTTCATCAACTCGCGCATTTCGGTCGTGGTGCCGATTTGGGCTGGCGCGAACCAGTGATTGGCTTGCTCGAAGGTGTGAATGATGTAATCGGTGTTGCCTGCCGTTTTCAGCGCGGACTCAACCAGAGGAATGTTCACATCAGGCGGGACTTGCGTATCGAGTTCGGCGTAGAGGGCGAGAGTCGGGATGGTCAGCTTTTCGAGCGCAGACGCGGGGTCGTAGTCAATGACAAAGCACAGGTAATGCGCTTTGAGCGCGCGGCATGGGGATTGGACTTGCTCAATGAATCGAAGTTGACTTTCGAGACTGGAGACTTTTTCATCTACTTCATTCTCCGATAAGTCATTGCCTATTGACTCGGCGCGTTCGTTGGTTAAGATTTGATCCCAGACCTTCTCGCCCGAACCCGCGAGCATGACGACAAACTTTACGTCGCTTGAAAATTTCGCAACGACCAGCGGAGCAATGTACGCGCCCTGGCTGTGACCAATGAGTCCGATTCGATTAGGATCAATGCCATCTCGGCTTTGCAAATACTTCACTAGCGCTGCGACATCTTGCGCGCGCTCGTCGAAGGTCTCGGATTCCCAATCGCCCGTCGAGCCGCCGACGCCGCGTTTGTCGTAGAGCAAGACCGCGATGCCGCGCTCCGCGAGATACTCGCCGATAGCGCGATACATGTTCCAACTGCCATTACGTGTCGCTGCGCCAGAACCAGGGACGATGATGACGGCTGGCGCGGGTGATTCATCGAGCGGCGTGAGCAATGTCCCTGCGAGGGTGACCGCGCCTGTGTCTATCGTCACGTCAGCGGAGAGAAAAGCCGAATGGTCAGAATCAGGCGCGGGCGAAGAGAGAGGCGGAGTTGCGCTTCCGCATGAGGCTAGGACGAGAGTCAGTAAAATCCAATTAACGAGTCGTCTCATTCAATTCACCAACTCGCGGACGATTTCCTCCGCATGTTTTTTGAACAACGAGAGATGACCTTCGTTCGGATAAAACTTCGCTTCGCACTTCGGGATGGCGGACGCGGCGAAACGCGCCATTTCCACTGGGATGTTTTGATCCGCCTCCCCATGCCAGAGGAGGACGGGCGTTTGAATATCCTGCAAACGGAATCCGTAATCCGTGACCGTGAGCAAGGACTCGTGCTGCACGCCGTGCGTCCCCTGCCTGGTCGCTTCGCGCACCGTGTTGACGAATCCTTTTTGGAGAACAGGATTTGTTACGAGCACGGTACGGTCGGCTTCGGGGAGAAGCGAATTGGCTTGGGCGACGAATCGGTTGGGAGCAATGCGCGGCATGACTCCCAGCGCCATTCCGATAAACAGATGCGAAAGGAAGGGCTTTTCGCGCGGCAGGGTCAGGAATTTGCGCGTCCCTTCGTTGATGTTGTTCACCAGTTCAGGCTCGGTGAACAACGCCGCGCCGCTGACGATGCCCACTTTATGCAGTCGCTGTGGGACCGTAAACGCACAGGCGAAGCCGTAGGGACCGCCGAGCGAGTAGGCGATGGTGGAAAAGCGTTCGATGCCGAGGTGATCCGCAAGCGCGAGAACATCATTGGGGAAATCCAAGAGTCGGCGATTACGCTGAAAGTCGGAGAGTCCCATGCCTGGGCGGTCCATCGCAATCAGACGGACATCGAGCGATTGCAATATATCCTCATTCACATAAAGAGTCGCTTCGAGGCGCGAACCAGGCGAACCGTGAAAATAGAAGAGCGGCTTTCCGTTCGGCGCGCCGCGCTCGTCGAAACCAAGCCAGCGACCGTCGGGGAGGTGAAGTTGTTGATTGAATTTGGACATGGATACCTCTAATCAGTTCGTCATTTGAAAAAATTCGGGAAGATATTCGGGCGTGACGTAATCCCTGAACTCCCAATCGAGTTGACCGATTTCACCACGGCTCATCCAGTGACAATCGAAGACCATGCCATCATCCTTGTCGTGGCTTTGGACGGTGTAAGAAAATTGATCTGGCAAGGGCGCTGCTGCCTGCAAAAGATAATCATGCCGCTCGACGTACTTACGAACATCGGGCTTGTAATACGCATGGACGCCCAATTTGCGCAAAACCTTGAAATCGCTGATGCCCGTCTCTTCGCGCAGTTCGCGCGTCAAGCCCTCGAACAGGTCTTCGCCTTCGTCCACCGTACCGCCAGGGAAGCGGAATGATCCATCGGGAGCGGTGAAGACGAGCAGTTGCGCCGCTCCCTGCGGATTGCGCCTGATGAAGTAACCGTAGACTTTTCTGTGAGTCTTCATCATCACTCGTAACGCGTGTATTGTTCCATCGCTGTATCCGCAAACGGGCGGTCGCTGTTGCGATAGATGTCCGCCATCTTTTGCATGTCGAGAGGGATGCGGCGGAATTCAAGACTCGCTTGAGCGCCTTCCACGGTCAGCACGGCATATTCCGCCCAGGGGTCGAGCAGTCCGTTCGGGTTGGATTGCTCATGGTTGTATGCCACGCCGACACTGCCAGGGTTGAAGAAAAAGTTCTGGCTGTCGCGCAGGCGGCGGGTGTATTGCAGGTGCATGTGTCCACCCGTGAGGATGTTGTCCGCGTAAGGCTTGAGGATTTCCTGAAATTCATCCTCAGGCGTGGACGGCAAAAGGAACTGGTCAAACGAAGTCGGCGAGCCGTGGAACGCTAAAAGATTTCTGCCGCGACCCAAATCAACTGTGACCGTCGGCTGGAACGCGTTGATGAAGGCGCGGTCATCGTCTGTGAGTTTGCTCAACGACCACTCGCGGACGGTGTCCAGTTTCTTGCGGCGCTCCTCTGAGATGAGATGCGCGTCGGTCTCGACCCCCGTCATCAGCCACGCATCGGAGTTGCCCGTCACGATGGAGCATTTCATCTCGCGTAAAAGTTGCACGGTCTCGTGCGGCTGAGGTTCGCTTTGGATCATGTCACCGTTGCAGACGATGTGATCGAAGCCAACCTTCTTCATATCCGCCAGCGCGGTTTCCAATGCAAAACAATTTCCGTGAACGTCGGATAGTACAGCAAGTCTCATTATGGTTTCTCCTTTGAAAGATATTCCGTTGGTCGAGTAGGGGCGGTGTTCGTCCGCCCCGTATCGAGACCAACGATGTTCAAGTGCAAGCTTGTAACAAGCATTGCTTTACTGCGCGGTGGTCTCGGTACGCCCTTCGTCTTCGCTACGCTTCGCTCTGGGCTACTCGACCACCGAAGTTGCTGATCCAATTCTTGATGGACGGGATGTGTTCTTCGTAATGATCCGCGCTGAGGTTGATGACCGCGTCAGGAACGGTTTTCATTTTGCTCCAATACGGCTTCATGAACCATTCGGCGCTTTGAGGGTTGTCGAAATATCCGTCGGATAAAGTTTTGATGATGTTGAGCAACGCTTCAAAGTTTTGACGCGCGTCGTTCATGACATCGGGCAAAGACATGGAGCGGGTCATCTCGTAGACGCGCGCGTTTCGCCGTTCCACATCCGCGTCATCGAGAGGCGAAGGCGCGGGGAAGGTATTTTGCGACGCCGCGGTCAGCCATTCCACCAGCCAGTGTTCGTAGGCGGTGACGTGGCAGACGATGTCCTTCACCGACCAATGTCCCGCCGCGCCAGGTTGGGTCATGCGTTCTTCGCCGACGGATGCCAGCAGGGCGTCCCATTCGGCGCGGCGAGTCCGCAGGGTTTCAAGTAATTGAGGCTTCGTCATCATGCTTGCGCCTCATTTACGAAAACAGGTCGAACAGCCGAACGGACAAAGGAACCTTTCACCATCATCTTGCCAAAAGCCTCTGCAAGATATCGCGCTTCCTCTGCGCTGGGAATGCAGTGATCCTTCGGCGCGTAAGTGAGAAACCAGGCGATGACGTCCTGACCGAACACAAAACGCGTCAACCGCTCTTTTGCCCAGCCATGTGAACCGTGGTCCCGAAACTGGATCATTCCCTTGCCGCGCCACACGGTAATGAGCAGGCTTTCGCCGCTGACCAGATTGCCGTGACCTTCAGCATACAACAGGTTTTCATTGCGCACCAAAGAAGGCATGATGAATATTTCATTGACCAGGGTGCTGACGATAATCTGATGCAGTTTCATGTTGATGCCATGTGTAATCGAGACCAGCGCGTTAGCGGGCAACTGCGGGAAATCAGCGCGTTCCCCGAGCCTCATCATTCCCCCATAGCGGGAGACCTGTTCTCTTTTCCATGCGCGCATAGCGTTCATAGTAACAACTCCTTTGAATTTCCAGTTGACGCAACGAGTTTTCATTCCATCAGGAACAGAATGCCGCCGATGATTGCGATGACAATCAAGATGCGGCTGAGCCAAACCATCCCGCCGAGAAAACCGACGATCTTGAAAAAGCGAATCAACTTCTCGCTGTCGGATTTGCCAGACAACACGAAGATGAATTGGTTGGACATGGCTGTTCTCCTTTCGTGACGATGCCTGCATTATAGGACGCCTTCCCTCAGAACGCATCTTTCAACGGGTGGAAATACACCTCCGCCTTAAGACGGAGATAGCGACTCGTATAAAAACGCCCGAGGCTTTCTTCACCTCGGACGTTTCGCCTCAGGACGACCCCTGGCTTGATCCTGTTTCGTCGGCATTATCTCATCTGACGTATTACCTGCCCGCGAACTGTTCGCCCAGCGCGCCCTTCAACAGGTCAAGGATTGCCGCATCGTCACCGACGTAGAGGACGAGCAAGCGACCTGACTTGAAGAAGTGCGGGGTCGCCATCCACATCATCATGCTGGGTCCCGACCGAGCCGCCATCGGGCGCGACGAGAGCCGCGTCCGCCTCCATCGCTTCGGCAGACTGGTAGGAAAAGACCTGCACATCCGCCTCGTTGACCTTGAGGATTTGTCCCGTCACCGAGAAGAACGGTTGCTCGATGGGTTCGCCCATTGCCACCTGTGCGCCGCCTGCGGCGAGGGCGTCAATCAGACCATCCAGATCCTCCACCGAGCCGTTCGATGTGGTTGAGTCCACTCCATCGCCAGATGCGTTGTCGGGCGCATCGGTTGCGCTTCCCTGCGGCGCGCACGCCGCAAAGAGCATGACCAGGACCAAGAGGGAAGCGATTGAAAAGAGTTTGTGTTTCATTTTGGTTCTCCTTTTTACGGATAAATTTGATTCGAGCCATCGCTCATGTGATGATGACGCCACGACTCGATTTTTTGTTTCCATTTTGGGTTATACCTTTCTGGAGAACTGCCTTAGCAGACTTCCGAAGTCTCGGAGACTTCGGAAGTCTAGAGAGCAATCACCACACGGTCTTCGATCTCGCCGAACAGGTCGCCGTGCTGCGCGCTTGTGAGGCGCTTGATCTCCTTCCATTCTTCATCGGCGCGGAATTTTTCCCACGCGCTTCGCATTGATTCTTCATCGTTCCATTCCAGTAAATAGACAAATTCGATTCGGTCGTTGTGCTTCGACTCCCACATGGACACGATGTTGAATCCGTACGTCCGCATGATGCGCGCGGCGTGGTCGCGGAAGCGTTGATGAAACGCGGCTTTGTTATGCTCGAAGATTTCGTAAATGCGAAGTTGATGAATCATGGAAGCGCCTCCAGAAAGCCCGCCAGCGTTGAGTTATAGATTTCAGGAAACAACAAAAGCGTGTGATGCCCGCCCTGCTCGAAGACGTGCGTCTGCGCGGAGCGATAGCGCACCTGCATTTCATCCAATCGCGGGAAGGTGGTCGCGTCGTCTTTCGAGGACATCAACAGGATTCTGCCAGCCCAGTTTTGTAACGCCTGCGAGTCAAATTGAAAAGTGCGCGCAGCTTCCACGCCCGATTGAACGAACAAGAGCAGGTCTTCCTTTTTGAGAGTCGCAATCCGTTCGGCGAAGAAGGCGCGGGTGAAATCCGCCCATGCGGAATTGGATAGGTAACGGCTTGAGCGTTTTTTGAACAAGACTCGGATGAAAGGAATAGGCAGAAGTTTCAGTAACCCAGCCATTCGGTCGAGGCGATGCGCCGCGTCCGCGCTGAGAGGCGTGCAGTGCGACAGAATCAAATCCTCCACGCGATCTGAATGAGATTGCATGAATGCCTGAGCGAGTCCGCCGCCTGCCGAATATCCGAGGAGAGTGATCCGCTGGATGTTTTCGTTATCCAGCAACCTGACGAGTGCGGCATTCATCTCAGCGAGGGTTATGGCTTTGGGCGGATTGTCCAACGTGAGGATGCGATAACGGTCTTGTAGTGACGTGATAAGGTGAAGCCACATCTCCGCGCCGACGAACGCGCCAGGCAAAAGCAACAGCGTTTTGCGACCGCTTCCTGCGGCGATGTAACGCCATGACCCATCGTCGAGTTCAAGTTGACGATAGGGATGCGCGGCGCGAAACTTAGGCAGGATGCCAGATGGATGAGTGGGAATGGAATAAGTAGATTTCATAGTCCGAATGTGTTTGCAAAGAATAACGACAAGAGTAGCGCGGTTGTCGCGAGGCTGGCTGTCCACGCGCGGCGGCGATTCTCTTCTGATAATTTGATGACGCTAAAAAGATAGAGCGTCGCGCCGACGAGAATCAGAATCAACTCCAATGCCATGCTTGCGCGTGGATATTCCCATAGCCCGAATCCCAATAGCGGAAGATTCCCGATGTTGCCTGGCAGGATGGGCAGGTCGGGGCGATGAACGAGCAGGTCGAGAATCCAGTGCGAGAACGTGACGATGCCGATTGTGATTCCGCCGCGTCTTTCCCAGCGTCGGCTTGCCAGCCAGCCTGCGAGCGCGGATATTACTAACGCGCCAACGAGCGAATGAGTGTATTCCGCATGGATGAGGAGTTCGCCGTACGCATTCGGATGCGCGGGGTCGAGCGGCGTGATGCTTTCCACGCCCGCTGCGAGCAAAAAGACAAAGACCACGTCGAGCAGATACGTGCTGAGAAAGAGCGCCCACAACGGGACGCGCGGCGCGAATTTTTTGGCTCCCGCCGCCAAACCGAAATGTCCTGGGGTCATGATGTTTTCTCCTTTACGATCTTTTGATAGAGCGCGCTAGAGAGCGCACTTCTACGCCAAATGTTATTTTGCGTAGCGGACGTTCTCTAACGTCCGCTACGCAAAAATTATTGCCAATCCAGACGCGAGTCGAGCCAGCCAGCGACGAACAATAAAAGAAATATGATGGTGAACGTGAGCATGGAGTTTCTCCTTAATGCTTCAATAAAGTTCCACCGAACAGGTAGACCAAGATATGATGAACGATGGAGAGCAGTCCCAACGCCCAGCCCCATGCTTGAGCGCCAGCGACATACCATGCCACAGCCGCCAAGCCCGTGATGACCAGTTCCTGAATTAAGCGCAAGGGTTCTGCGAGCGAGCCTGTGTTGCGAAAGTCAACCAGACCCCAAAAACCGAAAACGATCAGCGGCACGGCAATAGCAAGAAAAATCTTCATGGCTGTGCTATTTCCAACACTGTATCCCCAATATCCCAGCGCGATGACGATGCCCAATTCCATGAGGGCGCGTAATCCGACGTTCATCCATTTGAGTATAGATGTCATTCATGCCTCCAAGAAAGCGTATTTGGCGGTCTCTACCGCCAGATTGCGCTAGAGAGCGCATCTTACGCGCAGTTTTGTGAGTTACTGGATTTGCCCTGAACGATTCGCCAGCGCGCGGATGGTGTTCAGTAGGACGGTTTCATCCGCGTGTTTGGAGACGAACCCAGCCGCGCCTGCCTCACGCGCCTTTTGACGTGACGTTTCATCGTCGTGGATCGTCAAAATGATGACCTGAGTTTCGGGCGCCAGCGATTTCAATTCTTTTGCGGCGGCGAGTCCGTCCATGACGGGCATTTCCAAGTCCATGATGACGATGTCGGGCTTGAGGCGGGAGACAACACTGAGCGCTTCGTTCCCGTCCCTCGCTGCGCCGACGATTTGAATATCATCTTCGAGGGAGAGTCGCAATCGCAATCCATATCGGATGGCAGGCTGGTCATCGGCAAGGACGATGGTGATCATGCCCCCAGTATCCGTGCGATCCGCCTTTCTGGCATCGTCAATCCGACTTAAATGAACATCAGACTTTCGTCGGATGTCGAATCCAGGGACGGGAAGCGGTATTATGGATTCATCTCTTCATGGAGTTATTGTGCCTTCGCCAATTCCATGGGCGCGCGCGGCGATCTGGCAGAGTCGCTGACGCTGCTGGGGAAACTCCATCTGTTTCGATCCGAATTCGATGAAGCGCGGGAGGCGCTCAAGAAGGCGATTCGGCTGGGGCTGGAGTCGAACACCATGCCGCAAGTCTATGAAGCCGCGGTGGAATTGGCGGATTGCCTCCTCAACATGGATCGTGCTGAAAGCGCTTTGGCAGTTCTCAGCGTCTTACCCGAATCCGCTTTCAGGGTGGAGTCGGTTCGGCGGCGGGCAGAGCAGGTTCGGGCGGAGGTGGAGGCGCAGGTGTCCATCGAAATGCGGGAGGAGATCCGTCAACGAGTCAAAGATGGGGATTTGGAATCGGAGCTTGGGAAAATTTTGGGGTAGGGGTCGCTGGAAACCATTTTCCACATTGCGGGAAGCACCTTCAAATTACCAAAAGCATAATCAGTGAATAGGGAGCGGCGGCTAACCGCTCCCTATTCGATTTACCTCCATCACCGACACTCTGATTTGAATAAAAACAATCCTTGCCGCTCCTCTTCATTTTTGAGGAGCGGCTTCTTTTAGCTCCACAATACCCGACTGATCTCAGGATGTGGAAGTCAATCTTTTCCTGCGCAACATCTCTGATTTCTTCGTCAACAATCTTCCCGTGCTACCCAGTGTGCAAGGCTTACAGGAGTCGGCACATCGTTCCGTGGATGAATCGACTGAAGAATGCGCGGCTCTGGTGCGTCAACGCCCGGCTTAATCGGTGTGATGGCGGTCTTGGCTTGTGTTTCTCCCATCCTCCACTTCACCATAATGAAACATGGAATCAGCGTGAATAAGGTGAGATTCTTCCAGAGATCTGATGCTAAATGTCACATGAAAACCAAACAATTGTTTTGTAGTATACAAACAGATTCAAACATCAAATAGTTTTTTGAATGAGGATGTCGTGAAAACGATTGACCGCAAAAGTCAGATCGTCGAGATGGTAATGGAGAGGGGGAATGTTACGATTGCGGATATCTGTTCCCAGTTCAATGTCTCTGATATGACGGCCCGCCGCGACCTGAATGAACTGGACCGGCAGGGATTGTTGCGCCGCGTACACGGGGGGGCGATTGCAAACCTGGGACGCAGTTACGAACCCTCCTTCCAGACCCGGGCTGTCAAGAACCTGGAAGAAAAAAAGGCGATTGGACTCAAAGCGGCGGAATTGATTTACGATGGAGACAGCATCGCTCTCGATGTGGGCACCACCACCCTGGAGATCGTGCCCGGTTTGCTTGGGAAACGCAACCTCACCATTGTCACCTCCTGTTTACAGATTGCCGCAAAAATCGTTGACCAGATTCCCTTGGAAGTTGACGCCCGCCTGATCATCACCGGCGGGATCGTCCGCCCGCGCGAGTTATCCATGGTGGGACACATCCCGGAGCAGGTGTATCAAGACCTGCACGTGGACAAGGCTTTTATCGGTATCGGGGGAATCAGCCTCGAAGACGGCTTGACGGAATACAACATCGAAGACACACAGATCAAACGAATGTTGATACGCAGCGCGCGGGAAAAAATTGTGGTCGCAGATGGTGCAAAGTTCGGCGTGACCACCTTTACGTCCGTCGCAGCGCTGACCGCCGTGGACAAGATCGTCACGGATCGATCCGCCCCGCCCGAATTCCTGGATAAGGTACGCGAGCAGGGTGTGGAAGTCATCCTGGCGGATTGAATTTCCCAACAAGGAGAATGCCGATGGATCTCAAACTTGATGCCCAAACCAAAGTAAGCCTCGGACAAACCGAAACCTACATGGCGTTTCGAAGTGCGATCCCCAAACCGGCAAACGAAGAGGTCCATCTCCGTCACATTCTCCGTTTTTACATGACGCGCGCAATGCAAAAACGCGGCGAGCAGGAGATTTACGTGCTGCCGCAAATGCACGTGGGCGGAAAAACCATCCGCGTGGATGTGGCGGCGGGGTCGGCGGGCAAATACACCCTGTCCATTTGTGAGCCGGAGTCGGTCACGCCCGAAACGGAGAATATCCTGGAACTCTTGAAGGATGTCGAAGGGGTGGATGTCGTTATCGTCCATTCGCAATACGGCAAACCGGGAAACGTCATGGACAAATTCCAGGATCAACTTGCCGCAAAGAAATTCCACCTGCTGGCGGTTGTGCCGCCGCCCTTCGACGACGTGTACGAATACGATATTTGGATGTTCGAAACCACGTTCCGGAACCTGTTCGAAGGGAACTGACCTATGCCGGGCAATGCATCCGTTGGAAAGGTTTACAAGATCGTCGTGGCGTGCGGCACAGCCATTGCGACTTCCACGCATGTCGCCATCAAGATCAAGGAATTGCTGGAAGAGCGCGGCTTAAAAATCCATACCATTCAATGCCGTGTCCCAGAGGTGCCTTCGCTTGCGCCCGATGCCGACCTGGTGGTCGCCACCGCGCAAGTGCCCTATGATATTGACGTCCCCGTTGTGGACGGGATCCCGTTCCTGACCGGGATCGGTATAAAGGAGGTCATCGACAAGATTGAGATGCTTTTGAAGAATCATTGACCCGTCATTAATCAAAAAGGAGAATGCAAATGGAAACCATCAAGTCGATTTTCGACTTCCTGACCGGGCTTGGTTCGCCCGTCATGTTGCCGATCATCATCTTTATCCTGGGACTCATCCTGGGACAAAAGGTCAGCCGCGCCTTCATTTCCGCCATCACCGTCGGCGTGGGCTTCATCGGTCTTGGGCTGGTCATCACCCTGCTGTTTGACGCGCTCGGACCCGCCACCTCGGCCCTGGTTGAAGCGACCGGGATTCAACTCAACGCGCTGGATGTCGGCTGGGGTGTGGCAGCTGCCATTGCCTTCGGCACAGTTGTCGGTTCGCTGGTGTTCATCGTCGCCCTCGGCGTTAACCTGATCATGCTCATCTTCCGCTGGACCAAGACCCTCAATGTCGATATGTGGAACTACTGGCACTATGCCTTCACCGGCTCATTGGTCTATCTGGTTACCGGCGGCAACCTTGTGCTGGGTTTGATCGCAGCGGCGATCCACGCCATCGTTTCTCTTTTGATCGCCGACTGGACCGCCAAAGACGTGCAGGATTTCTTCAAGATTCCGGGCGTGTCCATTCCGCAGGGCTGGGCGGTTACCAGCGTCCCGATCATCAAGGGACTCAACTGGATCGTGGAGAAGATCCCCGGTCTGCGCGACATCTACTGGGATTCGGAAGGGATGCAGAAGAAACTGGGCGTCTTCGGACAGCCGATCATCATGGGCGCGACCCTGGGTTTGCTGTTCGGGTTGATCGCCTATGGGTTCTCGACCAAGGTCCTGACCGTCGCCGTGCAGATGGCAGCCGTGATGCTGTTAATCCCGCGCATCATCGCCATCTTCATGGAAGGCTTGACCCCGCTTTCGGAAGCCGCGCGCGAATTCATGCAGAAGCGCTTTGCCGGGCGTGAATTCTACATCGGTCTGGATTCCGCCATTTTGATCGGGCATCCGATCACCATTGCCGCTGGTATCCTGCTCATCCCGATCACGCTGTTTCTCGCCGCCATTCTGCCGGGCAACAACACCCTGCCCGCCGCCGACCTGGCAGCAACTGCCTTCTTCATCTGTATGGTTCCGCCCTTGACCCGAGGGAATTTCTTCCGCTCGATCCTGTATGGCACCATCATCATGGTCATGGTGCTGTACATCTCCAGCGCGTTCGCTCCGCTGCTCACCCAGATCGCCTCGGACATTGGCTATACCATTCCGGAAGGCGCGGTTCAGATCACCGGTCTCTCCGGTGGGAACTGGATCGCCTGGATCCTGACAACCATCAGCGGGTTGTTCGGAGGCTAGTCGTAAGCGTTCGTTTCAATGGAGAAGGGAGGACATTCCCTTCTCCATCTGGCATTATTCGATTTTTTAGAAAGATTCGAGAGTTCTCATGAAACAATCTGACTGGGGTTTGCTCGAGCGTCTGTGCGCCATCCATGCCGTCTCCGGGCGCGAAGACCCAATGACGGCGTTTGTCCGCGACACGATTCGTCCGCTGGTGGATGAAGTCAGCGTGGATAACCTCGGCAACGTGGTGGGGATTTTGAAAGGCGCGAAACATCCCGATCAGCGCCTGATGTTACAGGCGCACATGGATGAACTGGGTTTGATCGTCAGGTACATTACCGACGATGGCTTTTTGCGCATTGAGCGGGTGGGCGGCGTACCGGAGAAATCCCTGCTGGGTCAGCGGGTGGACGTGTTGACGGACGACAACCGGTTGATCCCCGGCTATGTGGGGACGAAATCGCACCACATCACATCGTCCGAGGAGAAGTTCAAGGTCCCCACTGTGCATGATATGTTCATTGACATCGGGCTGACCAGCCGTGAAGCGGTGGAACAGGCTGGGATTCAGGTGGGCGACCCGGTGACGTATCATCCCAACTATCACCACTTCGGCGATGGGATGATCTGCTCCAAGGCGCTGGATAACCGCGTCAGCGTCTTCATTCTTTTGGAGGCGTTGAAATCCTTCGCCGCGCAAAGACCGCTTTCCACGATTATCTTCTCGTTCACGGTGCTGGAGGAATTCAGCATTCGCGGCTCATTGCCGACGGTCACTGCCACCAAGCCTCATGCGATTCTCTCGCTGGATATTACGATTGCCGCCGACACACCCATTGACAAGCCCCTGCACCCGGTGGCAATGCGCAAGGGACCGGCGATCAAAATGATGGATTTTCACGGGCGCGGCACACTGGGCGGGTTGTTCTCCTCGCCAAAACTGCGCCGGTTTATCGAAGGGATTGCCAAACAGGAAAACATCCCCTTGCAGCGCGAAGTCATCGTGGGCGTGATCACCGACCCTGCATTCCAGTTGTATCTGGATGACAAAGGTTATGTGATCGCCGGGCTGTCCATTCCGCATCGTTACAGTCACGCATCCATTCAAATGTGCCACGAGACGGACATCATTCAAATGATCCAGCTTGTGGAAGCCACAGCCCGATCCTTCACTCCCGAACTGGACTTGAGTCGGGGGTAAACATCGAAAAAGAGGTTCTATGCAAACCTGGGTAAAGGAACTTTTTGGAGTCGAAAAACCCGTCATCGGCATGTGTCACATGCAAGCCATGCCGGGCGATCCTCAATACGACGCCGTCAAAGGCATGGCATGGGTCTACGAACAGGCGCGCGCCGACATGCTCGCCCTGCAGGAAGGGGGCGTGGATGCCATCCTCTTTTCTAACGAATTCAGCCTGCCCTACCTGACAAAAGTGGAGACAATCACCGCTGCGTGCATGGCTTCGGTGATCGGTGAACTCAAACGGGAGATCAAGATTCCCTATGGCGTGAACGTTTTGTGGGACCCGCGCGCCTCGATAGATTTGGCGATGGCAACGGGCGCCCAGTTTGTGCGCGAGATTTTTACCGGCGTGTACGCGAGCGACTTCGGTTTGTGGAATACGAACGCCGGTGAAGTGATTCGCCACCAACATGCCATTGGCGCGCAGCACGTCCGCCTGTTCTTCAACATCGTGCCGGAAGCGGCTGCGTACCTCGGCAATCGCCCGGTCACAGACATCGCGCGCTCGACTGTCTTCAACAACCGACCGGATGCGCTGTGCGTTTCGGGATTGACGGCGGGCGCAGAAACCTCCGCTCAGACCCTGAAACTGGTCAAGGATGTTGTGCCGGATACGCCTGTGTTTGCCAACACGGGCGTGAGGCTGGATAACGTCGAGGAACAATTGCGGGCGGCGGACGGCGCCGTGATCGGCACCACCTTCAAGCAGGAAGGCAACACCTGGAATGCGATTGACCTCCAGCGGGTTCGGACCTTGATGAACAAGGTCAAGGAATTGAGGCGTTCCTGACCCATGCCGCTTCGCATCGCCCCCTCGCTTGCTTCTGCTCCCATGCCTTATCTCAGCCGGGTCATCGCGGACCTCGAAGCTGCGGGCGCAGATTCCATTCACTTCGACGTGGAGGACGGGTCGTTCACGCCCGTCATGACGTTGGGGACAAAAATCATTGCAGACCTGCGCCCGCTCACCCGACTGCCGTTCGACGTTCATCTGATGATGGTCAATCCGGAATGGATTCTGCCTGAACTGGCGGCATACGGGGCGAATCGCATCTCGGTGCATTACGAAGCCTGTCCCTACCCGCGCCGCGTGTTACGGCAAATTGTCTCGCTGGGCGCGCAGGCTGGGCTGGCGTTCAATCCCGCCACACCCATCCCGGATTTGAGTTACCTCACGCCGTATCTTTCCTTTATCGTTGTGCTGACGACTGAACCCGAAATGCCCGATTGTCCGTTCCTGCCCGAAGTGTTGAAAAAAGTCCGGGAGGGCAAACAGGCTGCGGGTCAGGGAAGATGCGAATGGGTTGTGGATGGCGGCGTCACGGCGGAGAACATATCCCAAATCCAGAAAGTCGGTGCGGATACCGTCGTCGTGGGTCGGGCGGTTTTCAAGGAAGGCAAAATCACTGAAAATATGGCTGCCCTGCGCGCGGCGGCTTGATTGGAAATGGAATGCAAAATACTTTGATGGATTTACTTAAGACGGATCATATTTTAGTCAATGTGAATGCAAAGGACGCGCAGGAGGCGATCCAGGCGTTGACGGCGGCGCTGGTGGAGACGGGGCACGTCTTGCCCGGTTTTTCGGAAGATGTTTGGAAGCGTGAGCAAACGTTCCCGACGGGTTTGCCTACTCAGCCGCTGGCGGTTGCCATCCCCCACGCCGACCCGGATCATGTGAACAAATCAGCAGTTTGCATTGGCGTTTTGAACGCGCCGGTTCGTTTTGCCCAAATGGGCACGGACGGCTCGACGTTGCTCGATGCGCGTTTGATCTTTCTGCTTGCGGTCAAGGAACGCGAAAAACAGGTGGAGATGATCGGGCAACTGGTCAAATTGATTCAAACGGGCAGTTTGCTCGAAGACCTGGCGCAGGCAAAAGATTCCGCCGAAGCGCTCGCGCTCATTCACAAAACGCTGGCTTGAAAGAGACGAAATGCAGAATATCCGATTGAAGGTTATCAACGAAGTCGGCTTGCACGCCCGACCGGCGGCGGAGTTTGTCAAGACGGCGGCGCAGTTCAAGTGCAAACTTACAGTCCGCAATGCGACAAAAGACTCGGCGGGCGTGGATGCGAAAAGCATCCTGAGCGTGCTTACGCTGGGTGTGGAAAAGAATCACGAGATCGAACTGAGCGCGGAGGGCGAAGACGAAACGCAAGCCATCCAAACCCTACGCGAGTTGATCGAATCCGATTTTGCGGGGAAGTTTTAGATGACCGTTGAGTTGAAAGGCATTCCAGCCGCGCCCGGTCTCGCCAAGGGACCGGCTTTGCGCTGGGATCCGCGCCCTCTGCAAATTCTAAAATTCATTCCCGCCGATTTGCACGCGGAAAGAACGCGGCTTGGCGATGCGCGCCAGAACGCCGCAAAACAACTGCGCGAACTTGCGGGTCAGGTCGCCAGTCAAATCGGTGAAACCGAAGCGGCGCTCTTTGAAGCGCAAGCCATGTTTCTGGAGGATGCTGCCCTGGTTCAAAAAGCCGAAGCCGCAATTGATTCGGGCGTGAACGCGGAGCAGGCATGGCATGATGCCTGCGAATATTTTGCGAGTCAACTCGAAGCCATGCCGGATGAAACGCTTCGCGCGCGCAGCGCCGATGTCCGCGATGTGGGGCGGCGCGTGTTTGAAATTCTTATGGGTGTGAAGGCAGCGCCAACGCTCGCCAAACAAAGCATCATCCTCACGCGCGATCTCGCGCCTTCTCAAACTGCCGTGCTGGATAAATCGAAAGTCCTCGCGTTTTGCACCGCTGAGGGCGGACCCACTTCCCACACTGCCATCCTCGCCAAAGCGTTGGGCATTCCCGCCATCGTTGGATTGGGCGATGCGGTTTTGGATATACCGGATGAGACTCTGCTGCTCGTGGATGGAACCACCGGAATCCTCGCCTCAAACCCGACCTCGGAACTGGTCGCTGATTTCGGGCAGCGCATCCTCGCGGACGGCGAAAAGCGCCAGCGCGAACATGAACTCGCAACCCAACCCGCCCTCACCCGCGACGGTCATCGCGTGGAGATCGCTGCGAACGTGGGCAGCGTGGATGATGCTCGTCTCGCCCTTCAACACGGCGCGGAGGGAATCGGCTTGCTGCGAACGGAGTTCCTCTTTCTCAATCGCAGCCAGCCGCCGGATGAGCAAACGCAATATTCCGCCTATCGAACCATCCTGGATTTGATGGGAAACCGCCCGGTTGTCGTCCGCACATTGGATGTTGGGGGCGACAAGGAAGTTCCATATCTCGATTTCGGGCACGAAGCCAATCCGTTTTTGGGCTACCGCGCCATCCGCATCTCATTGGATCACCCCGATGATTTCAAAGCACAACTGCGCGCCTTGCTGCGTGCGGGCGCAGGTCACGACCTGCGAATTATGTTCCCTATGATTGCCTCGCTCGAAGAGGTGCGCAAAGCAAAAAGTCTGTTTGCTGAAGCGCAGATGGAATTGCGCAACGCGGGAAGGAAAATGGCGGAGGACATCCAGATCGGCATCATGGTTGAAATTCCCTCCGTTGCTTTGTTGGCAGAACGCTTCGCCCGCGAAGTTCATTTTTTCAGCATCGGCACCAACGACCTGACACAGTACACGCTTGCAGCGGAACGCGGCAACAAGCGCGTGTCGCATTTGAATGATCCCTGCCACCCGGCGGTGCTGAAGGAAATTCAACAAGTCGTCCATGCGGCTCACCAGGCGGGCATTTGGGCGGGGGTGTGCGGTGAAATGGCGGGCGATACCCAAGCCATTCCCATCCTGCTGGGCTTGGGCGTGGATGAACTCAGCATGTCGCCGCGCCAAATCCCTTCAGCGAAACAGGTCGTGAGAAATTGGCCGCTGTTGGAGGCGCAGGAATTGGCTCGCCGCGCGCTTGAGTTGGACAATGCAAGGGCAGTTCGGCAGATGGTTGGGGGTTATTAACCAGCGCTCCAGGATTTAGACTGGTATACGGGTATAAGTTTCGTAAACGAACGTAGGCGGCACATAGGCGGCGGAGAAAATTCTCCGCCGCTTTTGATTTATTTGCTACAACAGCTTTTCGTCCGTGGATGAGCACCCTATTTTGGCGGGGCAAACGCCAGGCGCAAAAATGCACAAATGGGAGATCGGGCGGTTTTGCTGGTCGCAGACTAAGAGACGTAGGCGAGTGCAGGCATAAAGGAATCAACTCGAATTGTTTGCGTATGCATATCACCGTACCCCTGAAACTATCTACCCCGATGTGCAAGTTTTGGTTACTTGACAAGAGAAGGAGATCGCTGTATTTGTGGAGTTCCGGCCGACTCTAGTGATTTAGTATTCCTATAACTATTGAAGTAGCTGAGTCGATCTCGTGCATATCGGTTCCATCCTTCTTGATCGTGTAGAGGGTCGCGTCTTCTGTATAAACAAGCCTGTCGTCAGAAAGCCAGAGCCACGGCCGGAGCTGCCTGCCTTCTGAACCGGGAACCCACCGAGTGATCGAACCGGTGGCGAGATCGATGCTAAACAACCCCACAGCTCCACCCAGTTGATAAGATTGCACTGTATAAGCGATTTGATTCCCACCCTCGGACCAGACGGGGTAATGATATTCAAAGGTGTCACTCTCTTGAAGGATCCTGGTAGCGCCCGAGGTGAGATCGGTCACTTGTAAGGTGAATGGCGGTCTAATTTCAGGCATAGAATTCTCGACTGGCACCCATCGGAACGTGCGATAAGCAATCATGGTTCGGTCGGGTGAGAAAGACACATCCCATAATGTGACCTGGGGGGTGAGAGCTTTTTCAATCGTTCCAGCAATAACATCAGCTACATACATTCCCACCGGGCTGGCTTCACTATCTGTGGTAGTGACCATATAAATCCTGCTGTTATCCAATGACCAGGCAAATGGAATCAATCGAAACGGTCCCGGATCAGTGATATATTGGCCGGTGTTATTGATCACCAATTCGTTTTCGGATCCATCGGCGTTGATCGTCCATAACTGCTGGATATCTCCTTCCCCAAACCCGTGAACCAGGGAATAGACGATTTTTGTGCCATCGCTGGTAATCACGGGAGATTCAATATACTGATTTAAGGACGCATTCACGGATAACATTCTTTGGATGCCCGTTCCTACATCGAGAGTCCACAGCGCTGTATCGGCCGTAGAGACAATTCTGCCTGCTTCAGGGGAATAATCTGGATTCCACGGCCATATAAAAACCTCGATTGGGATCACTTTCTTCTGCGAGCCATCGCAATTCGAAAGTTGGAGACCATTATAGATGATTGCCGGACCTTCCCAATCAAAACCTGGAGTCCCGATTGTATCGAGTGGAGGTGGTGGTGTGGGAGTCACGTAAGCGGTGGCAGTTATGGAAGGGATTGGTGGTCTGGGGGTCGCGGTAAAGTCGGCTCCTTCAGGAGAGGGTGTCAGAGTCCGGTCAGGAGGAGGTGTCAGGGTGGCTGGATCCATTGGCGTAGCTACCGGGGCAGCGCATGAAATCAACACACTTGCAAACAGCATTATGATGCCAAAATTCACATGTTGTTTCATTGTTATTCTCCTTCCGGTTTATACACACAAGTTTAGAAGAGCGAAGGAATCCACTTAATATTTTAGTCTTTCAGGGTCGCCATTCCAAAGTCCAATTTTTGGTTTCTTCAACAAGATACAGATCGGAAAGTATCACCTTTAATTTTCCGCTTGGCAGAGATTCGTCATAGTACTCATAGAAATCCCAAGTGCTGCCACTCTTTCCGGGGAGCAGGATCGGGAACAATAGATGGTCGGTCGAAGGGTAGCCTTCAATCCTTGCGGAAAGACCGCTGATGTAGTTATCTTCCGATTCAAAAGAGAAGATGTAGCCTGTCCTTACTGGATTAGCGAGGATTCTCGTAAGTCGAATTCTGCGCCCTGCAAACTCGAATTCGGTGTTCAGTTTCCATTCCTGAAGTGGCTGTGGATTTGCTCCCGTATCGAATTCAAACGTGTAAGTCTCCTGCGAATTCGCTGAAATGGCATAACGAGCCGTTTGGGTAATGCGAAGGGGCGGCGCAAATTCCGGAACGATAATTGCCCAAACGAGTTTATGAGGACTATCAGAAACTGGCTGGTCTATATCATTCGGAATTTGCCAATAAACCGTCTGTCCATTGCTGTCAACCAGGTCCAAGCTGACCCAATCAATTCGCCACTCACTGGGTTGAGATGGAGCGGGTGGGTTGAGTTCCCCGAAGAGAATATAACTATGGCGGTAGGCATCTCCATAATGAAGGCTGTTATCACCCGCAATGATCTTGGTAAGGGTAAGCGGATTGGCATCGCCAGCATCGGGCGCGGGCAAAGGAGAGGTTTCAGCCAGTGGCATTGCCGCTTGGGTAGGTTGCATCACTTCAATGACCGGCATCATGGTCAACGCCACATCCGGCGGTGCGGGGATAAAGCGCAGAGGCAATTCCCAGTTCTCAGGCAGAATCCCGGGCGACAACGCGCCGCTAATACAGGGGATGAAGAAGGTAGCGCTTGTCACACCGACGGGTACGGGGAACCTGATGTTGCTCTCGAATCCATAAACAGGGTCTCTGGTATCAAAGGTCATCCCACCGTTTAGCGGCTTTTCGCCGAAACTTCCATCTGAGAATACAGACTCGCCGCTCGGGAAACGCAATTCATACGGAGAGAAGCAAGTATTCAATGCTTCCAAGGGGGATGCCTTGTCAGAGGTAAGACCTTCGATCTTGTATGTCAACAGAACGTTACCTTCGTTCATAACGGCTTTTTCGACAGTAACAGTCACGCCGTCCCGCGTCTGCGAGACAGGCTCCGCCAATACGTGGAACGGAGTATTTGGGTTCACCACGCCCAAGCCAGGGATGTATCCCAGCGACCTGCCAATGGCATACGCCACACCGCTCAATGCAAGCAGGATCAGTAAGGCAATCAAAACCGCCAATACAGGGCGATGCCGCAAAGTCTTCATCAGGGTTTTCCCTTCCAGTTGTGACGCAATTTGCGGCCAAAGACTGGCTTGCTCTTCCAGGGAGTCGTCGGCGATTGAATCCAGAATTTCGCGATACGATTTCTGTTTCATTCCGCTCTCCTTTCCGAGCCAAGCAAATTGCGCAGTTTGGTACGCGCTTCGCTCAACAACCATTTGACGGTGCCTGCCGGGATACCCAGAGAAGCGGACATTTCCTTCTCATTCATTTCGAGATAATAACGCTGGACAACTGCCGCTCTTTGGCGCGGATGCAACTTCGAAAGCGCATCAAGGACTTCTGCCTTGAATTGCCTGCTCTCTATTTCGGTCTCGGCCGAAGCCGCCTCGGACAACAGACTCTCCACCTCCGAAAGATCTTCATCCAGCGAAATTTGTTTCGCCGATTTTTTCACTGCATTCAGCGATGCGTTGACCACGCACTGGAGCAGATACGGTTCGAAGCGGCGCGTCTCATCGAAGCGCCGGATGGCGCGATAGATCTGCAAAAATACATCCTGAACGACATCGCGGGCGAGCGCCTCATCGTGCGTGATAAAGTAGGCGGTGCGGATTGCTTTTTTCTCATACCGCAATACCAACGCTTCGAGTGCCTCGATCTCTCCGCGTTTCAGGAGCTTAATTGCGAGCAGGTCATCCATGCAGGCAGGTCTCTTTCGATTGTGAATTCACACTATATATACAAATTGAGACGTCAAAAGGTTGGGAAAAATGAGGGATGAACAGGAAGCAGGCGCAGGTAATGCCCGACCTGTGCCTGCTTCCTGTTGTAACTCTACGGCTGCCAGTCAATCGTCCAATTCTTTATTTCGCCAATAAACCAAGGGTGGGAAAGGATCACTTTCAACTTACCTTTAGGCAATTCCCTGTACGGACCGGCAGAAACGCTCCACGAGCCAGAGGCTCCTACCATGCCAGCATCCATTCCGCCACCCATGATGTCCGGCGGATGACCGTCAATGACAACATCAACGCGATAGATGCTGTTGTCCGTAGATGCAAAATTGAATTCATAAGAGTCCGGCAATGCGCCGACCGAAACCAGTGTAAATGTGCGACCCGCCAGCAGAAATTCCTTGTTCAACTGCCATATTTGGCCTTCGTGTGGATTCTCTCCGGTGTCAAACTCGAACTCAACAGTCTCCGGCGAAGGATCAGCGAGAATATATTGTTTGGTGTAAGTGATATGAACAGGCGGCACAAAATCTTTGTTGAATTTCACAGACCATGTCTCAGCAGTTGGCGATGTTGGTGTGGGCATGCCTATATCTTGCGGAAAACCTTCGAAGCGAACCTCCTGACCGTTGCCGTCGGTGATCCTTAGTCCGTACACTCCCGAGTCACTTTGCCCGGAGGGCGGAGGCGCCTGGAATTCTCCGGTGAGAATATAACTATCTCCAAGATCAATTACCTTTGTGATACGCAAAGGATTATTCTCCGCTGTTCCGGTTTCCGAGGCAGGCGCAGGCGTGACCTCCATCACGGACATCACAGCCATATCCGGCGGGGCAGAGACAAAGTGCAGCGGCAGTTCCCAATCTTCAGGAAGCACCCCCGATGCCGCACGTTCAATACAAGGAATCAGCAGCGTTGCATCATGTATGTCAGCGGGGATGGGCTCGTATACAAGGCGCATTTCGTATGTAGGCGCGAGCACATTACCTTCGCCGCCAGTCAGTTTCAAGAGCGTTCCGTCGGGCAGGCGCAATGTGGGCCGTTGTGGGCATACAACTTCATTGATGGGGGAAAGTTTGTCAGAGGGGATGCCGTCAAGGGCGAATTTAACAATAGTTTTATCTGAACTGATAACCGCTTCTTTTACCGTGATCGTAATTCCATCGCGCGTTTGCGAGACGGGTTCTGCCAGAACGCGCAAGGGCGCACTTTGATCAATCACTCCCATGCCGGGGATATATCCGAACAATCGTCGAAGGGCATTCACCACTTCCGGCGAAGATAGGGCGAATGCAATCGAAGCCGCGAGAACGAGCAAGGCGAGTCCCCAGGCAAGGCGAGGAGCTGAGAGAAATGTTGCGCGTTTCATTTTGTTGGATTCCTTTTCGGGGCGATCAGGATCAGGCGCAGAATCAGGCGGAAGGTCCGGTCTGAGCGCTTTCATTCCGTGAGCGATGAATCGCGCGCGCAGGGCATCCATTGCCTCGGCATTCGGTTCTGGTACAGCCATTGCCTTGCGTATTTGGGATTCGAATTCAGGAGGGTATTTTTGTTCAGCCATTGTCCGCCTCCATTTGTGCACTCAGCCGCTCAAGAATGCGGTCAACCGATTTCCTTACGGCATCTTCCCTGCGCCCGAGAGTCTGGGCGATCTCCCGATACGTGAGTTCCACGACGAAGCGCAAGCGCAGCAGTTCATGTTCTTCCTCTGCAAGGGTAAGGAGGACTGCCCGGAGTGATTCCAGGGTCTGCCCTTGGATGACCTTATCCAGCGTGTCGTCGAAGGCTCCGATGTTTTCACCCGCTTCTTCCCGGACCCGGGAATGGTCGCGGCGAAAAAAATCCATGACCTTGCTCCGGGCAATTTGAAAGACCCACGCCGTGAACTGACCGCGATGCTGATAGCGGGGCAGGGCTTCGATGATGCTCATGAAGGTTTGCGCGGTCAGGTCTTCGGCGTCTTCGGTATTTTCGACACGGCTGTAAAAGTAGCGATAGATTCGCCGCGCATAGAAATCGTAAGCGGCTGCCAGAGCGGTTTCATCGCCTTTCATTGCGTTCAGGATGAGCGCGTCATCCAAACCGGGCGGCGCTTCCTCTCGACCCAGATTTTGATCTGACATTCATTACCCTTTGCGAAGGAAAGTCTACAGGTTAAAACGCACAAGTTTGAGAAAGCGGAAATGCCTTGATGCCACGCCACAACAATCAACCTCTTTTAGTCGCAGGCAACACGACCTCAACCAGATTGATGATTGCGCCAAAGGGCAAGTACCCAAGACCAAGAAGCGCCATCGTTAACCATCCCATCCTTGCCTAACGAAGTTTCCTGATAAAACAAACACCCCTGGCGGCTGTCAAAATATCGTAAGCGACGAATGGCAGTTTCATCAACCTGGACCATGGTTCAATTCCAATCATGCTGACGACGGATGCCCAGGGTCCCAACTGACCGGCATACTCACGGGTACGGGGTCAGGTAATTACCAATAGCCAATCCCCTGACCCGTCAAGAATCAGATAGGATGCGACGATTCATCTATAGGGCTGAAATTGAACCAATTGGGGCTTAATCGCAACGTCCCGAAAGATTCTGAGATCAGGCTTGACCTTTTCCCAAAACCTTCCGGACGTCGCGTAATACCGGTTATTCCGTTGAACTATCCCTATGGCGCTTACTGCCTCCACGAGAACCAACTTGCCTGTTCGCTTTCCGTCATTCCCTTGATCTCCAACGGGATAGTCTGGCCTGTCTCAAGGGAAACCGTTACAAAATGCGGCATGCCATCATATACATCCATCAGCAGGTATTTGTTGTCATTCGAAATCTGGAGGTTCCAAAACGATGGCTGTACAAATGTATCGTCCGCAACGTATACTTCGCGTACATCGGGAGGAATGCCAGCAGTCCCGTTTGGCAAACCGGACCCATCGCGCGGCGCAACATACACTCGCCGCAGGTTTGCAAATGCAACCAGGGAGCCATCCGGCGACCAAACCGATGGATAGATGCTTGAATCAAGATTGGTGTACATACCAAATGAATGAGTTATACTTCCATCCAGCGCAAGCACATCAACAGCCTTTATGGATGAATTGCCGGATTCACCCTGCGAATCCGCTACAAGCAACGTGCCGCCATCCGGCGCAAGGGAATAAAATGCCACGCGATCTGTCTCAAACAAGGGTTTGGTCTCTCCATCCAGTGCCAACATTTCCATACGGGATGTGCGGTAATCAATGGATGGATATATCCCATTGGGTCGCTGGAGAAGAATGCTGTTGCCGATCCAACCCAGGATGTTTGCGTGAGCGGCGCTTACTTGTTTGACGCCGGAGCCATCGGGGCGGACGATATAAATGCCGTCATCTGCATCCAAGGGATGGAATGCCCAGGGGCTGTTGGTTATGCTGAATGTGATCCATTGCCCATCCGATGACCAGTGCGGGGTGGAGAAGAATTTTCTCTCGGCGCGATACACTTCGCTCCACGAATCAGTCTGCGCGTCGAACAGGTGTATTGTGGATGGAGAAACTTCAAATTCCGATGGAGATCGATTTTTGAGTTTCTCCAGTTCCTCCTTTGTCCTGCCAACGGAAAGTTCATCCTCGGGATGCGATACCAACAACCCATATCTTCCGTCAGGCGACCATATCATCCCCGAACTGGAGGTGGAATACACATCCTTTAAATTGAAAGGCGTTTGCACGATATCCGGCTCCGGGCATTCCTCCAAACCAACCACGCAGGAACCCGGCAAACGCGCCAATCTATATGTTGCTTCGATATACGGCGGCGGCGTTTCAGGCGGATAGTATGCCTTTGGCGTGATGATGGTGAAATACAACTCGCCGTAGGGGTCGCGCGCTTCTGCGGGTGTCGGCACAATGGCGGGACCGCCAATGGGCGTTGGCACAATAGTTCCGGGCAATGGAACCAGTGTGGGGGATGGAATCGGCGTAGGCGTCTCCACATTCACCTCCAGTGTGCCGTTGGAAAAGAAGTAATTCCCCATAAGCACGGCAACGGCTGTCAAAAGTGTGTACAGTATTCGTTTCATAGTTGCTCCTTTCTGTATTTACAGAAGCATTTATATCGAAAGACTGTCACAAGCGGGACACAGCCATGTCACAGTTTGGTGACAGGCAGGCGGACGCTGAAAACCGTACCATGCGACTCATTCTGGCGACTCCGCAAAGTCAATTCCCCATGATGCAAAGAAACTATGCGCTTTACAAAGGCAAGTCCCAATCCACTGCCTTCAATGGAGCGCGCGTTCTCGCCGCGATACAACTCTTCAAAAACCCTGTCCTGTTCCTCCGGCTGGATGCCCGGACCGCCATCCGCCACTTCGATGACAACCTGCCGGCCATTCTCCCGCACCCGGACTTCCACCGCCTCATCTTGGACCGTGAACTTGAGCGCGTTATCCAGGAGATTGTACAAGCTGAGACCGAGCAGATCGCGGTCGCCCATCACGGGCGGAGGGAGAGTGGGCACTTGTGTAACAAGCAGATTGATCCTGCGTTCTTCGCGTCCCGGCGTGGACTTCACCACTTCAAAGATATCAGCGAGAAGTTCGGGAATATCCACCGGCTCACGCTCGAGCATGGATTCATCCAATTCGGAAAGTTTTCGCAAGTCCCGTAACAGGCGTGAGAGGCGCTCCAATACGCGTTGGATATTCGATTCGGCTTTACGGCGCGCATCCAAATCGGTTGCAGCCTGTAAATTTTCCAAAGATGCCTGCAAGCTCATCAACGGGTTTTTGAGTTCATGATCCAATCGGCGGATGAAGCGACGATGTCCCTCTTCATAATCATGGATCGCGGCTTCGATTTCCGCACGCGTGTTTTTCCCGCGAATCGAGTCCGCCATTGCAAGCGCTTGAATCCAAAAAGTGCCGATCAACCCGATAAAAAACAGGATGGCGCCCAGTCCCAGTCGAAACGAGATGACAATCTCCGGCTGGATGAGCATGGGCAGGAGAGTCAACGCCAGTGCGCCGAGAGTGAGCGGCAGGAAAGGCAAAAGGAATTTATATCGTTTCATAGCGTGGGCTTTACAGGCGCGATGAAGATATACCCCTCGCCTGTGACGGTTCGGATGAAACGCGGGGAGGCGGCGTCATCATTCAGTGCACGGCGCAATTCATTGACGCGGGTATCCACTGTGCGCGTGCCAGTGGGATATTCCCAGCCCCACACAGAGTGGAGCAATTGCTCCCGGCTGATGGCTTCGTCGGGATGGGTCATCAGGTATTCGAGCACGGCAAAGGCTTTCGGCGCGAGGTTCAAGGCTTGGTTGGCGAGGAAGGCGCGCCGGGATCCGCGGTCAAGCATAAGGTCAAAAGAAGCGAGGCGGCGTGCGGAGAAGAGCGATTGTCCTGTTTGTCGCGCGCGTCTCAACACAGCATGGATGCGCGCCAGTAATTCCTGTGAATGGAACGGCTTGTTGAGATAATCGTCCGCGCCTTCCTCCAGCGCGACTGCGCGCTCAGAAGCTTCGCCAACTTGAGTCAGTAAAATGGCGGGATTCCAGATATTGAGCTTTCGCATCCGGCGCAATACTTCGCGTCCGTTCATGCGCGGCATAAGAACATCCATGACGATGACATCAGGATGATGGGATTGCACCTTGCTCAAGGCTTCTTCCCCATTCGATGCAATTAAAACATGAAAACCGGAACGCTCCAACAAGGGTCCCAGGCTTTCGACGATCATTGGGTCGTCATCCACGAGCAATAAGGTTAATTGTTTTTCCTGATCCATGCCAATACCTTCAAGTCCTTCTTGATCTGAATATATGAGCCTGCGTTTTCGAAAAGGTGACTCTTAAAGGCGCTTCAAGAACTACGCCAGACCGAGCAGCTCCAGTACTGGGTAGGTAACAGTCTTCCAATCCACGGATCGTTACAGGTTCGCCGGGATTATTATCGCAATTCGGGGTAACCTCCACGCCTCCCATGAGAGTTATAGCGCCGACTGAAGGGTTAATGAACGTCAGCGTAAAACCATTCGAGTTGACATATGAAATTTCATGATTCAAGACAGACCCTTCCGGCACAATGCGAGGCCAGAAGTATGTCAGGTTCCCGGTTGTCGTAAAAGAATTTTGCGGAAGAGGCCGAGGTTGCGTTGTGGCTGATTGTACCTCCGCTGCAAACGGGGTGGTGGGCGGCGGTGCAATCCTTGGCGGATTATATTGAGCGATAGAAGTTAAAGTCGCATTGACCATATCGGCAATGTTTGGCGCTGGCTGTGCTCCACAGGCAAAGATGCCGAGAAACAGGGGAAGAAGGTAAAGAAACTTTTTCATTTGAATTTTTTCAAGGCATACTCCTTGTAGATGCGAAGGGGGATTTATAGAAAACGGGGTCCGATTACATGAAGGACAAAGTCGGCAAAGAAATGCGCGCTCATCGCCGCCCCCAATCCGTTATCAAAGTACAGATAGCCGAAGACCAATCCACCGATGCCGTTCAGGAACACTACCGTCAGTGCAATGGACGGGGTTAACGGCATGATGGCAGACCATTGAGGCAAGTGCGCCGCGCCGAAGCCTAAGGCAATCAGCGCGTTGACCGCCCATAAGGTTTGCGGGCTGGGCGGTCTAGGCATATGTCGAGCCTTCCCCGCAAGCCAGATCAACCCTGAAAAAAGAAACAGCCGAAACGCGATCTCTTCAAGAATGGACGAGTCGAATGCGATTACGACACGCTTCCAGGTTGCGATGCTGGATTCAGCCGCAATCCGGCTTTGAATTTCCGGGAGAACGGACGGCAGGATAAAACGTATTGCCCCCAACATTAGTGCTCCCAGCCCGGCTCCAATCAGCGCGGAACGAGCCAGTATCAACGGAGGTAAACCGCCGCTGCGCGAGGTGCCGTGAACAAGAAGCGGGCTCAGCCCCGCATTTTCTGACAAGTACAAGCCTGCTCCAATCAAGACGCCAAAAATGACAAAGGACAGAATGAAATATCCTGGTGCGAGCGGACGCGGCAGAGCCAGAAACAAAGCGATGCCCGCAAGCACGATCAACGGGAAAGGTTTGAATTTTTTCATGACATAAAATCCTTGCAGATACGGGAATATAAGTGGCGATTCACGTATTCATGCCAAATAGAACAAATCACTTTTTTTCCACGCGGTTCGAAAAAAGTCGTGACAAAATTACAGTTCAGGGCGCGGGTACGAAATATACCGGGGGAGTGCCGAAATCCGGGGCGATAATGATTTCCAAACCTGCAATTCTACGGAGTTCCTCGACACCGGGGGAAAATTCATCCAATGGGTTTCCTGTAAGGTCCAGATACCGAAGGTTTGGCATTTCTCCCATTTCGGGAGGCAGACTTGTTATCTGATTGAAAGAAAGATCGAGACGTTCCAGGCGGACGAGCTGGGCGATCTCCGGCGGCAACGCGGTTAGCTGGGTATTTCGAAGATTCAGGGATTTCAAGTTGCGAAGATTGACGATCTCCGGCGGCAGAAAGGTCAATTTGTTATCCTCCAGATTGAGGTGGTCCAGGTTGGGAAGTTGAAAAATTTCAGGCGGAACCGAGGTCAGTTTATTGTGGTAAAGATCAATGACTTTCAGGTTTTGAAGTCGGGTGAATTCCGCGGGAGGTCTGTCAAATGATTGATGCGAATGAATAAGTATTTCAGGTTTTGGAGGTTCCCCGTTTCCGCAGGCAAACGGGTTAATTCGTTTGCGGATAGAGAAAGATGCTCAAGGCTTTGTAGCGCGCCTATTTCCGGCGGCAGGCTGGTCAATTGGTTTCCTGAAACATTAAGATCTGTCAGGTTGTGAAGACGACCGATCTCCGGCGGGAGGATGGATAAATGATTGTCCATCAGAGAGAGATACTCCAGGTTGCGGAGAATCCCAATTTCAGGCGGCAGGACGGTCAATTCATTGCCCTGTAGATACAGTATCTCAAGCCCGGTGAGAGCCTGAATCTCCGATGGAAGTTCCCGCAGGTTTCCCCCAGAAAGATCGAGCGTGACAATTTGCCCACCCCCGCATCGTGGTTCGTCACACCCGCCTGCCGGGAAATCATAATCATTTATCCCGCAAATTCGCACACCCGGGGGGACACAATAGTTATACGAAGGCGGATAACTCTTTTCAGGGTAAGCAAGCGCCATGACATTCAACGCGATCCGTTTTTCCCATGGGAAAACAGCCAACCCTCCCCCCAAGAGGATGGCGCATACAAGGCAAAGAAGCGTAAGCGCCAGCAGAAGGACGACAATACACGCACGCTGTTTGTTGGAGTCGGTTTTCATCGGGCAATTCATCCTTGTCGAATTTCAACTTTACGCGCTTATGGCAAGGGCGTTAAAGTAGGAGAGGGACTGGCTTGAGCAGTTTGCGTCATGGATGGGGACCATGTCGGCGGGCAGGAATATGTCACCCAAAAATACTTTATCTCCAGGACCCTGACCACTTTCACTTCACGTTTATATAGTCCCGCAAATCCATACCCTGCCTCATTGACGCCCGGCGGGGAGAGAATGCCTTCGAACTTAACCCCGATCGCAAGAACGTCGCAGGGTCCATACGTGCCAGCGATGGCGCTTATCATGGCCATGAACTCTTCGTTGTACAAGCGGACAAATTCATCGTTTGGAACAAGCCAATACCCCTTTCCTGCACCCGGGGTTTCATCCATTCCATCAGGGACAAATGACGAAATTGTCGTTTCTTCAAAATTGACGACGGGTCCATCAGAGGTGTATTGACCCTCAAAAACTTGAACATCCTGCGTTTCATTGGCGGGTGTTGCGTTGACTGGGTTGTTATTTTTTACGCACCCAGATAATGCCAGAAGCGGTAGAGTGAGTAATATTAGAATAAAGAGGTTACTAATTCGTCTGTACTTCATGTTAGGTTTGTTGGCAAATTGCCCAGCAAGAAATGAATATGCGGCAACAAAAATCCACACAAGACGCCCAAGGATGCGAGGGAAAGCAGAAGTTGGTCGAAGATGCCAAGTAATATGGACGGCAGAACGATTGCTGTAACGACGATTCCAGAGATTGCCAGCCTCAAGGTCGCCCCCGTTGAGTTCCCGTTGGTTGGATTGCGGAACCAAATTATCCTTTCAAGAAGGCAGATCAATAAGGGCCAGGTAAATGCAAAACTTATCCCGGGCAATATGATCGAGGTGACGCACACGCCAATCCCCATTGGCGCTAATGCTCCCAGCGTAATATCAGAAAGGTTGATTTTGTTGTTCATTCTTGAAAGGGAATGCCAAAGGATGATCAATGCCAATGAGGATAGAAAAATAACGCTCATGGGAAGAGGTTGATCCACTAAGCGATGGTCCCAGTCGAAGGTGGCCTTTGGTTCCCAGTATCCAATAACATATTCCAGGAATAAATACGGGATTGAGGCAAAGATCAGACTTGCCAGCAAAATGAGGGCGCCATATGCCATTCCGCGAAGTGAAAGAATCCCTCGTCGCAAACCGTAGACCAATACGATAATAAAAATTACGGCGACAACAAGTGAGATTGCACCTGCCCAGCTCGACGGATAATTAATGGTAAACAACTGCAGAATGCTGAAATACACAGCATCGGGTTCCTGGGGATCGACCATCCCTTCCAAATTACCAAAGTGCCGCGCCAGGGCTAACGCATGATTGCCATGATGTTGAACACTGGCTGGGTTGATATTATCAAGATTATCTTCGGCTCCATCCCGTTTATCCCAATATAGGTCGAATGCATAGCCGGAATAGCCGGCCGGCTTAAATGCCCGTCCAAAATCGGTGCTCGAGTATCCCAAAGAGCTGATTGCCGAGTTGCCTATGATGGTATCGCCTGCCTGAATCAGTTGCCGGATGAGCCAGCCGTTGTTTGGACTGGTCGTAGATAGGACAGCCGGACCTCGTATGCCGCCCGCATCAAGTCCGATAACGATTCTGACATCTTTTGCCCAGGGGTGATGAGCAATAAATGCTTTCGCACCAAACAATCCGCCCTCTTCGCCATCGGTAAACAGGAAAACGATGGTATTCCTTGGGCGAGGATGGGATGTTAGCGCCCTTGCAGTTTCCAATAAAGCAGCCACCCCGCTCCCATCATCCATGGCTCCCGGGCTTTGAACGGTGCTGTCGTAATGCGCCGTCAACAATAAGGCATCTGAGGAATGGGTTCCTGGTATCCATCCAAGCACATTTTCAAGATCGCCATCGCGCTGGGTCTCGGTTTCCAATCCCAAACTTGTCAGCTCATTCAGTATATATTCACGGACGGCGCGATTCTCTTCCGAGCCGGTTGGGTGGGGGCGTTGGGCAATGACGCGAATATGTTCAATGGCTCGTTCCGCAGAAAACTCGGAGGCAGGCGCCTCCGACGGTACCGGACGGGGAGGCAGGATTTGAGCTATTACCATGCCACACGTAATGATTAAGGATGCAGCGACGGTCAATTTTGTTTTTTTCATTTGATCTCCAGGGACCATCAACCGAATAGTGAAATGACGGCGAGCTTCCATTCTGCCGCATGATGAACATTAATATGCGAGCGCTGGAACCTTGAACAAGTACTCATCGCTCTCCAGGTTCTTCAGCATAAACTCGGCAACGTCGCCAGTGTTGATGCGATAGCCACGGCTTGGAATCCCTTCCAGCGCGATTCGATAACCACCCTTACGCGGACCATCATCCAGGAGAAACGGGCGTACGGCTATCCAATCTAAACCGCTCTCCTCGATCACTTCATGCTGTTTTTTCATGGCAGTGAACAGTTTGGTCAGATATCTGTCGAAGAACCAGAACAGCAACTTCCCGATTAGAAAATCAGCCCGTTCGCCCGAGAAACCAACGGCTGAGACGTTGAGAATCCGCCGAATCCCATGTTTGTGCATAGCCTGCGTAATATTCTTCGTGCCGTCCGCAAGGGCTGTGACAGGTTCATCTTTGTTGAGTCCAAGCGCGCATAGGACAGCACCCTGACCGACAACGGATTGCTCTACCGCGTTCGCGTTGTGAATATCTCCCTGGATAATATATAAGCGTTCATGCCTGACCTTGATCTTGCCGGGAGTTCGGGCAAACGCCGTCACATCATGTCCCTGTTCTAATGCCTGCGAGATGAGATGTTGACCCGTTCTTCCTGAGGCGCCAAAAATTATGATTTTCATACAAAGCCCTTCTTAATAAGGCTGATTGGGGAAGCCATCCCAATCCATGCTCATGAAATCGGAGGGGTTCATAAAATCGCCTTCGATGACGATAGCCACGAGGCCGGTGTCCGTACCAGCCTCATGCCATTCATTTTTATCCCAGAATACAGCCTGGTTTTCAGCGATTGGAATTCTGTTGGGGAATCCCCCGCGCACCCAGCCTTTCCCCCTCAGGACCAAAAACAATTGCTGAGTGGTCGCTTGGTGGTATCCAACAACCCCGTTCGCGGTGAGATGGAAGCAACTCACCTTCACCCCGGTATTCGAGTGGGTGATCCTCGAGAAGATGAAATCGCTGTCAAATTTTTCGATCTTTTCTCCGCGCTTGGGTCCAAAGTTATAGATTTTCATAGATGCTCCTCGGCGCAATGGGCTTGACGATAAGCAATCTGATTAGTCGCCATAATTGACGGATTCGGCGGTATCCAAACGACGACCGACGATCCAGGCGTCGGTGATTGCGTACATGTAAATCACAAAGTAACCTGCCAGGATTGCCGCTCCCAAATTGAAAAGACGTTCCATGGAAGAGTAGTTTGCCGGTAGTGACATCGGCGGGACGGCAACCAGGGAGAATGCTACAAATGCACCAATCAGCATTTTGCCTTTCTGCGCCTGATTGTTGTAAAACTGTCCCAACCCGGGCAGGAGGCAATTCAGGCTGCTGGAAACAACGGCATGTTTCCTGCGTCCTTTTCTGTCTTTTACCCATTCCCAGATCATGCTTGCGAGGCTTAAGAAAATAAGCATGAAAAATATGGACCATGCCATATTGAAAGTAAAAACGACCGCCGCTTCCCTTGGAGGCAGTTGGCTGATGGCTGTGAAATCCCCGCCGATAAAGCGATTCATAATGTCAGGGGATAATTCCTCCAGGATCAATGCCGGAAGGAATGAAAAGGCGTTATTGAAGATATGCAGGGCAACCGTCCATTGAAAACCGAATTTCATGCGCACATAGCCAAACCCGGCAGCCAGGAATAACTGTGGAATCGTGATCAATGGCGCAAAAATCCAGAGTTCCTTCTCGTAATTCAAGGCATGCAATAATGCGAACGTCAACAGGGACAGGTAGAAGACAATACCAAACCTCCGCTGATAAAAAGATGCCAGCCGCTCGTCGCCAATCAAAGATAAGAGACTCCAGATGATCATGGTTATCACGAGCGCAGGGACGACGATCGAGACTATTCCAACTATGGTATCCGGAGAAAACAACCATGAAGGGCGGGGGGGTTCCAATACAATCATTACCAGCCTGGAAAAATATACAGCGGCGAAAGCCAACCCAACGCTCAAGTTGATTCGGCTGAATCGAAGACCGATTCGGAAGACCAATTCCTCCCAGACGGAGAAGAATAATATCGCTCCCCAAACGACCTGCAGCATGGTACGGTCAGCCGCATACTGGTAACCGGCATGGTCAACGAATGAGACGCCATACAAGGTCGAGATCAATAAACTGATTGGAATCCCCAGTAGACTGATCAAGAAAACGAGAGACCAGATGCGAAAGGCTGTCCAGGCGTTCCTTAATCCTCCGTTTGTTCCTTTGGCATGGGTGTGTTCAGGTTTTAGCAGGTAGTTAATAAACTCTTTGATCAACATATTCTTTTTTTCCTTAAGAGTTATTGTCGCCATTGGGTCTCACAATAAAAAACGCCAGCACACCCAGGATGGGAACGGCAAGGATCAGGGCTGTCCATAGAACTTTGGTTATTCCAGTTTGATTAGAACGGCGCAACCCAATCAATGCGGCCAGGCTGAGCAGGGGCCACACGCCGCAAACCAGCAGCTGAATTTCCAGAAAACCCAAATTTATTCCCAATGAATCCACGGGCACCTCCTTCGAATACTGATATGGATATTTCTTACCTGTCAAGCTTTTCAGTAGTGGCTATTTCCCGTCGTTGCCATAACATCTACTGAACGATCACCGTGATCGAATAAAGAACCGACGGCATTCCACATGGGGGCGTTAAGTTCAGACATTCTGGATTGCCGGTGGTGGTCAAAGTTGCGGTTCCGGCTTCCAACACAAAAAAACCATCCTGTGTGCCTGCGATGACAGCGGGGTCGCTGATCGAAAATGCCGACCAGCCGTAGCTCAAATCGAGGTTGAGTCTGAGTTTATCTCCTACATTCATGACAAAAGTCCTGCCATTGTCCGCCATGGTGGCTTCGATGGTAATGGCAACAGGCGTAAATTTGATGCTTCCCAATATCTGCTGAACGTTTCCGTCGCGGGGCCTGTCGGTAATCATCAGGAAAAGTCGATCCTGATATGGGATGAAATACTCCACGCGCCCCCAGTTGTAGGTATATTTGATCCCGGGATAACCGTTTATTACAGTATCCTCAAGAGAAGCATCCGGCACGTTTTGGGCGTAGAAATCTTCTATCTGGTTTTTTGTTCGAAAATCCAAACTAATGCTCAGATAGGTAATAAGGGGTTCAGCGTCGCCCGGATAAAATAAGACTTCCTTGTTCGGGTTGGAAAGCCCATATTCGTCTACATTCCAACCGGGCGGGAGTGTGAGAGAATAACCCGCTTCGGTATTGGAGTAGTTCCTGAATGGTCCCTGCATTGTAGCAACCGGAGGGACTGGTGTCAATGTGGGTATCGGGATTGTCTTCACCCATAGTTCAGGTCCAAAAGGCAGATGATGGACGCCCAGCGCCAGATAATCACCCACTGGTTTATCCAACAACATTTCTCCGCCCACTGGCAGGTCGACATGGAATTCAGCGAATGCTGTATTGAGCGGACCGTCGGATTGATTGATGAACTTGATCCTCTGTGCAGGATTGACTGCGATACAGCGGCCAGCCTTTGGAAGACCGTCCGGAGCGATACCAAGAGTGATAACCACAGGGTCTCCCTGGTCGTCCCCGCAAATCCCCGCGGCGGGCGTATCACTATCAGGCGGCTTCAACCCGCCAGATGTGACAGGCTGCACCGTGTCAAGGACAGGTCTCGCCAGGTCGAAATTTCCCTCGATGTTTATTTCGAACTCGGTATTGTTCAGAATGGTCAATACTTGGTGGATGATGCCGCTTGCTCCAGAAACAAGAATTAAACGCACGGCTGGCTGATTCGCGATCAAGAAATGCTCTTCCGAAGATATTGTCAATTGATTGGCAAGGGCAGCCTGCTTGTGGGTCTCCACCCAATTTTCAAATGAATTGGGGCGTGTCCCGATGGGCTGACCACGAAATTGCAAGCTGATGGTTTGTTCGGTCCATTCCAATTTGTGGGGAGGGTTGGCAGGCTCAAAGGACGTCAACAGGATGGCAGGAACCTGCGTTGGCGCGCCAAAAATATCCTTGCTGTCGGCGAGTTCATTCAAATACCAGACTTCAGGATAGCTGAAATGGATGCCTAGGCTAGAGCTTTTGTAAGTTGCCAGAGCGTTGGGAAAACCTAAAGGTGTGGAAACAGGAGTCACGCTGGTGGGAGAAGCGGTTTGGGTGAGCGAGTCAGCCACAATGGTCGCCACCTGTGCAAACTGTTCCGACCCAGGCGCACATGACACCAGCACGAGGGCGAAGAGGAAATAAATGCAAAATATCTTTTTCATGCTCATACCTCCGATTGAGTAAGCGTGCGTCACCGGCTACTTCAACTTATTGCTTCTCGCCAGGGCTTCCATGATCCGGAAATCTGTTCTTGGATCAATTCCTGTAAAAGCTTCTTGTGAGGGGTATCCCAAAGAGATTTGAATGGTCGTTTTGTTTTATCTAAAGGTTCATCGATAACGACACCATCATAGCTAACGGACGAAGCAGGAGTCATAAAAGTTCCGGTGTAAATTCGCTCTTTTTCAACGCAAACAACAAATGGAATATCTTCCACTTTGACTGGCATAGGGAAAATATGCTGTAGTCGGATATAGGCATTAGGAGTAAGTTCTATGATATGGTCGGATTCATCATATGAAACAATATCGGCTTCTGAGATAACCGGGCCATCCTGAAGAATGAGTTGGTTGATATCTGATTGCGTCAGGTTTGTCGGCGGAATTTCCTCAGCCAGAAGGTAGATCGCGAAACTATCCTGTTTGAGAGAAGCGCAACCCGGTAATATCAGCCCGGAAAGAATCAGAAAGGATAGGAGGATTTTGGTTGACAAATTCTTCAACCTTCCAACAATTTGTTTCTGACCATACAGGAAATAGATACAATAAGCTTCATCATCATTTCATGCTATTTGCAATTTCCACCAGATTTGTTTTATTGATAAGCGCAGTGGAATTGTTTCCGTCTATTGAGATCATGAACATTGTGTCTGTTGTTGCCCAATACAGACGTTGAATCTCCAAATCGGTGCTCCAAATTTCAGCCTGGTCAGGTGCTGGTTGAAAAAACCAACCTTTCACATATTCCCCGCTGCCAGTATCCAGTTCGACGGTTTCAATGGCAGATTTGGGTGTTTTTCCCCAATCGAAAATCTTCTGCAAGTCCACATTTTCCAAGGACGCCTGAGAAATTATTAAATGGCATTCTTCCGCTGGACATTGATAATAAAGCCCCACCATGTCGAAATCCTTCACATTCGCCGTGGGACCATTCCAGTATGCTTTGATAAATATTAGCTTGGTGGCCTCCACCGAGGGCTCTTTTATGTCAATACCCAGGACAGTTTCAAGCTGAGCCGTTGGGCACGGGTGATTCCGGGCATCATCAAGGTTTGCGAAATAACAATCAATGGCTTCTGCGCCCGCTTGGTCATCCTGCGTGCTGGTAAATTCTACAGGAGTTTTGGTGAGAGATGTAGTCTCCCTTGAAGTAATACACCCCGCCAAGATAAGAACTAGAAAAAGAGGGGGAAGAATATGTTTTGAAAATTTCATTATTATCCTTTCATCTAAATGGCACAAACATACTGGCAACCCGATTCTCCTTGGCGAGCATAGGCTTCACAAAAGACTCAATTAAGCAAAATTAGGCGCATGCCGTTGTTTTGTCTCCATTTGACAAAGTGCAACCACGCTTGGTCACTCCCTCACTAGAAGATTGTCTTGGCGCCACAATGACAGTACTAGTCCAATGATCATTAGAGCGAACAGTACCAGGTTTACGGATATACCCGGCGGCGACCCGGTTCTGGCAATCGGCATAAGGTAAAGAATCAATCTCCTGCTTAGGTGTTCCAGCAAGAGCATTGCAAACATGAAGGGGATCATGCTGCGATACCGAACCAAGACCAATATGCATAGCAAGCTGATTACAAGGTGCGCCAGCCCCCAGATCGCGAAAAGTGAAACCACCGTCTGTGAGGCGGCTGATGGGAATGTGTTCAATGGGATTCCGTCGGCGGAACTCGCCACAAAATAACCGTTGAAAATGGAGTTCAGGCTCATGGCAGTCTTCATGAGTATGAGCAAGGCGAAGAGCCAGAGCGCAAGTTTGTGACCGTGATACAGATTTTCGACGCGCCGAGGGAGAAACTGGTTGAGCATGGAAGAAATCCTTTTGCGACAGAGAATGGCTTGCATCAATTGTCAAATTGGATACGCTTCAACTTCAGGACGCTTTTCTCACCATTGCTATCCAACTATATTTGGGACGAAAGATAATTTTGTGCTCTGGCGGAAGCGCAGGAAACACTTTGCAGCTTTGAAGCGGGATTTGTGATCGGTCGGCGCCCTCCATGCCCACAAAGTAAGCGCAAGTACAGGGAGCAGGAATACAAAGAGAATTTTTCAAGTAGAGCGCTCCAATTACAACGTTCTACCGGCGCGCTTTTTCAAATTTGCCAATCGTTCCGGTTCGTTCTTTACGAACCAGTCATCCTTGCCAAGTTCCAAATATGCCAGTTCGAAGTAGGGCCTTGCTTCCTCGTTCCTGCCCAATAGGGCCAGGTTTTCCGCAATTTCCTCGAATACGTATCCATCTGTGGTACCCGCCTCTTTGTGTTCGGTTTCAAGCGCACGCTGGATGGTCAGCGCTTCGTCATAGCGCTTAAGTGACCGGAGACAGCGTGCCACCGACCACTTCGCGATCTGGATTCGTACAGGCTTGCCACGCGAAATCCATTCGGCTTCCGCCTCCTTGAATAACACCAGCGCCTCCTCAAAACGCCCCATCTGATGAAGATCCCATGCGCTATTGTTGAGCATGGCCGGAATCAATCCTTTTGCCTTTGGGTCCTGGGAACCGCGCGCCAAAGCCAATCCGCGCTTGTTCCACTCAATGGAATCCAGACTCCCTGAATATGTGATGGCAATCATGTGTGCAGCATCCACAGCGAGGCCTTCCAACTTTGCATCCTGCGCCTGCCCCCATGCCCGGATGAAGAGTTCGCGCGCCTTGTCCTTCTCCCCGTTCGAGTTGAAAGTCCGGCCGCGTTCCAGTAAATATCTCACATTGGGGCGCGCTCCCGCGCCGGAAAGTTGTTTTTCCACATCGTTCAAGACCCCGTGAGCCTCATCAAATCGACTCCTCAGGGAAAAAGTGCGCGCAATTTGTGTGAGCAATTCCAGCCGGAGGTTTCCTCGAGCTGAATCCAGCGCGGCGCGAAAACGTTCCTCACTCGCGGCAGGGTCGGAATACTCCCAGAATTCGTCAATATCAATGTTGCCGTCAGATACCGTCATGATTTTTCTCCTTTCAGGTTTTGTCTCGGATAACAAATCGAATTTCAGCAATCAACCGGTCAGACATCCGGATGATGTATGCTCATGCTAGGAATCGCACCCGACCCATCTTCACTATCTATGATTTTCTAAATTTATGACCACTTTTCCTTTTGGGAGCGTATCTTCCACATATCGGAAGGCTTCGACAATCGCCGTCAATGGATAACACCGATCGATGACAGGGACAATCTTTCCGTCCTTCAGAAGCCTAGCCAGGAAAACAAGATCGTCCTGATTGATCTTCGCGATGCCTATGCTGGTCATCTTTCTTCCATCCTTCCTGGACATCATGGGTCCCAGCAGCATGGCCTCGAAAATTTGAGATAGTGAGCCGCCAGCGCAAACATATCTGCCTTGTGGGAGCAAAACGCGTTTGTATGCGGGAAGCGAGTGGTAACCATTTACCGCAAAGATCAGGTCATACCTGTTTCCGCTTTGGGTGAAATTCTCCTTTGTGTAATCAACAACGTAATCCGCCCCAAAAGAGCGGGACATCTCCACATTCCGCGCACTGCATACGGCTGTCACTTCGGCTCCGAAATATTTGGCAAGCTGGATGGCAAAAATACCCACTCCGCCCGAAGCGCCTTGGATTACGACCTTATATCCCGCCTGAATTGCCCCTGCGTTGCGAAGTCCCTGCAGAGCTGTGATCGCCGCCACAGGCACTGCAGCCGCCTCCTCAAACGATATGTTGGCAGGCTTTATAACGATGGAACTCTCCTTGGAACATCCATATTCGGCAAATGCACCGTTCGTGAATCCGAACACCTGATCGCCGGGCTGAAATTGCTTTACCCTTGCGCCGATTTCTTCGACTCGGCCTGAGAAGTCGGAACCCAGACGCGTGTTTTTAGGCTTCAGAATCCCATTGTTCAACAGACGGAGCAGAAACGGGCTGCCGCTCCGCGGCCGGTAATCCGCTGCATTGATGGATGAGGCATGGATCTTGATCAGGACTTGATGATCGTTCGGAACAGGCTTTTCGACCTCCTCGATCTTGATGACTTCGGGGGGACCATATGATCTGTAAACGGCCGCTTTCATTAAAATCGCTCTCTTCTTCTTCGGTAAATCTGGCGCAAATCTAACAAAACAATGTGGAGAAACTGTGGATGACCTCATCAGGGATTGTGTAGATTGGGCCGTTTAAAAGAATGATCAGCTACCATCATCTGGTATTCTTCTCCTTCTAAATTAATACACGCATCCGCCTCAAAAGGTTGGGTATGAAATCCATTTGTAGGGTGGCACAGTCATCGTCACACACTGCATAATGGCGAAACACGTCTAAAACTTAAGCAAGATGACCGGAACAAGCGCCGCAAGGGCAGCGCCACCTTGCAGGGCTAATACTGCCAGAGCCTGCATTGGCTTTTTTGGCAACCATCTAAATAAGAATATTGCAATGATTGGCAACTGCAAAGCCATTAGGATTTGCCAAATATGTGCTGCGGTTCCTTCATCGGATGGGGGGGCAATTCCAAAGAGGGCTACATGAGAAATTACAGTAACAAGAGCGGCAAACGACATTACCGGAGGAAGAAAAGCGCTGGGATTTTTCATCAGTATTTTCATGATCAACTCCTTACCGATTATAGAGACGGTTACTCTGAAGGATGTGACCCAATTCATTTGTGAATCGAGCCTATCTCCATTTTCGGCGCTTTCCAAAGTGTCAACAACTGTGGAATCCCCTAGGTTTTCGAATTCAAACTTACCTGGGGTTTTCCCCAGTTCTAAAATCAATTCAACTCTGGAACTTACTTGAAATTTGGCATAAATGTTTTTCAAATGAAATTCAACTGTGCGGTCTGAAATGCCGAGAGACCAGGCAATCAACTTGTTGCTTTTGCCTTGTAAAAGAAGTTTTACTACTTCCCGTTCACGGGCGCTCAATTTATCGAATTGTGCCATTGTAAATATCCTTTTGAACAGTTGCGTCAATTGACAGCCAAAGTTTGGTATTCAGCCGATAGATGCTCTTTGATGTCTCTGCTGACATTACAAACAGAATTCGATATCAACGCGGCAATGTGTTTACACGGTCGATTGTTTTCTCAAGCCATGCGATTTCGAACTCGTAATAGTCAATTCCGTGATCCAGGGTGATCTGCCACAATTGCCTTGCGCGTTCAATTCCCACCCTTTCGGCGTTTTGGGCAACAACTTCCTGCACAACTGTACGGTAGACCGTCAGTCTTTCACGTATGGCTATCATTCGCGCTTTTAGCAGAGCCGCAATTTCTTCATTGCTACTTTTATGAGAAAAGAACACCTGGATCAGCCAGCCTTCACGGAGTTGCCCAGGCGGTAGAGGCGAAGTCAACCAGCGGCGCAGTTCGGTGCGCCCCGTTTCGGTAATTTGATATTCCCTTCGATTAGGCTTGCCTTCCTGTGGGATTATTTGCGATACAACAAAGCCATCCTTTTCAAGTTTTTCAAGCGCTTGATAGATATGGCTTTTTGTAGCAGACCAAAAATGCGCAATGGATTGGTCGAAGTATTTTTTAAGGTCATATCCGGTCATCGGTCGGAATTCTATAAAACCAAGTATTGCATGCGAGAGAGGCATTTTTTGATTGTCCTGTTTATTTCGATTTGGTTGTTTTTACGATATTAAATGCTTTTCCAAGATCGCCAGACGGCTACATTTCAGCGACGAGGGAACTTGCCTGCCAGATCATGTTGAAAATCAACAATGCAGATCCGCCAGGCGCATCCGCATGATATACAATAAACGATGCAACAGTACAGAGCACGACCGTACCTGTGATGCCCGCGGCAAACATCAATGCCTTCGCGTATTGATGCGCGTTTTTCATCGACGAAGGGTCGGTATGGGCAGAAAAGAATGGCAGGCGTTCGAAGAGGTTCCTCACACCAGGAGGATAGGATGAAGCATGGGATGATCCGCCAATCGAATAATGTTTGAAGTTAATGCCGGTCAGCTTTCCAATTGAATAATGCAACAAAGAATGAGAATTAAAATAGATCAGCAGATAGCCGCCGATCATTGCCGATATACGAACACCCGCACTCCCCGGCTGTATACTAATCCACAATAATAAAGAACCAAGAACAATCCCGGTGAATTGAATCGCATTGCCCGTAAAGATGGAAACGATTCTTCGGGGTCGATGAGTATCTGGAGTTTGAGCATTATGCATGATTTGACCTGTGAGCAATTAAGAAAATCGGATTTTGCGCGAACCATTTTTGCATGTTGATAGCGCAGGGCTATAATGCAGATTTGGCGACCATCAAGAAGATAATGACCAAAACGAGGAAGTTCAGCGCTACACTGATAGTAGTGGTGAGATGGGATATTTTCTGGTATTCGGCTGTATTGGGTCCCGGATTTTCAGCAATTGCTATTTGTTTTTTGAGAGCAGGAGTGAATAGCCCCAAACCGACAATGGAAAGTAAGGCATATAAAACGAGAGAAGTAAGGATCCAGGGTGTGGTCAGTGACCAGCCCGCCAGAGAAGCCAGCCACCAGCCGGAAGGGAAAAGGAGAACGTACGCGGGGACAGCGATCCATTCGTCGATGAATTTCACTGTACGAAGTGTAAAGACAAGGGCTTCCGGCTTTTTCCGGGCGCGGGAAAACCATAAAGGGTAGGTGATATTTACCCCGACCGCCACAATGGCTGAAACGATGTGAATATATTTGAGAATTGTGTAGAGCATTTTGTCGCCTAATATAGTGCATTTCAGGAATAGTACTATATAGGACTATTATTGTCAAGATCGAAAATATACTCATAAAAAGGTGACCGCCGTGAAAGCAGCCGCCTTTTCTCATTGAGTTGTTATTCGCCAAGTTTCCTGTTAACGATGAAGAAAGCAATCCAGAAAATGATCGCCACGCCGAAAAACAAGAACGGCGCCAGCGGATCTTCATCTCGAAGTGAGATTGTGCCTGGAACCGCGAACAATGTGGAAAATACCGCCAGTCCCAGAAATACGTTGTGTTGAATCATGAGTTTTCTTGCTTTTTTGAATGCTTCCATTTCAGTCTCCTTATTGGTTGGCGCAGGAATTTCCTGCAGGGATGTCGCAATCTTCGCCTGCGTTGCGAGGGTTGCCAATTGGGGGTCTGTCTTTAAATATTCTTCGATCAGGTCCCGTGTCTCGTTACTCACTTCATCGGACAGATAAAGGGGTAACAGATCAATGATCACGTATTGGGGAATTTTTTCATTCATGTGTTTCTCCAATCTCCTGGGCAGCCAGTTTTAACCTTGTTCGATGTATCTTGACTTTGACGGTGGTCAGCGGTAATTGCAGGATACGGGCGATTTCTTCGTATGGCAATTGGTGTTGTATCCGCAGAAGGAACGCCGTCCGATCAACCTCGTTCAACGACCGCAAGGCGCCGATGGCGCGCTCCAGTTCCTGACGGGACTCGACCTGACGGTCCGGACCGGGATATGGGTCAACCTGATCGGGGTTTAAGTCTACGTGACGGTTTGAGCGCCTTTTTTGGTTCAAATACAGGTTGCGGGCGATTGCCAGGAGGAAAGCCTTGACCGTCTCCGTGCGGATTTCATTGCGCCCCACCCAGGCGCGGGCGAAGGTTTCTGAGGTAATATCATCTGCATCATCTGCGCTTCCTGAAAGCCAGAAGGAGTAACGATAGACATCTCTGGAATATCGCTCATAGATCTCATGGAACGTAAGCATCTGTCATTCTCTACTCAACATTACACATTCGGCTCGAAAAAGTTACATTGGAAGCATCAAAGGGTTACAGGTGATTCGCCGATTCTGCATCCCGAAGTTCGATCCCGGCAGGTGGTTTCTCCCCAACCTTATGTCCATTCAAGGGATAAAGACTATAGACATGGATGAAAAACAAGCCATCCAACGACTCAAACATGGCGACATTGGCGGACTGGAATACCTCGTCTTGCGTTATCAGGTGAAGGCTGTGCGTACCGCATACCTGATTACAAGAGACAAGGGACTGGCTGAAGACGTCGTGCAGGATTCGTTCCTCCAGGCGTATCGCTCGATTGGCGGATTCGATTCGACGCGCCCATTCGAGCCGTGGTTCCTGCGGAGCGTGGTCAATGCCTCGGTGAAGATCATGCAACGGTCGGCGCGGCAGGTGGAGGCGGGGGATGAAGCGGAGGCGGAGATCCTTTTCGCGGAACTCGCGCAAAATGCCAATTCGGTCGAATCGCAAGTCGAGGAGATCGAAGTTCAAAATCAAATCTGGGAAGCGATGCAGAAACTGTCGCCGCGACAAAGGGCTGTGATCGTGCAACGATATTTCCTGGAGATGAGCGAAAAGGAGATGGCGCGGGAGGCCCGTACAGCCGCTGGAACGGTGAAGTGGATGCTGAACGCGGCACGCAAACGTCTGCGCGTAATGCTGGCAGACAAGGAGTAAAGAATGAACAAAGACCAGGTTAGGGACGCGCTCGAAAAGATCGCCCGCCGTCATATCGCGGAAAACATGGACCTGTGGCCGGGGATCGAATCCCGGCTAAAAAAAAGGTATGCCTTGACAGTGAAACCCCGATTTAAACTAAGTTCATCATTGGCGTTGGCTCTCGTGACTCTTCTGCTTGCAAGTACCGCCGCGTATGCCTACTATCGGTTTCTGGGGAGCGATGCGGGATTGGAAGGCGCAAATCAGCAGGACTTGATCACCGGCATGGATGTGACCACCCTGCCCACCGTGTATTCCACGCCTCCACTGGCGACGCCTATTGCACGATGGTACGAAGAATCATCCGCTCCTCCAGCGACGGCCATTGCCGAGGAAGCGATGCAAAATGTGAAAGTCATTTTGAACTGGGCGTACGCCGATGAGAGTCGTGTTGCAGTCAGATTTACGATCAGCGGGTTGAACCTGCCGGAAGGGCTGGATTACGGCTATGGAGCCATGGGAACCTTTTCCCTGCGCGACCTGAACGGCAATGTTCTTGGTCAGGATGGGTTTTCGACAGCCGCCGAGAACCGTGAAGACGGATCGAAAGTTATCACCGCGAATTATTACGGGCGCATCAACGCCGACCTGACGCCTGTTCTGGCGCTTCAGATGGATATTCGAGTCGGAGGGTTTGATGCCCCCTATCTAGACCCAAATTCGAAAAGCACAACCCCGGAGATGCGAAATATCCCGTTGATGGGATCCACCCAGTTCGTATTCGATGTGCCAGTTCAGAAGGGGATCGAGGTCGAAGTCAATCAAACCGTTGAAGCAAACAGCGTCAGCATGACCTTGAAGCACATGACCGTGAACCGGTCCCATACCGAACTGGTGATGTGTTTTGACACGCCCACGATGCAAGACTGGCAGTTATGGAAGGCTTCTCTTCGAATTGGCGATAGCCCCGAATACCCGTATTCCCAGGCGGCTAACGCCATTACCGGCGGAGTTCAGGGAAGGGGTGATCTGCACGATCGGGAACGATGTGCGGAATTGGGGTTTGACGCGCCGCACGACGGCAAGGAAACGGTTATTGAAGTATTTGTGCCTTACCTAATCACACCTGTACCTGAGGTGATCTCACAAGAACGCGTGGCAAGGGCAAACGCGGAACTGGAATCATTGGGAATCGCCTTCGAATACCTGCCAGAGAAACGGGATGTGGTTGCCGTCAAGCGCCCGGCTGGTTCGGAGGATTGGGAGGTCTATCCTGTCATTTGGGAGGCTCTTTCTGACCGTTTCTCCGGTCCTTGGATATTTCGAGTGATCGTCAAACCTTGATCCTCCAAATGATTCAAGAAACAACTTTAAAGGATTCTATTGTGTCCACAGTTCACAACCTCAATATAATCTGTCCGGCGAGGTATAAACCTGGTATACGGCTACAAATTCCGTCCTACTTCACTACATACCACAGCCTGACCCCCAGATATGGGATGAAACTTCAAAAACAAGAATAATTTTCTCTATATTGCGGAATACTTGTTTACGGGTATTCGACTCCTCTCTCATAAACGATCATGCCTACTCCCCTGCTTTTCAAACTGGGGAGTTCGTTTTTAAACACAACAACTAACCCTATTCAGTATGGTCTCGCAACCATTACTTTACTCAGAAGGCTTCCCCTTTTCAACTGCCACAACCAAATAGCCAAAGTCGAGAGTTTGTTTTTATAACTTATACGTCTGATGTGAAATGGGGTTGACGAGGAAAGGGAATGCCCTCAAGATAAGGTTGAATCAGAACCGCTTGAGGAGGCATTCCCATGTCAAGTATACCCATAAGTGACCTTTTGACCATTATTTTTGTGCTGGTCGATGACTGGTATCAAGTTCATGGCAGTAAATTATTGGCAGGCAAAGTTGGAAAGAAACCAGTCTTCCGAGACAGTGAAGTCATTACGCTGGTATTGGCACAGGATTTCATTCCTTACCCTGCCGAGACACAATATTTGGAGTTTATTCGTGCCAATCACCTGCCTTTGTTTCCAAAGTTAGTCGATCAAAGCCAGTTCAATCGCCGAGCCCGCGCCTTGCAATTTCTGATCGAAGAACTGCGACGCTATTGGATTATCCAAAAAGGCTGGCACTTGCATACCAACTACTTGCTGGACACCAAACCTGTACCGGTTCTCGGCTACAAACGACACAAAAGCCATAGTGACTTTGCCGGACATGCCAATTATGGGCATTGTGCCAGTCGTAACCTGAAATACTTTGGGTACAAGTTGGTGGTTCTCTCCACTCTGGAGGGGTTACCGGTTGTTTACGAACTGGTTCCAGCCAATTTGGATGAACGTTTGGCTGCCGAAGCAGTAATTGACTACCTAGGCAACAGCCAAATCTTTGCCGATAAAGGTTTTTTGGGTTCCGAGTGGCAAGCCTCCATATTTGACCAGACCCACAATCGAATTTGGACACCCAAGCGCAAAAACAATTCGTTCAAAACTCAAAAGCGTTTGACCGCTGGCTTTCTGCCATGCGAGAACGCATTGAAGGAGTATTTCATGAAATCCAGAATACGGGTCGCAATATTGAGCGGCTGCTGGCCAAGACCGTTTCGGGTTTACGCACCCGGATTATTGCCAAGATGACCAGCCATCTCTTACGTCACTTGCTGCGTATTGACTTCAATGTTAATGTTCAGACTTTCAGCCTTGCTTTTTGATTTCACATCAGACGTAACTTATAGAATTCCCTATAAATCATAACGCAACAAATTGAACGCTGGGAGCTATATCTTGTCTACCCTCAACATCTGAAAAATATGATCCGCGATCCGCCTCAGGTGATTCGCGTCCTGATACGTGCGGCTCAAAATGATGCCCCCTTCCACCGCCGCGATGATCATCCCAGCCATATCGCCCGCTCTCGTCGCATCCATACCGCCTGAGAGTAATTTGTCCCTGAACGCTTCGATCAAAATCGTGTATCCCTGCTGACACGCTTGATTGATCCGCTTCGAGTTGGCGACTGTCTCCATCGCGATCATGGTCATCGTGGAGCCTGTATAGAAATTCGTCTCCTCCATGCGCTGTGCAACCATATACAAAAAGTCGCGGATGGCTTGCGCGGCGTTCGGCTCAGCCGCCGTCCGTTCGCGGAAACGATCCGAGACAGTTTTTCCCGCCTGCAAAATAGCCTCACTGGCAAGTTGTTCTTTCCCATCGGGGAAATAATAATACAACGATCCTTTCGGCGCGCCGCTTGTTTGGATAATTTCATTCAACCCAGTGCCATGATAGCCTTGCTTTTCCATCAGTTCGCTGGCGGTTTTCAGTATCTTTTCACGGGCGGAGGACATGATATTTGTCACCTTTCAATTTGGGGGAACATAAGTATTATAGCGAGTGGTCTATATAAAGTCAAATCCAACTCGGAGAGAAAATGAAAGCCATCCTCATTGCCTTGCTTGTACTCGCCGCGCATTTTAGCGCCACGCCGTTTGCCCCTGCTGGCACAGCAAAATTCTACTGGCCCTTCGCGGCAGACTCAAAGTCTTGGCTGACCGCCATTGGCGGACTTCCCGCATCGGGCGGAATCGTCACCTCCCTGCTCGCAGGAGTCGCCACCCTCGGATTCATCGCCGCCCTTCTCTTCCTGTTCGGGTGGCTCATCCCCGCGCATTGGTTTACGCCCTTGATTATTGCCGCGGCAGTCGCATCCATCCTGCTTTACATCCTGTACTTTGACACCTTCTCCCTTCTCCCCATCGCGCTCGACTTCATCCTGCTTTGGGGTGTCCTTGCGCGTGGCTGGTCTGTCGCTGGATTGAAATAAGAAAAAGAAAATAGAAATCATAAAGACGATCTTCAAATTCCGCTGGCGACCCAACAAGGATTAAATGACCCCACTCTTATACGCTCTCGCATCCCTCGCCATTTTGATGGCGCTCTATTTTCTCCGCATCCGTCCCTGGACGTTGACGTGGGGCGCAACAAAGGAAGAAGCCGTGCGTCCGCTTCCTGGCGATGACATTGTGAAGAAGACTCACTTTATAGCCACGCGCGCGGTCACCATCCACGCGCCACCCTCCGAAGTCTGGAAGTGGATCGTTCAGATCGGTTCGGCGCGGGCGGGCTGGTACAGCATCGACTGGATCGACAATGGCGGCAGGGAAAGTTCGCGCGTAATCCTGCCCGAATTCCAGAAGATCGAGCAAGATTACTTTATCCCCTTCACCCCCGACCAGAAGAACGGCATGTGGGTCAAGGAATTCAAGGAACCTGAAACCATTCAGTGGTGGGATAAAAAAGGAAACGCCTCCTGGCTGTGGAGCTTAAGTGAACTCGGACAGGGCAAGACAAGATTGGTCACTCGTCTGCGCACAAAATATGATTTCAAATTCCCCTGGGTCATCTACTACATTCTCTATGATCTCGGCGACATCGTAATGATGAGCAAGTGTATGCTCGGGATCAAACAAAGGGCCGAGAAAAATTAATAGTTTGCGACCCCTATCTGGAGAACAATGCAACCAAAAGGAAAAATAATGTTGTGGATTGCTGCGATCTTGCTGGTTCTGTCTTTTGTCTTTCTCTACCTGCCCTATCGCCGCGACATTCGGAGCGCCTATGCAAAACTCGATTCCATCGAGCGCCAGGTCATCGCGACGGATTGCGGTCCCATCGAAGTTGCCGTGCGGGGCGAAGGCGAGACGGTTCTGGTTAGCCACGGTATCGGAGGCGGCTTCGATCAGGGACTGGGACTGGCGGAGGCGTATCTGGGCGACGGGTACAAAGTGATCGCGCCCTCGCGCTTCGGCTATCACGGAACGCCGCTTCCCGCAGACGCCTCGCCCACCAGCCAGGCAGATGCGTTCGTCTGCCTGTTGGATTCGCTCGGCATCCAACGAGTCACAGTGATGGCGAACTCGGCGGGCGGCACATCTGCCATTCAATTCGCGCTGCGTCATCCCGAACGCATCAAGGCGCTGGTGTTCGTCTCCACGGCGGCGCCATCGGTGGGTGAATATAATGTCGCGCTCCCGCCCAAGCCCGTCATTCAAACCGTTTTTGGTTCAGACTTCTTGATGTGGATGTTGACCCATCATTTCGAGTCGGTGATGAAGCCCACGATGGGCATCCCGGAAGGATACGCGCTTTCGGAGGCGGAACAGGTCCAGGTCACGGGCGTGATCCGCTCAGTCCTGCCGATCAAACCTCGAACGGCGGGATTCGTCTTCGACATGTTCACATCCAATCTCGACATGGACAGGCATCCCGACCAATATCCGCTCGAAGCGATCAACGTACCCGTACTTGTGATTCATGCAGTGGATGACTCACTGGCGTTGTACGAGAATGCCGAGGCGCTGGCAAAGCGCATTCCCAACGCGGAGTTGTTGTCCATCCCAGGCGGAGGTCACTTGTTGTTGAGTCAGGAAGCGACCGTGCGTTCCGAGATCGCGCGCTTTCTCGAATCAGTCCAGCAGGACCATTTACAATGAACAAGGAAAAAAAGATGAAAGACAAAAAACTCAAACCCGTTACCACTCTTTCCACCCTCATCGCTATTCTCGCCACATTCGCCTCCGCAGGCGGACTGCTATTGGACAATCTCTATCACGATAACGCGTTTGTCACAACAACGTGGCTTGGCAATGACGCGGTCACGCTCTTTCTCGCGGTTCCAATTCTCGTCGCGGCGATGATTTTTGCGAAGCGTGGTTCGTTCAGGGCGCAATTGATCTGGATGGGCGCGCTGGATTACATGCTCTACAACTACGCCTTCTATCTCTTCGGCGCGGCGTTCAACTGGTTCTTCCTCGTCTACGCCGCCTTGCTCGCGCTCTCGATCTTCGCGCTGATCTTCGGGTTGGTCAATCTCGAGGTAAACGGGATCAGCCAGCAGTTTAGGAAAGAGACGCCCGTCAAATGGATCGGCGGCTACTTCCTCTTCGTCGCTTCGGGGCTTGGACTGGTGTACCTGATCCAGTCCATCGGCTTTATCGCCACTGACAACGTTCCCGCCATCGTGACGATCACTGGGCATCCCACCAATGTGGTCTTCGCCCTCGACCTGACCCTAGTCATCCCCTGGCTCATCCTCGGCGCAGTCTGGCTGATAAAGCGCCAGCCGTGGGGCTACGTCATCGCGGGCATCCTCAGTGTGAAGGGACCGCTCTACACGCTCGTCCTGGCGGTCAATTCGATTTTGGTTGTGAACGCGGGCATCTCCGATACCAGTGAACTTCCTCTGTGGGGCACGTTGACCGCGCTCGGCTTGATCGCAAACGTGTTGTTTTATGCCAACATGAAATGGAAGGAGTGAAACACAATGAACATGAAATATGGCGAAACAGAACAAGGTTGGAAACCGCTTTTCAACCTGGGTGGAGTATCTGCCTTGATGATGGTATTCATCATCGTCGCTCAAATGATTGTTTTTATAAGCGCGCCGCCGCCCTACGAAGGCGGTGCATCTGCCTGGTTCGCGCTGTTTCAAAATAACAAGATCATCGGGCTGATCAATTTCGAACTGCTGATGATCGTTTATGTGTTTTTGTCCATTCCGATCACGTTGTCACTGTATATCCTGCTTCGACGCGTCGGCCCATCCTTTACCGTGCTCTACGTTGTCCTCAGCCTGATCGGAATCATGTCCTTCATTGTCGCGAGACCCGCCTTTGAAATGTTATCCCTCAGCAACGGATACGCCGCCGCAACAACCGGCGCCGAGCGAGCGATCTATCTCTCTGCAGGAGAGACCCTGCTCGCCGTCTTTCACGGCACGGCTTTTCAAGTGAGTTACATCCTTGGTTCGCTGGGCGGGCTCATCATATCGCTCATCATGCTCAAGACGGATATCTTCAGCAAGACAACCGCCTATTTTCGTATCGCGTCGAGCGTGTTCGATTTTGGCTTGTATGTTCCGTCCATTGGGATGTATATCTCGATCTTCTCGGTTCTATTCCTGTTGATCTGGGATGTCCTGGTCGCGCGCAGGCTGTTTCAGTTGGGACGGGGCAGCGCATGAAGGAGAGTAAGTCATGTCAGGCATAGGTCATTTCGCACCTGGTCTTGCGGCAAAAACTGCCGCGCCCCAAATACCGCTTTGGGTTTTTCTTGCCGCTGGCGAGACAAACGACTTGTTGTATTTTTTGTTTACCTCCATTGGGCTGGAACAAAAAGCGGAAACAACTATGAGTTTTAGCGAAGGCGTCAAATATATATCTCCTGTGGTCAACCCCTGGTCGCATGGATTTTTTATGTCCGTCGTCTGGTCAGTCATCGCGGCGGCGTTCACTTTTCTATTTTATCGAGACCGCCGATCCAGTCTCATTCTCGGCGCAGTGGTTTTCAGTCACTGGATATTAGATTTTCTCATGCACTCCAATCTGCCGTTGTTTTTTGAAGGCTCACCCCAAATCGGTCTCGGTTTGGAAAATTCTGGCGCAGGATTCCTGTTCATCACTGTCTTCGATCTTGTGATTCTCGCTGGCGGGATTGTCGTTTATCTTCGCGCAAAACGGCAGACGAAATCTGCCGCAAAGGAAATTCAGAAAATAAAAAAAACCTTGAAACCTATAGTGACCGCCTGAAGTTCCGTTTGAGCGTACTCTTTGGCGTCTGGCAAGAAGGCGATCACCGCGACTGGAACGCCATCCGCCAATGGGCAATGGAATTGAAGCCGCTGCTGGTGAAATGAAAAGGCTAAATATGGAAATACTACAAGACGAATCGAAATGGAAAAGCATCTACCTTCTTGGCGGGGTTGCCGCCATCTTGTCGTTGATCGCGGTCGTGGCGGATATTTTCATCGGCTCGTCCACAGGCGGTAATCTGACCGAACTCCCACAAACGGCTGTGGATCGCTTCATGGAATTCCAGCGGAGTCCCTGGCTGGGCTTGTATCACCTCGACTTGTTAAATACGGTCAATCAACTCATCTCCATCCCCGTCTATTTCGCGCTGTACGCCGCGCTCCGCAAGACGAACAAGCCGTACGCACTGCTGGCGCTGGTCATCTTCCTGGTTGGCACAACGATCTTTGTTGCCAACAACACCGCCCTGCCTATGCTGGAACTCAGCAGGAAGTATGCCATTGCAGATGAAACACAGAAATCACTGCTTGCCGCGGCGGGTGAAGCCATGTTGGCGCGCGGCGCACACGGAAGCCTCGGCGTGTTCTTAAGTTTTCTCCTGCCGTCTCTCGCCGCGCTGGTCATGTCACTCGCGATGTGGCAGGGACAGGTTTTCAGCAAAGCCAATTCCATCGTCGGCATCCTCGGCAACGCGTTGATGATCGTTTACGTTGTTCTTGTCACCTTCATGTCATCCGTTCAAAACATGGCAATGGCGCTCGCCATGCCTGGCGGGCTCTTACTCATGGCATGGATGGTCATGTTCACTATCCGTTTGTTTCGATTGTCATAATCCACGATGGACGGGTAGCCCTCCACACAGAAAGAGAAAAAATGAAAGTCTTGTACATCATCCTGATCGTCCTCGCCGCGCTGATCTTTATCGGCTGGCTGGGGCTGCAAGTAAAACCCAAAGCGTTCGTTCTGCCTTCGCTTCCGATATCAAGCGCGAAAACGATTCCCATCCCCAACGGATTGCCCGCGCCTGTGGAACGATACTACCGCACGGTTTATGGCGACCAGATTCCCGTCATCGAAACGGCAGTCTTCACGGGCAAGGCGGTCATTCGTCCGTTTGGACTGTGGCTCCCCGCGCGTTTTGTTTTTGTCCACAAAGCAGGCAATAACTACCGCCATTACATCGAAGCGACCTTTTTCGGCATTCCGTTCCTGAAGGTAAATGAAGGATATATAGACGGCGAAAGTTTCTTCGAGAGTCCGATGGGAACGTATTACGATGACCCGAACACCAATCAGGGCGCGAACCTGGCACTGTGGGCGGAGGCGGGCTGGTTCCCCTCCATTTGGCTGACCGATTCCAGGGTCAAGTGGGAGGCGGTGGACGACAATACCGCGCTGCTGTTCGTCCCGTTCGAGGATCAGGTCGAGAACTTTGTCGTGCGCTTCGATCCTGAAACAGGGCTGATCGACACGATGGAAGCCATACGGTACCGCGAGGCTGGCGAAGGCAAATCCAAAATCCTATGGATCACGCGCAACGAACCCGGCGCGTTTTTGCCCGGCACGAAACTCAGCGCGGTCGGCTCTGCCACGTGGCTGGATATGGGAAGTCCCTGGGCGATCTTCACCATTGAAGAGGCGCTCTACAACGCGGATGTGAGCGAGTACATCCAATCTCGAGGGCAGTGACTAAAGAAAAGATAAACAGTGACAGTTTCAAACTTCACAACCGCAATCGGATCTGTCCAGCGCGGCATATATCATGCATATGGGTATAAATTCAGGCCACAAAACTTTATACCTGCCAAATAGAGAGCAAAACAGCACGAAACACACGAACACCCCCACGTATAGGGGTGTTTTCGTTTAATCCATTCCCGTAAACTATTAATCCACTTGTGCTATCTACCGACAGCTTGTCCGATCCCAGACCTTGCCCGCTTTATACTGAACCAAGAAATTCATCACTATAGGCAAGTTCCTATGCAGAATTATTCAGCCGTTCTATATCAAACCACATGGGGAATCCATCTCAACTTCGAGGGGCACTTCACTTCTCCACCAAGTCTCCCCGCTTGGCTAAATCCATTTCAACGACAGGATTGGCAACAGCGAGGCATCGTGGTCTGGGATGCAGATCTTTGTATTGTTACTCACCTCTATGCAGGATATACACTCGAGCTTCTCGAACAAATGCAAGTGAACGATACATGGAAGTCCAGCGGATTTGTCATTGGCTCTCCGACGTATAAACTCTCTTCTGAAATCGTTGATGGTGCTGTGATTCTAGAAAACAAAATCGAACTTACATCAACCCGGGCAACCGCTCTCTTTGATTTTTTGAGTCTACATAAGAAGTTACTGGAGTACACTGCCATCCATGATGAAGAGGCGGCGGAAGATGCCTTAAAGACAGTGTTTCGCCTGATCGCAGTGTACGGCAGAAAAGTTCGAGAAGGCAGGAAAGAAAGTTATAAAGTGGTGAATCCTGAACCGAACGTGATTCCCATCTCAATCTCCTCTGGCAGGTATTACACCGTTTATCAAGCCGCCCAGATATGCAATGCAACATCAAAACAGGTCAGAGCCTGGATTCGAAAACGCAAGTTGGAAGCACTCGATCTACCGGGATTGGGGATCATCATTGAAGCTGAAAAACTGCACCAATTCCTTCATAAATAAGCTCCTAATATAGAGATGAATCTTACTGTTCTTAATTCATTTTCTCACCATTCCGTGAGTTCTCTGATTGCTAAAGATCGCGAGTTCGAATCCTGTCGGGACCTCCAAGGATAGCACGAAAGAACCGATCAAAAAGGTCAGTTTTTTTGTTGTTTCTTACAGATTTTCGCCCAAAATAAGGCACGTCTTCAGTTACGCTCCGCGGGATCGTTAGGCGACGCTTATGGATCGAACCCGCGATCTAGCAGAACGGTGGCGAGTTAGCCACACCCCTCCGGAAGGACCGAGTTTCTTGAATGGTAATTATTTGCGATAGGCATTACCTCATTCCGATAATACATGACTTTATGGCAGGGTCCCCTGTCAAGTGGTCAAACACCTATTTTCGCAGATTCAATTCCCGGCTTGGTAACGTTTCATCCAACATCCACACATACAAGTACTTTGGAGCATGTACGCCTTATCTAATTGTCAATTCAATATCAGCCGTTCGGCTGGGATCGGTGATGAAGATGAGGTAGCGACTGTCTTTGGCGAAGACTCGGTGCGGGTCAGAGCGCCGTAGGTTGTTGACATGGTTGACTCCCATCAAACACAGTTTTCAGCCAATGATTTATGGACATAGCCCATCATGCCCGGGCATGCAGTAAGCGGTCCGACCATCGACCATCATCATCAAGACGTTCATTTCCGGAATCGACCGAGGCGACACAGTCAGGGGGCTGTGATGTTTTCAGTTCTTCTTTATAGATAGGCACAACCTGATTTCATTGCACTCACTTGCTGAGTAAAGGTAGGAATTGTTCAAAAACAACAAAACGGTCTCGGGACAAATGTCGATGAGACCGTTTTCATTCTACAGAGATTAACTGCTCATAAATCGTTCTTACTGTTTGCTTCGTACTCCACCCAGAGGCGGTTAACTTCTGCGCGGGCTTGTTGACGGGTATACCCATACTTGACCTGCAGCATCGTGACAAAGCGGTCGTACCTGTCCTTTGCCTTGTCCACTTTGTTCAGGTCGAACTCTCCCATCAGACTCCAACGTACCGTGGACTGACCGCGAATCACCTTCCACTTTTCATCGAAAATCATTTTATTCATCGCCATGCTTGTCTCCTCAGGATGGTGCTGTTCAGGTTAATATCCGAGACCACTCTAATCTTACGCAGGGCGCTTGCGCGTATTCGCATCATTTCCTGGGATAATTGCCTTGCGGGCTTCCTGCTTTACCAACCGATTATGTTTGCGCTGCCCCTTGGATGGACGCTTGCGCTTGGGCTTGTCTGTCGCTATGTTCATTGTAATTTCTCCTTTCAGGCTTTGACCCAGTTATTGCTGGCTTGTATAGTATTAACCAGCGTTTTTTGCTTTCCATACATCGTGCTGGTTTCCGCGACCTGAATTTCCAGATTACGGCAATCGAGACAAAGAAACGCCTCTGTTTGAAACAGATCATGGAAACTACCCTCTGCAACCATCTGGATGACAACGCCGTCCTTATGCCAGTTGTTGCTCGTGTTCTTATACACGTTGGCAGAGCCACATTTGGAACATTTTCTTTCTTGCATGGGAATCTCCTTCCAACTACTGAAACCTGCTCGACTTGCCGAATATAAACAGGATCGGTTCCCTATTTACTTTAACCATGCAAGCATAGCTTGTACGCTTCCCGTTGCCAGAGCTATGCTTGAATCTGCCGCACCATAGTAAATGCGAAGAGTGTCACCATCAGGTGCAATGGTATAACCGCAAGGAAAAACAACCTTGTCAACATCACCGTGTAATTCGTAGGGTTCTTCGGGGCCAAAAAACCATTCATCACTGCGTTTCAAACAATGCTCTGGATTATTCAAATCAAATAGTGCCAATCCCAACCTGTAAATTGCACCGGCAGCGTTCTGCTTAACTCCATGATAGATCATCAGCCAGCCTTGCGATGTTTCTATTAGAGGCGGGGAAAGTCCAATTTTATTCGCATCCCACCATCCACCAAGCCGCGCCTTGAGGATCATTTTGTGGCTGCCCCATTCCCGCAGGTCAGTGGAATAGGAAATCCAGATATGAGCTGCCGTCGCGCTGACCGGGCGATGGATGAGTGCCCAACGCCCATTCATGCGGCGAGGCAGAAGAGCGGCATCCTTGTCCTCTGGCTGCATAATGACGCCATAACGTTCAAATTGATGAAAGTCCTTTGTGAGCATCAGCGCCACGCCCGGTCCGTCACGTGTGTAGGCAGTATATGCAATTGCAAACTTTTCCAATTCAGGGATATAGGTGATGCGAGGATCTTCTATACCCCAATACTCCTCGGGAAACCGTTCCGGGTCGGCCATAAGGGTGGGTGGTGAATCGATCTGCCAGTCATCCACGCCATTTGCCGACCTGGCAGCACAAAGATGGGAGAGACCGCGTCGATCTTCCACTCGGCACAACAGTAATGTGGTGCCATCCGCAAGTAATGTAGCACCAGGATTGAATACGCTATTGACCTGATATGTCCAATTCGCGGCTGTCAGGATGGGGTTGAGTTTGTGGCGTTGAAACAGTTGCAGGGGTTGATTGGTCAATGCGGGTATCCTCATCAGTGATCATAATGTTTTTCGCCAGTTGTAATTCCAATAGCGATTGAAGAAAAGCAAGTGTGGACTCGGCTCCTTGATTTTCGTTGGGTCGATCAGGATGCAGTCCATCCCGACAACCACCTGTTGTCGGGTCGTAGACTGGGAGGTGCAAATCGTTTCGTCCGAGAAACCATTCAAAGGCGCGACGGGCTTCCCTGTGCCAGACTTTTTTTCCGGTGATAGAGAAAGCTTCCAAGCAGGCAGAGACCATCCCCTGGGCTTCGACAGGTTGTTGATCAAAACGTGCGCGTTTCCCATTCATTGGATAGAAGCCATTGGAGCCAACAGGTACGAAATGCCCGCCTCCCGCCTCCGACTTTTGCAGATCTGACAGCCAATGGAGGGACTCCAGCCCCACATCCGTCATCGTATCATTTGATCTGGTTTCTCCGCATAAAAGCATGGCATGTGCCAACGTGGCATTGCAATAGGTTAGCTTGTCTTCGAACCAATGCCATCCATCCTTACGATTCTGCTGATAAAGTTTCAGCAATCTTCCTGCCAATTCACCCTGTACCTGGCTAGCACGGCTGTCACCGGCGAACCGCTGCAAATACTCGTGAATTCCAATCAGTGCAAAAGCCCAGGCGCGTGGACTGGTTGTTTCAAGGATTGCGAGCAGCGATTGCTGAAACATACGCCCTGCCATATTTTGCAGCGCTGATGTATTCGAACGTCCCAGGACTGTGCCGAGTGCCCAAAGGGCACGGCCATGACTGTCATCCGAGCCACTCTCTTCGAGCCAGTTTCGCTGATAGTCCATAAAGTTGCGGAAGCGCCTGGTCTCTGTATTGAAGGCGTACCACGTAAACGCGAGATAACGGGTCGCCAGATCAACAGCATCCGTATTGCCAACTTCTTCCAGAAGTGTGCTTACCAACAATGCGCGGGCATTGTCATCCGTAGTATATCCTTCTCGATAGTTAGGTATTGTGAAAATAGAATGCTGAAAGATGCCGGTATCATCGGTGAGGTGACGCAAGTGATCCAGTTTGAGAGGAGGCAAATCTCCTGCGCGTTTGTCCAGAGGCTTGACCGCATACTCCGCTGCAGCAAAATAACGGTGATCAGCGCGGGCGCGTTCAAATGTCTTCATATATTGGCTTGCAACCTGCGGCCAGATCATATCCCGTCCAAACAGATAGGCGCGCTTGCGCATGGCATGGCGCTTTGACTCATTACCCAGCAGATTAATCACCTGTTCGGCCAGCGCCTGCGGGTCGCTGAATGGCACCAGCGCGCCGCGATCGTCTGCCAGCATCTCTTCTGCGTACCAGTATGGGGTGGAGATGACCGCCTTGCCCGCTCCAACCGTATAGGCCAGGGTTCCGGATGTGATCTGTGCTGCGTCAAGATAAGGAGTGATGTATATATCCGCCGCGCTGATGAACTGAACAAGTTCCTCCGGGCTGACGAAGCGGTTATAGAAGATCACATTGCCTTCCACACCATTTTCGCGAGCCAACCACTGCAGGGACAGCCGATAGGTTTCACCCTCGTTCTGTATGATGTGGGGATGTGTTGCGCCGACAACGATATACACCACGTCCGGATATTTTTCCAAAATGACAGGCAGAGCATTTATAACGTTCTCGATGCCTTTGTTCGCTGAAAGCAAGCCAAAACTCAGTAAAACGCTTTTGCCTTCCACTCCAAATAAATCCTTGTGAAAACTCGGGTCTACGAATGGGACATCTGGTATGCCATGAGGGATCAGGTCGATCTTTTCTTCAGGTACGTGATAAACATCCCGCAGAAATTCTGCACCTCGTCCGCTCATGACAACCACACGGTCCGAAAGAGAAACGATTTCCTCCAGCACCCGGCGCTGATCGGGATCTGGATTCCGCAAGACCGTATGCAGTGTTGTGACAACCGGCATGCGCAATTCACGCAGGAGTGCCAGGATATAACTCCCTGCCTTCCCTCCAAAGATGCCGTATTCATGTTGTAAAGAAACCATGTCGACGTTGTTGATGTTCAGGAAGTCGGCAGCGCGTCGGTAGGATTCAATATCCTTCTCCGTTAGTTCAAATCGAACACGTGACGGGTATTCGTAGCCTGTCTCGGTATCATTTACAGGTAGTGCAATGCATGCAGTGCTTTTGAATTCATTGGCGATGGTCTCACACAGATCGGTGGTAAAGGTGGCAATGCCACATTGACGCGGCAGGTAATTCCCAATAAAGGCAATGCGCTTGATGCTTGCATGGGTGGATTTTTCCATAAAGTTTTCCTTCCAAACACCTCTGTTGTTTGTTTAAAACCTACCTGGTGTCGATCTATTTTTCTAGATGATAAGTGGAATCGCCTCGGGAGACGATGATATGCGCTTGGCTTCAAGAATGTCCCTGAGGATGGCAAGGTTTTCCCTCAGTTGCTTTTTCATCCTTCTTCCCAGGATGCGCTCGTTCATATGGGGGAAATTCACCGCACCGATCCATATGGATATTTCGACCTTTGTGCCATCGCCGGCCGTCTCAAAAGTATAGGTGGTTTTCAGATGAAGGGGACCGGAGATGGACTTGAACCTGTATCTCATATTCGAGCGGGATTCAATTACCTCGTAGGTGCCCAGGTTCCTGCGTCCCATCAAATGTCCAATGCTTCGAAAGTAGACGCCCATTCCATTGTGACGACTGGTTATCGTGGCCGTTGCCAATGTTCCATACTGCCATTGAAAATCATTTTCAGGCGTGCTCATATAATCAAAAACCTGCTTGATGGGCGCCTCGATCATTGTCCTGGTCGTTAGATTGAACATACAACCCTTTCATCACTACTAGCCGCTGGAGGATCATGGCTCGATGTGCGGTATCGCTACACCACGTTGTTCTCTTGGTTTTGCCAGACTTACCTTCAACGTCTGATCGCTTAACGAATACGAGTCGAACATACTGACAGCCTTGTCGGCTTCGCTTGGCGCACTCATGGTGACGAAGGCAAATCCCCTGGACTCACCGCTCTTGCGGTCTTTGATCACTTCCGCCAAGATGACTTCCCCGGCTTGCGCGAACAATGTCTTCAGTTCATCCTGTGTCGTTGATTTGGACAAATTCCCTACATACAATTTGGCTTCCATTTTGGTTTCACTTTCTCCATAATCTTTCAATTGATACAAGAAATGTTGCCAACCCTGTAACAGGGTTGGCAGAGAAAACATCGAACGAATCCAGTTGGTCAATTGCAGTTTTAAGTACTGGACAACAACCTAAATATCCTGGATACCTAGACTGTAGGCAATTTGATATCGAGCTGTTTGAGAATTTCCATCAGCCCCGCACCGTCATTAGGTTCCACTGCCCATAAAGTGATTTTGTCATCCTTCACGGTAATCTTTGTCTTTTCAGATTTTGTGGAGAAGGTTTTGTTCGTAGCGGGGATCACGCCCATATTCATGTTTGTCAGGTCGAATGCACCGTTGTGGGTGCCGCTTAACTGTGAAGTGGATCTGACAACGTCTCCTTCCGCGCCGATAACCTTGAAGTGATAGTCGAGGTCTGGGAAGGCTGTCTTCAAACTGGCGCTCATCTCAAGCCAGGCATCCTTGTTGATCGGCTCAGGGATGGGTCCGCTGAATTGAAAATCGTCCGCAAGCATCGACTTTGCATGCTCTAAATCACCCTTCTGGACAGCATCCATGAGGGCTTGCACGGTCTCTCTCTTATTCATAATGTATCCTTACTGTTAATCGAACTGTTGCTGAGCAAATGGGCCTGGATAGAAATGGATGTTCCCTATGGAACACCCTCCATTACCCCCGATTGATAAACACATTGTTTATGAAATGCCTGTATCAGTGTAACACACTATTAGGAAAAATACGGGGCAATATGAAACTGGACATCCTTTGGATTTATCAATCCTCACTTCAGCTACTCAAGGAACCTAGCACCAAAACTTTTTCGTTGGGCGCCTGACATACCATGGCTGACACAATACAATCATCCTATTCATTGAAGGCCACCCACTAAGCAAGCTACGCTGCGCGGGTTCAAAGCCTGTTGGGACCGCGATTTCTGCTCAAGTTATTGCGTAGCGACACATTGCGAATACACCTAGGTTATCCTGGTTAGGATATAACCTGCTTCTGTCGAGTTCGATATTAATTTGAGCTTCAGAGCATAGCCCACTGTTATAGTCGAACAATGATCTGTCCGGCGGGGTACAAATCTGGTATACAGGTATAAGTTTCGTTTACGAATGTAGGCGGCACATAGGCGGCGGAGGTACATCTCTGCTGTTTTTTGATTTATTTGCATCGCCAATTTTATATATGTAAATGAACATCCAGCTTTAGACAGGGCAAACGACAGGTGTAGACACACGTAGGAGATAAAGCAAATCTTATAAACTGACGGATGAAGGCATCGCGCTGAACAGTTGGCATCTATGTTTTAACGCACATAAGCAAGTCCCAGGCGGCAACCAGGGACTTGCTTTTTATTTCACGATCCAATTACTTTGTCTGTGTGGCTGTTTTCGGCAGCGACTGCAAATACAACCACATCGCCTTCAACTCAGCATCGCTTGCCAGTCCGATCTCCTTCCAAGGCATGTGCAGGGGATTCATCTGGTTACCGCGCGGGGTGACGCCGGTTTTCATGGCGTTGAAGAAATCCTGCTCGTTCCATTGAGCCAGGTCCCCGCCGGGGGTGATGTTGGGTACGGTCGCTGTCACTGACGGGTTGGGGAACGCGCCGCCTGCCAGGTTTTCTCCGTGACAGGATTTGCAGTCCATGACATTGACCAGGTATTCTCCATATTCAAGAGTCGCCCCGGCAGGCGGCGCGACCGGATTCGGGTCGTGACTGACCGCCTCGACCGGCAGTTTGCCAAACACGCCCGCGCCGATCAAGGTTTTTGCCAGGGCGGTGAAATTCCTTTCCTCGGTTGGCGGTCCACCGGCGGGACGGTCTTCATATAAGCGATGATCGCGCCAAGATCCTCATTACTCAGGTGGGCAAAGGCGGTCACCGCGGGCATGAAAAGGGGTTTGCCTTCGGGATCCACGCCATGACGGATGGCGCGCACCCAGTCTTCATCGGATTCGGAACTCGGCCCCTTCGCCTCCCAGCCCGGACGTCAGGTTGGGCGCGTCAACCCGTCCGAGCGCGTCGTCCGCGAACCATTTTTCGACGCCGCCCAAATCGGAGCCGTGGCAACCTGTACACATCATGTTGGTCAAATGCCTGCCCCGTTCCAGGCTTGCCGCATCGGTGGGAACAACGATTCCCGAAGGCGGGAAATCATAGGTTTTGTCGAGGCGGGAACTTCCCGCCGCAAACAAACCCAATACCGCCAGCAGGATCAACCCGACCAGCGAACCAAGCACGATCCCGATCCATTTGAATACCTTTTTCATTTCGATTCTCCTTTGTGAAATAGTTTTGAACAAACCGATTACAAATTGGGGCGAGTTGGATAATCCGATTGACTCTCGAAGTGTTTTTCCAACGCGCTCATCACAGCCAGCGCCACATCCTCACGCCAATGGCGCGCCGCGACCTGCACCCCCACTGGCAAGCCGACACTACCAGTTTCCACACGTAAGGCCGCCTGCTCGACACTGTCTCGGCTGGGTTGACGGTCGCTCTCCTCGCCCGCGCGGACTCGTCCCGCCGCGACCACGCCCGCGCCCAGCCCGCCGAGAATCTTGACCCACATCCGCTGGGCTTTGACGGCGCGGTAGGCGAGGCGTCCGAAGAAAAAGGTGATGGCAAGAACGATGAGTAGTACGAGCAGGTTTACGAACATGTGAATTCTCCTTTGGTGAATTATCTTGCCCGTCATTGCGAGAGCGTCATCCTTCGACTTCGCTACGCTCCGTTCAGGACGCCGCTCTCGCAATGACGGAATGACAACAAACTCAAATCGATTCAGGACTGAGCGCCCTGTTGAACAAACTGTACACAACCAGCACAATCCCGCCCGCGAACAGACCGACGAGCGCCGCCAGCCCGCACAGGAACGTGCCGAGGAAGTCGAGAATTTTTTTCATGGGACTCCGAAAACGGGAGTGCACCCAACTCGAGAGGACAACGCGTCAGCGTCAGGTGCGATGCGCTCCGCGCGTTACCCCTCCAGCGCCTTCTTCAAGGCTTGCATGGTGTCGTCCATTTGCTTGTCCATCTGGCTTTTCATCATGCCTTCGGCGAGTTTGAAGAGTCCGCTGAATTCGCCTTCGGCATGCATGGCGACCAGCGTGCCGCCGTCCTCAGCGACGAAGGAAAATCCGCCGTGCATGGAGACGGGCGCGTCAACGGATTTGTACTCGTAGCGCGCGGGCGGATCCCAAACGGTGACTTCGGACTTCATCTCCATTTTCTGACCGATAAATTTCGACGCGAACATGTACTGCGTGCCGACGCGCGCGGGACCTTCGGTCAGGATTTTGGCTTCGATGAATCCGACCATCCATATCGGGGCGTTGGCGAAGTCGGTGGCGAAGGCGAATGCCTTCTCGGGCGCGCAGTTGATGTGGATTGATTTTTCGAGTTTCATGGGTTTCTCCTTTTTTGTAGTGCGAGATTTATCTCGCTGGTGGGTGAAAGCGCAACATGAATGTTGCGGTACTACCTGGATTTGGGAATCAAAAACGGCACGGACTTTTTGTATTCGAGATAGGATTCGCCGAAGCGCAATTCGAGTTCGAGTTCTTCAAAGTATTTGAGGAAAAAGATATGGGCGGGGATCAAGCCCAACAAAGCGGCGAGCAGGACGAAGGTCGAGGAGGAAGCGAAGGCAAGGGCAAGGGCAAAAAGGTAGAAGCCGAGCGACATCGGGTTGCGAGTCCGTTTGTAGATGTCGTCATCCACGATTTTCTTGGTGAGGATGAAGGCGTTGGTTCCGCTTCCGAGCGAACGGAGGAGTTTGTTGGTGATCGCCAGAAAGTACAGACCCGGGATCGCAAGGAGGATTCCGAGCGCGAGGGAGAACGGCTTGAACGGAAGCGAGGGCAGACCGAGGAGCGCGTCGAAGCGGGTGAGGCCTGGGTAGACGATGGCGACGAGCGGCGGCGCGACCAGTCCCGCGAAAAAGAAAAAGTGCATGACGCGGCTGGAGCGTTCGGCGTTCTCTTTGGCGCGATGAGCGCGGAGCCAGATGCCGAGGACGAGCGCGGCGCTGAAGAATGCAGCGATACCGATGAGGGTGTAGTAGACGGTGAACATGATTCTCCTAAAACGGCTTGGTGATCATCAACCACGCGATGACCGCGAATCCACCGTAGCCGATGACCAGCAAAAGCGTGGGGTTCACCTTTGCAGTTACGGCAAAGATATCTTCATCGCTTTTGGCGGGTTCGGCGGGGAACGGCTTTCCCCTGACCATGTACGGAAGCCCAGCGGCTTTCCTGATCTCGCCGAAAACGCCCGCACCGTAGATCGCCATCAGCACAACGATCACAACCAGGACGAGGATCGAGACCCAGATCCAGCCGAACTTCCACCAAACCCTATTGAGAAATGCCGCGGCAAGTCCGAACACGATGACTGCAAGCAGTGTCCACAACATGGACGGGTAGGACGCGGCGGAAAGGTCGAGCAGGGCGCGGATGCGATTGACGTCGCGCTCTTTCTTGATGGCATAGGAGACCGACGCAGAGACTCCGTGCGCCAGCAGGTATCCAAGTACCGAAACGACGTGCAGAAAGACAATGATTTGGTAAAGCATGAGAGACTCCTTTGGTGAAAACGAATTTAGACGAAACCGTTTCATCGCGCGATGCGCATACGTTGCCACCAGAGAAACATGGCGGGGACAAGGAAGGCGGTTGCCATCGCCAGCGACCCTCCCACAAAGGGAAGAATACTGGGGTCGGTTGCGAGGCGACCAGAGATGAGGAGTTGAATCGGCTGGTAGAGGAAGAAAAACCTGGCGGCGTCGCCGTTCAGAGCCAGCCCGATGCCAGTCACCAGAATGACGATCAGCATCCCCTCCGTCGGTCGGGGAAGAAGCGTGCCGACCAGCAATCCGAAACCCGCGGCGATAAGTCCCCCCGTGAAGTTCGCCAGCCAGACCACTTCGGGATGATTGGAGTTCGTCACCAGTGTGTAGGGAATCATCCCCGCCACCGCCAGCGGCATGGACGCCCCGATGAGAATCCCCAAACGCGCCAGCAGGATTTCCCACGAACGGTAGCCGCTCAAGATCAGGCGGCGGTCGCGCTGGAGGTTGCCCATCACCGAGAAAAAGGCGATGGTCGAAACACCCCAGGCAACGCCGAGAATCCCGATGCCCATGGACCAGGTCTCGCGCGGCTCGATCTGCACTTCGGCGGTTCCGTTGAGTTCTGGCACTTCGATGGCGGCGAGACGCCCGCCCGTTGGGGAGGAATAGAAACTTGCGGCAAAGAAGACCACAGGCAATAACGTGACGATCAACAGCAACATGCCCCTGTCGCGATATTCGCGGGCTTGCATTTGCAGTGACGTGAACAGGCGCGAGGCTGGGCGCGCGTCCCCAATGGATTTGGGCTGGCTAGTCATGAACAGCTCTCCCTTCCTGCATTTTGTACACTCTCGAAAGTTTATGATGGTCGTGAACCATGTGGCTTATCACCAACGCCGAGCGTCCCGCCTCCGCCATTTCCTTCACCAGGTCCAGGAAGATGAGGTAGGACTCATAGTCGAAGCCCTGATACGGCTCGTCGAGGAACAGCAGGTCAGGTTCGCAGAGCAGGGAGATGATCAGATTCAACTTCTGGCGCGTTCCGCCGCTCAATTGACCTGCGGACTGGTTCTCGAACTTTCGGCAGTTCAGCCGCTCGAGCAGGGCTTCGCCGCGAGCCAGTCCCTCTTCCGCGGATAATCCATAAGCGGCGCTGAAATAAGTGAGGTTCTCCTTCATGGTCAGTCCGTCGAAGACCTGCGGTTCCTGCGGACAATAGGCGTACTGACAGTTAACTTGCACACTGCCGCCATCCTGCCGCAGTAAACCAACAAGGATGTTCATGAAGGTGGACTTGCCTGAACCGTTCTCGCCGACCAAGCCCACGATCTCGCCTGGGTGGATGGTGAGAGATGCGCCGCGCAGAACCTGCAACCGCCGATACTGTTTATGAATGTCTTGTGCTTGCAACAATGTCTTTGCCATCTAACTTCTCCTTTCAAAATTACTATTTCGATCTTCTCGTATATAAGCGTTTGCTTTTCCGCTTCTATGGTTGATCTGCCATTTTTGCGCTGCCCATCAAATACATTCCCACAGCCGCGAGGGCGATCAAGCCGCTGATCAAGGTTGCCCAATGTGAAACGGAGTTTGGAACCCACACGCCCTGGCACGGCGACGGGCAGAACACCAGCACATCGCTGATTGAGCCGAGTATGGGGAGCAAACTTGCGAATACCGCCGCAATCAATCCTCGCCGATTACCGCGCGCCGCCGCCAGCAGACCCCATTCCCAAACGGCGTTAATCGCGAGGAGCGCAATCAACGCCATCGTCAGCGCGTTGGTTCCCCATTTCTCATCAACTACGATGAGAGCCAGCGCTGCATACAACTGGAAGATCAGGTGCGCGATCACACTCAGGGTTATCACTCGGTTCAGGTTCATGGCTTATCCCTTTCAAAAAATCACACGGACCGCTGTTAGAACGGCTTCACTCAAATCAGCTAGACTCTGTCCCACAGATTTTCACAACCTGCGGGACGTTCCCATTTATTACTCCGCCTGCGCCTGGCGGGCAAACATCACGCCTGTGACGATGATGATCAGGTGAACCACCGTAAAGCCGATATAGCCTGCCGCGTCATAGCCTCTGGAAATCAGGAACAGGTCGTCCAAAACTCCGTGAAGGAATTCCAACCAGACAGTAAACCAAACAACGCCGATATATTTTTGCGGGGCGCGTGAAGCCCAGGGCAGGAACGTGCCAATGCCAAGCATGTCGAAAGCAAACGGCGACCACATATCCAGAGCCACCTTGAGTCCGAGATCGTCAATCGGAAACGGAATGCTTGACTTTAATACACCTGGATTCACGAACAGGGCATACATGTTCATGGTAGCCAGAAGCATGTAAAACGCTCCAACAATGCGGAACCACCAGGTAAGTTTTTTCATGATATTTTCTCCTTTAGTGAAAATGAATTTATGCCAGCGGCGCGGACGGGCTAATCAACCAGTGACGACCCAACCAGATCAACCACACAACATACGGCACGGTCAGAACCAGATTGAGCAAACCGAAGATTTCGACGCTGCCGCCTGCGAAAGCCACCGCCGCCAGGATCAGCGACAGAACTCCCGTCACGATGACAACGATACCCATCCCGCGCGGCATCTTGGGGCTGCGATGGGCGAGCCAGCCGAACAGCGTCACACCAATTCCGTAGACCAATGCCACCACGCCGAATAAGGGCGTTATCTTGGTTGGATCGAGAAAGAGCCCGCCGAGGGTTCCACCGCCCGCCGCCAACATGGCAATCAGGCTCATCCCAGGTCCTTCGCTGCGATGCGCAACGTACAGGGCATATACAACCACCAGAAAGGACAGTATGCTGACAACGGTGAGCGCCATGCCCACAGCGGAAGGCGCGCCGCCTGTCGCAAAGCCTGTGCCAAGCGCCAGAACATAGAGAACGGCGCTGGCGATGGCGGGAATGCCGCCGTAACGAAACAGGTTGTTGCTTGACATTTCATTTCTCCTTTGGTGAAAAATTGTTTGAGTCATCTGCGGATGAAGATTTCATCCCATTGTTCGGGAAAAGCAATGGGATGATCTTCACGCCACCGCGGTCGCTTCCACTTCGATCATCATTTCTGGAAAAGCCAGCCGTGAGACCCCGATCAAACAGCCGGTATGACGACAACCCGCCTCGGCAAGGCGCGTAATGAAGGCGTCGTAGTTCTCCAGGAATTTATCCACGTCGGTCGTGAAGATGTTCAAGCGCACAATGTCCCTGAGCTCGTACTTCGATTCCTTGAGCAGGGTTTCCAGGTTGTCGAGCGCCAGCGTGATCTGGGCGCGCATATCGCCGGGGTGCACGGGAGCGCCATTTTCGTCATTGGCGCCCTGACCGGAGCAGTAAAGGGTGCGCTGTACGCCGCTCACTTCGTTGGCCTGGACATAACCGAATTCATCCTGCCATTTCCACGGGTTGATAATCTGTCTTTCCATTTTTGTCTCCTTTGGTGAAATTTTGATTTATGATTTTTCGGATGGGGATTCCATCCAGCGTTCGAGAAAAGCGGCGAGTTCACCCAGATCCTTGAATCCGATACGTTTCTCCTTCTGCGAGTCCTGCAAACTGAAACGCCAGGCGATGTGCCTGCCCTCCGCATCACGCTCCTCCCACACGAGCAGGATGAAATGGTGATAACGAGGCGGGCGCGCTTGTGAAACTTTGGACATGGATACTATTCATTCATTCTCAACTGTGATAATCTTGCCTTCATTCTACAAAGTCATCATTTAGGAATCGTTTATTGGGGAGCAGTGTAGAGAATCAAGTTTTTCATTTTTGCGCAAATATGGCGTAAACTCCCTTCATAATTCGGTTAACTAAAAAATTTCTGCTGTGCGCCAGGAGGCTCGACGCACAGCAGAAATTGAATTACGCTATTTTCCAAACACGCGACAGACTTATTTTGTCGGCAGGGTTTGGAGATATGCGATCAGGTCGGCAATATCCTGCAAAGTCCAGCCGAAATTCAGTCCTGCTGGCATGTGCGTTCCGGGCTGGCCAAAGGAGCCTTTATGCAGGGCTTCCCAGGGATTATCGCTCGCAACCGTGCCGACATATTCGGGTTCAGCCGCATCGCCAAAGTTGATGTTCTTGCCGTCCGCCCCATGACAGCGGGCGCACACGGAATTGAAAAGGCTTTCCCCATGGGTGGCGTCGCCCTTTACGGATTTATCATCGTCAATGTAGGGCGATCTGTCCACGATGCCCCTCTGGATGAAAGCCACAAGCATACTGAACTGGCTTTCCTCAAAATAGGGAGAGAAATCGTGATCGGGATTCTCCGTGCCGTCGAGCCATGCCGTCAATTCCTCCGCGGACATATCTTTGGCATTCATCATTCCTGGGAAACCGGTCAGGTGCGAGCCAGAGCCGTAGACGCCGTCCACGCCTTTGTAATCCCAGCCGTGACATTCCTTGCAACGCCAGGTATCGCCGCCGCTGCGGGTGTTGGTGGTTTGTGTGGCCCCACAAGGGCTGGTCGCCGGGCGGAGGCTCAGCCATTCCCATCGCTTTCCACCAATTGTCGTAGAGGCGTCCGCCTTCGGTGACCAGCGATTCAGTAGGCAGGGCGTGCACGTACGTCAATAGATCAATGTATTCCTGTGTCTGCCTGTTCATGCTGACACCGGCCGGCATAATCACAACCCCGGGCTGGCCGAAGCGCGCCTTATGGATGAATTCCCACGGATTGCCGGAAGCGACCGTGCCGAGGTATTCCGGTTCGCTGTCGTTATCGAAGTTGATGGCAGTTCCCTGGATGCCGTGACAGGTGGAACAAAGCGCAAAAATTGTTTTCCCTGCGTCCGCATCGCCGTTAAGGGGGGTCTTGTCGGCGTTGACGATGGTGGCGTCGTCAATCAACCCCTGGTTGAGGAACAGCGCCAGGTCTATCAGCGCCTGCTCATCCAGTACGGAGGAAAAATCGTGGTCGGGATTTGTGGAACCCTTGAGGATGGCGAGAATATCGTCAGGATCTTTTCCGTCCATTTTCATCACGCCGACAAAACCAGTGAAATGGGAGCCGGAGCCATACGCGCCATCGGCGCCCTTATAGTCCCAGCCGTGACATTCCTTACAGCGCCAGGTGTTTGCGCCGGTGCGCGTGTTGGTTGTCTGCGTCACCCATAACGGGTGATCTGTAGCAGGCTCATCCACGCCCAGGGCGCTCCACCACTTGTCATATAACTGACCGCCCCGGGCGGCGTTGCCAGTCAGGGATGATTGTTGCGAGGCGCACCCAGCCAGGATGACGGCGAACACACCCAGCACAACCAGAACCAGCGGAAAGATTTTCTTTGCATGCATTCTCATTCTCCTTTATTGGTCGGATGAACAACCTGAAACATTGCTCAATCGCCGTAATGGCAATAAAACAAGTCCGGAACGCTCACGATCATTTTGACCGAAACGGAGGGAGGTGATAATGTCTGCGCAGAGCGAACTTCGTGAGACCACCGTCTCATAAAAAAGGGACGATGGTCTATCGTCCGGCGGGACAATCGGGGATAAAATTGCATTGCCGGAGGCGCTCATGCTTGCTTTCACCCGTTTGAGTCTCGCCCGCCAGTTTATGCTGGCTAGTTTTGTCATCCTGTTTGGGGGGATGTTCATCATCGGCAACTGGATGGCGCGCCAGATCGAGCAGGCGGTTGTGGATCGAACCGCGGCTGTTACAGCGTTGTATGTGGATAGTTTTATCGCGCCGCATCTTCAAAACCTGCAAGACGACTCCCGCCTCACTGCCGAAGGCATAGCATCCCTCGAATCGTTACTGATGAACACGCCCCTTGGGCAGGAAATCGTCGCTTTCAAAATCTGGAATCCCGACGGTCGAATTCTGTATAGCACCAATTCCGCGCTGATCGGGCAGACCTTTCCCATCCGTCATCAATTCCAACTTGCCTTTGCCGGGGAAATCCATGCCGAGATCAGCGAATTGACTGCCAGTGAAAACGAATATGAACATGGAATCTGGCCGCGATTGATCGAGACCTATGCGCCGGTTCGTTTACAGGGAACGAATGAGATTATCGCCATCTCCGAGTTCTACCAAAAAACCGACAAATTGGACCAGTCCGTGCGCGCCGCACAGTTTGGCGGCTGGTTGATCGTGGGCGCGGCATCCCTGACCATGTATTTGCTTCTAACCGGGCTGGTGGGACGCGCCAGCAACACGATCCTGTCCCAGCAAAACGAATTGCGGGAGAAAGTGGCTCAATTATCCGAGTTGCTAACCCAGAATGAGTTATTGCATAACCGTGTGACCCTCGCCGCATCTCGCGCAACCTCGCTAAACGAACAACTATTGGCGCGCATTTCCGCTGATTTGCATGACGGTCCTGGGCAGGATCTTGGTTTCGCCCTCCTTCGAATCGAGGAACTCGCTGAAACTTGCGCGGCTTGTAACGCTGCTGTAAATCATGGACCTGCCATGAACGACGACTTTAATGCGATCCAATCTGCGCTTCGCTCGGCAATGGCGGAAATGCGCGCGATCCTATCCGGGTTGCGACTGCCGGAGATCAAGTCTTTCACGTTGGGCGAGACTGTCGAGCGGGCAGTGAGAGACTTCGAACAAAAAACGGGAAGCGCCGTCAACCTGGCGATTCAAAACGGTTCGGCAAATGCGCCGCTTTCCGTCAAGATCGCCATCTATCGCTTATTGCAAGAATCCCTCGCCAACGGATTCAAACATGCCCCTGGAGCAAGCCAACAGGTAAAAATCGTTGGCACGGAGTCGGAACTGCTTGCTGAAATTAATGACAACGGCGGCGGCTTTGATCCGACCGCGACTCCCGAAGAAGGGCGACTCGGACTGATCGGCATGCGCGAGCGCGTGGAAATTCTAGGTGGAACCTTCGAGATCAAAAGCGCGCCCCATCGCGGGACGCTAATTCGCGCGCAACTGCCTTTCAATAGACTAGAGATGAACAATGACTGATCCGATTCGCGTTCTCATTGCTGACGATCACCCGCTTTTTCGCGAGGGAGTCGTCCACTCGCTCGCGGGTAAGGCAAACATCGAGGTCATCGGGCAGGCAGAGACAGCCGAAGATGCGCTGCGCCTTGCCCGCGAGTTATTGCCCGACGTAGCCTTGTTGGACATCGCCATTCCCGAACGAGGCGGACTGGCAATTGCAGGTGAGATCGCCTTTGCCTGCCCCGTGACAAAGATCGTCATGCTCACCGTATCTGAAAACGAGGACGATCTTCTGACGGCGTTCAAGGCAGGCGCGCGGGGATATGTGCTGAAGGGAGTATCTGCGCGGGAACTGGCGGACATCATTTATGCAATTGCGGACGGCGAGGTGTACGTTACTCCCGCGCTGGCGGCTGGAATGCTGGTGGATATGACGCGCGGAAAACCGCACGACCCGCTCATGGAACTCACCGACCGCGAACGCGAAATCCTGCAATTCGTGGCAAAGGGATTGACCAATCGCCAGATCGGCGAACGCCTGCACCTTGCAGAAAAAACCATCAAACATTACATCACCAATATATTGGGAAAACTTCACGTGCGCAGCAGGCTGGACGCCGCCGTGCTGGTTGCGCGGCGTGACCGCTAGAAGTTGCATCGAACGTGTGTATGCAAACCATGTCAGGGCGGAGTCGAAAGCCTCCCGACTTTCGAGCAAAATCTGGAGATTTTGCAGTCCCAGGCCGACAACCTTTGAGTGCATACCATCGAACAGGCGCTATGGCAACCCATTCACAAGTGTGATAATCTTGCTCAATTGTTTAAAACCTTAGTACAGGAAACATTCATCGGAGAGCAATGACGCAACTCGAAATCCGCCTGCTCGGAAGCTCGCAAATCCTGCGGGAAAAATCCCCCGCCAACGATTTCATCTCCAACAAAGTCCCTGCTTTGCTGGCGTATCTTGCCGTCACGCGCCGCGCACACAGCCGCGACAAACTCGCCGCGCTTCTTTGGGGCGAGATGTCCGACGCGGATGCGAAGAATAATTTACGCCAGGGCGCTTACCAACCTCCGTAAATTTTTTGACGATGAACTGACGATCACCCGCGACTCGATTGAATTTATAGGGAACGGATTTGTGGACTCGATTGAATTCGACTCCGCCCTCCGTTCCGCCTCTACACTTGACCCTGAGCCTGCTTCGGTTATTCTGACAGATTCCCTGCGCCTCTATCGGGGTGACTTCCTCGAAGGCTTTCACATCCGCGATGCGCCTGACTTCGAAGACTGGATGCTGACCGAACGCGCCCGCCTGCGCGAATTGGCGCTCGGAGCCTTGCACATGTTGACCCACTTCCACACCTCACACGGTAATTTTTCTGAAGCAATGACCCACGCCTTGCGCCTGCTCTCTTTCGATCCCTGGCGGGAGGAGGCGCACCGTCAACTGATATTGCTCCAAGCGCGGACAGGTCAATTCAGCGCGGCGCTCGCCCAATACGAAACCTGCAAAAAGATTCTGGAGAAGGAACTCGGAGTCCAGCCGTCGCTTGAAACGACTGCGCTGTATGAAAGAATTCGCTCAGCAAGACAGGCGGCGCGGCATAATATTCCCGCATCTTCAACTGAATTTATCGGGCGCGAAAAGGAAGTAGCGAATTTGCGCCGATGTTTGGCTGACCCTGCTTGCAGGCTTGTCGCATTAACGGGCTTGGGCGGCATCGGCAAGACTCGTCTCGCGCAGGAAACGGCGCGCGCCTGCACCAACATGTTCATCAACGGTGCATGGATGATTCCGCTCGCGGCGGTGGACGCGGATGGGTTGGTTCCTGCCATCGGCAATGTCTTCGATTTCCCGTTCACCAAAGGTGACACTAAGAAGCAACTGCTGAACTTCCTGCGCCAAAAAGAATTACTGCTCGTGATGGATAACTTCGAGCATCTGCTGGAGTCATCCGTTTTGGTTTCAGATATTTTGCAAGCCGCGCCTGAGCTGAAGATTCTTGTCACATCGCGGGAGAGACTCGATCTCGAAGGCGAGTGGGTGGTGGAACTGCTCGGGCTGGAATCAGGCTCAATGGGGGCTGACCAGTTATTCGTCCAGAGCGCGAAGCGAGCGCGGGCGGAGATTCAGTTTGGGGAGCAAGAGTCGGTCGCAGTCGCGGACATCTGCCGTTTGGTCGGGGGTCTCCCCTTGGGAATCGAAATCGCCGCGTCGTGGATCCGCTCGATGAGTGTCGAAGCCATTCGGGATGAAATTCAAAAGAGTTTGGATTTTCTTGCGTCGTCGCGGCGCGATGTGCCTGAACGCCAAAGAAGTCTGCGAGCGGTGTTTGAATCCTCGTGGGCAAGGTTGAACGACACGGAACAAAAAACATTCGCGGCGTTTTCGGTTTTTCGCGGCGGGTTCACACGCGAGGCGGCGGAGGCGGTGGCGGGAAAATTCGATTCGCTGTTGGATAAATCGCTGGTGAGTCGAAACGGCGAACGGTTTGAATTGCACGAAGTGACGCGGCAATTCGCGGAAGAAAAATTGAGCGCGAGGAAAAAAGTGCGCAATACTCACGCCGCGTATTTTGCGAAGTGGGCGGGCGAGCGGGCGCAGTGGAATGAGCGCATGTCGTTCGCGCAGATGACGCGCGAGTTTGAAAACGTCCGCGCGGCGTGGATGTGGGCGAGCGAACAAAAGGATGTTGCGTCGCTTTCAGGCTTGGTGCATTTCACAAAACGCTATTTTGATATTCAAGGGCGCTACCGCGAAGGATATGACTTGATGGAGCGCGCGCTGGTTCGGTTTGGCGAGGCAGGGGGCGTCGGCAGCCTGCCAACCGATGATCAAGGTCGTGTGATCGCGAAGTTGATTTTGTATCGCGCCTTGTTCCTGGCAGACATGGGCAAGCCCGATGAGGTTGTGCCGACGCTGGAGGAGTGTCTTGCATATTTTCGCGGTGTCGGGGATAAGACTCAAATCATGGCGTGCCTGAACGCGCTGGGAATCGCTTCGCGCTTTTTGGGCTTGGAGGACAAGGGCGAGGGATATTTCCGCGGTCAATTGGAAATGGCGCGCGAATTGGGAAACCGTCACGAAGAAGCCACGGCGTTGAATAATATTTCGACTGCGCTAACAACGTTGGGGAAGAACGCTGAGTCGGAACAGGTTTTGCGTGAGTGTCTTGCCCTGCGGCGCGAGATGAACGATGAGGCGGGGATTTCATCCACGCTCATCAATCTGGCGGTGACGTTGTTCAATCAGGAACGCTACGAGGAAGAGAAGCCGCTTTTGCAGGAGGCGATTGAAATTTCGCGGCGGATCAATCAACCGCGCAACCTGGCGGGCGCGTTGGGAAATCTCGGCACGATTCTGTTGAAAGAGAAAAACTATACAGGCGCGTTGGAATTATTTTTGCAGGGATTGGAAACTCACCGCAACACGGGCTATCGTTACGGCATGTCCATCGCGCTGGATAACGTCGGCACGGCGCATTTCCATTTGGGAAACGAAGCCGAAGCGTTGTATCATCTCAAGCAGTCCATCCGCGAGGCGCGCGATATCAAGGCGGATTTCATCGCGCTGGACGCGTTGGTCTGGGTGGCGGGAATCCGCGCGCGGCGCGGGGAGTTTGAGAGGGCATTTGAGTTGTTCGGGTTGATTCGTCATCATTCCAAGACCGACCCTGAAACACTTCAGACGATTGTTGCGTTGACGCCGGAATTTATAGCCGGGGTATCTATGGAAACTGTCCGCGCGGCAGAAGACCGGGGCAGAACACGTTCATTAAGCGATATCGTCGAAGAGATATTACAAGCGGGGTAAGTATGCGGGGGAGTTTTCTTTCATGGAATCATCTGCCATGCCCGGCTAATTTTTTGTTGCCAAGGCGAGCATGTTTGCCCACTCAGATTTTTCCATGATTATCGTCCTTTCAACCCATCCTGCAATTGACTCGCGAGACTCCCCAATTCCCCCAACTCTGACTCATCTAAACACGACCACGGCGTGAAGAAGAGACATTCCGTCTCCGCTTCGACCTCCGCCCGCCCGCGCCTGATGAGTTCCCTCATATCCCCCGCGTGGGTCTCGTCTGTCACGCCGCGGCGGCTGGGTTTGTTGTGCAAGTTGTCAAGGGTCAGCGTATCACCCTGCGAAAGGAAATCGAGTACTTCCCACGTATGATCTTCCACGCCGTGCGCGCTCCACGTGGCAAAATAGCAATCGTCGCGGTGACCATCCAAAAGGAAGCAGTGGGCAACAAAACCTTCGAGCGCCGCGAACGTTCCCGTCCGTTCGTAAAGGTCTCGTTTGGCTTTTATCAAAACATGCGCGGGCGGCGCAGGCGAATGGAATACTGCGCCTGAAATTCGGGCAAGCAGACTGCCAAGCGTCCGCAACGGCTCTTTTGACATGGAAGTGAGAGCCGCCATCACTGCATTCCCCGCCTGGATGAGTCGGAGCGCGACGGATTTGCCGACGGTGATGAAGACTTTCAGGCCCATACGATGATCATCCGGTTCCGCGCTATGTTTCGTAATGTCACCTTACAGCGTTTCCAGCAATCCTTTTCCCATTTGCGTCAGACAGATTTCAACCAGGTCTTTCGATTTGAATCCATATCTGGTGCTGGTTCGATGCTTACACTCAAGGCAGTCAAAACTTGTCAAGAGTCTGGTTCTGAAGTTCAGACATGAGTTCGGACAGGAAGGAGGAGGATAGCGAGGAAGATCGCCAAAGCGGCCTGGGAAATTAGGATTTGGTCGGTGGGTGGGAGAGACCACTTTTGTTTGAGCAAAATGAACAAGCCGGAATAGCGTTTTCATTTCTTGCCTTTCTTGCGATGGTCAGAACCTGAGATGTAGTCCTTTTTGGGAAGGGGCTGTGATGGCGGAGGGGGTTCGCCATAGAGATAGTCGCGCCGTTCTTCGCCCAGTAACAGCGCGATGGAAAACACCAGCAGGAGCAGTGCCAGCATTTTCTCCATGTAGATTTGTTGTTTATTCATCAGTTTGGTCATACCCAACAAACTCTTCAAATCTCGGAAACTCTGTTCGATCTTCATGCGTCCAAAATAAATTCGTTGACCGGTCTTGGGGTCCAAGTCGGTCATCACCCAGAGTGGTTCAGAGAGACCCTGTTGTCACGTGCTGATCACATTGACCCGCACTTTGCCCTTGTACCATACATGATTGTGGATGATGGTCTCCCCGGGCGAGATCGTCAAGGCGACGACTTGTCCCTCTTGGTCGAAAAACTTGGGTGGCTGACTGCCCAAGTTGAGGCGGATCACAAAATGAATCTGTTCAGCCACCAGATTGAGCAACAGTTCCAGATAGCTAAATTCGCGATCCAGCACCAGCGGTTTGTCGCCCAGCATATCTTTCAGACCGGCAAACGCTCGAAAATGGTTCAGATTGCGCGAGTCCTGATGGACGGCAATCGTCTTGGACGAATAAGTCACCACGCCACACGGAATGGCTCGGCCGCGATACGGCGTCGCCAGCATCAACGCCCACAAGCCTTTACTCTTTCCGTCTTTGAGCGTACCCATATAGGCAGTTTTCCAAGCTTGGAGCCGCTCGATTTCTGTCGGATCCCCGATCACATACTCCGCATCCTCGCGAAACATGCGCCATAACTGTTCGCGCGGGTCGCTGGCTTTCAAAAAACGCTGGATCCGCTTATAGCCAGCATCACTCTTGCCAGCCATAGCTACACTGATGTCGGTCAGCCGCAGGGAGCGGGCAGCCAACATCGCTTGCCCAATTTCGCTGGCCTGCTCCGCCAGCTTTTCATCGTCAAAGAGCGCCTGCATAAATTCGGAGAGATTGATACACTTGTCCATGAAGAAGCCTCGCGGTGGTGGATTGGTTGTGGTAAACCAAGTGTAGCCCCTCAGCAGGCTTCTTCCTCTTTTTGTCCGAACTCTTGTCCCAACCTCAGATAGATGACTAGGTGTTCGATCACCCCACGCAGGATGTCTTCCACAAAGCTTTGATCCTCGCTCGGCCAGGTCAGGCAAGTCGTCACGATCAATTCGTCGGCAAAATGCTCATAGGAAACCCAAATGCGGCATCTCATGTAGGGAAGGAAAAACCAGCCGGGGTTTCAGCATATGTAAACGACCAAATTTGCCGGGCGAACACAGCAAGTTGTTCCGGATCCGCGCTCAGGGTGGCAATAAAGAAAAGGTGGGGGTCCGCCCTCGGTGAAGGTACGCAGGAGTTCGGTCTTTCGATGGGTAACACCCTCCGTAAGGATTATGATGCCCAGGCATGACGTGGGCATGCGGCTGGGTATCACACCGTTTGTGCTTGTCCGTATGCCGTCTTGTGATAGGCTACGAACGTTACGTGAGGTGTGACGGTCGGCAAGGAGGGTAGTAGTGGAGGCATATTCGTAAAATCCGACAGTATCAGCATACCAGTACGGTTGGCGTCTTATACTTAACCAGCAAGAGTTCTGAATGACCTTGAATTTCAACAACAATCTGCCCGGCGCGGCATATATCTTGTATACGGGCATATGTACCCATATACCACAATAACCAGAACTAATCTTGAATCAACATTCTCACTTGCACTTTATCAGCATGGGCTATAATCTTCTACAAGTTAATTTTGATTTTACTCATAGAGGTATTTTATGCCTAATCATCTTGCCTCGGAAAATTCTCCTTACCTGCTTCAGCACGCAAATAATCCCGTGGATTGGTACCCTTGGGGCGAAGAAGCACTGAACAAAGCCAAAGCTGAAGACAAGCCCATCTTTCTATCCATAGGATATGCCGCCTGCCACTGGTGTCACGTCATGGCACACGAGTCGTTCGAAGACCCCGAAACCGCCGCCCTGATGAACGAGCATTTCGTCAACATCAAAGTGGATCGCGAAGAGCGCCCGGACATTGACGCAATCTACATGCAAGCCACGGTCGCCATGACCGGCTCCGGCGGCTGGCCCATGTCTGTATTTCTCACGCCGGACCTCAAACCGTTCTATGCGGGCACGTATTTCCCGCCCGTGCGGCGTTACAACATGCCATCGTTCAAGGATGTTCTCACCGGACTCGCCAACGCCTGGAAGCACGACCGCGCCGAAGTGGAAAGCACAGGCGGCAAAGTCAGCCAGCACTTGCAGGCGCAGGTCAAACCGCAAAGCCGGGAGGCGCTCACGCCTGAACACCTCGAAGCCATTGCAAACGCCATCCGAGAATCTTACGACTGGGGCTACGGCGGCTGGGGCGATGCGCCCAAGTTCCCGCAGCCGATGGCGCTCGAATTTCTGCTTCATCATTCCGCTCTCCGCAAAACGGACGAATACACAAAACTTATCAGGCACTGCCTCAACGCGATGGCGCGCGGCGGCATGTACGACGTGGTCGGCGGCGGATTCTCCCGTTACAGCACCGACAACCTCTGGCGCGTGCCGCATTTCGAGAAATACACTCAAGGCAAATAATCCAGCGGGTTGAGGAAAACGCCGTTGTACAGAATGCGGAAGTCGAGGTGATCGCCGGTGGAGTTCCCGGTGCTGCCCGCCTCGGCGATCTGCTGTCCTTGAACAACGGTTTGTCCAACCGATACCAGGTTTGCCTCATTGTGCCCGTAGGTGGTTTTATATCCGTTTCCATGATCAATGATGATAAAGTAGCCATAACCGGTGTCATCCCAGCCGGAGAAGACCACCGTACCGCTGTCGGAGGCGAAGATGGGCTGACGGAAATCGGTCGCCAGATCGAGTCCGGGATGACCGCTCCAATATTCCTGCGTAAGGACATATCCATTGACGGGCCAACTGAAATAGCCGCTTCCCAGATTGGGGACATTCCCAGAATAACCGCCTCGGACTCCGCTTTGGGCGGCAATTGGCACCTGCGCCTCCGACCAGACGATGGGGCTGGTCCCGTTGGGAATGATAACCTGCTGACCTGCCTTCAGTTGCGGTGGTTGTGTCAGGTCGAAGTCATTACCAAGATATTCAAGGATTTCCTGGGCAGAGGTTCCATGCACTCTGGCGAGTCCTTCGAGCGTATCCCCCTCTTCTGCGACGTGCAGAACACCATCCACTGGGAGGATTATCAGCGTGTCGCCAGCCTTCAAACTGCCTGCCGCCGCGTTCAGTTTGGGATTCCCCCACAGGATCGTTTCCGGTTTGAGATCGAACTTCTGCGCAATGGACCAGGGTGAGTCGCCCCGTTTTACGATATATTCCGTTACTTCATAACCGGGTCCCTCGCTGAGTTTGGTTTTTAATTGCAGGAAGCGCGGGATTCCATTTTCCAAATATGGAGCAGGAGAATTTGTATTCAGCGGCGGCAATGAGGGCGGAATAGTTGGTTCCGGCGGAAGAGTCGGCGCGGCGATGGTTGAGGCAGGCTTTGCCGAAACCACAAAGATGACAGCCGCTACAGCCGCAAGACTGCCAACCAGCAAAAGTATATTGAATGTCCGTTTCATTTTTTGTCTGCCTGATGATATTTCCCCGGACGCCAAATCACTAGCGCCATTCTGCCGGTGCAACAAATAAGCAAAATGGCGCATGGCGGCGCTGGATTCGTGAACTGCGCCGTTGGCAGGTATTATGAAACGACCGTGATGAACTTCTGCGGGTTACTCATAAATTCGTCCCGACAGCCTTTCGCGCAAAACGAGTACGCTCTCCCCTTCCATTCCACGCTGACTGCCTTCTCGCGTTCGACTGGCATACCGCAGACTGGATCAATTGCCATGGTTACGGTTTCTTTGAACTCACCATCCTCGAGCCACAAAACACGGTCGGCGATATCCTTGATGCGCTGGTCGTGCGAGACGATAACGACGCTGCGACCCTGCTCTTTGGCGATTCGTCTGAGCAGGCGCATGATCTCGTGACCAATCTTTGAATCGAGATTCGCGGTCGGCTCGTCGGCAAGGATCAGGCTGGGGTCGTTGACCAGGGCGCGGGCAATGGCGACGCGCGCGCTTTTCGCCGCCGGATAACTTTTCGGGGAGGAAATGCAGTCGTTCGCCGAGTCCCAAATCGGTTAAGAGCGAAGCGGCTTTTCGTCTCGCCTCACCCGATTTGACTCCCGCGAGTTCCGCCACGATGGCAACATTCTCCAATGCGGTCAACGCCGAGAGCAGGTTGAAATCCTGAAAGATGAAACCGAATTGTTTGAGGCGAATATCCGGCAGGCGGTTTTCTGCCAGCGCGCTGATGGTCGTGCCGTTCAACTGAATCGCGCCTTCGGTCGGTTTGAGCAGCGCGCCGAGCATCGAGAGCAGGGTGGTCTTGCCCGAACCGGAAGGACCCATGATGAGAACGATCTCGCCCGGGCGGACCGCCAGGGAGACATCGCGCACGGCGGTGACTTCGGTGGAACCGGAGCCATACCGCTTGGTCACGTGAGCGACTTGCAAAGTTTCGACCTGGGAGGATGTTGTCATTTTTACCTGCCTCGAAAGACCATCGCCGGGTCCAATCCGGCGATCTGGCGGATGGGGATCATCGCGGAGAGTGCGGCTGTCAGAAGCGAAACCACCGCCACTTTGAGCAAAGAGAAGCGGCTGACTTCCAATGCAAGGTTCGATCCAAACAAGGGAATTACCAAAGTCAATAACAGCGTGATGCTCAAGCCGAAGAGAAAACCGAGGGTCACACTCAATAACGCCTGCGCCAGCACAGTACGATAGAGGTCGGTGTTGCGCGCGCCGAGGGCTTTCAACATGCCATACTCGCGGCGGCGCGAAAGCGTGGACGTGTACACGGTGAGCGCCATGACCGCCAAGCCGATCAGAAAGCCGATCAGGTTCATGATGGTGATCACATCAGTGCTCATATCCTTGACCACCTTGCGTTCCTGTGCAGCGAAATCACCCACCGTCTGAACGGTGACGTCCCTGATCAGCGCTTCGATCCGCGCGGCAACAACTTGCGGGGATTCGCCTTCCTCCACGTTCACCAGCAGGTAGCTGAACGTATCGTAACTACCGCGCAGCGCTTCGAAATCCTTCATCGAGATGAACGCCACCGAATTGACCAGGCTTGCCGTGCCTTCGGAAAGACCGACGATCTCGAATTCTTCGCCGAGGATCTCGACCTCATCGCCCAATGCGATGCCGGACTTCTCCGCCACGCTTCGATCCATGATCGCTTCGCCTTCGACGGGCAGGCTGCGTCCGGATGAAACCATCCACGGACCGCCGATGCTGGCGTCTTCCGTCAAGCCGATGATGTACGCCAGGTTGCGCTCATCGCCCGCTACGATGTTGTTGGTAAGATAGTGGATGGGGGTAACGGATTCAACCCCCGGCACGATCTTCACTTTCCGTGCGACGGAATCCGGCAGCGAAGAGAATGCCATGTGCATGTTGAACACATCCTCCTGCGAGACCCAGATGTCCGCGCCGCTCTTATCAATGTAGGCGGTGACCTGCCGCTCGACGCCCGTGAAGATGGCATCCAGCGCAAGGATCAACAGCAGGGCGAGCGCCACCCCTCCCACCGAGATCACGAGGCGCGCCTTGTTCTGAAACAGGTTGCGGAACGCAAGGCGGGTCATTTGCGGAAGACCTCCGCAGGTGCAAGGTTGGCTACCACGCGCGTCGGAAAGACAGAGGCGAGGAGCGCCATGCCCAAACCGGCAAGCAGCGCCTGCGCGCCATCTACAGGATCGAAAATAATCAGAAATTGAGGCTTGGCGGACATGATCCACTGCGCCGCGCCGTTTGCCAGCAGGACGCCAAGTAGCGATCCCACAATGGAAGCGAACAATGCCTGCGCGACGACAATTCGATACAGGAAACGGTTTTGCGCGCCGATGGCTTTGATGACGCCGTACTCGCGCTGGCGCTCGACGGTCGCGGTGTAGATGATTAGCCCAACAATCATCGTCCCGACCAAAAAGGCAATGCCAACCATCAACCGCAGCGGGGCGGAGAAGACCTTCGCAAACAGTTTAAGGTCATTGGCTGCCATTTCCTGCTTGGTGAGCGCATTGACGCCCGAGAAATCGTTCAGGCGTTGGAGGATTCGGTTTGTATCTGCACCTTCCTCTGTGGTAAGCAAAAGAAAACTCGTCGCGCCGGGCGCCATCAGCAAATTCTCCGCGTCCCGTTTGCGGACAAAGAAGAAACTGGTCATCCAGGAAGTGGTGCCGTTCGACAAGCCGACAATGGTGAAATCGGTTCCCATCACTTCGACTTGATCGCCGAGATTCAAATCATGGCGCTGCGCCAGCACGCGGTCGAAAACAATCTCCTTTTTCGAGCGCGGCTCGCGTCCCGCAATCAGTTCCCAGGGTCCGCCGCCCTGATTTGGTTCATACCCGATCATGTAGGCGGGCTGCTTTTTACCGTGCAGGTCGAGGATGATGAACTGGGAGAGGACGGGAACCGCCTCCTCCACGCCGCGAATTGCTTCTGCCTTTTGGAGGATTCCCTCCGGCAGGAGAGAGGTCGCCCCCAGCAGGTTGACCACGTCCTCCTGCGCTACGACAATCGAGCCGGACGAACGGTCAATGTAGGAGGTGATCTGGCGATTCATCCCTGCCAGGAAACCTTTGAGGATCAGAATCAGCATAACCGCCAATGCCACGCCTCCAACGCTCAACGCCAGGCGGGTTTTGTCTTGAAAGAGATTGCGCCGCGCAAGGGACATAATTCAATCCTCTTGAAGCCTGCTGATGGATTTCCGCCAGCGCCAGCCGATGAAAGCCAGAGTCAATCCCCCAGCCAGACTGAGAACGGAGATCGTCAGGGTGGCATCGAACCAGAATTCCACCGGAAAGAGGCGGATCAGCGTATCGGAGTAGGAAAACAGCCACGAGCCTGGTTCGAAGAAGAGCAGGTGAAAATTATCGAACCAGACCTGCCAGGCAAAGAGCGCCAGCAGAGCGATGGATAAGATCAATCCAGAGGTCAGAAGTCCCCCGGATTGGATCGCGGCGGCAAGCGCCGCCCGGTCCCTGCCGCGCAACAGGATGAAACCCAGCAAAAGAAGCAGAATCAACGAAATCCACCAAACGCGGAAGACCAATTGGAAGACCGCCTGCACGTCCGCCATATGCGATACTTCGCGCGGGGTGTACACCGGCACACCGTACAGGGTCTGCTTTGCAAGTTCATCCCCGGGAAGGTGAGCGCGTACATAATGAATGTTCGTGGAGGCAAGGACGAAACGCTGCCGCGGGTTGTAACCGTAGGGGTCGGGCGGGAAGGTATCCTTGCCGTATTCGAACGCCAGATAGGAATCGGTGGCTAACAGATTCACCGCGCCGCCGATCACCAGGATGGGGATTAGCAGCGTGATGAGCCATTTCAGAATCTTAATCAATTGACCTGGCATCATGCCTCACACAATGACGGGGGAAGTCCTTTTTAGTGGTGACGTTTATTCCATTGTATGAAGTCTGTGTGGAAAAACGAAGCGCGGATTTGCCCGTTCTGGAATAGGTGGTTTTGCTTATCAGGGATAGGCGCGCATCAACCATTCCACCGGGTTGACCTGTACGCCTCCCACCCACACTTCCCAGTGCAGATGGGGGACCCGGTCGTGCGCCCTGTCGCCCCGCCCAGCCCGATCAGTTGTCCGGGTTGAACCATGTCGCCCGGCTGGACAAGGATCTCGGATAGGTGATCGTAAGCCGTATAAACACCCCAGCCGTGATCAATCACCACCACCCCGCCGCGCACGATGAGCATGTCCGTGTAAACCACCTTGCCGGGCGCAGCCGCGTAGAGTTCCGTCCCGACCCTGCCGCAGAAATCCAGCCCACTGTGGAAAGAATCATAAGGTCCGCCGTTATACGAGCGGCGGTTGCCGAAGAACGAAGTCCAACAATTTGTGAACTCCGGCGGGACGGGGCTGGCAAACAAGCCGTCCCACATTTTCTGAGGCGTGACCGGCTCCCCCAGTGAAGCCCATAATTCGCTTTCGGGTCCCGTCACGGCTGGATCAACGGTTGTGGGATTCACATCCAGGCTTGGATCATACGGGAAGTCTGCATCCTGAATCAGTATGTTTTGCGAGAAAGTGAATCGTTCTCCACCGGGCAATTCACCTTCCAGGGTCAGTGGATAGAGACCGGGCGGGGTCATGGCATGGACTCCCTGCAAGGCAACGTAACCATAATCCTGTGGGAAGAAATTGAGATTCCATTTGGACAGCGACCCGCCCAGGGTCAAGCCCGGAGGCGCATAGACTTTGACGACGGTTGTCCCGCCCTGAACCATCTCCAGCGGCTCCACCTCGACCTTTGCAATTGCTTCCGGCAAACCGGTTGGTGCGCCGATTGGATCGGCTGGCAATCCCGCCCATGTGCCAGGCAGGTTGTTCCCCAAAACCAGCGACCAGGCACCTGCATTACGCAGCACAGCCAATTCCAGCAGCGATTGACCCGGCGACAAGTTGGCGCGTCCAGCAATGGAGGAGCTCTGATTGTCTGTTACCGGAATAATCAGGGTTGCGCCGGCATATAACGCCGCCGGGCTGAGGAGGCGGTTCAAGCGGGCGAACGTTGCTTCCGAAACGCCATATTGACGACTCAAACTGCGAAGAGTTTCACCGTAAGCGACGGTGGTTGTATCCAATTGTCCGCTTACACCCTGCAGTCCCGGGACGATCAGACGAGCGCCGATCACCACCTGTCCCGCATCGCTGATTTGATTGGCTTCCTGTAAATCTTCAAGGGTCACCCCAAAACGTGCCGCGATGTCCCAGAGCGAATCGCCTTCCTGGACGATGTAGTATGGTTTATCTTCCCCTTCATCCTGGGCGCTTACAGGCGAATGGAGGGTCAGGAGAAGAAAGAGGATCAACGATCCAAAAAGCAATCGCGGGAATCGCATTTCGGTGTGTCGCATGGATTTTGCCAGACAGGGATTATCAGCAAATCATTATAGCGCCGGACCCATTATCCAAAATCCGCCAATTGACGCATTTTTGCACGGGCATTTTGACTCGTCATTCCCTTCGTGTTTATACATACCATGTTCTTTTGATGTACAATACGATTAACAACCGTTCGTTTTGCATGGAGGAAATTCCAATGAAAAAGAGCCTGCTCCCCATCCTGGCGTTGATTCTTGCTGCCTGCGGATCGGCGCCGCCCGCCCTCACCCCCTCGCCGCCAACTTCCACCCCGACCCTGCCGCCGACCACAACGAAGACGCCAACTCAAACGCCGACGGAAACGCCTACCCCGAAGCCGGTCGTCGAAACCGTCAGTGAGGGATCGTTCTGGGCGGAGGCGGGCGTGCCGGTTGTTGATCTAAATAACCAACCACTAAATATTGAAGTGGTAAAAATTGGAAATGAATATTTTGCACTACGATTTGGGTATCAAATAAAAATAGGAACCCAAAACCCTGATGGTACGATTGCCACAGAAGATATTTTGAAATACGATCTTGCTTATACGCCTGAAGATGCCATCAATCACCCATGGCCAGAAGATTTGGTCCTTCAAGGAGTACCGGGTTGGAGAGCATTACTCCAAGCACCAGAAAATCCAGAAACTGTCCGCGGAAATATCATAAAAAGTACTTATACGAATCAATCTGGTAGTGTTAATTTTTTAGAATTTAAACCAAAACCCAACGGAAAAAGCAAGGGTATTGCCGGGTTTTTTACAACCGAAAATGGCATAGATGGGGGGATGGTGGTTTTTTGGCAAAATATAAATCCAGACGGTCAAACTGGTGAAATTGCCCCCTTAACTTATTTTAGTCCATATTTCGCTGAAATTCCATATCCAAGACGAAATCCTTGGGTTGATCCGGCAACTACGCTTCCTACTTTTGGATCAAATGCATGCGTTAATGGTTCAACTGCTTGCGAAGTAACAAACGATCCTAAAACTATTGAATTGATAAATACTTGGGTCGATGACGCTCAACAAAATGTGCCACTAGAACTTACTCATACAGCTATGACAAACCCCTCTTTTGATCTATCAGAATAATTTTTAAGCAAATCTCTAAGCTCCAGCCGCAGCCACTGACAACCTTTGCGCGCACACTGATTGTGTAAGTGTTCGTAAAAATATAAATTCCCTCACCCTCTCCAACATGATGTCATTGCGAGGGCGGTTTTCCCGAAGCAATCTCCTCGTTGGCGAAAAAACCTGGTAAACGGGCTATTTTTCAGGGAATGGGAGGTTGTGTCGCACGGCGCCACGGCGACGCTTCGTCGGGAAATGCACTCGCAACGACATGAGGGAAGTTAATAATTTACGAACCCTAAGTGGGCAAGTATGTATTGATAATTGAAGTTGTTGGTTCCAGACCTACAAATTTGACCAATACGCTAAATTGCCTACCGACCCCATGCGCCTTTTAGCGCTTGTGAGAAGGCGCGCGCGATTTGATAATCAGCGGGGATGAAACGGATTCTTCCCTTATTCCTGATCGGGCTGGGTATCCTGCTGATTTTGGGACCCGCAGGCTGGCTGTATTTCGATGGTTTGATCAGCCGCCCGGCAGCCGTTTCATTGCCGGACGAGATCGCCGGTCTGCAAATCACCGTCCGCAGAACCGGCGCTCAAGCCGCGGCGGAGTTCGAGCAGCTGCACGGAAAACAATTCCCCCTGACGTCCGGCGCAATCGGCATCTATGGCGACAATCAAATCACCGTGTGGGCGGCAGGCGCGCCGTTGAATTTCATGGCTTCGCAGATGGTGGACGCCATGCGTGAGAAGATCGCAAAGGGGAATTCCCCGTTTACTCCCATGAGCGAATTCAACGATAACAACCGAATCGTGTACGTTCTGGAAGGCATGGGGCAAAGGCATTATTACTTCCAATCCCAAAATCTGGTCATCTGGCTGGCGGCTGACCCCGCCGTTGCCGAGACTGCCATTCAACAAACCCTGGAGGCATTCCCATGAAAAAATCGCATCTTTGGATCATGATCCTGTGCTGTCTGATCCCGATCGTCGCGCTGGGGGCGGTATTTTTGTTCAACATACCGTTGAGCAGCGTCCTGCTCTACGGCTTGATATTGCTCTGCCCGCTCTCCCACCTGCTGATGATGAAATATATGGGACATGAGCATTCTTCCGAGGATCAACACTCCCAACACCAACATCATTCCTCCCCGGCAGCGGCGCCCACACAAGAGAAGCCATCATGACCCAGGCGCCAATGAATGAACAGGGAGCGCAACCGCCTCCGACCCCTGGGCGCAAAAAATTCGGGGTTACCATCACCTTTGCCATCATCCTGACCTTCCTGGCTTTAATGGCATGGGGATTGAAAAGGGCGCAGGCGGGTCCTTTGGATAAGGGGTTGGCGCCCGATTTCACCATCACCGGCTTCGATGGCAAAACCGTCACATTGAGCGAACTGCGTGGACAAGTGGTCATCATCAACTTCTGGGCTTCGTGGTGCCCCCCCTGCCGCGAAGAGGCGGCATACCTGGAAGAAACCTGGCGCAAGTACGAGGGCAAGGGTGTGGTCTTCATCGGCGTGGACTGGGTGGATACGGAAAAAGAAGCGCTCGCTTACATTGACGAATTCGACATCACCTACATCAACGGTCCCGATATCGGCACGCGCATTGCCCAGGCATACAACATTCAGGGTGTGCCGGAGACGTTCTTCGTCGCCAAGAATGGAGAACTGCGCGGCGTTCACATCGGTCCGATGAAATACCCGCAACTCGACGAGAAGATTGACGAATTACTGGCAGAACAATATCCGTAAAATCCACTGTCATTGCGAGGAGGGTGTATTTCCCGACGAAGCAATCTCCTGCATCGGGTTGGGGATTGCTTCAGGAAGATCACCCTCCATTAGACTTGGAGTAGTATTGAGATTGCCAAACCAGGGCTGAACAAGTCTAGGCACCCTCCTGGGTAGCACGCTGAGCCAAACTCAAATTGCGAAGCAGACCCAGTCCTGGTTGTGAACTAAGCTCAATCAGTATTAAAGCCTGGCAGGCTAGTAATGGAGACCGCACGTTCACAAGTTGGCAAACCCAATACTCAAGTCAAAGAGGTTCACAATGACAACATTTGTATCCTTTGTAGGTGTAGATATTGCTTCCGCTTCCTTCATGGCGTGTATCGGCACCACGCCCTGGAAGGTCAGGGTCAAGCCGGTGCAGTTTGAAAATGCCGAAGACGGTTTCGTCTCCTTTCTCGGCTGGTTGCAGGAACACCATCTCAAAGCCGCAAGCACCGTGGTGTGCATGGAAGCCACCGGCGTATACAGTGAAGGTCTGGCGTACTTCCTCCATGCCAGCGGCTACACGGTAGCGGTCGAACCGCCGCTGAACATCCAGCGCAAGTTTCCGGTGAACGCTTCCAAAACCGACGAACTGGATTGTCAGTACATTGCCGAGTATGCCTGCCGCTACCAGGGACAAACTCTCGTTGTGGAAGCCGAGAGCGGATATTTTAGAGCAAGTGAAGGTCCCTGTTGACCACGCGCCAGTACTTTTCCGTCCAGTTGACGGGACACAAGAATGCCTTGCATGCCATCCTGCGCAAGAAAGTCTCTTCCGAACTTGCCAAACAGGCTCACCAGACCATGATTGAGCAGATTGCCAAAGCCATCAAGGACATTGACCGGGAAATCCGCCGTCTGATTGACAGCGACCCCACTTTCAAACAGACCTTGCTCTTGCTTCTGTCGGTGCCGGGTATCGGACTGCAACTCGCAGCTCACCTGCTCCTCCTTATGCAGGAAACGCTCGACCCAAGAGTCCTGGCGGCGTTCATCGGCATTTGTCCAATCAGGCATGAAAGTGGTTCTTCGGTCTTTTCCGCTCCGACTTCACGACATTATGGACCGCCAACCTTGCGAAAATTGCTCTACCTGGCGGCTTGTTCGGTGCGTACTCATAAAAAACCATTTCAGCACTATTTCTTTCGTAAACTGGCGGAAGGCAAGCACAAGAAACTGGTCTTGAACAACATCCAAAACAAACTCCTCAAGATTGCCTGTGCCGTCGTCCGCTCGCAACAACCCTACATTCCAAACTATGGGCCTGTCAACCCCCTGGTTTTTCAAAAAACCTTGACAGCATCATAGTATTCGCAATGACAAATACAAAAGTGATCTTACAAAAAACTGGAGTCCTTCATGATCGCTGACATCGGTTTGATCACGTTGACGATTGCATTTCTCTTCACAGTCTATGCCACCTTCGCCTCAGCCTTTGGTGGCTGGCGAGGACGAGAGACATGGGTCGAGAGCGCCCGTAACGCAGTGTTATTGGTCTTTCCTCTGCTCACAATTTCGGTCGTCATAGTGGTGTATGCTCTCTACACACTCGATTTCTCGATGGCTTATGTGTACGATGTTTCCAGCCAGGCGATGTCACCCTTCCTGCGCGTCACCGCCCTGTGGGGTGGACAGCAAGGCTCGGTGCTTTTCTGGGCGTGGATGATGGCTGGGTTCGTTGCGGTCGTCCTGCTTTGCGGAAATGGGAGCGCGACCGCGAGATGATGCCTTATTTCATCGCAACCGCCATGCTCACCACCACCTTCTTTGTCGGCGTGGTGTTGTTCATCACCAATCCGTTCATGCGCCTCTGGCACATCGAAGGCGCGGATGAACTGACAAAAGCCCTCTTCCAGCCAGCCAACTCGATGCCCTATTTTCCCGAAGATGGCGGCGGCTTGAATCCGCTCCTGCGTCACTTCGGCATGATCGGTCACCCGCCGACCACGTATCTGGGTTTCACAGGATTCGTCATCCCCTTTTCGTTTGCCATCGCGGCGTTGATCACGGGTCAATCGCGCGGCGATGAGTGGATCCGCACCACGCGCCGCTGGACGCTCGTGGCGTGGATCTTCCTTTCCATCGGCTTGATCCTCGGCGGGCGCTGGGCATACGACGTTCTGGGCTGGGGCGGCTTCTGGGGCTGGGACCCGGTCGAGAACGCCATGCTCATGCCCTGGCTCACAGGCACAGCCTTCCTTCATTCGGTGATGATGACCGAAAAGCGCGGCATGATGAAAAAGTGGAACATGATCCTGATCATCCTGACCTATTCGCTTTCGCTGTTCGGCACATTCATCACGCGCACGGGAGTCATCAGTTCCGTCCATGCCTTCTCAAAATCCGCATTGGGTCCCGCCTTCTTTGCCTTCATCGGTCTCACGTTCCTCGGCTCGGTGACCCTGCTCTACCTGCGCTGGGACACGCTGAAATCCGAGCATACGCTGGAGAGTTTCATCTCGCGCGAATCAGCCTTCGTTCTCCAGAACATGCTTTTCCTTGCGATCACCTTTGCCGTGTTCTGGGGCACGGTCTTCCCGCTGATCAGCGAACTGGTCACAGGCACCAAGATCACCGTCGGTCCGCCGTATTTCCAAAAAGCCACCGGTCCGCTTTTCTTCGTGCTGGTCTTGTTGATGGGCGTCGCCCCGCTCTTTGCCTGGCGCAAACAAGCCATGCGCGCGCTGGGAAAAGCCATCTGGATTCCGTTCGCGGGATCGCTGGGAATCACCGCCCTGTGGGGATACGTCCATCGGATGCACCCCGCCTCGATTCTTGGACTTTGGCTGGTCACGCTAACCCTGAGCCTGATCCTGGCTGAATTTTGGAAAGGCGTACAGGCGCGCTGCGCGGCGCGCGGAGAGAATCCCCTCACCGCGCTGTTCAATCTCATCGGGCGCAATCACCGCCGCTACGGAGGCTACGTCATTCACATCGGCGTCGTGCTGATCGCGCTGGGATTCATCGGCGACGCGAACTTCAAGATGGAAACCCAGGGAACGGTCTCTTCGGGAGAATCGCTCACAGTCGGTGCTTATCAATTGCGGTTCGAGCAATTGCGCGGCTACCCCGGCTCGGACGGCCGCGATATTGTCGAAGCGGTGACAACCCTCAGTCAGGATGGAGAGGCGATTCGTCCCCTCAACCCGCGCCGCGACTACTTCATTGTCCAGCAGCAGCCGGTGACAATACCGGGCGTCTATTCCACACCGGGCAAGGACGTGTACGTCCTGCTGGTCGGCTGGGACGATACGGGGAAATCTGCCACGTTCAGGATTTACATCAACTCGCTCATCAACTGGGTTTGGATTGGCGGCGTGATGATGATCCTCGGGACGATCATCGCCGCGTGGAGCAACCCTGCTCAACGTGAAGCCACGTATGTCATCCGCCCCGAAGTGTTGATCACGCAACCTGTCCCGCAGGGAGGCTGATATGCAAACCATGAATCGCAAACTGATGTCCGTGTTGTTGATCCTGGTGATGAGTCTGTACGCGGTCTCGACCGTTTCCGCGCAGGAAGGCACAGGCTATCCCACCGACGACGATGTCAACCGCATTGCCAAGCAGCTCTACTGTCCGGTCTGCCCCAACACCCCATTGGACGTGTGCGAGACCAAAGCCTGCGAAGACTGGCGCGCACAGATTCGCGATCAGTTATCGCAGGGTTGGACCGATCAGCAGGTCATTGATTATTTTGTTGCCCAATATGGGGAGCGTGTTCTGGCTGAGCCTCAGCGCAAAGGGTTTACCTCATTGGTGTGGTTCCTGCCGCTGATCGCCGTCCTGGTGGGGGCAGGGATTGTGTACGAGATATTGAAAGGCTGGCGCGCACAACGGCTCGCGCCCCGGGCAACTGCGCCGCCGCAGATCGCGCCGGAGATGCTGGAAAAGATCGAACGTGAATTACGTGAAATGGATTGACCTGGAGTACAGGACATGGAACTTGGAGCAATATTGATCGGTCTGGGAATTTTGATCCTCTCCCTACTGTTCCTCATGGCGCCGTTCAAGCCGGGGCAGAGGAAAAGGGTAAAACCTGCGGCGGCGAATCCCGCTGCAGGACGAACCGCCGTGCTTGCGGCATTGCGCGATCTCGATTTTGATTTCAGGATCGGCAAGGTAAGCGAAGAGGATTATCCAACTCTCCGCGCCGGGCTTCTGGCTGAGGCGGCTCGATATATCCAACAAGAGGAGGCAAACGAAGCGGACATCGAAGCCCGCATCCAGACGCGCAAGCGGACGCAAGGCAAGTCGTCCACCGCGTATTGTCCGCACTGCGGCAAGCCAGTCATCGTCGGCGACCTCTTCTGCACTTCGTGTGGGAGCAGGCTGGAGGTGAGAACCGCCGAAGCGGGTTAGTTACTGGCGGGAAGATGTGAAAGGATGAAAAGACCCAAATTTGCCCGCCCGGTTATCACCTCCCTGGCGATATTTTTCCTGGGCGCATTCGCCATCTATAACCTGCCCCCAGTTCAAGAACGGGTGGGCTGGAGGGTGGCTGAGTTAATGGCGCGCGTCAAATACGCGATTTCGCCTCCCGAGGAGTCCATCTTTATCCCTCAGGAGGCGTCCATATTACCTACGAAAACCGTCTCGCCAACATCGCCTGCACCTTCCGCTGGCAACAAAATAACGGTCACCCCTCCCGCCACTCCTTCCGCGTTATCCACTCCCACCAAAGCACCCGCAAAAACACCCCAAAGCATCAACCTTGCCGGCTTCAGCCATGAGTATCAGACCTGGAACAATTGTGGACCCGCCACCCTGTCCATGGCGCTTTCCTATTGGGGATGGGAGGGCGACCAGCGTCCCATTGCCGCTTTCACCAAGCCCAACTCACGCGACAAGAACGTCATGCCTTATGAGATGACGGCTTACGTGGAAGAGGAAACCGATCTTGAAATTGTGTATCGCGTGGGTGGCGATGTGGATCTGCTCAAACGCTTCATCGCTTCTAAGTTACCGGTCATCATCGAAAAAGGATTCGAGGGACCCGACTTCGATGGATGGATGGGTCATTACGTGCTTGTGACCGGCTACGACGATTCGGAACAGCGCTTCATCTTGCAGGATTCTTATTACGGTCCCGATCAAGTCATGGGATATGAGGACTTGGAATCCTACTGGCGGGCGTTTAATTTCACCTACCTTGTGGTTTTTCCCGATGAACGCCGGGCGGAGATCGAGTCCATTTTGGGAACTCACGTGGATGAAGACTACAACAACCGTTACGCCGCTCAAAGAGCCTCCGACGATATTTTCACGCTTACAGGCCGGGATCAGTTCTTCGCGTGGTTCAACCGCGGCACCAACCTGGTGCGCTTACAGGATTATGCGGGCGCGGCGGAAGCCTACGATCAGGCATTTGCGCTTTACCCAACCATCCCGGAGAAAGAGCGACCCTGGCGGATGATGTGGTACCAGACCGGACCCTATTGGGCGTATTACTATACGGGCCGTTATCAGGACGTGATCAACCTGGCAACTACAACGCTGGATGCGATGAGCGAGCCTGTCCTGGAGGAAAGTTATTACTGGCGCGCCCTGGCGCGCGAGGCTTTGGGGGATACCGAGGAAGCAATCAAAGACCTTCAATCTGCTTTGAAGGTTCATCCCGGTTTTGAGCCGGCAGCAACGAAACTCGAGCAAATGGGCGTCGAGCCATAGTGAACTTCAGAAACGCCAAGGATTGAAACGCGATGGAATCACGAAGCGGCAGGCAATATTGCCCGCCGCTCTTCTGGGTCAAGAAAGCCTTGCCAGCGCGGCTAGAAAACATCGCCGCGCCAGCGATACCACAGCCAGCCCAGCGGGATCCCTGCAATTCCGCCGAGAAGCGCGGATAACCAATGATAGGGATGGGGATAAGTATCGAAGGCAAGCCTGGCAAACATGTAACCAAACAAAGCCATGCCCATCGCCCACAAGTAAACGACGGCGGGCCATTCCCTGCTTTTCCCTTTCTCATTCTTTGACATGGTTCTTGATACTCTGATTTTCCTCATATTTTCTCCTGATTGAGATCAACTGCATGAAAGTGATCTTCAATGAGTTGTTGAGTCAGGCAGCGCCTCGGCTATTCATATCACGGTCTGCATTAGAACTGACGGAGAACAATGAATACGAGCAGTCCTGCCAGCGCCAGCCAGCAGAACCAATACAACGCTTCCACCCATCCCAGGCGAACGCCTTGGCTTTCCCGTTCCAGGTTATGTTTACGGGACATGCCCGCGGCATGGGAAAGGAGACCCAGCAGAAGAATCGGAATGGCATAAGCCGCCAGGAAATTTGCCATGAGGAGCGCAATCCCAGCGCCCAGCACGCCAGCGCCAATGGAGGACAAGAGTTCCGCTTTCTTGATTTAAGCCAGATGTTCGGAGGTGGTCATTTGTGTAACTCCTTGGTGAGCGAATTCAAATTTGATGTTTCAATTGTTTTTTGACCCGCGAGATGACGATCGGCATCGAAACGATCAGGCTGAGCAAGCCCACCCAGACCGTGCCTCCAATGCGCGCCACGAGCGGGTAATTGCCCGCGAATGTGGTCGCTAAAAGAAAGAGCAATGCCGCGCCAATCGAAATCGGCAGATAAATCAGCGCGCTCTTTTGCGCAACTTCCTTTTCAACTTGCTCGTGTTCCATCTTGATCTCCTTCAATCATCTCCAACCGGGGCGGCAGCGGAGCGCAATTGTTTGTTTCCACTGCCCAGCCGGGGTTTATACTCGCCCCCCACCGACGGCTTGAAGCCTTTCAACAACAGCGTGTTGAGCGTCACCGAGACCGAACTGACCGCCATCAGCAATCCAGCCAGTTCCGGGCTGATGATCAGGGCAATCATGGGATAGAACAATCCCGCGCCCAGCGGAATCCCCAGCGTGTTGTAGACGAAAGCCCAGAACAGGTTTTGCTTCACCTTGCGCATGGTAGCCTTAGCCACTTCCAGCGCCACGATCACATCACGGATGTCGTCCTTGATCAGGATCACATCGCCCGTTTCTTTTGCCACATCGGTGCCGGAGCCAATCGCCATGCCGACGTCCGCTTGCGCCAGCGCGGGAGCATCATTCACGCCATCGCCGACCATCGCTACTTTCCTGCCCTGCGCTTGCAGCTTCTTAATCTCTTCCACTTTATCCTGCGGCAGGACCTCAGCCAGCACGCGGTCAATGCCTACTTTGCGGGCGATGGCTTCGGCTGTGCGGCGGTTATCGCCGGTGATCATGGCGACCTCGAGACCCAGTTTGTGCAGGCGCTTGACCGCCTCGACCGAATATTCCTTGAGCGTATCGGCAACCGCGATCAAGCCCGCCGCCCCTCCATTCACAGCCACAAACATCACCGTCTTGCCATCGGCTTCCAACGCTTCCGCCTGCGGCATCAACAATGAGAAGTCCACGCCGCGTTCCTTCATCAATTTGCGATTGCCCAGCAGGATTTCCATTCCCCCGGCTTTCGCCTCCACCCCGTGACCGGGAATGGAGTCGAACGAATCCGGTTCGACCACATCCAAGCCGCGCTCTTCCGCGCCGCGCACGATGGCTTCGCCCAGCGGATGCTCGCTGTTCTTCTCGGCGATCGCTGCAAATTTCAACAACTGATCACTTCTCACCGACAACCGATCACTGACCACTGATAACTGATCACTGATCACTGAAAACCGCTCACTGGCAACCACATCCGTCACCGACGGCTCACCTTTTGTCAGCGTGCCGGTCTTGTCGAACACGATCGTTTGCAGTTTGCTGGTGTTCTCGATGGCTTCCGCGCCTTTGAAGAGCACGCCATGCTCCGCGCCTTTGCCTGTTCCTGCCATCATCGCCGAAGGTGTGGCTAAACCAACTGCACACGGACACGAAATCACCAGCACCGTGACGCTGAGCAGCAGCGAGAACCCGAACACGCCGATCTCTCCCAGTTTATACGGCGAAAGGATGAAACTGGAATTCGGGTCGAAGAACATCTGGTATCCAAAGAAGAACCAGAACAGGAACACCGCCACTGCCAGCATGTGAACGCCCAAAATGAAATGTCCCGCCACCCAGTCCGCCAGTTTTTGGATCGGGGCTTTGCTGGCTTGCGCGTCCTCCACCAGTTTGATGATCTGCGCCAGTGCGGTTTCCTTGCCAACGCGCGTGGCTTTGAACTTGAACGCGCCAGTCTTGTTGATCGTCCCGCCGATGACCGCGTCGCCTGCTTTCTTTTCGACAGGCAGGCTTTCACCGGTGAGCATGGATTCGTCCACTGCGGAATAACCCTCGATCACTTCGCCATCCACCGCGATGGACTCGCCGGGGCGGACAATCACCAACTCTCCAATCTCGACTTCATCTGCGGGGATTTCCTCCTCCCGCCCATTCCGCATCACGCGCGCGACTTTGGGCTGGAGCCTCATCAATTTGCGGATCGCCTCTGACGTTCGTCCGCGCGTCAACGCTTCGAGCCAGCGGCCCAGGATGATAAAACCAGTGAGAAGCGCGGCGCTCTCGAAGAAGGTTGCTCCCTCGCCGCCGAAGCCTGCGTTAGGGAACAACGTGTTGATCACTGCAATCCCATACGCCGCGCCGATACCAGTGGCATAAAGCAGGTTCATATCGGTGACGCCGTGCTTGAGGCCGCGCCAGGAGTTGGTGAAGAATTGCCGTCCCGGTCCGAAGACGACGGGTGTCGTCAGCAAACCGATCACCCACTTGTACGAGAGCCACTCAGGGATGAAAGCCTTAATAGGTCCAAGCATCTCATAGAACGTGCCGATCATGACGATCAAGCCGATGATTCCCGCGATGATGAGATTGCGCCCCTGACGCTTGATCTCCTCCTCGCGCGCCTGGCGTTCGCGGTCGAGCGCGTCTGCGCCTTCACTGCGTTCCTGCGCCTCGTAGCCAACTTCGCGCACGGCACGCTTCATCGCGGAGGTAGAAACCACACCTGGGATATAGGTCACTTTCGCGGTGCCCAGCCCCAGGTTCACCACAGAGGCGGTTACTCCGTCAAGTTCCTTGAGTGCACCCTCTACGTGATCCACACAAGATGCGCAGGTCATGCCGCGCACGTCGAAGGTCAGTTCTGCGGTCGTGATTGCGTAGCCGACATCTTCCACGGCGCGCCGCATATCGTCCAGTTTGACGCGCTGCGGGTCATAGGAAAGATTCGCTTTGTTGGTCGCCAGGTTGACAGTCACGTTCGAGACGCCCGGCAATTCCTTGAGCGCGCCTTCCACATGCGAGACGCAGGAGGCGCAGGTCATGCCCGCAATGGGCAATGTCAATTCAGAAAGAGTTTCGGTCATTGGATCACCTTTTCAAGTTGATCGGGCTTCGATGCAATTGGATATGGAGGTTGAGGAATGAGGGCGCGTTGGACGGCTGATTCCAGATGTTGAGCGCTGGGTTTTCGCATTGAGCCTGCCAGGGAGAGCCATGTTCGATGATCTTGCCCATGGATCACCAACGTGGCGGGCTCACGTTGCTTGCGATACACAAGCAGAACAATCATCTGACAGGTGCAGTCCTCCATTCCGTGATGCGGGCAGGGACATTCGGGGTGGGCCAGGCGGGCATCCTGCAAATCGAACGTTTGCACGACGCGAAAACCGGCGCCTGCCAGCCTCTGCTTGACCCACACTTGTACCTGGTCGCTGGTTTGATCGAGAACCAAAACCGGAATGAGAGCGCTCATTTTGAATCCTGTTGAGGTTAGTATATTGGTGCAGAATGCGGGGGCATAGCGCCAAATCCCTCATTGAACGGTAGGCATTTTCGCTTATCGCGCGATGTGATTTGCGTTCTCACTGGAATGAAAAAGGGCTGACCCAAAATGTCAGCCCTGCGGGAGAGAAAGAACGTTCGATCGTTATTTGTTTGCGCCGAGTTTGCTTACCAGCACGACGACGAGAAGGATCGGCAGAGCAAACAATGCAAGCATGAAGAGAAATCCGAAGCCCATCATGAGATTTGACTCCTTTCGTGTTTTATCTTGATTTCAATATAAACTCCGCACGTAAAGGAGCGATAAAGGCGAGCGAAAGGTCTCGTGAAGATTGATAAAGATTTTCAAACCGTTGCCAGGATCAAGAGTCCCATCACGACCACGCCTCCGCCGAGCGCCAGCCGCACCCATTCCTTGTGATGCAGATTCCAATGCGCAAGGCGATTCAACGTCGGGCGGGCGGAAGCGGCGATGAGGATCACGACCAGCGGCAGGACGAAGATCACGTTATACAGGACGAGATAACCATATCCAAGCAGAGCCGAAGGCTGAAGGGCAAGCAGACTCAACACACCGAGATAGACCGCGCCGCTGCACGGGACCGTGCATAGACCGATCAGAAAGCCGCCCACGATCAAAGCCGGGACGGTGGTTTTTTTCGCCATCTCCCGCGCCATCGTCCCGACTTGAGGCGGGGCTTGCAAACGCCAGCCCAGGTCGGGGAGGAAGAAGTCCTTGAGCATCCACAACCCAAACAGGATGGCAGCCAGCGCGCCGATCCTGGCAGGGAGATGCTGGCGCGTGAAGAAGTCCAGCGTCTTGAGCAAGCCGACGCCCAGCGCTAGATAAGTCAAAAAGATGGCGGCGATATAAATACCGCCCTGACCCAGCAAGCGCGCCCGAATGGCATTGACGCTCTGCGCGCTCCCCTGCATGGTTGCGAGCATGGCTGTGATGAAGAGAAGCAGGACAGTGAACGCGCACGGATTGATTCCGTCCACCGCGGCGGCGGCGATGACAGTAGGCAGGGTGATTTTGGGCAGGTACATCTGCATGGACTCGGCGGGCGCGTTGGGATGCCACCATCCCGTCAACGCGATCGCGCCCAAAGCCACGACAGCCAGTGTGGAAAGAATGACGATGCGGCGAAGCGGTGAAGTGACTGCCATATTATCCCTCGACGATGATCTGACCATTCATGGTCGGATTGGCTTTCCCGCCGCAACAGATGTCGCAGTAGAACGTGTACGTGCCTGCTTTATCGGGCGTAAACGTGACGTAATTGGAACTCAAAGGCTGGGCAATGACGTTTACGCCCAGTTCATCCACCGCCCATTGATGTTTTCCGCCGCCATCGGTGTGATGTTCGTTATCCAGGCTGGTCAGGCGGACTGTCACAGGTTCGCCGACCTTGATGCGAATCTCAGTCTTGTCGAATCCGCTCATGGAGGCTTCCACGTCAATCACATTTCCAGCCATCGGCTCGGGCGACGGACGGAAGAATGCTTCCTTGATGAAGTAGCCTGCCAGCCCCAATACGCCGACGACGATCACTGCAAAGATCGCTGAACGAATGCGCCGCTGTTTTTCACGAGCCTTCTTTAATTGTGCGCGGGTGGTTTTTTTCATACACTTTATCCTTTGCTAGTGTTTAGTTTTCTGAACGGATCAATTTCGCCCGATACTCATGACGTCCATCGTTGCCGGCGCGCGAGACCGCATTCACCAGCATTTCGGTTGACACTTTTTTACCGTCGTACCTGACCTCCGCCAGCGCCATGTTCAAGGACACATCCACGCCATACACACCCTCCAGCGCAAGCAGGCTGTTGCGCACGCGCGTGGCGCAATTCGGACAGCCCATGCCCCAGATCGCCAGCAGGGCACTGTCAGCTTTACGCAATGCTTCGCCGCTGACTGTGTTCTTGTAGATCGGTTCAACATAACAATTTTCGTCCATCTTTTTTCTCCTGTATTTCGATTTCTTATTCAGGGTTCGCGTACACCGCCCACCAGAGCCGCCATGCCAATCAACACCATCACCAGCCAGTACACAAACGATGCCTGGTTCACCAAACGGATGTTCCTCTTCGATACAAAATCAAGAAGGACCTGCCTCAAACCATTGATGCCGTGCGCCAATGCAATCACCAAAAGGAAAAAATCGTAAATGCGCCATCCAAGATACGCCCAGCGCACCGCGACGTAATCCAGGTCAATGCGATCCACGCCCACCAGCACATCCTGGATCAACACGTGACCCCATGCCAGCGGGATGAGCAGCAATCCGCTGTAGCGCATCCACTTCCAGGCAGTCATCTCGCGGTTTTTAGGAAGGTTGATCACGCGCGTCATTTTCAGGCACCCAACTTTTCCAGCACGTTGCGTCCCATGATGAGCGCTGCGGGAAGCCACAACAGGACCGAGACAACCAAAGTCCATATCACCGAGTTGTGATGAGTCTTGTTTTCTCAGTTTTTCGTCAGATACAGATCAAGGATTGCGATCCTGACGCCGTTGACGCCGTGATAGATCACGCTAAAGACCAGAAGGATCTCGCCGATCATAAAAGGCACGCTTCGATAGATCGCGATGGCGTCGGCATACAGCGATGGAAAGAAAAACACTGTGGAAGTATCCACCACGTGAATGACCAGAAACAACAGGATACCCAGTCCCGTCATGCGATGCAGGACGAAACTCAACTGACCCACGCCTCCGCGATAAGTGACCAGATTGGTTATCGCCTTTACGCTCATGCTCGATCCTTCGACTCGGCTCAGGACAAGCCTCAGCCTGCTTCCGCGAAATAGGCTTTTATCCAGCCTTGTACGGATTCACACCCAGCCTGCGCGGCATCCATGCCAGAAAAGCCAGTCCGATGGCAAATCCAAATATCGCCACGATCTGTGATTGCGTCAGTCCAAAGGCGATGATGCGATACGAACTGGTGAATGCCAGGAAGAAACGCTCAAGGCTGTACAAAGTCAGATAGACGAGGAACAGCCTCCCGTCGGGTCCGATGCGTTTACGAAATCCCCATCCCCAGAGAACGGCGAAAATCCCAAGATTGATCACGAGTTCATAGACGGGCATGGGCGTATAGTACACGCCCAGCTGCGGCACCATCACATTTGGATTGGTGTATGCAAAACCGAAGGGGCCGTCCGTCGGCTTGCCCATCGCATCGCCCGTGATCACACATGCGATGCGTCCAATCGCCTGTGCCAGCACCAGACCTGGAGCCGCGGCATCCAGCAATTTTGGAAAGCGCCAGCCGCGCCGCCAGGCAACCAGGGCGCCAGTAATCAACCCGCCAATGAGCGCGCCCCAGATCGCAAGACCGCCCTCCCAGATGTAGAGCGCACGGATGGGGTTTGCCGCATATTCGTGCGGCCAGTGATCCAGAACGTGGAACAAGCGCGCCCCGATCAGCCCGCCCATGACGATCCAGACGGCGGCGTCGTAAATGTCATCCTTCTTGAAGTCCTTGCGTTCCGCCTCACGGGCTGTCAGCCAGATGCCAATCCCGATGGCAACCAGCAGGATAAGGCTGTACCAACGCACAGCGAAGTGGCCGATATTGAAGATAACGGGGTCAACCGAGATTGTAATCATGTATATTCTTGAACCTCACGATTTGAATATTTTCCAGGAGCAAATGCCCCAGCAGACGATCATTACTGCGATGAACAGCGCCACTGCAACGATCAGCCCCGCTTTCAAACCAAAGAAAGGAACGACGAGCAGTCCCACCAGCGGCAGGGTGCACATCCAGATAATGAAGGCAAGCGCCATATCTTCGAAGTGACCGCCAAGTCGTCTCAACATGTTTTCCTTAAATCTTCATTCGTATTGTATGGCAATCCATCGGAAGTCTTAAGCGCCATTTATCGCATCTCCCGAATAGGCTGTTTGGCGTATGCAGAACATCAGGCTCTGGAACGACCAGAGCCTGATACGGAATGCCAGGAAAGTATGCGTAATGCAGCGTCAATTATTCGTGCGGAGGAGGATGATCCTTGTGCTCATCCTCCTTCGGATGACCGTACTTGTGCGGGTCGGCGTCGAACTTGCTCACGCAATCCTGCGAACAGAAGTAGAACGTGCGCCCTTCATGCTCGCGCTGCGCGAACGCTTTTTCCGACTCGATCTCCATGCCGCAAACAGGATCTTTGACTTTCATTATTCTCTCCTTTCTATTCCACAATCAACTTGCCGCGCAGCATGCCCATCTGACACTGAAATTCGAATTCACCCGTTTTATCAGGCATGAATTCAACAGGCACCGTCTCGCCTTCGGGCAATTTTGCGCTCTTGTTGAAGTCCGGAATGAGCACCATCTCGGAGCACGATGCCGATTCGGCACGGACAAAGTTCAGCCGAACCGGCTTGCCTTTTTCCACGACGATCACGTCCGGGGTGTATCCGCCCTTGACGAGCACCATCAGTTCCTGGTATCCGCTGCTTGATAAGGCAGCCTTTACGCCGGGCTTCTTCACTAGCCAGAAGAACCAGACGATGAAAGCGATGGCACCGATGCCAAGTAAAGTGACGAGAATTTTATCGGGGGTCATAGAAGTCTCCTTTTCAGACTTTTGAGTTTAATCAACAGGCTTTCTGGCCCGGTAAAGCGCCATTGTGCCAAACACAGTTGCATAACGCGTTGTCTCCTGGACATCCCGTAAACCTGCTTTGCTGAAGAACTCCGGCAGCAGTCCGTTGACGTTGTCAGTGGTCGTCTTGAAACCATCCAGAAGTTGAACTAGGAAGAAAACCAAGCGCATGAGCGCATTGCTGGCTTTTCCCCAATCCGCCACATGTAATTCGCCACCAGGTTTAAGAACGCGATACACTTCTTCCAAAGTTCGAACTTTATCCTCGCGCGTCAGGTGATGGAAGAGCAAGCCGGAAAACACGCGTTCAAACGAATTGTCGGGGTATGGCAGGTTGAATGCCATCCCCTCATCAAGATCTATTTCTAAGCCAGATTTGGCAACCTTATTTCTCGCGATTTCGAGTGCCTTCGGGTCGCCATCCAGCCCGGTCACTTCCGCATCAGTATGAGCCTGTTTAATCATGAGTGTAAGCGTTGCCGTTCCACATCCAAGATCAAGGACTCGATGACCTTTCATAACCCGTGCTTGGCGGATGAGCGCCTGTTTAAAAGTGGTTTCGCGCATCAGTCTATCCATCACAGTATCGTAGAAACCGGTCAGCCACTCATACCGCAGGGCGGGAATATAGTTGGCGCGGTCTTCGCTCATGTTCGTTTCTCCATTGCTGATAAAGTAATTACCTCGTTATTTCCCCTCTCCCCGCTTCGACTGCCACTTCGTCTTGCATTTGCTCGCTCGGTGTCCGCTCAGCGCGAACGGGAGAGGGGTTGGGGTGAGGGCACGCAGTATTAAGCCGGTTTCCACTTCTTGAGCCGGTTGGCATTGCCGATGACAGTCACACTGCTAAACGACATGGCAAGCGCGGCCAGCAAGGGCGAGAGCAGAATGCCAAAGAAGGGATACAGTACGCCCAGCGCAATCGGCAGGCCGGCGGTGTTATAGATGAACGCGCCGACCAGGTTCTGATATACGTTCCTCATGGTGGCGCGGCTCAATTGGATGGCCGTCACGACACCCATCAAACTGCCTTTGATCAGGGTGATGTCCGAGGCTTCGATGGCCACATCCGTGCCGGTGCCAATCGCCATGCCGATGTCAGCCTGGGCAAGGGCGGGCGCGTCGTTGATGCCGTCGCCGACCATTGCCACCTTCTTGCCTTCGAGTTGAAGTTTCTGCACGTTGAAGGCTTTGTCCTGCGGCAGGACTTCCGCCATCACGCGATCCACACCCACCTGGCGTGCGATGGCTTTGGCGGTGCGCTCGTTATCTCCGGTGATCATCACCACTTCCAGTCCCATCCTCTTCAGCGCGGCAATGGCGGTCTTTGAATCTTCCTTGACCGTGTCAGCCACGGCAATGATGCCCGCGGCTTTGTTGTCGAGCGCCACATACATTGGTGTTTTGCCATCGTCAGCCAGTGCTTTCGATTTCTCTTCCAAATCGCCAAGCGCGATCCCTTCGCGGTTCATCAGTTTGAGATTGCCGATGAGTACGCGCCGCCCCTCGACGGTGGCGGAGACGCCGTGACCGGGAATGGCATCGAACGTTTCGACATTGCTTAACTTGATGCCGCGCGCCTGTGCGCCTTCGACGATCGCCAGCGCCAGCGGATGCTCGGACGATTTCTCGACGGAGGCTGCCAGACGCAGAACATCCGCCTCATTCTGACCTGAAGCCAGCACCACGTCTGTGAGCGACGGCTTGCCGACGGTGATGGTCCCGGTCTTGTCGAGGATGATGGCGTTGAGTTTCTCAGCCGCTTGCAGCGCGTCACCGGAGCGGATGAGGATGCCGTTCTGCGCGCCCAGGCCGATGCCGGTCGTCAGGCTCATGGGCGTTGCCATGCCGAGCGCGCACGGGCAGGCGATGATGAGCGTTGTCACCGCCACGATAAGAGCATAGGTCAGCGCGGGGCTTGGACCGAAGTCATACCAGATCACAAAGCCGATGATCGCCAGGATCATCACCGAGGGTGTAAAGTACGCGGATACCTGATCCACGATGCGCTGGATTGGCACTTTGCTGCCTTGCGCGTCCTGCACTAAGCGGATGATGTTCGAGAGCGCCGTGTCCTTGCCAACCTTGGTGGCGCGGAACTTGAACGAGCCAGTCTTGTTGATCGTCGCGCCGATGACCTCATCGCCAACTTTCTTCGAGACAGGAAGCGATTCACCCGTGATCATGGATTCGTCCACCGCTGATTGACCTTCGATCACTTCCCCGTCCACGGGGATCTTCTCGCCGGGGCGTACGACCACAATATCGTTGACCAATACTTCTTCAACCGGAATATCCACCTCCTGCCCATCGCGCACGACGCGCGCAGTCTTGGCTTGCAAACCGATGAGTTTCTTGATGGCTTCCGACGTGCGTCCTTTGGCTTTGATCTCCATCGCCAGACCCAAAACCACCAGAGCCGTGACCACCACCGTCACGTCGTAATAAACATCGGTGAACTCCTCGGACGGGAAGATTTGCGGGAAGATCATTGCGATCGTGGAATAGATCCATGCCACGCCGGTGCCGACGGCGATCAGGGTGTGCATGTTGGCGGAGCGGTGCTTCAATCCTTCCCACATGCCGACGAAGAACTGGCTGCCAGAATAGAACAGCACTGCCAGGCTGGCAACGCCCATCGCGTACCAGATGTACATAAGTTGCGGGCTGCCGCGCGGGAACCAATCGCGCAGGATGGGAAAAATCCAGGGATATGAAAGAATCATGGTTGGGGCGCCAACCGCTGCGGCAAACCGCCACTTGCGCATGAGCGAGCGATATTCCTTCTCCATCGCCTGCGCTTCCTTATCCATTTCAGGCTCGCTGGCTTCGGCGGCGCGCGCGGCTTTGTAGGGACCCGCGTTTTCAACGGCTTTCGCCAGTTGACCCAGGTCGCCAACCACGGGCGAATACTCGACCTTCACTTCGTTGGTCGCGGCGTTCATGGTTGCATCCAGCACACCCGGCACCGATTTGAGGGTGTCTTCAATTCGCGCGACGCACTCGGCGCAGTACAAACCGCTGACCCTCAGCCGCATGGTTTGACCATCAACATTAAAGCCGGCGCCTCGCACTGCGTCCAATAAGTTGGCGACTGTGACGCGCGAGGGATCGTAATCCACGACGGCGCGCCTTTCTTTCACATTCACATTCGCCTTGCTGACACCGGGAACGGCGCGGATGGCGCGCTCGAGCGCGGGTCCACCCGCTTTTTGGAGTCCGCTCACGGGGAGTGCGAGGCGGACGAGTCCCCTTGCATCTGCCGCAATGCCGGTAGTCGCCGACGGGACTGTCAAAGCGTACCGATGCGGGTCCGCATCAAATTTTTCGACACAGGATTGGGAACAAAAATAGAAAGTCTGCCCCATGTGTTCGCGTTTGGCGAACGCGTTTTGGGAGTCGAGTTCCATTCCACAAACTGGATCGCGGGTATTCATAGCTTCACCTGCCTTATTAAAGAGATGCGAGTAGTGTATGACCGTTGGGTCGGGCGCGTAAGCGGGTTTCAGCCCGCCTGGATATAAGCAAAATTGCCTGTATGAGAATGGGCAGTTTGCATGGAAGAACGAAGCGCCAACCGGGCGCAATCAGGACATGGGGAATCCGATCAAGCCGAATTCAATTCGTAATTGGCATGGTTTCCATCTGTGTACTTTCACAAGTTTCAGGAGGCTGATGGAGGGTGTTGTTCATCCCTGGCGGGCAGTACATACTTTTGTGGTTCTCTTTCAAACAGGTGTTTGCAAAGCATCGAGCAAAAATAATATGTCTGCCCGCGATATACTAATTTCGCTTTGGCGTTACTTTCGGATAAGGTCATACCGCATACAGGGTCTTTGATCATATTTTTGACTCCTTCATTGTCATCTTGTATCTGACTGAGTGTTTGCATTCATCCACCTCCTCAACCAGTACAGGCTGATTGCCATCCCCGTCAGCGCGAACACTTGCGCCTCTCGAAAACCTCCGAGCCAAAATACGCTATCGCCGCGAAACGCCTCAAGAAACACTCTTGACCCAGCGGTCAGTGCAACGGTCAACAGAAAATTCAATCCTGCGCCCTCCGGTTTTGGAAGCCGCTCGCGAATGATGAGGAAGATTGTCAATGCCATGAAGGTTTCATAAAACTGCGAGGGGTGGCGGTATTCGTTCCACAACCGAATCGCCCAGGGAACTTTTGTTGGCGCGCCGTACGCGTCGCCGCTCAAGATGTGGGAAACGCCCACGGCGATCATGAAGAGCGCCAATCCAGGCGCGAGAGCATCCAGCGTCGGGCGGATCGGCAGAAACTTGCGTTGGACGAAAATCACAAAGACGATCGAGCCAGCAGCGAATCCCCACATGGGCGAGAGTGTGGTTGGGGTCAATGCCAGCAGGCTGAGAGGGTTTGACGAATACAGGCTGGGAAACTCCAGGGCATATCCCAGCCGCGCGCCGATGATGCCAGCCAAAAAGCTGTAGAGAACGAGATTGCCAATCGCAGCTGGATCGAGATGCAACTTTTTGGATTCGCGCTCCACCAGCGACATCCCGATCCACACTCCAACCAACAAAGCCAGGAGGGGCATCTGGATCAGAAAAGGTCCAAGCCGCAAATAAGGAAACATCTATTGAATCTCTTTCAAAAGCGCTTCGATTTTGGACCCAATGAAGGTCTCGCTCATTGGGCCGCCGACAACCACCGTGCGGATGACCCCTTCGCGGTTGATAAAGAAGGTCGTCGGCAAACCCTGTACTTGATACAGGAAGCCGACCCTCCCATCCCGATCCAGCGGGATGGGATACGTCAATCCAAATTCCTGGACGAACGATTCCACTGCGCTCACCAAATCCTGGTTGGTTACATTCACGCCAAGGATGACCACCCCCCGACCTTCATATTGCTCGTAGGACTTTTCCAGCGCGGGCGTTTCAGCGCGACAGGGCAGGCACCACGTTGCCCAAAAATTAACCACAACAATTTTGCCGCGCAGCTCGGAGAGCTTGATTGGTTCTCCCTGCAAAGTATCGAGCGTGAAGTCAGGCGCAAGAAATCCTTCACGCGGACTTGGCGAAGTGGATAAGGGTGCGCCGACTGCCGATGGGACGCGCGAAACCATCGTCCACACGATGGCTGCGGCGAGGCTCAATGCCATCACGACATCCCGCCGCCTCTTTCGGAACTGGAGGCTTGATTCTGTCACATCAGCAACTTTCTACGGGCGCGGGCTGACAGGCTGACAGAATCGCGGCAAGCGCAAATGGGAACGCTGATCTTATGAGTCTCATGGAATTTCCCCCGCCAGTTCCGGATCGATGATTTGTTGAAAGGCTGAAAGCGGTTGGGCACCGACAATTGCCAGCCCGTTTATGAAAAAGGTCGGCGTGGATTGCACGCCAAGGTTCAGCGCGAAATCCAGATCCGTCTGCACCAGGTCCTTGTATTCATTTGCATTCAAACAGTCTTCAAATGCAGGCATGTCAAGCCCAAGATCACCGGCAATTTGAATATATAGATCGCGTCCCATCCTGTTCTGGTTTGCAAATATCTGATCGTGAAATTCCCAGAAGGCATTTTGTTCATTCGCACACATGGAAGCCTCCGCAGACGGAAATGCTTCGGGGTGAATGGATGTCAAAGGCAGATGCCGGTACACGAAGCGGATTTTTCCCGGATAGGCAGCCATCAGCGCATCGAAGGTTTCATCATGAAACCGTTTGCAGAACGGGCACTGGAAATCGCTGAATTCGGCAATGGTAATGGGTGCATCAGCGGGTCCAATGCTCGGAAAGCCGTCGGAAGGAATATCATACCTGGTGTATTGAGGCGACTGGGTGGGTGCGGGAACTTGCGCTGCGGGTCCCTGTGCGGCGGACGGGTTATCAACCGCGGCTTGTCCTCCATTGGGGGCGGCTCCCCACACGACATAGCCCGTCAAAATTCCGATGGCAAACGCAAGAACCACTAATACGGAGTAAAAGTGGGTTCGCTTGAATGTGATTGTATCTTCTGAATTGGATGTGGTATCCATAAGATTTGTTTCCTGTAATCTACGAATCTTGCAGCGCGTGCCCGCTCAGATAACCGAGATAGGCTGGCACCAAAGGCAGGACGCACGGCGAAAGGAACGACAATAATCCCGCGAGCATGGCTGTCAGGTAACCCGGCGTGGCAGTGTACGTGGAAAAATCAATGAACAACCCGTTCTGGAAAGCCCAGATGGCGATGCGGCTCATCGTATTGGTGAACAGCATGATCCCGATGATCAGGATCAACACGCCGCTGGCGATTTGGAATGCGCGCTGATAACGCCTCATCCGTTTGACCCAGCCGGCGGCGCGTTCCAGTCCCAAAGCAAGGATCAGGAACGGGATGCCCAATCCGAACGAATAACCGGAAGCCAGCCACATGGCTCGCCCAACCGTATCCTGGTTAAAGCCCATCGTCAGGATGGCACCGAGGGTCGCCCCGATGCACGGGCTCCAGCCTGCGGCGAAGAAAATGCCCATGAGGGCAGAGCCACCGTAAGTCCCGCGCCGACCCGTATATTGGGGGCGCGTGTCGGCATAGAACCAAGGAATCCGGATGATGTCCAAAGTCGCCAGACCGAACAGGATGACGATCACACCGCCGATGCGCCCCAATGCAAATTTGTATTGCCCGAACAGTTGACCGAGGACCGTCACTGCGCCGCCCCAGCCGACCGTGAAGACCAGCGAGAAGCCGAGAACGAACAGCAGCGCGTGAGCAAAGACTTTCCAGTGGCGCGGCATTTCTTTTGGTTGAGGTTTCCCTCTCTCCTTTTGGGAGAGGGCTGGGATGAGGGATGGTTGAGTCATCTTTTATTTCCTATGGCGCGCCGGGTTCGGGCGACTTGTTGAGGTTGGACTTGTAGAATGTGCGCGCCTGCGAGGCGTCGAAAACCTGCATCTTTTGCAGGCGTCCCCAGGATGTCATCGCAACAGGGACATCCAGTGTATCCCAGGGATAGGCGATTACTTTGAAGTTGTTTACTTCATCCATCACGGCTCTGATCTGGGATTTGAGGTCTATGCAGGCAGCCTCGTCCAAAGTGGCGCAGTTATACCAAAAGATAACGTAGCCATGCTCCAAATTGTGCACGAGATAACCGGCAGGATACGGGTGGTTGTTAGTTTCAAAAAACCCTGCGGTGAGAGTTTCCGGATAATGTGGACCTGAAGTGGGCGGGTCCGAGTTGTATTCGCCGGGATCGCTGTCCGTCGGGATATGATCCGATTGCATAATCGGTATTTCTTCGCCTGCACGCGGGCGCACACCCTGCCAGACGATCGCGCCGATTACGACGAGCGCTCCCAGTCCCAGCCCGCCCCAAATGAGACTGTTTCGGATTCGCTCGCGGCGCTGGCGGGAACGCATTTGTTCACGTTTGCCTGATTTTTGAGTCATTTCACACTCCTAAAATAAATAATCATGGGTTTGGTCTGACCGTGACCCACCATTGGTATTCACGCTCTTCCCTGCCCCACCTGCTCTTGATGAATTCAAGGATGGCGGCAATTTCCTCCCGGTTGAGTTGATCCTTGAAGGCGGGCATCTTTGAGTTGTAGGCGCGGTCGCCGCCATTCGCGATAATGTGGATCAGGAGTTCGTCGGGATGATGCCAGGTGTGACCTGAACTGTCATGCGGCGGAGGCGGGAGCGACCCGTCCGGCAATGCCCGCTTCCAGTTCAGCGAGCCTTCCAGGTTTTCGCCGTGACACTTCGCGCAGTATTGAGCGTACAGAATTGCGCCCTGCGCCACTTTTTCTGAATCCAAAGGCGGCGCGGGCGGAACCGCGGTTTGATTGATCACGACCGGCTGACCGCCAGGAATCACCTGTGAATCGGTCAGGAACAGGGCGATGACCAGCAAAGCCAGACCTGCGAGCCACAAAAAATTTCGTTCTCTCATCCTATAGAACACCTCACGTCTGATGGCAAATTCGCGCATCAGCAGCATCAAAAACTACAACCCTTTTGATTGCAACCTCAAATGGGAAGCACTGAATTGTTTAGATCTTGGGAGGCGGAATGATGATGGAACGGTAAGTTATGTGAACGAAAAAGGGTAACAATGCAACTCGTTGTGTCCCCCCAACAAGAGTTGCGCAAGCAGAATGCGGCAGAAGGATGCCGCATGCCATAACCAGGGAACCGATCGCATCGCTGCAACACGGGGTTGGCGCATCTCGTCCTTCGGATGCTCTGGTGGCATGGAACAAACCTGCCCCCGATATTGCATCCATGTGCCCAGCCTGCATGGTCGGCATATAAAAAAGCCCAGACAGGAGCAACCATCCCAGCGCGAAATTAAATAGCCACGCAAATCGTATTTTTCCGGTCATGTTTGGATTCATTGTAACATGCCTGCTTCTCGTTATGGGAAACCTCTAAACGAATGTTAACCAACCTTCTTTCTGGGATGACGAGACGGGAACGGCACATGGACGATAAGCCGCGTGCCGCGCCCCGCTTCACTCTCGACCTCCAGCCTGGCGCCGATCAAATCAGCCCGTTCCCTCATCCCCAGCAGCCCGAAGTGTCCGCTCGGCGCAAAGTCGGTGGGGCTTTTCGGCACACTAAAGCCAACACCATCGTCGGTCACCTCCAATTGGATTTCCTTGTCGAACGCAATGGATAACGCGGCACGCTTTGCCCTGGCGTGACGCACGACATTATTCAACGCTTCCTGCGCGATTCGGTACAACGCCAACTCCACTTCACGCGGCAGGCGGCGCTCCTGCCCCGACTGATGAAACTCCACATCCAGGTGATTCGCCTGGCTGGTCTCGCGCCCCAGCATTTCGAGCGCGGTGACAAGACCCAAATCCTCAAGATAAATTGGGCGCAGGGCGCGCGTCAAACGCCGAAGGTTTTCGATGGTCTGCTCGGCAAGCGTTTCGAGTTCTCTGAGAGCCTGATGTCCGTTCTCGGTCTTGACAGACTTGTGCGCGAGCTGCACGCGCTGCTTGAGGGCGATGACCGCCTGAATGGTATCGTCATGCAGTTCACGGGCGAGGCGGTTGCGTTCCTCCTCCTGCGCCGATGTGATCGCGCCGATGTAGTCGTGCAATCCCTCCTGCGCAGCCTGCACCTTGCGCGCCATCTCCTCCAATTCCATTTGCAGGTGACGCACTTCCGAAATCCCGCCCACCGATTTTTTGATGGCGTCGAAGTCGCCCCACGCCAGCGCCGCAGACTTTGCTTCCAGTTGTTGCAGAGGCTGGACGATCTGCTTTGCCCCAAACCACAATGCAACCAGCGCAAGGATGAAGGCAGGCACAAGCACCAATGGCGCCATCTGGGTGATTTGCAGCGAGGGGCTGATCACTGCCTGCCAGGCTTCCTCTGTGATGAGCGCCCAACCAGTCGAGGGAATGGGGCTGTAGGCAATCACATGTTCGCTGTCATCCGCCTGGACGTAACGTGTCCCGCTTTCGCCGCGTAAAGCCTCTGCCACACCCGGGTGATCGGCAGACAGACTGCGGGTCTCGGGCGCGCCGCTGAAAAAGAGAACACGGCGTGATGAATCCACGAGATAGATTGTGACTTGACTGCCAGGAGGATAGGATGCCGAGAGCGTCTGCGTGGCAAGCGCTTCAGGCGAGAACGCCCCAGCCGCGATCGCGTCGAGGGGTGGCGAGTAAATCGAGATAATAACGAAGGTGTGATTCGAGTTTGGATCCATGAATGGGTTGGAGAAGATAGGATCGAGGTCCGAGGAAGAGGCGATGCGGAGGTTTCTAGTATTTTGCGCGACCCAATCCCAAAGTCCGTCATGACTCGTATTTGCTATCAAACGTCCATCCAGATCCAGGAATGCCACTCCCCCGTCGAAATCCGACGTCAGATCGGTTGACGCAGCGAGGATTTTATCAATCGTCAGATCACTGGTTGCATCTGCATAGGCGACCATGCTGGAAATCGCTGCCAGGCGATGATGCAATTCAGATTCGAGCGCGGCTGCGGCGGATTGAACCGCGCGTTCATCGCGTTCGCCGACGAGGTCCCGCATATCCCTTTGATGAAGAGTTACACTGCCGAACGCAATAATCAACAGAAGGATCGTAAGCGGTAGAACTGTAACTGCGAATAATTGGGCAAGACCGCGCCAGCTTGGAAAGAACCTCTTCATCATCTGTTTATTCTTCTGAAATCTGTGCGGTATCTTGTGAAATCCAGCCGAGCGATACGGCGCGCATCACCGCCTCGGTGCGGCTGGAGGCATGCATCTTGTCGAAAATATGCGCCAAATGCCCTTGAACAGTGCGGTCGCTGATGCCCAATTGAACGCCGATGGATTTGTTGGTGTATCCTTTGGCAGCAAGACGCAGCACGTCCATTTCACGATCCGTGAGCGGCTCGGGGGCTACGGTTTCAGGGCGCTTGAACAGATTCGACATCAATTTGCGCGTGACCACAGGATCGAGCGCGGACCTGCCCTCGTTCACATCACGCACCGATTGAACGAGTTCATCGGCTTGGGCGGTTTTGAGCACAAATCCGTTTGCGCCCGCCTGCAGGACAGCCATTACGTAGGGATCGTCATTATACGCGGTGAGGATCAACACACCCACCTCGGGCATATGGGCGCGCACCCAGCGCGTGACTTCGATGCCGCTGGCTTTGGGCATTTGGATGTCCAGCACGGCGACGTCAGGCTTATGCTTTTTGATGAGAGCCTGCGCCTCTTCGCCGTCGCCCGCCTCGGCAATGACCTGCAAATCGCCCGCGCTTTCGAGCAGTTGGCGAATCCCAGCGCGGACGATGTGGTGATCGTCAGCCAGAAGCACGCGGATTTTGGCTTTTGATTTGCTCGATGACTTTGGCATAATTTAACTCAGCCAGTTGTTGGTTATAGGTTTGAGTTAGAAAAATGTAAGGGAAGGCAAGCCAGGCGATGGCAAGACCAGCAAGCGGTCCAGTGGCGAGGCGCATGAGGGAGTTGAACGAGCCGAGCGCGTCGCCCGCATAAAATGCCGCTGGGAGGGCATTGTTCGTCAATGTCACCAGCCATTGATTTGTATCGCGAAAACCCTGCCCGATCCCTGCCAGATCACTGATGGCGTGAGTGCCGCCATCTATCGCGAGGGGCAGTAGAAGCAAGATAAATCCCCACCATGACATCGGCTTGATTTTTCTGCGGAATGGATACCATGCTACGGCGAACACCCACACACTGGTGTAAAACGAGATCATGCGGTCGGACCAGGCAATCTTCCAGCCCATCGTTTCATTCCCGATGAACTTTCGCAGAATCAGCGGGTTGATCGTATTTTCCCATGCGGCTTGAATCTCGGCTAGCGAGTACATGGTCTTCTGCCCAAACAGGAAGTAGGAACGTTCCGGCAATTGATGGCAGAAAAAGGAATAGATGAAGTAGGTCGCTCTTCCCGCTCCCTCCCATCCAATGCGCATGAAGAGGGGCGCGAGAAAAGGAGTGAACACCCACAAGCCGTAGACAAACAGGAAGACCGCAAACCAGTTGCGCGACAGCCAGTCGGCGAACAACTTTGCTGGTTGAGCGTGAGTGACCGCTGTTGACATGAAACTCCTTATATCCTATTGACGCAGTGGCGGGAGGAATTCTCCTCCCGCCACTCGCTTCTATTGGACCGACAGATCAATCTCTTTCTTGTAATCCAATCCATCCTTGCGGACGTAAACAGTCAATTTCCAGTTGCCGCTCATGCTGAAGTTGGCACTGATGGCATATCTGCCGCTCCCCTGTTCGGTGGCGACGCCGCTCATCCCCATCCCGGTCATATCGGTATGGTCAACAGAGACGTCCACCGTCGCGCCTTCGATGGGATTGCCGCTTGCGTCAGTGATCGTGAAAATCACTTCCATGTCGCCCATCATGGCGGGGTTGGGATTGGTTTCGACTTTGATGTTGACTGGCTTTGCCGGAGTCGTGGCAGCGGGTGTCGCTGCGCTCCCACAAGCCGCCAACAGGACGGATATCAATACGAGCATACTGGTAAAGATCAACTTGTAACGCATTCTATACTCTCTCCATTGGCAAATAAATTATTCAACGACGTTAATCACCAGCATCAAGCCGCCCGGCTCCACGTTGTCGTTGGTGGTGTGGTGCAGGATGTGACAGTGCAGCATCCATTGACCTGTTTCCGTGGCGACGAACTCGATGTCATACCGTTCGCCCGGGGCGACGCTGACCGTATCCTTGGTCAACTGCGCCGCTTCGGGAACGGGATGTCCATCGGTCGCCACGATCTTGAACGGGACTCCGTGCAGGTGCATGGGGTGAATGAACTGACCAATCCCGATGAAGCGCAAGCGGACAAGATCACCCTTCTTTACAGTGATCGTCTCCGTGGCGGGGAATGCCTTGCCGTTGATCGTGAAGTAATTCGGCTCCATGCCGCTCATCGGCATCGGGGCGTAGGTCTGCCCATTAATTAACAGCGATTCAGAAATCATCAAAACCTTGTCCACCGCTGGCGGGTTGGCTTCGGGCTCCTTCGGGTCAATGATGAACGGCGCATATAACCCCGCGCTCACCTGCACATCGCCTTCAAAATGCGAGTGATACATGAACGTGCCTGCGGGTTTGGCTGTGAACTCATAGGTGAATGTCTCGCCGGGCTGGATGGGCGCCTGCGTCATGTCAGGTACGCCGTCCATCGCGTTGGGGACTTCGACACCATGCCAGTGGATGGTCGTTGGGTCGGGCAACTCGTTCTTGACTATGATGCGAACCTGATCGCCCTCCGTGACGCGGATCATCGGTCCCGGCACGGTTCCGTTATAGGTGTAGGCGGTCACAGTCACCCCATCCAAAATCTCCCATTGGACGGCTTTGGTGGTCAACTCAAAGACCTTCACTCCGTTCTCTTCACGAAATTCCAGCGGCTGACCGCCTTCGGTCCCGGTGGCAGGCTGGACGTTTGGAGCAGTGATCGGCTCCATCATGTGCGCCGCTTCGGGGTTATCCATAGTCATGCTGCCCGGCGTGGCGGTCATCATGGATTGATCATTTCCGCTCATCGGCATTTCATTCCCTGGATTTGCGTCGGTGGAAGGCGCACACGCCGATAAGATCAATGCAAGGTTGATTAAAGCAGGTACTAAAATTCTTCTCATGTTTCTCCTCATGTGAATTGGATGGTTGACGCCCAAATATAAGAAACTCTTCCGCTCGTTGATAGCGCCATTTTACGCACGCTTTTATAGGCAATTTTGCCTATAAAAGCGTCCCCTGTCACAGCGCGCAAGTGTGGTGAAGGTCGCGAGGTTTTATAAACCATCGCTGAAAAATTTGTAAATACGCGGAATCGCCTGTTTCGACAAACAATTACGAAATCATACTTCAACCATGATGAATCGCATAAGCCAGATTGCTCATAGCCCCCATCCGCAATCTGGCGCAAGACGACGCAGGACACACAGGCTATGATAAAGAAAAGGAGATCGTGATGAAACGTTATCTCATTCCTTCCTTTGCTTTCCTGCTCGGTTTGGCGCTCATCGCGGGAGTCTATTTTGGCATCATCACCTGGGCGCAGGGTTGGGAGTACGCCGCCAGTCAGTTCGCGCTCAACCGCTGGTATGTCGTCCCAATCTGGATCGCCTTTGGGATCCAAGCCGCGCTCTATTCCATTCTGCGCTTCCGCCTGTTTATCCCTGCTACATCTACAGGTCATGCGGGCGCAGTGATGGGAACCAGCGGTGGCACCTCCGTAACGGCGATGGTGGCTTGCTGTTTGCACCACGTCACCGATGTGCTTCCCATCCTCGGCGTGAGCGCCGCCGCCACTTTCCTCACGCGTTATCAGCGCCCGTTTATGCTAGTAGGTCTTGGCACGGAAATCGTTGGCATCGTCATTATGCTGATCGTTCTTTATCGTGAACGCAAGAAATTTCAACCAGTTCAAAGATTACAACCCGCTCTTTTGGAGACCAAATGAGACGTTTCCTGCTTCCCTTGCTTTTGACTACCTCCTTGATTCTAGCCGCCTGTTCCGCCTCCTCTTCGGATCAGACTCCGCCTGAGCCTGCTCCCGTTTCGACAGAGGTTTCTTCACCCTCAAATCCCTCCATTACCATCATTGATTCGCAAGGTTCAGTAACCGTCGAAGCGACGCCGCTTAATCTGGACGCGCCTGCCGACACACTGGAATTTGATGTCGTCCTGGACACTCACTCGGTTGACCTGAGTATGGATCTGGCGGTTCTCGCCACCCTCACCACCGATACGGGGATCACGGTACAAGCCACACTTTGGGACGCGCCGCGCGGCGGTCATCATGTCACAGGTAAACTAATTTTCCCAGCCCTGAAGGACGGCAAATCCATCCTCGAAGGCGCCGGCAAACTCACGCTCACGATAACGGACGTGGATGTTCCGTCTCGTATATTCGAATGGGAATTGCAATAAAAACAGGAGACAATATGTCTGCTTCAGGCAGAAATCAACTCTCACGTCGTGATTTTATCAAAGCAACGGTTATCAGCATTGGCGGCTTGATCGGCGCGATCATTGGGATGCCGTCCGTGGCATACCTGCTGTCACCCTCCCTGCGCGCTGAAGAAGACTCCGCTTCGATTGACCTGGGTCCGCTCGAAAAATATCCGATCGGAGTGCCGACCCGTTTTGAATTTACCCGCACAAAAGTCAACGGCTGGGAACGAACGGCAACCAATTACGGCATGTATGTTGTCAGAAGAAGCGAAACCGAAGTACGGGTCTTTTCGGATATTTGCACCCATCTGGGCTGCCGTGTGACCTGGCATCCCGACGAGCAACATTACGTCAGCCCCTGCCATGATGGACACTTCAATCTGATGGGCGATGTCCGCAGCGGTCCCCCACCCCGTCCGTTGGATGAATATATAACAAAAATCGAAAACGGAAATTTATACATTCAACTGCCAGCCGTCAAACGATCGGCATAGGCTGGAAAGCAGGATCGAAGAATACAATGGCGATTCGGAATCCCCGCTTCTCCCGCCGCGATTTTCTCAAACTGGCGGTGCTCGGCGCAGGCGCGTTGGCGTTCCGCCCGGTTGTAAAAACAGCCCTGCCCGAATTTCCGCAAGCGGAGCGGCTGGGACGAATCACGGTTGGCAAGATGGATGTGTATGCACGGCCCGATGCCACCGGCCGAGTATCGGGGCACTGTACGAGGACGCCATCGTCCCATGGATTCGCGAAGCCGTTGGCTCGATGCCGGGACGCATCAACCAGCGCTTTGTGGAAACACCTTATGGATTTGTCTGGGGCGGGTATGTCCAACCTGTGTTGAATCAGCCCAATGTCCCAGTGACAAGCCTTCCACAGACCAGCCTCGGACAGGGGATGTGGGTCGAGGTCACGGTTCCGTATGTGGATCTGGTTCTCGAGAATCCACCCGCGCGTGCGCCGTGGCTCCAGTATCAGCTCTCCATCAATCTGCCGCCGCGTTTCTATTTCAGCCAAATTGTGTGGGCAGACCAGATCCGCACGGACGAGTCGGGGCAGGTCTGGTACCGGCTCAACGAGAAGTATGGCTCCGGCGATATTTTTTGGGGGCAAGCAGAGGCGTTTCGTCCATTGACAGCCGAGGAGGTCTCTCCCATCAGCCCAGATATGGATCCCGCTCAAAAACGCATTGTTGTCAGGATCTGGGACCAAACGCTTTCCTGCTTTGAAGGCAATATTGAAGTTTACTTCGCGAAAATTTCGAGCGGCGCCTTGTGGGATACCTGGGGCAATCGTGTGGATGCGTGGGCGACGCCAGTAGGTGAGTCCCCCATCTGGCGCAAAGCCATATCCTTACCATTAAGTGGAGGCAGCGCCTCTGCAGGCTGGAACCTGCCCGCGGTCGGCTGGGTCAGCCTGTTTGTGGGGACGGGAGTTGCCATCCACTCCACATATTGGCACAACAACTATGGCGAGCCGTCTTCGCGTGGATGCGTCAATGCCAGCCCGGGAGATGCAAAATGGATCTTTCGTTGGAGCCAGCCTCAGGTCCCGTATGATCCGGGCGATGTCACCGTCGAGTGGCCCGGTGGAACAATCGTCAGCGTTGAAGATAAAGAAGCATAACCATCGTCTTCACCTCGAAATGCACACTGTCACCATCACTTTATTATTATAGACGAATTGTGTAACGACCTTCGTAAGGATCGTTGTCTTTGTATTTTTTTATTACAGACTGGATCGTCCAAGCACTTCATTCGCGATCTTCAGATGCTCTATACTATATAGGGTTGCATCACATAACGACCATTTTCGATGATTTTGGAATCAAATTCAAAATGAAATCCGATGGTTTTTTTGGACATAACGTGCTGATGGTTGGCCCAACCAGCCCCGGCATAGACCTTGTAAAATTGCTGGCAATATTGGTCAGTCAATATCATCATTGCCTGCTGAATGCAGGCAGGATTAAGTAAATGACAGAATCCGATCAAGATCGTGTATGGGGTTTTCACCTCAACGAAACCATCTTCTCTGTATCCAGCCCTCCTTGTCCGAATTGGGCAAGTTCATGGGAGGAAGAAAACTGGCACAAGATCGGGGTCGTCGTGTGGGATGCTCGGGTCAAGCGAGTGACTCATTTGCACGGCAATCAAGCGCTTCATATTCTGGAGCAGTCGCGACAGTCCAAATCATTGAAGAAGAAAGGATTATTGGTGGGAGAGGTTGCATACCGCTTTACGAATCCTTCAAACAGGAAATCGAAAAGCAGAATTGCAGATCAACCCGAGTCGGAGCCATCGCAAAAAGATGGCTGGTGTTTGACCAATACGATTGAGCTGGCGCCCAGTCAAGCCCAAGAGCTTATCTCTTTTTTGGAACAACACGAAGCCGGCCTGAAAAGAGTTGTGATCGCAGAAGCAACCGAAAGACGGAGAATATTGGGACAAGCCTATTCACTGATTCTGAGTTGGAGAAAAGAACGAAAGAAGTGCGACGCTTCCGTCAAGCCGAGCGCGGTCCAGGAAACAAATTCGGCGCCGACCAGTTTGGAATTTCGTTCGCATTCACTCGCTTGGGCTATAATCTAAACCAAAAAGCAAATCTTTCAGGTTTCGTTTAGAGGTAACGTATGCCCAACCAATTAATTAATGAGAATTCCCCCTATCTACTCCAACATGCGAATAATCCGGTTGACTGGTACCCTTGGGGCGAAGAAGCGCTCGCCAAAGCCCGGGCCGAGAACAAGCCCATCTTCCTCAGCATCGGATATGCTGCCTGCCACTGGTGTCACCGCATGAGGGAGGAAAGCTTTGAAGATCCTGAAACCGCTTCGCTGATGAATCAAGAATTTATCAGCATCAAAGTGGATCGGGAAGAACGTCCAGATGTGGACGGAATTTATATGCAAGCAACCGTTGCCATGACCGGCTCTGGTGGCTGGCCCATGTCTGTCTTCCTCACACCCGACTTGCGTCCCTTTTTTGCCGGCACATACTTCCCACCCGTTCGACGCTACAACATGCCATCCTTCAAAGAAGTCCTTAACAGCATTGCCAAGGCATGGCGTGAAGATGTTCAGGAAGTGGATCGAGTTGGTAATCAGGTCTTCGAACATATTCGTCCGCCCATAAACAAGCCCGAGAATAGAAATGAAATAACCACAGAAGCTCTCGAAGCAGCTATAAAGAACCTGCTTGATTCCTACGATTGGGGATATGGAGGTTGGGGCCAGGCGCCGAAGTTTCCGCAACCCATGACCATCGAATTTCTTTTACGCCGAGCAACCACCGATACAACTCAACGCGAACAAATAATAAAGGCTGTCACCCATGCATTAAGTGCCATGTCACGCGGCGGGATGTATGATGTTGTTAGTGGCGGTTTCTCCCGTTATAGCGTCGATAATTTTTGGAGAACGCCTCACTTTGAAAAAATGACATATGATAATGCCCAATTAGCCCTGGCATATTTGCATGGGTATTTGCTCACTGGCAACACCGACTATCGCAGGATTTGCGAGGAGACGTTGGATTTTGTCCTACGCGAATTAACCCATTCAGAAGGTGGATTTTTCAGTAGCTTGGATGCCGACTCAGATGGTGAAGAAGGGAAATTCTATGTCTGGACACAAGACGAACTCGAAGAAGTGCTCGGATCTGATTTTGACTTTTTCAAAGTGGCGTATGGCGTTACCCCATCTGGAAATTGGGAAGGCAAGACCATCCTGCAACGTGCTTTGGATGATTCCACACTCGCAGCCCGCTTCAAAATGGAGCAAGAAGAACTGTGGCAGAGATTGTCCAAATGTCACGCAAGACTTTTAGAAGCAAGAAGTTCACGCATCCGCCCTGGCACAGATGACAAAGTGCTTGTCATGTGGAACTCCCTGATGCTCAAAGCCTTTGCAGAAGCAGGACGTTATCTAAATAGGCAGGATTATCTTCAAGTTGCCACTCGTAACGCACGATTCTTGTTGAATAATCTATATGCAAATAATCGACTGCACCGATCCTGGCGGGAGGGACAGGCAAAGCACAATGCTTACCTGGAAGATTATGCCGGTCTGATCTTGGCGCTTTTGGCGTTGTATCAATCCGATCCGAATAAGGAATGGTATCTTTCGGCTTTGAAACTCGCCGATGAAATGGTGGCGCACTTCGTTGATCCCAATGGAGGTTTTTTCGATACCCGCGACGACCATGAAACCCTCCTGGTACGTCCGAAAGATATTCAGGACAATGCCACCCCGTCTGGGAATGCACTCGCCGCTACTGCCCTACTCGAGCTGGCAGCGTATGGGGATCGGATAGAATGGCGAGACCTTACCGAGGAGATGCTTTCCTCAGTATATGGAGCGATACTACGCTATCCGACTGCCTTTGCACAGTGGTTGTGCGCGGCTGACTTTGCTGTCGGTCCGACACGTGAGGTGGCAATTATCGGCGACTCACAGCGTACCGAAACCAAAGAATTGTTGAGTACCCTCTGGAAAACGTTCCGGCCCCGGCAAGTAACTGCGATTTCCAATTACCCACCAGAGCCGGATGCGCCAGCCCTGCTGAAGGATCGACCTCTATTAAATGATCTGCCAACAGCGTATGTATGTCAGGGATTTGTTTGTTTACAGCCGGTCAATTCATCAAAGGAAATGGAGATCCAGCTGGAGGGTATCTCAAATCCTTAGTGGGACATCAGACCATAACTGCCGACTGATAACCGTGCTGAAAACACAACTCCGTTTGTACGATTGGGTACACTATTACGAAAAAATGCTTTACGATAACGCACTGCTCGCGCGCGCTTATCTTCATGCGTGGCAGGTTTTCAAGGATCCGTTTTACAAGCGCATCGCCGTCGAAACGCTCGAATTCATCGCGCGCGAAATGGCCCACCCCCAGGGCGGCTTTTACTCCTCGCTCGACGCCGACTCCGAAGGCGAAGAGGGCAGGTTCTATGTTTGGACTCAGGAAGAAATCAAGGACATTCTCGGCGGCGAGTATGAATTTTTCGAAACGGCGTATGGGATCACCGCCAAAGGAAATTGGGAAGGCAGGACGGTTCTCCAGCGCGCATTGGACGATTCCTCCCTCGCCGCCCGCTTCCAGCTGGACCTCGAAACGGTTCAAGCAAAATTAGCGGATGCCCACTCCAGGCTGTACACCACCCGCGCCATGCGCGTCCGTCCCGCCACTGACGACAAAATCCTCACCGCGTGGAACGGACTCATGCTGGCGACTGTCGCGGAGGCGAGCCGCGTTCTGGAGTCAGGAAGCTTGCTTCCGACAACGGACCAGCAAGCTGGTCAACTCCAGAGTCTTGCAGTTCGCAACGCGGAATTTTTACTCTCCGAACTGCGCCCGAACGGAAAATTACGCCGCGCCTGGCGGGATGGTAAACCCACAAACGAAGTCTTCCTCGAAGATTACGGCGCCTTGATTCTCGGCTTGCTGGAACTGTACCAGACCGATTTCAACAACAAATGGTTTGCTGCCGCCAAAGAACTGACGGATGAGATGATCGAAAAATTCCACGACCCCGCAGGCGGTTTCTTCGATACGCCAAACGACGCCGAACAACTGCTTCTCCGCCCCAAGGACCTTCAAGACAACGCCACGCCATCGGGCAACGCGCTGGCTTGCGAAGCCCTGCTCAAACTGGCCGCCTTCACCGACGAAGGCAGGTACCACGACCTGGCGGAAGAATCGTTGAAACAGGTCACCGGCTATCTTTTGCGTTATCCGCTCGGCTTTGCGAGATGGCTCTCAGCGGCGGAAAATGCCCTGGGGACGATGAAGCAGGTCGCGGTCATGGGTGAAGCGGGCGAGGAAAACTTCGAGCGGATGCTCAAGGCAATTCAGGTAGAATATCGCCCAAACGTGGTGACAGCCGCATCCTCCCATCCCATAAAAGAAAATTCGCCGGCATTATTGAACGACAGACCGATGAAGGATAATAAGGCGACTGCCTTCGTGTGCGAGGGGTTCGTTTGCAAACTGCCCGCCACAGAGATCGAGACGTTGATCGAACAACTGAATTCCTAAGAGGAGACCATGGAACAATTCTTCATTGAAAACCTTGTCAAAGTCGGCATGGCTGTGCTGGTGGGCGGGCTGATCGGCGCGGAACGCGAGTTTCAGGATAAAGCGGCGGGCTTCCGCACGATCATCCTGATCACGCTTGGCTCGACGTTGTTCACCATCTTTTCGCTCAGCATGGACCCCGGGTTTACGCAAACGCGCATTGCGGCGAACATCGTCACGGGCATCGGCTTTCTGGGCGCGGGCGCGATTGTGCGTGAAGGCGGGCGAATCGCAGGGCTGACCACCGCCGCCACCATCTGGCTCGCCGCGGCGCTGGGCATGGGCATTGGCGCGGGAAGTTTGTATTTCGTCCTCGCCGCCACCGGCGTGACGATCCTGGTGCTGATTGCCTTCCCGTTCCCGGAGGCGCGCATTGACCGCATCCGCGAATCGCGCGCGTACGAGGTCACCCTGGCGACCGACGATTTCAAAAAAGTGGAGAAGATTTCGGGACTTTTCGACGAGTTGTCGCTGCGCGTGTTCGAGCACCACCAGGCGAAGAACGAAAAGTCCATCATCAGCACGTGGAAGGTGATCGGTTCGCCGCAAAATCACGAAAAATTCATTCAAGCCATGATGCGCGATAAAGCCGTGAAGGAACTGACCTACTAACGATCAAAAAAACAGACCGGCTGCGGTCTGTTTTTTTTGATTACTTCTTTTCCTCTTCGGGGGATTCACCTGCGCTCTCGTCCTTGCCGCCCAACCCTTCGCGGAAGGACTTGATGCTGCGCCCGATCTCACCGGCGATCTTGCCGATGCGCCCCGGACCAAAAAGCAGGATGACAATCAGCAGAATGACGATCCATTCCGTACCACGAGGCAGACCTAACATACGATACTCCTTGAATGAAATTCAACGGTATCGTACCACGATTCAATGAAAACGTGGTTAGAGTTCCCTGCGGAAGAAGATGCCTTCGATGAAGCGCAGGGCGCGGCGCACGAGCGAGCGCAGGCGGGCAAACAGACGATATTGCTGGGGATGGACAGCCTTCTTGGCGGGGATGGGGCCCCGTCCATTCGACGGTCATCGCGCCCCAGGTCAGCCCTGCCCCAAAGCCGACGAAGACGACCTTATCGCCGCTTTTGACCTTCCCGCCTTCGATGGCTTCCACGGCGGCAATCGGGATGGACGCCGTGGAGGTGTTGCCGTAGCGGTCCCACGTTGACGACGAATTTTTCCATCGGCATTTTCAGGTATTTCGCGGCGGTCTCGATGATGCGGTAGTTTGCCTGGTGCGGAATGATCCACTGCACATCGTTCGTCGTCAACCCGGCAAGTTGCAGGGATTCCTGGGTGGCTTGTCCCATGACGCGCGTGGCAAAGCGGAAGACTTCCTTGCCGTCCATGTAAACGTAATGTTTGCCTTCGTGGATGGTGGTCTCGGTGGCTGGGTGACGCGCGCCGCCGCCGGGCAGGGTCAACAGGTCCGCACCGGAGCCGTCGGAGTGCATCACGGCGGAAAGCACGCCGCCGGGCTTGTCGCTGGCTTGCAGGACGAACGCCCCCGCCCCGTCCCCAAACAGGATGCAGGTGTTGCGGTCCTTCCAGTTTATGAAGCGCGAAAGCGTCTCCGTGCCGACGATCAGCGCGTTCTTGATGGAACCGCCGCGGATGGCTTGCGCCGCCATGTTGGCAGCGTAAATGAAGCCGGAACAAGCCGCCGAGGAGGTCGAACGCGCCGGCTTTGGTCGCCCCGATTTGATCCTGGATGATGCAGGCGGTCGCCGGGAAGATATATTCCGGGGAAGAGGAAGTGCAGATGATCAAATCCAAATCGGTGGGGGCAAGGTTCGCCACCTCGAGCGCCTTCAGTGAAGCCTCCACGCCCAGCGTGGACGGATATTCATTCTCCCTCGCAATGTGACGTTCGCGAATCCCCGTGCGGCTGCGAATCCAATCGTCGCTGGTTTCCACGAGTTTGGCGATGTCGTCGTTCGTAAGTACAGGCTCCGGGACGTGCATGCCCCAGCCTGTGATATGCGCGAATGGCATACTTGCTCCTTTATTTATGGCGGCTGAGGATCAGCGTGGCGTTGTGCCCTCCAAAACCAAACGAGTTGGACATGACGTGGTTCACATCCACCTTGCGCGGCTGGTTAGGGACGTAATCCAGGTCACAGACGGGATCGGGGGTTTGATAGTTGATGGTCGGGGGCAGGATGCCGTTCAGAATCGTCATCGTGCTGACGACCGCCTCCAGCGCGCCGGACGCGCCCAGCAGGTGCCCGGTCATGGATTTGGTGGAGGAAATGGGGATCTGGTACGCCTGCTCGCCGAAGACGGTTTTGATGGCGGCGGTTTCGCTCTTGTCGTTCAACTGCGTGGATGTGCCGTGCGCGTTGATGTAGTGGATGTCCTCGACGCCCAGCCCGGCATCCTCGAGCGCGAGCCGCATCGAGATCGCCGCTCCCGCCCCGTTTTCGGCAGGCGCGGAGATATGGTAGGCATCGTCTGAGGTGCCATAGCCGGTGAATTCGCAGAGGATGGTTGCGCCGCGCGCCTGCGCGTATTCCAGCGACTCGAGAATGACAACCCCCGCGCCCTCCCCCATTACAAAGCCGTCGCGGTCTTTATCGAACGGACGCGAAGCGCGCTGGGGATCGTCGTTGCGCGTGGAGAGGGCGGTCATCACATTCATGCCCGCCATCGAAATCGAGGTGATCGCCGCTTCCGATGCACCCGCGATCATGGCGTCCGCCGCGCCGCGGCGAATCATCTCCGCCGCCTCGCCGATGGCGTTCGTGCCGGAGGCGCACGCCGTCGCCAGCGCCATGTTCGGGTCCGCGCGCGCCGGTGCGGATGGCGATATTCCCAGCCGCGCCATCTGAGATCATCATCGGGATCAGGAACGGGCTGACGCGCTCCGGTCCGCGTTCGCGCATCACGTCGTATTGCTCGATCAAGGTAATGATGCCGCCGATGCCCGAACCGATCAAAATCCCGACCCGGTCGCGGTTCGATTCGTCAATTTTCAAACCGGATTGTTCCAGCGCCTCCAGCGTGGCGGCTGTGGCAAATTGGGTGAAACGATCCATCTTGCGCGCCTCGCGCGTACCGAATAACGCCACGCCGTCGAAGCCTTTGACTTCCGCCGCGAATTTCGTCTTGTGCGCGCTGGCGTCGAACGCCGTGATGGGAGCCGCGCCGGACTTCCCGGCGAGCAGCGCCTCCCAGGTATCCTTCACATTGTTGCCCACCGGGCTGATGCAACCCAGCCCCGTTACAACCACTTGTTTTCTCATCAATCATTTGCTCCTAACTAAGAATGAAATTTAAAGCTCGCCTTATGCAAAATTCTCTTCGCAAACCATAGAGGCGACCCGCCCAGCGAGGGCATGACACCTAATCCATCCCGAAGGGCCGCCCCTGCCGCGTAAGGTGAGTTAAAAGATTAAGGGGCAAGCCACCTTGCCCCTTAAAACACAATTTCCAGCGGGAAGACACGCCGATTTTACAACCCTTTTAGAATCGCCCATGCCTGTTGGATGTGCAGGCGGTCGTGCTCCGCGATGAAACCGACCACCTCCTGGAACGTCGTCGGTCCAAAGATCGCATGGCGCGCCTTTCGATTCCAGCAATCGGGCGGAATATTCTTCAATGACGAAACCGTCGCCTGCCGCGCCGCGTTGAATTCCGCCAGAACGTTCGCGCCGTTCTCGTGCAAATAATCGCGCTGGCTCGCCCACACGCCTGTATCGGGACGCGGGATGAAAGGCTCTTCCTGCTCCGCAAACAACTTCAATTGCATGTGATGGATTTCGCGCTCGGTATCGCGCAGGTGGCAAAGCAGTTCGGTCAGCGTCCATTGATCTGCGGCGGGTTTGCGCATCCAGGCATCTGCATCCAATGCGCCGAGCAAACCGTTCAGCACGGCGGGCGTGGAAAGTATCACCGCCATGATGGAATCGCTGGATTTGAAATTGGGAGTCAGGGATTTGAGGTCGGTGGACTCAAGCCATCGGCGCAGGTCAGGCAATGTGCCGCGCGCGCCCGCTTCCAGTTCAGACGATGAAGCGGATCCTCCATCCACGTGAAAGGCAGCCAGCCCAAGCTTTTTCGCGGGGAGGATGTCGCGCTCCAAATCGTTTCCCACCATGAGCACGGGATCATCCGTCCAGCCCAATCGTCCCAGCACCTCGGCGTAATACGCGGCATGGGTTTTGGAAAAATGGAAATCCTCGAAAGTTGTGACGAGTTCGAACTGCTCCGGCTCGAAGCCCACCCAGCGCAGGCGGTGATGCGTGGCTTTGCGCGGCAGGAGCGGGTCGGTGGCGATGGCGACGCGATATCCCTGTGAGAACGCCCATTCCACAAACGCCTTGGCATCCGGTCTGGATGCGGTGAGTCCCCGCAGGGTTGGGAAGATATTGTCGTAAAAATTTTCGATGACGGGGGAAAGACCTTCTTTTGTGCGGTTCACCTGCGGGTAGAACGCCGAGTCGAAGACCTGACTTAATGTCTGCGTGAAATCCTCGCTCTGATTCATCAAGTTCGTGCCGAAGACCAGCGCGCGCATCATCAAGCCGGGATCCACGTGCGGCGCGAGGTCCTTTGCCAGCGCCTGGAAATATGCGGGGACGAAGGCTTGCAGGTTTGTATCGAGAAGGGTGTCGTCCAGATCGAGCAGGAGTGTGAGCGGCATGGGGTTTCAGACTCCCCCGGGAGAGTCTGCGGTTATTCTTTTATTTCAAATTTGAACGGCAGGGCGTGACATTCGCCGCATCCCACCTGGGGTTCGGGGACATCGCGTTTGACCTTTTCGCAATATGCGCTGACCTGCACCCGCCGTTGAAAGAGGGCGGTGAACGGGCGCACTACTGTGGCTTTCAATTTCATGTGCTGGCAGGAGTTGGCGCGGGCAATATCTGGCACGGGACAGGTCTTGCACAGGTCGGGCGTCCAAGCCTGTCCCTGCGTCTGCAAGAGACGGCATTCCTCCACGTGCCTGCCGCGGAAATAATCGCCGTAGAAATGCGGGCATTCGCGCCCGGCGGGTGTTTTCATGCTTAGACGCGGGTGACGTACTCGCCTGTGCGGGTGTCCACGCGGATGGTATCGCCCACGTTGACAAAGGCGGGACATTGCACGACCACGCCGGATTCGGTGACGACCTTCTTGGTCACGCCGGTGGCGGTGTCGCCGCGGATCGCCATTTCGGCTTCCACGACCTTGAGGTCAACGGAGGTGGGCATTTCAATGTCAATGGCTTCGCCCTTGTAGAAGGTCAATTTGACCTCCATACCTTCCTTCAAAAACTGGGCGCTATCGCCGAGCGCCTCTTTTCGGACGGTGGGCTGTTCAAACGTGACCTTGTCCATGAAGTAGTACATGTCGCCGTCGTTGTACAGATAGGAGACGTTGGCGAAGTCTAGCGAAACATCCTGAACGGACTGCCCGGAGTTGAAAGTGCGTTCGATATTGGCGCCGGTCAACAGGTTGCGCGCCTTGATGCGGATGGTGGCGTTGCCGCGCCCCGTTTTATTGTGACTGTAATCCAGCACCTTGTACAGGTTGCCGTCCAACTCAAACGTGACGCCCTTGCGAAGTTCGTTTACATCAATCATACGGATAACTTTCCTTGGATAATTTTTTGAGGCGGGCGGATTATACCAATGAGTTGTGAATCGTGGCTAGTTCCAAACAACATAAAGTAGGGCAAGTCCGTAGACTTGTCCTACAAAAAACTCCCCGGCTCGTTGCGAACCGGGGAGCGGGTTGGGGATGCTGGAACTAATGCCCTGTGCTGGACACGTCGTTGGACGGGCGCCACTGCGACCACTTGTCCGTTGCCGGGTCAATGGTCATGTTGCCGGCGGGTCCGCCCTGCCAGAAGACCTGGAAGATGTTCGGGTTGCCGTCGCGGATGGAGGTGAACGCCAGGTTTGCGCCGCCGCAGTCCCACGTCGGACCGGAGTCAACACCTTCGTAATCGGTCACCCGATATTCCTTATCTTTTGTGAAATCGTAACTGTAAATATCGAGGTTTCCGTTCCGTTCGGACTGGTAGGCGATGCGGTCTCCCTCCGGCGACCAGGTGGCGTTGTTGGTCCTGCCGTCGGTGGTGATGCGCTTCACGTCCCGGGTGTCCAAGTCAATCACGTTCAGGTCGGTTGCGCCGTCTTCGTCCGTCAGGAAGGAAATCTGTTTCCCATTGGGCGACCAGGCAGGGAAGACCTCATCCAGCGGCGAATCGGTCAACTGGTACAAGTTCCCTGTCTCGACGTTCAGAACGAAGATATCCCAGTTGCCGTTGCGGTTGCTCTGGAAGACCAGCCACTTCAAATCGGGCGAATAGTACGGGTTGATGTCGTCCGCCGGATCGCTTGTGACCTGGGTCTCCTTGCCGGTCTGCTGGTCAATGGTGAAGAGGTCGAAGCGTCCGTTCCTGTCGCTTTGGAAGACGACGGTCTGCGAATCGGGCCCGTACATCGGGTTGGTGTTGTTGGACTGCGTCTCCGTCAGGCGGATGGCTTCGCCGCTTCCCGCCAGGTCGGTGTAATACAACTCGACGTTGCCGTTGCGGTTGCTCTGGAAGACGACCCACGAGTCGTTCGGCGCGCGGCTGGGACGGCTGTCCACCGCTTCATCCTTGGACAGGTTGTACAGTTTCGCATCGGGCTGACCTTCGATGCCGTCCAGCCGATAGACTTCGAGATTGTCGTCGCGGAAGGTGTGGAAGACCAGGCACTGGATGCAAGGCTCCGGTTCGGCGGGCGCTACGGACAGGTCGGGTTCCCGGCAATCGGTCATCGCCGCGCGGACGGTGAAGTTGTTCGCGTCGGTAATGGTAAGGATCAACTCAGCCGCGCTGCTGCTGACGACAAGATTCAAACTTTCGCCCGCATCAAGCTGGAAGGTTCCGGTTTGAATGACGTTGCCGCTCGAATCGGTGATCGTGTAAAGATAGGCAACCGTCATGTCGCCGCCGTTGTTGGTGATAATGAACGCTGCCACGCCTTCGTTCGACGTGCAGACGCCGGTTGCCGTCAACGCGGGAGGCGGGGGCGGCTCCACGCAGGCGGACATATCCGCCCGGGCGGTCAATCCGCTGTCGTTCGGGCTGGTCAGGGTATAGGTCGAGGATGAACCGGTGACCGAGACCGTGATGCTTTGTCCCGCGGCGAGCTGGAACGTGGCAGTCGAGACGACGTTCCCGTTCGCATCCGTGACATTGTAGGTATACGGCGTGGTCATGTCGCCGCCGTTGTTGGTGATGACGAACGTCGCCTCACCCTCGTTGGAGGTACACGCGCCTGTCGCCGAAAGGTCCGGGGCGGAGGGTGGTGTGGTGCAGGTTGTCATATCTGCCTGGGCGGTCAACGTGTTGTCATCGGGGCTGGAGAGGGTGTACAGGCTTGACGCGCCGCTCACGGTGACGGTGGCGCTTTGTCCGGCATCCAATTGGAATGTGGAGGTTTGCACAGTTGCGCCACTGGCATCGGTGATCACGTAAGTATAGGGCTTGGGCATGTCGCCGCCGTTGTTGGTGATGATGAAGGTTGCCACGCCATTGGAGGAACATGCGCCGGTCGCGTTCAAGGATGGCGGCGGAGGAGGCGGGGGTGGCGGTGGAGGCGGAGGCGGAATCTGGATGCACGTCGTCATGTCGGCTGTGACGTTGAGCGAGCCGTCATCGGGGCTGGTCAGAGTGTAACCGGTGGATGAACCCGTGACGGTGATTACCGTGCTACCGCCCGCGACTAACTGGAATGTTCCGGTTTGAACGACAGCGCCGCCCGCATCCGTGATGTTGTAGGTGTAGGGCTTGGGCATATCGCCGCCGTTGTTGGTGATGATGAAGGTGGCGATGCCCGTGTTCACGCCGCTGCACGCGCCCGTCGCGGAGAGCGATGGCGGAGGTACAGGCGTGTGGGTCGGCGTATCGGTCGGTTCAGGCGTATTGCTCGGCGTGGCGGTGGGACGCCGGGAGCACGACCCTACCACGCTCAAGGTCACCGAGGAGAGGAACGATGTTTTGTATGTGACCGTCATGGTCGCATATCCTGCGCCGACGATCGAAGTGGATTGCCCGGGCTGAAGGTTGATCGCTCCGCTCTGCGCCGGGTCGGAGAGGGTATACGTCCCGTCGCTGACCGTGCCGGAAATGTTACGAATCACGAAGGTCGCCGTCAGGTCGGTATTGCAGAAGACCTGCAAATCCAGTTGACCGTCCACGATCTCGCGTGTGGGGGTGACTGTGGGCGTCAGGGTAATCGTCCGCGTGGGGGTGGGCGTGTTGGTGGGACGCGGAGTCCGTGAGGCGGTGGGCGTCGGCGATGGACCGGGTGTAGCAGTCGAAGTGGCAGTATTGGTCGGTCTGGGCGTTCGTGTGTTCGTGGGCGTCGGCGAAGGACCGGGCGTGGCAGTCGAGGTGGCGGTATGGGTCGGTCTGGGGGTGCGCGAAGCGGTTGGCGTCCGTGAAGGCGTGCTGGATGGAAGCGGCAGGCAGGTGCCGATGGCGGACAAAGTCACATTGTCCAGTTGGGAGGTCGAGTAGTTTACCGTCACGGTTGCGTTACCGGCGGCGTTGAAGGAAATGCTCTGATTCGAGCCCAGGTTAAGGGAATTGGTCACCGGCGATTTGCCCGGCTCGGAGACGGTGTAACTCCCCCGCTCAACGGACCGCCGATGTTCGTAATGGTGAATGTCGCAGAGAGATCGTTGTTGCAAGCACGCTCAACCCGACGTACGGATCGGGCGCGCTGGGCGTATTGGTATTGGTCGGAACAGGCGTGGAAGTGCTCGTTGACGTTGGGGGATTTGCCGAAAACGGAGCAACACCCCTGCCCTGCCCGGTGGCGGTTGCCGTCGGGGTGAACGATGCGGTTGGAGTGAAAGTTGGGGTGGCAGTTGCCGCCAAGCCCGACGCATCTTCCGCGGGCGGAAGCGTATCGGTCGCTGTTGGGATCGGGGTATCCGTTGGAACGACTGCCGGGGCTGATGTATCGGTGGGAAGCGGCGCTTCGGTGGGCGGACTTTCGGTGGGCTGCTCTTCCGTCGGAGGCGGAGGCTCAGTGAGAGGCGTCTCGGTCGGGGGTTCTTCAGTGGGAGGCGGCTCTTCGGTTGGAGGCGCTTCCGTCTGCGGTTCCTCGGTCTGTCCTTCTTCGCCGCCAGCGCCGGAAAGAAAATCGGACGGGGCGCAAGAAGCAACCAGCAGGGACAAAATCACAATAATGGAGAGGAATCTCAAAAGATTCGAATATGCTTTTCGTTCCATAGGACCTCTGAGTTTTCACGTGCCGGCGGATCATCCCGCCGGGTCAGTCAGCCGGATTATGATTACTTCATAGTGTTAGTGGGCGGTTTCGGCGTAAAGGGGTTGGGGGATTTATGACATTTCACATGCTTGTTGTCCGATTATATTCCCATAACGAAAATTGTGCGCTAGAATACATGCGCCGCAGCATCCCCCCGCAGACCCAAACCGCCCCAAACGGCGACTAAATAGATGACCTTATATCGTTATGCAAGGCAAATCGAGAAATCACGAATTTGATGTCGTTGCGAGGCGGCGCACTTTCGCCGAAGCAATCTCATGGCGAAATTAGCCGAAAGCCGCGCTCAATTTGGAGGTCGCTTCAGTCGCTCCACTCCTTCGCAATGACCTACAAAACTTGTGATTCACTGAAATTAGAAGAGGTATTGTTACAATGAAAAACCAGAGCCTTTCAAACGTTACGATTACCGGTGTTCTGATTCTCGCGTTTTTACTGGCGGGCTGCCAGCCGAAGAGCGGGGAGACCGCCGAGCCGCAAGCCGGTGAAAGCCCCACAGAAGAATCCGTTTTGCCACCCCAACCGGGCGAGCCGATGGCGGTCAGTTCGGAACTCGTCCTCGACCCGGCTGTGACCGAAGATGCGGATTCTCTGCTGGTGAGCGGTTATCTTTACGAGGGGCTGGTGCGGCTGGACGAAGCGGGGAACGTCCAGCCCGGCATTGCCGACTCGTGGATCGTTTCGGACGACCAGCTGGATTACATTTTCGAGATCCGCCCGGATGCGCGTTTCAGCGACGGCTCCCCCATCACCACCGATGTCATCGTGGATAATTTCAACCGCTGGTTCGACCCGGCTCATCCCCTGCATGGCGGCGGCAACTACCCAACCTGGCCGCGCCTGTTCCCGGCGTTCAACGGGGAACGCGACGCCGAGAACCGCGCCGTCTCCCGTGGACGGGATTCAGAAGGTGGACGTCAACACGGTCATCATCCATCTCAACCGCCCCGAACCGGACCTGCTGACGTATCTTGCCGAACCCGCCTTTGCCATCCTCAACCCGGATGCGCTTGCCTCCGGCAATTATGGAACCATCGCCACCACCGTCATCTCCAGCGGACCGTACGTCATCTCTGCATGGACAGATACCGGGATGACTCTCAGCCCCAATCCAAATTACTGGAACCCGGTGGATGGCGATTTAAATTTTGTGTGGAAGTAACGGCATTTCCACAGTGAAAATCGGATGCCTTGCGACATCCGATTTTTGTTGTTATGGTTCTGCCGCTTTTTGACGGGAAAACCATCCGAAGGATGAAAAAGGAGTCCAGAAGTTCTACTTCTGGAATTCCGCAAGTAGAACTTGCGGAGTCCGCCATTTCGTATTTGGGCGCTTTCCCGTCAATCAGTGTGACGCTTCCGAATTGGGGTCGTCGCGGAGAAGTTGGACGGCGTGGGGAAGCACAGGGAAAATCGTCTGCAAATTTTCCACGGCGCCTTTGGGGCTTCCCGGCAGGTTGACGATGAGCGTCCGCCCGCGGATGCCCGCCGCGGCGGGAGAGCATGGCGTGTTTGGTCTTCGCCAGGCTTGCCGCCCGCATCGCCTCCGCCAAGCCGGGGGCTTCGCGCTGAATCACGGCGCGCGTGGCTTCGGGGGCGACATCGCGCAGGGCAAAGCCGGTGCTGCCCGTGGTCAAGATCACGTCCACTTCGCCGCTGTCTGCCCACTCGCTCAGGGTGGCGCGGATGGCGGGTTCGTCGTCGGGTAGGATTTGCTCCCGGACGACCGAGCAGTTTTCGGCGCGGATCAGATGCGCCAGCGCCGGTCCAGAGGCGTCCTCCCGTTCGCCGCGCGAGGAACGGTCAGAGAGGGTCAGAATCCCAAATCGAATCACGAATAGAATTCCTTCACAAAAACCACGTCCTCGACCGCATGGCGCCAGCCCTTGTTCCTGTAAAACTGCATCGCCTCTTCGTTGTCGTCGAGGACGTGCATGATGCACTTGAGACAGCCCCCGGCTTGCAGTCGTTTTTCAACTTCGGAAAGCAACATTCCGCCGATGCCCCGCCCGCGGAAATTTTTTTTCGACGGCAAGATGGTAGATCATCCCGCGCCTGCCGTCGAACCCGCCGATGACCGTGCCAATCAGCCGCCCGTCCGCCTCTGCCACGAGGAACAGGTCGGGGTCGCGTTGAATCTTCTTTTGAATCTCGCCCGGCGTATCGGAACGCCCGACGTGCATGCCGGATTCGATCCCCTGCCACAACGCCGGACGCGCTCGTAATCTTCTGCAAATGAAAATTCGCGCAGGCGGATTGATTCAATCGTCATACCCGGTTAGATGGTCTGTTTCAGGATGTCAATGAGGTCGTCCGGCATATAGGGCTTTGCGAGGAATCCGTCTGCGCCGCGGCGGATGCACTCCTCCTTGACGCTCGCGCCGGAGGACATCACGACCCTGAGGTGGCTGGTCTCGGCGGAACTGCGCAACTGCTCCAAAACGTCCAGCCCGCTTTGATGGCTCAGGTACACGTCCATCAACAGCACATCCGGTTTTTCATCCTTGACCGCCGAAACAATATCCGCGTCCGCCTGCAAAGCCACCACGTCGTATCCCTCCATTTTTAAAAGGGTCTTCAGCAGGGAAACCATGGTGATATCGTCTTCAGCGAGAAGCACTTTTCTTTTTGACATTCTTCCTAACCTTTGCCGGCTTTGTCTTTTTCTTCAGCGGCTTGTGCGCGGGATGCCTGCTCTTGGCAGCGCGTCTGCCCGGCTTTTCGAGCGCGGCATTGAGCACGTCGTCCACCGTCTCGGCGAAGATGAACTTCATCGTCTTGCGAATCTCGTCCGGGACGTCGTCGAGGTCCTGTTCGTTCGGCTTGGGCAGGATGACGGTGGTCAATCCGCCGCGGTGCGCGGCAAGCACTTTTTCCTTGACGCCGCCGATGGCGAGAACCTGACCCCGCAGGGTGATCTCGCCGGTCATGCCGATCTGCGGTTTGACCTTGCGCCCCGAAATCAGGGAGACGAGCGAAGTCGCCATCGTCACCCCGGCGGAGGGGACCATCCTTGGGCTGGGAACCCGCCGGGATGTGCATGTGAATATCCTGCTTCTCGAAGAACTCGCGCGGAAGATCAAGCGTGTCGGCGCGCGAACGGACGTAGGACAATGCCGCGCGGGCGGATTCCTGCATGACGTTGCCGATCGAACCGGTGATCTGGAATCCGCGCCCGCCGGGCATGGCGGTGGCTTCGATCAATAAAATGTCGCCGCCGAAGGAGGTCCATGCCAGCCCGGGCACCACGCCCGGAATGGAGGTGCGTTTGTTCAACTCCTCCGGTCCCGAGGTAGATGGGGTGGTCGAGGAATTCCTCGATGAGTTTCGCCGTAATCCGGTACTTCTTCGACTTGCCTTCGGCGATGCGCGTGCCCACCTTGCGGCAGACCGCGCCGATCTTGCGCTCCAGGTTGCGGACGCCCGCCTCGCGCGTGTACTGGCGGATGATCATCCTGAGCGCGTCGTCGGTGAATTTGACTTCGTTCTCGCGCAGGCTGTTCTCGCGGATCTGGCGCGGGATGAGATAGCCGCGCGCGATTGCCATCTTCTCGTTCTCGGTGTAGCCGGAGAGGTAGATGATCTCCATGCGGTCGCGCGAGCCGACCGGGGATGTATTCCAGCGTGTTCGCCGTGGCAATGAAGAATACCTGCGAAAGGTCGTATGCAACTTCGAGGTAGTTATCCCGAAATTCGCTGTTTTGCTCCGGGTCGAGAACTTCGAGCAGCGCCGAGGCGGGGTCGCCGTGGAAGTCGTTGGTGAGTTTGTCCACTTCGTCGAGCATGAAGACCGGGTTCCTGGAGCCGATGCGCCGCAGGGATTGCAGGATGCGCCCGGGCATCGAGCCGATGTAGGTGCGGCGGTGACCGCGATCTCGGCTTCGTCGCGCACGCCGCCGAGCGAAGCGCGGACGAATTTCCGCTCCATGGCGCGGGCGATGGACTGTCCCAGCGAAGTCTTGCCGACGCCGGGCGGACCGACGAAACACAAGATCACGCCTTCGCGTTCGCGGCGGATGAAATCCTTGGATTCCTCCCGCTTCTCGTCCTTGCGGTCGAGGCGCAGTTTGCGGATGGCAAGGAATTCGAGGATGCGGTCTTTCACATCCTCCAGCCCGTAATGATCCTTGTTGAGCACTTCGCGGGCGTGGGCGATTTCGAGGTTATCGGGCGTGGCGGTGGGCCAGGGGAGCGTCACCAGCCAATCCAGGTAGGTGCGGATGACGCCGTATTCCGCGGCGGCGGTGGGCAGGCGGGCAAGGCGGTCCAACTCGCGCTTTGCCTGCTTCTCCGCCTCTTCGGGCATCTTCGCCTCTTCGATCTTTTTGCGGAACTCCTCCACTTCCTGCGCCTGTTCGTCCCGTTCGCCCAGTTCGCGCTGGATGGCTTTCATCTGTTCGCGCAGGAAATACTCGCGCTGGACCTTCTCGATCTCGCCGCGCGCTTCATTCTGGATCTTTTGCCCGATCTGCAAGACCTCGGCTTCGCGCACGAGCAAGCCGATCAGTTTTTTCAGTTTGGCGTACACCGAATCGAGTTCGAGAATCTCCTGGGCGTCTTTCAGGTCAATGCGCTGGAAGTTGGCGATGGTGTAGACGGTCTGGAGCGGGTCTTCGAGCGAGGTGATGGAATTCGCCAGTTCCTCCGGGAAGGAGGGAATCATCTGGGTGATCTGCTGGAACTGGTCGCGGGCGTTGCGCGCCAGCGCATCGGTCTCGATGTTGGATTCTTCCGTCTCCGGCGCGAGCTGGATGCGCGCTTTGAGATACGGTTCCTCCTGCACGAACTCGACCAGCCGGAAGCGCTCCATGCCCTGAACGAGCAGGCGCACCGAGCCATCCGGCGCGCGGAGCAGGCGGTGGACGGTTGCGATCGTGCCGACCTTGTAGAGTTCGTTCGGCCCGGGCGTTTCCAGTTCGGGGTTGAGCGCGGCAACCAGACCGACGAGTTTGTCGCCCGCCACCACATCGTCCACCAGTTTGACGGAGCGCGGCTGACCCACCGTCAGCGGGACGGCGGTGTTGGGGTACACCACCACGCCGCGCAGAGGCAGGATGGGAAGCTCGGAGGGAAACCTCTGCCCCTCGCCGCCGTCACCAGCCTTCGGGTCGGACGATGCGTCCTCCCTGTTTTGGGACTGCGACAAAAACGTGGTCACAAAGTTGTTCACGAAGTCGTGTTCAGTCCCGTCTGGGGATTGAAAAAAATCCTGGATACCGGATTGCCATCTCTGTGCGGGCATTGATCATTCAACTTTCACTTGACTTGGTCTTGCCTTGGGGAGGGTGACGACCAGGAAGCCATCCTGATATTCCGCGCGCGCCAGGTCCACGTTGACCGGCGCAGGCAAGCCAACCGCCGCGGCAAATTTGCCGAAGCGGATTTCCATTTGATGATAGGCGCGTTTTTGGGGGGAATCGGAGCGGGAGCCTGAAATATAAAGCGTGTCGTTTTCGACCGAGATGTCGAAGTCTTCGTCACGCATCCCCGCGATTTCCATCCGCACGACGTAGGCTTCCGCGGTCTCGTACACATCGGTGGGAGGACTCCAGACGTTGGAGCGCACCTGCCAACTGACTGCATGGAGAATATCGCGGCGGACCTCCAGGAGCGGCTCCCTGTTTTTGCGGACAACGGTAGGCATGGACTTACTCCTTACTGGCGAGTGCGCCCCAGGCGGGACTCGAACCCACAACCTCCTGCTTAGAAGGCAGTTGCTCTGTCCATTGAGCTACGGGGGCGGTAGTTTCATTTTACTCGACGACCGGTAAATTCGCAGGCTCACTTTGGATCGGGCGCAGTCCCCGATACACACGCGGACCGGCGATGGTCTTCAGGATCACATCTGCGGACCTGCCCAGCCGCCTGCCAAGTTCCTCGGCAGACATGGGGACATTGCCATTGGCAAGGAAGGTGCGGAAAATCGCCTCGACGATTGCCGTGCGCGGGCTGACGAATTCGGGGAGCAGGGCGCAGTGACTCATCAGCGCGTGCTGGACGCCGTCCACCGGCTTGACTTCGGCGGTTTCGGGGTCAATCCAGTCAATCAATCCGCCTTCTTCGATGTCGGCGAACGCCTCCTGGTGCTCGGCACACAACAACGACCGCAGGAAGACGTGCCAGTCGCGTTCGTTCTGCTGCCACCATTCGAAGTCAATGTGGAAGGGCGTTTTTGCGTTGGGTTTCAGCAGGCTCATTCAACCTCCTCAAGCCGGAAGTGCAGGTCACCTACGTGCTTGAAGACGGGGTTTGCCGCCAGCAAAGCAAAGAGCGGCGCGGGCGGAATGCGGCGGACGAGATTCACCGCCGCGTACAATTCCTGGGCGTGGACGTGCCCCTGCGGGTTGGATTTCGACAGTTCGCGCATCACTTGGAGGACGAGGTCTTCAAAAGGACGCTTCTTTTCCCAGACCGGGTCGAGGGCTTTGAAATCTGGCACGTGAACCACCATGCGCTCGTTGAACTCGGCGGTGATGGGCTGTTTGAGCATGGCAAAGACCAGCCCGCCATCGGTGCCAACCATGACGGTGCGCACCCAATCCTTGGACGCGCGCTGGGTCCTCGCCTCGACAATCACCTCGCCGGGGTTCTCGCCCCTGCGGACCTGCACCAGCGAGCCGGGGATCAGTTGATGCGCCTTGTACCATTCGCGCAAGCCGTACACATAGCCATGCTCGCGCACCACCCAGGCGGGGATGCGGCGCTCGGTCTTGCCGTCCACGAGCGTGAAGCGGACGCGCGGCGATTCGTACGCCGTCGGGAAGAGTTTGCGCGTCCGGGCGGACATGGGCAGCGTCCCGGCGCGCAGATGCGGGTAGATCAACGTGATGGTGACGGAGGAAATTTCCTCGCGCGGGTCGAGTTCGCCCGGTGGGGGTCAACTCATCGTCCAGTTGCGCTTCGAGGGCTTTCATGGGAGGCGTCAACTGGTTTCGGTCGTGCTGCACTTCCACGTAGCGCAGAGGCGGGGGCACTTCGCGCACAAAGTCCGGTTCGAGGCGGCGCAGGCACCAGAGCACCTGACCGGCGGGTCCCACTTCGTCGAAGCGGTCGTCATCCTGCAGGGCGTAGTTCAACGAAAACTCCGCCAGTTTGGGGTTGACTCCGGCGGGCAGTTCGATATCCTTCATCAACGCCTCGGCGGGAAGCGGCTCGCCGCCGGACATATCCAGGACGGCTTCGGCAAGATTTAACTGTCCCCTGGTTGATGTCAATCAACAGCGCACGGGGGAACCAGCGCCCGGCGATCTTCACCAGTCCGCCATCCGCGCCCAGCGAGGCTTCGAGTTTTTTTTCGATCTCCGCGCCGTGCTCCGCCATGATCGCGGCGGGCTTTTCGTCGGCGTCCTCCGCTTTTTCAAAGGGAGCGTCGTTCAACAAATGCGTTTCCAGCCGCGCCGCAAACATGCGCTCGGCTGAATCATCCATCTCGACCGTGACGACGTCGAAGTCGTTCACCGCCGGGTTGACGCCGCTCCGCACAGCCTTCACTCGTCCCTTCCGCCAGTTCAACGCAGGAAAGACGAGTTCATCCCCGACCGCGTAGGTCTCTCTCGGAATAAAATTCCGCCCCATGGACTTTTGTTTGCTCTCTGCGGCTTGCCGCTCCGCGCGCACCCGCATTTCGATAAACTCCGAAACGAGTTCGCGCGTGGTCAGCGGCATCTCGCGTTCGAAGAGATAAGTATGCAGGTTTTCGACATCTTGCGGGGTGACTTGGAGGGAAAGCCAGTAATCGTTTGGTAATGAAAATGCGCCAGCCATACTCAGCCTTGTAATGAATTTGCGCCTATCGAGAGGCGCGTTGATTATACCTTACCTTGCAGGGGATAGTTAGTAGTCGAGTAGTTATGTAGTTCAGTAGTTCGGTAGTTGGGTAGATGGATACCAAGCGCTTCGGGCGGGACGGGATGGCTGTCTCTTCGATAAGGATGAAGTCTTGACGGGTGAGGGAATCAAGAGTGTTGGAGAGGTGAGAATTTCATCACATCAAGAGCAGCCTGAACGCGCTCACGAAGAGAGGCAGGCGGGGGTACAATAAAAATGCAACGACATTTCAGACCCAGGAGAATCCCCATGAGTAAAGAAGATGCCCTCCGTGAAATTCTCGATGAAGCGGCGCAGGAGATCGCAAAGGCGCAAAGCGCTCCCCGCACCTGGCTTTCGTGGATCGTGTACCTGCTGGCGCGGCTCGAAGACCAAGCGGATAAGGCAAGCACCGCCAGCCGCGACTCTTATATGGAAATGCTCGCCGCCCTGCAGGACGAGATTCGAAACCGCACCCGCACCGGCGGCTGGAATTGATCCGGTTCCGCCCAGGAGATGTGGAAAATGAACCTCACACAATGGATCGAATCCAACCGTACGATGTTCGTCGAGTTGAGCAATGAGATCTGGGGCTATGCCGAGTTGGGGTACAAGGAGTTCAATTCCAGCAAGGCATTGGAAGATGCGCTGGAGGAAGCCGGGTTTACGCTCGAACGCGGCGTGGCGGAGATTCCCACCGCGTTCGTTGCCAGTTACAGCAACGGCGCGGGACCTGTCATCGGCATCCTCGGCGAATTCGACGCATTGCCCGGTCTCAGCCAGGATTGTGTTCCGTACCGCAAACCGCTGGAGAACGGCGCGCCGGGTCACGGCTGCGGACATAACCTGCTGGGGGTCGCCGGGCTGGCGTCGGTGATGGCGGTCAAGCAGGCGATGGATGCGGGCGAAGTCAAGGGCACGATCCGCTATTACGGTTGTCCCGCCGAGGAAGGCGGCGCAGGCAAGGCATTCATGGCGAACGCCGGGCTCTTCAACGATGTGGACATTTGCCTCACCTGGCATCCCGATACGTTCAACGGCACGCTTTACACCAACTTCCTTGCCAATTACCGCGTCGTCTTCCGCTTTCGGGGCAAGACCGCTCACGCCGCGATGGGCCCGTTCAACGGTCGCGGCGCGCTCGATGCGGTCGAGTTGATGAACGTCGGCGTCAACTACCTGCGCGAGCACATGATTCCCGATGCGCGCGTCCATTACGTCATCACCAAAGGCGGAGTCGCCCCGAACGTCGTCCCCGATTTTGCCGAGTCGCTTTACAGCGTGCGCGCCCCGCGCACCGACCAGTTGGACGCCTTGTTCGAGCGCGTCAAAGACATCGCCAAAGGCGCCGCCTTGATGACCGGCACCGAGGTGGAAATTCAGGTCATCTCGGGCATGTCCAACATGCTCCTCAACGAGACCATCAACGAAGTCCTGCAAGCCAAACTGGAGGAGGTCGGCGCGCCCAAATTCAGCGAGGAGGAACACGCCTTCGCGCGCGAACTTTCCAAATCCATTCCGCCGGAGAGCCTCGAAACCAGCGCGCCCGTTTACGGACTGGATTCGAAAGCCGTTGCCGAGTTGAAGAAACAAGTCCTGTTCGAAGAGATTCTTCCGCCCTTCAAATCCGAGGTCGTTCAACCCGGCTCCACCGATGTCGGCGACGTGTCTTGGGCTGCGCCAACCGGTCAGATCTTCACCGCCTGTTGGGCGCTCGGCTCGCCCGGTCACTCCCCGGCAGATTGTGGCGCAGGGCAAGATGGGCATCGGTCAGCGCGGGATGTTATATGCAGGGAAAGTGATGGCGCTCAGCGCGCTTGAATTTATGAAGAACACGGAATTGCGCGCCCAAGCCAGGGAGGAATTCAAACAAAGGCGCGCCGCTGTCAATTACGTCTCGCCAATTCCCGATGGGACGAAGCCGCCGTTGAATACGTAGTTAACTCAGGTTGCTGCCTTCAAACAGGTACTTGTAGTCTTCCGTCACCCCCCTGCTCTCCACCCTTCGGGTACGCGGTCCCAATGGCGGCTGGAGCGTTATTTTTATGCGCTAAATGGGCAGCTGCAAATGGAAGGTGCAGCCGGGGAAGTTCACTTCGTCGTGCCCTGCGCTTTCCACCCAAACTTTGCCGCCGTGCGCGTGCGCCACACCTCGCACAATCGCCAGCCCCAGACCCGGTCCGCCGCCTTTGAAGTTGGTGGAACCGGTCGAATGGACGCCCACCGACCCCACCTGGTAAAACTTTTCCGAAAACCAACTCGTGATGTTCCTTATCCAAGCCGATGCCCGTATCGGTCACGCGCACCTCGACCGCCGGTCTGCCATCCTCCATCGTCACCGCGCGCGTGGAGACGGTCACCTTGCCGCCGTCGGGCGTGTATTTGATCGCGTTGACGATCAACTGTTGCAATGCCTTGTGGATGAGGGTCGGGTCGCCGTAGACAAGGGGCAGGTCCGCTTCGGGCACGTGGACTAGTTGCAGGGTCCGCTCTGAGGCGGCTTTGGCAAACTCGTTGAGCGTCTCCGCGATCAGTTGCTTCAAAAGCACAGGCGCGGCGCTCAATCGCAGGGTTTCGTTATCTATGCGGGTCACGTCCAGCATCGTGTTGACCACGCCGTGCATGCGCTCCGTGCCTTTGAGAATGCCGTCCAGCACTTCGCCCAGGGCGGGGTTCGCCTTCAATTCACCGGTGTTACGCAGAAGGTTGGCATAGCCCTTTAGCACAGTGAGCGGGGTGCGCAGTTCGTGCGCGGCGACCTGGATGAACTCCATTTTGTTGCGGTCGAGCCTGGCGCGCAGACCCGGTTGGACTTTTGCAGTTCGGCGATCATCGCCCGGTCGTTGGCGCGCAGGCGGTCGAGCGTGATGCGGATGATGTCGAGCGCAATGCGCGGACTGCGCTGGAGAGTGGCTTCGAAATCCTGTTTCTCCATTTCCAGCACGCGGCATTCGGTCAGCGTGCGGACGGTGGCGGCGCGCGGCGCGTTTTGGATGAGCGCCATCTCGCCGATCAGGTCGCCCCTGCCGACGATCCGCAGAATCAGTTCGCCCTCCCCCTCGCCGATCTTTTTGCTGATCTGAGCATTGCCCTCGGCAAGGATGTAAAAGATTTCTTCGTAAGCGCCTTCGTGACACAGCACATGGTCCGGCGGATAGGCGCGCAGGTCCGTCAGCGCCGCCATCTCTGCCAGTTCGTTTTCCGCCAGCCCGTTGAACGCCAGCCGCAGCAACGCAACTTTATCGAGGGTTTGGGTATCAGCCATACGGAAAGTATAACCACCCGTTCCCCGACAATAATTGCTCTTCGATTGTAATTTCCCTCTCACCTGAAACCTGACACCTGGAACCTGAAACCTGGAACTTGAAACCTGGAACCCGCCACCTGAAACTTTGAACCTCAAAACCCAATCAGGTATAATTGCGCCCATGCAAACAGACATCAAGAACATTATCGGTGTACGCTTTAGCAAAGTAGGCAAGGTTTATCACTTCGACTCCTCCTCTGCGCCTGACCTGCGGCTCGGCGAGCACGTCATCGTGGACACTTCACGAGGACGCCACCTCGGCGAGGTCGTGGAAATTCTCGCAGAGACCCCGCCCCAGCCCGACGGCGGCTGGAAGTCCGTGGAACGGCGCGCCACCCCGCGCGATTTACTGCTCCAGCAATCCTGGCGGCAGAAGCAGACCGAAGCCATGATCAACTGCCGCGCGCGCGCTGCCGAACTCGGTCTGCTCGATACCATCAAGGTCGTCGCCGCCGAATACAACTACGACGGCTCGCGCCTTGCCTTCCTTTTCAGCACGGACATCGAAGAAAAAGTGGACCTCAAATCCCTGCGCAAGGACATGGCGGAGATTTATCCCAACACACACATCGAACTGCGCCAGATCGGTCCGCGCGACGTGGCGAAGATTCTCGGCGGTATGGGCGCGTGCGGCATCGAGACCCGCTGCTGCTCCAAGTTCCTGACCGAGTTCTCGCCCATCTCGATCAAGATGGCGAAGGAACAAGGCATCTCTCTCACGCCCGAAGAGATCACCGGCATGTGCGGACGCCTCCGCTGCTGCCTGATTTACGAATACGAGCAGTACGTGGAAGCCCGCAAGACCCTGCCCAAGCGCAACAAGCGCGTGGTCACGCCTAAAGGCGAAGGCAAGGTGGTGGACGTCCTGCCGATGAGCGACAAGGTCACGGTGTTGATCGAAGTCGAAGGCGAACGCCCGCAGCAATTCACCTTCCTGCGCGAAGAAATCCAGCCGTGGGATGAACTTGAAGCCCTGCGCCGCAAATCCGAAGCCCCCTGCGACCGCCACGAAAACGGCGGCTGTACCTGCGGCAAAGCGAAGAAAAATTAGCACCCTGTCATTGCGAAGCGATCCCCCAACTCAGAAGGAGGTTGCTTCACTCCGTTCGCAATGACATCTCATTGCCATGACCCTTCAACCCGAAAACTGGGAAACTCCCAAGCACATCCTCGTCATCCTTGCGCATCCCGACGACCCAGAGTTCTTCTGCGGCGCAACGCTCGCCCGCTGGACTCGCGCCGGGCATAAAGTCACCTACCTATTGCTCACCTGCGGCGACAAGGGGTTCAATCCCACCACACATCCCGAAATGACGCCGGAGACGTTGTGTGGAATCCGTCACCGCGAACAAGCCGAAGCCGCCAAAGTCATCGGAGCCGAGCCGCCTCTCTTTTTGGACCTCCCAGACGGCTACCTGATTCCAGACCTGAATCTCCGCCGTGAGGTTGTCCGCGAGATCCGCCGCCACAAACCGGATATCCTCGTCACCTGCGACCCGCAAAATCTCTTCGCCGCCTACGGCATCAATCACCCCGACCACCGCGCCTGCGGTCAGGTCGTGCTGGATGCGGTCTTCCCTGCCGCGGGCAACCCCGCCTACTTTCCCGATCTGCTCGCACAGGGCTTTGAACCGCACACGCCGCAGGAGGTCTGGTGCTCGCTCACGAGCCAGCCCAATACCGTCATTGACGTGACCGAATCCTGGGAGGTCAAACTGCAAGGCATCCTACAGCACAAATCGCAGGTGCAGGATGCGGACAAACTCGCCGCACGCATGAAATCCAGAAGAACCGAAGACAGCACGGATGAAAATCCAAGATACGAAGAGAAATTCAGGGTTGTAAAATATGGGTAGAAAGTTGAGCGGCGGGAAACAAGTAACGAGTGACGAGGGGGTGGCGGTTCAAAAAGTGGACGCCTGCGTAACATGAGTTATTGAAATACTTTTCGTAAACTACTTAACGGCTTGCACTCGCAATTCGACCGGCAAGGGGGAATAGTGACAAACATCATAATTGACTTTGAAAATGCCGGGGGGTATCGTATAAAAGGACATGGATGCCATAACTTCCAGTTATTATGCGATTCCTGTGCTCGATAAAGTACTGATCTATTCGCCGTTACAGGGAATCACCGCATTAACCAATCAGGACGCCGCTCGTACGCTTCGAAGATGCCTGGAAACAAGGGCTCCAATTCCACGCCAGATCCAGCCGCTTTACAAATCTTTAAAAGAATCTCCATCCACCCTGCCGGACGTTCGTCCAGCTCGGGGAATCGCGCCGCTTTTCCTGGGAATCATCCCGACCCGGGCGTGCAGTCTGCGATGCGTGTATTGCGACTTCATCACCGACCAAGCCGCAGGGAATCCCATGTCCCTGCCGATGGCAAAACAGATCATTGATGCATATTTCGACATCCTCGATAAAGAGAAAAGCGAGCGCGCAGACGTTCAGTTCTTTGGCGGGGAGCCGTTTTATTCGCCTGAGGTCGTTTACTTTTCCGTTGCGTACGCCGGGCGGAAAGCGCGCGAACGCGTGATGGACATCCACTTTGAGGTCACGACGAACGGAATCTTCAGCCGGGATACCGCCATGTGGGCGGCTGACAACTTCGACGCCGTCATCCTGTCATTGGATGGTCCGCCGGACATCCAGGAAAGCCAGCGTCCCGCAAGAAGCGGCAAGCCTGTATTCCCGATCGTCTTCGAGAACGCCAAGATCATTTCATCCGGCTCGGCGGATTTGATCATCCGTTCCTGCGTCAGCCAGAAAACCGCAAGCCGTATGACTGAAATAGCCGACTGGATCGTCGAGGAGTTCCACCCGAAGGCTGTCTGTTTTGAAAGCGTGCACCCCACCGGGCAATCCGTCGGCGCCAGGCTGTTCCCGCCCGACCCCATCGAATTCGCCCGCCGGTTCCATGCCGCGGCGCGAATCCCGGAGGCGCACGGCGTGATGGCAGTCCATTCGACGACGGACGTCTCGACGTGCCGCACAACGATCTGCCCGGTAGGCAAGAACGCGCTCATCGTCTCACCCGATGGCGCGGTGGACGCCTGCTATCTCCCGGAAAAGACGTGGAGGGACGCAGGCTTGGATTTCCGGTTGGGGAAAATCCATGCCGGGAAATTTGAATTGGACGAAAATATGTTGGAGGGCATTCGCACGCTCTCCGGCGCCATCAAGCCGGGCTGCGTCAATTGCCTGTGCCGCTACCATTGCGCGGGCGGATGTCACGTCCGGCGCAACGGGAATCATTCTTCCGGCAAATACGACGACTCCTGTATGCAGACCAGGCTGGTGACAATCGCCAACCTTCTGCGGCGATTGAACGAGAACGACCTGGCAGCCAGCTGGCTGGCAGATGAGTCTTCCATGACCCGGTTTGCCCGCCGGTCATCCGACCAATTAGGTGAAATGGCGTGAACGATCCCTCCCAGCCCGGGCAGACAACGCCCTCTGCAAAACTACAAACTCCCCCGAACCTGCACTGGGTCCGGGATGCGGACTTTACATTGGTCATAGATGAACAAAAGGGCATCGCAAGGCAGTTGGAGGGAGACGCCGCCGCGCTTTGGGGCTGGCTGTGCATGGGACTATCGCCATCGCAATGCGCCCGCCTGCTGGCGGCGATGAACGACTTGACGTCCGTGGATGCCGATTTGGTGATCAATCAACACCTGTGCGAGTGGCAGGAAGCCGGTTTGCTGGAGGACAGCGGTCAAACGCAATGAGTAACCTGGTGGTTTCCCGGGTCTGCAACATGAATTGTCCTTACTGCTTCGCCGGCGGGTTTATGCAGTCCGGCATGCAAGCGGACAATCAGGGCTTCATCTCCCGCGCGGATTTCTCGGCAAGGCTGGACTATCTAAAACGTTCCGGCATCGACTCGGTGCGGCTGATCGGAGGGGAACCGACTCTCCACCCGCAAATCCGCGAATTGATCGAAGAGGGACGCCGGGCGGGAATGCAAATATTGATATTCACTCACGGCATCCTCAAAGAGTCCCTGCTCGCGTATTTGGAGAACCTGCCGGGGGAAGAATGCACCCTGCTCGTCAATATGAACACGCGCGGGAAGGACGAATCGCGGAGCGGAGAAATTGACAAAAAGCGCAGGAAGACCCTGGAAAGGCTTGGGCATCTTGCGGCGGCAAGTTTCAACATCCATACGCCAAACTTCGATCTCCTGCCCGTCATGGAGACCCTCCAAAAAGCGGGCTGCCGGCGAATCATCCGGCTGGGGCTGGCTCACCCAAGCCTCGGCGGTCAAAACGTCCATTTGCACCCCAAATGTTACCCGCACGCGGCGGCAAGGATCGCAGGCTTCGCAGAAACCGCCCGCGGGTACGGCATCCGCTTTGAGTTCGACTGCGGGTTTGTCCGCTGTATGTTCTCCGATGACGAACTCGCGGCGCTCAAGCAGGCTGGCTCGGAGGTGAATTTTCAATGCTCGCCGATCCTGGACGTTGACTTGAACGGCGACGCCTGCCACTGCTTCCCCCTGGCAGACAGGTTCTCGGTTCAGATGGAGGCGGATTCGAACGCATCCGACCTCCGCGACAAATTGATCGAACAAACCCGGCATTATCGCGCCGCGGGCATTTATCCCACGTGTTCATCGTGCGGATTCAAAATTCGCGGGGAGTGTACCGGCGGCTGTCTTGCCGCCGCGATGCGCCGCTTCCGCCCGGCGAATATTCAAAATGTGCGACTCGTCTCAATTCCGAGCGCGTAAAAGAAAGGAAAAATCCATGACCGCCCCTCACGACCAACCAGATGTAGACTCAGATCAGCAACACGAAGAGCCGGAGGTATATGCCGTACAGAAGGAGGACGGCAAGTTGAAATTGACCCGCCGCGATTTCCTCAAAGCCGCGGGGATGCTGGCGGCAGGCTCCGCGCTGGCGGGATGCAAAAGCCCGTTCGCGCCGCCGCCAACCGCCACGCCAACCGATACGCCCACCCAAACGCCCACAAAGACCCCCACGCGCACACCGACGAAAACGCCCACCATTACGCCGTCCCCCACCAACACGCCCACGCCCACCCCCACCTTCCTGCCGGGAGAATGCCAGTCGGGAGCCAAGGCGCACAAGGAACAGGTTTCCATGCTGCAGATCGGCGCAGACGGGCTGACCCTCATTTCGATCAGCGAACTGGACGGAAAGTTGAAGATCTGGTCCATGCCGAAAGCCTCGCTGTTGAGTTCCATCACAACGGGCGCGACCACGGCGGCGCTCAGCCCCGACGGCGCTCTCGTGGCTGCGGCGGGCTCGTCCAATTCCATCCGCTTCCTCTCGGCGGTGGATGGGAAACTGATCAAGACCCTCAGCGAGTATGCCACCATGCTGGCGATCACCCGGGACGGAAGCCTGATGGTTTCGGCAACGGAACATGGGCGCATCCAACTCTGGTCGTTCCCGGAAGGAAAATTATTGACCAATTTGGATACGACAGCGTTATCCTTTGCGATCAGCGACGACGGCAAGACGCTGGTCTCAGCCGATGGAGCGGCGGTTCAAATCTGGTCCCTGCCGGATGGCGAACTGAAGGCAACCCTCAATGATATCTTTGCCAAATTTGTCGCCATCAGCCCGGATGGAAAAATGCTTGCCGCAGGCGATGAGTTCTATGCGGTCACGCTTTATTCCCTGCCGGACGGCAAATTGCTTCACGACCTGGGCAAATATCCCTCATCCCCGCCGGTCATCAGCGGAGATGGAAAATTCCTCGTCCTCAACGAATACGGGGAAATCACGGTCTGGAGTCTGCCGGACGCGACCCTCGAGCAGACGGCTTCCACCAACGCAACCATCTTCACGGTCAGTCCGTATGGCAACCTGATGGTCACGGGGGATTATGAGGGCATCATCAAAATCTGGACCTTCCCGGACGTGGAAGAGTTCAGCTGCCTGTTCGACCTGAAGGTCAGCCTTCCCAGCGTGGAAGGAATCGAATATTCCGTCGAAACGGAGGGGAGGACGATCACCTATACCCTTCCATGCGGCGCGCCGATCCCGCCGGGCGCGGTCTGTGTTTGCAACTGCGTGGCGGGTTCGGGCTGCTCCTGTGTCAGTTACAATCCCTGCTCCTGCGTCAGCTACACCCCGGCGGTTTACCACTACTGGTATCCAAACTGAACCATGCACCTTTACACGCACCGCCTGGATGGGACCGGGCAAGTCCTGATCTACCGCCCGCTGCTGGGGTTAGCCTTTGTGGGGAACGCGGCAATGGCGGAACTCTGTCAGCGGGTGGCGACTGGAGGGAACAACGCCCAACTCAACGTCGAGGGGGAGGCGATGCGGTTTTTATCCTCCATCGGATTTCTCCGCGCCGATCCCCCGCCTCCTCCCCGGACGATGGAGTCCTTCCGGCCCATCCTGGCTGTGCTCCTCACGACGAATCGCTGTCAACTGCGCTGTGTCTACTGCTACGCCGCGGCAGGGGCCCAGCCGGAGATGGACCTGCCGGAGGAATTGGGCAGGCAAGCCATTGACCTGGTCTGCGCAAACGCCCGAGGGAACAAAAAAACGCGCGCGTTTGAAGTGTCGTTTCACGGCGGAGGGGAACCGTCGCTGGCGTGGAAGACCATGCAGGCTTGCACGGCTTATGCCCGGCAGAAACCGTTACCCGCCAGAATCACGCTGACCTCGAATGGCGTGTGGTCGCAACGGCAATGCGAATGGATCGTGTCCAACCTCGACGGCGTGAGCCTTTCGATGGATGGGCGTCCCGAAACGCAAAACGGACACCGCCCATTTGCCTCCGGCAAAGAATCCTTTGGGGCGGTCTGGCGGAACATAACCGAAATGGACCGCCGCGGTTTCGAATACTCGATCCGCCTGACCGCAACGGAACCCTGGGATGGCTTCCCGCAAGAGATCGAGTTCCTTTGCCGGGAGACGGGCTGCCAGAGTTTCCACGTGGAGCCGACCTTCCACATCCAACGCGGCGCGCACGGAGATGCGCTCCCCGGCGAGGGGCAGGCATTCGTGGATGCGTTTCTCGAAGCGGCGGAAATCGCCGGGAAGGCGGGGAGGCGTCTGGAATATTCCGGCGCGCGGATTGGCTTGCTCCTGGACACGTTTTGCACTGCGCCGTTCCAGGCGTTGATCGTCAACCCGCTCGGTCAACTGGTCGCCTGCTATGAGCTGGCTGGGCAAAGCCACCCGATGAACGATATTTCCACGGTCGGATATTTGAAAGACGGGCGCATCCTTTTGGACGGGAAGATGAGGCGGAAACTTCACGACTTGCTCGGAGCGAGGCGGGAAAGCTGCAAGGATTGCTTTTGCTACTGGTCTTGCGCCGGCGACTGCTACATCCGCAGTTTTTCCTCCAGCGGCGACGACCCCGCAAAGCGCGGCGAACGCTGCCAGATCAACCGCAAGCTGACCGAGGCGCTCATCCTGAAAAAAATCGCGGAGGGCAACGGCGTGTGTGGATTGACCAATCAGCGGGCGGAGGCGGAAATGGCTCACGACCCCTATTGGGGAATGCACCCATGAGCGGATTGGCATCCGATCCCTTCGCGTTTGAAGCGTTCCCGCGCGGCTGGCTGGCGTTTCGGATCACCCGGCGGCAATTCCTCCCCACCCTGCTGGACAACATCCACGCCTATTGCGCGGACGCCCCCGCACACGGGCTGGACGAACTAGGGACGTGGGACGATGAGAAACTCGGCGGCGTCGTTCCAAAAGTCAATCCGGGGGTGAAGGTCAGCATGAAGGACGGGCAGGTGTACGGACAGCCGAAAACCATCGAGAATCCGCTGCGCTTGTTCGCCACAAACTCGCCCGCCCTCCGCGCCTTCAATCAGATGAACGGTTTCACTCCCCTGCGCGAGATCGCCAACTCGATGGCGAAAGAAAACGGCTGGGACGGCGAACACAGTTTCAATTACGTCCGCGGTTTGTTCCTCTGGCTGGTCCTCTGCCTGATCTGCGAGCCTTTGCTCCCAAAATAGGGAGGCTCACCTGGATTCCAAGTTCGCGCCCCTGCCCGATGTATCCCTGCCCATTTTTCGGGCTTTTCATAATGAGCAAGCGCTGTACTATACACCGGGCTGCCTGGCGGGAGTCCCGACCGATTCAGCTACCGAGATGGACAGGCAATTGGGGTTGGCATCCGAGCATGGATGCAAACCGCGCTTCCCTCCCAGCGACAGCGGGGCAACGCTGACCGAAACTGCGCAAACCCTCGCGCAGGCGGCGCTGACAGCCGAACAAGCGTGGGAAACTCATCTTTCAAAACCGTTCACGCCGGTGTGCCTCACATTGTATCCGCACAACCGGTGCAACCTGGCGTGTCCCTACTGTTTTTCAGGCGCGGGCGCGGCTTGGCAAAAAGAATCATTATCGCTGAGCGCAGTCCGCGCCGCCGCGCAGACGGTGGCTGGGAACTGCCTGCTAGAGAACCAGCCGATGACGGTGGTCTTTCACGGAGGCGGGGAGCCGACTCTCGATTTGGAGTGGACGGCACAGGCGTTGGAAATTGTCGAATCCGCGGCGTCCAACCTTGGGGTGAGTCTCTTCAAATATATCGCCACCAATGGGGTGATGCCGAAGCGCAAGGCAGGATGGCTGGCAGAGCATTTCGATTTGATCGGGTTGTCATGCGACGGACCGGAAGAGATTCAGTCTGTTCAGCGCCCGCTTCCCAATGGTCGGTCAAGTTCGAGTTTTGTCGAGCGAACGGCGCGGATCATCCGCCAGAACGGGAAGCCCCTGAATGTGCGCGCCACGGTTACGCCAGCCGCATTTCGCCGCCAGGCGGAGATCGCGCATTATCTGTGCAGGGAAATCCAACCGCAGGAGATACATGTCGAACCGGTTTATAAGGGAAATGGAAACCTGGATGACCGCTTTCAACCGGATGACGCTGATGAGTTTGTCGAGGAATTCTTCAAGGCGCGTCAGGTGTGCCGGTCCTATCACATTCCCTGGCTGACCTCCGGTTCGAGGCTGAACGAACTGCACGGTGCGTATTGTCAAATTCAGCGCTCCGTCCTCCAAATGATCCCGGGCGATTGCGCCGCCGCCTGCCATCTGGTGTGCGATGAAAGTCATGCGCGTCAAAACGGCTTCCTGATCGGAAAGTTCGGTCAATCTGGCGACTCATTTCAATTGGACACCGATCAGGTTGACCGCCTCCGAAACAAACTTAGCGCCGTCCCGGCCTCCTGCGCTGACTGCTTCAATCGCTTCCACTGCGCCCGCGCCTGCCCGGATCACTGCGCGCTGACGGGCGACTCGCCGAAGGGCAGTTTTCGCTGCCGGGTCAACTCTCAAATTGCAGAACGATTGCTATCGGAGAGGGCAGTCCAACCGTCCGGCAATGAGGCGTGGCTTCTGCGAGTAGACCGACTCTGCCTATGAATCCGTTCAACGACTTCTTCTCGCATGCCCCCGAAATCATCAACGCGGACAAGATCCTCCAGCAATGGACATCGCTTGCCCCTGTCTATGATGTGGAACGATGGCAACTCCCGCTTCCGGTTTGGGCGAAGCGTCCCTACGAGCACAACGGACCTGAGGCTTGGGAGGCGGCGCGGCAGGCGGCAAACGACAGCCGGTCCGACCAGCCGATGTGCATCTACATCCACATTCCGTTTTGCACCAGCAAATGCGGCTTCTGCGACAGTTATTCGTTCAAACTGGAGAGTCACGCCGATATGCGGGTGAAGGAGTATGTGGAAAGGATTTGCGGGGAATTGCGTTTATGGAGCGCGCAAGGGACGCTTGCAAATAGACCGGTCACGTCGGTGCATTTGGGCGGAGGCACGCCGACCTTTCTCGATACAAAATCGCTGGAGCGGCTGGCGGCTTGCATCAGAAACGCTTTCAACATCACGAACGGAACCGAATGGGCGCTTGAATCCACGGTACAGTCGCTCACGCCGCTCATGACCGCCTGCCTGCATGATCTGGGCTTCCGGCGGCCGCATGTCGGAGTCCAAAGCCTCCAGCCGGGGACGCGGACAGTCATCGGCAGGCGGCAAAGCCCGGCGAAGGTATTGGAGTGCATCGTGCGGCACAAAGCGATGGGATGGGTCGTCAGCGTGGATCTCATTTGCGGGCTTCCCGAGCAGGCCTTGACCGCCTGGCTGGCAGATATTCAGGCACTGGCAGATTGCGGCGTGGATGGATTTTCGCTTTACGAACTATTGATTTATCCCCAAAACCGCGAGTGGGCAAAAAGGCATCATCTTTTGGAACGAAGTCATCTGCCGAACTATTTCCTGTTCCAAGCGGGAGCGAACCTGCTCTCCGCGCTTGGCTGCCGGAAAAACCTGTTCAACCATTGGGCAAACAACCGGGACGAAAACATCTATTTCACCTATCCCACGCGCAGCGAAGATCTGCTTGCCATCGGCACGATTGCAGACGGCGTGTTCGGCAATTACCACTACCGGCATCCGCGATACGCCTCCTACCTTCGCTCGACCGGAGGCGGTCTGCCCGGGCTGGAGGGCGGATTGCTCGAAAATCCGCTGGAGCAAAAAAACAAACCCCTGGTCGTCGCGGTTCAATCGAACAGGATCGCGCCCAATCTCGTCTCCGAATTGAACGCGCGGAAAATTGACGGAGAATCACTCCATGACCGCTGGCTTGCCCATGCGTTGATCGAGTCCAGCGGCGACAGCGGCTATCAGTTGACCAACAATGGTGCGTGGCTTGCGGGGAACATGATCGGCGAAATTTCGTCCACGCAGTAACAAACCTTTATTGGGCTTCATCGGAATAACTTTTTCTCCCCGAAGTTCACGAGGAAGCACGAATTTCTTTTGCTCTTTCGTGAACATTCGTGTTCTTCGTGGATCCCCATCTTACCCAACCCTTCCCCGGAGGGAAGGGAGTCCCCTCTCCCAGTGGGAGAGGGGACGGGAGTGAGGGTGCGTAACATCAGTTAATAATGCCTCTTCAATTCCGACGCATACCTTGCGCCGACGGTGTCCCTGTTTTCCTTGAGCCAATCTGCCAGCCTTGTCTTGCAGCGCGGCGGCTCTTTGGAGATGAGCAGGTTCGCCATCAAACCATCCACCTCTTCAGGGGTCAGCATCACGTCGTTGACGAAGAGGCTGAGGAATTGTGCAGCGAGCAGAGCAAGGCGCGGCGGGAACGGAATCAGGAGAGGTTTTTTGCCGATGGTTTCACCGATCAATTCCACCATTTCTTTGAAAGTGAATTCATCGGGACCAACCGCATCCCAAATGTAATTTTCGGTTTGGTAAACCGCATCCGCGGCAAGTTCGGCGAGATTATCCACATAGACGGGCGAGAGACGGTACGAGCCGTTGCCGGGCAAGCCAAAGATCGGAAAGCGCCGCAGCAGCCAGGCGATGTTGTTGATGAGGATATCCTCTTTGCCGAACAACACCGTCGGGCGCAGGATGGCGTAGCCCATCCCTGATTCCGTCACCGCTTTTTCGTTGGCGGCTTTGCCCCAAAAATACGGCAGATGCGAATCAGCGGACGGGTTCGTGATGCTGATGTGAACCACGCGCTTCACGCCCGACCGGGCGGTCGCGTTGACCAGCGCGCGGGTATTTTCCACCGCTTTGGGCTGGGTGTTCCCGCCTTGATCGAAGCGCACCCAATAGGTGTTGACCAGCACATCCGCGCCGCGCAGGGATTGGATCATTTCATCCTGGTTCGAGAAATTCAATGGAAAGACCTTCACTTTTCCATTGAACGGGTCGGGACGATTGGGATGTCCCGTCAAATTGATGACTTCCTCGCCGCGCGCAAGCAGACGTTTGGTGATGTATTTTCCTGAGTAGGAAAACGCCCCAGTGACTGCGATTTTCATTTTGACTCCACTTTCGGCGATCTGGGCGCCACCAGGGCAAAGAATGAAATGATCAAACCGACGGCGATCAGGGCGAATAAAAATCCCGCCAGGTTTCCGCTCAGTTTACCTGCAACTTCGAAAAAAAATTCTTCCGTGTTCCGCGCCTCGGGTTGATAATTCAAGGCAAGGATCATCGGCATGCTGATCAGGAGGATGTTGGAAAACGCCGTCCAGAACCGCGCGCGTTCCTCCGTCCCGCACAGGTCAATCAGAACTTTATGAAGATGCGGGCGGAAATACCCGACGAGCAAAAAGGCAATCCCAAGAGTGAGCGCCGCCTGGATAAAAAACAACAAGATGGTGTTCATTTCGATCTCCTTTGATGTGTTTATTTCAAAACGCCAAGTATTTTCGTGACGTTGGCGATTCCCAAACTTTCCAGCCGTATGACTGCCTTTGCCAGGCTGTCAATCGCGTCGAAGAATTCCTGCAAGGCTTTCACCCGCTGGTGGATGAATTCGATCTCCGCCTCATCGCCGGACACCGCGCCTGATTCGAGTTGAGCGAGCGTTTCTCCCACCGAGCGGACCGCGTGGTTGAACTCGCTGTTCTGCCGTTCCCTCAAAATCGAGCGGATCGCTGCGTAGAAATCGGTCTCGGCCTCGTAATAATCCTTGCGGTCGCCGAGTTTGGTGGAGCGGTGCACCAAGCCCATGCGCGCCAGCGTCCGCACCTCGGTGCTGACCGCGCCCTTGGTCAAGCCGGTCTGCGCCGCGATCTCATCCAGCGAGAGCGGGGCAGGGGAGAGATACAACACGCCGAAGATCGCCCCCATGCCTTTGGGAAATCCCCAAAACCGGCTGATCTGGCTCAGGCTTTCGGTGAAGTCCTTTTTTAGTTGCGAGAGTTTAACGGTTGCCATGCGTCTGCCTTTTTTCTTTAGAACGTTTAGTATTTACTAAACGTAGTATATGCTAGAAAACGGGGCTTGTCAAGGAACAAAAAAGCCGCCGGTGAGGGCGACTTTGGTATATAGCAGAAACGGAAGTAAATTTCGGGACAATGGGTCAGTTGAAGTGATGCGCTGAGTAGAGCGAGATACTATCTCGCTCTACTTCACTTCCTCCTTTACCGCTACCAATTTCGGCACAGGGGGTCACGGCTGTTGGTAGAACATCCTGAATAATTCCGCGCCGGTCCTGCCTTGGGCTTCGGTCAGGTATTGCTGGATGGGCACGCGCAGGACAAGACGTTCATTTTCATTCTTCTCAAACAGGAACTCCACGAAGCCGTAATTCGGACCTGGAATCTGTTCGCGCGGGATTTGCGTCACAACCTGCATCACCTCTGAAATCCAAACGCCGAATGCTTCCTCGTTTGTCAAATCCTCCACCGGCAGGCGAACGTAGAAATCCGTCTGCATGACGCCAAAAGCGGCGGACCCATCCGCGGCAATGCAGTCTTCGCCGAATTGGGTGGCATGGGCGCCTGCATCCGCGTTCAATTCTTTGACTGCGGCATCGAGCATCTCGGTCAGTCCGGGCGCGTCGTGATATGCCCACGTGTAGGCGCAGTTTGGGATGCTGGACGATGGCGTCGCTGTTTCGGTTTCGGTGGGCGGGATGGTCACCCCCTCCGTAACCGTGACCGGCGGCGCGGTCTCGGTGGCTTCGTCTGGCGGCGCGGAGACGTTTTGCAAAGCGACGAACGTCGCAGTTGCCGTGAGCAAAATCCCGACAGCCCATTTTGCGGAGCGTTTCATTGGATGGTATCCGTCATCTTTGCAGGCGCAGATTCGCCCTCAGCGAGGACGGAGGCTGGGAAACGGGCAAACAGCCCAACGTCGGAGAAAGAAGCGCGGTGGTTAATTTCCACATGGACTTATTCCTTCAGTAAGTCCATTGCCGCGCCAGCCATCAACGCCACACCTTTGACCAACGCCTGTTCGTCGAAGTCGAACCTGGGGTGATGGTGGTTGTAGTTGAGGTTCTTTTCCGCATTGGCAGAACCGATGAAGAAATAACAGCCGTCGGCTTTTTCTTGCATGTAGCCCATATCCTCCGCGCCCATGGTGAGGTATTGGCTGCTGGCGATGTCCGTTTCGGGGAAGAGCGCCTGCGCCGATTGCAAGACGCTCGCGGCGACATCCCCGTTGTTGATGACGGGAGCCGTAACCTGCTTGATGGTGATCTCCGCTTCGCATCCCATTGCCTGCGCCGTCCCGCGCACGATGCTCTCGAAACGTTCATGCACCAGTTTGCGGACCTGCGGGTCGAAGGTGCGGATGGTGCCGTTGAGTTCGGCGGTCTGCGGGATGATGTTGAAGGCTGTGCCCGAATGGACGGAGGTGACGCTGACCACGGCGGGTTTGAGTGGTTCGATGTTGCGCGAGACGATGGTCTGCAGCGCTGTTACGATCTGCGCGGCGCACACGACCGGGTCTATGGTGGTATCGGGCGACGCGCCGTGACCGCCCTTGCCGGTGAGTTTGACGATGAACAAATCCGCGCCTGCCATGACGGGGCCCCCCGGCAACATGCAGCCAGCCAAGCGGCTTGTCGTTCCACAGGTGCAGGGAGAGGGTCTTTTCCACTTTGGGGTTTTCCAGCACGCCGTCGCGCATCATCATCAACGCGCCGCCGACCTCCTCACCGTTGGTACCTTCTTCGGAAGGCTGGAAGCAGAATTTGATGCTGCCTTTCAGTTCGTGCCGGTGTTCGTTTAATATCTTCGCCACCGTGAGCCCGATGGCGGTGTGACCGTCATGACCGCAGGCGTGCATCACGCCGGGATTTTGCGAGGCATACTCCGCACCGGTATTTTCGGTGATGGGCAGGGCGTCCATGTCGAAGCGCAGCAAAATGGTGGGACCCGGCTTGGCGCCTTCGAGGAAACCGACCACGCCGGTCTTGCCGACGCCCTTGGTCACTTCGATGCCGAGGCTTTCGAGTTCCTTTGCCACAATGCCACCCGTGCGGATTTCATTGAAACCCAGTTCGGGGTGCATGTGAAAGTCGCGCCGCATGGCTTGGGTGTAGGGAAAGAGTTCCTGGGCTTTTTCGAGAAAGTTGGACATGGGGAATACCTTTGGTGTGTGAAATTGGGAAGTGGAGGATTGGTAAATGGAGAATCGAAGGATTGCAGCGGCTTTGAACTCCGCCCGTCATTTTACCCAATGCCAGCCCCGACGCGAAGGGATGATTTCCGTACAAATGGATAACTCACTCATGTTCCGCAACAGGGGCGGCCTAACCGTATTCTGTGAAAACTCTTCGCAAAGGACGGCCCTGTTGATTGAAACTGCATCCAGCCCGGACGGGTCGCCCCTGCTTTTGAGCCGCCCCCCCATTCTGGGGGCTTAGTACGCCAAGAAAGACTGAACTGAAAGAAAAAACCTGGCGGCTTGCGCCATGGCGGTTTCCTTTGCGTAAGGTGATTGATCATCCCCGCTTTTGCTCCATTCGTATGCTCACATTGGAAGGTCAGACGATCTCCACCACCCCACTGCAGCGCGGGCTGTCAATGCACCCGTAATATTTCCTGCCCTTGTCCGCGCCGTCGCGGTGGATGCGCAGCACCATCATCTTCCCGCACACCGGGCAATTCGGGACCGTCTCCATCGGGTTCTCGACCCGCACCGATGAAGTCTTTCCCATCTTCACCACCGCCAGTTGAAAGAGCGCGATGATGTCCGCCGGGTCGTAATGTTCGTGCGAAGGGATATGCACGAGCGGGAGGCCGGCGTCGGTGAACAAATCCTCCATGAATTTATCCGCCTCGCGCACGCCGTCTCTGGCAATCGGCTTGACGATCTCCACGCCGAACGAAGGCTCATACGTAACCGGATCGCACAACAAAAAGTCCACGTGCTTGCGGAAGATCTTATTGAAGAAATGCACGTTCTCGTTCGGACGCAGGATGATGAACAAATCGCTGAGCGCCACCTTCGGGCAAATCACATAGCGCACGCCCATCATCTCCGTCAGCAAACGAAAAAGAGCCGCTTCCGTTTTGCTTAGGAAAGGCTCTCTCAGACGATACGGCAGGCGGGTATTTTGCTCCTCAGTCATGTGCTGATTATACGTTAGGTTTGTCCCGTCGTACAGAATTAAAAGGAGATTAATGGGCGGGATGACGCGACTCCCAAAGCGGACTCAACGCGGCAAGTGGCTATTCCTTCCAGGCTGGCGCATCGCATTTGGACCTCGGGCTTGGGCCCTGCATCGCAGGCGTTTCCTCCCCGTGAGCGACATCTGATTCCAACGACCAAGTACTCAAACAACATGAAGATGTAGGGCAATTTGCTAAATTGTCCCTGGCAAGATGCCATCTTGCCCTACAATTTTAAGATGTACTAGCGCGGCAGACCAATCAATTGAGCGTCGAGCCAGACGAGCCACTCCGCGGGGAGGTCGTTGCCCGAATGCACTTCGAGTACGAAAAATCCCTGCCTGCCCGCCAGGTCTTCTGGAATCGGAAACTCCCATTCGCTGACCGCGCCGTCATAAAACTCGACAAACTCACCGATCATGCGGGGGTCGGGTGTGCTCGGCTCGTAAAAGTAAACTGCAAACGTCACGTACCTGGTATTCAATTTAAATTCGCCGGGTAAAAGTTTATAACCGATGCGCGCCTTGAACACGTCTCCGGGTTGAAGCCTGAACGGAGTCAGGTCGTAGGTTCCCCGCACCCAGCCGGCGTTGAAGAACGGATACGTAAGCAGCGCCAGGTCGTCGCCCTTCGACGCATCCTCCATCAAAGGGAACGGCTGCCATCCGGCGTATGCCGTTTCATTGGAAGAGGCAAACTCCTCCGGCGAGGGACTCGGCACATCGGTCAGGAACTTCAACGCTTCCGGTGGACGCTCGCTAATCGGGTCGAACCTGGTTTCCCATAAGGCTCCGTTGGCTTGTTCGACAAAATCAAAAACCACCACCAAAGCGGGCGTGGGCGTTGACGTGGGCGTCCGCGTGGGCTGCGCGGCAGGAACGAATGGAGTAAACGTTTCGGCGGGCGGCAGGGTCGGAAAATGCGTGAGGGTCGGCGGTGGAGGAGGAACGGGGGTGGGATTGTTCCCGGAGTTGATGATGGCAAGGAAGACCAACGCCAGCGCCGCAAGCGCCAACATCCCGCCGCCCACTGAGCCCATCAACAGCCATCGCACAAAGTTGCTCGATCCCGCCGGCGAGGGTTTCCCAACCTTTGGGGGAACAGGCGGGCTTGCCAGAACATTCAGGTTATGCTGTGTGACCTGAATACCGCCCTTGTCGCCAATCGCGCGGCGCATGTCCAATGCTTGTTCGAAAAATTCCTGCGCTTCCATTTTCATGCCGAGTCCCATCGAGCGGACGCCCAATTGGTGCAGCGCCCAGCCTTCGAGTTTTTTATCCATCAGCGCGCGCGCCGCCATTTTCAGCAGGTCCAGAATCTGCATCCACCTCTGCCACTTCTTTTGCAGGATGGAAATACGCTCCAGGGTTCTCCCCAAAGTCACCAGCTGGGGCCACTGCTTTTTCTCGCCCGTCCGTTTGAGCAGGTGGAACAGCAGGTCCGACGCCTGATCCACCAGCATATCCTGCGGACCCGTCTTCAACCAGTTCGTAAAGTGACCGACCAGCGCATCCTCCCAATCGGTCAAATTCCACAGCCGGGCAAGGGAAGACGCCGCATCGCTGCTTAGACTCAGGCTTGATCCTTCCTCCAAAACGAATCCACGCCGAATCAAGGATTTCACCTCATCATTGAAGTTCGCAGCGGGAATCATCGCCAGCACGTGATCGCGGGTCAGGGCAAACCCGCCAGCCGCCGCCAGCAGGCTGAACACCTTCTTCTGCGTGTCGGTGGAATTTTGAATCGCCATCTCTACCGTCGGCGATTGGGTGCGGGTCGCTGTCAGCCTTTGCAATGCCTGCGGGAGCGAGAGTCCGTCCTCCCGAAGCATCGAGGCGGTTTGTAAAATCCGAAAGGGATGCGTTAAAAGCATCTTGCAAATCTGAAGCGCGACCGGTCTTTCATCTTCAGCGAGCGGGCGTCCCAATTCCCGCTCAAAGAGTTGGACGGCTTCCGCTTCGGGCAGACCATCCAACGAGACCGCCTGACCTTCACCCCACAGCACACGTTCGGCAGACGCGAGGATGAACATGCTGTGAGGCATGGTATCCAGAATAAAAGAGACCTCTTCACGATTCAAGGTAAGGTCATCTAGGAGGACCAAGCCGTGAATGTCCTTCAATTTTGCGCGGAGTTCGCCGTCGGTGGGTTTGTATTCCGCGCCAGCCGCAAAGAACGAATCGTAAATATCCTGCAACAGATCGTCGCGGGCGGTCTCGCGCGCCGCCAGGTAAACAACCCCATCGTGGAAATTTTTCGTCCCGGCAAGATGCGCCGCCTTGCGCAGCAGAGACGTTTTACCGATGCCGTTTTCTCCGAACACCGCAAAAGGCGTCGAAGACTGGACGGCGGCGGCAAACGCCTCCATTTCCGGGGCGCGATCCAACAAGCCGTGGAAATCTCGCGGACGCAGATTGACCGGTCTCGTGCGAGGCTCCGCAGACGGCTTCGCCGGGGGCGGCGCAACATTCACGACTCCGCCGTTCAGGTTGTTGACGACGATGTTGTAATTCCCGGCGACCAAATTCCCGCTGAAATTTCCCCCCACATTCGCTTCAATATTTTGAGGCATGGACATGGCAATATCCTCTCGAGCGTGCTACGGACGGTCCGACAGCAGTTTACGGAGGAGTTCTTCTTCCTCCGCCTTATTTGATAACCCGCCATCGAGCCACGCGGAGCGCAAAGCCGTCAAAATCTCGCCATACCGCGGACCGGGTGGGAGTCCTATCGCCTTCAGGTCGTCGCCCGTGGTCTGCGGTTTGACGTGCCGCCATAGCGAGATGTAATCGAGCAGGGCGTTGACGCGCGTAACGAGATAAACCGCATAGATCGAAAGCAACGGCAGTTTCTCCAGCGCATACGTCCATACGCTGGGTTTTACGCCCACGAGATGCGGCAGACCCCGTTTCAATTGCGCCGCCGCCCAAACGGACAAGGTCAACTCGTTGGTGAAATCCAGCCGGTTGGCGATGGAGAAGACTTCGTCCTCGGACAAATCCATGAACCAGAGCATGTACCCCAACACCCGGCGGTCGGCGGGGATGTCGAGACTCGTGTCCATTTCGAGGAGGCTGGCATAACGTTGATTGAATTCGGGAATTTTTGGGTGGATAAAGTTCAATATCCCCAAATTGGCTATACGCAAAAGAGTTACCGCCGTCCTTTCCTCTTCCAGGATCAAGTCCAATTCGTGGCGCAGTCGTTCGCCGCTCAACTCAGAGAGGACTGCCAGCGCTTCGGGGTTGATCAGGTCCAAGGTTGACGGTTCAATACGAAAGGAATATCGCGCCTCATAGCGGATTGCGCGGAAGATGCGGGTTGGGTCGTCGAGAAATGATTTGGGATGAAGAACGCGAATCGCTCCCCGCCCGAGGTCGGTTTGCCCTTCCAATGGGTCGAGGATTTCGCCGAAGGCTTCCCCATCCAGCCGGATCGCCATGGCATTGATGGTGAAGTCGCGCCGGCGCAAGTCATCTTCGATGGTGGACGGCGTGACGGTTGGAAGCGCGCCGGGCTTTTCGTAGGTTTCCCTGCGGGCGGTGATCAGGTCAATCGTGTCAGGTATCAGGTTCCAGGTGGCAGGTAAATGCCAAATCGCCGTGTGAAATTTGACATGCGGGGTTAACTTCCCGCCATACACTTCGACGAGTTTCCTGCCGAGTTTGATCGCATCGCCTTCGACGATGACGTCCAGGTCTTTGACGGGTTTTCCCAGCAAAAGGTCGCGGACGACGCCCCCGACGAGGTAACAGGGCATGCTTAGGGTTTGGGCTTGCGCGGCGATGTTCGAGAGGAGAGTCTGCTTGATGGGCGGGATCAGGTCCGGGTCACGCAGGAGGCGGAGTACGTCATCCTTTTGCATAAATTCAATTTTACCCTTATAATTCGGCGCATGTTGACCGCGAAGCGCCCGAACCCGTCCCCTCGAAGCCGAACATCCTCCAGGTCTGGTTAGGTTCGCTTGAGTGCGCCCACACGGCTCCCAGACTTGGCGAGCCGTTTTTTTATTGGACGATGGACGGTAGACGATGGACAATAAGAGACTGACGATTCTTGAATTGACGGAAGAAATGCACGCGCTGGTGAAGTCGAAGGGCTGGTACGAGACAGACAGCAAACGCCCGCAGACGCCGCGCAACTTGGCGGTATCGCTTTCGATTGAAGCGGCGGAGATTTTGGAGCATTTTCAATTTACAGACGAGATCAAAGACCGCGAAGAATTGGGCAGCGAACTGGCGGATGTGATGCTGTATCTTTTGCAACTGGCTTCGATCTCAGGCATTGATTTGGAAGAGGCAGTTCTAAAAAAGATAGAGAAAAACAAGGCGAGAAATTGGGACGAAAAGTAGTTGAAGGTTGAAGGTTTAAGGTTGAAGGTTACAGGTCTTAACTTTCAACCTTAAACATGAAACCCGCAACCTGTAACCCATAATGAGGTGCAATGAACGTAACCATATTCGGCGGCTCACAACCAAAGGAAGGGACTCCCGCGTACGAAGAAGCGCGCTTGCTTGGCTCGCTCCTCGCCCAGCGCGGACATGTCGTGTTGACGGGCGGTTACATGGGCACGATGGAGGCAGTCTCGCGTGGCGCGCATGAAGCGGGCGGACATGTCATCGGCGTGACGTGCGAGGATATCGAAACGTGGCGGCCCACGAAGGCGAACGTGTGGGTGAAAGAGGAAAGAAGAACGAAGACGCTCCCGGAAAGGATCCTGGCGCTGATCGAAGGCTGCGATGCGGCAATGGCGCTGCCGGGAGGCGCAGGCACACTGACCGAAATCATGATGATGTGGAATTTGATGATCGTGGAGTCCCTGCCCCGAAGACCGTTGATCCTGATCGGGCGCGGTTGGCAGTCCACGTTCGATCGGTTCTTTGGCGAATTCGAAAGTTACATGCCCGTGCATCAGCGGGAGTTGTTATACTTTGCGAAAGATGCAGAAACCACCGCTTCCTTCCTGGACGCGCTGGCACCCAAAACATGAAGCGTAAGGCAAAGCGGCGAACTTCAGCCGCCGCAACGTCCAATTATGTCAACCATTTTTTTTCACGTAGGACCGCACAAAACCGGCTCCACATATTTGCAGGATACTTTTGCGCGCCAGGCAATGTCGCTGGAAAATCAGGGTGTCTTGTATCCGTCAATTGGGCGAGAGTATTCGACGGGCCACCATAACATTGCCTGGTTTTTTGAAGAAAGACCGCACATTAACACAAATCGGGCAAAATTATCCGGCGACTTATTAAGGCTTGAAGCGGAAGAGAGCAAAAACGTGCTACTTTCCAGTGAGGAGTTTTCCAGACTCTTAGATGCGCAGACGGAAAATCTCAAAGCGGCGTTCCCAAACTGGGATTTTCATACCATTTACTTTTTGCGAAAGGGCAGCAGCCTCATTGTATCCCTCTGGCAGGAAAGCATTAAAAATGGATTGATCACAACTCCGCTCGACAAAACCACTCTTTCCATCATAAGCGACAACATGAAGTACGATCCTTTTAACCATGACGCAAATATCGCCAAATTCAAACGGCGATTGGAAGGAGAGGTCAGCGTTCTTAATTACAATGAACTCCTCGCAAGCCGGACAGATTTAACCCAGCCGGTTTCGGAAATCATAAACGCCGACTTAAAACAAGAGCACAAACGAATAAACCCGAGTCTGGGAATGGAAGTCGCCGAGCTGGTCCGCGCGGCAAACTTATACAACGCCAGGATCGGAAAACGCCGCCGCGGTTTCCCGCGGATTGCCTGTCATCGGATGCTGAAAATCCCGATCCTGAACAGCATCCTAAAAAATCATCTCAATGCAAAATTCGCCGCGCTGCACAAATCCCTGCCCGCAAAATATTTCCTCGAAATGGGATTTCAATCCTCCCATTTTTTGGACGGCGATGCCGAAACAATATACAACTATATTCCCGAGTCTGTCCTTCTGGACGAACTGAACCGGGATAATATCCTGCCCTGGAGAATGATCAAGAAGATGATCCAGGAGAAATAACTATGGAGATTATGAATGGCTGAAGAAAAATTACCCACCCGAGCAGAAGACTTTGCAGAATGGTACAACCAACTGGTTGTGCGCGCAGACATGGCGGATTACGCCCCCGTGCGCGGATGTATGGTGGTCAAACCGTATGGCTGGGCGCTTTGGGAAAATATCTGTTCGTGGCTGGACACCGAATTCAAGAAGACCGGTCACGTCAATGCGGCGTTCCCGACTCTCATTCCATTGTCCTTCTTTGAAAAGGAGAAGGAACACGTGGAAGGCTTCGCGCCGGAACTGGCAGTCGTCACACATGGCGGCGGGGAAGAACTCGAAGAAAAGCTGGCAGTGCGCCCCACCTCGGAGACCATCATCGGTCACATGTACTCGAAGTGGGTCAAGTCGTGGCGCGACCTGCCGCTGCTGATCGTGCAATGGGGTTCAGTCCTGCGCTGGGAATTGCGCACCAAACTCTTCCTGCGCACGGCGGAGTTCTACTGGCATGAAGGTCACACCGCGCACGCCAGCGAAGAAGAAGCCAAAGAGGAAATGTACCGCATCCTCGACATCTACGAACGCTTCTGCCACGAGGAAGCCGCCATCCCTGTACTCAAGGGCACCAAGAGCGAAACCGAGCGTTTTGCCGGCGCGCAGATCACCACGTCCATTGAAGCGATGATGTGGGACAAACGCGCGCTGCAGTCCGGCACATCCCACTACTTCGGCGATAACTTCGCCAGGGCGTTCGACATCCAGTTTCTCAACAAGGACAACAAACTGGCATATGTGCAAACCACCTCATGGGCGATCTCGTCCCGCATTATCGGCGCGATCATCATGGTGCACGGCGACGACCAGGGACTTGTCCTGCCGCCCCGCCTCGCGCCGGTTCAGGCAGTGGTCATCCCCATCTTCAAGAATGATGCGGAGAAGGCAAAGGTGATGGAAGTCGCCGACCGCCTCTTCTCTGACCTCAAGACTGCGGGCGTGCGCGTGAAGTTCGACGACCGCGACAACGTTTCCAGCGGCTTCAAGTTCAACGACTGGGAAATGCGCGGCGTGCCCGTCCGCGTGGAGATCGGTCCGAAGGATGTGGAAAAAGGAACCGTCGCCCTCGCCCGACGCGACAAGCCTGGCAAGGAAGGTAAAACCTTCGTCTCACAGGAAGGCTTGGCAGAGACTGTCAAAAATCTTCTAAACGATGTGCAAGCGTCCCTGCTCAAACGCGCCACCGAATACCGCGACGCGAACATCCACAACGTGGATAATTACGAAGACCTGAAAAAGGTTGTGCAGGACGGCTGGGCGTTCGCCTACTGGTGCGAATCCGCCGAATGCGAGACCAGGATCAAGGAAGAGACCAAAGCCACCACCCGCAACATCCCCTTCCACCAGCCTGACAAGGAAGGTAAGTGCGTGGTCTGCGGTAAGCCGAGCAAGCGCAAAGTGTATTTCGCAAAAGCGTATTAGTCCGTGTATCGGTGTCAAGTGTTCCGGTGTCAAGTTTTTCACGGGACACTTGACACTGGAACACCGGATAACTTTCAATGCCCGCCATTGACCTCACCCGCCTCCGCAAGCAAGCCGCCCGCCTGACAGACTTCTTCTTCCTGCCAGACGAGTTCATGAAGCATTTGCGCGAGATATTGGAGTTCTACGTCAACTACACACTCCGCACAGCGGAAAATGTCGCTCCGGGCTCCAACCTCAAAACCTATCGTACGCCTCCCGCAGTCTTAACACAAATTCAAAACGAACTGCGTTTCAAAGCGGAAGAGAATCCGCACTTCGCGCTCGAACTCGCCGACGTGCTTTGGGATGAAGGCGCGCTCGAAACGCGCCTGCTCGCCGCCTTCCTGCTCGGACGCATCCCGCCGCAGGAAGAACGCCTGCTCCCCCGCATCACCGCATGGACGCAGCAAATCCGCGACCCGGAAGTGCGCGCGGCGCTGCTTACCACCAGTCTCTCGCGCATGAGGAAGGAAACGCCGGAACAATTCCTCACCCTCGTACGCGAATACCTGCACCCCGAACGAACCCGCACCTGGTCCAACGGCATTCAAGCGCTCATCCCCATGATCGCCGACAGCGACTTTGAAAACCTGCCAGCCATCTTCGACCTCGTCGAACCCATCGTCGAAGCCGCACCGTCCACTTTGCAAAACGATCTCGCAGAACTGATCGTCGCGCTCTATCGCGCCTCGCCCAACGAAGCCATCTTCATGCTCAAAAACATTCTCGGCGCCGCCGAGAATCCGATGACCGCCGTCACCATGCGGCGCATCTCGCCAGACTTTCCCCCGCCCCTGCAAAAGGAATTGCGCGACCTGCTCCGTCCGCAGCCGCTTGCCATTGCCAAACCCGCCGAGCCGGATGACTTCATTGACGAGAACGCACCGCCCGAAGAAAAGGTCAAACCCGCGCGCAAGCCGAGGAAAAAGAAGATGGACAATTCAAGAATCATCTACCTGCACGGTCTCGAAAGCAACAGCCAGAGCGGAAAGGCTCGCCAGTTCGCCGAAAGATTTCCCGGCATGGTCACGCCCGACTTCACAGGCTCGTTCGAAGAACGCATGGCGCAACTCAAACCGATTTTGGGGCGAAAGAAAAACTGGACCATCATCGGCTCCTCCTTCGGCGGTTTGATGGGGACGGTCTTCACCTGCAACCATCCGACTCAAGTCCGCAAGTTGATTTTGCTCGCGCCCGCCCTCCTGCGCGACCATTTCGCCTCTTACCTGGACCTTGAGCCTGTCTCTGTTCCGACGGTCGTCGTCCACGGGACAGCGGATGACGTCGTTCCGCTCGAGCCCGCACGCGAGGTGGCGGAGAAATTATTCACCAATTTGAAATACATCGTCGTGGACGATGGTCACCGTTTGCAAGAAGCGTTCAAGGAATTGGATTGGGAAGAGATATTAGGAACTGACGATTGACCATAGACGATGGACGATCGAAAAACCACGGTCAACGGTCTATCGTCCATCGTCCGCCTGGAGGCGCAATGAAACAACACATCTACTGGCACACCACCGTCCAAATGCCGGATGACACGAATCCAGCGCCCATCCCCGCCAAAGCGGATGTGGCGATCATCGGCGGCGGGTACACAGGGTTGAGCGCGGCGCGGGCTCTGGCAAAGCGCAATGTGAATGTTGCGGTGCTCGAAGCGAAGACCATCGGCTGGGGCGCAAGTTCGCGCAACGGCGGCATGGCGTTGACGGGCTTGAAGCCCGCGATGCAGACGGTCATCAAAAAGTATGGGCGGGAGTTGGCGAGAGAGCTGTTCCAATGCTCGCTAGATTCAGTAAGCCTCGTCGAGCAAATTGTCAGGGAAGAAAATATTGACTGCGGCTTCGCGCGGACGGGTCATCTGCTTGCGGCAAATAAACCGAAGCATTACGACGCGCTTCAAGGTGAAGTCGAATTCATGGCGAAGGAGTTCAACCATGACGTGCGGCTCGTCCTGCCGAAGGATTTACGCTCCGAAATCGGGACGGACGTGTATCACGGCGCGCTGGTGGACGAGGTCAGCGGCGGGTTGAATCCGGCTCAATATGTGGCAGGGCTGGCGGGTGCGGCGGCTCGGGCCGGGGCAAAACTCTGCGCGCGAGCGCGGGTGGACAACATCGAGCGGGGAGAGAAGCGGTTCTCACCTGCACTTGCAACTGGCGCAAGTGCAGGTGCAAGTGTCATCCAAACAGAAAGAGGGAATTTGGAAGCGGAATCCGTTTTGGTGGCGACGTCCGGCTATACGGGGGGCGTCACGAAAAAACTTCAAAGGAAGATTATCCCGATCGGCTCGTTCATCGTTGCAACGGAAAAATTATCGGACGAACTCGCGCGCGAACTCAGCCCGAAGAATCGGATGATCTTCGATTACAAGCATTTCTTGAATTATTTCCGGCTGTGGGATAACCGCCTGGTCTTCGGCGGGCGAGCGGCGTTCTTCCCTGAAAATGAAAACACGATTGCGCAAAGCGGGGAGATTTTGCGGCGCGAGATGATTCGAGTTTTCCCGCAGTTGAAGGATGTGAAAGTGGAATATGCCTGGGGCGGAACGCTCGATTTTGCATTCGACCAGATGACGCATGTGGGCGAAGAGGATGGGATTTTTTACTCGCTCGGTTACGCGGGTCACGGCGTGGCAATGGCGACGTACCTGGGCGCGACGGTTGCCGAAGCAATGATGAAGGGGAATATCAAAGAGCACCCGTTTGCGCGGTTCGATTTCCCCGGCGCGCCGCTGGGATTGTACAACGGCAGCCCGTGGTTTTTGCCGTTCGCGGGATTGTGGTATAGAATTCTGGATTGGATCGAGTGAATCTATAAGTTCTGCGCCACGTGGCGCCAGCCGCTCAGCCAGGAGGCAGAGACATGTACCAGCGAATCCTTGTCCCTTTGGATGGCTCGCAGTTTTCGGAGGCAGTGCTGCCGCACGCGGAGAAACTTGCCCTTGCCTTGAATGTGGAACTCGTCCTGCTGCACGTGGAGGTAACGCCCGTCCCTGAGTTCGATGCGCCCATTGCCGCCCTTGCGCCGCCGAAAGAAATCAAGAAACAGCGGGTGAACATCAAATCGTACATGAAGAATGCCTGCTCGAGACTGGAAAACAAGGGAGCGCGCGCCACGTACCTGCTTCGGGAGGGTCCTGTTGCGGAAACCATCCTGGAGGCGGCGGAAGCGATGCAAGCGGACTTTATCGCCATGTCCACGCACGGTCATACCGGGGTGCTGCGGCTGCTGCTGGGCAGCGTGGCGGAACAGGTGGTGCATCGTTCGAAAATCCCGGTGATGCTGATTCGTCCCCAGGGAAAGGGAAACGAGGGAAGGGATAGCGGTTGACCAACATTGAATTCCAAAACGGTATTAAAATTGCCGAAATTTTCAGACAGAGGAGAGACGGCTATGGCAAAGACCAGCAAGCCAAAGGAAATGGAAGGCGAAGTCTATTATCCATCCGAGCAGGTGGCGGCGCAGGCGCGGCTGAAGGACTGGGATGCGCTCGCCGAAAAGGCGGACAAAGACCTCGAAGGCTTTTGGGCGGATGAAGCCTCTGAATTGGAGTGGTTCAAGAAGTGGGATAAAGTCCTCGACGACTCGAACAAGCCGTTTTTCAAATGGTTCGTCGGCGGCAAGACCAACATCGTGCATAACGCCATTGACCGGCATTTGAAAACTCACCGCAAAAACCAACTGGCGCTCATCTGGGAATCGGAAGACGGCAAATTGGAGCGCACCTTCTCGTATTACGCCATGAACCGCGAAGTCTCGCGCATGGCGAACATCATCAAAGCTATGGGCGTGACCAAAGGCGACCGCGTTACCATCTACATGGGGCGCGTGCCGGAGATCGTCTTTGCCATGCTGGCTTGCGCCAAGATCGGCGCGATCCATTCGGTGGTGTTCGGCGGCTTCTCGGTGGATTCCCTTCAAGGGCGCATCGAAGACAGCCAGTCGAAACTGGTCATCACCTGCGACGGCTCGTACCAAAACGGCAAGGTGGTGGAACTCAAAACCATCGTGGACGATGCGCTCAAGCGCTGCCCAACGGTGGAAAACGTGATCGTGGTCAGGCGGGTCGGCAACAATGTCAGTATGGAGGCGGGGCGCGACCACTGGTACCACGATATGTTGAATCTGCCCATCGCCAACGGCAAATGTCCCACCGAGGTGATGGACGCGGAAGACCCGCTGTTCATCCTTTATACGTCGGGGTCCACAGGCAAGCCGAAAGCCATCCTGCACACGCACGGCGGCTACATGGTCGGCACCTACTCGACGCTGAAATACGTCTTCGATGTCAACGACACCGACCGCTGGTGGTGCACCGCCGACCCCGGCTGGATCACGGGACACTCGTACATTGTTTACGGTCCGATGATCAACGGCGTGACTTCGATGCTGTTCGAGGGCGGACCTGCCTATCCATACCCGAACCGCTGGTGGCAGGTTATCGAACGTTTCGGGATCACCGTCTTCTACACCGCCCCCACCGCCATCCGCGGGTTGATGCGCTTTGGAGAATCCTGGCCCAATAAACACGATCTTTCTTCCCTGCGGCTGCTCGGCAGTGTGGGTGAGCCAATCAACCCCGAAGCGTGGAAGTGGTATTACCGCGTCATCGGCAAGGAAAAATGCCCGATCATGGATACCTGGTGGCAGACGGAAACTGGCGCGTTCATGATCACGCCCACGCCGGTTGTGCCGCTCAAACCGGGTTCCGGCACGCGCCCATTCTTCGGTCAACGCGCGGAAATTGTGGATGAACAGGGCAGTCCCGTTCCCGACGATACCGAAGGCTATCTCACCCTGCTCCGCCCGTGGCCCGCGATGCTCCGCACCATCTACGGCGACGACGAACGTTACGTCAATCAATATTGGAGCAAATACCCCGGACGCTACACCACCGGCGACTCTGCCAAGCGCGACAAAGACGGTTATTACTGGATCATCGGGCGGGTGGATGACGTGATCAAAGTTTCCGGTCACCGCCTCGGCACGGCGGAGGTTGAGTCCGCGCTGGTCAGTCACCCGGCTGTGGCGGAAGCCGCCGCCATCGGTTTGCCGCACGATGTCAAAGGTCAAGCCATACACACCTTTGTCCTGCTGAGGGCTGGTTATGCGCCATCCCCCGAATTGGCGGAGGAACTGCGCCAGCACGTCGCCACCCACATGGGACCCATCGCCAGACCGGAGGATGTCAAATTCGTGGATAAACTGCCCAAGACGCGCTCCGGGAAGATCATGCGCCGCGTGTTGAAAGCCAGGGCGCAGGGCCTGCCCGAGGGAGATATTTCAACCCTCGAAGAATAGTTCCGAAGACAAACCGGTTGTCTTGAAGTGGCAACCGGTTTTTTTATTTCTTATCGAAAACGACCTTGGTGAGTTTCCCCGCTTCTACTTCAACCACGCGCTCACGAAGGCCGGAATCGTCGTTGAACGCAATTTTGTACTGCCCCGGCGGGAGGCTGCCCAACACAGCGTCCTCTGCATTGTGCTCAAATCCATTGGTGTAGGAAGAAACGTAATACGTAAAAGCCGCCCGCCCATCCGCGTAATAGGTGACGACCAGCGGACGCTCGTAGTTGCGCTCCGAATCCATTTTCAAAGTGATGGATAACGAGCCCGTGCCGCTTTGGGGAATCAGCCAGAGTTCGGGATTCTCGGTGGAAAAATAATCGGCATAGTCGCTTCCCCTGCGGACCTCGAAGTGGAGATGGCTGCCGGTAGCGCCGCCGCTCGCCCCGACTTCTCCGATCCTCTCGCCTGCTTTTACTGCATTTCCCGCTGAAACAAAGATGTTCGAGAGATGGGCGTACAGTGTGTAAAAATCGTCCGCGTGGCGGATGATGATCACATTGCCGTAGAAATTCGTCCACGGGCTGAATTTGACGGATTTATCCGAGCCTGCAAACACCACCTCCCCATCCGCCGCTGCATGGACGGGAGTCCCGAAGGCGTTTTGAAATTCCACACCGTGATGCGGGTCGCGCGTCCCGTTTTGCGTGGTGGCGTAGAGGTAGGTCAGGTCCACCGCATCGTTCCCCGGCGGGAGGACGGGGCGTTGAAAGCGAAAGTCCCATTCCACGATGCAGTACTCCGCATTGAGCGGGTCGCAGGGGACGGGGGTGGGAGGAACTTTTGTTTCGGTTGGAAGTGCAGTTGGGATAAAAGTCCCGGTTGCGGTTGGGAGGGCTTGCGTTTGGGTTGGCTCAACGGGCTGTCTGGTCGGTGAAGGTTGAACGGGAGGATTGCAGGAAGCGAGAAGAAAAGCAATTAGCAGAAATGGATAATGGTTTTTATTCATAGGGACAATTTGGACTCAGCCAGCTTGCTGGCGCGATTTGCGATAAAGCAATTTGTAAAAAGGGAACAGGTTTTCCAAGTCCTTAAGTTATACTCCAAATTATGGAAGACAGTTACAGGACCTACCTCCACACGCCGCCGCATTACTTCGTGCCGAATGCCATGTACATGGTAACGGCTTCCACACTGGAAAAACAGCCTTTACTGGGTGAAAGCAGGCGAAAAGAATTCTTTTTGCAGATTCTTTTTGAACGGTCACATCTGCTCGGCTGGAATCTCGAGGCTTGGGCGGTTTTAAACAATCATCATCACTTTATCGCGCAAGCGCCCGAAGATGCAAAGACTTTGAAGAAACTAATCCAGCAGGTTCATTCGATCACTGCAATACAATTCAATCGCTGGGACAATACCCCGGGCAGACAGGTTTGGCAGAATTATTGGGACACGTGCCTTACGTACGAAAAATCCTATCTTGCCAGGCTTCGATATGTTCACGAGAACCCTGTAAAGCATGGATTGGTTGATAATGCGGCAAATTATCCGTTTTGCAGTTACAAATGGTTTATGGAAACGGGAAATGAAGATCTAAAACAGCAGGTTTTCAATCAGCCGATAGACAAGGTCAATGTGTTTGACGATTTTTAATTTGGACTCACCAGCTTGCCGGCGCGGTTTGCGAAGCACGCTTTGTAAAGACGGGAACAAGTTCCCTGAGTCCAAGCAAATTAAATCCCGCCGCGTTCCTTCACCACCGCGCGGATTTCGGCTTCGAGCTTATCGGCTTCCTTTTCCAGTTCGACGAGTTCGGCGAGCATCCTTTCCCCGGCGGATTTGTCCTCCAGCGAGTTGATGTTGATGCGGACGTTGTACCCTGCGGCGGTCAGGCAGGCGCGCGCCATGGCAAAACCGGATATCGAATCGCTGACAGCGCTCAGGATGCCGCGCCTGGCGCATTTGACGGCGAGGCTCATCACTTTGACTGCGTCGCCGCAAACGTGCAGGGGGATATGCGCCGCGTTGAGCGTGGCTTGCAGGATGGCGGCGTTGCGTGCTTTTTTCTGTTCGTCCGTATCCTTTGGCAGGCGCATCGCGCCCATCACCGCTTCGAAGGCGGCGGAGTCATCCTCCACGGCCTGGGTGAGTTCGGCGCGCAGGTTTTCCGCCACCACACGGATCGCTTGCATTTCGGCTTCCACGTCGGCGTATTTCTTTTTGCTCATCGTAATCCCCGCCACCATGGCAACGAGTCCCGCGCCCATCGCCCCGGCATACGCGCCCGCGGAGCCGCCTCCGGGGGTTGGTGTCGGGGAGGCTAACTCTTCCAGAAAAGAGGGACCATTACCGGCGGAGTCGGATGCGTCCCCGGCGGAGGTGGAGAAAAGTCTTGATTCGAGAATCTGCTCTTTGTCGAATTGATCCAGTTGGGTGTACCAGACCGCCGCATCCACCAACGCTTCCTGCGGAATCAAGCCAACGAGTTCGCTGTGATGAATGCCAACGCCGTAGCGCTGCGCTTCGCGCCGGATGAATTCCACCACGCGGGCGACGGGCGTTTCGCGGAAGTTGGTCAGGTTCATCGAAACCTGCGCGCGTCCATCCACGAGCAAGCCGAGACCCTTCACATAGCGCAAGCCGCCGGACGACTGCCGCACGGCTTTGGCGATCTTTTTGGCGATCTCCACGTCGCCGGTGGTGAGGTAGACGTTGAAGGCGATGAGCGGGTTGCGCGCGCCGATGACGGTTGCGCCTGCCGTGCCTAGTTTGGCGGGACCGAAATCGGGTTGGCGCTCCGGGTTGGTTTCGATCTCGGATTTGAGACCTTCGTATTGTCCCCTGCGGATGTTTTCAAGGTTTGTGCGGTCGGGACGGCTCGCCGCCGCCTCATACAAATAGACCGGGATGCTGAGTTCGCTGCCGACGCGTTTGCCGAGGCGTTGAGCGATGGCAATGCAATCGTCCATCGTCGCGCCGCCGAGCGGGACAAACGGGACAACGTCCGTCGCACCGATGCGTGGATGCTCGCCTGTGTGGTGGTCCAGGTTGATGAGTTCGGAAGCGGTCTTGATGGCGCGGAAGGCGGCTTCCTCCACGCCTTCGGGTGGACCGGCGAACGTAAGCACGGTGCGGTTGTGGTCGAAGTCAGAGGAACGGTCGAGGAGTTTCACGTCGCTGACCGATTGGATGGCGGCGACGATCCGGTCAATCACTTCGGGTCGGCGCGCTTCGGAGAAGTTGGGGATACATTCGATGAGTGGGGTGGTCATGTTTTTTGGATTTACGATTTTTGATTTTGGATTTACGATTGCTGGATAATTATAAGGTGAATTAACGATTGCGTGCGGAATTTAACAAAATCATCAAAGGCAGGTAAACTTTTCCCATGTCCAAAACCCTCTACATGCTGATCGGACCCAAAGGGTCCGGCAAGACTCATATTGGGACCCTCGTCAACATACACACGGACATCAAATTTCTGCGCGTCGAGTCTATTTGGCTTGCTTGTGTCGTTGCGCGTGGCGCAAGGCGTCATGCGGCGACCTCCGACTGACCGGAGATGCCTTGTAAAACAGGAGGTTGCTTCGGGAAGAACGCCCTCGCAACGACATTTGTACGGCGGCGAAAGGAGTCGCCATGAAACCCGGGAATATCAGGTTCGCGTTGGTCGTTTTGACCGGCTGGTTTGCGCTCGCCTGCGCCGTTGTTCCCACCGAGGAGCCGCCCGGAGTGGGCGAAAAAGCCGAGCGCGGATATGCCGCCTGCAACCCGATCATCCATGCGCTGGAACAATATCAAAGCGAAAAGGGCGAATACCCCGAGTCGCTCGCAGAATTGACGCCGGACTATCTGGCTGCGATACCCACCGAGGTCAATAACGAACCGATTTCGTACACGAAAACAGAGGAAAGTTTCTCGCTCTCCTTCTATTACATCGGTCCTGGCATGAACATCTGCACGTTTACTCCCGAAGAACAGTGGCAATGTTCCGGCGCGTATTAACCCCCATGAACCGGTTTCTGTTTTCCGTACTGATATTCAGCCTCCTCTCTGCCTGCGGCGCGATTCCAACCCCGCCTCCCACCCCTTCCCCGCAGATCATTTCGGAATGTTTTCTTTACCGCCAGGCGCAGGTGTGGAGCGATGCAGATGGCGATGGCGTTTTCGACCCGGAGGAGACCCCGCTGAGTCCCGTTTCGGTGACCATCGAAGCCGTTGACCGCCCCGGCTATTCTTTCAGCGCGCAAACCGGCAGGGACGGCATCGCCAGCATCAACGGCGTCGGCGATTTCGGCGCGTTCTGCGACGAACTTGTAGCGAAGGTTTCAGTGCCGGCAGGGTACGCGCCCACCACGCCGTCTGTCGTCAATTTGAAAGGCAAGCCGCCCGAGGAAATCCTTCTATTCGGGCTGATGCCGCCGCCCTCGACCCCAGCCGCGCTCGACCCAAGGGACATCCCGCTCCTGTACCCGCCGATGGACCCATTGCCCTTCGAGGAATGTCCATTCGCCGCGAATTCCCGTCTCAAAGCCATGATCGGCGCGCTGGAGCAAAAGCCCGTCACCATGGTGACTTTCCAGCCGCCGTATTACGAACAGCGCGCCAGCGTCCGTTGTGAAGCGCGCTCGGCGGACAACGCGATTTACATTGACGTCTGGTTCGTGCCGGATTCGGAATCCGCTCGACGCGATTACGATGAGGTGAAACGGCTGATCGGCGGCGATGCCGTCCCTGTGAAAGGACTGGGTGGGGAAGCGCTGTGGTGGCAATACGGACTCCGCCTCGAAGCGGTTTCGGGCGACACGCGGTTGACGATCTCGCTGGCATCTCCCATCCCGGATTCCGCGCATCAGACCGCGCTGTTGGCGGCTCAAGCCATGCAAGCGGTCAACCCCGACGGCGGACTGCCCCAACCCGAAAAGATCATCCTCCCCATCGGCGCTTCCGACCCTGAGACCGTTCACCTGCGCAACTTCGCCGCCGAAAGCGAGATATTTGAAACATGCAACCTGCTCTCGAAGGAGGAATACGAAGCGGTCCTGGGTCCGTTGGAATATCCGCTCGTCAGCAGCAGCAGTATCGGCGAACTTGAGCCGTTCGAGCGTTACAACTGCACAACCGACCCGCTCGAGCCTGGCGGCTGGATGTATTACAGCATCGTGTTCGGGACCACGCCCGGCGATATGATTTTGAATTACAAGCGCGGAGGTCAAACCTATCCCGCCAACGCCACACGCATGGACAACCTCGGCGATGAAGCCTGGTACTGGTACAGCGAAGACGGTTCTGAACCTGAACCTGAGCGTTCTGCGCGGCAATATCATGCTGGTCATCAACGTCCTGATGGCGGATGGTTACGAAAGCCGCGGTCAACTCCGCTCGCTGGCGCGGCTGATTTTGGAACGGCTCTTCGAGCGCGGATAAAAGGACTCAGTTCATCGCCTGAAAAGCGCAATTTATAACCGCGCTGGGTATAATCCTACCCGAAGGCTTCCATGACAAACTCACCCCCCGTTATAAAATTCGATCCAAAACGAATCCTCGTCGTCCTGTTTGCCGTCGTCGCGTTCCTGGTCGGTATGAGCATTTGGGGACAGCGCATCAAATATTTCGGCGTCGCCGATATCCGCGGCTACTGGCACGAGTTCCTGATTGATCTGCTCATGTCCGCGTTTTACCTGGATGCGGAAAGCAACATCCCAACCTTCATCAACGCCCTGCTGTTGTTCATCCCTGCGCTTTTGCTCGCCGCCATCAGCGCATGGAAAAGCGCAGTCAAAGACCGTTACCGTTTTCACTGGTTCGCGCTTGCGCTGGTCTTCTTCTTCCTCTCCATTGACGAAGCCGCCGTCCTGCACGAACGACTCATCAAACCCATGCGCGCAATCGCCGGGGCGGAGGGAGTGTTCTACTTCGCCTGGGTCATTCCCGGTCTGGTCGCGGTGGCGCTGTTCGGGCTGGCGTTCCTGATGTTCTTCCTGCATCTCGAAACAAGGTTCAAAATCCTGTTTTTCCTCTCGCTCGCGGTGTACATCGGCGGCGTGATCGGCGGCGAGATGGTCAGCGGGTATTTTGCCGCCAACCTCGGGCAGAAAAATTTCACCTACGCGGTGATCGCCAGCCTCGAAGAATCGGTGGAAATGTTCGGCGCATCGCTCATCATCTATTCCCTGCTTGAATATCTCCGGCACTCCCTCCCCGAAGGCTTGACGATAAAGTTATGATCATTCCAGATCGCCTTATCACCCTCCAGGAACTGAAGCGCAGCACCGGCGAGCGCGGCACGCGCAAACTCATCGCTTACAACGGCATCGTCTACGACGTGACCGACTGTCCCAAGTGGCGGCTGGACCTGCACGAAAATTTGCACTTCCCCGGGCAGGACCTGACCAGCGAACTTCCCGAGGCGCCGCACAAAGAGGAAGTTTTCAAGCACGATTGCGTCAAAATTGCAGGCAGGCTCGAACCGACTGTTTAGAAACATCGAGGAAAAGATATTTATGACATCAACCAAATGGTGGCAGACTGCGGTCTTCTATCAAATCTATCCGCGTTCGTTTGCAGACGGGAACGGCGACGGCATCGGCGACTTCCCCGGTATGACCGAAAAACTGGACTACCTCTCCGACCTGGGCGTGGATGCGCTCTGGCTCTCGCCGCATTTCCCCTCCCCCAACTGGGATTGCGGCTACGACATCTCGGATTACACAAACGTCGCGCCGGAATACGGCACAATGGAGGACTTCAAGCGCTTCCTGAGCGAGTCACACAACCGAAACATGCGCGTCATCCTGGACCTCGTGCTGAATCACACCTCCGACGAACATCCCTGGTTCCTGGAGTCAAAATCCAGCCGCGACAACCCAAAAGCAGATTGGTACGTCTGGGTGGATGCGCCGCCGAACAACTGGCAATCCTGCTTCGACGGCGACGCATGGACGTACGTCCCCGAACGAAACCAGTACTACTATCATTACTTCATGAAGCAGCAGCCGGATTTGAACTGGCACAATCCCGAAGTGAAGCAAGCCATGTGGGACATGGTCCGCTTCTGGCTCGACCTCGGCGTGGACGGTTTCCGCCTCGATGCCATCGGTACCATCTTTGAAGACCCGAGCTTCACGCCGCATGATGTCCCCATGAATCTGGCGGAACTGCGCCGCTTCTCCGAACTGGCGCAAACCGAAGCAGACAAAAAACTGAAAGACAAATACTGGCACGATATGTTCAAGCACCAATGGGGACAGCCCGGCGTGCACAGCCTGATGAAGGAACTGCGCGCCATCCTCGATGAATACGACGGCGACCGCATGGCTGGTCGGCGAGGACGACAACATCGAATACATGGGGAACGGCAGGGACGAACTGCATCTCGTCTTCAACTTCCCGCTCATGCGCACGGAGCGGCTCACGCCCATTCACATCCGCAAGAACCAAAAGGACAGGTCAGCGGCAACTAGATGCCCTTCCCACCGAACGAGGCTGGCCCTGCAATACGCTGGGCAACCACGATTGTTCCCGCCTCTACACCCGCTTCGGCAACAAGCTCCACGATGCCGAACTCGCCCGCCTGCACGCCGCGCTGGTGCTGACTCTGCGGGGCACGCCCTTCCTTTACAACGGCGAAGAAATCGGCATGACCGATTACATGCTCACGGACATTTCGCAGGTGAAAGACACGATGGGCTCCTGGTATTACCACGCCATCGTCACCGAAATGGGCGTCCACCCCGAGGAGGCGATGGTCCGCACCGCCGAGATGACCCGCGACAAGAACCGCACGCCCATGCAGTGGTCGAACTCGCCCAACGCGGGCTTCTCCCCGGCGGGCGTCAACCCCTGGCTGCCTGTCAACCCGAATTTCGAGGATGGCATCAACGTCCGGGACCAGGAGCGCAACCCGGATTCACTGCTCAACTACTACAAGCATCTTTTGCGCGTGCGCAAGGCGTCGCCTGCACTCCAACTCGGCGAGTACACGCCTTTGCACGTCACCGCCGAAGATTATTTCGCCTTTCTGCGTACTTCCGATTTGCAGCAGGCGCTCGTGGTGCTGAACTTCTCCGATAAGCGGCTCGAATTGGATTTTTCAAAGACGAAAGAACTCAAGGCAAAAAAACTCCATACGCTGTTTTCGAGTTCGGTGCGCTCCCCCGCGGAAATATCCCTGCAGCGTCTGAGCATCGCGCCTTTTGAAGCCTATATCGCAGAGGTCTCTTCAAAATGACCGGTTTCTGTCCGCCTGCGCTCGAAGAGGACATCAGCGCCGACCGCAAAAAGCCAAAGCAGTTCGTCACCCTGTGCGGACGCATCTTCCGCGACACCGACCCGCAATATTTCCCGTCCGCGCAGTACCGCGGACGCACTCTGATCCTCTGCACCGAACCCTGCCTCGGTGCCTTCCTCGCCGACCCGGATTTGTTTTATAAAGCGCACCGCAATTCAGAACGGATTCAACCCAATGTGGAAACCAGGTGACGTGATTGCCTGGAGGGAGGTTTTCCGGGGTCGGGTTTGGCATGCGTTGTCCTGTTTTGTCGTAAAAGACTCGCCGAACGAAACCGTCATTGCCACCCTGCCAGGCGCGGAACGTATGATTGAAGAGCATTACCCGAAGGGCAAGAACAACGGAAAACGCCGTTGGGATTTCAAGTTCAACGACTGGAGGCTCGAAAGGCTTCCATGGCACAGCACTCGGGCTTTACAGATTCTCGAACCTGGTAAATTCTTCTCGACCGTCTATTTTTGGGATCACGCCAGCGACGAGTTCCTTTGCTACTACATCAATTTCCAAATCCCTTTTCGGAGGGACGGGCACATCATTGACACCCTCGATCTGGATTTGGACCTGGTCATCAAGCCCGATTTTTCGTATGAATGGAAGGATTTGGAAGACTATCGAAAAGCGAGAGAAGCGGGTTTAATCCAGCCAGGGTGGATTGATAAAATCGAAACGGCAAAAGAGGAAGTTCTGGGCAGGCTGGAAAGGCGTGAATATCCGCTGGACGCTTCCTGGCTGAATTGGCGGCCGGATTCAAAATGGACCGCTCCCAAACTCCCGGCAAATTGGAACGAAGTTTAGAGGTAGAAAATGATTCTTCCGCGAAAAGAAATTCTGTACGACCGGTATGAATTCAAAAAGTGGGAACATCACGACGCCATGACCATCGTGGAGACGCCCGTTTCCCTGACCGTGAACGGCGAAGTGTGGATTTCCTTCATGTGCACGCCGATCCAATTGGAGGAACTTGCGGTCGGCTTTCTCTACAACGAAGGCGTCATCCAATCCATGGACGAAGTGGCGGACGTTCGCGTGTGCGAGCATGGCGATAACGTGGATGTCTGGCTGAACCGCTCCGTGGAACAGCCGACCAATTGGCGAAGGACATCCGGCTGTACGGGCGGCGTCACGGCGGTTGACCTCCTCGCCAAGCCCAACGTCAATTTTGCGGGGAACAGGTTTCGGGTCCAGCCCGAAGCGATTATGGAGATGGTGGAAAAACTGTTCGAGTCGCAGGAACTCTACCGCGACACCGGCGGAGTCCACACATCCGCATTAAGCGACGGCGAGAAGGTCGTCCTCGCGGCGGACGACATTGGCAGACACAACACGCTCGACAAAATCGCAGGCATGTGTTTGATTAAAAACGTCTGGCCCCCAAACCGCATTCTCATCACCACCGGGCGCATCAGTTCGGAGATGCTGCAAAAAGCCGCGCAACTCAACGCGCCGATTTTGATCTCACGCACCTCCCCATCGTCGCTTTCGATTGAGATGGCGCAGCGATACGGCATCACGCTCATCGGCTACGCAAGAAAGCACCGCTTCAATGTGTATTCAAACGGAGAAAGGGTTGGGTTGTAACGCTGTAACGCAAGGTTGAACCCTGCGATACTTTTTTTACAACTGATTGTGAAATTTATCACTATACAAAGGGACGAATGTCGCAGTGTGGCGTGAGCAATGAAACTTACCTAAATTGACAAGACAAGGAATAATAGTAATGGAGCAACAGCATGACCAACAAACACATCATCCACAAACCGATCGCGCCTGAAATACGGAACATTGCGTTGAAGCATGGGAACGACCGCGAAGCCGCCCTGGAAGTGTTGAAGGAAATTCAAACGCATCATTCCGCCCTGACGGTTGATTCTGTGACCGATGCCGCCCGTTCGCTGAAACTTCCTCCCCACCGCCTGTACGGCATGGCGACTTTCTACTCCATGCTGTCGTTCGAGGAACGCGGGAAGATTTTGAGGGTGTGCGATGGACCGGTGTGTTGGTTGAAAAGAGCGACCACGGACGATGGACGACAGACCATTGACAAATGGTCGTCCATGGTCCATGGTCCATGGTCAGTGGAGCGAACCTCCTGCCTGGGTCTCTGTGACCGCGCGCCTGCGGTTTTGGTAAACGACGAACAGGCGGGACCCGCTGACGTTGACGACGCTCAGAAAGTCTGCGAAGGCTGGCGGGGTGCGCCGACCGATTACAGCCAGCCCCGCAAAGGCGAAGTGCGCGTGATGACGGCGTTGATCGGGAAGATTGACCCCGATTCGATTGAAGATTCGTTGGCAAACGGCGTATACGACGGATTGAAAAACGCGCTCCGCAAAACACCTGAGGAGACTCTTGCCGAGGTGGAAGCATCAGGCTTGCAGGGGCGCGGCGGCGCGGGCTTTCCTGTCGGGCGCAAGTGGCGCTTCGTTGCCAGCGAAAAGCGGACTCCACGCTACCTCATTTGCAATGCGGACGAATCCGAGCCGCTCATTTTCAAAGATCGCGTTTTGATAGACACGAATCCGCATCAACTGATCGAAGGTATCGCCATCGGTGGTTATGCCAGCGGCGCATCCGAGGCGTGGATTTACATCCGGGGGGAATATGAATATCAGGCGCGGCGGCTGGAAAACGCCATCGCGCAGGCAAAGTCAAAAAATCTTTTGGGCGAAAATATTTTGGGAAGCGGCTTTTCGTTCGACATCCATGTTCACCGCGGCGCGGGTGCGTACATCTGCGGCGAAGAGACGGCATTGATCGAATCACTGGAGGGCAAGCGCGGTGAGCCGCGGCCGCGTCCACCCTACCCGCCCCAGTACGGTTTCCGCGGGCAGCCGACGGCGGTGAATAATGTTGAGTCATTTTGCGCGGTGCCGCACATCTTGAAAAACGGCGCGGAGTGGTGGAAGTCGCTTTCGGGATACAAAACGCCCGGCACGAAACTGTACATGGCGCTGGGGCACGTGAAGAATCCCGGTTTGTTCGAAGCGCCCTTCGGCTTGACCCTGCGCCAGATCATCGAAGATTTCGGCGGCGGGATGCTGGATGGTTCGACGTTCAAATTTGCCCTGTGCGGCGGCGCGGCGGGGATGGTCGTGGACGAATCCTTGCTCGATGTGCCGATTGATTACGCTTCGGCGCAACAGGGAATCTCGCTCGGCGCGGGCGCATTTTTGGTCTGTGACCAGAGCGTTTCCGTGGTTGCGATGCTGCGCGAATTGCTGCATTTCTTCGCAGCGGAATCCTGCGGCAAATGCACGCCCTGCCGCGTGGGCACCTGGCGCTCGCTGGAAATTCTAAACCGCATGGCAGAAGGAAAAGGTCAGCCCGGCGACGTGGACGAATTGAAATCGCTCGCAGACCTGATGCAAGACTCGTCCTTCTGCGGGCTGGGGCAGAGTGTGGGAATTCCGATGAAATCGGCAATGGAGCATTTTGGATCAGAATTTGAGAAAGCAGTGAAGTGATGCGTGAAGCGTAATTCGTAATGCGTAAATTACGTATCACGGATTACGGATTACGAAATTGAGGCTCAAGATGACATTGAACATAAAAATCAACGGTCAACTTATCCAAACCGAACCCGGCAAGACCATCCTGCAAGTTGCGAAGGAACATGACGTCCGCATCCCAACCCTGTGCTACCACAAGGACTTGAACCCGACGGGCAATTGCCGCATGTGCGTCGTGGAAGTAAAGGGCGGGAGATTCTTGCAGGCGGCGTGCGTCACGCCCGTTTGGGAGGGAATGGAGATCGAAACTGCAAGCCAGAAGGTGATGAAAGACCGCAAGTTGACGCTCGAGCTGATGCTGGCAAATCACCCGCAGGACTGCCTGATCTGCGACGCGGCGGGCGAATGTGAATTGCAGGATTTGGCTTATGAATACAAGGTTGAAGTCCCAACCTGGGGCGCGAAAGGGACGCGGTACCCGGTGGACGGCGACCCGAATCCTTTCATCCGCGTGGACATGAACAAGTGTATCCTGTGCCGCAGGTGCGAATCGGCGTGCGCCGAGATTCAAGTCCGCGACGTGTGGGGCGTATCAAAGCGTGGGTTTAGCGAAGTCATGGTCGCGGGAGCAGGCGTCCCGATGTTGGAGGCGCGGTGCGAGTCGTGCGGTCAATGTGTGGCGTATTGTCCAACAGGCGCGCTCTCGAACAAGATGAATTACGGCGTCGCGCGTGCGCATCAGGTGAAGAAGGTGACGACAACCTGTTCGTATTGCGGCGTGGGTTGTCAATTCGATCTATTGGTGAAGGACAATAAGGTAATCGGCGTGCAGTCGAATCCGAATGCGTCCGTCAATGGGATGGCGCTGTGCGTGAAGGGACGGTATGGGTACGATTACATTCATCATCCTGACAGGCTGGTGAAGCCGAGGGTGAGAAGGTACTTGTTGGAAAGTGGAAAGAAGCCGGTAATCAGTGATCAGTTATCAGTGATCAGTCACCAGTCATCAGTCATCAGTGGCCAGTCATCAGTGGTCAGTGATCAGTGGGATTGGGTGGATGTCGAATGGGATGTGGCGCTTGACGTTGTGGCGAAGAAATTTGCGGAAACGCGCGCGAAGTTCGGCGCGGACGCGCTCGGCTTTCTCACCTCGGCAAAATGCCTGAACGAAGAAAATTATTTGATGAACAAACTGGCGCGGCAGGTCATTGGGACGAACAACATTGACCACTGCGCCCGTCTCTGACACTCCAGCACGGTAGCCGGTCTGGCTGCCTCCTTCGGTTCGGGCGCGATGTCCAATTCAATGGACGATGTCGCCAAACACGCGCAGGCGTTCTTCATCATCGGTTCCAACACCACCGAGCAGCATCCTGTTTTCGGGACGATGATCCGCCGCGCGGTTAGATTCCGAGGCGCGAAACTGGTCGTTGCCGACCCGCGCAAAATTGACATAACCGAGTTCGCCACGCTGCACCTGCGCCAGCGTCCCGGCACGGACATTCCCCTGCTCAACGGCTTGATGCACATCATCCTCGAAAAAGGCTGGCAGGATCGAACCTTCATTGGCGAGCGCACGGAAGGCTTCGAAGAATTCAAGGCGACCGTGATGCAATATCCGCCGGAGAAAGTCGCGGAAATTACGGGCGTTCCCGTCGAGCAACTTTATGAAGCGGCGGAAATCATCGCCTCATCCAAGCCGACGGCTGTTCTGTGGGCGATGGGCATTACCCAGCACATTGTGGGCGTCCGCAACGTGATGACGCTTGCCAACCTGCAAATGCTTTTAGGTAACATGGGTAAGCCCGGCGGCGGGGTCAATCCCCTGCGCGGACAGAACAACGTGCAAGGCGCGTGCGACATGGGCGGCTTGCCGAACGTGTTCCCGGCGTACCAGCCGGTGACAAGCGATGAAGTGATTGAAAAATTCGGAAAAGCATGGGGGCTTGACCATAGACCACGGACGACGGACGATGGACTGTCGTTTATCGTCAACGGTCTATCGTCCAAGGTCGGTTTGACCGTCACTGAAATGATGCCCGGAATCCTCGAAGGCAAGATCAAATCGCTGTACATTCTAGGCGAGGACCCGGTGATGTCCGACCCGGATACGAATCACATCCGTCATTGCCTGGAAAATATTGACTTTCTCGTTTTGCAGGAAATTTTCCCCTCCGAAACATCGGCGTATGCGGATGTGCTTTTGCCCGGCGTATCCTTTGCAGAGAAGACCGGCACATTCACCAACACCGAGCGACGGGTGCAGATGGTGCGTCAAGCCATCGAGCCGATTGGGGATGCGAAGCCGGATTGGTGGATTACGACGGAAATTGCCAGGAGAGTGATCAGTGACCAGTTGTCGGTGATCAGTGAGCGCAGAATGGATATGGATGCGCCATGGGCGAAATGGGGTTATCGGAACACATCCGAGATCATGGATGAAATCAACGCGCTCGCGCCTTCCTACGGCAAAGATCACCCACGCGCGGCTGGAGGCGGGCGAACGACTGCAATGGCCCCTGTCCATCCCCGGATCACCCCGGCACGCCGATTTTGCACACCAAACAATTCACGCGCGGCAAAGGCAAGTTCATGCCGATTGACCACGTCCCGCCTGCGGAACGACCCGACGACGATTACCCGATGGTGATGAGCACGGGGCGGGTGCTGTATCACTGGCACGGCGGGCAGATGACCCGCCGCTCGCAGGGCATCATGCAGGTTTATGACGAGGCGCTGGTGGAGGTGAATCCCGATGACGCGCACAAACTGGGCTTGAATGGACGGGACCGGGTGCGCGTCACCTCGCGGCGCGGAAGTATCGAAGCCAAAGCCTGGGTCACGGAGCGCGTCCCGCCCGGCATGGTGTATGCGAACTTCCACTTCCCCGAAGCCTCGGCAAACGTGCTCACGCACGCCTCGCTCGACCCGGTCTCGAAGATTCCCTCCTACAAGGTGACGGCAGTGAAGGTGGAACTGGCGTAGAAATCCAGCCGCGTCAAGCCGATATGACAATCGTCACAGGAGAATAGGAAATTCTCCTTGTGCATTTTTCTTCTATTATGATAAAAAAGACCAAAGGAGACTTATTCCATGACTACTGTCCGAAAACTTCTCGAATCCAAGGAATTTTCCGGGAACATCACCATTGACGCCTCACAGACCGTCCTGGATGCGATCCGGTTGATGGCGGAGGCGCACGTTGGCGCGGTACTGCTGACCGAAAGGAACAGAATCGTCGGCATCTTCACCGAACGCGACTACCTGACCAAGGGCGAACTCGAAGGGCGCGTTGCGAAAAACACAAAACTCAAAGACGTGATGACTCCCCAAATGATGACGGTCACCATGGATACTAGCGTCGAAAAGTGCGCCGCGCTGATGAGGCAATATCGAATCCGCCACCTGCCTGTCGTTGAAAACGACCAACTGGTGGGGCTGGTCTCCATGCGGGACGTGATGGCGGTGGTGCTGGAAAACAAAGACAGCGAAATCCGCGGTTTGGAAAATTACATCATGGGTTCGGGATTTCAATCGTAACCCGCGCCTTGGGTCTCTTCCCCATCCGCAATCTCCTTTACTACAAAAAACCTCCTGAACGTTCTGCGGCGAAAGCACAGGCTGTTCAGGAGGTTCGTTTGTTGATTGAATGACGCACCCGACCCTTCAGGATGGATTAGGCGTCATACCCTTGCCGAGCGGGCCGTCCCTGCTGTGTAAAGGAGTCATCCCTGGCGGGGCCAGACTGCCAGTTCCAGCGTGATGCGCTCAAAGTAACTTCCATCCGGCAGGGGACTTTTTCCATATTCCAGGTCAACCACCGTTGCAAGCAGCTGCAGGGTGGCGGTTTCGAGCAAAATCTGCGCTTGCGGCGTCACCAGCACCAACTCGCCCTTTGGCTCCAGCCGCGAGCGGATGGCGAGGTCGCTGAACGCATGTTGCGACATCAACACCTTGGTAGCGGTCTTGATGTCGTTCTTATCGAACAGCCAGATTTCCAGCGCGGTCACTTTCTTGGGTTCGCCCACGCCGATCACCTCGGCAACACCCACGCCGTATTCGCCCAGGAACTCGCCCGCCTGCGTATCAATACTGAACGACTCATCATATAGATCGTCGCCCAACACGTAGGTGGTCATCGTCTGCGTGATCGGCTGCGCAAGCCCAAGTTCTTCATAATTCGTGCGGGCGGCGCTTCGATTGATCTCAGCCGCCTGCATCACTGCGGTCACTTCGCCGGAGCCGCGTTTGCCCAGCAGCCGGAACAGATACATCCCCCCGGCGGCAACCACGCCCAGCACGAGGATCAATCCAAGCCCGATCAGCGCCGTGCGTCCGATTCCCGCTGTGCCGTCCGAGGTGTCCTGCGGGGGCTGTTCGCCTTCCGCGGCAAGCACATTCGTCACCAGATCGCCGTACAACTTGATCACCGCCTGGTTCGTCGCGCCGGGGTTGTTCTGGACGCTAAGATAGGCTTGCTGGGCGCCGGTGCCGAGGTTCTTCCAGCGCTGCACGGCAAGGTTCGGGTCCTGGTTCACCAGGAAGGAGTCAATCGCCATGCGCAAATAATCCTCCTGCAGATCGGCGCGGAGGTGGGATGGCGTGGCGTCTTTAAATTCAACCGGGTCAATCCAATACCCCCAGGCAAGCCCCAAGAGCAGTCCCAAAATAAAAAGGACGATGGGCAGGATGGGAATCTTTTTCAGCAAGGCAACAATGAACTGCATGTTCGACTCCTTCGCTCGTGTACTTTGGATTGATTATACAACGTAATCATCCCTATCCGCATGGCAGAATGATTGCTCCGAAGGAATTTCCGCCTCAGACTCCGCCCGGGCCTGCTTCAACCCCCCGGCATGATCGTCCCCGATCACACGCTCTCAGGGACGACCGCCTCCAACTGGAAGATTTCGGAACAATTCGTGCATTGCGCCTCGCGCTTGTTCGCCGCCACCAGCAGACCGCCGCACTTCGGGCACGGCTTGGCGAGCGGTTTCTTCCAGGACGTGAAATCGCAGTTCGGGTAATTGGCGCAGCCGTAAAAGGTGCGCCCCTTGCGGGTTTTGCGTTCCACGAGTTCGCCGCCATCCTTGGGGCAGGAAATGCCGATCTTCTCCAGCCACGGCTCGGTGTAGCGGCAGGTCGGGAAGTTGGAACACGAAATGAATTTGCCAAACCGCCCATACCGAATGACCAGCTCGCCGCCGTCGTCGGGACAGATGCGCCCAATCGGTTCAGGCTCGGTCTTGTGGACGGGCATCTCTGCCTGCGCCTTCTTCACGTCCGCCGAGAACGGTTCGTAGAACTCGCGGATGGCGTCCGTCCATGCCATTTCGCCTTCAGCGATCTTGTCGAGGTCTTCCTCCATGTGGGCGGTGAAGTTCAAATCCACTACTTCGGGGAAGTATTGCATCATCAGGTTGTTGACCTGAACGCCGGTTTCGGTGGGAACGAGGCGCTTCTCTTCGCGCACCACGTAGCCGCGTTGTTGGATCGTTGAAATCGTCGGCGCATACGTGGACGGGCGTCCGATGCCGTTCTCTTCCAGCGCCTGCACCAGCGAGGCTTCGGTATAGCGCGGGGGCGGCTGGGTGAAGTGCTGTTCGGGGATCAAACGCACCAGTTCCTGCTTTTGCCCCTCCGCCAACCCTGCCGGAATTTTGACTTCCTCCTCCTCGTCCTCAGCCCTCGCATCCTCGCTTTTTGCCTCTTCATACACGACCAAAAAGCCGGGGAATTTCACCGAGGAACCGGACGCGCGCAGGAGGTATTCGTGCCCGGCGGTCTTGCCGGTCACTTCCACCTGAAGCGTGTCATACACCGCCGCTTCCATTTGCGAGGCGATGAAACGCTGCCAGATGAGGCGGTACAGTTTGAACATGGCAGGCTCGAGGAATTCCTTCACCTTCTCCGGGTCGCGCATCGCTGAGGTGGGACGAATCGCTTCGTGCGCTTCCTGCGCGTTGACCGATTTCGTCCTGTACACCGGCGGCTCGGACGGCAGGAAATCCCCGCCATATTTACCGGCAATGTACTCGCGCGCTTCGTTCTGGGCAATGGCAGAGACGTTGGTCGAGTCAGTGCGCATGTACGTGATGAGACCGGTCGTGCCGCCCTCGCCCACATCCTGACCTTCGTACAATCCCTGCGCCAGCGCCATGGTGCGCTTGGCGGTCAGGCCGAGTTTGCGCGAAGCCTCCTGCTGGAGCGTGGACGTGGTGAACGGCGCAGGGGGTTTCCGCCGCCGCTCTCCGCGTTTGACCTTTGTAATGGAAAACGAAGCAGTCTCGAGGTCAATAAGAAGCGGCCGGACCGACTCCTCGTTGGGCAGTTCCGGTTCCCGGTCATCCACCCGGATGAGTTTGGCAACGAAGGTGGATTTCAGTTTCTCCGGTTTGAACTCGGCGTGGATGGTCCAGAATTCGACGGGTTTGAATTCTTCGATCTCGCGTTCGCGGTCCACGATGAGGCGCAAAGCCACTGACTGCACGCGCCCCGCCGAAAGCCGCCCGCGGACTTTTTCCCACAGGATGGGGCTGATGCTGTAGCCGACGAGCCGGTCCAGTACGCGGCGCGCCTGCTGGGCGTCCACCAAATTCATGTCAATACTGCGCGGATGCGAAAACGCTTCGGCGACGGCAGGCGCGGTAATCTCGTGAAAGACGACGCGCCCGGCGCGTTCGGGGTCAATCTCCGCCGCTTCCATCAAATGCCACGAAATGGATTCGCCTTCGCGGTCGGGGTCGGTGGCGAGATAAACTTCCTCGGCTTTCCTTGCAAGTTGTTTGAGTTCCTTTACAACTTCCTTCTTTTCGTTCGGCACGCGGTATTTCGGCTCGAAGTTGTTCTCCACATCCACCGAAAGTTGGGATTTCAATAAATCGCGCACGTGTCCCACCGATGCGCGGACGGTGTAGCCCCTGCCCAGAAAACGCCCAACCGTCTTCGCCTTTGCGGGCGACTCGACAATCACCAGTTTGCCTGCGCGCGTTTCCACTTTTTCGGGTTTGGGCGGCGGAGTCAAACCTTCATGGGCGTCGGTTTTCCCCATGCGAAAAATCTTCGTGCCGCAAACGGGACAGACGCCGGTCGTTACCGCAGAACCCCTGGCATTGAAGCCTGCGACCGGGTCTTTAATCTCTCGTTTTGCCTTGCACTTCATACAATATGCTTCCATCGAACCTCCAGCGTAGGATACGCTTGTATTTGAGAGTTACACAAATCCACCCCGTACGGGTACGGGATGGCACATTCTACAGCAGTTTTTCGTTTTTTTGCAAACGGCATTTTTTGATCGCACCTGCTGAATTCGCTCTCTTCGCCGTACTTGGCAAAGGTTTTTCTTGCGTCATGCCGGGGACTGCGGCTTGAGCATCTGAGCGTTTAAAGATACGTTTCCTGCCGGTGTTTTTTCAAGTGTTCCACCACATCCTTGACTTTCTGTGCCTGGTCCGTCTTACACACCAAAAGCACGTCGCCGGTATCCACGATGACCATGTCATCCACGCCGATGGTGACGACGAGGCGGTCGCTCCCGCCGCCGTAGACCAGCGTATTGTGCGTCTCGTGGGCGAGATGCAAGCCCGCATTGGTGGCGATATTTCCGTTCATGTCCGGCAGTAATACCTCGAACAGCGACGACCACGAGCCGACGTCGCTCCAGCCCAACCCGCCGGCAGGCAGGACGGCAACGCGCTCGGCTTTTTCCATGATGCCGTAGTCCACGGTTACATTCTTGAGGCTGGGCCAGTTCTTTTCAATGGCTTCGTTTTGACCGGGCGTTCCCCACGCCGCGCCGATGATATTCAACGCCGCGCCCAGTTCGGGCATTTGCTTTTCGATCTCTTCCAGGATCGAATCGGCGCGCCAGATGAACATGCCGCTGTTCCAGGAATGGTCGCCCATGCGGAGCAATTGCTGGGCGGTCTGTTCGTCCGGTTTTTCTTTGAAACTCTTGACCATGTAGACGGGATATTTATATTCGCCGTCCAGCGGCTTGCCCTGCTGGATGTAACCGTACGCAGTGGAGGGCATGGTCGGCGTGATGCCCAGCGTGACGAGGAAATCCTGTTCCGCCACTTCAAACGCCGCCTTGAGCAGGTAATGGAACAAGTCCACGTTGCGGATGAAATGGTCGGAGGGCAGAATCGCCATCCCAGCGTTCGGGTCGCGCCTCTGAAGGACTTTCGCCGCCAGTCCAACCACCGAAGCCGTGCCGCGCGGCGCGGGTTCGATCAGGTAATTTTCCTCCGGGATTTCAGGCGCCTGCTGTTTCATCTCGCGCGCCTGCTCCTCCACCGTCACAACCAGGATGCGCTCCGGCGGGAACAAATTTTCCAAACGCTTCACCGTGCTTTGGAACAACGTCTCCTGACCCAGCAGCGGGAGCAATTGTTTTGGGTTTTCCTTTCGCGAAACGGGCCACAGGCGCGTCCCGCCGCCTCCAGCCATGATGACCGCATAATGATGTTCGGACATATTACTCTCTCACCTTGTATTGAGTCTGGTCTTCGCGCACGGCAACGTAGTTCATGCCGCCGACCTGCCGCACCATGCCTTTCAATTCCATCAAGGCAAGGGTAGCAGAAACCTTTTCGATTGGCAAGTTGGCTAAATTACGGATTTCATCCACGTGCACCGGCTCGCCTCCCAACACGCTCAGCAAGCGCGCCTCGGTTTCATCGGACGGCAGAATTTTTCTCGCAGTTTTCTTTTCACCCACGCGGGTCAAATCCAACGCCTGCATGAGGTCGCTTGGGCTCAACAGCGGCAGCGCCCCATTTTGAATCAACTTGTTCGTACCCCGGCTTTGCGGCGCAAGGATGCTGCCCGGCACGGCGAAGACCTCACGTCCCTGCTCCGCTGCGAACTCGGCGGTGATCAATGCGCCGCTGGTTTCCGCCGCTTCGATCACCACCACCGCCAGCGACAACCCGGAAATGATGCGGTTGCGCGGCGGGAAGTTGGACGCATCCGGCGGCGTGCCAACCGCATAATCGCTGACAAGCGCGCCGCGCGTCATCATCTGTTCGGCGAGCGCGCGGTGTTCGGGCGGGTAGATTTTGTCCACGCCGCGACCGAGAACCGCTATCGTCCGCCCGCCCGCTTTCAGCGCGGTCTGATGCGCGATGGAATCCACTCCACGGGCGAGTCCGCTGATGATGGTGATTCCGTTCGCGGCGAGGAAGGAGGCGACTTCCTCCGCCACCTGCCTGCCATACGGCGTGACCTTACGCGTGCCAACGATGGCGACGGCAAAGACATCATCCGGCAAATATTCTCCGCGCACATAGAGAACGGGCGGCGGCTGGTCAATTTCCCTTAACCGCGCCGGATAGGACTCATCGCTCCAGGTGAGGATTTGGATTCCCTGCGCTTCGATCTTCGCCCAGACCTGCTCCAGGTCCACCTGCTTTCTCGCCCCGACAACTTTTTCCACCAACTTCGCGCCCAAGCCTGCCTGTGCAAGTTCGGCGGGATCGGCGTTCCACGCGGATTCCAAATCGCCAAAGTAAGCGACCAGTCCCTGCATACGGACCGCGCCTATACCTTTGATGAGATTGAACCCGACCCAGTATTTTTTATCGTCCATAGATGAGTTGAGATTTTATCACTCCCCGGTTCGATTGACGATTTCGGATTTACGATTGACGATTTACGAACCGCGCTCTTCGATGAGACCATCCAACAGGTGAACTTTCATCACGCGGGCTTGCATGTCCGTTTCCAGCACCACCGAAGGGATGGCGGGCAGGAGAATTTCCTTCCCGGCGGCGTTCACCACCACATAGACATCGTTCGCGCCGGTTTCGAGGATTTCGCGGAGGATTCCCAGGTCGCTGCCCTGGTCGTCTACAACCTGCATGTCGAGCAATTCATATTTGTAATGCCGACCTTCGGGCAGTGGAGGAACTTCCGTTGACTTGACGTACACCCATTGATTGCGAAACCGCCCGGCGGTCTCAGGCGTCTCATAGCCGCGAATCCGCACCAGCATCCCGTCGCCGTGCGGGCGGACGCTGCCCAGCGTGGCGGTTTCATGCTTCTCGCCGATGTAAACCTTGCGTCCCGCTTTGACGCGCTCGGGAAATCCGTGTGCAAATCCATGATGACTTCGCCTGTGACCCCATGCGGACGGCGGATAAACCCGATTGCCAAATAAACAGACTCGCCTTTGGGCGAGCCTGCGGATTTCCGATCTGCCATCAGGGTTCCGTCACATCCAGCGTGGCTTGTTTGCCTTCGCGTTCCGCCGCCACCCGCAAGAGAACGCGGATGGAGTTTGCCACCTTGCCGCCCTTGCCGATGACTCGTCCCATGTCTTCCTTGGCAACGCTCAACTCCAGGCGCGGACGATTGCCGTTGGTTTGCGTGACCACCACGTCCTCCGGGTGATCCACGAGGGATTTGGCGATGTATTCAATCAGGTCTTTCATAATTTCCCTTGTAAGAGACCCCAAAGGTCTTGAAGACTTTGGGGTCTGCTGTGTGATTAGTCCTTGCGGGTCTTTACCGGCGCGGCGCGCTTGGCTTCCGCGGCGGCGGCTTCGGCGACGAGGTTTTCAACCGCCTCGCCCTTCTTGAAGCGCTCGAAGCGATCCAATGCACCGGCGGTCTTGAGAATCTTCTCCACGGACTCGGAAGGCTGGGCGCCGTTCTTCATCCAATGATAGATGCGGTCTTCCTGCAACTTGATCGTGGCCGGATTGGTGCGCGGGTTGTACACGCCCAAAATTTCCAAAAAACGTCCGTCGCGGGGGGCTTCCTTTTCAGCCGCCACAATGCGGTACGTGGGTTGGCCCTTGAGACCAATACGACGTAAACGAATACGAACCATCTTGCTTGTTTCTCCTTGAGATTTATTACGTCCCAGACAGGCACAAGATGTGCGGGCTGGAATCGCGGGCTGTATTTTACCAGAGAAAACAGGGATTATTGAAATTTCTTTCACCCCTGCGGCAGGAGTATAATCCAGACAAGTTTCCTCCCAATTACTTGTACGGGTTTCGTCTTACAAATTGAAAGGAGTCCGCGATGTCGAAAACCTCTTCCTCCGAAACGCTTTCCAACCTCTCGAAAACCCTCACATGGGTCACAGCCGGGGTGTACATTCTTCTTGCCCTGCCTATTTACCTTGCCCCCAACTGGGCGGCAGGAAAATTCCTTTGGAATGTCTCACCCTTTCTGGCAATGACCATCGGCGCATGGTATTTGGGGGCGGGTTTCGCCGCCTGGCGGGCAGCCGTGCTTTGGCGGTGGTCTTTGGTCCGTCCTGCGTTCATCTTCCTCTGGGGCTTCGGGCTGATGGAAGCATTTTTGTTGATCGCCTTCCGAAACATCTTGCGGCTTGACTCATGGCTCGCCGTGCTTTATATCGCCGCTCTCGTGATCGGCAGCATCAGCGCAATCGTCGGCATCGTGGATTGGCTGCGCACCCGCCCGGTCAGCGACCAGGCGGGTCCTTCCGTGCCGGTGTGGGAGCGGTTTGTCGTCCTGGCATTCCTTTTATTTGCAGGGTATATCTCCATCCCGCTCCTGACCGGAGCCGCCAGGGGCGGCAGCATCTGGCCCGGCGAACTCTCCGAGTTGAGTTCGCGCGGATTCGGAGCATTTTATTTCGCAATTACCCTGAGCGGGATTCCGGGTCTCTTTACCCGCAACATCACAAGCGTGCAATCCATCATCCCCTTTTCGATTGCTGGAGCCGCATTCCTGCTTATTCCCGCCTTCGTCTATATTGATAGTTTCGACTTCCAGGCACAGCCCGGCGGTCTGGTTTACATCGGAACGTATCTGGCTGTAATTGTGGGCGCGACCATCATTTATTTCCTCTTCCGCGCGAGTCAGAACAAATCAGCCGCAAGGTCCTAACTCAGACAAGCCGAAACCAAAAAGGACTCGACCACAAAATATCCATGAACTCCATTCACCCCGAAGGGTGAAAATGGAGTCCAGAAGTTCTACTTCTGGAATTCCGCAAGTAAAACTTGCAGAGTCCGCCTATTTTCATGGCAGGTCACGAAGGAACACAAAGGAAAACCTTAAGAGAAAGACACGTTTCACCCAAACAACTTCCCCAACCCCTTGCCGCCTGTTTTCTGCAAAGTCTTCATCAATTTCTGCGCCTCGCGGAACTGCTTGATGAGGCGGTTCACATCCTGCACTTCCATCCCCGAACCGGCGGCAATGCGCCTTCTGCGGGAGGCATTCAGGATATCCGGGTTTCGGCGTTCCTTCAACGTCATCGAGTTGATGATGGCTTCGGATTGTTTGAACTGCTTCTCCACCAGCGCCGGGTCAATGCCGCGCGCCGCCTGTCCCATCTGACCGGGAAGCATGTCCATGATTTGCGCGAGCGGTCCCATCTTTTTCATTTGTTTCATCTGCTCGAGCCAATCCTCCAATGAGAACTCGCCCTTCATCAGTTTTTGCGCCTGCTTCTCGGCGGTCTGCGCATCGTACATCGCCTCGGCTTTTTCGATCAAGCCGATGACGTCGCCCATACCCAAAATGCGCGAGGACAAACGCGCCGGGTCGTAGGTTTCGAGCGCGTCCAGTTTTTCGCCTGCGCCGATGAACTTGATCGGCACACCCGTGACCGACCGAATGGAAATCGCCGCGCCGCCGCGCGAGTCGCCGTCCATTTTCGTCAGCACCAAGCCTGTGATCGAGACGTTGTCGCGGAATCCCTGTGCGATGTTCAACGCTTCCTGACCGATCATGGAGTCAATGACGAGCAGGATATCCACCGGGTTGACGTTGGCGGCGATGGCTTTCAACTCGTCCATCAACTGCGCATCCATCTGGGACCGTCCGGCTGTGTCCACGATGACGAGGCTGAATCCACCCTTTTCAGCTTTGTTCAGGGCGCGCCTGGCGAGTTGCGGCGGCGTGATCGAGGTATCCGCTTCCACTTCCACATCCAGCCGTTCGCCGAGTTGCTGCAACTGCTTGACCGCGGCGGGACGGTATGGGTCGCCCGCCACCAGTAAAACCCGCTCGCCTTTGGATTTCATCAGCCGCGCCAGTTTGCCTGCCGCAGTGGTTTTCCCGGAGCCTTGCAAGCCAACCACCATGACCACGCGCGGTTTGGGTCCGGTAAGATTCAACGGGGCGGGTTCGCCCAGTGTGCCAATCAGTTCTTCGTTGACGATCTTGATGACCTGTTGACCGGGATTGAGCGCTTTGGATACCTCCGCACCGACGGCTCGCTCGCGCACGCGGGCAATGAAGGATTTGACCACGCTGAAGTGCACGTCGGCTTCGAGCAGGGCAAGGCGCACTTCGCGCATGGCGGCGTCCACGTCCGCTTCGGAAAGTTTTCCGCGCCGGCGGAGTTGATCGAAAATCTGGTTGAGTCGTCCGGTGAGTGTTTCAAACATTGAATTCATCCTGTCATTGCGAATACTATGATGCTGTCAAGGTTTTTTGAAAAACCAGGGGGTTGACAGGCCCATAGTTTGGAATGTAGGGTTGTTGCGAGCGGACGACGGCACAGGCAATCTTGAGGAGTTTGTTTTGGATGTTGTTCAAGACCAGTTTCTTGTGCTTGCCTTCCGCCAGTTTACGAAAGAAATAGTGCTGAAATGGTTTTTTATGAGTACGCACCGAACAAGCCGCCAGGTAGAGCAATTTTCGCAAGGTTGGCGGGTCCATAATGTCGTGAAGTCGGAGCGGAAAAGACCGAAGAACCACTTTCATGCCTGATTGGACAAATGCCGATGAACGCCGCCCGGACTCTTGGGTCGAGCGTTTCCTGCATAAGGAGGAGCAGGTGAGCTGCGAGTTGCAGTCCGATACCCGGCACCGACAGAAGCAAGAGCAAGGTCTGTTTGAAAGTGGGGTCGCTGTCAATCAGACGGCGGATTTCCCGGTCAATGTCCTTGATGGCTTTGGCAATCTGCTCAATCATGGTCTGGTGAGCCTGTTTGGCAAGTTCGGAAGAGACTTTCTTGCGCAGGATGGCATGCAAGGCATTCTTGTGTCCCGTCAACTGGACGGAAAAGTACTGGCGCGTGGTCAACAGGACCTTCACTTGCTCTAAAATATCCGCTCTCGGCTTCCACAACGAGAGTTTGTCCTGGTAGCGGCAGGCATACTCGGCAATGTACTGACAATCCAGTTCGTCGGTTTTGGAAGCGTTCACCGGAAACTTGCGCTGGATGTTCAGCGGCGGTTCGACCGCTACCGTGTAGCCGCTGGCATGGAGGAAGTACGCCAGACCTTCACTGTATACGCCGGTGGCTTCCATGCACACCACGGTGCTTGCGGCTTTGAGATGGTGTTCCTGCAACCAGCCGAGAAAGGAGACGAAACCGTCTTCGGCATTTTCAAACTGCACCGGCTTGACCCTGACCTTCCAGGGCGTGGTGCCGATACACGCCATGAAGGAAGCGGAAGCAATATCTACACCTACAAAGGATACAAATGTTGTCATTGTGAACCTCTTTGACTTGAGTATTGGGTTTGCCAACTTGTGAACGTGCGGTCTCCATTACTAGCCTGCCAGGCTTTAATACTGATTGAGCTTAGTTCACAACCAGGACTGGGTCTGCTTCGCAATTTGAGTTTGGCTCAGCGTGCTACCCAGGAGGGTGCCTAGACTTGTTCAGCCCTGGTTTGGCAATCTCAATACTACTCCAAGTCTAATGGAGGGCGTTAGCCCGAAGCGTTGCGTGGCGCCGTGGCGACACAATTCCCGTGCAACAGGGAGGTTGCCTCGTCGCCCTTTGGGCTCCTCGCAACGACGGAAAGGCTAAGGGTAGGAAAAGGCATTGTAGCGCGGAGCAGGTTTCGGGTCAAGAAAGAGGCGGGGAATTCCATCCGTAATTTCTTTACAGCGGAGTCGAAACTCCTTATACTGGCACGTGTTCCTGCTTACGACATTCTGAGATTCATTGGAGGAGCCATGGCAACCGAAGCGATGGTGAACGACAGGAAAGAAATCTTTGGCTGGGCGATGTACGACTGGGCAAATTCCGCTTTCAGCACCACGGTGGGGACCGTGTTTTTGGGACCGTACGTGGCAAGCCTGGCGCGCACGGCGGCGGAGGCGGCAGGGACGACAACCGTTTCGTTTTTTGGAATCCCCGTTGCCCCTGATTCGTTTTTGCCCTACTGCATTTCCTTTTCCGTCGGGATGCAGGTTTTGTTCCTGCCCATCCTCGGAGCGGTAGCCGATTACTCGCACCTGCGAAAACGCATGATGCAAATCTTTGCAACCATCGGCGCACTGGCGACCATTTTGCTTTTCCTCGTCACCGGCGGATTGTGGTGGCTGGGCGGTCTGCTGTTCATCGCCGCCAATCTCTCCTTTGGGGCAGCGATGGTGTTTTACAACGCCTACCTGCCGGATATCGCCAGCGAAGAGGAACGCGACCGGGTGTCCTCCTATGGCTGGGCGATGGGTTACATGGGCGGCGGGATTTTGCTGGCGCTCAACCTCGCATTTTTTCAATTGCGCGAATCGTTCGGCATCCCCACCGAGCTTGCCGTGCGGATCAACCTCGCTTCCGCCGGGGTTTGGTGGCTGGGATTTTCCCTCATCACCTGGGGGCGGCTGCGTCCGCGCCACGCGGCACGGACTCTGCCCGCCGGTGAAACGTACGCCAGCATCGGCTTCAAGCAGTTGAAGAAGACTTTCAGTGAAGTGAAACACTTCCCGGAAACCCTGAAATTCCTGCTGGCTTATTTCCTCTACAACGACGGCATCCAGACGGTGATTGCGATAGCCGCGACCTTCGCCGCCGCGCCCGTCATCCAGGGCGGGTTGGAGCAGGACCAAACGACGCTCACTTCCGTCATTCTGATGATCCAGTTCATGGCGTTCTTTGGCGCGCTGTTCTGGGGCAGGCTGGCAAAATGGATCGGCGCCAAGCAGTCCATCGTCGTCAGTTTGGTGATCTGGGCGGGCGTGGTCATTTACGCTTATGGCGGTCTGAAAGGCGGGAATGTAACCTTGGAGTTTTTCGTTCTGGGCGCATTCATCGCCCTGGTGATGGGCGGGTCGCAAGCCATCAGCCGCAGCCTGTTTGCACAGATGATTCCGAACGGCAAGGAGGCGGAATTCTTTGCGTTCTACGAAGTGTCCGAGCGCGGCACATCCTGGATCGGCCCGCTGGTGTTCGGGCTCGCCAACCAGATCTTCAACAACCTGCGCGTGGGCATTCTCTCGCTGATTTTCTTCTTCATCATGGGGCTGATCATCCTTCCGTTTGTAAACGTCAACAAGGCGATCGCGGACGCTAGAAAATTCAACGGCGGTTGATCCACCGCTGGAGACATCATGCCGTCAAAACATCTGTCGCTGGCGGATATTTACGGTTCGGACCCGATTGCCCTGCAGGCGCTCGGCAAATGGAGGGTCGAACCCTGGCGCATGGCGATTTTCTTCATCGCTTCGGGCGTCCTTTATGCGTTCGTCCTGCCGCGCCTGTGGGGATACCCGCCCCAAGTGGACGGCATCAACCTGATCAACATCGTGCTGGTCTACCCTGTGGCGGGATATTTCTACGCTTACCAGCCCATCAGCATTCTCCGAACCTACGACAGCGTCACGCGCTACCTGCGTGAGGAAGATAAGACCCACAACCCCCACTTTGAAAAGATCGCCCAAACCCACGCCCGCAAACTCTGGTGGATCGTGGGCTTATTTTTCGGATTGCTGGGCGCAGGTTTTGGGATCTCGTACAGCCTTCAACATTTCCGGGAATTTTGGTACAGCGCAAACTGGTTTGAGATCGCTTTTATTCAAAGCGTCCGGTTTCTTGCCTTTTACTGCATCGGCGTTTCCGCCTGCCGCCACATTGCAACTTCGATTGAACTAAACAATCTCTTCGAGCACGCCGATTTCCCGCTGACGGTGGACGCGGACCGCCTCGAAGTATTCCGAAGCGTGAAAAACTTTGCGCTGGAATTCGTGGGCGTCGCCGCCATCATTGCGTTGAACCTCGGGTTGCAGCCGTTCTTGATCGAGCCGCCTGTCCTCGAATTCACGATGTACGTCACGTTGTACTTTATCGTTGCGCCGGTAAGTTTCTTCCTGCCGATTTGGGAGGCGCATCAGAGGATGTCCCGCATCAAAAACAGTATGCTGGACCGGCTGAACTACGACTTTCAAGAGGAATCGCAGAGGTTGTATCGAAAATTCGATGACGATGCAAAATCCATAACCTACCTAAAGGAAGTGGAGACGCTTCACCAGCTGGAGAAGGCGATCGAGACGGTTGCAAAAACCACCGATTGGCCCTTTCAGGGAACGACGTTCTACCGCCTGGCTGCGACGGTCATCTCACCGTTCCTGCTGATCATCTTCGAAGTATTCATCAACCTCGTCAGCAATCTTTTCACTTTTTGAATAGACTTCCTGCAAAAGTCCATTAAATATCCGGGCGCTTTCCCCGCCGCCGGAGACTGCGGCAGGAGTACTGATACAAGAGTCCTAATGAAAACGACCCGCCTTTCGGCGGGTCGTTTTCGATATTGAAGCGTTTCGTTATTGAAGGTATTGGTCAAACAGACTTCGGAACTCTTCCTCGGAAACAAAGCCAATCAGTTTCTTGAGGACGTTTCCGTTTGCATCGAGCAGATAGAATTCCGGCTGGTAGTTAAAGCCCAGTTCGCGCTGAAAAACTTGCGTTTGGGGATCGTCGGCATCGAGATAGGTAAACCTGACTCTGCCAAAATACTCCGCTTCGAGCCCATGAACCATGGACGCCATGGAACGGCAGGTGCCTCAGGTGAAGCGGAAGAACTCCACCAGTTGCAGTTGACCGGATGCCAGCGAAACGGTGGTGGGATCGGTGGCTTCGAGGCTTGGTCCACGGGAGGTGGCGATTGCCTGGATTGTGGGCGCATCGGTGACGACGGCGGGAGTTGATTCTGCCAGGAGAGTTGGCGCCGCCGTCGCAGTGGATTGCTCCACAGGAATGGTGGTCGCGGCGGCGGGCGGCTCCGTCGCGCGGGCGGGGGGCGCAGGAAGCCGTCAGAATAACAGCGACCAGGCTGAAGGTCCAGAAAATGAAGCGGGGTTTCATCGAAATTCTCCTCTTTGTATGGAATATTGATACCTTTCATCCCCGCCATCTTACGGACATCGTCTGCGCCCCTAAACGGCGTTAACTTTGACGGGCTTGAAATCCTACGCTATACTTGATTTGCAGTTTGTTTCACAATTTCCAAAAGGAGAACACTATGGCTGATTTCAAGCTCACGTACGCGACCATGTTCAATCCGCCGGAGGAACTTCATACCGGTTTCGACAAGGCGGTGGAAAAACTCAAAAACAACATGGGCAGGGAGCAGACCATGCTCATTGGCGGCAAGGAAGTGCTGGCGGACGAGAAATTCGAAGACCGCTCCCCCGTCAACGTGGACTGGGTGCTGGCAATGATGCAAAAAGGCAATGCCAAACACGCCCAGGACGCGCTGGCGGTGCGCGCAAAGCCTCCCCCATGTGGAGCCGCACCCCCCGGCAGAAGCGCGTGGAATTGCTGCGCAAGGCGGCATCGTTGATCGAGGAACGCATCTTCGACCTGGGCGCTGCAATGGCATTGGAGGTCGGCAAGAACCGCATGGAGTCTCTGGGCGACGTGCAGGAGACCGCCGACCTTATTTATTATTCGTGCTATCAAATGGAAAAGAACGACGGTTACGTCGTGGAGATGGGCAAAGACCCACTGGTGGGTTATGATGCCCGCAATGTTTCGGTGTTGAGACCCTACGGCGTGTGGCTGGTGGTTTCGCCGTTCAACTTCCCGTTCGCGCTCACCGGCGGACCCGGCGGGCGCGGCGCTCGCCACCGGCAATACCATCGTCATCAAGCCCGCCACCGATACGGCTTGGATCGTCCGCCTGCTGGTGGATTGCTTCCGCGATGCGGGCATCCCCGACGGCGTGGTCAATTTCGTGTCCGGTCCCCGGCTCGACGCTTGGGCAGGCGCTGGTGGACAGTCCCGAAGTGGACGGCGTGACCTTTACCGGTTCCTTCGATGTGGGCATGAAAATGTACGAGGACTTTGCCAAGGGCAGGTACGTCCGTCCGGTGATTTTGGAACTCGGCGGCAAGAATCCCGCCATCGTCTCAAGGCACGCGGATTTGGAACGCGCCACCATCGGCATTGTCCGCTCGGCGTTTGGCTTGCAGGGACAGAAATGCTCCGCCGCTTCGCGCGTGCTGGTGGAGGAACCTGTCTACGATGAACTGGTTGGACGCTTGAAGGAAGCCACCGAGAAACTCGTCCTCGGCGACCCGACCGAGCGCACCACCTACAATGGACCCGTCGTCAATAAGTCGTCCTACAACGACTTCAAGAACTTCTGCGAAGAGATTCACCAGGGCGGTGGCAGGTTCCTGACGGGCGGCAAGGTTCGCAACGGCGGCATGTACGACAAAGGCTATTACTGCGAAAACACCTTTGTGACCGACTTGCCGTACTCGCACCGCCTGTGGAAATACGAAATGTTCCTGCCCATCACCACCATCGGCAAGGTCAAGAACCTCGACGAAGCCATGCAGATCGCCAACGATGTGAACTACGGTCTCACCGCCGGTTTCTATGGCTCGGCAGAAGAGACCGAATGGTTCTTCGACAAGATCGAAGCCGGTGTGACGTACGCCAACCGCCCGCAGGGCGCAACGACCGGCGCGTGGCCCGGCTTCCAGCCGTTCGGCGGTTGGAAAGGCTCCGGCTCCAGCGGCAAGAACGCCGGCGGTCATTACTACCTGCCGCTGTACATGCACGAGCAGATCCGCACGCTGATCAAGTAGACAGGTAGAACAAGTAGACAGGTACACAGGTAAAGTAAACAGGTAGACAGGTAAACACGTACACAGGTAAACAAGAACGGATTGTTTACCTGTGTACTCTGTGTACTTGCCTACTTGCCAACTTGTGTACCTGTGTACATTGTGTACCTGTCTGCATCCCCTTACTTTTCCATGTTTACTTGCCTGCCTCCCACAGGTAAAATAACGGCATGGAAGAAAACGGCGACCCTCTTATCGTCCGCGTGGGAACCTTTTTCATGGTGCTGGGGGCGGGGTCGTTCCTGCTCTTCGTGACCTCCGACCTCGCCGACCAGGTGGACTTCGATTATCTGTTCATCGCCATGCTGCTGCTCACCGTCGGCTGGTATTTTCGGAGAAGGAAAGCGCCGCCGCCCGCTTCGGGCAGATTCTCCGGGTTGAAGAATCTATTGAGCAAACGTAAAAAAGGGGGATTGGACAAAAAGGAATCAAAATAAGGATCGAAGAAGAAGCGTTTATGTCCAAACTCATTTCCCTCAAAAAAGCAATCTCCAACTTTGTGAACGACGGCGACGTGGTCTATGCCGCCGGATTCACCCATCTCATCCCGTTCGCGGCGGGACATGAAATCATCCGCCAGGGGAAGAAAAACCTGACCCTCGCGCGCGCCACGCCGGACCTGATCTACGACCAGATGGTCGCAGCGGGGTGCGCCAGGAAAGTCATCTTCTCCTACATGGGGAATCCCGGCGTGGGGTCGCTCCGCATCGTCCGGTCTGCCATCGAGAAGGGCGAACTTGAATGGGAGGAATATTCCCACTTCGGCATGATTACCCGTTTGCAGGCGGGCGCGTCCGGTCTGCCATTCCTGCCGATGAACCAAACCGGCGCCGCCGACCTCGAAAAAAGCCAATCCGCTCATCAAACGCATCCCCGACCCGTACGGCGGAAAGGATGTCATCGTGGTTCCGGCGCTCAACCCCGATGTCGCCATCGTCCACGTGCAGCGCGCTGACAAAAATGGCAATGCGCATTTGTGGGGCATCATCGGCGAGCAAAAGGAAGCCGCCTTTGCCGCGAAAAAAGTCATCCTCACCGCCGAAGAAATCGTGGACGAAGCAGTCATCCGGTCCGACCCGAACCGCACCATGATTCCCGGCATCGTCGTCAGCGCCGTGTGTCACGTCCCGTTTGCGAGTCACCCGTCCTATTCGCAGGGATATTACGACCGCGATAATGAGTTTTATCTCGCGTGGGACAAGATCAGCGAGTCGAAGGAGAGCGTGCAAAAGTACCTCGACGAGTGGGTGTTCGGCGTCAAAGACCGCAACGCCTATTGGAAAAAACTCGGCGAGAAAACGCACAAGCGGTTGAAAGTGAAGGCGAGGCAAAGTGAAAGAGTGAATTATGGAAAATATTAGCGCGGATTAGCGGATGAATCATTTTGATCTCGGCGGCAAGGGCGAGCCGCTCCATTTCCTCCATGCCAACGGGTATCCGCCCGAGTGTTACAAATCCCTGCTGGAACATTTACAAAAAAATCATCACGTGTTTGGGATGAAACTCCGCCCGCTGTGGGATGATGCGGACATGTGCGATCTACAGGACTGGCATCCGCTTTCCGACGACCTCTTTGCGCTTCCTTTCGGACCGGGGAGTTGGTCCCGTGATCGGAGTGGGTCATTCCATCGGAGGGATCGTCACCCTGCGCGCCGCCATGCGCGACCCGCGGCGCTTCCGCGCCATCGTCCTGCTCGACCCGGTATTCTTCGTCCCGCCGTTTTTGGTTGGATGGAATCTCCTGCGCGCCGTCGGGCTGGGAGAAAGACTCCACCCACTCATCCCCGCGGCAAAGAAACGCCGGCGCACCTTCGACGATTTGGAAACCGTCTTCAACCGCTATCGGGATCGTCCCATCTTTCGATACATGAGCGACGAAAGACTGCGGGAATACATCGAGGGCATCACCAAGCCCAAAGCGGACGGCGGTTACGAGCTGATCTACACACCCGAATGGGAATCGCACATCTACCTGACGGGTCTGCGCGATTTCGATCTCTGGCACGGACTGCCCAGCCTCGAAGCGCCCACGCTCATCATCCGCGGCGCAGAGACGGATACGTTTTTGGAGAAAGCCGAACGGCTCGTAAGGAAGAAAAACCCGAAGATAAAAATCGTTACGCTGGAAAAAGCCACCCACATCCTGCCGCTCGAACATCCGCGGGAGGTGGCAAGCATCATAGAAGATTTTGTCAGACCTGATAGGTTTTGAAAACCTGTCAGGTCTCCAGGAGATAAAAATACATGCCCGAACTCACCTACTCCTCCGCCGAACTGATGATCATCAACGCCGCGCGTCTGCTGCGCGACGGCGACGTGGTCTTCGTCGGCGTCGGTCAACCCAACCTCGCCTGCAACCTCGCCAAACGCACGCACGCCCCCAACCTCGTCATGATCTACGAAGCGGGCGTGATCGGCGCAGAACCCGCCCGCCTGCCGCTTTCCATCGGCGACCCGACCCTTGTCAGCGGCTCGCTGTCGGTGGTCAGCATGTACGACATTTTTTCCAACTACCTCCAACGCGGCAACGTGGACGTGGGCTTCATGGGCGGCGCGCAGATTGACAAATACGGCAACATCAACGCCACCGTCATCGGCGACTATGCACACCCCAAAGTAAGACTTCCCGGCTCCGGCGGCTCACAGGAAATTGCCGCGTGGGCAAAGCGCCGCTATATCATGACCCCCCCACCAGAAGCGGCGCTTCCCTGAAAAGGTCGAGTTCATGACCTCCGCCGGATTCATCAACGGCAAAGGCGACCGCGAACGCGCAGGTCTGCGCGGCGAAGGGATGCTCGCCGTTGTGACCGACATCGGCATCATGGAGCCGGACGAAACCGGCGAGATGGTCCTCACCGCCCTGCATCCTGGCAAGACGGTGGAGGAAGCCAAAGCCAACACCGGCTGGGATCTGAAAACCGCTCCGCAACTCAAGACCACCGATCTTGTTACAACAAAGGAATTGAAAATCCTGCGCAAGGAACTGGACCCGACGGGTATTTACCTGAAGGGAGCCGGGTAACTGAAAATCCATCCAGCCAAAGGAGAAGATTTTTATGAAGCAAGATAACTTTAAATCGTATGTTGCTGTCATGGTTGCCATCGTCACGGTATTGGGCGCCACGGCGGCGTGTCTCGCCTCGGTGGCGGTCTCCAATGCGGGGGACGCCGACTTCGCCGGGCTGGACGCCTCCATCCGCGCACAGAAAGCCGACATCATCAACAACGTCTATGCCTACGAACACTACCGCGCCTATACCGCCTACATCCGCTACGACGAACTGGGCAGGCTGTTATACGACCCCGACGCCGACGAGGAAACCGACCTGCGGAACGGAGCGCTCCAGCGCGAGGTGTGGGGCGTGGCAAGCGGCATCAGTTCCGTATTCTTCAGTCCGCGCTACATCAACCCGGACGGTCAATACGACCTGGAGCGTGAGTTGCAGGAAGCCTGGGCGCAGGATTCGCAAAACGAAGACCTGAACGCCCCGCCATACTTTGAAGAGTCCGACCGGCTGCGCGCCCGCTCCTCCTTCCTGACCGCGGACATGATCGTCTTCGCGGTTTCGTTCTGGTTCTTCACGCTGGCGCAAGCTGCGGAGAAGAAAATCAAATATCTCTGGGCGGGCATCGGCATTCTGTTTGCGCTGGGCGGGATCCTCGGCATCCTGATTGGGAGGTTTATGATATGAACACCGAGTCCAGGAAGGAACAGCGTTTTGAGAATATGGTGACCATCCTGATCGCGTCGGTTGCGATCTGGGTCGCCATCACTGCGTATTTCCAGAATTACGCCTCGAACATTTCCGATAACGCGCGCCGCCGCGCCCAGCAATACGCCATCGAAGCCACAAAGAAGGAAGTGAACGGGACCATCCAGTTCAGTTACGATTGGCAGGGCGCCTTCCAGACCTGGCGCGAGTTGAGCTGGCAGATCACCGCCGCCGAACAGAACGGCGACACCGCCGCCGTCGAACGCTACACGCAGATGCAGAAACGCATCGAATCGCTCAGCAAACTGCTCGCGCCGGAATATTTCGACCCCGCTGTTGGCTGGCCCGAGTCGTACAAATATGAAGCCGACGCCTATCTCGTCGAAGCCACCCGCCTCTCAGAGACGTATCTCGCCGAATCGGAACTGGGAAATTTCACCGACGGCACGGCGGATGCGCTCATCGTCCAAATCACCCTGCTGACCGTATCCCTCTCCCTGTACGGTTTATCCATGGCGTTGAAGGGACGCGTGCGCTGGCTGTTCATCGTCGTCGGCTCGGGCATCGTCGGCTTCTGCATGTTGTGGCTCGGCTGGTCCATGCTGGAACTGCTCATCCGCCCCGAGGTGGATGCAGAGGCGATTGCCGCCTACGCCGAAGGCACCGGGTTGTCGTACCAGGGCAGGTACGAGGAAGCCATCGAAAAATTCTCGGAGGCGGTCACCGAGAACCCCTACTATGCCAAAGCCTATTACGAGCGCGGACTCGCCTATTACGAACTGGGCGATCTCAACACCGCCATTTCGGAAATGGAAGCCGCCCGCAGCGAAGGCTTGGACGACGTCAGCATCAACTGGAACCTCGGCTGGACGTACTACCTCGCCGGTCAATACGACAAGGCAATCGAAACCAACGAGCGAATTCTGAACAGCCAACCGGAAGTGCTCGGCATGAGGATGAACCAGGCGATCAGTTACCTCGCTCTGGGCGACTTCGAGAATTCAAGAGCGCAGTACGACCTGCTCATCCAGGAAGCCGAACGACAGGTCAACGAAGCGCGCGCCGCCGGTTCCGAGCCGCCCGCCTCGCTGTGGTATTACATGGATGCCGGCGCGCTCGACCTGCAAAACCTGATTGACACGCTCGAAAACAACCTCAAGGTGTGGACGCAAGCCCCGCCCGCCGATCTGGTGTTCGGCGACCATAACGCCATCCGCAATTTTGCCGAAGAGCAAATGAAACGCCTCAAAGAAGCGACTGTCGCGCTCGAATACACCGGTCAACTCCCCGCCCAACAGGAAGTAATGCTGGTCCAGGCGTTCACCTTCGGCAAGATCACCGGCAGGGACGATCAGGGCTTCATCACTGACTTTGAACCTGCGCCCAATTCCATCGTTCCGTTTGGCGAGAAATCCTTCACAGTCGAATTCACCTACGCCGGGCAGGCGCCCCAGCAGATGATCTGGAAGGTGTACGTGAACGGCATCGAAGACCAGTCGCTCCGCATCGTATCGAACGACGACATCAGCAGCGGCAGCACATGGTATCGCACGTTCGGCTACGAATATACCAACGTCTTCATCCTCTCCGAAGGCGAATACACCGTCGAGCTCTACGCGGATAACAAACTCGTCCAGCGCGGAACCTTTTACGTTCTTCAGCAATAAACCATACTTAATTCCCCTTTACACCATGCGGTCATCGGGGTATACAACCCTCGATGACCGCATCTCATGTCCGACATCTCCTCTTCGATCTGGGCGGGACGCTTATGCGCGCGTGCGGCGACTGGGAAGCCATCCACGCCCGCGCAGACCAGGCGCTTGCCGATTCCTTGCAGCGGCACGACATTCACATCGAGGCAAAACGTTTCCGCGAACGCCTGCACGAATACTACAAACAACGCGACAAGGACTTGCAGGAAACAACGTACCATTTCGTCCTGCGGGAAACGCTCAAAGAGTTCGGTCAAACCGAATGCGCCGAACCAGTCCTGAGGTCCGCTTTGGATGCGTTGTACTCCGTCACGCAAAGCAACTGGCAGGTTGAAAACGACGCGGTCGAAATCCTGCGGGAGTTGAAATCCAATCAATACAAACTCGGCATTTATTCAAACGCAGGCGACGACAAGGACGTGCAGGAACTCATCGAGGGCTTTGGCATTCGGCCGCATTTCGATTTCGTGCTGACCTCCGCCGCGTGTTTTTACCGCAAGCCGCACCCGCGCGCGTTCGAGATTGCGCTCGCGCAGTGGAACATCGAACCGGGCGAAGCGGTGATGATCGGCGACAGCCTCGAAGCGGACATTCGCGGCGCACAACAACTTGGGATAAAAACGATCTGGATTACGCGCCGCGCCCAGTTTACAGACGAGGAAATGCGCCACATCAAACCGGACTTCAGCATCCGCAAACTCACAGAACTTTTGCCCACCCTTGAGCGGATCGCCCTCCGCCGCATCTGATAGAATCCCCTGCATGACCCAAACCCGCCTGCTTCCCTACATCGCGCTTGCGGTGGGCATTGTCGCGCTCAGCCTTTCCGCCATGTTCGTGCGCTGGGCAGATGCCCCCGGACCCATCACCGGTTTCTATCGCCTGCTTTTTTTCACCATCCTGTTCTTTCCCCTCTTCCTTTACCGCCAGCGGACATCCGCCCCGCTCGACAAACGCTTCATTGGGTTCCCGCTTCTGGCGGGAATTTTTACCGCCTTCGATTTCGCGTTCTGGAACACATCGGTCAAATACACCACCGCCGCCAACGCCACCCTGCTCGGCAACACATCGCCGTTGTGGGTTGCGTTGTTTGCGTTGTTTTTCTTCAAAGAAAGACTGCGCGGCTTCTTCTGGCTGGGACTCGCCCTGGCGCTCTCCGGCGCGGCGCTAATCGTCGGCACCGACTTTTTGAATCATCCCACCTTCGGCATCGGCGACCTGATGGCGAGCGGCGCGGCGATTTTCTACGCCTCGTACCAGCTTGTCACCCAGCGTGGACGGGCGCACATTGACCCGTTCCGTTACACCTGGCTGGTGGGCGTCAGCGCGACGATTGGCATGATGGCGATGAACCTTGCGCTGGGCAATTCGTTCACAGGCTACAGCGCGCAGACCTGGCTTGTGTTTCTGGCAACCGCCATCGTCTCGCAGATGATCGGCTATCTTGCCATTTCCTACGCGCTGGGTCACCTGCCTGCTTCGGTCGTCTCGCCCACGCTGATCGGACAACCTGTCCTGACGACCATCCTCGCCATTCCGCTGCTGGGTGAAATCCCCAGACCCATCCAATGGATCGGCGGAGCCATAGCGCTGGCGGGAATTTACATCGTCAACCAGGCGCACCTGCAAAACCGCAGGGAGACTCCAAACGCTTAAACAGTGGACTTCATCGGAATTATTTTTTCTCCACAAAGTGTCCATGAACTTCAATCACCCCGAAGGATGAAAATGGAGTCGAGAAGTTCTACTTCTGGAACTCCGCAAGGAAAACTTGGGAGTTCGCCTATTTTCATAGCAGTTCACGAAGAAACACGAATGTCTTACTTGAAAATTCGCGCCCTTCGTGGAATCTCCTCTTATTTTCGATAATGTCAAATTTATCAAAGGAAATTGGCAATGCTGGAAATCACCACCTCAATTCAAAATGCGCGCGTCTCCGTGACGATCATCCGCACAAAAGGTGAAATTGACTCATCCAACTACAAGATATTCCAGGCGCGGGCGGAAGAGACCATCGCAGGCGGCGCGCGGTACCTGCTTTTGGATATGAAGGAAGTTTCGTACATCAGCAGCGCAGGCTTGAGGGTCATCCACACGCTTTTCAACAAACTGCGCGATCTTCACAAAGACGCGACCGACGACGAACTCCGCAAGGAGACGAGCGCGGGGGCGTACAAATCGCCTTACCTCAAAATCGTCCATCTTGCAGAGCAGGCGAAAGAGGTGTTCGAGTTGAGCGGGTTTGATGTCTACATCGAAGCCTATTCCGACCCCCAGAGGGCGGTGGAATCGTTCCAGCCGCCTTCCGGTTGAATCGCACAGGGTATTAATTGTATAATTACGCATAATATTATCGGAGTTATCGAAAAGGAGCCACGTATGGAAATTACCACCGCACTCGAACAAGGTCGCGTCCCCGTCACCGTTGTGCAAGTGAGCGGCAATCTCGATTCAAGCAGTTTTCAGGCGTTTCAAACCGGCGTCGAAGACCTGATCGCCAGCGGAGCGCGTCACATTCTGGTTGACCTGACGAACGCGCCCTTCCTCAGCAGCGCCGGTCTGCGGGCATTGCAATCCATCTTCACCCGCCTTCGCACGGAAAACCAGGACATTAGCGAAGAGGAAATGCACAAGGGCATCAGCGCAGGCACGTATAAATCTCCGCACTTGAAGATCCTCAACCTGTCGGAACAAGCCGGGACTGCGTTCAAAATGGCTGGCTTCGATATGTTCATCGAAACCTTTATAGACCGCCAGGCGGCGATCTCTTCTTTCTAACTTTGCTCAAAACCACAAACCCGGCGCTCCCCGCCGGGTTAATGGTTCATACCTGCATGGTAGAATCGCTCCATGTCCGATCTCTTCGATCACGCCCTGCAGGAACGGATGAAAACCGAAGCGCCGCTCGCCGCGCGGATGCGTCCACGCACGCTGGAGGAATTCGTCGGGCAGGAGCACATCATCGGCGAGGGCAAACTTCTGCGCCGCGCCATCGAAGCGGATCGGTTATTCTCTTCCATCATTCTGTGGGGACCGCCCGGCACCGGCAAGACCACCCTTGCACAAGTTATTGCGAACCGGACCAAAAGCCGCTTCGCCACCATCTCCGCCATTCTCGCGGGAAAAGCCGAACTGCGCGAGGTGGTGAATGCCGCGCTCGAACGCCGCCGCCTGCACAACGAACGCACCACACTCTTCGTGGACGAGGTTCACCGCTGGAACAAAGCCCAGCAGGATGCGCTCCTGCCGCACGTCGAGGCGGGAGTCGTTACCCTCATCGGCGCAACGACGGAAAATCCATATTTTGAAGTCATCAAAGCATTGATCTCGCGCTCGCGCGTCTTTCAATTGCGGAATCTGAATCAGGAGGAGACCGGAATCCTGCTCGACCGGGCTTTATCCGATGGCGAACGCGGCTACGGAACCAAACGCATCAAAATGGACCCGGAAGCCCGTGCCCATTTAATTGAGGTTGCCTCCGGCGACGCAAGGAACGCGCTCAACGCCCTCGAACTGGCGGTCGAATCCACACCGCCGGGCGCGGACGGCGTCATCCGTATCACGCTGGATGTGGCGCAGGAGTCCATTCAACGGCGCGCCGTGCTGTACGACAAGGACGGCGACGCGCACTACGACACCATCTCCGCTTTTATCAAGTCCGTGCGCGGCTCGGACCCCGACGCTGCGCTTTACTGGCTTGCCAAAATGATCTACGCCGGGGAAGACCCGAAATTCATCCTCCGCCGGTTGATCATCCTTGCAGGTGAAGATATCGGTCTCGCCGATCCGATAGGATTGGTCGTCGCAAATTCAGCCGCGCAAGCCTTCGATTATATCGGCTTGCCCGAAGGCATCTACCCCATCGTCGAAGCGACGTTGTATCTCGCCACCGCTCCCAAGTCCAACAGCGCTGGCGCATATTTCAAAGCGATGAAGAAGATCGAAGAGGAAGGGCAAATTTCCGTGCCGCGCCATCTCATGGACGGAAACCGCGACGCCGCCGCGATGGGTCACGGCAGGGATTATGTTTATCCGCACGAGTTCGAGGGGCACTTCACGCCGCAGCAATACCTGCCGAAGAGGTTGCTTGGCACTTATTTCTATTCCCCTTCGCAAGAGGGATACGAAGCACAAGTCACCGCGCGGCTCGACATGTGGCGCGAGGCGCAGCGCAAGGCATTGGGAATCACGAAGGTAGAGAACATCCCTGCCATGAGTGAGGAACAGATTCAGGAAATGAAGAGGAAGATCAAGTAAGTCGAAATTCATTTCGACTTGTCTTGTAATGTATGGCGAAATTAATTTCGCCATACAGACAAAATGAATTTTGTCCTACAAAGAGGCGCTATGAACGACTTTTACCGCCGCAAACTCCCGCACTGGCATCCCGAAGGCGCCATGTTCTTTATCACCTTTCGGCTGGCAAACTCTCTGCCCACCCAGATTATTCAGGAGTTGGAAGAAGAACGCGAACGGGAGCGGCAAAAAATCCGCGTGAAGTTCAGCGGCGCAATGCAACGGGAGGAACTCTACAAACTGGACAAAAAGTATTTTGGGCGTTTCGACAGTTGGCTCGACCGTTGCGCGGAGGAAAGCCCGCGCTGGCTGGCGGACGAGCCCATAGCACGCATCGTCGTTGACGAAATACATTCGCTGGACGGAAAACGATACCGCCTGATTGCATTCTGTATCATGTCCAATCACGTGCATCTGGTCATTGACACGAGGAATCACGGCTTCAAACCGAGTCACATTGGCGTCACTGCGCCATACCCATTGGCAGATATACTCAAATATCTGAAGGGACGCACAGCCCGGCTTTGCAATCAAGCCCTGGGTCAAAACGGAAAGTTCTGGCACCACGAAAGTTACGACCACGTCATCCGAAATCAAAAGGAATATGAACGAATCGTTTGGTACGTGATCAATAACCCGGTGAAAGCCGGGTTGGTTGAGACATGGAAAGACTGGAAATTTACATTTGTAAATCAGGAGGCGTAAGTCGAAATAAATTTCGACTTACAAGAATAACAATGCCGCTATTATTACTCATTCGTCACGGCGAGAACGATTATGTCAAGACCGGGAAAATGGCTGGAAGAATTCCCGGCGTGCACCTCAACGAAAAGGGGAAGTATCAGGCTCAGGCGTTGGCAGAGGCGTTGAAGGATGTCCCGCTCAAAGCCGTGTATTCGAGTCCGCTCGAGCGGGCAATGGAGACCGCCGCACCGATTGCAAAATCACATCATTTGAACATCGTTCAGGAGCCGGGCTTGATGGAAACGAATGTCGGCAAATGGCAGGGGCGTTCGTGGAAGGCGCTGCGGCTCACCAACGCTTGGAAGGTCGTGCAACATACGCCGTCGCGCTTTCGCTTCCCGGAGGGCGAGTCGTTTCCAGAGACCCAGACTAGGATAGCGAACGCTTTGGAAGGGATTGTGCAAAGATACAAGCCAAAGGATATGATTGCCATCGTCTTTCACGCCGACCCGATCAAGCTGGCTGTGGCGCATTTCCTCGGGATGCCGCTTGATCACTTTCAACGGTTGAGTTGCGATACCGGTTCGCTCACCGCTTTGCACGTAAGCGAGATGGGTGCAAATCTAATCAAGTTGAACCAACGTCCGCCGTTTGATTTTTTGCCAAAGAAAAAGTAGCGCAAGATGACATCTTGCGCTACAACAATTTCCACAACTTCGCCAACTCCACCAACGATTTGTAATACGGCTCGATGCTGGGGATGAAGTGCGCCTCGTTCTTTGCATGTGGACCAACGCCGGACTGTCCCCACACGACCGCTTGACCACCGGGGGCGAAGCGCGCGCTTGTGCCGGGTAACTTCTTCCCAATTTTCGGCTCATTACCACCCGAAGCCTGTTTGACTGCTTCGATCAGCGCTTTCAACGCTGGATTATTCGGGTCGCACGCCACGCCGTTTTCCATCACCGAGAAGTTGACCTCAAGCCCGTGTTCAGCGCAATACGCTTCGACCTTTGACCTTAGACCTTCGACATCGTCCTGCGGGATGGGACGAATCTCCACACCCAAAATCCCCTCCCCTGCTGTGACGTTATAAATACCGGGCGTTCCCACATTGATGAACGGAAACTTCGCTTGCGACTGCCAGCCATCCACAGCTTTGAGGGTGAGATGCTTGGCAAAGATCTCATTCAACGCAGAACGTGCGGCGATGAGTTTTTCACTCAAGTCGCCTGTGCCTGCTACACCTGAGTGGCCTTTTACTCCGTGTGCGATCACGTCAAAACGCATCACGCCGCGGTTCTCGACACATATCTCACCGAAGAGTTCGTTGCCTCTTTCGCCTGTCCGTTCACCGGCGATGAACAACGACGGAGTGAGGTTCAATTCTTTCAAAGCATGTGGCGTCCCCCAAGCTTCGGCTTCTCCGTTTTCTTCATTGCCTACGAGTAATATGGCAATATTGGGAAAAGAACCCGATGAACCGAAAGAGGTGAAGGAACCTGATTTGGCTACACGCAAGGCATCCTTTATCCAAACAAGATAAGTGGCGACAACAGTTTTCATGTCAGCGGAACCACGCCCCCACAGGTAATCACCTTCGATATGCGGGGTGAATTGGGAGTCGTCGGGTTCGGGTTCGACGACGTCGAAGTGACCAGTTAAGAGGATTGGAGAATTAGACGCTTCGCGTTGAGATTGGAGACTAGAGACTGGGAAGGTTGCATAAACCGCAGGATATTTTCCGTCGAAGAATTTTGTTTGGAGACCTGCGTTGCGGAGGTAGTCGTCAATCAGGGAGGCGGCGCGGTGGACTTCGTCGAGGCGTTCGTTGGGACTTGCTGTCACAGATGGGATTCGAATCAGTTGTTGTGCCAAATCCAATATTTCTGATGTTTTGTCGGGATACGAAACTTCGATGACCGCTTGTGTTTTTGGACGGAAGCGAATTGGCGCGGTAGGAATCTGGCGAACAACATCACGCGAGCGTTGGATGTATTCGGCGATTTTGGAGGAGTCAGAGCCGAGGGAGCCATAGTCCGATGCGATGCGTTCCACGTCCGCTTTGACCTGGGCTTCGTGCTCGTAGAACAATTCTTTCAATACGGTCATCGGCACTTCGTCATTTTCGCCGAGTTCCATTTGCAGGCGGGCGCGAATCTTTTCGGCGGTGTTGCGTCCGCCTTCGGACATTTCGATGAGGGGAGTCAAATCGTTCCACAAGTTCAAGGCTTGGGCGAGAGGTTTGAGTTCGTCCAGAGTCCATTTGAGGAAGGCGCGGACAGTTATCGGCTTGCCAGTGAGCGGGTTTTCTATCTCAGCGCGTAGACCGTGTTTGGCGGCGAGAGTCTCGTTGAGGCGGGCGCGGGTGATGTCCTCACGGTCATAGCGGAAGCCGCGGGCAAATGTCGGGTCGGAGTAGATGCGGAGGAGAAGCAGATGTTTGAGAGTCAGATTCGCAATATCCAAATCCAGTGAGTGACCGCCCTCATCGGTGCGGACTTCGACGCGTCCCATCGGCAGGTTGATGCGCGCCATCAGGTTTTGCTTTTCGATTTGCAGAGCCATCTCCTCGGGGTGGAGTCGGCTGACCAGCGGCAAACAAGCCTCGGGCGTAGAGCGAAGCGAGTTGGTCGCTCGTCGTGGAGATGATCCGCTCGACGGGTTCGGCAAAACTGCGGGCGCGGACGGGAGTCCAGTTGTTGTTTCCAAAGCGGACGCCGCGGCGCACGAGGTCGTAGGAGATTTGCAGATAGTCGCTGTACGAACGATAGAGGTCGGGGAGATCAATGGCGGGCGGATTCGGGAACGTGAGATTGCGAATCGAATCGAACTCGGTGAGGGCGACGACAGCGCGTCCTCCGCGGACTTCAGCCTGCATCGGCGTGGACGCAGTGGTCGCCACAAAGAGTGACGCGAAGGCGCGCAGGAGGCGTGCGGCAGTGATGTAGAACTCGGACTTGAATTCGTCGAGATGTTGGTCGCCGCGCTCGGTCGGTGTGAGATGCATAAAGTCCCAGGCGAAGAGCGGGTCGGGCAGGGACATGTTGGTGTGAATGCCCGTGGTCGCGAGCGTATCGCCGTAGAGGTCAACACATTTTTCGAGATAGCGACGTTTGGCGATGCCCCACTCCCCAGGGATGGAATGATGACCGATGTCGGTGAGGAAGAGCAGGTTGCCGTGCCAATAATGGAGGCGTTCGCCGAAGTTGATGCCCGCACGATGCAACGCGTTGATGAGCGAGGCTTCTTGCAATCGCGCTTCGTAAATTGCCCCGCGCGGACTGTAATACGGGCGCGTCGCCCATTCAATCATCCAGTGAAAGACTTCGAGTTGGCTGAACTGCTTTTGCCACGGCGGGATACATTCGGCGCGGAGATAATCCACGAAGGAATGTTGGCTGGGTCCCGCACCCACGGTGAGCAGTGGACGCAGGTCTTCATCGAGGAGATTCCATTCTTGTTCGAAGCCGTTGAGTCCACTGGCGGGTTTTTCTTTTGTGGCTTGTTCGAGGGCGAGGAGATATTTGTCGGCGAATTGTTGAGGCATGGTGAGTTCCTAAAGTTAGAATGTTTGCAGGTTACAAGTTACAGGTTACGCTAATCGAGGTAAAATCTCTTCGAGGTACAAGTTTCAAGTGGCAAACTTGAGTACATAAGTTGAGGTAAAATGATTCAAAATGCTGAAAACAAACCGTCGAGACCAAGCATTCCAGATATATCAGACCTTTTGTTGCTGGCTCAAAAGCACAAAACTCTGATAGCAGAAAATGATGCAAAAATATCTGAGAACTTCAATGTTATTAAAGACATCGTGCATAAACCTTTCGTTCAGACTGTATTAGAACAAGATAGCAATAGACTGATATTCCCTAAAGGTTCGGAAGACGCAAAGCAATATCTTGAAATGTCTTTATCTTGTACCATGCAATCCATTGTGATTGGTTTTGTTCTCGGAAGAGAGTACGCTGAACACTATAAAGAAAATCCGAAAGCAATTTTGATTGCCGAAAGATTAGACAGCCTAGCCATTCCTACATCAACACAGAACGAACTCAAACGAATTAGCGAATACGGTGCTTTTTGGATAATGAGACTCGATGAAATGTGCCATTTTGCTCGTTTCATTGATAAGTCGACAATGCTTCACGGTATGGATTTACATTTATCGCAAGTTCAAACAACAGTTTTCCATGCCTTTAAAGATGGTGTGGTCAATTACTATGATGGTGTCTTTGGTACAAACTTCTCCAAAACACCCTTCTTTGAAAACGCCAAACAGACCGACACTGCTGAGAACGAAGGGAAGATTTCAGTTAACAACACTTCTAATAAGAAATTTGACGAGATGGCTGATTTAGAACAAGGGCAGTTTGTTATAGATAAACTCCTGCCTGCGATGGAAGAAGCCGCTCTCAAACAACTCGAAGAAAGAGAAGTCGTTAAAAAACAGACAATGGATTATGTTGAAAAAGCCATTAAAGAGCGCAACCGCAGTATGGCACTTCAAAGAGCGGTGTTCATTATTATCGGCATAATTATCGCAATCGCAATTTTCAGCCTTTTCAAATAGGGTTCATGAAAGAGGAATAAGAATTCTTTTCTCTTTCTTCTTTTATCCGTCTATTTCTTCAAGCTCTGCAAGGCTTGCATCGGGCGGGGGTCGGCGGGCTAAAGCCCTGCCTCAGTTCATGGAAGTCCGCTGAAGCGGACTCTGTCGTGCCAGCCACGAAGTGGCTTCCATGTGTTGAGCAGGTGGCTTTAGCCCCGCTCAACAGAGTTGCACAAAGCCACGCCATTTCAATCTTCATCCTCATCAATTCTCTCATAGACCGCAATCAATTTGTTGTTGCGATGATGTTCCTTTTGTTTTGCAGCATATTCCATTACGGTTTCCAACGAACGCTCACCGACACTCAATGCGCCATATCCGCCTTGCCATTTGAATTGTCCATCGCTTCCGTCCATGTGGTTGATGGCAAATGAACTCGCTCCTTTTATTTGACGAACACATTCAGCGACAGCAATCACGGGCGGAATGGAAAGAACAACGTGCGCATGGTCTTCGATGTTACCTCCCGCGTGAATTTTCAATCCCAGCTCTTCGGCTTTTTTGTAAAGTACACCATAAAACATTTTTTCGCGTTCAGGCGTGAGAGTCGGTTCACGATTGTATGTCGCCCAGATGAGGTGGTAGTGGAGTCGCCAGTAGGTCATGGTTGTGTCCTTTCATCGATTCGTCGGGCTGAAGCCCAGCTTCAGTTCATGAAAGTCCGCTCAAGCGGACTCGTCGTGCAAGCCCGAAGGGCTTCCATTTATTGAGCAGGCGGCTTTAGCCCCGCTCATTCAGCCTTTGAGTGAATTCAGTCCTTCCACCAATCTCTTGAACGCACCTTCCGTCCGTTCGACGGGCGTGGCGTAGGTTTCATTCTGAATTCAAATTTTCCCTTATCCAAGCAAGAACATCCCCAGGCGTTCCAATCCTAATTCCTGCTTTTTCAGCGACCTTCGGGTCGTCAAGAAAATGTTTACGATTATGCGTGGCAAGATAATCTACGTGGGCTTTCATTGCCGCCAACAGAATCGGAACATCATCGGGATCAGCAATTAAATATAAATTTTTCTTTATTTCTTCTTGCGTCGGGTTGCGGACAACTTTCAAACTAGCATCTTTGAGAGTTTGACGAAGGTCAGGCAACGCATGGGGAACTTTCCGCGCGATGGTACGCTCGCTCTCCGCGATGACCTGTTCACTGATAAAGGTCTCGATCTGTCCGTTTTCAGACATCACCAACAATACGCGCGCCGCGCCGCTTGATGAAATAATTCCTGCGATCACGGCACTGCTGTCAAGAAACACCTTAATTTTCGACATAGTGTTCTTTGTAATAGCGTTTGCGCTCTTCATCCAGCGTCTTGAGCAGGTCATCCAAAGTGACGTTGGCTTCCTTTACCTTCTTCGCCACCTTGTCCGCAGTTTTCATCACTTTGCTTTCCCTGGGGACAAGGAAAAAGGAACCATCGCCAACATCAATTATCTTGAACGACTCACCTTCTTCCAGCTTGTATTTCTTGCGAAAACTGGCAGGCAGGGTAATCGTCCCTTTGCTACGGATTTGTAGGGTAGTCATAGCGTATCTCCAGAAAATCAGAATTTCGGAATTTCTGAAATTGTAACACAGGAGGTGCTTTTTATTTCTTCAAACTCCCCAACCCCTCCACCAACCTCCTGAACGCACCTTCCGTCCGTTCGACGGGCGTGGCGTAGGAAAAACGTATCCATTCGCCGCCGAAGGGAGAGAAGAACGCGCCAGGGACAACGGCGACTCCGTGATTTTCGGCGAGATATTGACCGAGTGGTTCGGTATCAGTCCAGCCTTTGGTTTGGATGAAATCGCCAACGTGGATAAAGGCGTAATATCCCTTGCCGATGATGTGCTGCATTCCGCTTTCGGCGAGGAGTTTCTTCAAAACCACGCGGCTGGCGTTGGTCGGTTCGATGATGGTCTTGGCGGCTTCGGCAAATCCCATTTCATAGGCTGCCATTGCAACCGCAAGTGAGAAGAATGAAGGCATGACCGTGTGCGAGGCGCGGGCGGTGATGAACTTGATGACGGCTTCATCCGCGATCAAGTGGCAGTTGCGGACGTTCGATCCGCCCAATGATTTGGTAATCCCATCGAGGAACATGATGCGCTTGCGCTCTTCGGGGGTGAAGAACTTGAGGAAGGAGTTCAAGTCCATGGGGGATTCGTCGGTGACGTAGTGGTACATCCAATCGAAGAGGACGAATGCCACGCCTGCTTCCAATGCGGCTTTGGCGAGTGAGACTTGTTTCTCGACGGCTATAGTCAAGCCAGTGGGGTTATCGGGGTTGGTAATGACGAGACCTGCGATTTTGCGTCCCTTGGATCCGGCGAACTTCACGCTGTCGCGAATCGCATCTTCGGAATACGCCCATCCCTGCGCGGGGTCACCGGGCGCCCAAAGGACATTCGCGCCGACTCCGTACGGTCCCCAGTTGTATGAAATCCACGGGACGCGAGAGACCATGATGAGGTCTCCTTGCCGTCCGTGACCGAGGACGAGCATCGCTTGGTACGCCTTGACGAGGGCGTCACGTCCGCCCGCGGTGCCGAGGACGTTGGCAGGCCCCAACCCGAGGAAGCGTCCAATTTCCAATATTGCTCGATCACGGACTTGCGATAGGCGTCCGTACCAAAGGGCATATCGTAGGCAGTGCCATGTTCGATTTGGAGTTGCGCGGCGTGTTCGAGAATTGAACGCGGAACTCCGGGTAATGACGCGCCTCCATCGCCTTGGGAGGCGTCGAAGATTTTCCCTCCGGGATTTTTCTCCTGATACACCTTCAACGATTTGTTGATGAGGAACATGCGCGAAGGCGGAATATCCGCCATCTGCCGCAGGTGGTCGCTGACGGGGATGAGATTCTTTTCGTCAACGGCGAAAACGGGGGTGGTGTTGGAAATCATGGTGGCTCCTTGATCCCCTCCCCAGTCCCTCCCCCATCCCGCGAAGCGCGGGATGGGGGAGGGTGCCGAAGGCGGGTGGGGGTAGTAAAAATAACGCCCCGATGTTCTCGGGGCGTCTGGTGTACTTAGCGAGTATGAACCTGTTTCTGTTCACCTGAGGAGCACCAACGTCCCGTCACCGGATCAGTGACGGTATTCTTATCGTTGATGTTGGTATCAAGGCTGAACATTGCGCGCAAGCATACCACCTGCGCATGGAAGCGTCAAGCAAAACTATCGGGGCGGGATGTATTCTTTTCGATGCGCACACCCTGTCGCTGGGTCAGGATGCGAAGTTCGTATCAACCCGCTCATAAGGCATACAGTCAACTTTTCATGCCGGTGTACAAGCCAAGCACATTCCCGGTGGGGTCTTCGAAGATACCGTACCAGCCTGTGCCGGGAATCTCCGCCTTTTCATGCAGAACCTTGCCGCCGAGTTCCACGACTTTTTCCAAATCCTCTTCGATGTCGTCGCTGGCAATGTAGACCAGCACACGCCCGGCGGGGTTCTCCTCCGAAACTTCCGGGAAGCCGCCATAATTGTCGCCGTCGCCCGCCTCCCACATGGTGTACTTCATCTCGGGCATGGGCTCGATCTTCCAGCCGAACAGGGCTTGATAGAACCGTCCCGCCGCCTCCGGGCTTGACGCGGGGATTTCGATATGAACAACATTTCGCTTGGACATCATATTCTCCTTTTGCTAAAAACGGATACCGACGCCCTATTTTAGAACATTTTTTCTAATTTTTCAACCCCCGGCGGGAACTATTTTTTCGATGAAATTCCCCGCCTCCCGCCGGACCTCGCGGCTGGTCCTGCCCCATAAGCGGATGTGCCGCTGACAGGGTATTGCAAATCCAGCCCCCAAAGGTCTTGAAGACCTTTGGGGGCTCTTGACAACAGGTTTACTTTGAATTGCCTGCCAGGTTTCAAACTACGGCGGGCTTGACTCGCAGGAGCAGGTTGCCGGATTCCAATATGGCGCTTTGCCGTTCGTTGCCAAACGGCATCCCCCAGCCGGTTCGCTGCAATCGCCGCCCGGGTCTTCATCGCCGCCGCCGGGGGGTTTGGGAGTCACCGTCACAGGCGGGGCGCATTTATCGAAGAGCACAGATTGGGTGTCGCTGTCAACCACGCTTGCGGGATCGTCAATGCACGCGCCGTTCAGCGGATACGTCCCAGCCGGGCAGATGGTCACATCTGTGCCGGAGCCAGGGAGGGCGGTACAGCAGTTGGTCAGCGGATTAAAGGTCGAACCGGGCAGGCAGGCTCTGCCGGATGTACTGCTTCCATCCCACACGCAGGTGTCGCCGCTGAGCGTGTAATGTTCAGGACAGGTTTTGCAATCGGACGGGGTTTCATAGGTGCAGGAACCCGTCGTGGTGGCGGTTCCGGCGTCCGCCGGGTAACAAAGGAATTTGTTGACGCTGCCGTCGCCGTCCGGGTCGGGGGAACAGCCATCGAGGCTGTAGGTGTAATCGGTGGGCGGCGTGTCGGAGACGCCGAAGGTCACGATGGTGTACGGCGTGTAATTCGGCGTGCAGTTCGGGGACTGTTTGATGGTCACGTCGTTGCATTTGACGGTGGGCTGACAATTGGGCTGCGACCCGTCCGCTCCCGCACCGACGTACACCGACTGCTCGCACCACGGGGCGAAGTAGGTGGGATCCTCTACCACACAGCGAAAGCCCAAATCGGGCAGAGACTCCAACGGGTCCAGAGAGAAGCGGTGCGCTGCAATGGTGGGATTGGCGCTGTCCTGGTAACTGCTTCCGCGCACGGAACGCTTCTCGCCAAAATCCGGTCCGAGCGGGTCGGGAATCGGATTCTCGATGTTGTAGGTCGGGCTGTACCAATCCGCCGCCCATTCGCGCGCATTGCCAGACATGTCGAACGCGCCGTAATAACTGACGCCGTCCTTGTACTCGTTTACCCAGGTGGTCCTGCCGACGCAAAACTTGTAATTCAACAGGTTGCAGTTCGGCGCTTCGTCGCCCCAGGGGAAGATGTTGCCGTCCGGTCCGCGCGCGGTTTTCTCCCACTCGGCTTCGGTGGGCAGGCGTCCATGCACGAAGGTACAGTAATCCGCCGCCTGCGCGTGCGTGACGCCAGTGACCGGGTATTTGATGTAACGCGCGTCGCCATAACTGGGATTTTTTTCTTTGTCGGGCGGGGCGCATTCCCCCAACTGCACGCACAAGGCATACTGGCTGTTGGTGACTTTGGTGGAGTAGATCCAAAAATCGCCGACGGACACTTCGCGCACGGGATTATCGGCGAAGTTATAGCCCATCGTAAACGGACCGCCCGGGACGGCGACCAGAATCGTGCCGTCCACATAGGTGTAGCGCGAACCCACCTGCATGGGCGGACCGGCGATGTCAATGGCGATCGGGGCAGTTGTGGCGGTTTCGGTGGGGATTGTCTCTTCCGTGGCGGTGGGCGGCTCGGCAGTCGGCGACGGCGGAGGTTCGTCGGTTGCCGGAGCTGGGGGCGTCGCTCCGAGGTTGCAACCGGACAAGAGCAAAATCACAATCATCGCCGCCCATGCCAGGGATTGTATTCTTCTCATTCTCGACTCCTAATCTTATCTTCAAACAATCACACGTTTCCCTGCGATCCACCCATGAGGCATTAAAGAATAACGAAATTATAAGGATTTTTTGGATTGATTTCATCCCCCTTTGGTAAGGCTGTAACACGACTGCAACAAACAAGCCGGATGGTTTCATCCGGCTTGTGAGTTAAGTGTGAAAATGGGCTATGGGGGATTTCTAAGTTCGCAGCGATCTTCCTTCTCGACCCAGCGGCATTCCAACCTCGCCACGCAGTGCGCTTCTGTCAATTGCGGCGCGCAGAGTCTATCCACCAATTCAGCGCATTTGACCGTGTTGACTCGTGCGACGACGCAGCCGGTGCCATCCAACGCCTCTTCCAGGACGGGCACACATGCCTGCGCGTTCAGGTCGAACGTATAGCCGGGAGCGCAGCCTGGGTTGACCGCGCCCGTTGCCGGCTGACAGCACTGGAAGGATTCGTTGTAGTTGTAACCCGCCGCGCAACCAGCATAGGTCTGGCTGGCGAGAGTCGGGTTGTCAATCCCGAACGGCGCGTTGACCTCACCGTTCGGCGGCACACACATGCCAGCCAGATCGTCAAAATACAAACCGATCGGGCAGGCGTTATCCGCGCCGGGACCGACCGCACAGACCTGCTGACCGCCGCGATTCAATGTGACGTATCCGGCAGGACATCCGCCCACGCCGGGTTCCGCCAAAATCGGGGAATAGGAGCAAACGCCCGTGTCAGGGTCGAGCGCGTAGCCCGAATCACAGGCGGGGTTCACATCGCTCACATCCGGTTGATTGGTACAAGCCGGGTTGCAAACCACCACCTCATTGGTCGATTCGATGCCGCGCGGTCCCTTGCAGACCAATTGGCGGATTCCGCCTTCGACTCTTTCCTCACACTGAATGCGCGTCCCGCGTTCCTCCCAGGTGGCGTCGAAGGAAATCTGCACCACGCCGTAGCCATCGCCCTGGGTGCAATACCGATCCACGACCACGGCTTCGGGCAGGGCGCACGAATTGGATGTGACCGTCTGCGCGGCTGGGACCTGTGCGCTCAACTGGCAGTACGGCGCGAAGGGCTGGGGATTGTTCACCACACAACGGAAGCCGATATCGCGCCCGCTGTCCGTCGGCTCGTTGTAGCGGCGGATGGCGGAGGGGATCTGTTCGTCGGCGGTTTCAAAAGAACTGCCGCGGATGCCCTTGTATTGTCCGGTTTGCGGACCGGCAGGATTCTCCGCCGGTGACTGGCGGTAGTAATTGGCATCGTACCAGTCGCCCACCCACTCAAAGACATTGCCCGCCATGTCCAACAGACCAAACGCGCTGGCGCCATCCTTGTAGGCATTGACGTTCGTGGTGCGCCCATAACAGTTGGCGAAATTGAGCAGGTTGCAGGAAGGCGCGCTGTTTCCCCAGGGGTAGGCGTTCCCGTTCAAACCGCGCGCCGCTTTTTCCCACTGCGCCTCGGTCGGCAGGCTTCCCTGAATCCAGCCGCAATACGCCTGCGCCTGGTCCCAGGTCACACCGACGACCGGGTGGCTTGCGAAACTGGGATTCGTGAACACGGGTCCGCCCAATTCCTGGCTGGGGGGAGTACAAACGCCAGCCTTGACGCACTGGTCATACATGCGATTGGTAACCTTGGTCTGCTGGAGCCAATAAGCATCCAGCGAGACGGTATGGGTGGGGGCGTCGAAGCCGTTATCGCCCATCGAAAAATCGCCCGCAGGGATGTAGATCAGCGTACTGCCGTCAATCCACTTCATCGTCTCGCCGCTTTGCGGGCCCTCCGAGATTCACCGGCGCAAGCGGCTGGGTCGGCGCGGAGGGCGTTTCCACGACGGGCTGGTCGGTGGCGGTCACCACCACGGTCACAACCTCCGGCGTCGGCGATGCGCACGAAGACAAGATGAAGACCAGAGACAACAGCAGCGCAAAGATACCGTTTCGAACGTTTTTCATTCAGTCTCCTTCTCTCGCGGGCTGCGCGAGACGGGATTTATTATAATGCAGAGAAAAAACAAGGCTGGCGCTCTTATGCCAGCCTTATTTTGTATCTTATTTGCTTACCTTACGTGAATCGTCCCGAAGGTTCTCGTAAATGAGGTAGATTTTTCCACCGAACCTTCGGGACGGTGCGTAACGTCAGTTATTTATTTTATCGGTTCTACCGTTTTTAACGGGAAAACCATTTTTACCACAACCCTCATGCTGAGGGCTTAGGACACGGCACTTACCCCGGGTGCAAGTGCCGGGGAGATCACAAAGGAAAAACGCCTATAAAACTGACGCCTTTTCCCTCCTTTGTGTACTTGGTGCCCTTTGTGGTCAGGCTCTTTCCCGTAATTGTGGTTGGCGCAGTCGTTGCATACCATGCGGCAAAGGTCTTATTCAAACCGGCCCGTTACCAATGTCCTATACCGCCTGGCGGATTTCCTCCACCGCCGCCGGGTTGACCAGCGACGACGTATCGCCCGGTTCCTGTCCCAGGTACGCCGCGCGGATCATGCGTCGCATCACTTTGGCGTTGCGCGTCTTCGGCAGGTCGGAGACAAAGAGGATGGCTTTCGGCGCGAGCGGCTTGCCCATCTCCGCGACGACCATCTCATGCAGTTCACGACGAAGAGCCTCGCTTCGTTCGACCCCGGGCCTGGTTACTGCAAAGAGGACGAGTTCGCTCCCCTTGACCTCATGCGGCACACCGATTGCCGCCGCCTCCACAATCGAAGGATGCCGGACGAGAATGGACTCCACCTCAGCCGGTCCGAGCCTTTTTCCCGCAATCTTGATCGTATCGTCGGAGCGTCCGAGAATGTACCACAAGCCGTCGTTATCCACTGCGGCGAAATCTCCGTGCACCCAGATGTTTTCCCAGCGGGACCAATACGTATCCAGGTAACGCTGTCTGTCCTTCCAGAAGCCGCGCGTCATGCCGATCCACGGCGCTTTGATGACCAGTTCGCCCACCGCGTTCCGAACGGACTTTCCATTTTCGTCCAGCACATCCGCCGCGATGCCCGGGCACGGCGCGGAAAAGGCGCACGGCTTGAGCGGCAAAATGGGATTGCCCATCACGATGCCGCCGGAGATTTCCGTCCCGCCGGAGTAGTTGATGATGGGAATCCTCCCGCCGCCGACCTTCTCGAACAGCCACATCCACGGGTCGGGATTCCACGGCTCTCCAGTGGAGGCGAAGCACTTCAATGAGGATAAATCATGCTTTCGGAAATGCTCTTCGCCCTGCGGAATCAACGAACGAATCAATGTGGGCGAGACGCCCATCTGGTTGATCTTGTGTTTCTCCACCAGTTCCCACAAGCGGTCCGGCGCGGGGAAATCCGGCGCGCCATCGTAAAGGAACATCGTCGCGCCGAGGATCAAACTCCCAAACACCAGCCACGGACCCATCATCCAGCCCATGTCGGTCATCCAGTAAATCACGTCTGCGTGGCGCAAATTGCCAATTTGCGCTCCGTGCACGTCCGTCCCAAACGCCATATCCTGCGCGGCTTTGACCGGGAATCCGCAGTGCGTGTGAAGCGCGCCCTTCGGCTTACCCGTTGTGCCGGAGGTGTAGATGATCATCAACGGGTCTTCAGCGGAGGTCTTTTCTGTCCCGGCTTCATCAGATTGAGAATCGACCAGTTCATGCCACCAAAAATCTCTTTCCTCTTTCATCTTTATATTTTGCCCCGTCCGTTTCAAAACGATCATGTGTTTTAGCGTTGGAATTTGCTCGGCGGCTTCATCGGCAACGGATTTCATCTCCACCGCCTTGCCGCGCCGGAAGGCTCCGTCTGCCGCGAAGAGCGCCTTCGCATCCGCATCCACCATGCGCGAGACGATTGCCCCCGCCCCGTAGCCCGAAAACAGCGGCAGGATGATCCCACCGATTTTTGCAATCGCCAGCAAGGCAATCACGATCTCCGGCGTCATCGGCATGAACAAGCCAATGGCATCGCCCTTGCCCAGTCCAAGCGAGCGCAGGGCGTTTGCCGCCTTGTTTACCTCTTTATACAATTCCCGGTACGTCAACTTTCGAGTTATCCCCTCCTCCCCTTCAAAAACCACCGCCAACTGATCAGTGATCACTGATGACTGATCACTGATGACTGACAACTGGTATTTATCCACGCAATTATGGACAATATTCATTCTCCCGCCCACACACCATTTCGGGAATTGAATCCCTTTCGAAAGGTCAGCCACGTTCGAATACGGTTCGTAAAATTGAATATCGAGAAACTTCAGGACGGCATCCGTAAACCACGCCGCGTCGCCGGTGGATTTTCGCATCAGTTCGTCGAAATCCCCGATTCCATGCAGGCGCATGAACCTGGTCAGGTTGGCATGTTCGATATGTTCGGGGGTCGGCTTCCAAACGATCTCGCCGCCGAATGTAAATTGCTCGGTCATGGGCAGTTTCCTCCGGGTTGGGTTGCCCTGATTCTATCGCAACTTGCCGTCTCATAGATGGCGGGACAGGAAGGGAGCGGCAATTTAGTGTGTGAGCCACAGAAAGTTAGGGGTTTTCCTCAATGCCCTCGGCGTCCTCCGTGGCTCAGAAAGCGTTTCGCACACTCTTTTAAGCGCTCCCGCAGGGAATTACAACATGAGTTTACTCACTTGAAATTCCCATATCCGCCATTTACAATAGTCACGGAATCGAGAGTCGAAAAGCCCTTTTAGACCGGAGGGTATCTCATGGGCGAATTAGTCAATCCGTATATTGCGGGGGCGCCGGTCACCGAAGCCAGGATGTTCTTCGGCCGCGAAGATGTGTTCGAGTGGATTCAAAGCAGCATCACGGGTCAATATGCCGATCACATTCTGGTCATCCACGGACAGAGGCGGGTGGGGAAAACGTCCGTACTCAAGCAGTTGGGCAATCGTTTACCCAGGCGTTATATTCCCGTTTTCTTCGATCTCCAGGGGCGCACGCACACCACCCTCGACCGCTTCCTGTGGTGGCTGGCGCGCGAAATCGTCCGCGTGCTCAAACAGGATCGCGATATCGAAGTTCCACTGCCCGATAAGGAATCATTCTCCGCCGACCTCGAATACTTCGAGAACCGCTTCCTGCCGGACCTGAAACCTGTCCTCGGCGGCGGGACGCTTCTCCTCACCTTCGACGAGTTCGACAACCTCGAGGAGAGTGAGGTCAAGGAATCGCTGGCGCGCCCGCTGATTGATCACCTGCGGCGGCTGATGGGAAGCGGGGGACTTAACTTCATCTTCTCCATCGGTTCCTCGGGCCGCAAACTCGAAAATATGCAGGCGGCTTACACGGAATTTTTCAAGACCGCGCTGTACAAGAAAATCAGCTTTTTGAACGAGGAACAAACGCGCTCCCTGATCACGCGCCCCGTCGAGGGCATCCTTGAATACGACAAGCCCGCGGTCAAGCGCATCCACAAGATCGCGGGCGGGCATCCGTATTTCACGCAGCTCACCTGCCACGAACTTTTTGCACGCTGCCAGCGCACGGACCAGCGGCACATCCGCGAATCCGACATCGAGGCGGTGCTGGACGACGTGGTGGAGCGCGGCACCGTCAACTTGAAATTCGTCTGGGACGAAGCCTCGGATATCGAGAAGTGGAGTCTCGCGGCGCTGGCGCAGATGGAGGGGAAAGCGGACAACCGCGCGCTTGCCGACACGCTGAAAAAGCAGCACGTCCGATTCAGCGAATCAGACCTGACCTCGTGCCTGCTCCACTTGCGAGAGAAAGATATCCTCACCCCGGAGAACCGTTTCGTCATCCACCTGTTGAGGCTGTGGCTGGAAAAGAACCGTTCCATCGAACAAGTGCGCGAGGAACTGACCGAAGTCAACCCGATTGCCAACCGCTACATCGAGATAGGGCTGGAATTCAAAGACAGCCGCCTTTACGACAAAGCCGTCGAGAGTTTCCAGCAGGCTCTGGCGGTGGCGAAAGACAACATCCAGGCGCAGGTTAATATCGCGCTGGTCTACATGGATCAAAAGGCGTACGACAAGGCGATTATCGAGTTCGAGAAGGCTCTGATCATTGACGATGAAGATGTCGCGGCGCGGGCGGGATTATGCGAAGCGCACCGGCTTTGGGCGATTCGGCAATGCAAAAGGGACGCGCGAAGGAAGCCGTGCAATCCTATCAGCGCGTGCTGGCGATCAACGCCGAGCACACCGAAGCGCGCCAGCGCATGGCGGAGTTGAGTCGTCAGCGCGCGGAGAAGGCGTTGACCGAAGGCAAGGATGAAGAGGCTCTGTTCGCGTTTGCCGAGGCGTTGAAGCACACCCCTGAAGACCCAGCCCTGATCGCGCGCGTGGACCAGGTTCGGGTGGAGAAAAAAGCCAGGGTAACTGCCGCGCTCGTCTCGAGGTCCGAGAAGGAAGCGGGCGCGAAAAACTGGGAGGCTGCAATCAACTCCCTGGAGGAGGCATCCCGCTTATCGCCGGAAGATGCCCACATCCAGAAAAGGTTGAGCGAGACCAAAGCCGCGCAGGAAAAATCCAGGTTGGACGGAGCGTTGATGCGCGCAGAGGCAGCCGCCAGGTTGGCGCGCTGGAACGAAGCGATTGACATCTTGAAGGAACTATCCGCCGCGCGGCCGGACGACGAGGCGGTACAGCGAAAATTGGGAGAGGCGCGCAAGAAGCAACGCGAGAGCCAGTTGAACGCCCTGCGAGCCCAGGCGCGCAGTTTTGCAAAGGCTGAGAAGTTCGATGAGGCACTAACCGCGTGGAATGAATACGCCGCGCTGGAATCCCCGGATGAAAAGACGGCGGTGGAAATCGCGGCGCTGAAGAAGGCGCAGTCGTTGTGGCAGTCTTATGCTGACGCGCAAAAGGCAATTACAAAGAGGAATTACGATCAGGCGGTCAGCCTGCTCAAGGGAATCATCAACGAGGACGAGAACTATAAAGACGCCTCGCGCCTGCTGGCGGAGGCGATTGAATTTCGGCGCACGACGCGCAAGTGGTGGCAGAATAAGTTTTTATGGGGAGGCGTGGGCGGCGCGGCATTGCTGATTCTGGGGTGGTTCCTGCTTGGCGGCGGTCCGCCAATGATGAGCGCGCTCTTCGCGCCGCGCACAGCCACACAGACAAGCACAGTCGCGCCATTGATGCCGGCTGAAACTGCAACATTGACTTCGACTCCCGCACCGACGGCAACAGCCATCCCGCTTTCCTGGGCGCGCCTGAATTCGGGTCAGTTTTTGCCGCGCGCCACGATCTCGGCGATTGTGTTCGATCCCACCGATCCCGGCATCGTCTATGTAGGCACAGAAGGCGCCGGAATCTATAAATCCATTGACGGAGGGCTGTCCTGGCAGCCAGCCCAGAATGGGTTATCCCGCGCGGATATCGGTTCTTTGATCATCGACCCGGAGGAGCCGAAAACTCTTTATGCAGGATTGATCCTGGGAGGGGTGTATAAGACAACCGACAGCGGCCAGACCTGGCAGGCGATCAATCAGGGCATCGAAATCCCAGGCGGCGCCTTTTTGGCGGACGTGGTATTGGATCCCGCCGATCGAGATCATTTGTATTTCACCGACTCGCTTGCCTTATATGAGACGAAAAACAAAGGCGAGAGTTGGACGAAAGTTCAGATGCCTTCCTGTCCTAAACTAATCACCAGCATGGCGATCCCGCCCGGCGCTTCGAGCACAATTTACATTGCCGACCGTGAAAGAAGCGATGAATGCGATCTGGGAATCTACCGTTCCAGCGATGGAGGCAAAACCTGGGATATCATCCCCATGGATCTCGATAATTCCCTGCAACTGCGCTATGGGTCCATGGCTGTCGCGTCCGAGCCGAGGGAAATCATTTATACCTCCGGGAGTATCGAAGGCGGGGAAAAGTTATACCGCACCATGGATGAGGGCCAGACCTGGGAGGCAATTCTCGATCACAGATGTTACGCGATCCACATCGCTTTCGGCGGGAGCGGAAAACTATACTGCGGAGGACCAGACCAACTGTTCAGCAGTTCAGATGCGGGCATCACCTGGCAGACCATCCTGAAAGGCAATTTGATTCGGGAGGTGTCCGGTTCTCCCCATTCCGCAGAAATCCTGTTTGCAGGCGGCGAGGGCAGCGGATTGCTCGTTACCGCCGACGCGGGCAACACATGGTCGGAACGCAACAGCGGATTGGGAGGCGCGTTTGCATCGTTGATCTTCAACCCGCTCGAGAAAACAACGCTTTATTCCGCGGGAGGAAACAGCCTCTACCGCTCCACGAACCTGGGACAAACCTGGGAGCTCCTGATGGGCAGGGGAAGCGGGTTAGCCTTCGACAAAGACGGAAGGACCATGTACACCCTTGCAGAGACCATCATGGTCTCCAAAGATAACGGCGAATCCTGGCAGGCGGCGGCTGCCACCCATCAAAGGATTTCCAGTTTCGTAGCGCACCCGCAGCAACCCAACATGCTGATCGCCGTGCACGAATCGGGCTTTTCCCTTTCCGAAGACAGCGGTGAAACCTGGGATCAAAGGAGCAACGTGGTCTGGGCGGATGAAACCAGGAAAATCTTCGGTCTGATCCTCACACAGGTTTTTCCCGATCAGACCGGCGACCTTTTCTATATTTTGATAAACGGCGAAACGACAGGCAATCTCCTGCGCTTGAATGGAAACACGGGCGCCTGGGACGCTTGTTCCCTGCCGAAGAATTTGACCAAGATCAACCTGCTCGCAATTGACCCGCGCGACAGCCATCGAATCATCATTTCCTCCCCGGGCAATGGTTTGCTGATCAGCGCCGATGGTTGTCAATCCTGGACGCTCAACAATAATGGACTGGGCAGTCTCTTCGTAAATTCCATTGCAATCGATTCCAACAAGCCCGATTCGATCTATGCCGGCACAGACGGCGGCGCATATCTCTCGAGCGACGGCGGACAAACCTGGGGACAGATCAACGACGGTCTGCTCGGCGCGACGGTGGTGTATTCGATTGTCGTGGATAAAGAAAGCAACGTCTATGCTGCCACGCCGTATGGAATTTTCAAGTTGGAGAATAGGTAATGTCACTGCGAGGAACGAAGCAGTCCCCTCTTGCAACATTGGGATTGCTTCCCAAAGGTCGCAATGACATGAACACGGAGTGAACAGTGGCTGATCAATCTGAGATTGAATCACTTTACCGCGAAGCACAGTCCGCGCTCAAGGCGAAAGACTACGACCGCGCCAGCGGATTGCTCAAGCGGATACTCGTCATTGACGAGAATTACAAGGACGCCTCGCGCCTGCTGGCGCAGATTGTGAAATTGAGGAGGAGAAGGTGGTTCAACCATCCGCTATTGTGGGGCATGATTGGGTTGACCGTACTCTTTGCGCTTGGATTCATCATCGCCCCACGCATGAAGGGATTCATTCCCGTCCAGCCCTCCTTAGCGGTTGTTCCCCTCAGCCCAACGGTGACGCTTCCGCCGACTGCCATCTCCACTGCAACTGAAACGCTTCTGCCCACGCCGACGCCTGTTCCTTTTACCTGGAAGCGCATCTCTCTCGGACAGGAGTTCCCCCGTGACACAATCACTGCTTTTGCTGTGGATAGGAACGATCCAGATGTGATCTACGCCAGCATGGACAATGCCGGGATTTACAAATCCATTGACGGCGGTCTGTCCTGGCAGCCTTCCCATCGCGGCTTATCGAACACGCAGGTCATGTCATTGGTCATCGATTTCCAAAACCCAAGCATCTTATACGCAGGCACGATGGACGGAATTTATAAGACCGAAGACGGCGGCGGGAACTGGTCAAGGGTTGGTGATGGAACTTTATTGCTGATGGATCATCAAGACAGCGCCCATTTGTATGCCCGCGATGAAAACGGAATATACGAATCGACGGATCGGGGGAGCAATTGGGAAATGGTTCATTCCGTAAAGGCGGAATGCCCACGCGCAATCGGCGGGTGGGCTGTTCATCCTTTGGATGGCAATTCTCTATTTGCGGGCAACGTGGAGGAATGCGGCGCGGGTATTTTTCGATCTGACGACGGGGGGCGCACATGGAATCTGATCGAAATGAAGGGCAAGACCTCTGTCACCGCATTCACCATCTTACTGGACGAACAGGGGGAGACCTTCATCTTTGCCAATACAGGCAGCATACTTCCGGAGCATCGCGGGTTGTTTGTATCCTTTGACATGGGTAAAAATTGGCGCAGGCATTTTGTTACTGGGTGCAGTCAATTTTTCCCGGATCCTGAGGATTCATCGATTATCTACTGCCCCAGGTTCGGGCTGTATGCCATATATGTGGACGAAGGCGCGTTACGCAGGCTCGGTTTGAATACCATGCCTCTCTCGGCGGTCCATGTTGATCACATTCAGGATAATGTGCGCATCCTCGCGGGCGGAACCCGGGGTGGTGACGACAAGGATGAAGGGCTGTTTATTTCGATCGATGGAGGCGCAACCTGGACCAGGCAAAGCAACGGGCTGGCCTCCGCGCAAGCGGAACTCAAGATAGACCCGTATGATGCCGCTAAAATGTATCTGGCAACTTACTTTTATTACAGTTATGAGCAAGCCAGTTGCGTTCTGTATCGTTCCCAGGATACCGGAAAGAACTGGTCGGAAATTTACAGCACAAAAGGTTGGTGTGGTCCATCCTTCGATCCAACTGGCAGCTTCTACTTAGCGGATAACAACGCCTTGCAAATGACATGGGATGATGGCGATCATTGGTTGTGGGATGGTCCAGGTTATTTAGGTCCATACAGTTTACCAATTACATCCCAAAGCATATCGGCAAATCCTGAAATTGATGGGCTTATCTATGCGGTGGGAAGGGAAATCTATTACTCCGAACACGCGGGCAAACTCTGGCAGCCAGCCAGCGGCAGCGAAGGGTTATGGGATGCCAGATTATTCTACAAGGATCAAGGTCAAACCGTGTTTGCCATCGGCAGATATCATCAAGCCCACTCCGCCGATGGCGGCAGGGCATGGCGAAGTTGTGGAGAGGATGTAACTGCGTCCCGTTCAGATTCGCGGCTGGCTCTCGATTTACAGGGTTCGCGTCTCTATCTTGCTACTCCGGGAAATGGCGTGTTAATCAGTACAGATAGTTGTCAGTCATGGCAGGCAAGCAACCAGGGCCTGGGCAATCTGTTTGTCAATACGCTTGCGGTTGACGCAAATAATCCCGACATTATTTACGCAGGCACAGACGGCGGCGCATATATCTCCTTCGATTCTAGTGCGACTTGGAACCAAATCAATGGCGGTCTGCTCGGCGCGACGGTGGTGTATTCGATTGTCGTGGATAAAGACAGCAACGTCTATGCCGCGACGCCCTATGGGATTTTCAAGTTGGAGAGCAAGTAATGTCATTGCGAGTGGCGCCTCGCGCCACGAAGCAATCCCCGCCTGTGTGAGGAGATTGCTTCCCAAAGGTCGCAATGACATAATATGGAGTGAAAATGGCTGAACAAAGTGAACTTGAATCGCTTTACAACGCGGCGAAATCCGCGCTCAAAGCCAGAGACTTCGACCACGCCGCCGAACTCCTCAAACAAATTCTTCGCGAAGACCACGAGTATAGGGATGTGTCCCGCCTGCTGGCAGAAACCGTCAAACTGCGCAGGCGCAGGTGGTATAACCATCCACTCGTGTGGAGCGCGATTGGATTGGCAGCCGTGGTTGCGCTTGGATTCTTCGTCGCCCCCCGATTGCAAGGATTGTATGCCGCTGAGGAAATATCCCCGACAGCCAGTCCAACATTGACGATCCTGCCGACGATAACGGAAATCCCAACCGAAGCCCCCGCGCCATCCCCCACCCCGATCCCGCTGGCATGGAAGCGCGTCTCGCTCGGACAGGAATTTCCACGCGATACTGTCACCGCGTTTGCCATCGACCCGAAAGACAAGGACGTGCTGTACGCCAGTACGGAGAACGCGGGCGTATACAAATCCATTGACGGGGGACTCTCCTGGCGTCCCGTGCTCCATGGGTTGACAGATATACACGTTGAGTCGCTGCTGGTTGATGGGCAGGATACACAAAATGTATATGCCGGTACGCCGAGTGGGACCTTCAAGACCGAAGATGGCGGGGAGAACTGGGCAAGGATCGGCGAAGGAACCCATGTATTGATAGATCCAGAGAACAACGCGCATCTTTACGCGCGTAATGCTGATAATATTTACGAATCGACCGATCAAGGGGAAAGCTGGAACCTGGTTTATTCAACACCAGCCGGCTGCTCTGGCAAAATCCTTTCGTGGACGATCGATGCGTGGACGATCCATCCAGAGGATGGGAACACGCTTTACCTGGGTGGAGGAGATGAGTGCGAACGTGGCATCTACCAGTCCGACGATGGCGGGCGCACCTGGACGTTGATCCAAAAAGTGGAAAACCCTACCTGGTTCGAAATCGCTCCCCAACTGGGTCCCCTCCCCCCCATCATGGATTGGCTTTCTGTCCGGCTGGAGGATGGAAATTTGAGAGTAGATTATGGTCCCGCGTCGGAGACCCACGACTCGGAAGATTTCGTCTATTATCGTTGCTGGGAACCATTTTTGCCATTCTTGTGCAGATCCAAACCAAATGGCGAACAAGAGTTAAGACTAGGAAAACCAGATGTTTGGGCGGATGTCGATTTTGAGAGCTATGCTGTGGAGGATGCCGTGATCACTATTTCACCTCACGACCCAAACACGATCTATGTCGTCAGTGAAGGCATAGCTGTCACCAAAGATGGCGGGCTGACATGGACAAAATTGAATAACGGTCTGGGAAATACTGTTCTTGAGTTGGCGGCCGGGCTCGGAAATGAGAGCACTTTATTTCTGCTGCCAGGGAAATGCAAAGGGGAATTTACAAACTCCAAAGATGCCGGTTCCCTTACGCAATCGCTCTATCTCTCAACGAAGGGCGGACGTACCTGGGATTTTGTGACCGAAATGGGCTGCCGTTTAATCATGGATGTGGACGGATCAACAATGTATCGCCTTAGTACGGGTTATTGGTATGGAGGGCAGGCAGGATGGCTATGGCGTTCACAAGATGGGGGAAGGTCATGGCGGAGAATATCAATCTCGCATTACATCAACACCATTGTCACACACACAAGCCAAACAGGTCATTTGTATGGTTTTGCCCAAGACCCTTATTATAAAACCAGTATCAACCCCGATTTCCAGCAAAAATGGTATTTCTATTCCAGTGATTATGGGCAGACGTGGAAGGAACAGGAACCACCCCCCGGCACCAAGCTTTGCTATGGCTCAACGCTGCAATTCATTGACAAATACCGCCCCATGGCGATTGACCCCAGCGATGGAAATCACGTCTTCGTGATTGACAATGGCACATTGCTCGAATCGCACGATAGTTGCGACACAACCGAAGCCTTTGCAACGGCTCCAAACACCAGCATGAACTCGATTGCCTTCGACCCGAATAATGCATCCACAGTTTATGCAGGCACGGACAGCGGCGCGTACGTTTCCTTCGACAGCGGCGAAACCTGGAACCAAATCAATGACGGCTTGCTCGGCGCGACGGTGGTGTATTCGATTGTCGCGGACAAGGACAGCAATGTCTACGCCGCGACGCCCTATGGGATTTTCAAATTGGAAGAGAGATGATTTAACCGCGAAGGAAATCAAAAGCCTTCGCGTGCTTCGCGGTGAGAAGGTGACCCATGGACAGAGACCTCGAATCTCTTTATGAAGCAGCCCGATCTGCTCTCAAAGCAAAAGAGTACGACCGCGCCAGTGGACTGCTCAAACAGATTCTGCTCATTGACGAGAACTACAAGGATACTTCGCGTCTGCTGGCTCAGTCCGTGAAACTCAAAAGAAGAAAATGGTACAACGATCCGCGTCTGTGGGGCGGTGTCGGTTTCCTGATCATCGTTGCACTGGGAGTCTTCATCGCACCACGCTTGAGGGGATTGTATGTCACGCAAGATATCCCGCCGACAAGCACAAGCATCCCGACGATAACGCTCACACCCACGAAAACAGAAATCCCAACCGAAACGCCCATACCCACTCTTACGCCGATCCCCCTCGCCTGGAAGCGCGTCTGGCTGGGACAGGAATTTCCGCGCGATTCAGTCAGCGCCCTCGCCATCAACCCCAAAGACCCGGAGGTGTTGTACGCCGGTATGAAATATGCGGGCATATATAAATCCATTGATGGCGGTCTTTCCTGGAGTCCTGCCCACCATGGCTTGGGGAACGCACATATTGGGTCACTGCTGGTCGATCCCCAAAACCCGAACATCTTATATGCAGGCACAATGGGAGGGATTTTCAAAAGCGAAGATAGCGGCGAGAACTGGGCAGAGATTGGCGCAGAAATTGATGTTAGTGGAGTTGAAGCAATGGCAAGCTACTGGAACCTCTCACAGGATCATTACTCTGGAATTTACTTGTTGATGGATCCACAGGACAGCTCGCATTTGTATGCGCGCGACCACGATAATATCTACGAATCGATGGATCAAGGAGAAAGCTGGAAGACCGTCTATTCCTCGCAAGAAGGTTGCCCCGGCAAGATATATTCATGGATGATCCATCCCATAGATGGCAAGACGCTTTTCATTGGCGCGGGAATGGATTGTGAGGCAGGTATATACACATCCACTGACGGCGGTCAAACCTGGGCGCCGGTCAGGCTGCTGGACCGGACGCAAAACTATCTGATCGAGTCCGCTGCTCTATCCGTTGGGTTGGACGGGCAAGGCAATACTTATTTTTATTGGGGCTTGCATTCTCGTTCTAATTTTTCTGCTTTGTTCCACATCGACTCTGGGGTATGGAGAACTATACTCACTTTCGATCCACCCGCCGCATTCGACTCCGCCGGTTCGGTCTATTTTGGTTGTGACACCTTTTTATGCAAATTCGACCTGGATGAGAAGCAGAGGTTGAGATTGGGAAAGCCGGAGGTTGGCGTTGCTGCCGTCATTGCCATCTCGCCTCACGATCCGAACACCATCTTTTTCGCCGGTGAAGGCATCGCGGTCAGCAAGGATGGCGGGCAGACCTGGTCAAAACGGAGTAATGGATTGGGGGGCATGTTAGTGACACTGGAAACCGGCGAAGAGACTCCGCCGATCCTTTATATGCTGCAGGAGGAAAAATGCGAGATCATTCGCATCTCTCCCTGGAATCCAGCAGAATCAAATGAGCCAGGTCAGTCGCTGTATACTTCCAAGGATGGCGGGCAGACTTGGGAGTTGTCAACAGATGTAGGATGCTATTTGATCAAGGATGCCAGAGAACCAACTCTATATCGGATTGGATTGGTTCTGCAACATGACCGTGAAGGAAACAGTTATCGCTGGCTATGGCGTTCACAAGATTCGGGAAAATCCTGGACGAAGGTATTTTTACCAGAAGGTGGCGCTACCCTTACCGCCCAAGGCAGGTTGTTGTATCTTTACCTTGGAATTTTTTTAGGGGACGGGACGGCGCCTCCCTATCACTGGGAATACGTTTCAGCAGATTACGGACGGGAATGGCGAACATTGAAACCGCCAAAAGAACCAAAACTCTGTTATGGCTCAACGCTGCAATTCATTGATGCGTACCGCCCCATGACAATCGATCCCAGCGATGGAAACCACGTTTTCGTCATTGACAATGGAATATTGCTCGAATCGCACGATAGCTGCGAAACCACAGAGCCGTTTGCAGCGGCTCCAAATAGAAGCATGAATTCCATTGCCTTCGACCCAAATAATGCCACCACAGTCTACGCGGGCACGGACAGCGGTGCGTACGTCTCCTTCGACGGTGGCAAAACCTGGAATGAGATCAACGAAGGTTTGCTCGGCGCGACCGTGGTGTACTCGCTTGTGGTGGATAAGGACAGCAACGTCTATGCAGCGACGCCATATGGAATTTTCAAACTGGAAGGCAAGTAGACCAGACAGGTTCCCGAAAACCTGTCCGGCCTTCAACGGAGACCTCATGAATCCCTTCACCTTCGGAAACCCCATCAAGGACCCCTCCCGCTTTTATGGACGCAAAGCGGAAATCCGCCAGATTGTGAATCGCCTGTTATCGAGCGCGCACGAGTCCACGTCCATTATCGGCGAGCGGCGCATCGGCAAAACGTCGCTGCTCAACCACCTTGCCCACCCCGAGGTCAGCGCGGGGCTCGGATTGACGCCGGATAAATTCTGTCTCGTCTACGTGGATTTCCAGGGGCTTACGGACATCACGCCCCAACGCTTCTGGCAGCGCGTCCTCAAGAAGATGGAACAGTCAATCTGCGACGAGAGTCTGAAACCGTCCATCGAGAAACTCGGCAATCAAAGCAACTTCGACCTGTTCGATCTCGAAGACCTGTTCGAGGCTTCGATGAATAAAGGCTTGACAATGGTGCTGTTGATGGACGAGTTCGAATACGTTACGGAGAACCCCCATTTCAAAAGCGATTTCTTCGGCGGATTGCGCGCGCTTGCCATCCATCACGGCGTGGCGCTCGTGCCTGCCACGCGCCGCGAACTCGTGGACCTGTGCCACTCGGACGAGATCAAAGGCTCGCCGTTCTTCAACATCTTTGCCAACGTGGTTTTGCGTCCGTTCAATCGCGGGGAAGTGGACGAACTGCTCGAGGGGTATACAAAGGGGAACGAGTTGGCGCTTACGCCGCAGGAAAAGGATTTCATCGGGGGGCTGGGAGGCGGGTACCCGATCTTCGTCCAGATCGCGGGACATTATCTGCTCGAGGGACGCGCGCAAGGCCTGACGGGAGAAGCGCTGACCAAATTCGCTGTCAGCAGTTTCGATCAACAGGCTGAGTCGCACTTCACGTATCTATGGTCGCATTGCTCGGAGAGCGAAAAAATCACCCTGCTCGTTCTCATGGCTCTCGGCAGGCAGAAACCGTCGAAGAAGACGATCCCGAATCTCGAAAATCTCTCGCGCCTGCGAGCGCGCGCGCCGCAGGATTTGACCGCACTAAGCAAGCGCGGACTCGTTGACGAAAAGGACGGCGCCTACGCCCTGTTCTCCCCTTCCCTCGAACGTTGGATCCGCCAGGAGATCGTCGCCGCGCCCGGCGAAGAAGAATCGCAAACGACCGCGGACGAGTGGCTGAGATCGGGCAAAGGCGAGGAATTGAAGGAAACCAGGGGGGTCCTGCCGAAGTTCAAAAGGAAATACTGGCCCCTCATGGCGAATATCGCCAAGGAACTTTCTTTTGAGTTCGCCGCGGCAGGCGCAATGGAATTGATCAAAGTATTGATTTAAAAACGCGGGCAGAGGATGCGGCGCGCTGCATAAAGCGAGTTATTCCATCGTCCCATACATCTGGTCGGGCGCGAGGATAGCGGGGAAGCGCGCTCTCAGCGTAGTCCGCGCTTCGTAGCACAGGTGACAGGCGTCGGCGTAGTGCGAAGCGTGCTCGAGGTTGTATTCGGTCACCAGCGCAGCGGGTCCGCCCACAAGCAGGAGTCCGCAGATCGGGTGGACATCCGCATCGTATTCATCGCAAATCTGCTTCAAAGGCTTCTCGAACAAATTCCCGATCACCAGTCCCTGACAGATATGGAGATTGCCCAACGGGTCGAGGTGGACGCGCCCCGGCTCGCGCAAATCTTCATGCGGACAGGAATCGAATTCTTCCCAGGGATGGCTGGCAGCCCGGCTGACGAGTTTTTCCACCGCCCGCCCGCGATACATCACCGCCGAGCCGCCCGATTCGATTGTGCCATGACTGAGCGCGGCGTCGGTCTCTTCCGGCTGGCAAACGCTGATGATTCCCAGCGGGATATTCAACCGCCGCGCGGCTTCGTCCACGTTCCGCGCGTTCCTGCTCATCAGTTCGTCGTTGTGGAACAGGTCGCTGCTGATGGTGAGATCGGCAAGCCGCCCGGCAAAAGGCTTCAGCCATTCCTCCGCGTCGTCCGCCGTGTTCGCCCAATACGCATTGGTGACGATGCCGACCGAGAAGCCCATCTCCGCGGCTTTGTGGACAGCCTTCACCAGAACCGCGTAATACAGGAACGGCTCGCCGCCCTCGAAGTAAATCGAAGCGACGCCCGCCTCTTTTGCCTGACCGAGAACCTGCTCGATCTGCCCGTAGGTGAGCGTCCCCGTCTGCCAGGGACTGCCCCACACGAAGCAATGGTCGCATTCGTAGGTGCATTGATAGGTCAGGAGGATATGCAAGCCTGTCAGTTTCATGATTGCTCCTTTTCAGAACCAACCAAATATCTCGTTCAACGCTTCGCCGACCGCATCGGGAAGTCCGTGCGCGATGCTGGGCGCAACCAGCGTGCCTGTCTTTTCGCGGATCAACCCAAAGAACAAGCCAGCCGCCGACGAAGAAAGCGCCCATCCCCACGACAGCGACGCAAACCCGATGACGGGATCGTACGTATTGAACGCGTGCAGGAGTCCGAAAAGCAGGGAGGCGACGATGAGTCCCGCGCCGAACTGGATTCCAAACATCCGCATCGGACGTCCGAATGCCTGATTCAGCCTCGATTGAACGTAGCCGCGCCAGACGAATTCCTCCCCGAACCCAGAAAAGACGAATTGCCACACGACCGTCGAAACGACGATCGCGCTCAACTTGTTCATCGCCAGCGCAACACCGATCGGGAATAACAATAAAGCGACGGTGACGATCACATTCCCGCGCCCAGACTTGACGGGCTTCTGGCGATTCAACACCCAAAGCATCACTGCCACGCCGACGACCTCCGTCAACGCGACGAACGCGCCGCCGCTGATTTTATTTGCATCGAGCGCCAGCCAAGCCGCGCCGCCCACGCCGATCCCATATGGGATAAGACGGACGAGATAGGCTTTGATGCCGATGTCGAGATTGGTCTGCCAGTCCGCGAGCGAGAAGCCATACTCCGCCCAGTTGCGGCGCGTCAACCAAATGACGAGAGCAGGGATGCCAACGAAGATGAGCATCCCTGTGTACGACCAGCCGAGAGTCTCGTGTTGCCATTGGTCAATGCCTGTTGGACGCAGTGCGATGCTGATCGCCTGCATCACAGCATAGACCATAAGGATTTCAACGAAGGCAAGGATTTTGGGCTTCATGGGCACCTCGCGGCACGAACAGGATGGCGCAGACAGGACATACGATGACATCGCCCTGCCAGCCGCCGCTCCATAACTCAGTATAAGAAGTTATTCGACATAAATCATGTGTCAAAAATCACATTGCATACTATAATCGCACCATCCCACACCGGAGGAATCATGTCCAACGTATACGAATCCAAGCACCCGCTGATCGCCCACAAACTGTCGAAACTGCGCGACAGGAATACCGAACCTAAGAAGTTCCGCGAACTCGTGCGAGAGATTGCGGGACTTCTTGCGTACGAAGCCACCGCCGACCTCGCCACAGTGCCTGTCGAAATCGAGACGCCGCTCAAGAAGATGACCGCCCAACAACTCAAGGAGAAGATCGGGCTCGTGCCCATTCTGCGCGCGGGACTCGGCATGGTGGAGGGATTTTGGGAATTGATGCCGGGCGCGGAAGTCTGGCACATTGGGCTATACAGGGACGAACACACGCTCAAGCCGGTGGAGTATTACAACAAACTGCCCATCGAGCCGCGCGTTTCGGTCTGCCTCATTCTCGACCCGATGCTCGCCACGGGCGGGTCGGCGACCGCCACTGCCGAGGTGCTCAAAAAATGGGGTGTGAAGAAAATCAAATATGTCGGGCTGATCGCCTCGCCCGAAGGCATCCAAGCCATGCAGACGGCGCACCCCGACATTGACATTTACGTCGCCGCGATTGACGACCATCTCAACGAACGCGGCTATATCGTGCCGGGGTTGGGCGACGCGGGCGACCGGCAGTTCGGGACGGGGTGAGAGAGCAGCGGTAATTGGTAAGTTGGTAATTGGGTGTGGCGCAATTGAGGAGTAAGAATCGGAGAATTAGAGACTCACCTTACGCAGTAAACCGCCAAGACGCCATGTCGCTAAATTTTTTTACGCCTTTTACTCTTCTCTTGGCGTTCTTGGCGCCTTGGCGGTAAGAAAAGGGCTTAACTGCGTAACGTCAGTTAGAGAATTGGAGGTTGAATGGCTTTTGATGTGAAACTCGCAGAGCGAATCCGCGCCCGGTTTGGAAAAATCCCCTTCGTCGAAAAGAAGATGTTCGGCGGGGTGGGATTCTTGATTCACGGGAACCTGGCTTGCGGCGTCCACAAGGAAAATATGATCGTGCGCGTGGACCCCGGCAGGTACGAGAAACTTCTCCAGAAGAAACACGCGCGCGTCTTCGACATCACCGGCAAGCCCATGAAAGGCTGGCTGATGGTGGAACCTGAAGGATGCAAAACCGCCCAACAATTAAGCGCATGGGTCAGGGAGGGCGTTGAGTTCGCGCTGACGCTCCCGCCGAAATGAACGGGTTGTCGCTTGCTCGATGGATCATCTTCGGAGCGGGGTCGCTGCTCATTCTGACCGTTTCATGGAAACCCCTGCGCGACCCGCGCTCGCATGGGTTTTACCGCTTCTTCGCATGGGAAACCATACTCATCCTCTTTCTGGTCAATATGGAGGTCTGGTTCTACAAGCCGTTTGCGTGGAATCAAATCATCGCATGGACTTTGCTGTTCCTTTCCCTCGTCCCGCTTGCTTTCGGGGTTCATTCCCTGCGCGTACACGGAAACACCACAAAGCAGCGAGAAGGCGACCCGACCCTGTTGGCATTTGAAAAAACGACCGCGCTCGTGACCAGCGGCATTTTTCGCTATATTCGGCATCCGCTCTATTGTTCCCTGCTGCTGCTGGCGTGGGGAATTTTCTTTAAATCCATTTCCCTGCCTGGGACGATCCTTGTATTTACCGCCACCGCTTTTTTGATCGCCACCGCCAGGGCGGATGAACGCGAATGCCTGCAATTCTTCGGCGCTCCATACGCTGAATACATGAAAAAGACACAGATGTTCATCCCGTATATTCTTTGACATGAATGCGATGATTCTGGAATCGCTTGGGGATGTAAACCCGCTTCAGACTCCCCTGCGGCTGGTTCAACGCCCCGAGCCGACTCCCGCTCCGGGCGAGGTGTTGCTCAAAGTCACCCGCCGCGGAGTCTGCCACACGGAATTGGACGAAATCGAAGGGCGGACTCCGCCGCCGCGCCTGCCGGTCATTTTGGGGCATCAGGTAATTGGTGTCATTGTGGAGTCGGGCGGCTTGCCGCCGCAGGAGCAGCTCCCTGCACTCCAACCCGGTCAGCGGATCGGCGTGGCGTGGATCGCCTCGGCGTGCGGCGCGTGCGAATTTTGCAAATCGGGACGCGAAAATCTCTGCCCACAGTTCAAGGCGATGGGACGGGATGTGGACGGCGGCTATGCCGAGTATATGAAAGCCCGCGCAGATTTCGTCCATCCCATCCCCGATTCGTTTTCGGATTCGGAAGCCGCTCCATTGTTGTGCGCCGGGGCGATTGGGTATCGTTCGCTGCGGTTGAGCAACTTGCAGGACGGGCAGTCGCTCGGCTTGATGGGCTTCGGCGGGTCGAATCATCTGGTCTTGAAATTGGCAAAACACAAATTCCCCAATTCTCCAATCCTCGTGTTCAGCCGCAACCCCGAAGAACGGGAATTCGCCCTTTCGCTGGGAGCGGCTTGGGCGGGGGGCATAGAGGAGAATCCGCCCCAGGCGTTGGATTCGCTCATAGACACCACGCCGGTCTGGCGTCCAGATGTTGAGGCGCTGAAATGCCTGAAACCGGGCGGACGGCTGGTCATCAACGCCATCCGCAAAGAGGAAAAGGATAAGGACGCGCTTCTTCGTTTGGATTACCCGGCGCATTTGTGGATGGAAAAGGAAATCAAAAGCGTGGCAAACGTGACGCGCGCCGACGTGCGCGAGTTTTTGTCGCTGGCGGCGGAGGCGGGTATCCGCCCGGAATTTCAGGAATACGAACTGAGGGATGCCAACCATGCTCTGGTTGAAATGAAACGGGGTAAAATTCGCGGTGCAAAGGTGTTGCGCATCGCATAAACGCTTTAGAAACAAGACACGGTAACGAGCCCGGACGCCCGGACGACACCGCTTCATCACTCTCTGGAGGACTCATGACCGACCCCAAAATCACCGTGTACGGCGCGGACTGGTGCAAGGACTGCCGCCGCGCGAAAAAATTTCTGGACGAACAAGGCATTCCCTACCAATGGGTGGATACCGACGCAGACAAGGCGGCAGAGGATTTTGTGCGGGGGCTGAACAATGGAATGCGCATCATTCCCACCATCCTGTTTGAAGACGGCTCGTTTTTGAGCGAACCTTCGGACGCGGAACTGGCGCAAAAATTCAACCTGCAACTCGAACCGTAACCCGGAATTTTGTCTTTGGACCAAAGCGCAAGGGTTCGACCATTTCTTGAGGAGGAGCGGCATGACATCGGAGAAATACATTCTCGCCATTGACCTGGGGACATCGGGACCGAAGGTGGCTTTGTTTTCTTTGCAGGGAGACTTGATCGGGAGCGAGTTCCAGGAAAACCGCGTCCTGCTTTTGCCGGACGGCGGCGCGGAACAATCGCCAGCCGAGTGGTGGGATGCGATCCAAGCGGCGGTCAAACGCCTGCTTGGGAAGGGGCTTGTGCCCAATGAGGATATCATCGCCATCGGCACTACGGGGCAGTGGTCTGGGACGGTAGCCGTTGACCGGGATGGGAACACGCTCGGAAATGCCGTCATCTGGATGGATTCGCGCGGCGAGCCGTACATCAAAAAAATGGCGGGCGGGTTGATCAAAGTTGCCGATTTTTCAATCGGCAAGCTCGTCAAGTGGATTCAACGTACCGGCGGGATTCCCAGCGCGGCAGGCAAGGACCCCATCGCGCACATTTTATATCTCAAGCACCTCCACCCGGAAATCTATCAAAACACCTACAAGTTCCTCGAGCCGATTGATTACATCGGTCTGTTGCTGACCGGGAAGTTCGCCGCCTCGGTCAATTCGATTGTCCTGCATTGGATCACGGACAACCGCAATATCTCGAACATCACCTACGATGAAAGCCTGATTCGTCTCTCCGGCATGGACCGCGGCAAACTGCCGGACCTGCATCCCGCCAACTCCCTGCTGGGACCCCTCCTGCCGAAGATTGCGGCGGACTGGGGCTTGCGCGAAGACGTGCAGGTCATCATGGGTTCGCCGGACGTCCACTCGGCGGCGGTGGGCTCGGGAGCCGTGGCGGATTTCGAGACCCATCTTTACATCGGCACGTCCGGCTGGATGACCTGCCACATGCCGTTCAAGAAAACGGACGTGTTTCACAGCCTGGCGTCGCTTCCCTCGTCCATCCCGGGCAGGTACCTGCTCACGAACGAACAGGAATGCGCGGGCGTCAACCTGCAATACCTGCGCGACAACATCTTTTTCCACCCGGACGAATTGACGCCCGGCAAACCGGAGAACGCCTATAAGGTGTTCGACCAGATCGCCGAACGGACTCCCGCAGGCAGCGGTTATCTGATTTTCACGCCCTGGCTGTACGGCGAGCGGACTCCCATCGAAGACCGCTTCGTGCGCGGCGGATTCTTCAACATGTCCCTGCATACCAACCGAGAGCATCTGGTGCGCGCCGTGTTCGAGGGCGTGGCGTACAACGTGCGCTGGTTGTTGAAGCACGTCGAGCAATTCATCGGAAAACAGGTCGAAGCCATCAACATGGTGGGCGGCGGCGCGAAGTCGAATATCTGGTGCCAGATCCACGCGGATATCTTGAACCGTCCCATCCGCCAGATGAAGGACCCCATCGAGGTCAATGTACGCGGCGCGGCGATGCTGGCGGCGGCTTCGCTGGGCTACATCCGCTATGAGGAGATCGGCGCGCGCGTGCCGGTGGCGAAGACGTACACGCCTGATTCAAGTCATCGAAAGATTTATGACGAACTGTTCAACGAGTTTCTGGCGGTGTACGAGAACAATAAGAAGATGTATGCAAGGTTGAATGGGAGAGAGTAGTTGAATAGTTGGGTAGTTGCATGGTTGCGTGGTGGAAAGCGGAAAGTGAACAGTGAGCAGTGGAAAGTGGAATGATGAACCTTGAAGATTTCTTGATGAAAAATATCGGCAAATTGCCCGCGCCGGTGGTGGCATGGGTGGAAAAACGGATGAAAAAAATCCCGTCCATCCGCGAGAAGATGGACAGGGAATATGACGGGCTGATGGCGGGATTGGAGCCGTCGCTCAAGCCGTACAAGGACAGGTATCCCGTCTTCGCCAAACTCCCCGCCCGGGGGCGCGACCGTGAGGAGATCCTGCATGAGATGGAATCCCTGCGCGCGCATGAAGAATCCCAATGGAAAGACGGCTTTGTCTCCGGCGCGGTCTATCACGGGGACGAGAGTCACATTGAATTTTTGAACCAGATCTACGCGCTCAACTCACAGAGCAATCCCCTGCACGCGGATGTGTGGCCCAGCACGACCAAGTTCGAGGCGGAAATCGTCTCCATGACGGCAAACATGCTGAACGGCGAAGGCGCTTGCGGAACCGTTTCCTCCGGCGGCACGGAAAGCATCATGCTGGCGATGAAGACCTACCGCGACTGGGCGCGCGATACCAAAGGCATTACCAGACCCGAAATGATCGCGCCCGTCACCGCTCACGCCGCGTTCGACAAAGCCAGCCAATATTTCAGGATCAAGATGGTCAAGGTCCCGGTGGATGCGGACTCGCGCGCAGATGTGAACGCCGTCCGCCGAGCCGTCAACCGCAATACAGTCGTCATCGTCGGCTCGGCTCCATCGTTTCCGCACGGCGCGATTGACCCAATTCAGGGAATGTCCGAACTCGCGCGCACGCGCAACATCGGTTTCCACACTGATGCCTGTCTGGGCGGCTTTGTCCTGCCATGGGCGGAGCGGCTCGGCTACAACGTCCCGCCATTCGATTTTCGGCTGCCCGGCGTCACGTCCATTTCGGTGGATACGCACAAATACGGTTATGCCGCCAAAGGCACATCCGTCATTTTGTATCGCAGCAAAGAGTTGCGACACTATCAGTACTACATCACCAGCGAGTGGCCCCCGGCGGCTTGTACTTCTCCCCCACGTTTGCGGGCAGCCGCCCCGGCGCGTTGAGCGCGGCATGTTGGGCGGCGCTCACGTCCATCGGCGAGCAGGGCTACCTCGATGCGACCAGGAAGATTCTCGAAACGGCGGATTTCATCAAACGGGAAATCAAAAAGATTCCCGAACTGCGCATCATCGGCGATCCGTTGTTCGTGATCGCCTTCGCCTCCGACTCGCTCGATATTTACAAAATCCTCGAAGCGATGGGACACAAAAAATGGAGTCTGAACGGGCTGCACAAGCCGCCCTGCATGCACATTGCACTGACTCTGCGTCATGCCCAGCCCGGCGTCAAAGAGCGCTTCATTGCGGACCTCAGGGCTGCGATTGACCATGTAAAGAGTCATCCCGAAGAGAAGGGCAGCATGGCTCCCGTCTACGGCATGGCGGCGACCATGCCCATGCGCGGACTGGTCAGCGACATGCTCAAGAAATATCTGGATTTGATCTTCAAAGTCTGATGTCATCGTACGGGCGACCCTCTCGTGTCCGCCAAAAGCGGGTCGCCTCCATATCAAAAAAAGAGGCGTATCATGGAAAACCAATACGACATGAAATCCGTCAAACTCCCCTACCTGGCAGGCGGGATGTTGAAACTCTTCGCGTCACTCGTCGAGGGTCCGCTGGGCGGGCTGCTCACGCCGAGTCTCTTCGAGAGCGCGGGTATCAACTGGCTCCGCAAACAGCGTTTCGACGACCCCCCAACGTTTCACCCAATCCATCATACTGGCGAGTTACAGACCGAAGCGGCGTCCATTCCCGAACGGGAATATCCCAAAAAGCCGTCGGTCACAAAAGGGTTCCAATTCACCGGCATCCACGATTTTGCCAAAGCCTATCGTGAGGGCAAAACCACACCTGAGGAAGTCGCCCAAAAAGTGCTGGATGCCATCGCCGCCAGCGACGCGCACAACCCCGCGCTGAGAGCGTTCATCGCCGTCAACCGGGAAGACGTATTGAAACAGGCGCGCGAATCCACGCAGCGGTACAAAGCCAGGAGACCCCTGGGCATCTTCGACGGCGTGCCGGTGGCGGTCAAGGACGAGATGGATATGCTTCCCTATCCCACCACCGTTGGAACCGCTTTTCTTGGCAAGGCTCCCGCCAAAGAGGATGCAACCGTCGTGGCGCGGCTGAGAAGCGCGGGCGCATTGCTCGTCGGCAAGACCAACATGCACGAGATCGGCATCAACGTTACGGGACTCAACCCGCATCACGGCACGACGCGCAACCCCTACAACCCGGCGCATTACACCGGCGGGAGTTCCAGCGGCTCAGCGACCGCCGTCGCGGCGGGACTCGTCCCCACAGCCATCGGCGCGGACGGCGGCGGTTCGATCCGCATTCCCGCCTCGTTTTGCGGACTGGTCGGCTTGAAAGCCACCTTTGGGCGCGTCAGCGAGTACGGCGCGTTTCCGCTGGATTGGAGCGTCGCCCACATCGGACCGTTAGCCGGTTCCGCCAGCGACGCGGCGTTGACCTACGCGCTCATCGCCGGACCCGACCCCAAAGACCCAATGTCTTTGCACCAGCCCCTGCCTTCGCTCAAAGGTTGGGATGACCTCAACCTCAAAAAACTCAGGCTCGGCATCTACTGGCAGTGGTTCCGTCACGCCGATGCGGAAACTGTCGCCGCCTGTGAAGCCATGCTCAGGGAATACGAAAAGATGGGCTGCCAGATCGTCGAAATCGTCATCCCCAACCTCGAAGCCAACCGCGTGGCGCACAGCGTCAGCATTTTGAGCGAGATGGCGCTGGGCATGAGCGAAACCTACGCCGGGCATCACAAGGAACATGCGCTTGATGTACGCATCAACCTCGCGCTGGCGCGTCAATTCTCCGCCACTGACTTCCTGGCGGCGCAGCCGCATCCGTACGCGGATGATGAATCATTTCAATGACGCTTTCCAAAAAGCGGACGTAATCCTCACACCTGCCACCGGCATCCCCGCGCCGGAAATCAAAAAAGGCGCCCTGCCGGATGGCGAGTCTGATTTGAGCACGACGATTGAAATCATGCGCTTCGTCACTGCCGCAAACCTGACCGGCCTGCCAGCGATTTCATTCCCTGTTGGCTATACGCAGAAAGGCTTGCCCATCGGCATGCAAGTCATCGGCAAAGCCTGGGATGAGAAAACCCTCCTTTGTATGGCTCTCGCCGCCGAGCAGGTCGTGGAACGCAGGGCGCCGCAGGTGCATTACAAGATTCTTGGGTAAAAGTAGAACAAATATACTAAAATGTCTCTAACTGCAAGAAACTTTGGACCGCCAAGATTGCCAGGAAATTCCTTTAGATTATCCGAGTAGGAGAGAGCCATGGCTGAGCTGAAAACCAAAAAGACCGACGCAAGCGTGGAAGATTTTCTGAACGCCATCGAGGACGAACAGACCCGCGCCGATTGTTTCGAGATCGCCAAAATGATGAGACAAGCCGCCAAAGCCGAGCCGAAGATGTGGGGTTCGAGCATCGTCGGCTTTGGTGAATATCGTTACAAATACGCCACCGGGCTCGAAAACGACTGGATGTTGGTCGGCTTTTCCCCGCGCAAGCAGAACATCACGCTCTACATCATGGGAGGCTTCGACCGCCATGAAAAACTGCTCGCCAAACTGGGCAAATTCTCCACCGGTAAATCCTGCCTTTACATCAGGAAACTGGCGGACGTGGACAAAAAAGTTTTGAGGGAAATGATCGTTGAATCGGTGAAGGCGATGAAGAAGTCGTCGAAGGCATAAGAGGAAAAGATGACTCTCCAAAAAGACCCCGAAGGATTTGAACGAAAAACCCTGCACAAATTCGTTGACTTCGCGGACAAGACCGTCCTTGAAGTCGGTCAGCGGCGAAGGGCGGCTGACGTGGCGGTACGCCGCAGACGCGAAGCGGGTTGCGGGTTTCGACCTCGACCGCGATTCCCTGCGCGTCGCCCGCGCCGACTGCCTTCACGACCACGTCCATTTCGCGTGCGCGAGCGCAAACCACATCCCCTTCTCGAAAGAGACGTTCGACATCGCCGTCCTCGCCTGGTCGCTCTGATGAATTCAGCACGAGAGCATGGTTCATGCTCTGGGTGAAATTCGCAGAACGCTCAAACCAAACGGCATGCTCATTGACCTGCGCCCGGTCGAGGATCGCTGGCGGGTGGAGGTGGTTTCGTCGGCGGGCTGGCAGGTATCGGGGAGTCTGACCGATCAGCCCATAGGGGTGGCAGACGACGAGGCGGCGTTCAAAGCCATGAGGGAAGCCGAATCCAACGGGTGGTATGTCAAAGAAAAGGAAGGGGAATTCGACTTCTTCTACTATTGGGATACCCCTTCCGAAATGCGGGAGTACATGCAAAGCGAATGGGAGGATTTCGAAAAGCTGGAGGAGGACGTGTACCGCAAGACGAGCGCGCTGTGGGTTTCGGCGGGCGCGGATGCGCGGGTGAGGGTGCGCGTCAAAATGCTCATTGCTGTCTGGAAGAAGTTATAATCGTCTCCATTAACCCCAAAGGAAAAGCGAGCGTGCCATGTGTGACACCCTGATCGTCACCAGATTCGCCACGGCAAAAGGCGTTGCCATCTTCGGCAAGAACTCGGACCGCCCGCCCAACGAAGGGCAGTCCATGGTGTACTTCCCGGCGGCGACCCACGCCAAGGGCGGCAAGGTCAAATGCACTTACATCGAAATCCCGCAGGCGGAAAAGACGCACGCCGTCCTGCTCTCCAAGCCTTTCTGGATGTGGGGTGCGGAAATGGGCGTCAACGAACACGGGCTGGTCATCGGCAATGAGGCGGTGTACACAAAAGTCCCGGTCAGCAAGGAGCCAGCCCTGCTCGGCATGGACATGCTTCGCGCCGCGCTCGAACGCGCCGTCACGCCGCGCGAAGCGGTGCAGGTCATCGTTGATTTGCTGGAGCAGTTCGGGCAGGGCGGCAACTCCGCTTCGCACGGCAACAGCATGTACTATCACAACAGTTTCCTCATCGCCAACGCCGAGGATGCCTGGGTGCTCGAAACCGTGGAAAAGGAATGGGCGGCGCGCCAGGTCCGGGACGTGTACTCCATCTCCAACTGCCTCACGCTCGGCAATCAATACGACATCGCATCGCCCAACCTCATCAACTTCGCCGTGCAAAAAGGCTTTACCAAATCCCAGGCGGGATTCGACCTCGCCCGCGATTACTCCGACTTCGTTTACACCAACTTCGGCAGGGGGCGCATCCGCCGCGCCATCACCCGCTCCGTGCTCGAAAAACAAAAGGGCGCCTTCGACATTGCAGACATGATGTCCACCCTGCGCCACCACGAGGACAAAAACTTCGACCCCGCCGACACCATCACCCACCTGGATGTGTGCATGCACGCCGGGTTCGGTCCCATCCGCGGGAGTCAAAGCACCGCCTCCATGGTCGTTTATTTGGACAAAAACAACCCGATCATTTTCGCCACCGGGACTTCCGCCCCCTGCACGAGCATTTTCAAACCGTTCTGGCTCGATTCCGCCTCCCTGCTGGACCTCGGACCTGTCCCCACCCATCAAGCGGATTCCAACTCCCTGTTTTGGGAGCACGAAAAACTGCACCGCGCCACCCTGCTCAATTACCCGGAGCGCATCAAGACCTACGCCGCCGACCGCGACGCGCTGGAAAAACGCTTCACCGAAGGCGCGCTGAAATTACAGAACGCCTCCGCCAAAGAGCGAGCGGAATATACCGCCGAATGTCTGCGCGAAAGCCGCGCCGCCGAAGCCGGGTGGCCGAGCGCGTCGAAGCCGCGCCGGTGAAAGGGCGCTCTTCCACTCCCCGGCTTGGAACGGATTCAACAGGAAAGCGGAACTCAAAATCGGATAAATAAAAAAAAGACCTCTTCACAACCATCAACTTATGAACTCACCTTCCGCAGTTCTTTCTCCCTCACCCCCGTCCCCTCTCCTGCTGGGAGAGGGGACGGGGGTGAGGGTGCGTAACATCACTTATGAAGTTGCTCCAAAAAGTAATTTCCATCCTCCTTATTGCCATTTCAGTCACCGCCTGCGCAAGCCCCGCGCCATCCGCGGCGGCGCATGGAACACGGTCTCACGCGCCATCCGTACCGCAAACCGGCATTGGGCATATCCCTACCGGGATGACATCGTCGGCTTTCGCTGTGCGATGGACGAAAAATAATCCTTCCTAACCCCATAACTCCCTGGCGACATCATCGAGCCCCAATTCGAGCAATTTTTCGCAGGTGGGCTTGCCCGTTTCCCAGTCCCAGCCGCGGGCTTCATAATATGCCGCCAGCATGACGGGAAAATCCGGCACGTAACCCGCCGACCCGCCCTCCCGATAGGGTTCAAGGAACGCTTTGGGCAGTTTGTCGTTCGCGCGGGTCAACCCCATGCGATTGTTGATGGCGCGTTTGAGATTCCAGGCGCGCTCGCCGGATTTCATCAAATCCGCCGCGGTCAGGTTCAAGCCAAGCTGCGCGTTGAGCAAGTCCGCCTGGGTCTGCGGCGGGACGTTGGCAAAGAGGCAGATCAAAACCGAATTGAAATGCGTGCGCCAGTTCTGGTGCTTCGCCACGTTGGCGGCTTTTTCCGCGTGCGCATGACGGTTGAAGAATTCGATGCCGATCTCTTCGTGCGTGTGCCCCCAATCCACAAAGAAATAATCGGATTGGTTGTGGCACGCCCCGCGCGGGCTGGTGGCGTACGAAAGCGCCATACCCGAAACCCCGCGCGGGTCGTGATAGGCAATTTCGAGTCCGTTGACTTGCACGGCTTCGTCTTCCGCGCCGAAGGCTGACCCCAATGCCCGCGAGCCGTTCGCCATCACATCGCCGATCCCCTCGCGGCGCGCGATCATGCGGATCAAACTTTCAGCGGCGGAAAAATCTCCCCAACGCAGGATCAGCCCGCCCGTATCCTGAGGCGTGATTCTTCCCATTTCAAACAGATGAAAGGCAAGCCCGATCGTGTTCGATGCGCTGATGGTGTCCAATCCGTATTTGTCGCACAATTCGCCGAGGCACACGACCTCGTCGAGATTCTCGATCAACAAGTTGGGACCAAACCCAATCGTCGTTTCATATTCTGGACCTTTGCGGCGTTTGCCGTCGCCCGGTCAACGACGCGCCCGCAGGCGATGACACAACCACGGCAGGCGCTTTGCCCAACCAAAATCGTTTCAGCAACCTTCGAGCCGGAGATGTTATCCACCGCCGGGAACGCGCCCTGATGGTAATACTTTGCGGGCATCGCGCCGAGATATTCAGAGTAATTTGCCGCGCTCGCAGTACCCAACTCGCCAAGTACCTTCGATTGGTTATCCTGTTTCAAGGCGCGGTTCACTTCGGAGCGCAATGCGGCATAGCGTTCGGTCGCTTCGATTTTTTTCGTACCATGCACGGCAACCGCCTTGAGGTTTTTCGCGCCCATCACCGCGCCCATGCCCGTGCGCCCCGCCACGCGCCCGTGGTCGCAGCAGATGGACGCAAATAAAACGCCGCGTTCGCCTGCCTCCCCCGATGACTGCAACCCGCGCGCTTTTGACTCCGACCTCCGCTTTGACAAGTTCCTGCGTCTCGTAGACATCCCTGCCCATCAAGCCCGCCGCATCGCGGACCTCAAGCCTGCCCTCTTCGACCCAGAGATATGCCGGGCTGGAGGCTTTTCCTGTAATCCACAAACCGTCGTATCCTGCTTTGCGGAGTTCCGGTCCCCAAAAACCGCCGATGTTGGATTCCGCCCATAAACCGGTTGCGGGGCTTTTCCCGCAGATGACAAAACGACCGGTCGTCGGTCCATTCGTGCCGGTCAGCGGTCCGTTGATGAAGAGCAGGGGCGCTTCGGGAGAAAGCGGGTCGAGTTCCTTCGTGAGGTGGGGATACAAAATCCGCGCGCCAAGCGACGCGCCTCCAAAAAAATCACATTCCCATTCTTTGGGAATGATGAATTCTTCCGTTGTGCCGTCGGTGAGGTTGATTTTGAGTATGGGAAGCATGACGATTGATGATCTGCGATTTGCGATTTACGTTTTGAATTACATCACACACGCCTTGCACAGCAGGGTTGCCCGGGAGTTACATGATTTCTTTCGTAACTTCCTGCGCGCAGCGGACGAAGTCCAGCACGGTTGGGACGTTGCGCATCATGTACCCCATGCTCCCGTTGACCTTCAACTTCATCGTCATCATGGCAGTCATGGGATTCAACCTGCCCGAAAGGATGGCGGCGATGTTATCGTAGGTAGCGGTCAGCGTGAAAGTCGGCTTTGGATAAGTGGAAGGCTCCGGGTTGTAATCCACTTTTCGGCAGGCGCCGTGCCAGAGGTCCAGGTAGAACGTGAGGCGTTCCTTCAAGTTCCCCTCCGGTTCGATGAAGAAGAACAAATCTCCCTCCCAATTCTTTGCAATCTCCCTGTATTTGTCATCCGAATTCAATTTGACTTCCAGCCCCTTCAACCATTCTTCGCTGGGAAACACTGCGGTCATTCGATTGCCTCCGATCCATGATGCTGTAATTTTACCATCACGAAAATTTCCATTCAAAATCCTTGCACAATTGATAAAAATGGTCTATGCTTAACGTACGGGATGCCGCCCATCCCGCGGCAGTTTTGCACTGCCGAAACCTACATTTTCTCGGAGGAGAAATATGAAAAAACTTCTGACATTGGCCAGCCTGTTCGTTGCGGCCACGCTTGTGCTCACTGCCTGCGGGGGCGGGGGCGGTTCGACTGCCACCGACCTGCTTGGGGCGATCAAGGAACGCGGCTACATCCTCGTTTCCACCGATCCGAACTACGCGCCCCAGTCCTTCCTGAACACCGAAGGCTCGCGCCCTGCGGACACCAAGTGCCCCAGCGACGCCCTGACCACCGCCGAAATGCAGGGTTTTGACGTGGATGTCGCCGCGGCAATCGGCGACGCGCTCGGTGTGGAGACCTGCTTCGCCACCCCGTCGTGGGATGTCATCACCGCCGGTAACTGGGCGGATAAATGGGACGTCAGCGTCGGTTCCATGACCATCACCGACGACCGCCGCCAGATTCTCGACTTCAGCGTGCCGTACTACTACACGCCTGCTGTGGTCGCCGTGAAAGCCGATGCGGAATTTGCCTCCATTGAGGAACTGGCAGGGCAGGCGCTTTGCGCCGGTACAGCTACCACCTACGAGACCTGGCTGAACGGCGGCAGTCTTGGCGCTGACATCGAAATCCTCATCCCCCCGCCAACCGTCACGGTTGTAACGCTCGAAACCGACCAGGAATGCGCGCAAGCCATTGCAGCCGGCCGTGAAGACTTCATCGGCTACGTCACCTCTGCGACGGTTGTGTACGCCAACCTTGCCGAAGGCTTCCCGGTGAAACTGCTCGGCACGCCGGTCTACAATGAACCTCTTGCCGCCGCCTTCGACAAAGCCTCTACACTGCCCACTGCAACCCTGGTCGAGGAAGTGGACAAGCTCTTCACCCAGATGCACGCAGATGGAACGTTGACCGGACTCTCCCAGAAATGGTTCAAGGACGATAAGGGCAACGGCGTGGATTACACGAAGAACCAGTAAACCCTGAACTGATGAAAAGGGAAGCGGTCCAACGCGCCGCTTCCCTTTTTGTTTACAACTTCGATTTGACGGAGGTCCAAATGGCGTCCATCACCAACCAAGGGCAGATGACCACGTCGCAGGCTGAACTTCTATATCAGGCGCAGCTGCGCAAGGAACGGGTATTTCGCACCCATGTGGGCATTTCCTGGGGGATCCTCTTCCTCATCCTTGTATTTCTTTTTAGCGGTCAAGACATTCAACTTGGCAGTTTTTCGTTCAAGACCATCAGCCTGAACAGCGAATTCATCCTCAAGAACATCGCGTTTATCGCAGGCGGGCTGGGACAAACCCTGTTGATCTCGGTGCTTTCCATCCTGTTCGCGATGGTGCTGGCGCTGCTGGCGGCGCTTGGCAGGCTTTCCAGCTTCCCGCCGATCTATGCGCTCAGCACGTTCTACGTCTCGTTAATCCGCGGAACGCCGCTCTACCTGCAAATCTTTTTCTTCTTCCCTGGCGCCGCCCCAGCTTGGCATTGTGCTTTCCGGTATTGTCTCCGGCATGATGGCGCTTGGGTTGAACTACGGCGCGTACATGTCTGAGACGTTCCGCGCGGGGTTGAGTTCGGTGAGCAAAGGTCAGCGTGAAGCCGCTATGGCGCTGGGAATGACTCCGGGTCAGACCATGATGCGCATTGTCCTGCCGCAGGCGCTACGGTTTGCCATCCCGCCGATGGGCAACGATTTCATTGCCATGACCAAAGACTCCGCGCTTGTCTCCGCCACCGGTTTCGTGCATGAGTTGATGTGGCGCGCCACAAAGGTCGGGCGCGCGCAGTTCAACAACCTCGAAGCGTTGATCATGGCCGCAATTTTCTACTGGGCGCTCACTTTGATTTTGACCTACTTCCAGGGAAAACTGGAAGCGCGCCTCGCCAGGGGAGACCGTTGATATGTCCGCTCCCATCGTAAAAATCTCCAACCTCGATAAATACTTCGGGCGTTTGCATGTGCTGAAAAATGTCAACCTCGAAGTCCCCGAACGACAGGTGGTCTGTCTGATCGGCAGGAGCGGGTCGGGAAAAAGCACCCTCCTGCGCTGCATCAATTTTCTCGAAGACCCCTCTCACGGCAAAATCGAAGTGGACGGCATTCAAGTCAACGCCGAGGGCAAAGGCAGGGAACAGCGCCAGTTGATCCATGACGTGCGCCTCAAGACCGGCATGGTCTTTCAGGAGTTCAATCTCTTCCCGCACATGACCGTGCTGGAGAATGTCATCGAGGGACCCGTCACCGTCAAAGGCATGGATCGAAAACGCGCCGCCGAGCTCGCCGAGCAGAACCTCGACAGCGTGGGCATGCTCTTCAAAAAGGACGAGTATCCCCTGCGGCTTTCCGGCGGGCAGAAACAGCGCGTCGCCATCGCCCGCGCGCTGACCATGGAACCGCGCGTGATGCTCTTCGACGAACCCACGTCCGCGCTCGACCCGGAACTCATCGGCGAGGTACTGAACGTGATGAAGAAGGTCGCGCTCGAAGGCATGACCATGATCGTCGTCACGCACGAGATGGGATTCGCCCGCGAGGTCGCCGATCGCGTCCTTGTCATAGCAGACGGCGAATTGATCGAAGACGCAGTTCCCGAAGACCTTTTCAAGAGCCCCAAAGACCCGCGCACCCAGGCATTGATTGACCGCTACCGCACCGGAGAAGGGTAAATGACCGTCGCCATCACCCGCAGGGTCAGCCCGCGATTCACCGAGTGCGAGCTGACCCACATTGAGCGCATCCCCATTGACCTGGAAATTGCCCGCGCCCAGCACGCGGAATACCTAAAAACGCTCGAGCAACTCGGCTGTGAAGTAATCGAACTGCCGGAAGAGCCGGACCTGCCTGATTCGGTTTTCGTGGAAGATACCGCCTTCATCCTGCCGGAAGTCGCGGTCATCACCAGACCCGGAGCCGATTCACGCAAGCCCGAAATCGAAACCATCATTCCGGCGCTGGCTCCCTACCGCCTGCTGGTGCACGTCTCCGCGCCCGCCGCTCTCGACGGCGGCGATGTGCTCGTGCTTGGAAAAAAGATATATATCGGCTTATCCACCCGCAGCAACATGGAAGCGGTGGAACAACTCAACTGCACCCTCGAACAATACGGATACACTGTCGTCGGCGCGCTATTGACCGACTGCCTGCACCTCAAAACCGCCGTCACCCGCGTGGACGATTCGACCCTGCTCATCAACCCGAGCTGGGTGGATTCGTCCCACTTCCAGGGCTATGACCTGATCGAAGTGGACGCCTCGGAACCCTTCGCCGCAAACTGCCTGCCCATCCAAGGGAAGGTCATCTACCCGACGGCGTTTCCCAAAACGCAAAAGAGACTCACGCAAAGAGGGTATGACGTGGCGAACGTCAACCTGAGCGAACTTGCCAAAGCCGAGGGCGCGGTCACTTGTTGCAGTTTGATCGTCGAGTGAGGGAAAACTCAAATGGCAGGAAAACCTCAAAGTCCGTTCTTGAAGCGGGTATAATCGCGCACCATGAACCGACAAAAATCCGAATCAGCCAAATATTGGGAAGAACATCTGCTCAGCTGGGAAGCCGGGGCGTATTACAAAGAAGGAACGCAAAACGCCACCTGGTGGGACCGTCTCTCATCCGTTTTTCGCGGCGACGCTATGTACGTGCGCATGAAGACCGCGCTGGAATTGATTGCACCGCATATCAACGGAAAGACCGTGTTGGATGTCGGCTGCGCTTCGGGACGTTTCGCTTTTCAAATGATCCAGGCTGGCGCGCAAAAAGTTTACGGCACGGATATTTCCAGCGAAGCGGTGGAATTCGCAAAGAAGCGCGGGGTGGAACTGGGGATGCAGGACCGCCTTGAATTTTCCCTGGCGGATGTCGTCCAGCCGAACACCCCGCTTCCACACGTGGACCTCGTGACTGCGCTCGGCGTCATCGAGTATTTCAACGCCGACGATATGTCCGCCTTTCTCGGCAACCTGCGCACGAAATATTTCCTGCTCGATTTTCCCGATTACGGGCGCAAAAAGGAATTCCCCACCTGGATTCTCAGGCAGGTCTATATCCGCGTCAATCGTCTGCCGGGGGTTTATCTTTATTCGCTGGATGAATTCTCAAGGATCGCCGAGCCGTTCGGCTTCAGGGATTTGCACGTCATCAAAAAGAATAATTTCTACTATGTGACCAACCTGCCTGCATGAACAAACTTGCCTGCATCACACTGGACACGGAGCTGGATTACGGCGACCCGGAGAAGCGCGTCCGCCTGCTCGAAACCCCGGAGTTTTTGGAGCGGTACATCGCCATCATCAACAAACATGGCGCAAAAGTGACCATGTTCACGGTCACGAGTTTGTTCGAGTCGCACGGGGAAAGGTTCAGGCAACTTGCAGGACACATCCCGCTCGAATTTTCCGTCCACTCGCACACACACGATCCCCACCATGCCTGCTCGCTCGACGAAGTCGAAGCCTCGCAAAAAGCGTTCCGCGATTTCACGGGAGAGTCTCCCCTCGGCTGCCGCGCACCCATCGGGCGGATAGACAAAGCCGGGCTGGGCTATCTGCTCGACCACGGTTTCGCCTACGATGCCAGTGTGTACCCGTCCATTCGACCGGGCGAGTTCGGCTATTTCAACCTCCACATGCCGAACATCCCTTTTCGAGTGGCGCGCAGCGACGGCAGGTCGCTGATTGAGTTTCCCTTCACGTCAATCGAAAAGGTGCGCATCGTGTTCGCCCTGAGTTACGCAAAGTTGTTCGGCTGGGGGGTCTATTCCTTGCTCGTGAAACTTTTTGGGCTTCCTTACATTGCCCTGCTGTTGTCGCATCCGTACGATTTCTACTTTGCAGAAATCCCGGACAGCGCCGTCAAGGGATTGGAACATGCCGCTCTTGCGCGCAACTCCAAACGCGCGTTCGATTACTTTGACAACCTGCTCGATACCCTCAAGAAACAGGACTATGAATTTGCTTTTGTCAGCGAGGCGTACAGATATGCGCTCTCTCTAAAACTCGAAGATTTCGCATGGGAGACGTGGAAGTAAAAAACATCCCCGAAATTCGGGGATGTTTTGTGCGCTGGAGAGGACTTGAACCTCCACGTCTTGCGACACATGGCCCTCAACCATGCCTGTCTGCCAGTTCCAGCACCAGCGCCCAGGCAGGCAGTATTATAATCGGCTTACTTTTCTTGTCAAGCATACAACACTCAGGAGAATTGTCATGACGCGAATCGTGGTGGACGCAATGGGAAGCGATGATTATCCCACGCCGGACGTGGAAGGCGCAGTGACAGCGGCGCGCGAGTACGGCGTGGAGATCGTCCTCGTTGGCGATGAAGCGAAGATCAAACCGGTGCTTGAAAAACAAAACACACAGGGATTGAACATCCGCATCGTCCACGCACCGGAAATGCTGACGATGGAAGATAAGGGAGAGGCGCTCGTCCTGAAGGCGCGGGCAAAGGATTCTGAAAACTCGATGGCGGTGGGCATGGACCTGGTCAAGAACGGCGAGGCGGATGCTTTCGTCACGGCGGGGAACACCGGCGCAGGTATGGTCACGGCGTTGTTCCGACTGGGGCGCATCCGCGGCGTGGGCCGTCCCGCTCTCGCGCCCATCTTCCCCACTGCCACCGGCACTTGTGTTGTACTCGACATTGGCGCAAACCCGGACTGCAAACCGGAGAACCTCCTGCAATTTGCAATCCTCGGGAGCATCTACGCCGAAAAAGTGCGCGGGGTGAAGAACCCGAAGGTTGGGCTGGTTTCCAACGGCGAGGAAGAAGGGAAAGGCAACGAATTGGTCAGGGCGGCAACTCCTCTGCTAAAATCGTCCGGTTTGAATTACTTTGGCAACGTGGAAGGCAAAGAAGTCATCGGCGGCAAGGTGGATGTGGCGGTCACCGACGGCTTCACCGGCAACGTGATGCTCAAATCCTCCGAGGCGGTCGCCAAACTCATCACAGACAAGATCCGCGAGATCATCAAGAATGGCGGCGTGCTGACCAAGATCGGCGGCTTGCTCGTCAAACCGGCGCTGGGCGAGATCAAAAAACTGCTCAACCCAAGCGAACAGGGCGCGGCTCCCATGCTCGGCGTGAACGGATTGGTATTCATTGGTCACGGCCGCTCGGATGCCTTCGCCATCAAGAACGCCGTCCGCGTGGCAAAGAATGCCGTGGACGTCAAAGTATTGGACGCCATGAAAACTGCAATCGAAGAGAGCCTTAAGAAATAACCATGAAAATCATCAAAAACGAAAAGTTGATCGAACGAAACGGAAAGATCGGCAACTGGATCAGCCTGGGAGCGCTGCTGATCCTGGGAGCCGGTATGTACCTCTCCATCGCCAGGCCTGAACTTCTCACCTATTCGCTGATTTGTCTGGCGGTTGGCTTTATCATGACCCAGGTTGGCATGTACATGGGTTCGCGCTGGGGACGCTCCCCCCGCCCGGACGAAAAACTGGATGCGGGATTGAAGGGTTTGCACAGCGAATTCAGCATCTATCATTACACGTCGCCGGTGTCTCATCTACTGGTCGGTCCTTCCGGCGTTTGGGTGATCCTGCCTTATCACCAAAACGGACAGGTTTACTTTGAAAAGAATCGCTGGAAGATCAGGGGCGGGGGATTCTTCCAGGTCTATATGCGCATCTTTGGGCAGGAGGGCATCGGCCGCCCCGAGCTGGAAGCGGAAGGGGAAGTGAAATCTCTGAGAAAATTCTTCGCCAGGAAAATGGATGAAGCCGCCATCCCGGAGATCAAACCCATTTTGGTGTTCACCAACGACCAGGTCGAGTTGGATGCGGGCGAGTCGCCCATCCCGGCGATGAAGTTGAAACAGCTCAAGGAATTCCTGCGTCAGGGCGCGAAAACGCGCGCGCTTTCAAGCGGGCAGATTGCCGAAATAAACTCATTACTTGCCGGGGATTGAAATGTTCAACCGAATAAAATCGTCGAAATTTCCACCCGCACTGGAAAAGTATGCGCTTCTCTTGATGCTCCTCCTATGGGCGGGATTCCGCCTGCTCGCCTACGGAGACCCGACACTTTCCATCGCGGGGAACGATACCATTACATTCGTCGAGGCGTCGAGGGTGCCGTTGTTTTCCGTCGAAATGATGACCGGCAGACGGTTGTTGACGACCAACCTGGTTTATAAGATTTTCGAGCCGGAGAGCGGCTATCAAATCCTGGTCAACGGCTCGTTGGAGTCCTCGCGGCGGGTCCTGCAACCGGGCTTTGACCGCATCGTCATCCTTCAACTCGTCCTTTCCCTCCTGGGCTGGAGCGCCCTTGCGTGGACGGTCGCTTCGCAGATGAAAAACTTTGCCACCAGGGTCATGGCCGTCCTGATCATTCCGGCTTTCGGTTACACCCCGCAGGTCGCTGACTGGGACAGCATCCTGATGTCCGAAGCGATGACGTTTTCCCTGTTCGCGCTGCAGCTTGCATTACTGATTTACCTTGTATTTTCGTTGTACAGAAATCCGAGTGCGAAGCTCGCACCCTGGATGGTCGCCTGGGGCGTGGTGTATTTCTTTTGGGCAAACCTGCGCGATACGAACAATTACGCCGCCCTGGTGCTGATCGGGTTGACGGGCTTGACGCTGTTCACGCCGAAATTCAAAAAACACCGGGCGCTTATCGGCGTGGTGGTCTTTGCCGCGATTCTTTTCGTCGTCGGGCTGGTGACGTTTCAGCAAAGCGGCAGATCGTTGCTTTCGACCATTAACATCTACATCTCCGATATTTTTCCCCACCCGGCGCGTGTGGAGTATATGAAAGGATTGGGCATGCCTGAACCCGATACGCGCGAGTTCGACATCTGGTTCAAAGAACACGGCGTAGCGGCGGTGACACGTTTCATTTTCGCCCACCCCGGCTACGCGCTGGATAAACTCGCGCGCGATTTCCCGGAATCCTTCAAAAAAATCAACCAGACGTATTTTCACGTTCCCGAAATGAAGGTCTTCCGCGCCCGGCTGACCGCATTTGGCGAGAGCCTGCACCCGGAAACTTCCACGCCATTTCTCATGGGCTTGCTGTTACTGGCCGGGCTCATTTTTGCCGCCATCACAGGCAGAACCGAAACCGCCCAACCCTGGGCATGGATTGGCGTCTATCTTGTCCTCGCAGCGACGATTGCCATCATCCCCACCATCCTCGGCGACACCTGGGCGCTCAGCCGCCACTCGCTTTATTCCACCACAGTTTACCGGCTATCCATGTGGCTGCTGGCTGTCGTCACTGTGGATCTTGCGCTTCAATGGGAAGATACATCCGGGCGGACCAGCATCATCGAAGGCGCGGCTTCATGAAATTCCTTCAAAAGTACGGTACAACGCTAATTATTCTCATCCTGCTTGCCGCTGCTTTGTGGCTGCGGATCGGCTCGTATGGCGATCTGCGCCTTTCGATTGCCAATGCAGAGACCGATAGTTACATCAGTTCCTCGAGGGCTTCAGTGTTTTCCTGGGGAATCTTCGCCGGTCAGCGCCTCTTCACGACAAACCTGCTCTACAAATTTGCAAACGACAGCCAAAACTGTCCGATTACGTCGTATGGAAAACCTGGAATCGGACAGGAAGATGTTCGCGAAGTGCAGCCCTGCTTCGACAAGATCGCCCTTCTCCAAAACCTTCTCGCCGTTTTCGGATGGAGTTTTCTGGCATGGACGACAACCCGGCGGCTGAATAACCCCGCCGCAAAAATCGCCGCGGCAGTCGTTATCACAGTGTTTGGGTTCACGCCGCAAATCGCCGAATGGGACAGCGTCCTCAGTCCTGAGTCGCTTTCACTGTCCATGTTCGCCATTACGCTTGGCATGGGTTTGGAACTCGCTTTCCACGTGGCGGGATCGGAACAGCCTTTCAGATCCCGGGGGGTTCAAATTCTGTTTGCCGGCTGGATCATCCTGTTCCTGCTATGGGTATTTGTCCGCGATGTGCACCTGTATGCCATTCCGGTCACGCTCGCCCTGCTGGCCCCCTTGTTTCTCTTGAAAAAATTCAGGGATACCAGGCACCTGGCGATTGGGTTCGGAGTCCTTGCCATGTTTCTTGTCGTCGGGTATCTCTCCGCACGGGATAGTTTTCGGGCAACGCGGTACCCGGTCATCAATGCGCTTGATGCGTACATCTGGCCCCACCCGGCGCGGGTGGAATACTTCCGCCGGTTTGGCATGCCGGAACGGGATGCGGTCAATTATCAGGAATGGGCGGATCACAACGCCACCAAAGCCTACGGCATGTTTCTCGTTTCCCATCCCGGTTTTGTCGTAACAACCCTCTGGGGCAATCTCGGTCAACTCAGCGACGATTTTTCCCAGCCGTATTTCTTCACGCCCGAAGTAAAGAACAGGGAACTGATGCTGACCATCGGGCAACTGGTGCATCCTGAAACCACAACGGTTTACCTGCTCGCCCTGCTCCTCGCAGGGGCGCTTACAGTTCATGCCGTTCAACGGCGCACACCGGCGCTATCCGCATGGGCGTGGATGGCGGCGTGGTTTTTCGGTATTGCGGCGGTCACCCTGCTCCTGAGTTTTTTCGGCGACACTGCAGGGACGCGCCGCCACATCATGCCTTCGGCGGAAATGTTCCGCCTGTTCCTCTGGGTTTTCCTAATGCCCTTCCTCGACCTTTCCCTCGCAAAAACAAATTCGCTGGAAGCATAAGGGATACAAAACCTCGGTCAATGGCGAAGCGCGGAAAAAGCCTTTGCTTTACCGTCTCTATGGTACACTTGTTCTAATATGACCACCATCGTCTCTCTGGACATCGAAACCACAGGTTTGGACGAAGAACGCGATTCGATCATCGAGATTGCGGCTGTTAAATTCAACGGGCGGCGCGTCGAAGGCGAGTTCAATACGCTCGTCAACCCCGGCAAACACATCCCCGATTTCATCACCGGTCTCACCGGCATTGACGACGCGATGGTGCGGCAGGCTCCGCGCCTGCGCGACGTCGCGCACGAACTGACCGCCTTCGTCGGCGATGCGCCCATTCTCGGTCACAACGTCAAATTCGACGTCGGTTTCTTGCGCAAGGCGGGCTTGTTCGAATACCAGCAAACGCTCGATACCTACGAACTCGCCTCGGTGCTTTTGCCCGCCGCCAGCCGGTACAACCTCGGCGCGCTCGGCAAGCAATTGGGCATTCCGCTGCCCGCCACCCACCGCGCGCTCGACGACGCCCGCGTCTGTCACGTCAGTTACCTGCGCCTGCTCGAACTCGCCGCGGAACTTCCGCTCGAAACTTTGCAGGAGATCGTCGAGCTCGGCAATTTCGTGGATTGGGATTCCGGCTGGGTCTTTGAACAAGCATTGAGCGCCCGCGTAAAACAGGGCATCAAACCAAAGCGGACCACGCGCGCTTCTTCCCGCAAGCCGGCGTTTGATTCAACATCCAGAGCGGATGCGCCGCCGATAACGCGCACCGAAGAGCCGGTCCCGCTCGACCCGGAATACGTCGCTTCGGTGCTTGAATATGGGGGGCCCCTTCTCGCAGTATTTTGAATCCTACGAACACCGCGTGGAGCAGGTGGAAATGCTCAAAGCCGTGACGGACGCGCTTTCCACCGGCAGGCATTTGATGGTCGAGGCTGGAACCGGCGTCGGAAAATCCTTTGCATACCTCGTACCGGTTTGCGCTGTTCGCAGTGCAGAATAATACGCGCGTGGTCGTCTCCACCAACACCATCAACCTGCAAGATCAATTGATCAAAAAAGACATTCCCGACTTGCAAGCCGCGCTGAACCTCGACGTGCGCGCCGCCGTGCTGAAGGGGCGCGTCAATTATCTCTGCCCGCGCAGGCTGGAATACATGCGCTCGCACGGACCGGCGAACGCCAATGAGATGCGCGTGCTGGCGAAGATCATCGTCTGGCAGTTGGAGAACACAAGCGGCGACAGAAACGAATTGAATCTTACCGGTCCCATCGAACGGGAGATCTGGTCCCGGCTGTCAGCGGAGGACGATGCCTGTACAACAGAGACATGTCTCGGTCGAATGGGAGGCGCATGCCCGTTCCATCGCGCAAAGCAGGCGGCGCAGAGTTCCCATCTTCTCATTGTCAACCACGCCCTGCTGCTGTCGGACGTTTCAACGGGAAGCAAGGTCCTGCCCGAATACGATTACGTCATCATTGACGAGGCGCACCACATGGAATCGGCGGTGACAAACGCGCTCTCGTTCCGCATGACGCAAAACGACCTCGACCGCATGTTGAAGGAATTGGGTGGCTCGTCGGCGGGACTGCTCGGCAGAATGCTGACCGACACGCACGACTCGCTTCGCCCCGCGGACTTTGGACTGCTCCAACAAAAATCGAAGCGCGCCACCGACCAGGCGTTCCGGCTGGAACAACTTTCAAAAGAATTTTTCAGTTACCTGGGCGAGTTCATCGCCGCACAGCGCGAAGGGCAGCAGCAGAATAATTACTCCTGGCAAATGCGAATCACGCCCGCCGCGCGCACCCTGCAAGGCTGGGACGATTTGGAAATGCTCTGGGGGCAGGTCAGCGAGACGATGGAAGTCCTGCTGAAAACGCTGGATGAAATCTACAAGGCGCTGGGTGAGTTGTACAGCGACGGTCACGAAAACGTGGAAGATGTGATGGGCAGCCTGGGCACGCTCATCCGCCGCATGACCGAAGCCGAGACCGCCGCCTCCGGCATGATGCACAATCCGTCCAACGAGTTGATCTATTGGATCGAAGTCAACCCGCGCGGAGAGCGGCTCTCGCTCAATGCCGCCCCCCTGCGCGTGGGGCCCGCTCGTTCAAAAACATCTTTGGTATGAGAAAGCCAGCGTGGTTTTGGCGTCTGCCACGATGACTACGCATGGAGAGTTTACCTACATCCGCAACACGCTCGACGCGGACGAAGTGGACGTGCTCGCGCTCGGCTCGCCGTTCGATTACGAATCCAGCACGCTCTTGTACGTTGCCAACGATATGCCAGAGCCGAACGCCTTCAACTACCAGCAGGTGCTCGACCGCACCCTCATCGCCACCGCCAAAGCCACCGGCGGACGGATGCTTGTGCTGTTCACTTCCTACGCGGCGCTCAAGAAGACCGCGCAAGCCATCACGGGTCCGCTGGCGCGCGAGGACATTTTCGTCTACGAGCAGGGCGAAGGCGCTTCGCCGAACGCCCTGCTTGAGTCGTTCAAAACCACAGACCGAGCCGTTTTGCTCGGCACGCGCTCCTTTTGGGAAGGCGTGGATGTGCCCGGCGACGCGCTCTCGGTGGTGGTCATTACCAAACTGCCGTTTGAAGTGCCAACCGACCCCATCATTTCGGCGCGCTCAGAACTGTACGAAGACTCGTTCAATGAGTATTACCTGCCCGAAGCCATCCTCAAATTCCGCCAGGGATTTGGTCGCCTCATCCGCACCGCCTCGGGCCGGGGCGTGGTCGCCATTCTGGATCGCCGCGTGCTGACCAAGCAATACGGACGCATGTTCCTCGAGTCCCTGCCGCCTTGCACGGCAAGACAGGGTCCCCGCCGCGAACCTTGCCCGTGAGGCTGGCAAGTGGCTGGGGATGTAAGGAGATTCAAGTAAAATTAGCGCGTGGCAACTTTTATGAACATCCAGCCGGAAAATCAAAAACGGTTTGACCCACATACCATTCGCGATCAATTACTGGCAAGAAAGAATTGAAAACTCGGAAGTCTCAGAGACCTTCGAATCTATGCTTTTCCATGCCCTCCCCCTACTTCTTCCTCTTTGAACTCATCATCTACATCCAATTCGCGCTGTGCCTGAGTCACGCCCTCAAACATGGGACACAAAACCTGCTCAAACTCGGCTTTGGCATTCTTTTTGGCGTGATGCTCGAACTGGCGACCATCCGCCAGTTGAACGCCTACGAGTATGGGCAATTTTTTATCATGGTGTTGGACGTTCCGCTTTGCATCGGCGTGGCGTGGAGCTGCATCATCTACTCCGCGATGGAGTTTTCAGACGCGACCAACCTTCCCTACTTCCCGCGCCCCCTGCTGGACGGTCTGCTCGGCTTGAACATTGACCTCGCGCTCGATGCGGTTGCCATCCGCTTCGGGTTCTGGGATTGGGGTCAGGGCTTGGAATTTCAATACTTCGGCGTGCCCTACGTCAATTTCTGGGCGTGGTTCTGGGTGGTGTTCTCATTCTCGCTTGGGTATCGCCTTCTGGCGCGGAGTTCGGGCTGGGCTGGCAAGTGGCTATCCGCACCTCTGGCGTTTCTCGCCGGTTTGACCGGCGTGTTGGGCACAAACGCCTTTATCGCCTTCGTTGTGCCGGATGAGATTCGCAATATCTTAATCGCGGTCACATTAGCCGCCGCTCTCGTTATCGTCTTCCTTCTCCGCCCAAAGTTTTATCAAAAACCGGTCGCTCCCCTTGCTTTCTGGGTTCCCTTTCTGACTCACGCCTACGTTCTGATTGCCGGGGTCATTTCAGGCGTGATTCTCGATCCAACCTTCCTGCTCGTAATGGGACTCGTCATGCTCGCGGTATCCCTTGCCCTGCATTGGAAAACCGTCAAGCCAATCGCCATCTCGAATTGACTTCAATCTTGCCTTCAATCGCCGGGGCGGGAAAATTCATCCATCGAGAGGAACGCCTCCACAACGTGGGGATCAAAGTGGACGCCGGATTGTTCCCTTATCTTCTTCTTCACGTCGGCGGGCAGTAAACCTTTCCGGTAGGGACGGTTCGAGACGAGAGCATCCCAAACGTCCGCGACAGAGAAGATGCGCGCCGCCAGCGGAATCTCTTCTTCTTTCAAGCCGCGCGGGTAGCCGCTCCCATCCCATTTTTCATGATGACAATAAGGAATATCCAGCGCAGGCTGCAGGAACTTGATCGGGCTGAGCATCTCATAAGCATACATGGGATGCTTCTGGATCAGCAGCCGCTCTTCGGGCGTCAGCGCGCCGGGTTTGAGCAGGATGCCGTCCGGGATGCCCATCTTGCCGATGTCGTGCAGCAACGCCCCGCGCTTGATGTGGACGAGGTCGTTTTCATTCACGCCGATCCTGCGGGCAAGCCGCTCGGTGATCTCCGTCACGCGGATGGTGTGACCCTCCGTCTCTTTGTCGCGCAGGTCGAGCGCGCGCACCCAGCCCTCCAGCGTGGCTTGATACGCCTCTTCCAAATCCTGGTTGCTCGCCTGGAGTTGGTCAATCAGGCGCGCGTTGTCAATCGCCACCGCCGCCTGGTTTGCGAAGGACGAGATCAATTGCAGGTCGCCGGTCTGGAAAATGCCTGCATGGGCGGAGTTATCCACATAGATGACGCCGATCAACTCGTCCTTGATCTTGAGCGGCGCGCAGAGGATCGAAAGCAGGTGATACGCGGCGATGCTCACCTGTTCCTCGAAACGCGGGTCCACCTGGGCGTTGGTCGTGAGGATCGCTTCGCCTTCCTCCACCACCTTGCGCACGACCGTCCGGCTGATTTCGAACGCTTCCTCCGTCAGGTCGTGGTGCTGGGCATCGCGCGCAAGTTGAACGCGGTAATCGCCCTGCTCATCGCGCAGCATGAGGAAACCGCGCTCCGCATTCATGAGCATGATCAGGGAATCCATCACCTCTTCGAGTACGCGCTTCAGACCCAGGGAGGAGTTGATTGCGCTCCCGATGCTCATCAACGCCTCCAGCCTTCTGTGATGGTCCTGGAAGTGGCGCTGGGTGTTGTCCTTCAATTTCGCCAAGGAGCGAATCAACTGGGTGAGTTCGAGGTTGATGGACGAAACCTGCGGGTTTTCGATGCGGGCGAGTCGCACCATGACCTGGGTCAAATCCCTTTGAATTGCGGAAATCCGGCTGTGGATGCCTTCTTCGGAAGGTAAGTCGGTCATACAAACGCTCCTGTCCAACCAGGGACACGTCGTCCGCCTCTTTTTGCCGGCGGGCGGAGTTTTTACATCGTCACATTTTCGGCAGCACGATGGACTGTTGTTTTTGATACTTGCCTTTTTTGTCCGCGTAGGAGATTTCGCATTCCTCGTCCGCTTCAAAGAACAACACCTGCGCCAATCCCTCGTTGGCATAGATCTTCGCCGGCAGGGGCGTGGTGTTGGAAATTTCCAGGGTGACAAAGCCCTGCCATTCGGGTTCAAAAGGGGTAACGTTCACAATGATTCCACAATTGTGGACGAAGACACCGTCTTCCAGGGCAAAATTCCCGGCTTCCGGCACGGTCAAACAATACACATCATGGTCGCCGGGCATGGAACGCACGGATACGACCTTATGATTTTTATCGCCGGATTTGGTCCGCTGCCCCCGATGGGCTTGCACCACTTCGGGAAATCGCCGAAATACAGAATGGTCGCAATTCAATAAACGTGCTGCGCCGCGAATTAACCCCGTTTGGTGCAAGGCATCCATAACCATTTCTGCTGTAATCTCGGAGCGCAGGTTGATATTTCGGGCAATTTCCGCCTGTTTTGCGCGTCGCTGCGAACCTGCCTTCTCCCACGCCGATTTCATCAGGTGGGAATGACGAATGCGCTCCTGAATATTTTCATACCGGCGCAGGGTTGCTTCCCAATGCGCTTGGCGGGTTGCTTCGGATGGATTCCGCCTTTGCCCCAGCAGGCGAGCTCGAATGTCAGCGTATTCGCTGTCCTGCCAGAACCGAACTGCCCGCTCCCGCTGCGCCGTCGAAAAACGATTCGCCCAATCTGAATCCTGCCCTAATCGCTGAAATGCCGCCCGAATGGATAGGCTGTGTTCTTCCGGGTCGAAGCCTTCACCGTAACTTATCGAATTATGCATGTGGATATGCTCGCCGGCATCCATGCGGACAATATTCCAGGGATTGTTGTTCGATCGGTCGAAATCAACGTGATGCCGATGCGTGCCGGGTTGATCCAGATAGATCTCATGCCGTAAATTCCATTCGTCGGAAAGACGATGGGTTGGATAGAGATAACCGTCAAGGGGCTGATATACCATTTCATAGCCTCGCTGGATCATACGATAGAGCGGCATGAGGGAAGTGCCGGGCTGGAGGTTGCCAGCAGGCTGCCAGCGCCCATCGCGAAGCATGAACAGGTGATCCGGGGTGCAGTAAATGGTTTTATCGTTGTCCAGCCGAATTTCCAATAAACTGTCGCGTCCAACAAAACGGGGCGCATCCAACAAGGTTACGACCAACCGCCCGTTTTCGCCGATGCTGTACCCCCAAAACATCTCACCGCTTTCGGCACGGCGCGCCATCTCTTCGAGTGTCGGTGCTGTGCCGTCCACCAACGCCACCCGCGTATCGCCGCGAAAACACCTGGCATATGTAGATTTCCCCAGGCACACTGTCAATACGTTGCGCGGGATGCGGAAATATTCCACCGTCCGCGCCAGGGCGAACGAATTCGGCGGCACGATGCACACCTCTCCCGTAAAGTCCACCATCGAGTTGGTGTCGAAATTCTTCGGGTCAACGGTGGCGGAAAACACGTTGGTAAAAATCTTGAACTCGTTCGCAACGCGCACATCGTATCCGTACGACGACACGCCGTACGAAATCACCCCCTCGCGAACCTGTCTATCCACAAACGGCTCGATCATCCCCTTTTCCAGCGCCATCTTGCGGATCCAATGATCCGGTTTCAAACCCATGGTCTTCTCCTCGTATGTGTTGGTCTCTTGCCTGCTGGCGTCATTTTATCAAAAATGAAAGCCGCGCGCGCAGCGGATGTCGTTTTGGTATAATCCTGTCATATGACCGATAAAACATACCGCCAGACCATCAACGCATGGCGCAAGGAACGCGACGAAACGATTCGCAGGGAAAACGGCTGGCTGTCCCTGGCAGGCTTGTTCTGGTTGAAACTGGGCAAAAACCAGTTCGGGTCCGATGCGAAATGCGAGATTGTGCTTCCCGAACGCGCCCCCGCCAGCATAGGATTCCTCGAATACAACGGCAAATCGGTTTCTTTGCGTATCAACCCCGATCAAAAGGTCAAGGTCAACGACAAGGTCGTGGACTTCGCCCTCCTCCAGCCCGATATTTCCGAAAACCCCAGTTACATCCGGTGGGAGGACATCCAGCTCGTGGTGATTCAGCGTGGGAATCGGATGGGCGTCCGCATGTGGGATTTCCAACGCCCGGAACGGCGTTCCTTCCCCGCCCGGACCTGGTTCGAGATTGACGAGACGTTTCGCATCCCGGCAGTGTTCACCGCCTACGACCGCCCCAAGATGGCATACTTCCCCGACCTGACCGGCGAAAAAGCGGAATTCCCCGTGGAAGGGTATCTGTCATTCGAGTTCAACGGCGCCGCTTACAAACTCGATGTCAATAAAGAGGACGACGGCACGCTCTTCCTCCGCTTCTGGGACCCGACCAGCAAGGACGAGACCTACCCCACCGGGCGGTATCTCGTCGCCGATGTGGAAGCCGACGGGAAAATCTTCCTCGACTTCAACAAAGCCTACAGTCCGCCCTGCGCCTTCACCGACTTCGCCACCTGCGTCTTCGCCCCGGAGCAAAACCACCTCGATTTCAAAGTGACGGCGGGGGAAACCTACTCGAAACATCACTAGCCGACAAAAAATCGCCGCGGCGAGCGGCGATTTTGTTTTTATGGTTCTACGGTCACAAAGGAAAAACGCTCAAAGATCGCTCGCCTTTTTCCACTTGGTGTCCGTAGTGTCTTTCGTGTTTAGGCTCTTTCCCGTTAATTACGGAAGAGCCGTTTTTATGAAAACATTCTTATCAACGTTTCCGGCACCCAGAACTTGCCATATCCCAGGAAACCCAAAACAAGCGACGCGACCAAAATTGCCACGCCGAGCCAGATGAGGATTCGGTCCCGCGTGTGGCGTTCGAGCACATCAATCCATGTGCGCGGACCCACGCCAAAGGCGCGCAGATCCATTGCGTCTATGATGTCCTCGCTCCCAATGATGGCATGGATGGTGACCGGCACGAAGATCGGTCCCATCTTGCGCACCTGCTCGACCAGCCCGCCGCTGAGTTTTTCCAACTCATAGCCGCGCGCCCGCTGGGCATCCACTGTCAGTTGGAAGTCGCGTGCAAAGGTCGGGATGAAGCGCATGGTCAGATCCATGGCGTAGGCGAATTTATCGGGGAGTCCCAACCCTTTGAAGGTGATGCCGTATAAGGCGGGGTTGAGCGAGTAGGGAATCAAAATCGTCATGACGGCGATACTTCCCACTCTCACAAATTGACTCAAGGCAAAAAAAGCGCGCTCCACTGTGATCTTCAATGTAGGCGTCCACCCGATGATGGAAAAAGGAGCCTTATACTCACGGATGGTATGCTCCACTTTATACACTTCAGAACCGCCCCGCCCGGTAAGGAAGGTGAGCATGGCAAAAAAGAAAATAAATCCGATTATGAACAAATAGGCGCGACGCGATTCCTTCCATGTCACGCCTGAGTTGAACACCACCAACAGGGCGACAACAAAGAAGAACGATAGAAAACGGATGTCCCAGAATGCAAGCGTGGAAACAAGATAACAGCCAAAAAATATTAACCAGGCTCGTGGGTCAAACCATTGGATGATGGATCTGCGTTTACGATATTTCCAGGCGACTAACATAGCACTCTTTCCGTCATTGCGAGGAGCGTTGGTTGCGACGAAGCAATCTCTCATCGTTCCAGGAGATTGCTTCGTCGGCTGTCGCCTCCTCGCAATGACGTATAAAAATCTTATCTGCCAGACTGTCTCTGAACGGCTGCATACGCGCCGACGAGCAGCGGCACGAGAATGGCAGCGAAGATCAGGTTCGGACCAGCCGCGGGCAGGAATTCTCCCACAATGGCGACAACAGGCGGATACCCGTTAATCCAAATATCCGAGACGGCCGCAAAACCGATACCAAGGACATTTGCCAGCATCGCCCAGGTCACGGCGGTGGCAACGTTTTCATTAGAGCCAAAGGCAAAACGCACAATCAACGCTATGACCAACCCGATCAGAATGGCGCTACCGGCGAACAGCGTGAGTTGGGTTTCGCCAAAGGTGTCATTCTCCGGGTTGTAGTAATTGAGGTTATTGACGGATGGGTTTAGGAAATACAGCAAACCCGTCAGGAGAGCGAGACCGGCTCCCACATAGAGGATCGTATTCAGGCTTTTCTTGCGATCGCCCATCAGCATCCACGCGCCCGACAACATCCCGACCAGTCCATTGCCGATGCTCCACTGCGGAGAGAGACCAAAGCCCGTGAGCGCATCGCCGAACATGTTGCCCACCGCGCCGGTGAAGAACCCGACCACCGGTCCAAAGGCATAACCGAAGAACATCGGGATCGCGATGGCGGGACGCAATGCCACCTGGCTCACGGACGGCACGACGAAGACCGTCCCGTTGAACAGATAGGAAAATACCGCGTAGAGCGCCGCGCCGATCGCCATCCAGACCACCTGGCGGGTGCCCACTTCCCAGGCTGCATTCTCTTTCGTGAAATAGTAAACGGCGAACGCGATCAAAAGCCCGACGACCACAAACAGGAAGCGAAGCCCGACCGTCGCCTGGTCAACCGAGAAATTGAACAGCGCGCCTTCCTGCGCTTCGCCTGCGCCAAGCCAGAACATCACCACGGCAAAGAACACCAGAACGACGCCCAGCGCGACAAGAATATTCAACATTGACTTGTTCATTATTCTTCTCCTCGTGATTCAGTGATTCGCGTCATTGCGAGCGGAGCGAAGCAATCTCTAATCTCCAGGCTGGAGAGGATTGCTTACCCCTTCGGGGCACACGTTGTCGGTCTTCGACTTCGCTGCGTTTCGCTCAGACCTCCTCGCAATGACAATTTAGATATGCGCCAACGCTTCAGCCCTCAGGAACCGTCCCGTCGCGTTGAGCCGCTCAAGGTTGAGGCTCAGCAGCGAGGTCGGCACGAGGCGGTTGGCTTTGAGTCTATCGAAGTCGCGGAGCACATCCTGCGGCTTTCCATCGGCAATGAGTCGTCCATCGTTCACGATCAGCACACGATTGGCGTAGATGACCGCCAGGTCAACGTCGTGTGTGATGAACAGGATCGCCTCGAACGAAGGCAGTCCCAGGATCGCATCCATGAAATTCATGTAATTCTGATAATCCTGCCCGGCGGTCGGTTCATCCATTACCAGGATGCGCGACTGCATGGCAAGGATCGCCGCGATGCTCACGCGCTTCTGCTGGCCAAACGACAACGCCAGCGGGGGGTCTTGCTCTTTATCGGAAAGATTCACAATTCTCAGCGCCTCTTTCACCTCCTGTTCGATTTGTTCCTTCGAGTGGTTCAAATTCCTCGGACCGAACGCCAGTTCTTCGCTCACGGTCGGGGCGAACAACATGTGGCTTGGACTTTGGAACACATAACCCAATGTACCGGCAATCTGCGCCACGCTGGCTTCCTTCGTATCGCGCCCGTTCACCAGCACGCGCCCCCCTTTCGGCTTGAGCAAACCGATCGCATGTTTGACGAACGTGGTCTTGCCCGCGCCGTTCGGACCCAGCACTGCAATTACGTCGCCGCGTTTGATTTCGAGATCGATTCCGTGCAGGACTTCGACATCGGACTCATACCCAAACGCGACATCTTCGAACTTCACCAACGCCGCTTCACGCGACCCGTTACCTGCCGCGCCAGGAAGAATCTTGATCTCCACTGCAGGCGGATCCTGCTTTGCGCGTTCGGCGATTTGTTCGGCTGGCAATTTCACTTCTCGATAGTTCACCACTTTAGACAACCCCGATAAACTCCCCAGGTAACGAATCTCGCCTTCGCTCATGAACATCACCCGTTCCGGGTTGATGCGCAGGACATCCTCCACGCGATGCTCCACCATCAGCACGGTCATGCCCTGGTCTGCGAGGAACCGGACCGTATCCAGCGTATCCTGCGCCGAAGCCGGGTCGAGACTTGCCAGCGGTTCATCGAGCAACAAAATCGAAGGGCGCATTGCAAGCACGCCTGCCAGCGCCACCTTCTGTTTTTCCCCGCCTGAAAGCGTGAACGTCTCGCGCTCGCGCAGATGGAATATCTTCAGGAATTTGAGCGCTTCGTCCACCCGCTCCAGGATTTCCTCGCGCGGCACGCTCAGGTTCTCCAAGCCAAATGCGACTTCGTTCAACACTTTCGTGCCGAGGATCTGCCGTTCGGGGTCCTGCAAGACCGTCCCGATCTTTTGTGAAATTTGAGAGAGCTTCCAGGAGGCGGTCTCTTCGCCAAAGACCAGCACCCGCCCGTTCATTTCCCCTTTGTAGGAGCGTGGAATCAAGCCGTTGATCGAGCGGATCAACGTCGTTTTGCCGCATCCGCTGGCTCCGGCGATCAATAAAATCTCACCGGCTTGGGCTTCGAAAGCAATATCATGGATTGCCGCGCCGGTCCGGTCACGATAACGAAAGGATAGGTTTTCTACGATCAGCGGGGTGTTTTGTGTCATCAGGCTGTTATTATCTATTCGTAAAAGGAGATTGTCAAGAAGATAATCACTCCCCGATCACATCGAGCAACGCCTCATAGTTTGCCGGGATGACCTTCGGGGCTTGGAACGATTCAGTGATGATGGATGGGTCTTTCATGCCGTGACCCGTGCAAACGACCACGACGGTTTTCCCCTTCGCATCCAACGACCCTTTGGCTGTTTCTGCCATCAAGCCTGCCAGCCCCGCCGCAGACGCCGGCTCCACCCACACCCCCTCCGAGGCGAGGATGCACTGGGCGTCCAAAATCTGCGCGTCGGAAACGGCGATGATCCTGCCGTCGGATTCGTGCGCCGCTTCCAACGCCTGTTCGCCGCGCGCCGGTTTGCCGATGCGGATGGCGGTCGCAATCGTCTCCGGTTTTTCCACGGGATGCCCCAGCACTAGCGGAGCCGCGCCTTCTGCCTGCACGCCCAGCACACGCGGAAGTCCCTTTTGGTATTGCTTGAAGCCCGCCCAATAGGAGGTGATGTTGCCCGCATTGCCGACCGGCAGGCACAACCAGTCCGGCGCGGAGCTAAGCACGTCGCAGATCTCGAACGAAGCCGTCTTTTGCCCCTCGATGCGATACGGGTTGATGGAGTTGACCAGCGCGATCGGCGTTTTTTGCGTGATCTCCACCACGAGCGAAAGCGCGTCGTCGAACGAGCCTTGAATTTGAATCACCTCCGCGCCGTAGGCGATGGCTCCCGCCAGTTTGCCGACCGCCACCTTGCCTTCGGGGATCAGCACGATGGAACGCAACCCGGCGCGGGCGGCGTACGCCGCGGCAGAGGCGGCGGTGTTGCCGGTGGAGGCGCAGATGATGGTCTTTGCGCCGCGCCCGACGGCTTCGCTGATGGCGGCGGTCATGCCGCGGTCTTTGAACGAGCCGGTGGGATTCAAGCCCTCGAATTTGACGAACAGGTCGCAGCCAAACTCCCTGCCGAGGCGCGGCATGGGAATCAGCGGAGTATCCCCTTCGAGCAGGGAAATGGTGTGGGCGTGGGCTGGCAGGTCGAGGTACAGCCGGTAGCGATGGATCAAGCCCTGGTAGGTCATGCCAACTCCGAGGTCCGAAATGAAGCGCGCAAGCTCATCGAAACGAGGCGATTATACCCAGCGCGGTCGCAAATTGCGCTTTTTTCAGAAGGGGCAAGCGCAATATGCGATGCTGATATTATATAATGTGCGGATGATAAAAATCCGAGTCCCCGCCACATCTGCAAATTTGGGTCCCGGTTTCGATTGCATGGGTCTCGCATTGGATGTTTGGAATGAGATCACGTTCGAGCCCGCTGAAAAAACCACCTATCACGTCACCGGCGAAGGCGCGGAGAAATTCAACAAGGGTTCGAGGAATTTATTGACGAAGGCATTTGCGGCTTTGCACGAAGCCTGCGGCAGACCGCTGACGGGCGCATCCATCCGAGCGCGCAACGAAATCCCCGTCAGCGGCGGGCTTGGTTCGAGCGCGGCGGCGATCGTCGCGGGGTTGTTCGGCGCGAATGAAACGCTCGGCAAGCCGCTCGGCGAGTTGGACCTGCTGAAAATCGCAACAGAAATGGAGGGGCATCCCGATAACGCCGCGCCTGCGCTGTTTGGCGGGTTGGTGGTTTCGGTGACGGCGCGCGATGAAATCATTACGAGGCGTTACGAAATCCCGCCCTTGACGCTGGTGATCGTCAAGCCGTTGATGGAATGGACCCACAAAAATTGCGCGGGCGGTGCTTGCCGAAATCCGTCTCCCGCGCGGATGCGATTTACAACATCGGGCGCGCCGCGCTGGTGATGGATGCGCTTCGGGGCGGCGACCTTGACCTGCTTCAAAAAGTGATGGACGACCGCATCCACCAGCCGTATCGGGTGCGGCACATCTCCGGCGGAACGGCGGCATATAAGGCGCCCGCCGGTTCGGTGCGGCGGCGCTCTCAGGGGCGGGGCCCGCCATCATAGCCTTCGTCCCGCCGGAAAAGGCGGAGGCGGCAAGAGCCGAAATGCAAGCGGTGTACACAGAGCGCGGGATCGAGATCGAGAGGGATTATCACGAAGCCAGGCAGTCGGGGCGCGCATCGCCTGGTATGAAAAGAGCGGACTCTCGAAATCGAGTCCGCTCTTTTTTTGGAATTACTTCTTCCTCTTCGGCTTGGGCTTCCCTGCCGGAACCCTTTTCACCGCCACAGGGACGACTTCGGCTTTATAGGGGGCATGCAATTGGACGGGCTGTCGTTCGTTCTGGCGGACGCGCAAATTGATCAATTCCACAAGCACGGAGAAGCCCATGGCAAAGTAAATGTAGCCTTTGGGGATGTGCTGATGCAAACCTTCGACCACAAGCGTGAAGCCGATGAGGAGCAGGAAACTGAGCGCAAGGATTTTGATGGTGGGATGCTGGTCCACAAATCCGCTGAGGGGACCCGCCGTGAAGATCATCACGCCGGCTGCGACCAGCACGGCAAAGATCATGATCTCGATATGGTCCACCATGCCGACCGCCGTGATGACTGAGTCGAGCGAGAAGACGATATCCAACAGCATGATCTGGATGATGACGCTCCAAAACGTCGCGCCGACCTTCGCCGAGGCGCGACCCTCCCTGCCTTCCAGTTTGTCGTGGATTTCGTGGGTGCTCTTCCAGAGCAGGAAGATACCGCCCGCGATCAGAATCAGATCACGGCCTGAAACGCCCAGCGTCTCTCCGGCAAACCAGGGAACGGAAAAGAGCGGTTCTTCGAGACCGATGATCCACGAGAGGGATAGCAACAGCAAAATGCGCGTGATGACCGCCATCATGATGCCGGTGGTGCGGGCGCGCTGCTGGTCCTGCGGGGGCAACTTCCCGGCAAGGATGGAAATGAAGATGACGTTGTCCACACCCAGCACCAATTCCAGCGCGACGAGAGTGACCAACGCAATCCAGGTTTCGGGGGAGGAAATCCAACTGAAGTCCACGATTCACGCTCCTGAGAAAGATGGCGCAATTCTACCAAATCCCCCCAAAAAACCTCGGAGGTCTTGAAGACCTCCGAGGTTTACGCCTACTTGATCTTGAACATCTGGGTCAGTTTCATCGCCAGGTTGAGGTCGCCCGCGAGTTTCAACTTCCCTTCCATGAACGCTTTCATCCCGTCAATTTCGCCGGTGAAGATCTTGACGTAATCGCCGGAGTCGGCGGTGAGGGTCATCTTCGGGGAGGCGTGCGTCCCCTTCTCGACGGTCACCTTGCCGTCCTTGATGACCGCGTACCAGTCGCCCGCTTCCGCGCCGGTGAATTTGAATTGGATGACCGCGTCGAGTCCAGCCGCCTTTTCGGGGATGAACGCGCCGGGCATTTTAGACATGAGAGTTTCGATTGTGAGAGGCATTGGTTTCTCCTGGTAGATTTAAGACCTGACAGGTTTTTTAAAAAACCTGTCAGGTCTTTTAGATTTATTGTAAATTTTCGAAGATCGCCGCGGCGCCCATGCCGCCGCCGATGCACATCGTAACCATACCATACTTTGACTGGCGGCGGCCCATTTCGTAGATCAACTGCGTGGTGAGTTTGGAGCCGGTACAGCCGAGCGGATGCCCAAGCGCGATCGCGCCGCCGTTGACATTGACCTTGCCAGGATCGAGCTCGAGCAATTGAATCACCGCCAGCGACTGCGCGGCGAAGGCTTCGTTCAGTTCGAACAGATCAATGTCGTTCAACGTCAGCCCTGCGAGTTTCAACGCCTTCGGTATAGCGACGATGGGACCGATGCCCATCAACTCAGGCGGGACGCCTCCCACGGCGAACGAAACGAATCGCGCCAGCGGCTTGAGTCCAAGAGCGTTTGCCTTCTCGGCGGACATGACCATCACCGCCGCCGCGCCATCAGACATTTGCGATGAGTTACCCGCAGTGACGACTCCGCCTTCTTTGAACGCTGGTTTTAACTTGGACAACGCTTCGATACTCGTATCCGCGCGCGGACCTTCATCGCGTTTTACGGTGAAGCGCTTTTTCTCCACGTTGCCATCCATGTATTCGTTCACTTCCACGTCGAGCGGGATCAACTCTGGGTCGAAGAGTCCGCTTTCCACTGCCCGGGCAGCCTTCTGGTTGGAATGAAGCGCGAATTCATCCTGCTGCTCGCGGGTGACGCCATATTTCACGGCGACGTTTTCCGCGGTCAAGCCCATGTTGGTGTAATAATGCGGAAGTTCCTGCGCGAAATGCGGATTGGGCGAAAACTTGTAACCCATCATCGGCACCATGGACATGGACTCCACGCCGCCGCCGATGCCAATTTCGATGTCGCCCGATTTGATAGCATACGCCACGTGCGCGATGGACTGCACGCCCGACGAGCAATAACGATTGATGGTTTCGGCTGGCACGCTATCGGGCAGTCCCGCGCGGATGGAAATCGTGCGCGCGAAGTTCATGCCCTGCTCGCCTTCGGGAAAGGCGCAGCCCAACACCACATCTTCGATCTGCACTGGGTCGAGGTTCGGCGTGCGGTTGAGCAATTCTTTGATGACCGCCGCACCCATTTCATCGGGACGAACCGTCGCCATCCCGCCGCGCTTCGCCTTGCCGACAGGGGTGCGGACGGCGCTTACGATAACGGCTTCTTTTGTTGTCATAAGATCATCTCCATATTGAGTCAAAAGTCGAAGGTCAAAGGTCAAGCGACCTTCGACGTTTGACTTTCGACTAATTTCGCAACGGCTTCCCCGTCTGCAACAGACTCCACATCCTTGCCTGCGTCTTCTCTTCACCGCACAGCGAAAGGAAGGCTTCGCGTTCCAGATCGAGGATGTATTGCTCGCTCACCCACGTGGGTTTGCTCAGGCAGCCGCCTGCCATCACATACGCGAGTTTGGAAGCGATGTGCGCGTCGTATTCGCTGATATATCTGCCTTCCTTGAAACTCCACGCGCCGATCTTCATTGCGCCGTACATGTCGCGCCCAGGCGCATAGATCAACTCGGGCGCGGGCGGTTTGTATCCAGACGAGATCATGTGCAGGACTTCTTTCTTCGCTTCGGTCAGCAGATGGTCGCGGTTGACCACCACCCGGTCCGCTGGAGTCAAAATGCCCATGCCCCGCGCCTCTTCCGCAGACGTGGCGACTTTCGCCTGCCCAATTTGCAGGAACGCCCGTTGAATGAACGGGAACGCCTCCGCGCTATCGGTTTTCATCGGAGGGTTGATGATGCGGCGCATCATTTCCTTCGTCCCGCCGCCCGCAGGGATGACGCCCGCGCCCAACTCGACCAATCCGATGTAGGTCTCCGCCGCCGCAACCACACGCGGAGCGTGCATGGTGATCTCGCATCCGCCGCCGAAGGCATATCCAACTGGGGCGACCACCACGGGCTTGGGCGAATAGCGCATGCGCATGTTCATATCCTGCAATTTGCGCACTGCCATCTCAAGCTGGTCCCACATCCCTTGCTGCGCCGCAACCACTACCATGAACAGGTTCGCGCCCGCGCTGAAATGTTCGCCTTCGTTGCCGACCACCAACCCATCGAAGTCGGTCTGCAAGCGATCCATCGCCTCGACCACCATCGTGCTGATATCATCGTCCAGAGTGTTCAACTTGGTGTGAAACTCCACCAAGCCCACGCCGTCGCCAATGTCGAAGAGCGAAGCGCCTGCGTTCTTGCTCACTTCTTTTTTCGTGCCGCGCAAGTCCTTCAGGAACACAAAGTCTTTGCTCGCTTTGAACTTCACATATTTATTTTGGGTAACGTCGTACACTCCAACTTTATTGCCACCCTTATATTGATAGAACGTCTTGACGCCAGCCTTCAACATCTCGTCAACCCAGTTTGCGGGCGGGTATCCCTCCGCTTTCATGCGTTTGACCGTTTTCTTCACGCCGAGCATGTCCCAAATCTCAAACGGACCCGCCTCGTGCATGAAACCCCAGCGGACGGCGTCGTCAATCGGCTTGGGTGTATCCGCCACTTCGGGAATGATAGAGGAAGCGTACTGGAAACTTTGATAGGTCAATGCCTGGACCAGTTTTGCCGCCTTGTCATCCGCCTCCAACATGACTTTGAGCCTCTCCCCCAGCCCCTCGAGGTCTTTCGTCGCCTTGACCGAGTCGAAGCGCGGTTTGGTCGGCGGGACATGCTCCAGCGTCTTCAAATCCAGCGAATAGAATTCCTTCGACCCATCGTCTTTTCGGACTTCCTTGTAAAAACCGACCTTGGTCTTGTTGCCCAGCCACTTGCGTTCGAGCAGTGTGTCCATCAATTTCTTCGGTTTTTCGGCGGCGAGATATTTCTGCCCGAGTTTGTCGTGCGGAATCAGCAGCGCGAGATTCGCCCCGACGTGATGCCATACATCCACGCCAACCAGGTCAATCAACCTGAAGGTGGCGGTCTTCGGGCGACCCATCAACGGACCCGTGACGGTATCCACTTCGTCAATGGTGTAATCGTTCTCAAGGATGAAGTCCATCGCAAACGCGCCCGTCCCAAACGCGACACGGTTGCCAATGAAGTTGGGCGTGTCCTTGCACAGCACGATGCCCTTGCCCAGGCGATATTCCCCGAAGTGGGTGAAGAACTCAACGACTTCTTTCGATGTGTCGGCGGTGGGAATGATCTCCAGCAGTTTCAGATAGCGCGGCGGGTTGAAGAAGTGCGTGCCGAGGAAGTGCTGTTTGAATCCCTTCGAGCGCCCTTCCGCAATCGAATAGACGGGGATGCCCGACGTGTTCGTGGTGACGATCGCATTCGGCTTGCGGACCTCGTCAATGCGCGTCATCAAATCCTGCTTGATCTTGAGATTCTCGATGATCGCCTCGCAGATCCAATCCGCTTCGGCAACTGCGCCGAAGTCGTCTTCCAGATTGCCGAGCGTAACAAAGGTTTCCAAATCCTTTGCCATCAGGTTGGCGGGACGCGCCTTCAAACAGCGATCCCAGCCTTCCTTGACGATCTTGTTCTTATCGGGCGAGTCGTTCGGGACAATATCCAGCAGCGTCACTGGCACGCCGATATTCGCCAGGTGAGCCGCAATCGCCGCACCCATCGTCCCCGAGCCAATGACGACGGCTTTGTGAATGTGGTATTTCATGGCAACTCCTTTTAGTAATTACGTAATTACGTAATTACCTTAACTCCGACCCGCTATAACCCAAAATCTGCCTTGCCACCACCAGGCGGTTGATCTGCCCTGTGCCTTCGTAAATGTCGGTGATCTTCGCGTCGCGGAACCACTTCTCAAGCAGGAACTCGCGGCTGTAACCGAGCGGACCCAAAATCTCGACGGCTTTTTGCGTGATCTTAGTGGTCACATCGCCTGCCTTGACCTTGCTCATCGAGGACTCGAGCGCGTTGGGTTTTTTATTGTCCGCCATCCAGACCGCCTTCAACACCATCAGCCACGCCGATTTGAGCATGATCTCCATGTCAATCACGTCGCGTTCGATGGCAGTCAACTTCTGGCGCGGCATGCCGTAGCGGATCTGAACTCCGTTCTCGCGCAGTTTCGCCTTCAGGAATTCGAGCGCGGCCCGCGCCACGCCCAAACCGGATGCCGCCACGAGCGGACGGGTCGCATCGAAGGTTGCCATCGCGCCTTTGAAGCCGGTGGTGGTCTTTTCCACGGTGGGACTGCCCAGCAGGTTCTCGAATGGGACGCGCGCATCAACGAGGGAGACGGATGCCGTATCGCTGGCACGGATGCCGAGTTTGTGTTCGAGTTTGGTGACTTTCACTCCCGGAGTGCCAGCCTCCACCACAAAAGCGCGCATCCCAGCGCGCCCGGCGGATGGGTCAATGCTTGCCCAGACGACGATAAAACCTTTGCCGAGTTTTTCATATTCGGTCAGGGATTTATCGCCCGCGGTGACGAATATCTTTTCGCCGTTGATGACCCACTCGTTGGTCTTTTCATCCAGCACGGCGCGCGCGCGAATCGCGGATGTATCCGAACCTGCGCCGGGTTCGGTCATGCACATTGCGGCGAGGGTCGGCTTCTCTTCGTTGAAGCGCGCAAGGAATTTGGCTTTCTGATCGGGCGTGCCAGCCGCCTGACCGCCGCCGCGCCCAACCCGCCGCCGGGCGTGACGAGATAGTAGCCGACATCGCCCCAGGAGAGCATTTCGATTTGAACGGCAAGCCGCTGATAGCCGATCGGCGGGCGTTTCTCCGCGCCTTCTTTGGGTTTCTCTTCCGAGGGGGCGAGTCCGCCTCCGCCGCCCATCGAACGCATGGCGGTGTGCATGAACTCGATGTAATCCCACGGGATGGCGTGCTCGTTCTCGTCGAATTCGCGCGAGGTGGAGCGCATCATGTTTTCAGCGACCGTTTGCAGGACGGTCTGCATTTGAGCGATCGGTTTGGGGGTTTCAAATTCGATGGTCATGGTTTTTCTCCTTTTTATGTCATTGCGAGAGCGGTGTTTGTCCGCTCGAAGCAATCTCAGGGCTTTGAGGGGATTGCTTCGTCGTCGCTTCGCTCCTCCTCGCAATGACATTACACAATCGCCAGCCCCACCAGCATGGCGAACCCGCGCCCATTGCGCATGAGCAATTCGACGGGGTTCTCGCGGATGTAGCCGTGTCCGCCGTAGATTTGCACGCCGCGGTCCGTCACCATCATCGCCATGTCCGCTGCGCCGGTTTGGGCAAGGTATGCTGCAACGCAACTGTCCTCCTTGTTGGCGTCCAGTTTCCAGGCGGCTTCCCGGGTGAGCAGGCGCATGGCTTCGATCTCGGTCGCCATTTCCGCGAGCATGAAGGCGATGGCTTGCTTCTGGGCGATCTTCACGCCGAAAGCCTCGCGCTCCTTGGCATAGTTTTTGGCGTATTCAAAGGACGACCTCGCCACCCCCACAGCGGCTGCGGCGGAGGCAACTCTCATCGCAGACAGGATCAACTCAAAGTCATGACCGGATGCGCCGCCGAGTCTGCTGGCGGGTACATCCTCCAATTTGACGCGGTACATGGGCAGGGCGTTTAGTCCCATCAGTTTTTCGCGTTCGTCAGAGACGGACAAACCCGCGCTTCCTTTCGGGACGATGAAGCCTTGCGTGATCCCGTTGAGGTTTGCGTACACGATCATGGCTTCGGCGTCTTTGGCAAATGGAACGCATATCTTCTCACCGTTGAGGGTGTATGCGTCGCCGTCGGCTTTGGCGGTGGTCTTGAGCGCGTTTGGGTCGAAGTCGAAACTCATCTCCATCAGCGCGGCAGTGTAGGGCGTCCAGTCGCCGCCGACGATTTGGGGAAGATATTCCTGCTTTTGTTCTTCACTGCCGCCGAGCAGAACCGGCGTGGCAAAAAGCGCTGGTGTAAGCACAGCCAGCGCACCCGCAAGGTCGCCGAACGCCATCTCTTCGACTGCAAGCGCGCCGGTGACCACGCTACGCTCGCCGAAGCCGCCGTATGCCTCGGGTATGGACGCCTGCAAGAAGCCGAGTTCCCAACCTTTGCTGATGAGTTTCTTCGGCAGTTCGCGGCTTTCCTCGGCGTCGTGCGCGGCGGGACGCAGGTCGTTTTCGGCGTACTTCCCCACCGCATCCATCAACATTTGTTGTTCTTCATTGGGTTCAAATGAATACATGTCTTCTCCTTTTTTGGACGATAGACCGTGGACGATTGACCACGGTCGGCGGTCTGTCGTCCACGGTCCGATTTACTTCAACAAGCCATGGAACACCAGATCGGCATACTCGTCGGCGATCTGCTCGATGGACTTGTCACCGTTGGGATGGAACCAGGTGAGCGTCCAGTTCATCACGCCCATCAGCGCGCGGACCGCCATGTTCGGGTCTTTGCAATTGAAGACCTTTGACTGCACGCCTTCGTTAAGCACATCCCGCCACAGCGCCTCGAACGTATCGCGTTGAGGGACGTGGCGGGCGTGGTTCTTTTTGTCGAGCGAACGATGCTCGAACAACAGCACGGCGGTCAGGTCGGCGTTTTCGGCAAGCACGGATAAATATCCGCGGATCATCTGCCGGAGTTTTTGGTCGGCGGGAAGGGCTTGGGACGAGATCGAGGCGATGTGGTCGGTCAACATGTCCAGGGCGCGGTCGAGAAGCGCGAGCAAAATCTCCTGCTTGGATGCAACGTGGTGGTACAGGCTCGCCTTTTGCACATCGAGGGCGGCGGCAATATCGGACATGGATGCGCCGTGAAACCCTTTATGGCGAAAGACCTGCGCGGCGGCGTCGAGGATGTCGTCTCGAGTCATAGGTCTCCTTCCCTACCGAACGGTAGGTAGATTCAGTGTACCCCCGCAGCGAGAAAGAGTCAAGAGTTTGGCGTCGGATGACCCTTCGGTACCGGTCTGGAACTTTTACACCGGCGCATCGTCTGAATGACATCGGAATCGTTTTTTATTGGAAAGAGAGGTCCACATGAACACCAAACGATTTTCGCAACTGCTTCTGATCGCGGCTGTCCTTGCGGCTTCGCTGGGTCTGACGGGTAATGTGCTTGCCTACGCCTGTGGAACCAGTTACACCGTCCAAAGCGGCGACAGCCTGAGTTCCATTGCCAGAGCCTGCGGGACGACCGTCTCCGCGCTCAGGCTCGCCAACCCGGGTCTGGATGTTTACATCTATCCTGGTCAGGTGCTCGTCCTGCCCGGCGCGTACTGGGACAACGGCAACGGGTACGCGACTTACGTCGTGGCGCGCGGCGATACGCTCAAAGTCCTTGCAACGCGCTTCGGCACCACCATGGATGCGCTGGCTTCACTCAATGCGATCTACAACTACAATCTGATCTATGAAGGGCAAAGGCTGACCGTGCCCAGCGGCGTGATCTTTCCCCCGCCGCCCGTCACACCCCCGCCCGCCAGCGGCACGTACACCGTGCAGAAAGGCGACACGCTCCGCAAGATCGCAGACCGCCTCGGCGTGACCGTGAACGACATCCTCGCCGTCAACCCGCAGATTATCAACCCGAGCCTGATCTACGCCGGACAAGTCATCAACCTGCCCGCCGCCGCTTCGTACTACACCGTTCAGGCTGGCGACACGTTGAAGAAGATCGCCGCCCGGTTTGGCACAACGCTGGAAATGCTGATTGCGCTCAATCCGCAAATCTACGACATCAACCTCATCTACGTCGGTCAGGTGATACGGATACGGTAATACGGTAAATGGAAGCAGACTACTCACCGTGAACATCCCGCGAAGTTGTCTCGCGGGATGTTTCTTTTACAATTCTTATGGACGAAGCGTCCTCCGGCTGATACACTCGGCAAACTTATCCATACTGGAGACCTATCATGAAATACTTCCTTACAGGCGCAACAGGATTCGTCGGGAGCGAACTGGCGAGACTGCTCCGCGTGGCGGGACATGACGTGAATGCCTCGGTGCGTTCGCCGGAAAAAGCCAAAGACCTGCAAGCCCTCGGCGTGAAATTATTCAAAGGCGACGTAACAGACAAGGGGTCCATGCGCGAAGCGATGACGGGCGTGGACGGTGTATTCCACGTGGCGGGCTGGTACAAAGTCGGCGCAAGAGACAAAAGCCAGGGGGAACGGATCAATGTTCAAGGCACGCGCAACGTCTTGGAACTGATGCAGGAGTTGAAGATTCCAAAAGGCGTCTATACCAGCACGCTGGCGGTCAATTCGGATACCAAAGGCAAAATCGTGGATGAGACCTATCGCTTCACGGGCGCGCACCTCAGCGAATACGACCGGACGAAAGCCGCCGCGCACGACCTTGCCGATAAATTTATCGCGCCGGGACTGCCGCTCGTCATCGTCCAGCCCGGCGTGATCTATGGGCCCGGCGACACATCCAGCCTGCGCGTGAACCTTGTTACGTTTCTGAAAGGGCGCCTGCCCATGCTCCCTTCAAAATTCGGCGTCTGCTTTGCGCACGTGGAGGACATCGCGCGCGGTCACATCCTCGCCATGGAAAAAGGCAAACCCGGCGAAGCCTACATCATCGCAGGCGAGCCGCACACCATGATGGATGCTTTCAGGCTGGCGGGCGAGATCGCAGGCAGGCGCGCTCCCGCCACCGTCCCATATCAAATGATGAAAGTGATGTCGTTCCTCGTGAAGCCGTTGGACAAACTGCTGCCGGAGACGTACACCTCCGAGAGCCTGCGCGTCATTGCAGGGGCAACTTACTGGGGAGACAACGGCAAAGCCAGGCGCGAACTGGGTTACAACCCGCGTCCCTTCCGCGAAGGCTGGACGGAAACCATCCGGCACGAAATGAAACTGCTGGAGATGTAAAACGAGCCTGGCAAAACTAATGAAATTTCACCGTTAATCCTTTATAATTAACTCATGGCTCTTCCCCAACCAGAACAACAGACCCCGCCTGCGCCGCAGATGACACCCGAACAACTGGCGGAACAGCGCGAACAGGAACGCCGTCAAAAACAGATCATGACCGGCATCATCGCCGGCATCGTCCTCCTTGCGGCGCTCCTCGGTGTGGCGATCTACTTTCTCCTCAAGCCCGAAACTCCCACAGACAAGATCCGCGACGTTTTCATCATCGTCGTCGCGCTCGAAACCCTGGTCATCGGCGTCGCGCTCATCGTGCTCGTCGTCCAATTAGCCAGCCTCATTAACCTTCTGCAAAATGAAGTGCGCCCCATCCTGCACGCCACCAGCGAAACCGTCAACACCCTGCGCGGCACGGCGGAATTCCTGGGTGAAAATGTGGTGGAGCCGGTCATCAAATTGAACGGTTATCTGGCTGGCTTGAAGCGTATGTTAGAATTGTTGGGAATCAAACCCAAATAACAAGATGCCAAAGGTGATCGAGACCTTTCGCATCCCCGACATAAACAAAAAGGAGAAATCTCATGTCTGACCGTGATGAATTTGGAGCCTTTCTCGTAGGATTTGTCGTCGGCGGTCTTACCGGCGCTGTGGTTGCCCTGCTGTTTGCGCCCCAGTCCGGCGAGGAGACCCGCGCCATGATCAAGGATAAATCCATCGAACTGCGCGACCGCGCCGCCCAAACCGCCGAAGAAGCGCTTGCCCGCGCCGAAGCCGCCGCCGCCGAAGCCCGCCAGCGCGCCGAAGAACTCGCCCGCATCGCGCGTGAACGCGCCAACGAACTTGCCAGCGAAGTCCGCGAGCGCGGCAAGAGCGCCATCGAGGCTGTCCGCAAGACGAAGAAGGACGGCGGCGAAGCCGCCCCCGCATAATTCAACGCGCGAGGGTTTGACCTGCCTGGTCAAACCCTCTTTTATTTATGAACATCGCGCGCCGCTTCACGCGGTTCTTTTTCCATCTGCTGTACCATCCCTTCGCTTTTACGTATGACCTCGTGGCGTGGATCGTCTCATTCGGGAAGTGGAACGACTGGGTCTTCAGCGTCTTCCCATACATCGAAGGGACTCGCATCCTCGAACTTGGTCATGGTCCCGGGCACTTGCAGCGCCTCCTCCTGGACCGGGGGCTTGATCCCGCCGCCATAGATGAATCCACGCAGATGGGACGTCTCGCCAAACGCCGCCTTGGTCCGGGTCAAAAACTGACGCGCGGAGTGACGCAAGCCCTGCCCTTCCCAAACGAAACGTTCGACAGCGTCGTTTCGACGTTCCCCAGCGATTACATCTTCGACCCGCGCACGCTCTCCGAGGCAAAACGAACTCTCAGAAACAGGGGCAGGTTCATCGTCATGCCGGGTGCGCTGCCGAGGAACAAATTTCTCAAATGGCTGTATGAAGTCACGCGCGAAAGCCCCGAGGCGATCACCGATGCCCTCATCGAAAGATTCAAACAGCCGTTCATTCAGGCGGGCTTTCTGGTCGAAGTCCACATCCTCGAATCAAAATCCAGTCAACTTGCGATCCTTGTCGCAACCAAATGAAATAATCCCCAACTCATAAATCCATTGTAAAATCAGCGTCTATTATCGGAGGTCAACCATGCTGAAAAAATTACGTGAACCCGTGAACAGTCTCACCCACTGGGGCGGAGCGATCCTGGCGTTGATTGGTTTGATCGCCCTGCTCGTCGTCGGCTGGGATACGCCCGCCAAGATCATTTCGTTTGTCATTTACGGGGCGAGCCTGATCTTCATGTTTTCCGCCAGCGCCACTTACCACATGGTGCGGGTGAAGGATAAAGCGCTGGAGATCTTCCGCAAAGTGGACCATGCCGCCATCTACACGCTGATTGCAGGGACGTACACGCCGTTTTGCATCAACGCCCTCGAAGGTTTCTGGAAGTGGGGCATGTTGAGCATTATCTGGTCGCTGGCATTGACCGGCATCGTCGTCAAGATTTTCTACATCCGCGCGCCGCGCTGGGTGAACGCGGTCATTTACGTGGTCATGGGCTGGCTGAGCGTCGCTGCCGCCGGGCAAATGCTCGCCGCCCTGCCTGTCTGGGTATTCACCTGGCTCATCATCGGCGGCGTGGTGTACACGCTCGGCGCAGTGGTGTATGCGGCAAAAATGTTCAACTTCAAGCCCGGCGTGTTTGGCTTTCATGAAGTCTGGCATATCTTCGTCCTGCTCGCCGCGATTGCGCATTACGTGGCGGTCATGGGCGTAGCATTATAAACAGACGACAGACCGTGGACGGTAGACCGCAGGAAGTTACCGACTATCGTCCACCGTCTACGGTCCCACAGTCCACTCATGCGCCCACTCGAAATCGCCATTCCCACCCTGCTTGCGGCGTACCTGCTTTGGCATCATCCGCGCCCGCTTGCGATTCGCCTGCTGCCCGCCCTCGCTTTGATCCTGACGCTGATTCATTTCGCGGTCGAAGGCTATCGCTGGCAGATGATTCCGCTATACGGTTTGACTTCCCTGCTCGCCATCAGCAGTCTGATAAAGATTACGGGAACGACCGACTGGAAGCCCCTCGCCTCGACCCTGACCGTGATCCTGCTTGCCCTAGCGACGGCTTTGCCCGCGCTGTTTCCGGTTCCCCGCATCCCCGCCCCCAGCGGACCGTACCCAGTCGGCACAAAAATCTACGAATTCACCGACGACTCGCGCAAGGAAATCTACTCCGGTAAAGACGAGCCGCGCCGCTACATGATTCAAATCTGGTATCCCGCCGAAGCGAAGGAATCCGACGAACGCGCACCGTGGATGGCGAATGCCGAAATCTTTGCGCGTGCGATAGCGGCATACATTAAACTGCCTCCCTATTTTCTCGACCATCTCGCCCTGGTCAAAATCCCTGCCTATAAAGACGCCAAAGTCGCGGAGACCGGAGCGCCCTTCCCCGTTATTCTCTTCTCGCACGGCTGGAACGGATTCAACGCTCAGAATACCGGTCAGGCATTGGAGTTGGCGAGCCGCGGATTCATTATCGTCGGAATCCAGCACACCTACGGAGCCGTCATCACCGTCTTCGAGGACGGAACTGTGGCGTGGAACAACCCGGAAGCATTGCCCCAAAGCGGCGACGATCCAAACTACGAGGAGATTGCCCGCATCCTGGCGGATCAATGGGCGGGCGATATGTCTCACACGTTGGATGTTTTTTCGGACATGGTGATGGACGTGAGAGGTTCGTTCTGGGGCAGGCTCGACCTGAGCCGCGTCGGGGTCTATGGTCACTCAACGGGCGGCGGCGCGGCGATTCAATTCTGCGGCACAGACTCGCGCTGTAAAGCCGTGCTCGGCATGGACCCGTTCATGCGTCCCGTTTCCGCCGAGGTGATCGAAAACGGCGTGACCCAGCCAGCCTTCTTCATGTTCTCACAAGGCTGGGCAGACGACACAGACAGCAAGAACAACCGGCTCTTCAACCGGTTCCACCCGAATGTAACGAACAGCCTGGGCGTCATCAGCATTGACGGGACGATGCACTACGATTTCAGCGACCTCCCCCTGCTCTCGCCCATCGCGCCGCAACTTGACCTGAAAGGTCCGCTGAACGGCAGGCGCGTGACGGAGATCGTCAACGCATACCTGATTGATTTCTTTGAGATGACATTGAACGGCAAGCCATCCGAATTGTTCGATGAGACGTTCACCCATTTTGCCGAAGTGCGGAAATTGAAGTAAGACTTTGCGGATTTGTATCGAAAAGCAATAAATTCGTCACTCTCTTTTCCCCAAACCTGGGCTATAATCCCGCCGCTTTAAAATGCTGACTGTGACCGAGGCGCGCGAGCGCATCCTTGCACATTTTTCGCCGACTGCAACTGAAACGGTCTCACTGGTTGCTTCTGCAAACCGCGTCCTGGGGGTGGATATTTCCGCCGACCACGACTACCCTCCTTTCGACAACTCCGCTGTGGATGGGTTCGCCATCCGCATGGAAGATACGCCCGCTTCACGCCTGCGCGTGGTTGCGGATATTCCGGCGGGCGTTTCTCCTGCCATCGCCCTCAAACCGGGCGAAGCCGCACGGATCATGACCGGCGCGCAATTACCCGAAGGCGCAAACGCCGTTATCCCCGTGGAAGATACCGATTTCAAAAATCGTCAGGCTGGCACAGCCGCACCGGAGACGGTTTCCTTCGAGAAAAAAAATGAACGCGGGCGAAAATGTCCGCCCGCGGGGGATGGACATCCGCACGGGGGAGGTTGTCCTCCACAAAGGACGCACCCTCAAGCCGCAGGACCCTGGGTCTGCTGGCGACGCTCGGCATGGCAAACGTGACCGTGCACAAAAAGCCGCGCGTGGCATTGCTCTCCTCCGGCGATGAACTCCTGCCGGTCGAGGCGCCGCTCGAACCGGGCAAGATACGTGATTCGAATTCCTACACCATCGCGGCGCTCATCGAAAACGCAGGCGCGGACGTTCTGCGGTTGGGCGTGGCACGCGATACACGCGAGGCGGTCACATCGTCGCTGGACCGCGCCGCAGACGAGGGAGCGGATTTGATCCTCTCGACGGTGGGCGTGAGCGTGGGCGCGTTCGACTTCATCAAGGAAGTGGTCGAGTCCAACGGCAAAATGGATTTCTGGCGGGTGAACATGCGCCCGGGTAAACCGCTTGCGTTCGGCGAATATCGAAACGTCAACTTCATCGGCTTGCCGGGCAACCCGGTTTCGGCGTTCGTGGGCTTCGAGGTTTTCGTGCGTCCCAGCCTGGAGCGGATGAGCGGCAAAATGGACGGGGGCAGGCAGACGGTCCGGGTGCGATGCGCGGAGGAGATCGAATCCGACGGGCGGGAAAGTTATCTGCGGGCGAAAATCCGCGTGGAAGAGGGAGTCCGAATCGTAACGCTCACCGGTCATCAAGGCTCCGGGAATTTGCTCTCTTTGGTGCAGGCGGATGCTTTACTAATCATCCCCGCTGGTGTAAAATGCGTGCCTGCTGGTCAGGAAGTTGACGCGTTTCTTCTATAGAGGACACATGGATAAATGGCTGTACCGCGCATCGGTCGTGCTTGTGATCGTCGGTTTGCTCGTTTCGATTTACATGACCGTTTACAAATTCACCGGGAACGAAGGGATGTGCCTCGGCTCCGGCGACTGCTCCACTGTAAACGCCAGCCGCTTTTCGGAAGTGAACGGGATTCCGGTGGCGGTGGTGGGAGCGATCGGGTATGCGGCGATTCTGGCTGTGCATCTATTCGAGAACCGCAGCGCCCTCCTGCGGCAAAACGGGACGCTGATGATCTTCGGCATGGCGCTCGCCGGTTTTATCTTTACCGTGTGGCTGATCTACGTCGAGGTCGCGATCCTCAAAGCCCTGTGCCCGTTCTGTGTCACTTCGCAGGTTGCAATGACCGTCATCTTCATCATCGCCGTCATTCGCCTGGTCAGAAACCCACAAGTTTAGGAGGATGTTGAAATATGCCCCGTATCAAGTGTCATTACGCAGATTGTGTATTTCTCGATGAAGGTTATTGCTCCGCCGCCGCCGTAGAACTCGACCCCGATACCGGTTGTGTCACCTACTCGCCCGCCGACGGCGCCGCGGCAACCGACGACGAATGGGACGAGGAAGACGAAGTGGACGAATGGGACGACGAAGACCTCGATGAAGAGGAAGACGACGAATGGCTGGACGAAGAGGACGAGTTTTAGCCCGCCTCATCCCGGACTGGACGTTGAGCGAACAAAAGAAGCCTTCTCCGCGTGAGAGGGCTTTTCGTTTCCGTTGACCCGAACTGGGTATAATAACCGCGCCATGAAAACGGCGGAATAGGATTCTACATGCTCCATCGGGAAGATAATCCGCGCCTGCGGAAAAATAATTTCGACCTGCTCCGGCTGGTCTTCGCCGCGACGGTCGTTTTTGTGCATACCTACGAACTTTCGAGGTACGAGCCGCTGAGTTGGATTCCGCAAATCTTTTCTTCGGATGTGGCGGTAAAGTCGTTCTTCGTCGTGAGCGGATTTTTGATCTTCATGAGTTACGAGCGCTCGTCGTCGCTGGCTTCGTACGCAAGCAAGCGCGCGCGGCGTATTTATCCGGCGTACTTCACGGTGATCCTGCTGGCGGCGTTCGGGCTGGTCTTCGTCAGCGCAAAGAGCGCCGGGGAATATTTCTCGCTGGAGTGGGTGAAATACCTTGCGGCGAACCTTGCCTTTCTGAATTTCCTCCAGCCGACCCTGCCGGGCGTGTTCGAGTTGAACCGCTACACGGCAGTCAACGGCGCGCTGTGGACGCTCAAAGTGGAGGTGATGTTCTACATTTCCGTGCCGGTCTTCGTTTATCTCTTCAGAAAATTCTCGGAGGGGAAAATCCTGGCGCTCACCTATTTTCTTTCCGTGACATACGCAATGCTCATGGCGTGGCTGGCAGCGCGGACGGGGGACAATCTGTACGCCGAACTTGGACATCAACTGCCGGGTCAACTGGCGTATTTCATGGCAGGCGCGTTCTTTTATTACTACCTGCCCTTCTTCGAGAAGAACGCGGGCATTTTTTTGGGGGCGGGCATCCTCATCCTGTTCGCGGACTATTTTTATCCGCTGCCGTTTTTGGAGCCGTTCGCGCTTGCCGCGCTGGTGGTGTTCTTCGGCTTGTTCCTGTACGTTGGGAAGTTTGGCAAGTACGGCGATTTTTCCTACGGCATTTACATTTTGCACTTCCCCATCATTCAAATCTTCCTGCAATACGGCTGGCTGAGCGAATCTCCGTGGCTGTACTTCGCTGCCGTCCTTTCGCTGACATTGGCGGCGGGCTTCGCCATGTGGCATCTGGTCGAGAAGCGTTTTCTTCTGCGAAGCAGTCATTACCTCGCTGAAACTTCACGATAAGGCAACTCCATGCAAAAAATCAAAAACATCCAGGCATTGCGCGGGTTTGCCGTGCTTGCGGTCGTGTTCTTTCATCTCATCATCATCGAGCGGAGGTACGGCGGCGGGGGCGTCATCCTTCCGGGGGTCCTCGAGTTCGGCATGTTCGGCGTGGATCTGTTCTTCGTCATCAGCGGGTTCGTCATGGTCACAGTCACAAGAGGCAGGTTTCGGGTCGTCAAAGAGGCGCTGCTCTTTCTCTATCACCGCGCTTCGAGGATCTATCCGCTTTACTGGGTGTACACGTTCGCGGCGCTGGCGGTCTTCCTGATCCAACCGGCGTGGATCAACAGTTCGCAGGGCAGCCGGGCAGACATCCTCGCTTCGTTCCTGCTATTGCCGTCGAACCTTTTGCCGCTGGTGCAGGTCGGCTGGACGCTGATCCACGAGATGTATTTTTATCTGGTTTATTTCCTCTTCCTGCTTTTCATCCCGGAACGTTTTTTGGTGCATGCCATCGCGGGTTGGGGGGCGGTTTTGCTCGCGCTCGGCGCGTGGGTTGGAAAGGGAAACCCGTATGTAAATTTGATTCTCAACCCGCTGACGTTTGAATTTATGGCGGGCTGCCTGCTCGCGGTTTCTTTTCACAAATCAGAGCGAAGCCCGATTCGGAGCGGATGGCTGGGGCTGATCGCGGGTGTGGCGCTGGTCGTTGCGGTGCTTGGCTACGTTTTCCATCACTCCGCGACGGGAGAAGTTGCGCCCGACGGCTGGCTGCGCGTGTTGATTTACGGTGTGCCTGCGGTGTTGATCGTCTATTGCATGACGAACGCCGAACGGGATGGATTTGTCTTCCATCCGGCTTTGATCCAGGCGGGGAACGCTTCCTACTCGATTTACCTCTCGCATCTTTTCACGCTGAATGTTGTCGGGCGGATATGGAGTCTGGTCGCCGCTGAGGGCGTTTTCGACAACGTGATCGGCGTCACTGCTGCGTTTGCAGCGGCAATCGCGGTCGGGTTTTTGAGTTACCGGCTGGTGGAAACTCCGTTGTTGAAACTGAGCCGGAAGGCGTTCTAACGCACAAGCTGATACAGGAGCACCCCCGCCGCAACGGACAGGTTCAACGAACTGACCCGCCCGCGCATGGGCAGGGAAATGACGACATCGCAGGCGTCGGTTTGATGCGCGGAAAGTCCCTTTTGCTCGCTGCCCAAAATCAACACCCGGGGGTTTGCGGAATGAGCGTGTGGTAGTCCACGTCCGCTTTGGCGGAGGTGCCAATCAACTGCCAGCCGCCTTTCCGCGCCCAACTTACGAAGTCGTCGAACGAGGTTTGCACGACGGGCTTCCAGAAGAGAGTCCCCATGCTGGCGCGGACAACGGTGGGATGGAACAACTCCACGCCGCCATCGAGCAGGAAGAGCGCATCCGCGTTGACCGCATCCATGGTGCGGAGGATGGTGCCGACGTTGCCGGGGTCCTGCGGCGAGACCAACGCCACCGTGCGCGCCGCGGACTTGAGATTGCTGAACGAAAACCGCTTTTGCTTCACCACCGCCGGGATGCCCTGCGGGTTTTCCTTGTCGGCGAGGGATTCCATCACGGCGGGAGAAACAGGCTGAAGTCGAAGTTCGAGGCGGGCGGCGCGGGCGAGCAAATCTTTTGCAAAGGCGCTGGTCAGCAAATCGGGGGCGTAGACGATGGCATCCACATCCCAGCCGGCTTCGAGCGCCTCGCCCACGTGATGAATTCCCTCCACGAGAAATGCGCCCGATTCCGCGCGCGCCTTCTTTTGATGAAGCGCGCGCACCTGCCTGATGAAGGGATTCGCCGTGCTGGTGAGGATGTCCATATTTGGGATTTTATCCGAAAATCCTGTAGTATGATTCGGGAACAGGAGAAACTTATGTCCACAATTGCAGAACAGCCCGCGCAGAAAATCTTTTGGAATTACGCGCTCTGGCTGGCGGCTTTCACCATTTTTTACAACATCCTCGAAGGGTTGGTCTCCATTGCTTTTGGCGTGAGCGACGAATCTCTGGCGTTATTCGGCTTCGGCGTGGATTCATTCATCGAGGTCATGTCGGGCATCGGGATTCTGGTGATGGTCAACCGCATCCGCCGGAACCCGAACACGTCGCGCACTCCGTTTGAGATCACCGCGCTTCGAGTCACAGGGACGGCGTTCTACCTGCTGGCGGTCGGTCTTGGGGCGACAGCGGTTTACAACATCGTTACCGGGCACAAGCCGGAGACCACCCTGCCGGGGCTGGTCATCTCGTTGATCTCGATTGCAGTGATGTGGGCGCTGGTGACCGGCAAACGCAAGGTGGGGCGCGCGCTCAATTCCGTGCCCATCCTGGCGGACGCGAACTGTACGATGGTTTGTATTTACATGTCGGTGGTGCTGTTGGCGGCGAGCCTGGTCTATCAACTGACCGGCTTCGGGTTCGTGGACAGCCTCGGCGCGATTGGTTTGATCTATTTTTCGGTGAACGAAGGGCGTGAATCCTTCGAGAAAGCCAAAGGGTTGGAATGCGATTGCGAGGATTGAGGAATGGACGGTGGACGATAGACGATTTTATCCACGGTCATCGGTACACAGTATTCGGTCCATTGTCCATCGTCTATAATTAGCCCTATGAAATCCTTTCGCTGGCTGGTCTTGCTTGCGTTCCTCCTTGCCGCGTGCCAGTCGAACGCTCCCCGGACGGTCATAATTCTCGATGGCGAGACTGTCGTCACGCTGACCACTGCCGAGCGCGCGCCAATGCGGATTCTGGCAGAGGCGGGAATCGCGCTCCAGCCCACAGACCGCGTGCTGGTCAACGGCGTCCCTCATGCGGTAGATGAAGAGATTACCGTTCCCGGTGCGATTCAATTGCAGGTGCGCCGCGCAGTGACGGTGACTCTTGTCACGCCGCAGGGCGGACAGACGATACAATCGTCCGCGTTGAGGGTGGGAGAGGTGTTGGACGAAGCCGGAGTTGAAATCGGCGCCGGCGATTCGGTCAACCCGGCGGTGGATGCGCCCATCAACGAAGGCATGACCATCGCGTACACGCCTGCAAGGGATTTGGTTGTTACGAGCGGCGGGACGAGCATGACGATTCGCTCATCGGCGAAGACGGTGGGCGAGGCATTGGCTGAGGCGGGGATTCCGCTCATGGGTCTGGATGCCAGCCACCCGTCCGAGAATGAAGCGCTGCCCGCCGACGGGCAAATCCGCGTGGTGCGGGTCCGTGAGTCCATCAGCGTCGAGATTCAATCCATCCCATTTGAAACCGAGACGACGTATTCGGAAGATGTGGCGTTCGGCAAGACCGAAATCCTCCAGCCCGGCTTGAATGGACTGGCGATGATCCGCACGCGCATCCGCTACGAGGACGGCGTCGAGACAAGCCGCGAGGTGGAGGACGAGGTGGTTTTGCAGGAGCCGCGCAAGCAAATTGCGGCAAGCGGGTCGAAGATCGTGCTCGGAGCCGGTGAGCGGCGACGTGCCATACAAGTACTGGTACGCGACGCAGATGTATGCCTCGTGGTACTCGCCCTGCAATTCCGGCACGGGCGGATGCTCGTACGGCACGGCAAGCGGCGCGCGCGCAGGCTACGGCATTGTGGCGGTGGACTACCTGTATTATCCATACCTCGCCGGGATGAAGGTTTACATCCCCGGCTACGGCGTTGCGACCATCGGCGACACCGGCGGCGGACCGATCGTCGAGACGACGTTCGGCGTGCCGCGCTACCAATGGATTGACCTCGGTTACGACGACGACAACCTCGGCAAACTCTCCGGCTGGGTGACGGTCTATTTCCTCGAACCCGCGCCCGCGGAAATCCCCTACTTCTTCCAGCAGCAATGACGCGCGTTCAAAAAATCATCGTCAGCGTTCTTTCGATCATCGCCATCGCGCTTGCAGTGGCGCTTGGCGTTTCCACCTACCAGGTGTATCGTTCCGTCGCCGCCCAGCCGCTTGGGCCCCGCCCTACCATCCGGCGCGCAGGAACTCCCGCCCACGTGGACGGCTTCGCCCGGTCCCCCCGCTCACCCCGCAAGGCATGGTGACGCTTGCGCCGACGATCTCCTTCACCACCAACACACCCGCGCCGCCGTTGCGGCGGACCGGCACTGATGAACGTGCTTGTCATCGGCGCGGATACGCGCGGCGATAACTACACCTACGGGCTGGCAGACGCCATCCGTTTGGTGCGCGTGGATTTCGCCACACCGAGGGTCACGGTGCTCGAGTTCCCGCGCGACCTGTGGGTGGAAATCCCGCACATTGCCGATAACCTCGACGAGCAGGATCACGAAAAACTCAACCAGGCATTTTTGTACGGACAGCCCGGCTTCAAATACTGGGACGACCCCAGCGAAGGTTCCGGTCTGCTGGCGCTCACGCTCAACAAAAACTTCGGCGCGCAAATTGACCACTACATCACGGTCAACATGCGCACGTTCGTCAACATCGTCAACGCGGTGGGCGGCATTGACGTGAACATCCCGGATAAAGACACCGCCCGCACCACCGACTTGCCCATCGGGAACCATCACCTCGACGGCGGCGAGGCGCTCAAACTCGTGCGCAACCGCGAAGGCGGCAACTTCAACGCGCCGACAACCAAAGCATCGTCATCTGCGCGCCGCGCAAAAAACTCACCAGCCCGTCCATCGTCACCGAGATTCCCGCGCTGATCGAAGCGTTCAAAGACAACATCCGCACCGATTTCACGCCGGAGCAATTGAGTCAACTCGCCTGCCTCGGCACGCAGATGCCGCCGCAAAACATCCAACTCGTCAGTTTCCCCGCCGAACTCTTCAAACAGACGCGCACCTTCGACCCGGTCTTCGATAAACGCATCTCCATCCTCGCCGCCGATTTCGACGTCCTGCGCGAGTACGTGGCGCAATTCCACGCGGGGACGTGGCCCCCCGCCGTCACCGACGACCCAACCGGCGAAGAGGAAGACACCCCCATCGTCTGCGAATGAAGCGTCCTTCCATCCCCCCGCTCGATGCCGCCGCCGTCCTCAAACGGTACGGTCTGCGCGCCGATAAACGCCTCGGGCAAAACTTTTTGCAGGACCCTTCCGCGCTCGAGAAGATCGTTGCCGCCGCCGAAATTAATGCGGATGACTGTGTCCTCGAAATTGGTCCCGGGCTGGGAAGTTTGACCCGCCATCTGGCTGTCTCTGCCCGGCAGGTTGCAGCGGTCGAACTGGACCCGGACCTGCTTGCCCCACTCAGAGCGATCCTCGCCCCGTACCCGAACGTGCGCATCGTCCACGGCGACATTTTGGATTTGTCCATCTCCGAACTGGTGGACCAGGCGGGTTATATCGTCGCGGCGAACATCCCTTACAACATCACGTCCGCCATCATCCGTCATTTGCTCGAAGGCGAACCAAAACCCCGCCGCATCGTGCTGACCATTCAAAAAGAGGTTGCGGAGCGCATCTGCGCCAAACCGGGCGACCTGAGCCTGCTGGCGTTGAGCGTGCAGGTGTACGGCGAGCCGGGCATCCGCGCGGGGATTCCCGCCAGTTCTTTCCACCCCGTCCCTAACGTGGACTCCGCCGTCATCCGCATTGACATTTACGACCAGCCGCTCATCCCCGCCGAATTGCTGGGTACTTTTTTCAAACTCATCAAGGCGGGTTTCAGCCAAAAACGGAAAACGCTGAGGAACTCGCTTTCTGCGGGGCTGCACATCAAACCGGCAGACGCGGAAGAAATGCTGATTTCAGCGGGCATTGACCCCATGCGAAGGGCGGAGACGCTGTCCATTGCGGAGTGGAAGAGGTTGTGTGAAGAATGGTGGAGCAGTCATCAGTGAGCAGTGATCAGGGAGAAGTGATAGGCGCGACGAAACAGGCCGGGGCTAGGAAATTTGTTGCCTTCCAAGTGCGGCAGTTGTACAATGCGGTTAAGTTGCAGGAAATGCCGCGCAACATACCGCACAGGGTGGTTTCGCCGCCTGTCCCCGATAGGGGGTTTATCACAGCCTTGACTTGTTTCCCATCTCCAACATACACTAAGGAGGCGTCCAAGTTTTCGCCCGTCACGGAGACCAGGCGGTTCTCGGCGTCGTAGGTCAGGGTGAACGTCTGCCCGTTGATTGTCCGCGTGATTTGGTTGCCGTTGCAGTTCACCCAACTCGATATCGGATATGACAAGCATACCCAATACCGATCTCTCTACAATCAGATCACCTATGACATTAATTGTTCGTCAAAAATAAAATCATTTCATATATTTGCGCTGCCGCCCAATAAGATATCATTGGAACAAAAAGTACGGCAATGAAATATTTTCCCTTCTGCGAATCTCTCAAGAAGTCTTCGGTTGACACATCCATTTTTGTGTGTCTTCCAAAGTAGTACAGCAAGAACAACGTAACCCCTCCGGTAATCCCCCTGGGTATTGCGCTGTTAAATCTATAAGAAAAGCCTGCAATTAATACGCCAAGTAATGTTATGGCTATTAATACAGAAATCAAACCATATTTTGCTAGATTTTTATTTCTCATATTATCGAGTCCTTATATCGGTATGGGTCGGGGGTTATTGGGAAAATTAACTGGCACCCGAGGCGTGTTAGGTGGGGTAGGTGTCGATGTAGGAACAGGCGGGTTATTAGGCGAAGTAGGGGTTGATGTAGAAGTATTTGAGCATTGAGCATATGGCGGCGGGCAATTCGGGTCAGTCATAGGGGTTGATGTGGATTCCACTGTGGATGTTGTGGTTGGCGGATTAGAAAGAGCTTGCGAACATTGTTCCTCCCACATGTCAACACAAAAATACAACCCGAGAACGCCCGCAATTATAGACTTGCAAAATATACCACATTGGATTTTTGGATATATATCACCATTATTAACTTCAGCGACCTGTTTGTCAAACGCTTCTATTCGATCTAAAACTCTTTTTGATGTATATTCCAGAAACATTGCTGCCTCATCTCGATAGGCCTGCCCCTGTGGTGTTCCATTTATGTAAATTACAGTTGCAGTTAAAGCAATTGTTGCTAAGCCAACGACAACTAATTCAGCACAATAAAGAGCAACTGGCCCGATGCAGTGCCCGCTGGGATCAGTGTATCGCACTGGATTATTGTTTGTATACGCATATCTATCCCACGCCTGGACGCCTTGACTCTGAGGAATGATCGTATCCGCCTGCGCGAACCGTCCCAGCGCGGGGTCATACCAGCGGGCGTTATAGGACATCAACCCAAAGCCTTCCGTGACCTCCGTCGTCGTCAAATCATCCATGTACGAATATTGCCCCGTGAAAGTGTATTGGGACAGGGTGTAAGCGGGCGTAGTGGATACTCCCGCCGTCCATGCGTAGCGGACTTCATCCCAGGGTTTGTATCTCATCTCAGAGACCCTGGCTCCGTTGGCGTCGGTGGTGACGCTGGTTGAACCCAAATGGTCGTTCAGGAAATACGCTACGCTCAGGGATTGCGGGACGCTGTATTTATTCAGTCTTTGTATATGTCAACGATTGTTGCTATTCCCATATCGGCAATTTGACGAAGCAATTGAGGATTAAGTAAGACTGAAGTGTTCGATTTAACCAAGTACAAGTAACAACTAATCTCCACATCTACTTTTCCAAAAGTCTTATCTAAATATTCCATAATTTGTAACCTGCGCGGGTAAATTAAATTTAACAACCACGAAAGGTGGTCGCTCAAATCGCCAAATTTTAAGTCATTTGGGGTTTCTAATTCCCAAAAACCATGTGGCCACTTTTTATCACCTTGGCCTCTTATATCTCCCTTCTGAAAACTTCTTGTCGGAGTAACACCTAATTCGCGCGATAGATCGCGAGGATTTAAATCTTTTCCCCTGAATATTAAGCTTGCGTAACAATCTCTTGTTCGGTTTGAATTAGTCATATGGCCTCAAATACGTTTCACTGAACGGATTAATACGCTGTAAAGTGATTTTGATTATTATCATGATGAAATTCAAATAGGTCGTCGCCTTCATCTGCTTCTGGAGGGCCATCGACAGCATCGACAGCGTCGACTGGGCTTTTTCCGTTCTTAATTTGCTCAGCTAGATCATCAAGAATATCATGCGGAACATCAACATTTCTTGGTATGCCCCAAGCATCTTTGTATCTGTGTATTGCCTCACGATATGCACTTCTTTCTTCTTCTCCCTTTAATGACGGTGGAATATACTCACCCTTAACTTCTAATACTGTTATTCCTTCAGATTCATCGTTTTTTATTGAGAAGGTGTTTGCAATACTCTCCACAGCATTTTCAAAGTTGGCCGCAAGGTTACCGGAAAATTCCGTTCCGAGTTCTTGCATTTCAGGTGTCGTGTAAATATATGCTGTAAAAAGTGCAAACAATGTCAAGATAGCAAACGTCTCTATTACGCACAGATCGATACAGTGTCCTGTAGGGTCATTATATCGTACTGGATTATTATTGGTGTAAGCATACCGATCCCATGCCTGGACGCCTTGACCCTGAGGAATGATCGTATCCGCCTGCGCGAACCGTCCCAGCGCGGGGTCATACCAGCGGGCATTATAGAAATACAACCCAATATCTTCAACCTTGCGCTGACCTGTGTACTGATAATCCATGCCCAGCGTCCCAGCCGAGTAGCGCGTCTCGCCCCAAGCCTTGTACAGCATGGAGGCAATCGGGTTCCCGTTACTATCCGTCGTGATGGACGAGCTGCCGAGGTGGTCGGACAGCAGGTAGTTCAAGTCGCCGTCCTTGCGGAAGGCGATACGTTGTGAGCCAGCGAAATAGTATTTGGTGATCTCACTTCCCGTCACTTCGTAGTGCTGACCCACGTACAGGGTGGTTTCGCCGCCTGTCCCCGATAGGGGGTTTATCACCGCCTTGACTTGTTTCCCGTCGCCGTCATAGACAAACGAAACCGCTAGCGAGGGACCTGTCACACCCACCAGCCGGTTTCCCCATAGGGGCGCTTCGCAGTCGGCGTCGTAGGCGAGGGGGAGGCAGGCATAAAAATAACACACTAATTTTAATCCAAAACCCTTTATCTGCTTATACGCCGGGAATAATGGGATAAAACCGATACAAGTTGGAAATTATCGTTAAAAGATTGAAAACGAACCTAATTCTCTGTAAAATGGCTTTGCAGGTTTTCGCATACGCGCCTAACAACTGTCGGGATAGTTGGTAAGGACAATGGAAGAAAAACCGGGGTTGGACTATGTACAAAGGGAAAAAATTGTTCGAGTTGATCCTGCTGATCATATTTTTCATTCCAGTAGTACTGTTCATTTTATTTATTGCATTGTTTTTGTTGATACCTACGAAGGGTAGGGTGTTTTTCATTCAAAAACGCATCGGAAGGGAAGGCAGGGAATTTGCCCTGATTAAATTCCGCACACTAAAAGCGGATGTGACCCTACCGATCTGCAAGGATGAGAGCGTACTAAGGAAGGTATCCATTCCATACGGATCGTTCCTAAGGAGGAGTGGGTTGGATGAGTTGCCTCAGATTTTCAATATCATCAAAGGCGATATGAACTTTATCGGACCAAGGCCCTTTTTGCGCAGGGAACTTCTTCACCTGAATAAGGACGAATTTGCCCAAAGACACACGATAAGACCGGGGATTACCGGGTTGTGGCAGTTAAAAAGAAAGTACGACGCAAACGATATGGATTACATCCAGTTGGACATAAAGTACTTGAGGCAGTCTTCTTTGAGGCTCGATCTTGAGATTTTGTTCTCAACCTGCATATATTTATTAAAGCAACAGGGTGTATAAAAATTTGGGGTGCGAATCTTTATCGTTACGACAAGAATAGGAATCAAAGACGACTGGCAACGGGATTGCCAGCCCGAAGGCGTCGGGTTTGTTGAGAACCATTTTCACGGTTTTGCCGGGTACGGGCAGAAAATTCTCGGACAGGTCCATGATGACGAACTGTAGATTGTATATCTGCAAGGTGCCAATAGACAATATCCCTGATGAACCGACGGCGTTCGCCATTATCGAAAGTTGTTTGAAGAAAAGCCGCCCTGTTCGGATCGCCTTTGTCAATGCGCATGCGATAAACACAGCCGCCAAAAATAGGGAATACTTAAACGTCCTGCGAAAAACGGATATTAATTTCGCGGACGGACTCGGCGTTTGGATCGCCAGCGCTCTTATTTACGGGAAGGGTCTCACCAACCTTAATGGAACGGATTTCGGTCTTTCATTGTTGAAATGGGCGGCGGGTAAAAAATACAGCGTCTTTTTCCTGGGAGCAGAAATGGGAATCGCAGAAAAAGCAAAAAATCTTCTGGGATATCAAATTGCCAGCCTCAATGTAGCCGGTTGTTTTCACGGTTACTTTGACAAGCGAAAGTGCGAAAAGATTATCAAGGATATCAACGATTCCGGGGCGGATATTCTGTTTGTCTGCCTCGGTGTTCCAGACCAGGAGTTGTGGATTGACCAGAATTTGGAGCACTTGAATGTAAAAATTGCGATGGGGCTTGGCGCGTTTTTTGACTTTCATTCCGGGAAAATCAAACGCGCGCCAGTCTGGATGCGCAAAATACGAATGGAATGGTTGTTTCGACTCCTGAGTGAGCCTGTCAGGCTTTATAAAAGGTATTTAGTGGGAAATCCGCTGTTTATTTTCCGGGTCTTGAAGTACAAGTTTTCGCCGCATAGATAACTGGAAACGAGAGTAGAATTACCAAATCATGAATAACCACAATGCTTGGTCCGGTTCGCCGTGCCTGGCTTGACGAGGTTTGCAATGTGGACAACCATTCAAATCGTTTTAGGATTGCTCGGACTTCTGCTGGCATTGGGCGGGAATTGGCTGTCCATGCCGATGGTGATGTACGCCGGTATCGTGTGCTTTGCTTTCGCGGCGATTGCGATTGGCTGGGAAGCCATCATTAAGCGGCATATCGTTATCGGCAGCAGGTATCGGGGAACGAGCCAGACCTACACGGGTTTGGCGGCGATCATGCAGGGGATTCAGTTCAACCTGATCGGTTTTTTTCTTCTCGGCGTAACAGCGGCGATGTATATGAACAATGGCGGGGAGATCGTCCTATATTTTGTGCGACGTCCCGGGCTGGCATTGATCCTGTTCGGCGCGCTTTGCCTGATGCAGGCGGTTATTTCCATCTCTGGCTCGCGGGAATACCGGCAGGGTCCGCGCTGGATGGTAATTCTAAACCTGTTATTTTCCCGCCTTTTGCCGGGACTGATTCTGACGCTCATCGGCTTGGGCGCAGCGGGATTGGGCGTGTTCGAGTTCCTCGCGCCAGCTGCGTTTGATAAGATGGGCGGAGAATTTCTGGAAATGTTGTACAGCATACGGTGATTCCCCATCAAACCGGCGCTGGCGAGCCATGCGAAAACTTCTCTCCTATCGGAGGGGGCATAAGGCTTTTGGGCAAAATACAACCTTCAAAGGTGAATCCATGAAAATTGAATTACGGACTCCGTCACGGTCAGACCGCATCCTCATCCGCCGGATGATGGAGTTGTATGCCTACGATTTTTCCGAGTTCGAGGACAGCGACCTGGACGAACACGGTCAATTCGGGTATGGCAATCTGGACTATTTCTGGTTCGAGCCGACCCATGCCGCCTTTCTTGTTACTGTGGACGAAAAACTGGCGGGTTTCGTGCTGGTGGATAACGAAACGTACATCGAAGGGAATGAACGATCCATTACGGAGTTCTTCGTCATGCGGAAATACCGCCGCAGAGGCGTCGGGAAACGGGTCGCTGTGGAAGTATTCAACCGCCTGCCCGCCAAATGGGAAGTGCGCGTGATCGAAAATAACACACCCGCCAAGGCGTTCTGGAAGAAAGTCATTGGCGGCTATACCGAAGGGAAATATCAAGAGACCCTGCTCGATACCGACGATTGGAAAGGTCCGGCGTTTTCGTTCGATAACCGTGAGATGAGAGCATGACGCCTGCATGGTACTCCCTTCCCCTCGGCGATGGCATGACGGCGAATGAGCCGTCGGAGGAAATCCGCGCGGCGTTTTGGGATGCGTTCAAATCTGCGGGCGAGCCAGCGGATATGGCGGTCTTCACGCGGCATGAGTCCGAGGGACGCCTGCACTGCGAGGTGGTGGCGTATTTTTCACCGTCCGCTTCAGGGTTGGCAAAACTCTTCGAAGCAGAACCATGTCAAAGACCGTCCAGAAGCGGGCTGGATCTGCTGGCGGGGGCTGGGGGTAGTGGGTCGGTTTTGTTCCCCGAATCCGAATCGTAAATCATCGGACAAAAAGACTTCGGAAGTTTGGCAGACTCCCGAAGTCTTGCTTCTATCCCTTGAAGAAATTCGAGACGAAGAACCAGATGTTGGCGGGACGTTCGGCGAGTCGCCGTATGTAGTACGGATACCAGTGCGTGCCAAAGGGGACGTATACGCGCACGGGGTAGCCTTCCTTTACGAGTTGCTCCTGCAAGTCGCGGCGGATGCCATACAGCATTTGGAATTCGAGACCCGTTTTGGGCAGACCCGCTTTTTCGGCGTAACTCTTTGCGAAGGCGATGCGCTTCTCGTCGTGCGTGGCAATCGCGGGGATGGGCGGCGTGCGCCCGTCCGCGCTGATGCTGGAATTGAGCGCGAGCGACGTGTCTATCAGGATTTTTGTGAGCAGGTCGAAGTTTGCGTCCACATCCGCTTTTTTGGGGAAGGCTTTATCCGGCGGTTCGCGGTAGGCGCCCTTGACCAGGGCGGATGCGCGTCCCGTCCTGCATCATGCGGCGCAGGTCGGCTTCGGCGCGGTACAAATAGGACTGCACCGCCATGCCGACGTTTTCGTGTCCCTTTTCACGCATGGCGTAATATAGGTTGATGGTTTTGTCGGTGTAGGGAGTGTCCTCGATGTCGATGCGGATGAAGGTCCGGTTTTGACGCGCGCGGGCGAGAATGCGCTCCAGGTTTTCGGCGCACAGGGTTTCATCCAAGCCGAGCCCGATCTGGGTCAATTTGATCGAAACGTTCCCTCTGAGACCGGCATCCGCCCCCAGCGCGTCGAGGGTCGTGAAGATGGCATCGGTGGCTTGCTGGGCTTCCTCGGGTGTGCTTGTGTGTTCGCCGAGATGGTCGAGCGTGGCGTTGATTCCCTTTGCGTTCAGTTCGCATACGACGCGCAGGGCGTCTTCGAGTGTTGTACCTGCAACGAAACGGGAGGCGGCGCGCCAGGCAAATCCCCAACTCATGATCAAGTTTTGCGCCCAGGCGGCTTTGGAGAGATAGATGAGGAAAGAGCGTAGCATTATTGCATCCTTGTCGGTGAGGTGGAAAATCATTAATGCTGACTTATTCTAGCACAAGCGCCCTGTTTCGGTATGTTATACTTTTTCCGTGATGATTGTCATAATTCTGGAGGCAGTCCAACGTGAGAAACCGCAATACCAACATCATCCTTCGGGGTGTTTCCATTCTGTTTTTGACCGCCGCGCTCGTGCTGGCGATCACTTCACTGATCACCTACAGCCGCCAGAGAAATAATTACCCTGCCGGTATGACCATTGCAGGCGTGCCGGTCGGCGGGCTTTCGCCAGTCGAAGCCTCTCAACGCCTGCTTGAAGTTTACACCTCGCCCATCGAAGCAAGATACGAAGAAGCCCGGATCCACATTGACCCGGGCACAGTCGGCTTTCAAATTGACATCGAGACCATGCTCGCCGCGGCAGACCTCTCGCGCACGGGCGGGTCGTTCTGGGGCGGTTTTTGGGATTACATTTGGAACCGAACCCCGCCCGAAACCCAAATCCCTTTGAGCGCCAGCATTTCAGAGGATCGCCTGCGCGAATACCTTCAGAACGAGATCGCCTCGCGTTACGACGAACCACCGGCGCCCGCACAGCCGGTTCCGGGCGGGACCTCGTTCCTGCCCGGCGCTCGGGGCGGACTCTCGACCTTGAGCGCGCCGTCCTGCTCATCTCCGATGCGCTGCGCTCGCCCACCAACCGTTCGGTGGCGTTATCCTTCACGCGCAGTTCCGCCGCCCGTCCGACGATTGACAACCTGGAAATCCTCCTTAAGCAAATCATCATCACCTCGGATTTCGACGGGCTGATCGGCTTCTACATGATGGACTTGCAGACCGGGCAGGAAATTCACTTTGCGATCAACAACAAACAGGAAATCACGGCGGAGCCGGATATCGCCTTCACCGCGTCCAGCACCATCAAAGTTCCCATCGTGGCTTCCTACCTCATCAACCGCGGGAGCAACCTCGATTCGCAGACGGCGGACATCATCTCGCGCGTGCTTGGCAGGTCGGATAACTCCGCCACCGACCTCATCCTCGAACGGATTGACCCGATCAACGGTCCGGTCATCGTCACGCAAAACATGGAGGCGCTCGGCTTGAAAAGCACTTTCCTGGGCGGCATGTTCTTCCTCGGCGCGCCGAACCTTCTGCCTGGGCGCATCACCCCCGGCAATTCACGGACCGATGTGTTCGCCGACCCCGACCCGTACTCGCAAACCACGCCGGCGGAAATGGGCTCCCTGCTCGCGGATATTTATCATTGCGCCCAGAACAGCGGCGGCGCGCTCATCGCCGCATTCCCGGATAAGGTCAACCCGGCGACCTGTCAGTTGCTGATTGACTTCATGGCGCAGGATAAACTCGGCTCGCTCATCCAGGGCGGCGTGCCGGATGGAACGCTCGTGCCGCACAAACACGGATACGTCCTCTCCCGCGACGGCGTCATGCACGACACCAGCGATGTCGGCATTGTCTACTCGCCGGGCGGGAATTTCGTCCTTTCCATCTACACCTATCATCCCGTGCAAAACATCTGGGATATTACCAATCCCCTCTTCGTCAACCTGACACAGGCAGTGTACAACTACTTCAACGTTTCGACTCAATAATCGCTCGACCCGTTTTCCAACGAAAACGGGTTATTTTTTCACTCTTCGTATATAATTCGAGGCATGAGCGCTTCACTCGGTCTGTACCGGCTTCAGCAAGTGGACAAGCAGATTGATCGCGCGCAGGTTCGTCTGGATGCCATCCGCAAGACGCTGGAAAACGACGCCGAACTGAAGGCGGCGCTCACCCGCTTGGAAGACGCCCAGCGAAATCATCACCACGCCTTGCACGACCTCAAATTCGCAGAGACCGAAGTGGAAGCGCAAAAAATCAAAATCGAGCAGGCTGAATCCAGCCTGTATGGTGGAAACGTAAAGAACCCCAAGGAACTCCAGGAATTGCAAAAGGATGTCGAATCGCTGAAGAAGCACCTCGCCGCGCTGGAGGAACGCCAACTGGAAGCGATGCTCAACGCGGAGACCGCCGCGGCTGAATTTCAAAACGCAAAAGCCGAACTCGAAATCGTCCAATCGCGGCTGGGAAGCGAACACGGAAAACTCATCGAGGAACAGACTTCATTCATCAAGCAACTGGAAAGCCTGGCAGAGGAACGCGAAGCCGCGCTGACGCCCATCCCCAGCGACCTCCTGCACGTGTACGAAGACCTCCGCCGCCAGAAGCGCGGTCTCGCCGTAGCCGAAGTGGAAGACGACGCCTGCGCCGCCTGCGGCACAACCATCAACGCGGCGGTCCAGCAGAACGCCCGCTCGCAAAAAGCGTTGATTCACTGCCCGTCCTGCGGGCGTATTCTTTTCGCCAACTGATCCATCATGTTTTCCTTCGCCATTGACCCGTTCTCTTTCTTCGTCGGTTTCGCCGCCGGGATCGTCATTTGGGTCATCGTCACGCGCGCCCGTCCGCTCTGGAACGAACTGCGCGAGAACTGGCGCGAACAGCGCGAAGCCGCCCAAAGCCGCAGGGACCAACACAGTGGAGGAGAATCACCGCCGCGCCACGCTCCGCCGTGCGCAGGGTATGCATCTCGCCGCGCCGCTTTTTGCGCTGGACGAAATCATCCTCGAACCGTTGCTCCTTGCGCCGCCTCCCAAAGTGGAACCCGGCACGCCGCCCAAGTTCAGAAGACGTCGTCACACAGACACTGCCCTACCTGCCCACCTGGCCTGAGATCGCCGCCATCTACAAACCGCAGACGCTCACGCTGCCGCAGGCAATCTCCGGCAATGCCAACATCGTCATTATCGGTCAACCCGGCGTCGGGAAGACGGTGGCTCTGGCTCACCTCGCAAGTCTGGCGTCGAATCGAAGCGAGAGTCTTGGGGTGATGAAGGAGGCGGTGCCGTTTCTCGTCCACGTCGCCGATCTGAATCTGCCGGTCAAGGATGTAAAGAACGCGCTCAATCCGCTGATCGAATCCGCCGCCGGGCATGTGGGCGCATTCGATTACGGACGCCTCACAAGTTTCATTCAAAATACGTTCAAGAGCGAAAACGCCCTCCTGCTGGTGGACGGCTACGACGAAACCACCCCCGACGAACAGCAGGTCGTTACCGATTACTTCAAACTGCTCTTGCAAACCTACCCCAAGACGCGCATCGTCACCACGGGCGCGCCGGAATACCTGAACGGATTGATTCCGCTGGGCTTTGCGCCGCTCGCCCTGTGCGCATGGACCGCGCGCGACAACCTGATGTTCATCGAAAAATGGGGACAGTTGTGGTCGCAAACCGTTGCGATGGAATCCTGGGCGCAGACCGGTCCTGAACAGGTGGACCCGCTTCTGCTTAACACGTGGCTGAGCGCTGACAATGTGAATTTATCTCCCCTTGAGTTGACCCTGAAGGTCTGGGGTGCGTATGCCGGGGACAGCCTCGGTCCGCACGTATTGGAGGCAATCGCCACGCACATCCGCAGAGTTGCGCCGGTAAACACACCGGTTGCCGCGCTCGAAACGCTCGCCATGCAGGTCATCGTCAGCGGACAGCCCGTGTTCGACCCGCGCAAGGCGCGCGCCTGGGTCAAATCGTTCGAGGTTGCAGAGGATCTGGCTGAGGGCGAAGGCGTTGAAGAAGAAACAAAGGAAGAGACCAAGCCCAAAAAGGGGAAGAAAAAGGTCGAAAAGGTTTCCACGCCGACGAGCGGTTTGCTGGGAAGAATGGCGTCCAGCGGATTGCTCGTTTCCTACCCGAACAACCGGATGCGGTTCCTGCATCCCGTTTTCGCCGGTTATCTCGCCGGTCAGGCGCTGACGAACTACAGCGCGGAAGAAATCCTGCTCGACCAGCGCGATTGGTCGGGGAAATATCTTGCCATGCGGTACTTCGCCGTGCACGGCGACGCCAGCAAACTGGTGCAAGCCCTCCCGGAATATTCGCGCCTGCCCATGCAACGTCCGTTGTTTACCGCCGCCCGCTGGCTGAGGGATGCGCCTAAAAATGCTCCCCGGCGCGGAAAGATCTTCAGCGCGCTGGCGGGCATCCTGCAAATGGAAGGCATCCCCCTCAGCCTGCGCGGACAGGCGATGGCGGCATTTGCCTACAGCAACGACCCAGCCGCCGCAACCCTGTTCCGTCAGTTCGCCGCCACCATGTCTTTTGAACTGGTGCATCTTTCCGTCCTCGGTTCGGGCGCGATCCGCGACACGAAAGCGATAAACACCTTGAAAGGCGCGTTGAGCGCGCCAAGCCTGAGCGTCCGCCGCGCCGCCTGCATGGCGCTGGTCGCCATCGGCACGACCGAAGCGCTCGAAATCGTCGCCCATACCTTGCTCAGCGGGGATGAGGAGATCCGCCGCGCCGCCGGAGAAGCGCTTGCAAACGATCCGACAGAAGGTCACGCCATGTTGAAGGACGGCATCATCTTGAACGACATCCTCCTGCGCCGCGCGGCGGTGTATGGGCTCGGACGAATCCACGAACCGTGGGCGATGGAACTGGTGAAAAAAGCGCAACTCGAAGACGACCAGTGGATCGTCCGAACCGCCGCCACCGAAGTGCTGGACGCAAAGGCGCACATGGACGCGCTTGCGCCCGGCAAACTCAAAGCGCCGCACGAATCGCCCTGGCTGGTCGAGTTCGCCGCAAAACAAGGGATGGGCGTATCCCCCGGTGTCCCGGCGACCGAAATCCTCCTGCTTGCCTTGAAAGCCGAAGACCCCGATGGTCGGCTCGCCGCCCTGCCCTACCTGAAATTCATGCCGAGCGAAGGCGTGATCTCGCGCATCTACGAAGCGATGTACATGGACGAGCCGGAACTGCGCGAAGCCGCATTCAACACCCTCTGGGAGATCGGCGTCTCCGGCGTCAAACTCCCGCACCCCAGCCAGTATGGATTGAGTTGACCATGTTAATTACGAACGCAAACGTCATCACCTGGGAGACCCCCAACCGGGTTCTCGCCAACCACGCCATTTACATCGAAGGCGGTCACATCAAGGAGATCGGGACGACGAAGTCGCTCACGGCGAAACATCCCAAAACAAAGCCGATGGATGCGAACGGTCAATACGTGATGCCCGGCGGAATCTGCGCGCACACACATTTCTACGGCGCGTTCGCGCGCGGCATGGCGATCCCCGGACCCGCGCCGAAGGACTTCCCGGAGATTCTGCAAAAGTTGTGGTGGCTCCCTCGACCGTTCGCTCGATGCGGAGGCGGGCCCGCTATTCCGCGCTCGTCTGTCTCGTGGATGCCATCAAACACGGCACGACCACGCTCATTGACCATCACGCCTCCCCCAACTACATTGACGGCTCGCTCGACATCATCGCCGACGCCGTGGACAAAAGCGGTCTGCGCGGCGTGCTTTGCTACGAAGTGACCGACCGCGATGGAATTGACAAAGCCAGCGCGGGGATCAGCGAGAACGTGCGCTTCCTCAAACGCCTCGCCGCGGAACCGCACCCGCGTCTTGCCGGGACTTTTGGGCTGCACGCCAGCCTGACGCTTTCGGGCGCCACCCTGCAAGCCTGCCGCGCCGCCGCCCCCGAAGGGACGGGTTTCCACATCCACACGGCGGAGCACCAAGCGGATGAATACGACAGCCTGCAAAAAAGCAACATGCGCGTGATTGACCGCCTGCAAAAACATAACATCCTCGGACCCAACACCATCACCGCGCACGGCGTCCATTTCGATGCGCGCGAGATGGAAATTCTCAAGGAGACCGGCACGTGGCTCTCGCACCAGCCGCGCTCGAACATGAACAACGGCGTGGGCGTGGCGCAGATCGAATCCATGATGCGCATGGGAATCAAGGTCTGTCTGGGCAACGACGGCTTCACCAACTCCATGTGGGACGAGTGGAAGACCGCCTACCTCCTCCACAAAGTCGAACACCGCGACCCGCGCCGCATGGGAGGCTACGATGTTCAGCAAATGGCAATTTACAACAACGCGGCGCTCGCCAGCGTGTTTTTCCCTGCCGCGCCCATCGGTCAGATCGTCCCCGGCGCAGTAGCGGATTTGATTTTCGTGGACTATCATCCGCACACACCGCTCACCGAAGGCAACCTGCCCTGGCACATCATCTTCGGCTTCCAGCAGAGCATGGTCGCCAGTACGATGGTCGCCGGGAAATTCGTGATGAAAAACCGCGAACTGCTCACGCTCGAAGAGGCGGAGATCGCCGCACGCGCCAAGGAGATCGCCCCACGCGTCTGGAAGAAGTACGAAGAGGAAGTGGCGAAGGTCATGTAGCCAAACCTGAAAATTTTATGACAACGGAGATTACATGAAAGACGAACAACTTTTATTGACCATCGCAGTTCTGGGCGGGACTGGAAAGGAAGGGAAAGGGCTTGCCTATCGTTGGGCGCGCGCGGGGTATCGCGTCGTCATCGGCTCGCGCTCGGAGGAAAAAGCCGCATCGGCGGCAAAGGAGATTCAGGAAATGCTCGGGGATGGAACCGCTGTCGCTGGAATGAGCAACCGGCGGGCGGCGAAGGAAGCGAACCTTGTCGTGCTGACGGTCCCATACGCCGCGCATCGCGATACGCTCGAATCGGTCAAGGATGAACTCCGGGGCAAAATCCTCGTGGATGTGACCGTGCCGCTCGTCCCGCCGAAGGTCTCCACGGTGCAAATGCCCGCCGCCGGGTCCGCCGCGCAGGAAGCGAAGCAGATCGTCGGCGAAGGCGTGGAGGTGTGCGCCGCCTTCCAGAACATCTCGCACGAACACCTGCTGGACGACTCCGATGTGGAATGCGACGTGCTGGTGACCGGCACCAGCAAGGATGCCCGCGCGGAGGTCGTCAAACTCGTCGAATCCGCCGGGCTGACCGGCTGGGACGCGGGACCGATCGAGAATTCGGTGGTGGTCGAAGGACTCACCAGCGTGCTGATCGGCATCAACAAAAAATACAGCTCGACCCACGCGGGGATCAAAATTACGGGAGCGAAGCGATCCGCAGATTGAACCGATTTCGCGGATTGATATTGGACCATCAATGCAATTGCGATGTCTCGCAATCAGCATGATCTGCGGATAAAAATTGCAACCGCTCACACTCACCCCGCTCCAAAAGATTCCCCTCATCCGCCACGGCGACGACCTGGCGGATATTCTTCTTAAATCATTGCGCGAAACGAGCCTGGATTTGCAGGATGGCGACATCCTCGTCCTCGCGCAGAAGATCGTCAGCAAGGCGGAGGGGCGCATGGTCAACCTGGCGGGCATCCAGCCAAGTCAGCGCGCCATCGAACTCGGCGAACAAACCGAAAAAGACCCGCGCCTCGTCGAAATGATGCTGCGCGAAAGCAACGAAGTGCTCCGCTCGCGCAAAGGGGTGATCGTTGTGGAACATAGACTCGGCTTCGTCTGCGCCAACGCCGGCATTGACCATTCCAACGTGATGGGCGAAGGCGACTCAAACGAAGAGTATGTTTTGCTCCTGCCTGAGAACCCCGATAAATCCGCAAAAGAACTGCGCGGACAAATCGAACATCGAACCGGCAAAACTGTCGGCGTGATGGTGATCGATTCGCACGGGCGCGCCTGGCGCAACGGCACGGTCGGCATCTGTATCGGCTTGAGCGGCATTCCCGCCCTCGTGGACGAACGCGGCTGGCGCGACCTGTTCGGCTACACCCTCAAAGCCACTGTCGTCGGCGTGGCGGATGAACTCGCCGCCGCCGCTTCGCTGGTGATGGGGCAAGCCGCCGAAGGCACGCCCGCCGTCCACGTACGCGGGTTTCCCTATCCGCTCGGCGAAGGTTCGCTCGCGGAACTCATCCGTCCCGGTGGATATGGACATGTTCCGGTAGAAGACGATAGACGATGACAAAGAACGGTCTACGGTCCATCATCCACCGTCCATATGAATGCTAACGGGAATCTTATGCACGTTTGATATAAACGGGCTGGCGAGACTATATCCTTTGACGAACACCCACCTGCGCGACTTTCTCCGCACACGCCGCTCGATCCGCCGCTTCAAACCGGACCCGGTGCCTGATTCTGTTATAAGAGAAATTCTCCACACCGCCACCTTTGCCCCGTCCGCCCATAACCGTCAGCCCTGGCGTTTCGTCATGCTGACCGATCCCGCCGCAAAAAAGCGGCTTTCCGATTCCATGTTGGAAGAATTTCAACGCGACCTGGAAAAGGACAATCTCCCCCCTGAGAAAATCGCCAAACTTGTTGACCGCTCCCGCGAGCGGCTTACCGGCGCGCCGGTCGTCATCGTCCTCTGCGTGGATATGACCGAAATGGACGCCTACCCCGATACGCGCCGCAGGAAAGCCGAATACATCATCGCCACCCAGTCCGCGGCGAATGCAGGGATGCAGTTACTGCTCGCCGCCCACGCCGAAAGGCTGGGCGGGGTCTGGGTGTGCAGCCCCATGTTCGCGCAGGAGACGGTGCAGAAGACATTGAACATTTCCAAATCCTGGGAGCCGCAGGCAATATTCTTATTGGGCTATCCCGATGAGACTCCCGTAGCGAGGGAGAGGAAGCCGCTCGAGGAAGTGGTGAAGTTTATCTGATTTTTGCTTTCCGCAAAGCCCTGCAATATTCAAATCGAAAATCCATCGGTGAAGAACTGGCAGAATATGGCAACGAAATTTTCTGACAACCCAAACCGTCCACCGTCCATCGTCCACCGTCCGTCATCCACTGTCCATCGTCACATTGTCGCTCTGGCAGGCGGGGTTGGCGGCGCGAAACTGGCGCACGGACTCGCCCAAGTCCTGCCGCCCGAAGACCTGACGGTGATCGTCAACACAGGCGACGATTTCGAGCATCTCGGCTTGTATATCTGTCCCGACCTCGATACGGTTTGCTACACGCTTGCAGGTTTGGCAAACCCCGAAACCGGTTGGGGACGGGTGGACGAGACCTGGAACGCCATTGCCAATATCGAGAAACTTGGCGGACCGGCGTGGTTCCGCCTTGGCGACCAGGACCTTGCCACCCACCTCGAACGGACAAGAAGGTTGAAGGAAGGGCAAACGCTCTCGCAAATCACCAGTGACTTTTGCAAGGCGTGGGGCATTTCGCAGAAAGTGCTGCCCATGTCCGATTCTCCGGTGCGGACGATGGTGGATTCAGACGAGGGCGTACTGGCGTTCCGGGAGTATTTTGTCCACAGGCGCCGCGAGCCGAGAGTCAAAGGCTTTCGGTTCGACGGAGTCGAGGTCGCAGGACCAGCTCCCGGCGTGCGCGAGGCGCTTGAGTCTGCGGAGGCGGTGGTCATTTGCCCGTCGAATCCCTGGGTGAGCATTGATCCCATCCTCAAAGTCATCAAAACCATAGACAAGCCCGTTGTGGCGGTCTCGCCTATCATCGGCGGAAAGACGGTGAAAGGTCCCGCCGCGAAAATGTATGCCGAATTGGGGATCGAGCCTTCGGCGCTGGCGGTGGCAAGGCATTACCGCACCATTCTGACCGCTTTTGTGTTGGATAATGCGGATGCGGCTATCGAAAGTGAAATTAAAAAATTGAACATAAAGACCCTGGTTGCTGATACACTTATGAATGAGGTCCAGAATCGTGCGCGGCTCGCAAATGAAGTACTACGCTTTATTGGGAGTTCATAACCATGTCACTTTGGGCGATTGTCCCTGTAAAACCCTTGCGGCGGGGCAAGTCCCGCCTGGCGGGAGCGCTGACAGAAGAAGAACGGGCGGCATTGAATGAAGAGTTATTGGAACGAACGCTTCGGACATTATCCGGCTTGAAAGAGCTGGACAAAATACTGGTGGTCAGCCGCGACTCACACGCGCTGACGATTGCGCGCAACCACGGCGCGAAAACCGTGCAGGAGGACGGACAGCCGCACCTGAACACCGCGCTTGCGCGGGCTTCCGTGGTGGCGCAAGTCCATGCCACGCAGGGAGTGTTGGTCCTGCCGGTGGATTTGCCCCTGCTCACCGCAGACGACGTGCTTGCGCTGATTGACCGCGCCACAAAACCGCCGGTGGTTGTGATCGCGCCGGACAGACACCACAAAGGGACCAACGCCCTGCTGATGGTGCCCGCCGGTCAGATCGAGTATGAATTCGGCGAAGGGTCGTTCCACCGGCATTGCGAACGGGCGATCCAATCGGGCGCGAGACTCGAAGTGGTCGAACTGCCCTCGCTCGGGCTCGACCTGGATGACCCGGAAGATCTGGAACTCATCCGCAGGCTGGAAGCGTCAAAAGTATAGACATTCAATTTGCCACAGAGGATTGCAAACCCTATGAAGTTTGCGAAACCTGTGGCAAAATTTTTATCAAGGTATTCATTAGACCTGACAGGTTTTATGAAACCTGTCAGGTCTTTTCCAGTCAACCCCACAATTCAAGGAGAATGCCATGAGCAAGCAACGTGTTGCCCTGTACCTGCAAGACTCGCACGACCTGCGTGACGGATTGGAATATGCAAAGTACGCGGAGGAGAAAGGCTTTGAAGCCGTATGGCAGGCGGAAAGCCGACTCGTGCGTGATGCGATCGTGCCGATGGCAGGTTACGCCGCCGTGACCGACCGCATCAAGGTCGGCTCGGGCGTGATCAACAACTGGGCCCGCAACATCGGTCTGCTTGCCGCCACCTTCCTCACCCTCGACGACCTCGCTCCGAACCGCGTCATTTGCGGACTTGGCGCATGGTGGGACCCGCTGGCGAAGAACGTGGGCATTGACCGCAAAAAGCCGCTGACCGCCATGAAGGAAACGGTCGTTGTGATGAAGAAACTGCTCAACATGGAGCGCGTCACATTCGACGGCGAGTTCATCCACGTCAACGGCATCGAATTGGACGTGGTCTATGGGCGGCGCGAGCCGCGCAACGTGCCCATCATGATCGGCGCAACCGGCGACCAGATGATGGAACTGACCGGCGAGATCGCGGACGGCGCGGTATTGAATTACTGCGTCGCGCCGGAATACAACGACAAGGCGATGGAATTGCTGGAGAAGGGTTTGAAGAAATCGGGGCTCAAAATGGAGGACTTCGACCGTCCGCAGCTAATCGTCTGTTCGGTGGATGAATACCACGACAAAGCCATTGACTATACCAAGATGCTCCTCTGCCAATACATCGCCCAACAACCTCATATCGCCAAAGCATCGAACGTCTCCACCGAGGTGGTGCAGGAGATTCAATCCATTTTGGGCTGGCCCGCCACGAAGGAACAGGTGATGAAGGCGAAAGACCTCGTGCCGGACGACCTCGTTCACAAGATCACCGCCTCCGGCACGCCCGCGGAAGCGAAAGCCAAGGTGGAAGAGTACAAGAAGCGCGGCTGTACCTGCCCCATCCTCTACCCTGTGGGCGGGAACTTCAAACTGCTGATTGATACTTTCGCGCAAGCCTAACCAAACCCAGAGTAAAATCCCCGTCATCTTGGCGGGGATTTTTGATTTGTACGTTGTAGGGCGGGTTTGCAACCCGCCGCTTCTCTTCTTCCAAAGATCGTCAGGTTGGAAGCCTGACCTACAACTCTGCCCAAATTAAAAAGGAGGATTTGCATCTGCAATGGTGAGATTCGTCATCTTGTCCATGATTTTTGCTCATGCTATTCTTCGCCCGCACAAACTGACTGGTCAGTCTATTGGCAATGACGGCTTAAGTCGTCGCTACGCGCAATATCATGAGCAAAAACGACTCGGAATCCACGCAAGAGACCCGCACCCGCATCCTCGAAGCGGCGGTGAAGGTATTTGCCACCAAGGGCTATCACGACGCGAAAGTAGACGACATTGTCAGTGAGGCGCAAACCTCAAAAGGCGCGTTCTATTTTTACTTCCCCAGCAAGCAGGATATTTTCATCGCCTTGAGCGATACCTTTGCAGACCTGCTCGAAAGCAAACTGACCGAAGCCATGCAAAGCGAATCGCACGGGCTTCAGCAAATGGATGCCGCCCTGCGCGCGAGTCTCGGTTTGTTCAGCCAGTATCGCGGACTGGCGAAGATCGCGCTCGTACAAGCCGTTGGATTGGGAGCCGTCTTCGAGGATCGCCGCCGCGCCATCAACGACCGCCTGACGCGCCTCGTTCAAACCAGACTGGAAACTGCTGCGNCGGAAAGAAGCATTCCCCCGCTGAAAGCGGATCTCGCCGCCCGCGCCTGGGTCGGCGCGCTCAACGAGNTCGTCATCCACTGGATATACACCGGCACACCCTCATTGGAAGAGTCGCTGCCGGAGTTGAGAAAGTTTTTGGCACGTTCGATTGGGGTGCCCGAAGAAAAAATCTAACGGACGATGGATCGCAGACAATGGACGATGCAAATCCATGGTCAATGGTCAATCGTCTACCGTCGAACAAAAGGAGAAAAATTTCATGCGAATTGCACGTTCCCTGTTCTTTGTTGTTGTTGCGCTGAGCCTTGCGCTCGCCGCTTGTGCGCCAGCCGTCCCGGCGGCGGAGGCGGCTGAAACCGAAGCAGTCTCCGAGGTCCAGACTGAGGCGCCCGCCGCCACAGAAGCCGCGATTGAAAATGTCGGTACGTTGAGAATCGCCGTCCTGCCCATCATTGACACACTTCCCATGTATGTTGCTGAAGCCGAAGGGCTGTTCGCCAGACATGGCGTGACTGTTGAGCTCGTCCCGGTTGCATCCGCGCCGGAGCGCGACCAGCTGCTTGCGGCGGGTCAGGCGGACGAAGCCATCAACGAAACGCTTTCGGTGATGCTCTTCAACAAGGACGCTGTGCAGATGCAAGCCGTGCGTTACGCCCTGCGCCCAGTGGAAGGCTACGGACATTTCTTCATCCTCGCTTCTGCGCAAAGCGGCATCACCGACGCGCAAGGATTGAAAGGCGTGGAAATCGGCGTTTCGCAGGGGACGGTGATCGAGTATGTCACCGAACGCCTGCTGCAAGCCGAAGGGTTGGCCGCGGACGAAATCAAAACGATTGCCGTGCCGAAAATCCCTGACCGCATGGCGCTGCTCGGCTCCGGTGAACTTGCCGCGGGGGTCTTTGCCCGACCCGCTCGCATCGCTCGCCGTCAGCCGGGCGCGGTGAAAGTGCTCGATGATTCGCTTCATCCAGAATATGGGTTCAGCATTTATTCTTTCCGCAAGGATGTTGTGGATGCAAACCCCGCCGCGGTGAGCGCCTTCCTCGCCGCCATCGAAGAGGCTGTGGCGCTTATCAACGCAGACTCCGCGAAATACACCTCGCTTCTGAGCGATAAAGGTCTTGTCCCGCCGCCCCTGCTGGAGACCTTCAAGGTGCCGCCCTTCCCTGCTGGCGCTGTTCCTTCCGAAGAAGAATGGAACGATGGACTTGCATGGCTCAAGGAAAAGGGAATTTTGACCCTGGATGTGAATTACGCCGACTCGGTCAATGGGTCGCTTCTACCATAATCAGCCATTAAGACCTGACAGGTTTTGAAAACCTGTCAGGTCTCTCCGCATGATAAACATCCACTCGCTCACATTTCAATACCCAAATCATCCGCCGCTCTTCCAGAACTTCAACTGGGAGGTCGCGCGCGGCGAGACGTGGGCGATCCTCGGTCCATCGGGCTGCGGCAAGACAACGCTGTTGTATTTGCTGGCTGGCTTGAAACAACCCGCCGCGGGTGAAGTGCGAATTGACGGCGAACGCATCGCCCGTCCGCGCCCGCGCAGCGGGCTAATCCTTCAGGATTACGGCTTGCTTCCCTGGGCGACGGTTCGGGATAATGTGGCGCTGGGCGTGAAGGTCCGCGACTTTTACGGACCGGACGGCAAACATTCGCCGGCGAACTTCACCGCCAAAGACAACAACGCCGACGTTTGGATTCGACGCCTGGGGTTGGACGAAGCGGCGGATAAATTTCCCGGTCAACTTTCCGGCGGGCAGCGCCAGCGCACTGCCATCGCGCGCACGCTCGTCCTCGAACCGGATCTGCTTTTGATGGATGAGCCGTTCTCCTCGCTCGACGCCGTCACCCGCGAAGATTTGCAAAACCTGACGCTCTCGCTTTGCCAGGAGCAAAAGATCACGCTGGTCATCGTCACACACTCCATCGAAGAAGCCGCCATGCTTGGGAAGAAGATTCTCCTGCTGGATGCGCCGCCCAACCGCACAGCGCAAGTTTTCGAAAACCCGAACGCAGGCATGGACGGATATCATAACAGCGCCGAATTCCACGCGATGTGCGAACGGCTGTGGGCTGAAATGCAAAGGAGAAATGTTCCCGCATGAAACGGCGCGACGTTCTCCTCGCGGCTTTGGCGCTGACCGCAATCTGGCAGGTTGCGGCAATGATCGTGACCATGCCCATCCTGCCCGCGCCGCTGACCGTGCTGGTCGTTTTTTTCAGAGAATTGCCGAATGGACTTCTGGCCCATTTCGCAGTCAGTCTGTGGCGGGTCATGGCGGGGATGCTTCTCTCGGTGCTGGCGGCGGCTCCGGCTGGGTTGATCATTGGCGGGTCGAAGAAATTGAACCGGCTCTTTTCCCCCGTCATTTATTTGCTGTATCCCATCCCCAAGGTGGTTTTTGTGCCGGTGGTCATCCTGTTTCTGGGCATCGGCGACACGGCAAAGATCACGATTATGTTTTTGATTTTGTTCTTTCAAATCGTGGTACTCGTCCGCGACCAGGCGAGCGGGATCGCCCCGCAATTGATTCAAAGCCTGCAAAGCCTCGGCGCGGGCAGGCGGGCGCTCTTTCGCTTTGTGTATCTACCCGCCAGTTTACCTGCCATCCTGACCGCATTAAGACAATCCATCGGCACGGCGGTGGCGGTGTTGTACATCACAGAACTTTCGGCGACAAAATATGGGCTGGGATATTACATTTACTACAGAGGCAGTACATTGTTGGATTACCCGTCCATGTATGCGGGTGTCATCGCCATGAGTTTGCTGGGGCTGGGGATGTATTTCACCGTTGATTGGTTAGAGCGAAAATGGTGCAGGTGGAAGTTTGTTGGTTAGACGATGGACGACGGACGATGGACGATGGACGATTGAAGACACCAGTCGCTTGTCCAGGGTCTGTGGTCAATGGTCTGTGGTCAATGGTCTATGGTCAAAATAGTAACCCAACCCAGAAAAATACGCTGAATAAGAATGCGGTCTGACCTGTCCCTGCCAGCGCGGCGTTGAGGGGGCGTCCGGTTTGGGTGAGGACGACGCGCAGGGTGCGAACCGCGAACGGCAGGGAAAGCCACGTCAGCATCCCGCCCGCCGGGATGATTTTCGTCAGGACGAGAACCGGCACGGCCAGATATGCTGTGCCCATCAAAAGGATGTATTCCACTTTCGAGCCGCGCGCGCCGAGCAAGACCGCCAGCGTGCGTTTCCCTGCTTTGCGGTCGTTTTCGAGGTCGCGCAAATTATTGACCACCAAAATCGCCGTCACGATCCAGCCGACAGGAACGGACATCCACCACGCCGCCAGGCTGACCAAACCGGCTTGCACGAAATACGTCCCCGTCACCGCGGCGATGCCGAAGAAGATAAAAACGAATATGTCCCCCAAGCCGTGATAACCCAGCGGGAACGGTCCGCCGGTATAGGCTACGGCGGAGAGAATCGCCGCAACGCCGATCAGGATCACGGTCCAGCCGCGAAGCGAGGCGAGGTACAAGCCAAGCAGCGCCGCCAGCCCGAAGATCACGAACATCCCGCGCTTGACCTGCGCCGGAGTCAGAAATCCCGCCTGAGTCACGCGCACGGGTCCGAGTCGTTCGGCGGTATCCACGCCGCGCTCGAAATCGAAAACGTCGTTCGCCACGTTGCTGCCGATTTGCAGCAACAGCGCGATCAACAGCGCCGCCAGCGCGGGTAGAATTTGAAACGAGCCGTCATGCCACGCGAGCGCGCTGCCCATCGTCACGCCTGAAACCGCCGCCGGTAACGTGCGCGGACGAATGGCGAGCCACCACGCTTGAAGAAAAGCCGGTTTATCGTTCATCGAAGCCCGCAGTATAACATGCGTTTATAATGACGCCTTCGGAGACCTTATGACTCAACTGACCGGGCGGGAACGCGCCCAATACGTGCAATCCATGTTTGCAAGAATCGCGCACCGTTACGATTTGATGAATCGACTCATGACCGGCGGGCAGGACATCCGCTGGCGGAAGGAAGTCATTCACCTGGCGCGTTTGCGTCCGCACGCCTCTTTATTGGACCTCGGAACTGGCACCGGCGATTTAGCCCGCGAGGCGCTGACGCAGTTCCCGCAAGCCCGCGGGACCGCGGCGGATTTCACGCTCGAAATGATGCGCGTGGGGAAAAAGAACGGCAGCCTGAATTTCTCCTCCGCCGATGCGCTCAACCTGCCGTTCAAAGACAGGACGTTCGATGCCGTCGTTTCCGGTTTCCTGATGCGCAACGTCACCGACGTGCAGCAAGCCCTTAAGGAGCAAGCACCGCGCGCTCAAACCCGGCGGGCGGATCGTCATCCTCGACACCACGCGCCCGAAGAAAAACCTGCTTTCGCCGTTCATCAGATTTCACATGCACGTGGTTATCCCCTCGCTCGGCGGACTGCTCTCCGGCGTGCGCGACGCTTACAAATACCTGCCCGACACCACCGAGGGTTTTCTGACCGCCGAAGAACTCTCCGTGCGGATGGTGGCGGTTGGGTTCAGGAGAGTCAATTTCAAACGGTTGATGTTCGGGACGATTGCGATCCACTGGGGGGAGAGATAATATTGATACGCGGTAGGGGCGACCTTTCAGGTCGCCCCTACGGTTTGTGAAGAGTATTTTGCCAACGTGAGTTATTCATTGATGTTACGCACCCTCACCCCCGTCCCCTCTCCCAGCGGGAGAGGGGTGAAGGGGTGAGGGAGAAAGAACTGCGTAACGTGAGTTATTCATACGCCAGCACTTCGCGGACGGTGAGGCGCGAAGCGTTGCGGGCGGGAATGAAACTGGCAAGCACGCTCAACAAAATGACGATCAACAGCCAAAGCCAAAGCCCCGGCATGGAAAAGGAATAGGTCAACGGCACGCCCATCACCGCCTGCCCAAGCGCGCGATTCAGCCCCTGGCTCATGGGGATGGCGAAGACCGCGCCCATTGCCCAACTCATCAACCCGATGACGACTCCCTCGCGGATGAAGACAAAGGCAACGCCGCGGTTCGATGCGCCGATGGCGCGCAGGACGCCGATCTCGCGCGTGCGTTCCAATACGTTGATGCTCATCGTGCCCATCAATCCCAGCCCGCCGACCAGCGCCAGCAGGATCGCCATCGTCAGCAGAAGCGCGACAAGCACGTCGAAGGAGGCTTCCGCATCGCGGCGCTCCAGGTTGATGGTGGTCAACATGCTGACCTTGATGCCGACGCGCTCGAAGCGTTCCTCCAGCGTGCGGGTCACGGAATCCACGTAGGCGGCGTCGTGCGCTTCCATTGCAACCATCAGCGCGTCCGCTTCGCCGATACGGTTGGTGATCTTCGTTATGTACTCGTAATTGGCGTACACGATTGGAAGAAACGCCATGCCCTTGAACGTGCCGACGATCTTGAACGTGTGCTCCTTGCCGTCAATCTTCAGGACAATGTCGCCGCCGAGTTCCAATTCCGGTTCATCCTGCAGGAACGCAGAAGGAACCACCACCGCGTTTTCGTCGCCGGGGGCGAGCCATCTTCCTTCCGCAATCGAGGGGGAGACGATCAGACTCTCGGCGTGCACCGTGGGCGCGAACAGGTAAATCATGCCGCTTTCGCTTTCGTCCCCGCGGACGAAGCGCGTGGGCAATTGAATCCACACGTCGGTTTTGGTCACGCCCGGAATGCTCAACGCCTCCAGCTGGACTTTATCCGCGCGGTAGGTCCGGTCGAAGGTGAGCATCGTATCGCAGTTGAACCATTTGATCATGTCCTCGACGGTGCTCGATAAAGAAGCGCGGATGTTGAACACGCTGATGAAGGTGGCTGACCCCAGCGTGAGCGTGATCAAGGTCAGGGTCAGCCTGCCCTTGTTGCGGAAGGTGTTCCGCACCGACAGCAACATCGAGCGGACGGAGAAGCCGCGCGCAAACCACAGATTTGCGCCGGAGAGCAATCGGTCTATCACGTTCCCGCCGAAACGTCCCCTGCCCATCGTATAACTGCTCATCGCCTCCGCCGCGCTGATGCGCAGGCTGGAAATAAACGGGACGAGCGAAGCCAGCACCGGCAGGATCAAGCCGACCGCCGTCTGGATCAAAAATGTCCGCGGCGGCGCTTCCATCGCGTGGAGTTCAAAATTGAAGTACCCAGCCAGCGCGGCGCTGAGCCAGCGCGCGCCATACACCCCAAGCGGGATGGCGATCAACAGCGCCATCCCGCCATAGGCGAGGACCATGACCAGGTACATCCCCATGATCTGGAGCGTGCTTCCGCCCACCGCTTTCATCACGCCGATCTGCCGCCTTTGCTGGGTAAGCAGGGCAGACACCGTATTGACCACCAGGAAGACGCTCAGGAAAAGCGATAACACGCCGAGCACGCCCATCAACAACAATATGCCTTGCAGTATGTCGTTCATGGGGAGTTGACCCGGCTCCGCGATCATGCTCAACGGAATCGTATAACCCGACTTTTCGGCTTTATCCTTCACGCGGTTCACCACCTGCTGCGCCCACTCCTTGTCCTCCGGGTGGGTGGCGATGACGTGCAGTTCGTTGAACCCGTAAGGTTCGCCGAACCATTCCAGCGTGCCGAAGGTGATGTAGCCGTACGGTGTACTGTCAATTTGCGCGGGCAGTTGGGCGGGATCGTATGCCGCCCCTGCGATGCGGACCCTGCGCTCGACATCGTTGGGGAATTTGATCAGGGCCCATATCGCCGACCTGCGCCTCGATGACGGGAAGCGCGGCGCGCTCGATCAGGATCTCGTGCTCGGGCGGGGGCCAGGCGCCGCTCTCCGAAGCGACCCTGTTCACGCGGATATTGTCATAGTCGGCGACGACAAAGATTGTGAGGTTTTTCCACTCTCCCGATTTCGTCTGCACCCGGGCGGATATGTTCCTGCGCGCGTCCGCGTCCTGGATCTCCTTCATGGAGCGGACCGACTCGAGGAAGTCTTCATCGAATAGTTCAATCGTCCGCACCGTGCCGCTGGAGGGGTTGATCTCCGCAAAACTTTCCGCCAGCCCCTCCGAGAGGATGGTGCGCGCGCTGAGGATGATTCCCAACGCGAACAACCCAACCGACATGGACAGCACGATCAGCAGGGTGCGCGTCTTGTTCCCAAAGAGGTCGTTGATGACTTTGAACCAGCGTGCTTTCAGCATAGTTTTCCTTGAAAGACCTCGCCGTTGAGGTCGCGGAGTCCACCGAGATTTGTTATCAGGCGTTCTCCGTTAACTCTACAGCCGGAGTCTTTCCTCCGAATGAACGATTTCTCCATCGGCTAAGGTGACGATCCGCGAGCCGCGTTGGGCGATGTCTTCATCGTGCGTAACCATGAACACCGTCCGCCCCTGTTCGATGAGTTTCTCGAAGATGTCCATGATGACCGCCGCGGTTGCAGAATCAAGACTGCCGGTGGGTTCATCCGCGACAAGGATCGCGGGGTCGTTTGCCATGGCGCGCGCGATGGCGAGCCGTTGTTGTTGTCCGCCGGATAACGCCGTCGGGAGTTTCCTGGCATGTTCGGCGATCTCCACCTGTTCGAGCAGGGACAACGCGCGTTTGCGCTGTTCCCATGCAGGGTAACGCCGCGCAAAATCCATCGGCAGCATGACGTTTTGCAGGACGGTCAGGGTCGGCAGTAATTCAAAGGATTGAAAGACCACGCCCATCGTTTTGCCCCGCAGTTTCGCGGCTCTTTCGGGACCGAACCTGTGCAAGGGTTCGCCGTTGACCCAGATCTCGCCGGACGTGGCGCGGTCCAATCCGGTGAGAATGTTGACCAGCGTGGTCTTGCCGCTCCCGGATTTTCCGGTGATGACCAGGAACTCGCCCTGAAAGATCTGCAAATCAACCTTGTTGAGCGCGGTGACGGGACCCGCCAGGCTGTCATACACCTTGACCGCCGCGCGAAGTTCGATGAGCGGGCTATCGGTTGATGAATTCATCTTGAATCCTCCCATCCACAAGACGGATCGTGCGCTGGGCGCGGAGGGCAAGTTCATTGTCGTGCGTGACCATCAGAATGGTCTTGCCTGCAACCGCGAGAGTCTCGAACAAACGGAAGACCATCTCGGTGGACTTTGAATCAAGGTTGCCGGTCGGCTCATCGGCAGTGAGCAAAACCGGATTGTTCGCCAGCGCGCGGGCGATTGCCACACATTGCTGCTGTCCGCCGGAGAGCGCGCTCGGAAGGTGATGCGCGTGCTCCGCCATGCCGACCAGTTCGAGCAGGCGCATGGCTTGCCCGGGGACGCTCCGGGCGCGGATAATGACCGCCGTAATCCATGGCAAGCAGAATATTCTCAACCGCGGTGAGCGTGGGGAGCAGTTGAAAGAACTGGAAGATCACACCCACCGAACGCCCGCGCCAAATGGCGACCTGTTCCTCGTTGAATTTATGGATGGGAATCTTATCCACGACGACTTCGCCGGACGTGGGCTTGTCAATGCCTGTGATGACGTTGATCAGCGTGGACTTGCCGCTCCCCGATTTTCCGATAATGGAAACAAAGGCGCCCGGTTCGACCTGCAAGTCAATTCCTTTCAGCGCGGTGAAAGTCCCCGCCGAACTGCGGTAGGTTTTCACCACGCCGTGCAGATCAACCAGGGTTGCGTTTCCAGGCTCAAATTTGGACGGACTTGGGCGCAATTTCGAAGACAGCATGGCGTTCACCTACTCTAACTATATACGATGGAGGGCGGGAAAAGGGTCAATTTCAGGGGTGCCCCTCAAGCATTCGGAGACGTTCGATTCCCGTACACTTCCGGGTTGGCGCAATACGGCAGGCGCTCGCCGTTCAAGCCCGCGATTAAATTCTGCGCCGCCAGCAGGGACATTTGGGCGCGCGTCCGTTTGCTGGCAGAGCCGAGGTGCGGGACGATGATGCAGTTCTCCAGTTCGAGCAGAGGAGAGTCCATGGGCAGGGGCTCCGGGGTCGGTGACATCCAGCGCGGCAGCAAAGATGCGGTTGGATTTCAACGCATCGTACAGCGCGGATTGATCCAGCACGCCGCCGCGGGCAGTGTTGACCAGGATGGCGTTCGGTTTCATCTTCGAGAGGAATTCCGCGTTTACCAGGCGGCGCGTCTCTTTCGTCAGCGGCACGTGAATGGAAACAAAATCCGACTCGCGCAGAAGGGTCTCCAAATCCACGGGCTGTGCGCCGAAGGTGGGCTGGGCGGTAGGGTCATGATAAACGACGCGCATGTCGAATCCCTGCGCGCGTTTGGCAACCGCCTGTCCGATGCGCCCAAAGCCGACGAGTCCCAGCGTCGAACCGACCAAATCCGCGCCGAGCAGAAGCGACGGATTCCACGTCACCCACTTGCCCGCACGGAGGAAGCGCTCCGCTTCGGGGATGCGGCGCGCGGCGGCGAGCAGGAGCGCAAACGTCTGGTCGGCGGTGGCATCGGTGAGGACACCGGGCGTGTTGCCGATCGGGATTCCGCGCCGGGTGGCTTCGGCGAGGTCCACGTGATCCACGCCGACGGACATGCTGCTGATGACCTTCACCTGCGAACCGATGGTGTCCATCAATTCGGCGCCAATGCGTTCGGTGAGCAGGCAGAGCAAGCCGTCCACGCCGCGGACTTTTTCGAGCAGTTGTTCGCGCGGCGGAGGAAGGTCGTGAGTCCAAACTTCCAGCGTGGGAAAATGCTTTTTGACGAGGTCCAGCCCGAGGTCCGGGATGAGGCGGGTGATGAAAATTTTCGGGGGAGTCATGTCCAGAGTATAATCGCATCATGACAAAGATAAAACAACCGAACTCGCGTCACTGCTTCATTTGCGGATTGGAAAATCCGGTCGGTCTGCATCTTCACATTTACGAAACCGAACCGGGCGTGGTCGAAACGCAATACGTCGCGCCCGATCACTTCCGGGGTATCCCGGCGTTTTGCACGGCGGCATCGTCGCCGCGTTGATTGACGAGATCAGCGGGCGCGCGCACATGGGCAGCGACCCGCTGAACCCGCGCTTCATGTTCACGGGGAAACTGGAGGTGAAATACCGCAAGAACGTGCCCATTGGGAGGATGTTGAAGATCGTCGGCAAGGCGGGCAGGACCAAGGGCAAAATCGCCGAGGCGTGGGCGGGAATTTATGACGCCGAGACGGACGAACTGCTCGCCGAAGGCACGGGCATGTACGTCAACGTGTCGCAGGAGCAATTCGATCTGTCGCGGCTGGATGAACTGGGCTGGAAGGTTTACCCGGATTGAGCGATCATGGACCACACCGGCTCCGCGGCGTGACGTTTTTGCATGCGGCGAGTGAAGTAAAATAACGCCACCCTTTGAAAAGGGGCGGCGTTATTTTTTATGGATGAGATTCTGCGCTTCCTTACCTACATCGCGGTCATTGCTTCGGCGGTTTCCGGCGCGCTCGAAGCGCGCAAATACCAAATGGACATTGTCGGCGCGACCACCATCGCTTTTGTCACCGCGTTTGGCGGCGGCACGGTACGCGACCTTTTGCTGGGGCGCACGCCCGTCTCTTGGATCGGCGATCCCGGCTTGACCGTCACTACCTTCCTTGTGGCGGTCGCTTCCTTTTACCGGCTCAACCGCATCTCCAACACCCTGCTCGTCACCGCCGATGCCGTCGGGCTTGGCATCTTCAGCATCCTTGGCGCCACGTACACCCTGCAACTGCAACTCTCTCCCATCGTGGCAATTCTCATGGGCGTGGTCACCGGCATCTTCGGCGGCATTCTACGCGACCTGCTTTGCGTCCGCATCCCCAACGTCTTTGGGCAGAGCAGCGAACTCTACGCCACCTGTTCCTTCGCAGGGACGTCCTTATTCATCCTGCTGACTGCCTTCCACGTCAACACCCTGCTTGCCTCCTTCATTGGCACGGTCACCATCTTCGCAATGCGCCTCCTGGCGCTCCGTTTCAAAATGACCCTCCCCGCTCCGTGAGCCGGCAGGACACAAAAAACGCAATTTGCGGCTCCGCTGGGTATAATCGAACCATCCATGGAGGCACACATGATCTCAACGTATCACAGACCCCGGACTCTCGACGAAGCCCTCACGCTTCTGACTCAACCGAACACTTTTCCCCTCGGAGGCGGCACGCTTCTTTCCCGTGCGACAACGGATTCTGTCGCCGTTGTGGATTTACAAGCCCTTGGGCTGGATTCGATTGCCGCCAAGGGTAACGATCTCGAAATCGGCGCGACTTGCACATTGCAGGTTCTGCTTGAATCCGAGCATTGCCCCGCTGCGTTGAAAACCGCGCTCAAACTCGAAGCGCCGCTCAATATCCGCAACACCGCCACCGTGGCTGGGACGATCGTCGCCGCAGACGGACGCTCGACCTTCGTGACCATGTTGTTGGCGATGGACGGGAAGATCACAGCGATCAGTGAGCAGTTATCAGTGAGCAGTGGTCAGTCGTCAGTGATCAGCGCGGGAGAGTATCTACTCACTCGTCCAAAGGGATTGATCACGCAAATCACCGTTCCACTCAATGCGAAATTTGCATTCGAATATGTCTCGAAGACCCCGGCGGATAAACCCATCGTGTGCGCCGCACTGACGCAGTGGAACTCCGGTCGCGCGCGGCTGACGCTCGGCGGCTATGGCAAAACTCCCATGCTCGCCATGGACGGCACCGAAGCGGAAGGGATTCAGGAAGCCGCCCGCAACGCCTATCACGAAGCCGGCGACGAGTGGGCTTCCGCCGAATACCGCATGGAAATGGCGTCCGTGCTGGCGAGGCGCGCGCTGGAAGCCTTGAAATGAAGGACAAAATCAAGCCCTTCGAAGAGATCGCGCGGATATTCCAAATCTCGAACGAAAGCGCAAAATATTTTCTCAACCGTGTCCAGAAAAGTTTCAAGATCGAGAAGCCCACGCACATACTCATCCTCGAGTTCGTGGAGAATCAAAAATACGAATTCCAGCCGACGCCGTACGACGTTGCTTCGGCGATGAAAGAGAGCGGCGTATGGAATTACGACCTCGCCTCCCCGCCGCCTGCTGTGGAGGATGAAGAGGATATCCATCAGTAGGCTCCCGCCGGGAGAGACTCTTCGCTGCGCTCAGAGTGACATGAACGAGAAGAACCCATGAAAGCCGCCGTCTTTTACGAGTGTGGAGATGCCTCCAAAATCCAAATCGCCGAAGTGCCCGATCCAAACATCGGACCCGGGCAGGCATTGATCCAAGTCCACGCCAGCGCGTTCAACCACCTGGAGTTGTGGGCGCTGCACGGTCCCGCCGACGAAAGTTATCGTTTCCCCATGTGGACAGGCTCGGACATTTCGGGCGTCATCGCCGAACTTGCGCCCGACGTGAAAGGCTGGTCGGTGGGCGATGCAATGGCGGTCAACCCGTCGCTTTCGTGCGAGCAATGCGAGCATTGCCTGCGGGGCGAAGTGACCCTGTGCGACGACTACGACATCCTCGGCTCGAACGGATACGGCGGCAACGCGGAATATATCGCCGTCAACGCCGATAAACTCATGCGCATGCCCGCAGGCTTCGACTTTGTCACTGCGGCGGCGGCTCCGCTGGCGTATCAAACCGCGTGGAGAGCCGTCGTCACGCGCGCCAAAATTCAAAAGGGAGAAAAGGTTCTGGTCCTGGGAGCAAGCGGCGGCGTGGCAGCGGCGGCGATTCAAATCTGTCACATGCTGGGGGCGCAAGTCTATGCCGTCACCAGTTCCGCGGAGAAAATGGAGCGGGCGCGCCAGGCGGGCGCGGATTTCGCCGTCAACCGCGGCGAAGGCAATCCGTTTGAAGAAGTGCATCGCCTCACCGACGGGCGCGGCGTGGATGTGGTGGTGGAGAACGTCGGCGCGCTGACGTGGCTCGACAGCCAGAAAATTCTGCGTAAAGGCGGGCGCATCGTCACCTACGGGCGCACAACGGGACGTGAAGCCGTCACCAACCTCTCCCTGCTGTTTTGGAACGAACAAACGCACATCGGCTCGACCATGGGCAGCCTGCACGACTTCCGCGAGGTCATGGAACAGGTTTTCAGCGGCAAATTGACGCCGATTGTGGATTCGGTCTATTCGCTGGAGCAGGCGCGCGAAGCGTACGAGCATTACGAACGCGGCGGACAGTTTGGGAAGATTGTGTTGAAAGTAAGGTAAGGTATCGCGTCGCGCGCAGCCATGCAAACTCAAACAAAGTATCAACGCCTTTGGTGATATAATGATTTTGCATAACAGATTGACCGTGTCCAAGCGCCAGTCCTTTTGTCAGGCTGGCGTTTTTCTTTTTTGGCAATGCGCCAGGGAGATTATCATGAATTTTCAACCAGGCGACTGGGTTGTCCATTGCACGCATGGGGTGGGGCAGGTAAAAAGCATCGAAGATCGCTCGTTTGGGGAGCAGAATATTCCTTATTACATGGTGCAAATCTCCGACCTGACCATCTGGGTGCCTGCCGATGAAAACCTGGGAAAACGGCTGCGCAGCCCGACAAGCCGATCGGAATTTCACACATTGCTGGACACGCTCGCGAGTCCGCCAGAAACCCTGCCCACCGACCGCCGTCAACGCAACCAACATTTGCTGGAACTTCTCAAAGACGGCAAAGCCGAGACGCTTTGCAGGGTGATCCGCGATCTTTCGGCTCTTCGCAAACACCGTACCTGGAGCGAATACGACCGCGACCTCATGCGGCGCATTCAAAAAACGCTGATCGGGGAATGGAGTTTTATCTTTTCGATCACCCCGCAGGATGCGGAGATCGAACTCCAAAAATTGTTATCCAAACATGCCAATTAAGGAAATCACCATGCAATCTGAAGAAAAAGCCATCCTCCAGCGCATCGTCGAAAACTTTGCCCGAAATGGAATCGCCGCCGACGATCAAGTGACGGTGATCTGCATCCCCAACGGAAAGACCAGCGCCATCGAAAAGATCGGGGACGACGGGCGGACCGTCATGTTGGATGAATACCTTGTCAACGCGAAATTGATCCGCGCAGGGTACAGCAGCCGCAGCAATACTGTCTATTTGAGTCTCATGCGCGGGTGAAGTTGGATGTTACGCTGGCTGCAAGCGACGCTTCGGTGACAATAGACACTCATGTGCGTCCGCTGCACGACACAGGCAGGGCGGGCACCGCCTATATTTGAAGGTGAATTCCAGGCAGATAACGGGGGATGGTAAGCGAGTCCGAGGAGGGTATAATTTCTGTTGTGGATATCATTCCTCTCCCTTTCCCTTTTTTTCAAAACTTCCACAATCTCATCGCTCATTTTTTGAGATAAGCAATGCACCTTCCCCTCAACCGCATCCTGCAAGGCGATTGCATCGAGATTCTCAACTCCCTGCCCGAAAAATCGGTGGATCTGGTCTTTGCCGACCCGCCGTACAACCTGCAATTGCAAAACGACCTGTACCGCCCGAACCTGAGCAAAGTGGATGCGGTCAATCACAAGTGGGATAAGTTTTCGAGTTTCGCCGAATATGATACGTTTACCCTCAACTGGCTGCGCGCAGTGCGGCGGATTATGAAAGATACGGGCACGCTCTGGGTCATCGGTTCGTATCACAACATTTACCGCGTCGGCGCGATCATGCAGGATTTGGGCTTTTGGATTCTCAACGACGTGATCTGGATAAAAGTGAATCCCATGCCCAACTTTCGCGGCGTACGCTTCACCAACGCGCACGAAACCCTGCTCTGGGCGCAAAAGGAAAAAGGCGCGAAGTACACCTTCAACCACAAGGCGATGAAAGCCCTGAACGACGACCTGCAAATGCGCAGCGACTGGGTCATTCCCCTGGCGGTGGGAAAAGAACGCCTCAAAACCAACGGGACGAAGACTCACCCCACCCAGAAGCCGGAAGCCCTCCTGTATCGAATCATCCTCTCCAGCACCCAGCTTGGGGATGTGATTCTCGATCCCTTTTTCGGCAGCGGCACGACGGGAGCCGTTGCCAAAAAACTGGGACGCCACTTCATCGGCATCGAACGCGAGAAGAAATACATCAAAGCCGCGCAGAAACGGATTGACGCGGTCACGCCTGTTCCAGCCGAGGCGTGGGAACTGCCTGAGAAACGGAATCGGGCTCGCGTCCCGTTTGGGGCGTTGGTGGAGAATGGCTGGCTCAAGCCCGGACAAAAACTCCATTACGTCAAAGGCAAACGCGAAGCGGTCATCCTCGCCAACGGACATATCAAATGCGGAAAACTCATCGGCTCGATTCACAAGGTAGCCAGCGAGTTATCCAACGCGCCCGCCAACGGCTGGGAGATGTGGATGTACGCAGAACGCGGTAAACTTAAGCCCATCAACGAGTTGAGAGAGAAATTTAGAGAGTCGCAAGTCAAAGGTCAAAAGCCCTGACTTTCGACCTTCGACCTTCGACCTTCAACCTTCGACCCCGCAGGAGAACCATGCCCAAATCCTTCGCCCTCATCAAAGAACAGCAAATCCCCGAAATCAACTCCCTTGTGCGGCTGTACGAACACAAACGCACGGGCGCGCGCCTGCTCTCGGTCATCAACGACGACGAGAACAAGGTATTCAGCATCAACTTCCGCACCACGCCCAAAGATTCAACAGGCGTCGCGCACATCCTCGAACATTCCGTGTTGAACGGCTCGGAAAAATATCCCGTCAAGGAACCGTTCGTGGAATTGCTCAAAGGTTCGCTGGCGACGTTTGTCAATGCCTTTACGTATCCCGACAAAACCTGCTACCCCGTTGCCAGTCAGAACGAAAAGGATTTCTACAACCTGATTGACGTCTATATTGACGCAGTCTTTCATCCGCTCATCAGCGAGCAGACGCTCATGCAGGAAGGCTGGCATTACGAGATCAACGATCCCTCCGAGCCGCTGGCATACAAGGGCGTGGTCTTCAACGAAATGAAAGGCGCGTATTCCTCGCCCGAAAACCTGCTCGCGCGCACCATTCAACAGTCGCTGTTCCCCAAACACACCTACGGTGTGGATTCGGGCGGCGATCCCGCCGAAATCACGAACCTCACCTACGAAAACTTCCGCGCCTTTTGGGAGACCTACTACCACCCTTCCAACGCGTTCATCTTTTTCTACGGCAACGACGACCCCGACAAACGCCTCAAACGGATGGAAGGCTATCTCAAGCCGTTCAAAAAGAAGAAGGTCAAATCGGCGGTGCCGCCTGCCAGGCCGTTCAAGAAGCCGAAGAAAATCGAAACCGCCTACATCGCCAGCGAAGGCGAAGACCTCGATAAAAAGCATTATCTCACCGTCAACTGGAAACTGCCCGACACCTCCGACCCCGTGTTGAATTTGAGTTTCCAAATCCTCGCGCACGCGCTCATCGGCACGCCCGCCTCGCCGCTCAAAAAAGCACTCACCGATTCGGGTCTCGGCGAAGACCTCGCGGGCATCGGTCTCGAAAGCGAACTGCGTGAGATGATCTTCTCGACGGGTCTCAAAGGCACACGCGCCCGACACGCCAGGAAAATCGAAACGCTCATCTTCGACACCCTCGAACACCTCGTCCGCGACGGCATTGACCCCGACATGATCGCCGCATCCGTCAACACCATCGAGTTCGCCCTGCGCGAAAACAACACAGGCGCCTTCCCGCGCGGCATCGCCATCATGCTGCGCGCGCTCACCACATGGCTGCACGATGACGACGCCTTCAAACTGCTCGCCTTCGAAGCGCCGCTTAACGAAGTCAAAAAGCGGCTTGCGGACGACTCGCGCTATTTTGAAAAGATGATTCAGGCTTACCTGCTGGAGAACAATCACAGGACGACCATCCGCTTCAAACCGGACCCGGAGCTGGCTCAGCGCCTCGAAGCGGAGGAAAAGTCCAGGCTGGATTCTGCCAGAAAGACCATGAGCGACGAAGACATCCGCAGGCATGTCGAAAACACGGAAAAACTCAGACTGCGCCAGGAGACTCCCGACTCACCCGAAGCGCTGGCGAAACTGCCCGTCCTCGATTTGGACGATCTCGACAAGCGAGTAAGCACAATTCCAATCGAAGAAATCCAGGTGCAGGACTCAAAGGTCTTGTATCACGACCTCTTCACCAACGGCATTGTCTATCTCGACCTTGCCTTCGATTTGCGTGCCATGCCGCAGGAACTGATTCCGCTGACGGAGATCTTCGCGCGCGCCCTGCTCGAGATGGGCACCGAAACCGAAGACTACGTCAAACTCTCACAGCGGATCGGAAAAAGCACGGGCGGAATCTACGGCTCGGCGGTCACAGCGACCACCCACAAGTCAAGAGAGAGCCGCGCATACCTGATGATTCGCGGCAAGTCCACGATGAGTCAAGCCAACGAGATGCTGGGCATCCTGCGCGATGTCCTTCTCACCGCAAAATTCGACGACAAGGAACGATTCAAGCAAATCGTGCTGGAGGAAAAAGCGGGGCTCGAGTCTGGGCTGGCGCCTGCGGGACACCGCTTTGCGAACATGCGCCTGCGCGCGCAGTTTGGCGGCGCGGGCTGGGTCAACGAACAGACGCATGGAATCAGTTATCTGTTTGCGCTGCGCGAACTGGCGGCTGAAATTGATAAAAAGTGGTCGAATGTGCTGAAGAAACTGGAAGCCATGCGCGAGACGTTGATCAACAGCAAGACCCTGCTGTGCAACGTGACGCTCGACGCCGCAAATTGGAAGACTCTCCAGCCGCATCTGGAAAATTTCATCTTCGCCATGCCAGTAAAAGATGCGCAACTCTCGACCTTCGACTTTCTACCTTCGACCCAAAAAGAAGGCTTGGCGATTCCCGCGCAGGTCAATTATGTGGCGAAGGGCGCAAACCTGTACGATCACGGCTACGAATTGGACGGCTCTTCGATGGTGGTGGTTGGATATTTGGGAATGACTCACCTATGGGAAAAGATCCGCGTACAGGGCGGCGCGTACGGCGCGTTCGCGCAATTCGACGACGCGACGGGCGTGTTCAGTTTCCTCTCCTACCGCGACCCGAATTTGGATCATACGCTCGCAAATTACGACAAAGCCGCCGAGTTCTTGAAATCGCTCGACTCCACGCGCCTGAACGAAAACGAACTGAAGAAAGCTATCATCGCCGCCATCGGCGACCTGGACGCCTATCAACTACCCGATGCGAAGGGCTACACTTCGATGATGCGTTATATCACAGGGCGCGACGACGCCTTCCGCCAGAAATACCGCGACGAAGTTCTCTCCACCAATGGCGAAGATTTTATCGCCTTCGGCGAAGCGCTTGAAAAAGTCGCCAAGTCCGATGCTGTGGTGGTGCTGGGTCCGCAGTCCGCGCTGGAGGGGTCGAAAGTGAATTTGAAGATCACGAAGGTTGCATAGATAAAGTATACCTATACGTCCCCATTTTAGGTAAAATAAGAGGGCAGGGAAAATCCCCGCCCTCGTTTAATTTTATGGCTGAGCAACCTTCTCTCACAGTATCCAACGATCAACTCGTCTCAGAACTCTGGGCGAGGGATGTTCAGTTCCTTAGGATTCGAAGCCCGTTACTACCTGCTCGCTTGCTTCCCACTGTGCAACTAATCGCATCGCTGGCGCAAAGCGGCGACTCCCGGGTTTGCTTCTCATTAATACCTCTATTCCTGCGCCATCCCGAATACTCCACCCATGTAATCGAAGCAGACCGAAGCATTCGCGTAAACTCAGCCCGGATCGCTCTCCGGTTTTACTACACAGCGGCTTTCTTCTTGCAAAAAAAATTTCACGGGCGAATAAACCGCATCTCAGGCAAGCAAGACCTGCTCCCGGATTTATTCTCTAAGCAACTGAGCGTCGATCCAGACATGGATCCCGATGGCGCTCTTTCCAACCTCGCGGAACGACACAACGCAATGACAGGGCGATCTGTCAACTGGGTCGGCACGTATGAGCATGCTGCTGATGTCTGGTTGAGACAAATGGAATTACAAACGGCGGATTCATGAATTACCAGGATATCGCTACCATATTGAATCTTTTCGGACAAAAAGTACCGCCCGGTTCTCACATTACCCTTCTTGGGGGCGGCGCTCTAATTCTTCTAGGCAACGATAGAGAGACGTTGGACATTGATTTTATCGGGGACGACATTAATCCGAGCGAATTGCACCGTCAGATCATTCAAATCGCAAAGGAAAACAAAATTCTGTTCGATATTGTGCCGCTTGAGCATTTCATTCCCCTGCCGGCTGGCAGTAACGAACGCGCCATCCCCATCGAACAGTTTGGCAATCTAAGCGTTTCCGTCGCCGATCCATACAGCATTGCACTGAGTAAAGTGGATCGAGGATTCGTAAACGATTATGATGATATTTTATTTCTGATTACGAACGGTCATGTCAATCTAAACCAACTTGAAAAAATGGTTCAGGAAGCAGTCTCGAAAGCAGGCAAATACGATTTGAATCCTGACATTCTGCTTCATCTCAAAGAGCTTAAATCAATGTTTGAATAACCACCATCCCCAGGAGCCATCATGCGCTTCACCCTCAAAATCAACGGAATTGAACACACCATAGACGCTCCCCCGTCCATCACCCTGCTCGCAGTCCTGCGCGGGCTGGGTTTTCACGGCGTGAAGTTCGGCGACGAGCACGGGCTGACAGGCGCGGATACGGGCCCTGCTCGACGGCAAACCCGTCAACGCCGGGTCGCTGCTCGCGGCGCAGGCGGAAGGTCACGCCGTCGCCACGATCGAGGCGTTGGGCGAGCACCCAGAACAGGGCTGGAGAAAGACCGATGGTCTTCATCCCCTGCAAAAGGCGTTTGTCGAATCGGGCGCCATCCAGTGCGGATATTGCACGCCCGCGCAAATCCTCGCCGCCAAAAGCCTGCTGGATAAAAACCCGAACCCCAGCGAGGCGGAAGTCCGTGAGGCGATTTCGGGTGTGTTGTGTCGTTGCACGGGGTATCTCAAACCCGTCCAGGCAGTGATGAAAGCGGCGGCGGTCATGCGGGGAGACGAACCGATTGACGTAACCTCAGTTCATTGGGATTTTGGGACGCCTCAGCCTGATTCTCCCACTGGGGAACCATCCGCCTCTCCCTCCGCCGCAGTTTTAACTCGACCCAAAGTTGTTGTCACGCCCGAAACACAGACGTGGCAAACCGTCGGCAAGCCCGAAAAGAAAGTGGACGCCATCAAACTGGTGCAGGGCAAACCTGCCTTCGCCGCAGATCTGGACATGCGCGGCATGTTGTACGCGAAAGTCCTGCGTTCGCCGCACGCCCACGCGAAGATCAAGCGCATTGACACCAGCAAAGCCAAGGCGTTGAAGGGCGTCGCCGCGGTGCTGACCTGGCAGGACATTCCGCGCGTGGTCTATTCCACGGCGGGACAATCCGACCCGATCCCAGGTCCGTTGGATTCGTTCTCGCTGGATCACAAAGTGCGATTTGTAGGCGACCGCGTGGCATTCGTCGCGGCGGAGACTCCTGAAATCGCAGAGAAGGCATTGACGTTGATTGACGTGGAATACGAAGTCCTGCCCACCATTTTGGATTCGCACGAGGCGATGAAACCCGATGCGGTCAAAATCCACGATGAGCCGGAATACGTCAACTTTGCCGACTCGAACCCCGATAAAAATCTTGCCGCGCACATCCGCATTGACATCGGCGACGTGAACAAAGGCTTCGCCGAAGCGGACGAAATCTTCGAAGCCGAATACGAGGTGCCGAAGGTGCAGCAGGCGCACATCGAGCCGCATGTGGCGGTGACGTATTGGGATGAGGACGACCGCCTTGTGATTCGCACTTCCACGCAGGTTCCGTTCCACGTCCGAAGAATGCTTGCGCCTGTGCTGGGTCTGCCCGTGAAGCGCATCCGCGTCATCAAGCCGCGCATCGGCGGCGGCTTCGGCGGCAAGCAGGAAGTGCTGATGGAAGACGTGCCCGCGCACCTGACCATCGCCACCAAACGACCCGTCATCTACGAATACACGAGAGAAGAAGAATTCATCGGCGCAAGGTCAAGGCACCCGATGAGAATCAAGATGAAGACGGGCGTGAAGCGCGATGGGACGATCACCGCGAACGAGATGTACGCCCTGTCCGATACGGGTGCGTACGGCTGCCATGCGCTGACCGTCACGGGCAACACAGGTCACAAGGCGATGGCGTTGTACGTCGGCGACGGCGAATACCGCAAAGCGCCGAACATCCGCTTCTATGCGGACGTGGTTTACACCAACACGCCGCCCGCTGGCGCCTTCCGCGGATACGGCGTGCCGCAGGGATATTGGCCCCTCGACCGTCACATGGAAAAAATCGCGCGCGCAATGGGCTTCGACCCGATTGAATTCCGCTTGAAGAACGCCATCCGCCCTGGCGAGTACCATCCATTTTCCACTGCATGGAACGAAGGGCGCGAGCCGCGGCCAGAAATCATTCACACCGTCGGGTTGGAGCAATGCGTGGTGCAGGGCAAAGCGGCGATTGGGTGGGATCAGAAGTTTGGGAATGAAGAATGGCGCACCCAAGTATCAGGTTCCAAGTCTCAGGTGTCAGGTGGAAAACCTGAAACCTGGAACCTGAAACCTGGAACCTCCGCGAAGCGGAAAGGAATTGGCGTCGCCATGGTCATGCAGGGAACGGCGATCCCCTACCTCGACATGGGCGGCGCTTCGATCAAGATGAACGACGACGGCTCGTTCAACCTGCTGGTCGGCGCGACGGACTTGGGAACGGGTTCGGATACTGTCCTAGCGCAGATGGCGGCAGAGGTGCTGGGCGTTCCCGTCGAGGACATCATCTGCTATTCGTCGGATACCGATTTCACACCGTTCGACAAAGGCGCGTACGCTTCTTCAACAACGTACATTTCTGGAACGGCAGCAACCAAAGCGGCGCAGATCGCGGCGGAGCGAATCAAAATCCGCGCGGCGCAGATGCTCGGTGTGGATGACCCTAACTCCATCCAGTTGAAAGACCGCCACGCTCATGCGGCAAACGGAAAGTCCGTTTCGTTGGCGGAAATTGCACTTGATACGCTCCACAAAAACAACCAGGAACAGATCATGGGCGTAGCAAGTTACGTCTCGCCCGTGTCGCCTCCGCCGTTTGCGGCGCAGTTCGCCGAAGTAACCGTGGATACGGAAACGGGCGCAGTTACGGTGGACAAACTGGTGATGGCGGTGGATTCGGGCGTCATCGTCAATCCGCTCACGGCTTCGGGACAGATCGAAGGCGGCATGACGCAGGCGCTCGGCTACGCCGTCTGCGAAGAGATGCGGTACGACGAGAAAGGCGCGGCTTACGAACGCGACCTCGACCGCTATCACATCTTCCGCGCGGATGAAATGCCCGAACTCGAAACCATCTTCGTCGAGACGTTCGAGCCGAGTCATCCGTTCGGCGTGAAAGCCGTCGCCGAGATCCCGATGGACGGGGTCGCGCCTGCGGTTGGAAACGCCATTCTGGACGCCCTCGGAGTCAACGTGGATGACATCCCAACCACGCCGGAAAGAGTCTGGAGGGCGATCCACCGTCAGTAAACCGAATCAGGTCCGAGGTCCGAAAAGACGCGAGCGGGTTAAGGCTTGCGTCTTTTTTGTTGAAGTTCCAATTCCGTTGGTCGTGGTCGAAAAAGGCGGGATATAATCACCCCGACATGCTCACGAAACAACCTGGAGAACACGAACGAATGCCGGACCAAATCTACGTTATAGGACACATCAACCCCGACACCGACTCCATCGCCTCGGCAATGGGATACGCCTGGCTGCTGCGAGAACGGGACGGTGCCAACACTGTCGCGGCGCGCGCCGGGGCGCTCAACGCCCAGACCTCGTGGGTACTCAAAACCCTGGGGTTGGAAGCGCCTCTCCTTCTCACCGACGCCTCGCCACGCTTCGACTCCGTCATGCAGCGGCTCGACAGTCTGGGGCCCCGACGCCCAGCTCGGCATGGCATGGACGCTCGCCAGCCGCACCGGTGGTCTCGCTCCCATCGTTAACGAAGACGGCACGCCCTACGGCATCATCAACGGCTTGAGCCTTTTCAAATATTTCACCGAAACGCTCGGTCCGCGCCCCGGCGATACAACAGTGCGCGAGATGATGTCTGCGCCGTGCAAAGATGCGGCAAACACCGCCGTGCCAAAGTTTCAAGCCAACGCGCACATCCGCGATTCGCTCAACCGCATCCTGCGCGACGAAATAGACGACTATTGGGTGGTGGACGAAAACGGTCTCTATCTCGGCATTGCCCGCCAGCGCAACCTGCTCAACCCGCCGCGCCTCAAAATCATCCTCGTGGATCACAACGAGCCGCGCCAGTCCATCGCCGCGCTGGAAGAGGCGGAACTGCTGGAAATTCTCGATCATCACCGCCTCGGCAACCCGTACACGCACCAGCCCATCCGCTTCACGGTGGATGTGGTGGGATCAACGTCCACGCTGGTGACCGAACAAGCCGCGGAAGCGGGATTCTCCGCCCCGCCGGCGATTGCTGGCGCGCTTCTTTCTGGACTTTTGGCTGATACGCTGATCCTGACCTCTCCCACCACGACAGCGCGCGACCACGCCGCCGCCGAAAAACTGGCGCGCTGGGCATTCGTCGGTGGAAGTCCGCTCAAAGGCGAGACGGTCGAATCATTTGGCAAAGCCGTCCTCTCAGCGGGCGCGGGGCTTTCCAACCGCAAGCCGGAGGACGTGGTCAGCACAGACATCAAGCCTTACGAAGCAGGCGGATTCAAACTCGCCATCGCCCAAGCCGAAGTCACCGACCTGATGCAGCTCTCCGAACATCTCGAACCGCTCACCAAAGCATTGAATGAATTACGCGACAAACGCGGTCTCGATTTTGCCATGCTGCTCGTCACCGACGTGGTGCGCGGCTCCAGCCGCCTGCTGGTCTCGTCGGACTATCCGCCTATTCTCAACGACCTGCCTTATCCTCCCTCGGCGACGGCACGCGCGACGCCCCCGGCGTGGTTTCCCGGAAGAAGCAGTTGCTGCCGGTGGTACTGGGACTGCTGGAGAGGTAGTGTATACGCAATGCAGGTAAAATATAAGCATGGATAATCAATTCGCCGAAATTCGCAAAAAGGCGCTGCCTTTGCTAAAGCCGTATATCACATACATGGCTGTTTTTGGATCCACCGTTCGAGGAGAAGCAACCCCAAAAAGCGATCTGGATTTACTGATCAGGCTCAAGCCGCCAAACACTCGACCCAAACTCGGGTTATTCAAATTAATGGAAATTGAGGAAAACCTAAACAAAGAACTGGGATGCGAGGTGGACCTGGTCACCGAAGAAAGCCTTAGCCCATATATTCGCCCGTACGTCGAAAAGGAAAAGGTTGTTATTTATGAAGAAGGATGACACCGTTTATTTGCATCACATTTTGGATGCAATAGACCTTATCGAAGAATATACGAGCGAAATGTCAGAAAATGAATTCTTTTCCAATTCGATGGCGCACGACGCAGCAATACGGCAAATCGAGATCATTGGTGAAGCCGCGAGCAATGTGTCCGATGATTTTCAAGAAGCGCATAAGGAGATACCGTGGGGAAAAATGATTGGCATTCGCAACAAGATTATTCACGAGTATTTCAACATTAACTACGCGATCATTTGGGACACAATCAAGGAAGATTTACCTATTCTCAAAGAAACGATCAAGAATATTTTATAAATGAATCCAATCTACCAAGCCCTCTCCGAACTCGAAAAAAACAACGGCTCCGCCGCGCTTTGCACGGTGGTGAAGAGCGAAGGCTCCACGCCGCGGCACGTGGGGAGCAAGATGCTCGTCTACCCGGACGGCAAATTTATCGGCACGGTCGGCGGCGGGGATTTGGAACACCGCGTGCTGGACGAAGCCTGGATGGCGATCAGCGACGGGCAGACGCGGCTCTTACATTACAACATGGCTGACCCCTCGCGCGGCGACCCCGGCGTGTGCGGCGGTCAGGTGGAGGTTTTCGTGGAACCCATTCTTCCCGCCCCAACCCTCGTCGTCATTGGCGCGGGGCATGTCGGCAAGGCCGTCGTCCATTTGGCAAAGTGGCTGGGATTCCGCGTCGCCGTCAGCGACGACCGCGCGGAATTCTGCAACCCCGAAGCCACCCCCGGCGCGGATGAGTATTATCCGGTGGAGATGGGGAAACTGGCGGAACAACTCAAAATCACGAAAAGAACCTATTTGGTCGTCACCAGCCGCGGCTCCAGTGTGGATGCGCTCGGTCTGCCCAACTTACTCAAAACGGACGCGGCATACATCGGCGTCATCGGTTCGAAGCGCAGGTGGGCGACAACCGTCAAGGCGTTGAAGGCGAAAGGCGTGGACGACAAACTGATCGCCAAAGTCCATTCGCCGATGGGACTGGAACTGCAAGCCGAAACGCCCGAAGAGATCGCCGTGAGCATCATGGCGGAAGTGCTGATGGTGCGGGATAAAGGCACAGGCAAGCCGATGAAGTCGGAAAAGTCTGGTACACTCTGACCATCACATTTTGAAAAGAGAAAGGACCATGAACAAAAGAAACATCTTTATCACCGAATTCGACTTGAAACGCCTGCGCGAACTGATCGCCGATTCGATGAGCACGGAATATCGCAACAGCGCATATTTGAAGCAATTGGATGAAGAATTGAAACGCGGAACCGTGGTCGCCCCCGCCGAAGTACCGCCGGACGTTATTACGATGAATTCGCGCGCGCTCCTGCTCGACGTCGAAAGCAACGAAGAGATGGAATACACCCTGGTCTTCCCGCAGGACGCGAACCCCGCCGAAGGGAAAATTTCGGTCCTCGCGCCTATCGGCACCGCCATGCTCGGCTATCGCGAAAACGATATATTTTCGTGGCAGGTACCCGACGGCTTGAGAAGGATCAAGGTTGTCAAGATCCGCTTCCAGCCTGAAGCGGCAGGTAATTTCGATTTATAGCATACGGAGGAGCACAGTAACCCTGTGCTCTTTTTTTACGCAACGAGTCCCGTTAAATTGCGTATGGAATAGGAGAAACGGTTCTTGTCCCTGCCTGTTAGTTGGACTATAATCGAACCGTTGTTCATCACAAGGAGAATAAACATGGCCAGGATTTTTGATGTCATTGAATATGCTAACGAAATGAGCGATGAGATCGTCCATCGCTTTCCCGAGGAGGGCATCGGGGATTACCGCGTCGGTTCGCAGGTGATCGTGCGCGAGAGCCAGTGGGCGGTGTTCTATCGTGACGGCAACGCGCTGGACGTGTTCAAACCGGGACGTCACACCATCGCCACGGCGAACATCCCGATGCTGATTGATCTCATCGGCAAGGCGTTCAACGACCGCACGCCGTTCCCCGCGGAAGTGTATTTCGTCTCCAAAAAGGAATTTGCGAATAAAAAATGGGGCACGCCGCAGCCGATCATCGTCCGCAACCCCGGCATGGGCTTGGGTGTGGCGCTGTTGCAGGGATTTGGAACCTATTCCTTCCAGGTAAAGGACCCGCAGCAGTTCGTGACCCAGATCGTGGGCGTCCAGCATACCTACCGCACCAGCGACATCGAAGAACGCCTGCGCACCATGCTGCTCTCCAAATTGCAAGACGTGCTCGGCGAAACCGGCGCCAAGAACTCCGTGCCGGAGATGATCGGTCTGACCGAGGAAATCGGCGCGGCGGTGCGCGCAAAGTCGAAGGAAGATTTCGAAGCGATTGGCTTGACGCTCAAGACCTTCTACATCGGCAACCTCAAGCCGAGCGAAAAGTCCGCCCAGGAACTGCGCGATATGGGCATGCTCGATATGGCGACCTACACCCAACTGCAAGCGGCGGATGCCATGCGCGATGCGGCTCAGAACGAAGGCGGCGGCGCAGGTCTTACCGCCGGGATTGGCGCGGGCATGGGTATCGGCAACATCATGGGGCAGGCATTGCAAGGCGGATATCAGACTCCCGGCGCCGGGGCGGCAGGCGGCGCGAAAATGCCGGACATCATGACCCCGGCGGAAGCCGCACAGTTCATGAAGGTGACCGAGGACGACATCCTTGAAGCCATCAAGGATGGCAGCCTGAAGGCGAAGAAAGTCGGCAAGGCGTACCGCATCAGCAAGGATAACCTTGAAGCGTTTATGAATAGTTAGAGAATAGTGATTGGAGATTAGTGAAAGAGGTCTTCCGAAAGGAAGCCTCTTTTTATTTCAGATGCAAGGATGAAAAAGGAGTCCAGAAGTTCCACTTCTGGAATTCCGCAAGTAGAACTTGCAAGGATGAAAAAAGGAGTCCAGAAGTTCTACTTCTGGAATTCCGCAAGTAGAACTTGCAAGGATGAAAAGGAGTCCAGAAGTTCTACTTCTCGAATTCCGCAAGTAGAACTTGCGGAGTCCGAGCCTATGGAGAGGAAAACTCAAAAACTCCGTAACTGTGCGGCTTCCGCATCCTTTTAGCCATTCCCGGCTTCATTCCAATTCGGCAATGACATCGGGGATGGCATCCAGCACGTCGCTTGCCAGCACGGAAGCGGTCGTGCCAAGCGTTTCGGCGGCGAACAATCCCGCCTGCGCATGGATGAATGTGCCCGCAACGGCGGCGTCGAACGCGTCCAAACCTTGAGCGCGGAGACCGATGATCAGCCCTGCCAGCACGTCCCCCGTCCCGGCGCGGGCAAGGGCGGGCGTGGCAACCGGAATGACCGTCACACGTCCATCCGGCGCGGCAATGACGGTGAAGGCGCCTTTCAACACAATGACATGCCCCCATTCACGCGCGTACTTTTCCGCAACGGCTTCCCGGTCAGATTGAATCTCTTCGCGGGATAACCCCGTCAATGCGGACATTTCGCCGGGGTGCGGAGTGTAGACCCTCACTCCCGATCCTCCGCCGAGCAGAGAGGGGAATTGCGCGAGGTGACGCAAGGCATCCGCATCAATCACCAACGGAATGGTGATAGATGGCAGTAACTTTTCCATAAACGATTTCGTGGACGGATGAGCCCCCAAGCCAGGACCGATCAACAAAGCCGTGGCGCGTTCCAAATTCTTCAATACCACTTCGACAGCAGCTCAGAAATAAATCCACTTTCGTGCGGCGGCGGAACCCAAATCGCTTCGGGGATGTGACCCGCGAGCGCGGCGTGCGGCGGCTCCGGCACAGCCATCGCCACCAGCCCCGTCCCGCCACGATACGCCGATTTGCCAGCGAGCAGCGCCGCGCCGGTGTAGGATGTCGAACCCGCTATCACGAAAGCCGTACCAAACGTCCCTTTGTGAGAGGCGGGCGTCCGCTCAGGCATCAGCGCAGAGACCATCTCCCAATCCGCCGCCTCGGTTTTCAACGCCGACCACGCCGTCAGATTCTCCGGCAAGCCAATGTCCACCGTCTCCAACCCGCCGACAAATTCAAACGCGGGCAGTTTCAACAATCCCTGTTTGACCGCCGCCATCGTGATCGTGAGATCGGCGGGAAGGGTTTCATCCGCCGCCGCGCCCGAATCGCAGTCCACGCCAGAGGGACAATCCACGGCAACGATGAACGGAGGCGCATCCATTTTGGAAAGGAGGATGCGCGCGCCGCCGAGGACAAGCGCCGCCTCTTCCTTAAGCGGAAGTTTGATTCCCGTGCCAAGCAAGCCATCCAACAGGACGGCTGATTCGTTCAAGACCTCGCCCAGCGACTCGAAATCCGGGTCGGTGGAAAACTGGAAAATATCGCCACCCGCTTCGAGATAGCGCGAGATCAACGGGTCGTCGCCCGTCCTGCGATTGACGAGATAGGCATGGGTGCGCCAGCCCGCGCCCGCCAGCCACGTGAGCGCGACGAGCGTATCACCGCCATTGTTGCCCGGACCCACCAAACCGGCAACCACGTCCCAGCCGTTTTCCTGCCCAACAGCATGGACAATCTCCGCCAGACCCCGACCGGCGTTTTCCATCATCTGAGCGTAGGAAACGCCTTTGGAGTCGGCTTCCTTTTCAATCGCGCGCATTTGGGTGACGGTTACGAGTTTCATAGGGTTTGGAGGTCAGCGACTCGAGATTCGAAAATTAGCAGGTTGTTGACCTGGGGTATTCGTGGCGTATAATGCTTACGGTATTTTAACCCATGCGCGCTCGAGTTTCAGAAACAGGCAGCGGGCAGCAAGTCTGCCCGTGCAATTGAAGGAACAGCAATGCCGGAGCCGAAGACGTCCTCCAAACCTTTATGGCAATGCCCGATTTGCGGCGAAAAGTTCACGACGGCAAACCAATGGCACTCCTGCGGAAAATTCAGCCTGAAAGAGCTTTTCTCGCATTCCGAACCTCACGTCTTCAGAATCTACCGGAAGTTTGCCAGGATGGTCCGCGCCTGCGGTCCGGTGACCATCATCCCGCAAAAGACCCGGGTCACGTTTCAGGTTCGTATGCGGTTTGTTTCCCTGTATCCGCGCAAGTCCCACCTGCTTGGCGGCTTTATATTCGACCGGCGGCATGACCACCCGAAGTTTCACAAGGTCGAAACGTTTTCACCGCGTAATCACCTGCACCATTTTCGCCTGCATTCGGAGGAAGACCTCGACTCCGATTTTGCAGGCTGGATAGCCGAAGCCTATGCGGTCGGCGAACAAAGGCATTTGACGTAGGGAGCACCTTCATTTGGAAACAAAACCTCATGTCAACTGACGAAAAGGAGTCGTACATGCAAATGTCAGATATCCCTTTCGGTACGACGGATTGGTCGCAGGTCGAACGCACTGAGCACAAGGGAGAACGCGGGATGGCGTATTGGCGCACCCGGCATTTCGGGAACATCCGCGTCCGCATGGTCGAGTACACGCCCGGCTATTTCGCGGATCATTGGTGCGCGAAGGGACATATCCTGCTGTGCCTCGAAGGTGAACTTCACACCGAACTCGAGGATGGGCGCACGTTCACGCTCAAACCCGGCATGAGTTATCAAGTGGCAGACGACGCCGAACCGCACCGTTCCCATACCGAGATTGGCGCCAGGCTTTTCATCGTGGATTGACCCACGTGCCAAAGCGATCCCGACAGGTCGCCCTTACTACGTAAGTGAGTGCCTCACGTTACGCAGGCGCCCCCTTTTTGAACCCCAAGTCGCCAGGAAAGGGTGAAAAAAATTGGCGGCTTGGCTCATGACGGTTTTTCGCGTAAGGTGGGTAAGTAATATCCGCATTGCCTGGGTCATCATATTCTGCATGAAGAATCGAACCATCTTTCACGTGATCGAACCCCAACTCGTAATCGAAGGCGCAGGCGTTTTATTGAGGCGCTCCATCGCCCCGCGCCAAAGTAACGATTATGATCCTTTTCTGCTTTTCGACCACTTCGCCTTCAACAACCCGCTCGAAGGACCCATCCGCGGCTTCCCCACCCACCCGCATCGCGGTATCGAAACTGTCACGTACATGCTCGAAGGCACTGTCCGCCACCGCGACAGTCTCGGTAATCAGGGCGTCATCGGCGAGGGCGACGTTCAATGGATGACGAGCGGGCGCGGCATCCTGCACGAAGAGATGCCGCAAAGGAGCGCAAGCGGCAACATCTACGGCTTTCAACTATGGGTCAACCTGCCCGCCGCGCAAAAGATGAGCCAGCCGCGCTACCAGGAAGTGAGCGCCGAAACCATCCCCGTCATCGAAAAGGATGGGGCGACCATCCGCCTCGTGGCAGGGGAAGTGGATGGAGTCCGCGGACCCGTGACGGAGATCGCCGCCTCGCCTCTTTACATGGACGTGAAGCTGGCGCCTGGTTCCCGATTGGTTTACCCCACTCCAAGCGGACACACCGTCCTCGCCTACGTGTTCGACGGCACGGGTGAGTTTTCCGGCGAGGCGATAGAATCCGTCAGCATGGTGGTGTTCGAGGATGACGGCGACCAGGTCGAAGTCAAGACCGAGGCGGGCGTACGCTTCATGCTCATAGCGGGCGCGCCGTTCAAAGAGCCTATCTTCCCCTACGGTCCCTTCGTGATGAATACCCGCGAAGAGATTGAACAAACCCTGCGCGAACTGCGCGAAGGAACGTTCATCAAACCATAAGGAGCTAGACCTCCGAGGTCTTGAAGACTTCGGAGGTTTGATTATGACCCAACTATTCTACGGACCTCGACTGGGAAAGGAAGGCGAATTACGCACAGGCTGCTGCGCGGTCATCTTCGATGAGGCGCGCAAAAAAGTCCTGCTCACCCAACGCACCGACAATGGACGCTGGTGCCTGCCCGGCGGACGGATGGAGCCCGGCGAGAGCGCGGCGGAAGCGTGCGAAAGAGAAGTGTCCGAAGAGACAGGCTTGACCGTGCGCGCGAAGCGGCTGGTCGGGGTGTACAGCAACCCGGATCAGTTGGTCATTTATCCCGATGGAACCAAGGTCTTCATTGTCGTGCTGTGCTTTGAAGCGGAGATCGTGGACGGCGAACCCGGCTTGAGCGACGAAACAACCGCCTTCGGCTGGTTCTCGCTGGCGGAAATGGAATCCATGCCGATGCACGGCGAGCACAAAGCCCGCGTGGAGGATGCGCTCCTGGGCGGTGGCGCTCTGATGAAATAAGGTCATAAAACACGCCACCAAACTCCGGGCGGCGTGTTTTATTTGAGGCAAGCGACAGCCGCCGGGAAGTGACTGTCGCTTGAAATATTCATGGAGGCGCTATGCTGCAAAATCTTTCGAACCGTTTTTATCACTGGGCGCGGGGCTGGCTGGTGCTGGTCCTGCTGGCTCTGGATCTGTTCTTTGCGGGCTTCGTCATGCCGCTGATCGGCGGGTTGATGCAGGGCGGGCAGGGCGGCATCCAACCGCTCGACCTGATGCTGTTCGCCACGCCGGATGAAATGTTCGCCATGATCGAAAAATACGGGGAGTTCGGACGGCCGTTCTACCGCAACGTGGAATTGACGGTGGACATCGTCTACCCCATCATCTATTTGTTTGCGTTCGGTTTGCTCATTTCATGGCTGTTCCAGCGCGGCTTTTCGCCCAACAGCCCGATGATGAAACTCAACGTCATGCCGCTGGGAGCGTGGTTCTTCGACCTGCTGGAAAACCTCAACATCGTGACCATGCTTTCGATGTATCCTTCCAAGCCTGTTGCGTTGGCGTGGTTGCTGTTTCTGTTCAGCACGGTCAAATGGCTGTTTGCGGCGGCGAGCGTCCTGTTGATTCTGGTCGGGCTGGCGATGGCGATCAAGAACGGGTTCAAGAGGCAGTAGGACAAATTGGCAATCTGTCCTACACCTGCTTCCACCATACGCCCGTGCATTCGGGCAGGATCACCCAATTGTTTTTCTTCACTTTCTCCCCCAATTCATCCCCAAAGAAAAAGCGGGAGAGTTGTTCGGCTTCCGCCAGGGACTCGAATTTGTAGTCGGTGCGAATCCACTTGTTTTGGAAGCCAACCTCATCGAGCCAGGGATAAAAGTCTTTGAGGTGCTCCAGTTGGATGGGCGTCTCGGTGCCTGTGCCAAGCGACTCGAACAGGACGATAAAACCGCCTGGTTTGAGGACGCGCTTCATTTCATCCAGCCATTTCTGCAATTCCTCGCGCCACGTTTTGGGATTCCAAGCCGCAAGGTAACTCACGCTCCAGCCGGAGACGACCAAATCGGCGGAGTGGTCCGCAACGGGCAGTTGACGATGGTCGGCGACATCCGCCTGCCAGTTGGTCAACCCGCTGGCGGTAAGTTTTTCGCGGCAAACGCGCAGCATCTCTTCGGAAACATCGAAGGCGCGGATGCGGGCCGCGTATGGAGCGAGCAAACAGGCTAATCGTCCGGTGCCAGCCCCGAGGTCCAGAACGAGGCGGTTTTCCAACGAAGCGATCTCACGCAGGGACTTCAAAATATTTCCCTGATAGTCCTCGCGCGCGATCAGGGCTTCGTATTTATCCCCTTCAGTTTTATAGATTTCTTCTTGTGTAGGCATTCCACAATTATAATTGGGCAATGGCAACCCTTTCTCCTACCGCACATAAGATACAAGACCTGCTCAATGCGTTGGGATATTCCTATACCGTGATCGAACACACCGAGTCCACGCGCACGGCGCAGGAGGCCGCCGACCGGGCAGGCTGTGAATTGGGACAGATCGTCAAGTCGCTGATCTTTCGCGGCAGGACGAGCGGAAAGCCGATCCTGGTGCTGACGTCGGGTCCCGAACCGCGTCAACGAAAAGCGCATCAGCGAATATGCGGGCGAGCCCATCGGCAAAGCGGATGCGGATTTCGTCCGCACAGTGACAGGCTTCGCCATCGGCGGCGTTCCGCCCATCGGTCACGCCCAGCCGATGGAGACGTATCTCGATGAAGACTTTCTGCAATTCCAAACCATTTGGGCGGCAGCAGGGACGCCCAATGCGATTTTCGAGTTGAAAACGGAAGACCTGCAAAAAATGACGGGTGGAAAAATCGTAACCGTGAAGTAAACCCAGGAATTTTCTCTCGGAGGCTGGCATGTTTGAATTATTTTCTGTCGAACCCACCGATACCCCCTTGCAGATTTTCGGGGTCAAGCATTTGACCATCGTGGCAGCCTTTGCAATATTCTGGCTGTCGTTCATATATTTTCGTAAAGTTTGGGGCGAAAAGGAAAAAAACAGGGTGCGGCTGGGTCTGGCGGTCGCCCTTGCAGTCAATGAATTCGGTCTTCACATCTGGTCTGTCTATTGGGGAATATGGAACATCCAGACCATGCTTCCGCTTCACTTGTGCAGTGTGATGGTCTGGCTGACGGTGTACATGGCGTTCACAAGGAATTACGCCATTTACGAGTTTTCCTACTTCCTCGGGATTGGCGGCGCGCTGCAGGCTTTCCTCACCCCAGCCGACGGCGCGATGTACGATATTCCGCACTACCGCATCATGCAGACGCTCATCGCGCACGGTTTGCTGATCACCATTCCCATTTACATGACCGTGGTAGAGGGCTTCCGCCCCACGCTGGGGTCTTTCAAACGCATCTTCATCTGGACGAACATCTACATGGTCGTTATCTTCTTCGTCAACCGCGCCATCGGCAGCAACTATCTCTTCATTGCAGAAAAACCGCCCTCGCCCACACTGATGGATTTCCTCTCCCCCTGGCCCTGGTACATCCCGCAACTGGAACTGGTAGCGTTCGCCATTTTGTTCATCCTTTACATTCCATTCCTGGTAAAAGACCGCCCGGCAAAGAATGTCGTGACGAGATGAATCTCCGCCGTCCTGAGCCGAGGGTGCGTGCTGAGCATAGTCGAAGCGCCGCCCGCAGTCGAAAGACGGGCAATCAAGGCAAACCATGAACAATTTTCGATTGCCCGCCGCCGCAATTGTCGTTGTGCTGGCGGTCGTCTCATGCAAACGATCCGCTTCCGCGCCGGGAAAAGATATCCCCAGGCTGCTCGATTACGACGGGCGGGAACGCGGTTACATCCTGCATACGCCGAAGGGCTTCGACGAAGAAACTCCCGCGCCGGTTGTGTTCGTCTTTCACGGCGGGGGCGGTAATGCGGAGAACGCCATCCGCATGAGCGGCATGAATGAGATCGCGGATCGTGAAGGATTTCTCGTCGTTTATCCAAACGGATCGGGGCGGCTCGACGACAAGGTACTGACATGGAACGGCGGGACCTGTTGCGGCTTCGCGCAGGAAAACAATATTGACGACGTCGGATTCACCCGCGCAGTTCTGAGCGACCTTCAAGAAATCGCGCAGGTTGACCCGAAGCGCATCTACGCCGCAGGCATGTCCAACGGCGGCACCCTGTCCTACCGATTGGCGTGCGAGGCGGCGGATATATTCGCCGCTATCGCCCCCGTTGCCGGAACCCAGAACCTGACGACTTGCGTCCCGTCTGAACCGGTTTCGTTGATCCATTTTCACGGCACGGATGACCGTCACCTTCCCTACGAAGGCGGCGTGGGCGCGGAGTCGCTGACCGGGGCAGAGTATGTCTCGGTCAAAGACTCGATAGATTTTTGGATCGGCTTCAATGGCTGCAACTCCCAGCCGCAAACGAATTCCTTCGAGGACGTTCAACATCAAGTCTGGAAAGGATGCGCGAGAGGTTCATCCGTGGAACTGTACGCCATCGTCGGCGGGAAACATGCCTGGCCCGGCAGTTCAGGTCCCGGCTGGCTCGGAGGCGATGAGCCGACCCAATCCATCTCCGCCTCGGAACTGATCTGGGAATTCTTCGCGGCTCATCCCAAGCCGTGAGCGAATCCGCACCATCGGTTTTTTTTCTCCCCGTACCTATGAGCCACAGTCACGAGCGGGGATGCGTAGGATTCCCTTGAATATCGCCGATCCAGCCGCATGACGAAACCACCGACAAAAATGCCCCGCTTCATGGCAGGGCTTTTTTTGTTTGCATTCGGACATCCTTTGTCGTAAAATGGCGGCGTCACCCGCAGAGCGTGAAAGTTCCGCACAGCGGGAAAAGCCAACCCAAAGGAGAAGATATGGTCACAAAAGAAAAACCCGTTACCCGACCCATGACCGAGGAAGCCGACTTCCTTCAAATCAAATCGGTGGACCACGTCCACTTTTATGTGGGCAACGCCAAGCATGCCATGTATTACTGGTGGAAGGCGTTTGGCTTCAAACCCGTTGCCTATTCGGGGCTCGAAACCGGAAACCGCGACTTCGCTTCGTACGTGCTGGAATCGGGGCAGGCGCGGTTTATCGTTTCCGCGGCGTATTCCCCCTCCAGCCCGCTCGCTTCGCACCACATGGTACACGGCGATGGCGTCAAAGTCATCGCGCTCGAAGTGGACGACGTGGAAAAAGCCTGGAAGGAAACCACCTCGCGCGGCGGCAAATCCGCGTGGACGCCGCGCGAAGAAAAGGACGACTTCGGCATTTACCGCACTTCCGCCATTTACACTTACGGCGAAACCCTGCACGTCTTCGTGGACCGCGGCGATTACAAGGGCGTCTTCGCCCCTACCTATAAACCCATCCAATACGAAACCAACTCAGCCGGGCTTGCCGCCATTGATCACATCGTCGGCAACGTGCAGTTGGGCAAGATGAACCACTGGGTCAACTTCTACCACCAGGTGATGGGCTTCCGCCAGCTCATGCACTTCGACGACAAGGACATCTCCACCGAATATTCCGCGCTCATGTCCAAGGTGATGCAGAACGGCAACGGGCGCGTCAAATTCCCCATCAACGAGCCTGCCGAAGGCAAACGCAAGAGCCAGATCGAAGAATATCTCGATTACTACCTCACCCCCGGCGCGCAGCATGTCGCCATTATCACAGGCAACATCCTTGAAACCGTGGAGAAACTCCGCAGGAACGGCGTGGAATTTCTGCGCGTGCCGGATACTTATTACGAACTGCTCCCCGAGCGCGTCGGCTCCATCAAAGAGGACATGAAAGCCATCCACGACCTCGGCATCCTCGTAGACCGCGACGACGAAGGCTACCTCCTGCAAATCTTCACGCGCCCCATTCAAGACCGCCCGACCATGTTCATCGAAGTCATCCAGCGGCACGGCGCGCAGGGCTTCGGCAAGGGCAACTTCAAAGCCCTGTTTGAATCGCTCGAACTGGAACAGGCGCGCCGCGGCAATCTTTAGCGGATAAATACCCCGCCTCGCCCGGACCCGCTGACTGCTTCGGTTTCAGACAGCGGGTTTGTGAGGGGCGACCTGTCCACAACCCTGACGGATCGCCCCTGCGTTCCATCGCGTAAGACAAGTAAACAACGTGAACCATTTTGGGAAGGGCAAACATGAAACGCAACACACACATCGTAGTTTTGGCGGGGTGGATGATCGTCACATTGGCTTGCGGAGCGCTCGCTCCCACCGCCGCGCCGGAGCAGCCCGGCGTGGAAACCATCGTCGCCGCCACACTGACCGCCATCGCCTCGCAGACCGAGCCGACGCCTGTCCAGCCGTCCGGCATCGCCGTCAGCGCCTCCGGGAAAAAGCTCACCATCCCGCAGGGGCTCGCCGCCGGGGCGACTCCCGTTTCAATTTCTGCCTCGCTCGATCCGCAGGCGCCCATCTGGGAGATTTACCCGGCATACGTCGAATTCGACCTCGAAGGCTACCCCCTGCAAGGGACGTTTTTCGAGCCAAAGATCTTCATCTACCCCGCCGCGGAGTTCGAGCAGGTCAACGAAGGCGCGGCGCAAATCATCGGCGAGCTGCGCGCGCTCCTTGCCGATCCCGGCGCTCCCCTGCCCGCCAGCCTGCCCTTCCTGCCGTTGTTCAACGCCGGGCAGGTCTTCCACTCCAACGAGAAATTTCTCACCTTCCAAAACGGCGGCTGAATCCGTTACCTGACCCAGTTTGGGCAGGACATCTCGCCAGTCAACAACCACAGCCTGTTCTACACGTTTCAGGGTCTCACAAGCGACGGCGCGTTTTACATCTCCGCCATCCTGCCGGTGAACGCCGCATTTCTGGTAGAGTTTCCCTCGCCGGAATATCCCGTCCCCGAAGGCGGCATCCCGTTCGATTGGGAAAATTACGAAGCGGCTCAGGCGTATTACGATGCAGTTACCCAAAAACTCAACGCCGCGCCGGACGATGCCTTCTCCCCATCCATCCTGCCGCTGGACGCGCTGATCCAATCCATCCTCGCGCAATGACGTTACGCCGTCCGCTGCGGCAGCGCTTGCCGAAGCCGAATCAGCCCAACGTCCAAGCCTGAAGCGCGGCAAAATGAAAATCATCCAGCAGGCGGTAAGCCCTTGACAGTCGGCAGGAAGTTCGAGTTATATTATCGGAACGTCAACCATCGTTTTAGAAAGATAAGGAGAACCCATGCCCTACTATCACAAGCTCGGTAAAATCCCCCACAAGCGCCACACGCAGTTCAGAAAGCCGGACGGCAAACTTTACCGCGAGGAACTGATGGGGCTGGAAGGATTTTCCTCGCTTCAATCCATCCTTTACCATCACTTCCTGCCGCCGCGCGTGAAGAAGACCGCCGATTGCGGACCCGCCAAACCCGAATACGTGGACTTTGGGCCGATCCGCCACCGCGCCCTTCAAACGGCTCAGACTCCGCTCGGGGCTGATCCGGTTGCTGGAAGAATTCCCCTGCTCGGAAACAACGACGTGATCCTCGGCGTGTCGCGCGCGCCCAAAGGCATGATGGACTACTTCTACCGCAACTCGCAAGCCTACGAAACCTGGTGGGTGCACGAAGGCAGCGGCACGTTGAAGACGCAGTTCGGCAGCCTGCCCTTCCGCAAAGGCGATTACATCGTCATCCCCTTCGGCACGACCTGGAAGATGGAACTCAACGAAGAATCGAAGTTCTTCACCATCGAAAACCCCTCGCAGATCGAGCCGCCCAAACGTTATCGCAACAATTACGGTCAACTGCTGGAACATGCCCCCTATTGCGAACGCGACATCCGCGCGCCGCAGGAACTGGAAACGCACACCGAACGCGGCGAATTCGAGGTGCGCGTGAAGGTGCGCGACCGCATCTCCCAGCACATCCTGGATTACCATCCTCACGACGTGGTCGGCTGGGACGGCTATCTCTACCCCTGGATCTTCAACATCGAAGATTTTGAACCCATCACGGGACGCATCCACCAGCCGCCGCCGGTGCACCAGACCTTCGAAGGCTGGAACTTTGTGGTCTGTTCGTTCGTCCCACGCCTGTTCGATTATCACCCCGAGGGCATTCCCGCCCCGTACAACCATTCCAACATCCAGTCGGACGAGGTCATCTACTACGCCGAAGGCAATTTCATGAGCCGCAAGGGTATTGACCGCTCCGACATCAGCCTGCATCCTTTCGGCTTGCCGCACGGTCCGCAGCCCGGCATGACCGAAGCCAGCATCGGCAAGACCGAAACGCAGGAACTGGCTGTGATGGTGGACACCTTCCATCCATTGCACCTGACCAAACAGGCGCTCGAAATGGAAAAGCCCTACATGGAAACCTGGCTGGAAGGCGACGGAGAATAAACTTCGGAAGCAAAAAACATACCGCCGGGTTACGGAGACGCCAATGAAGAAAACTGCCATCCTGCTGATCGCGGCAGGGATGATCCTTTCGGCCTGCAACCTGCCTCTTACCTCAGAGCAGACCGAACCGGACGACATCTCCACCGCCGCCGCATTGACCGTGGACGCCATGCTTGACAACGAAACGCCGCTGGCAAGCCCCACCGCCGCCTCGTCCACGCAACCGGCTGGCACCGGCGCATCCGCATCCACGCCGACGTTTTCGCAGCCGCTGGCAAGTTTTGAAGACGTGACCAACTGCCGCACCGGACCCGGCACGAATTACGAGCGTGTCACGCAAATCCTGCCCGCCATTTCGGTCAAGATCATCGGTTTCTATCCGCCAAACTATTGGGTCGTCGAGACGGACAAGGGTCCGTGCTGGGTAGCCGGTGAATTCGTCACGCCATCGGGAAGTTACACCACCGTGCCGACCGTCACCGCTCCCCCCACGCCCGCCGGCGGCGTCCCCGATGTGCCCACGTTCACCCAAAACGGCTGGAACTATTTTTGCCGGGGCGACGGGCAAACCGAGATCACGTTGAACTGGAACGACAGGTCTGACAACGAGACCGGCTATCGAATCATCCGCGACGGCGAGAAGGTGGCGGACCTGCCAGCCAATTCCACCACCTACAGCGAGACAATCCCTCTTACTTCCGGGGAGAGTGTCAGTTACCAAATCCAGGTATTCAACCCGGCGGGAGAAGCGACCAGCAACACAGCCACCATGACGTGCCCATAGGCGCATTCACTGACCATTTTCACGAAAAACGACGGCGCAAGCGCTGTCGTTTTTTTGTGCGAACAAAAGATGGGAAACGGTTTGTCTGACATTATCTTAAGTTTTCGGAAACCTTCTTCTCCTACTTGAATTCGAATCTTCAAACTGCTATAATGACGACAATGTTTATCCGATTAAACTACATCAATTTCACTTTCTTGTAACTTGCTCATGTCTTGACAAGAAGAACTTTTACAGGATGAGCAATTCAAACCAGGGAGATGAGACCGGGGTCTCATGCGTAGCATTTCCTGCCAGCGAAAGGAGGTTGGTCAGAACAACAAGCATCCCTCTTCCAAGGCGCCATAGCGTTCGGAAAAAACCATAATTCACGAATAAGGAGAGAGACATGTTAGGTAAACTGATTCGAATTACCGTTCTCATCGCGATCCTGGGCGGCATGTTCGCGGTCACGCCCACTGCAATGGCTGGAGATAACTCCTGCGATACACGTGTCAATAACACCTTCGAGAAACTGCTTGAATGCGTTACCCTTGAAGGCGTGCGCGAACACCAGGGCGCATTCCAGGCAATTGCCGATGCCAACGGAGGGACCCGCGCTGCAGGTTCTCCGGGTTATGACGCATCTGTAGAGTACGTTGGGGAAAAATTGGAAGCGGCTGGCTACAGCGTGACGTATCAAACATTTAATTTCGTTCGATTCACAGTCTTGTCGCCCACAATACTTGAGCAGGTCTCGCCGGGGCCGAGCGGACCAATCGCGAATGTCATTATGTCGTATTCTGGAAGCGGTGATGTTACAGCGGCTGTGACAGCCCTGGCAGCGCCGCCCGCTGACGCCACTCCCGGATGCGATGCGGCTGACTTCGCCGGATTCCCGGCTGGCAACATTGCCCTCATCCGGCGCGGCGCATGCACCTTCGCTATCAAGGCGACGAATGCTTACAATGCCGGCGCAGTCGGTGTGGTTATCTACAACAATATTGCCGGAAATCTGAACGGAACGCTAGGCGACACCTTTGCTCTCAATATCGGCGTTACAGGCGTGACAGCCGCTGTGGGAGCGCAACTGGCGGCTACTCCCGGCCTTGTGCTGCGACTGAAAACTGATACTCTTCGAGAGCCCCTGACCACCCAAAATGTACTGGCGGAATCCACATACGGTGACCCGAACAACGTTGTGATGGCAGGCGCACATCTCGACTCGGTCAGCGCCGGTCCCGGCATCAACGACAATGGTTCCGGTTCGGCTGCTTTGCTCGAAATTGCCGAGCAGATGGCAAAGGTCAAACCGCGGAATAAGATACGCTTTGCATGGTGGGGCGCCGAAGAGGCTGGACTGGTCGGCTCCACATTCTATGTGAACAACCTCAGCCCAGCCGAGCTCGGCGGGATCGCCCTGTACCTGAATTTTGACATGGTCGGTTCGCCAAATCACGTCTTCTTCATTTACGACGGCGACAATTCAGACGGCGTAGGCGCAGGTCCCGGCCCGGCAGGTTCAGCCGAAATAGAAAAAACTTTCGAGCGGTATTTCAATAGCGTCAACCTGCCGTATAAAGGCACCGATTTCGACGGGCGCTCCGACTACCGCCAATTCATCCTCGCGGGCATCCCTGCCGGCGGACTCTTCACGGGAGCTGAAGGAATAAAAACCGCCGCTGAAGCCGACGTTTGGGGCGGCACAGCAGGCACTGCTTACGATCCCTGTTACCATCAGGCATGCGATACCTTTGCCAACAACAACGACTTCGCGCTGGATGTAAACTCGGATGCGATTGCTTACACTGTGCTTCAATATGCGATGAACACGGCGGATGTCAACGGGCAAAAGGGCAAGGGCAACTTCCAGTTGGATCCCGGAGATTCAGGACAACACGTGACCGAATAAATCCACCCAACAGGCGACTCTCGCCAATTTCAGGCAAGCGAACAGCCCGCGGAAATCGCGGGCTGTTTTTTGATTTGCAACAGTACTGCGCCGTGATCATTCCTCGCCCATCGCCTCTTTCACCTTCTTCGTCTGCTTGCCGCGCTCTTCGGTATCGAGAATCCGCTTGCGGATGCGGAAACTTTCGGGCGTGACCTCCAGCAGTTCGTCGTCGGCGAGGTACTCAACCGCTTCGTCGAGGGACATCTGTCGCGGCGGCGTGAGGCGGATTTCCATATCGCCGCGAGCCGCACGGACGTTGGTCAGGTGCTTCTTCTTGCAGACGTTCACGGCAATATCCTGTCCGCGCGCGTTTTCGCCGACCACCATGCCTTCGTACACTTCCACGCCCGGGCCCCACGAACAACATGCCGCGTTCCTCGGCGGATTTGAGCGCGTACGCCGTCGTCGCGCCAGCCTCCCACGCCACCAGCGAGCCGTTGTTGCGCGACGCGATCGCTCCCGCCATTTCGTCGTAGCCGTGAAAGATGGTGTGCATCACGCCCGCGCCGCGCGTGGACGTGAGGAACTGATAACGGAAGCCGAGCAAGCCGCGCGTCGGCACGATGTAAACAATGCGCGTCATGCCCTGACCCGGAGTCCTGCATATCCATCATTTTGCCGCGCCTCGCTCCGAGCATTTCGACTACCGCGCCGATGGTCTCGTTGCTGGTCTCGATGTGCACTTCCTCGTACGGTTCGAGCAATGCGCCGTCTTCGGCTTTGTGATAGATCACCTCGGGGCGCGAGACTTGAAACTCATACCCTTCGCGGCGCATGGTTTCGATGAGAATGCCGAGATGCAATTCACCTCTGCCCGAAACGAGGAAGTTTTCCGCCGAGTCGGTATCCTCCACGCGGAGGGCGACGTTCGTGCGCAGTTCTTCATACAGCCGCTCGCGCAGTTTGCGGGAGGTGCTCCACTTCCCTTCCCTGCCCGCAAAGGGAGATGTGTTCACGCCGAAGGTCATGCGGACGGTCGGTTCCTCGACCCTGATGGTCGGCAAAGCGACCGGGTTGGCGGGATCGGCGAGCGTCTCACCGATGGCGATTTCCTCCAAACCGGCAAGCGAAATGATGTCGCCCGCTTCCGCTTCGGGCACTTCGATTTTATTCAAGCCTTTGAAAGTGTAAAGGTAGCGTGCGGTTTCAGGGAGAATTGTCCCGTCCATTTTGATGCGGGCAAGTTTTTGCCCGGCTTTGATCTTCCCGGCGAAGAGGCGTCCGACGGCGGTCACACCGCGGTAGTCGTCGTAGCCGAGCGTGGTTACGAGCATTTGCAACGGGGCATTCGGGTCAACTTTGGGGGCGGGAATATGCCTGAGGATGGCGTCGAAGAGCGGCTGCAGGTCCGGGTCCGAGCCCGCGGAAAGACCCGCCCTGCCCGCAGTCGCCTGGGTATAGATGACGGGAAAATCTGCCTGTTCTTCGGCGGCGCCGAGTTCGATGAAAAGGTCGAAGGTTTCATTCAAAACGCGGTCGGGTTCGGCGTCCTTGCGATCCACTTTGTTGATGACGACGATGGCTTTGTGTCCCATTTCGAGCGCCTTCTTCAACACAAAGCGGGTCTGCGGCATGGGTCCTTCCGCCGCGTCCACGAGCAGGAGCACGCCGTCCACCATGTTCATCACGCGTTCCACTTCGCCGCCGAAGTCGGCGTGTCCGGGCGTATCCACAATGTTGACTTTTACAGCCTGGTTCGAAACCGGGTCGTTCAATGTGATAGTGGTGTTTTTGGCAAGGATCGTGATGCCGCGCTCGCGTTCGAGGTCGTTGGAATCCATCACGCGTTCGGCAACTTGCTGGTTCTCACGGAAGGTGTGCGATTGGCGTAAGAGGCCGTCCACGAGGGTGGTCTTGCCGTGGTCAACATGGGCAATGATGGCGATATTTCGAAGGTCGGTTCGGGTTGTAAGCATTCTTTTCTCTTGATAGTATTTTGACCATGGACGATTGACGATGGACAATGATCTGCCATGGTCCGTGGTCAATGGTCCATCGTCCAACAGGCGATAAAAAAGACCTGGCGTGATATGCCGAGGTCTTTTGGGGATTTCGGCTTGCGGGCGGGATTGTATCAGAGAGATTGGGTTTGAGGAAGGGATTACAACCTCGCCAGCCTGCCCGCCTTGCGCAGGTCGCGGTAATTCCACAACACCTGCCAGATGCGAATCGCCGCCTCCATTTGGATCTTGAACGACATCTTGGATTTTCCAAAACGGCGGTCGGCAAAATAAATGGGTGATTCGCCGATCTTGAATTCCAGGCAGTGCGCCAGATAGATCATTTCGACGAGAAAGATATAGCCGTTCGACTGGATGCGTTCGAAAGGCATCTGCTTCAACGTCCCGGCGCGCCACATGCGGTAGCCGGTGGTGACGTCGTGAAGGGGCAGGCTCAAAATGGAGCGCGCATAAAAGTTACCAAACGCAGAAAGCCATTTTCTCCACAGGGGCCATTTCTGGTCCACCGACCCGCCCGGCACGTAGCGCGAACCGAGCACGACATCCGACGACTTGAGAAGTTCGGACATCTCGACCAGTTTGGCGGGATCGTGCGAAAAATCCGCATCCATCTGGACGACGGCCTGGGCATCCCCATCGAGGATTTTCTGAAACCCGTTGAGATACGCCGAACGCAAACCCATCTTGCCGGGACGGTGCAGCACTTCGATTCGTCCCGGATGCGTTTTGGCAAGTTCATCGGCAAGCCTGCCGGTGCCGTCCGGGCTGCTGTCGTCCACGATGAGCAATTTCAGGTCGAGCGGAAGCGAAAATAAAGCGGAGACCAGTTTTGGGAGGTTCTCCGCTTCGTTATAGGTTGGAATGACGATGGTCGTGCGCAACTTTTTCACCTGTTCCTGGAACCCAGCAGTTCCGCCTTGATCTGTTCCACGTCGCCAGTACGGTTCCTGAGCGAGGAAATCTCCACCAGTTTCGCGCCGAGCCGGTCCTTGCGTTTCGCCATCTGCTCGCGGTCTTTGATGGGATAGAAGTATTCCACCGACTGGTCGAGCCGCGAGCGCAATTTTTCGCTCAAGGCGGCGAGGTTGGATGATGGAACGACGAGAATGAAGTCCGTGCCGCTGAGATGACCCAGGAAGTCGTCCGGTCTGCTAAATTCGCGCATGGTGTTGACGATCATCAGGCTGACCGCGCGAAGCACATCGTCCGACGCGACAAAGCCGTACATCTCGCGGAAGGCATCCATGTTTTCAATCGAGATGAAGAGGAGCGCCGAGCCATCCTTGCCGATGACCTCGGAGAGTTTTTCGTCCACCAGCGCGCCTTCCGGCAAGCCGGTAACGGGGTTGGTCAGCGAGCCCTGGCTGACGCGCTTCAACGCATTTCGGACTCTCAGGCGCAGTTCCTGAATATCGAACGGTTTGGTGATGTAATCGTCCGCGCCGATTTCCAATCCCTGCAGGCGGTCTGCGCGGTCGCGTTTTTCGGTGAGGAAGATGATGGGAATGTCCGAGGTGCGGCGGTCGCTGCGGAGGCGTTTCGCCACCTCGTAGCCGTCAATATCGGGCAGGCGGATATCCAAAATGACGAGGTCGGGCGCGGCTTGCTGCGCCGAGCGGACGCCGTCCTCGCCCCAGTTTACGGTGGAAACGTCGTATTCCTGCGAGCGGAAATACGCGGTCAACATTTCTGCCACATCGGGGTCGTCTTCGACGATCAGGATTTTTGACTTTGTGACGGTCATGCTGAATCCTATGGTCTTAGGAGATCGGCTCTTTCTGAATGATGAATTCGCAGACCGCGTCGCCCATGGCAACGCACTTGGATTCGTTCACGCGGAATTCGTTCCCGCCGGAGACCCATTTGAGGCTTTCCTGCAACAAACCCGTGGAAATGAAGCAGACGGGTTTATCCACGCCGGTGCGTCCCCAGCAACAGAGGGGCACTTGTGGATCGTCCAAACCCACTCGGTGTCCTTTTCTTCGACGGAAGTTTGCTGGTCGCTGAGCCTGGGTGAAAATTTTGGCGAAGGCGGGCAGCCAATCCTCAGTTTGGACTGGAGCGGAAGCACCACGAACGCCAGTCTGCGGCGCCAGCCGGGGCGCCGAAATTCTTCAAGGCGTCGGCAAAGGTCGCGCGTCCGGCGCGAAGCGCAAGACCGCGCCCGCCGCGCGACCATACATCTCCTCCAGCGCCGAGCCGATGGCGGAAAGTTCCGAAAAGTCGAAGCCTTTGTCAAGGTTGTCGGGGGGATAGTTCTCGATGTAATGGCTCAAACCACCCAGGTTCAAGATGGCGTTCAACCCGTTCTTGCCCATCACTTCTTCGAGCGATTTGATCGTGATCAAGCCAAACTTGTTGGGGTAATATAGACCGGATTTTTGGATGGGGCTCATAGGGACTCCACTAAATCAGCTTTGCAAGGTCTTCGGCGGCGCGGCGCATGTCCAGGAAGATCAATCCAAGTTTGGCCTGTTCGCGAGCCAGCGCGGTGAGAACGGCTTCCTCGCCCACCGACATCAGGACCACGTATCCTTTTACGCCTTTGATATACACCTGCTCGAGAGATCCACGCCCCAATTCACCGGCGATGCGCTCTCCCAGGGAGAGCATTGCCGCAGACATGGCTGACACACGATCTTCTTCCACTCCCTGGGGCAAAGCCGAAGCGATGCTGAGACCGTCCACGCTTACGACTGCGGATGCTTCTATATCCGGTGAAGACGCCTGTAATTCACGGAGGCGATCCACCATTTGTTGCGTTCGGTTTTTGGTCAAGCCGGCCCTCCTGGGGGGAAATTAAACGTCCCACACCTGCGCAGGACATCGTCTTTAAGATAGCGAGTCAATTTTAGAACAGGGCTTTCATTGTGTCAAGTTGGATGTCTGAAGTTTGCAAATTGGTAAGCGAGCGGCGTCGCAGGGATCGAATCATTGCGCGAACGGGCATTCGTATTGACATGGCTATACCCTCATGGTAAACTCTCCCGCGCTTAACCAACCGGTCCCGTGGTGTAGCGGCCTAACATGCGGCCCTGTCAAGGCCGAGATCGCGGGTTCGAATCCCGTCGGGACCGCCTTTATATAGGCACATATTGAGAGCAATAGGACTCTGATTTTATTCAGAGTCCTGTTGCTTTTTATGGATCATCCCCCGCTTGACAAATCTCCTGCCCCGGTCTATCCTCCTTGAAAAGGAGCGACAGGCTTGTCATGTCCCGCAGGCGATTGGAAACAAACTTCAAAAAGCCAACTCGATTGCATTATCCTGCACTCATTATCATTCTTTTCGCCGCCGCCTGGGGATATTTCTTCCATGACCTGCCCTCCATTGACACCCTGCCCGAACGATTGAGCCAGCCCAGCATCCGTGTCACAGACAGGGACGGCAGATTGCTTTATGACGTCCTGCCTGAAAATTCCGGGCGGCAGATTCTACTCTCGGACGAAAACCTCCCGCAGTGCATCAAGGATGCGACGGTGGCGGTGGAGGACGAGAACTTTTACACGCATCCCGGCTTTGACCTGGAGGGAATCGCCCGCGCGATGTGGATCAACCTCCAGAGCGGGGAGACGGTTGCCGGGGGTAGCACCATCACGCAGCAGACTTCACGCATTCTCCTGCTTGACCAGGATGAGCGCACCGAACGCACCCTGCGCCGCAAGGTGCGCGAGACGATGCTGGCGTGGCAGTTGACACAAAAATATTCCAAGGATGAAATCCTCGCCCTGTATCTGAATTATTCCTATTACGGCGGGATGGCATACGGCATCGAGGCGGCGTCGCAGACCTATTTCAACAAGCCCGCCGCGGATCTGCTCCTCCCCGAATGCGCATTGCTTGCCGGGCTGACGCAAATTCCCGGCTTGTACAACCCGTTCACCAACCCGGAACTCGCCCTCGAACGCCAGAAAGTAGTGTTGGGACTGATGGAGAAGCACGGGTATATCAGTGAGGAGGAAAGACTCACAGCGGAGTCCACGCCGTTGGAGTTCAACCCCGCTCCCTATCCGATTGAAGCGCCGCACTTCGTCTGGCTGGTCCGAGACCGGCTGGATGAAATGTTTACGAGCGGGGAATTAAATCCCAGAGCGAGTCTTGTCGTGCGCACCACGCTGGACCTGAACATGCAGCACGCCGCGGAGGGAATCGTCGCCCGCCACATCGAACGCTTCAAGCAGACGGACGGCTTGACGCCGCGCAACGTCAACAACGCGGCTGTGGTCGTCATCAACCCCGGGAACGGCGATGTGCTGGCGCTGGTCGGCAGCGCGGATTTTTTCAATGAACGGATTCGCGGCGCGATCAACATGGCGGTCCTGCCGCGCCAGACGGGTTCCGCGTTCAAGCCGTTCATTTACGCCCTGGCGCTGAACCCAAACCAGCCAGACCCCTGGACGGCAGGCACAACCATTCTCGACATTAGCACAACCTTCGTCCTGCAAAACGGGGCGGCTTACACGCCGGTCAATTACGACGGACGGGAGCATGGATACGTTTCCGTGCGGGGAGGCGCTCGCGTCGTCGTTGAACATCCCCGCTGTAAAGACGCTTGAGAAGGTCGGGATTGATAATGCAATTTCGTTCGCAAAGCAACTGGGAATCACTTCGCTGGATCATCCTGCGAACTACGACCTTTCGCTCGCGCTCGGCGGCGGGGAGGTCAGCCTGCTCGAGTTGACTTCCACCTATGCAACGCTCGCCAACCAGGGAATTTACGCGGGACGCACGCTGGTCTTGGACATCCGGGACGGCGACGGAAATTTGCTTTACGAAACGCAGCGCGGGGAGCCTTCGCAGGCGATTGACCCGCGCGTGGCATGGCTCATCAGCGACATCCTCAGCGATGACCGCGCCCGCTCGACAACTTTTGGGGCGAACAGCGTATTGAAACTGGACAGGACCGCCGCAGTAAAAACCGGCACCACGACCAACTTCCACGACAACTGGACGATCGGTTACACGCCCGATCTAGCCGTTGGGGTTTGGGTGGGCAACAGCACGTATGAAGCGATGCAAAACGTAACCGGGTTGACCGGCGCGGGTCCGATCTGGCACGACCTGATGCGCGCCATTTTGGAAGGACAGCCCGAACAGGGATTCGTCCAGCCGGAGGGACTGAAGCAGGTGGAAATTTGCGCTCTTTCAGGCTTGCTCCCCACAGAATTCTGCGAGCACACAACGCTGGAATGGTTTATCGAAGGGACGCAGCCTGCGCAGCCCGATGGGTTTTACCGACAGGTTTGGATTGACCGCACCACCGGAGCGCCGGCGGTCAACTCAACGCCCGCTGAATTTCGGCAGCCGCTCATCGTTTTGGACCTGCCTTTGGAGGCGCAGGCATGGGCGCGCGCTCAGGGACTCCCCCTGCTGGCAGATTATTCCGCCGCCACGCAGGATGGGGAAAGCCGCCTGCTTGTCCAATCTCCCTTGCCAGGCTCGACCTACGTCATCTACTCCGGCATCGAGCGCGCGGCGCAGCAGATTCAAATCCGCGCCGTCGGTGAAGCGGGCATTTCGAACGTCACGCTGTGGATGGACGGCGCAATGCTTGCCTCCTTCTCCGCGCCGCCCTACGAAACCTGGTGGATGCTCGCGGAGGGAGAGCATCGCATCTGGTTCGAGGGCGTTTCCGTCAGCGGCGAACGAATCAAGAGCAGCGAAGTAAAGATCGTCGTCCTGCCCGAACCGTAAAAAAGGCGGGCGGTTATTTCACCGTAAACACGCTCCCTGCTGCGCGTCCGCTGACATCGGGGAAGTAGAACTCAAACGCAGTGGTCGGAATGACGTTGAATGTGCCGCGATTCCCGGCGCGGACGAGGTAGGTGTAAACATACGTGCCCGCCGGGAGGAAATCCGCCGAAAGCGTCACCTTTTCGTCCTGCAACTGAATGGTATCGAAGAACCACCAGCCCCAGCCGCGTTTCTTGAAATCTGCATAGGTGTAGGATAGCGGGACGACAGCGTCGGTTGCGAGCGTGGAATCAATCGCCTCGAACCCCGCCGGGAGCGGGTCGTCCACCGTGACATAATACAACGCTGACGGCGCGATGATGGTCAGGCGCACCTGCAAGATATCGCCCATGTTCGCCGAAGTGACCGGCGTTTTGAGGTCGTCGAGTGTGAAGTATTCCCGCGTGACGTTGATGCCGCGATCCATTGCCGGGACTTCATTCGCGGCAAGCGAGGTGGTCAGGTAGGCGGTGTAATACAGGTTGCCCGCGCCGCTCCCGCGCGAAACGACAAGGTAGTTCACTTCGTCTTTCAGCATTTGCCCGAGTTCGATCTCCAGCTCGGCAATCTCGTTCAGGCGTTTGGGATTTGTCCTGCCTTTTTCGATCTCCACGCCGTTCATGCCGACCGCATACTGATAGTTGGTCTTGAAGTCGCCGCTCGCCGCCACCCAGTTGGTGAGCGCGATCAGCGACCAGGTCGTCTCCTGCGTGGAATACCAGTGCCCGCCCCTGCGGTTCAACATCAGCCAGCGCACCGCATTGACCGTCACCGGGCTTTCCGGGTTGATCTGGACAAAGGCGTTCAGCACGATGGCGGTGGTGCGCGTGTCGGAATTCCAGTTGTAATTATCCCGTTCCGCCTCCTCCCAATGTGCGCCGGACGCCGAAAGCACAGCCGCGCTTTCCAGGTCCGACATGAGCGTATCGAGCCCGGAATCCTCAGGGTCGAGCAGGTGGATCGCCTGCGCCAGGTAGGCTTCCCCGAACAGGCTCAGGCGGTTTCGATTAACAAAGAGGTAACTCAACTGCGACGACCCGGCGCTGATCTTGTCCGCGGCTGCCAGCACGTACACGATGAAGGCGTTGCGGTTGAACATCCATTGCGGGTCGTTTCTCGATAAATACGGGAGGCTGTCTCTCAGAAAATTCACGCCGTTCTCCAAAACCGCCTCCGAGACGGGATACCCCGCGTTCTTCGCCTCCAGCAAGCCATAGACCACATAGGCGCTCGTCAGCGGGTCGCTTTCGGCGGCGCTCCACCAACTCCAGCCGCCGTCGTAATGTTGTTCGGCATAGATGCGCTGCAACGCAGTGTTGACCTCTTTTTCAAGGTCCTCCTGCAAGTCCGAGGATACTCCCGCCTCGCCCAGCAGGCGCATCGTCATCACGTTCGGAAGGAAGCGCGAGACGGTCTGCTCCATGCACAGGTAGGGATAATCCCGCAGGTACGTCAACCCCGGCTGGATGGAAGCCGCGAGCGACGGCGCGATCTCGACCGTCAGGCTCGCATCGGTGAACGTGTGGGAATCCGGGAGTTGAATCGCCTCGGTGATCGAGCCGCGCTCGGAAATCACGCCGGACGTGCCTACGGATTCCGTCACAGTAAAAGTAATCACCGGAATCCCCTGCCCGGGCAATGTGCCCAGCGCAGGTTTGCTGGCGTCGGTCAATCCGCCGCTGACCGCGGTGACGGTCAAGTCCACGCGCGGGGCGTCGCCTTGTACTACCACATCCCATGAGACAAATTTCTGCTGATTCGCGGGGACTTCGACGCGGCGCAAGGTCTCGGACTCGAGGTCAACGCCTTTGGCATCCAGCGTCACGTTGACGGTCAGGTCGTCGTCCGTGTTGTTGTGGACCGCCGCGCCGATCTGAACCTGATCGCCGGGAACGAAGAACCGCGGCGTTTGAATCTGGACGTAGAGCGGTTTGTTGGTCTGAATCTCCGTCGAGCCTTCGCCGACGCGGCTTTCCTCCGTCACCGCGCGGACATCCGCGTGCCACGTGGTCAGGTTCTCCGGCAGGGTGAACGTTACCTGCGCCTTGCCGTCCTTGTCGGTCACAACCTGCGCCTTGAAAATGGCGGTGTCTTTGAAGTTCTCGCGCACGGTGATCACGCCGCTTCCATCGCCGCCTCCGCCGCCGCTGGATTCTCCCACTGCGGCTGCTTCGCGGAACTCTTCGTTGAAAGCGTCTGCGCTGGTGACAAGCCCAATGGAGGTTACGACTCCCAGTCCGCGTTTGGGATAGAAACTCGCCAGCATGGGCGGGGAATTGGGGGGCGCTAATGCCATCACAGCCTTGTCAATCACCGCCAGCGAAACGTCCGCCGAGACGGGGTCGCCTTTGTAATCCAGCGTGGTGATGTTAAATGTAATTTCGTCGCCGGGACCCGCCACTTCCTTATCGGCAGTGACGGTGACTTGAAGTTCCTTTTGCTCCGTGCCGATGTTGAGCGAAGTCATGCCAATTTTGTATTTGGGAATTTCGTTCCTCTCCGCGCCGCTGACGACCACCACCGAAACGTAGGCGATCGGCGCCATATCGTCCGTGATCGGAAGTTCGTACACGGTGCTGCTCCCGTCGAGCAGGATGACCTCTTCCTTGTAGACGTGACCGCGCTCGTACGTCACCAGCGCGTAGACTTCGTCTTCAAATGGCTGGGCGATCAGCAGTTTGGCGGTCTCGCCGGGCGAATACAAATCCTTATCCGGCACCACGCGGAAGGAGCGGTCGTTGGTCTGTCTCCAGGAGACAAAGCCCGGGCTGGAGACCCAGATATAAGTCGAGGATTGATGCGTGTTTCCCTTCGAATCCCGCGTGGCGACGACGGCTTTATACACTCCGCCTGCGGACGGCGTAAACGATACCGAGGCAAATCCCTTTTCATCTGTGACGGCGTCCTGCTGACCGGCGGGAGTCTCCTTCACGGTTGACTTCCATTGCAGATTGCCGTGCGCATCCTGTTCCTGAACGTTGAACCATTCGCGCTTCACAAACTTAACGGTAACCGGCTGCCCCGCCGCCGGCGTTGAGTCCCAATCCAGCACGACCACATCGAAGGTCTGCGGTTCTCCCTGCGCGCCGACGTAACTGGCGGAGCGGATGCCCGCGTAATACTCGCTCGCATGAAGCACCACGCTCGCGCTCCCGCTGACCAGGTTCCCGGTCACGTCGGTCACGTTCACGCGGAAAGCCGCCCGCTGGCTGATCTTCACATCCTTCAAATCGAATTTCTGTTCCACTTCCGCATGACCGTTTTCGTCCAGCACAACTTCGCCTTCATCCACTACGTCGCGGGAACCGTCGGTCTCGAAGGAATAATAGACATCGCGGTCCCAATCCATGAACGAAAAGCCGGAATACTCCTTCGACGGGGTGAAATAAAAATTGGTGGTTTCGATGAACCAATCGCCTGTCCCGTTCGAAACACGTCCGCCCGAATAATAGACGGCGTCCAGTGCAAAATTGACCGAATCGCCCACCAGCACGTCGTCCCGGTCTGCGGCGGCGGTCACTTCGAATTCGGGTTTTTCATATTCCGCCACGCGGAAGGAGATGCTGGAGATAAACGTTTCATCGGTGTTCTCGTTCTCATACACGCTGATGAAATACGTCCCCACCTCCGCGCCATCGGACAATTGGAGCAGGTCGGTGAAGTTGCCCAGTTCGGAGACCGGCAGGTGCTTTTCATAAATATTTTCGCCGTTGTACTGCGCCACCACGTAGACTTCCTCCAACTGCGGCAGGCTGTAGTGCAGGTCGTCGTCCTTGCGCAGGATGCCCTTGAAATACACCTCCTGACCGGGGCGGTAGAGGGCGCGGTCGGTGTAAATGTAGGCAAACAACTCCTCCGGCTCGGCGTAATACCCACCGAAGATCCCGTAATCTCCTACGCGCGCGCCGCTTCCCCAGTTAATGGCGGTGAAGGCAAAATGACCTTCTCCTTCCGCAACGGCATAGGATGGAATCGCGTCCAAACCGCCGAGATGGAAAACGCCGTCATTGCCGGTCCTGCCTTTGCCGACCTGGTTGAAATCCTCATCGTAGAAAAGGATAGGCACGTTTGCCTGCGGCTCGCCGCCGGAAAAATCCGTCAGCCAGATCAGCCCCTCGGTTGCGGTGCTTTTCAGGGTGATGTTATCCGTAGCGATGAGGAACAGGTTTGCCTGGTAAAACAGCGTGTTGTAGTCGAACTGCTCGATCTGCGTCCCCACCAGGTAATACCCCGGCTCAAGCGGATTCCCCGTCTCATCCTCAAGGGAAATGTATTCGGTCTCGAACGCATTTTCCTCCCCTCGAACATTCAACTCCCACTCGCGCACCGGCTGACCTTTCGGCTTGAACTTGGAGGTATCCATGTCGTCTGCGACGATGCGGGCGAATTCCTCGAAGGTTAGCCGATAGACGAGGACTTTCGCCCCCTCCAGGTTGCGGTGCTGGAAATACAAATCCTGGATTCCGTCCGCGCGGTACGTCAGCGGAAGCCACGGCATGGCAAGCCAGCCCGACGGCTGATATGCCTTGTTCGTGAACTCGAAGGAGATTTCCTCCCTGGTTTCATTCCCGTAAATATCCTTCATCCCCGGCAGGATGCGCACCACATAATCGGTGGACGGCTCGAAGCCGTACAAAGTAACGGTATATGAGCCGGGATAAAAAGAGTAATACCACTGCGGCTCCCCGCCCAGCGAAGGAGTGACTTTCACCCTGCTTTCGATGGTGTCCTTATCCATCGGCGAAGCAAAGGTGAGAGTGATATAGGAAGTGTAACCGTCGAGTTCCCTGCCAGGCTCCGGGTAGATGCCGATGACGGCTGGGTACGGGACGGTCGAAAAATTCACCGACCAGGGCGCGGCAAGAGACCCGCCGTCGCTGGCTTTCGCCGAATCGTCAACGATAAACTGATAATGGCTGTCAATCTCGAACAAATCCTTCGGCGAAACGACAACCGCAGTGACCGCTTCGTTCCATTCAAATTCGATTGGGAACGCCTTCTGCGTCTCCCGGTTCACAATCTGTATCGCCGACTCGACGCTTTCCTTATCCATCTCCTGTTCGTCGAACACAACGACAAAGGCTTGATCCAGCAGGACACCAGAAAAGTCCTGTCCGATCCAACTCCCGTCCTTGAGCGCCACATGATTGACGGCTGGCGCGCGGGTTGTGAATTGGGCTGTGAACGTTTCCTCCAGCCGGTTGCCGACCACATCCTCCAGCCCCGCCTCCACCCGGACCTGGTAGTTGGTGCTGCTCTTGAAGTTTCCCTCCGGCTCGAACAGATACACCGACGAATTAACCCATTCCCCCTTTCCTTCCACAGCTGGAGTGATTTCAACCGGCTGGGGCAGGCGATCCTGCTCCTCCAAAATGGAGAGGGGAACGATGGGGCGGTTGAAGATCACGGTGATGCTTGCGTTCACATCCACGCCGAGCGTTGAATCCGCCGGGAAGATCTGCGAGACTGCAAGCGCGTCTATGGTTGTGAATTCAATTCGGATTTCTTCTGTGAGGGTCGAGCCATCCAACCCGGCGGCTTCGGTGGAGAAAACAGCCTGGTACACACTGGCGGGCTTCCATAAGGCGGATGGGGTGAAGACCAACGTCCGGGCGTTTGCCCAACTGATTTTGCCGGAGACATGTTCGAGGTCCGGGCTTAGAAGCGTGAAGGCGTCTTCTGTTTTGGCTTGATCCATATCCCGGTCGAACGTCAACTCAATCGGGGACGACAAATCCAGCCATTGACCCTCCAGCGGAGTCCGCGCCACAATCTGCGGACCGGCGGGTTTCAAATCCAGCGTTGGAGCGCTTTCGAGGCTGCCGCGGACAATGAAAACCACGGAAGCGAGAACGACCAACCCGACGACGATTCTTACAATCAGTTTTTTGTTCATGATTGCCTGCCTTTCCCTGAAAAGAGTATCCTTCGATATGAGGCTGTTGTCAAGCAGGCTTTTCCCGAATTTGCCGCGCGCACCTTTTAGGAACTCATGCTGTGCAGGCGTCCTCTTTTTGAACCGCCAAGACGCCAAGAAATGGTGAATTGAGAGAAAAAAACTTGGCGTCATGGCGGTTTGCTTCGCGTGAGGTGAGTTATAGTAAAATAGGCAAGCCGGGGCGATGGCGGAATCGGCAGACGCAACAGACTTAAAATCTGTCGGTGGCAACACCGTGAGGGTTCGACCCCCTCTCGCCCCACTCTTTCATCATGTCATTGCGAGACGGCGTTCGTCCGTAGAAGCGATCTTCTCATGGCGGGAGATTGCTTCGCTCTTTACAGTCGCTCGCGATGACATTTGCATCTGAAAGGTTGATCATGTTCTTTACCCGCCAGCAACTGGAAGAGATCGAGGACAAGAGCCTTGCGCCCTATGGAATGCGAAGCAAGGACACGAAGGGACGCGCCTATCTCGACAGCGAACCGGAATACCACACGGCCTTCCAGCGCGACCGCGACCGTGTCCTGCACACTACGGCGTTCCGCAGGCTGGAATACAAGACACAGGTCTTCATCAACTTCGAGGGCGATCACTTTCGCACCCGCCTCACGCACACGCTGGAGGTCGCCCAAATCGGGCGGACGCTTGCGCGCGCGCTCGGCGGCAACGAAGACCTCGTGGAAGCGATCTGCCTCGCGCACGACCTCGGTCATTCCCCGTTTGGACATTCCGGCGAAGTTGCCTTGGCGCGATTGATGAAGGACTACGGCGGTTTCGACCATAACAAACAATCCCTGCGCATCGTCACAGAACTGGAACAGCGCTACCCCGAATTCCCCGGGCTTGAACCTCACCTGGGAGGTGCGCGAGGGCATGGTCAAGCATGAGTCCGAGTACGACATCTCCGACGCGCGCGATTACAGCCCCGACCTGCGCGGCAACCTCGAAACGCAAATCGCCAACGTCGCGGACGAACTTGCCTACACCACGCACGACCTGGACGACGGTCTGCGTTCGGGTATGCTCAACACCCAGATTTTGAACGGCGTGGCGCTTTGGGAGATCCTGCGCGAGACGTACAACTGGCAGGGACCAATTCTGAACGACATGGACCGCCATCGCATGATCCGCCATCTGGTCGGCATCACGGTCACGGACATGGTCAAGGCGACCGACGCGCGGCTCAAGGAGAGCAAGGTCAATTCGGCGCTGGATATTCAGAAATTGAAGCACAATGTCGTCGGCTACAGCGAAGAGATGCAAAGGCGCAACCGCGAACTGAAGGATTTGCTCTACGCAAAGTTGTACCGCCACTTCCGCGTGGTGCGGATGCAGGTGAAAGCCGAGCGCATCATCTCGGACCTGTTCCATGCCTACCGCTCCGAGCCATCCATGCTGCCCGAGCACGTGCAGTTCTTCATCGAAAAGCGCGGACTGGAACGTACCATCTGCGATTACATCGCCGGCATGACCGACCGTTACGCCGTCGAAGAATATCAGAAGTTATTCAACCCCCTTGAGAAACCATAGTTGATTTTGGCTTTGAAAGGGGGCATCGGAAACCATCACCGCCTCCCCCGTTTTACCAATTCAAACGTCTTACCAACCACACTGGAAAGGAGAAAGCCATGTCTCAATCCCACTATCTGACCCCGGAAGGTGAAGCCAGGTTGAAGGCTGAACTGGAGGATTTAAAAGGTCCGCGCCGGGAGGAACTTGCCAAACGCCTGCGCGCCGCGATCCAGATGGGCGACCTTTCGGAAAACGCCGATTATCACAAAGCCAAGGAAGACCAGGGCTTCCTCGAAGGGCGTATCAAGGAAATCGAAACCATCCTGCGCAATTCCGTCATCATCGAAAAATCCGGCAATTCGGATGTCGTTTCCATCGGGTCGCATGTCACCATCCGGGAGGAGGGCTTCTGAGCCCGAGACCTACCACCTCGTCGGTCCCCGCCGAAGCGGGCCCGCGCAACGGGAAGATTTCGCACGAATCCCCCATCGGCAGGGCGCTGATGGATAAAAAGGTCGGCGACATCGCTGAGACGGAAACCCCTGGCGGCAGGATCAAATTCAAGATTATCAAGGTTGAATAACTCGCCTTACGCACCCTCACCCCCGTCCCCCTCCCAGTGGAAGAGGAGTGAAGGGGTGAGGGAGAAGGAATTGTGTAACATCAGTGAATAACTGACGTTACGCAGTTAAGCCCCTTTCTTACCGCCAAGGCGCCAAGAACGCCAAGAGAAGAGTAAAAGGCGTAAAAAAACTTGGCGACATGGCGTCTTGGCGGTTTACTGCGTAAGGTGAGTGAATAAAAGAAAGACCTTCTGAACTTGTTTGTTCCAGAAGGTCTTTTTGTTCGTTCAAGTTCAAGGGAATGCTGTTTTCTTATCGCAGCGTCATCCAGTTCAAATCTTTCAATCCTGCGGCGAGGTCTTCGCGGAAGTCCGCTTCGGACATGCGCCACTCCCAGTTTCCACCGAGACGGCTGGGGAAGTTCATCCGCGCTTCGCCGCCCAAGCCGAGCACATCCTGCATGGGGGTCATGGCGAAAACGGCGACGGATTTCCACACCGCGCGGATGAGGTCCCAGGCAAAGTCGTGACCATCCACGCCGAGGTAACGTTTAGCGAATTCGCGCTCCTGTTCCGGCGCGGACGCAAACCAGCCGAACGCGGTGTCGTTGTCGTGCGTGCCGGTGTAGGCGACGCAATTCGGGACGTAATTGTGCGGCAAGAAAGGGTTATCGGGTCCGGTAAAGGCAAACTGCAAGACTTTCATGCCGGGCAGGTCGAATGCGTTCAATAATTCGATCACGTCGGGGGTGATGACGCCCAAATCCTCGGCGATGACGGGCAAGCCCGTGCCGTGTGTGATTAGACCGTCGCCGAGGTATTTATCCACAGCGCGGAAAAAATCCTTGGAGGGACCGGGAACCCAGCGTCCGTTTTCGGCGGTGGTTTGCGAGGCGGGGATTTCATAATACCCCGCAAAACCGCGGAAGTGGTCGAAGCGCAGGATGTCCACGGTTTGCAGGACGGCGCGCACGCGCGAAAGCCACCAGGCATATCCATCCGCTTTATGGACGTCCCAGTTGTAGAGCGGATTGCCCCACAATTGACCCGTTGCCGAAAAGAGATCAGGCGGGACGCCCGCCACGACGGTGGGATTCCCCTGCTTGTCGAGATAAAACAGTTCGGGATTCGCCCAAACGTCGGCGGAGTCGTAGGCGACGAAGATGGGGATGTCGCCGACGATCTGAATCCCCCTGCCGTTGGCGTAGGCGCGGAGTTTGTCCCACTGGCGGAAGAAAAGGAATTGATAAAACGAATGGCGCAGGACGTCTTCCGCCAACTCCTTGCGGGCTTTCGCCAGCGCGGTTTTCCGGCGGGCGCGCAGGGCGGGATCCCAGCCGTTCCACGCGCCGCCACCGTTGGCTTCCTTTATTGCCATGAAGAGCGCGAAGTCGTCGAGCCAGGACGCGTTCTGGGCGCAGAAGTAATCGAATGCCCCGCGCAAAGGTTCAGGGGTGGAACGGAAGCGGTGAAACGCCTTCAGCAGAAGGTCAAGCTTTTTGGGGATGACCAGCCCAAAGTCCACGTTGGAGGCGGGTAGGTCTTTCAGCGCATCCAAATCGTCCTGAGCCGCCAATCCTTCTGCGAGCAAATCATCCGGACTGATGAGATAGGGATTCCCGGCAAAGGCGGAGAAACATTGATAGGGCGAGTCGCCATAACCGGTGGGACCCAGCGGGAGAATCTGCCAGAGTTTACAGCCGGTGGATTCGAGCCAGTCCGCGAAGCGATACGCCTGCGGACCGAGGTCGCCGATGCCGTATGGACCGGGCAGGCTGGTGGGATGAAGAAGAATGCCGGAGGAACGTTTGAAAGTCATGGCTGCCTTGAGGTCTGGGAAAATTTACCAGGGATAAACTCGATAAATAAGGATGATGGATTGTTTGTGTAACCGGGTCGCGTCCTTCCAGACCATCCAATTCCATCTCCGTTCATCGCTGTTCATCTCCGGTTTTATTTCACCAACGATTGATACAGACTGAGATATTCGCGCGCCGAGGCTTCCCAGGAAAAATCCTTCGCCATGCCGGCGCATTGAATGGACCGCCACTTGTCGGGCTGGGTCATTGCCTTCATCGCCGCCTTGACGGCGCTGACCAGCGACATGTGATGCGCCTTCTCGAATACGAAGCCGGTCTCGTTCTGCTTAACCGTATCCTTCAAACCGCCGACGGCGCGCACCACCGGCACGCGGCCGTACCGCATGGCGATCATCTGCGCAAGACCGCACGGTTCGTAGCGCGACGGCATCAGGAGCATATCCGCGCCTGCGTAGATTTGGCGGGCGAGTTTCGCATCGAACCGCAGTTCGGCTTTGATCTTATCGGGGAAGAGTTCCTGCAAACCTTTGGCGGCTTCTTCGAGTTTTGGGTCGCCTGTGCCGAGGATGACCGCTTGAAAGTTGACGCGCTTCATGCTCTTGAGCGCGGTGAAGGCAAGGTCCACGCCTTTTTGCACATCCATGCGCGAGATGACTGCCAGCAGCGGAACGTTCGGGTCGAGGGCAAGACCGAGGCGGTCTCTGCAGCAACTTTTTATTGATGGCGCGCTTCTCGATGGACGCCGCTTCGTAATTGACGCCGAGGGCTTGATCGGCGGCGGGGTCGAACGAGACCGTATCAATGCCGTTCAGAATCCCGCTCAACGTTTCCTTGCGGAGTTGCAGGAATTCGTCCAAGCCGCAGCCGAACTCCGGCGTGAGCACTTCGCTCGCATATCCCGGCGAGACCGCCACAATCGCATCCGACGCCCACAGACCGAGCGGCATCGGCATCACGCGCGCCCAATCGGGCAGGTCGGTCTGCGCGAGTTTGATGCCATAGGCTTCGAGCAGGTCGCTGATATCTGGTCCCATGAACGGCAGGTTGTGCAGAGTCACCACGCCCGCCACATGGCGCGCGTTTGCCTCCCAACGTTTGGTCAGGTTGCCGTAAATGCTGAGCGCCGTGTGCCAGTCGTTGGCATGGACGACGTCCGGCGCCAGTTGATCTGGTTGGGAAGTTCCAGCGCCGCCAGCGAAAAGAAGGTGTACTTTTCCGCGTCCAGTTTTGCGTCGAGCGAATAGACGGAGCCGTTCGCGCGGATCGGTTCGCCGCCGATGAAATAGACCGGCATTCCGTTGAGCGCGGTCTCGAACGCCTCCACCGCGACCTCGGAACTGCCGCGCGGCAATGAGAACACCTCCAGCGGACGGAGATTCTCCGCCTTCGCCACCGGATGATAGGGAAGGACAAGCCGCACATCCAGTTTTATCTCGTCATTGGAAAGCGCGCGTAGCGCCTGCGGAAGCGACCCCGCTACATCCCCCAACCCGCCGACCTTCACAAACGGGTCGGCTTCGGCGGCAAGAAAGAGAACGTTGATGGTTTTGGGCATGAAGGTATTTTACATGAAAATAGCGTTTCCACTCCCCCGAAATGGCAATCCGACCTGCCTTCGTCTGCAAGGAACTTTAAGGGAAAGGCAGTTGACAACCGCCCCGTCGATTCTGTACACTAATTCATATCCGGGCAGCCGGATAAAACCCAAGCCAGAGGAGATAAATATGTCTGCACACGCACCCCGTACGCAAATGTTCGTTGTTTTGGTTCTTCTTATTCTTGCTGTGGCGGCAGGGGCAAGCCTGGGGGCGTTCAGCCCCGCAAGGGAACAGGAACCCGCCAAAGTCAAACGTAAAACCGTCGGTCCGCTGGCATCGGTCGTTGCCGCGCCGATCCCTTCGGGGGTGTTTGCGCCGCCCGTCCCGCCCAGCGGATTTTCCTCCCAGGTACGGCTCGGATTCTTCGACGGCGATCAGTGGGAGCCTGCCATCGCTTCGGACCGCTTCGGGCATGTTTACGTGCTGTACGCCCAGTATTACGGCGTGCCGGGCTGTGATGTCTGCGGCAACCCGACGCAGGTCATTCAAATCAGCAGCGATCATGGCGAGACTTGGGGTCCGCCTGCCCCAATCTACATAGAAGGTGCGAACACGGGACAGTGGGATTCGCAAATCGCAGTGGACCCTGTGGACGGACGCACCGTTTACGCCGTCTGGATGGAAGCCAACAAAAGCGACATCGCCGTCGCCAAGTCCACCGATTTTGGAGAGACCTGGTCGGTTGTGATCGCCGACTCGACCAACGCCGCCGTGGATAAACCCATTCTCGCCGTACGCGGACAGGATGTCTACGTCTCCTACACTCACTCGCAGAAACTGTACGTCGCTTCTTCCCATGACGGCGGGCAGACCTTCACGCAGTCCGAGATCAAATACACAGGGAAACTGGGCTGGGCGATGGCAGGCGGCGGTTACGTCGCGCCGAACGGCACAGCCTACATGGCATGGGCAGGCTACGAACAAAACGGCGGCGCGAAGGGCAAGGTCAACCTGGTCATCAGCCGCTCCACCAACGGCGGCGCGACGTGGACGAACAAGGTCGTGGATGTCTCGCGCGCTCCCGAAAAATGTCCCGCAGATTACCTGTGCGGTTGGGCATATCTCGGCGCGCAAATCGTCATGGCGGGCGATGAGGCGGGCAATGTCTATGCCCTCTCCAACGCCAACAACGTGGACTTTGGTCCCGCGCGTATTTATTTCTACAAGTCCACCGACGGCGGCGCAACCTGGAGCGCCCGCACCGAGGTTTCCACTGCCGGACCGAACATCTCGCACAACTTCCCCGCTATTGCCGCCACCGGCAACGGCGACGTCCGCATCTCGTGGATGGATGAACGCATCAACGGCTGGTGGAACACCTACTACCGCAGTTCCGCCAACGGCGGCGCAACCTGGACCGCCGAACAGGACGTCTCCGATTTTGTCAGCGGGTACACCTACATCACCGCCGACGGCTTCCGCTTCCCCTTCGGCGATTATTACGAACTTGACATTGACGAAAACGGCACGGCGCACATCATCATGGGCGAAGGCTGGAGTTACGACTCGCCCGGCGCGATCTGGTATGTGAGAGGGGAATAATCAATAAAAAGCCCCTAAAGGTTTTATAGACCTTTAGGGGCTTTTTAACGATTAGGCAATTAAAATGCTATTCCCTAAAAATATATTGTTCCCCGTCTTTGTTTCTCAATTCGCATATGGCAATTGGCACATCTCACAACGCACAAAGAAATTTCTTTTTGAATGGCGTCCAGACTATAACCCTGATTGACCATTTGCGATATGTTCATTTTCTTCGTGCCTGTTACATGGTCAAAGGTCAAAACAAAGGGATCCGTCTCACCACAGTCGGCGCAAGGATGATTGCACAAGTAAGTATACACGAAGCGCCTGGCTTCCTCACGCTTGGTTATCTGTCTCTCAGCCTTATACTTCAATTCTTTCTCTTTATTTCTTCGGTAATAGTTCATCCGTTCTTCAGTTCTACAGCGATTACATGCAGAATGTCTTTTCACTCCTCGGATGCTCCAGGAGAATTCGGATTCGTCTTTGGATAAACCACATTTCTTGCAAACCTTCATACTGCCTCAATTCCGCCTACTTTTCCGTCGGCGAATCAAAAACGGCCATCTCTGACCGTTTCTGACCCGCCCTGTGTGGGGAGCCTAATGGGTTTCGAACCCATACTAACACATCCACAGTGTGTTGTGCTGCCGTTACACCATAGGCTCCATGTTCGCCTGCGTCGCTTCTGCGGGAGCGGCAGGATTTTACCACGAAACTTTTCAACCAAGCAACTTTTTGACCTCTTCCACCACCGCTTCAGTCTGGACCTGAACCTGCTCGCCATTTAAAAGGTTTTTGACTACAACCAGACCTTTCTCTGCTTCCTCCGGTCCGAGCACGAGCGCGACCTTCATCTTCATCCTGTCCGCAAATTTGAACTGCTTTTGCAGTTTGACGGCTTCGGGGTAGACCATCGTGGCGATTCCTGCATTCCGCAACTGGGTGGAAAGTTCGAGTGATTTCTTCCACAGAGACTCGTCGAACACCGTCACCAGCACGTCGGCAGGCGTGGGATCGAACTCCGGCACCAGTCCCTTTTCCTGCAAGATGATGCCGATCACCACGTCGCCCATCGCAAAACCAGTCGCGGGCAGCGGATCGCCGCCCACATCCGCGAGCAGGTTATCGTATCGCCCGCCGCCCAGGATCGAGCGTCGCACCGACCCCGTGAGATCGAACGCTTCGAAGACCGTGCTGGTGTAATACAACAGTCCGCGCATTACGCCCGGCTCGAATTTGATGTATTCTTTCACGCCAAGCGCCTCGAGCGCATCAAAGACCCGCACCAGTTCTTCGCTTTGTTTCCAAAGTTCGTAATTTTCCAGAACGCCTTTCAAGCCTTCGAGTTGATTGCGGTTCAAACCCAGTTCCAATCCGTTTTCGTCCCAGGCTTCGGGCTTCATCTTCGCGCGGCGGTCAATCAGATTGGAAACATCCACGCGCTTTTCGGGGGGAATATCCAGCGCGTCGAACTGGGCGTTGATCAGGCTACGGTTGTTCACAAAGATGGCAGCCTGCCTGGGTGTCAGACCAACCGAACGCAGGAAGGAGGCAGCGACGGCGATCAGTTCCGCGTCGGCTTCGGGTGTATCCACGCCAATCATGTCCACGTTCCATTGGAAGAATTCGCGCGTGCGTCCCTTTTGAGGCGATTCGTATCTCCAGAACGGACCAAACGACCACCAGCGCACAGGAAAAGTTAATTCGCCCTGCTTCGCCGCGATCATGCGCGCCAGGCTGGGCGTCAGTTCAGGACGAAGCGTGACAAAATCCCCTCCCCGATCCTGAAACGTGAACGACTGCTTCTTGACCAGTTCCTCGCCGGACTTTGCGGCATACAAGTCAATTGGCTCGATGAACGGACCATCGTATTCCTGATAGCCAAAAGCCTGAGAGGCGGCGCGCACCTTTTCATAGATAAAATTCCGCAACGCCATCTGCTCAGGATAGAATTCGCGTGTGCCTTTCACGGTTTGAATCTTGTTCGCCATGCTTGCTCCAGTACGCGAATTTTATCATGCCCCTTCAAAATTCAGCCGGTGAATTTTGGTTCTATTTTGGTATAATCAGCCAGATTATCGAAACAAAGTCTATTACAGGAGAGACAAATGGAAATCAATTACCAGGAAACCAGCAAGGACCTGCTCACCCGCATTGATATTCATGAAAAATACGGCTCCGCCAATATTGACGTGTGGACGAACGACCTGCTCAAACCGCAGGCGGGCATGAAGATTCTCGACGTGGGCTGCGGCGCGGGAAAACTCAGTTTCCTTTTCAACGAATACACCAAAGGCGGCGCGGAGATCATTGGCGGTGATTTTTCGGAGGAACTGCTCGACAAAGCCCGCGCAAAGAACAGGGAACTCGGCACGAAAATTGACTTTCAGTTTTTGGATTTCAACAAGCTGTTCAATTTCCCGGATAACACCTTCGACCTGGTGACCAGCGCCTTCGCCATCTACTACGCCTCGGATCTTAAATTTACATTTGGTGAGGCGCACCGGGTGCTTAAACCCGGCGGACGGCTGTTCGTCTCGGGTCCGCTGCCCGAAAACAAGCAGATGTTCTACGACATCATCAAGGAAGCCACCAATACCACCATCCCGCCCATGCCCGGCTCCTCCCGCTTCAAGGGCGAGATATTCAACACCATTGACGGTCTTTTTGCAAAGACGGAACTGCACAAATTCGAGAATCACCTTACCTTCCCCAGCGTAGAGCCGTTCATCGAATACGTTCGCGCCTCGCTGAGCGAAGACCGCAAGTTGTGGACTTCGATGTTCAACGGCAAAGACGAATACGAAGCGCTCATCGGCAAAATCCAGGCGGTGGCGCAGAAGTGGTTCGACCGCGACGGCAAACTGGTGATGACCAAGGTCGTGGGTGGGATTTTGGCAACAAAGTAACATGGCATTGCGAGGAGCGGAGCGACGAACCAATCTCCCCATTACCTTGAGATTGCTTCGTGCGGAAGACCGCCGCCCTCGCAATGACATAATCCTCCTATGAATTTCTTCGGCAAACGAGTTCTTTTCCTCGGCGCGCATCCCGACGACATCGAGATCGGCTGCGGCGCCCTGCTGCACAACATTGTCAAAAAGACGGATGTGCTGTGCGTCACGCTCTCGGATAATCAAAAGAACCCCGAACTGAAAAATGTCAAGGACGAGCACCTGCGTTCCATGAAGATTTTGGGCGTGCCGGAGGAGCGCGTGGTCTTCGGTCCGTTCACGACGCGCATCTTCCACGATTCCCGGCAGGATATTTTGGAATACTTTCTCAAACTCCGCAGGGACTTCAAACCCGACCTGATCTTCACCCACTCCAGGCAGGACGTGCACCAGGACCACAACACGATGACCGACGAAGCTCTGCGCGCATTTCGCGGCATCACAGTTTTGGGTTTTGACGTGGTACGTTCCTCGTATGGTTTCTTTCCGCATTTTATTGTGGAAGTGACCGAAGAGGACGTGAACAAGAAGATCGAAGCGCTGGCGCAATACGAGACCTATCGAGACCGTTACTACTTCAACAGCGAACTGACCCGCTCCATCATGGTGCGTCATGGCGCGATTGGAGAGGTTCCCTTTGCGGAAGGATTCGATATTTTGAGGATTGTGGGGAGGTTTAGTGAATAGAGAATTGGGAGGAGTAGAGAATTGGAGATTAGAGATTGGAGGCTGCGATGGAATTCCAAACGCTGTTTCGGGAATTGACTCACAGCACGGAAATGATTCGGGTTTTGCTGGCAGGTATCGGCGGGGAAGAGGCGCGGATCAAGCCGTCTAAAAGCAGTTGGTCTATCCTTGAAGTTATCTGCCACCTCCACGATGAAGAGCGCGAGGATTTCCGCGAACATTTGGATTTCATTTTATATCGCCAGCACGAGAAATGGCATCCCATCGCGCCGATGGCGTGGGTGAAGTTGCGGAAGTATAACCAGCAGGATTTCAACAAGATGAAATCCAGGTTTTTCAGGGAGCGGGAAAAGTCGCTGGCTTGGCTGCGAGGATTGCGCCGCGTAGACTGGAAGATCAAGTACAAAAGTCAGTACGGGTCAATGAGCGCAGAGGAGATGCTCGCCAACTGGGTGGCGCACGATAACCTGCACGTACGGCAACTGGTGGAGTTGCGGCGGATGCACATCGAGCGAATCGCCAAGCATTGTAACCTCCAATATGCAGGCGAGTGGTAAACAAAAAGGAGTTCTGCCGGCAAGGCGAACTCTTTTCGATTTCACGAGCGATTATTCCTTCGGCACACCGACGTAGAGCGTTCCATCCCTCACCTGCACGGGATAGGCGGGAATATCCACCACGGCGGGCATTTGCATCACCTTGCCGGTGCGGATGTCAAACTCGCCGCCGTGACGCGGGCAGACGATGTTGAAGCCTTCGATCATCCCGTCCCCCAGGGGACCGTCGTCGTGCGTGCAGACATCGCCGATGGCAAAGAACCGACCGGCGATGTTGAAAATGACGATGGGCTTGTCGCCCACGTTGACAAAAAGACGCTCGCCGTTCGGCAATTCGGAAACGGGAGCGATCTCGTAAAATTCGGCTTTGGATTCGTCGAAGGTTGTGTAGTTGAACATGGGATAGGTAGACACGTACACAAGTAAACAGGCAGTCAGGTAAACAGGTAAACGCTTGTGTACGTGTGTACGTGTGTACCTGTTTACATTCTCACTCCACCAAATCGTCGCTCGCCTCGCCCAGACCGTACACGCCGGCCTTCAAGACCTTGAGCGAGAGCAGGGCGCATTTCAAGCGCACGGGACCCAGGTCAATGCCGAGCATGTCGAGGATGTCCTGCTTGCTGAGTTTTTTCACTTCCTCCAGCGGTTTGCCGATGATGGATTCCATCAACAGGTCGGCGGAGGCTTGTGAGATGGCGCAGCCGTGACCGTCGAACAGGGCTTCGATCACAGTGCCATCTTTGCCTACGCGCAGGTCAATTTGGATATGGTCGCCGCACAGCGGGTTGTTGTCCGCAAAGGAAATATCGTGCGGGTCAAGTTTCCCGCGATACGACGGGTTTTTATAGTGTTCGATGATCACTTCACGGTAGAGATCGTCCATACGTGCTCCGGTGTCAGGTTCCAGGTATCAGGTGTCAAGTTTCAGGTGTCAGGTTTCAGGCATAAAACTTGACAAAAGACACAGGGACACTTGACACTGAATTACCCAAACATTTCCTTCACTTTATATATCCCGTTCACCAGCAGATCCACTTCCTCTTTTGTGCTATACAGATAGAAGGAAGCGCGGCTGGTAGCGGGGATTCCAAATTTCTCGTGCAGGGGCTGGGCGCAGTGATGACCGGCTCGCACGGCGATGCCATCCTTGTCCAAAATCTGCGCCACGTCGTGCGGGTGGACTCCGTCCAGCGTGAACGCCGCGACGCCGCCCTTTTTATCCGCGGAGGGACCGAACACCTTCACGCCGGGGATTTCCACCAGGCGATCCAAGGCATATTCGGTGATCTGATGCTCGTGCGCCGCGATCTTTTCCATGCCGATACCAGAGAGATAATCCACCGCCGCGCCAAAACCGACCGCCTCCGCAATGGCGGGAGTCCCCGCTTCATATTTGTGCGGCAGCGTGTTCGGGCGGAAGGAGCGCAGCTTTACTTCCTTGATCATGTCCCCGCCGCCCAAAAACGGAGGCATGGCTTCGAGCAAAGCGGACTTGCCGTACAGCACGCCGATGCCCGTCGGTCCGCACATCTTGTGCGCGGAGAAGGCGTAGAAATCGGCATCGAGGGCTTGCACGTCCACTTTGAGATGCGGCACCGATTGCGCTCCGTCCACCAGCGTGACTGCGCCCGCTTCGTGCGCCAGGCGGATGATCTCCGCCGCCGGGTTGATCGTCCCCAAAACGTTGGACATGTGTGTAAACGAGACCAGTTTCGGGGTCCGGTTGAGAAGCGCTTTATACGCATCCAAATCCAGCAAACCGTCTTCCGTCACGGGGATGAATTCCAGTTCGATCCCGCGTTCCATCTGGAGCATGTGCCACGGGACGAGGTTGCTGTGATGTTCCATCTCGGTCAGGATGACGAGGTCGCCCGCCTTCAAGTTCGCGCGCGCCCACGCATACGCCACGAGGTTGATGGACTCGGTGGTGTTGCGCGTGTAGATGATCTCGCGCGGCGAGGCGGCATGGACGAACGCCGCGATCTTCTCGCGCGCGTTTTCGTACATCGCCGTCGCTTCCTCGGCAAGCGTGTGCACGCCGCGGTGGATGTTCGCGTTCGAGCGGCGGTAATACTCGTTCATCGCTTCGATCACCTGAAGGGGCTTCTGCGACGTGGCGGTCGAATCCAGATACACGACGCGCGCGCCGTTGGCGGTATGCCGTTCAAGGATCGGAAAGTCTTTACGGATTTCGTTTACGTTTAGGGTCATAGTGGTAAACAAGCAGCAGGTGATTGCGGACTAACTGACTTAATAGTTCGGGATTACATCCTTCTTTGCGGCAGACCTCTTGCCCATCACTGGGTGGATGTGTTCCGAGGTCAATGGATACCACAGGATGCGGTCGGGCACCATCCAGCCGTCGGTGAGAAAGACGTTCGAGCGGAACTGTACCGCCACCATCTTGTTATCCACCTGCACCACAATGCCCTTGATCCACCCGCGCACACGTTCGCGTCCCTTTTCGTGGTCGCAGAATACTTCCACGGTGTCGCCCACTTCAAATGCGTGCTCAGGTCCGGGCGCTTTCATGAACGTGAACTGGCTCGCGGCGCGAACACCCGCATCCTGCGCGAGGCGCCGCCGTTCCACCAGCGGGTTGACGGTGCGCTTCACGATCACGGGCGTGATGGAGCGGGTCACTTCGACGGGTTTTACCGCGGGTCTCGGCGTGGTTTTTTGGACGACGGCTTTTGCCTGCGTTTTGGCTTTCGCCGCCTTCACTTTTTTCTCCAACGTCCTCGCTTTCGTCTTTGCACTGCGCATGGTTTTCGATTTCGCCACCCCTTTGGCTTTGCGGATTGACTTTGCCTTCACCGATGTTTTTCCCTTCGACGTTGACCTGGTTTTCGCTTTGGATTTGATTGCCATGACTCACATCCTATTTGCCTGGGGACGCGCCTCATTCCTACGGGACGGTTGCCCGGCGCACCCAGACATCTTCCTACGCTGACAGCCTGCTCAGAAAACCTGACAGGTCTTGCAGACCTGTCAGGTTCATAACCCTACTTCGATAACTTGACCTGAATTGCCTGTTGGAAGCGTTCGCGCACGCCTTCGAACGGGATGCGCTGCATGATGGGGTCGAAGAAACCTTCCACCACCAACTGCTCGGCTTCCTTCTGCGGAATTCCTCTGGATTTAAGATAGAAGAGCGGCTCCTGCTCTAGTTTACCAACGGTTGCTCCGTGTGTACAGCGCACATCGTCCGCGAGGATTTCAAGCCCGGGGATCGAATCCGCGCGCGCCTGGTCGTCGAGGACGAGGTTGCGGTTCGCCTGATAGCCGTCGGTCTTCTGCGCGCCGGGGGCGACGTAGATCATACCCTGCCAGACGGAGCGGCTCTTGCCTTTCAACGCGCCTTTGAACAGCAGGTCGCTCGTGGTATGCGGAGCGAGATGATTCTGCTGGGTGTCGTGATCGAGATGCTGGGTTCCATCCGTGAAATAGAAACCGGACATCCGTCCCTGCGCGCCTTCGCCAATCAAATCCAGGTCGGAGAAATTCTTGGTCAGGCGCGAGCCGACCGCGCCGAAGATCCAGTCGAGGTTGCCATCGCGGTCCACACGGGCGCGCTCATGCGAGAAGTTCCACGCGTGCCTGCCCCACGATTGCAGTTCCACAAAGCGCAGGTTCGCGCCTTTGCCCACGTAAATTTCGACAATGCCTGCGTGCATGGCGTGACCGGTTTCATCCGGCGACGCCGCCTCGTGGACGTAAGTCACCGACGCGCCGTCTTCTACGTAAACGACCAGGTGCGAGAAGTGGGCGAAGTCAACGCCCGGTCCCCACAGCACGGAATGGAGCGGATAGTCCACTTCCACATTCTTCGGGATGTAGAGCAAAACGCCGTTTTGCGCGAGCGCCGAAGCCAGCGCGGCGAATTTGCCGTCTTCCGGTTTGACGATCTGACCGATTAACTTCTTGAGCAGGTCGGAGTGATTCTTTTCCGCGGTGCGAAAATCGGTGAAGACCACGCCCTTTTTGGCGAGCGCTTCGTCCAAGTCCATTTTCGAGCCGCCGGGCAGGAGTGTGATTTGTCCGCCGTGCTGTTCGCCGGTGAGCGGCTGGAGCAATTCATCGGGGATGACGGGCAGGTCTTCGAACGCGCCCGGCTTGGGGAGTTTGAAATCCGGCGCGGGGAGGAGGCGCAGGTCGGTGCGCCGCCAGGGCTTCGAGCGAGGTGTCGGGGGAGATTCTGCACGGAGAAAGAGTCCCGGTGCGGCGCGGGAAAGAGGCGAGTCCATTCGCGGAGGGGATATCCGCCTGCGAAAAGTTAAATTCCTTCGCGGCGGTTTCCGCGCGTCGTCCTCGTGATACGGTTACTTTGGGTTTCTCTTGCATAGCGATTCCTGTATCGCAAAATTAATTTTGCGTTACCCTATCGAGCCTTCCATTTGTAGTTGAATGAGGCGGTTCATTTCGACTGCGTATTCCATCGGCAGTTCCTTGACGAGCGGCTCGATGAAACCGGAGACGACCATGGTCGTGGCTTCCTCTTCACTGAGGCCGCGCGACATAAGGTAGAAGAGCTGCTCCTCACCCACTTTGCTGACCGAGGCCTCGTGACCGATGGTGACGTCGTCTTCGTCAATTTCGATGTAGGGATAGGTATCGGAGCGGGATTGCGGGTCGAGCAAAAGCGCATCGCACACGACGTTGGACTTGACGCCCTTCGCGCCTTTATAGACTTTGAGCAAGCCGCGATAGGAGGCGCGTCCGCCTGCCCTGCTGATGGACTTGGATGTGATCTTGCTGGAGGTGTTTGGCGCAAAATGCACCATCTTGGAACCGGCGTCTTGGATCTGGCCTTTGTTGGCAAACGCCATAGAAAGCATTTCGCCGTGCGCGCCAGGCTCCATCAGGTAGCAGGACGGGTATTTCATCGTCACCTTCGAGCCGATGTTGGCATCCACCCATTCGTGCGTGGCGTTCTCAAAAACTTTGGCGCGCTGGGTCACGAGATTGTAGACATTGGTGGACCAGTTTTGGATGGTCGAGTAACGCGAGCGCGCCCCTTTCTTGACGATGATCTCGATTACGCCGGAGTGGAACGAGTCGGTGGTGTATTGGGGGGCGGTGCAATTATGGGAGACAACGCCTTCGGCAACATACGATTCATCTTCCTCGACCGAGAAGTTATAGACCTCTGTCTCCATCTCTTCAACCGTGATCTCCCTGATGGGCAGATACATGAAGTTCTCATCAAGCGCAAAGGGAGAACCGCTGAGGTCGCCTGTGGGAGCATCCACGCCAACGATTTCGCCGAATCGAGGATTGAACGGTGACGCAATCACAACCGCATAAATGTTCTTTCGCGGCGAGGCGCGTTCCTGTATGTTTACAGAAGCCGCAACGCCCAGGCGCAAACACGCATCGCGGAAGGCATATGCCAACTCCGCCGAGACGGTGTTGTAGCGGAACATGTTTTTCTTTGGGTCGTAACTTCCATCGCCGCGCCACATGCCTTTGACCAATTCCGCAAGCAATTCGGTATCAGCGCTGGAAACCCATTCAGGAATTCGCTTTTCGTAAACGTTCGAGCCGAATTCACGGGCAAACGTGCGGGCGATTTCAGTGGATGAAAGTACGAGGGTTTGCCCATTTTGGCGCGGCTTGTTTTCAATCGGCGGTTTACCAAAGTAGCGCTCGATCAGTTCCTTCGTATCGTCCAGGTATTGCGTCTCATCGGCATGGAATGAGAACGTCAGGTAATGTTCATTATCCACATGACCTTCAGCGAAGTAATATCCGAGCAGACGGAAGAAATCAGGCTCGCATGGTAAATTCACCTCACGATCTACAGGTGCATGGCGGCCGCGACCCAACGGGACGATGACAGAGTGAGCAAGCGCAGGTTCCATCACGGGTTGCGGGACAGGCACAACGAGATAATCGCCTTCCTTGACGCTATCCGCCCGCGACCAGGACAACTCGAACGATTTGTTCCGCATGGATTGTTTTTCGCGGCGAACAATCAGCAAAGGATGCTCAGCGGTCACTTTCAATTCACGTCCGCTGTCACCGTAGAAGCGGATGTTATAAGCTTTCCCATGATAGGGGCGCGTCTGTGTGTGATAGACGCGGCGCCAGCGACCTTGATGGGTCATCACTTCATCACCGACTTGAATCTTTTCAATTGGCTTCTCGCCGTTGCGAATGCGGACAAGCGCGCCTTCAAGGAAACAGCCTTCCACATAATGCACCTGCGCGCCTTCATCCACGATGATGAGCGTGCGTTCGAACTGACCGACGTTGGCGGTATTCAAACGGAAGTATGCCTGCAAGGGCAAATCCACCTTGACGCCCTTTGGCACATAGACGAACGAACCGCCGGACCAAACCGCAGAGTTGAGCGCGGCGAACTTGTTATCCTCAATCGGAATGACCGTTCCAAAATACTCACGGAACAGGTCGGGGTGTTGTTTCAAGCCGTCTTCGATGGAAAGGAAGATGACACCCTGTTTTTCGAGATGCTCCTGAATGGAGTGATAGACCATCTCGGAGTTATGAACGATCAAACCCTCGGCAACGAAATTGTGAGGTCCGTCCACCTCGATATCGAAGACCTCTTCCTCGCCGGCAGGGACAATGGAATCAATGCGAACGTATCCGAAATATTCGTTCACATGATCACGGAAACTCGTACCCTCTGCCATCGAATAACTATGATGAAATTTCCGTTTTCCCATGCGCGCCAGCCGCTGCTCGGAACGGCAGCCAATCTTGTCAAAGTCGCCGCTAAACATCACTCGATAGCCGGTCACCGTACGCGTATCGTCGTGCGGATGTTTCGAATCAAAACGGTGAATATTGGAGGTATGAACCCCGCACATTTCGGCAAGATCGCGAACATCCTGTAGCAACTCGGGATTGGCGCTCGTAACCATTACATCTTTGTTCTTCGCGTGATTGCGGACGTACCCATCGGCATCCACATAACCCCCGATAAAAGCGAGAATTTGTTCCTGCGGAAGAGACGCAATCCACTTTGGCACACGCTTTTCCAGTGCGCCGCCGGAAAAACCATTGCTCTCTAAATACCGGGCGACAACCGTTGAGCCGATCGTCAGGCGATACGGATCGCCATTTTGCGCGGCAATGCCGAACAAACTCTCGGTGACGCGCTTGAATTCGTATCGCAACGCCGAGTCAGTGACGGGAATGGCGACTTCAACGCCCGCCTTGTTCGCGTCGTAATGAATAAACCCATCGCCCATGTACAAGCCAAGCCACCACAAAAGATCGGTGGAGGTTTCTTGCGGCAGGTTCACGGGATTATGCCGCCAAGTCAGTTCCCCTTCGGGTTGCTCAAGGCGGTAGCCCTGCCCCACATCCGGCAGGGATTTTGCAACAGCAATCAGGTCGCCGGCTTTCAAATCGCGCAAATATTTCCACGAGCGGGAGTAACGTCCACGCCGGTTGCCGTCTTTTTTATGATGCTCTAAAACAAGGAAGGGATGGTTTCCCGTCGCGCGGATGGTATGTGTGCCGGCTTTCACGTCATAAACGGCGCGCTTACCTTTCGGCATGAAGTTTTTGACAGGCGCTGGAATGATCGTGTTCGTTTCTTCATCCAGGGAAAAGACAATATCGCCGGGGACAATGTCACGGATTGGCACAACACCGCGCGCGGTGTATACGCGGGTATCGCCGCTCAGGCACTCATACTGCGCGCCCACGCCCGCCAGGAACTTGCGTTCGGCTTCGGGGATACCCAGTTTATCGAACGTGCGCTTGATGTCATCGGGGACATCGTCCCAGGATTTTTCCTGCTTTTCGGTCGGCTTGACGTAGTAGTAAATATCGTCGAGGTTGAGTTCCTTTAGATCCGGTCCCCAGTTGGGCATGGGGCGTTTCATGAAGTGATCGAGCGCTTTGAGGCGGAATTCGAGCATCCACTGCGGCTCGCCTTTCATGTGTGAAATCTGCTCGACCACTTCACGGTCGAGTCCCTTGCGGGATTTGAAGGTGTAGTAGTCGTCGCGGTCGCGGAAACCGTACTTGTACTCGCCGATTTCTTCCAGAATCTTGGTATCGTCAGACATGGAAACTCCAATTGTTAGAGAATAGAAAATAGTGAACAGGCAACAGTAATCGCGAAACTCGAATCGTTAAATATCTATTCACTAATATCTGCTCTCATGCCGCTTCTTCGGCGGTCTTCTCGCGCAGCCAATCGTAGCCGTGTTCTTCGAGGTGCAGGGCGAGGTCGGGTCCGCCGGATTCAACAATGCGCCCATCCATCATCACGTGGACGAACTGCGGCTTGATGTAGTTCAGGAGGCGCTGGTAGTGCGTGATGACCAGCACGCCCAGTTCCGTACCGGCAAGCGCGTTCACGCCTTCAGAGACGACGCGCAGCGCATCAATATCCAGACCGGAATCTGTCTCATCCAGGATGGCGAATCTTGGCTTGAGGGTTGCCATCTGCAGGATTTCGGCGCGCTTCTTCTCCCCGCCGGAGAACCCGTCGTTGAGGTAGCGCCCCGCAAAGTTGTGATCCATCCTGAGCATATCCATCTTTTCCTTCAACATCTTGCGGAATTCGGGGATGGGCATGCCCTTGTCTTCGGGGTTTTCAGCGCGGCGGCGGGCGTTGATCGCCGAGCGCAGAAAGTTCGCCACGGTCACACCGGGGATGGCGACCGGATACTGGAATGCGAGGAACAGTCCATGCCGGGAACGTTCGTCCGGTTCCATTTCAAGGACGTTTTCGCCGTCCAGCAACACCTCCCCGCTGGTGACAGTGTAATTCGGGTGACCCATGAGGGTGTACGCCAACGTGGACTTGCCCGTCCCGTTCGGTCCCATGATGGCGTGAATTTCGCCCTGTTTAACGGTCAGGGACAGACCTTTGAGGATTTCCTTATCCTCGATGCTGACATGCAGATCCTTGATCTCAAGCTGTGACATTCGTTTTTGCTCCTGAAATGTAAGGGCGACCCTTCGTGGTTCTCAAGAAACACACCGCCTCAGAGCCGGTCGCCCCTACCAGTTTTTAGTCGGCGGCATTATAGCAGGCGGGAGGGGAATTGTCAATATTTATGATAATTTTCTAGTAAATTCAGGTGACACCTTCCGCCTTAATCTTCTTTATTGCAAATTACCAAATTAATCAGACAATCCAATGCGCAGAGTTTCAGTACCGCAACATTCATGTTGCCGCTTGATTTGGCGTTGCGGCTGCCCTCGCAAGATGAATCTTGCAGTACTCCATTGTCATAATAATTTGGAAAAGTTCAATGAAAGGTATCAACCTCGGGGCAAGCCCCGAACCCCTTCTTCCGCCGCAAGCGGCGGGGTATCAGACCCGAAAGGGAATAAAGAAGCACAATCAAAAACTTGGCAATAATGACCTGAGTGATTTACCATTTACGGCTCTCTGTGAGTTGCCGTGGTACCCCGCCAGATCTGGGGCACTTTTCGCAAAAAGTGCGTTTTTCGCGCCCAAATATGGATGAATCACGGCAAGTCCTAGAGAACCCCATTTACTTCTTGCAAATTAGATTATCTAACCTTTGGTGCTAGTTTTTACGAGGTTTTTCTCCCACTTAGCTTCCAAAGCCGGGGCAAATGCGCCTTTGATGTCCCACTTTGAGAAAATTCGTTTCTGTGTCAAAGTAGGATCAATTGCAAAGTGGGAAGAGATCGCAAGAATAAGGCTCATTTTTGGTATCGAGTGATAGATATACCAAAAATTCAACCACTTTAGACTAGCACCAAAGGTTATCTATATGTTACAATTCAACCACAAGGAGGATGGTATGAATAAAAGAAAACGATCTGCATTGATAATAGTTTTTTTACTAACCATTGTAATTAAAACAATGGCAGCAAAAGCGAATGCACCAGAAGAACAATTCTGGTTTATGCGTCAACCACCATATGAAATCGTTTATAGCAATGGATATCCTTACTTTATACCTTATATCGAGGTTGTAGCAGTTGGGGAAAGTGGCCCAAATGTGATATATGTTGGCAACACAGATAGCTGGCTTCTTGACGAAACTGACATACCCCATGGTGTTTATCGAAGCAGTGATAAAGGTGCATCATGGGAGTATCTTGGCAAAGTAGATGATAAAGAGAACATTAAAGTTTTAACTGTTCACCCAACAAAATCAAACATAATTCTAGCCGGGTTTGATAGAACATATTACCAAGGTGGAGTCTATCGCTCCGAGGACAGCGGAGACACTTGGGAAAGCGTACTGCCTTATCTTATTGTTAAAGACATTGAAATAGATCCCAATGACCCCAGTATTATATATGCAACGGGATATGACAGTGGTGGGATGCCTACTTCAATAGACACAGGAATTTACAAAAGTACAGACGAAGGAAAGACCTGGGTCCATATATCCGACTCAGTTTTTAGCGATATTGAAGTTCGTCCAAATCAATCAAATATACTATTTGCAGCAAGATATTTTTCAACATCCCCTACTACAGAAGGAATTTACAAAAGCGAAGACTCGGGAGTATCTTGGTCACAAATACTGAGTCCCGGACGTGAACATATTATCATAAACAAAGAAAACCCAGATCAAATGTATGCATTTGGTCAAACTAATAGTTTTTCAACAAGGGTGGTAAGAACAGACGATGGTGGAACAACCTGGCAAAATGTAACATCTAATCTGCCCAGTATAATTAGTTCCCCTGAAGTGCAAAGTGCCTTTTTTGATTACCAAACAAGCACGATTTGGGTAGGTTTAAAATATGGTGGTATGTACAAATCAAACAATGATGGCGCTTCATGGGAACGAAATTCAAGTGGGTTACTGTTTTTAGATACAGGGATTTATGGACCACAATGCACATCCAGTGCAAAAAATACAAATATAATGGTGATAGCTTGTAGTGGTCGATTTTATATACATTTAACAAGCGTTTCTTCAATCACCCGCGCTTCTGTCACTCCAACTTCCTCATCAAGCGTGGACTTCACAGTCACCTTCTCTGAACCTGTCGTAGGTGTGGATGTCTCCGACTTCTCTCTCTTTACCATCGGCGTCACCGGTGCGTCCATCACTAGCGTGGGTGGTTCCGGCGCTTCCTATACCGTTTCAGTCAACACCGGCTCGGGCAACGGCACCATCCGCCTCGATGTGCCGGATACCGCCACCATCACCGACTTAGCTGGTAATCCGCTTGCTGGGTTACCTTACACGAGCGGTGAAGAATACACGGTCATAAAAACGACCACCACTACCCTGAAATCCATTGGCGTAAACGACGGCTGGATTTTGGAGACCTCTGAAACCAGCGGCGTAGGCGGGACGATGGACTCTGCCGCCACGACCTTCAACCTCGGCGATGCCGCTGGTGATATGCAATACCGCGCCATCCTGCACTTCGATACCTCTGCTTTGCCCGATAATGCCGTCATCACCTCCGCGGTGCTCAAGATCAAGAAGCAGGGGCTTTCCGGCACCAACCCATTCAACATCCTCGGCGCGCTGAGGGTGGACATGCGCAAACCCGCCTTTGGCACACCAGCGTTGGCGCTCAGTGATTTCAAGTCCAGGGCTGGGAGGAACAACGTCGCCTCGTTTGGGGCTGCGCCAAGTGGTCGGTGGTATAGCGCCAGCTTGAACAACGTGGGAAGGGTGTACATCAACCGCACCGGCACGACGCAGTTCCGCATCTACTTTGTGCTTGATGACAACGATGACAACGGCGCGGACTTCATGAAGTTCTTCAGTGGGAACGCGGGCGCGGCGAGTCGTCCGCAGCTGGTCATCGAGTATTACGTGCCGTGAGATTCGGAATCGCTTCAGCGGGATGAATTTGTCAGAATAACAGAACCAGCCTTCTCGTCCAGAAGGATGCGGGGGCTGGTTTGACGTCATCAACAAAACTGTAAGGGCATCTCATACCAAAGTACTACAACGGCTTTACAAACCGTCGGCGCCTGGGGATACAATCAGGTCATGAAGAAAAGATTCCTTCCCACAACCGTACTCGCCGCGGTCATCCTCAATCTGCTCTTCGTTAGCGGGTTCCAGGCTGCACCCATACCGGCGCAAGCCGGTCCCAGCATTGGCGGATGTCAGATGTTCCCCGATACCAATTTTTGGAATGTGCCGATCACTCACCTTCCGGTACATCCGAAGTCTTCTGCATGGGTCAACTCCATCGGGGCAAACGACGGTTTTCATATGGACTTCGGCTCGGGAACCTGGAACGGCGGTCCAATCGGCATTCCATACAATGTCGTTTCCGCATCTGTTGTCAACGAGTATGAGTTCGATTTCTACTACCCGGACGAGTCGGATCCGGGACTTTATCCGCTGCCTCCCAACCCCAAAATCGAACATAGCAGCGATCATCATCTCCTTGTTGTGGAAACGGATGAGTGCAAATTATATGAAATCTACGACGCCTCTTTCGACGGGACCAGTTGGAGCGGCGGATCGGGAGCGATCTGGGACCTGGATCTGCACACCCTGCGCCCGGATACCTGGACCTCGGCAGATGCGGCAGGCTTACCCATTCTGCCGGGTCTTGCGAGATACGAAGAGGCTGCCACCGGCGTCATTACCCACGCCTTGCGCTTTACGGCAAGTTGCACGCCCAATTTTTACATTTGGCCCGCACGGCACAAGGCACAGCATGGCTCATGCACAGACCCGGTGCCTTTTGGCGCGCGGTTTCGCCTGAAGGCTGATTACGACATCAGCGGTTTTTCGCCCCAGGCACAAGTGCTCCTCCAAGCCTTTAAGACCTACGGTATCGTTCTGGCAGACAACGGTTCCGACTGGTATGTCTCCGGCTCGCCCAGCCCCTCGTGGAATAACATTCAACTGCACGAACTGGACGTGTTACGCGGTTCCGATTTTGAAGCGGTGGATACATCCGGCTTGATGGTGGATCCGAATTCCGCCGAGACCAATCACTCGGATATCCCCCACGTGTATTCCGTCAGGCGCGCGGACCCGAATCCCACCGCAAACGACCGCATTCCGATTCGACGTGTACTTCTCCGAGCCCGTCACCGGTGTGGACGCATTCGATTTTGCCGCCGCCACCGGCGGGGATATTACGGGCGCAGTCGTTGACAATGTAACCGGTTCCGGCGTTGCGTACCTTGTTACCGTTTCAATCAGCGGCGGGTATGGGACCATCCAACTCAACGTGCTCAACGATGGCACAATCAGCGATGGCGTCGAAACGCTTTCCTCGGGTTTCACCAATGGCGAGGTTTACACGCGGGTTGAATCATCGGTCGTCACCTTCACATCCGATGGAACGCTCGACGGTTGGATTCTTGAATCCTCCGAAACCAGCGGCGCGGGCGGAACGTTGAACTCCACCGCCGCCACCCTGAACCTCGGCGATGCCGCCGGCGACAAGCAGTACCGCGCCATCCTGCACTTCGATACCTCCGCCCTGCCGGATAATGCAATCATCAGTTCCGCTGTCCTCAAACTCAGGAAGAAAAGCGTCAACGGCATGGACCCCTTTTCCGTCCTCGGAGCGCTTCGTGTTGATATGCGTAAACCTGATTTTGGCACCCCCGCTCTGACGCTTAACGACTTCAAATCCGCGGCTGGGCGGAAAAATGTCGCCTCGTTTGACGCCGTCCCGGTGGGATCCTGGTACAGCGCCAACCTAAACAACACTGGAAGGATCTACATCAACCGCACGGGCACGACGCAATTCCGCATCTACTTCGTGACGGACGATAATGAAAACAACCTTGCGGATTTCATCAAGTTCTTCAGCGGCAATGCGGGCGCGCCCAGGCGCCCAAAGCTGGTCATTCATTATTTCATCCCATAGGGGACAAAGGAACATCAATGTGAGCCGTCGAACCCGCATCACGCCGCTGGTCGGAACGTTCATCGCCATCAGCCTGCTTTTCACAGCCGCATTTCAACCCATCCCGGTTGCGTCGGCGGCGAGGTTGAATTCGGTCAACATAACCATCAATGCCGCTGAAAACCGCAAGCCGATAAGCCCTTCTATCTACGGGTTGAACTTCGCAAAAGAAGCATTTGCCGGGGAAATTGACCTTCCCATCCGACGCTGGGGCGGCAACGCCACATCCCGTTACAACTGGCAGAACAACAACCTGAACACGGCAAATGACTGGTACTTCGAAAACACTTCACACTCGAACGCATACGATTGGAGCCAGTCCGAAGATTACAACGACTGGGTCGGGCAAAATATCCGCACCCAGACCGCCTCCCTCATCACCATTCCAATGCTCGGATACGTCGCCAAGGACGATACCAGTTGCGGGTTCTCGGTCAGTAAATATGGCGCTCAAACCAGCGTGGACGATCCCTGGCGCATTGACTGCGGCAACGGCATCAACGGAGATGGCTATATCACAGGCAACGATCCGCTCGACACGAGCGTTTCAGCCGGACCGTCGTTTATGCAGGCGTGGGCGACCGACCTGGTAAACACGTATGGAGCCGCAAACAGCGGCGGGGTCCAGTTTTATGCGTTGGACAACGAACCTGAACTTTGGAGCGATACCCACCGGGACGTCCACCCAACCCATCAATCTTACGATGAACTTCTTGCAAAGACTATAGACTACGGTGAAGCGGTCAAAGCCGCCGACCCAAACGCAAAACTGCTGGGTTACGTCGCCTTCGGCTGGAGCGGATATTGGTATTCCCGCCGGGATATGGTTGCCGCGGCGGAAAACGGATACACCTATTTTCCCGACTATGCCACACACGGCAATATGTATCAGGTGGAATGGTATCTCGACCAGATGCATGAATATGAGCAGGCGAACTCCATCCGGCTCCTCGACTACCTTGACCTTCATTACTACCCCGAAAGCGGCGTGGCGCTTCGGACTGCCGGAGACAGTGATCTGCAATCGCTGAGGCTGCGCTCCACGCGTTCCCTTTGGGACCCGGCATACCGGGACGAAAGCTGGATTGGCGGTGACGATCAACTGCCGGAACAGCGTTACGTCCGCCTCATCCCGCGCATGCGCGAGTGGGTGAACACCTACTATCCCGGCACAAAACTTGCGATCACCGAATATAACTTCGGCGGTCTGGAGCATATCAACGGCGCGCTTGCGCAGGCTGAAGTTTTGGGCATCTTTGGACGCGAGGGTCTCGACCTAGCAACCTTATGGAATTACCCCAACCCGTATTATGACCCGCTGGGGTATATCAATTTCGAAACCCTGCCCGGCGCTTATGCTTTTCGGATGTATCGAAACTACGATGGAAACGGAGGCAAGTTTGGCGAAACAAGCCTCAGCGCGGTCAGCGGCGACCCATCCCGCCTTTCCGTATTTGCCGCCGAACGAAACGGGGACGGCGCAATGACTGTCATAATAATCAATAAGACAAACGAGACGATCACCGGCAACGCCGCCCTGGAAAACTTCACCCCGGACGGTCTTGCCCGGGTATTTCAGTACAGCGCATCGAACCTGAACGCCATTGTTCCACAGCCCGATCTTGCCACGACCCCAAGCGGATTTACTTACAACTTCCCGGCAAACTCCATAACCCTGATCGTCGTTCCGGCATACACAGGGACCGTGCCTTATCGCAAAAACATGATCAGCATTGCCGCGCAAGACGGATGGGTACTCGAATCTTCCGAAACCAGCGGCAGGGGCGGCGCGATGAACAGCAGCGCGTCCATTTTGAACGTTGGAGATGATTCTGCTAACAAACAGTACCGCGCCGTTTTGTCTTTTGACACCACCCTGCCCGTTAATGCCTCCATTGCCTCGGTCACGTTCAAGTTCAAATACGCGGGCAAAACAGGAACCCTGCCTTTCAGTACACACGGGCAACTGCTGGTTGACCTCCGCAAGGGAGCGTTTAGTAATAACGCCTCCCTGCAATTCAACGATTTCAAGGCAGGCGCGACCCAAAGCGCGCTCTTTTCTCTTTCCAAATTAAAAGTGAACGGCTGGTATATCCTGACGTTCAGCCCGGAGCAGTTTCAATACATCAACCCAACCGGCGCCACTCAAGTCCGCCTGCGCTTTCGCAGGGATGACAACAACGATTTTGGCGCGGATTTCCTGAAGATTTATAGCGGCAACGCAGGTGCGGCGAGTCGTCCGCAGTTGATCATCGAGTATTACGTGCCGTGAGATTCGGAATCGCTTCAGCGGGGTGAATTTGTCAGAATAACAGAACCAGCCCTCTCGTCCAGACAAGATGCGAGGGCTGATCTTATGAGTCAGAAGAACGATGGACCCATCACGAATATTAAAACCGATTCAATCCAGGAAATCGTTGAATTTACTTTTGCAGGACTGTATAATGAACTCAAGGCTCTTCTGTTTTGGGAGGGAGTAGTGACCGGAAGAGTCGCAAAGGTGTATAGGGGCTGAGAAACCCTTTGCCTCTTTTGGCATCATGAACAGCCCCTCCAAAACGTTGGGCAAAACCCATCAAACGCTGTGGAGGGCGTAATGTTCAGAAAAAAGGTAATTTTCCGTTCTTTTGCCATTCTGGCAGTATTTGTTATTGTCCTAAGCCTGGCGGGACCTGCACGCGCGGCTTGCACCGATCCACTCGGCTGTGTAACGCTTGGGGCAACCGACCCAATTCATATCGCATACCTCTTCGATCTATCGGGGCCTGCGGCGGGATTGGGGCTTGAAGAAACGCGCGGGGTTGAAATTGCAATTGACGATTCAGGGGGGAACATCCTGGGGCACACTGTTCAATTTGACGGCCAGGATGGGGCATGCACTAATTCAGGAGGAAGCACTGCGGGGCAGATCCTCGACGACGACTCCACGATTGTCGCAGTCGTGGGGACCACGTGCTCCAATGAAGCCATGGGAGCCATGCCGTATCTCTCGGCGGCGGGATTTTCCGTTGTCTCGCCATCCAATACCAATGCTTTGTTGACCAAGCCGGGGGACCCCAATCATTACGACGGATACCTGCGGGTTTCCTGGAACGATAGCATCCAGGGCGAAACCGCCGCCAATTACGCATACACGACGATGGGATTAACCAGCGCCGCGGTCATTGACAACGGAAGTCCGTACAGCACAGGCATTGCCCAATCATTCGCTGACGAGTTCATCGCCCTGGGCGGGACAATTACAACACAGCAGACCGTAGACCCCGGCGACACGACGGATATTGACGCAAAACTCGCCATCGTCGCAGGGACTTCGCCTGCCCTGCTCTACATCCCGGTCTTTTCGCCCGAAGGCGTGTACATCCTGGATAATCTCCCGGCAGGGCTGACGGGCGTCCAGGTCTTTGGCGCGGACGGGTTGTGGGACCCCAACATGAACAGTTCCTCGAACGAAGAAGGGTTACTGCTCACAAGCTACGATTTCACAGCCACGCGCAATTCGGATTTTGTGACCAAGTTCCTGCCCGCCTACAATACAAAATATGGAACGGGTCCATCCAACGCGTTCCATTCCCATGCCTATGACGCCTTCATGTTGATCAAGGCGGCGATAGAGTCGGTGGCTGTGGAAACCGCTCCCGGCGAGCACCAGATTGGGCGGCAGGCGCTTCGGGATGCCTTGTACGGCACGACGAACCACCATGGATTGACCGGAAACCTCACCTGCGACGCGAATGGGGATTGCGCCGATGCCTCCATGTCCGTGTATCAATTCCATGCCGACCAATTCCCGCCTGAATATCTCGCGCCAGAAAAAATCGGGCTGGTCACGGATGCGGCGGGGTTGGGTGATCTAAGTTTCAATTACATGGCTTATCAGGGTGTGTTACAGGCGAAGACTGCATTTGGCATCTTGTCCACTTTGTACTGGCCCTCCGACAGCGCCCAATATCAATCCACCCTGGAGCAATGTGCCGACGAAGGAAACGGCTTGTGCTTCGCCGTCGGTTTCAGCATGGCAGATGCAGTCCTGAACGCGGCAACCGCAAGACCCGGCACAAACTATGCCATCCTGGATTTTGGCTGGGATACGCCGCCGGCAAACCTGCGGGGGATTCAGTTCGACGCAAAACAGGTCGGTTACCTTGCAGGAACGCTGGCTGGGAAGATGAGCGCGACCGGTGATGTCGGCGTGGTTGCGGGGATGGAGATTCCGCCTGTGATCGCCTTCGTCGAAGGGTACCGGAACGGCGCTCAATGTTCGGGCAACATTGACGTGCTGGTCAACTATACAGGCACGTTCGGTGACCCAGCCGCCGGCGAGGCGGCGACCGCGGACATGATCTCGCGCGGCGCAGACGTCATTTTTGCAGCGGCAGGACCGACCGGTAATGGAGCCATTCTCTACAGCGCCCAGAACGGCGTCTGGAGCATCGGCGTGGATACCGACCAGTACCTGACCGTCTTCGATGACGGCGGTGTGGCGGGCTCGGATAAACTGCTCACCAGCGCAATGAAACGGTTGGACAAGGCGGTCTACATTACCACAGAGGATCACCTCAACGGAACATTTTCCTCCGGGACGGTGACTTACGGACTCGTTGACGATGGGGTCGGCTTGGCGCCTTTCCACGAGACGGACACCGTTATTCCACAGACTGTCAAGGATGAACTGGATGCGGTCAAACAGGGCATCATCAATGGAACCGTCAATATTGATTACCCATGCCGCCCGCGCTTCCATGCTGAACTGGTGGAAAATGACGTGTTCGGCGTGGACTGGCTCCCGTTTACAGACATCACTCTGACGATTGACGATCCTGCCAACGGCGCCGGCGTGGATTTCACAGACACAAAAATGACGGACACAAATGGATTTGTCATGTTCGATAACCTCGGCACGATTGTCCTAGTGCCGGATATGTTTGTTAGTATGACGGATGGTACCTATAACAAAACGCACACGATTGTTCCGCTCACGGTCGTGGGTGTGGACGCCGTTACAGACAGAGTGTGGGGCACGGGCGTTCCAGGACATCAATTGAACATACAACGCTGTGACCCTGTTGGTTGTTCGTGGAGGCGCTGGGCAACCGTTCAGGGAGATGGCACCTGGCAGGTTGATTTCTCGGTCCCAGGCGGACCTTCGCCCGAAGAAAAGAATATCCTGGACATCCTGTCTGGGATGAGGGGCGAAGCCCTTTACCCCGACCCGGACGCCGACCATACCGATGTTCAGTGGGCTGCTCCCATCCTGCCGCCCTTCAAGTCAATCGCCTTACAGGACGGCTGGATCCTGGAATCCACCGAAACCAGCAACAGGGGCGGCACACTGAACAATAGCATGTCCACATTGTGGATTGGCGATGATGCTGGGAACCGTCAATACCGCGCCATCCTGTCGTTCGATACATCCATCCTGCCTCCTGGCGCGGTTATCACCTCTGTTACGTTGAAATTCAAGTACTCAGGGAGGACAGGAACTTTACCATTCAGTACGCACGGCAACCTGCTGGTGGATGTGCGCAAGGGCGCCTTCAGCAACAATCCCTCCCTGCAGTTGGGCGATTTCAGGGGAGCCGCGACCAAAAACGCGCTCTTCTCGATAACCAATACAAAGGTGTACAACTGGTATATCCTCACCTTCAGCCCAGCGCAGTTCAATTACATCAACCGAACCGGCGTTACTCAATTCCGCCTGCGCTTTACCAAGGATGATAACAATGACTTCGGCGCAGACATTCTCAAGATCTTTAGCGGCAATGCGGGTGCTGCGAATCGTCCGCAGTTGGTGATCGAATACTACATACCGTAGGAATGGGCTTGTAGACACTCATTGAGTCGCGTAATTCGCGGTCAAGACAGCATCCCCACAGAAGAAACTGTGGGGATGTTCTTTTTATGGAATCGCGGAGAGTCTACGTCGGTTTGTTGAAATGAACGCTAATGATGGAATCATCTCCATCCCATAGAGTGCCTGTATAATTATTTCACACTTGCATCCAGAAAAGGAACCAATCATGGAACCCGTAAACCGCACAAGATTATTTTTAGTAAGTTGTTTCGCGATTCTTCTCAGTCTGGTCGCAATCCAACCCCCAACTACTGTCGCAAAGGCCGCGGATCCTCTATCGGTACCTAAAAATGTCAGATTTGTGGAAACGATATCGGGTCTGGACGATCCGCTTTTCGTCACACACGCAGGCGATGTCTCTGGCAGGGTGTTTATCGTGCAGAGAAATGGAAAAATTCTGATCTTCAAGAACGGCGCACTCAACGATACGCCTTTCCTCGATATTGGCGGAATTATCACCACGTCCGGAGGGGAACAGGGTTTATTAGGCTTAGCCTTTGACCCGGATTACGAAACGAACGGCAGATTCTTCGTCGTGTACACGGACAATACATTTGCCCCCAATGAATCGGTCATCCTGGCGCGTTACCAGGTTTCCAATTCCGACCCCGACCTGGCAGACCCCAACAGCGGCGACGTTTTGCTTTCCATCGAAAAAAACTACGCCAACCATAACGGCGGCATGATCGCCTTCGGTCCCGACGGCTATCTTTACATGGCGGTCGGGGATGGAGGCGGCGGAGGCGACCCAGGCAACAACGGTCAGGATAAAGACACCCTGCTCGGAAAAATCCTGCGGCTGGATGTCAGCGGCGATTCGTATGTCGCTCCGAATACAAATCCGTTTTTTGGCGCAGTGGACGGAATGGATGAAATCTGGGCGTACGGTTTGCGCAACCCCTGGCGCTTTTCATTCGACCGCACCACCGGCGACATCTTCATCGGGGACGTGGGGCAAAACGCGCAGGAGGAGATAGACTTTCAACCGTCTACGAGCGGCGGAGGTGAAAACTATGGCTGGCGAATCCTCGAAGGAAACCTCTGCTACAACAGCGGAACCTGCACGCCTCCCCCAGATTACGTCCCGCCAGCCGCAACGTACGACCACGGCGCGGACGATTCCTTCGGCTGTTCGGTCACCGGCGGTTACGTCTATCGCGGCTCGCAATTTCCCGCTCTGGAAGGAGTTTATTTATACGGAGACTTTTGCAAGGGAAAGATCTGGGGAATGATAAAAAACGGGAGCGGACAATGGGTTTCCACATTGATCACCGATACCGATTTTTTCATCTCCTCCTTCGGAGAGGATGAAGCAGGGGAACTCTATCTTACCGATTATGTAACGGGCAGCGTGTACCACATCGCCGAAGCGCCGCTTGTCGAGGAAATATTTTCCTCCGACCCGGCATACGATGGACACCTTCGTGAATCCTCCGAGACAAGCGGGCAGGCTGGACCCATAAATATGGTTGCCTCCGCCCTCAAACTGGGAGATGATTCCGCAAATCGGCAGTATCGCTCCATCCTTTCATTCGGCACAGCGCCCCTGCCGGATAATGCAGTCATCGTGTCCGCTGAACTAAGATTCAAATTCGCGGGCAGCAGAGGAACTGTGCCATTCGGCACACACGGCCCCCTGTTTGCAGATATCCGCAGGGGAGCATTCGGTAACAACGTAAATTTGGAGTCCGCGGACTTCGCAGCCCCCGCCGACAAAAACAGGGTCCTTCGTTATACAGGCGCCGCTGTTGATGGGTGGTATTCCAAGAAACTGGGTTCCGCCAACCTTGCCTATATCAACAAACAGGGAGTCACTCAATTCCGACTGCGGTTCAAACTGGACGACAACAATGATAACGGGATTGATCTCCTCAGGATTTTCAGCGGCAATGCGATCCTTTCTAATCGTCCACAGCTCATCATTACGTATTTCCTTCCGTAGCAAACGCCGATTGGTCTTGTGATCCATGAAACAGCCCTCTTTAATATAAGACGAAGAGGGCTGTATTTTTTCACCTTTGGGTTACATATCAAATCCGTGTTATCTCCGACGAGGATGACCGTTATGGCATAAAATGAGCTCATCGCCTGGGAAATATTCATGACAAACAGCGGCTTTTCTGCCACAAAGAGATTCTTTTTACTCGCCCTGGTTTTTTCGCTCTTTGCAAACCCGGAGCCTTCTGCCCACGCCCAAACGGACCGCATCCTCTTTGCCGTCATCGGCGACTACGGGCTTGCAGGTCAGGCGGAAGCGGATGTGGCAAACCTGGTCAAAGGCTGGAATCCCGATTTCATCGTCACGGTTGGGGATAATAATTATCCCGACGGGCTTGCGGAAACGATTGACCGGAATATCGGGCAGTATTATCAGGAATTCATTTTCCCTTACAAAGGCAAATATGGAAACGGTTCGCCGGCGCGCAGGTTCTTCCCCTCGCTCGGCAACCACGATTGGAGCGGCAATGGCGCCAAGCCGTATTTGGAGTATTTCGGTTTTCGCAGCAATCAGACGTATTACGACTTCGTTCAAGGTCCCGTGCATTTCTTCATGCTCGACAGCGACCGAAACGAACCGGATGGAGTGACCTCCAAATCGGAGCAGGCAATCTGGCTGAGGAAGGGACTGACGGCTTCGACCTCGCCTTATAACGCGGTCGTGTTTCATCACGCTCCTTATTCCTCGGGCAGACATGGCTCCACCGAATACATGCGCTGGTCCTTCCAAGAGTGGGGCGCGGATGTCGTCCTCACCGGGCACGACCACGTTTACGAGCGCCTGCTTGTGAACGGTCTTCCCTACTTCGTGAATGGACTCGGCGGCTCGGAAATCTACAATTTCAACGCCATCCTGCCGGAGAGCCAGGCGCGCTTCAACCAGGATTTCGGTGCAATGCGCGTCGAAGCGACCAGCACGTACATGAAGTTCCAAATGATCACCCGCACAGGCATTCTGGTGGACGAATACTTGATTGGTCATGGAAACCCGGAGGTGTTATCCGTCAACCTGGTCGGCGCATCTCCTACAAACGCCGATGTTTTGAATTTTCAAGTTACGTTCTCCGAAGCAGTCACCGGCGTGGATGTGAGCGATTTTGCAATTGTCGGCAACCTAAGCGGCGCAGTCATCGGCAGCGTCAGCGGTTCGGGGAATGTGTACACGGTTTCGGTGGACTCAGGTAGCGGCGATGGGACGCTTCGGCTCGACGTACAGGATGACGATTCGATCATCAATTCCGTTGGAAATAAACTCGGAGGGGCCGGCGTTGGAAACGGCAGTTTCACCAAAGGGACGACCGTAATTGTGGATAAATCCATCCCGGCAGTGGTCTCGATCACCCGGGCGGGCGCAAGCCCATCCAACGCATCAACCGTTGACTTTACGGTTTCGTTCTCGGAACCGGTGACGGGCGTTGACCTCACGGATTTTTCCCTTGCAAGCGGCGCGGGCGCTCAACTTGCATCTGTCAATGGCGCGGGAAATGTGTACACCGTCTCTGTCGCCACGGGTGCAGGCGACGACTCATTACGTCTGGATTTCGTGGACAACGACAGCGTCACCGACCTGGCAGGAAACCCCACAAGCCAGGGTTTTACCGGCGAGACCTATACGATGGACCGGACAGCGCCCATCGTTGCCTCGATGACCCGCGCGGGAGAGCCATCCGCTTCCGGCGTGGAATACGCTGTCCGTTTTTCAGAAGCAGTGACCGGCGTGGATGGAAGCGATTTCGTCCTCTCCACCATGAACGGCGCGAGCATCGCAAACGTCTCCGGCGCGGGGAATCTGTATTCGGTGTCCATCAACCTCAACCCGGGCAGCGACGCGCTCCGGCTCGACCTGATTGATAACGACAGCATCTACGACGCCGCAGGGAACCCGCTTGGCGGAGCCGGGCTTGGCAACGGCAATTACTATGGCGAGCCGGTACCGATTGCCATCGCAACTCCAATTGTGACCTCCATCATCCGCGCCAGCGCAAACCCGACAAAAGCGGAGAGCGTGGATTTCATCGTCACGTTCTCCGAAATTGTCGAGGGAGTGGACATCACAGATTTCGCGGTGTCGGGCAAGCCGGACGCAAACATCCTCGGCATTCGATCCGTCAATCCGTTTTATATTGTCACGGTAAGCGCCGGGGCGGGCGACGGCACGCTGAAAATTGATCTGGTTGACGACGACAGCATTCGGAACATGCAAGGCATCCCATTGGGCGGCAATGGGGTCGGCAATGCAAACTTCACCGCCGGAGAAACTTACACCATTGACCGGACTCTCCCGCGCGCGACTTCCATCATTCGCGCCGGCAGCAACCCCGCCATCAGTTCCAACGTGGATTTCATCGTTACGTTTTCAGAGCCGGTGACCGGCGTGGAGGTTTCGGATTTCAAACTCGTTACGTCGAATCTCGATGCAGTCATCGTGAACATTCAAGACGTAAACCCGTTTTATATCCTCACCGTCAACACGGGAGCGGGATCGGGCACATTGCGGCTCGACTTGATGGACAATCGCAGCATTGGCGATTTTGCAGGCAACCTGCTGGCGGATAACGGCTTGGGGAACGGCGATTTTACAACAGGCGAAACCTTCACAATCGCAAAAATCCCGGTCAATTTTCCAGCCCCGACGATTGCCGAGATCAACAGCAGGCATCTGACGAACAATCCAACGCCGACCATCACGTGGTCTTCCGTTCGCGGCGCGCAGGCGTATGAAGTTTTCCTCGCGCGCGATTCCAACTTCGCCCAATTGGTTGAAATTCAAACCGTCAGGGAAACTTTCTTCATTCCCAATATTCCCCTCGCGGATGGGGCATACTTCGCGCACGTGTGGGCATACAACGTTGACCTTAACCCCGGGAAGTTCAGCAAGATATATTCATTCACGATTGACGCCACGCCTCCCGCCCCGCCGACGCTTGTCAGCCCGCCCAATAATTCGACCACCCCGAAGCGACCTCGCTCGCGTGGTCCCGCGGTGGATGGCGCGGCGCAATACCAAATCGAACTGGACAACAACCCCGATTTTTCCAGCCCTGAATATTTAGCGACAACGAACAAGATCACCGCCCAAACCAAATCCCTGCTGGCTGGCAGGACGTATTCTGGCGGGTGCGCGCCGCCGATCCCGCCGGGAACTGGAGCAACTGGTCGGCTGTGTTCTCGATCCGGGCGCGCTGACGTTATATAACCCAAGTTGTCACCTTGATTTCAAAAACATTCCCTCACCCCAATCGTGGCGATTTTTTACTGAGATGGCTTCCACCTCTCCCGTTGGGACCGCGTACCCGAAGGGTGGAGGGCAGGGTGAGGGTCTTTGACGGAATACTACAAGTACCTATTTCAAGGTAGCAACTCGAGTTATATAATGTCCACGGTCACAAATTATGCTTTCCCCTTCTTCGAAAAGCGTAATTTGTGACCGCGCTGGGTATAAATATTTATGATATTTATCTAGTATATTGACAAGTAGAAGCCGGGCAGTTATACTGCCGGGTATGAAATCCACGCGAGACAAGATTTTACAAACCCTGTTGAAAAAACCGCGCTCCACCATTAATGACCTTGCGGAAGCGGTCGGCATCAATCCCATTTCTGTGCGGCATCATCTTACAAATCTTCAAATGGAAGGCCTGGTGGAAGGACAGGAGGAACGTCACGGCGTCGGGCGTCCGCGCCTGGTGTACGTTCTGACCAACGAAGGCATGGAACACTTCCCCACCCGCTACCTGCGCCTGACGACCCGCCTGATCGCCCAAATGAAGGAAACCATGCCGGGGCCGGTCATCAACAAGCTGTTCGGTCAAATCGCCGAGGACTTAGCCAACGAATACGCCAACGACATCAAGGGATTGAGTATGGAAGAGCGGCTTGATCTCGTCAAGGACTTGCTGGCGCAGGAAGGGTTCACCGTCGAATGGGAGAAGAAGGGTGGGCAGTATCAGATTCACGAAATCGCCTGCCCGTATTACCAGATCGGCATCAAACACCCCGAAGTCTGCACGGTGGACCAGACCGTCATCTCGAAGATGCTGGCGCTTCCGGCGAACAAAGTCCAATGTATTCTGGATGGCGGCACGCACTGCACGTATGTCGTCCAGCCAGCCGCAAAAACGAAAATGAAAGAGGCAGCATGAGCGATTCTGAAATCAAGGAAATCCAATGGACCATCCACACCACCCACCCGGAGATGGTCAAACCGGCGCGCGATCGGCTCGCTGAAGTGGTGGACCCCGAGATTGGCATGAACATCATCCAGCTGGGTCTCGTGCGCGATATCGAGATCGAAAACAACGCCGCCCGCCTCAAGATGATTCTCACCACACCCTTCTGTCCCTATGGTCCCGCCATGATCGAAATGACCAAAGCCAAGGCGGTCGAAGCCTTCAACATGCCGGTCACCATCGAAATGGGCATGGAAATGTGGGACTTCTCCATGATGGAAGACCCCTCCGCGCTGGATTGGGGAATGTACGCTTGATGGTAATGTAGTTGGATAGTTGGGTGGTTTAGTAGTTGGGTAGTTTGATGGTTGAGTAGTTGGATAGTTGAAATGAAAGACGCCGCCTCTTTGCAGAGCGGCGTCTTTTTTGTCGTTATTCGCCTTTTTTCCAGTGCATGGCGTGCGGCTTTTCGCCCTCCTCAAAACCGGAAATGATGATCAACGCATTGCTGACGTGACTGCCCGGATTCCGCCAGCGGTGACGCAGCCGCGAAGCGAACAGCAGGCTATCCCCCGGCTCGAGGTGATAGACGTTTTTCTCGACGAAATATTCCAACTGACCCCGCAGACAGTACACAAACTCATGACCGGAGTGGATAATGTCGTGAGGTCCGCTCGATGCGCCGCTTTCGAGGGTCAGCATAAACGGCTCCACCCGTCCGACGAACTGCTCGCCTCCCAACGCTTCGAACACGCCGCGCGTAAACGACATGCGCGTCCGTTCATCCTGTTTCAAAAAGACGATCTGCGTCCTTTCATTTTCCGTCCCAAAGAATAAAGTGATTGCAATGCCCAGCGCATCCGCTAGTTTGTAAAGCGTGCTGACCGAGGGGGACGTCTTGCCGCGCTCGATCATCGAAAGCGCGTTTGCCGAGAGTCCGCTTTTCGCCGCCAGCGAACGCATCGAAATCCCCCGCGCCTCGCGCAACTCGCGCAGGCGGCTCGCCACATCCACCGACTTGGCTTCCCGTTGAAATTCGCCCATGATAAATCTCCATTCCGCAGGCGGCGCTGATAAACACCCGCCAACTCAAAAAATTATAACCCACAATATGTGACATTAAACAAAAGTTAATATGACACACTTCACTTTTGTACAATCTGTCACAAATGTATGATGGGGCTGTACGAATATTCGTCTATTCGCATATAAGCAGGTGTCTTATGGTAAACGCCGCCCTCCAACAGGAAATCACCCAACTCGAAGCCAATTTCTGCGCCGCGCTCTCCGACCCGAACCGGCTTCTAATCCTCTACGCCCTCAACGACGGTCCGCGCAACGTCACGGAACTTGCAAGCGAACTCGGCTTGAACCAGCCCACTACGTCCCGCCATCTCAAAGTCCTGCGGGAGCGCGGTCTGGTCTACACCGTCCGCAGCGGAACAACCATCACCTATCACCTTTCCGACATTCGACTCATCCAGGCTCTCGACCTGTTGCGAAGCGCCATGCGGGACCGGCTCTCGCGGCAGGCAAACCTGATCAACGAAGTTACACAGGAGAATGTATGACAAAACGCCCTTCGACAAGATTTGGATTTCGCCTCCCCGCCTGGACCTTGGGGCTGGTCGGCATCCTTTTGCTGATTCTCGTCCCGGTGCTTTACTTCCTCCCCCGAGCCCAATCCAAAACAGACCCGGCGGCTTACCTGCCCGAAAAACCCGTTCACGTGGATCACAGCGACATCGTCCAGGGTGAATTCAAAACCGGGCAGGATGTGACCCGCACCTGCCTCGAATGTCATGAAGACGCCGCCGCACAGGTGATGAAGACCACGCATTGGACGTGGGAATCGCAGGCGTTCGACGTCCCCTGGCGCGAAGAAGATGTGACCATCGGCAAGATCAACCAGATCAACAACTTCTGCATCGGCACGCAGGGCAACGAAAACAAGTGCATGTCCTGTCACGCCGGGTACGGCTGGGAACAGGGACGCGAAACCGCGCTCGCCAACCCTGAAAACGTGGACTGCCTCGCCTGCCACGCCGACACGGGCGTTTACGGCAAGGGCACGTATGGCAATCCCGCTGAAGGTATTGACCTGCTCGCCGCGGCGCGCTCCGTGCGTTCACCCACCCGCGAGAACTGCGGTAAATGTCACTTCGACGGCGGAGGCGGCAACGGCGTCAAACACGGCGACCTCGATGAAAGCCTGTACTTCCCAGATGAATCGCTCGACGTGCACATGGGCGGCGAACTGAACATGCAATGCAGCGACTGCCACTGGACGACGGAACATCGAATCCTCGGGCGCATGGTGGCGGATAACTACACCATTGACCCGCAGGAGCAGGTTTCGTGCGAGCAGTGCCACGTGAATCAACAGCACGAGGACGAACGCATCAACACGCATCTCGCCTCGGTCGCCTGCCAGACCTGTCACATCCCTGCGCTCGCGCTCGAAGACCCGACCAAGGTCGAATGGGATTGGTCACAAGCGGGTCAGGAAGGACGCGAGGACGACCACTTTACCTATCTCAAGATCAAGGGCGAATTCGTCTACGACAAGAACTTCGCGCCCACCTATCTCTGGTTCAACGGGAACAACGAATACCGCTACCTCCTCGGCGACCCGCTCGGAAGGGACGGCATCACCTACATCAACAAACCCGCCGGAAGCATCACCGACGGCAACGCCAAAATCTTCCCGTTCAAACTGCACATCGCCAAACAGCCCTACGACGTGAAGAACAATTACCTGCTCCAACCCGTCACAGCGGGCGAAGGCGGCTTCTGGACCACCTTCGACTGGGACAGCGCCTTCGAACTTGCCGCACCCATCACCGGTCTCGATTACAGCGGCGAATACGGTTTCACCACGACCTACATGTACTGGCCCGCCACCCACATGGTGCAGCCTGCCGATAAAGCCCTGGCATGCGAATCCTGTCACGGCGAAAACGGGCGCATGGATTGGGAAGCGCTCGGCTACCCCGGCGATCCGATCGAGTGGGGCGGGAGAAAGTAACTGGAGATTAGAGATTGAAGACTGGAGATTGATAACAACCAGTCTCCAGACACTTCAAGGAATCAACCATGAAACGGTATTACCTCATCATCACTGGTTTACTCGTCACTACCCTTGCCATTGGGATTGGAACGGTTCTTGCCGCGCCCACACCTGCTCCCGTCCATCAAGCCTCCGGCATCCACCCGGACTTTCTCCTGCTCGACGCAAACGGCGTGAACGTCCTCGAGAGCGGCGGCGCGGTTTCCACGATGAACACCTGCGGGCAGTGCCACGACACTGGGTTCATCGCTTCACACGCCTTCCATTCCGATCTCGGCTTGAGCGATTTCAACGCAGAAAACAACGGGCTCGATTCGAGCAACGGCTTGTTCGGCGAATGGGACCCGCTAACCTACCGCTTCCTCTCCCCTGCCGGTGACGAACGCTTCGACCTCGGAACCGCCGAATGGCTGATGCTCAACGGCGCGCGGGTCGTCGGCGGCGGACCGGCGGAAACCTCCCGCGACGGCAAAGCCCTGACCGATCTCGCCCCCAGCAAGAACAACCCCGAAACCGCCATCCTGAACGAAGACGGAAGCGTCTCCGCCTGGAAATGGGATGAATCCGGCACGATGGAAATGAACTGCTTCCTGTGCCACCTCGAAACGCCGAACAACGCAACCCGCGTGGAAGCCATTCAAACCGGCGAGTTTGGCAATGCCAACACCGCCACCCTGCTTGGGCTGAATATCGTCAGCGAAGCGGACGGAGGCTGGGCGTACCACCCGGAGGCGTTCAACGAAGCAGGCGAACTCAAGAACGAACTGCTCGGCATCCAGGACCCCACCAACGAAAATTGTGCCGCCTGCCATGGCGAAATCCATACCAGCGAAGACCCGCTGACCTTCACCGCCTGCGAAATTGACTATCCGCAAACCGCCACGACGGGACAAGTCGTCTCTGCCCAGCGCATCAACGACTCCGGCGTGAATCTCACCAACAAAAACGAACTCGACCGTTCGTGGGATGTCCATGCGGAACGCCAGCTGCAATGCACCGACTGTCATTACGCGCTCAACAATCCCTCCCATTTGAGCGAACTGCAAAGCGCCAACCTCGAGCACCTCATCTACGACCCGCGCTCGCTGGAAATCGGCGAGTATCTCGAACGCCCCGACCACAATTTTGCGCGCGGGCAGAGCGCGCAGTTCAACCTTGCGCCGGAGTATAAAGGCACGATGCGCCGCTGTGAGAACTGCCACGACGCCAGCAAAGGCCACGCCGGCTGGCTGCCCTACATCGAAACCCACATGAATGCCATCGCCTGCGAGAGCTGTCACATCCCACAGATGTACGCACCCGCCATCCAGACCTACGATTGGACGGTCATCACTGCCGATGGCGAGGCTGTGGAAACCTGCCGCGGAATTGACGGCGCTCCCAATGACATTACTTCGCTCGTCACCGGCTACGAGCCGGTCCTGCTCAACCGCACCAACATTGACGGGCAGCAACTGCTCGCCCCGTACAACCTGCTTACCTCCTTCTATTGGGTGTACGACGATGCCAGCGGGAACAAACGCCCGGTTCGTCAATTGGACCTCGAAGCGGTTTACCTCGAAAACGGCGGGTACGCCGCCGACATCGTTTCCAAGTTCGACGAAAATAACAACGGCAAACTCGATGACGATGAACGGGTGATTGATTCTTCGGCAAAAGAAGAACTCGTCAAAACCAAACTGACCGCGCTCGGGCTCAACAATCCGCGCATCGAAGGGATGGTTCAGCCGTACAGCATCAACCACAACGTAACCCAGGGCGAGTACGCCGTCAGCGACTGTAATGCCTGCCACAACGCGGACTCGCGCGTCTCCCAGCCCATCAAGCTCGCGGACGCCGCGCCCGTGATGCCGATCTTCGACGAAGACAATAATGTCAATGCAACGGGTGAGTTGGTCAAAGGCGAAGACGGCGCGTTGTACTATCAGCCCGTCCCAGCCAATGACGGGATATATGTTTTCGGCTCCAGCCGCGTGAGTTGGATTGACTGGCTCGGCGCGTTGATGTTCGCAGGCTCGCTGCTGGGCGTGCTCGGTCACGGGACGATGCGCTATCTCGCAGGGCGCAAACAGCCCAAAGGTCAAAAAAGAACCGAACGGGTTTACATGTACGAAGCGTATCGCCGCTTCTGGCACTGGCTCCAGACCGCGACAATCGTCATTCTGCTGTTCACGGGTTTGATCATCCACCGACCCGACTTATTCGGCGCATTCTCGTTCCGCGGCGTAGTAACCGTGCATAACGTGGCGGCGGTCTTGCTGGGACTCAATGCGGCCTTCGCGCTCTTCTATCATGTTGCCACCGAACGCATCCGTGAATTCATCCCGCACCCTTACGGCTTCTTCGACGACGCGATCTTGCAGGCAAAATACTACGTCGGCGGGATTTTCAAAGGCGAACCGCATCCCTTCGAAAAACGACCCGACAGCCGCATGAATCCAATTCAGAAGACGACCTACTTCATGATCCTGAACGTGCTGCTGCCCCTGCAAGGTTTGACGGGCATCCTGATGTGGGGCGTACAAAAGTTCCCGGCGTTTGCCAACGCCCTCGGTGGATTGCCCTTCCTGGCTCCGTTCCACTCGCTGATCGCGTGGTTGTTTGCAGCCTTCATCCTTGTGCATGTGTACATGACCACCACCGGCGCGACTCCGCTCGAAGCCATGCGTGGAATGGTGACGGGATATGAAGAGGTGGAAGCGCCTGCATCTGAATGATGAATTATGAAGGATGAATGTCAACCTCAAACCTTCAACCTGCAACCTTGAACTTTCAACCAAGGAGTACAAATGACCGCACAAACACGAAAACCGCTCTTCCCGAAAACGCCCAAGCCGTTCGTGCATCCATACTTCGGCGGCATAGTACTGGGAATTGTGCTTTTCCTTGCCCTCTTACTGACCGGCAACGGACTAGGCTCCTCCGGCGCGACCAGCCGCTTCGTGACCGCCGTGACCGATGTATTCGCCCCCGAACACGTGGACCGCACCCCATACCTGTTGAAAATGGCAGGCGGGGATAAAAATCCGCTCGATGACTGGATCGTGCCGGTCTATATCGGCGCGCTGTTGGGCGGGTTCGCCTCCGGCTTGTTCAACGGACGTTTGAAACTCGAAACCACCAAAGGTCCACACATCTCCGACCGCACCCGCTGGCTGATGGCGTTCCCGGCGGCGTCATCTTCCTCTACGGCGCGCGCATGGCTCGCGGATGCACCTCCGGGCAGGCGCTTACGGGCGGCACAACGCTCTCGGCGGGTTCGTGGGTGGTGATGTTTGCCATCTTCGGCGGCGCGTATGGATTGGCGTATTTTGTGAGAAAACTTTGGAATTAATGTCATTGCGAGCCGTAGAGCGGCGAAGCAATCTCCCTATTCGAGGAGATTGCCTCGGGCGGAAGAGCCCCGCCCTCGCAACGACATAGGAGACTCCTATGAACTTCCCCCTCCCTGAATTCATCGCCGTCAGCGCAAGCAACCCATGGACGTACGTCGTCTTCGGCCTGATCGGTTTCGCATTCGGCTACACCCTCGAAATGTCCGGCTTCGGTGATTCACGCAAACTTGCGGCGCAGTTCTACTTCACCGAAATGACCGTGCTCAAAGTGATGTTCACCGCCATCGTAACGGCGATGGTCCTGCTCTTCGGCGCGGCGGGGCTGGGCATCCTCAACTTCAACCAGGTATGGGTCAATCCCACGTATCTCTCGTCCGGCATTCTCGGCGGGTTGATCATGGGTGTCGGCTTCATCGTCGGCGGGTTCTGCCCCACCACCTCGCTCGCCTCCGCCTCCACCGGCAAAATTGACGGCATGTTCTTCATGCTCGGAGGGTTCGTCGGCGCGTTCCTCTTCGGCGAAAGCGAAGCCCTCTTCACCAACTGGTGGAACAACTCCGGCTACTTCGGGCGTGTCACGCTCGACCAGGTCTTCAACCTGCCCATCGGCGTGGTCGTTCTTCTCGTCGTGTTGATGGCGCTGTTCATGTTCTGGGGCGCGGAACAACTCGAACGCATCTTCGGGAAAAAGGATTTGAGCCGGGAACCCAAACTCCGCATTGCGGGCGCGGGCGTGCTGTTTGCAGCGGCGCTTGCCGTGGTGTTCATCGGCAGTCCCTCGCTCGAAGAAAAATACGACAACCTCACCTTCACCCGCACGGAGAACGATCAGCAGGTCACATACACGGCGGATGAAATGCTGGAGAACCGCCTGGTCTTCGTCTCGCCTGCCGAAGCCTTCAAGGCAAAATACAACCAGGCGATGAACCCGGTCTATCTCGATGTGCGCGCCGAAGCGGATTACAACCTCTATCACATCGAAGACGCGGTCAACGTGCCGCTCGAACGCATCGCCGAGGTCATTCCCGTCCTGCTCAGCGAGCCGCCGGCTAACACCGTCTTCATCGTGATGAGCAACGACGAGACCGCCGCCATTGTCGCGTGGAAAATCCTCTCCGCTTCCAGCGTGCCGAACGTGTACATCCTCGAAGGCGGAGTGAACAACTGGATTGCGTTCTTCGGGGAGGACGACAAAACGCTTCGACCCAACCCGAATGCTGGCGACGACGAATTGGGCTTTCTCTTCCCGGCGGCATTGGGCGACCGCTATGAATCCTGCTCGCCCGACCCTATCGAGTATGAAAAACTGGAATTCGAGGAGAAGATCAAACTGCAATTGAAACGCGATAAAAGCGGGGGCGGCTGCGGGTAGGAAAAACTTCCAGAAAACAGAAGCAGGCATCGGCAAGGCTCCTGAGGCGCATCGTCACGGGAGCCTTGTTTCTTTCATGTAAGGTATACTTGCCCTCATTCATCCGCAACGCCGCTGACTGTCACCGTGTTGTAACGAGGCTGGGAACAACAGCCGGTATAATGCCCACAGGAACCTACCATGAACGATCTCGAAAAAATGATCATGCAGGAAATCTCGACCCTAAACGATATGCGGCTGATTGACGTGCTGGGGTTCATCCGTTACCTGAAGGAGCAGAAGCCCGTCAGGCAGGAATGGGTCGAAAAATGGTTCGAGCAGGCTCTAAAATCCATTCACAGCCGGGAGAAGGAATTGAAGATCACTCCTGCCGATATTCAGGCGCAGATAAAAAAGAGCCGCAGTTCCCGATAGCCCAAATGGGTGAAAGACGATTTTCAGGCGAGTGTTAGAATCGCCCCCAATCCCATGACCACCATCCGCACGCCCGCAAAGATCATCCCGCGCGCCTTCCCCGGCATCAAACCGGACGAGGTGCAGGAAATCATCATGAACAGCCGCATCAAGACCTACCCGGTGGATACCGTCCTATGCCATGAAGATGCGATCGAGCACACGTTTTACATGATCCTCGAGGGGAATTTCGAAGTCACCAAGACCATCCATAACTCGGAAAAGCGCCTGCTCAAATCGCTCTCCGCCGGGGATTTCTTCGGCGAGATGGCGTTGATCCACAACGCGCCGCGCGCCGCCACGGTCACGTCGCTGACCAACGCGGTGGTGCTCGAACTGGACAAGGAAGGCTTCGACCGGGTCCTGAAGCGCAGTCCGAGCGTATCCATGGCGATGATCTCGGAAATCAGCAGCCGGTTGAGGCAGAACGACCAACTGGCAATCGAAGACCTGCGCCTGCGCGCCGCCGAACTCGCCGACGCCTACCAGAAACTCGCCGAACAGGACCTCGCCCGCCGCGAGTTCCTTTCGAGCATCACTCACGAACTGCGCACTCCCCTGATGGTCGCCAGCGGATACCTGCACGCGCTCAAGAAGGGCATGCTCTCCGGCGAACAACTCCAATCCACCGTCGAGACCATCAGCCGCAACGTGGACCAGATCGTCAACCTCACGAACGACATCCTCTTCCTTCAGGAAATGGATCTCGTCCTGCCGGACTTCCAATCGGTCAACATGCTGGATGTGGTCGAAGCCGTCGTCAGGAACTATGAGAGCAAGGCAAAGGCGAAGGGAATTTCGCTCAACGTCAAGGGGCGCATCCAGGGCCCCGCCCGTCCAGGGGCGATGAGGCGTCTCTGGAACGCGCCGTCACCGCGCTGGTGGATAACGCCGTCAAGTTCAGCCATCCGCACGGTTCGGTAGAAATCCGCCTTACCGAGCAGGGCAGTCATGTGACCGTCAGCGTGGAGGATCACGGCATCGGCATTGACCCGCAGATCCGCCCGCGCATCTTCGACCGTTTCTTCCACATGGAAAAAGAAGGCGAGGAGTTATATAGCGGGATCGGCATCGGTCTCTCGATCACGCGCCAGGTCATCCAACAGCACCGCGGCACGCTGGATGTGGTGAGCGAACCCGGCAAGGGAAGCACTTTCACCATCTCACTTCTCAAATGGAAATAACAGGCGGGAAAGACTCCCAGGCTACTCCATAAAAACAACGGTTAACTTTCCATCCTCGTAATACGACCGCGCGAAAAAGGGCGGATTCCCCTTCCGCATCCGGTGGATTCGTTCCAGCAGGATGGGCAGATCCTCCACCACTGGAAGCTCGACCCACCGCCTCTATCGGGACCCATTCCACGAGTCCTTCCTTCGAGGCGCGGACTTCGCCCTGAGCGTTTTCCCCCACAAAGACAAACAGACAGATCCCCCGCCTCGCCCGCATCCACGATGACCGTGCCGCACAGCGGGAACTGCTCGAAGAGGCGGGCATCCATGCGGATTTGTGGCTGTGCGGCAGAGAGCGCATCTTCTCCGCGTTCCACGTGACCGCCCAAGCCGTTGTACTTCCCCGCCCACAGGCGCTTGGTCGGCGCGCCTTTGATCAACAAGTATTCCTCCCCCCGCCGGACGAAGATCGCCGTGCGCGGGATGAGCATGTATCTATCGTTCGTCACGCCTTGATCGGATTGGGGCATGGGGTTTGGAGGTTGGAGATTAGAGAATTGGAGAATTGGAGAATTGGTGATTGGTGATTGGGCAATTGGTAATTAGCCGTCTGTGACCGAGGAGTTCCTGGACGGTGCGGATCGCTTATGTGATCTGCTTGAGTCATTCACCTTACACAAATATAACCGCCATGACGCCAAGCTGCCAGGTTTTTCTTCTCAGATCACCTTTTCTTGGCGTTCTTGGCGACTTGGCGGTTCAAAAAGAGGATGCCTGCGTACCATGAGTGAGTAATTTTCCATGGCGGCGGGGAGGGAGCGGAAGGGTTGTTCATTCGAGCGCCTTTGGGATTGAGAATAGGATTGGCTCCGCCTGAAAACCATTTTGTATTTACACGGCGGTGACCTTGCGACGGCACTCCAAATGCTGTTTTTTGCTTGTGTTTGCCGCTGTCATGCATGCCTGCTCCAACTCCGCATAAAGCAAATCGTTAACCAAACCTCTGCAACGCCTTATAAATCGCCTGTGCGCCGAACTCAACCGCCGCCGCAGGGATGCGCTCATCGGCGGCGTGAATCACCGAAGTGAAGTTGAAATCTTCCGGCAGGGTCATGGGCAGATAGCCGTAGGTCTGGATTCCAAGCCGGGAAAAGAAGCGTCCGTCCGTCACGCCGCTCAACAACAATGGAATCGGCGTTCCTTCGGGGTCCGTTTCCTTCAAAATCCCAGCCAGCGTATCGAACAGACTCATATCCGGTTCGGCAGGACCCGGGTCGAAGCGAATCAATTCCAATTGCACGTCATTCCCAACGATGGAACGCAACTCGCGCATCATGTCGTCCGGCTTGAAACCGGGCAACAGGCGTCCGTCCAACTCAACCGAAACTTCGCCGGGAATCACATTGACCTTTGTGCTGCCCTGCAGCATGGTCGGGCTGACCGTATTATAAACAGCGGGTAAAAGACCCGTCCGCGTTCGCCGAGCGTTTTGATGATTGCACCGTTCAACGACGCGTTGGTCAATTGACCCAGAATGAAGCCTTGGACACCGCCCAGCCTCGGAGCGATCGCCTCCACCATCCTCCGCGCCGGAGGCGTGATGTGAACCGGCAGGTCGTTTTCATCCAACGCCTTGAGCAGCTGCGAGAGCCGCGCCATCGCTCCGCCTTTCACCGGCATCGAGCCGTGACCGCCCGCTCCGCGCACGGTGGCTTTCATCCAGCAAATCTGCTTCTCCGAGATCATGATGGGATAAAAGCGCTTCCTCCCGATTTGGAGCGTAAATCCGCCGAACTCGCCGAGGGCGTACTTGATCCCTTTGAACAAATTGGGATGTTCTTCCACGAGGAACTTCGCGCCGAATTCCCCGCCCGCCTCTTCATCGCTGACGATTGCCAGCACCACGTCCCCAGGCGGACGCAACCCTTCGGCATTCGCCCGCAGGAACGCCGCGATCATCATCGCCACACCGCTCTTCATATCCAGTGCGCCGCGTCCCCACACGTAGCCGTCAACCAATCTGCCCTCGAAAGGCGGATTCTGCCAGGACTGGTTTTCGGTAGTCACAACATCAACGTGCCCATATAAAAGCAACGGCGGGGCTTTGCCTTCCCCCTGCAAACGCGCAATCAGGTTGGGGCGATTTGGGTCTTTGGCAAGCAGGGCGGACTGAATCCCTGCCTCACTCAGCATGCCGCGGATATATTCGATACAAGCCGCTTCGTTGCCGGGAGGGTTGGTCGTGTTGAATTGAATCAACCGTTGCAGGATTTCAACCGGGCGTTCGTACACGTTCTGTCTTTGTGTCATGGCAGCCTCCAAACGGGAGATGGTCGGCAAAAGAGTTTCCATTCCAATTATATGACACTCAAGCCCCAGCCGTATTGACTTAAAGCACGAAGACCATGCAAAAGCATGGTCTTCGTTAGGTAGCGGGGGCAGGACTTGAACCTGCGACCTTCGGGTTATGAGCCCGACGAGCTGCCACTGCTCCACCCCGCATCGGTTATTTTAGCCCGCCGATATTACCAAGTTTGTCAGAAAAAGTCAAGCAACAATGATGAAAAACAAAAAGTTGACCGGTTCGCCCATTGGTACCAATGAATGAGACCGCCTGTTATGATTTGGTGTATAATGAATTTACCTTAACAAATTTCGATGGGCGCAAATTTATCAAGAAAGAGCGTTTCGATTCAAGCAGGCGTTATATAAAACAATCCATGAAGACCACCACCCTTTTGGTCATAGAAGCCAAACATGCCGAGATCCCTTCGTTTGCAGCAGATTTGCAAAAGAAGGGATTTGATGTCCACATTGCCGCGAACGGCAGCAATGCCATCTCCCTGATGAAGGAAGTCAGCCCAAGCCTTGTCGTCGTCAATGCGGCGTCGCTGCGCAGCACGGGCTTGCGCATCTGCCAATCCATCCGTGAAAAGGACGGGAAACTTCCCATCATCCTCGTCCTCGAGGAGGAACGCGAAGTCAGCAAGGAAGCAGCGGACTCGGTATTGGTCTTGCCGTTCACAGTTCAAAAACTCGTCAACCGCATCAAGCCGCTCCTGCCCGGCGACGGCAAGAACGTCCTGCACGTTGGTCCCATCCGCCTCGACCTCGAAAAGCGGCGCGTGCGCTGCCTTGGTAGGAGCACCAAATTGACCCCGCGCCTCGTCACGCTGTTGCGTTTGTTGATGGACAAACATGGAGAAGTGGTGGAGCGCGAATCCCTCTTCAAAAAAGCCCGGGAGACCAACTACACCGGCGACACGCGCACGCTCGACGTGCACATCTCCTGGCTCAGGCGCGCCATCGAACTCGACCCCAATAACCCCAAATTTCTCAAGACCATCCGCGGCGTCGGCTATCGGTTAGACGTGTAATTGGAATTGCTTTCCCTCGACCGTCACCAACCGGATGCAGACCCTGCCTCCGGTTTTCATTTTCAACTCCATGGGAATTTCCCCGCTTCTCACGTGACGTTGGGCCTGCGCAGCACTGCGGAAGATTTTCCCATCCCAGGCCGGGTCCACCTCCCAAAAGTCCACGTCGAGGGAAGTCGTCAGACGCACGTACCCGCCCGCCGCATGGACTATTATCTTCTTGGACTTGGACGCCGCTTCGGGTCTGGCTGTCGAATCGAGTTCAAAAGCACAAACGGATTTGGTCTCCGCCAGCCTCAGCCGCGCTGTATGGATCGCGCGCGCGGATTCGTCGCAGGTGATGAATCGTCGTCCGTGTTTCGCCGCCACGAGAGCGGTTGTGCCGGAGCCGCAGAAAAAGTCCGCGACGAGGTCGTCTTTGTTCGATGAAGCCAGGATAATTCGTTCCAGCAAGGCTTCCGGCTTTTGGGTGGGATAGCCCGTGCGCTCGTTGTGCAATCGCGCCACAACCGGGAAATACCACCAGTCTTCGGGAACTTTACCACGCTCCAAATCGGGGACTTTGCCGAAGCCAGCCTTGGGCGAGGCTTTGAACGTCGCCACCGTGTTGGGATTATACGGCTCGCGGATGTCGTCCACGTTGAAAACGTAATCCCCGCTTTTCCCATACATGAGGATCGTATCGTGTTTGCGGTTGAACGCCGTGCGAATTGGCGAGGGACCGTGATACGTCCAGATGATCTCGTTGATGAAGTTCTCCGCGCCGAAGATCTCATCGAGGATGAGGCGGGCGTAGGCGTCGGCATGCCAATCAAGGTGAAGGTACAGCGTTCCGTTCGGGGCGAGCAGTCGGTGCATAAGCGAGAGACGCTCGTAAAGGAATTGCAGATAGGAATCGAGATCGTCCCACGAGTCGTGATAACCCTCCGCCAGTTTCCACCTGGAAGGTTTGCGCGAATCCTCGCCCCTGCCCACGCGCGCGGAAAATTTCCGGTTGGTAAAAAACGGCGGGTCGGCGTAGATGAGGTTGATGTGCCCCTCGTATTCGGGGAGGAGCGCCGCCATGACGTTCAGGTTATCCCCAAGAATCACACGACCATCGGGGCGGGCTTTGGGATAGCCGCGTCCTTTCGGGTAGAGAATAGAATCGAGAATAACAGTGGCAGGTACGGGCGGGGAAAGATGCTTTCCCTTCCAGTCGAGGTTCGGCATGGGATGAGGCTACTCTCGCAGGGTGGATTCGCTTTGGGAGGGGAAATCCAAAAAAATCAATAATGGATCTCAACGGCGGTACCAAGCCCGCGCGTGGCGGTCTGGTCGAAGTTGTGAATGGGACGCGCCCAACGGAAGAGCCAGTTGGCTTCGTCGGTGCGCATGTTGATGCAGCCGTGACTCATGGGCGTGCCGAAGTTTTCGTGCCAGTACGTGCCGTGGAAGGCGTGACCTTGAACAGTGAAGAAGGACGTCCATGGCACGCCGGGCAGGACGTAGTTATCGGCGTCGGCGAGCAGGTTACCGGTGGTCTGGCTGCCGAAGAAACTGAAGCCCATGTGCTTGGCGGGAACTTTATCGAGGATGGAGAATTTACCCGCCGGTGTGGTGGTGGGGATACCCGTGCCGCCCGTCGGGTCGCCAGGCACGCCGGAGGAAATGTTGGTTTGAAACACCAGTTTGCCGCGTTCGTAAGCATATAAAGCCTGGGTCGAAAGGTTGACTTCGATCAGTTTATCTTCGTAAGGCACCTCCGGTGAGATGGGTTCCATGTAATCCTGCGGCAGGATGCGCATGTGAATGGCAGGCACGTGATACGAGACGTTCGAGTCGAGTTCATCGAAAATGCGATACCAGGGACCTTTGTAGTCCGCCATCGCCGGTCCCTCCTCCACCGCCTCAATGAAATGGACCGAACCGTAATAGAGCGGCGGCGCCATGGGCTGCCAGCCGAAGGCTTTGGAGAAACGATGCGGCGTGGTGAACGGGACAGAGATATCCGCGAGAAACCTCTTGCCGGAAGGGATGGAATCCAGCGGCGTTTGGTAGATGGTGCGAACGCGCTGCAGGCGTCCGCGATGAAGATAGCCGCCCCACACCTTGTACCAGACCGGGTTGTGCGCGGGTTCCTCCGCCGTCACCTGCCCATACACGTGGACGAGTTCGTCGCGGTACCAGGTCAGTTCGATGCGGCTCTCGTCGGTCGGCTCCTTGCGCACGGGCATATCCGCCGTGGCAATGCGCACCACGAAACTGTCGTCGAAATCGGTCAGCCCCGGCAGGAAGGGCGAAAACGCCAGCCCGCCGAGGGTCAGCCCGCCCAATTTCAGAAAATCTCTGCGCGATAATCCTTTTTTCATGCGGAAAATTTTACCTTATAAACTTTAGGATTTAATGAGAAGAAAAACTGCCGCCTGTGACGCAGACGGCAGTTTGGAATATTCAATTGTAGTCCTGCTAGGCTTCCACGCTTTCAGCGATCATATCCTTGAGCAGGATTTCGAGCGCCATGGTGTGCCCGCAGCGTTTATGAGTAAGGAAGAATTCACAGTCACAGGTAAATACGGCGTTGTTGTAAGTCACATGGTGATCGTTATTATCACCATGAAAAGTAAGGTCGAACTGGTTGAAGCGGAAACGTTTGCGGTCCTCTGCATAGCGTTTTGCCTTCTCGAGCTTGCCGATTAATCCGTAGTCCATGGCAAAGTTCTCCTTTTCATTTGAGATAAAAAAAGACACGCGGTCATATCGCGTGTCTGTGTCAACAAATTTTGGGGTCTCCGTAAAATAAGCTCATGACGGCGTTACCTCGTATGCGGTGAGTATAGTACGTTTCAAAGTGCGAGTCAATAACAAAATTCGGATTGGGATGGATTCGTATGGGATTTGTAGGGTGGACATCGCCGTCATCTTATCATGCCCTAATCTGCCTACGCGCATCCGGCTTGACGTGAAGTTGGCGCCGCTTAGGAAGCCTTTCCCCGCCTGGGGTTTTGGGGGATTGATTGTTGTAATTATCCGGTTTTTTCCTATAATGATAGTGTACTCCACAATCCGCAGTTCGACTGAAAGGGCAGGGTCGCCATGACGAAAGACGATTTAATTGGACTCGAAATCAAGGTTCTGGCTGGGGACGCAACCGAGGATGAGTTGGATAAAATGACGCGCAATTTGCTGACGGAACTGCGCGGGGTTGACGTTGAGTCAGCCGTGCTTGTGTCCCCGGGCGATGCGCCGGAGGGGACCAAAGGCGACCCCATCACCATCGGGACCATCGCCCTGAAGTTCTGCCCGTCGCCGTGCCCGGACTCATCTCCCTCATCCAAGCGTGGGTCACACGCGGGCAGGGACGCACCGTAAAATTCAAGGGGAAGGGCTTTGAGTTCGAAGGCTCGCCCGAAGAATTCGAGAAACTCCTCTCGAAACTCGAAAAGAGGAAAAAGAAAAAATGAGCGGCAAGTACGCCCTGATCATCGGCAACACGGAATACGCCGACCTGGGGCTGGCGCGACTCACCACGCCCGGCAGGGACGCCGAGGAGTTCGCGCGCGTACTCGCCGACAAGTTGCTTTGCGCCTTCGACGAAGTCATCCCGAAAATCAACGAGCCGGAACATGTCCTCCGCAGGGTGATCGGCAGTTTTTTCAACAACAAAGACCCGGATGACCTGCTCGTCTTGTATTTTTCGGGGCATGGCGTCCGCGATGAAATCGGCAAGTTCTATCTTGCGGTCAAGGACACGGTCCGCAGCGAATTATTGTCAACCGCCATCCCGTCGGAGTTCATCCGCGACGCCATGGATCGGAGCCGGTCAAGAAGACAGGTGTTGATCCTGGATTGCTGTAACAGCGGCGCAGTTGCACACGGAACCAAAGCCGCAACAGAAATCAGCATGGGCACCGCCTCCGCTTTCGAAGCGGGTTATGGGCGCGTCATCCTGACCGCCAGCGACGTCAATCAGTACGCCTGGGAGGGCGGCGAGATCATCGGCAATACCGATAAATCCCTCTTCACCCATTATCTCGTGGAGGGCTTGAGGGGTCCGGCAGACCAGGATGGCGACGGCAGCATCTCCGTGGACGATTTGTATGAGTACGCCTACGAGAAGATAAAGTCCGTCACTTCGAAACAAACCCCGTCCAAATTTTCAAGCAAGCAGCAGGGCAGTATCGTTTTGCGGGACAACGTCGAGGTCAAACAGCCGCGCCCCGCGCCCGCTTTGCCGGAGGATAGAATCGCAGACCTCAAAGCGCAGATATATAAGGAGTTGAAAGCCGACCTTGCGGCAGAGCGCCTTGCGAAAGAAAAAGCGGAAAAAGAAGCCCGTCTTGCCGAGGAAAAGCGGCAGGCGGAAGAAAAGGCAAAAGCCGAGCGGAAGGCAAAACGGGAAGCGGACCGGATTGCCAGGCAGGAGGCGGAAGCCGCGCGCCTCGCCGAGGAAAAACGGCAGGCAGACGAAAAAGCAAAGGCGGACCAGACGAAAAAAGAACGCGAGCGAATTGCCGTCCAAAAGGCGAAGGAAGAGCAGGCGGCGAAAGCCAAACGCGAATACGACGAGCGGCAAAAGCAGGAAGCAGCCCGGCTGGCAATCGAAAAGGTAAAAACCGGTGATAAGGTTTTTGACGAAAAAACCGGGCAGGTTATCGGGAATATCAGCGGTTCCAAGCCAGTAAATCTGACGAGTCCCGGCAGCCGGGCGGGCTCTGAACCCGTCGTAGGATTATTAAAAGAATTCTCGTTGGAAAATTTCATGGGCTTTGTACGGGCGTTCGCCCTAGCATCCCTGTTCATAGACACGGTGCTGTCGTCATTATTCGGTTATGCAATGCTTGGATCGCCTGGAAAGCAAGCCCCCTGGTATTTGACCGCGCCGCAAATCATTTTGGCGATAGTTGCCGGTTTTTTTGTTGGATTTGCGCAATTGGAAGGGACTCCCGCAACAAAACCATTCAAGGATAAATCGAACGATCCGTTGTGGCTTACGATAGCCTCTCATGCTTGGGGGTTGGTTGGTTTCCTGTCTTGGGGATTTCTGACCATGATAGGCTTGGCAGCTTTGATAGCCAAATTCGTTGATATGGAATCCGGGACGGCTACATACTACGTTCTGGGAACATTCCTGGCGGGAATCCTCATCGGCATCGAGCGGTGGGGTGTCTGGAAAGATGGAGCAAGAGATTTTTTAGCAGAGTCTTCCGGTCAATAGCCGCAAAACGAAGAGGAAGACTGGATTGGTCCGCATGAGAAAAACAACTACTTTAAACGTACGGTTTTTCAAAAGTTACTCCCATCCAATTATGGAAGGAGGGGAGAAAAAGCCATGAGCGGTAAATACGCCCTTATTATCGCCAATACCGAGTACCAGGATTCCGGGCTGGCGCAACTTACCACGCCCGGCAGGGATGCGGAAGAGTTTGCTCGCGTCCTCCTGGACAAAAATATATGCGCGTTTGACAACGTCCAGGTCACGCTCAACCAGCCGGAGTACGTCGTCCGTGAAGCCATTGACGATTTCTTCAACAATAAAAAGCCGGACGACCTGCTGGTCTTGTATTTCTCAGGGCACGGCGTTCGGGACGAATTCGGCTCGCTTTACCTGGCGGTCAAAAACACCGTCCGGGCAAAACTAAGAGCCACCGGCATAAAGTCGGATTACATCCGCGAGGTTATGGATCAAAGCCGCTCGAAGAGGCAGGTGCTGATCCTGGACTGCTGCAACAGCGGCGCATTCACGCAAGGCACGAAAGCCGCAACGGGCGTCAGCATTGGAACCGCCTCCGCATTCGAAACCGGCTACGGCCGCATCATCCTGACCGCAAGCGATTCGACCCAATATGCGTGGGAAGGCGACAAGGTCATCGGCGAAACGGACAGTTCGCTTTTCACCCATTATTTGGTAGCGGGCTTGGAAGGCGAAGCGGATATTGACGGCGATGGACGCATCACGGTGGACGAGTTGTACGACTACGCCTATGAAAAAGTGATCCTTGCGACGCCGAAGCAAACCCCTTCGAAATTTACGAGCAGGCAGCAGGGTGAAATTATCCTGCGGGAAAGCACGCGCATCGAAGACGTCAAACCGGCACCCCTGCCCCCTCCCTTGATCCAATCCATCGAAAACCCCTTTGCGGATATCCGCCTGGGCGCTGTGCGTCAACTGGCAAAACTGATGCACGGCAAAAACCTGGGCTTGGCGCGTTCCGCCCGGGAAGCGCTGGAAAAAATCGCCAGGGAGGACGACAGCCTCAGCGTCTCGCAAGCCGCGCAACAAGCGCTGGAACCTGCGCAAGAGGAGAGCGGAAAAGCCGAAGGCGGGCTGGCGGGTTTGCTAACCAAAACGGGACAATGGCGCCGCAGGCAGGTCCAGCAAGCCGCGTCTCTCGCGGTTGGGCAGGTCAAACCGGCGGAGGGGAAAATCGAAAACGCGGGTGAAGCGCCGCGCGGAATCGCGGAAAGAATAAAAAAGGCGGCGGCGCTGCCGGAGCGGAAGTCCATTGTCAGGTGGGCAGTCATGGGCACGATCGGGGCTGCGGCTTTGACGTTCATATTATGGGGTTTGAATAATGCAGTCAGCCGGCAGCCAGCGGTCACTGCAACCTCCCCGGCGGCTTCACTGGAGGCGGTCGCGCCGGCTGAGACAGCCGACAGTCCGACCCCCGAAGCGTCCGCTCCCGAGATGATCCCGGAGCAAATCGAACTTCCTATTTTGGAGGGTTTTACGGTGCCTTTCGGTTCGGAAAAAATCGCACTGGAAAACGCCGATGAGATCATCCAACTTGCGCGTTGGGGCAAAGGGACGGTCAATCAGGTGGTCTATTCAAAAGACGGGGAGAAAATTGCCGCGGCAACTTCGTATGGTGTTTACATATTCGACGCGGACACCCTGGCGCAGGTCTTGCAGATCGGAACAAACAACTGGATTTACTCCGTTGCCTTCTCGCCGGATGGGGAAATGCTGGCGTCCAGTTCGTGGGACAACACGATTCGTCTCTGGCGCGCGAGCGACGGCTCGCTCCTCCGAACGCTGGAAGGACATACCGGCGATGTGTACAGCCTGGATTTTTCCCCGGACGGCCGGACGCTGGCTTCCGGCTCGTTCGACAACACCATCCGTTTGTGGCGTCCGAGCGACGGCACGCTCCTCCAAACCCTTTCCGGGCATACATCTTACGTGAAGAGCGTCGCCTTCTCGCCGGATGGAACGGTTCTGGCTTCCGGCTCGGACGATAGATCCATCCGCTTATGGCGCGTTGACAACGGCTCGCTTCTTCAAGCGCTTGGAGGGCACACGGGATCCGTCTTGAGCGTTGCCTTCTCGCCGGACGGAACGATCCTGGCTTCCGGTTCGGTGGACAATACCGTCCGGCAGTGGCGCGTTAGCGATGGGTCGCTGATCGAAACCTTTCAATATCACAACGACGATGTCAACAGCGTCGCCTTTTCGCCGAACGGGGAAAACCTGGCATCCGGGTCGGACGACGGTTCCATCGTCCTGCATCATATAGAGGGGATGACCCGGCAAATTGATGCGCATACCGAGCCGGTATTAAGCGTCGCCATTTCGCCCGACGGACAAACTCTGGTTTCAGGGTCGTTGGACAACACGATCCGCATCGGGGAAATATCCGGCTTTGGCTCCCAAACTCTCGGCGGGAGTGCGGGCAAGGGTTACACGCTTGCTTTTTCGCCGGATGGACAAATGCTGGCGTCCGGATCGTGGGGAAACACCATCCGCGTGTGGCGCGTAAGCGACGGCACGCTGCTCCAAACGCTTGCCGGGCATTCGGCAGAGGTCAGGAGCGTCGCCTTTTCACCGGACGGACAAATCCTCGCATCCGGCTCGAACGACAACACCATCCGCCTGTGGCGGGTCAGCAGCGGCTCGACCATTTTGACCCTCGGCGGTCACCAGGACGATGTTGCCAGCGTCGCCTTTTCACCGGACGGACAAATCCTCGCATCCGGCTCGAACGACAACACCATCCGCCTGTGGCGGGTGAGCGACGGCTCCCTCCTCCAAACCCTTCAAGACATCGAAGATAACGTGTTGAGCGTCGCCTTCTCCCCGGATGGAAAAACCCTCGCCGCCGCTTCCTCCAACTCGACGGTTGCCCTGTGGAGGGTGATTGACGGTTCGCTTTTGATGACTTTTTTAGGACATTCCGATTCTGTCCTCAGCGTCGCCTTCTCGCCGGATGGAAAAACGCTGGCTTCCGGTTCACTTGACAATCGAGTCATCCTGTGGAATGTCAACGACGGTTCGCCGCTGAGAATCCTGGAACACGCCTACGATGTATTTGGCGTCGCTTTTTCACCGGATGGGCAGACGCTTGCCGTCGCCTCCTCTGGGGTATGGGATCACGGGGTCGTTCTCTGGAACGTTGGTGATGGCGCGCAGATAAAAATGCTGAGAGGACATACGGATCGGATTTTCACCGTCGTCTTTTCGCCGGATGGAAGAATCCTGGCATCCGGGTCGTTCGACGGCACGATTCGTTTGTGGGGGGTGATGCCGTAGCAGGATAGGAACGTTCCTAGGTTATCCTTTGGTCTTCCTTTTAACGGCGGTCTTGCCGGTCTTTGACGTCAACGGCTTATTCTTTTTTGCCGTCTTCCTTTTTCCCTTAACCGGCTTTTCAGCGGCTTTCGGCGCGGATTTCTTTTTCCCGGTTTTCGGCACAGATTTTCCCGCTGTCTTCTTCACCGCCTTCGGCTTTCGACTTTCCACCTTTTTCTTCACAGCGGCCTTGCGGACAACACGTTTCTTTTTGACAGGTTGTTCTTCCACCACAAGCTCTTCCGCTTTTGCAAACAACCTCCCCCACTCCTCCTGCATGGACGGCACGCCTGCGCCGTTGAGGGCGCGATAAATTTCGCCCCACTCTTTATCGCCCACAAAGCGGAAATCCATGAAGGCGTGGCATTGATATGCGCCCAATTCCACGTACAAGCCTTTTTCCCAGATTTCCCTGCACGAGCGGATGTATTCCAATTGCGAGGCGTAATCCTTGAAGATGACGTATCCCTCGCGCGGCAGCGCCAAACCTTCGGCGAGATTCTTGCGTTTGAGTTTGCCTGTGGCTTTATCGAGCGCGGCGGCGGAGGTTTTGATCCAGCCTTTGGTGTCGGCAAATTTGTTGTGATAGATGATCAGCCCGCGTTCGACCTGCCCTGAGCCTGTCGAAGGGCTGCCGAAACGGTTGGAATAAGCGAAGACGTTTTCGTCCACGCCGCCGTTGGCGAGATAAAAGTCGAAGAGCAGGAAATTCTCCACGTCGGCAAACAGGAATCGGCGGTGAAGAAGCGGGAAGATTCTCCACTCATGAGCCTGAATCAAGCCGTCATCGGGAGTCTCCTCCCATTTCGGGCGGCGGAACTCCATCCCGTATTTTTCGGAGAAGCCTTCGATCTGTCCGTGACCGAACATGGGCAGACCCGGCAGGGTGGCAAGCACGGTGCAAATGCCGAAGTATTTATCGCCTTTGCCGAACTGCTCGACGGCGGTTTTTTCGTCGGGGTTGTTCATGAAGTTGACGTAGCGTTTGAGGATCTGCGAGTCGAACTCCAGCGTGTTTTTGATCGCCATGCGGTATTTGTCATTGTCCTCATCGCGCAGCATGTGCATGAAGGCAGAGTTGTACACGCGGTGCATTCCCAGCGTGCGGACGAAGTAGCCTTCCATGAGCCAGAAGGCTTCGGCAAGCAGGAGGGTATCCGGCACTTCGGCGGCGACGCGGTCTACGACCTCGCGCCAGAACTCGACGGGAATTTTTTCGTCGAATTCGGCTTTGGTCATGCCGAACTGCGAGCGGGAGGGAATCGCGCCGCCCGCGCCCGGCTCGGGGAACCACAGACGTTGGATGTGTTTCTTGGCGAGAGTCATCGCCGCATCGAAGCGGATGACGGGGAAGTTGCGCGCCACGTGCAGGATGACCTGAATCACCGCCTCGCGCACGACGGGATTGCTGTAATCGAGTTGGGCGGTGTCGTTCCACGGGAAGGAGGTGCCGTCGTTGCCGTGATAGATGTATCTGGTTTCCCCGCTCGGATGGCTGTACAGTTTGAAGACGACCGCCGCATCGGAATGGTTGTAATAGTGGTCTTCCAGAACGATGGAGGCGCGGGAGTCGTCGGAGAGATTTTCGGAGTTGAAGGTGTAGGAGGGATACGGCGGGGCATCCGTCGAGAGGAACCAATCGGGATGTTCGACCACCCACTTTGAGTCAATGCCCATGTGGTTGGGGACCATATCTGCGGAGAGCCGAATGCCGCGCTGCCATGCCCGGCTTCTCAAATTCTCCAATCCTCCCCATCCTCCCAAATCTTCGGCGATGTCATAAGAATTCAGCGAATACGCCGAGGCGACCGCATCTCCCTGCCCCATGCGCTGCTTGATCTTCTGCGAAGCGCGGCTGCGTTCCCACAAGCCGATGAGCCACAAGCCGGTGAATCCGCGCGAGGCGAGCAAATCCAATTCTTCATCGGGGATTTGGTCGAGGAATTTGATCTCGCGTCCATATTTCTTCGAGAGCTGGTCGAGCCAGACGTAGGTGTTCTTTGCCATCAAAACGAGGCGCGGCATCCACTCCTGGTCGGGGCTGTAACGTTCGTATTCGGCGTAATCGTGCCCGGTGAATACGGGGACATAAGCCTCGGCGTTGAAGGTGTCAACCGGTCCGTGCTTGCGGATGATCTCCTCGCGCAGATAGTCCATGCCGCGCAGGATACGGGCGGAAAATTCCCCGCCGAGCAGGTAGCCCCATTTTTCGAGGATGTACTGCAACTGCCCTTCGAGCGAATGGGGCGAGGCTTTGATGGGACCTTCGAGGAGGTCGGTCAGCGTTTCGCCCTGCCCTGCCCTGCCGTCGCCCAAGCCGGGCTGCTGCGCGAAGAATTCCAGCAGCCGTCCGACGAACTCCCTGTAGGATGAGCCTTGCATGACGGATTCATCGAACAGGTCGCGGTAGCGGCTGATGGCGGGATTCTTGTTCGCGTTGTTGACCAGCAGCATCTCTTCGATGGCGGCGGCGCGCACTCCGCGCCCGAAATCGCCGAAGCTGGGAACCTTTATGGAAAGATACACCCCCGCCGTCACCTCGCCGCGATAGACGGACATGGGGGGGAACTCGTCGGTGAACTTCGTCAGCGTGAGGTCGTATTTCGAGCCGAGGCTGGATTGCAGAATCCCCATCGCGCGTCCCATCACGCCGGTGTAGCGGCTGTAGTAATGTTTGAGGAGGATGTGGTACGCCTCATCCAGCAGGGACATCACATAGAGGTCAGAGACGGCTACCGGGTCCGAACGAAGCGCGCTCATTTGGGCGGCAAACGCCCGGGCGGACGCCAAATCTGAAAAGATCACGTGTCCATCCGGGCGGAAGAAATCGGGCTGGAAATTGTACTTGAGACGGGAGGCGCGGGTTGTCAGCATAACAACAATGATAACCTATTCTTGAATGATTTCGAGTAGAATCGCCCTACTTTTATGGAACCGATGCTCATCCGTTTCATCGCGCTTCTTTTCCTGGGCGCATTGTACCTGCCCGTTGTTTTCTTTGCGATCCAGCGGCGGGACGAAGGACATGCAAGCGCCACGTGGCTGATCGCATTTTATTCCCTGTTCGCCATGGTGATCAATGTTGCGGAAGCCGTCTGGCAGGGCGGGGAAGGCGTTTATCTCTTCCAGGAGTTGCAGACCTACACCGCCTTCAGCCTGGCGGCTGTGTTGATGATCGCGCTTCAAACGTTTCTAAAACGGGATACGTGGTGGCTGTGGGTCGGCTATTGGGTGTTCTGGGGGCTGGGGCTGGCGTTGATCCTGACCAACGCCCTCGACCTGCCGGAGGTCATCTGGACGAACGGAAACTTGATCCTCTATCGAAACCGGCTGGGTTCCGCCTGGGCGATTCTGGGCTGGTTGATTCTGATCATCGGTTTCATTCTCTTGCTCTCGAACGCCCATCGCCAATCGCGCCAGCCGCTTTTTCGCGGACGTTTGAGTTACTGGCTTCCGGTTGTCGCTTTCACGCTTGTCGGCGACATCATCCTTTTTTCCGGCATCGTCATCCCCGGGCAGCCTCTGCGGCTGGCGGTGGCAGGCACCGCGGCGTACGTGGTCGGCACACACTACGTACCGGATCTTAAAAATATCACCCGCCGTGTCCTGATCTATCTTGCCAGCATCGTCGTCATCGTCAGTTTTTACGTGGGCGGCTATTTATTGATCCGGGCGCTTTTCGGCGCAAGCGGCGCGTTCAGCCCGGCCGCTGGCGGGCGCGTTCGTCGCATTGCTGATCGCGTTGATCTTCGCCCCGCTCACTTCGCTGGTCTCGCGCACCATCACAAAGTGGATGAAAGGCGATCAATACGACGCCAGCGTCACCATCCATCAATACAGCGAGAGCATCAGCAACATCCTCGATATGGACCGGCTCGCCAGCATCGCGGTCGGCATCATGCTGGAGGCGATGCAAATCGAACGCGGCTTCCTCTTTTTGGTGGATGCCGAGCGGCAGGCGGATGGACGCAAAACCTACAAACTTCGGTCGGCACGCAGCCCCGAGGAACGGCAGATGGTGGCGGTGGAACTGGACGAAAGCGGACCCGTCGCCTCTCACTTCATCCGGGAACAAAAACCGCTTCTTCAATATGACCTGGACCTGCTCCCGGCATTTCGAAATTCTTCTTCCTTTGAGCGGGACTGGTTCGCCCAGCTCCACACCGAGGTCTACATTCCCATCTTTGCCAAGAAACAGTGGATCGGTCTGCTCGCGTTCGGCTCGAAGCTGAGCGGCAACCGCTACACCCGCGAAGACCTCTCCGTGCTGAGCGCGCACGCCAACCAGACGGCGGTTGCGCTGGAAAACGCCCGCCTGGTGGATAACCTCATGCGGCTGAACCAGGAACTGCGCCAGGCGCGACGCACGCTGGAAAAGAACAATCAGGAGCTGCAGCGCATTGACCAGGCAAAGTCCGACTTCATCAGCATCGCCTCGCACGAACTCCGCACGCCGCTGACCGTGATCAAGGGCTACACCGAAATGTTGATGGACGACCCCAAGATGGATACGAACCTCAAGGCGATGATGAGGGGCATCCACGACGGGACGCTGCGCCTGCACGAAGTGATGGACTCGATGTTCGACATTGCCCAGCTGGATGCGCGCTCCCTCAAGCCGCACCTTCAGCCGGTAGACCTGGCTCATTTGATCCGCGAGGTCTGCCTCGAATACTCGAAGCCGCTCATGCAGCGGGAACAATCCCTGAGCATTGACCTGCCCAGCCTGCCGCTCGTCAAGGCGGACGCGCACCTGCTGAAGAAATTATTCCACCACCTCATCCGCAACGCCGTCAAATTCACGCCGGACAAGGGCAGGATTTATATCTCAGGTCATCACATCCCCGCCATCATCAACCTTCCGAACGGCGGCGTGGAAGTTGTGGTCAGCGATACCGGCGTAGGCGTAGACCCGAACCTGCGCGAGATCATTTTCACCAAGTTCTACCAGCCTGGCGAGTTGGGCAAACACTCCACCAGCAAGACGCGCTTCAAAGGCGGCGGCGCCGGTTTGGGGCTGGCGCTGTCAAAGGGCATCGTCGAAGCGCACGGCGGACGCATCTGGGTGGAAAGCCCCGGCTACGACGAAGTCCACTTTCCCGGCGACCAGTTCCACATCATCCTGCCGCTGACCAAATTGGAGAACAACGAGTCGCAGCGGACAGGCGAGGAACTGCGGGTGGAAGTGACAAGGGTGGCGGCGGGTTAGGAATCTGCGGGTAACGAGAAACGAGCAAATAAGGAAGGAGCCGGGCGTGCCCGGCTCCTTCTCTGTATCCGCCCTTTAGCCCCCATCAAGGCAGCAAAGTCACTGTCCCGCCAGATTTCTCGAAACGTACCTGCTCTTCATAAGCGCGGATTTGACATTCAAGCCCGACAGAACCGGCGCCAAACCCTTCAGAGAACGAGATCACGTCGAAAAAGTAGACGCCATTGTCGAATTCAGCCAACGAAGCGCCAAAATCATATCCATCGGGAGTGCCAGGCGCGCCGCCGCCAAACGAATCAAAGGGGATGAGATGCGCTGGAGAAAGAATGCCGTTCGATCCAAAACCGAATCCCCCGCCGCCGTCAGGATATAGCTCGATCTGGTAGAAGCCGATGAAGTTCGGCGGGTCGAAGCCGGGGGCGGACGGCGCGGCATCCCAAACGACGTGGATGCCGTCGGCATCCACGGTGGCGGCGACGTTGCGCGGCGCATCCATGGAGCAGGCGTACCATACGTCCGTCGCGGTTGCGCCGGGTATGGGTTGACCGAAGACATCGAGCAGGGTGAACGTATACACCTCGCCTGCCGCGGGCAAGCCGGGGTAGCCTTCGAGGAAGCGGAAGATATCCACAAAATTCACGTTGGGCGAGAAGAGGTCCGTGTAGAAAGGAACGGTCACGGTCGAACCGTCCGGCAGTGAGGCTTGCAAGCCGGAGGAAACGATGTTGCTGAAGCCTTCGATGATGTTCCCCTCGTCCCGGAATTCATCCGGCTGAATGCCGACGACAGCGTTGACGCTGGCTTGGAAGTAAAGATCGTCTCCAAGCCGCACCTCCGGGCATTGGGGGTTGCGGCGGTCGTGGTGATTTGCGGACCAATCCGCCGCTTCATTGGACGTTTGCCAGGCGCCGCCCGCCGAATCGTCCTGTACGGAGGGAGCGCGGGCTTCGATCAAGCCGGTCAGTTTGATGACTGCGCCCCCCACTGTGCCGAACAGCGTGAAGTCGTATTGTTCGTTCCCCAACATGACCACGCGCGCAGAGACCGGCGCATATTGCCCTTCCGGTTGAAGCGCCATACAGCCGTTATACAACGCCGCCTGCGGGTCGTTGGGGTCGGGTCGGGATTCATCCAGCAGAAGCCGGAAAGACACATCCTCCCCGAACAGCCCGTTGAAGGCGCCGTCCCAGCGTCCGCGCAAATGGTCCACGCCGTTGGGCGGCGCGGCATACGCAACGCCGGTGACAACGGCAAGCAGAACGAACGTCAAAAGAACGGGAATAAGACATTTTCGGAACATGGTGAATCTCCTTTTCGAGAATTTCAGTCGTGCGCGGGGCAACCCAACGAGGTCCTTCATCCATCAGGCTGCTCCGGCTTGAGCGCCTTTCGATTACGGCGCAACATACAAGGACGTGAACGGCGCGCTCAGCCCGCAGACGGAGAGGTTGTCGAAGTACACAATCGTATCGGGCTTGGATGTGTCGAAACTCATCAACTCCAGCCCAATCCCACCGCCGGGCAGCGGCTTGGGATCGGTATAGGCGGAGTTCTTCTGCCCATCCAACCAGACCTCCGTCCTGCCCTGATAGGTGCTGATTTCAATGGTGTGCCAACTTCCGGCGCTTGCGCCCCGTCCGCTTGCCGCCCCGATGTTCAGCACAGGCAGGGTCAATCGGCGGATCCCTATTCCATCCGTATCCGCCACGATCTGATAGCGCGCGTCATCAACGTGCTGACCCTCGATGTCAACGCCGTAGTTTTGCAACCAGTTGAAGGATAACGGGCGACGTCCGTTCACCAAAAATCGCAAGCGCCACACGGCATCCGAATAGGACGCATTTTGCAGGCTGTTCCCATGGTGACTCATGTTGTTGTTGCTCGCAACTAGGTTGCCAGGTTCCGTCGCGTATTCCTCGATCAGCCAGCCTTGGGCGAAGAACTCGATCTCGGGCCAGCCGTGCGCCTGCCCATCCTGAAAATCCTCAACGTACAGCAGGGTCTCGCCCGGCGCGCAGGCTTGTGAAGGAAGCAAACCGTTCGGGTCGCGCTCCAAAGCGAAGGTCAAATCATTGGGTCCGCGGGACAGGCTGAAGGTCTGCTCGGAGGCGAAATATCCCGGCGCGGAAATCGTCAGCGAACCATCCGGCGCGGGCAGGTTCGTCCAGGAAGCCTTGCCGTCTTCGCCGGTCACCACGGGCGTATCGCTCCCTTCCAGCACGATGCTGGCATTTGCTATGGTTGCGCCTTCAGCATCAGCGACCAGCGCCGTCAGGTCATACGGGGCGGGGGTCGGCGTGGGTGTGGCGGTGGGCGGAACGGGTGTGGGCGTCCAGGCGGCGGCGGTCATGGCGGCGAGTTCCTCCGGCGAGGGACCGCACGCCGCAAAGACAAGGGCAAGAATCAACAGGGGTAACAGATATTTTGTGTTCATGGTTTCTCCATTGGCGATAACTGGATTTATGAATTGGACGATTTCTTATTCCTCGGATGGTCGAGAGCCGCCTCCTTCCTCCCCGAAGGCGACTCCGACAGCCCGGGCGATCAACTCGGCGAGGGCGGAGATGGACTGAAAATACTTCGTCTCGCCGCGCTGGACGTCGGTTACGGAGCCACGCCAGACGAATTGTCCGTCGTCTTTCTCGCGCCACAAATGGAGAACGAAGGTAAATCCATTCCGGGGTTCAATTCGCATGTGCACAGCGTACCAGACGGCTCTCACAAAACTCTCACAAAACTGACGGGAAAGAAAAACTTCCGCCGGTGAGTCAGGCGGAAGTCCGAAAAGGGGCGGGAAGGATGGGTTTAGTCCGGCAGCCCCAAAAGCCGCTTCAGATGCCAGTCGCATTGGCGGAGCGTTTCAAACAATCCATCGCCAAAACGGTGAGCCGCCTCCTGAGGTGTTTTTGAATCGAGATAGCCGGGCAAGACGCAATCCGTCAGCCAGGCGCCGTAGGGGGAGCCGAGGAGGATGCTCGTGATGCGAACGTCCTGGGTCGAAATGAGGTGCGCGCGGTACGTGACCTGCTCAAGGTCGGCGGAAGTTTTGATGCGGTGCTGGACGCCTCGATCCACGCCGCGTTCCTGAAGATGCGCATCCACAATGCCGGGATGGAAAATGCGCATGTTCGCAAACGTTTCGAGGGTGCGGGCGTGCAGGGGCTGTTTGAAATCCAGGAAGGCATCGAGAAAATTCAGGCACTCGCGCGGATGAAACCAACCCACGGGTGCAAGCAGGCGGACGGTGAGCGCGAATTTTTCGGGCGAGTCTTTCGAGAGCGTCAACAGGGAGGATAAAAACGGGAAATCCAGCCCGCCCGCTTGAATATACCGAATGCCCAACGGCAGAAACGAAACTCCCCCAAGTGAATACAGCACGCCGCGCTCGGCGCCATGAAAGAATTCGGCTTCGTTTTCTTCGGCGAAGCGGGCGGTGAACTCCTCCAAAAGGTGCAGAACGTCCCACGGAAACGGGACCGGAGGTGAAAGGGATGATGGAAGGAACGCCATCAAACACCAGAGCTGCGCATGAGCGTCCACGTCATCGAAGAGCGAGCGCATGGCATTGCCCGCCTCCCAGGGACGATGGTGAAGCCACACGGCAAGTTGATGGTGAGCAGGATAGCGGGCCGGGTCAACCTGCGACTGCAAAAGGGTCTTGATGTCCCCGATGGATACATCGTTCAGCCCGCCGGACCCGCGCCGCAGCGTGGAGAGCACATGCCGAAAAGCGATCCGTTCCTTTTCAGTCAGGCTGTCCGGGCGGACAATCTCGTAGACTGCATCCTCGTTGGCGGGCCAGGAGATGGTATTGCGCGCCAGGATATTCTTGATGAGGGCCAGAAGCGGGTTTCGGAGCCGCTTGTCGGCAGCCTTAATTTCTCGACAGCAAACTCATATGCGGCGCTGTCCACTTCGCTGAAAACAGGGACGGGGATATCGTAGGTGCTGAACCAGCCGACGATGCGGAACAGGGTTTGGATGCGGCGCGGGGCGGTCAGCGCCATCTGCGGGTTGATGTCTTCGATCAAGCGGCGCATCACCCGGACCGCGCGCTGGAAATCCTGCCGCCACAATTGGTCGAACGAAATCAGAGCGACCCTTCGTATGGTTTCAGAGGCTGAACCGACGGCTGAATAGAATAATTCATACCCCTCCTCCCCCATGGCAGGCGCCGCTTTCAGCGCCGCCCGTTTCGCATCCACCGATTCAAGCGCCAAAATCTTTTTGACCGTGGAAAGGGCGAATTGCGGATCCTCTGCGTACAAGGCTGTCAGACCGTCCACGCAGAGTTCGCGGGCTTCGGGAGAGATATGCACCGCGAGCGATAAAAAGAAATCGGGGTCGCGGCACAGGGATAACGCCATAATCACAGCGCCCCGCATGGGGAAAAAGTCCCTCACTTGTTGGGCGTACCCGGCGAAGACGGAAGCGCCCCCTTCAGGTTGTTCCGTTTCGACCAGCATGTATTCGGCGAGCAGGTATTCAAACAGGCGGTCGTGGGCGAATTGAATAACCTGCCGCGCCCCGCGTTCCACCGATACCAGAACGCCCGCATCCAGCAGTTGCTTCAGGGCGGGTTCGTCAGGAAGATCCATTCCATACGTGCGGGCGAATTTATGCAACTCAGAGAGGCGCACGGAGGTCCTGCGCTGATCCGTCATCCAGGCTGACAAATCCATGCAAAACTGGCGGATGGAAGCTTGCGGGACCATCTTCAAAAAATACTCGCGGAAAAGCAGAGCCTCGGAGTGGATCGGCGAAATCCGCCTGCCGCGCCACGTCTCCGACAACAGCCGCAAAAGCAGGGGATGCCTGTAAACGCCGCGGACATCCCCGCGGAAATCATCCATGGAACCCTGCATATCGAAATGGCGGCAATAGTTTTGAAAAGCCCGTTTCAATTCCTCCCCCTCGAACGCCCCTACCGGATGCGGCTGGCTGCCGAAATACGCGTTCCAGTTCAATTCCACAAGCCCATTTTCGGCGATCTGCTTCCACGTGTAATCGCGGCAGGTGATCACCAGCTTTAACGAACAACGCCCGGCGAGGATTTCATCCTGCAGCTCCGGGTCGCAGATGAACCGGTCGAGTCGTCTCAGCAAATCCGCCGGGGTTGCACCCAGGTCGCGGAAATTGTTCAGATCGTCAACCAAAATCCACACTGATTTGCCGTTCTTCCACGCTTCGCGCCCCAACGAGACCAACGCCTCCGCTGCCGTGACCGAGTCATTGCCCCAGGCATGACGGGTCAGGTCGCGCTCGAAGGTCAAGGTCAGCGAACCCGCGCTATAGTAAAGGACCAAATCGCCCTGTTCGAGCCGGTCTTCCGCCCAATGAACTAGCCAGGTGGTTTTTCCATAGCCGGAAGGACCCGTCAGAATCAATCCAGCCGATGGCGAGAGGACAAATTGCCGCATCGTTTCCTCCAGATGGGAGCGGCTCGTGAAAACTTCCGGCAAGTATTGGCGGGAACGTTTGAGTTCGGATATCTTCTGCCGGGTCAGGTCGCGCGCCGCCTCCACCCGCGTGGACCAAAGCGTCTCGACCTGTGAAGCGAAACGAATCTGCTCGAACAGGCGGCGGGTTTCCGGCATCGGCTCGATGCCGAGTTCCCTCTTCAACCCGTCGGCACACGCCCGATATTGAGCCAACGCGGCGGGACGATCGCCAACGCTCAAATAAAGTTTCATCAGCGTGCGGTGCAATTCTTCGCGCAGGGGATCGTTGCCGACGAGCCTCTTGGCGTAGGAGACCGCCTCCAGCCATTCCCCGCGGGCTTCGTGATACGAGAGCAGCCTTTCCAGCGTCTTCAGGTATACATCCTTCAACTGTTCGCGTTCGAGGATGCACCAGTCTGCATAACAACCTTCAAGAAAGTCCCCGTCATACAGGTCAACGGATTGTTTCAGGGAGGGATAATCCTGTTTTTGCGATAATTCCACGAAAAGACGGCTGTCTACCTGGAGCGGGTCCACCGAGAAGACCACTTCGTCACGGCTGAGGGTTAGACGATCCTGCAAACTCCCCAGCACCCGCCGCAATCTCCACAGTTCGGTGCTGAGGCTTGCGCGCGCCTTGTCATCCGTCGTTTCGGGCCACAACAGCCCGGCGAGCAGCAGGCGCGGATGACCCCGATTCGGATTCGCGGCGAGATAACCGAACAATTCACGGCTCTTGTGCGTGAGGAAGGGCGGAAGCGGATCCCCATCCAAAAGAATCTTCGGTGAGCCGAACAAGCGGACTTGAAGCCCGGAACCCATGCCAGGTTATTTTGAAGCTCTGGGAATTACCCAGCCGGCAACCGCCAAAACGGTTCCCGCAGTCAAGAGAACAAACTTGACCGTCGCACAGAACGCCGCGGCTTGCGGCAAAGCGGCGGACGGATTCCCGATCAGGATTTGCCAGAGCGCGTAATTTTCGACCGCATCAAATCCCGACGCAGCGAAGGGAGTCCAACCCATCCAAGCCGTCAGTGTGTGATAGGCTTTCGGTTTTTCGTACCCGGCCAGCAGGAGTCCGAGCGCGAGCGCCAAAGCGTAGACCGGCATAAAGAGGTAATCAAATCCCAGCCCATAGGCGGCGAAGAGGCGGGCATTTTCATCCCACGAACCCAACATGGTTTGCGACGCATCCGCTGTGCGAGCCAATTCAAACGAGACGATCCCGTTCGGCGCGGCGGAAGTTCGCAAGGGACGGTCGAGGACGCCGAAAACGCCGAAGGTCAGCAGAGTTAAAGCAAGGAAAATATAAAAGAACGGTTTCCTCAAGTTAAGGGGAATGAATTCAAGCGGGTGTCTCATTCCAACACCTTGTGATACACGCGATGATTTTTATATTCCACGCCGTTCAAGTTTTTCAAGTCCGCGCGCATTTGCACCGCCGACTCAGCCACCTGGGTCATCTCCACGTGCGCAAACTGCTTGAAATTCAACAGGGTGTTGCCCATGGCGTAATACAGCAAAGCGTTGCCGCCGTGCCCCTGGTGCTGCGGCAAAATCCCCATGCCGTTGACCGCCGCCGTATCGGTGCGGCGTAGTTCGAGCAGGATGTCAATCAACCCAAACGGGAACAACTTCCCCTTTGCCCTCTGCATCGCGGCGGAGACATCGTGAAAAGCAAAGAGAAAACCCACTACGTCCTCGCCGTGTGTAATGATTTTGATGAGCCGGTGGTCGGCAATCGTCATGATGTTATCCACCACAAACTTGATCTCGCGCGGCGTGAGCGGATAATACTCCCAGTTGTTCACGAAGGCATCGTTGTACGCCTTGCCGATTCGGTCCGCCCATCGGACCAATTCCTGCTTGTTCGCAAACTTCTTTACTTCGAGATGACCGCGCTCCATCACGCGCTCGGCTATCTGTTTGACGCGCTCCGGCATTTGGAAGTTCTCCGCCGGGAGATAACACGAGACGAAATCCACCTCTTTGACGAAACCCTGCGCCTCCACCAATGACTGATAGTATGCGTGGTTGTAATTGAGCATGGTCATCGTCTGACGGCGTTCGTGTCCCAGCACCAGCACGCCGTAGCCGTCCAGCGGACCCATGCCTTTCGGTCCGACGATCGTATCCAGCCCGCGCGCCTTTGCCCAATCGAAGACGGTATTGAAGAGGGCGGCTGCCGCTTCCGGGTCGTTCTCACATTCGAACAGATAGAAATTCGCAGTCTTTTTGTTGTGATATTTGTTGTACGGCTTGTTTTCAATCGCGGCGATTCGCCCCACATCCCGCCCATCGCGCACGGCGAGGAAGAAATCCAGGTCGGAATGTTCATGGAAGGGATGCTTCCTGCGGTTCAACTGATTGTAGGCATCCACGTTCAGGGGCGGCACCCACTGCGGACAGTCCGAGTAGATGCGGTGCGGTAATTCCACAAAGCGCCGCACCTGGCGCTTGTTTTCCGTATCCACTTTTTCGATGGCGAGCATGGCATTCCTCCTCGCAAATGGCGCGACTCAATTTTTCCAAGTATATACCCAATTGCGGGCAGGGTTTATGCCTTTTTCGTTTCGAGGGGCGGGCAAACAGGCGCAATCCCATGCTATACTTGGGACATTCCAAAACCATCGAGGAAACATGGCGAAGAAATCCCATCAGGAAATGCTGGCGAAATACGCCGAGGCGATTGTGAAGGTCGGTTTGAACATCCGCGCCGGGCAGCGCCTGATCATCACGCTGGGAGCCGCGCGCGGCGTCCCCCATCAGTTCGCCCCGCTCGTGCGGGAGATCGCCAAAGCCGCATACGCCGTCGGCGCGAAGTACGTGGATGCCATCTTTGCAGACGAGGAAATGCTGAGGATCCGCATCCAAAACGCGCCGAAAGACTCTTTCGACGAATATCCCAAATGGCAGATTCAAGCCATCCTGAACATGCTCGAAAACGGCGACGCGCTTTGCTCTCCATCGCCGGCGCCAACCCCGATCTGCTGGGCGGACTCGACCCGGACGTGGTTGGGCGCGTCCAAAAACGCACCTTGAAAACTGGAGCCCGGTAAGCGAGAGAGTCACCACCAATGCCATCAACTGGTGTGTGGTCGCGGCGGCGGGCGAAGCCTGGGCGCAGAAAGTCTTCCCGGACCTTTCCGCAAAGAAGGCGCAGGAAAAACTCTGGCAGGCGATCTTCGAAACCACCCGCATTGACCAGCCCGATCCCATCGCGGCGTGGAACCAGCACATCGTCAATTTGCGCGAACGCGCGAAATATTTGCAGGCGAAGCAATACACCGCCCTGCACTATCGCGCAGCGCCTCTTGCGGCAAAGCCTCCGGCACCGATTTCACCCTCGGCTTGCCAAATGGACACATTTGGGTCAGCGCGCAGTCCATGGCGCAGAACGGAATCGCCTTCACCGCCAACATGCCCACTGAAGAGGTTTTCACCCTGCCCGACCGCAACCGCGCCGACGGCGTCATCACCGCCACCTTCCCGCTCAGTTACGGCGGCACGCTCATCGAGGACTTCCAAGTGCACTTCAGAAACGGGCGGATCACCAGGGTCAGTGCGAAGCGCGGTGAAGCCGTCCTGCAAAAACTGGTGGACACCGACGAAGGCTCCCGGCATCTCGGCGAAGCGGCGCTCGTTCCCGCCTCCTCGCCCATCGGCAAACGCGGACATCTCTTCTACAACACCCTCTTCGACGAAAACGCCTCCTGTCACATTGCGATCGGGCGCGCCTACCGCTTCACCCTGACGGGTGGAGAGGAGTTGAACGACGAGGAGTTTATCGCCGCCGGAGGCAACGTCAGCCTCAACCACGTGGACTTCATGATCGGCTCTCCGCAAATGGACATTGACGGCATCGCAAAGGACGGCAGCCGCGAGCCGGTGATGCGCCAGGGCGAATGGGCGTTCAAGGTATAAGCAAATCAAAAGGTCTTGCCGGAATGCAAGACCTTTTTTGAAAGGAGACCACCCCCGTGCCTCGCAAACCCCAACTCAACCCGGACGAAATCTTGAAAGCCGAATTCAACTACATTGCCAGCACTGTATTCCAGTCTAATGAAGACCGCTCGCGCGTCACGTCCTTCTACTTCGTCACGGTCGGCTCGCTGGTCGCCGTCATCCTCGGCACACTATTTTCAGAGGACAACCTGCAAGGAGCTGCACTCGGCTTTTCGGGCTTGTTCCTGGTGCTGACGGTTCTCGGAGCGTTGACGCTGGCGCAACTTGCCCGCCTGCGCGCCGCCTGGCACGAATCCGCCCAGGCGATGAACGTCATCAAGGAGTTTTACATAGAACACAACCGGGAGATCGAACCTGCGTTCAAATGGAGGTCAAAGACCCTGCCGCCGACGGACAAACCTTTCAGCATTGCGAACCTGATGGCGGTCGAGGTGGCATCCCTGAGCGCGGTCACGAGCGCCGCCGTGGTGTATTTCTTCCTGTTCCATTTTGGGACGGTCAAAGGCTGGGAGTGGGCTTTTCCCGCCGCAACCCTGCTGGTCGGCTATTTCGCGCAATGGAGATGGTACAAATATCTCCTCGTTGACAACCAGTAAAATGGAACAATCCATGCCCCGCGACTATCAAGGACAGCCTCCCACCGCCTTTCAAAGACTCCCGGAATACAAGCGCGGAGACGACTGGATCAAAGCCCTGCTGCACCGCGGCGAGATCGCCCACATCGCCTCCCGCTGGGACCTCCAGCCTTTCCTCACCCCCACGACCTTTTTCTACGACGAAGTGAATCACCGCATCATCTTCCACTCGAATATCGCCGGGCGCATCCGCGCCAACATCGAACGTCACCCCGAGGTCTGCGTGGAGGTGAGCGAATTCGGCAAACTCCTGCCTTCCAACATTGCGCTGGAGTTCTCGCTTCAGTATCGCAGCGTCATCGTCTTCGGCAAGGCGCGCGTGATCGAAAACGACGACGAAAAACGCACCGTGCTCCACAAATTCGTGCACAAGTACTTCGGCGCGATGGAAATTGACAAAGACTACCGCTCCGCAACGGACAAGGAACTCAAACGTACATCTGTGTATGAAATTCAAATCGAATCGTGGAGCGGCAAGGAAAACTGGAAGGATGCCGCCGACCAAAGCGACGAATGGACCCCGCTCGACGAGAAGTGGTTTGACTATTACCGAAACAAGCCCTGAATTGGAGGAAGCATGTCCGAACGAACCCACACCGAAGAGTTCCGCGTCGAAGGCGAAAAGATCGTCTCGAAGATCAAGGAACTGATTCACGAAGGCAACATCCGCAAGGTCATCATCAAGGATAAGGACGGCAAGACCATGATGGAAATCCCGGTCACGTTTGGCGTGGTGGGTGTCCTGCTCGCGCCGCAGCTCGCCGCCATCGGAGCCATCGCCGCGCTGTTGACCGAGGCAACCATCGTCGTGGAGAAATCGGAGCAGGCATGAACATCCACGGTGATGCCGCCATTTCATATTGACGGCTATTCGAGAAGACAAAAAGCGCGTCGGTTCCCGGAAACCGGCGCGCTTTGCTTTTCCCTGCACAGGGACAGACGCTATTGAGTGGGGGTAGCCGATGGAGTCTCCGTTGAGGTGGGAGTCGCGGTTGGGAGAGGCTGGGTCGCTGTGGCGGTCGCAGGTGCGGTTGTGGAAGTCGCCGCGCCGGTCGTCGCCGTTGGCGTGACGGTGGCGGTGCCGGTTGTCGCCGCGCCGACTTTGATCTTGATATAGAACGATGTGCCAAAGTTCTGACCGTTGTCGTTGGTCAAAATCCAGTAGCCGATCGCGTCGCCCGGCGTGGTGGGCGCGGTCAACTTGACCGAAACATCCGCGGACTGCCCCGGAGCGACCGAAATTCCAATCGGGGTCGCCGCGCCGCCCATCACATTGCCGGAAAGGAAACTCACCTTGTACGTAGCCGTCCACGCGCAGGAGCCGTTGTTTTGCAACTTCCACGTCTTGGTCATGGCTTGACCGGGGGTGACCACCGTATTATCGGGGAAGGTGACATCGGCGACGAAGACCGAATTGTTACAGCCCACCGCGCCGGAGGAGGGCGCGGTCGTATTGGTGGCAAGCGGTTGCTGAATGGAAAGCGTCGGGCTTGCCAGCGGCGTCACAGTGAGGGTGGGCGTTTGGGTAAACGTCGTCGGCGTAACGGAGGGTGAAGCGGCTTGCAAGGTCAACTGCTGAACGGCGAGCGTCGCCGCCGCGTTGGTGTAGACGGCATTGACCTCATCCGTGCCATCGTCCCCGCTGCTGAAAGACATGACCAAGGCGATCACCCCGGCGAGGACCAGCAGTCCCACCAGCGCCCACAGGATCATGTTCCTTGGAGCGGTTGTTTTGGGTTTGAACGGTTTCAACATGATTTCTCCTTTGTTTCCATGCAAGGCTTAGGATTATATTTGGGGAAAATTAAGAAAATCTAGGAATTTCCCTACGAATTTCCTACTTTTTTCATACGGCGGCTGAGTCAATTGCAGGTTTTATGGACGAGGGACGGATGGAGGAAGTTCCCAGACGGCTGGGGAAACGCCCGCAGCGGCGTCCACTGCCCGGGGCGGCTGGGCAGGCTTGGGCTGGGAAAGAAGCGGTTTACGCCCGCGGCGGGGCTTGAAGCGGCGGTAAAAATCCTTATAATGAGTTTATCGTTTAGACGTTCACGCGGGGGCGATGCCGGAAGGAGGTTTTAAAGTCACTCGAAAAGGAGGCGTCTGAATCCATGCATTGAAAGCGAAAACATCCGGTTCATTTTCGTTCGTGTCGAGACTCTTTTTTCATTTTCATCAACAGGAGGAAGCATGGCTGGCAAAAATGATAAAGCCAGGAAAGACCCCGAAGACGATGACGGCAACAAAACCGGTTCCTGGGCGGGATTTCGCCCCATAGCCGGGAGTGTGTTGATCGTGCTGCTCATGGTGTTCGAATATATGTTCATCAGCATCGGCTTCAAACAGCCCAACCCAAACGACCCGACCCCAAACGGCTGGGGATGGGGATGGCCCATCAGTATCCTGGTTCCCATGGCGGGCGTCATGGCGTTCTTCGGGGTGATGCTGATTTCCAACGTCTTTTCCAAAAACCCCGACCTTTCGCACGGCGAGATGCGCAAAGCCATCACGGCAGGCATTGTGGTGACTTACATCTTCTTCATTATGACGACGTTGTTTTCGGGTTCTTCGCCGGTTTATAAACTGGTGGCGCCCGCCACCCCCGCGCCGACGGAGGAGGCAAGTCCCAGCCCGCAGGGCGACGCGGGTCTGTACGCGGTCGCCTACCTTCAGGAGACCCCGCCTCCGCCTACGGAGGAAGCGGGCGGTGAACCGACAGAGGAACCAACCGAAGCCGCCGACGACTCCGCAGGCTCAACGGCAGATGACGCCGCCCAGCCAGCCGCAGAAGACAGCATTGACACGCCGCTCGAACTTGCCGCTAGCATCGTCAACGCCTTCACGACGCTGGTCGGCGTAGTGGTCGGTTTCTATTTCACCAGCCGCAGTTTCGACTCGTACGTTGACAAACAACTCATTGCGAAGAACCCCGAACTTGCGAAGCTGCTCAACAAGGAAGAACAATAGCCGCAGATAGAGTTTGAACAAAAAAGACTGCCGTTTCAGGAGCGGCGGTCTTTTTTTTGTCGTAAGAAAACTCAGGATGCCTTCATCATTTTGGAATATCTATGTGACACATTCCTGCAACTTCACATCCGACTTTTAGAAAGAGAGAGATATGAAAAACTACAAACTGACTTTTACCGCGTTCCTTCTGATTCTTGTCCTGACCGCCTGCGGAACCCGGAGCATCCCCGCGACGGAAACGCCTCAGACTCCGCCCGAGCCTGCTACCGCCACCGAGACCGTTTCCCCGCCGACCGCGACGCTCCCCGCGCCCACCGATACATCTGTCCCCATCACAGAAGAAGCGACCGCAACCAAGGAGGTCTCTGCGGCAACCGTCAGTTTTGCCAATGACGTGTATCCGATCCTTGAAGAGAGATGTATCAAATGTCACGGCGTCGAGACAAGGAAGGAGGGCTTGGACATGCTGACCTACGATAACCTCCTTGCCGGTTCCCGCAACGGACCGGTGCTTGTCCCCGGTAACGCCGTGGAAAGCCTGCTGGTGCAATTGATCGTGGAAGGCGAAATGCCCAACCGCGGACCGTTGCTAACTGCCGAACAGATCCAGATCATCGCGGATTGGGTCAACCAGGGCGCGCTCAACAATTAGGCGCAATATTCATGGTCTTGCCGCGGTAGCGGGTAATGGCGCTGTAACCGGGGGTAGAGATCACCCCCGCCCCTGTCTCTACACTCCCCCCGGTGCGCATCAGGGCTCCGATCGCGCCCCCCGCTCCCGGCGCCAGTAACGGGGTCGAAGCTTGCGGTAGCACACTCCGCACACTCCCGTTCGCATACACTCCCGCCCCCGCCGCCTGCCACCAGGCTTCGCGGCTATTGGTCAGGTAAAAATTAACTCCCGCCGCCCCTGCGCTGACGTTATTTTGGGTCGGGCAGCCCGCGCTGCAGGTTTCTCCCGTCGAGCAGATGTAGCCGCCCGGCAGCCCCACCCCCACGCTGTGCAGTCCCGGGGTGGCAGTTAGGCTGTAGCTACCGTCCGAGTCGCTCACCCCTGCCGCCGCCCCGTCCAAATACAGCGTGATCCCCGCCATGCCGCTACTGCTGCCGCAGACATTGGCGCTATCCAGGTATACCCTGCCGGTAATATCGTTATTCTCCTCCGGGGTGGTGTAGCTCCGGCGCGTCGCGGCAACACAACTGCTACTTTTATAAGTTACTACCCGGAAATAGTAGGTGGTCGCAGGCGCTAGTCCCGTCACAATATAGCTGTTAGTCCCCGCAGCCAAAGTCGCCGTGACTTCGCACGCTCTCGCCGTGGGACAATTCTGGTCTACCTCGGTCTTGCTTTGGTCTACATACAGCCGCTGGCTGCTCCCCCCGCTCCCCACGTTCCAGCTGACATTGGCGGTTGTCTCGCTACTCCCCTGGCTGATCGTGAGGTTAGAAGGCGCGGTGGCACTACAGGTGGGTTGGCACGCCCAGGTGGTGCTCCGCTTCTTGCACTTGACCCGGTCGTTGTACACCCAGCTCCCGCCTTTGCAGTTACGGCAGACTCGTTCCTCCCCGTCATCCCCAGGCGGGCAGTCGCAGTAGCACTCTCCCGCGCTCTGCACACTGTACTTCCGCTCCCCCGTGTACACATCGTCCCAATCCTCACAAAAATCGGGCGAATAGGTCGCCCGGCAATCCACAGTCTTCCAGTAATTCCCTTCCTCTACCACCGTCGCCTTATACTCTTCCCCCGGCTCGCAACAGCCGCAGTTATCCCGGCAGATGCCCTTAATCTCATTGTTGTCACAGCCGGTTATTTCAAATGCCGCGGGGAAATGCTTGCCGCATGTTCCCCGGTGCATGCATTTTCCCCCATACATTGACCACGCACCTATCGTTCCGTCTTCTCTGATATAGCTAATAAAATTTGCCGGGTTTCCGCAAGAAAGTTGTGTCGTCCCGCCGCAGGTGGGGAACTGGTACGCTCCCCCGCCCCCTCCTCCTCCGCTCCCCCCGCCGCAACTGCCATGCACAATCAATGTACAGTACCCATATCCCGCACACACTTGCGGCAGTCGACAGGTCCCGTACGAATCATAACACTCCACCGGCTCGTCATACCCCCACCCGCCCAGACAGTCATAAACCCCATCGGGACAACGCCCATCAGGATCCGGATTACTACACACTCGCTCCCCGCACTCCACGTTCACACTATTACAGCTCTGCGCTACCGCGTTTTTTGGATACCCTGCGCTCAACCCCAGTAAAAATATGACAATACCGACCACCCGTAGTCCCAACCTCATACTCCGAGCCTAGCACATTGTGGTCAAAGAACACAATAGATTATTCAAAAAATCCCCACGTCACACCAAAACTCCCCCACAGTTTCCCCAGACTACGTAATAAACGCACAAAATTATCCTCAAAGTTTATATAGCTGGTACTGGTCTGATCCCCCACAGCCAGGTTGTAAACAATAGGAGTCGTCACGTACTTACCACCTCTCCAAGTTAAATATTGTTTGAAAACTGAAGGACCCTTAACTCCAAAAGTAACGAGTACCACCACATCAGATTTGCGTTTATCAGCCGTAAATTCCTTATTTGGGCTTGCCGTATCAAACTGGACAATCGCATTCTGTCTATCCACACTCTCACTCCCCTCCCAGTAACCTTTGGTCGTACTCTGCAGACCCATCACGACAATCGCCTTCCCCTCCGGCTGGCTAATCACAGACTCAAAATCTTTGTTATTATCCCCCTGCCTAATCGTGGCGAACACCTGGTCTAACTCCGCTTTACTCACCCCGCTCAGGTCATACTTGACTTCTGTCCCCACCGGCTGTAACACTACTAGCCGCCCGTCGGGGGTTTCTACTACACTCATTAGGTCATGCGCTCCGCCGGGGTAATACGCCCAGTCCACCAGCACCGTCTCCCCCGCGGCATTCTCCCACACCTCCACTCCCGCCGGGTACTCCACCCCTTTGTATGTCGCCTCCTGCGCCCGCCCGAGCGCACTCTCGGTGTCCCACACTTTCTCTACAATCTCCCCGTCAAACACCATTTTCTCCGGCACCGCCTCGCCCGCCTTGTACATTTCCCACAGCTCTTTTGCCGAGTAGCGCGCCACCCACTCTCCGCCCTCCAGGTCGTACACGCCAGCTACCACTGTCCGCTCCTCCTGCTCCAGGTACTCGTTTTCAAACATCTCGGTCTTATACGTCCAGTACTGGCTATCGCGCAGTTCCGCCTTCACCACCGTTACTCCCTTTAGGTAATCCGCCGCCGCTTCCGCTCCCGCCACCAGTTTTTCTTCTTCGCTCATCTGCTCGAGAGCCTCGGGAGAAAAGGCAATGGGGGTAGGCGTGGGGGTCAGGGTAATGGTCGCGGTGGGGGCGGGAGTAAACGTCCGGGTGGGCGAAGGCGGGGGGAGCGGAGTCAGGCTCGGCGTCGGGGACGATGCGGGCAAGGTCAATGAACTGCATCCCGCCTGCAGCAAAATCAAAAGAACAAGGATGAGCCTTCGAGTCATGCTTTCCTCCTGAAATTCGGTTATGGAGTCAGGGAGCTGCTCCCGTCAATACGCCAGCACGCTGGCTGTCTCCAAATATCATAGAGTCAGGTTGCTTGCTCCCGTAACGCGCCAGCAAGCTGGCTGACTCCAAAGAATCATACTTTCCGCTTATTGTACAACAAATGCTCTATTGCAAAGACTTTATCGCATTGAGTAGTCGGTCGAAATAGATTTTATAAACTCACCTTACGCGATTTCATCGTAGGGGTGACCCAACGGCATTCTTTGAAAACTCTGCGCAAAGGGCGACCCTTTCTTGTTGATTGAAGCTGCATCCAGCCTTGACGGGTCGCCCCTACCGCAGGATTTATCTTGCCTTTGTAAAGCAAGGTGAGTTGTATCATACTCACGGTCATGTATTGGGTATAATTGCCCGTATTCATGAGCGAACAGACATCGAAGTACCAGCCCAAGCCCATCATCCAGCCGCAGAGGAGTCAGTTCCTCACGAATTTCAAACTGCCCGATGTCAGTTTTTGGCAGGACGATCCCACCACCGTGCAGGGGATCAATTTCGCCAAAATGGCGGACATGACACGCGGGGTCATCATCCGTGCGGGGCAGGGAACTTACGAAGACCGCGTGTTCCAATCTTCGTGGAAGAGCGCAAAGCAGGCGGGCTTGATCCGCGGTTCGTACTGGTTTTACGACAGCCGCGTCAACCCCAAGCGGCAGGCGGAGAAATGGGCGCAGATCATGGGCAACGATCTTGGGGAAATGGAAATGTGGTGCGACTTTGAAGACCGCTACGGCGGACCCTACACCGGCTGGCGTCACTGGTTCGACTTCATGGAACGGGTGAAAGCCCTGCTCCCCAACAAAAAACTCGGCGTTTATACGGGCTATTATTACTTTCAGGAATTTGCGGCGGGCGTGCGCTACTTTGCCCAATATCCCTTATGGATCGCATGGTACAACCCCCAAGAGCCGTTGATCCCGCCCATCTGGGACGACTGGACCTTCTGGCAGTTCACTTCCAACGGAGACGGCGCGCTCTTCGGCGTGGAAAGCCAGGACATTGACCTGAACTACTTCAACGGCACAGAAGCCGATTTTCTCGCCCGCTACCCAGCGGCGCAAACACAAGCCGCGCTGATTGCCAAATTCGGAAATACCCTCGTTGAATACAGGAGAGTCGCATGACCCAGTACAGCATGACCCCCATCAGCAACGGCACACGCCTGCGGACCGATCACAATACGTTTTCCAGCGTCATCGCCTCCTACAACCGCGGACAACTCATCGTCGGCGACGAGGTATGGGAAGCCCCAGCAGACGGCAGCGAGGTCAAAAAAGGCGACAAGTGGCTTCACGTCACGTCGGTGGATGGAGTCAACCTCACCGAGCGCGGCTGGATGGCGTACATCCACAAAGGCGTCCCCATCTGCGACAACTTCAAAGAGATTGAAACCCCTCCCCCGCCCGGACCCGTCTTCCCCGAATCGTTCACGCTGGTGGACCCCAGCGGCGCAAAGGCGGAATACGTGTTCGTGAGGATTATTGAAGAATAGTTTTTTGTCCAGCCATTCCTTACAAAACCTATAGCCCACACTCTTGACTTTGCGCTCCTCCAAGCGTAAAATGTGATTAATCGGATTAATCAAGTTTATGTTGCGCGAGCGTACCACCCTGAACATTTCCGAGTTTCTCAATTACCTGGCAACCCACCCGGAGGCTGAGAACAAACTCCCGCCGTTGGCGGACCTGAGCCGCGAGCTTGGCGTCGGCGTGGCGGCGTTGCGGGAACAACTCGAAGTGGCGCGGGCGCTTGGGGTCGTAGAAGTCAAACCGCGTACGGGGATGAGGCGCAAGCCCTATTCCTTCGCGCCAGCCGTCATGAAAAGTCTCAACTACGCCATGGCGCTGAACAAGGATCACTTCCTCGCGTTCGCAGACCTGCGCCAGCACGTCGAACTCGCGTATTGGCATAAAGCGGTAAAATTGCTGACACCCAAAGACCACGACGATTTGCAGGCGCTCGTGGCGCGTGCATGGGGAAAACTGCGCGGCGCTCCCATCGAAATCCCCCACCCCGAACACCGCGAATTACACCTCGCCATCTACCGCCGGTTGGAAAATCCCTTCGTCACGGGTCTGCTCCAGTCATACTGGGATGCGTACGAAGCCGTCGGGTTGAACTTCTTCACCGATTACGACTACCTCACCCAGGTCTGGACGTACCACCAAAAAATGGTTGATTCGATTTGCACGAACGACGTGGACGCGGGCTACCAAGCCCTCTCCGAACACACGGATTTGATCCACCAATTACTATCATCGTCGAAATGACGAAAACCTTTCGAGGAGTTCCATGAACAAAATAGTGAACGATTTTTCGATCACCGTTGGCACGAAGAACGGCTCCGGCAGTTCCACCGCCAACAACACCATCCTGCGGTCCATCTTCAAGATGGGGATTCCCGTTTCGGGCAAGAACCTGTTCCCTTCCAACATCCAGGGCTTGCCCACGTGGTATACCATCCGCGTCAACAAAGATGGATTTATTGCGCGGCAGGAAAAGAGCGACATTGTGATCGCGATGAATCCCGATTCGTTCGCGCGGGACCTTGCATCTGTTTCACCGGGCGGAGCCTTTTTCTACGCCGACGACATCAAGCAGCCCATCACACGCGTGGACGTGTCCATTTACCCGATGCCGGTCAAGACCATCGTGCGCAACGACCCGAACGTGCCCAACGATTTCCGCGACCTCGTGGGCAACATGGTGTACGTGGGCGTGCTCGCGCAGGTCATCGGCATTGACCTGAAGAAGATCGAAGCGGCGTTGAGTTTCCACTTCAAGGGCAAGCAGAAACCGGTTGACATGAACTACGGCGCGGTCAAGGCGGGCGCGGAATGGGCGAAAGCCAATCTCGAAAAGAAGGGACCCCTTTTATCTCGAAGCCATGAACAAAACGGAAGGGCTGATCATGACCGACGGCAACACCGCCGCTGCCATCGGCTCGATTTTCGGCGGCGTGCAGTTTGCGGGATGGTATCCCATCACCCCGGCTTCCTCGCTCGCCGAGGCGCTCAACGACTACCTGCCCATGCTCCGCAAACGCGAGGACGGCAAGCGTACTTATGCCGTGGTGCAGGCGGAGGATGAACTCGCCGCGCTGGGCATGGCAATCGGCGCGGGCTGGGCTGGGCTGCGCGCCATGACCTCCACCTCGGGGTCCGGGGCTTTCCCTGATGACCGAGTTTGCGGGTCTCGCCTATTACACGGAAGTGCCGGTGGTGATTTGGGACGTCCAGCGCATCGGACCGAGCACGGGGCTGCCCACCCGCACCTCGCAAGGCGACTTGACCTTCACCTACTTCATCGGTCACGGCGATTCGAACTCGGTCATTCTCCTGCCGGGCGACGTGTCCGAATGTTTTGAATTTGGCTGGAAGTCGTTCGACATTGCCGAACGCCTCCAGACCCCCGTCTTTGTGTTGAGCGATCTCGACATGGGTATGAACCAGTGGATGAGCAAGCCCTTCCAGTATCCCGAATCTTCGATGGACCGCGGCAAGATTTTGTGGGAAAAAGACATCGAAGAGATCAAAGGCAATTGGGGACGCTATCTCGATAAGGACGGCGACGGCATCCCGTACCGCTCACTGCCGGGCAACAAGCATCCCATGAGCGCCTACTTCACGCGCGGGACCGGTCACGACGAATATGCCCGCTACACAGAAGATTCCGAAACGTACCTGCGGGTGATGGCGCGCCTCAAAAATAAACACGAGACGGCAAGGAAGTACATGCCAAAGCCCGTGCTTCACTCGATGGCAGGCGCGACGGTGGGCATCCTTTCCTTCGGCTCCACCGAAAACGCGATTCTCGAAGCCCGTCACATGCTGGCGGCTGAACACGGTATCAAGGCGGAATTCCTGCGCGTCCGCGCCCTGCCTTTCATTGATGAAGTGACCGACTTCATTGAAAAATACGAGCAGATCTTCGTGGTCGAAATGAACCGCGACGGTCAGATGAACCAGGTTCTGTTGACGGAGTATCCGCAGTTTGCGGCGCGCTTCAAGTCTGTGGCGTACCAGGACGGTTTGCCCGCTTCTGCCAAGTGGGTGCGCGAGGGGATCCTGGCGAAGTACGAGACAGTGGTGGTCAGTGATCAGAAGTCAGTAATCAGTGATCAGAAGTCAGTGGCTGGCGATCGGAAGGCGAAGGGTGGAGCGCAGAAAAAACCGTCAGCGAAGAAAACCGCCTCCGCAGCAAAAGCAGGCAGCCCGTCGAAGAAAGACGCGGCGAAATCCTCCACGAAGACGAAGAAGCCCGGCAGGAAAACCGCAGTCAAATCGAAGAAAAAATAAATCGTTGATTCGCCGATCTGCTCTAGCGAAGATTGGCGAGGATTAGCGGATTAGAAAAGGAGCAAATAAAATGACAGAAGCTCTCCCCATGGCGGGCGCGGCGGCAAACGTCAACACCGCCGGTTTGACCAAAAACGATTATCGCGGCGCGCCCAGCACCCTGTGTCAGGGTCGCGCCACAACTCGATCTCGAACCAGATCATCTCGGCGCTGTACGAAATGAACGTGGTGCCGGAGGACGTGTTGAAGTTTAGCGGTATCGGCTGTTCGTCCAAATCCCCCACCTATTTCCTCAACCGCACGTTCGGCTTCAACAGCCTGCACGGACGCATGCCGTCCATCGCCACCGGCGCGCTGTTCGCCGACGCGCGCATGAAGGGCATCGGCGTCTCCGGCGACGGCGACACCGCCAGCATCGGCATGGGACAATTCAAGCACGTGATGCGCCGCAACGTGAACCTGGTTTACATCGTGGAAAACAACGGCGTGTACGGTCTTACCAAAGGTCAGTTCTCCGCCACCGCCGAAAAGGGTTTGCATCTCAAAAAGCAGGGCGAAAACCCCTACATGCCGGTGGACATCTGCATGGAGGCGCTGGTCTCCAACGCCACGTTCGTCGCGCGCTCGTTCGCGGGCAATCCCAAGCAGGTGAAGGAATTGCTCAAAGCCGCGCTCTCCCATCATGGCATCGCCGTGCTGGACATCATCAGCCCATGCGTCACCTTCAACAACCAGGAGAACGCCTACCACTCCTACGCCTGGGGCAAGGATCACGAAGAGCCGCTGCACGAAATTTCCTACATCGCGCCGCGCAGCGAGATCATGCTCGAGCAGGAAATGATGGACGGCGAAATCCGCGAGGTGACGATGCACGACGGCTCGGCGGTCATTTTGAAGAATCTCGAAAAAGGATACGACCCCACCAACCGCCAGGAAGCCCTGCGCGTGCTGGAAGAGGCGCAGCAGAACAACTGGCTGTTGACCGGTTTGATCTACCTCAACACCGCCAAGCCCGCACTGACCGACATCTACGAACTGGTGGATACGCCGCTCAACCGCCTCGGCGAGTCGGACCTGAGACCCGAACGCGCGCTGCTTGATAAGATCAATGCGTTGATGTTCTAAGCCCGCCCCCTCCCTGCCCTCCCCCAAAATCAAAGAACGGATTTGGGGGAGGGTTTTTTATTTTATAATTTTCGTGATGAAATCGTTGGAGAACGAAATCACGCTGGAATACATCCGCGCATCGGGACCGGGCGGTCAGAACGTGAACAAGGTGGCGACGGCGGTGCAGCTGCGCTTCGACATCCTCCGCTCCCGGACGCTCGCCTCCGACCTTAAGGGACGGCTGATCCAGCTTGCCGGAAAACGAGTCAACGCGGACGGCGTGCTGGTCCTCGAAGCGAAGCGCTTCCGCGCGCAGGAGCAAAACCGCGAAGACGCGCTCCGTAAATTCTACGAACTTGTCCGCAAGGCGGGCGAGAAGCCGAAGGCGCGTCACAAAACCAAGCCGACGAAGGCATCGAAGGAAAAACGATTGACGAAAAAGAAGCAGCGCGGCGAGATCAAGAAATTGAGACGGGAAAAGATCGGCGCACAGTAACGCCCTAAAGGCTTTGGTAAAATCACCTGCATGTCGTTCCGCAAAAACATTTCGATCCTGCTGTTATCCCTGTTTCTTCTTTCATGCACAACCCAGGATGAGACGCCGGTCGTATTTCCAACCTACGATCCGTTCCTGCCTGTCAACGGGACGCAACAGCCGTTCCTGCCGGTTTCAAACGATCCGACCCACACCATGCTCCCCACCGCCACCCGTCCGCCCACGCCGACGCGCGCGCCGGTGAACATCTCCCCATTGATCGGGATTCAAAATCAAATCGTCAAATCGCCCACGCCCGACCCGGCGCGCATCCTGCCCACGCCGCGCCAGGATGTGGATGAGTACATCGTGCAGGCGGGCGACACCCTCGGCGACATCGCCCAGCGCTACGGCATCAGCCTGCAAGCCCTGCTGGATGCCAACAACATCACCGACCCCAATCTGCTGGAAGTGGGCATGGTGCTGGTCATCCCCGCCCCCAATCCGTTGAGCGCGGGCTCGGCGCTCAAGATCATCCCCGATTCAGAACTGGTCTATGGACCCGGCACGGTTTACTTCGACGTTGCCGATTTTATTGCAGGTCAGAACGGGTATCTTGCCTCCTACACCCAGGATGTCAACGGGATTCTGATGAGCGGCACGGAAATCGTGCAATTCATCTCCGCCAACTATTCCGTGAATCCGCGCATCCTGCTGGCGCTGCTGGAATATCAAAGCGGATGGGTAACCAACTCCAACCCGATCAACCTGGATTACCCGATGGGATTCGTGGATGAAAACCGCTACGGTTTGTACCGCCAGCTGGCGTGGGCAGCGAACACGCTCAACCGCGGATATTATCTTTGGCGCGTCAACGCGCTTTCCACCTGGGTGCTGGCGGACGGTCAGGTCGTCCCGGTTGACCCGACCATCAACGCCGGTACGGCGGCGGTGCAATATTTCTTCTCGCAACTCGATAACCTGGAATCCTGGGAAAAGGACGTGAAGGAAACAGGGCTGGCGGTCACGTATTACGTTTTCTTCGGCAATCCATTTAGTTACGCCGTCGAACCGCTCGTGCCTCCCTCCATTTCGCAGCCGCTCATGAACCTGCCTTTTTCAGCCGGAGAGAGTTGGTACTTTACCGGCGGTCCGCATGGCGGCTGGGACTCCGGTTCCGCCTGGGCAGCATTGGACTTTGCCCCGCCCGACAACACCGGCGGGAACTGCCTCGTGAGTCCGTTTTGGGTCACCGCCATGGCGGACGGATACGTCGTCCGCGCATCGAACGGCGCCGTGGTCCAGGACCTCGACAACGACGGCTACGAACAGACCGGCTGGGTCATCCTTTACATGCACGTGGCGGAGGAGGACCGTGTGCAGCCCGGCGAATATCTTTTTGCAAACGAATACGTCGGTCATCCCTCCTGCGAAGGCGGCGTCTCCAACGCCACGCACGTCCACGTAGCGCGCAAATACAACGGCGAATGGATCGCGGCGGATGGAGCCATGCCGTTCAACCTCAGCGGCTGGATCTCCAGCGGCGACGGCTACGAATACGACGGCTTCCTCACCCGCGGCTCAGAGACCGTCGAAGCGTGGGACAGCGCGAACGATTTCAACCTGGTCACACGCTAATTCACCCGTCTTTAATTTACACGGATATAATTCCCCCAACCATGCGCCGAATTATCGCAGTCCTTTTTATTGCCGCGGTGACGATTTCCGCCTGCGGGACTTCTCCTTCCATTTGGGGAGTTCCCGCCACCCCCACACCGGATTCCCCCCTCCCAGCCACGCCTCTGATCGACCCGTTTGTTGTCCAGGACGCCCCGATCATTTTCCCCACCTCGACCATCCCCCCTTTTATCGAAACCGAAGCGGCGCAAACGCCCCCGCCTCCAGCCACGGACGTTACCATCGAACCGACCCTGGATATTCCCACGCTGGATTCCGCGCCGTTCCTTTACTACGCCCAAAGCGGCGATATGCTGTCAGCAATTGCCAAACGCTTCGGCGTGGATGAGGCGGAGATCGTCTCCGACGCCGATTTGACGCGGACGACGTTGATTGACCCCGGCATATTGCTGGTCATCCCCAACCGCATCAATGAACCGACCACGCCGAACATCCAACTGGTTCCCGATTCGGAGATCGTCTTTTCCGCCACCGCGCTCGATTTCGATACCGAAGCGTATGTCAAAGAACAAAATGGATACCTGAGCAGCTTCCGCGATTACCTCGGCTCCACCGGCTGGATCGCGGGTTACGATGCCATTGACCGGCTCGCCATCGAAAACTCGATCAACCCGCGCCTGCTGCTCGCCCTGCTGGAATTCGAAAGCCGCTGGGTGCGCGGTCAGCCGGTGGACTTGCTCCACACCGAATTCCCGATGGGCTTCAACGACTATCACTACAAAGGCATGAGCGTGCAGATGGTCTGGGCGATCAACAACATGGCGATTGCCTATTACGGCTGGCGGGCTGGCACCATCACACACCTGGAGTTTCCAGACGGCTCGAAACTGCGGCTCGACCCGCGCCTGAACGCAGGCACGGTTGCGATCCAGTATCTTTTCTCGCGGCTTCACAGCCAGTCGCAGTGGGCGCAAATCATCAACCCGGATTCGGGCTTCCCCGCCCTGTTCGAGGAAATGTTCGGCGATCCGTGGGCGCGCGCCGAACTGGTGGAGCCGTTATTCCCGCCGTCGCTCAACCAACCGCCGCTCGTCCTGCCGTTCGAGCCGGGCGTCAAATGGAGTTTCACCGGCGACCTCACAACGGCTGGGGACAGATCAATCCCAATATTTACGGGCGGTCGCACAGCGTCTTCGCCGCCATTGACTTTGCGCCCGCCGCGGAAAAAAGCGGCCGCATCCCCACCACAACCTGGTGACAGCCGCCGCGCCCGGATTGGTCGTCCGCTCGGATAACGGCGTGGTGATGGTTGACCTGGACGGCGACGGCTTTGAACAGACCGGTTGGAATTTGCTTTACCTGCACATCGCTGAAAAGGGCCGCGTCCCCGCCGGTACCGGGTGGAAGTGAATGACCGCATCGGTCACGCTTCTTGCGAGGGTGGCGTCTCCACCGGCACGCACCTGCATTTTGCCAGAAAGTACAACGGCGAATGGGTCACAGCGGATGGTCCCATTCCGTTCATCATGGACGGCTGGCGGGTGGTGGCGGGCGAAAAGGCTTATGAGGGAAAGCTGGTGCGCGACGACCAGGAGATCATTGCCGACCCGCTCAGCCAGGCGTGGTCGAACATCATTCGCGACGAAAATGAGTAAGACAACCGAAAAAATTCGGGCTCTACCGTTATTAAACACAAAGGACACCAAGGTCACGAAGGGAAAACAGCTGTTTTTCCCCTTTGTGTACTTTGTGCCCTTCGTGTTTAGGTCCTTGCCCGCCAATTACGGGAGAGCCAAAATTCGGCAAGGCATCGCCGCGCTGGCGGTCGCCTTGTTCTTTCTGTCAGCCTGCGTCCCGGCTTCACAACCAGGCGCGAACAATCCCCCGTCCAAGCCGGAGGCGGTGGGCGAGCAGGGAAATTCGGATGCCATGCCCACTCCCCTGCCCACACGTCCAGCTTTATAGACCGGGTGAGCCTGGTGGATTACACCGCCCAGACCGGAGATTCCCTGCCCGCGCTGGCGAGCCGCTTCAACACCACTGTTGACGAAATCCTCGCCGCCAACCCGCACATCCCGCGCGATGCGACCACCATGCCGCCCGGCATGCCGATGAAGATTCCGATCTATTACCGCGCGTTGTGGGGAAGCCCGTTTCAAATCATCCCTGACCACGCTTACATCAACGGACCTCACCATACGGGTTTCAACACCGCCGCCTTCCTTTCAGCGCAGACCGGCTGGCTGAAAGATTATCGGGCTTATGTCGGCGGCGAGTGGAAAACCGGCGCGGAACTGGTGGATTACGTCTCCGTCAATTACAGCATTAGTCCGCGCTTGCTGCTTGCCCTGCTGGAATACCAGGGCGGCGCGCTCACGCAAAGCGAACCGCCGGTGAAGAAAAACCTTCTTGGCTTGAAGCGCCAATATTGGGAAACGCCGTATCTGCAACTCGTCCTCGCCGCCAACCTGCTCAACAATGGATACTATGGCTGGCGCATCGGCTCGCTGATCGAGTTCGACGACGCGGACGGCATCCTGATTCGACCCGATCCTCGGCAAAACGCAGGGTCGGTCGCGCTTCAGTATTACTATTCGAGGATGTTCACCGGCGAGGAATATGCCCGCGCCATCGGGCGTGAAGGCTTGGCGCAAACCTACCAGATGTTTTTCGGCGACCCCCCGGGAGAAAACGGCGGATTTGATTCCCGGAAGTCTGCGCCAGCCTGAGCTTTCCCTGCCCTTCCCCAGCGACCAGACCTGGAGTTTCACCGGCGGACCGCACACCGGCTGGGGCACAGGCGAGCCGTTTGCCGCGCTGGACTTTGCCCCGCCATCTGAGAATTCCGGCTGTGTTCCGGCGAAAAAGGAAAACTACGCCACGGCGATAGCCGACGGACTGGTCGTCCGTTCGGGCGCGGATGGCGTTGCTCTAGACCTCGACAGGGATGGAAACGAACGCACCGGCTGGGTGATCTTTTACCTGCACCTGGCGACCCTCCAGCGTGCGCCTCTCGGCGCGGACCTGAAAGCGGGCGACAAAATCGGATATCCCTCCTGCGAAGGCGGGCGCTCCACCGGGACGCACGTCCACATTGCGAGAAAATACAACGGCGAGTGGATCGTCGCGGACAGCGTGATTCCGTTTACGCTGAGCGGATGGATGGTCCACAACGGGAGCAGCGCTTATTTGGGAACGATGACCAAAGGCGGTTCCATCGTCATTGCCTGCGAATGCGGCGATGCTTTTACGTCCATCAGCGCAGGTTTTCCGTAACCCGAAATTCATTTCGCGGAAGCAGCCTTCCTCAAAATGAGCGGCGGACGGATTTCGGAACCTACGCGCCCAACGCTTCTTTTTGCAGATACTCGCCCTCTTTCACGAGGGTTTTGGATTCCCCGTCGAATATTTTGTAGGTCAGCCGAACCGGGAAGGCTTTGCCCAGCATCGCATGCGCCAGGCAGTACTTCTCCGCCGAGAGCTCAATAGCGCGCAGAACCGTTGTCTCATCCACTGTCCCTTTCACTGCAATGAAACCTCCATGTCTACTCCATGATCACGTCCGGCACGTAGGATTCGAGATTTTTCTCCGAGATGCCGCCGATCCACATCAACTTTACGCGCCCATTTCGGTCAATGACGTAGGAACTGGGCAGGTTCATCGTATTGAATTTGCGTCCCGCCAGGTTGCCTTCGTCCAGCCAGATGGGAAAGGTCAGTTTGAATTCCTCGACGAACAGCTCGACGACATCCACAGTTTCGCCTTGGTCAATCGCCACCAGAACGAAGCCGTTCGATTTGTATTTCTCGTAGAAGGCGAGCAATGTCGGCATCTCTTCGCGGCAGGGCGGACACCACGTCGCCCACAGATTCACCAACACCACTTGTCCGCGATACGCTTCGAGCGAGACGGAAGCGCCGTCCAGGCGGGTCAGGGTCAACTCTGGGGCTGGATAATCCACTTTTACGGGGATCGTCGAAAAGTCCTGGAGGGATGCGGAGGCGTTTGCCGTGCGGTCGGAAAGCAAAAGGAACACGACCCCAATCGCGAGGAGTCCCAATCCGATCATCAGCAGGGCGAGGAATCTTCCCAGGGAAGGCTGGGCGGTATTTGTCATTTTTCGAAGTATAACGCAGGCCAGCGGGGTCATTGAAAATATGGGATGAATGTCATCCACAATAGGATGGATGATACTGGCAACCCGCCCGGGCGGTGATTAATATTCTTTCAAATGCTGGATAGACTTCCCTACATCCCGCTGTTCCAGGACCTCTCGCCCGGTGAGTCGGACCTGCTCAAGCCCATCTTTGAAAACTTTTCCTGCCCGGCAGGGACGGTGATCTTCGAGCAGGGCGACCCTGCCACGCATCTCTACGTGATCATGAGCGGGACGGTCATCATTCAATACAAACCGTACGACGGCAATCCCATCATCCTGACGCGCCTGCGCGACGGGGACGTGTTTGGGTGGTCGGCGGTGATCGGCACGAGCAAGTACACGTCGAGCATCGTCAGCGAGAGCAGGATCGAGGCGCTCCGCGTGCGGCGGGAGCATCTTTGGGAGTTAGTCCAAAACTCCCCGGATGTCGGAAAGAGGGTGATTGACCGGCTCGCGCGCATGGTTTCGCCCCGCTGGGAAAACGCCCATCGGCAGATCCAACGGCTGTTGGAGTCCAAGCGCTTCGGACAGACAGGATTAAGATTATGAGCCAACCCGAATCGAAGATCTTTGAAATGCAGGTGCGCCTCCTCCTGGAAAACATCAGCGCGTATATCGAACAGTTTCATGGCGGCACGGTGGAGTTCGTTTCGCTGGAGGGCAACACGTTGAAGGTAAAACTGGGGGGAGCGTGCCTTAACTGTCCGCTATTGCCTTCCACGCTGCACGGATGGGTGGAAGGGACCGTGCACCAGTTCTTCCCGGAGATCCGTGTGGTGTCAGATCAATAGACCAAAACGCAATCACCCCTGTTCGTGCAGGGGTGATTGATTTATTCACTTTACGCAGGCGTCCTCGTTTCGAACCGCCAAGCCGCCAAGTTTTTTCACCTTTATCATCGTTTCTCTGCGGTGAAATGTGCGGTGGAGAATTTTGCTACGCCCTTCTTGTGAAATACCGGTACAGCAGCATCGCGCCGCCGAGGATCAAAGCCGCCGCCCAAATGTAATTTGCGAATTCCAGCAGGGAGGCGATCCCCAGAAAGCCCATGATGCCCAGCGCCAGCGCGGGCCAGTATGCCCAATTCATCCTTGCCAGGAGGGCGACCAGCAAAAAGGTGAGGGCAAGCCCCAGGAAGAAGAAGCCCGCCGTTTGAAACTCGCCGAACCGGTCTGCGGCAATCGTCATGCCTGCCAGCGTGACCAGCACACCGCCAGGGATGAGCGCCCACCAGCGTTCCACAGTGTCGGTGGCGTAGACGATGAAGAACGTCAATCCGATGCCGCCCAGCACGATCGCGCCTGAGTATTCATCGAAGTAGGATGAGGCGAGCACCAGCAGGGCAAGCGCGGTTAGCACGCCGCCAGGGAATGATCGCCCACCAGCGCCCGATACGGTCGGTGGCGTACACATACCAAAATGAAAGCGCAATGCCGCCCAGGAAGATCGCCCCGCCCAACTCTTCGAGCGGCTCGGGCAGGAGGATCAAAACTCCCAGCGCCGCGAGCGTAAACCCCGGAAAGGCGCTCCACCAATGCCCGCCGAAGAGCAGGCTCAAGAACGCGAGTCCCGCCAGGAGAAACGCGCCGCCCCAGAAATATCCCGAGGCGTTCTCCAGGTAGCCCAGCGACTGTGCCAGCGCAAGTCCGCCGCCCATGATCAACAGCAAGCCCAATACAATTCTCGGATCAAATCGTTTCATGGCGCACCTTCATCGAACTTTCACGGAACACGCGCCGCCCTTGATGTTGATGTCAACCGCGTTGGGGGCGGTCTCGAAATCAGGCGACTCATCGCGGGGGAATCGTGCCTTGTCAACGTTGATATCGCCCGCACCGATGGCGGAGCGGACCCGGATCGAAACGCCCTCAGGGATGATTAAAGTCAACGAAGCGGCGCCAATCTCAAAGTCGGCTTTGAGGCGGCCCGTGGAAGGAAGCGTCACCGTCGTTTCGCTGGCTCCCGATTTCAACTTGACGTCGGTGATGTTCATATCGCGCAGGTCAATCGTGGATTTGTTCGCGCCGAGATTCATGTCCAACGCGGTGGGGATGGAAGGATTGAAAGCGACGTTCCAATCCAATTGACTGCGGACGCCGAAGAAGGGGAAATCCACAAAATCGTGCGCGGGTCGCATGCGGACCTCAAGGTTGTCGCCGCTGCGGGAAGTTTTATATTCCAATCCGCCCATGAACGAGCCGCGCGCCAGTTCGTTCCCCGCGCCCCGCTGTGAAGATTCAACTCACCCGCGCCATGATTGACGCTGACGCTGGCTGTGCGCGCATCTTCCAACGGGATGCTTGCGGATTCCGTCTCGACCTTGCCGCGCAGGAACACACCCAACAGCATCCACCCGCCGAAGCCGATAAGGAGCAGGGGCCAGAAAAGACTCATCAGCGAGTTGCCGTTCGGGAGTCGAACCCCGGCGGCGTCGGCGAGCAATAAGCCGCCAAGCAGGAGCAGCACCGTGCCCCAGATCAATGAACCGCGGCGCATGTCATTCTCCTTTCCTACGATACGTTCGATATAAGCCGCTGCCAAGCACCCACAGACCGAGCAGGATCAACAGGACGGCGGGACCGTAATTGCCGAGGATGTTCCAGCCGCCGAGGAATGCGGCAAAGACGAGGAACAGCACGGCGCTGACCACCATGAGGTTGAGTCCGCGTTTGAGGTTGTGGGCGGTGTTTTCGCCGAGCAGTCCCTGCAGGGCGACCCCCACTCCGATGAAACCGGGGATGAGCGCCCACATGTACGACCACGATTCGTAATCGCCGACGGCTTCCTGATAGTAGAAAATGCCGCCAATCCCGGCGACAATTGCGGCTGGTACGGCGAGCCCCGGCGAGCCAGTAACGAGACCGATGACCAAAATACCCGCGCCGATCAAGAGCATGTTGGCGGGCCAGTCGGTGTAGGGTTCAAAGAAATTGCGGAAGCCGGGCATGGTCTGGTTGAGCAGGAACCACCCGCCGATCAAAATGAGGATGACTCCCAGCGCAAGCTGGGTACGACCTGTTTTGTTCATAGTTCACTCTCCTGGGATGTAGGTTTCAAAATTTAGTGTATATCGTTTCGGTGGATTTTGAAAGTCTGGGTAGATATACGCATGGCGGAGGGGTCGGGTTGCACTTCACTTTAGGGCTTCGCAAACCGCGTCGAACAGGATTCCCAGCTTCGACCGCGAGCGCCGCAGATCGTCAGCCATGCGCCAGACGCCGCCGGAAAGCAGGTCGGCGACGGAGAAGGCGGCAAACGCAGAAAGCCCGCAGGGTTTTGCCACCCCCAGCATCCCCGCCGCTTCCATCTCTACGGCAAGCACGCCGCGCGCCTGATACGCCAGCACATCGCGGCGGAGTTCGCGGAAGGGCGCATCGGTCGTCCACGTTAATCCGCTTGAAAACGGCAGGTTTTGGCTGGATAAGACTTCCGCGACCCGCCCACGGATGGAGTCGGACGTTTCCACGGTCTCGTCCGGTGGGAGATAGTGCCGCGTCACCCCTTCGCCGCGAATTGCTCCCGTTGAAAGGAGCAGATCCCCCGCTGACAGATTCTCCTGCAGCCCGCCCGCCATGCCGACCAGCACAAACTGCCTCACCCCCAACGCGGCGAATTCATCCGTCAACCCGGCAACGACGGGCGCACCGATTCCAAAGCCGGTGGAGAGGGCAATTCTGCCGTTGAATTTCTTCAATAGATAAAATTCGCCCAGAAATCCCTTCACCCGTTTTGTGGAATATTTTTTCAGAACGTAACCGGCGAGGCTTTTCTGCGGCGCAAAGACGACCGTCACGGGTGGAGGGAAGTCCTGCAAGGTCCCTGCCCTGCGGCGGTAGGCGAGCAACTCATGCGGGGTGAGGATGGGTTCATTTGGATTCATAATCGCTCCCGCTGACAAACGAAGGCTTGGTCTGAAAATAAAACATCCCGAACACAATTCCCTGAAAACATTCGCCGAACAATGCCGCCCAGACCGCGCCGGTCAGACCCTGGGAGGGGATGAGCCAGAGATAAAGGACGAAGTATATAGTGAGCGAAACGAAAACGGATTTCACGACGATGGCTTCCAGTCCGCGCGCGATGAGGTCGTAGGAGATAAAGGATGAAATCGTGTAGGGCAGAAGACTCCAACCCAACCAATCGAGCGGTTGAACTGCCCGGGTAAATTCATCGCCGTACAAAATCAGAACAATGGGTTGGGCGAATACAAAAAGAACGAAAGCAAATGCGAAACTGACGCTCATCAAGAGCGTAAACGCCTTGCGGAAACTGCGCCATGAGTCTGCGCCTCCGCGCGCGAGGGCGGGGAGCAGCGCGCCGAGGATGGCGTAATGACCGAGCTTGAGTCCATCCACGATGCGGGTGACGGAAGAGAACAGACCGGCTGCTGAGTCGCCGAGGAGGTAGGAGACGGTCAGAACGCCGAGGCGCTGCGTGAGGACGAGGAGGATCGTCAGCGCGGCGAAGGGCAGAATCAATTTGAAGAGGGAGGAAAACTTCCCAAGCGGGAACAGGCGAAAGGTCGGGAGCGAGGCGCGGCAAATCAGGTAGGAAATACCCGAGAGGAGTGTCTGCCCGAAGAGCAGGGAAAGGCACAGGGTAAAGACATCCGAAGAAAAAATTGCGGCAAGGATTTGAATCGCGCCGTTGAGCAGGCTGAGCAGCCAGAACAAATCCATGCGGTTCAAGGCGCGGAGCAAGGCATTGTTGACCGAAAAAACGGCGAGCGGGAACAGCGCAAGGGAATAAACCAGCAGGGGCGTATTGCGAAAAGCGGGCATGACGAGACAATACAACGCGGAAAGAAACATTTGCAGCGCGAGCGATTGCGCGGCGATCTCGTTGACTCGATTGGCGCGCGCCGTCTCGCGGATGAGGAATGTATCGGTGCCGAAGTTTGTGAAGGTGTTGCCCACCAACAGCAGGGATGCGATGAAAGAGAATTGACCGAAGCCATCCACGCCAAGTTTGCGGGCGATGACGACGGTGAAGAGAACCGCCAGCCCCTGTGCGGTGAGCCGGGCTAGCAGGAGCCAGGTGGAGTTGCGGCGGAGGGAGGACATGATGGACGATGGACGATGGACGATGGACGATGGACCGTGGACGATGGACGATGGACGGTGTCTTACGGTCCATCGTCTATGGTCTATGGTCTGTAAGTGAAACGATTGTGAAATCACCCCAATACTTGAACGGGAAACGCGGCGCGAGCGCGTCGTCCAATTTGCTCAGGAGGTCGAACAGTTTCGGTCGTTTGAGCGCAAAGTCTTTGTTGGTGGCAGGCGGCGTGACGACCGAGAGCGCTTCGATGGTTTCGAGTTTGAAATCTTCGCCCCACGCCGCGGCGACCTGCCGGGGTGTGTAGTAGTAAACGGGATAGTTCAAGCCTTCCTTGAAAACGGTGGACTTGCCGGAGAAACGCCGCGTGGCGAGTTTGAGCTTTCCGCGCAGGAGCATGGCGGACTCCCACAGGCAGAACGGCGGCATGAGCGCCCAGATGGCCCCGCGCGCCCGGCTTGAGCAACGGACGGACGCTCTCGGCGACCAGTTTCATATCCGAGACGCAGTTCAAGCCGCCAAAGTTGGAGAAGGTCAGGTCGAACCGACCGATGTTCGCGTCCTTCAAGTCGGTGTAGGACAAATGCTCGAAGAAAAGCCGATCTTGAAGATTCAATTCTTTTGCCTTGACTTTGGCGCGCTCGAGCATCTCATTGGAAATATCCACGCCGAAGACGGAATAGCCGTGCTGAGCAAACCAGACTGCGTCCGTGCCGGTGCCGCAGGCGAGGTCGAGAATCCGCGAACCTCGCGGCAGGCGCGCAGTGACGAATTTATAAACCCGCTGGCGCATCCGCATCAGGTTGGGATTGTTTTCGATGAACTCGTCGTATTTGTCCGCGTTGCGGTTGTAGGCTTCAGCGACGATTTCAAAGGCAGGATTGAGAGTGGTTTTGTTCATGAAACTCCTTGCATGGACCATGGACAATGGACCATGGACAATGGACGATGGACGATGAGCCGTGAAGAACGGTCTACGGTCTATCGCCTACCGTCAAGAATTTTCTCAGCCGCATTTCACTGCGAAGCATCCCAAGCAGGTAATACGGTGTGCGGACGACCCCCCTGGCATCATGCTTCTTCCAGGCGCGGCGCAAACGAAACTCATAATGCACCCGCCCGTGCAGGATGCGATAGAACTCCTGCGGGAACGGTCCGCGGTAGAGCATGGCAAGGTCGTCGGAATCCACCCAGTTTTGCTTTTCGCCCAACTCCATCTTCACGCGCTCGAAGAACTTCGTGCCGGGCAGCGGGTATGACACCGAAATACCGATGTCATCGGGCATGCACTCGCGCACCATTTTCAGGGTCTTTTGCACATCCTTCCACGTCTCACCGGGATAGCCAAATTGCAAAAAGAACCCAACCTGGATGCCGTGCTTGTGCAATAAACCGGCGGCGCGATAAATATCTTCCACTTTATCACCCTTGTCCATTGCGTCCAGTATCTTCTGCGAGCCGGACTCCGCACCCACCCACACGATCTGGCATCCCGCCTTCGCCAGCGCGGATGCGGTTTTCTCGGTCACCAAATCCGCCCGCTTCAAACACTTGAACGGGATGACGGCGTCATGCTCGACGAGCAATTCGGCGAAGCGCTCCACCCAGTTGGGCTTCAAGCCGAAGATGTCGTCCGCGAACCAGATGTGATCAGGCGCGAACGTGTCTTTGATCCACTTCATCTCCGCAACCACATTCTCCGGCGAGCGCGAGTTATAGCGCTGTCCCCAGATCGGTTTGGCGCACCAATTGCAGTGATACGGACAGCCACGCGTTGTCACCATGTTCATCGAAAAATAACCGTGACGTTTCAGCCAGATGGATTTATATTTTTGGATATCCACCAAATCCCAAGCAGGGAAGGGGAGTTTATCCAAGTCCGTTATATCCGGGCGACGCGGATTTCTGCTCACCGACCACTGATCACTGTGCACTGATGACTTCCATGCCAGCCCCAAAATGGATTCGAGCCCCGCCTCCCTCCTACCCGACAACTGATCCAACAGTTCCCCAAGCGTTTCCTCCCCTTCGCCGAGCAGACAGTAATCCGCGCCGCGCGCGAGGTATTTGTCGTAATGGTCGGTCGCATCCGCGCCGCAGAGAATGACGGTGCACCCGCGCTCCTTTGCCATGCGAATCATCGTGAAGGCGGCTTCGCGCATCCGCAGGAGGCACATCTTGGACAGGTAGTTGAAGTTGTCTTCGTAGATGACCGCGTATTGCGGTTTGTGTTCGTCGAGCGCCTGCGCCCATTCCTCCTCGGATTCGGCAAGCATGGCGTCGAAGAGCGCCGCGTCGTACCCGCGCTGGCGAATGGTACTGGCGGCGTACAATGTGCCAAGCGGCGGATAGGGCATCATCGCATCCCAGAGTTTGGGGTCGAAGCGCAGGTAGTAGGATTGCCCGAAAAGGATTTGGGTCATAACTCTCTCACCCTGCCCTCCACCCTTCGGGTACGCGGTCCCAAAGGGAGAGGGTTCTCAATCGTTCCTCATACATCCTCATCGCCCACACACCGTGATGGTCGAAGTTGCCCTGGCAGACATCGGCGGAGAAGTTGGTCTCAAGACCGTAGCCTTTTTGGGCTTTGAGCCGGGAAATCTTACGGGTCATTTCCCATTGTTCGAAACGGGCAGCGAGCGGATTGGAAAGAAAAAACTCAAGGATGGATTGAATTAGATTCCCCTTTTCCGCCGGCAAGCCGGTTGACTTTAAAGGAGCGTTCGGGAGAATTTCATTCACCCATGGGTTGGCGGCGAGCAGGCGATGGTATGCCGCCAACCCGCTGACGGGAATCATCTGTGCGAACTCGCGGGCGGCGTAGAGGCTGCGGGCGTCCCAAACCAGCGCGTTTTCCGAGACGATGACGTTCGGGCAGATGACATCCCCAACCAGGCGCGCCAGCCTGCCAAAGGCAAGCGCAAAGGCGCGCGCCAGCCACACCCGACCCGGCTTGGCGATGAGCATGAAGTCCATGTCGCGGTTTTTGGAGAGGTTGAGCATGGCGAGGGAACCGGTCATTGCAACCATGCGGATGAAGGGCAGCCCGCCGAGGATCTCGCCCGTAAAGCACGGCGCGGCGAAAGGCTTTTCGTGAATTCGCTTCGCGCGTCCGGCGGAGCCCACGATTTCGGGGCGGTCGGCGAGAAAGTAATAACCGTCTTCCGAAAAGGACGCCGGTCATTTCCGAAACACAAGCCGCAACCTCCTCCTTCGCCGCAGGGACGACGAGAAAGCGGTGCAGTTCGTCTAGGGTCAGCGGGTGGTCGAAGATGTCGGAGTAGGCGAGCGCAGCAAGGATGGCATGTTCCAGGGTGGGAACGCTCACGAGCGCGGAGGGAGGGGAGATGAAGGTCAGGGACAAGAAAAAACCTCCTTAATCGGAAGCAGGCTCAGGTCGAAGCGTGAAGCGGGCAGAGAAGGCTTGGGCGAGAGTCAAGCCGGAGCAGTAGAACAATCCCAAAGCGAAGACAAAGGCATACGTCATCATCAAATAATAGCCAAGTTGGAAAGCGAGCCAGGCGGTGAAAAGGTTGAAGACGCCCAAGAGAAATTCGAACACGATGAGCGGCTCGATGCCGAGCAGGTAACGGTTGTTGCGCCACGATTGCGCGCGATGAGTGATACCGAACTTCGGCGTGCGCTCGAACGGAATGACGTGTTTCTGCGCGATATGAATGACCGCGCGAACAGTGTTGAGCGCCATGCCCGAAGCGAGCATGGTCATCAGCGCGATGAGCGGAAAGAAGCGCAGCCAGCGGCGGTGCAGCAAATGCTGACCCACGGAAAAATAAAACGCGGGGGCGAGCGCCAGCAGGTTCATCAGCAAGCCGAAGCCGACCGGTTCCAACAATACCGGGTATTGCGAAGCAAATATCAACAACAAGGGATAGATCAACATCAGCGCGACGGTGAACAAATGCAACAAGTAGCCGGTGAGGTGAAGCGTGGCGTGAACCTTGCGCCCGAACGAAAAATCGGAACGCCAGATGATGGGAATGTATTTGACGGCGCATTCCAAAATGCCGCGCGCCCAACGGTACTGCTGGCGGCGATACGCCGTGATGCTGACGGGCAGTTCCGCCGGGGCTTGTACGTCGCTGGCGAAGCGCGCAGACCAACCGCGCAAAAAGGCGCGGTAGGACAAGTCCATGTCTTCGGTGAGCGTATCGGCTTTCCAGCCGCCCGCATCGAGAATCGCGGACTTGCGCCACACGCCCGCCGTGCCGTTGAAGTTGAAGGCAAAGTTCCCGCCCGAGCGCACGGGCTGGTCAATCGCAAAATGTGCGTCGAGCGAGAGCGACTGCAACAGCGTCAGCAGGGAATAATCGCGGTTGAGATGCGTCCAGCGCGCCTGCACAAAGGCGACGCGCTCATGATCGAAGTGCGGCAGGATGCGGCGCAGGAATTCTGGCGGCGGGACGAAATCGGCGTCGAAGATGGCGATGAACTCGCCCTTTGCGGATGCAAGTCCGTTGGCGAGCGCACCCGCCTTGAAGCCTTCGCGGTTTTTGCGGTGGATGTGAACGATGTTCACGCCCGCGGCTTGCAAGCGGCGGACGGTTCTTGCGACCAGTTCCGTCGTGTCGTCGGTCGAGTCGTCCAACACTTGGATCTCCAGAGGAATCGCGCGGGTAATCCAGCGCGGCGCAGGCGTTCAGCAAACGTTCCGCCACGTAGCGTTCATTGAAGATCGGCAGTTGAACCGTGACTGCCGGGAGTTCGTCGAACCGGACGGACTGGAAATGCTTCAACCGTTCCCCGCGCCATAACCCGACTATCGCCAGGTACAGCATATTGATAATGTAAATCACGAGCGCGCTCATGATCAGCGCGTAAAGGATCAGGGCGGGCGCGAGCAGGTATGCGATCATCGTCAAGCCGCCTTCCACGCGGCGGAGAACAACCCCCACGCCAGCCACTGCCACAACCGTCCCGGCGCGTAGAACCACGTGTAATAATCGAACAACCCAACTACCGTCAGCGCGATCAGCAGGGAAAGCGTTCCAACCAACACAGGCTGGTGGATCAATCTTCTCCAATTCAATGCAAACATCGCCAGTGGGGTCAGCAAAAGCAGAAAATAAAACATCCCGCCGATGACGCCGGTTTCCATTGCGGCGGTCAGCAGGGCGTAATGCGGCGGCTGGTAATCGAGCGGGAAATATTCGAAGCGGTTCTTCAAGGCAAGCGGCGAAACGCCCAGCCCAATCCCGATCACAGAATGTTCCACGAACACCGTGTTGCCTGCCCCGATCAAAAACGCGCGTTCCTTCATCTGATCGTCCTGCGCGATCCTCCCCGAATTGACCCTCGATTGAACTGCGCCAAAATTCTGGATGAGGAACGGCAACACGACAAGCAGACTCGCCGCTCCAAGCATTGCCGTCCGTTTGAGCGAATCCCATCTACGGGCAAGCGCTTCGCACCCGACCATGAAGATGGTCCCCGCCATCAAGCCCACCCACGCCGACCGGGAGAACGTCATCACCAGCGCCGGGAAAACGAACAGGAATCCAACCGAAGCCGGGAGCGGCTGGCGATTCTTTCCGTGCAAGACCGCCGCCAACAGCAGGACGAGTCCAAACGCGAGACAGCCGCCGAGGATGTTCGGGTGGTCGCTCAAGCCGTAGGCGCGCAGGAAGCGCATTCCGCCGACGGGAACGATGCTCACGCCGGACTGCGCCGGGTCGAGCAGGTGCTCACCCAGCCATTGAAGTCCAAGCGAAGATTGCGCAAGAGACTGACCGGCTGCCACAATGCCCTGAATGATAATTTGAAGGGCAACCGGCACAATCACCCAAAACGGGGATTGGACTTCGTTCACGACGTAAAGATAAAAGAGGAACAAGCAGACAAACCGGATGGCATGATAAATGGAAAGGAATGAATCCACACTGCCCAGCACCGATACCCAGCCGGAGACGGTTAACCCGGTGAGAGAGATGCCCATCAGCCAGTTACCAGCCGTGAGCCTGCGCGGGCTCACCATCAGCGAACAAAGCCAAAGGACAACTGTGAACACCAATGCAATGTCGCTGGGGAACAAAAGGAAATCGGTGTAATCGGCATACAGGGGAAAATAGGGACGCAGCCACAAGTCCAGCCGCCAGCGGAGCGGAATCAAAACAAGTGTAGCGGCAAAAAAGAATCGGGCGCCGTACCCGAATATCTTCGAGGCAAGTTCCTGAGTGGATAAATTCATCGAATAATTTGAGTAAGTTGGTCTGATTTGTAATTATAATCGCTGAATGGACTTTACCCTTGCTGTCAACGCACGGTTTCGACACAGGCGCACCTCGGGCGTGGAACGATATGCGCGCGAAATCTCCGCCAGATTGAAAATGCCAAAGCGGTTCATCGCCCCTGGGCGTCCCCTGGGACAGGTCGCCGGTCATTTGTGGGAACAGTTCATCCTCCCGGCTTTGATTCAAAAAAACGAAATGCTTTGGTCGCCTGCGAACACCAGCGCGTGGGTCGTGCAGAGACAGGCAGTCACCATCCACGATGCGAGCGTCTTCGACCACCCCGAATGGTTCCGTCCCGCGTTCGCCGCGTGGACGAGACTTTCGTGGAGAATTCTTGCAAAGCGGGCGAAAGCCATCCTCATGGTTTCGGGATTTTCAAAACACAGGCTGAAACGTCATTTGGGAATCCCCGATGAAAAAATTCACGTGGTTTACAACGGGGTCGGCAAGCCGTTCGAGCCGCAGTCGCAAAAACGCATTCAAGCCGTGAAGGAAAAATATGGGGTCAAAAAACCATACTTCCTTTTCGTCGGAACGTTGGAGCCGAGGAAAAATTTGTCCGCCCTGCTTCAAGCATGGCGAACGGCAAATTTGCGCGCACACGAACTATTCATCGCAGGCGCGGAGGGGAAAGTCTTCGCCCCTGTGGGTCAAATTGGCAATTTGACCTACGTACCCGATGACGATTTACCCGCTTTGTACTCAGGCGCGGCGGCGTTTGTATTCCCTTCGCTGTACGAAGGTTTCGGCTTGCCCGTGCTGGAAGCGATGGCATGCGGCGCGCCAGCCATCACATCCAACACAACAGCGCTGGCAGAAATGTTCGGCGATTCCGCGCTGCTTGTCGCGCCGGATCAACCGGAGGAAATCGTCCAAGCCATGCACACTATAATCGAAGACAAATCGCTAGCCAGCCGTTTGCGCGAACGAGGATTGAAAAAAGCGGGCGAACTAACCTGGGAAACGTCCGCGGTGAAAACGGAAGAAATCCTCAAAAGCACAGGTGCTTATTGAAACTGGCAATCGTCCACGAATGGCTGAACATCTACGGCGGGTCGGAGCGCTTGCTCGCTGAAATTCTGCGTCTGCATCCGCAGGCGCATCTCCACGCGCTCATCCACAACCGGCAAAACTTAATCGGCACGCCGCTGGAAGGCAGGCAGGTCAAGACCTCGTTTCTGCAAGCCATTCCAAAGGTCGAGCATCTTTATCGCGGGCTGCTCCCGCTCATGCCGCTTGCCGTCGAGAGCATGAACGTCCGCGCCTACGACGTGGTGCTGTCCATTTCTCATGCCGTGTCGCACGGGATAAAGACACACAACGGTCAAATCCACATCTCCTACGTCTGCACGCCGATGCGATATGCCTGGCACTTGCAGGACGATTACCTGTACCTGCACCATTTGGACAGACCCATCATCGGCGCCGCCGCACGCTGGACTTTGAGCCTGCTCCGTCGCTGGGATAGAGTTTCCGCCCCGCGAGCGAATCACCTGCTCGCCATCTCGCACTGGACGGCGCAGAAGATTCGACAAGCCTGGGACAGGGACTCGCAGGTCATTTGCCCGCCGGTGCATGTGGAGCGATTCTCGCCTGCAAAAGAACGCGGGGAGTTTTACATCCACGTCTCGCGGCTGGTTCCATACAAAATGACCGCCGAGATCGTCAAGGCATTCAACGAATTGGGGCTCCCGCTTATCGTCGTCGGCGATGGACCCGAAATGCCAAACCTCAAAAAGATCGCGCATGAAAACATCCAATTGCTCGGTCACCAGCCGGATGAAGTCGTGGCGGACTTGCTCAAACGCGCCAAAGCCTTCGTTTACATGGCAACCGAGGATTTCGGCATTGCGATGGTCGAGGCGCAGGCGGCGGGATGTCCCGTCATCGCCTGCGGAAAAGGTGGGGCAGTGGAAATCGTCCGCGAGGGAGAAACCGGCTTGCTGTTTCAGGAGCAATCGTCCCGTAGTTTAAGCGAGGCGGTTCTTCGATTCCAGGATATGAAATTAAAAAGCGAAGCCGCGCGTGAAAACGCGGCTCGCTTTTCGGTCGAACGGTTTCGGCGCGAGTTTACAGCTTACTTTAATTCGGTCGTTAGTTGAAGCCGATCCCGCGCGCCATCATGGGCGCGGCAAAAAGGATGAGCAGAAGGCCGATCATTTCCAACCAAAGCAGCACGCGGATATTTTTGTACTCCTTTTCTGGAACTTCCGGCATTTTATTCTCCGCCAGCATCGGGTTCCATTTGATATAACGAATGGTCGGGTACACCGAAAGCAGAGCGACGATGGCGAACAAAGCCATCTTGGTCCAAAAGACATGGTTGGCAAAATAGTAGTTCGGACCCTTCTCGAAGAAGTACACGCGCAGCAGACCGACGGCGATTAGCAATCCCGCCGAAATGCCGTAGACCAAATCCACGCGCTGGATGCGCCGCGCTTCCGCGACGGTCAATCCTTTGCGATAGGCGACGAACTCATAAACCAGCTCCGCCGCCAGGGTGAATGCGAAAATGTGGTGCAGGGCTGCCATTAAAGAATTAACGATAATCATGTTTACCTCTTATTCCTTTACAAATTGACGAATGGTCGAATCGATCTCGTAGCGAAACAGAGCCGCGCCGTCCACGCCAAAGGGAGGAAGGCTGCCCGCCAGTTCCAGTGAAACCAAACCGTGAACGCGGCTCCAAATGATCATGGAGGCGGAGAGCGATAGTATGTCGTATTCGCTTGCGAATTTGTTCCAAAATTCAAGATGCGGCTCGTAACCGGATTGAATAGAGGGAGAATCCTCCGCTTGCAGTTTACTGGCTACACGTAGATCATCCACTACGCTGACCAATGCCCGCAGCGAGCGCGCGGCAGAAGGCAGGACTTCCATCAAGGGCGCTTCGTAGCCCGGAATGGGCGCGCCGAAAATCAACTGGTAGCGCTGGGGGTAATCCATCGCCCACTGACGATACGCCAGACCGGTTGCACGCAGACGGTCAACCATTCTTTCCTTGGGGAATTCGTCTCTTGCGCGCAACTGATAATCGCCAAAGGAAGTGTAAGCATCTATGATGAGCGCTGTGACGAGCGCATCGCGGTTGGGGAAATAGTTGTAGATGGCGGGAGCGGTGATCTTCAACTCGCGCGCAATCGCCCGCAGGGATAACGCCGCCGCACCGGATTCGGCGATCTGCTTCCACGCCACATCCTTGATGGCTTCCTGCAAATTTGGGATTTGGGTTTTCTTGCTCGGTCTGACCATTTCGGATCCTAGTTTAATTTACAGTATAAATATACAGTGTTTATTATTTTCTGTCAAGAAGGAATTTCCTTCTTCCAAAATGATGTAAAATACACTTGATATTATGTATGTTATAGATTACTATATGTATACTAAACGCGACAGGAGAAAAATTATGTCTTACCAAGAAAAAAACATCACTGTGTCCCTGATCAGCCACCTGTTCATCCTGACCTATTATTTGGCTAACCTGTTCCCCATCGTTCAGTCGGGCGAGTGGGACGCCAATGAACTGTATGCATTGTGGGCAATCGTCATCGGCGTCAATATCCTTGTCACCATCATCGGCAGCATTCTGACGAATATCCTTCTCACGATCGTTGAAGCGATCCGCTCACAGAAATATGAAGACCCGCGCTTCATCACCGACGAGCGGGATAATTTGATCGAGCTAAAGGGGATCCGCGTTTCTTACATCACATTTTCCGTGGGTGTGCTGATCTCTGTCTTTGCCTTCATCTTCGGTCAGCCGCCCTTGCTAATGATCAGCTTGATCTTCGTTTTCAGCATCCTTGCTGAAATCGCAGGCGACATTGCCCAGATCGCACTCTACCGCAGAGGGCTTTGAAATGGAAAAGCGACAAGTCCGCAATAACATCCGCAAATTGCGCTTCCTGAACAATGAAATGACCCAGGAGCAGTTGGCGGAAAAAACCGGTGTGACTCGCCAGACCATCATCGCACTTGAAGGCGGCAAGTACGCCCCCTCCTTGGAATTGGCATTCCGCATCGCGCTTGCATTCGGCTTACCCCTGACCGAGGTGTTTAGCTACGAATTGGAAGAAGAAACAAAATAAAAGGATTCGCTACCGTACAAATGACCAAAATCGAACCGCCAAGACGCCAAGGTCGCCAAGAAAGCCTCAAAAAACTTGGCGTGCTTTGCGTCTTGGCGGTAAAAGCTCTGAATGTACGGTAGAAAGAAAGGATAAAAAATGAAAGCAATCACATACACTGAATATGGGCTCCCGGAAGTTCTGCAACTACGAGAACTCGAAAAACCCGAACCAAAAGAGAATGAGGTCTTGATCCGCATCCGTGCAACCCGGGTCAATTATGGAGACATACTGGCGCGCCGCTTCGGCAGCGTGACGGCAAAGGAGTTCAACATGCCGGGAATTCTCCTGCTCCCCGCCCGACTGGAGTTTGGCATCCGCAAACCGAAAAAACACATTCTCGGCAATGAATTTTCAGGCGTGGTCGAAGCCGTTGGCAAAGAAGTCAAACGCTTCAAGGCAGGCGACGCGGTCTTCGGCTATCGCGGACAATCCTTCGGCGCATATGCGGAATATCTCTGTATGCCCGAGAGCGGATTGGTCACGCACAAGCCATCCAACATGAGTTTCGAGGAAGCCACTCTCATCCCTTACGGAGCCTTAACCGCACTCAGTCACTTCAAAAAGGTGGGCATCCAGCCGGGGCAGAAAGTGCTGGTCAACGGCGCTTCCGGCGGAATCGGCTCGGCAGGGATCCAACTCGCCAAATACTTCGGCGCAGAAGTGACCGGTGTCTGCGGCACGCCCAAACTGGCATTCGTCCAAGCCCTCGGCGCGGATAAGGTGATTGACTACACCAAAGAAGACTTCACGCAAAACGGCGAAAAATACAACCTGATCTACGACATTCTCGGTAGCAGCTCGTTCGATAAATGCCAGGCATCGCTCACCCCGGATGGTATCCATCTCTTTGCAAGTTTCAAAGTGAAACAACTATTTCAGATGATACGGACCTCCAAATCGGGCGGCAGGAAAGTAATCTGCGTATTGTCCTCTGAAAATCTCGAAGGCCTGAATTTCATCAAGGAACTCGTGGAGGCTGGTAAATTCAAGACAATGATCGCCAAACGGTTTTCGCTTGAAGAAACCGCCGAGGCGCATCGGTATTATGAATCCGGGAAGAGTACCGGGAATGTAGTGATTTCGGTTGGTTAGAAAAAGACCTCGGAGGTTTTGCGAAGTCCCCGAAGGGGGAAACCTCCGAGGTTTGCTTATACCACTTCCTTCGCCGCCACCCATTCCCCCGCATGTTTGGGATGTCCCGCTACCTTCAACTTTCCGCTTTCCACCAATTTTCCAACCGCCCGTTTCACCACCTCAGTCCCCCAGCCAAACAACTTATTCACATCGCGAACCTGCGCCGCGCCGACCATGTTGAAATACAACTCCAGGATCTTCGCGCGCGCCTGCGATTCCGTAATCTTCCGCGCTTGTTCAGAGAGTTCAGGGAAATGGCTGGTTGTAATTGCGTAAACATGCGAATACTTCCATGCCCCCGCCTGCGCCACACCGACCGGCAGAATCTTGAAATCTTTTTGCAAATATTCCAACGCCTTGTTGAATTCCGAATCCTTCGCGTTGGAAAGTTTGGCTTCCTTGCGCAGGTCAATCGTGTGCATCGCTCCTTTATCGAGCAGAGCCTCGTACACCTGCTTTGCGGCTTGCGGCAAACGTCCCTCGCGGTAGGCGATCAGATAATCCTCTTCGGGGTCGCCGTAGTTTTCAGAGAGCGCGTAAAAATGCGGGGCGATCTCCAGCGAGATCATGGTCGCTTTGCCGCGTAATATTTTGCCGTAGTACCATATCTTTTTATCGAGAGCGTTGTCCTTCCAGCCCCACGTGATGTGACCCGGGTCGTCGTGCGCATCGGCGACAGGACGGTTTCCCGCCACTGCCACCCACAGCGAAGGCAGGTCCACGCCTTTGATGGGCCAGAAATACACAAAGCCGCGTTTGTCCACGAAGGTCAAAGCCCGGGCAGGAGTCGAAACTCTTTTTTGCGGAGGCAGGTTGAAGGTCCGCGCGCGAAGCGCCTGGAGTTTTTTGAGGTTTATCTGAGTCATCGTTCAGATTTTATCATCTGCGATACAATCAGCAAGTTATGATCATCAAAAAATTTAGAGACAGCGACGAATTAAGTCAAGCCGCAACAAAAAAATTCATCGAACTTGCCAATCAAGCCATCGCCAACCGCGGACGTTTCCTGGTCTCGCTCTCCGGCGGCAGTACGCCGATGAAACTCTATGAGCGGCTCGCCAACGAAAAACAGGATTGGAGCCGCGTGTATTTCTTTTGGGGTGACGAGCGCTGCGTACCGGTGGACGACCCCGGCAACACTTACGGGCAGACGAAGAAAATCCTCTTTGACAAAATTGGGACGACAAACATTCACCGCGTCAGATCGGAACTCGAACCTGATTCTGCTTCGGCAGATTACACCAAAACCCTGAGCGGATTCGCCGAAGCGCCGTTCGACTTCCCGCGCTTCGATTTGGTTTTGCTCGGCATGGGCGAGGACGGCCACACCGCATCGCTGTTCCCCGGCTCGCCTGTGGATGTAACCACCCCAACGCTGGCGGTGACTGCACAATATCAAGACCGCCCCGCAAACCGTGTCACATTGACGCCGCTGGTGTTCAATCAAGCGCGCGAAGTTTGGTTTTTGGTGACCGGTGAAAACAAGGCAGAGATTCTGCGAACCGTCCTGAAAGGCGAACACAACCCGCAGCGATACCCCGCGCAGAGAATCCAACCCGTGAACGGCAACCTGGTTTGGATGATTGACGAGGCGGCTGGAAGATTTTTGACTGATGTTACGCAGTAGGGGCGACCCATCCGTGTTTTTGCAAAATATCTGGCACAGGGCGACCCTTTCTTGCAGATTGGCCGCCTGTTTTGCCCAAACGGGTCGCCCCTACAATGAAATCGCGTAAGGTGAGTTATTGACTGACCTTACGCAGTTAAGCCCTTTTCTTACCGCCAAGGCGCCAAGAACGCCAAGAGAAGAGTAAAAGGCGTAAAAAAGACTTGGCGACATAGCGTCTTGGCGGGTTTACTGCGTAAGGTGAGTTATTGAAATAATATCGTCCGCAGGTTGAATGGATTTCATAAATGGAAAATCCAGTCAGCGCAATCTGTGAAATCTGCGGATAAATACGCTCAAAGGAGTTAAACAAAAATGGAACTGGCATTGATCGGTTTAGGCAAAATGGGATTGAACATGGCAACCCGCCTGGTGCGCGGCGGACATCGCGTGGTCGGCTACGCCCGCACAAAGGAAAGTGTTGATTCCGCCGTCAAAAACGGCGTGGACGGCGCGTACTCGCTCGAAGAAGCCGTCGGCAGGTTGACTTCATCGCCGAAGGTGGTCTGGGTCATGGTCCCTGCCGGGGCGACGACCATCGAAACGATCGAGAAAGTCGCCGCTTTATTGAAACCCGGCGACATCATCATAGACGGCGGCAACTCGAACTACAAGGACACCATCCAACACGCCGAAATGCTCGCCGCGAAAGGCATTGACTTCGTGGACAGCGGCACCAGCGGCGGGATTTGGGGCCTCACCGAAGGCTACAGCCTGATGGTCGGGGGCAAGCCCGAAGTCGTGGAAAAGATGCGTCCCATCTTCGAGACGCTCGCCCCCGCCAAAGATAAAGGCTGGGGGCGTGTCGGTCCGCACGGCGCGGGACATTACGTCAAAATGGTGCATAACGGCATCGAATACGGCATGATGCAGGCGTTCGCCGAGGGCTTCGGCATCCTCAAGAACAAAAAGGAATTCGGTCTCGACCTGGCGCAAATCTCGCACATTTGGCAGCACGGAAGCGTTGTCCGTTCGTGGCTGTTGGACCTCGCTGCCCGCGCGCTCGACGAAGATACCGAATTGAAAGACATCAAACCCCGGGTTGCAGATTCGGGCGAAGGACGCTGGACGGTCTTCGAGTCCATTGACCTCGACGTGCCTGCGCCGGTCATCACCCTTGCGCTGCAAATGCGCTTCGCCAGCCGCGACGAGGAAAATTACCCCGCGCGCATGCTCGCCGCCCTCCGCAACCAGTTCGGCGGACATGCGATCAAGAAAGCGGAATAAATATTCAGACCTGACAGGTTTTAAAAAACCTGTCAGGTCTCTTACCTCCCATGAACACTCCACTTTATAACGGATTACTTACCACTATCATCATCTTCGGCGCGTCGGGCGACCTGACCCAGCGCAAACTGATCCCCTCGCTGTTCAACCTTTTCCGCAAGCGGCGCACCCCGAAGAAATTTCAAATCGTCGGCTTCGGCGGGACGGCTTTCACCGACGACCAGTTCCGCGAGCATTTGTACAAAGGCATGAAGCAATTTGCCGGGTTCGATTTCACCGACGAAGAGTGGAACATCTTCACCCCCCACCTGCATTACCTCACAGGCAAATACGCCGAAACGGGCGATTTCAAACGGCTTGCCGAATATCTTGCCGCCTCCGAAGAAGGCGATGCCAACCGCCTCTTCTACATGGCTCTGCCGCCCACGCTTTTCCCCGTCATCATTGACAATCTCGATGCCACCGGTCAACTGCACGAGAATGGCGGCTGGCGGCGGGTGGTGCTCGAAAAACCCTTCGGCACCGACCTCGCCTCGGCGGTCACGCTCAACAAGCAGGTGCACCGCGCGCTCCGCGAAAACCAGATCTACCGCATTGACCATTATCTCGGCAAGGAGACCGTCCAGAACATCCTCTTCACGCGCTTCGCCAACACCATCTTCGAGCCGATCTGGAACCGCAACTACATTGACCACGTGCAGATCACTGTGTCTGAAAAAGTCGCGCTCGAACACCGCGCCGGGTTTTACGACGGCGTCGGCGTCCTGCGCGATATGTTCCAAAATCATCTCCTGCAACTGCTCACGCTCGTCGCCATGGAACCGCCCGCTTCGTTTAGCGCGAACCACCTGCGGAACGAAAAGGTGAAAGTCCTGAGCGCGATCCAGCCCATGTCGCCTGAGCAGGTTTCGGCGAACACGGTGCGGGCGCAGTACAAAGGCTATCGCAGCGAAGAGAAGGTCAACCCCAACTCCACCACGCCCACGTATGCCGCGATCCGTCTCTTCATCAACAACTGGCGCTGGAAGGGCGTTCCGTTCTACCTGCGCTCCGGCAAAAGCCTCGCCGAAAAACAAACCCAGATCATCATCCAGTTCAAGGAACCGCCCACCACCATGTTCCCCATGCAGACCATGAAGCCGAACATCCTCGTGCTGTACCTCCAGCCCGATGAAGGCGTTCACCTGCGTTTCGAAGCCAAAGCGCCGGATACCGTCAACGAAACCCGCTCGGTGGATATGGAGTTTCACTATGCCGAAGCATTCGGCGCAACCGCTATCCCCGAATCTTATGAACGTCTCCTGCTTGATGCCCTGCAAGGTGACGCCTCGCTCTTCACCCGCGCCGACGAAGTGGAGACAGCCTGGTCGCTGATTGACCCCATCCTCCAGACGTGGGAAGCGCATCAGACTCCGCCCCCGGCTGTTTACAAATCAGGGAGTTGGGGTCCACCCGAAGGCTACGACCTGCTCGCGCGCGACGGACGCCGCTGGCTGAACGAGGAAGTCAGCCTTCTGCTGGAGAAATGAACCAATCAATAAGCCGACTCGATTCCGAGAGTCGGCTTATTTCTTGTCAATTGAGGGAACGATGGGAATGAACACAAATCCTTCCCTGCAACCATTTCAGGCAGCCTGCGTAAGTAGGCCAGGCTGTAAGCATAACAGGTGTCGGAAACTTTTCCCGCCTTTGCCGGTCTAATCCAAAAAGGAAATACCATGAAAATCGCAAAGTTCTTTGTCCCAATCTTGATCGCTGTTTCACTTGTCGCATGCGGAAGCGCGCCCGCCACCGCAGAAGCGACCCCCATCCCCACCGTCGTAGCGGACGATACCATCATTGCGGAGGGGAAACTCGAACCCATTCACTATATCGAATTGTCTCTCAACGCCAGCGGACAGGTCAGCGAGGTGCTGGTGGAGGAAGGCGATACGGTCGCAACCGGCGACGTCATTGCCAGCCTGAAATCCAATGAGACGCGAACGCTGGCAGACGCCCAGGCAGACGCCGCGCAGGAATTGACCGACGCTTACAAGGAGTTCCGCGACGCCCAAAGCAGGCTGGACGACTTCGACGTCCCCTCCCAGTTCAGCGGCATGACCCCGCCCGAAGCGGTCAGCGTTATGCTCGAAAGACTCGATCAAGCCCGCGCCGACTTCGAACCCTACAAGCACCTCGACGACAAGAAGGTCAATTACGCCGAACCCAAAGTGGACCTCTCCAGCCTCAGCCCCGAACAACTGGAAGCCCACTTCGAAATGATGGAACGCGACAAGTACAAGGAGCGCCCCCTCACCGGTGAAGCCAGGGTGAAGAAGAAGGCGCTGGACAAAGCCTGGAACCTCTACCGCCTCTCCATCAAGTGGCTGGACCTGGAGACCAAGTTCCAGAACGCCGAGACCCGTCTTGCCGACGCCCAATCGAACTACGACGCCCTGTACGATCCGGCGTTTGCGCTCGATACGGCTGGCATCCGCGCCGTGCTTGCAAACGCGGAACTGCGCACGCCGTACTCCGGCGTGGTCACGGACCTCAACCTCAAGGTCGGTGAGTTTGCCTCCGCGGGCGCGCCGGTCGTGACGATTGCGGACATTTCGAGAATGGGTCATCAAGACCGAAGACCTGACCGAGATTGACGTGGTCAACGTCGAGGAAGGTCAGCCCGTGACCGTCAAACTGGACGCCCTGCCCGGCAAGGAGTTCAAAGGCAACGTGCTGTCCATCAGCCAGAGTTTCTCGGAGAACCAGGGCGACGTGGTCTACGAAGTCACCATCCTGCTCACCGATCTCGATCCCGCCATGCGCTGGGGCATGACCGCCGTGGTTACCTTCGAATAGAACAACTCCGAAGGAGTGGAACGATTATAGAATTGTCCGATTCAAGATGAGAATCCCGAAGGGGTACATCCCTTCGGGATTTTCCAGGCAAGTAGAAAGAGATTTTTATGGCTATATCATTCTTCAAGCCCAAATTAGATGAAGCCGCCGAAAACCGCCCCATGATTGACCTGCGCAGCGTGACCAAAAACTACAAAACGGCGGTCGGCGATTACCAGGCGCTCAAAGATGTGGACCTGCAAATCGAAGCGGGCGAATTCGTCAGCGTCATCGGCAAATCGGGTTCCGGCAAGACCACCCTGCTGAACATGATCACCGGCATTGACCGCCCCACCCGGGGCGAGGTGTGGGTCAACGGCGCGGGCGTACATACCCTGAACGAAAACCGCATGGCGCGCTGGCGCGGAAAGAACCTCGGCGTGGTCTTCCAATTCTTCCAACTCCTGCCGATGATCTCGGTCATCGAAAACATCATGCTGCCGATGGATTTCTGCCGCATGTACACGATGCCGGAGCGCCGCAAACGCGCCATGGAACTGCTGGAACTCGTCGAACTTGCCGACCACGCACACAAACTTCCCACCGCGCTCTCCGGCGGTCAGCGCCAGACGCGTCGCCATTGCGCGCGCGCTCGCCAACGACCCGCCCGTCGTCATCGCAGACGAGCCGACAGGCAACCTCGACTCGAAGACCGCCGAATCGGTGTTTACGCTGTTCAACAACCTGGTCGCCAAAGGCAAGACCATCATCATCGTCACGCACGACAGCGCGATGGCGAAGCGGACGCATCGCACCGCGTTGATCGCGGACGGCGAGATCGTCAACGAATATGTGGCAAGAGCCATGCCCACCCTCACCCATACGCAGTTGCTGCAGGCGACGAAATCCGCAAGGAAGTTGAACTTCGACGCGGGAGCGATGATCCTGCGCGAAGGCACGGATGCGAATACGTTCTACATCGTCACACAGGGAACGGTGGAAGTGATCCTGCCGCGCGTGAACCAATCGGACGTGGTGGCGCTTCAACTCGGACCCGGGAAGGTGTTCGGCGAAATGGAGTTTTTCCACGAGAAGAAGCACCGCGCTTCCATCCGCGCTTCGGAGCACACGCCGGTCGAAGTGCTGGCTATCGGGTATGACCAACTGTCAGAATTGCTGAGCCAGTCCGAGGTCACGCGCGAGGCGCTGCACCAGATGGCAGACAAGCACAACGGCGAGAATCTGTCCTGGAGGGGAGTCTCATCATGATAGCGAGTCGTTGGAAAAAAGTCTGGGCTGATTTTTGGAGCAGCCGCGGGCGGACGTTCCTCACCATTTTGACGATTGCGGTGGGCGCGCTGGCGGTGGGCTTCAACAGCAACCTGGGCTCGTATATGAACGAAAGCATGGATGGGGATTTCCTCTCCGCGAACCCGTCCGAGGGCGAAGTGTACGCCTACCCGCTGACCGATGAGATGATGAAGGCGGCGCGCGAGGTGCCGGGCGTGGAAGCGGTGGAGGGATTCTCGTCTTTGAGCGCACGGATCGTCCGCCCGGATGGAACGTACGTGGACATCAAGCTCACCTCGGCTCGAGGACCCCGCGGCGCTGACGTTGAATGTATTGAAACCTGCCGCGGGCGAAACCGGCATTCCCAAATATGGGAACAAGGAAACCATCCTCGATGCCAGCGCGATCCCGCTCGGATACAAACCCGGCGACAAAATCGTTTTGGAATTATCGGACGGCAGGAAACGCGAGTTGACGTTGACCGGCTACATGCACGATGTGACGGGCTTTCCGTACAACCTGGCGAATCGGGTCAATGCGTACGTAAATCCGAGCACGTTCGAGTGGCTGGGCGGCGACCCTTCAACGTACAGTGAACTGGCGGTCAGCGTGCTGGAAAAACAGACCGACCAGGAGCACGTGATGGCGATCTGCCAGGCGGTGGCGGAGCGGATGGAACGCGCCGGGGCAACGGTGTATTACGTGAACGTTTACCAGCCGGGGCATCACTTTGCCTACAGCATCAGCCAGGGGGTGTTCTTTGTGCTGGGCACGCTCGGCTACCTGACCGTGATCCTGAGCGGCTTCCTGATCGTCAACACCATCACGGCATTGATGACCCAGCACACGCGGCAGATCGGTATCATGAAAGCCACCGGCGGCGGGACGCTGCAAATCTTCAGCATGTATGTCGCGCTGATCGTCGGTTTCGGCATCGGCGCGCTGGTGATCGCCGTGCCGCTCGCCAATTGGGCGGCGGAGTTGATCGGCAAAGGCATGGCGGAGTGGCTTGGGTTTTATCCCGATGTGTATCGCGGGTATTCCGGCACGTACATTCAACAGGTCATCGTGGCGGTCTTCGTGCCGGTTTTGGCTTCGGTACTTCCGATCTACAACAGCGTGAAAGTGACCGTGCGCGAGGCGCTGAGCGATTACGGCTTGGGCGGGAACGCCAAGCCGAAGGACGACTCGGTCAACAAGAACTCGGTGCTGATCCCGCGCCCGATCCGCATTTCGCTCAGGAACACCTTCCGCCGCAAGGTGCGGCTGGGGCTGACGCTCTTCACTCTCGTTTTGGGCGGCGCAATCTTCATTGCCGTCTACAACCTGTGGGAGTCCTTCGATAAAGCCATCGAAGATATTCAAGGCTACTTCCTCGCGGACATCAACATCGCGTTCGACCGCGGCTACCGTTACGACAAAGTCGCCGGAATCGCCATGAGCATTCCCGGCGTGGAGGGCGCGGAAGGCTGGCTGGAATACACCGGCACGCTCAAGATGGGCGACGAGGATTCCGGCACGCAGATCTTGTTCGTCGCACCTCCCTCGACCTCCCAACTGATTGACCCGGTCATCACTTCGGGGCGCTGGCTGACGACCGGCGACGAAAACGCGGTCGTCATCGGCAACCATCTACTGCAAATTTTTCCCGATTTGAAGATCGGCGACTGGCTGACCATCGAAATTGACGGCAAGGAAACGAAGTGGCACATCATCGGCACGTACAGCATCACGGGCAACGTCAGCCCGCCGCTGTTGTACGTCAATTACGAGTACCTGAGCGTGCTGGTCGGTCAGCCGGAGGTGGCGTATTCCCTGCGCATCGTCACCGCCGAACACGACAGCGCCGCCCAGAAACGCATCAACGACCAGATCCAGGCGGCGTTCGAGCGGCGCGGAATCCAGATCCGCTCCACGCAGTTGGGCGCGGACTTCATCCGCGACCAGAAGGCGCAGACCGACATCCTCGTATATTTCATCCTCGTCATGGCAAGCCTGATCGCCATCGTGGGCGGGCTGGGCTTGATGGGCACGATGAGCATCAACGTCCTAGAACGGACGCGCGAGATCGGCGTGATGCGCGCCATCGGCGCGAGCAACGCCGACATTCAAGCCATCGTCATCACCGAGGGCATGGTGATCGGCATCCTCAGTTGGGCGGTCAGCATCCTGTTCGCCATCCCGATCACGAACGTGCTGTGTTTCGGCGTGGGCATGGCGATCATGACCGCGCCCATGCCGCCCGTCTACGGCATGACGGGAATCATCGCCTGGCTGATCTTTACGATTGTGCTTGGCACGCTGGCGAGCGCCCTGCCCGCCCACCGCGCCTCCAGCCTGACTGTGAGAGATACGCTGGCATACGAGTAGAATCTTCGCGGAAGGTTATTCCCCAATTAGCAAAAGCAAGAAACATACTGGCGGCGCAAACCGCCAGTATGTTTTTATTTCAGCACAACATACCGCCCGTTATCGAACAAGATTTCATATCCTTCGGATAAAAACATACCCGGTGAAAGTTTCGAAGCGTCCACAAGCAGGTGGGTGAATTCCAAGTCCATTTCACGCACACGGGCGCGGATGCAGTCCGCATCGCGGCAGGATTGCAGGTTCCCCAACTGCGCCCAGCGGTTGACAAACTCGTCTTTCAGCGTCCATTCGAGACCCTGCAATGTAGTCTCGGAATGGCGTTCCGCCAGCGCCGGGAACCACTCCTGCACGGGGTCGGTCATCACGTCCTCGCGCCCGGTCAGGATCAGGAACGAGCTCTCAGCGGGGGTGTTTTCCCGCGCCCAGACCATCGCTTCGATGGCGTTCGGCGTCAACGAGACCGTGCGGATAATTTGAGCATGGAATACGCACTCGATAAAAAGATAAAACGCAATTCCGAGCATTCCCATCGCAAGCGCGTGAGTGTTGAAGAGCGAAGCCTCCGGGATGACATTCCACTTCCGCGAACGGACGAGGTTAATCAAGGCGGGCAAAACATCCAGAAAGCCGTATGCGGCGAGGATGGGATACAAAAGCGACGTGGCGATGGGCGCGCTGCGCTGGTCTACGAGGTAAGGGAGGAAGCCCCAAACCAAAAGATCAAAACGGCGCGCGAAGACCGCCCACCCCAAACCAAGCAGCCAGAAGACCGTGGAAAACGGCAGGATGGTCTGGCGTGAAAACAGGTTTCCGAGCAGGGTGGAGAGCGAAGCTCCCAAATCGCCGGATTGTCCCGCAGAGAGAAAAACCCCGAAGCCGTGATTCGCCGCAACGCTCCCCCACCACGGAGAGGAAAGAAGAAGCGCGACCATCGCAATTACGAAGGCGAGGATCGTCCCTATCCGCGAGCGCCCGCCGAAAAACCAGAATACGGCACAACCAGTGAACGTCAGCAGGGCGGATTGAGGGTGGCTTAAGACGGTCAACGCGCAGAACAAGCCTGCGAGAAAGGTCGTGCGCCAATTCATCTCTCGCAAGGCGCGATGGACAAACGCAAACGAGAGCGTCATTAACGCCATGCCCAGCGCGCGGGTCAGCCCGCCGCCCATCAAGAGCCAGATGTAGTTGCCCGGTGCGAGCGCAAAGAACACCGCCGCCAGCGCCGCGTGCGGACGACTCCCGGTCAACTCGTGCGCAAGGAGATAAAACGAGGGGATGGTCACGACCGTGAAAGCCATCGGCAGATAAATGAGCGCGTCCAACCCAAAGACGCCGAGGGATTCAACGAACGCGCCGATGTAAAACCCCAGCGGCGGGTAGGCATACGGAATTTCAGAAAGGTTGTAGGTTGTAAACGCAGGCAGGAGGAAGTTATTTTCGCGCAAGTCGCGCATCATCACCGCGAACATCCCGCCGTCGTTGATGGGGAAACCGGTCAACAGCCCGGGCAGAATGCGGACGAAGGAACCGAATAAAAGCGCCAGTCCAAGAAACGTCCATGCCCATTCCTGCTCTGTGACACTTCGTGAATATGCGGGTTTCCGATTCATTGGACGGGATTCTAACATTCCCTCCCGCCGGGCAGGAGCAATAGTCTCATCGTTTGTTTTTTGTCTTTAGAGCCGCCCACCCGCCGACGAGAAGTCCCAGGTAACTGGCGGAGAGATCAATCAGGTCAAATGTGCGGGCGGAGAAATACCGCTGCGAGAGTTCCTCGACGCCGACAGCCAGGGCGAGGACCAAACCCACTGAAAGAGCGACCCGGTTCGAGGTCCGGTTTGGAAGCGGGCGGATGAAGGTCAATGTGAGGAGGAAATTGAGGAGTCCGTAGAGGATGAAGTGTCCGAGTTTGTCGCCGTATTGAAAGTCGTAAAGCGCGCGAACGGACGACGGGATGGCGTCCAAGTCGGCGAGGATGACGACACCGATGATAAAGAGGGTGAACAGCGCGGCGATGTATTTCATAAAAAACAGGTCGGGCTTGACCCGACCTGTCTGATTATCCAAAGAACCGGCTGATGGACCAGCCGCCGCCCGCGATGAGGAAACCAAAATAGATGATGGTGGCAACGTTGGAGAGGTTGCCAAGCAGGATGGAAACGCCGTCCTGCTGCATCATACCGATGGCGAGGAAGATGAGCGCCACGGCGGGCAGGGTGTTACTGAAGGGAATCAAGCCGAAAGGCATCATCAACAGAAGCGCGGCAAGGATGAACGACAGGTTGTTGAAGACGGTCATCAAGCCTTTGGAGGTCAAGCCGCGCAGGCGGTGCGGCTGGCTGACCTTCTCCAGGCGGCGGAACCAGACGAGGGCTTTCTTGAAGCCTTCGCGCAGTTTTTCAGCGGAGAGTTTGCGCGTGCCGATCCTTTCCGGCAGCCAGAGTTTGCGGGCGAACAGGCGGGTGATGCCAATGAGCAGGATGGCGGAGCCGAAAACGGTGCTGACGCCGGGGATGGAGACCGGCACGAGGAAAATGAGCGAGAGGAAGACGGTCAGCAGGAGCAGGCTGTCTGCGCCGACGATGTCCATGATTTCGACGAGGGTGACTTCGGCGGGCGGGAGTTTTTCGATGATAAGTTCGATCTTTTCGCCGAGCGATTCCGCTTGAAGCGCGGTCTCTTCGGTTTGTGAAAGGTCAATATGGGTCACGATTTCTTTCCTTGATGATGAATTGGTCAATTGCAATTTTGACCGGCGAAGTATACGCCGTTCTTTGCTCTATTGCAACCGGGTTTTGCGCCCCTCAGGAACGGCTTGAATGGTCACACGCGGACCAGCCAATTGCCTGCCAGCAGCATCAGGACGCTTCCCAGTACGCCCAAGCCGATATCCAATACGCCAAACCTGAATACCAGCCAGCCGAAAGCCATGCCCGCTGCCTGCCCGAGCGCGAAGCCGAGCACGCTCAACCCAAGAAAGAGCAAAAGCCGCCAGCCGTTCCCGCCGCGCAGGGCATGGAATGACGCACCCATGAGCAGGGCGATGACCAAACCAAACAGTGCGGCGGGAAGGGTAATCATCGCGGGAAACTTATGGTTTCAGATGTTTCGCAAAGAAGTCGGTGATGGCGTTGTAGCACCTCACCCGGTTTTCGTACTTCAGCACATCATGACCTTCGTCCTCGAAGATGAGCAATTCAATCGGTTTGCCTTTCTTTTTCAGTTCGCGCACCAGGTCTTCGGATTCCGCCGCCACCACGCGCGGGTCGTTGCGTCCCTGAATGACGAGCATCGGCGCTTTCATGTTGTGCAGGTGCGTCTTCGGCGAGCGTTGAATCAGGTCGGCGCGTTCGTCGCGTTTGGAAATGTCGCCAATGGCGATCTTGAAATACGGCTTCCACGTCTCCGGGATGCGCTCGGAGAAGGTGATCAAATCGTACGGACCGAACATATCACAGGAGGCTTTCCACAGGTTGGGGTGCATACCCGCCAGCATCAGGGTCATGTAGCCGCCGTAGGAACGCCCAACAACGGCAGTGCGTTTGGCATCCAGGCGTTTGTCTTTCGGCAAAACCTTCGTCATCGCGTGGACGTGGTCGAGCCGGTCCTGACCGCCCCAGTCGCGGTCAACGCGCTTGGTATAAGAGAGACCGTATCCCGTCGAGCCGCGCACGTTCGGCACGAACACGGCAAATCCGCGCAGGGTGAGGAATTGGATCAACGGCATCGAGAACCACGCGAAGTCCGGCGTTCCTGTCCCTGCGGACCGCCGTGAATGTAATACACCACCGGGCGCGGACCTTTGAATCCGAGCGCCCTGGCGGGCAGGTACAAGCGAGCCGAGACGCGCAAACCGTCATGGGTGATGAAGGAAGCGTCCTCGCCTTTGGAAAGAAGTGCCTCAGGAATGCCGAGAATCTTCTCCTCGGTATGGCGGTAGAGAAGGTCGCGGTTTTTGCCCTCGATGGAGTAGATCTGCGTGGGCGATGTGGCGGTGGAAAACGAAAAGGTGAAAACGTCTTCGACCTTGTCGTAATCCAAATGCTCCATCATGCCGCCGTCGAAAGGCTCTTGCCCCACCAATACATACTTGAGGGTCATGGTCAACTTCTCTTCGTTGAAAACGCCTTCATACGCCCACGAGCAACCGTCAATGTTGAACGTGACGGCATAGCGATTGTCCTTCAAACGGATGATGTTCTCCAACTCGCCCATGCCTTTGTGCGCCACGCCTTTCAGTTTAATGGGAGTGATCACACCTGGCTTCTTAAAATCGAGATAACCCAGACTGTAGGTGTCCTCGAACAACGAACTGGTGAGGATGGCTCCCTTCCCGCTCGGAGAGAAGACGCCCGCGCCAAGCCCGTTCAGCGGCACGTGTTCGCCCGGCTTGCGTTTCTCCATCGGCTTGCCGTACAGCAGCGTCATCTTCCCCTTATTCCAAAGGAAATACACGCCGTCGCCGGCGGAGTATCCGGTCCCGACCAGGAGGCGGTTGTGATTCGCAAAATGATCCCCAATACCGTATCCAAATTCGCCTGCGGCAATTTTGGTCAGCGCGCCGGTCTTCAAATTGGCGCGATACAACTCCTCCAGCGGTTTGTCGCGCCGCTCGGCGCGAAAATAAACGACGCCCCTCTCACGGTCACATTCGTTGAGATGCACGCGATGCTTCGCAAAAAAGTTATCGAACGCAGGTTCCGGGAAACCGCCTTCCAGTGGAATCAACATGGGCTGATAATTTTCGTCGCCGTCGCGGTCAATCATCACCAGGATTTTGTTCAGTTCCGGGAAGACGTAAAACGATTTCCCGTCAATGAGGTGCGGATTTTGCAGCGCGATGTGCGGCGGCAGGAGCGGCTCCGGCACGCTTCCGCCGTGATACATGGCATACAAACTCAAATGCCCCGAAAGGTTGCTCAAAAAATACACCCGGTCATCGGCATATTGCGGCGCGACGAACAACCGGGCAGACATCAACGACTCGATTCGATAGTTCATGTAATTCTCCTTGTAGCGCGAGATAATATCTCGCGCTACATACACAAGTTTTGATATTTACACGTGCATAAACAGCGAAAGCCAAGTCCTGAAGTGAAGCAAAATCCTGGTCTGGCTACACGCAGCCCTATTGGATGATCCCTCCGCCGAGCATCAATTCTCCCTCATAGAAAACCGCCGCCTGACCTTTGGTCGCGTCCCGCACAGGCGCATCAAACCGGACCCCGAGCCTGGTTCCCGTCCATCGGCATCACCCATGCCGGGACCTCCTTCGCCGTATAGCGAATCTTCACCTCCGCGCGGAAGGGTTCGGCAGGCGCAGTCCCGCTGACCCAATTGACATCCCTTGCAATCAATTCGGGCGTGCCCATCTGTTCCTGCGTGCCGACGATCAACGCATTACGGGATGCGTATTTCGTAATCACATAAAGCGGAACCGGCGACGCCACGCCCAATCCCTTGCGCTGACCGATGGTGTAATTCGCCAGTCCGTTATGCCGACCGATGACTTTTCCATCGAGCGTTTCGATGTTCCCTGGCTTCAACATCTCCGGCGCATTGCGCTGCAAAAAGTTACGGTAATCTTCGCCCGCCAAAAAACACAAGTCCTGCGAGTCTTTGCAAGACGCAGTAGGCAGACCGAATTTTTCGGCAAGGGCGCGAATCTCCGGCTTGGGGTAATCGCCCACCGGGAACAAAGCGTGTTTCAATTTCTCCTGCGTCAGCACGTGCAAAACATACGACTGATCCTTGGAATGATCCACCGCCCGTAAAAGTTCGGATCGTCCATCGTCTGTCGTCCGTCGTCTGATGTAATGTCCGGTTGCCATATATTCCGCCCCCAGCGCTAGCGCATGGTTGAGAAGAAACGTCCAGCGGATCTGTCGGTTGCACAGCAGGCATGGGTTGGGAGTCTCGCCGTTTGCATAGCCGTCCAGGAAATATTGCACCACCGTCTCACGGAAGACATCCTTCGCATCCACCACATAGAAGGGGATGTCCAATTTGGCGGCGACACGGCGCGCCTGCGCCATCGAATCGGGCGTGCAGCAGCGGTTGGAATCCTCCTTGCCCGGCTCGCTCCATAAACGAAGCATCATGCCGGTTACATCATAGCCCTGCTCTTTGAGCAAAGCCGCTGCAACGGAGGAATCCACGCCGCCGGACATGGCAACCACGACTTTTTTCTTATCCATAACGAGGGCGATTATAAACCGTAACGCAATCCAAATCGGCGAAAATCTCTTGCCCGCATGTCGCAGTTAATGTATATTCAGGTCAGCTCAAGAGACGAAAAGGAGAACAGGCAATGAACCGCAAAGCAGACATCATCATCGAAAACGCCAGGTTGTTCACCAGCAACAAGGACATGCCGCAGGCGGAAGCCGTTGCCGTCAAAGGAAACCGCATCATCTATGTGGGCACGAACGAAGGCGCAAACGCTTTCAAAGCCGCTGGCACGCGAGTCGTGGACGGGCAGGGACGCACTCTCACGCCCGGTTTCATCGACTCGCATTTTCATTTATTGTGGGGTTCCATTTCGATGGGCGGGGCGCAGTTATATGACGCAAAAAACCTCGACGATGTCCGAATCATCCTGCGGGAACACGCCGAAAAGAACAAAACATCCGAATGGGTGGACGGGCGCGGCATCAAATACAACATCATCCAGAACCGCCAGCAATTGGATGAGATCGTCCCGGACCGACCGGTGTACATCAACGCCTACGACGGTCACACCTCCTGGGCGAACACAAAGGCGCTGGAACTGGCAGGCATCCTCCAGCCGGGGAAGGAAGCGGAGGGCAACGGCGTGATCGTCCGCGATGAGAATGGACTCGCCACCGGCGAATTACGCGAGACGGCGATGGGTCTGGTCTCAGATTTGATTCCCGAACCGAGCGAAGCCCGCAAGCGCGAATTGCTCAAGATGACGATGGCACGCATCAACGCCACCGGCGTGACCAGCGTCCACAACATGAACGGGGACATGGAAGAACTGATAACTTACGCCGCCGTCGAGGATGCAGGCGAGATGACCCTGCGTGTGTACGTGCCGTATCACGTCAAGCCGGAAACCACAGAGGACATGCTGAGCGAAGCGGCGGAGATGGCAAAGGTGCAGGGCGAGTTTGCGCGCGGCGGCGCGGCGAAATTCTTCATGGACGGCGTGTGGGAATCCTACACGGCGTTGAACATCGAACCGTACGCCGACGACCCCGAAGCCAAACCGGATGGCATCTATTCACTCGAACATTTCACCCGCATGGCGGCGCTGTGCGACAAAATGGGCTTGCAGATCTTCGTCCACTGCTGCGGGGACGGCGCGGTGAGGCGCACGCTCGATGGGTACGAAGCAGTCCAGAGGTCCAATGGGAGGCGGGATAGCAGGCATCGCATCGAACATATCGAGGTCATCCATCCCGACGACATCCCGCGCTTCCAACAGTTGGGCGTCCTGCCTTCGATGCAGACCAGCCATGCGCCGTTCAGCATTTCCGAGGGCGATGTGTGGCCCGCGCGCGTGGGCGAGGGACGCTGGCATCTTTCCTTTGCGTGGCGCGACATCAAGAATGCCGGAAACAACATCGCGTTTGGCAGCGACTGGCCCGTCGCGCCGTATGACCCAATGATCAACCTGCACGTGGGCATGAACCGCGAGAAGTGGAATCCCGGCGACCCCGATCAAACGCTGACCCTCGAAGAACTCATCCTCGGTTACACGCGCGATGCGGCATACGCCGAGTTCATGGAAAACGAAAAAGGGCAGATAAAAGAGGGCTATCTCGCCGACCTGGTTTTGTTTTCACACGACCTGTTCGCCCTGCCCCGCCAGGACATCATGCAGGCAAAGCCGGTTTTGACGATGGTGAACGGCAGGGTCGTATTCGAGGCATAAATGGGCACGTACGCTCTCCGCCGCATCTTGCAAACCATCCCAATCCTTTTCATCATCAGCATCCTTCTGTTCCTGATGGTGCGCGCCGCCCCGGGCGGACCGTTGACCGCCGCGCGCAGGAACCCGAACATTTCAAAGGAACAGATCGAAGCCATCGAAGAGAAACTGGGATTGAACGATCCCCTGCCGGTGCAGTATGGGCGCTGGCTTGGGAACATGCTGAGGGGTGAGATGGGCGAATCGATCAAGTTCCGACGCCCGGTTTCGGAGATGATCGGCGAGCGGATTCCGAACACGTTGATTTTGGTGGGCGCTTCGTTTCTTGTGACCTTGTTGTTTGCCATCCCCATTGGAATTCTCTCTGCGCGAAAGCCTTACTCGCTCTTCGATTACTCGATGACCACCATCACATTCATCGGGCAGGCAATTCCCGTGTACTGGCTGGGACTGGGATTGATCGTCATCTTTTACGTCACCTTGAAAAACCCGTTCACAGGCGATCCGCTTTTCCCGGTGGGTGGCATGAACACGCGCGGCATGGAGGGCGACCTGCTGGATACGCTCTGGCATCTGGTCCTGCCGGTGAGCGCGTTGAGCCTGGATGGATCGCCTGGTATTCGCGCTTCCTGCGTTCGAGCATGTTGGACGTCCTGCACGAGGATTACGTCCGCACGGCGCGCGCCAAGGGACTTTCGGAGCGGCTCGTCTATTACAAACACGCTCTGCGCAACGCCATCCTGCCGCTGGTGACGTTGATCGCGCTCGATTTGCCGAGTCTCTTCGCGGGCGCGCTGTTCGTGGAGACCATCTTCTCGTGGCCCCGGCATGGGGCGGCTCTTTTGGGATGCGGCGAAAGGACGCGATTATCCCGTACTGCTCGGCGTGGTGATGCTGACCGCGATCCTCATCATCATCTGCAACATCCTCGCAGACCTGGCGTATGGCTGGCTCGACCCGCAGGTGAAGTATGAGTGAGGTTCAACCCGCTGTCATACGCGAGCAAAGCATGGCGCTCCTGATCACCCGCCGGTTTTTCAAACACAAACTGGCAGGAGTTGCCGTTGCAGTGCTTGCCCTGCTTGTGCTGGCTGCGGTGTTCGCAAATTTAAGCGCGCATGACCCATTGGCGCAGAATCCCACCAATTCCTTTCAAAAAGCGAACGCTGTCCATTGGTTCGGGACCGACGAGCTTGGGCGGGACTTCTTCACGCGGATTTTATACGGCGGGCGCGTCTCGCTCGCGGTTGGGCTGCTTTCCACATTCCTTTCCATCACGCTGGGAATCATCGTCGGCTCGCTGAGCGGATATTTCGGCGGCTGGCTGGATTCCGCGCTGATGCGCATCACGGACGCCTTCCTGACCTTCCCCACCATCTTTGTGCTGATCATCCTCGGCGCATTTCTGCGGGAACAGCAACTGTTCATTTTGCAGAACAGCATTTTTGTGGTGATCGTCATCATCGCCGCGTTATCATGGATGTGGCCCGCCCGCCTCGTACGCGGATTGTTCCTTGTGCTGCGCGAAAAGGAATTTGTGACCGCCTCGCGCGCATTGGGCGGGAGCGATGCCCGCATCATCGTCCGGCACATCCTGCCGAATTGTGTCGGTCCGATCCTCGTCAGCGGCACGCTGCAAATGGCGTCCGCCATCATCACCGAATCGGGGTTGAGTTATCTGGGTTTCGGCGTCCAGCCTCCCACGCCCACATGGGGCAGCATCCTCTCCACCGCGCAGGATAAAATCTTCCGCGCGCCGTGGCTGGCGTTCTACCCCGGCTTGATGATTTTCATCACGGTCATGGCGATCAACTACATCGGCGATGGTCTGCGCGATGCCTTCGACCCGTATGTGATTCACACAGAGTAGCGATTCAGACCTGACAGGTTTGTAAAACCTGTCAGGTCTTAGATTAAAAGGAGAAGAGATGAAACTCAAACTGTTCACCCTGTTCGTCGTATTGGGAATCGTCCTCAGCGCATGTTCAGGCGGGGGAACTGCCGAGGGGACAGAACCAGCCGTCGGCGGAGGCGGAGGCGGGACGGTCGTCCTCATTTTGCCCGAAGAGCCGACCACGCTCAATTTCTACCTGGCGGATGCCGCCATCGTGCGCCAGGTGGCGGATGCCACTTCAATGACGGGTCTGGTCACCATTGACGAGACCGGCAATTTCGTGCCCATGCTTGCGGATGGAATGCCGGCGATCTCGGACGACTACCTGACCGTAACCTGGAAACTCAAGGAGGGTCTGAAATGGTCGGACGGCGAGCCGCTTACGTCGGATGATATTCGCTTCACGATTGAAGTGCTATCGAACCCGAATTCGGGTGCGCTGGTCGGCACGAGCGGGTTCGACCTGATCACAAATGTCGAAACCCCCGACGACTTGACTGCCATCCTCACCTACTCCGAGCCGTATCCCGGTTATCTCGACCAGTTCGCCTACGGTTTGTTCCCGCGTCACGCCACGGGAGCGCCGGAGGAAATGGCAGGCTGGGAATGGAACCGCGCGCCGGTGACGGCGGGTCCGTTCGTGCTGAGCAATTGGGAATCGGGCAAGAGCATCACACTCAACCGCAACCCGAATTACTTCGAGGAAGGCAAGCCGTACCTTGACAGCATCGTGTTCGAGATCGTGCCGGAACCCGCCGCGCAGACCGCGATGATGTTGAACGGCGAAGCGCAGTTCCATTTGTGGCCCAGCGAGTTCGAGGAAGATTACAACGAACTGTTGAAGGGCAAAGCCCGGCAGTATCTCATCCCCGGCATTTGGAACATGGCGATTGACTTCAACCTGAGCGCGCCCTTCGACGGCGACCCGGGACCGGATGCGCCTCACCCGATTCTGGGCGACATCCGTGTGCGGCAGGCGATTGCCCATGCCATCAATTACGAATCGCTGCAGCAGGATGTTTTGCAGGGCAGCGTCGGCGATTCGACCAATCCCTTCGCCTACGGCTGGTACAAGTGCGACCTGCCGCACAAGTACGGCTACGACGTGGAAGCCGCCAACAAACTTTTGGATGAAGCCGGCTGGGTGATGGGCGAGGACGGAATCCGCGTGGCGCAGGGAGCGATGTACGCCGAGGATGGAACGCGCCTCTCCCTGGAACTGCAAGGGTATACCGCTTTCGATCCGCTTCAACTTACCGAGGAGTTTATCGTCGAGAACCTGAAAGCGGTCGGCATCGAGGCGCGCATCCAGAACTACGATTTCTCGATCATCTTTGGCACGTTTGAAGACAACTCCCCGCGCATGGTCGGCGATTACGACATGCTGATCTTCGACCGCGGCTTTACCACCGAACCGCAGGGCTATAACTTCGACGCCTACCATTCCTCGCGCATTCCCTCGGCTGAGAATCCCACCGGCGGGAATTACTTCCGCTGGGTGAATGAGGATGTGGACAAGGCGCTCGAACTCGCCGGTTCCAGTTTCGACATCGAGACGCGCAAACAGGCGTATTGCGAAATCGGTCAGGCTGTGATTGACGACCTGCCGCAGGTGTATCTCTATCTCTTCCAGGACGGCTACGGCATCGCGGACAACCTCGAAGGGTACGTCCTCAATACCTGGGGCAGCATGAGTTGGGGCGTACAGAACTGGAAGTACAAGCAAGGGCAATAAGTCCATGAAACGCAACTCACCCCGAAGTTTTTTTTCGGGGTGAGTTTTCTTTCCGGGTTGTGCAAAGATGGATTCCGAAAGTTCTACTTTCGGGGATTAGGATGCCAATCCTGAAGTAGAACTTCAGGACTCCAGGGGCACTTACAGAGACGGATTCCGAAAGTTCTACTTTCGGGGATTAGGATGCCAATCCTGAAGTAGAACTTCAGGACTCCAGGGTCACTTACAGAGATGGATTCCGAAAGTTCTACTTTCGCGGATTGAGGTGCCAGTCTTGAAGTAGAACTTCAGGACTCCGGGCGCTGCGAAATGAATTTCGCAGCATGGCGATATAACCTACCACAACCGTCTGGCGCGTTCCACCAGGTCAACGAACTCTTCCATGGCGTCGTCGCGGCGGAAGCGGTCTTCGAGGCGGCGGGCTTCTTCATAGACGTGATCCAGCGAGCTGCCTTCTGCCCAGTAACTGCCTTTCAGAATTTCGGCAAACTCCGCCACGATCACCGCGCGCTGGAAGTAGGGGTCGGTTTCGCGGAAATCGTACGCCATCTGGCTGACGTCGAAATCCTGCGAAATCTCCACCACCTGGTGCGTATCGGGGTCTTCCCAGCGCATGAACACGGTGGCGATTCTCCCGTAGGCTTCGGGATATAACTTGATCTCGTACAAGGCAGTGACGGAATGTCCCGCGCCGATCTCGCCGGCATCCACTTCGTTGTCGCGGAAATCGTCATCGTCCACCGCGCGGTTTTCATAGCCCACAAGGCGGTAATTCTTCACGACTTCCGGGTTGAACTCGACCTGCACTTTGGCATCCAGCGCGATGGTTTGCAGCGTGCCGGTGATCTGGTCAATGAACAGTTTGCGGGCTTCGCTGCGGTCGTCCACATAGGCGTAGAAGCCGTTTCCGTTATCCGCAAGCTGCTCCATCAGCGTATCGTTGTAATTGTCCATGCCGAAGCCGATGGTGGTGAGCGTGACGCCTTCGGCGACGTAGTGATCAATCTGTTCGAGGATGGCATCCGCTTCGGTCTGCCCGACGTTTGCCACGCCGTCCGAGCAGAGGATGACCCGGTTGATTCCATCCGGTTTATAGGCTTCCATCGCCATGCGATAGCCGAGCCGCAGACCGGCTTCGGCATTGGTGGAACCTTCAGGCTGGAGACTGTAAATGGCGGAGAGGATTCTGTCGGCGTCGGAGCCGCGCGTGGGTTCGAGGACGACGCGCGCATCCGAGCCGTAGACGACGATGCTGACGGTATCGTCCCGGTGCAGCTGCTCCACGAGCATTTCCAGCGACTGCTTGACCAGCCCCAGGCGGTTATCCATGTCCATCGAACCGGAGACGTCAATGACGAAGGTCAGCGCGGCGTCCTTGCGTTCTTCGTCTGGAACGTCGTATCCCTGAATGCCGATGCGAACCATGTCGTAGCGTTCGGTTTGAGTGAAGGGCGAGGGTCCGCCGTCAATGTAAATGCCGAATGCCTGGTGAGGCGGCGGGTTGGGATAGCCCTGCTCGAAGTAGTTGACGTATTCCTCCACGCGCACCGACTCGGGCGGCGGCAGGTTGCCGTCGTTGAGGTAGTTGCGCATGACGGTGTACGAGCCGGTATCCACATCCAGCGCAAACGTGGAGAGGTTGTCGTCCTCGGTATCTATGGACGGGTTGACGCCATAGTCTTCGAAGAACATATCGTACGGTTCGTTGTTCGGACCTGCGGTTGGGGCGGGGTATCCGCCGCTCGGAAGGATCGAAGCGGGTTGCTCCTCAACGGGAGGCGCTTCAACAGCAGCCGCTTCGGTGGCGGGAGCGTAATCGTGGGGGGGCGATTCGGTCCCCGCTTCCATCGGCTCTTCGGTGGCCGGGGCTCCCCCACATGCGGCAAGGAACAGCAACAGGAAGATGGCACAAAAGCCAAATGCTTTGCGTAAGGTGTTCATTTTCTCTTCTCCTAAAAGAAAATTCGATTCGGATTCAAGCGGTGAGAGAAGACCAGCGGATGGCGTTCCACTGTTCTTCAGGCATGGTCATATCACGTCATAAGCCCTCCTTTCAAGGGATGGCGCTCCCCAATGGCTGCCGGTTTTCTTTCAAGGACGCACCGCTCGTCGGGAAAGTTCCCCCGGCAAAACGGGATAAACCATTGCGACACAAGGCAACGTGAAATTCAACTTTTACGGCTCTCCCGTAATTAACGGGAAAGAGCCTAACCACAAAGGGCACCAAGTACACAAAGGAGGGAAAAGGCGTCAACTTTACAGGCATTTTTCCTTCGTGATCTCCCCGGCACTTGCACCCGGGGCAAGTGTCGTGTCCCAAGCCCTCAGCATGAGGGTCGTGGTGAAAATGATTTTCCCGTTAAAAACGGTAGAGCCACTTTTACTTTTGATAACGATGCAATACAATGAACGCCGAAAACGTTTCAGGTCTGTAAACGAAGAAGACTCAGGAGAACTTTATGACCCGGCATACATGCTTGTGGTGGGAAACCGCCCCGGAACCCAAATCCTACGCGGGCAAACCGCTTCCCCCAAAAGCGGATGTGGTGGTGGTCGGCGGCGGCTTCACGGGGACATCCGCCGCGCTGCAACTGGCAAAGGGCGGCGCGCGCGTGACTCTGCTGGAGGCAAAGAGCATCGGTCGCGAAGCGAGTTCCCGCAACGGCGGGCAGGCGCTTTCCTGCCTGCACAACACATTGACCGAAACGGTCAGGCGGTATGGCAGGGAACTGGGCAGGGAGATGTTCCGCGCCGCTATGGAAGCCGCCGACACGGTTGAGCGCATCATCGAGACGGAACAAATTGACTGCGATTTCGTCCGCAGCGGCAGTATCGAAGCCGCCGCGAAGTCCGCCCATTTCTGAACGCCTCAAACGCGAACAGGAAACCCTGCGTGAGATCGCGGGTTTCGAGGTGCAAATCGTGCCGAAAAGCGAGGTGCGCAACGAATTGGGAACGGATGTCTATCACGGCTTGATGGTCAACCCGCGCGCGACGGCTCGGTGCAGCCCGCCAAATTCGTGCGCGGCATGGCGCTGGCGGCGGAACACGCAGGCGCGGACATTCACGAAGGAGTGCGGGTGACCGCCGTCGAGCGGCTGAAAGACCAAATGGACGGGACCCCGCTTCATCGTCCAGACCGAGGCGGGCGACATCGCCGCGAAAGAGATCATCCTCGCCGCAAACGCCTGGACCGGGAAGATCATCCCGCAATTCCGAATGCGCGTCTTCCCGGCGGAGAGTTATGTCATTGCCACCGAGCCGTTGAGCGGCGACCTCGCGGCAAAGGTCATTCCAAAGAACCGCGCGGCATACGATACGCGCCGGGTGCTGGCATATTACCGCCTCTCGCCGGAGAAGCGCATGGTGTGGGGCGGCGAATTGACCATGCGCGGCGCGCACCCGCAGACGAACATCGCCGCCCTGCGAAACGGAATGGCGCGGGTTTTCCCTGAACTGGCGAACACGCGGCTCGATTATTTTTGGGGAGGCACGCTCGCCCTGACGCTCGATGAAACCGCACACGCCGGGCGGGTTGACGGGATGTGGTATTCGATGGCGTACGTCGGTCATGGGGTGACGCTTGCTACGTATCTCGGTCAGCAATTGGCAAACGGGGTACTCGGCAAGCCGGTGGACAACCCGTTTGCAGATTTGAACATTCCGCTCGCGCCGCCCTACCAGGACAACGCCTGGTTTGTGAACATCGGCAAACTCTGGTACCGCGTTTTGGATTTGATTGCATGATTGGTCACAAGCGCATGGTAAAATCTCAGACTGCCGCGCCGGAGCGCGCCGCTCCGGCTGGCTGAAAAAGCAGACCAACATGGAGCGCCAGCCATGATCAAACTCAGTTACAGCACGTTTGGCTTGACCAACCTGGATTTTTTACATGCCATCGAAGTTGTGGACAAGGCGGGGTATCCGGGTATCGAACTGTCTTTCCATCGCGACCAGTTCAATCCGTTCGACGTCACCGACGAGTATCTCGCGGCGGTCAAAAAGCGGCTCGACTCGCTCGAAGTGACCGCCGCCTGTGTGTCCACGGCTTCGCACTTTTTCACGCCCCAGCGTCCGCACGAACCGTCGTTGATGAGCCCCGACCTGGCGGGCAGGAAGCGGCGCATCAACCTTGTGAAGCGCGGGATTCACGCCGCTCGAAAACTGGGCGTGAACCTCGTCACGTTCGGCAGCGGGTTCATCCGCGACGAACACGTGAGCAACCCGTCGGTCAACCCGCGCGAACTGCTGGTGGACAGCATCCATCAATGCCTGAAGGAACTGCGCGAAGACGAAGACATCACCCTCCTCATCGAGCCGGAGCCGGGCATGTACATCGAAACGCTCGAACAGGGCATAAACCTGGTGGAGGAGATCAATTCGCCGCGCTTCCAACTGCACCTCGATCTGAATCACAACTACTGCTCGGAGCAGAATTATCTCGAAGCGCTGGCGAAAGCCGCGCCGTTTGCGAAGTTCCTGCACGTCTCCGATTCGCAGGAAGGCTGCAACCTGAAACTGGTCAAAATGGCGGACGATCTCAAAATGGATTTGAACTTCGCCAGGTACCTGATCTACTTTCCCGAGTTTGCGGATTACCTGCTGGTGGATCCCGACCACCCGATTTATTTTTACGATGAAATGCCGGATGCGAAACAAAAGAAGCGCGTCGAATCCATCCTGGGATCAGTGGGCATCGTCCAGCCGCCCGCCCTCGTGGACTACAACAGCCTGTATGCGGGCGCATCTCCCTTCGACAGTGAGATTTTCGTCTACCTGATCTCGGTGCCAGGGTTGAGTTACGACGTGCTGGAACGGGCGCGCCCCATCATCATCTACCTGCGCTCCACGAAGGATGCAAACGGAAAATTGTTGATGGATAAAATGGTGGCGAACACACTGACCGGCATCGTTCACTTCCATGAAATCCCCGGCGAAGGGACGATGGACTTCGCCGCCAGTTTCAAGGCGCTGACCGACAACGGCTTCTCCGGTTACGCCTCGGTTGAGTTGTATCACCACGTCGCCTCCTGGGAGAAGGCGCTCGCGGATAGTTACAGGCATTTATCGCAGTTTGTGTGAACGTGCCGCAAGATTCATCTTGCGCCCAAAATGCGACATGAATGTCGCGGTACAACAAATTACAGGAGAGAGTTATGGTAGACCTCAAACAACTCGGCTGGGAGGCTGGGACCGTCGGTGAAATGGATCACCGGCTATTGAAAGCGCCCCACGTCAAACTGCGCGCCGCAACGGAGGGACCGAACGGCGGCGTGGTCTATGCCGTGGACCTGCGCATCAACCAGCCCAACTCGACATTTCTATCTTCCACGGAAATGCACTCCTTCGAGCATTTCCTGCTGTGGGGCTTTCAAAAATACATGCCGCAGAATTTCATCTCCATCGGCTTGATGGGCTGTCAGACCGGCTTTTATCTCATCCTCTTCAACGAAGGGCGCGCCGACGCCATCCTCGACGCGTACGAAAAAATCCTGAACGACGTCCTGACCGCCGCCGAAGTGCCGTATGCCAACATCGCGCAGTGCGGCAACTACAAAAACCACAGCCTCGAAATGGCGCAGGCGCTCGCCAGGCGCGTATTGGATGCCAAAGCAAACTGGCGGCAGGTGGTGTGAGGGAAAGAATGAACAAAAAGCGAGTCGCTTTTCAACACGCCATCGAATACGAGGTCGTCAGCACCGCCAACATTTTCCATCCGCAGAACTGGGCGCTGCTCTCCGCCGGGCGCATCGAAGACGCCCGCCGTTTTGTGGTGGTGGACGCCAACGTGGAGAAACATTACTCCGCCGCCATTCGCGAGTATTTCGACTACCATCACGTGGAAGCGAAGATCGTCGTCTTTCCCGGCGGCGAGGAAAGCAAAACCCTTGATCACTACCTCTCCATCGCGCACGAACTGGACGCCTTTCCCATCCACCGCCGCGACGAGCCGGTCATCGCCATCGGCGGCGGCGTGCTAACCGACCTGGGTCGGCTTCGTCGCCGCCAGTTACCGCCGAGGCGTGCCTTTCATCAAAGTGCCCACCACCCTGATGGGCTACGTGGACGCCTCCATCGGCATCAAGACCGGTTTCAATTTCAACAGCAACAAGAACCGTCTCGGGGCGTTCCACGCGCCGCAGACCGTCCTGCTCGATAAAGCCTTCCTCAAAACCCTGCCGCGCCGTCACCTGCTCAACGGCGTGTGCGAGATCATCAAACTCGCGGTCATCAAAGACGCGGGACTTTTCCACCTTTTGGAAATGCACGGCGCGCAAAGCGTCCACTCGCATTTTCAGGATGAGCAAAGCGGCGTCATCCTCGACCGAGCCATCGCGGGGATGCTGGAGGAACTGGAGCCGAATCTCTTCGAGGAGGATCTGGCGCGCAAGGTGGATTTCGGTCACACCTTCAGTTACGGCTTGGAGACGCGCCACGAAGCGCACCTGCTTCACGGCGAGGCGGTGCTTTGCTGGACATTCTCATATCGACCTTGATCGCCCGCTCGCGTCATCTCCTGACGGACGAAGAGACCACCCGCATCTTCCGCCTGACCGAGATGCTGGGGATTTCGCCCGACGCCTCCATCCTGGACCCGTGCCTGCTCCACGCTTCGCTGACAGAGCGCACCTACCACCGGAACGGGCTACAGCGCGTCCCCATGCCGCGCGGCATCGGCGATTGCGTATTCCTGAACGACATCAACGCGGATGAAATCGAATCCGCTGTGAAAACTTTAGAAGATTGGACCGCCATAAAACATGAAATCATTTGAGAACGCAGACAACAAGGAAATCGAAAAGTTCGACCGGGTCTCGCAAATCTGGTGGGACCCCAAAGGCGAGATGGGCACGCTCCACACCATCAACCCGCTGCGCACCCACTTCATTATGGAAAAACTCACCGTCCCAAATCCGCGCATTCTGGACGTGGGCTGCGGCGGGGGAATCCTCTCGGAGGCGCTGGCAAAAGCCGGGGCGCAGGTGACAGGCTTGGACTTGTCCGAGGCGTCCATCCACGTCGCCAAACAGCACGCGCAGAGTCAGGGTCTTCAGATTGACTATCGCTACGAAAGCGTTCACGACCTCGCCGAAAAGCAGGCGGGGACGTTCGATGCCATTACCTGCATGGAAATGTTGGAACACGTGCCAGAACCGGTGAAGGTGGTGGCGGCGTGCGCCAAAGCCCTCAAGCCGGGCGGTCATGCCTTCTTCTCGACCATCAACCGCACACCCAAAGCCTTCCTGTTCGCCATCGTCGGCGGAGAGTACATCCTGCGACTCCTGCCGCGCGGCACGCACACCTATTCAAAACTGATTCGTCCGAGTGAGATGAAGGATTGGAACCACCGGGCTGGGCTGGAATTTGTGCGCCTCGCCAGCCTGATGTACAACCCTTTCACCGGCTCATGGAAGGTCGCCGCAGGCAAGGAAGATGTGAACTACATGGCGCATTTCGTAAAGAAATAATTTTTATGTCATTGCGAGCGGCGCCAAGGCGCCGCTCGCAATGACAGTGGATTGGAGATCTTTTCAATGAAACGCTTCTTCGCACTTTCCCGCACAACACATGGGGTGTTGGACCTCGCCACGCCGGGTTTTGTCGCCCTGCTCTGGCTGGGTGACTTTCCGCAATGGCAGACCATCCTCCTCTCGATCTTCACCGCCTTCGCCGCCTACACCGCCATCTACGCCTTGAACGACCTGGTCGGCATCGCGGTGGACAAGGAAAAATTCCGCGGCGGGATCAACGCCGGGTATTCCGTCGAGGCGTCGGACATGCGTTACCCGCTGGCGCAGGAAATCCTCAGTTATCGCAGCGGCTGGCTTTGGTTTGCGGGCTGGTTCATCGCGGCGCTCATCGGCTCCTACCTGCTCAATCCCGCCATCGTCGTCATCCTGGTCGCCGCCGCGATTCTGAAGTAGTTTACTGTCTCCCTGCTCAAAGTCACCTACCTGCGGACGTTCGTCAGCGGGCTGGTTAAATCGAGCGGTCCCATCGCGGCGATCTTCGTCGTTGACCTCACTCCTTCGCCTGCGCTTGTCCTGCTGGTGCTTGCCTGGGTTTTCTTCTGGGAGATTGGCGGGCAGAACGTCCCCGCCGATTGGAACGACACCGTGGAAGATAAGCGCGTCAATGCCAAAACGATTCCCCTCCAACTCGGCACGCGGACAGCGGGAATCATCGTCGTGCTCACGCTTGCTTTGACTGTGACCATCAGCCTGTTCCTGCCGCTCGCATCTCCCCTCAATTTGAGCTGGCTCTACCTGCTGGCGAGCGCCGCCGCCGGAGCCTATCTGCTCCTGCGACCGGGAGTGCAACTCGCCCAACGGCGGGAGGAACGCCAGGCGGCGGCGTTATTCGACAACGCCAGTTATTATCCGCTGGCGCAGCTGGCGATCATTGCATTGTTTGTCGCGCTTGGGTAGGAGAAAAACTCACTTCTGTCGATTCAGGTAATCGTCCAGGTTGAGGCGTTTGAAGAGACGCTCGCGCACGTCGGTGGGGACGGTCTCCTCCTCCGCTGGAATCTGCATCAGGTCAATCGTCCGTCTGGTAGTGTTCAAAACGACGCGGCAGTTGTCGCATCCTTCGAGATGCTTTTCGATCTCCCGGCACAAATCGGGGGGCAGTCCGCCGTCAATGTATTCGGATAAAGAGCCAAGCAAATCCTGGCAGTTTTTATGGAGATGGTCGCTCATGGGTCTCCTCTCGGGTCAGGCGCTCGCTGTAATAGGCGGATAACTGTTCGCGCAGGAACATGCGGGCGCGCAGGAGGCGGGTTTTCACATTGGTTTCGGTCAAGCCGAGAATTTCAGCGGTCTCTTTGATGGAAACGCCTTCGATGTCGCGCAGGATGAAAACCATGCGCAGGGGTTCGGGCAGTTTGTTTATTGCGGCGTCCAGCGCCATTTTGGCTTCGCCCGAAAGCAGTTCGTCTTCGGGAAGCGCGCTCCAATCCACAAAGACTTCCGGGAGCGGCGATTCTTCGGCGTCGTCTGGGTGGAAGTCGTCGAGGTTGACGGCGTTCTTTTTGCGGCGCAGCAGCATCAGGGCTTCGTTCGAGGCGATGCGGTAAAGCCACGTCGAAAGGCTGGAGCGTCCCTCGAAGTCCGCAAGATGGGTGAGCGCATTGAGAAACGTGTTTTGAAGCACATCCTCGGCATCCTGCTGGTTGCCGAGCATTTTCAAGCCGAGGCGGTAGATCGGCGCGGAGTAGGCATCCACCAGGCGGGCAAATTCGGTGCGGTCCCCCGGCGCGCAGGGCTTCGATGGAAATCTCGCGGTTTTTCGTTTCATTCATTGGATGATTTCGATCTTGAAAAGTTGCAGGGAAAGTTTTACTTTGCGCCGCGCCCTGCTTTTTCTGCGATGATCTTCGGGAGTTTTGCCAGCGCCGCCCGGACGTCGCCATTCGGCAGGCTGCCCTGCGCGAGATTTGGACGCCCGCCTCCCTTCCCGCCGATGCCTGTGATCAAATCCCCGGCTTTGACTCCCCGTTTGACCACATCCTCGGTCACGGTGGCGATGATGGTCGAACCGGCAACGAAGACCGCTGCGCCATTCTTCGGATGTTTCTCGCGGAACGCGTCCGCCAGCGAACGCAGGGTATCTGCGTCGGCGTTCGGGATTTCGGCGGCGAGGACGTTGACGTCTTGCACAGTTTGGACGTTGGAAAGCAGCGAGTGGAAAGTGGAAAGCGCGCTCTGAGTTCGCAGCGCAGCGAGTTCCTTCTTCAAATCAGAGACTTCTTCCTGCAAAGATTCCACTTTGGCGGGGACCTCTTCGAGGGAGGTCTTCAACACCCCGGCAGTCTGCTTCAAGGTCTTGAAGCGCTTTTGAATCAATTCATACGCGCCGCGTCCGGTCACCGCTTCGATGCGGCGCACGCCCGCCGCCGCCGAGCCTTCGCTGACGATGAGGAAAACACCGATGTCGGAGGTGCGGTCAAGGTGGGTGCCGCCGCACAACTCGTAGGAGTATTTCCCTTCGTCAGCAGAGCCATCGGATTCCATGATGGAAATGGTGCGCACGGTCTCGCCGTATTTTTCGCCGAAAATCGCCATCGCGCCTTCCTTTTTGGCTTCCTCCAGCGATTTGACCTGTTTGACGACGGGCATGTCGGCGGCAATGGCTTCGTTGACCATGCGCTCGATGCGCTCGATCTGTTCGGGGGTCAAGGCTTCGGGGTGGTTGAAGTCGAAGCGCAGGTGCGTCGGCGCGACGAGCGAGCCCGCCTGCTTTGCCTGGTCGCTGAGGACTTCATGCAGCGCCTTGTGCAGCAAGTGAGTCGCCGTGTGATTACGCATGATGTCGTGGCGGCGGGTGACATCCACTTCGGCGACAGCCTTGTCACCGACTTTGGGCTGACCGGAGATGACCGTGCCGATGTGGACGATCACGCCTGCGGATGCGCGGCGCATGCCGGTGATTTCGATTTCCCAAATGACCTCACCCTCCTCCCCCGGCCCCCTCCCCCTCTCCCACTGGGAGAGGGGAAGGGGTGAGGGAGCGAATGTAACCCGTATCATCCACCTGACCGCCCGCTTCGATGTAGAAGCCGGTTTTGGGAAGGATGACCTCGACCTGGTCGTCCAATTCGGCAGACTCAACCAGTTGTCCGTTCACAACCAGCGCCAGCACCTCCAGCCCTGTATACCTGTCTACCTGTGTACCCGTATACGGGTCATATTCGACACCGTCCTTACCCAACTTGCCCCTGGCTTGCAGGTCTTTCAAAATACCGGCAAAGAATTCCGCATCCTCGCCGCCAAGTTTGCCCATGGCTTTGCCGCCGCCGGAGGCGAGGGCGTGTTTTTCCCTGGCTTCGGTGAAACCGGCTTCGTCTACAGTTATATGACTCATATCGGCAATAGATACTGGCAATTTGCCTTCCATTAAGACCAAGTATCGCTCCTGCAAAATATCTTTTGTAATTTCAAGCGGCAAGCCATAAGTGGCATAAAGATCAAAGGCTTTTCGTCCATCAAAAACAGTTTTACCTTGTTGAATCATCTCATCGACAAGAGCTAATAAATGGTTAGTACCCGCCTCCACCGTCCGGGCGAAGCGGATTTCCTCCCGGGTCAGGTTGTCGAAAATAGCAGGCTGCGCTTTGCGGAGCTCGGGGTAGAAATCCCCGTATTGTTCGATGACCGCTTCCGCCGCTTTGGCGAGGAAGGGTTCGTTGAGTCCGATTTCGGTGCCGAAGCGCGCGGCGCGGCGGATGATCATGCGCGTGACGTAGTTGCGCCCGGCGTTGCCAGGCACGACGCCATCGGCGATCAGAAATGCCGCCGAACGGACGTGATCGCAAATGACGCGGTACGGCGTGAAATCCGCAAGCATTTCCGCCTCGCTGTGACCGGTGAGCGAACGCAGGACCGCGAGCGAGCCGGCGAAGAGGTCGGTTTTGTAGTTCGAGTCAACGCCTTGAAGCACGGCGACGATGCGCTCGAAGCCCATGCCGGTATCCACGTGTTTGGCAGGCGCCGGTTCGAGGCGACCGTCATCGAAGAGGTTGTATTGGATGAAGACGTTGTTCCACAGTTCGAGGAAGCGCGTACATTCGCCGTTCACGCCGCGACGATGCGGCTTGCCTCGCAGGTTGTCGCGTTCCTCGCCGAGGTCAATGTGGATTTCGGAGCATGGGCCCGCAGGGGCCCGGTCTCCGCCATTTGCCAGAAGTTTTCCTTTCGTCCAAAGAAAAGGACGTGCGAGGGGTCGAAGCCGGGCTGCTCCCGCCACGCGTCGGCGGCTTCGTCGTCGCGCGGGATGTTGCCCTGATCGTCTTCGAAACAGGTGGCGTAGAGTTTGTCTTTGGGCAAGCCCCATACTTCGGTGAGCAGCTGCCACGACCAGGCGATGGCTTCCTTTTTGTAGTAATCGCCAAACGACCAGTTGCCGAGCATCTCAAAGAAGGTGTGATGCGTGTCGTCGCGCCCCACATCTTCGAGATCGTTGTGTTTGCCCGCCACGCGCATACACTTTTGCGAGTCAACGACGCGGGTGTACGGGCGTTTGTCCGTGCCGAGGAAGACGTCCTTGAACTGCACCATGCCAGAGTTGGTAAAGAGCAGCGTGGAATCGCCGCCGGGGACGAGCGACATCGAAGGCACGACGGTATGTCCATGCTCGACGAAGAAGTCTATGAAGTCCTGGCGGATCTGGTTGCCTGTGAGTTTGCGGGTCATACGGTCTCCAAAACAACGAAAATGACGGGCGAATTATACCAAGCGGGTTGAAGGTTGAAAGGTTGAGGGTTCAAAGAAAAAGTCCCGAACCTGTCGGTTGCGGGACTGGATTTCCTTTCGATTCCGTCTCAAGCCGTGGCAGGTTCGTAGAGTGCGCGCCTAGCGGCGGCTTGAGCAGTTGCGGTCGGCTGGCAGGTTCGTTTCATGGGCAGGATTATACAACATATTGGGCTTGTAGCAACAAAATCATCCTCAAAGAGGGTTATCGAGGCAATGACAATACAAAAACCCCCGAAATCCCGAAGGACTCGGAGGTTTTCTGTGATAATGGATGGGTCTACAATAAGCCGCTCTGAGCGACAGCGTTGAAAGGCTGACCAGCGGCTCAATGAATCCGCAGGTTGAAACACAAAGCAGGGCAAGGCACAATCGTTGCCTGCCGGTTGTAAACAATCTTTCCGCTGCTTAGGCGGTGGGCTCCAGGTTTTCTTCGACGATCCTGTACACCAGGTCGTGCACGTGCGCCGGTTGGTTCAGCTTGACCGCGACGTTATCGCCGGGCTTCACCCACACGATGCTGTGATGGTCAACTTCCATCGAAGAAACGCGCTGGGTGAAATCGGTCGCATGTCCGTAGACGTGGATGCGATCCCCCAACTTCAGGCCGTCGGTCAGTGAAAGCACCGCCACACCCAGGTGGGTAAAGTAATGTGTGACTTTTCCAATTTCGACTTCCATTTTCCTTGCTCCTGCCCGGCTCGACCCGCAAACCGGACATCTATACTGTAGCACAACTTGGGGATGAAATTCCACCCGCCTCCTGACGGACCTCGAACCTGCCAGCCAAGCCCAAGCCTTTCCCTAAAAGGACGCTCGAAGACTTTCAGGGTCTGAACTTCGCCTGATATACTTGGGCGAATTATGAACAGGACCCTGCGCGGAATCCTCGTGCGCGGACACCAGGTCGCTTCGCGTCCATCCCGCGATTATCCGTACAGCACACTGGAAAAGCAGAAACCGTTCTTCAAGCGGCTGGGACTCGATCTGTACGAATACTTCAACGGCACGCTGAATATCTCCATCGCGCCGCTCACGTTCGAAATGTCCGCCCCGGAGATTACATTCGAGCGGGTGCAATGGACCGACCTGCACCCGCCGGAAACGTTTTCCTTTTCGCGCTGCAAGGTCGTGTTCAATGGAAAAGAATACCCGGGCTGGGTATATTATCCGCACCCGGAGACAAAGAGGAGCCACTTCCAGAACCCGTCGCTGATCGAAGTCATCACCCAGGAAATCCCCGCCATTCCATACGGCGACGGGCTCGAACTTGAAATCAACGCACGCGAGATCGCCATAAAGGACGGATAGTTCTCCAGAATGGGAGACAACCCCCGCGTGCGGGGGATGCGCGGCGCACAACATCACCCAAAAGTGCTATTTCCAGGTAAAAAATTTTATTAGCCCATCAGGTCGTGTACAATGGTGGGGTGTAAAGGGTTTCTTCATGCGGATTGCATTCATCTCGGACATTCATGGCAATTTCACAGCGCTTGAGGCTGTCCTTGCAGACATTAAGCAGCAAAGGGTAGATCAAATCATTTGCCTTGGAGATACGGTCACGCTCGGACCCCAGCCGCGCGAAGTGCTGGACACGCTCAGGGAACTCGGCACGGTCAACATCCAAGGCAACCACGACGCGGCAATCCTCGAACCTGAAAAAGCCGGGGAATACGAAATCACCGATTACCTCGTCCCGGACCTTTACTGGGGGCGCGAGCGACTCACGCGCGACGATTTGAATTTCATCCAATCCTTTGCCGCGACGCACGAAATCGAGTTTTCCAGGAAGATAAAACTGCTTGCCTTTCACGGCTCGCCCCGTTCCACCACCGACCTCATCCTCGCCACCACCCCGCCCGAGCAACTGGATGAATATTTCAAGGGTCACTCCGCCACCATTTTCATCGGCGGGCATTCCCACATTCAAATGCACCGACGGCATGGAAACCTGCTCATCCTGAATTCGGGCAGCGTGGGCAACGCCTTCCTCCATGCGTATGCGCCCGGAAAGCCGCCCACCCTCCTGCCCTGGGCGGAATACGCCATCCTCGAACAGGTCGGGGAGTTGTTCGAGGTGGATTTGCGCCGCGTGTATTTCGATACCGACGCGCTGCTCCGGCTCGTCAAAGTCAGCGGATTGCCCGGCTCCACCTGGTGGCTGAACCAATACCAGAACAACAGATGACGGTTCCACCTCAAGCATGGAAAAGCCCAAATGGGGTTGGACAGGGTGCGGGTCGGCGTGAAGCGGGGAATTTCATCCAACCTTAAAAAGTCGTAATTTCGCAACAATCGAAATGGAGTAAAATTATCCAATCCAACCAACTCAGCAGGAGGTGAAGGTTTATGTTCGTCACCAAAAATCTTTATCAGAACGACGACGCATGGAAGAGCACTCCGCTCGGGTTTTCAACAGAGACCATCGGCTCGTGGGGATGCCTGCTCACATCGGTCACGATGATGCTGAACGGCATCGGGTACGACGAGACCCCTGTAACCGTCAACGAAAAATGAAAAAGGCTGGCGGTTTTCAGGGGGCGCTTTTTATCCCAAGCGTCTTGCCGTACGTGTGGGGCAACTGCGCCTACCGCGACATGCAGCCCTGCGAAACCACGCCCGCGCCCATCGCGCAAATTGACGCGGCGGTCGCCGAGGGCAAGCCGGTCATCCTGCAGGTGGATTGGAACAAGCAGGCGGGCATCCAGACCCATTTTGTGCTGGTGAAGGAAAAGAAGGGCGACGATTACGTCATCTACGACCCGTTCAAATACAGCGGCGACACGCCCGAAAAGGAAGTATTGCTCACCACGCGCTACAAATACAACGGCGCAAAACTGGCGACCGAGATCAGCGCGGTGTTGTGGTTCAACAACTACGGCGTCGTCCCGCCGGAGCCGCCCAAGAAGACCAACCTCCCGCTCCCCGCCGAGAAGTTCATCCTTTACGCCGCCGAAGACGACCTCGCCCTGCGCGCGGAGCCTTCCGTCACCGGCTATTTGTGGAAGCGCATGTTGATGAACACCGAACTCATCAGCCTCGAACCGAAAGACAAGGCGAAGGCAAAGATCGGCGTGCAGGGGCAATGGATTCAGGTGCAGGACTCGAACGGCGATCAGGGATACGTCGCCGCGTGGTACGTTTCCGACCAAAAGCGCACCGCCTCCACCCCGACCTCGAAACCTGTCCCGTCTCCCGCGCCCGGATCCGCCCCGACGCCTGGTTCCGCTCCCAAACCCGGAAGCGCGCCCTCTCCCGCCCCCGTGCCCGCCGGCGCACTGGCGCTCTATCCCACCACACAGATTTCCCTGCGCAGCAAGCCGGTGGTCTCGCCTGATACGCTCATCCGCTACATAAACGCGGACGAGCAATTGATCAGCCTCGAACCTGCCAATCAAGCCATTCCAAAAGTCGGTGTGCAAAACCAGTGGATCAAAGTCCGCGATGCGGGCAGCAAGGAAGGATACGTCGCCGCGTGGTACGTCAAATACGCGGGCGGCTCCACCGCACAGACGACCAGCGCCACCCCGCCCGCCAGCGGGACTCCGGTCAAGGTTCGCACTACCGCCGAGGCGGTTTCGCTGCGCAATCAACCCGTCGTGAGCGATGCGACGTTGATCAAGCGCGTGCCGATCAACTACGAATTCACTATCGTGGAGCCGGGCGGCGAATCCAAGATCGGGGCAAACAACCAATGGATCAAGGTCAAGGACGCCGCACATGAAGGATACGTGGCGGCATGGTTCCTCACCCGCTAACCGCATGGTCCCGGCTTAATGGCAAATAAACGAAAGACCCAGGTCTTCATCTCGTATTCGCGCAAAAACAAAAGTTTTGTGCGGAAGTTGAACGCCGCCATTGACGAGGCGGGCATCGAAGCGTGGGTGGACTGGGAGGGCATCCCCTTCAGCGCGGACTGGATGGCGACGATCAACTCCGCCATCGAGGCGTCCGATGCGTTCGTTTTCGTCATCACGCCCGATTCCCTCAAATCCAAGTATTGCTACAAGGAACTGGAGATCGCGCTCCAGTTGAATAAAAAGATCATCCCGGTCGTGTATCACGAGCCGGAGAGACGGACGAAACTTCATCCCAAACTTTCGTCCACGAACTGGGTTTTCCTGCGCCCCAAAAAGGACAACTTCAGGGAGGTCATCCCCAAACTGGTGGAAACCGTCCTGACCGATCTTGAGTGGGTTCAGCAGCATACCAACCTGCTTCAACGCGCAGTTCAATGGAAACAGAAGAAGGAAAATCCGGGCTACCTGCTGGGCGGTTCTTCACTCGAAGAAGCCGAGCAGTGGATGGCGAAGTCAACGGAGGATGAAAAGCGGCAGGTCACGCCCCTGCAAGCGGAATACATCCGCGCCTGCCGGGAGTACGCATCGAGACGGCAGAGGCGTTTTACGTTCACCTTTGGCATCATGCTGGTCGTGAGCATTATCGCGCTGATGTTCGCCATCCGGTTGTGGGTCCAGCTTATGGAAAGCGAAGAACGCGCAAAGAAAAACGCCGCCGACGCCCAAGCCAGCGCGGAGTTCGCCAACATGCGGCGGTCGCTGGCGGAGGAAAGCGAAAAGCGGGCGCTGCGAAACGAGAACGAAGCCAAGGCGCGCTGCGCCGCGGCGCAGGCGCGCACCTACAGCGGACGTCCCGGCGAATTGGACACCAGCACCCTGCTCGCCCTCGAATCGCTCGAACGCTTCCCCTCCACCGAAGCCGAGGACGTTCTGCGGAACAACCTTAGCCGCATGGCGATCCCGGCGGGACAGATGCGGCACACCGGCAGGATTTGGAACATCAGCGTCAGCGCGGATGGGCAATACATCGTTTCCGCCAGCGCCGACGATACCGCCTGCGTCTGGAACATGACCGGCGGGAAAAAATACTGCGTCCAGCACGATGGCGATGTGACCGACGCCCTCATCACGAACGACAACAGCCTGTTGATCACCGCCAGCAAGGACGGCACGATCCGGCTGTGGGATTTTGAAAGCGGTCAGTTGAACACCATCCTCGATTATGAGTCGCCGGTGCTCGATATTGACATCAACGCGAGGAACAAAATCCTCGTCGGCGGTTTGGAGAACGAAAACGTTGCGGTCGTCAACCTCGACCTGCGCCGCACGGTCTATACGTTCAATTTTTCCAACGGACCGGTGAACGTCGTGAAATTCCATCCCAACGGGGATTGGCTGAGCGTCGGCGTAAAAAACGGCAGGGTGCGCTTATGGAAGGTTTCAACCGGCGTCCTGCAGCCGGGTCCCTACCACGAGGCGGAAGTTTTCGATATCGCAATCAGCCCCGATGGAAAAATCATGGTCTCTATCAGCGCGGACAGTACCGCCCGCATCTCCAGGGCGGAATCCGGGCGGCAGACTCACGTCCTCCAGCATCCAGACTGGGTGCGGGATGTTGCCTTTGCGCCGGACAGTTCCTGGTTCGCCACCGCATCGGACGACAAGATTGTGCGGGTCTTCGACGCTAATACCGGCGTGGAAAAAATCCGCATGTATCACGGGAGTTTCGTCCAAAAGGTGGAGGTCAGCCCAGATGGAAACTGGGTTGCCAGCACCGGCTCCGATTTGAGCGTCCGCGTCTGGGATGCGCAATCGGGCGCGCTGATGCTCGAACCCTTCCTCGACGATACCGGCTCCGCGCTCGTCTTCAGCCCGGACGGAAAGCGCATCATCGCCGGTGATCGGAGCGGGAACATCACCATTTGGGATATTTCCTCCCTTTATGCGCGCGTGGGCATCATCGAATTCCCCCAGCGCGCCAACAAAGCCAAGTTCGACCCCGCCGGGAACTGGGTGCTCATCAACACGAACGACCGGAATCTCTGGCAGATTCCCGTCAGCGAGATCACGACGATTCATGACGGCGGCTTGGGAACCCCGATCCTCACCTTCGATGAAGTCAGCGCGCAGACCAAGATCAGCCCCGATTCAAAATGGGTTGCCGTTTCGATCAACTCGGAAACGGGCAGCCCGCGCGCCCTGCTCTACAACCTGGAGACCCAAGTTCTGCACACGCTCCCGCACGATACGAACATCAGCGGGCTTGCCATCAGCCCGGACAGCAAACGGCTCGCCACCACCAACGAAGGCAACAGCATCGTCTACATCTGGGATATCGAGACCGGTCAACTGGCGAACAGCATCCCGTTCGAGGAAACAGCCTTCACCTCGGCATACAGCCCCAGGGATTCCATCCTGGCAATCGGGCTGACCAACAAAATCGTCCTGTGGGATACCGCCTCCGGCAAGGAAGCCGCCGCGCTGAAGCAGGTGGGGCGCATCCGCTCGTTGAACTTCAACAGCGACGGCAACTGGCTGGCGACCACCACCTCGGAAGGCAGCATCAACATCTGGGATATGAACGAGACGGACCTTACCGCGCCCCGTTACCGCTTCCTGCAGGACGGGCGGATCACCTCGCTCGATTTCAATTCCAGAAAACAATGGCTCGCTTCCGGCGGCGACGACGGCTACGTCTATTTGTGGGACCTGTCCACAGGTCAGGAAGTGATGCGCATCCCGCACGGCGATTCGGTCGCCGGGGTCAGTTTCTCGCCGGATGGTCAACTGCTCGCCACCGTCTCCCGCAAGATCGTCCAATTCTGGGACGTGGACCTGCTCCTGCCCATCGCCACCGAGGAACTTGCGGACGCCGCCTGCTCCCGCCTGGTGAGGAACCTGAACCCAAGCCAGTGGGAGTTCTTCTTCAACGACGACGAATATGACCTGCTGTGCCCGGCGTTGCCATAAGCCGCACAAAATCTAGGAGTGCTGAACATGGAAAACCAAGAACAGAACGTCACCCCCATTCTGGAAGTCGCCTGGAGAAAGTTCGCCCAGTACGACGCCGCGTCGGTCATACGGACGGCGGCTTATTCACGGCTCAGGCAGTGGATCGCCGTCTTCGGCGTGCTGGCAACCCTGTTCGCCATCCTTTACACCAGTTACCCGGAGGAGGGATTCCCCGGTACGGCAAACTGGCGCTCCAGATTCTCCTCATCGCCGCTCCCATCCTCGCCTCGGCGCTGGCGGCGTTTACAAGCAAGTTCTTCGCCACCGGGGATTGGCTGATCGCGCGCGCGGGCGCAGAAGAAACCCTGAAGGATATTTATCTGTACAGGACGATATTGCAGGGCAACCCCGGGCGGCGCGAGTGGCTCGAAAAAAGGCTCGCCAAAATCCAGCGCTCCATCTATCGCGGCATGAACGGCGAACTGGTGATGGAAGCCTACAAAGGCGTCGTCCCGCCGCCGCCGCGCTTCGACTCCAAGTACCCAAACTCCGACCCCGGCTTCAAAGACCTGACCGGGGATGAATACTTCAAATACCGCCTCGAAAACGAATTGAACTGGCACGTCAAGAAGATCAACCAAAAGCAGCGGGAAAGGACGCGCCTTCAGGTTTTGATCCTGCTCTCCGGCGCGGCGGGCGCATTTTTGGCGGCGCTCAGCAGCACAAACAGCACCCTGGCGTTGTGGGTCGCGCTGACGGCATCCATCACCACCACGCTCCTCGGCTGGCAGGAATTGAAGAACCTCGACCTGGTCGTGCGCAATTACAGCAAGGTCATCATGGAGTTGAGCATCATCTCCGACCATTGGAAAAACCTCGAAGCCGAGGAACGCACCAAAACCGAAGTCTACAGAATGGTCAACTCCACCGAAGACGTTTTGTGGAGCCGCAACGTGGAATACATCAAAGCCATGCAGGAGGCGCTCAAAGAATCCAGCCCGGACGAAGAAGCCAGCCTCATCAACCGCGTCATCCAGGAACAGCGCGAAAGCGACCGCCGCCTCCGCAAGGGCATGGAAGATGCCGTCGTCGGCTACACCGCCGAGTCCATGAAAGAAGCGGCGGATTCGCTCACCGAAAAATTTGAAGAAGCGCTGGGCACGCTCGCCGAGGAAGCCGCATCCGACGTGGTGCAGGCGGAACTGGCGGCGATGAAGGATGCGCTCCGCGAGTTCACCGAAAACATCGCGGAACGACTCGGTTTGTCCTCGTCGCTCGAAGAGATCGCAGGCGAGTACAAGGATGTGGAAATCAGCGGCAACACCCCGCGTCCCGTGCTGAACAACCTGCTCGCCCGTTACCCGAAGACCACCGAAGCAAAAGGCTGATTCGGCTCTTCCGATTGGAGAACGCCATGACCGATACAAACGGAAAGACTCAAAAGACCGAAACGACCGGGTCGGAGAAACCCGGTCCATCCACTTCGCTGATCGCAACGCCCCCGCCCGCGACTTCGGCTCCTCCAATTAAAGCGGAAACGGAAGGACAGGATTCTGCACAGGCATCCAAACCCATGGATGCAAACCAGCCCGCCTCCGCACCGGACCCAGAGACTGCCAGCGCGACCAAGGCTTTGACCTTCCCGGAAGTTGATTCGAGACCCCTGCACCTGGAAGTACGCCCGCACGCTTTTGTGGTCATGCCGTTTGGAAAGAAAAAAGGCACAGACGGTCAGCCGTTCGATTTCAACGCCATTTACAACACCCTCATCAAACCGGCGCTGGAAGAAGCGGGCTTCGAGCCTTTCCGCGCGGACGAAGAGACCGCCTCCGGCGACATCCTTACCGACATGTTCCAGGAACTCCTGCTGGCGGATATGGTCCTCTGCGACCTGAGCATTGACAACGCCAACGCCTTCTATGAGTTGGGCATCCGCCACGCCCTGCGTAAAAGAGGCGTGGTTCACATCCAGGCGGGGCGCGCCTACATGCCGTTCGACATCTTCAACGTCCGCACCCTGCCGTATCACATCACCCGCGAGGGCGAACCGGGCCCGGATTACATCCGCGGCGACATCAAAGCCATCGCCCGCATGGTCAGAGACACTTGGGCGTCCGACCGCGACGCGGTGCACAGCCCCATCTACAACTTGCTTTCCGGCTTGAAGGAGCCCGAACGCAAGAGCCTGCAAACCCCACTGGCAACCGGCTTCTGGCGCGAGTACAACGAATGGAAGGAGAAGGTCAACATCGCCCAGCGGCAAAAACACATCGGCGACATCCTCCTGCTCACGGAGGAGATTCGCAACCCGCTCATCCGCGAGGAAGCCATCAGCGACGTGGGACGCGCGCTCGCCAACCTGGGCAGACACGAACTGGCGCTGGCGCAGTACCGCAAGGGGTTGGAGGTCAACTCCGCCAACCTGGAGTTCCGCCGCGAGGAGGCGTTCCACCTCAACCGCATCGGGCGTGTGGATGAAGCCATCGTCAAGATCGAAAACCTGCTCAAGGACCACCCCAACGACAGCAACTCCATCACCTACCTGGGGCGCATTTATAAGGAGATGTGGACGGAATCCTGGAAAAAACTTCGCAACCCCGCCGAGAGACTCAAACAGGCGTTCGACTCTTACCACTGGCTGATCAAATCCGTGGATATTTACATGAAGGGCTTCAAGATTGACCTGAACGATTACTATCCCGGCATCAACGCCTTCACGCTCTCGATGCTCGCCGTCCATCTCGCCGACAAACTCGGCGCAGACAAATCGCCCGACCCCGACATCGCGCGCATCCGCAAGACCCTGCCCAGCCTGCGCAACACCCTGCTCTTCGGTTTGGAAAGCCGCATCGCAATCGAAGGCGACAAAGCCGATTACTGGACGCTGGTCTCCTACGCCGAGTTGAAACTGCTCACCTCGGACGACATTGATTCGATCATCCGCGCCTACCGCAAGGCAATCACCGCCTCGCGCCGGAATGTCTTCTTCCTGAACTCGTCCCTCGCCCAGTTGGAGATTCTCAAGGCGGTCGGTATGCGTCCCCGCTTTGTGAACGCGAGCGTCAAACTGATCGAAGAGGAGATCGCCCGCGTCAGTTACGGCGAATCGGGAGACCTGACCCCGGTCAAAAAATCGCACAAGGCAAAGAAGGACGGCGGACGCGCGCTGTTGTTCACCGGCTATATGGTGGATTACCCCCGCAAGAGCAAGAAGGTCTTCCCGGCTGAGAAGGAAAGCGAAATCCGCCAGGAGATTCGCAAGAAACTCGACAAATTCAAACCCGGACCGGACGACCGCGCCTTTCTCGCCGGTCTCTCGGCGGGGAGCGAGATCATCTTCGCCGAGTTATGCACCGAAATGGGCTTGAAGGTCAAAGCCTACCTGCCGATGCCCGATTCCTCCTACGTGAAGGAGTTCATCTCTCCCGCCGGCGAAACGTGGGTGGACCGATTCTACAAGATTCGCAACCATCCGCTGGTGAGCGAGATCAACCAGCAGGAGGCGCTGGGAGATCCGAAGGAAGGCGACAACCCCTACGAGCGTAACAACCGCTGGGCGCTCTATTCGGCGCTTGGGCGCGGAGGCATCGGCAAGGTGCGGTTGATCGCCGTCGCAAACGAAACCGTCCTCGGCGGCGACCGCGACATTTACCTGACGAGGCACATGATCGAACTGATGCGCGACATGGGCGGCGTGGTCGAATTCATCAACCCCTCGAAGTTCATCTACAACGTCATAGATAACGCCCTCGAACGCCTCATCCTGGACGCCAAGCCGAATACCTCCCATGCCAAGCCGGTGAAAAAAGCGCACGCCGCGGAAAAGAAGTAACTCACCTTGCGCGCAGGGACGACCCGTTGGGCAAAACAAGCAGCCAATCTGCAAGAAAGGGTCGCCCCTACTGCGCAACATCAGTAATGCACAAAAAAGATGAGACCCGTCACTGCTCGACGGGTCTCATCTTTGCCAGCACTTTTTCCTTTGGGTAGGGCCAGATCTCGCCCTTCACCCCCCTGGCGAGGAAGAAATCTCCTGCGCGGACGGTCTCCGGCCCTTCAAGCGTATGCACCACGACCATCCGGTCTTCGTCGCCGTTCGTGACTTCGCTGAGCGGCACGAGCATCGTCACCGCCCGCTTGACGCACAGACCGGGTCCTACGACAACATAAGTCTCATCGAAAATTTTGGCGTCCACGGGCCAGTAGTCGTTCGGCGCATCCAGTTCGCTGACGAGAAAATCCCCCCGCTTTGCCGTCAGCATGGAGCCCCAGGGCGTCTTCACATCCATCGTCTGCGGTTCGTCCGGTTTCGGCACAAACGGCACCGCCCGCCTCACCACCATGTTGCGATACGGCTTGAAATTCAAGCGGTCCAGAATCGGGTCGTCGGAGGTCAGATCAATGGGCTTGTTCACGTTCTACTCCTACGGAATTATTTTATACGAAAACCGTTGGAATCAACGATTCAATATTCACTTGTAACAGATTCGTCCCTGTGCTATAACGGACAGCGCATGAACAAACTGATTGTCATCGTCGGGGCGAGCGGCGTGGGCAAGACGACGCTCATGAACGCCCTTTGCAAAAGGTACGACTTCGCCGCCGCCTACGAACAGCATGAGGAACGTCCGTTTCAGGCGCCCTTCAAGCAGGACAAAAAATACGCGCTCGCCAATCAACTGGACTATCTCATCTTCCGCGCCGAGCAGGAACGCGCTCTGCGCGCAAGTGGCAAGCCCGCCCTGATGGACGGCGGTTTCGATCTGGATTTTTATGGATTCACCCGCCTCTTCCATGCCCGGGGCTGGCTCAGCGGCGCGGAATTCGACCTGTGCCGCCGCTTCCACACCATGACCCGGAGCCTGCTCCCCCCGCCGGAGTTGGTCGTCGCCCTGAGCGCAGACGCCCAAACCCTCCGCGAGAGACTCGCTTCCAGAAACAGAATCAACATCGCGTCCAGTGACGATGCGGCTCTGTTGGAGGGATTCATCCGCGAGTGGCTGGCGTCCCTGCCGGAGGAAAACATCCTCAGGCTGGATGTCTCGCATGAAAGCGCGGAGTATCCAGTCAGTGTGCCGGTCATCCTTGATAAAATCGAATAACCAAACCTGACGGGTTTTCCCCTTCGGGGACTTCGCAAAACCTGTCAGGTCACAAGCGATTATGGAAAATTTCGACGAACTGAAACACCAAACCGGCGGCAAGCCGAAATATCAATTATCCGGCGCGAATGTGTTCGTCTCGCCGGGCGGCTTTCATTACATTGACCATCTCGACCCGGTGGAGGAAATCCAGCCGGAGATTGACGGCAGCGGCTTGACGGACGAGGAGATCGCTTATATCGAAACGTCCCTGCAATCGAACCCCGAGCGAATCGAGAACCAGGTCAGGGCGGTTTTGCGGTATGGAGGCATCGCGGGCAAGCGTGTGCTGGACATTGGCTGCGGCGGTGGGCTGTTTCTCTCGATGATGAAGGAGGCGGGCGCGAAGTGCATCGGCATCGAATTGAGCGACACACGCGCGTATTACGCAAAGACCTGGCACGGACTCGAGATTGTGAAGCGTCCGATCGAGGATGAATACTGGCGGGCGTATCGCGGCGCGTTCGATATGGCGACGCTTTGGGATGTGATCGAGCATGTGAATTACCCGCTCGCCACCCTGCGCGCCGCGGCAGAGACGCTCAAACCGGGCGGCATCCTGCTGATTGACACGCCCTGCCGCGATGCGTTCTATCACCGCTTTGGGGAGTTCACCTATAAAATCTCAGGCGGGAAATACCCGACCTTTTTGAACGCGATGTATTCCGCCAAGCCGTTCGGGCACAAGCAAATCTTCTCGCTGGCGGAGATGAGGTCCGCGCTGGAGGCGGCGGGTTTGGAGGTGGTGGAATTGAGGCGCTTTCATGAACTTTCATTCCCTTACAGTTTTTACCTGAAAAAACTCGTCAAATCGGACTTTCTGGTGAAGTTGCTGCTGCCGTTCGTGCGTTTGTTCTTTCTCGTCTTTCCGATCCGCAACAAGATGCTGGCGGTTGGGCGGAGCCGGCGATGAGGAGGTTGGGGAATTGGCGGTTGGTGATTGGGTAATTGGTGATTGGGTAATTGGTGATTGGGTAATTGGTAATTGGGGAATTGGTAATTAGCCGTCTGTGGCTGAGGTTCCTGGACGGTGCGAATCGCATCTGTGATCTGTTTGAGTAACTCGCCTTACGCGAATTCACCGTAGGGGGCGACCCGTCAGAGCTGGATGCAGTTTCAATCAACAAGAATGGGTCGCCCTTTGCAAAAAGTAGGGGCGACCCGTTTAGGCAAAACAGGTAACCAATCTGCAAGAAAGGGTCGTCCTGTGCCAGGCATTTGGCAAAAACATGAATGGGTCGCCCCTACCGCGTAACATGAGTAAATTAGATTAGCAAGCGAAGTTCGGTTCGGTCAGGCGAGATTTCGGTCTTGCCTGACCGATATTTATTTTGCCAGCGGAAAAATTCGGTTTGCCAGTGGGAAATTTGAAATTGCACGGGGAAAAAGTTGGGTTTACCCGTTCAAATCAGCCAGGGCGCCACGATTCCCTTTTTCTTTCATGACGCTGATGAAAATTCGTTGACAGTGGTTCGCCGGGTGCTATAATTTGCCCATCCGATTTAACCCATTCCGCCCAAACGCCCAAATGGATTTGGGAGATTTCCCCTGAAGGGGACGATGAGGCGGAAACCGCCCAAAGGTAATTGGAAGGTCGTCCGCAGAACCCCTGTTAGCCGCTTGGCTTCTGATATGTAAATATGTATAATGTTTCATATTGTTCACCAACCAATGAATAGATATTGGAGGAAATATGGCAAAGGCTTCGTTCAAAATTCCAAATGGTGCAAATGTCTCAATAGTGGGGACGCCAAAAGAGATACAAGAATTTCTCGCGTTATATACAGGTACAACTGAAAAATTATCCTCGCCAACTGAAGAACGTCACATAAAAAAAGAGGACAGAGAAATTTCAACAGAAAAGAAAGTCAAGCCTGAAAAGGCTGATGTTGAGAAAATCATTCAACTAGCAAAAACTTGTAAAGAAGCGGATTCTATTGGGAAATATATTCTTGACCAAACCAATGAAGCCAATAGAGTATTAGTCCCGCTTTATATAGTTCACGAATATCTTGATAATGCTTTTGCGCTTTCCACATCGCAAATCAGTGAAGTTACTATCGGTCTTGGCGCAAAAGTATCTCGCCAAAACGCATTACGCGCTGTGAAATTCTCTGCCCCAGGTCATGTAATTAAACTTTCTGGAAAATCACCTCGGTATAAAATTCATCGTCGTGGATTGGCTCATTTAAAATCAGTTATTGCGGGCGAAGAAGTATCTGAGACAATAATTGAAAAAAGTCCTGCTAAAAAAGCGTCAAAAAGTCGGAAGTCATCCAAAGGAAGCAAAGGCGGACCTCAAACGTATATGCTTGAACTGAAAAACAGTGGCTTCTTTGAAGAAAAGCGAACAATTGCAGATATACAAAGAAAACTTGAAGAGTTAGGGCATATTTACGCTCAGACGTCATTGTCAACGCCTCTCCTTCGTCTTACTAGGTCTAAAAAACTTAGCAGAGTCAAGGAAAATGATTCTTGGTATTATATTTCAAAGGCTTAAAGCATTATGGAAAATACACAACAGCCTAGCCTGCTAGATGTTTTTGAAAATCTCGAAGAACCAACCAAACAACTTTTAGCAGATGTAAAAAGCCCATTGACTTTAGGTTTAGCAACTTTGGCTTTAGCCGAGAGCAAAGCAAAAAGACCATATATGTCAGCAGAGCATATTGTTGCGGCACTAGAAGCGGCGGGCGTGGCTATTAAACAGACACAAATAGGGAAAGCCTTTGCAAGAGCAGGAAATAAAATAAGTCGCAAAGTCATTGATGGCGAAACGTGCTACCGCATAATGACAAGTGGACAAAGGGAAGTTAAAGGGTTATTTGAATCGCAAGGCGAAATAAGTGTTTCATATGTAGAAGGTGGCAAACCGAGAACAGCAAGAAAGTTATTAGCCGATATGCTTTCTTCCTTGTCTGGCGAAATAAAGGTATGCGACCCATACTATGGCTTGCGTACACTTGACGCACTAGAAATGATTCCTGTAAATTGCTCAGTTAAATTTTTAACAGCCCAAACTACAGAAAAACCAATTAAGTTATCAGGCGCAATTTCTGATTTCAAAAAAGAACACCCCAAAACGGAATTGAGAGTTTTTCCAGACCCAAAGTCTTTGCACGACCGCTATATACTATCCAGTGATTTTTTGTTAATTCTTGGTCATGGCATAAAAGACATAGGTAACAAAGAGTCTTTTGTTGTGAGTATTAGCAATGATTATGCAGGAGATTTGCTGGACAGCCTAGAAAAAACTTTTGAAGATAGATGGGCTGTTTCTACAATTTTGTGAGTCTTACAAAAACAGCGGCTAACAAAGCGTGCAGTGGATGGTGGGGATTCTGCGCCATTTTCGGGCTTTTTTCTACACCCGAACAGAATCCTGCTCTCAAAGTTTTATCTACGCCCGCCCACACGCAGGTATCCCGTGAAGAACGCACGGGACGAGCCGCACACCGTTCGGCGGCCATTCGGATTCTTATCAGATGAGTACATTAGGAGAGTGGCACCATGAAAACTGGATTCAGTCGTCGCGATTTCCTAAAAATAGTTGCTGCTGCTTTTGGCTCCGGGATTGTATCTGCCTGCGAGCGTCTCCTGCCCAATCAAACACCCGTCCCGACCTCAACTCCAACAACAACCTGGATACCATCACCAACTACCACACCACAACCTAAATGTAGTGCTGATGCTCTTAATGCTCTCACACAAGTAGTTGTGCCGGAGGGCAGGCGCTACTTAACAGACGTGCCGGACACCCTAGATCTCTTTGAGAACGCAAAATTGGCAATCAATGCGCTTACTCGCTGTACAAACCCCGATGATAGCTACATAACCTACTTTTACGGGAGTGCGGCAAGAAATCCTCCCGTTATGTTTAAGGCGGAGGAGGTAAACTCCAAATCCTGCGAAGGCTTGTCGCTGATGCGTTATCTTACCGGAAGTTCTTTCAACACCCAGGTAGACCAACGTTGGAGAGAATACTTCTTGGAAATGTTCCAGAAAGATGCCATTGGCATTACGTTTACAGACGCGAGATTTATTTGCTGGGCTGTTAACAATAGTCAGCAGGAGAAAAGTGTTTGCTGGCAAGAAATTGCCGAAGAGGCTATCAGTCGCCTCTCCAGAATATTGACCCATGAAAAGGATTATTGTTACCTGACGAACAACAATGGAGAGATGAATACCGGGTGGGAAGCTACCCAGGAGGGGTGGACTCTCCAGGGTGTAATCAGCGTATATTCGATCACAGGTTCATCCTCTGCAAGAAAGCTAGCGGATGAACTTGCCCGTTATCTAAAAGATCACGCCCAAATATTTGATACCAATGGACACTTCCTGGCTCGTCACGAGTCGGATATGGGGCCTGCACTACATTTTCATCATAACGGTAATGCGATGGAAGCCCTTTCTGAATATGCCTTGGTAACCCACGATCAAGAATTCGCAGATTTTATTCAAAAGGGTTATGAATATGCTCGTTCAGTCGGCTGGCCTTTGGTAGGCTTCTTTCCCGAATATATCGATGATTGGCCTGATGATCGCCCGTACATCGACTGCGAGACATGTGCTACAGTAGACATGATTATGATGGCGATCAACCTAAGCAAACTTGGTCAAGGCGATTATTGGGACGACGTAGACCGTTATGTGCGCAATCAGTTCACAGAAATGCAGATGAGAAGTGGGGACTGGATCGATCGTGTCGCAGAAAATTACCCGAACACTCCAGTTGGACCAGGTGAAGATGGAGATCAAGTATCTGAGCGGGTCGTAGGTAGTTTTGCGGGTTGGGCCTCAGCTAATGATTACTGTGCAAACAGGGAGACACCCATAATATCTGGTTGTTGTACAGGGAATGGAGCTCGAGCTATATTCCACGTTTTGGAAAATATGCTTGAGTTTGACAATGAAAAATTAAGTGTACATCTACTACTTAATCGCGCCTCGCCCTGGGCAGACGTGAATAGTTATATACCATTCGCAGGCCAGATAGACATAGTGATGAAGACAGCCTGTAACGTAGAGATACGCATCCCAGAATGGGTAAAACCTGAAGAAGTTTCTTGCTCTGTAAACAATGCCCCTAGAGAGAACAATTTTCAAGGACGCTATGCACAGGTAGGATCTGTCGAGAGTGGGAATGTTGTTACCATGAATTTCCCAATCTCCGAGCGCACTGTAAAAACATCTATTGGGGATGTTTCTTATACACTCATTATCAAAGGCAATGATGTTGTCTCCATTGATCCACCCGGTCAATGGCATCCGTTCTACCAAAGAGAGCACTACCGAGAAAAGGTGCACTGGGTAAAACGTGAACGCTTTGTACCAGCAATATAGTAAAGAAAGATAAAGGCCATTCATGTTTTGTAAATACAATGTTATTGAATTATAAAAGACCGCCGAACAAAGCGTGCAGCAACTGTCTTGAAAGTCAAGAGCAAAACCCTCCTTTACAGGGAAAACCAGACCGTCTCAGACGGTGACCGTCTGCCTGAAAGGGGTTTTATCTCACATCATCGCGTTCAAGATCGTTAGGAATTTCCGCATGCACGCAGTGAGCGCCACTTTCTTCACCTTCCCCTTCCTCAATAATTCCTGATACTGTGCCTGGATCAACGGGTTGTACCTCGTCGCCACCAAGGTAGACATGTACAGCACGTTGCGGACTTCCACCCGCCCGCCCTTCGTCTTGCGATAGCCGCGCTTCTTGCCACTATCCGCATTCATGGGTGCCAACCCCACCAAGGCCGCGATCTTCTTCCGGTCCAGTTTCCCGAGTTCAGGCAGTTCCGCCAACAAGGTCGCAGCGGTCACCCGCCCCACTCCCTTGGCACTGGTCAGGATCTGTTTCTGTGCCTGCCACTCCTCGTTCTCTTTCATGAACTTGTCCAGTTCCTTCTCCAACTGCTTGATCTCTTCCTGCAGCACCTCGATCATCCGCTCCACCGAGGGTCGCATGGCAGCTGGGACCGTCCGCAGGCGGCTTTTTTCCGCTTTCAGCATCTCTTCCAGCTGTCTGCGACGCACTAAAAGGGCAGACACGTACCGTCCACTCTCGCTTTTCGCCTCAAACCGTCTCGATTTCATTTGCTTGCCAAACTCTGCCAGGTTGAAAGCATCCAGCTTGTCGGTCTTGGCGAGTAGTTCACTCGCTCGGGCGTATTGCCTCACCCGCAAGGGATTGACCACAGCTACAGGTAACCCGGCTTCGTACAACCCCTCTCTGATAGCCGCCCGTCGCTTCCACCACGATCCGCTCTGGCTCAAGCGTTCTTAACTTCTTGATGAGTTTGGCGATTCCTGCTTCATCCTTCCCCACTTGGCTGGCTTTCTTCTCCCCCAACACCGCGATGTCCAACTTGTCCTTCGCGACATCGATCCCGACGAACTTTCCGCTACTAGTTGTCATTCCGACCTCCGCTTTGTATAATGGAGTGGAGCCCACGCTAGTATTCGGTCTTCAAGACCTCTCAACTGTTCGGGCTCTTGACGTAACGGACATGGCGATCTGGCTGCACGACGGTCTTACCTGACGACCTACCTGACATCGATCGGCCGTGTCCGTATTCATGATACTACCTGACGTGTGGGACTGCTTCGGGCAGCGTGCGGCAATCTCAAGCATTTTTCTGGCTTCGAGTTTGTCCTGCTCCCAAGCAGAATCCCAGCCCGCCCACACGCAGGTAACGCTCATCGTTAGCCCACTATCCCTAGCGAAAGAGAGAAATTATGTCTGAACCAATTGTCTTCATCAGTCGTAATAAAATCAAGGAGGGAAAGATTGAAGAATTCAGGAAGCACTATCAAGATAGCATCCAGCCGATTTTTGACGGCAAGCCAAACACGTTGGCTCAACTTGGTTACGAAAACGAAGAAGGCACGGAGTTTACGGTTATTCGTGTTTTCCCAAATGCGGACGCGCTAGACCAACAAATACAAGGAGCCGATGAGCGGTCAAAGAAAACGTATGAATACATCGAGCCCACTGCAATTGAGATTTTCGGAACGCCCAACCCCGCCACTTTGGAGAAGATGAAGAAGATAGCGGGATCGGGAATAATGGTGAGTATCAGCCCAAGTTACTTGGGCGGCTTTATTCGGTAAATCAAAATGACCAAAAGGAGATAACAATGGCTTTACAGTTTGAATCATCACATGTGATTGACCGCCCGATCAATAAAGTGTTCCACTTTTTCGCGGTAGAACATGTTCGCAATCACCCCCGCTGGGACCCAGACATCGAGCTTTGGCTGGATTCTGACGGCCCCATCGGCGTTGGAACGATCATCCGCAGGCGCAACAAACGCAGTGGGACCCCAGTCGAAGGGACGATGGAAGTTGTGGAATTTGAACCGAATCGCGCGATTGCAATGGTGATCCATGATGGTCCTGCTGTCATGTATGGCAAAACCACTTTCGAAGCCCTCAATGAAAACCAGACCAAACTCACCATCACCATTGACATACCGTGGATGGATGAAAATGCGGACAAGACTTTTCTGAACAGCCGTTTGGAGCATGCCGCTCAGATTAGGAAGCAACTGATGGAATCAGAATTGTAAGGAACGACGTCATGTCTGAGCCAATCATTTTCATTGCACACCAAAAGGTCAAACAAGGCAAAGCCGAAGAGTACAAGAGGGTTTATCAAGAAGTAGGAGAATGGATGGACGCAAACAAGCCTCAGACTGCGGCTCACATTGCGTACATCAGCGAAGATGGCACAGAGGCAAGCGTTATCCACATCTTCCCCGACATTGAAGCAATGGAGAAACATATGCAAAATCTGGGTGACGTAGGTGCAAAAGCATTTACGCTCATGGAAATCGTCGGTTTCGATGTTTATGGAACGCCCAGCAAGATGGTTATGGATTCAATGCTAAAGATGATTCCAGGGGCAAAGGTGACTATGAAACCTCAGCTTGCGGGCGGGTATATCCGTCTCAAATAACGTGGGCGGACAAAGCGTGCACATGACGTGTCCCAAGAAACCAGAATCGGTAGGAAAACGCCCTTCTTTTCGCCTCTTTTCCATGCTCCCCTCAACCCAAAAAGACACCGCCCTCGCTCCTCCTTTGCAACAGCGTCCCGCGCGCAGTTCAATTCGATTGTTGAGGCAAGAATGGCGCGGCTATTGAGTCTTGTCCAGCTTCCCAAACGGGGTCGCGTCGCAGCGGCAATTCCAGCACGCAGAAATCGCCGGACGCGCGCCGCCAATGTTCAAATCGTAAAGCCGTATCCCTAGTTCTCGCAAGGGAGACCGTCAGCGTCCGGTCATCTCCATTGCGATGTTCGGGCTTCAGCCATTCCCGCCCCCATTTTACCCGCGACCCAGTTTCTTTGCGCTAAAATGACGGCACCCGCCCGTAATGAGGGAGTTCTCAGAAACAAGGACATCTCACGCATCCCTGAGATGATCGGAAGAGGCGTTAACAAACAGAATCACACCAATCCTCTGTTGAAGGTCGAAAAATCGGGAAAATCGATTCAACCGATTAACCGCATAGCGGGCGTGGCGCAAGGCGTCGCGCCTTTTTGATTCATCCGCGCGCACTACACCGGGACGAGTTGGACGTCGAGCTTGGCGGCTTTTTTCTTCAAGTATTTGATCTGCTGTTCCCTGTATTTCACCTCGTATGCACAACATGAGTCAGTAAGTCTTTTCCCTGAGTAGTACCAATATCATGCTTTCCCCTGCTTGACCTCTCTCCATCTTATGTCATAATAGATTCGTAAAGGAGAGAGAACATGCCCAGAAAAATTCTGACATTCATCACGAGCATCTTCCTGGTCGCCGCGCTTTCCGCCTGCAACCTGCCAAACGAAGACGCTCAAGTCACCGGGACGCCGGATGTGGCGCTGACTATAACAGCGATTTCCGCTCCGAGCAGTACCCCGTCCACGCTTCCGAACACGGCTCCGCCAACCTTGACATTTACACCGGAATTCACATCAACCCCATCCGTGCCGCAGGTGACGGTGAGCACCAACACCAACTGCCGCACGGGTCCCGGCACGCAATACGACCTGATTGACGCCCTGCTGGTCGGTCAGACCGCGGAAGTGGTGGGGAAAAATTCCGGCGTCCCCAACTATTGGGTCATTAAACGCCTCAATGGGTCGGGGACCTGCTGGCTGTGGGGGCAGTACGCCACTGTGACCGGGAATACCGCCAACCTGACCGAGTTTCCGGTCCCGCCCACGCCGACACCCAAAGCGACCAATACCCCGACAGTCACAAGCACACCGGTCTTTGCTGTCACGAGCGTCAACTTCATAAACTCCGGCGGGTGTGGAGGCGGAGGCTTTACCGCCACTGCCAACATTACAACGAACGGACCTGGAACGATCACCTACACGTGGAAATTCAGCGACGGCGCATCTGTTCCAAACGAGACCATGGTATTCGCCTCCGCAGGTACCCAGTCGGATAGTTACACGTGGACGACCACGGCCTCCGGCACACACTGGATTGACATCTTCATCATCACCCCCAACAACCAGCAGTTCGGGCGCGCGTCTTTCACCTGCCCATAAACCTGCCTTCCATTCAGAGCCTCGTGGATTTTCATCCGCGAGGCTTTTTTGTATAATTCGGAGACCATGCCCACCTTCAAATCTCCCCAATCCATTCTCGTCCCCGACGATGTGAAAGAACGCGCCCTGTCCTTTGCCGATGCTGTGACAGGCACGGTCAACTACAAGGATAGCAACCAATCGGCAAGGGAGAAAATCCGCGACGACCACTTTGTCTCCAAGCTCGGCGAGGAGGCAGTGCGGATTCTCTTTCAGGGTAGAAACTGCCAGGTCGAAGGACCAGATTACGGCGTGTATGAGGCGAAGCGCAAATCCTGGGCAGCGGATCTGAAAATCAACGGGCTGGAGGTCGCGGTCAAGACCCAGAGGCGATCCGCCGCGAATCGTTATGGACTCTCGTGGACGTTCCAGGACTCGCCCGAACGCCGCGATCCCATTTTGGATATGCCGGAGGCGTGGGTGTGCCTGGTGGTGTTCGAGGATTTGAAAGAAGAGACTGAATGTTTGGTGTATCCGCTCAGGAAGATCAAACAACTTATCTTCGAAGCGCCGCGGCTGGGCAAACTGATTGGAAAGAAGCAGGCGGTATATTTGGAAACACTGAAGAAGCATAAAGTGTTTAAATAAAACCCCGCTGCAAATGGTTGTAACCGATGATCAAAAATGGATAACCGCCATTTTTGGTTCTTGAAATTTGATCGGGAAGACCTATAATGAAATCGGGAACGGGGGAGGTCACTTCTTTTCAAAGACCGGGGAGGGTCGCATGAAAACAACTCGAAGGATCGCGTTCATTCTGCTGACGGGGATGGTTTTGCTGTTCTCCCTCGCTGCCTTGCCCGCCCGGCAGGGCGACTCGTCCGCTCCGCCCGACCACGTGGTCAAACTCATCTTCATCCATCACTCCACAGGCGAGAATCTCCTGCGCGACGATTACGGCGGGCTGGGACTTGCTCTCAGCCAGAACAACTATTTCGTCAGCGACACCAACTACGGCTGGGGTCCAGATGCGATTGGCGACCGCACCGACATCCCCAACTGGACGGAGTGGTTCGCCAGCGACGCAACGCCGCACATCATGGAGGCTGTGTTCAATGAGAGCGGGCAAAACTCCTCGTACACGCGCACCGTCTCCGATCCCGGCGGGGAAAACGAGATCATCCTCTTCAAATCCTGTTTCCCAAATTCCGCGCTGGAGGGGAATCCTAACGACCCGCCCGGCGAATATGAAGAAATGACGGTGGGCGGCGCGAAGTACGTCTACAACGCCATCCTGGGATACTTTGCCACGCGTCCCGATAAACTCTTTGTGGTCATCACCGCTCCGCCGCTTTCAGAGGGCGCGTACGCCGAAAATGCGCGCGCCTTCAACGACTGGTTGGTGAACGATTGGTTGAACGAAAACAATTACACCCTCAACAATGTGGTTGTCTTCGATTTCTACAATGTTCTCACCGACCCCAACGCGCATCATCGTTTTCTCAACGGTCAAATCGAACATACCAGCGGAACGCGCAACACGCTCTACTATCCCTCCGAGGACGATCACCCTTCTGTTCAGGGAAGCCGCAAAGCGGTAGAGGAATTTGTCCCATTGCTGAACTTCTTTTACCATCGCTGGCAAAGCGGAGGACCCGCCGCGCAGGTCACGAGTGAACCGGGCGCAGGGGAAACCGCCCAACCTGGGGCGGGCGCATCCTCTGCCGGGACAGTCGGAATCCTCGATGATTTCGAGGGCTCGCCTCCTTCCGGGACGGCGGGATGGGAGGGCTACTTCGAGGATAACGCCGATACACGTCTGACCTGCGCGCCTGTGTCGGGAAACGCGCATGGCGGTGAATCATCGCTCCAATTCGAGTTCGATGCGGCGCCAAACAGTTGGGCGACCTGCGGTTTCTACTTCGACAGCACCCGCAACTGGAGCGAAGGCGGCGGCGTCTCGTTTTATCTGCTTGCCGACCGCACCGGTATCCCATTCGATGTCGATCTTTACGGCGGCGATCCCGGCGGACGCACCACCTACGTATTTCACACGCAAACGACCGCCGCGAGCGAAAGCGGCTGGACACTGATCAAGATTCCCTGGACCGACTTCCTGCGCGCCGAATGGGAGGAGAACCCCGGTACGCCGATCGACCCTGCTGCGATCACCGGCTTTTCCATCGGCTTCTCCACGCCCGAGACGGAGCGAGTGACCGGCACGATTCGGATGGACGACCTGAGTCTGATGGGAATTGACATTCCCACGGCGCAGCCAGCGGCGGAACAACCGACCGATGCCCCGGACGCGCGCAATCCATTCTGCGGCGGCGCGTTGATCCTGCCGCTCTTGCTGGTTGGATTTTCGATGTGGAGGCGGGATCGAATCTGAAACGGATGCAGCCATCGCCTCCTTCCCGACCTCGTTTCTGCCACCGTTCCCAAAGCGTGACCCAACCTCCAAGCGCTCTCTAAAAAAGCCTCGCGGACATCATGATCCGCGAGGCGTCACTGATTACTGCTAACTGACCTACGTTCCCTCTTCCCACGAGTTGAGGTAGTGCAGCTGCTCGTCGGTCAGGACGTCAATCTTCACGCCCATGGCTTCGAGTTTGAGGCGGGCGATCTCGTTATCAATCTCAGTCGGCACGGAGTAGACCTTCTTCTCCAGTTTGTCGGCGTTCTTCGCCATGTACTCAGCGGAAAGCGCCTGGTTCGCAAAGGACATATCCATCACGGAGGCGGGATGCCCTTCGGCGGAAGCGAGGTTGATCAAGCGCCCCTCGCCGAGGATGTTGATCTTGCGTCCGTCTTTTATCTCGTATTGGTCCACAAACGGGCGAACGAGACTCGGCTTGCCTTTGCTCATCTTTTCCAACGCGGGGATGTTGATCTCGACGTTAAAGTGACCGGAGTTCGCGACCAGCGCGCCGTCTTTCATCACTTCGAAGTGCTTGCCGTCGATCACGTTCAAGTCGCCGGTGACGGTGCAGAAGATGTCGCCGATCTTTGCAGCATCGAGCATCGGCATGACTTGGAAACCGTCCATTGCCGCTTCGAGCGCCTTCATCGGGTCCACTTCCGTGACGATGACGTGCGCGCCCATGCCGCGCGCGCGCGAGGCGAGACCGCGTCCGCACCAGCCGTAGCCAGCCACGACGAAGGATTTACCAGCGAGCAGGACGTTCGTCGCACGGACGATACCATCCACAGTGGATTGACCCGTGCCATAGCGGTTATCGAACATGTGCTTGGTCAACGCGTCGTTCACGGCGATGACGGGGAACTTCAACACGCCGTCCTTCTCCATCGCCTTCAAACGGATCACGCCGGTGGTGGTCTCTTCGGTGCCGCCGATGACGTTCTTGAGCATTTCCTTGCGCTCTTCTTCTTTGAGAGTCTTCGCCCATTCCGCCAGGGAGGGTTCGAGTTTCTCGAAGCGACCCATTTCGATGAAGAACAGGGAGGAGACGAGATCGGCGCCGTCGTCCTGGGTCATGTGGGGTTTGTGCTCCAACGCGGCGCGGATGTGCTTGAAGTAAGTGACCTTATCCTCGCCCTTGATCGCAAAGACGGGAATCTCGAACTGGTTCACCAGCGCGGCGGCTACGTCGTCCTGCGTGGAAAGCGGGTTGGACGCTGTCAGGACGATGTCCGCGCCGCCGTCGTGCAGGGTGCGCATCAGGTTGGCGGTCTCGGTTGTGACGTGCAAACAGCAGGACAGGCGCAAACCCTTGAGGGGCTTCTCCTTCTTGAAGCGTTCGCGGATCGAACGCAGGACGGGCATCTCGCGTTCCGCCCATTCGATGCGGCGGCGTCCGCCTTCCGCCTGGTTGATGTCTTTAATATCGTAATTGCTCATTGTTTCTCCTTCGAGTTGGTAATTGAGGGATTGGGTAGTTACGGAATTACCCAATTACTTTAATAATACTTCCAACTTCCCGCTATCGTCGAAGTGCCTGCGGAAGCGTTGGACGAATTCTTCGCGAGTGTAGGAATGATTCTGCGTGCCGCGCTGTTCGAGGCAGTATACCGCCGAAAGCGAGCCGATCTCGCCGCACAGTTTCCAGTCGAAGCCGTGCGAATAACCGGCGAGGAATCCGCCGCGGAAGGCGTCGCCCACCCCGGTCGGGTCGACGATCTCGTCTTCGGGCACGGTGGGGATGTGGACCGAATCGCCATCGGAGTACAAATCCGCGCCATCCTTGCCGCGCGTGATAACCAGCACCTTGACGTGTTCGAGGATCTGATCGAGGCTCCAGCCGGTCTTCTTCGAGATCAAGCCGAACTCATAGTCGTTGCAGAAAAGGAAGTACGCGCCCTCCATATCCCGCGCCAGTTCGTGACCCTCGAGTCGCAATACCTGCTGGCTGGGATCATACAAATACGGGATGCCCAACTCGCGGCATTCGGCGGGAAATTTCATCATCGCATCGGGCGAACTGGGAGAGACGATGACCAGGTCGGGTTTTTTGTCCAACGCTTTGAGGGACTGTGTGGCAGAGTGCGCCATCGCTCCCGGGTAGAAGGAAGCAATTTGGGCAGAGACCCGGTCCGTCGTTGCAAAGAACGAGGCGGTAAACACGCCGGGGACGACCTGCATCAGCGAGGTGTCCACGCCTTTGGATTCCAGCCACTTGCGGTAATCCTCGAAATCCTCGCCGACGGTCGCCATCACGCGCGGCTTTTGTCCAAGCAGCGCCATGGTGTAAGCAATGTTCGGGGCAATGCCGCCGCGCTGCTTGGTCATGCCGTCCACCAAAAAGGACAGGCTGATGGATTCCAGCCGTTCGGGCAGGATTTGCTCCTTGAAATGACCGGGAAAGGTCATGAGGTAATCGTAGGCTACAGAGCCTGTCAGCAGAACATCCATAATGCAACTCGCAGAAAAAGGCGCACCCTTGCGAGTGCGCTGGAATGACGAACGGGCAAAAGTTTATCACGGGCTTTTGCGGATGTAAAGTTTTTCAATAGATGAATTTTCACCCATCCATTTAGGCTAGATCGAATCATCGAATCGAATATGGCAGTATTTCTTGTCAAAATCAAAACGGGGCGGCGCTTACCAGGCGCGCGAAATTTATACCAATTTTTCTTTTATTTTACAACCTTCCTCAAACTCTCCTCGAACGGCGGGTATGCAATACCGTTTTCGGTGACGATGGCGGTGACCAAACGCGCGGGTGTGACATCGAAGGCGGGGTTGCGGGCTTGCGCTTCGACAGGCGCAACTCGCTCCCCCTTGAACTGGATATCGAGCACTTCATCGGGATTCCGCTCTTCGATGGGAATCAAATCGCCGCTGGCGAGCGAAAGGTCAATCGTGGAGGTCGGCACGACGGGATAGAACGGCACGCCGTTATCGAACGCCGCCAGCGCCAGCATGTATGTACCGATCTTGTTCGCCACGTCGCCGTTGGCGGCGGTGCGGTCCGAGCCGACGAAGCACTTCTGCACTTTGCCCGCCTTCAGGAAATAACCCGCCATGTTGTCGCTGATGATCTCGTACGGAATGCCGTATTGCTCCAGTTCCCACGCGGTGAGACGCGCCCCTTGCAGGCGCGGGCGGGTCTCATCCACCAGGACGTGAATCCGCTTGCCCTGCTCGTGCGCTGTGCGAATGACTCCCAGCGCGGTGCCCCAATCCACGGTGGCGAGCGCGCCCGTGTTGCAGTGATGGATGACCGTATCGCCATCGTTGATCAACGCTGCGCCATGCTCCGCCATGCGTTTGTTGATCTCCACGTCTTCGTCCGCGATCTTTTGCGCCTCGTTCAACATCGCCGCGCGCACATCATCTGCATTACCATTTACGGAATACGCAACACGCATCACTCTATCCAACGCCCACGCCAGATTGACCGCCGTCGGGCGGGCGGCTCTCAGGGTGTTCGCCGCGGCTTGGAGATCGGCGAGCAGGTCGCGGATCGAGGATGAAGCGGATTCGTATCCAGCGAGGGCAAGCCCAAACGCCGCCGCCGCCCCAATCGCGGGCGCGCCGCGCACTACCATCTCCTTGATTGCCTGCGCCACATCCGCGTGCCTGCGGAACGAGACAAGTTCAAAGCGCGCCGGCAGGATGCGCTGGTCAATCATCCTGAGTTGGTTATCTTCCCAAAATACGGAGCGCATTTATTGTTTTATTTCCGTCCAGATTTCATCGTACAACAACAGGGCTTCGCCGAGGTCAATCACTTCATGACCCTTGTCGAACATTTCGGCGGGCGTGTTGGTGATGGGCGAAGAGATATACGCTTCGTACACATCGGGGTGGTTTGTTTTTGCGTATTCCAGTGCGGCTTTGTTCGGGTTGGTGTAGGGATAATCCACCAGCGTCAGCCAGTTGGTATCGCCCTGCAGGAGGTAGTTGAACCAAGCATACGCAATATCTGGATGCGGCGCGGTGACGGGAATCGCCATGCCGTCGTAGAAGATGATCGAGCCTTCTTCGGGGAATACATACTTGAAGGCGGGATTCTCCTGCGCGGCGAGGAAGGCTTCCCCGTTCCAGACGATGCCCAAATCCACATCGCCAGCCAGGAGCGGGGTCTTCGGGCTGTCGCTGTCGAACACACGGATGTTCGGCATCAGGTCGAGCAGTTTCTGCTTTGCCTCTTCGAGATGGGCGGGGTCGGTCTCGTTCACGTCGTAGCCGAGCGTCAACAGCGCCGCTCCGATGATGACGCGGCTGTCGTCCACCGCCACGATACGCCCTTCATATTCGGGCTTCCACAAATCCGCCCAGGAGTTCGGCGCGGTCTCCACCGTATCGCTGTTGTAGATGATGGCTTGCGTGCCCATCTGATACGGCACGACATAATTCGCCGCATTGCCGTAGGCGGCGGTCAGGTTCGGGTCGAGGTTCGATAAATTCGGCAGTTTCTCCGCATCGAGTTCCGCGAGGATGCCTTCGCGGATCAACACGCCGATCATGTAATCGCTGGGGTGGACGACATCGTACGGGTCAATATCCTCGCCCAGCGAAATCTTGGAATACAACTCCTCGTTGGATGAGAAGTAATCCACGTTCACTTCCACGCCGTACACCAAACCGAAACAATCGAAGATATCCGCCGGGACGTATTCGGTCCACGTAAAGATGTTGATCGTTTCACTTTCGAATTCGATGCGCGGGTTTGGTTCCGGGCAGGCGAAGCCGCTGGACGTGACCAGTCCCTCCTCTTCGGGAGCAGGCTCACCACCCGCCGCGCACGCCGCCGCGGCGAGCAACAGCACGCTCGACAAAATCAACCGAGCCAGGCGATGGATTTTGTGGTGTGTGTTCATTTCTCTCCTTTGCATTATTAATAGCCTTGCCCGGATCTAAAAATCCGCGACAAGGCTTGGAATGGGTTGTAAAAAGATTATAGTGCATCACATTCCCGAATACAATAAATCCTGAAAACAGAATAAACCCCTTGCTTGACGCTCCCCCCATTTACCAGTATAAAAACGGGATGAAAAAACTGCGCCTCTTTCTTGGACTTTGGCTTGCCCTGTCCATCACGGCTTGTTCTGCGCTGGAAAATTTCCCCAACATTCCCCCCGGCTGGACGGTGACTCCCAGCCTTTCCCCCACCCCCCGAAGCGACGTTCACCCCCACCATCACGCCGACGCCACTGCCAACGGCGCGCGTCGGCGTGGGCGATACCGCCTTCTTCCACGGAGACTATGACGCCGCGCTTCTGCAATACCAGGTGGCATTGCAGGATTCGCCCGACCCGTTGATCCGCGCGGCGGCAAAATGGGGCGAGGCGCGCATTTATTATGCCCAGGGGCGTTACAACGAAACGCTGGCGGCTCTCCAAACGCTCATCACGGAATATCCTCAGTCGCCGCAATTTTCGTATGCGTATTTCCTCCAGGGATTCGTCTACTACAGGCTGGAAAATTATCCCGCCGCCGTAGACTCGTGGCAGACCTATCTCACGCTGCGTCCCGGCTACCTGGATGCGTACGTGCAGGAACTGCGCGGCGATGCGCTCTTCAGCGCGAACAACTACGCGGAGGCATTATCCGCTTATACAGCCGCCGTCCAGGCGCCCGCTTTGGGAGACGATGTGACGCTGGATCTAAAGATCGCGGGGACACAGGCGAAACTGGGCAATTACAACGAAGCGCTGGCTTTGTACGACGGCATCGCGGCGCGCGCCGGGAGCGATTACGTCAAGGCTCAGGCGTTGTACGAAGCCGGGTTGGTGAACCAACTTCAAGGTCAGAACGAGGCGGCGCTCGAAAAGTTCAAATTCGCCGTGGAAAATTATCCGCGATCCTATTATTCCTATCTCAGCCTGGTGGCGCTGTTGGATGCGGGCGGCACAGTCAGCGAATTGGATCGCGGGCTGGTGGATTATTTCGCGGGGCAGTATGCCGTCGCCATTGCAGCCTTCGACCGCTATCTCGAAGTCAACCCTACCGATAACGATGGGACGGCGTATTACTACCGCGCGCTTTCCAAAAGCAATTTGAGCCAGTACGACGAAGCCCTGATTGATTACGAAATCTTTATCTCCAATTTTTCGGCGCACCCGCGCTGGGGCGAAGCCTGGGGCGAGAAGGCATTCATCGAATGGACGCAAAAGGGGGATTACAACAAAGCCGCAGAGACGCTGTTGGAATTCGTGCGCATTTCGCCCGCCAACTCGCTCGCCGCAGATTACCTGATGAGCGCGGCGCGCATCTACGAACGCGACGGGCAGTACGACAAAGCCATCGAAACCTGGTCGCGTGTGACCCTTGAATACCCGGGGTCGCAGCAATCTTCGTACGCCGCGTTCCTGATCGGCGTGGTGGATTACCGCCGGGGCAACTATCAATTCGCGCTGGATGCGTTCAAACGCAGCCTGGCGCTTTCCAGTTCCCCACCCGACCGTTCGCGCGCAATGTTGTGGATCGGCAAATCGCAGCAGAAACTCGGCGATTTCACCGCCGCGGCAGATACCCGGCGCGAGGGTCAAAACCTCAACCCCGGCGGATACTACAGCGAACGCGCGCGCGACCTGCTGGTGGAACGCGCTCCCTTCAGAAGCGGGGACATCCGTGAACCTCACCGTCAACCTCGCGCAGGAGCGCGCCGATGCCGATGCCTGGGTGCGCCTGACCTTCAACCTCGGCAACGACGTGGATTTGAGCGGACTCGGTCCGCTCGCCGCAGACCCGCGCGTGATTCGCGGCGGGGAATATTGGGCATTGGGCATGTATGAAGAGGCGAAGGCGGAGTTCGAGGATTTGCGCGAAGAACTGGAAACTAACCTGGATGCCGTCGGCAGTTACCGGCTTGCCAACCACCTGCTGGATTTGGGCTTGTACCGTTCCGCCATCTTCGCCGCGCGCCAGGTGCTGACGATTGCCGGGCTGGACGAACACGCCGAATCCATGATGGCGCCCGCATATTTCAGCCATATCCGCTATGGGTTGTATTACCCGGAACTGGTCATCCCCGAAGCGCAGAAGAACGGGTTCGACCCGCTTTTTATTTTCAGCGTCGTCCGGCAGGAAAGTCTCTTCGAGGGATTTGTCAGTTCGGGCGCGGGCGCGCGCGGTTTGATGCAGGTTATACCAACCACCGGCGCGCAGATCGCCTCGGAACTTGGAAGACCGATCGGCTATACGGAGAACGACCTATACCGCCCTTATGTCAGCATAATGTTTGGCACATATTATCTGAGTAAAAACCGCTCATTGTTTGGCGGCGATTTGTTTGCAACCTTGGCGGCGTATAACGGCGGTCCCGGCAACGCGCTCGAGTGGAAGCAGCTCGCCGGAGACGACCCCGACCTGTTCCTGGAAAGCATACGCTTCGAGGAAACGCGCAATTACATAAGATTTATTTATGAGATCTTTGTGATTTACAGGCGGTTGTATAGCGCCGGTGGATAATTCAAAAAAACTTCTACCGTACAAATTAACAAAATCGAACCGCCAAGAGGCCAAGGTCGCCAAGAAAGCCTTAAAAACTTGGCGTGCTTTGCGTCTCGGCGGTAAACGTTCTGAATGTACGGTAGAAAGAAAAAAACAAAAAGCGCGTCACTGCGCAGACTCACAAGAGCAGGCAGGAACGCGCCTTTTCAACAATTGATCAACTCAATCCATGTGCGCCACGATGCGCTGGTGAGCCGTCTGCGCATCCATATCCAGGATCGAGATCAGTTTGTCCCGTCCATTTTCGCCAGCCACAATCTCCATGCGCGTCCGCGGCACGCCGAGCACCTCGGCGAGAAATTCCAGCAATTCCGCATTGCCTTCATCGTCGCCGGGACCCGCGGCAAGATGCACCTTGATCGTCCCGTCGTTCATCACGCCGACGATCTGGTTGCGGCTCGCGCGCGGAGTCACCCGCACCGCCAGCGCCGACCCGCGCCTGCCGTCATGGAGGACATATTTTCTTGGCATGGTTCACCTCGTCAGTAAGTCAGAATGGATATCAGGATTCGAGCCAGGACTTCCACCGCCAGGATCAGAATCAACGGGCTGAAATCGAGCCCGCCCATGTTCGGCATGAGATTGCGGATCGGGTTCAGGAACGGCGCAACGATCCGGTCCCAGCGCCTCGCAGATCGGGTGGTAGGGCGAAAGAAAGAACGACAGCAAAGAGGAAGCGATCACGATCCAAATGAAGGTGCTGGAAATTACCCGTATAAACAAAATCAAAAAATCAACGCTCATCCCGTCTCCGTTTTGTAAACCCGGGGACCCAGGATCGCCGTCCCAACCCGCACAAAGGTGGCGCCCTCTTCCACAGCCGTTTCATAATCCAAGCTGGTTCCCATCGAAAGCTCCGAAAAATCCGCCTGCGGAAACTGCGCCGCGAGAAACCCCTGCAAACGCCGCAATTGCTGAAAGAACGGGCGCGAGAACTCCGCCGTATCGCCCAGCGGCGGCATGGACATCAGCCCGCGCACCTGCAAATTCGGCAGGGCAAGCGTCTGGGCGAGTTCCTCCAGCAGTTCGCCCCAGCGCGCCTCATCCCGAGCATTCCAGCCGCTCTTGCTCTCCCTCGCCGCCCACGTTGAACTCCAGCAAAACCGGCAGTTTCCTGCCCGCCTCACCGGCAAAACGGTCCAGCCGTTTAGCCAGTTTCAGACTGTCGAGCGAGTGCATGAAGTTAAAGTTCCCAGCCACGAGCGCCGCCTTGCGGCTTTGGACGTGACCGATCATGTGCCATTCTACCGCAGAAAAATCGCGCAAGGATTGAATTTTCATAACGCCTTCTTCGGCGTAATTCTCCCCCAGAATCGCCGCGCCCGCCTCGATGGCGGCGCGCGCCACCTCCACCGGCTGAGCCTTTATGACCACCACCAGTTTGACGGATTCGGGGTTGCGCCCCGCCCTTTTTGCGGCGGATGCGATTTTATCCAGCGTTGCAAGATAGCGTTCACGGATGGATTGGACCAATTCACTCATGCCTTGATTTTACCCCGCCTCATTCGGGACCTGGAGCCTGTCCCCTCGCCCAAGCCTTTCACTTCGCAGACAGTTTGACTTATGCCAGCCAGGGATGGTTCGCGCGCCGCGCGCCATGGCAATTATCGAACTAAATCCTCCCAATCATCCCTCAGCAGATTTCCCATCACCTTATCCGGTTCGCCCTGGGCAGGCAGGATATCCCCATCCGGTTCGGCATACAGCCAGGTTTTGCCCGCGCCCTGCGGAACGGCGTCGTCCACGGTTTCGATGGAGACCGGGTTGGCGGTGGAGTATGGCACGGGCAGGTCCCAGCGCAGGTTGAGCGCCGGGGATTGGGCGGCGCTTTGCAGTTCGAGCATTTCATCCACGAGGGAATCATCGGCGGCGCTGAGCGAAACATTCTCCACGCCGAGGTAGGCAATACGCTGGAGAATCTCCTCCGCTTTTCCGACGTTTTCCCTGTTGACGGTGAGATGCACGGTCAGGAAAATATCCTGCGGGACGATGATCTCGATGGCGTCCCATGAGCGCGGGTCGTCGGGCTGCAGGATGAGCATGATGTGATCCAACCCGGTTTGTAGGAGAGTCTCAAAGTAGGTTTTCTCCGTCAATTTCAAGCCGTCGGTGAGCAAGCCGCAGACCTGACCGTTCTTCTCGGCGTGGGCGATCAATTGCGGCAGGTCGTTGCGCAGGGTCGCTTCGCCGCCGGTGAAGATGATGTGCGGAACGCCCGCCGCCCAGGCTTTGTCGAGGATGGTCATCCATTCTTCGGTGGTGAGTTCGCGCTCCACGCGCTTGACCGGCGCGTATTCGGCGCGAGTCCCTGCGGGCAGGCGGTAGGTGATGGCGCAATCCAGCCGGAGGGTGGAATCCGCTGAATGGGGGTGCGCCCGCTCAAAGTCCGGGAAAGAGGCGGGGTCGAGGTCGGGAGTGGCAATGAGGGCGTGAATCCGCTCCACAAAGTTGTTGAAGTCCGCGAGGGCGGTCTTCCGGCTGACGCGATACCGATCGGCAATTTGCTTTGCGGCTTCTTCGGGAGCCGTGCCTTTGATGAAGTGAAAGGCATATTCGGCGGCGGTGGGGTTGAGCTGCAGGACGGTGGCGGCGTTGAGAACGAGGATGCCGGAGCCGTCTTTTTGCAGACGCAGGTGAATGCGATAGGGTTTTTCATCCTGCACGGCTTGCAAGTGGTGCATGCCCTCGGGCAGGGGCCTGGACGGGTTGAAGAATTTTTGCAGGATGTTCATGAGTTCTCCTATGGACCCGCTTTCGCCAGGTCCTGAACGAAGAAGAGGTAGAGGTAGCCGATGAGCAGTACCACCCAGCCGATGAGTTCGGCGCGCTCCATCAGACCCTCCCACGAAAGCGAGAAGTTGTCCTTGATGGTTCCGACGATGCCTTCGAGGTTATCGAGTTTGTTTTTGACGTTTTCCTTCCAGTCCTTGAGATAGAACTGGTCGTGGATGGCTTCGTACAGGTCGGCGGTGTACCAATCGCCGATGAGCAGCATGTTCTGTTCGGCGCGTTCGAAGTCGAGCATGATTTCGAGTTTGTGCTCCGCGATCTGGCGGATGAGTCCGCGCGTGGGACGCGGGCGTTTCTGGCTGCCGAAGAAGGTATCGCGGATCTTGTCGAGCATGTCTTCGATGGTCTGGTCCAACATGCGGTAGCGCAGGAGCTGGTAGTTGCCGATCTTGATGAGCGCGATGTCGGATCGGTAATCGGCATTGGGGGCGATGATGACCGCGCCTTCCCAATCCACCACGGTCATTTCCTGCGCGGAGTAATGCACGCGCGCCTGGAGGATTCCTTCGATCTCGGTCTTATCGAGCGTATCGCGCTGGGAGCGGATAAAGGTGGAAATGGGGACTGCGTATCTTTCCAGCCATTTATCGGGCGCGGGCTTGGCGTGCTGCACCAGCAGGATGCTGTATTCCTCGTACATGCCGCTCTGACGGTGTTTTTCAGGGATGTAGCGGCTTTGCAGCGCGCTTTGAATCTTGAGCCGGTCTTTCAAGGCGGACGCCGTGAAGGGGTCGTCGAGGTCGTAACGACATTCGACCATTTGCACCTGATCGTCGTAACGCTGGCGGGTCACGGCGACGGCATAGCCTTCTACGATGAGTGTCTCTTCGCCGAGGGTGACGAGGTCAATATCCACCGGTTTGAAGTAGGGCGCATCCTTCAGACCCGTGAATTGTTCGGGCGGCGGGATTTTTCCCTCCGCCGAATCGGGGAACGCGAGCAGATAACAGATTTCCATGCGATTAATCCTAAAGTAATGGGCCACTTTAGTTTAGCACAGGTAATGCAACTCCTTGTTCCTGACGTTGATTCCCGAATTGAAGCGGACAGCCCCCGCCGCATTCCGTGACGATGGGACAGGTCTCGCATTTGAAGGGCAGGTTCCGCCGCTCGCGCAGCTGCACAGAAAGTTTGTGATTCCAAATCGAGTCCCATGAGTCGGTCAGGATGTTGCCGAGCGGATGATAGTAAGACTGGCACGGCAGGACATTCCCATTCGATTCGATGCACATGCTGTAAAGCGAGGCGGTGCAGCCTTTGACGCCCAGGTTGCTGGCAGTCGGGTCGAACTTGCAGTATTGGGTCGGCGTGTACCAGATGAGTTTTTGTCCGTGCGCGGCTGTCTTTTTGACCGCCATATCGAGGATGGGCTGGAGTTCGCTTTCATCCAAGCCGGTGCCTACCGTGAGTCCCTGCCCGGAGTAGATGAGCGCGTTCAAGCCAATCGTCGGGACACCCAAATCCGCCAGAAAATCGAGCGTGGCGGGCAGGGTGTGGACGTTCGTCTTCAGCATCGTGGTGTTGGTCATCACGTACAGCCGCGTTTTGAGGACGTTGTTCACGCCCGCAACCGTCTGCCGGAACGCGCCTTTAACGTGCATCATTTCATCGTGGACTTCGGGCGCGCAGGATTCAACCGTGATCTGCACATGGTCGAGACCGGCGTTCACGAGCCGCTTGACGTAATCCATGTCCATCAGGCGGCGGGCATTGGTGTTCAAACCGGTGATCTGCCCATTCGATTCGGCGTGTTGGATGAGTTCGGGCAGGTCGTTTCGCAGGGTCGCCTCGCCGCCGGTGAAGACGATGTGCGGCACGCCCAAACCCCAGAGTTGATCGAGGACGCGCTTCCATTGGTCGGTGGTCAGTTCGGGGAAGGTCCGCTCGCGGGCGTTGTAGCAATGTCCGCAGTCGTTGTTGCAGCGGTAAGTCAGCGCCAAATCCATGCGGTAAGGCGCGGACGGGCGCGCGCTGAACGGCATGGTCGTATCCAGTTCGAGTTCGTGAATGGGACAAGCGCCATCGGGACGCAGAAGTTCTTCAAACTGAAAGAGGAAGGAAGAAAGGTCGGTTTCGGCTTGCTTCTTCGAAACGGAATAACGCGATGTAAGAATCTTTGCGCCTTCCTCTTTCGTCCTTCCTTCGAGGATCAACCACGCCATGAACGCCGCGGTCGGGTTGAGGTGCATCACGCTGCTGGCGTTGACGATGAGCGTGCCTGTGCCGTCGGGGTCGAGCCGCAGATGGATGCGGGATTTTTCCTCTGCCGTTTCGCGGATGTAGTGATAAAGACCCGGCTTCGGATTTACGATTTCAGATTGACGATTGAACAAATCAGTAAATATGCTCATGACAGACCTCTAAGTGTGGTCGCGATACGGGCGGGAAAAGCCCCACTCTGCTCGACCACCACCGATCACTGCTCACTGATAACTGACAACGGATCACTATCTCCCCCCGCCCGCACAAGCGCAGGCGCAACCGGCACATGCGCACGCGCAGGCACAGGCGCATCCGCCGGCGCGACCGCCGCCCTTGAACCTGCCGCCGCTCGTCCCCCTGGATTGAGGAATGGGATTCGTGGCGTTCGTGACTTTTTCAGTGAACGTGTTGATGTTGCCAACCACTTTCTGCGAGAAGGTCTGAACGCCAGTCACCATCTGGGCGGCAAAGTCTGCGCCGGGGAGCGCGGTGGATGATCCCGGCATAGAGACGGGCTGTCCCGCCGTTGGGATGCCTCCTCGGGTGGAAGCGGGATGAAAGGTCGGGTCGAAACGTCCCCACCACATCGGGACAAATACAGGTCCGCGAAAGACGCGGCGCGTGCGGTCGTCGTAATCCTTGTCGAGCATGGTCCATTCGAGGGCTTCGTCGAACTTCTGGCTTTTCACTTCAGGCGTATCCGCCGACTCGACCATCGCCCAGGCTTTTTCGGTGATGGACTTGTAGTAATCCACTGTTTCCTTGCGGCTGAAGCCTTTCATCTTTTCCGAAACGGTCCTGACCAGGCGCACCGTCATTTCCTGCAACAGCCGCTGACGCTCCTTACCCTGTGGTTCCTTGAAAGCTTTTATGAAATCCTTTTCGTAGTCGTGCATTTTTTCCGGCAGGGGGTCGCTGGCTTGAATCTCCAGCGGGTCGCGCCGGGTGACGGTTGCTGCTTCCTTTTTGAGCAAGCCGAACAAAATCATTGTCAGCACTTTATCGAGCGGCTGTTCCAAAAGGATGGCGGCTTCGACGGCGGTCAGTCCGCGCTTGATGCCGTGCCCCTCGATGGAAATCTTCGGCGGAAGATATTGCAGTTTGCGGTTGCGGTTTCCAATGGCGGTGATGGCGGGTACGCCTAAAAAGATGAACCCGAAACAGCAGAAGAAGACCAGCGTGCCAAATGTGTCGTCATTTATCAACGGCGTGGGCGGAGGCGTGTAAATGGATTCCGCCGGGATATACGCGCGCGGGAAAGATGCGCCAAAGCGGTAATAACTGAAAGAGTCCGCGTTCGGCGAATACCAGGTGTAGGTGATATTGCCGTTGTCGTCGAAGCCGGTTTGCGGTTCGGAGGGGAATCCATCCGGCGCGGCGTGCCAGCGCGGTTCCTCCGGCTGAACGCCCGGCGGCAAATGGTAAATCACTGTGTAATCGGTCGTGCCGGTCACGAACTTCGAGTCGAACCAGGTCGGCGCAAAATTGGCGCTGGCGTAGGTATCATCGGCGGAGTCGGGATACAGCACACTGCGAACCGTGCCGATGTGCACACTCACCGTCGCAGTATCGCCTGCGGCAATCGCCTTGTTGCCCAGCACGATCGCAAAGCCCGAGCCCGTCCCGGCGTAGTCGCTTTCAGAAACAGAAACAGCTGTCCCGTCCACCGAGGCGCGGATGGTATCCATCTCGAAATCGCTGCCCGGCATGCCCACGTCCACAAAGTCAATCGGGTGCGCGCCCGGCTGGTTGGCGAAGACCCAGGCGTAATCCAGGCTCATGGTGCCGTCCGAATTCCAATAGACGTTCACCACCGTTTTGTTCACCTGAAAAAAATATGGAAGGTCCTGCGCAAACACATGAGACGCCGCCCCCAATGCAAGAACCGCAATCACCAGACCAACGAGAATCCTTCTAGCCATGAAATCTCCAATCGCAAACCATCAATCGGAAATCGCAAATCGCAAATCGTCCATCGCAAATCGTAAATTGACCTACCACTTCGGCTCTTCGGTGAGTTGATAGACCGTGCCGCAAAACGGACATTCCACCGTAGGCGCGCCCGCGATCATTTTGACGTTATCCGCCTTCAATGCGCCGCCGCAATTGCGGCAGGTCAACTGCTCGACTTTGGTCTGACCGGGGAGGTCTATCTTGTAGGTGATGTTATCCCCGCCTCCCGCCGGACCTTTGGCTTGTCCCCGCAAAATGAGCAGGATGCCGCCGCCGATGAAGATTCCGCCCGCGACCGCAAAGCCGATTCCAAATCCAAGCCATGAAGCGCCCCCTGCGCGGACGTGGAGCCGATGATGTTCAGGATGCCGTATCCAAAGAGGCACAAGCCGATCAACAGCAATATCCCCGCACCGATATACAGGAAGGTTTTGTTTCCCATGTCTTTGCACGCTCCTAAAAAAGAAGAGACCCGGAAGGTTTCCCTGCCCGCCTCGCCATCCGTGCGGCGAGAATCCCTTTACGAAAATGAAACCTTCAGGGTCTGCTGAATAAAAGTTTAGCATTTTCGTCCGATTTAGGCATGTGACTTTTGTCTATTAATCCTCCTATTTTCCTCCAATTCCCGAACGGACGGGATGGCTTATACTTGCGCCAAACGCAGCAATCTTTTGCCCCATTGCGCCCGCTCCGGCAGGCTCAATGCAGGGCTTGGCAGTTCAAAAGGATATTGACATGACCCTCAACGAACAATACAAAAAATGGCAGGAAAACACCCTCAAGAAGTCATTGGAAAAATTCAAGGAACGCAGGGAACGCTTCGAGACCAGCGCGGGGATCGAGATTCCGCGGCTGGCGCTGCCCGTTGACGATGATCCCGATTACGGCGAAAAACTCGGCTTCCCAGGCGAATATCCCTTCACGCGCGGGGTCCAGCCGACGATGTACCGCTCGCGCTTCTGGACGATGCGCCAGTACGCTGGCTTTTCCACAGCCGAGGAATCCAACAAGCGCTATCGCTACCTGCTCGAACAAGGTCAAACAGGGCTCTCGGTCGCATTCGACCTGCCAACTCAAATCGGGTACGATGCGGATGATCCCATCGCGCAGGGCGAGGTGGGCAAGGTGGGCGTCTCCATTTCCTCCATCCGCGACATGGAGCAGTTATTCGACCAGATTCCACTGGACAAAGTTTCCACGTCCATGACGATCAACGCGCCCGCAGGCGTGCTGCTTGCCATGTACATTGCCGTCGCCAAACGCCAGGGTGTAGAGATGAAGCAACTGCGCGGAACGATTCAAAATGACATCCTCAAGGAATATGTGGCGCGCGGGACATACATCTTCCCGCCCGCGCCTTCGATGCGTCTCATCACAGACATCTTCGCGTTCTGCGCGAAAGAAGTGCCAAACTGGAACACGATTTCCATTTCGGGCTATCACATCCGCGAGGCAGGCTCGACCTCCGTGCAGGAAGTGGCGTTCACGCTGGCAAACGGAATCGCCTACGTGGAAGCGGCGTTGAAAGCCGGCTTGAACGTGGACGATTTTGCGGGTCAACTTTCGTTCTTCTTCAACGCGCACAACAACTTTTTGGAGGAGGTGGCGAAGTTCCGCGCGGCGAGGCGGCTGTGGGCGAAGATCATGCGCGAACGCTTTAAGGCGCAGAAGCCTTCATCGTGGCAGCTGCGCTTCCACACGCAGACGGCGGGTTCCACGCTCACGGCGCAGCAGCCCGAAAACAACGTGGTGCGCGTGACCATCCAGGCGCTGTCCGCCGTCCTCGGTGGGACGCAATCCCTGCATACGAATTCAATGGACGAGGCGCTCTGGCTGCCCACGGAAAAGTCCGTGCGTGTGGCGCTGCGCACGCGCAGGTCATCGCCTACAGATCGGGCATCGCGGATTCGGTGGGCCCCGCTGGCGGGTTCGTATCTGATCGAATATCTGACCGATGAAATCGAAAAGGGCGCGCAGGATTACATCGCCAAAATTGACGAAATGGGTGGGGCGATGCAAGCCATCGAACGCGGCTTCATGCAGAACGAAATCCAGAACGCCGCCTACGCCGCGCAGCAAGCCATCGAGAAGAAAGAGCAGATTGTGGTTGGCGTGAATCAATTCACGGTTGATGAAGTTCTCATGTTGGAACGTTTGAAGGTTGACCCGGCGATTGAGTTGGGGCAACGCGAAAGACTCGCCGCCTTGCGCGCGAACAGGGATTCCGCAAAGGTCGCGGAATTGTTGAGCCGATTGGAAAATCTGGCACGGGAAACCTCGAACCTGATCCCCCTCTTCATCGAATGCGTGGAGAACGACGTCACGCTTGGGGAGATTTGCAACACGCTGAGGCGGGTGTGGGGCGAGTACGTGGCGGAGGGGTTTTAGCCCCCTCCCTGCCTCCCCCAAATCCGACATTAGTTCTGTCGAATTTGGGGGAGGCGTCCAAATGATGGAAGGGTTGGCAAATGAGATAAAAAGAGCATAACGGTAATGTATGTTAGAATTTCGACCGGTACACAAGCCGTGAGCAATCTTTATCGGTGCGGCTTTCAGACTGGAGGATGCCAGGATGTCTCGAAAAACGGAGCGCGTGGTCGTCACAGGGATGGGGGTCGCCAGCCCGTTAGGGTGTGACCTTTCTGGGTTTTGGAACAATTTACTGGCAGGATGTTCCGGGGTCATCTCGCTGGAGGGAAGCATCTTTTCGGGCATGCCCTCCAAGATCGGCGCAATCGTGCGGGGCTACGAAGAGAGCGACCATTTCGACAGCAAGGAAGCGCGGCGTATGAGCCGGTCATCGCAATTGGGATTGGTGGCGGCAAAACAGGCAATCGCCCAGGCAGGGATGGAAAACGGAGAAGTGGATCGCACGGGAGTCGGCGTGATCGTCGGCAGTTCGATAGGCGGGTACAGCGCGTCGGACCAGTTTTTCAAAAGTTTTTATCTGCAAAACCGCCTCAGCCCATTTACCATTCCGATCTCGATGAACGTCGGACCGGGATCGAATATCTCCATCAAGCACGGCTTTCAGGGACCATTGATGAGCGTGGATGCCGCCTGTTCCAGCGCGGCGCATTCCATTGGTTATGCCTTCAACATGATTCGCAGCGGAATGTTGGAAATCGCCGTTACCGGCGCAGCGGACTCTCCTTTTTCACCTGCGGTGGTCGGCGCGTGGGTGGCGGCGCACGCCGTCTCGAACCGGACCCGATAATCCCGCAGAAGCCTGCCGCCCGTTCAGCGCCGACAGGGACGGCATGGTTTTGGGCGAAGGAGCAGGCATCCTGGTGTTGGAAGCGGAAGGTCACGCGTTGAAGCGCGGCGCGCCCATCCTGGCGGAGATCAAAGGCTACGGCGCGAGCGCGGACAGCAGTCACCTCACCCAGCCCACGAAGACCGGACCCCGCCCAAGCCATGCGGCGCGCGCTGGAAGATGCAGACTTATCTCTGGACGACATTGATTACATCAACGCCCACGCCACCGGCACGGAATGGAACGACAAGAACGAGACTGCCGCCATCAAGGAAGTTTTCGGCAAACGCGCGTATGAGATTCCGGTGGTGGGCAACAAAGCCGCGCTTGGACATTCGATTGCAGGGAGCGGCGCGCTGGAGTTGATCGGCTGTGTGCTTTCGCTGCGCGACCAGGTCGTCCCGCCGACCATCAATTACAAAGCGCCGGACCCGGAATGCGATCTGGATTACGTCACCGAGGGCAAACGAAACGTGCGGCTTCAAAACATCATGTCCAATTCCTTTGCTTTTGGGGGGAGTAATGCGGTTTTGATCGTGGGCAAATACGAAACTCATTGACCCGGGTCGAACAACCGATATATGCCCATGCCGAACAAGAATACAACCGCCCTGCTCGTTTTCGTATTGGCTTTCGTTTTCTATACGTATTCGCTCCTGCCTTCACTCGCCTGGGGAGACGGCGTGAAACTGCAAAGCGAGGTCGTTTCGGGAGAGTCGTTCGTGCTCTCCGAGATGCCGCCCGAAAAATTTGCCCCCGACCCGTTCCCTTTTTCCAGAGTGGGCGTTGCGGCATGGGATCATCCCCTGTACGTTGTGTTTGGATACTTGCTTGTGTTGTCCATGCCGTTTCTCGACCCTCTCTGGCTGGTCAATTTCATCTCGGCATTTTTCGGCGCGGCTTCCATTGCGCTGGCGTTCGGCATCGCCCACCAATTCACCAAATCGCTGCTTGCTTCCTGTTATGCCGCGCTTGCGCTGGCGGTCTCGCACACGTTCTGGTGGCATTCCTCCACGCCGGAAGTTTACACGTTATTCACTTTCTTTTTATTATCCGCCTTTTATTTTCACGAGCGGTTCGAGCGAACGGGCGTCAAGTCGTACCTGATGTATGCCGCGCTTTGTCTGGGGCTGGCGGCTTCCACGCACATCCTCGGCTTTCTGGCGATCCCGGCGTTGGGTCTGTATTATTTTGTCGCCGGAAAACACCGCGCGTTCCAATTCTTGACTCCAAAGGATTTCGCCGCTCCGGTGCTCGGTTTTCTGGGTGGATTTTCGCTCTACATTTTTCAGTTCGCGCGCATGACCTTGAACTTCCCGCTCGATGAAATCATGGGACCGGTGGTCGGCTCGGCGTTTCTGAATCAACTGGAGCCCTTCTCTCCCGCCTCCCTGGGCAGAAGCATCCTGACCTATCTTTTCTTTTTGACCGTTCAATTCGGTCCGATCGGTTTGGTCGTCGGGATCATCGGCTTTCGCAAAGGTCACCTTCGTCCCGAACTGCCGACTCACAAGATCACCGTCTTCTTCATGGTTTACACGCTGTTCGGGATTTACTATCGCGTCTCGGATCAATTTACTTTTTTCATCGTGTCTCACGTCTTTTGGGCGCTGATGATGGGCATTGGCGCAAGCCACATCCTCGCCACCCTTCAAGGGAAAAACCGAACGATTGCAATCGGCATGGCGAGCCTATTCCTTTTTGCGACCCCGTTTTTCTACACAGCCCTGCCCTGCCTCGCCACCGCAGCAAGCGTGAACGACGCCGCCATCGGCATTCCGCAGATCGGCACGGGACTACGAAACGGCTTAGCCTATTACATCAATCCCTTCAAACGCGGCGACACGAACGCCTACGATTTCGGCTACCAAACGACGATGAGCCTAGAGCCGAACTCTGTCGTCATCGCGGAATGGTACACCGACACCGATGAATATTTTATTTTGCGATATTTTACGAAGATTGACCCGATCCGCCCGGATGTGACCATCGCCGGCTGGTATGACATCGCCCCCGCCTCGTTCGACCCACAAGTTGTTTCGGATTTAATCGAACGTTCCCTCCCCGAAAGCCCGGTCTATCTCGCCTCGTTGAGCGAGCGATTTTACAACGCCTCAAAACTAGTGGAGACGTATTGCATCGTGCCAGAGAACAATTTGTATCGGGTTTACCCAAAAGGGAACGAAGGACTGCAATGTTTGGGAAATAAGTCGGTTACTCAATAGGCTGCACGAAGTCCTGAAGTGGAACTTCAGGACTTTTTTATCCGAAAGTAGAACTTTCGGATTCCCGTTTTCAATTTTCCCAGTCCCACAACCGAAATTCGAGGTCCTTCCCTTCCACAGTGACCGCCGCTTCGTAGCGCGAATCCATGGGCAGGGACAGCGGCGTCCAGCGGGAGGCTTCTTTGGGATTCGGGCGGGTGGCGCGCAGGACGGCGGGCTGGTCGGGGGTGATGGTTACGTCGAAACTATCCAAACCCAAAGACAAACCCATACCCTGCGCCTTGATGTAGGCTTCCTTGCGGGTCCAGCCGATGAAGAAGGCGCGCTCGCGCAGTTCGAGCGGAATCGTCTCCAACTCGGCGACTTCCGCCTTCGAGAAATATTGCCGCGCGATGACGTGCGCCGAGATGCCCGAACGGATGCGCTCCACGTCCACGCCGATCCTGCGGTTATACGTCAGCGCCGCCAGCGCAAAGTCCGCGGAGTGGGAGAGGTTGAATTCCAGGTCGTGACCCGCCAGCGATGGCTTGCCGTAGGAATTGACGGAGAATTTCAGCCCGGCAGGTTCCGCTTTCAGATAACGCGAGAGCACGTCGCGCAAGAATCCATGAGCAACGGCATAACGATGACGGTCTGCCGGGAACTCGAATTTCGCCGCGCGCTCGGTTTCGTCCGCCGACAGCGTGGATTCAAACCATTTGACGGAATCAGGCTCGAGGTCCAGAGAGATGCGCCAGATGTCCACATGGCGGGGCTGCATGGCCGGGTCGGCGGGCGGTTTGATCCAGTCAGTGTGTGAGTCGGATTTTTTCATAGAGAAATTCCATGATGGGTTGACGGGCTCGATGGATGAAGAAATGCCCGCCGGGAAAATATCGTGCTGTGAAGGTTGAGGCAGTGTACGCCGCCCAGCCTTCGATGCGCTCGCGGCTGATGCGCGGGTCGTCCGGCGCGCCGAGGGCAAGGATCGGAAAATCGAAGCGCGGTCGGGCGGGATTATAAACGTAAGTTTCGATGAGTTGGAAATCGGCGCGGACGACGGGCAGGAGCAAATCCATCGCTTCGGGATGTTTCAGTTCGGCGGGTATGCCGTTGAGTTGGTCGAGTTCGCTCAAAAATTCGTCGTCGGGCAGTTGGTGAATTTTCGAGTTCGGGTCGGGCAGATGAGGCGCACCGCACGCGGAAACGAAAAGCGGATCGGGCGTTGGGAGGTTTCGAGTGCGAAGCAGGTGCGCAAATTCGTAGGCGATCAAGCCGCCCATGCTGTGACCGAAAAAAGCAAAGGGTCTATCGAGCAATGGCTGGATGGCGTTTGCAAGTTCGTCCACCATGCGCGGCATGTCGGTGATTGCGTCTTCGTTGAAGCGCGAACCCCTGCCCGGATAGTGAACAACCTGTCCTTCGATGGAAGCAGGAAGTTCTGCACACCACCCGGTAAAGACCGCCGGTCCGCCGCCCGCGTAGGGGAGGAAGAAGAGGCGGGTCGCTGCCTGCGGCTTCGAGCGCGGGCAGGCAAACCATTTGCTCGAAAGACGAATCGCGGCGTTCACCGGGTTTTCACTTCGGGCCGTTCGATCAATCCCTGCGCGATGAAGGCGCGGATGTAGGTGGAGAGCAATTTCCCTTCCACCGGCGGGCAGACAATGCCGCTGCCTTCGAGTTTGGCGAGCGTGCTGCTCAGGTCAATGCGCGGCATGAAGATCTGCCTTTCCTCCACTTCTTCGATCAACGGCAAGTACGGCTCCCAGCCGCCCGACTCCAAATGCGCAACGGCGTTGAACAATTGTTGACGCCACTCCTCGAACGGGACTTTGCGCGGGTGGAAGCCTTCGGTCTTCAGCCACTCCACCAGCGGGTCGAGATGAAGCGGGTTTGGATTCTCAAGGTGATAGACCCGATTCCAATTTTCGGGCTGCTTGGAAAGATGCACAATCGCCGCGCTGACGAAATCCACCGGCACGATGTTTGCGACCACATCGAGATCGGGAGCCGTACCCAACAGCAGGCAGGCGCGGGTCATGCTGGAGATCATGTTGTCGGTGTTCCATGCGCCGGTCTGCGAATGACCCGACACCAAACCGGGGCGATAGATCGCGTACGGGATGCCGCGCGCGCCCGCTTCCATCACCAGTTTTTCCGCCACCCATTTGCTCTGGGCATACCCGCCGAACGGAGCGCCGGTCTCATCGAGGTCGTCGGACTCGCGGTAGATGCGCCCGTCGTCGCGGTCGCCGTTATGCAGAATCGAAAGCGTGGATACATGATGGACCGGTTTGAGTTTCACGCGGCTCGCCAGCCGTAAAACTTCCTGCGTGCCGAGCACGTTCGACGCCTTGTGCGCGGCATACGGATATACAAAATTCACCATCGCGCCGTTGTGATAGATCCAATCCATTTGCGCGGCGAGAGTTTCAAACGTCTCGTCGTCCAGCCCGAGTTGAGGCGAGCCCAAATCGCCAGGCACCGGCTGGATGCGCTCCGCAAATGAGTCATCCCACAACGAATAATTCGTCAGGTTGCGTTTCAACCGCTCCCTGCCCTGCTCGATGGTTTCCGCGCGCAACAGGCAGTGAACATCCGCCGGGGTTTGTTTGAGCAAGTCATGCAGGAGGAACGCGCCCACGAAGCCGGTCGCGCCGGTGAGCAGAATATGTTTCGGCTCGCTCACATGCACATATCTGAGATCCCCCGCCGCGATGTCTGCATCGAGTTTGGCTTCGGCTTTCAACTCGTCCAAACTCAACTGATTCATGCGGATGATGTTGCCGCGCTGCGGGATGTACTCGCCGCTCAACGCCCGTTCAATGGCGTTCGCCAGATTCGCAATCGTGGGATTCTCGAACAGCGTGCGCAGCGGAAGTTGCGCGGTGTCGAGTCCGTATTTTTCACGCAGCAAGAACACAAGCCGCGTGCCAAGCAATGAATGTCCGCCGAGGTCGAAGAAATTATCGTGCGCCCCCACCGGGCGATCTTCCAAACCAAGCACTTGCGCGCAGAGCTCCGCCAGTTCTTTTTCGAGCGGTGCGCGCGGCGCGATATATTTCGCCCGCAGTGCGGCGCGCGCCAGGGCAGGTTCGGGCAGCGCCTTGCGGTCTACCTTTCCATTCGGCGTGAGCGGCAGGGAATCCAACGCGACGAAAATGGACGGAACCATGTACTCGGGAAGTTTCGTCCGCAAATACTCGCGCAGTTGACTGAAGTCCGCCTCTTTCTCCCCGCCGGCTGGCAACACGTACCCAATCAGGCTCGCGTCTGACGATTTGTCCTTCCACGCCGTGACCACCGCCTGCTTCACGGATGGGTGGCTCGCCAGCGCCGCTTCCACTTCGCCGGTCTCGATGCGGAATCCGCGCACTTTGACCTGCTGGTCGCTGCGCCCAAAGAACTCGATGTTTCCATCGGGAAGATAACGGGCAAGGTCGCCGGTTTTGTAGATCGGCCCTTCCCTCACCCCCATCCCCTCTCCCTGAGGGACGTGTGCCCGTAAGGGTAGAGGGGCGCAGAGGTGAGGGATAAACCGCTCCGCCGTCAACTCGGGACGGTTCAAATACCCGCGGCTGACGCCGTCCCCGCCGATGTACAAATCGCCGATGACGCCCACAGGAACGGGCTGAAGGTTGGAATCCAGGATGTAGATTTGCGTGTTGGCAATCGGTCTGCCGATGGGAACGGTGTTGGAAATCCCACGAGTTTCTCCCGATGTCACGCGATACAGCGTGGACCAGATCGTCGTCTCGGTGGGACCGTATAGATTCCACAGCGCTACGCCGCGCTTGAGCAAACGTTCGGCGAGGTCGTTTGTCAGCGCTTCGCCGCCGCTCAGAATCGCGAGGTTAGATTTGCCCTTCCAGCCGGTTTCGAGCAGCAGACGCCAACTCGCAGGCGTGGCTTGCATGAACGTCGCGTCGAAATCCGTCAGGGCTTTGGCGAGCAGCGCGCCATCGGTTACGGTTTCCGAATCTGCGATGACGACGCGCGCGCCCACCGTCAGCGGCAGGAGCAGTTCCAAAACGGCGATGTCGAAGGAAAGCGTGGTGACCGCCAGCGACGTATCGCCCGCCTTGATCCCCAGACTCTCCCGCATGGACGCGAGGAAATTCACCACCGCGCGATGATGGATTTGAACGCCCTTCGGCTTGCCGGTGGAACCGGAGGTGTAGATGATGTATGCCAGGTCGTTGGGCGATGCGGCAGGCAGTTTCTTCGTCGAGGCTTTCATCCCTTCGACATCGTCAATGCAAATGACTTCGGCGTTGGCTCTGGCAGTTTGCCCCGCAGGTTGGATTGCGTCAGCAGGATGGATGCGCCCGAATCCGCCAGCATGAACGCGAGCCGCTCCGCCGGGAAGGATGGGTCGAGCGGCAGGTAGGCGCCGCCCGCCTTGAGCGCGCCAAGTTGACCAACCACCATGTCGAGCGAGCGATGGACAAACAGCCCGACGAGCGTCCCCGGCTTGACCCCGCGTGAAGATAAAACTTTCGCCACACGCGTCGAGCGTTTGTCCAGTTCCTTGTAGGTCAACGTCTGTTCGCCGAATTGAAGCGCAATCGAGTCCGGCGTGCGCCTGGCTTGTTCCCGAATCAATTCGTGAACGCACAAATCGCGCGGATATTCCGCCTGCGTTTGATTCCATTCCACCAGCAACCGCCTGCGTTCGGCTTCATTCAACAGCGAATACGCCGAAACCGGCTTGTGCGGGTCGCTCACAATTTCCCGCAGCAGGGAATGGAAATGCCCCAGCATTTGTTCAATCGTCGCGGCGTCGAACAGGTCTGTGTTGAATTGAAGCGCTGCGGCGAGTCCGCCTTCGGTTTCGGACATCATCATCGTCAGATCGAACTGTGCCGGCTCGCCGCCCAGCGCGATGGATTCGAGAGTCAAACCAGCCGCTTCCATGCGCGCGCCATCCAGACCGAGCGCAAACGGACTGAGCGCCTGCACCCCGGCTTCCTGCGCCTTCTGCAAAATGAACATCGTCTCGAACAACGGCGGGCGGCTCGAGTCGCGTTGTATGCCGAGTCGCTTCGCAAGCAGGGCGGGCGGATAATCCTGATGCTCGAACGCGCCAAGCGTTGTCCGCCGAACGCGCGCGAGAAATTCATTGAACGTCGGGTTGCCGGAAAAATCCGCCTTGAGCGGAATCGGGTTGATGAAATAACCGACCAGTCCTGCCAGTTCGGCATGGCTGCGCCCGGCGGTCACCGAGCCGACCAGAAATTTCTCCTGATTTGCATACCGATACAGAAGCGTCTGGAACGCCGCGAGCAAGGTCATGAACATCGTCGCGCCCTGCTCCTGCGCCAGCGACTTCACCTTCGCGCACAACTCCGCATCCATAAACAGATGACGCGAGTCGCCGCGATAGGTTTGCAGTGCCGAACGCGGACGATCCGTCGGCAGGTTCAACGCGGGCAGTTCGCCCGCAAGTTCACCGCGCCAATACTCCCACAAGCGCTCCCCCGCCGCGCTCGCCAGCATCCCACTCTGCCAGCGGACGAAATCCGAATAACGCGCTTGCAGCGGTGGGAGCGAAATCGTCCCGCCGGATTTATTCGCTTCGTAAAGCACCAGCGTCTCGCTCGCCAGCACCGTCATGGACCAAAAGTCGGTGATGATGTGATCCATCGCAAGCAGGAGCACATGCTCTGATTTTGTCCTGAACAAGACCGCGCGCCAAACCGGTCCATGTTCCAAATCGAACGGACGGTGGGCTTCGGCGGTCAACCGTCCGCGCAGGTCGGCTTCGTCCCAATCAGAAACATCTTCGAGTTTGAACACCCCCATCATCAGATCATGCACGCGCTGAATCGGCTCACCCGCCACAACATGGAACGTGCTTCTCAACGACTCATGCCGCCCGGTCAATTGCGCAAAGGCGCGCTCGAGCGCAGTCACATCCAATGCGCCGCGAATGCGAATCGCACCCGCCACGTTGAACGAAATATCCTCCGGCAGCAATTCATGCAGGAACCACAACGCCTGCTGACCATACGAAAGCGGACTCTCATCCGACTCGTGGTTGGAGATGACGAGCCGCGCTTCATTCGGGACTTCGGGCGAATCCAGCCCATTGAGCGCTTCCACAGCGAGACCGGAGATGGTCGGTCCCTGCAAGAGGCTGGCAACGGACAGGTTCACGCCGAATGTTCTTTCGAGCGAATTCTTGAGTTCCATCGCCATGAGCGAGTCGAGTCCCAGCGTGTCGAGCGGCTGGACGAGGCTCAACCGGGATGGTTCCATGCCCAGAATGCGCGCGGTTTGCTTTTGCAGGTAATCTTCCAGAAGTCTTTGGCGCTGGTTTGGTTCGGCATTCAGCAAAGCCGAACGATCCAACCCCATGACCGGGGTTCGCACGGACTGCGACTTATGATTATTATTATTTCCATTCTTGCGCTGTGGAACGTCTTTTGATGGCACAGGCGCAATCTTCACTGTGGAGTCAGTGTTTTTGTTCGACGGCTCCAGCCAGTAACGCCGACGGTCAAAGGGATAATTCGGCAGGGATACTTTGCGGCGAGAATACCCTTCATCGAAGCCAGCCCAGTCAATGCCCGCGCCCTGAAGGTAGAGTTTGCCGAGGCTGTCCAAAAGGGTTTGCCAATCGTCCTGGTTTTGCCGCAGCGATGGCAGCCACGCGAACTGCGACTCCGGCAGGCAGCGTTTGCCCATGCCAAGCAAAACCGGGCTGGGACCAATTTCAATGAAGGCGTCAATTCCAAGCGCGGCGAGGGAAGACATGCCTGCCGAGAACTTTACTTCCGCGCGGATGTGCTCGCGCCAGTAACGCGCATCCGGCGTTTGCTCCGCTCCCAGAATACCGCCGGTCAGGTTCGAGATCAGCAGGATGCGCGGCGCGGAGCAGGCGATCCGCTGCGCGGCGGATTCAAATTCATCCAGAATCGAATCCATCAGCGGGGAATGAAAGGCGTGCGAAACCGCCAGCGGCTTGGAGGAAATCCCCTGTCGAGATAACGCATCCAGCACGGCTTCCAGCACGGACTTCTCCCCGGAGACGACCGTGTTATCGGGTCCCGTTCACCGCGGCGATGGAAACTTTATCGGCGTACAGCTCACGGCTTCGGCAACGCGAGAGGCATCCGCAAAGACTGCCGCCATCATTCCGTCATGCGGAAGCGCGCCCATCAGGCGCGCGCGCTCGGCGATGAGGCGCAGACCGTCTTCGAGAGCGAACACACCGGCAATACACGCGGCGGCATACTCGCCCACGCTGTGACCAAGCACCGCGTGCGGTGTGATGCCCCACGAAAGCCACATCTGCGCAAGCGCGTATTCGAAGGCGAAGAGCGCAGGCTGGGTGTATTGGGTTTGATGGATTGCATCGCTTTCAGAAAAAAGTATCTCGAACAACGGACGGTCAAGGACAGAATCGAGAATCTTTGCGCAATCGTCGAGCGCACCGCGGAAGGCCGGTTGTGTTTCGTACAACCGCCTGCCCATGCCGGGATATTGCGAGCCTTGTCCTGTAAAGAGAAAAGCGATCTTTGGCTGCGCGCCCGGTTTGATGGCTGCGATCTCCGGGTTTTCCAGTTTGTTTTTCAGTTCATCGAGCGAAGCGGCCTGGACGGCAAGACGATATTCAAAATGCGTGCGGGTGGTGTTGGCGGTGAAGGCGAGGTCTGGCAATTCGTAATTCGTAATTCGTAAGAAGCCGTGAAGCGATTGGGAGAATTCGAGAAGGGCGTTTTCTGATTTGGCGGAGAGTGTGAGGAGGTGGCGCGGGCGTTCGATTTTATGGAGTCCAGGGGCTTGCCCCTGATTGTCGGGCAGCAAGCCGTCCGACTCCAAAGGCGGGTCGGAAATGACGACATGCGCATTCGTGCCGCCGAAGCCGAACGAACTCACGCCTGCAAAGCGCGACGCCGCGACGTCACGGCGCTTCCACGGGCGGAGATAGGTTCCGATCTCGAGGCGCGAGTCTTCAATGGAAAGATATGGGTTGATCTCCTTGACGTGCAAATGCGGCGGGATGGCTTCATGCTGCAAAGCAAGCACGGTCTTTATCAAGCCTGCAATGCCCGCCGCCGATTCCAAATGTCCGATGTTGGTTTTCACCGAGCCAACCAAAACCCTGCCGTTCGATTCGCCGTCATCGAGGACGGCGCGAAGCGAGGCGATTTCAATCGGGTCGCCAAGCGGCGTGCCTGTGCCGTGCGCTTCGACATAGCCGATTTGATTCGGCGTCACTTGCGCATCGTTTAATGCCCGGCGAATCACATCCTGTTGGGCGAGACCGTTCGGGGCGGTCAAGCCGTTGCTGCGCCCATCCTGATTCACTGCCGAGCCGCGAATCAAGGCAAGGATGTTATCGCCGTCGCGCAAGGCGTCTGATAACCGTTTGAGGACGATGACCCCGCGACCTTCGCCGCGCACGTAGCCGTCTGCGCCGGCATCGAAGGTTTTGCAGCGTCCGTCTGGCGAGAGCATGCGCGCCTGTGAAAAAGTGATGGTCAATTCGGGTGTGAGGATGAGGTTCACGCCGCCCGCCAACGCCAGGTCCGATTCGCCGCTGCGGAGACTCTGACACGCCAGATGCGCCGCCACCAACGACGAAGAACAGGCTGTATCCACCGCCATGCTTGGTCCGCGCAGGTCAAAGAAATAAGAAAGGCGGTTCGCGGCGATGCTGTGCGCGTTGCCTGTCCCGGCGTAGGCGTCTATCCGTTCGGGGTCGTCGAATTGCAGGCGTGAGTAGTCGTAACTGCTGATGCCCACGAACACGCCCGTTCTCGTCCCTGCCAACGTATGCGGCGGGATAAAGGCGTTCTCCAACGCCTCCCAACTGACTTCGAGCAGGAGCCGGCTGCCGCGGGTCCATGCGGGCGGCTTCGCGCGGGGAGATGCCAAAGAACGCCGGGTCGAACAAATCCATGTCATCGAGGAAGCCGCCCCAGCGAGACGTAACCTTTCCCGGCGCGGCGGACTCGGAGTGGAGCGCATCCGCATCCCAGCGGTCGGCGGGGACTTCGCGGATGGCGTCCACGCCTTTCTTTAACAAGTCCCAAAACTCTTTTGGATTGCGCGCGCCCGGAAAGCGGCAGCTCAAACCGATGATGGCAATTGGCTCCTTCACAAATTGCGAAGCGGGTCGAAGCGATTCCGGTTTTGCGTCTTTTTGCCGGATCGGAGCGGCGCCGTTGGCAAGATATTTTGCCAGCGACTCGATGGTCGGATAATCCCAGGCGAGTGTGGGAGAAAGTTTACGGTTGAGAAAAATCTCCAGGTCGCCGGTGAGGCTGACGGCTTGCACCGAGCCAAGCCCATAATAGGTGAACGGCTGGCGCGGGTCAATGGAGGTCGCGTCCGTTTCGAGCATGGAGGCGATGCGGCTCACCAGCCAGGACTGAATCTCCACCGGCGAAATCTTCGCCTCGCCACCTCGCCGCCTCGCTGATTCGCTGACTCGTTGACTCGTTGACTCGCTGACTCGCTGATTCGCTGATTCGCCGCCTTGCTGACTCGCTGATTCGCCGACTCGCCGACTCGTTGACTCGCTGACTCGCTGACTCGCTGATTCGCTGACTCGTTGACTCGTTGATTCGCCGCCTCGCCGTCTCGCTGACTCGCTCCTCCATTCCCCCACCACTTCCAACTCGCCATTCAAAAACGCGGATTTGCACGCGCGGCGCTGAATCTTTCCACTGGACGTTTTGGGGATGCTCATCGGCTTGACGAGCACGATGGCGAAGACTTGCAGGTCGTGCTTTTCGGAGACTGCCTGGCGAATGGCGGCAGTCACTTCATTGACATCCGCATTTCTGCCCTGGCGTGTGACTTCCTGAACGATGACGAGTTTTTCCCTGCCTTCATCGGTCACGGAAAACGCCGCGCCGCCGCCCGCCTGCAAAGCGGCATGGGAAGATTCGACGGTCAGTTCGATATCCTGCGGGTAATGATTGCTGCCGTGAATGATGATGAGGTCTTTGAGCCGCCCGGTGACGAAGAGTTCGTCGTTATGCAGAAAGCCCAAGTCGCCGGTTCGCAGGAACGGACCTTCGCCCGTATCCGCAAGATGGGCATGAAAGTGACTCTCGGTTTCCTCCGCCAGGCCCCAATATCCCTGCGCCACGCTCGGACCGGAGATCCAAATCTCGCCCACTTGATCCGGCGTGCAGTGTTCCAACGTGTGCGGGTTGGCAGTAACGATTTTCTGGTCAATGATGGCTTTGCCGCAGTTGACCATCGTCAACGCATTGGCGTCGTTCGGAGCAATTTCTACGACGCGGTCGCGTTCGAGAGATCTGCGGTCAACGGTGAGATAACGCGGCTCGGCAGGACCGATCCCACCGGAGACGAGCAGCGTGCTTTCCGCCATCCCAAAACAAGGGTAGAACGAACTCTTTCGGAAGCCGCACCGCTCAAAGGTCCGGGCGAAGCGCTCGAGCGTTTCAGGGCGAATCGGCTCGGCTCCGCAGAACGCCAGCGACCACGAACTCAAGTCCAGGGTATCAATCTGTTCGGGAGTGATCTTGTCAACGCACAAATCGTAAGCAAAGTTGGGCGCGCCGCTGGTGGTGCCCTTGTAGCGGCTGATGGCATCGAGCCAGCGAAACGGACGCTGCAAAAACGAAACCGGCGACATCAAGGTCGAAGGTCCGTCCAAGTACATCGGTTCGAGGATGCCGCCGATCAGCCCCATGTCGTGATAACTCGGCAGCCAGAAAACACCCGAAGCAGTTTCATCAATTTGAAACCCGTGACGGATGGCTTTCAGGTTGTGCATCAGGTTGCCGTGCGTGAGCATCACGCCTTTGGGCTGGCTGGTGGAGCCGGACGTATATTGAAGGAAGGCAAGCGTGTCCGCCGAAATATCCGGGCGACGCCAATCCGCTTCCAACCCCGCCGGGATCTGGTCGCTGTTTAACCAGTGCAATGCCTTCAGGTCGGGCGTATGCTCGAAGCGCTGTTCGATGTTGTGCAGGATGGCGGAGGTTGTGATGGCAAACGCCGCTTTTGAATCCGCAACGATGGCTTGAATGCGCGGCACAGGGCGGTTCAAGCGCGGCGGGTAAGCAGGGACCGCGGTTACGCCTGCGTAGAGGCAGCCGAAAAAGGATGCGATGTAATCCAAACCCGGAGGGTAGATCAGAAGCGCGCGCTCGCCCCATGCTCCAAAACTTTCCAGCCATGAAGCAATGGCGCGTGCACGGCGGTCTAATTCCCCATACGTGATCGTGACCACAACCGAATCGTCGTCCTGGATGAAGCGATACGCCAGGCGGTCTGGATGCTGCTGCGCCCTGGTTTGCAGGAGGTCTAATAATGTGCTGAGCGACGACGGGGAAACGGACGGTACCAGGTGAGACGGATTATTCATGATAATTTCTACCTAGTTTGTAAAATAATGTTTTTAGTTATAACACAAAAGACCCCATTCGATAGCCGCCGCGGCTGCGATGTTTGTACTAATACGCACATGTATTGCAACACCCATGACTTTTGGATGATGTCGTATCGAACTCGGTTCTTGACATGCGTTTCTAAAAAGGTATAATTTTTACAATTATTGTGCGATTTGTGGTATTTACTGAATTCCATCAGCGGGGATCGTTCCTGAATACAACTTGATTGCATTGAAAGTTGAGTACGGTATCGGCGCATCTGACCTTCCAACAATTAGGAACAGACCTGTGGACCCATCAAGCAGTTTCAAGTTGACCCTGATCAACAGCCAAAGCAGCAGCCCGCCCAGGGAATTCGAGTTGATCAAATCCGAAATCATCGTTGGACGTGACGAGGGCGTGGATATCCCAATCCCCACGCCGGCTGTATCCCGCCGTCACGCCCGGTTTACGCTGGAAGGCGGAGGATACGCCGTCGAAGACCTGGGAAGCAGTAACGGCACGTTTCTCAACGGGGAAAGACTGAGGGAAAGAAAAGCGCTCAAATCGGGGGATGAAATCCGGCTGGGACAAGCCATCACCCTTGTTTACAAAGCGCCTGTAACCGAATCCGATAAAACCGTCATGCGCGCTGCGCCGGTCAAGCCAGCCCAGCCCGCCCATTTGATGCAGACGATGCTGGGCGAAGAACCCCCGCTTCGTTCGAACCTCGATGCGGGTCCGCCGCAACTGGTTGTCACCATCGCCGGAGAAAAACAACAGACCCATACACTGACCAAACAGGTGATCACCATCGGACGCGTGGAGGGGAACGACATCGTCATCCCTTCGCCGATCATGTCGAGCCGTCATGCCAGGCTGGAACAAACCGACGGCGGGTACAAACTCACCGTCCTGCCTGAGGCGAAAAACCCGATTCTTTTCGCGGGGCGTCCGTTGGAAGGTCCGCGCGTTTTGCGTCACGGCGATATGCTCCGTCTGGGGAGCCTCGACCCCGGCATGATGGTCACCATGACCTACAGCGTGCCCGGCGAAGCGACGCAGGAACTCGAAACGGAGATCGTTTTCGGCGCGAAGACCCTCATCCAAATCGGGCGCGACCCCAGCAACGATGTGATCGTCTCTTCGCCCAACGTCTCGCGCTTCCACGCGCAGGTGGAGCGGGTCGGTCAGCGTTACCGCGTGGAGGATTTACGCAGTTCCAACGGGACGTTCGTCAACGGGGAACGCATCGAAGGTTCGGTATGGCTCAAACCCGAAGACACTATTCGCATCGGTCAATACCGCTTTGTGATGGGCAGGGACCAGCTCGTCAAATACGACGACAGCAACGGCTTGAGGGTGGATGCGATCAACCTGAACAAGTGGGTGCGGAAAGACCTCAACATCCTCCAGAACATTTCCGTCTCGTTCAAACCCAGGGAGTTCATCGTCGTCGTCGGTCAGAGCGGCGGCGGCAAATCCACCTTCGTGGATGCAGTGGCGGGCTACCGCCCGGCGACGCCTCCCTCCCGCGTGCTGGTCAACGATATTGACATCTACGCCAACTTCGACGCCATCCGCAACGACATCGGCTTTGTCCCGCAGAAAGACATCATCCACATGGAGTTGACGGTCTACCAGGCGCTGGATTACGCCGCGCAGCTGCGCATGCCCGCCGATACGTCGCCGGAAGAACGGCATAGGCGCGTCATGGAAGTGCTGGCAGACCTCGACCTCACCCACCGCAAGGATGTCCAAATCAGCGGGCTGAGCGGCGGACAGCAGAAGCGCGTCTCGATTGGCGTTGAGTTGATCACCAAACCGGGGCTTTTCTTCCTCGACGAGCCGACCTCGGGTCTCGACCCCGGGACGGAAACCGCCTTGATGCAGTTGATGCGCCGCCTCGCCGACCAGGGACGCACCATCATCCTGATCACTCATGCCACCAAAAACGTGATGCTGGCGGACAAGGTCATCTTCCTGGCGCGCGGCGGGTATCTCGCCTGGTTCGGTCCGCCGGATGAAGCGCTGACGTACTTCGACCAGTACCGCTCGGAGCGCGACCGCAGGGCGGGCAGGATTGAGTTCGACGAAATCTACGCCATCCTGGACGACCCCAGCAAAGGCAAAGCCGAAGACTGGGCAAAGCGTTTCCGGGAAAGCAAGACATATTTGAATTACGTCGCCATGCCGCTCAAGGACAAACTCGCGCCTGAAAGAGCGCCGACCATTCCCGAACCGAAGCGGATGCAGAAGGCAACCGCCTCCAGAGGGCAGGTCTCCGCGCTCAGGCAGTTCATCATCCTTTCGGCACGCAACTTGAAAATCCTCACCCGCGACCGCTTCGCGCTGGGTTTGATGCTCGCCACCGCGCCGCTGGTCAGCCTGCTGGACGTGGTCCTCTCGCTGGTGATGGGACGAAACCCTTTCAGCTTCAGCGAAGGCGACATGGCGCAGGTCTTGATCACGACCTTCCTGCTCACCATTTACGGAATCATGGTGGGCGGCATTTCGCAGATGCGCGAGATCGTCAAGGAAGCGGATATTTACAAACGCGAGAGGCTGGTCAATTTAAAGATTTTGCCGTATGTGATGTCGAAGATTTGGGTGGCGGCGCTGCTCGCCTTCTACCAGGCGGCGGCGTACACGATTGTGCATTACCTCGCTTTCAAGATGCCCGGCGGCGCGCTTGAATTCTTCCAGGTGTATATCACTATGGTACTGGCGACGCTCGCCGGGATGATGCTCGGTCTCTTCGCCTCCGCGCTCGCGCCAAACGCAAGTTCCGCCCCGTTGATCGTCATCATGTTGATGCTGCCGCAGATCGTTCTGGCAGGCGCGTTGATTCCCGTCCCCGGTTTCATCAGCGCGCCGATCTCCGCCCGCTGGGCGTTCAGAAGCGTTGATTGGGATCACAGGTCCCGGCTCGGACGTGGCGGCGGACATCTGCTGGGCGCTCCCGCCGGACGTGCGCAACGTAATGACATTGGAGGACAAACTCAACACCGGCTGTCGCTGCATGGGCGTGAACATGCTCAAGGAGGAGAGTTGCAACCACCCCGGCATCGGCAAATTTGCCGTCTCATTGTCCGATCCGCCCCTGCCCGTCGAGCCTACACCGCTCCCGCCGGAACCCGTCCGCCCGCAAGAGCCACAGGATCAGTCCGATAATGTTGCCATGGCGGATTTCTTCGCCAAGTTAAAGGAATACGAAGTGCAGGTCGAACAATACAAGTTGATGGTGGACCAATACCAAAAGGGCCGGGTCGCCTATGAAACGGCGCGCGCCGAGTTGCAGGTGGCGGTCGCGCCTGCGGAGGGCGTCATCCGAAATTTCTACAACGGCGTCGGCTTCATGTACGTCAACAAGGAAGACACCGCCGCTTACTTCGGGAAGGTTTTTTACACCTGGTCGGTGCAGGGCTTGATCATCGCCATCCTGTTCGCCGCCATCCTATTCCTGCAAAAACGCAAGGACGTGATTTAGAGCGATGCAAAAATACCGGTTTATATTTCTTCTGGCAACGATCATGATTTTGGCGCTGGCTTGCGGCGCGAGCGGCAGCGAAACGGCAAGACAAGCCACACTGGAGGCGATCAGCAACCAGGTCCGCGCGACCGGAACCGCGGGCGTGTTGGGCGAGGATTCCGCCATCGCCGCAGAAACCGCCCAAGCGGCGGCGACGTGGGCGGCGGCGTTGGATCCGGTTGCGCAAACAGCAACTGCGGCGGCGTTTGCACCCATCCTCGCGGACTTGCCCACCTACGGCGTTGATCCTGCCGGAAGGGAAACTCGCTCAGGTGCACCCGCCGGTGACGCTGGATGCCTCCGGCTATCACCATTACGAGTACGTCAATTACTATCTTGGGACGCTGGTCACCGATTTTGTCATTTCGGCAGACATCACCTGGAACACTGTCGGCAGTACCTCCGGCTGCGGGTTTGTGCTTCGTTCCGACGGCAACCAGGAGGCGTTGAACCAATACGTGGCGATCATCACCCGCGTCGCCAGCGGACACTTTCTGTTTGGCACCATGTCCAAGGGCGAGGTCGTCACGGGCAGGGACATCTACGCCCGCTACCGTGACAAGAGTTTCGACTGGTCCAACGATTCGACCAACCGCCTGACGATTGTCGGGCGCGGGAACCGGTTTTGGGTCTACACCAACGGCACGCTCATCGGGGAAGTGGACCCGAGCGCGCCGCCGCCTTCCCCCGCGCTTCCGCCTGAACCGGAGAAGCCGCATCCCAACGCAGACCCGGCGGCAATGGCGGCATATCAGGCGCAAAAAGCGGAATACGATTTGATCGTCCAGCAAATGAAAGCGGACTACGCCGCGCGGCAGCGCGCCTTCAACTCCGCAGAGACGGTCTTCGAGCGCGGCTTTGTCGCCATGGTGGCGTTGAGCGAATCCGGCAGGAGCACGGTTTGCACGTTCGAGAACGCCTGGCTGTTTTTGATTGATAACTAATTTTTTAGTCCCTGGAGAAGCAATGTCCACATCTAACTGGATCGGCAAAACATTAAACAAGCGGTACATCATCGAGGAGATGCTGGGGCAGGGAGGCATGTCTGCGGTGTACAAAGCCACGGATCCCAACCTGAAGCGGGTGGTGGCGATCAAGATGATCCACACGCATCTTTCCGCCAACCCCGACTTCGTCAAGCGCTTCAAGAGGAAGCCGCGGCGGTGGCGCAGCTGCGTCATCCGGGCATCATCCAGGTGCACGACTTCAACCGCGACGACGATGTGTATTACATGGTGCTGGAGTTCGTTCCAGGCGAGACGATCCAGGCGCATCTCAAACGCCTCAACGATGTCGGGCGGAAACTCTCTCCCAAACAGGCAATGGAATACATGGCGAACATCTGCGACGCCGTGGACTACGCTCACCAGCGCGGGATGATCCACCGCGACATCAAGCCCGCCAACATCATGCTCAACCTCCTTGGGCAGGCGATCCTGATGGACTTCGGCATCGCCAAGATCGTCGGCGACCAGCGTCATACCGCCACCGGCGCGGTGGTGGGCACCGCCATGTACATGTCGCCGGAGCAGATCAAAGGGGGAGCAGCCCGACCGCCGCACCGACATTTACTCCCTCGGCGTGACGCTCTTCAGAATGGTCAGCGGACGCCCGCCCTTCAGAGCCGAGTCCGCGATGACGCTGATGATGATGCACATCAACGACCCGGTGCCGAACGTCAGGGAACTCAATCCCGATGTCCCCGAGGCGCTGGTGGCGGTCATCAACAAAGCGCTGGCGAAGGATCCAAATCAACGTTATCAAACTGCCGCGCAAATGGTCGCCGCGCTGCGAAACGGGCTGGCGCAACTGGGCGTTGCGGGAACCGGTCCCGCTCCCGCGGCAACGATGATGGACAGATCGCCCATCACACACGCAAACCTGAAAGCCACCGCCTACGAACCGCAGATCGGCGGGAAAGGCACAGTAGTCGAAAGTGGGCCGCTTCCCCCCTCAAGAGGCACGGTTGTGGAAAGCGCCCCCCTGCCCAGACCGGGAAGCGGAACCTACGTGGGAGGCATGCCGCCTGTGGGAAGTTCGGGAGTCCAACCGGCGCCTCCGCAGGCGAGAAGACCCGGTCTGGCGCCGCCTGTTATCGCGGGCGGAGCCATCGGCTTGTTGTGTCTGCTCGCAGGCGGAATTTTCATCATCAGCCGTCTGTTCCTCGCAGGCGGGGAAGCCAGCCCGCCCGCAGAGCCTACGGCTGTCGTGATCAACACCGAAGTTCCTACGCAAAATCCGGCGGAGTTGATTCCTACCGACATTCCGACCGAAACGCCGGTTCCCGCCACCCCCACCCCGACCGGACCCCTACGTCGTAATTACCGGCATCCGCATTGATAACAACGTCTATGTGGTGGACTACGAAGTCTTCAACGAACCGCCGGATTCGCAACTGCACGTCCACATGTTCTTCAACACTGTTCCGCCCGACCAGGCGGGTTCGCCCGGCGCCGGTCCATGGAAGTTGACCTACCGCGCTTATGGACCTTCTCCGTTCACTCAGTACAGCGTCGGCAATCGCCCCTCCGGCGCAACCCAGATGTGCGCGCTGATTGCCAACCCCAACCACTCGATTCAACTCAACAGCGGAAATTGCGTGGACTTGCCGTAGGCAGGATTTGTAACTCTTCGCGTCCCTGGCGATCTTCGCAGTGAGCCTTTTTGGTTTCGCCTCATCTGATCAGGAAAATCCTTAAATGAAAAGTTGGCGGCGCTCACCGCCAACTTTTCATTTAAACATCGGTGTATACTCACAACATGCACGAACTCACCGTCACCCAATCCCTGCTGAAGATCGCGCTCGATCACGCCGAAAAAGCAAACGCGCAGCGCATCACCGCCCTGAACATTGTGATCGGCGAACTCTCCAGCATGGTGGATGACTCGATCCAGTTTTACTGGGAGATCATCGCCAAAGGCACCATCGCCGAAAAAGCCGTGTTGAACTTCCGCCGTGTGCCCGCCGAATTGCAGTGCATGACCTGTTTCGGGAAATACCGCCCTGTTGAAAATGAACTCATCTGCCCACAGTGCGGCGGCGTCGGAGCAAAGATCGTCGCCGGGGAGGAATTCTTTTTGGAAGCAATTGACGTCGAAAACTGAGCGAAAAAATACGGAAGAAAATCATCCAAATTGTGGGGGAAAAATGACTATCCCTGCCTTTTCGCCGGGCGTACAATCTTGTCATGGCACAACGAATCCCCGTCGTCGAAAATATCCTCAACGCCAACGACCGCCTCGCGGAGAGAGGAACCGCGCGCGCCTCGAAGCCGCGGGGGTTTTCTCCATCAACATCCTGGCATCGCCCGGCGCGGGTAAGACCTCGCTCATCGAACAGACCCTGCCGCGCCTCAAAGGCAAACTGCGCGTCGCCGCTGTGGATGGCGACATCGCCACCTCCATTGACTCAGACCGCGCCGCCGCCGCGCGCGCGCCGCCGACCGTGCAAATCAACACCGGCGGCGAGTGTCACCTCGATGCGGTCATCTTTGCGCGGCGCGCTCGACCAACTTGACCTGACGCAGTTCGACCTGCTCATCGTCGAAAATGTCGGCAACCTCGTCTGTCCCGCCAACTTCAAACTCGGCACGCACAAAACCGTGCTGGTGGCGTCCGTGCCCGAAGGCGACGACAAGCCCTACAAATATCCCGGCGCGTATCGCGGCGTGGATGCGCTCGTCGTCAACAAAATTGACCTGCTCCCCTACGTGGACTTCCGCATGGATTACTTCGAGCGCGGCGTGCAGGCGCTCAACCCCGGCGTGACGACCTTCCACACCTCCTGCCGCACCGGCGAAGGGTTGGACGCCTGGGCGGATTGGCTGATAACAAACGCCAAACGAAAGGAATGAGCGAATCCCCAATGCAGGGCGCGCGAATTCACATCACAGGCATCGTGCAGGGCGTCGGTTTTCGCCCCTTTGTGTACAACCTTGCCGCGAGCCTGAATCTCAAAGGCTGGGTGCGCAACACATCCGCCGGTGTGGATATCGAAGTGGACGGGAAAAAAGACGCATTGGATTTGTTCCTCCAAAAGTTGCGGGACGAAGCCCCACCGCTCTCCCGTATTGACGAACTCACCGCTTCATTCGGACCCGGTAACGGGTTCACCCAATTCGACATTATCCACTCCGAAAGCGTGGACGGCGCATTCCAGCCCATCTCGCCCGATGTCGCCGTCTGTGACGACTGCCTGCGCGAACTCTTCGACCCGAACGACAGGCGGTATCGCTATCCCTTCATCAACTGCACCAACTGCGGACCGCGCTTCACCATCATCAAAGATATTCCCTACGACCGACCCAAAACGACGATGGCGGGCTTCGCACTCTGCCCCGATTGCGAGCGCGAATACCAGGACCCGGCGAATCGCAGGTTTCACGCCCAGCCGGTGGCGTGTCCGGTTTGCGGACCGAGGGTGTGGCTGGAAATGAAAGAGGGAAGAGAAAAGAAATTCGACAATGAAGCCGTCACCGAGACTCAACGCCTCCTCGCCGAAGGAAAGATCATTGCCGTCAAAGGCTTGGGCGGATTTCACCTTGCCTGCGACGCGACAAATGCCAATGCTGTGAGCGAACTCCGCGCCCGCAAACTACGCGTGGATAAGCCTTTCGCGCTGATGATGCCCGACCTGGAAAGCGTCGAACGCCACTGCCTGGTCAGCGATACGGAACGCAAACTGCTGACATCCCCCGCCCGCCCCATTGTGCTGCTGAAGCGCAAGCCGGAATCGAACATCGCAAAAGAAGCCGCCCCCAACCAGGATTGGCTTGGAGTGATGCTTCCTTACACTCCACTTCACTATCTACTTTTTGCGGATTCCATTCATCCCTCATCCTTCATCCTTCCTCCTTTGGTCTTGACCAGCGGCAACCTCAGCGAGGAACCCATCGCCACCGGCAACGACGAAGCGCGGGACCGGCTCTCGAAACTAGCCGACGCTTTCTTGATGCACGACCGGGATATTCATATTCGGTGCGACGATTCAGTAGTACGAGTTTTTGACGATGGACTATTGACCATTGACCGTGTTCCATTGTCCGCCGTCCATCGTCCATCGTCTGTTTATCCCATCCGCCGCTCTCGGGGCTACTCCCCCTTCCCTGTCAGACTCCCCTTCGAGGTTCCCCAACTCCTCGCGGCTGGATCGGAACTCAAAAACACCTTCTGCATCACGAACGGACGGTACGCCTTCCTTAGCCATCACATTGGGGATATGGAAAACTACGAAACGCTGCAATCGTTCAAACAGGGCGTGGAGCATTTTGAACGGCTCTTCCGCGTGAAGCCGGAGGCGATAGCCCACGATTTACACCCCAACTATTTGGCTACACGCTACACGCTTGAACGAGCCGAACGCGAAGGTCTGCCGGCGATTCCGGTGCAGCATCATCACGCGCACATCGCTGCCTGCATGGCAGAGCATGGGTTGAGCGAGCCGGTCATCGGCGTGGCATTCGATGGGACGGGCTACGGTGAGGATGGCGCGATCTGGGGCGGCGAGTTTTTGGCGGCGGATTACAAATCCTATCAACGCGCGGCTCATTTGGAATATTTCCCCCTGCCGGGCGGCGACGCTTCCATCAAGAGACCGGCGCGCACTGCGCTGGCGCTGTTGTGGAGCCTCGGCTTGGAGTGGGATGAACGGCTCGCGCCCGTCATGGAGTTTTGCGCCGAAGACCGGGCAACCCTGCGCGCGCAGTTGGAAAGGAAAATCAACACCCCGCTCACCTCCAGCATGGGGCGCCTGTTCGATGCAATAGCGGCGTTGGCGGGTTTACGGCAGAAGGTCAACTACGAAGGACAGGCGGCAATCGAATTCGAGGCAGTGGCAGATTCGGCTGAGGCGGAGATGTACCCCTTTGGCGTGGAATCAGGTCAGGTACGAGTCGGAGGCGCGGTGGAGGCGTTGGTCAAAGATGCAATGGCGGGAGTCCCCCTCCCAAAAATATCCGCCCGCTTCCACAACGGTTTGGCGGAGGCAGTTCGGGAAACGGTTCAGAAAATCAGCGGCGAAACGTCGCTTCGGAGAGTGATCCTCTCCGGCGGGGTTTGGCAGAATATCACACTATTGCGGCGAACATTATCACTGTTAGCGAAAGACGGATTTGATGTATACATACATCGAGAGGTTCCGGCGAACGACGGCGGACTCTCGCTGGGACAAGCCGCCATTGCCGCGGCAAGATTGAGAGGTTGACATGTGTTTGGGCGTGCCCGGAAAGATCGTGGACGTATACGAGAAGAGCGGGTTGAAAATGGCAAAGGTGGATTTTGGGGGCATCTTCCGCGAAGCCTGTTTGGATTATGTGCCCGAAGCAAAGGTGGGTGAATATTGCATCATCCACGTGGGGTTTGCGATCAGCGTGTTGAGCGAAGCCGAAGCGATGGAAACGCTGGATTTGCTGCGGCAGATTGGGGCGATGGATGAAGAATTGGGGACACCGCAAGCCTCATGAAATACGTGACGGAATACCGCGATGCGGAGTTGGTGAAGGGTGTGATCGAAGAGATTCGCCGCACGGTAACATGCCCGTGGACGTTGATGGAAATCTGCGGCGGGCAGACTCACGCGATTGTGCGTCACGGCATTGACCAGTTGCTGCCGCCGGAAATCGAATTGGTTCACGGACCGGGCTGCCCGGTGTGCGTGACTCCGCTGGAGTTGATTGACAAGGCGCTGGCAATCGCCTCGCGCCCGAACGTTATTTTTTGTTCCTACGGCGACATCTTTGCGCGTGCCAGGCTCCGGGGCGCGACTTGTTCTCGGTTCGGGCGGGCGGCGGGGATGTGCGCGTGGTGTATTCGCCGCTCGATGCGGTTGCGCTGGCGGAAAAGAACCCCGATAAACAGGTTGTTTTCTTTGCCATCGGGTTTGAGACCACCGCTCCGCCGAACGTGATGAGCGTTTTGCAGGCGCAGCGGCTCGGTTTGAAAAATTTCTCCATTTTGGTTTCGCACGTGCGCGTGCCGCCCGCCGTCAACACAATCCTAGGGTCGCCGTCCAACCGCGTGCAGGGATTTCTGCTGGCGGGTCACGTCTGCGCCATCATGGGCTATTGGGAATATCCGCCGCTGGCGGAGAAGTTCCGCACACCGATGGCGGTGACGGGTTTCGAGCCGCTCGACATCGTGCAGGGGATTTTGAAAGCCGTGCAATTATTGGAGGAAGGCAGGGTGGAGGTCTCCAACGCCTATCCGCGCGCGGTGACACTGGAAGGCTTGAAGCCCGCGCAGGCGGCAATCCAAAGGGTCTTCATGGAATGCGACCACAAATGGCGCGGCATCGGCATGATTCCCATGAGCGGCTGGCGCCTGCGCCCCGAGTTCGACGAGTTCAACGCCGAGAAACGCTTCGATGTGGGTTCCGTCCGCGCGGAGGAATCTCCGCTGTGCATTGCGGGGGAGATTCTGCAAGGCTTGAAGAAACCGCATCACTGCCCCGCGTTTGGGAAGGAATGTACGCCCGAGCGCCCGCTTGGGGCGACGATGGTTTCCTCCGAGGGCGCGTGCGCGGCGTATTACAAATACAAAGGTTGAACGATGAACGATGAAGGCAGAACAACCAACATCGAAGGCGCGGTGTGCGCTCCGCCGTTGACCCACAACGAGCAGATCGTGATGGGACACGGTGCGGGCGGGCGGATGAGTCACAGGTTGATTCAAAAAGCCTTTGTGCCTGCGTTTCAAAACCCGGCATTGTTGGCGGGAAACGATGCCGCGCTGGTGGAGCCGGGGCTGAGGCAAAAACTATCCATCAGCACGGATGCGCACGTGGTCTCGCCTCTTTTCTTCCCCGGCGGCGACATCGGCAAACTGGCGGTGTGCGGTACCGTCAACGATGTGGCGATGCTCGGTGCGAAGCCGTTGTATCTGACGGCGGGTTTCATCCTCGAAGAAGGCTTGCCGATGGACACGTTGAAGCGCGTCATCGAATCCATGCGAATCGCCGCCGAAGAAGCAGGCGTGCAGATCGTGGCGGGCGATACCAAAGTGGTGCAAAGGGGCAAAGCGGACGGGATGTATATCACCACGGCGGGTGTCGGCGTGGTGCGTGACGGAGTGAATATGGGCGGCGCCAATGCGAGACCGGGCGATGTCGTTATTCTTTCCGGCACAATTGGCGACCACGGCATTGCCGTCCTCGGTGCGCGGGGCGAATTGGGATTCCAGTCCGGTTTGCAGAGCGACGTGGCTCCGTTGAATCATCTCATCGCAGCGATGCTGGATGCGAGCCCGAACATTCACGTATTGCGCGATCCCACCCGCGGCGGGCTGGCGACGACGTTGAACGAAATCGCTTCGCAATCGGACGTGGGAGTTGTCCTGCGTGAGCAGGCGATTCCCGTTCACCCGGAAGTTAATGCCGCCTGTGAGATGCTGGGGTTCGATCCGCTCTACGTGGCGAATGAAGGGAAACTGGTGGCAATTGTCGGGAAGGAAGATGCGGAGCAAGTCCTCTCGGTGATGAAAGCGACCCGCTACGGCGAGGGGACGGTCATCATCGGCGAAGTCACCGCAGAGCCGAAGGGACGGGTTTTGCTCAAGACCGCGCTGGGCAGCACCCGCGTGGTGGACATGTTGGCGGGCGAAATGCTGCCGAGAATCTGTTAACGCCGCGGACGGGGAAGGAAGCCGTTTGTTTCCCTCGGGGAAAGTGATTTTTGGTAGTTGACTCCAACCCGATAATTTGCAACAATCGTATTGGCAGCCCGTCCCCGCGACGTGCGGGAGGCGTCAGGTTGTCTTTTTGAAATGAGGCGCGGTATGAAAGACAAATTTCCGGCGGGATATTCCTCTCCCCTGCGTCTGCTCGCCATTACCATCGTGGGAATAGTCGTCGCCGAGATCGCGGCAATGGTTGTGGTGTATTCCCTGGGACCGCTTCCCTATTATCAGATCACGCTGATCGACGCCGCGATCATGGCGACCCTGATTTTCCCGGCGCTTTACTTCCTCTCGTTCCGACCTCTCATCCTGCACATTGACCGGCGCCGGCAGGCGGAAGAGAACCTGCGCAAAGCCCGCAACGAACTCGAACTGCGCGTGCAGGAACGCACCGAAGAATTGAAGGCGGCGAACCGGGACCTTCTGCGATACATCACCGAGCGCAAACAGGCTGAAGCGGCGCTGCGCGGCAGGTCCGAGGAATACGACCGCCTTGCTTCCGCAACGCCGGAGGAATGGGGCCCGCCTGCTCCACGACCTGCGCGTGCACCAGATCGAACTGGAGATGCAAAACGAGGAATTGCGCCGCACGCAGGCGGAACTGGAGTTGGCGCGCGACCGCTACGTTGACCTGTACGACTTTGCCCCGGTGGGCTACCTCACCCTGCAGCCGCCGGGGATCATCGTGGAAGCCAACCTCACGGTAACGCAAATGCTGGGCGTTCCGCGCAGTCAACTCGTCAAAAACGCGCTGGGCCGTTTTGTCGCCAGCGAAGACCAGGGCGCCTACTACCAGCATCTCATTGCGCTCTTCAAGGACGAGGCGCGGGATACCTTCGAGGTGCGGCTCGTCAAAAAGGACGGGACGCAATTCGAGGCGCGGCTGGAGGCGGCGCAGAGTCAGGCGGAGCGCGTCCGGCTCGCGATCAGCGACGTCACCGAGCGCAAGCGGGCGGAGCGCGCCATCCGAGGAACTGAACGCGACCCTCGAACAACGTGTATCCCAGCGCACGGCGGAGTTGCGCGAAAGCCAGCAGAGATATTCCACCGTCTTCGACAAATCTCCCTTTGCCCTCGCGCTGACCAGGATGCCGGAAGGCGCGATCGTGGGCGTCAACGACGCCTTCCTATCGCTGTTCGAGTGCAAGCGGGACGAGGTGCTCGGAAAGACCAGCGTGGAACTGGGGGTTGCAGACCCGGATTCGCGTGCGCAGGTTGCGGCGGAATTGCAGGCGTGCGGGTCGGTGCAGGGATTCGAGGTGCTCCGCACCACGAAAGCCAACACCCGGCTCGTTTTGTCGCTCGACCTGGATTGGGTGAGCATCGGCGGGGAGAATCACATCCTGACGACGATCCACGACATCACGAAACGCAAGCAGGCTGAAAGCGCCCTGCGCGAGTCGGAGGAAAAATACCGCACCCTGTTCAACAGCATGACGGAAGGCTTCGCCCTGCACGAGATCATCTGCGACGAGGCTGGCGCGCCCTGCGACTACCGCTTCCTCGAAATCAACCCATCCTTCGAGCGGCTGACCGGTCTGCACAGGGAGGCTGTGATAGGCAAAACCGTGAAAGAAATCCTGCCGGGCGTCGAAGCGTTTTGGATCGAAACATACGGACGGGTCGCCCTCAGCGGCGAGCCTGCGCACTTCGACCGCCATTCCGTAATCCTTGACCGTCATTACGAAGTGTATGCGTATTGCCCCACGCCGGGTCAGTTTGCCGTATTGTTCATGGACATTACCGAACGCAAACGCGCGGAGCAGGAACTCATCGAGGCGCAGCGAAGGCTGGGGCGCGAACGGGACATCCTGCAAACCGTCATGAACGGAGCGAAGCGGTCGCACCTCGTCTATCTCGACTGCGGCTTCAATTTCGTGCGCGTCAACCAGGCTTACGCCGATACATGCGGCTATCAGCCCGAGGAGATGATCGGCAGGAATCATTTTGCCCTCTACCCGCAGGAGGAAAACGAGGCGATCTTTGCCCGCGTGCGCGATACCGGCGAGCCGGTCGAATTTCACGACAAGCCGTTCGAGTTCCCCGACCAGCCCGAACGCGGCGTCACCTATTGGGATTGGACCCTCGCCCCGGTCAAGGATGAAGCGGGCGAAGTGGAAGGCTTGGTCTTCTCGTTGTTTGAAACCACAGAGCGCAAGCAGATGGAGCAGGCGCTGCGCAAGGCGCACGACGAATTGGAGTTGCGCGTCCAGGAACGGACAAAGGAGTTGGCAGATGCAAACCGCGTCCTGTCGAACGAGATCACCGAGCATAAACGCACCGAGCAGGCTTTGGAACTGGAACGCGCCAAACTTCGCAACATCATGGATACGATGCCGGACGGCATTTACATCGTCAACCGGCAGCACGATATCGAGTACGTCAACCCCGTAATCGAGAGGGAGTTCGGTTTGGTGGAGGGGCGCAAGTGTTATTCCTATTTCCACGAACGGGCGGAAGCCTGCCCGTGGTGCAAGAACGAGGAAGTGTTCAGCGGGAAATCCATCCGCTGGGAATGGCATTCCCACAAGACCCAAAAAACATACGACCTGTTCGATACGCCCATGCTCAACTCGGACGGCGGTATATCCAAACTGGAACTCTTCCACGACATTACCGACCGCAAGCAGGCGGAGGCGGAACTGGAACAACGCAACCTGGAATTACAAGTCCTGAGCGAAAACGAACACAAGCAGCGTCAACTGGCGGAGACCCTGCGCGCCTCGGCGCAGGCGCTCGCCCAAACGCTGGATCTGGACATCGTCCTTCGCACGCTCCTCAAGCACGTCCGCGCCCTCGTCCAGTCCGATACAGCCAGCGTGATCCTTTTGGAGGGCGAGTCGCTCCTGTCCGTTCGGGCGGTGGAAGGGTACGAGCGGTGGACCGATCCGAATCAGATTCTTTCCTTCAAGGTGGATGGAGCGAACAATCCCTTCTACCAAAAGTTGATCGCAACGCGAAAGAGCCTGCTCATTCCCGATACCGCCTCAGAACCGGGCTGGGAGGTGTTTCCCGGCACCGAGCCGATTCGCAACTGCATCTTTGCGCCCATCCTGATCGAAGGGAAGATCATCGGCGTCGTCGGGCTGAGCAAAGCCGAACCGAATTACTTCACCGCGGAACACGCGCAATGGGCGGAGGCGCTCGTGGGGCAGGCGGCGGTCGCCATCCAAAATGCCTGGTTGTTCGAGCAGGTGCGGGCGGGACGCGAACGCTTGCAGTCCCTTTCGAGGCGCCTGGTGGACATCCAGGAATCGGAGCGCCGTTTCGTCGCCCGTGAACTGCACGATCACGCCGCGCAGAACCTCACGTCCCTGATCCTCGGCTTGGGAGCCATCGAGAAGGAAGCCAGCCAACTGCCGAAGATCCGCGCCCGCGCCTCCGAACTCAAAACCATGACGGACGGCGTGCTGGAAGACCTGCACCGCCTCGCCATTAACCTGAGACCTGCCAGCCTCGACCACCCGGGGCTGGTGCCCGCCCTGGAGCAGTTGATCAAGTCGTTCACCCAGAATTCGTCCCTGCAAATCAGGTTCAAGGCGGCGGGCATCGGCGAGGACGACCGCCTGCCGCAGGAAGTGGAAACGACCCTGTATCGGATCACGCAGGAAGCCCTGACCAACGTGGTTCGTCACGCCTCCGCACAGCGCGCCGATGTGGTGCTGGAACGCCGCGGCGATACGGCGCTCGTCCTCATCGAAGACGATGGGAAAGGGTTCGACCTGGAAAAGGCGAAAATAGGCGGACACCTGGGCTTGCTGGGGATGGAGGAGCGCGCCGAGATGCTGGGCGGCAAATTGACGGTGGAAAGCGTTCCCGGAAAAGGAACGATTATTGTAGCGGAGGTGCCGTATGCCGATCCGAATCCTGCTCGCAGATGATCACGGGATTGTCCGCGCGGGCTTGCGGAATTTGCTGAATGCCGAGCCTGATTTCGAGGTGGTCGGCGAGGCGGGGGATGGAGTCCAGGCGTTTCAACTGGCGGTGGAACTGCGTCCCGATCTCGTCCTGCTGGACGTCAACATGCCCAACAACGGCGGCATCGAGACCCTGCAGCGGCTGAAGGAACGCTTCCCCGCCATGTACGTCTTGATGCTGACCGTCCATGAGGATGAAAGCCTGTTGCGGAAAGCCATCCGCGCCGGGGCATCGGGGTACGTCATCAAACGCGCCGCGGAATCGGATTTGATCGCCGCCATCCGCACGGTTTGCCGGGGAGATATCTACATCCATCCCGCCATGACGCGCGCCCTGCTCAGGGACCTGGTTCCCTCCCAGCCTGCCGGGCGTCCGGGCGATGAGACCCTCACCCACCGCGAGGTGGAAGTCCTGCGCCTCATTGCGCGCGGCTACACCAACAACCAGATTGCGAAAGCCTTGAACATCAGTCCGCGCACGGTGGAGGGACATCGCGCCAACATCATGGATAAACTCAGCCTGCACAGCCGGGTGGAATTGATGGAGTACGCCGAAGAGCACGGCTTGCTGAAGATGTGACGCGCCGCTGGCACGGGGGTTTTCCACCTGTCCACCCGCCGCCTATCCACGTGATTCCTACGCGGTTTCGCCGCCAGAGACCGCGCGTAATTTCTCCCCGTTTCGCTTCTTAAAAATCCCATAATTTCTACGCTTACAAACCAGCCTTGAATTTCCTATATTAAGGTTGCGTTAATCCATGCCTGTCTTTCGGAATGGATGGCTGTGTTTTCATATCCTCCGATCCACTGAAAAGACGAAGTTCATTCATGTCATCCATGCGTTTTCCGCCACTGCCCGCCGATACCGCCCACGCCGCAGAAACGGCTTTCGGAAGAGACCACCCGCACCTGAAGATTGGCAGGGAAATCGAAGCCGCATTGAACGGTTTTGAATTGCCCGCGCCGTTGCCCCAGGACACCATGCTTGCGAAGACCCTCCCGCTCTATTCCCTGGCTTCCGTTTTGCAGTATTGGGAAGACCTTACCGATCACCAGATGGTGGGCGCGACGCGCAACCGGCTCGACCTGAAATACGCGCTGCACCTGCCTTTGGATTTTCCCGGTTTCGAACCCTGGACGTTGTGCAAATTCCGTCAGCAAGCGCTGGCTGACCCGTCCGTGAAAGAGGCGTTTCAGGAAATCGTTGACCGGTTGAGGAAATTCGCCCTCGATCCGGGGAAAAGCCGGGCGGATGCGGATCAAATTATTACCGCGTTGTGCCTGTTAAGCCGGGCTGAGACCGTCGTGGAGGCCATGGGGAACGCGCTCGAAGCCGTGGCAACCCACTGCCCGGACTGGCTGTTATCGAACGCCCTGCCGCACTGGTACAGGCGCTATTACCAGAGACCGGAACCCCAGCAGATTCCGCGCGAGGCTGAAAAGATCGAGGAACTCCTACAGAATGTTGGAAAAGATGGGCAGCATCTCCTGGCGACCCTTTGCAGGACGAACGCGCTGGGGTGCAGCAACCTCCCTGAGATACAGGAACTGCGCAGGATGACCGCCCGTCAATTCGAGCCGAGCGGCGCAGAACTTCGCTGGCGTTCAGAAGGCTGTTCGTTTTGCGCCGGAGCGCTGCAAGGCGTGAACACAACCGCAAAGAAAGGAGGCTTTCCCAAATCCATCTTGTGAACCAGGCAAATCTCTCATGGTCTGGAGATTCGCTGCAGACCACACGCATCACAAAGCAAGCAGGAGAGTGCTATATGTTTCAGAAAAAAAGATTGTTCATTCTGATATTGGCATTGATCGGAGCCGTCGCTCTGACCGTGCTGATATCCGCCCAGTCTCCCACGGTGGCAACCGCACAGACGGGGGGATGCGCATCCTGCCACGCGGACGAGGCGGGGCGCATGTTCTCCGGCAAGCATCTTTCACTGCCCCTCGGCTGCGAGACGTGTCACGAAGGAAGCGCCGGCATGAGGGGGCGCCAACCGACCCGGCGTTGTATCCGCGCGTACACTTCGACCAGGAAATCTGCATGGGATGTCACGTGAATCAATACGACACCTTCGAGATCGTATCCGGCGGCAAGACGTTTTACGGGGGAAGCGACGCCGGCGGTCCTGTGCACCCGGCTCCCAAGAACTGGTCCAAGACCTCCGACCTGCCATACTGGAATATGCTGATTGACGGTCATCCCTTCGTGCTGGAGACGTACGAAGACCGTCCGATGGCGGTCAACCAGATCGAGCACCAGGAGACCATTCGTCCGGGCTCGGAAGCGTGCATGGAATGTCACGGCACACGCGCCGCATTCATGAAGGGCTTTGAATATATGGATAAAAACGGAGTCGTCCACAGCATCCCGGCTGAGAAGACGACCGTCACCCTGCCAAGCGGCGCGGTGGTGGACATCCCGGCGAAGGAATACACCGTCAAATACAAGGACCACACCATCTACGACGGGACCTCCTATCTGAACGATGCCACGGGAGAGTGGATGGAAATCGTCAACACCATCGTGATCCCGATGGGCACCAAACTATGGACGTACACCGATGGCGTCAATCTTTCGGGCGGCGCGTATCAGCAAAAATACCAGGTGAAGACCCTAGTGACCCTGCCCGCGCCGGTCACGGTGGACGTTCTCGATAAATACGGCAACGATGTCGGCGATGTCACATTCCAGACGATTGCCAGTTACCCCGAAGCAGGTGCCGACATCAACGGCATGACCGGATTCAGCCCGCCCGCCGCGGCCGACGGGAACGTCGCCACGGTTGCCCGGAACTGGATCTACTCCGCGATGGAAGCGCTGGCGTTCGACGGGCTGGATTACTACTTCAACGACCCGCAGGGTGAAACACACTTCACCGGCGGCGGCGCTAACTGGCCCTCGATTGAATCAGGCGAGTTGTGCAACCAATGCCACGATCCCCATTCCGGCAAACTGCGCATCGTGCGCAAGGCGTTGATCGCGGCGATTGCCGAGCGCGGCATCAACCCCTACTCGCCGACCGGCAGTCAGATCCTCACATTCGAGGAAGCCTCACGGCAGGATCAGATCATCGCGGTCTGCGCGCAGTGCCACAGCGAATACGTGGGCGGCTACAGCGCCAACACCAAACTGGACCAGGATTACTTCCCGTGGGCGAAGCCAGCCGACCTTGAAAACCAGTATCGAAACTTCTTCGGCTACTTGCAGGATTGGACTCACGGCGGACCCATCGTACCGTGGCAGTCAACGGAGAGCAACGCGCGCGGTTTCTATCCCTACGGCGAACGCTTCGTAATCAACGCGCCCCTGGTCAAGGTGCAACACCCCGAAGCGGAGGAGTTCTTCAACAGCCCGATGTACAACGCCGGAGCCACCTGCACCGACTGTCACAGCACCCGCCTCACCGGTTCGGACGGGAAGCGTTACACCAGCCATTGGTTCACCTCCCCGCTCAAGCTGATGGAAGGATTTGCAGGCGAGACGTTGACCGGCGTTCCCATCGAGATCGCGCCGCAGAATCCCTGCGCAAAATGCCACACCACCGACAGCATCGCCCAGTCCACTCAGAGGATCAAAAGCCAGCAGGATAACTTCTTCGTCATCCAGGAACGGGCGCAGGTGGCGCTGGTGAACGCGCTGAAGTTTATCAGCGCACAGCCAGCCGGGACGGCGCGCAATGCGAACGTCCTCACCTACCAACGAGCCGCCATGCGCTGGGAATACTACACCCAGGCAGAGAACAGCATGGGCTTCCACAACAACCCAGAGGCGGTGACCGAGGTCGCAAATGCGCGCATCTGGGTGGATAACTTCATCCCCTGGCCGCTTACCCCTGTCTCCGCCCGTATTGCCAGCGTCGGCAGCGACACCATGACCCTGGTCTTCTACGATCAAGCCAACAACGAAACCGGGTTCATCGTCGAACGCGCCCCGGCACTGGAAGGTCCGTACATCCAGATGGCGGATATCCCCACCCCGAACGGCACGAATCTGGGCGATGTGGAATGGACCGACGTGAACCTTGACCCGGAGACAACCTACTTCTATCGCGTTGCCGCATACAACGCCTCCGGCATTTCGATCTACAGCATCTGGGCTGAGGGGACCACCCAGGCGGCGGCAATCGTCCCGCCGGGCGATCTCGCCGCAACCGCGGTCAGCAGCAGCGGCATCAATCTGGCGTGGACGGACAACTCGCTCGACGAGACCGGCTTCCGCATCGAACGCGCCAAGGATGAGAACTTCACGGTCGGTCGCACAGTCTTCAACGTTGCGGCTGACGTCACCGCTTTCAACGACACCGGACTGGCGCCTGCGACAACCTACTACTATCGCGTGTTCGCGTTCAACGATGCGAGCGTTTCAGCGCCGACGAACACCGCTTCAGCCGTCACGTTCGCCGCGCCTCCCGCCGCGCCCACCAAACTGGTGGTGAAAACGATCGGACAAACGTCCGTTACGCTTGCCTGGAAGGACAACTCCGGCAGTGAAGAGGATGGTTTCTACATCGAGCGCAGCGACGACGGCGGAAAGACGTGGGTGAGGGTCGGCACGGTTGGACAGAACTTCACGACATTCACCAACACGGGCCTGGCGCGCCGCAAGACGTATCTATACCGCGTGCAGGCATACAGCCTGGTCAACGGCGAATCCGGTTACTCCAATGTAGTTTCTGCCAAGACCAAATAAGAATTTCGATGGGCAGGAGGACGATTCCTCCCGCCCATCCAATTGGGAGATTTCCCGTTGAGGAGGTGCGTTTTGAGTAGACACGGTTTTTCATCGAATTTTGCTCCGTATCACACATGAAAGGAGAATGCAATGAGATCAAAAAAGATGATCCTGTTGATTGCCGTCCTGGCGCTTATGGCTCTGCTGTTATCGAACCCGGCGCAGGCAAAAAATCCCCTCGCCTTCCAGGAACAGGTCGTTTGGGAATTGAGCAAGGCGGAAGTGATCAACCCCGGTGAAGTGATCGAGACAGAGGAGGGCATCCTGCACAGGGGCATTGTCATCGAGGCGAAAGCCAAAGCCAAGGACGTCAACCAGGTCCCCGAAGGGAAGTTCATCCTCACGATGGATGCCTTCTGGCCCTACAGAGACCTGCCCGCCCAGGATGCCGGGTTCTGGTACATCCAGGGCAACTGGTCCATATCCAAAAAGGATGCCCCGGCGGAATCGCTGAAAGTGCGTCACAGCCCGGATGTTCTGAAAGGGCATCTCAAAGCCCAACTGACCTTCAACCCGATGGAATCGAACCAGCCCTGGAGCGCGCTGGCTACCGTGCCTGTGTCCCCGGCGCTGGGCCGCTGGAGCGAAGGAAAAGGCTCCCTGAGTTTCGATTCCACCTTCTCGGGCAGTCTGTTTTTGGACCTGAGCCGCTGGCTCGAGATCCAATAAGGAGGCGGTCATGAACGCAAAACTGAATTCACTTGCGGCGAAAATACCGAAACGCCCCAAAAGACTGGCTGTCATTGCGTTGGTCGTGTTGATCACCCTGCTTACGGCAACCGTCGTGCTCGCCGATATTCATACCCGCATCGGCGTGCGCGGCACGGTTCCCAATCCCGGCACGCAGCAGCAGGAACTGGCGAACATCACCTTCCCCGCGCCTTACAACGTTTTCGGGTTCATCGTGACCTGCGCGGCGTGCCACGGCGGTCAGGTTGACCAGCAGGTGGCGCACTTCGGCAACTGGTCCGGCACGGCGATGGCAAGCGCCGCCCGCGATCCCGTCTTCCGCGCCAACCAGATCATTGTCAACAGCCAGATTCGGAACGCTGACCGGACAGGACGGCGCAGGCAACATGTGCTTCCGCTGTCACAGCCCGAACGGATGGTATTCCGGGCGCTTCGACCCGACCCTGAACGGGGCGGCGGACGGAAGTTCGATGCTGCACTCGATCCTGCTCTCCACCGACGATGAAGGCGTGCCCTGCGAGATGTGTCACCGCACCATGGGTGGAGTCGAGTTTCAACGCGGCAACCTAGACTCGATGGACGCCGTCTGGAACATGATGGCTGGCATTGACGACTGGCCCCACAGCGGAAGCCCCTACGTGGACCAGGTTGGAGACCCAACCATCGCCCAGGGGAATCCCTATGGGGATACCACCCTGCAAATTGCGGAAGGCATGACGTACATCGGACGCTACCCCGGCACAGCCGATATTTACTGGAGCGACCTCCCGCAGTTCGGCACTTACACGGGTCAGACGTACGGCATCTACCCGCCCGGCTGGATTGATCCGTTCGGCAACGATGTCGGCGGTCAGCCCGCGACGGGTCCCGGCGGTGAATATCTGATCCAGTTGGATATACCGATTGGACCGCCGCTCAACCCGAACGGCACGCCGAACTACAACGCGCAATCGGTCTCGCCGGAACATTCCACGGTCATGTATCCCAACATGCCGCCCGCCCAGGGGTTCATCCAAACCTCCGAGTTCTGCGGCACCTGTCACGATCTGACTGTCCCGATCCTGAACCATGGCATGCCCGAACAGCGCACCTATACCGAATGGAAGTTCAGCGCTTTCAGTTCAGGAGCCGATGCGAAGACCTGCCAGGAATGCCACATGCCGCGGCTTTCGCACGAATACAACGATGACGTGGCCGGCAGTTACAATGCCGATCCCTATGGCGAACCCGGCGGCTGGCCCTATTCCAAACCGCGCACCAACACAGCCGTCCACAAACTGGCTGGCGCCAACCGCGACCTGCCCATGATGATGAAGGAACTCTATCCCGAAGTGGACTTTGAAGTGGTCGGCGGCGGAGAAGGCGCAGGAGGTGTCTGGGTTGGCACGGGCAACGATACGCGCATCTTCCCCGGAATGCTCTCCAATCGCAACCCGATGTGGGACCGCAACCAGCGCAACACCGAGATCTCCCTGCAGGACGGCGCGGACGTGCAGATTGTCAGCGGACCAACGTGGAACGCGACCACGATGAAATGGGAAGTGCAGGTCAAGGTCATCAACAACACCGGTCACCGCCTGCCCTCCGGCTACCCGGACGGCCGGCGTATGTGGATCAACCTCCTCGTCAAGGATGAAGCGGACGCGATTGTCTACGAATCCGGCTATTACGATGACGCCACTGCAACGCTTTACACCGACCGCGGTTCCACGCATATACCGTTCACCCGGGCGCTCGATCCGTTCATTGACGCCGCCGCCAACGAAGTCATGGTTTACGAGCGGGTGACGGGCATGTGCCAGGACAATAACAACGACGGCGATTTGGATCGGTGCGATCCTTCCCTGAGCGTGCTTAACGACCACATCCTGTTCGATAACCGCATCCCGCCTTATGGGTTCACCTATTCCGATTACCGCGTGTCCGGCGTCAAGTTCTGGAACTATGATCCGGCCAGCTTCGTCCCGTTCGAGGAATACAACACGACGACGGGTCAATCCACCCGCTATGCAGACGGCCGCAACTACGATCTGGTCACCTATTCGTTCAGCGCACCTGAAACGGCTGTGCTTTCCGTACAGGCTGAGATTTTGTTCCAATCGCACACCCGCGAATTCATGGAACACCTGCGCGCCAACGATGCTTCAACTGTCCGGCCGGAAGGTCCGCGGCGGGTGTGGAGTCCGAACTACCCGCTCGATCCCAATTACCTGAGTGATGAGTTTGGTCTGGATGAAGTCGTCCAGCAGATGAAGGCGGATGGCTGGTTCGAACCGGGCGACACGCTGAACGATAACTGGGGCGGAATCGCCTACGCCGCCTGGTACACAACCGGCAAGGGCGCGCCATATTCCATGGCCGTGGCAGGCACAAATGTAGTCGCGCCTCCTTCGCCGACCGGGTTACAAATTTTATTGGTCACCAACCCGGATACGGGTCTTAACGAACCGTACACCCAGCAAATCGCCTGGGATGCGGTTGCGGGTGCAAAAGGCTACCTGCTGTGGATCAAATATGGGGCAGGAGGAACCGCCTCCTGGGATAAACTGGCTGTCGTAACGCCGCCCAATACCAGCCTGATCAACACTGCCCTGAACGTCAATAAGAGCTACTGCTACAAAGTGCAGGCGTACAACGGCGCGGGCTACAGCCTCGATTCAGAGGTCGTGTGCGCGAAGACCGCATGGGATCTCCCGCTGCCGGCTGAGAACCTGCAATTCGTGAGCAGTACACCGAACTCCATCGCCATGTCCTGGTATGACGGCAGCGATAATGAAGACGGCTGGATCGTTTTTCGCCAGCCCGTGCCGCCCAACCCCCCGGACGGATTCACAGAAGTGGGGCGCTTCCCGAGTGATACGCTGTTTGGCGGCGTGAACTGGACGGATACGACGGTCCTTCCAGGCTTGTGCTACAACTACGTGGTGGAAGCCTATAACGCCTCCGGCACATCGGGATGGAATATCAACGGGTCCCGTGCAGATGTGCGGCGCCGGAGCGCCCGGCGCGCCGAGCAACCTGAGCGCGGCGGTCAATACCGGAACCTCGGTTGACCTGACATGGACAGCGGCGACCGGCGTCCTGAGCGGTTACCGCGTCGAACGCAGCACGGACGGAGGAATCACCTGGCTCGACGTCTTCGACGTTCCGAATCCAGCGGCGCTCGGCTACACCGACACCACTTCGCAGGGAGGCGTCACTTACTGGTATCAGGTGTTCGCCTATAATGCCGCCGGCGATCCGCTTCCCTCCAACGTTGCACAAATCACTGTGCCAAACCTGCCGCCCGCCGCTCCGAGCGACCTGCAGGCGACAACCGTATTGTCGAACCGGGTGGATCTCGCCTGGACGGACAACGCCAACAATGAAGACGGGTTCATCATCCAGCGCAGTGACGATATGGGCGCAACGTGGGGCGGACTGAGTCAGACCGCGACAGACGTGGCAACATTCAGCGACGCCACCGTCCAGCCGAAAACGACTTACATGTACCGCGTCTATGCCTTCAACGGCGACGGCAACTCCGGCACGTCGAACGAGATCACGGTTGTCACACCCGGGGAGATTCCGCAGGCGCCATCTCGACTCAAGGTGGGCAAAATCACCCGCACAACGGTTGCCCTCTCGTGGAGAGACAACGCCACCAACGAAACCGGTTACACCATCGAAGTTAGCACCGATAACTTCCAGACCTGGACCGTGATTCAGTTGCCCGCCAACGCCACTTCCTACAACGTCACCGGCTTATCTGGGAATACAACCTACTGGTTCCGCGTGCAAGCCTACAATGCAGACGGCGTCTCAGCCTACTCGGAGGTGGTATCCGCCAAGACCAAGAAGAAGTAAGTTCCACCCTCAATTCCCCTCCCGCAGGTCGCGCCTGCGGGAGGGTTTTTGTTTCGCTCCAGCACTCATGGGTATTCGATGACGCTGTGCTTTTCTTTTACGCGGAAGAAAGCCAGCCCACTCTCAATCAAGCGCCGATCCCAGTACCCGCAAACGCTGAAGGATTGGGGAGATGTCACTTCCAGGTTCGTATCCATGATCACCCATAAGTAGTTCCGATCGAGGAGATCAATCGCGCTCGCGATTGCAAATGGAGGGTTTAATTCCCTCAACGGAGCGATAGCGGCACGGTATGGGAACGAATTAACGCTTGCAATAAAGTCTTTTCTGTGGACATGAACGGGCATGTACTGCGCCGGAGTCGAATCGTCCACAATATTCAGGACGGATCCCGGGTTGATGCGCACAACCAGACTCTGCAATCCTGACGAGCATCGAATCTCAGGCAGATTTGGAGCCTTCGCCGTAATTCTGATCAGAATGGGAACTATTACAGTCAACACCAGCAGGACGGCTCCAAAACTTAACATGAAAGACGGAGAGTCCGTGTCATGCGTATCGGTGGATTCCTGGGAAAATCCAAAACGGTTGGTTATGGCGTACAAACCCAGCATGGGTACGGTAACTGTTATGGGAATGGTCGCGGCATAAGCCCGCATTAATCCGGCATCACGGGGCGGCAAGGCCGGAACTGAAAATAAGACACCTATAAAGAGAAAGAGGGCGAGTGAACTTTGGGGATTTTTTCTTGTACGAAAGCAATACACAAGACCCATAACGCCCAGGACGTATAACAGGATGCGCGCTGCCAAATACCCATATCGCCTGCTTGCGTCAATCCGGTTGTGGAATATCAGCTCGCCTCCGCTTACGAATCCGAAAACAGATTCGTCCCTTAGCGATATAAAATCCCTCCAGGAATCCGCAATTGCATAAAAAGTGAGCGCCGGAGAATGAATGAAGTTGGTCCATGCCAGCCTGTAAATTATGGCTGCACTTTCCGCCTCCGGCAACCCTGCAAGGTCGGGATAATCCCTGTACACCTGTTCCCAGCCTTTGCCGCCCACAGAAATTCCATACAGGTGCTGCGCATAATTGGAGAATAGCATCCCCCGTTGATCTGTCAGTATGTTTGAAAACAACCCGTTCACTGAAAAACACAGGACGATGGCAAGCGCGCTCCAAGCCGCGGTTTTTTTGGGGCTGCCCAACGCATCCGCCGGTTGAAAGGCTATCCAACACAAAAGTGATGGAAGAACAAGAAACGCTCCCGCCCGCGCAATCAATCCGAGGACGAGCAAAACAACGCCCATGAAAATGTCCCGCATGCGGCGGGAGGCGGAAGAACGCCACAGGAACGCCAGCCCCAATGCGCCAAGCGCAAACCCCATGTTTTCCGTGTCCGTCATTCCGATAAATCTTCTGTAAAAAAAGAACAGAATGACAATCGCAAATACGGCGGGCATCCTTCCGTGTGTTTTTCTTATCTCATTCACAAGAAAAAAACAGGCGATGGCGTTTATCGCAACCAAAACGATCAAGGTCCACTGGAGATTTCTGCCGGTTAACCACGACAGCGACGCCAGGAAAGATGAAAACAGCGGACGACGGGCGGAAATCGAATGGAACACTCCGCCGTCCAGCAGGTTCATGGACTCGTTGTAGAGATAAAATGTGTCGCTAAAATACACCACTCCCCCCAACACGTGCATTTCGCCCAGGGAATACCGCCAAAGCGTTGCCAAGGTCAAGCCAAATAACGCAAAAACGGCGCTTAAACCAAGAAAAAGTCCCTTGTACCCCTTATATGAAAATGACACATAAAAGACCATGCCGGAAACGATCATTGCATCGAAAAAACCGTATCGCAGCAGAATGCCCAGGTCTTTGGGGATGTCCAGCGTGAAGACAATAATGTATATCCCCAATGAAGCGGCAACGGCCGCAATTACCTTCAGCGGTTTCGGATCGGAATGAATCATTTCTCTGTTGGCAACAGCCTTCCATCCAAATTCTTTCCCTTATGGAGCGCCAGAATAGTTTACCAGTTCTCGATGTCATGGGACAGGCTCCACGACTGTGCAGCGCCGCCTCGTCATTTTTTTTCGATGGGGACGCCTATCTCAATATAAAAGAGACTAGACGAATTCCTACTACTCTGCTAACTTGAAGGTTTTGCATAGATTATATTTGGAGAATGACTACCAAATATCTGTCGACCTTACGGACATCGTGGAAAGCACAGAACCTTACTAACCGAATAACCTTGAGGACATCGTGGAATACTCTGGGGAGTGATTGAAAAAGCGTTGCAGCTAGTCGGTTGCAGGCTTTTGAAATGCCCGCGACAAAGGCAAAACAGGCTCCGACAGCGGAAAGGGATGATTGGCGAAACATCGTCGTTTCGTCTCGTCGGGTGCCCGGTCATAGATACACAGTCGCGCCCCGCGCAGAGTGATGAACAGGGTTGCCCACACGCCTTGGTTCGGTCGTGCCCAGCCCGCTGACCAGTTGACATTGAAAACGGGAATGGTCTGGTCTTTGGACACGGCGCGCATGAAATGGATTTTTCCTTCCGTGATTGGCAAGCGCTTGGGCAGGACAAAGTTTGTGGGCAGGAAGCGCGGCGGGCTGGCAAAGTGCAGGGCGGCGGGTGATTGTCCATCCAGTGCGGAATGATGCCTGCTGAGGCGATAACGCCCAAAGAAGCGGGCGGAGGTTTGCTGGACATGCGGTAGATTCTGCATCTGCACCTTATTCCACACATTCTGGCTGTAATCCCGGTGAAAACGTTCGACAAAGGCGTTACTCTCGGGATGGTAGTAGGGTGAGTAGATCAATTCTGTGCCGACCAGTAGCATCAAGCGCGGCACCCGTCCGATGACATAGGGATGGGTACGCCCACCGTTGAAACTGCTCTCGTTATCCATCTGGGTGTACTCGGAAATCCCGATACTTTGGAAGGTTTTCAGGCAAAAATCCAGGACTTCGTCGGTGGATTTGCGCTCATACTGCCGACCATCGGGATAACGGGAAACCACGTCAAGGGCATTGAAGCAATTCACCAACGTCCCGCCCGCCAAGTAGTGTGGCAGATTGTCCATCTGGGTCAACTGATGGGGGCGCTCCACGCGAATGTGTGGGTACACAAGAGCTGGCTCCGTATGCGCCTGTCGCGGCTTGGTGACACCCGCTTCTCGCAAGACCTTCTCAATCGTGCTGATACTTGGGATGCTCTTCTGACACCGTTTCATCATCCGACCGCGAATCGCGCCCGCGCCGATGTACGACAAAGCGTTGGGCTTTTTCGCTTCCTCTTCCAGTTCGGCGCGAATCTCCAGGATCTTCCGCTTCGTCTTTTCGGAGGTGCACTTCGGTTGACGGCGGGGAGCCCGGGATGGACTTTTCAGTCCATCCCACCTCGCTTCATTGAAGCGCTTCTGCCATTTGTACGCCCACGAAAGGCAGTGACCCAACTCAGCCGCCGCTTCTTCGGCAGTGCGACTGCTTCGCAAAAGATGGATTAAACTATGCCGTGCCTTTTCCACATCGTTGCTCATGCTGCACCTTCGCTTTCTTGATCGTTAGCGAAGCGTACTCACTTTTCCACGATGTGCTCAAGGTTCGGTTGTTAATGTGCGGTTCGTGTTTCTTCCCATGCACCGTCCTTTCTCTTTCTACGATGTCTTCAAGGTCGACAACTAAATCCATGTGACCGGGTTCTATATCACGATAGAGGCCCCCATGGCAAAATACAAACCAAGCAATGAAGATCAAATGGTGATGCTCCCTATTTCGCTCCAGGACCAACTGGTTCCGGGGACCTTGGAGCACACCATCCACCGACTGGTGGACGAGAACATCAATCTGTCGGTCTTCGATGAACGCTACAAAAACGATGTGACCGGCGCAGCCGCCATCCATCCCAAGAGCCTGCTCAAGGTCATTTTGCTGGCCTACGCCAGAGGCATGATCAGTTCGCGCCAGATCGAACGCGCCTGCCATGAAAACATCCTCTTCATTGCCCTCTCTTACGGCTACGCCCCCGACCATAGCACCATCGCCGCCTTTGTGTCTTCCATGCAAAAAGAGATTTCTTCCATCTTCAGCAATATTCTGCTGGTGTGCGAGGAACTGGGCCTGCTCGACGGCACACACTTCAGTCTCGATGGCGTGAAACTCTCTGCCAACGTCTCCAAGGAATGGAGCGGGACCTTCGACGAACTCAAACACAAACGCGATAAATTGCAGGAAAAATTGCAGCGGGTGATAGCCGAACACGTACAGGCGGACGCACAGCCCGAGGTGGAACTGAAGCGGCAGAAGAAACGCGAGCGACGCTTCCAGTTGCAGGTGGAACGATTGAACCGGTTCCTCCAGGAGCAGGAGCCCAAGTACGGCAGCGAAGGCAGGGAAATCCAAAGCAATGTCATTGACAATGAATCGGCGAAGATGCCCTCCGCGCATGGTGTCATCCAAGGCTACAACGCCCAGGCCCTGGTCGATTCCAAGCATCAGGTCATTCTCGCCGCGGAAGCCTTCGCCAGCCAAGATCATGAAAATCTCGCGCCGATGCTGGAGGGCGCAAAAAAGAATCTGGCCGCCATCGGCAAAGAACCAACCTATTTCGAGGGAAAAGAACTCACCGCCGACAGCAACTATCATTCTTTCAATAGCCTGACTTGGTGCAAGGATGAAAAGATCGACGCCTACATCCCCGACATCCAGTACCGTAAACGCGATCCGCGCTTTGCCGATCAAGAGCGTTTCAAGGACGGCGTTCACGGCAGGCGACGACCCGAGGCAAAGTCAGACATGTTCACGGCGGCAGACTTTTCTTTCGATGCGAGCAAACAAGTCTATCTCTGCCCGCACGGAAAAGAACTCGCCTGCCATGCGCGCAACCAGACCAACCGCTATCGAACCTATGATATTTACCATGCCCGCCCGGAAGACTGTGCCGCCTGCCCGCTGAAGGCGCGTTGCTTGAGCAAATCCACCTCATCGCGCAGGTATCTTTCTATACCCGTGGATACGCAACCGCCAAACCTGATCGATGAGATGAAGGCCAAAATCGATAGTGAAGAAGGCAAGCGTATTTATGCCAGGCGACTTGGGATCGTGGAACCGGTCTTTGCCAACATCTGTGTGCAAAAGCGCATGCATCGCTTCACGCTACGCTCGAAACGGAAAGTGGATGTACAATGGACGCGTAAGCGGTTCGCTCTGGTCCACAATATCGCCAAGATCCACACCTTCGGGGTGCTGATCTAAGCCCTGGCGGAGCGAAAAAACCTAAGACTGCCTTCGGCACGAAAAACCGGTATCTCCGTGGTACCCTAGACGGGGAAGGCTCTCCCCAACATCGGTTTTTCGACAGGCTCGTTAGCCACCCGTGCCCAAAACGGAGTTGGTTTTATGCTACACTTAAGGTAGGAATACGATGACCATCCAAAGTAGTGCCCAAATTGGTGATGTCATTCGCAATGCCGTTGTGTTCAATATCAGAAATTGGCTTGGTGGCATGATGAATTCTGATTCCTTAATCCAGTCCGTCCAAGATTTTTTCACCCTGTTAGAGCAACGCCAAATTGATTATGTGCTCGTGGGGGGTATCGCGATCCTGCATTACATTGAAGGCAGAAACACACAGGATTTAGATGTACTCATGGCCGTCTCAGCTTTGGGAAAGTTGCCTGAATTGAAAGTCGCCAGTCAAGATATGTATTTTGTGCGAGCAAACTATAACGAATTACAAATCGACGTTTTACTCACACAGAATCCGTTGTTCAAGAAAGTCCACAGTCAATATTCGAAGGTCGAGAAATTTCTAGATCGCAAGATCCCATTAGCGACGGTCGAAGGATTGTTGTTACTAAAGTTATACGCTTTGCCGTCTCTGTATCGGCAAGGCAATTTCGCCAGGGTGGGAATTTATGAAAATGACATAGCAACTTTACTGCACGATTATCAGCCGGATGTGTCGTCCTTGTTGCGTGAATTATCGCAATATGTGAATCAAAGTGACTTGGCAGAAATTAAGGGTGTGGTATCTGAAATCCAAAAGCGTATCAAACGGTTCAAAAACGAGTCTTCTGAGTAGAGTAGGTGGCTAACAAGGCGTGCAGCCGACTTGGGGTACGCGCCGCGTTTTTTAGCTTTTTTCTTGGCTCAAGCTTGGTTCCGACAAAGTGGCGTTATCTCATCCCTCCCCAAGCGGCTACCGATTAACAGTAGCGTCAAGGGTTGAGAGCAAAACTGATTGATGAAAGTCCCAACACGGCAGGCCTCTTTGACTGGCTGACGAACGGCTTAACAGGATTGATCCGATAACAGCCGTGCGTGTCTTCTTTCTCGGCAGGATGGCTGATTTGATCGCTCAATTCGAGTTTTTCGACAGTTTCGTTAGGCGCTTACTCCGAAGCCGTAATAAAAAGGGGTTTGCATGAAAGAGTCGGAAAATCAAAGTAACTCAAAAATAACACTCAATCATGTTTTTATTGCCATAGTAATTTTTGGCTGTATCAATGTGATTACATTATTTTTTACTGCCAGAACTCCCGCTCCGACTTTACCCGACGCAACCTCAACACCAATTTATGTAACACCAAGTAATACACCTTTGGCTGTGTCTACAAATCAACCGCAACCATCAGCAACTTTGTTTATTTTTCCATCAGCCACTCCAATTCTTGTTCGACAAATGCCAGAAATTGAAAACAACCTTCTAAAAAACAATGGGTTTGAAGATGGTTTATCGAATTGGGTTTATCTGGACAAACAAGCAGGATTCTCTGTATTTGAAGTCAAGGGGGTAAATGGAAAAGGTTTTTGTTCACGTAGATATATACCTTTAACAAGTGATTTGGATGACCTTGTTAAAAATGAATGGGAAGGTATTTCCCAAGAAGTGCTTATTGATCCTAATCAGTCTTACTTCTTTTCAGGGTGGGTAAAACTGAACAAGGCTTTTAGCATCCTTGCAATTGCAGAATTTTACAGCGGCTCAAGATATATTGGATATGCAGTTTTTACATTAGCGACGCAACCAACAGCCGTATTGCCTGATGGAGAGACTACAAGAGGCTGGGTATTCATATATGGTGAAGTGCCAACGATTCCGCCAGGCACTACTCGCGCCTTTGTTGGTTTTCGACACGGAATAATTAATAATCCCCCAAAGGCAGTGGATAGCACATTTTGTATTGATGATTTAGTTTTTGGGCAGATAGTAAAATAGGTTTATATACAAAACGCCCACCGATTAACAGCAGCGTCAAGGTTCACAAGAAAATTGGATGAAAAAAGTCCCGAACCAGATAATAGGCATCGGGGCTTTTTCTCTCTCGACAGAGGCATCCACGCTATTTCATCCTCCCCTCCACCATCTCCGCAAATTTGACCGAATAACTCACCGCATCGAACAGCCAATAACGCGAGGTGACCAGGTTTCGGTCCACGACGACGTGGGGGAAGGGAATCAGCCCTTTCGAGTATTGGTTTGTGTCGCGCAAGGCGGCGCGGGTTTCATCTTCCACATACGCATCGTAGGTGCGGAAGCGCCGCCCCAACAACCAAAACGTGGAGGCGTAGCCGATCATTTCCAACCCCTTGGTCAGCGACGTGACCTTGTAATCATAAATGACGCTTTTGCCCGTCTCGGGGTCAATTGCGCGGGCAAGCACCAGCAAACCGTGACAGATCGCGCCGATGCCCTTGTTCTGTTTGAAAAATCCCACCACTTTTTCCTGCAAAACCTTGCTTTCCAAAAACTGCTTCATGCCGGGGGCGTGTCCGCCCGTGAGCAAAATCGCGTCGTAATCGCCCGCATTGATCTCGTCATAGCGAATCGGTTTTCGATATTCGGGCGCTTCGGTCATGCGCTTGTAATCGCGCAAGCCCATCGGACCCGCGCCGAGCGGTCCGCGGAGGAAGCCCATCAGCAGGCGGTCATCCGCTTTGGCAACGTTTCCATGTTCGGTAGCGAAGGTCGTGCGCCAACCGCGCTCCACGCACACGCGCCAGGGGGTGGCGGATTCGGTCGGGTCGAAATCGGAGTCAGGCAGGGGGATTAGGACGTGGGGTTTTTTCATCAAACTCCTCTGCCCCCTCCCAGCCTCCCCCAAATTCCGTAAGAACGGTTTGGATGATTATTTCTATTTCGCATTCGGAATTTGGGGGAGGTGCCGAAGGCGGAGGGGGCTGATGGTCAAATTATATCCCGTCTGCTACAATAGCAACACCAATCACCCAACCCAGTGTTATCAAAATCAGCATGGCGTTTACCAATCAACGGTACGAGACCTTGCGCGACCTGTTCAAGAACCAGAGACTGCCTCTGGCGTTCGTTGATTTGGATGCCTTCGATGAAAACGTGGATTACGCCGCATCAATGGCGAAACAAGCGGGGAAGACGCTGCGCCTCGGGACCAAGTCCCTGCGCTGTTTGCCCTTAATGGAGCGGGTCCTCGCCCATGCCTCCCGCGCCTTTCGCGGCTTCCTGACCTTCACCGCCGAAGAGACCGCCTTCCTCGCGGACAGGGGTCACGACGATTTTCTGCTCGCCTACCCCACCGTCCAACCCGAAGACCTGAACATCCTTGCCTGGGTTGCCCGCAAGGGAAAGCAACTCTCGGTCATGGTGGATTCGCCCGAACACTTGCAAGTTTTGGATGAAGCGGGGAAAGCGCATCACGTCGCCTTCCATGCCTGCCTCGAAATTGACATGGCGTATCGCCCGCTTGGGAGCGAATTGCTGCACCTCGGCTTGCGGCGCAGCCCCATCCGCACGGTGGAGCAGGCGGTGGAACTGGTTCGGTTTGCGAAGACGTTATCGAACGTGAAGATTGATTCAGTCATGGGCTACGAAGGTCACATTGCGGGAACGAACGATGATGTGCCAGATCAGGGAATCAAGAACGCCATCTTGCGCGGACTCAAAAAGGCATCGGTGAGGGAACTCTCGAATAGACGCCGAGCAGTTGTCGGCGGAGTCAGAGGCGAAGGCGTCGAGTTGAGATTCGTCAACGGCGGGGGGAGCGGCAGCCTCGTCTCCACGCTTCAGGATGAATCCGTCACAGAAGGCACGATTGGTTCAGGTTTGTATGCGTCGGGTTTGTTCCATCATTTCAAGGAAGTGAAATTTCGACCCTCGGCGTTTTTTGCATTGCAGGTGGTGCGAAAACCGAAGGCGGACATGGTGACGTGCGCGGGCGGCGGGTACATCGCTTCGGGCGCGGTGGACAAAAGCAAACTGCCATTGCCTGTGATGCCTGTCGGATTGAAGTATGTGGATTTGGAAGGCGCAGGCGAAGTGCAGACTCCGTTGGTATTGCCGCAGGGTTGCCCGACGTTACATTTGGGCGACCCTGTGTTTTTTCAACATGCGAAGGCGGGGGAGTTGTGCGAACGGTTCAATGAATTGATCCTGATTCAAGGAGGAAAGATTATTGACACTGTGAAAACGTATCGAGGAGAAGGGTTCGCGTTTTTGTAACAACCCCCATCCCCAACCCTTCCCCCACCTGGGGGAAGGGAGTCCCCTCTCCCTTCGGGAGAAGGGCGGGGTGAGGGCAAATCGCCAAAGGAGAATGCAATGAGGATTCTGAAATTCATCAGTTATTCGTTCGGCAATTTTGCCAACACCATCGCCTACCAGGTGTTCGGCAACCGCATCAATTTCTACTACGTGGATGTGCTGGGACTCAACGCGAGCGTGGCGGGGATTTTGTGGAGCATCTACGGGTTGTGGAACGCGATCAACGACCCGCTCATGGGACAGGTCTCCGACCGCACGCGCTCGAAATTCGGACGGCGCGTGCCGTACGTGGCGTTCGGCGCGATTCCGCTGGGGCTGTCGTTCTTCTTCCTGTGGACTCCGCCTTCGCAAAGTCCGTGGCAGCTGGCGGCATATTTTTTGATGATCCTGTTCATCTTCGATACGCTCTACAGCCTGACCATCATCGCCTACAACTCGCTCTTTCCCGAAGTCGCCCCCACGCCGCGCGACCGCATTGACCTTTCCGCCACGCGCGAAATCCTCGGCGACGGTCGCCCTGCTGGCTTCGTTCATCCTTGCGCCCATCATTGCAGAGGAAGTCGGCTACTTCACGATGGGCGCGATCATGGGCGTGTTGATCGCGGCGGGATATTTGGTTGCCATGATCGGCGTGAAGGAAAAGCCGATTGACGAATCGAAGGAACAGGCGTTTGGACTGGGACACTCGTTGAAAATCGTGCTGGCGAATCGCGCCTTCCGCTGGTTCCTCGGCGCGAACATTTCAAAGGAATACATCTGGCTGCTGCTGGCAGCGATGCTCCCGTTCTGGCGCAAGTATGCGCTGGGCATTCAAGGCGATGTAAATGTATTCGGCGCGACGCTCAGCGGCGGCGATGCGGAGGCGGTCCTGCTTGGCGTGCCGATTTTGCTGACGATTCCCTTCGTGTTGATCTGGCGTCCGATTGTGTCAAAACTCGGTTATCGCAAAACCTGGATCATCGGTTCGTTCACGTTCATTCCCGGGCTGCTGGTGATGACCTTCGCCCGCGATTTTTACACAGGCTTGCTCGGCACCATCCTTACCATCCCCGGTCTCGCCAACTCGATGATCATGCCCTTCCCCATCATCTCGGAAATCATTGACGAGGATGCAAAACTCGAGCATGGCTTCCGCCGCGAGGGCTTATTCTTCGGCATGAACGGCGGCATCGTCAAACTGGCATTCTCGGCGCAGGGGATTCTCTTCGCCATCGTCACCGCCCTCACTGGCTTTGCGGAAGGCTCGCCCGTGCAGACCGAAACCGCCATCTGGGGCATCCGCTTCCTGATCGGCGTCACGCCCACCATTGCCGCATTGCTGGTCGCGTTCTGCATGTGGAAGTATCCGCTTGGGCGCGAGACGCATTTGTCCAAAGGAACGGTCTGATCGTCTTACCTCTTTCTTCTTTCGCCGCTCACCAGGAAAGACGAAAGAAGAAAGAAACTCAACAAAGGAGACTCACCATGAACGAAGACACCAAACTCACCTGGCTCAAGCGCGTGTTGATCTTCAAAATCCTCGTGGTCGCTTTGCTGTGGGGTCTGCCCACGCTTTTGGGTCCCGCCTCCTTCCTGCAAATGCTCGGCGAGGAGATTCCCAATCCGCCGTTTTACATGCGCATCTTCGGCGCGACGCAGATCGGTCTGGTCTTTCTCTACTGGCTGGCTTATCAGAATCCTGTGAAGAACCGCGACATCATCAAATACGCCGTATGGGATAACTCCGTCGCTTTCCTGACGATGATGGGCTACGCCGCCACCATCGGCATCACCAATCCCACCGTGTGGCTTTCCGCCGCGCTGGTTCTGTTTTTTGCGGTTGCGTTTTATTTCCTGATTCCGAAAGCCGCCTGATGTCATTGCGAGCCCGCAGGGCGAAGCAATCCCCCTGACGCAGGAGATTGCTTCGTCGTGGCGCAAGGCGCCACTCCTCGCAATGACATGGAGAAAACAATGAATATCCCTCAAACAGGATTATCCAAACAGGAAGTGCTCGCCACTTTGAAAGCCTTCAAAACCCGCGACATGGACTGGAAGGGCGGCAAGGTCTTTTGCTACGTCTACAACCCAGGCGAAGATCCCGCCGAGGTCACACGCGAAGCGTACATGGAATTCCTCACCGAGAACGGGCTCGACCCGGCCGTCTTCCCTTCGATGTTGAAACTCGAAACCGATGTCGTGCGCATGGTGATCAACTTATTGCGCGGCGACTCGAACGCCGTGGGACACCTCACCACCGGCGGCACGGAGAGCATCATGCTCGCCGTGAAAACCGCGCGCGATAAAGCCCGCGCCGAAAAGCCGCACATCAAAGAGCCGGAGATGGTGCTGCCCAAGACCGCACACGCCGCCTTTCACAAAGCCGCGCATTACCTGAGCGTCAAGCCCGTCATCGTGGATATTGACCCGCAGACCTTCAAAGTCCGCGCGGAGGATATGGAGAAAGCCATCACCGAAAATACGATTCTGCTGGTGGCATCCGCGCCGAGTTATTCGCAAGGTGTGATTGACCCGATTGCAGACATCGGCAGGATCGCGCAAAAACAGGACCTGCTCTTTCACGTGGACGCCTGCGTGGGCGGCGTGCATCTTTCGTTCATGCGCAAAATGGGATACGAAGTTCCCGATTTCGATTTCACCGTCCCGGGTGTCACTTCCATTTCGACCGACCTGCACAAGTATGGCTATGCGGCGAAGGGCTGTTCGGTGATCATGTATCGCAGCAGGGAGATTCGCAAATATCAAATCTTCGCCTGCACCGACACCACCGCGTACACACTCATCAACCCCACCGTGCTCAGCACAAAAGGCGGCGGTCCGTATGCGGGCGCATGGGCGATCCTCCACTTCCTCGGCGAGGAAGGCTACATGCGCATCATCGAGACCGTGCAGGAAGCAACCCAAAAATTGATCGCGGGCATCAACGCCATTCCCGAACTGCGCGTGCTGGGCGCGCCCGCGATGAGCATGTTCTCGTTCGCTTCGGATTCGATCAACGTCTATCAACTTGCGGATGAGATGGGCAAACGCGGCTGGTACCTGCAGGGACAGTTCTCCACGCCTCTGACTCCCCGCAACCTGCACATCTCCGTCAACTTTGGCAACGCCCAGAACGTGGACATCCTGCTGAAAGACCTGCGCGAATGTGTGGAGATCGTCAAGTCCAAAGAGCCGATTGACTCGGATGCGATCCGCCAGATGGTCAGCGCCGCGCTTCAAGGTCCGGACCCCGAGGCGGCGTTTGGTCAACTCGCCGCATCCGCCGGGCTGACGGGCACCGACCTCCCCAGCGGGATGGCGTTCATCAACGAGGTCATGGACGCCCTGCCCGATTCCGTGTGCAATGTATTTCTAATCAATTACTTCAATGATTTATATGTATAATTTTCACATTACAAATAAGGAGCCGAGATGAACACGAAAAACCGAGTTGTCCTTGTCCTGGTCACTGCCATTGCCATGCTTGCGTGCAATGCCCTGACCCAATCGGGAGGCGACCAGCAGCCTCCCACCAGCCCGCCGATTATTTCAACCATCCCCGCCCTTCCGACAGCCATCGTAGAGCCGCCCGCGGCAGATGTGCTTTTTTCGGATGATTTCAGCGTACCCAGTGTCGAGATGGAAACGTACTCGGGAGATGAAGGCAGCGCGGGGACGGAAAACGGGGTGTACGTCGTGCGGTCAACGGGCAGTTTGTGGCAGTGGGGCAGGTCTGACAGCGAATTTGCCGATGTCGTCGTCGAAGCGGACGCGAGGATGGAGTCTGGTCCGTCAAACAACAACGTCGGGTTTGGCGTCATCTGCCGTCTTTCGGAACGCGAGGATACTTCGGTGGACGGCTACATGCTCGCCATCAGCGCCGACGGGTATTACACCATTCGCAGTATCACCGCCAGCAATATGAGTCCGCTCGTGGATTGGGACCTCCACGAATGCGGTCAACCAGGGGAAATTCCACGAACCGTATCCGTGCCTCATGCAGCGGGAGCGAGTTGACGCTTGAAGTGAATGGAGAGTTGATCGCCTCCGCGAGCGCCGTCCCCGGCGGGTCGGGGTCGGGCGCAATCGCCTTCGCCGCGATCTCGTTCGAGACCGACAACCCGGTTACCGAGGTGCATTTCGATAACCTGATCGTCAGCCAGCCATAAAGGATTTGCATGGTCGAAAAAAGAAGGACACGTCGTCCGCGTGTCCTTCTTTGCGTTTATTGAGCCGCCCGCATCTTCTGGCGGATGAACGCCATTTTGATGATTCGGTCGAAAAATCCCTTGTAGCCCTCGGGGTCGTAGAGGATCATGTAATCGGCGGGACCGTATTCCTTCGGCGGCAGCATGATGGCGGGATTGGGGTTGATCTCCAGAATGAACAACTCGCCCTTCTCGTTCATACGGACGTCGCAGCGCCCATAACCGGAAACGCCCATGGCAAGGAACATGCGCCTGCCTATGTCCTGAATCCGCGCCTTCAAATCGGGGTCGGTCACTTCCTTGAAATCGAAGGGGACGTTGTAATCCCACTTGATGTCTGTATGCCAAAATTCCTCGCCGGGAGGGAAGACCAATTCGGCGGGCGGGTAGACGAAGGGACGGCTCAGGTCGTCGGGGTTATCCACCACCAGCACGTTGAACTCCCTGCCCACGATGAACTCCTCCATGCGCGCCGCGCCAAACTCCGAGCAGATGCGCTCCACCTGCGCCAACACCTGTTCGAGCGTATCCGCGCGCGATTCGCGGAACATGCCGGTACTGCCGTAACTTTTGGGGTGCTTGACCATGACGGGATAACGCAGGTTGGAAACGAGCGCGCGCGCCTCGTCCACGTGCCGGACCTGGTAGCCCTTCGCAAACCCAATACCGTTGGCGTCGGCGACGGTTTGCATCTCTTCGCGCGTCGGGTCGAAGCAGCGCGAATCCGCCCCGGTGAAAGGCAGGTTGAGCGCCTCCAGCGCCTGAACCACTTCCGTGGCAAGATAGCCCAGTTCGTCGTCCTCCGCGTCTTCGAACTCGTATCCCTCGCAGACGTTCAAAAAGACATCGAATTCGTTCGACTCCGCCAGCGCCCGAATCTTCTCGAACACAGGCGCGGTCAGGGTGACCATCTTCCAGTCATAGCCCTGCATATACGGCGAGGGATCGAAATCTTTGGGTTCTTCATCGGACAGAATACAGATGCGCATGGATCTAACTCCTGGGTTTGATGATGGAATTATGACATAATTCCATGCGATGACAAGGCTGGGGGACTTAAAATTTTCGGCGATGGCGCCTAAATAAGAGGTCAAGGGTTTTGGAAACTTAAGGTCTCGCCGCGTTTTGAAAATTTCGTCATATACTTGTCTTATATCCATGTTTCGGAGGGCACAATGTCTGAATCTGCACTGCAAGCGCTGTCGCACCTGCGCGCGGGGAGCGACTTTCAATGGTATGTCATCCCGCTTTTGTCCTTCATCTTCTACGTCTACACGGTGGAAGCCGAGAAGAAGAACTGGAATCTCGTCCTGGCGGGGCTGGCATTCTGGGGCGCGGACTGGCTCAACGAGATCGTCAACGGACTCGTCCTGCGCTTCACGGGGCACGCACCCATCTGGGGCGAACCGGGACCGACAGCATTCCTCATCCTCGTCGGCTTGAACATCGAGACCATGTTCATGTTCGCAGTCGCGGGCATCATTTGGACGAAGATGCTCCATCCCGATAAAAACTTCAAATATCTGGGAATGCCCAACCGCTGGGCGGTGGCGATCCTCGGTTCGGCGTTCTGCGTCCTCGTCGAATACTTCCTCAACTTCGCGGGTGCGCTCACCTGGGATTGGTCCTGGTGGAACCGAAGCATGCCCCTCCTGATCTTCCTCTTCGGTTATTTGTGGTTTTTCGTCTTCGCCTTCTGGGTCTATGATATGAAGGAGATGAAGTCCAAACTGCAAACCGTCGGCGCGATTTGGGCGGTGGACATCGTCAGCCTGGTCGTGTTTGCGGGTGTTTTGAAATGGATATAAGCAAGGCGTATTAATTACTTCATCGGAATTGACTTTTCTCCACGAAACTCACGAAGAGACACGAATTTCTTTCGCCTTTTCGTGAACATTCGTGTTCTTCGTGGATTCTCTTCTTATTTCCGATAGGTCAGTATCGCCTCACCTCGTTTCTGTCACCTTGCGGATACTGCGCGGACTTTCCGTGTTATATCCCTTCGCGCGCGTGAGATGATAGGCGAACAACTGCGCCGGCAGGATGCTCACCAGCGGCGAAAGCCATTCGGGGACATCGGCGGGAATCGTCAGCGGGACCTGCGCCAGCGACAACGCCTTTTTGTCGTTCGAGATGACCACCAGTTCGGCGGAAATATCCTCGCGCAAACGATGCAGCATCTGAAGCATCGAACCAAACACTTTGCCTTTCACTGCCACTGCAAAAACAGGATAGCCGCTCTCGACCATCGCGATCGGTCCATGCGCGAAATCCGCCGAGGAATACGGCTCGGCGATGATGTAGGTCAGTTCCTTCATCTTCAACGCCCACTCGAAGGCGGTCGCATAATTGAATCCGCGCCCCAGCACAACGGTCTGGTCAATGTAACGGTAACGCTGTACCGCCCCGGCGATGAAATCGTTTTGCTTCAACGCTTCCTTCATCCAACCCGCGACTTTACTCAACTCATCCCATTGCTTTTGTTTCCCGTTCAGTGCGACGGAGAGCATGGCAACCGCCGCCAACTCGGAGGTGTACGTTTTCGTCGCGGCAACGGCTTTTTCAGGTCCAGCCTGCACGTCCAAAACGAAATCGGATGCGCCCGCCAGCGGTGAAGCGGGGTCGTTCGTGATGGCGAGCGTCGAACATCCCTGCCGCCTCCCCTCCTCCAGCACGCTGACAATATCCGGCGACTTGCCCGATTGCGAAATGCCGATCACCAGCGCGCTCCTCAACTTCGGCGGTTGTTTGTAATACGTGAACAGCGAAGGCGTCGCCAGCGCCAACGGCAGTCCGTTCAGCGCGCCGAGCAGGTAATTCGCATACCTGCCCGCATTGTCCGATGTGCCGCGCGCGGCGAGGAACACATATTGAATATCGCGCTTTTTGATTTCAGCCGCGATCTTCTCCACATATTTCCGTTGGGAGGAAAGCAGACCCTTGATCCGTTCGGGTTGCTCGAAAATTTCAGAAATGAGGGACATGGATTGATTGTACGGCATTTTGCCCCTTGACATATATTTTAGGCTTGACTAAAATATATTTAGCCTTACCTAAATTTTACGGGCTGCGAAGTATGGTCAGGCATTCTTTGCCTGCTCCACCATTACGCTCTGGATATAAACGAATGAAACAGTCCACCTCCACGCAGGATTATCTCAAGCACATCTACGAATTGACCGAGTGCGGACTCCCCGCCAGCACAAACGACATGGCGCGCAAACTCAACATCAAACCCGCTTCCGTTACGGGCATGATTCAAAAACTCGCCACGGAGAAGCCTGCGCTGGTCGAATATCAAAAACACCAGGGCGTCACACTCACGCCAGCCGGCAGGCGCGCCGCGCTGGAAGTCATCCGTCACCACCGCTTGCTCGAAACCTGGCTGGTGCAAACTCTCGGTTATTCGTGGGATGAAGTCCATGAGGAAGCAGAACGGCTCGAACACGTCATCTCGGAGGATTTCGAACGGCGCATCGCCGCCGCGCTTGGGAATCCGGCGCGCGACCCGCACGGCGAGTTGATCCCCACCGCGGATTTGAAAATGCCCGAGGATGATTCGACTCCGCTTTCGGCTTTGCGTCCCAACCAGACCGCGACGATCCAGCGCGTCATTGCCCAGGACCCGAACCTGCTCCGCCACCTTGAGAGTTTGGGACTCACCCCGGGCATCCAGATCGAAATCATGGAGTATTCCCCTTTCGATAACAATCTCACCGTGAAAGTTGGGCGAAAGGTCAACGTGCTTGGGTTGAACATCACAACAAAGATATTTGTAGAGATCAAGTAATGAATAACAAAAGCGACTTTTACTTTAGAAATAAGAGAACGTTCCTCAAACAACACCGCGAGATCATGCGGCTTGGGCGCGGACTCATGGAATCCCGTTACGGTGTGGAAAAGGCTGGGGAAGTCATCCGCAGGTCGGAGGTCCGCTATGAGGCGCTGCTGGCGGAGATGCCCTACATCGGCGGTTGGGACAATTCCCTGACCGATACGTTGACACAGGTCGGCAGTATGCTGGCGTTGTATTTCGTCTTGAAGGAAGAAGGCAAATCCACCGAGGAGATCGGCGAGCTGGTTCATCGCATCGCGGATAAAAAGGTCGAGACCATGCCGCGCTGGCTGCGGAGCCTGCTTGGAAAATTGTACACGTCGGGGCTGTGGCGCAAACGCACGATGAAAAAAGCGCTGGTCTCGCAAAAGAAGCAGTTCCCCGGCAATTTTGTCTTTGAGGTGGTGGAGGGCAAGCCAGGCGAATACGAATGGGGCATCAATTATCTCGAATGCGCCATTGCGAAATTTTTTCACCAACAGGGCGCGGATGAGTTCACGCCGTACATGTGCTACGTGGATTACATTCTCTTCCCCGGCATGGGCGTCGAACTCAAACGCACAGGCACCATCGGGCAAGGCTGCTCGCATTGTGATTTTCGATTTAGCAAGAAAGTAACTTTATAAATTGAGAGGTATTTCAAAATGAACGAAACGATTTTTAGAATTCTTGCCGCCGTGATTCTTTTCTCAGGCGCGGGCATCTCGATCTACTTCCGCCGCAAGGCAGACCGCGACTCGGGCGAAAAGCTCTCCCGCAGCGCGGACGGCACGCCGATGATGCTGGTCATCCGCATCTTCGGGTTGATTCTGTGGCTCAGTCCGCTCGTCTATCTCGCCAACCCGCAGTGGATGGCATGGTCGAATATCGGCTTGCCCGAATGGGCGCGCTGGTTCGGCTTTGGACTGGGGATCATCAACGTTGGCTTGATCTACTGGCTGTTCGTCAGCATCGGCAGCGGCATCACGCCCGTCAGCGCGACGCGGAAGGAACACAAACTCGTCACATACGGAATTTACCGCTGGGTGCGCCACCCGCTCTATACCGTCGGCTCTTCGCTTCACATCTCGTTTGGGCTGATGGCAGATAACTGGTTCATCATCCTGTTGGCAATCCTGGCGTTCATCGTCATGGCGATCCGCACGCCGAAGGAGGAAGCCAATCTCATCGAGAAGTTCGGAGATGAGTACCGCGAGTACATGAAGCGGACGGGACGATTTTTACCGAAGTTGTGGAAAAGCACAAAAGTACACAAGTAAACAAGTAAACAAGTAAACAAGTTCAGAGGTGAATTATGGAAATTATTTTCAAGGTCGCATTATTTATCGTCTTTTTCAGTTTTGCGTATGTGATGTCCTATTATTCCAAACGGGCGAAATCGCATGCTGGCGACTCGAGCGAACGCATCAAACGGCACAACGAAAACGAAGTTCCGCTTTTATTGAAACTGCGAACCATTTTCGGCATTCCCTTTTACATCGGCGTGCTGGTGTGGACGTTCGCGCCGAAGTTCATGGAGTGGTCCGCCATCCCCTTCCCCGCCTGGGTGCGTTGGGCGGGATTGGCGCTTGGAATCCTCTCCATCGTCCTCAACGCCCAGAGTCACAAGACGCTCAGCCAAAAACTCGGCGCGGACTTTGACCCCGCTTTGCGGCTGTTGAAGGTCCCCGCGCTGGTGACCGAAGGTCCGTACGCGAAGATTCGTCACCCGATTTACCTGGCGTTTTTGCTGATGCAAATCTCGGTTCTGCTCCTGACCTCGAATTGGCTCATCGGCTTCTGCGGAATCGCCATCATCGTTTCGGTGATCGCCATTCGCGTTCCCGAAGAAGAGAAGATGCTCATCGAGCAGTTCGGGGACGAGTATCGAAACTATACCAAGAGAACCGGGGCGTTATTGCCGACAGCAGGCAGATAAGCAGAAAAGGAATCCGTTATGTACTATGTCATTGCCCTGGTTGCACTGCTAATCATCATATTTACTCCCCGCGTGGGATTGCTGGCGATGTATAAAGCCTTTCGCGCATCCCAGGCGCGCGAACAGGTGGAGGACGCACTCAAGCACCTGCTAGACCGCGAACAGCAGGGACGCCACGCCTCACCCGAATCCCTCGGCGGGACACTCGACCTGCCGCGCCAGAAAGCGACCCGCCTCATCGAAGACATGGAAACGCAGGGTCTGCTTGAATCGCGCGGCGCGGAATTGCACCTGACCGCGGAGGGTGAACGCTGGGCTTTACATGTAGTCCGTGCGCACCGGCTTTGGGAGCGGTATCTCGCCGATGAAGCCCGCATGCCGCTGAATCAGATCCACAACGAGGCGCATAGGCGCGAGCATTCATTGACCGACGCCCAACTCGACGAATTGGATGCCGCGCTCGGTCATCCCACCCACGATCCGCACGGGGATCCCATCCCATCGCGGGTAGGGAAAATAAATCGGGTAGAGGGAATGCCCCTTACGGCGTGGCAGGCTGACCGTCCGGCGCGAATCGTCCACCTGGAGGATGAACCCGCCATCGCGTATCAACAAATCCTCGCGGCGGGACTCCGCCCTGGGGCAGGACATCCGCATCATCGAAAAAAGCCCGAACCGTTATGTATTGAGCGACGGCGAGAACGAATATCGGCTCGCGCCTGCGGTGGCGTCGAATGTGCATGTGGCGGCGCTGCCCGAGAGCGAAATGTTGAAACGCGAGGCAATTCCGCTGGCGGAACTGGCGCAGGATCAACGCGCACAGATCGTCGCGCTCGATGACGCCGTGCAGGGATTCACCCGCCGCAGATTTCTAGATTTGGGTTTGACGCCCGGCGCGACGATCTACCCCGAATTGGCGAATTTCTTCGGCGAGCCGCGCGCCTATCGCGTGCGCGGAACGATGATCGCCTTGCGGAACGACCAGGCTTCACAGATTTGGGTGAAACCAATTTAGGTTGCAGGTTACAGGTTGCAGGTTACAGGTTGCAGGTTGCACGTTGAAAGTCGAGTTTTTTACTTGAAACCTTCGACTTGCGACCTTTGACATGGAGAAAAATGACAAACACAAAAATCAACCTCCCCACTGAACACTGCGAGACCTGCCCGGCGTTTACGCAATTGGAGCAAATGGGAATCAAGGTCGGCGACTTCGACCGCGTGGTGGCTTTGGCTGGCAATCCGAATACGGGCAAATCCACGCTGTTCAACGCGCTGACCGGACTCAAACAGCACACCGGCAACTGGCCCGGCAAGACCGTCACCCGCGCGGAAGGCGCATATCAATTCAACGGCAAGAAATATAAACTGGTGGACCTGCCCGGCACATACTCGCTGCTTTCCGCCAGCCAGGACGAGGAAGTGGCGCGCGATTTCATCCTTTTCGGACAGCCCAACTGCACCATCGTCGTGACCGACGCAACCGCGCTTGAACGCAATTTGAATCTAGTATTGCAAGTCATGGAGATCACCGACAAGGTGGTCGTGGCGGTCAACCTAATGGATGAAGCCCGCCGCAAAGGTCTGGAAGTGGATGCGCGCGCTGGCGCGCGACCTCGGCGTGCCTGCGATTCCTATCACCGCCCGCACCGGCGAAGGGATCGCCGCCCTGCTTTCCGCGGTTGCGGACGTGATCGAAGAAAAGATCACGGTCAACCCGATGCGAGTGGAAGGCACACCCGAATTTCAAAAAGCGGTCAACGAACTCGTGCCCATGATCAAGCAAATCGCTCCCGGAATTCCCAACGCTCGATGGCTGGCAATTCGCCTTTTGGACGGGGATGCCCGCGTGCAAAAAGCCATTATCAGCGGGGAGTTGACGGAGATCGTCTCGCGCCAGTACCAACAGGACGTGCAATTCAGCCGCAAGATGTCTGTGGAAGGAAGGCAATAACGTGCCGCAGTATTACGGTGCATCCGGGCTTTGGTGCATGAAAGGCTAGACAAAAGGGGCGCGAGCATGTAACTTTGGGTTTATGCCTAAACCATCAAAGCCATCCTCGCGCCGGAAGACATTATATCGTGTCCAGAACTGGTCGGAGTATGAGAAAGCATTGATCCAACGAGGTTCGATCACATTCTGGTTGTCGGACGACTTTGAGCAAACCTGGCTGTATGCGGGCGAGAAGCAGCGCGGCAGTCAGTTTGACTACAGCGACAAAGCCATTGAAATCATGCTGACGATCAAGGAAGTGTTTCATCTGACCAATCGCGACGTGGAGGGTTTCGTGCGCTCTGTGTTTGCGATGTTGGATATTCATTTGCCTGTGCCTGACCATTCCACGCTTTCCAAACGGGGTGCAACGTTGAAAGTGAACTTGCCGAAGAAAAGCAGTGGCAGTCTGAACATCGTTTTGGATAGCACAGGTCTGAAGATTTATGGCGAAGGCGAGTGGAAGGTTCGCAAACACGGCTATTCCAAGCGACGGACCTGGCGTAAATTGCATCTGGGCGGCAATCCCGATACAGGCGAAATTCTGGCAGTGGCGCTCACGGAAAACAGCGTCAGTGACGACGCCGTGGTGATGGAGATGTTGGAGCAAATTGAAGAAGCCCTGCTCTCGTGTGCCGGCGATGGAGCCTATGACAAACGTAAAGTATACAAGGCACTCAATGAACATTCACCCGATGTGGATATCCTAATCCCGCCGCGCAAGAACGCCCATATTTGGCAGCATGGCAACTCAAAGGAAGAACGTCATAAACGCGACGAAAATCTACGCCACATTCGCAACCATGGAAGGAAGAATCTGGCTATCACATTCGTTCTTTGGCAGAAACCATCATGTTCCGCTTGAAAATCATCTTCGGTGATAGACTTTCAGCAAGATTGCTGGAAACCCAAACGACACAAGCCTTGATCCGCTGTCTGGCACTCAATAAAATGACCCATCTCGGTATGCCTGAAAGCTGCCCGATTGCCTAAGTCTGGCTCCCAGATAGATGAAATGCGCCTATTTTTCGATTTATGCACCAAAGCCGTGCATCCGTGTCAAGTGTCTCAATATCAAATTAGGAGAAATGACCATGCCGCTTATTAAACGCTTTGAGGACATTATTGGCTGGCAGGAAGCGCGAAAATTAGTCAAGGACATTTATAAGATAACGAATGAAGGCGCTTTCGCCCATGATTTTGGATTGCGGGACCAAATTCAAAGAGCCGCTGTCTCCGTGATGACCAATATTGCCGAAGGCTTTGATTGTGATTCGCAAGTCGAATTTGCCCGTTTTCTTGGCTTCTCACGCCGCTCTGCTGTCGAGGTCCAATCCCTTCTTTATGCAGCTTTGGATATTGGCTACATCAATAAATCAACCTTCGACGCACAATATCAACAAGCTGAAAAGACCAAAGCCCTCATCGGAGGGTTGAAAACCTCCCTCAAAAAACGAAACCCGTGATCAAACGCACATGACACCGAAACACATGACACTGAAACACTTGACTTGACACAGGAACACTTATATGGAAAAAATTCAACCCAACGACATCCTTGCAAAAGCGGAGGCTTTGCGAAACAACTTATCCACCGGTTTCCGCGACGAAATCGTCAAATCCATTTATAGCGAAGCGGAGAAGGTGGCGCACCGCGCTGTCAAAACCTTGTCGGACAGGAAATACGATTTCGACCAGAAGGTGGACCGCCTCGTCACTTCGCCGATCACGGGCCTGCCCATCATGTTGATCCTGCTGGGCATCGTCATCTGGCTGACGGTTTCCGGCGCCAACGTCGCCTCCGAGGCGATCGCCAATGTGCTCTTCGGCATCGGTGATCTTGGCCGCAATCTCTTCGATCAAATCGGCGCACCGTGGTGGCTCACCGGCTTCCTTTGGGACGGCATTTATCTTGGTCTGGCATGGGTGATCAGCGTGATGCTCCCGCCGATGGCGATCTTCTTCCCAGCCTTCACCTTTCTCGAAGACCTCGGCTACCTGCCGCGCGTCGCCTTTAATATGGATTGGCTCTTCAAAAAGGCGGGCGCGCACGGAAAACAATCGCTGACGATGGCGATGGGTTTCGGATGCAACGCCGCGGGCGTGGTGGCGACACGCGTGATCGATTCTCCGCGCGAACGGCTGATCGCCATCCTGACCAACAACTTCGTCCCCTGCAACGGACGCTTCCCGACCTTGATTATGCTTGCCACTGTTTTTGTGGCTTCCGCCTTCCCCCCGGCTTTGACCTCCTTTATTGCCGCAGGGACCGTAGTCGGTGTGGTGTTGATCGGGGTCGCCTTCACGTTCTTGATGTCGTGGCTGTTGTCGCGCACCGTTCTCAAGGGCGAGGCGTCCGCGTTCACGCTGGAACTGCCGCCCTACCGCAGGCCAAACATCGGGCGCATCCTTTACACCTCCATCATCGACCGCACCGTTTTCGTGCTGTGGCGCGCCATGCAGACCGCCGCCCCTGCGGGCGCCGTCATCTGGATTCTGGCGAACATCCCCTACGGAGACGCCAACCTCGCGCGCGCCATCGCGGACTGGCTGAATCCCTTTGGCTTATTGCTCGGTCTCGACGGCGTGATATTGCTGGCATACATCATCGCCATCCCCGCCAACGAGATCGTCGTCCCGACCATGATGATGATGTACATGGGCGCGGGCATGATGGTAGATGGTCCCGCCACCAACGCGGCGATATTCGACCTGCTGGTGCACGGCAACGGCTGGACCCTGCTCACCGCCGTCAATTTGATGCTGTTCGCCCTGCTCCACAATCCCTGCGCCACGACCATCATCACCATCTACAAAGAGACCAAATCGTGGAAATGGGCAACGGTCAGCGTGATCATTACACTTGGGCTTGCCTTCCTCGTTACATTCCTCACGGCAAGCGTTGCCAGGCTATTCGGTTGGGCTTAGTTTCGTAGGTCAGGCTTTCAGTCTGACGCCTTTTGGAAATCAATCCATGGCGGGTTGGAAACCCGCCCTACACAATCTGTTAATTTAGAGGTGAAACATGAAAACAAGATTTTCAAGAAGAGATTTTCTAAAACTTGGGGGTGTGGGATTAGTCGCCGCCGCAGGCACAGCCGCCGCAATGAACAACGTCAAGCCAGTTCATGGCAGTCACCGATTACAAATCCAAACGCCGGAGGGGCATGACAGCCTGCCCGGCGCGGGCGACGTGGATCACGAACGAAACGGCTTCGATCCTGGCAAGGTGCTTTACGACTTCGACTATGGCAAAGTCTCCACACTTCCGAACGGACAAACCCTGCGCGAATACGAAGTATTGGTCATCAACAAGAACATCGAAGTCGTGCCGGGCATCGAGTTCCCTGCGTGGACGTACAACGGGCGCATCCCCGGTCCCACCTTCCGCGCCAAGGAGGGAGACCGCATCCGCATCACTTTGAAAAACGGAAGCACCCATCCGCATTCCATGCACTTCCACGGCTTCCATCCGGGGAACATGGATGGCGTGCCCGGCACGGGTCCCGGCGGGATGATCGAACCCGGCGATGAATTCACCTACGAGTTCGACGCCGAGCCGTTCGGCTTGCATCTCTATCACTGCCACGTCTTCCCGCTCGCGCGGCATATTGCCAAAGGGCTTTACGGCGCGTTCATCGTTGACCCAAAGGAAGGACGCCCGCCGGTGGACAAGGAAATGGTCATGGTGATGCACGGCATTGACATTGACTTCGACGACGGCAACGATTTTTACGCCGTCAATGGGATTCCATTCTATTTCCAGAACCACCCCATTCAGATCAAGGTCGGCGAAAAGATTCGCATCTATCTCGTCAACATCCTCGAGTTCGACCTGATCAACTCGTTCCACCTGCACGCCAACTTCTTCCATTACTACCCAACCGGCACCAGCCTGACGCCCTCCGAATTTACCGATACCATCATTCAGGGTCAGGCGCAGCGCGGCATTTTGGAATTCACATACAAGTATCCGGGCATGTACATGTTCCACGCGCACGTCACCGAGTTTGCCGAACTCGGCTGGAACGGCATGTTCGAAGTCACAGCGTAGAAGGAGTATGAGATGACAGACCAACCCCAAGTCAAGACAGAGAAGCGCTTCACCTTCGGGACCTTGATCCTGCTTCTGCTCCCAATCCTTCTCCTAGCCGGAGTGATTCTCCTCTTCCTCAACACGGGCGGTGGACTCGACCTCCGCTCTCCCGCTCCCATCGAAAACCTGACGATTGAACGGTATCGCCTCGATCACGGGAAAATCGAACTGCATGTCCAAAACACGGGACCCGAGGCATTGACCATCGCCTCGGTGATCGTCAACGAAGCGGTGATGCCGTTCGAGGTCACGCCCGATGCGACCATTCCGCGACTCGGCAGGGCAATGGTCAAGGTCAATTACAGTTGGAACGAAGGCGAAGCGTACGCGGTGCGCATCTTCACCAGCAACGCGATTCCCTTCGACGTTGAAATTCCCGTCGCGTTTGTGACTCCCGAACCTGAGACAAAGACCTTCATTAGTTTCACTCTGATCGGCGTGTACGTGGGTGTGATACCCATCTTTTTGGGAATCTTCTGGCTGCCCGCGCTGCGCACCCTCGGCAAAAAGTGGATGATTTTCCTGATGGCGTTGACCACAGGCTTGCTCCTCTACCTCGGACTCGATACCCTCAATGAAGCGCTGGAGCAAGCCGCCGAACTGCCCGCCACCTATCAAGGAATCGGGTTGATCGGCATCGGCGCGGTCGCCGCGTACATGCTGCTCGAAATGATAGACAGTCCCAAGTCCGCGGAACGAAGCGAAACTTCGCAACGCATGTCCATTGCGTGGCGAATCGCGCTGGGCATCGGCATTCACAACCTCGGCGAAGGACTCGCCATCGGCGCGGCGTACAACGTGGGCGAGATCGCGCTTGGAACATTCCTCGTTGTCGGCTTCATCATTCAAAACATCACGGAGGGGCTGGGCATCATCGCGCCGATTTCGAAGGACCGCCCGACCATCGGTCAACTTGCCCTGCTGGGATTGCTCGGCGGCGCTCCCGCCATCTTCGGCGCATGGATCGGCGGATACACCCCATCGCCGTTCCTTGCCGTGCTTTTCCTCGCCATCGGCACGGGCGCCATTTTCCAGGTCGCGGTCGAGATCGGCAGGCTCATTCAAAAGGACACGGCAAAACTGCCCATGCCCGGCGCCATCTTCAGCGGCGTGCTGGTCGGGATGCTGATGCTGTGGGTGACGGGGATTTTTATCAAGTGACGATTTAGATACACGGAGAACACGGAAGGCACGGATTCGGCTTCGAAAAAATCCGTGTCTTCCGTCATATCCGTGTACAAAAATGTCGAAAAGAATGGGACAAAACCTGCCATATTTCATGTTGACAGGTTTTGTTTTGCGGAGTAATATATGAATACTTGCTCATATATTCAATAATGAAACTCACCGAACTCCAAATCCCGCAAACTTGCCGAACTCTTCAGCGCCCTGAGCGACGCCAGCCGCTCGCGCATCATCGCCCTCCTCATGGACGGCGAAATGAGCGTCCGCGCCATTGCCGACGGACTCGGCATGACCGAATCCGCCGTGTCGCATCAACTGCGCGGACTGCGGCAGATGCACCTCGTCCGCGCGCGGAAGGCGGGCAGGCAGGTCTTTTACGCGCTGGATGACGACCATGTTTCGCGTCTGTTCACACTGGGGCTGGATCACGTTCAACATGGATAATCATGAAAATCTTTCTCCTCCTCTACCTGCTTCTCTTCTTTGGGCTGGCGATGGTCCTGCCCTCCTATCGAGTCTGGAAAACCAGCGGCGTCAACCCGTATAAACTCGGCTCCTCCGACTCAGCACACGACTACATTGGCGTTCTCTTCCGCCTGACGTTGATCGCCACTGCGGTCATCGTGGTTCTTGCCGCATTTCTCCCGAACCTTTACGTTTATCTTGTCCCCATTGACTATCTTATCCTTTCCTCCTTAAACATCATCGGCGTCGCAATGCTCATAATCGCACTTGTTTGGGTGCTCATCGCGCAAGCCCACATGCAAAAGTCATGGCGCATCGGCGTTGATGAGGATGTCAAAACCGAACTCATTCAAACGGGCTTATTCAAAGTTTCGCGTAATCCCATTTTTCTCGGAATGCGCATTATGCTTCTCGGACTATTCCTCGTCCTGCCCAGCGCCGCATCCCTCGTCATCCTGATCGCAGGCGACCTGCTCATCCAGATCCAAGTTCGTCTCGAAGAGGAATTCCTGACCCGTGCACACGGTCAAGCTTATCTCAACTACAAAAAACAAGTCAGACGCTGGCTCTAACATGCACACCCATTCGCATTCCCACCCTCAACCTGGCGATTTCACCAATCAAACCACCAAGCGGCTGGCGCTCTCGCTTTCGCTGACCGCCGCCTTCGTCCTCGTGGAAATCGTCGCGGGGATTTTGGGCAACAGCCTTGCCCTGCTCACCGATGCGGCGCATAACTTCACCGATGTCATCGCGCTCGGCTTGAGCCTGGTACGCTTTGCGCATCGCCGCCAAGCCCGCCCACGCAGGCAAGACCTTTGGTTATCACCGCGTGGGGATTCTCGTCGCGCTGGTCAACTCGACGACGTTGATCCTCATTGCGGCGGGAATCTTCTACGAAGCCTGGCGGCGCTTCCTCTCCCCGCCCGAAGTGGATTCGACCATCCTGATCGGAGTCGGCGCGCTGGCGTTTCTCATCAACGCGGGAACAGCCTGGCTGGTCCACAAAGGAAGCGAGAACGACCTCAACCTGCGCAGCGCGTTTCTGCATCTCATGGGCGATGTGCTTTCCACGCTCGGCGCGGTCATCGCGGGCATCGTCATCGCCTTCACGCAATGGAACTGGCTCGACCCGCTCGTCAGCGTGCTGATCGGCGGATTCATCCTGGTCAACGCCTGGAGCGTCCTGCGGCAGACGATTCACATCCTGCTGGAGAGCGCTCCCGAAAACGTGGACGTCTCTCAAATGGTGGACGACATCCGCGCGGTGAGGGGCGTGCGTGACATCCACGACCTGCACGTGTGGAGCATCAACGAAAACCTGCGGATGCTCTCCGCCCACGTGGTGATCGAGGATGTTTCCATCCGCGAAGGGGCGACCATCCAGCGAAATATCAATGAATTGCTTGCGCACGGCTACCAGATTCAGCACGCCACCCTGCAACTGGAATGCGAGGGCTGTGCCACGCAATTTCTGTATTGCGACATCAATGAACACGCACACCGATAACGAGGAAATCCCATGACCCAATCCGAAAAAGCGAACTCCCTGCTCGCGCTTCACAGAAACGGACGATTGTTGATCCTGCCCAATGTTTGGAATCCGTTCGGGGCGCGGATGCTGGAGGCAAAGGGCTTTCCTGCCGTCGCCACCGCCAGCGCGGCAATCTCGGAATCGCTGGGGTATCACGACGGCGAGCAGATCAAACTGGACACGATGCTGGATGCGGTCGGACGCATCGTCCGCAGTGTGAACGTGCCAGTGACGGCAGACTTTGAAGCGGGATATTCCGACAGCATCGAAGGCTTGCAGGAAAATATTTCAAGGCTGCTCGACACAGGCGCGGTGGGAATCAACTTTGAAGATAGTTACGACGATGAAAAATACCTGCGCCCCGTCCCCGAACAAGTGGAGCGCATCAAGGCGATCCGTGAGGTTGCCGAGCGGCGCGGCGTGCACCTCGTCATCAACGCCCGCGCGGATAGTTTTCTCGCCGAAGGCTTCTCCTCCGAAGAAGAGCGCATCGAAGATGCCGTGACCCGCGCGCTGGCATACATCGAAGCAGGCGCGGACTGCATCTATCCCGTTGGGCGCGGCGACAAAGAAACGCTCAAAACCCTGCGCCGGCGCATTCCCGCGCCCATCAATGTCATTGCCTCCCCGAAGACCATCAGCCTGAAGGAATTGCAGGCACTCGGCATCAATCGCGTTAGTTTCGGTCCATTCATCTTCCGTTCGATGGCGGCGAAACTTTCCGCGATGTACGACGAGATCAAAGCAATGGGAGAGTACGGCATTGTCATGGACGGGATGATGCCGGGAAGTGAGTTGGGAAGATACTTGATGGAGGGAAAGGAAAATTAAAAAATTGGTAGCGCAAGTCTGAGACTTGCGCTACCTTTCTGCACTTGCGCTACTTTCCTGCTACGGATTGGTCTGCTGATTCTGCCAGCGCCAGCCGCCCATCATGCCGGGACCGTAGCCGCCGCGATTGCCTCCCCGACCATACCCCATCCCTCCGCAATTACCGACGGGATGCGACTTCATCCAATCCGCCTGCTCCTGCGTGATGACGCCTGCCTCCACCGCCGCATCCAGCGCCTTTGCGCGGACTTCGGTCATCAAGGCGGGGAATTCCTCGGCGGTGATGCCTTCGGAAAGGGCGATGTCGTACATGGTCTCGCCAGCCGCAAGGCGGTTGTTGACGTCGTCCACGTTCAGGTCGAGCGCCCTGGCAAACTCGGTCACCATAAAGGTGTGCATGGGTCCATAGCCGCCGTTCATCATGCCGCGCCCGCCGCCATAGGGCGGGGTGTCATCCTGGGCATACGCCACACCCGCCCCTACTGCAGCCAACGCCGCCAAGACCAGCGCAACGATCAAAAGTACTTTTTTCATGAGTATCTCCTTTTCTTTCGTACAGCCACAGTGTACTTTCCCACTTTAAAGGCTTTGTAAAGATTTTGTAGCGTTTGGGCGAAGATTTCCGGCTTTGCAGACGTGCCCGGCGCGGCGATTTTGACGGGCCCTCCTCCTGCCATTCGTTGCATTTGCCGCGAGTTTCGGCAGAGGGTATCTGCCCGCTTTCGGCTGGGCGGTCTTTACGGTTGCCGTTGCGCAAATCGCGGTAGTGACCGGCTGGGGCGGCTGGCTACCGTGGTCGGGTCCCGGCGTTGTTCAGCGGCGCGGCGGGGCCGCGCACGGAACTGCTTGGGATGCACAGTTATCTTGTGGCGCTGACCGCCAGCGCGCTTGGCTTAGCCGTCACCTTCCGCTGGTGGTTGTACGCAGACCAGGCGAGGTAAAAAAACAACAATAGGTCAGTTGAAGTGACGCGCGAACGAGACAGTACCTGCTCTACTTCACTTTCTTTTTACCGCCGCCAAAAAACCAATCAAATCCCGGCATTGTTCAAAATGACGGAGATTTCCGAGAGCAGGGTGGTGAGCGTGGGGTATTTCACTTCGAATTGTTCCACGGCGCGCTGAATCCGCCCGCGGATGGATAGGGTTTCCGTCTCGCCCGTGCGGCTCAACAGGGCGTGGATGTCGCCGTCCAGGTCCTGCAACAACTTGCGCCCCTCCTCGTCCACGTGGTCCAGGTGTTGAAGCTCGGCGCGGACTTTTTCGAGCAGTGAATCGAGATGCTGATTGTCCATGGTCGCAACTCCTTTCGAGGACTGTCACACAATCTTATTTTACAACTTAATGCCATCCTGCCACAGAGTATTCATGAAACGAGTTTCACCTCGAAGGATGAAAAAGGAGTCAAGAAGTAGAACTTCTGGACTCCGCCTGTTTCACGGCAGCGCACGGAGACTTTTGAGAACATTCTAAAAGGTCTCTATGGCTCACCCTGCCAACTACCACGGTAAAAATTCTTAAAGGTTTTGTAAAGACCGTCACTTTTTATTGGGCAGAGCGACATAAATAATGGACGTCCCATTTGAAAAAGGAGTAACCCACATGGTAAAAGTTTTACTATCGCTCACCGCCGCTTTCAGTTTGCTGTTCGGGGGCGCGGCAATCGCGGATGAGGTTCAGGACAGTCAGCCTGGCAGCCCGCTCTATGCCGTGAAGGAATGGACGGTGCAGGAACAGAACCGCTTCCAAACCGGGGAACCAGCCGAAGATGCGTACACCCTGCAAACCCGCGAGAGGGACCGCCAACGCGACCAGACTTGCGACCCATTGCTCAACCCTGACTGTGATCCGCTTCAGGACCGGACCCGCGATCGGGACCGCAAGCGCGACCATACTTGCGACCCGTTGCTCAACCCCGACTGCGATCCGCTTCAAGACCGGACCCGCGAGCGGGACCGCAAGCGCGACCATACTTGCGACCCGTCGCTCAACCCTGACTGCGAACCGATTCAGGATCAAACCCAGGATCAACTACAAACCCAGACTCAACTCCATCTGCATGAAACCGATCCACAGCATCTCAACGGCGACGGCACATGCGGAGATTGCGAGCCGCACCTGGAACCTGGTCCGCATGGCAATGGCGGCAACGGCAACAACCCATAGCCGCCCACCTCTTTATCTTCCGCCCCGATCAACCGTCGGGGCGGAATTTTTTCGGCATATAATCACGCCATGAGCACGGCGCACTTTCGTTTTCACGGCAGGCTGAACGATTTTCTAAACCCCGAACGACGCGGGCGGCAGGTGGCTGTGCGGTTTCGCGGCGCGCAATCCATCAAGCATTTGGCAGAGTCGCTCGGAGTGCCGCACCCGGAAATTGGGCAGGTGCGGGTCAACGGTCGGGATGAGGCGCTGGAGAAAATCACACAGGACGGCGATTCGATTGAACTTCATCCGGCTGCGAACGGATATTCATCCGAGCCGCGCTTCCTGCTCGACTGTCACCTCGGGCGGCTGACCGCGCATTTGCGAATGTTGGGATTCGACTGCCTGTACGAAAACGATTTCGACGACCCCGACATGGCGGAAATCGTCCACCGGGAGGAGCGCATCCTGCTGACCCGGGACCGGCGTCTGCTCATGAGGCGCATCGTCCGGGACGGCTATTGTCTGCGCTCGCTCGAGCCGCTGGAACAGTTGGAGGAGGTCATCCTGCGCTTCGAGTTGACCGGGCGCATTCGACCGTTCCATCGCTGCCTGCGCTGCAATCACCCGCTCGAGCCGGTGGAAAAGGAACGGGTGCTCGACCGCCTCGAACCGCTGACCCGGAAATATTTCGACGAGTTCCATCTCTGCCCCGCCTGTGGGCAGGTCTATTGGAAAGGCTCGCACTACGAACGGATGCTGGGGCTGGTGGAGAGACTCAAAACAATGCGGGCAGATACGCAAAGAGTAGGGGCGACCCAGCCGTGTTCGTGAAAATTCTTCGCACCCCTCACCCCCGTCCCCTCTCCCAGCGGGAGAGGGGTGAAGGGGTGAGGGAGAAAGAACTGCGTAACATCAGTTACTCACTCACCTTATGCCAGGGAAACCGCCATGACGCCAAGCCCCTAATTTTTTCAGTTCGCTATTTCCCGGTGACTTGACGGTTCAAAAAGAGGACGCCGGGCTTATTTACGTCGTTGCGCGGGTGTTCTCTCCAAGGCAATCCCCCGGTTTGCGAAGCAATTCCGCTCAATCGGAGGTTACCGCGTGGGCTAACGCGCCACTCGCAACGACATTTGCACGGCAGAGAGATAAGATATAAAATTAGCGTCACGTGTTACGCAGTAAGGGCGACCTGCCGGGATCGGCAAGGTGTTTTACCCTCGCTGGGAGGGTTGCTTCTACAGTTTGCGGAGAGATTTTGCGTAAGGTGAGTTAGCATGTCATACTTTATCAATAAGAGGAGAATGGAGCATGAAAAGCAAATTACCGGTTCTTATGGCGATCCTTCTGCTGACCGCCGCTTCCCTGGCGTGTAACCGCCTGATGCGAAGTCCCGCGGCGGCTGTCACCCCCACCCCGGCATCTCCGGTGTCGAATGTCTACATGGCAAGCGACCCGGGCGGGCTGAACAAGACCAACGTCTTCGCGCCGAAAGATGCGATCTACGTCTTCTTCACTGCAGACCAAGCGGAGATCGGCTCGTATTTCGAAGCCCGCTGGTACGTATTGAACCTGCCGGATATGGACCCCAACACCCCGTTCACCGTCACCAGTTTTACCTACAACGGCGGCAGTACCACCATTTACGCCAACGTGCAAAGTTCGCACGAGAAGGGGTTCGCCGCTTCGAAGTGCAAAGTGGAAATCTACATGAACGGCGTCAAGGTCGCCGAACAGCAATTTACCATCCAATGATCCAACTCGTGCGAGCCGAAACCAAAAAGGACTCTATCACGAAGTATCCGCGAAGGGGTCTCATCCCGAAGGATGAAAAGACCTGACAGGTTTCCACAGAACCATCATCAACCGGACGGGATTCGATGTCCGTTTTTTGGCAGTGGGTTCGTGTAAATGATGTAGAGCGAGATGGTATCTCGCTCTACGGGCATAATCATTGATTTCGACCCATCACCCGATTTTTTATTACGACTGGAACGACGATCACCCACCAAAGGACAAGACTCATGAGCGACGACCAATCCAGGATTGACCAGATGTGGTACGACTGGTTCGTGACCGACGCCTTTCAATCTGAAAACGGATGGGGCAGTTCCTGCGCTGGCTTCCCCGCGACCCGCGCTGCAAGTTTTGCCGCGCGCCGTTCGAGGGCTTCGGCGGCAGGATCGTCCGCGCCTTTCTCGGAAAAAAACGGGCCCGGTTTGAACCCGCGCTTCTGCAACTACTGCGACGATTTCGCAAACAAACACCGAGGCGGGCATGAGGTGGAAATGTCCATGCTTTTCGCGGACGTGCGCGGCTCGACCGCGCTCTCGGAGCGGATGAGTCCCACGGAGTTCAGCCGGCTGATCAACCGCTTTTTCGTGGAAGCCAGCGGCGCCATCATCCGCGAGGACGGACTGTTGGAGAAACTGGCGGGCGATGCGGTGGCGGCTTTCTGGGGGTCGGGGATTGCGGGACCCAATTACGTGTCACGGACGATCCGCGCGGCGCAGGACATTCAAAAGATCATGCGGGAGCAGAATATCCCGGTGGGCGTCGGCGTCCATGCGGGGGTGGCGTATTTCGGCGCGATGGGATCGGAGGACGGGCTGGTGAACATCTCGGCAATTGGCGACGAAGTGAATCTGGCGGCGCGCCTGGCATCCAAAGCGGCGGCGGGCGAGATCATCCTCAGCGAGCGGGCGCTTGCAAAAGCGGGCATGGATGGGAATGCGCTCGAAGCACGCAGATTGGAACTCAAAGGAATCAGCGAGCCGGTCCCGGTGCGGGTGATGCGCGGGTAGAACCTCCAGATCAACGGGCGGTTAATCAGGACGCGGACGAGCGCGGCAAACGCGGATGTATAGCGCTTTCTGGACAAATTCCTGGCTCATATCCGCGTTATCACTGACGTTACGCAGTTAACCGCCAAGGCGCCAAGAACGCCAAGAGAAGAGTAAAAGGCGTAAAAAACTTGGCGACATGGCGTCTTGGCGGTTTACTGCGTAAGGTGAGTTAATCAGCGTTGATCTGCGTCCTATTCCCAAAGTGTAAGGGGATCAGCGAGGAGTTATAAAGGATCAAGAGACTGTCCCCTGCGAGGCGGCCGTCTCTTTGAAAATCTTTGCCCAATCCCTGAGCGCGCCCCTGACAAAATTGTAAACGCCATTTTGCCAAAGACGCTATAAAATAACTGCGAGCAGGGGGTCGAAAAACCTCCTGCAAATCTCACATCCCAGGAGGATTGCACCATGAGCGTTAAATTCAATATTGTGGAGCGGGGCAACCCAAGCAACCGTGAAGCCCCCAAGAAGTTCTATCCTTCCATCCAGTCGAGCGGGCGCGTGACCACGCGCGAGATGGTGGAGATGGCGGCTCAGCGTTCGACCATGAGCAGCATTGATATGATGGCTGCCATCGAGACCTTTCTCGCGATCATCCCCGAGCAGTTGGCAAAAGGGAATATCGTGGAACTGGGCGAGTTCGGCAGTTTCTGGCTGAAGACCACTTCGGAAGGGGCTGCCAGCGCCGATGAAGTACGCGCCAGCCAGATCACGAGCGTTTTGCCGCGCTTTATGCCCGGCAAGCTTTTCAAACGTATTTTGGATGGCATCGAGTTTTTGAAGGGATCGGTGACGAATAATAGCGAAGAATAGTTTTCCCTCGTGAATAAAAAAGACCTGACAGGTTTGGGAAACCTGTCAGGTCTTGACTATACGAAAACCCCACCTGTCTTCCTTAAAAAGATATTTAGAAGTGTTCCCCAACACATTTAGAAGTCCCGACAAAGACATTTAGAAGTGTTTGGGAAGACATTTAGAAGTCTTGGCTTTCCCGTAATTACGGGAAAGAGCCTAACCACAAAGCACCAAGTACACAAAGGAGGGAAAAGGCGTCCACTTGATAGGCATTTTCCTTCGTGATCTCCCCGGCACTTGCACCCGGGGCAAGTGTCGTGTCCTAAGCCCTCAGCATGAGGGTCGTGGTGAAATGGTTTTCCCGTTAAAAACGGTAGAACCGAAGTCTTCTAATGCGAGGTCTTACCGGACAAGTATCCCTTCCGCGCAGGGATGCCGGTTGACCGAAGCCACACCAAGAGAGTGTCTGAAAAGTCAAACCTCTATACCACAACGACGCGAAGACTCCAAGACTCAAAGAAAAAAACTTTGCGGCTTCGTGCCTTAGCGCCTTCGCGGTCGGGTTCTCAGACGGTCTCCAAGACCTGACAGGCGTCGCCGTGGCGCCGTGCGACATCTCCGCGAGGTCTTCCCAGACAAGTATCCCTTCCGCGCAGGGATGCCGGTTGACCGAAGCCACACTGAGACCTGACAGGTCTAGCGGGTATAATATCCCAAAGGGAATCCCATTCATGACCGCTCCAGAGATCATCCGCCAATTAGTCAGCCGCTTCGAAGAACACCGCGAGACCTACCGCTCCGGCAGGTACAACGAGACGCAGTTGCGGCGCGAGTTCCTCGACCCGTTCTTCGAGGCGCTCGGTTGGGACGTGTTCAACAGGCAGGGCTATGCCGAGATGTACAAGGATGTGGTGCATGAGGACAGCCTGGAGATCGAAGGGGAAAACAAAGCGCCCGATTACGCTTTTCGCATCGGCGGGCAGAGAAAGTTCTTCGTGGAAGCCAAGAAACCCGCCGTCAAAATAGAGACGGATATTCATCCCGCCTTTCAATTGCGCCGCTATGCCTGGAGCGCGAAACTGCCGCTCGGCATCCTTTCGGACTTTGAAGAACTCGCCGTTTACGATTGCCGCGCCAAGCCCGATAAAAAGGACAAGGCTTCTGTCGGGCGCGTCAGGCTCTACTCGTACAAAGATTACGTCGAGAAGTGGGACGAGATCGCGGGTATCTTTTCGCGCGAGGCGGTATTGCGCGGTTCGTTCGACGCATTTGCGGAAGGCACGAAACTCAAAAAGGGAACCGCCGAAGTGGACGACGCCTTCCTTGCCGAGATCGAACGCTGGCGCGACCTGCTGGCGACCAACATCGCCTTGCGCAATGAATCGTTGAAGCGCGCGAGTTGAATTACGCCGTGCAAATGACGATTGACCGCATCGTCTTTCTGCGCATCTGCGAGGACAGGGGCGTCGAAAGGGACGATCAACTCAAAGAAATAGCCTACCCCCTCCGTCCTTCGGACACCTCCCCCAAGTCCGCAGGGAGCAGTAAAACTCAAGGCGAAGATAATGCGGACTTGGGGGAGGCAGGGAGGGGGCGCGTGTATGAGGCGCTTTGTCAGTTATTCAAACGGGCCGATGCGCGTTATAACTCCGGCTTGTTCCATTTTACGGACGAGAAAGACGCCTCCAGCCCGACCGATACGCTGACCCTGACCCTCAAGATTGACGACAAGCCGTTGAAGGACATCATCAAGAATCTGTATTACCCCGAAAGCCCGTACGTCTTCCGCGAAATCCCGGCGGACATTTTGGGGCAGGTGTATGAACGCTTCCTCGGAAAGGTAATTCGATTGACCCCCGGACACCGCGCCAGGGTGGAGGAAAAGCCCGAAGTACGTAAGGCGGGCGGGGTGTATTACACGCCGACGTACATTGTGGAGTACATTGTCGAGAACACGGTTGGGAAGTTACTCGAAGGTAAGACCCCGAAGGAAGCGGAGAAGTTGAGAATTCTCGACCCCGCCTGCGGTTCGGGGACGTTCCCATTGGGCGCGTATCAGTATTTGCTGGACTGGCATTTGAAATGGTACATGGATAACGACCCGGAGAAATGGGCGGCTGGCAAGAAGCCTGCCATCTTCCAAACCAACCCCACCCGTCCTTCGGACACCCTCCCCAAATCCGACAGAAGTTCGTCGGATTTGGGGAGGGACGGGGAGGGGCAGAGGGGGTGGAGATTGACCACCTCGAAGAAGAAAGAAATCCTGCTCAACAACATCTACGGCGTGGACATTGACCCGCAAGCCGTGGAAGTGACCAAACTCTCGCTGCTGTTGAAGGTGCTGGAAGGCGAAAGCCACGAGACCATCGGCTCGCAGTTGGCATTGTTCCAGGAGCGCGTCCTGCCGGATTTGGGCAGGAATATCAAATGCGGTAATTCGTTGATCGGTCCCGATTATTATGAGGGGCGGCAGTTGACGATGCTGGTGGACGAGGAGGAACGCTACCGCGTGAACGCCTTCGACTGGAACGCCGAGTTTCCCCACGTGTTCATTCAGGGAGGATTTGACGCCGTGATTGGAAATCCGCCATATATTCGTATTCAAACTCTACAAGAAAGTTCCCCGATTGACGTGGAGTTTTTGAAGAAACGTTATAAAGCCGCCAGCAAAGGCAACTATGATATTTATGTGGTCTTCATAGAGAAAGTCTTAGAAGTATTGAATAAACAAGGAAAAATGGGCTTTATTCTTCCGAGTAAATTCTTTGCGACTGATTACGGGGAAAGTATCAGAAATATTATTGCCAACCGCAAGGCGCTATATAAGATTGTAGACTTTGGGCATTTACAAATTTTTGAACAAGCTTCGACTTATACATGTCTACTTTTCCTAACAAGTAGCCCGCAGGAAATTTTCGAGTACACAAAGGTAAATCTATCTAACGAGCTTAAGAATGCAAACTTTAGAATCATTCAAAATACTTTGACAAATGTTCCTTGGGAATTTTCCGGCGAAGAAAATCAAAAGCTAATTGATAAAATAAATTCAATATCTATCCCATTAAGTGACTTGCCTACTCGAATTGGGCGAGGCTCAAGTTCAGGATCAGATGATGTTTTTATTCTTCGCAAAGAAGGTAAAAAATTACTCACTCGCCAAGGAGAAGAAGTAACGATTGAAGATGGCATTTTACGAAGCCCAGTATACGCAACTGATTTTGGGCGTTATGAATTTAGACCTGAACAAGAAGAAGTAATAATTTTTCCTTACAAAGTAAGCCTTGATGGATATGAGTTAATTGAAGAGAGTGAAGTCAAAAAGCAATATCCTAAAGCACATGCCTATTTGGTAAGCAGAAAAAAGGAACTACTTGGACGAAAACAATTTAAACAGTGGCATGGTTTTAGTGCTCCACGAAACCTTGATGTACACGAAACTGCTCAAATCTTAATTCCATTGCTTGCCGACAAAGGTTTATTTTGCCGTATTCCTGACAACGCAACTGGTCTTTGCTTAATGGCAAGTGGAGGGTTTAGCATTACAGTTTCTAACGAAAGCAAATTATCTCCAAATTACGTTTTAGGCTTACTAAATTCAAAATTACTTTTTTGGAGATTACGCTCAATTAGTAATGTTTTTAGAGGTGGATGGATTACTTGCACTAAACAATATGTGGAAACATTGCCAATCCGTAAAATCAACTTCAACGACCCCGCTGACAAAGCCCGGCACGACAAACTGGTCTCGCTCGTGGAGCGCATGTTGGCATTGCACAAGCAAAGTCCAAGAACTCCCCAGGAACAGGAAATGGTCAAACGCGAGATCGAGTCAACGGATAAGGAGATTGATGCCCTGGTCTATGAGTTGTATGGGTTGTCCGAGGAAGAGATTAGGATTGTGGAGGGTTAAGACCTGACAGGTCTCCGAGAGAAGTTGGTCGGGCAGAGGTCTCGACCACGAATGGGTTGGGGTCGGATGAGGTGCTGATGAGACCTGTCAGGTCTGAGGCTGGCGCGAGATCGAAGCGACCGATAAAGCCATTGACGCATTGGTCTATGAGTTGTCCCTAACGGGATGATATATGGGTTGAGCGAGGAAGAGATAAAAATAGTAGAAGGGGGCTAGACCTGACAGGTTTCCAAAAACCTGTCAGGTCTGGAGAGTAGGTACAAGACCTGTCAGGTTTCCACCAGGTCATGGCTTACAAGAATCCTCGTCCACGCACGAGCTCAGGTTAACCGAGGTCACGATGAAACCTGTCAGGTCTGGAGATTAGGATAATGCCCACTGAAATCCCTTCCCTTTCTTACGGAACGTTCTACCACATCTACAACCGGGGCAATAACCGGGAGAATATTTTCTTTCAGGAAAGAAACTACGCCTATTTCACCGAACTGTGGTGGAAACATATCAGTCCCATCGCCGAGACGTGGGCGTACAACCTATTAAGAAATCACTTTCACGCGTCGGTTTTTATCAAGCGGTTGGAAGACCTAAAAGCAAACCTGACAGTTCTTGGAAACCTGTCAGGTTTCAAGGAAAAAGAACCCAGCCAATACTTCTCCAACTTTTTTAACGCTTATGCAAGAGGCATTAATATTGCTGTGCAAAGAACAGGCGCGCTATTTCAGCGTCCATTCAAAAGAATCCCGGTGGACAGCGAAGACTATCTCATGCGATTGATCGTTTATATTCACCAGAATCCGCAAAAACACGGCTTTGAAAGCGACTTCCGTAATTGGAATTATTCCTCGTATCACCAACTTATTTCCGATCTTCCAACCCGGCTGCAACGGGAACGGGTTCTACAACTCTTTGGAAGCCGCGAAGATTTTATCCGAATTCATCAGGAAATCGAACCGCTGACGGGGTTTGATGAGGAAGATTAAATAAAAAAGACCTGACAGGTTTTTGGAAACCTGTCAGGTCTAAAAGCTTACTTAACACACCTGCCCCTCCGACCTGACCGTCGCCTTCAAGAGGCTTTCCACCACCGTGAAATCCACGCGCTCGGGCTTTGAGTAGCGGATGCAGCCCTTGCCGCGCGAGATGCCCGCGCCTTTCAGTTGGTCGGCGTGAGCCTGCATCACGTCGGTGCGCAGGATGTACAGTCCAATGAAATGCTTCTGGCTGGCAAACCCCACTTCCGCTACGCCGTCGCGCTGGTAGACCGGTCCGCCATATTGCATTGTCTCTTTGAAACCCTTCAGGTGCTTGCGGCACAAGGCGCGAATCTTTTTCAAGACGGCTTTGCGCTCCTCGGGGACTTCGAGCAGGTATTCGGTCACGGTTCTGGCTTTGCTTTGCACGCGCTCATTCCACTTTCTTCCAATCGTTTTTCACGGCTTCGAGCCTGGCTTTGTCCTCGATGTACGTTTCAAAATAGCCGCAGGCAGTGCAGATGTAATGGTCCACGTCGGTGGTGGGGCGGGTGGCGAACTCTTTGGAGATGTAAATATAGACTCCGCCCGAACTTCCCTGGCTCATTCCGCGCCGTTTCATGTACACCGCATTCGATTTGCATCTGGGGCATTTGCCGTCTTTCATGGGGTCGCTCCTTTCAGAGCCCCTCCCTTCCTGCGGAGGGGTCTAACACTCACTATACCCGCAGGCATAGCACTTGCGGCAACCTTCTTCATTGACCACAGCCGCTTCGCCGCATTCGGGGCACAGGTCGCCGATCTTCAACTTGCTCATGGCGGCTTCCTCTTCGATCGTACTTGCGCCCGAAAGGGTATGCCCGCCGCCGTTGCCGCCGTTCGATTTCACTTCCTCGGTCGGGATGCCGTTCTTCTCGCGCAGGTACTGGTCCAGCACCTGACCGATGCCGTCGGGCAGGGAACGCACGCGGTTCGGGACCGAATCCGAGCGAGCGTCCGCCGCCGATGCCGGTAGCTCGCACGACCACTTCGCGCACCTGTCCAGCGGGGCAATGGGCGAAGCCATGCGCAGGATGTACGAGATCAAACGTCCAATCGCCTCGGAGACCGCCGCCGTCTCGGAGCCTGCCTTCGCCGTGTTGATGAAGGTCTCGAAGGGCTGGTCGCCGCCGTTTTCGTTGATGGTCACGAAGGTCTTGCCGACGGGCGTCTCGATGTTGAACGTGCGTCCGGTCAACGCTTTGGGGCGCGGTTTCTTCGTTCCGTGCCATATCATCCCCGCAGGAGACAGGGTGGGAACGGCTTCCTTCGCCAAACCAGCCTCGGGCTGAGTCTGCTGCGTCCCTGAAGGGGGAGGCGATTTCTTCTCGGCAGTCGCTTTCGTCTCCAGCACCACTTTGTCGCGCGAACCGGTCACGTACACCGTAATCCCCTTGCAGCCGAGTTCCCACGCCAGCATGTACGCCGTGGCAACGTCCGCTTCGCTCGCGCCTTCGGGGAAGTTGACCGTCTTTGAAAGCGAGTTATCCACAAAGGCTTGCAGGGCGGCTTGCATGCGCACGTGTTCCTCGGCGGTGATGTCCGACGAGACGACGAACACGTCGCGCACCGCCTGCGGAATTTCAAGGATGTGCTGGCAGGTTCCTTCACGCATCACCTGCTCCACGATCTCCTGGCGCTTTTCCTCGCCCAAGCCGAGTTTCTTCAACGCCTCATCGAAGCGCGGGCTGGCGTAGGTCAGTTTCAAATCCCTGCCGTTGTCGTTGACGTGGCGGATGTAGGCGAGCGCAAAGACCGGTTCACAGCCGTAGCCTTCACAGCCTGCGACGGTGGCGATGGTGCCGGTGGGCGCGACGGTGGTCTGAGCCGCATTGCGGATGCCGTGCTGCTTGATGCCCTTCACCACCGCCTCCCACTGGACCTGGGGTCTGCCCCAGTTGTTCTGATAGTTGACCAGCGAGTGGGGCGGAGTCCAGCGCATGTTGTCCATGTCGTAGATCGAGCCTTCGATGGCGGGGAAGGGACCGCGCTCCTGGGCGAGTTCGATGCTGGTCAGCATGGCGTGATAGCGGACGAATTCCATCACCTGCGCGCCGAACTCCTGACCTTCCCTCGACCCATAGCGCACGCCGACGTGATACATCAAATCCGCCAAGCCCATGATTCCCAAGCCGATGCGCCGCGCGCGGTGAGCGGCTTCCTTCAACTGCGGCACAGCGGGAACGTAAGCATTCGCCTCCACCACATCATCGAGGAAGCGCGTGGAAAGCACCACGCTCTGGCGCAAAGATTCCCAATCCACCGTGCCATCGGGTGCGCAATGCTCGTTGAGGTTGACCGAACCGAGGCAGCAGTTCTCGTAAGGACCAAGCCATTGCTCTCCGCACGGGTTTGTTGCCTCCAGCGGGTACAAATGCGGAACAGGGTTACTGCGATTCGCCGCATCCAAAAACAGCACGCCCGGCTCGCCGTTGTGATGCGCCTGCCTGACGATCTTGTTGAACAACTCGCGCGCATTGACCTTTTTGTAAGTATGGATCTTTATTCCCGCGGCTTCCGCCTGTTCGAGCGTGCCGGTGAAGCCCTTCTGTTTCATCTCGATCAAATCGGGGAAGCGCAAATCCCATTCCTTGTCATCCTTCACGGCTTGCATGAACGCATCCGTGATGCCGACGGAGATGTTGAAGTTGGTGATGTGGTTCTCGTTGGTCTTGCAGGTGATGAATTCCTCCACGTCCGGGTGATCCACGCGCAGGACGCTCATATTGGCGCCACGCCCGGAGCCGCCTTGCGCGATCTCCCCAAAAAAGCATGGTCGTACACGCGCAGGAAGCCGACGGGACCCGTGGCTTGTCCTGCCGAGGTTTGCACCATCGCACCCTTTGGGCGCAGGCGCGAGAAGGAAAATCCGTTGCCGCCGCCTGTCTGCTGAATCAGCGCGGCGTCGCGCAGGGTTTGGAAGATGCCCGCGCTGTGTCGTCCCATGTCGTCGGTGATGGGAAGCACAAAACAGGCCGCAAGCTGCCCCAGCGGAGTTCCCGCGCCGGTAAAAGTGGGAGAGTTCGGGAAGAATTTCTTGCTGGAAAGCAAATGGTAATATTCGATGGTGCGCTTCTGCACGTCCGCGCCCCATTGCTCTTCGACTTTTGCGACATGGTAGGCGACGCGCCAGAACATTTCCTCGACGGTCTCGGCGGGTTTTCCATCGTCGCCGCGGCGGACGTAGCGCTTCATCAACACCTGGCGGGCGTTGTCGGTCAACTGCGCTTTGGGCAATCCCTTCGGCATGGGAAGCGTGGGCAATAGACCGTTCTTGACAATAGACTCAGCAGATTTCGTTGCCATAAGGCACTCTCCTATAAGGTTTTTTCTTTCTTCGCAGGGGCGACCCGTCGCGGCGCTGCACTCGTCGTGCCGCATCGAAGCGGGTCGTCCCCACAGTCTTGAACAGGGAAACAAAAAGGCAAAGACACTCCCCCCTTGGGGGGTCTTTGCTTTGAACTAGTCTTCGAGCAGGTGGTCTATTTCTTTGCGGATGGATTGGAGATCGTCCAGACCGAGATACACGATCGCGTAGCGGATGTATGCGATCTGGTCCACTTCCTTCAGGATTTGCATCACCAGGTCGCCCACCACGCGGGACGAGACCTCGGCTTTGCCCATTTTCTGCAACTGCGCCTCCACCTGCCCGATCATGCGTTCGATGTCCGCCGCGGAGACGGGGCGCTTGGCGCAGGAAATACGGATGCCGCGCGCCATTTTCTCGCGGTCGAATTCTTCACGAGTCCCGTCCTGCTTGATGATGAGCGGCACGGCAAGGATGGGACGCTCGTAACTGCTGAAACGCTGGCGGCATTTCAGGCATTCGCGGCGGCGGCGGATGCCCCCATGACTGTCATGGGAGGTATCCAGGACCTTGGAATCATGATGTTTGCAGTACGGACAACGCATCCGAAAAGGTGCTCCAATTTTAGAACAAATGTCAGAGCCATATATGGGCGTTCAGGCGCTGCATCCCCGTATATATGGCTAAAGTGTTCGGCATTGTAGCACTTTACAAGGGCGTTGGCAAGAGGAAATTGGGGTGATAAATCTTAAAATATCGTTGCATTTTCCCCGCTTGTTAGTATCACAGCGCAAGGCGCCGCTCCCTGCGCCGTCCTCGGCGAGGAGTTACCTCGCAGCGACACTACAGATTGCGCAGAAACTTCATCACATGCGGATTGAAATCGTCGGGGTGGCACTGATGCGGCACATGTCCGCAGGCTGGAAAGGTATGCTTCCCTTTCAGGTTGGGCAGGGACTCCGCCAAACTTGGGAAGGACGCGGGCGCGAGGGTTTGGTCACGACCACCCCACAGGAGCAGAGTCGGCTGGGTGACGCGGGATAACTCCAGCGTCGAGGAAGGAAGCGTGCGCGGGACGTTGTAAATCCCGGAGGAGGCGCGTTTGTAATCCAGCGCCGTCTGATAGCGGATATGTTCCGGCAGGCTGTGCGTCTCGCGCTGACCGACATAGGTGGAGAAACTGGTCACATCCACCAGGAAGCGAAAGATGCGGTAAGGCGTTCGCTCGATGAGACTCGTGTTGACCAATTGGTGATGGAAAAATTTTCGGAGAATGGGCGGCAGTTGACTCAAATCGTAAAACGGGTTGACCAGCACCAGCGCCTTCACACGTTCGGGATGGCGCAGGGCATACATCAGCGACAAGCCCCCGCCCAACGAATGACCGATCAACGTGAACGGCGTATGCAGATGCAGGGAATCGAGCCAATGGGAAAAATGCGCGAAGGTGTTCTCCACCGTGTATTCGTGGATGCCCGCCGGTTTCGCGCTTTCGCCGTGCCCAAGCAAGTCGAGCGCGTAAGCGGCGTATCCCGACGCGGCGAGTTCCGGCAAAAGATCGTTCCAATCGTGAAGCGAAGCCGCCAAGCCATGCACCAGCACAACCGGCTCACCCGCGCCCTGACGAACGTAATTGACTTTTTGATCGTTTCCCAGCATCATGCTCTGGTAGAGGATGCCGTTCGTCTTGATGTTCATCCAACTGCTCTCTGTTTTCAATATCTTCACGCCTCGGCGACAACCTTATCCCATCAACATTAATCGCGGATGAACATCCGCTTTTCAATTTCCTTACTCGCTTGCAATCTGCTTGCCGTAACGCTTCGCCAGTTCGCGCCGCAGGACTTTACCGATGAAGGTGCGCGGGAACTCTTCCATGAAGATGACGAAGCGCGGGACGAGATGCGGCGGAAGTCGGCGTTTGCAATAGGCAATGACGGATTCCGCGCTGGGCTTTTCCCTGCCGGCAATGACGAAGGCAAATGGATGTCCCGCCACCGCCACCACCGCCGCCTCCTTGATCTGCGGGATTTCGTAAATGACCTCTTCCACGTCGCGCGGGAAGGCTGGCTCCTTGCCCGCTTTATCGGGATACCACATATCCGCTTTGCGGGCGATGATGCGGAAGAAGCCGTCTTCGTCCACCTGCGCCACATCGCCGGTGAGCAGCCCAGCCGTCGTTCGTGAGGACCTGCCTGGTTGCCTCCTCGTCCTTCCAATACCCCATCATCACCTGCGGACCGCGCACTGCCAGTTCGCCGATCTGTCCCGCCGGTACTTCGCGGCTTCCCGTTTTCAAATCCACGATGACAGCATGGGTGGAGGGAAGCGGCACGCCGATCGTGCCCACGCGGCGGTTCTTGTTCAACGGGTTGGCGTGAGTCACCGGCGAAGCCTCGGTCAATCCATAACCTTCCACAAGTTTGCCTTTGGTGAGTTTTTCGAAGGCTTCCTGCACTTCCACCGGCAGGGGCGCGGAGCCGCTGATGCAGGCCTTGATCGAGTGGATGCCGTATTTCCGCACGTCGCGGAAGTTGTTGATGGCGACGTACATGCTCGGCGCGCCGGGGAAGATGGTCGGCTTGTAGCGTTTGATGGATTTCAAAATATCCAGCGTTTGAAACTGCGGTTTGAGAATCATCGCCGCGCCAATGGTGACCGGCACGTTCAACGCCGTGGTCATACCGTAACTATGGAAAAAGGGAACGACGCAAAGGAAGCGCTCCTTCCCCTCGGCGGCATCGGGCAGCCAGTGGCGGGTTTGGATCGCATTGGCAACCAGGTTGCGGTGCGAAAGCATCACGCCTTTCGACTGCGCCGTCGTGCCGCCCGTGTAAATGATGACCGCCAAATCTTCCGGCAGGACTTCCATGGTTGGAGACTTCCGTTCCTGCTGGGCAAGCCAGCGGTTCCAATGCAGGGAGGTGGGCACGTCCAAGCCGCGGTTGCGCCAGCGGGAGATCAAATATTTCGGGAGCGACAAATACTCGGCGGGGTCGGTCAAGACCGCGTGCGGAATGCCGGTGGCATCTTTGATCTGCTTCGCCAGCCCAGCCCACGTGGAAAGCGTCACCAGCACGCTCGCATCGGACTCACGGACCTGGCGAATCAGTTCCTCCGGTTCGGTCATCGGGGGAATCAAAACCACCACCGCGCCCGCTTTCAGCGCGCCGTAATAGCCAATCACCATCTGCGGGATGTTCGGCAGCAGCAAAACGACCCGCGCGCCTTTGCCAAGTCCCTGGGCGAGAAGGGCGTTGGCAAAACGGTTGGCTTCGTGGTTCAACCTGCGATAACTGAGTTTCGCGCCCTCGAAAAACACAGCGGGCTGATTCGGAAAACGCCTCACCGCCGATCTCAGCAAATGCTGGACGGGGATGCGCGGCACGTCCACCGTGTAGGGAACGCCGTCTTCGTATTGATTGAGCCAGTTGCGTTCGCGCTTCAACTCATCGCGCTGGGATTTGGCGGTGACGATGGACGCATCGCGCCAGGACTTGGAGGACTCGCCCTTGAGGAAGCTGGCGATCGCCCGGTCCACCGCCTCGCGCCTCTCGAGCATGACCATGTGACCGGATACACCGATGTCAACGTCCTCTGCTCCGACGATGGATTTTGCCACCTTCTCGAACAGCGGGCGGTCGAAGACCAGGTCACGGTGTCCGCGGATGACCATGACCGGCATGGTGAGTTGCGCGAACTTCTCCCAGCCCGCCCACCCGGACAGGTTGCGGTGATAGAACTCGCGCAAGGCGTGCGGGGGAGCGTGCAGCCACGAGCGCGTCAACGGACCGATGATTTTCAAAACGAAGGAGGGCAGGTTCAATCCCAGTTTGAACAGCGGACTCAACCGGAACTCGCCAGCGGTGGCGATCAGGATGAGCCGCTCGACGTGATCGGGATGGTTGAGGGCGTAGTCTGTGACGATGGCGCCGCCGAAGGAGTGCCCGACCAAAACTACCGGCGTGGATACTTTCAACTGGGTCAGCGCAGTCTCGAGGTCCAGCTGGATGCGCGGCATGTCGTAGCCGGTGGAGGGCTTGTCGGAGAGTCCGTGTCCGCGCAAGTCCAGGGCAATGACGCGGTTGTCCATCGCAAATTTCTGCAACTGGTATTGCCACTGTTCCGCCTTGCCGCCGAATCCATGAACGAAAACGACGGTTCGTTTCGGGCGTTCGGGCGAGACATCAATTGCGGAAAGACGGACAAGGGGATTGGACGACGCGCGGATTTCGTGCCGGTAGAGATCGAGGTCTATGTCCATGTAGAGAGTTTACAGGAGTTGGGCAGAGATGTCAATTTTTTCCGGGATTGAATACGAATTTTCAGCGTGCTATACTGGTTGTGAAGGAGTTCACCATGGGTGCCATCGGTGTCGTAAGTCTGATCATCGCCCTGATTTGTTATTGGGGCTTCGGCTGGAGCGGTCTTGCCTCGGCAATTGTGGGAGTCATCCTGGGACCTGTGATCGTCGGCGTTTTCCAAGCGACCTTTTCCTCGCTGTCTGGCGCGAAGGAAGGCGAAACGCCCGCGCAGGATAATCCCAATCCGCCTGCAACGCCGCCGAATCCATGAGGTGCGCCGTTTACACGTAAGCGCGTGCGGCAGGTTTTTGGGTAAAATCGAGGGGTATGTATTCCATTGAAAAAATCATCCGCGAAGCGATGGAGCGCGGCGAGTTCGACGACTTGAAGGGCAAGCCGCTCGACCTGGCGGCGTATTTCGAAACGCCGGAGGAGTTACGCATTGCGTATTCTGTTTTGAAAAATGCGGGCATGGTCTCGGCGGAGATCGAACTATTGCAGGAGATCGCTGCGTTGAAAGAACGGCTCGCCGTCACCCACGAAGAAAGCCTGCGCAGGAAGATCAGGAAAGCCATCTCGGAAAAGCAGTTGCGGTTCAATGTGATGATGGAGCGGCAGAAGCGCCAGAAGAAATGACCGAAGACGATGGACGGTGGATGGCGGGCGGTTGGCAACAGTCCATCGTTTACGGTCTGAGCTCGGTCTATGGTCCCAAACCCGCTTTGACAAATCCCCCCCACCCTGCTATACTCACCGTCGTTGAGTTGACTTTATTGGCGCTGAAGCGCCATTTGTTTGAGAACCATCGTGTTTTACCGGACCGATCTTCGCGAGCAAGTCAGCGGAGGTCTTTTTGTTTGAGGGAAAAGACCACCCAATAGCCGCAGCAGACGAACGGAATCAACGGGACGATTGAGGGATTTCCCTTTCCGCGCCCTGTGTTTATCCCGTCTGCCTGCAACCCTTACCTTGACTTTAACCGCATAGGCGGTTTTATAAAAATTTCGATCATCGAGAGGTTAACAGAGAAACTGTATGAGTAAAAAGAATAAATTGAGAATCATCCCGCTCGGGGGGCTGGGTGAAGTGGGAAAGAACATGATGGCGTACGAGTTCGGCGGCGACATCATCGTGGTGGACGCGGGCATCATGTTCCCCCTGAACGACATGCTGGGCGTGGATTACATCATTCCGGACTACGAGTATTTAAAGAAAAAGGCAAACCGCGTCCTCGCGCTCGTCATCACGCACGGACACGAAGACCACATCGGCGCGATCCACCACTTTCTGGAGGATATTCCCGTGCCGGTCTATGCCACGCCGCTGACGCGCGGCTTGATCGAAGGCAAATTGCTGCGAAACAACTCGCATCACAAAGCCCAGATCAAAACCATCCAGGCGGGCGAAACGAGCAAGATCGGTCCCTTTACCATCGAATATTTCCACGTCAGCCACTCCATCCCGGATGCGGTCGGGCTGGGCATCACCACGCCTGCGGGTCTGGTGGTGCACATGAGCGACTTCAAATTCGATCACACCCCCGTGGACGGCTGGCCCCACCGACTTCGCCAGCTCTCCGAGTTCTCCACGCGCGGCGTGGACTTGCTGCTCTCCGACTCGACCAACTCCGAACGCCCCGGCTGGACCCCCTCCGAGACCGTCATCGGTCCCGCGTTCGACAAGGTCTTTGCCGAAGCGAAAGGGCGCGTGATCGTCGCCACGTTTGCATCGCTGATTTCGCGCGTCCAGCAGGTGGCGGACGCCGCCGCCGAGCACGGGCGCAAGATGGCGTTAGCCGGTCCGAGCATGGTGGATAACGTCAAGATCGCGCGCAAGATGAAATACCTAGATATTCCAGATGACGTCATCGTGCCGCTCGAACAGGCGTTGAACATGCAGAACCACAAGGTTGTGCTGATGTGCACCGGCTCGCAGGGCGAACCTTCTTCCATCGTCGGGCGGCTCTCCACGGGCACGAACCGCCAGTTTGGTTTGAAGGAAGGCGACACGGTCGTGCTTTCATCGCATCCGATTCCGGGCAACGAAGAAACCATCAGCAAGACGATCAACCGTCTGTTAAGGAGAGGCGCGCGGGTCATTCACGACGGCATCGCGCCCATCCACGTCTCCGGTCACGCCTCGCAGGAGGAGCAGAAACTGCTCATCAACCTTGGTGCGCCCCGGCATTTCATGCCCATCCACGGCGAACTGCGCCAGCTGGTGCGCCACGCCGAACTCGCCCAGCAGTTGGGCATCGAGCCTGAAAACACCATCGTCGTGGAAAATGGGCAGGTGGTGGAACTGGCGGGCAACAAGATCATGCTCGGCGAACGCATCCCCGGGGATTATGTCTTCGTCACCGGTGAATCCATCGGCGATATCGATCGCGACGTGATGCGCGAGCGCAGTCAACTGGCGCGCAACGGCATCATGCTGATTGACATCAGCCTCGATAAACTGACGGGGCGGTTGCTGCACGAGCCGGAGGTCATCACGCGCGGTTTCGTCTCGCCGGAAGACGCTGAGGACCTCCTGCCCGAAGTCCGCAAGGTGGTGATGAACGTCGTGCATGAAGGCGGGCTGGACGACGAGAAGGACATCATCAACGCGGTGAAGAGTTACCTGTACCAGGAAACCAAACGCAGACCGATGGTGTTCGTGACGTTGAGCAAAATGACACAAGGCGATGTTCGCCGCGAGCGGAGTGGATTGAAGAATTGAATGCTTGGGAGCATTCAAATGTCGTAGATACTTTCCCAAAATTCACACCCTGCACAAATTTCTAAAATGAACCGCCAAGTCGCCAAGAACGCCAAGAATGAACTACCCCGCCGCAAGCGGACGGGGTATCAAAGACCGCAACCCCTTAAGAACTTTTCGCCGCAGAGCGGCGGGGTATTCTTCATCCCAAAGAGGAAATAAAGAAGGAACATGGCGGCTTGGCGTCCTTGGCGGTAAAAAAACGAAAAATGTTCTGAACGGCGATTCTACAGAATCTGAATGCTCCCGAATGCTTCGCGCGGGAAATTTGTTGAACAATATAGTTGTATAATTGGATCGAGGTGAAACATGCAAATTTCATTTTCACTCCCCGAGAACCAATTTATCGCCGAGTCTCCTGAAGAAGCGGCAAGAAAAATCCGCTTGTATGCGGCACTTGGACTTTACAAATCGGGGGAACTTTCGATCGGTGCTGCAAGCGAACTGGCGGGGGTGGATCGCTATGCGTTCCTCGATTTTTGTAAACGCGAAGGAGTCACTTTACGCTCTCAAACGCCCGAGGAATTGGAAGCGGATTTCGAAAAGTTTAGCGGGGAAAAATAACCCATGCTCGTTGTTGCCGACAGTTCTGCCCTCATTGCTTTGGCAACCTGCGACGGACTGGATATTTTATTGCGTGTGTATGACGATGTTAAAGTTCCACTAGCGGTTTACAAGGAGGTTGTTGACCCTGATAAGCCGCAGGCGGGCGTGCTGAGGGAATTTTTGTCTGGCAGGGTCGAGGAAGTGGATGTTACGCGCTGGGTTGTTGCGGCGGGCGGACTCGGACGCGGCGAGATCGAAGCGATGGCTCTTTATAAACAGTTATCCGCCGACGCGCTACTGATTGACGACCGTCGCGCCAGAATGATCGCTGAACATAATCAAATCAATTGCATCGGCGCCCTGGGCGTCCTTCTGATGGCAAAGCAGAGGGGAGAGATAGATCAGGTCGCACCATACATCGAAAGGCTGCGCGCCTCCTCCATTCGATATGGAGATGAATTACTGGGTAAAGTATTGAAGCTCGCCAGGGAGTAAGCCAACAAGAATAGCGGTTGGAAAACTGTTGGCTCTTGAGGCGGCTTCAACGATAGGCGGCGCAAGATACGATTCTTCCACTTCGTCCGATTCGTTGGTTGGTACACCGCCGCCTGCATGACCGGTAGTTTTTACAGGGTCAGTTTATCTGCGATCTGCCGGTCCACTTTCCCCATCGGGTAATCATCCAATTCGCTGAGGTTCACCCATTTCAAGTTTTTATCTCTGGGGATTGATAACACCTGACATCGAAATGGATACACCAGAACCCTCAAGTGGCTATACGCATGTGAGACAACACCCAGCGCCTCGCCTCGCCGGACCCGCAGGCTGGCTGTTGCTCTCAAGGCGTTTGCCAATTCCTTTGCCGGGTCCTCCCCCACCCGCACGTTCGGGAACTCCCACATCCCTCCGAGCAATCCGCCCGCCGGGCGTTGACTGAGCAGCACGCGCCCGCGTTCCACGATCACTGCCGCCGCGTGGATATATTGCGGCATCCGCTTCTTCGGCTTCATGACGGGGCGTAAATCCTGTGTGCCGTTTTCGCGCGCCCGGCACAACTTCATCAGCGGGCAGAGCAAACAGCGCGGATTCTTCGGCAGGCAGACCGTCGCGCCCAGTTCCATGAGCGCCTGGTTGTAGTCGCCTGCTTTTCCTTTGGGCAGATTCCTCGCCGCCAACTCCCACAGGATTTTTTCGCCAGCAGAGGAATCGGCATATTCGCTCAGGTCGAACAAACGCGAGAGGACGCGGCGGATGTTGCCGTCGAGCGTTGGCTCGTCCATTCTGAAGGCAATGGAAGCGATTGCCCCCGCCGTGTAGCGACCAATGCCCGGAAGGGAGCGCAAGGCTTGGGGGTCACGAGGCAATTTCCCGTTAAAGTCCGAGGCGACGATTTTTGCGGCTTTGTGCAGGTTGCGCGCGCGGGTGTAATAGCCAAGTCCCTCCCAGGCGTTCAACACATCCCGCTCTTTGGCGTTCGCCAGTGTCTTCACGTTTGGAAATAATTTCATCCATTTTTCAAAATATGGAATGACCGTTTCCACGCGCGTTTGCTGGAGCATGATCTCCGAAACCCAAACTGCATACGGGTCGGGGTGGTCGCGCCAGGGCATGGGGCGGCGGTGCTGGGCATACCATTTGAGCAGCGGGGTGGAGAGGTGTTTCATTGCCAGTGATCAGTGGGCAGTTATCAGTGATCAGTTATCAGTGATCGGTGATCAGGGCAGGGATCGGTGAGGGGTTTGCTTTGATGGGAAACATGTTCAAAGTCAACCACGCGCGCTTCAAGCAGGCTGTCGCCCACGTCGCAGGCAAGGACGATGGCATCCGCCCCCTGTTTGAAGTCGAGCAATTCCCTTGTAGGGAAGATCAAATTCTGATGACTGGAATTGATGAGGATGAAACCGATGCGTGGAAAATCCTGCTCGGCATATGCGGGCCAGGGATTGGCGGAGGAAAGCCCCTCCCCTTTCCAATACATGCGTGGGAACATCAAGCGCCCTTCGAGCAGAACCGCATCCGGCTGCGCCAAAAAGGATTGCACGTCTTCACGGTCATAGCCGCTGGTTTCGAGTTTTGCGATCAATTCATCCTGCGTGGACGTGTAACGCGGCTGGGCAAGTCCCTTTGCAAGCCAGGGAAGCGAACCAATAAACACGAAGATAAACACCGGCAAAAGAAACTTCGGGTGGAACCCGGCAAACGTGATGGAGGTTGGCTCGGGCGGCTGCGCCTGTGGAAAGACTTTTTCCGGCTTTGCGCCAAACAAAAGCGCCAAACCGCCCAAAATCTCAATTGCGCCGACGGCAAAGTAAAAATAGATGACCCAATCCACCGGCATGTTGTAACGCCAACTGGAGAAGCGGGCAATGCCGTTGGAGAGCGCGTATCCCAAATTGAACGCCAGCGGGACAAACCCCAGCCAGCCCATGCGCCGCCACGCCGCGCCAAATCCCACCGCGAGGACAAGGAGATAGACCAAAACCAGAATGACGTTATACCATTCAAGCGAGCCGTCCCATTCGACCCAATACAGGTTGACCGGCTCCTGAAACCCGTTGAACGGTTTGATGAGCGGAAGCACGAGCAAGCCGCCGATCTCGGTGTTCAGGAAATGCGCCGCGATGAAATTGGCAACGTAGGCGGGATTTTCGAGCGTGAATGAGACGATGCGTTCGCGCACGCTGTCGGTCTCCGGGTCGAACTGGCTCAAATCCAGGTTGCCCGTGAAGGCATATTGACTGTAGATCACCGCCACTTGATTGGGATCGTCGAAGGAAAATTTGCCGGAAATCGTGTAGTTATGCGTGAGCCATGGCAGGAGGACGAGCAGCATTGTCGCGCCGAAGACAATGCCCGCCTTGAACCATGCCGTCCAATCGAATTGCATGACGAAAAGGACAAGCACGAACAACACCGGCAGGGTCAGCATGGACTGCGTGCGGAACAAAAGGAACAAGCCGAACGCCCCGCCCGCTGCCAGCGTGGATTTGAGGTCGCGCCGCTCCAGCCACCAGATGACGACCAGACAGGTCAGCGCAATCGCCATCGTGGTCGGGAAGTCGGTGGTGAACATTTTGGAATTTGCCACGCGCGTGTTCGAGGCGATCCACAAACCGGTGTACTCGCGGAAAACGGCGAACAGCGCCGCGGTCACACCGGCGGCGGGAGAGTGCAGTTTTTTTCCGAGGAAATACAACGCCACCGGGAAAAGCGCCAATACCAGCGTTTGCGCGGCGATGATGGCGGGATAGTTCTGGTCGAAGAGCAGGTGCAGGAAGGCGAGGAACGTCACATACAACGGACGCGGCGGGATGCCGCCGAAGTAGTCCGCGCCGATGAGCAGGCTCTGCGCGGAGAAGTCGTAGAATCCCGCATCGGAATACGGCAGGGGAAGATTCGTCGGCGGGGAGATGGGGGCGTAGAAACTGTTGGCGAGCGTCTCAAGCGGGACGCTCAGCCAGAGGGCGGCGGCGGCGAGGTAGAGAGATAAAGGGATAAGGAACGAGGAACGTGGGATAAGTGGCGAGTAGAAAGTGGAAAGTAGAAGGATGGAAAAACCGATGAGAAGCGCGAGGATAAACTGCCAGCCTTGAATGGCTACGCCGGGTTCGCCCCAGTAGGCGGTGTCGGGAGTCACTCCGATTTTGGTAATGGAAACGAACAGGAAGACGATAATCAGTAAAAGGGATCCAGCGAGGGCAGTGAGGTAAACCGGCTTGCGCGCGATGAGCGCATCGGGATGAAATCCGTTTTTGAGGAGCAGGAGAAGCAGGGTCGCTTCGAGGCTGAGAAAGAGCAAGAGCCACAGCAGCGGGCTGATCCGCTCGTGGTAAGGCAGGAGCCGCTCCGGGTCGAGATAACGCAAAAGGAACAGGATCAGGCTCAACGTCAGCGCAAGAAGCGCAGTGGAGAAAATGACCGGCGCGGCAGTAAGCCGCTCGAAGCGGGAAATGTCGCGGCGTGCAAAAATTCCCAATCCAATCCCTGAAAGGAAAAGGAACGCAAACACCCCAAGCAGGGCAAGGCGCGCAAGGGATAAGCCCTCCGACGGCACGCGCATCAGTGCGGCGGCGGCAACCAGAGACTGAAAAGCCGCGGCGAAGAAGAACCACGGCAGGAGTTGGGTCGTTTTATTTTGCATGTTGAAATTCACCACAGATGAAGCCGGATAAACACAAATGAATTATCCAATCCATCTGCGCTCATCTATGTTCATCTGTGGTTAGAACTGAAATCCTGTGCGGACGGGCACGATTTTATACGAGTAATTTTTGACGTACCCAAACAGGCGGTCCTGTAACATGCCCCATTCGGACGAGGCGAGGATTTTCCGCGCCTGTTCCACGTCGGACGCGAGCAAGCCCACCTGGATCTGCGGGTACGAGCCGTACAGTGTCGCCCAGGCTTCGGCGGGCTGTAAACCGAGCCTCTGCACGCCGGGCACGAATTCACCGATGACGAATTCGAAATATTCCTGATCGCGTTCCGCCGCGATGTCCCAGGTCATGATGACTTTGACTGGCATGTTTACCCTTCGGGCATCTACCCTTGCTGGTAATCCAGCACGACAACCCTGGTTTCCTCGGGCAAGCCGGAGCGGGTCACCTTCAGTGAAGGCTGCGCTTCGATTTTACCCAAGCCCATTTCCTTGAGGAATTTGTTGAGCGAGTCGAGGCTGATCTTTGCGGCGGGCGTGGAATAGTGCATGGGGACGACGAGATTCGGCTCGATGAGGCTGACCACTTCCGCGGCTTTGGCGGCGTTGAGACTGCCCCCGCCTCCCACCGGGACGAGGAGCACGTTGACCGTTCCCAGGGCTTCGACTTCGCTCTGGGTGGGGACCTCCTGCAAATCGCCGAGGTGCGCCACGGTGATGCCGTCGTAATCGAAAACATAAAGCGTGTTGCGGACCTTATCCTTGTTCTTTTTGCCGCCGCCTCCGCCGCCGGTCTGCACGGCGGTGATGAACACGCCGCCGATCTCGAACTCGCCCGCGCCGGTGAGGACGTGGGTCGTGCCTTTGACGGCGTCGCTGTTGTTGTGACCGGGCGCATCGTGGCTGATGGTGACGATCTCCGCCTTGAGTTTGAGCGCGTCGTACCCCACCGTCTTGTGGTCAAACGGGTCGGTGACGACGGTTGCGTAGTTGCGTTCGGTCAAGCGAAAACAGGAATGTCCGTACCAGGTAATTTCCATTCAGGTGTGCCTCCGGGGTGTATTATAACCGAATGGGGTTCTAGCTGAATTGAAATACCCAACCGCAGGCGGTTAGTTGCTTGTCAATGTTTTCGCGTGCGAGTTCTTCGGGGGTGGGCATGATGGAATTTTACTCTCCAGCGGGCCATTGAGGGCAGGTGATACGGTAAGATTCGTTAGAGAAGTACTGAGCCCATTCGGTTTGGGTGAAATTGCGGCCGGCACGCTGGCAATTCACGGAGATCCATGCTTCGGGGCTGATGTGCCACAACATAATAGGATCGTAAGCGCCGGCAGAGGCCACCAGAGTTTCGCCATCAGGCGTAATTAGCAAATGATAGGAACCAGAAGAGCCTGGCAGGGTCAGTGGATCACCGATTGTTTTGCCGCTCATCAAATCCCACAAATGAATGCCCTCAGAAGATGATGATGCCAGAATCATACCACCTGGACTGAAACTTATCTCATAGGCCTCATATCCGGTGAGCTGTTGTAGAAACTGATTGGTTTTCAGGTTCCATAGATCAATATACGGGTAGCTTCCGGCGGGCAATGCCAGCAACTTTCCATCAGGGCTGAATGCTAACCCATGCCCGAATCCCCTTATCGGTTGACCAACCGGCTTTTGCAGCGCTAAATCCCAAATAACTACTTCAGCTTCTGGTGGATGAGGAAATGCAAGCAGTTTACCATCCGGGCTGAAAGCAAAATGGGGACCTTCACCCAGAAGTGGCTCGCCCGTTTGTTCCATAGTCGAAATGTCCCAGAACGTGATATATGGATAACTACGCCCTGGGCCAGACGTAACAGCCGAACCATCTGGATTGATCAAGTGGGGCAGGGAATAACCGACTACGAATGTTTTGCCATCTGGATTAAAGCCCACCTCTGAGAATTCACTGTCTAGAATTGTGCTGGCTGGAAGTTGCCTAATGACCTTTTGAGCGAGCACATCCCAGAGGAGGAGCGTGTTGTTCCGGTCGCCAGAAATCATCAGTTTTCCATCGGGGCTAAATGCCATGCTGAGGATCCCGGCTTGGTGCTCCTCATGAGGTATGCCTATGCGCTGCTGTGTTGGAAGATCCCAGAAAGAGATACTACTGCCATTTGCTACAGCCAGAATTCTGCCATCTGGACTTAGTGCCAGACCATTATCAAGTGAGTTAACCGGAGTATTTTGTGCAAGTACTTGACTGATTCGTTGACGGCTTTCGACATCCCAAAAAATCTGGGAATAATCATTGTATGTCAGGTCACTGCTTCCAGATACCAAGGTCTTGCCATCCGGGCTGAACGCCAGGCTTGTCACGCTACCAGTATGCGCCGCGAGAAGCGCATCGTCAAGCAATTGCATCCGTTCCAGATCCCATAACTTGATGGTTTTGTCAGAATAACCGGTTGCCAAAATTTTCCCATCTGGAGATACAGCCATACTCGCAATTATGCCCTCAAAACCGACTGTTAATTGCCCAATCAGGGATAGATTATTCAAGTTCCAAAAATATATCTTATCGCCATCTACATCATTTGCTGCCATAAACCCGTTTTCAGGGCTGAAAACCATGACCCCCGGAACAAAATATGAATCATTGTTCAACTCTAATGGCAAACTCTCTTCCTGACGTGTGTCTAAACCCCATCCAAAGATTCTGAACTGATTATCCCTCACACCGATGGCTGCAAGCAACAACTTGCTGTCTGAACTAAAAACTAAGCTATCTAAAGGGAAACATTCGGATGGTATCATGATGGGTTGCCCGATAGCTTGACGTTTGGCAACATCCCATAATACAACTTTATCTTCGCTCCCAGATGCCAGGATCTTTCCATCCGGGCTAAATGCTATTGTATCAACATAATCCTGATTGTCATTCAGTATCTGGCCGATCTGTTGACGCGTGTCTATATCCCATAGGGTAATGGATCCATCCAAGTCCGAGGCTGCGGCCAGGAGGTTTCCGTCTGGGCTAAATGTTATGCTCGAAAACGAAGAAAAATCACTGAGAACCAGTTGATCGACAAGGTTATGAGTGCTTGCATCTCTCAAAACAAGCGGATCGCCAATCGATGAGCCTGTTGACGCCAGATACTTTCCATCCGGGCTGAAGGCAAGAATATTTCTTGCAAGCTCTCCATTATAAGAATATTGCATCAAATGCGGATGTGATTGTGCGCTCTTCAACAAAACGTTGCGAGTCTCATATATGTCCTGCATGTTAAATGCTTCTACGCTCAGGAGAAACGCGATATTTGGCTGGGTCTTGAGTAGAGCATTTGCGAGCGCTGCGAGCTCCCCCGCGCGAGCAGCCTTTGCTTTGATCTCGGCATTCGATTGCGCAGTCGCGCGGGCATTGGCTTCTACGATGGCGGTCGCATCTGAATTCTGAGCGGCGACCTGGGCGGTGGCACGCAACCTGGCTTCCTCGATCGATGAAATTCCCAGTCTCCACGCAACAAGAGAGACAATCATGATGACCAATAGGCCAATTCCACTCCCAACGAGGACTCGTCTCCGTTGCCGGTCCTCATGTTTCCTGCCCATTCGAACATACTCTTCATGTAACGGCGTCGGCCATGGATCTGTTTGGCTGTTGATCTCTTTTAGTTTTCGTTCCGCTTCCCGTAATTCGGCTCCCCGCAAGAGACGGCTTGTATCCTTGGCATCTTTTTTCTGTTCCCACTTCAGTGCTTTAACCTGTAATTCTGTGTGGTATTTCAGCCATTCATAATCAGTGTGAATGGTTATACGTGCTTCTTCAATCGCCTTGTCAAAATCATCTTTTCCCTCACGACAGAAAATCCAGTTGCGTTTTGAGATTTCGGGGTGGATGGAGTTGGGATTGGTATCTTTTAATACAATGGGAAGAATCCGCTTGTTGTTCTTGGCAGCGTGTTCAATCTCGTTGACACACCACTTTGATTGAACCGATTTGGGGCTGATGAAAAATAAAAAAATATCCGCTTCTTCGATAGCTTGATGAATTTCCCTTTGAACCTGTTCACCTTTGGGGATGCTTTTCCAATCAATCCACGGTCTGAGGTCGTTCTCCGTGAGGGCATCTACTATTTTCTCGACGATTTTCGCATCTTTGCGGGAGTACGAGATGAAAATGTGAGACATGACACCGCCTTTTTGTAAGACTGACTTGCCAGAACAATTTTATTGACGAATGTACAATGTTCAAAGGCTACCGTCAACAAGAATTATAATTCCCCATCTTCATTTTCAGGAATCTCCATGCCCAAAACCAAACTCCTTCCCTACCTCGAAGCCCTGTTTGCCGTGGTCGTTTGGGGCGCATCGTTCATCGCCACCAAGATCGCCGTCGGGCAAATCTCCCCCATCTCGGTGGTGTGGGTGCGCTTCGCCATCGGTATTCCCATCCTCTTTGCGGCGGTGCTGATGCGCAAACAGTTCGCGTTCCCCAAAGGGCACGAGTGGCTGTACTTCGCCCTGCTCGGTTTTCTGGGCATCACCTTCCATCAGTGGCTGCAATCGAACGGACTGCAAACCTCCCAAGCCACCACCACCGCATGGATCATCGCCACCACGCCTGCATTTCTCAGCATCCTCGGCTGGCTGGCGCTCAAAGAAAAACTGACGCTCCTCCAAATCTCCGGCATCGCGCTGGCAATGGTCGGCGTGATCGTCGTGGTCAGCAAGGGCGATCTCGGCTCGGTCCGCATCGGCAAATTCGGCGCGCCGGGCGACGTGCTCATCCTCATCAGTTCGGTCAACTGGGCAGTGTTCTCCATCCTCTCGCGGCGCGGGCTGCGGGATCATCCCTCCACGCGCATGACCTTCTGGGTAATGACCATCGGCTGGCTTCTCACCTCTGCGGCGTTCGTCGCGCAGGGGCGCTACGCAGAACTTCCGCAACTCGATGCGCGCGGCTGGTGGTCGTTGATCTATCTCGGCGTCTTCACCACCGGTCTTGCTTACATCGCCTGGTTCGACGTGCTCAGTCAACTGCCTGCCGCACAGTCGGGCGCGTTCCTTTTCCTCGAACCGCCGTCGAGCATGATCGTCGCGGCAATCGTTTTGAACGAGCAGGTCACGCTCGCTTCCATCGTCGGCGGCGCAGTCATCCTCTTCGGGGTGTGGCTGGTGAATCGGCAGGGGTGAAGGTTGCAGGTTGAAGGTTGAAGGTTGAAAGATGAAGTCGCGCACAACTCCAGACGCAAGCGTCGAAAAGACCGGGAACGGCTATCTCTTGAAAATCCCCGCCGGGGACTCGTCCGCCTACCGGTTTGCGCAGATGGACGATTATTTTGGTCTGCCTCGCAGGCAGTTCCCGCATCATTCCCTGACTTTGAGCCTGCGCGCCAGAGTCTCGAGCCGTTCCCTCCCCGGGACCTGGGGATTCGGCATTTGGAACGACCCCTTCGGCATGTCGCTGGGCTTTGGCGGGAAACGTTTTCGCCTGCCTACCCTGCCAAATGCGGCGTGGTTTTTCTTCGCCTCGCCGGAAAATTATCTGTCGTTCCAAGGTAGTCCCGGTAGGCGGCGTCATGAGTCCGCTGCTCGACTACCGTTACCGGGGAATGGGTTTCTTGCCCAGTCCTTCCGTTCGCCGAAATTTCACGCATCCCTGATTCCCGCCGGGTTGGTATTGCCCTTCTCCGCAAAGACGACGCGGCGAATGCTGGGAAGAATCATTCAAGAAGACGGTTTGGATATTGCAGAACATCGGGAGCAAACTCCCGGAGTCCATGACGGCGTGGATGTCGCTCAATGGCACAGTTACCAGCTCGAATGGAGTCCGAAGCGCGTGGTCTGGCAGGTGGACGAGGCGCGGGTGTTCGAGTCACCGGTAAGTCCGAATCGGCCGCTGGGGCTGGTCATCTGGATTGACAATCAGTTTGCGGCATTTACCCCCGAAGGAAAAATCGGGTTCGGAGTGTTGGAGAACCCCGAACCCGCATGGCTGGAAATCGCCGACCTGAAACTGGCGTAGCGCAAAATTAATTCCGCGTCACCAGAACGCTGGCACAAAGTGGCGCAGCAACGCATCCGCGATGAGACCGAGGATGAGCAAGCCGCCGAACCTGCGGTTGTGCTGGAAGGCAAAGCCGGAGAACCACACGGGCCAAGCGGGCCAGCCTTCGGGCGGTTGGGCGGGCTTGGGGTGGTTCATCACCTTGAGGGCGGTCAACGCCTCTTTGTAGGCAAGGAGGACGATGAGCATGGCAGGGGTGAAGTAGCGCGGCACAAAGACAAGATAAGCGATGACCAGATAGATCAACACGATGGCGGCTTGATTCACGCGGCGGGCGGTTGCCTCCCCCACGCGGACGGGAAACGTGCCGACGCCTTTGGCTTGGTCGTCTTCGCGCTTGTCTATGTGTTTGGCAACGTTGATGCTGGCAACGCTCAGCCCGAAGGGAACGCCCGCGATGACAACGTTCCAGTTCCAAACGCCGGTGAGGACGAAATACACACCGGCGATCGTGATGGGTCCCCAGATGAGGAAGATCATGAATTCGCCAAGCCCCCAATACTTGAAGGGATAGGTGTAGGCGAGCAGGACGAGCGCGCCAAACCCGAAGAGGATGAAGGTGACGGGTGAAAAATCCGTGCGGAACAGGGCATAGACGCCCGCCAGAACCGCCAGCGCGCCGCTCACGATGAACCAGCGGATGGAGGTTTTGGTATCCCAGAAATTTTGCACAAGCGGATGCACGCCGTACTGCGCGCGGAAGTAGTTGTCCTTGTCCACGCCGCGGTTGAAGTCGGTGTAGTCGTTGAGGATGTTGTTCGTGCCGTGTGCGATGAACAAACCGAGGGTGACGATGATGAACGTGAGCCAGTCGAAGGTCCCGTCGCGGGCGGCGAGGATGCCGGCGATAACGCAGGAATAGACCGTGACCAGCGTCACGGCGGAACGGGTGGCGATCAGCCATTTGGAAACGACATCGAGCGCGTCCCACTCTTTTTTGTCGTCCATTTTGATGAGCTGCCAAGAGGCTTTGCGCCACATGGCGAAGTTGATGCGCATGGTACTCTCTCCTTGGGTCAAATTGATCATGCGATAATTGGATAAACTATGTAGGATTATACAGCCAATTTGTGAAAAATGGAACTTTTCAGTGCGCAAGAGAAGGCACACCAGAGATAAACGGAGATAAACAGGGATTTACGTGCCAAATTCTGTTTAACATCACATCCCCAACCTCTTCGCCTCATTCCAAAACGAATCCATCTCCTCCAGCGTCATGTCGGAGAGATTGCGTCCCTGATCTTTCGCCTTTTTTTCCACATAAGCAAAACGTTTTTTGAATTTCAAATTCGCCTCACGCAGGGCGGACTCGGCGTCCACGTCCCGCCAGCGGGCTAAATTGACTAGTACGAAGAACAGATCGCCCAATTCCGCTTTGACCTGCTCCGGGTTTGCGGCGGTTTTGATCTCCTCGATCTCTTCCCGGATCTTCTCCAGCACGCCTTCGATCTCGGGCCAGTCAAAGCCGACCCGCGCGGCGCGTTCTTGGTATTCCTGCGCCTGACTCAATGCAGGCAATGCGGCTGGCACTCCATCCAATATCCCTTTATCTTCCTTTTTCTCTCCTCTTTCCTTCTCCTTCAACTTCTCCCAATTCTGTAACACACCCTCCACCCCATCCAGTTTCAAATCCCCGAACACGTGCGGATGCCTGCGGATGATCTTGTCGTAAATGTGCTTGACCACTTCGGTGAAGTTGAATTCTTTGGCTTCGTACGCGATTTGTGAATTCAATACAATTTGCAAGAGCAGGTCGCCGAACTCCTCGCGCATCGCATTCACATCGTTCGCATCCAGCGCGGACAAAGTCTCGTAGGATTCTTCGAGCAGGTGTTTGCGAAGGGTTTGATGGGTCTGCTCCCTGTCCCACGGGCATCCATCCGGCGCGCGCAGGTGAGCCACGATCTCGGCAAAGGACTCGAAGGATGTCCCCTCCCCCAATGAAGGAATGTACAGGCAGGTTGAAGGTTGCAGGTCAAGAGTCGAGGGTTGAAGGTCGCCAAGCTGCTTGACTTTCGATACCCGACCTTCGACAAGATACACCTTATGCCCTTCCGGATACACCGCTAGCAACACCGCCTTCACCTGCGAAGCCAATTCCTGCGAGCCGATGCCGAGGATCAGCGTATCCATGTCCGGCGGGGTGGGCGGATAATGCCGGGAGGTAAACTCCGCTCCCTCGAGCAGGGTCAACTTCGAGGGCGGGGCGAGGCGCAGCGTCTCGAAGATGGAGGCAATTTGGGAAAAGTCCATGCTTTCTCCTTAAAAACGTAATTGGCAATTCGTAATTACGAATTACCAATTACACCATTTCGTGTGTCGGAATGGAAATATTTTAACGCTTGGTGTAGGTCGGCGCCTTGCGGGCTTTCTTGAGACCGGGCTTCTTGCGTTCCTTCACGCGGGCATCGCGGGTGAGCAAGCCCTTCCGGCGCAGGGCGGCTGTCCAGTCCGCGTTGAGGCGCTGGAGCGCGCGGGCGATGCCGAGGCGGACGGATTCAACCTGTCCCGCCACGCCGCCGCCGTTGACCAGCACGGTCACGTCGTATTTGCCGGCTTCCTGTCCGACCGCGGTGAACGGGCGTAGGACGCTTTCCACATCGCCATAGCGGGAGAAGAACGACGCCGCTTCTTTTTCATTGACGATGAACTTGCCGGCGCCAGCCGTGACGCGCACGCGGGCGGTGCTTGCCTTGCGGCGGCCGATGCCTTCGTAGTATTGAGCCATATTCTCTTACCTCTTTATTCCAAAACTTTCGGGTTCTGCATCCCGTGCGGGTGTTCGGGGCCGGCGTAAAGTTTCAAACGCTTGAGCACCGAGCGTCCCATGCGGTTGTGCGGCGGCATGCCCCATACCGCCTCGCGCAGAACGCGGTCGGGAAAGGCGGCGAGCTGGTCGCGCAGGGAGATGCTTTTGATGCCGCCGGGGTAGCCCGAAACGCGGTGATACTGCTTGGAAATCAGGCGCGATTTGGTCTTGGTTCCGGTCACGGTCACGCGCCCGCAATTGACCACCACCACAAAGTCGCCCATTTCCACGCCGGGCGTGAAGGAGGGCTTGTGCTTTCCAAGCAAAATATGCGCGATGCGCGCGGCAAGGCGTCCCGGTTCTGTCCTTCGGCATTGATGACAACCCAGTCGCGTTGAATGTCAGCGGCTTTCGGATAATACGTCTTTTGTTGCACTTTCGTCTCTCCGTTTTTTTAATATCTTTCCAGATGATCCATATTCGACTTCGACCAGCGTCAGCCCGTGAGCGGGAGCCAGCCCGGCGGGAAGTTTTCCCCGCCCTTTGAGGGCGTGCCGGACTTCATCCACCGAAACTTTTCCCTGCGCAAGGGATACCTGCACAAAGACCAGTCTTCTGACCATGCGATACAAAAACGCATCCGCCCGGACCTCGAACTGCCACTCACCATCAGGCTTTTTTCTCCACTCGGATTTTGTCACCGTGCGCACCGTCGTCCCATTTTCGGATGTCGGTGAGCCGAAGGCGGCAAAATCATGTGTGCCGAGGAAGATTCCAGCGTTCTGTTTGAGCGCGTCGCCATCCACTGGGGGATGTACGCGCCAGGCGAACTTTTCGCGTAACGGGTCGCGGATCGGTTCACAGAACAGCCTGTAGCGGTACGTCCGCGAGAGGGCATCGAAGCGCGGGTGAAACGCCGCAGATACCGGGCGCAGGCTTCGGACGGCAAGGTCGGGGGGCAGTTCCGCGTTGAGCGCCCGGAGCAGGGTCTCCGCCGGGTGCGCCCATTCGTCGAAATCGAAGGCGGCGACCTGCCCGGTTGCATGCACTCCCGTGTCGGTCCCGTCCAGCCATCAATACGGACTTGCCGGACCAGCCGATTTTGTGAAGGGCTTTTTCCAACTCGCCCTGCACCGTCCGGGAGTGCGCCTGCCGCTGACTGCCGGAAAACCCGGAGCCATCGTAGGCAAGGATCACTTGGTAACGTGCCATCTTTCAGTGAGCAGTGATCAGTAGTCAGTAATCAGTTACTGATCACTGTTTACTGTTCACTGACTACTGTTATTCCTCAACCAGTTCTAAAACCACCATCTCGGCGGAGTCGCCGAGGCGCGGACCGAGTTTGGTCACGCGGGTGTAACCGCCGTTGCGGGAGGCAAAGCGGGGGGCGATCTCGTCGAACAGGCGCTTGATGAGCTGGTTATCGCCCAGTTTGGAAGCGGCAAGACGGCGGGCGTGAACCTTCTGTTCGGCGGAGCCGTCGGCGCTGTTCTTGGCGAGCGTGATCAGGCGTTCGGCGTCGCCGCGGATGGCGGCGGCTTTGGCTTTGGTGGTCTGGATCCGCTCATTAGTAAAGAATTGTTTGATCAAGTTGCGGCGCAGAGCGATGCGGGCGCTCTTGGTGCGTCCCAACTTGTAACCTGCTACTGAATGTCGCATTTCTTAATTCTCCGATGGTTGGTCTTTCAGGAAGCCTTTTTCGCGCATCTTTTCACGGAGCTCATCGAGGCTCTTCTCGCCGAAATTGCGAATGGACATGACCGCCGACTCGCCCTTTTCGAGCAGGTCGAGCACGTCGCCCACAGTGGTGATGCCCGTGCGTTTCAGGGAGTTGAAGACGCGCACGGAAAGGTCGAGGGCTTCCACGGGCGTGTCCGCCATTTCACTGCTCAGGCGGCTTCCCGAAGCCTCGCGTTCCACAGCCACCGCCAGCATTTCCTCGTTGACGCCCGCAATGTAGCGCAGGTGGTCAATCAGGATGCGCGCGGAGTTGCTGAGGGCGCGTTCGGGGGAAACTGTGCCGTCTGTCCAGATTTCCAAAATCAATTTGTCGTAATTCGTGCTCTGCCCCACGCGGGCGGATGCCACCTCCCAGTTGACGCGCTTGACCGGGCTGAAAATGGCATCCACCGGCAGTTCGCCGATGGGCATGTGCCCGGAGCGGTCGTTGGCGGGGGAATATCCGCGTCCGCGCTCGACGACGAACTCGACGTCAAGCTTGGTTTTGGGGTTGTCCACCGTAAAGAGATACGTATCGGGGTTGACGATCTCGACCTCGGCGGGTGTGATGACGTCCGCCGCAGTGACCGTCCCCTCGCCGCGCACTTCGAGGTGCATGCGCGCGCTGTCCACGCCGTCCATCTTGATGCGGATCTGCTTGATCTGAAGCATCACCTGGATGACGTCTTCGCGCACGCCGGGGATGTCGCTGAATTCATGCAGGACATCCGCAAAACGCACGGATGTGATCGCGGCGCCCTCCAGCGAAGAAAGCAGAACGCGCCGCAGGGCGTTGCCCAGCGTCACACCGTAGCCGCCTTCCAGCGGGCTGATTACGAATTTGCCGTAGTTTCGAGCCTCTGCTTCGCGCTCGATCTTCGGCATGACCATGTTCGTGATGATACCCGTCACGGTTCACCTTTCCCTTTTGAATCAGGCTCCGGGTCGCGGACCAGCCAGCAGTCCCGACCCGAAGCGGTAAGAAGGATTAGCGTCTGGAGTAGTATTCGACGATCAATTGCTCGTCGAGACTTCCGTCAATTTCAGCGCGTTCCGGCATGCGCCCCACCGAGCCGCTCAGCGCTTTCAGGTCGCGGTTGAGCCAGGCGGGATAGGTCCGCTTTTCGGCAAGATCGCCGAGTTCCTTGAAGTAGGGCAGTTTGCCCGAGCCTTCGCGCACGGCGATGGAATCCCCTTCGCTGAGGAGCATGGAGGGGACATCGGTGCGGCGGCCGTTCACAACGAAGTGACCGTGGGTGACGAGCATACGGGCTTGCGCGCGGCTGGTTGCAAAGCCGAGGCGGTAGACCACGTTATCGAGGCGCGACTCGAGGATTTGAAGCAGGTTCAAACCGGTAAGACCCCGGCGCGTGATGGCGGTATCGTAGTAGCGGCGGAACTGGCGTTCCAACACACCGTAGATGCGGCGGGCTTTCTGTTTGGCGCGCAACTGGCGGGCGAAGTCGGAAGAGCGACCCATATTGGCGCCGCCTCCGCGGCTTGCGGTGCGCCCATGCTGACCGGGCGCGAAATTGCGCCTTTCAAAAGCGCATTTGGGAGTGAAACAGCGCTCGCCTTTGAGGTAGAGTTTTTCACCTTCGCGGCGGCAAAGTTTGCAGACCGGACTTAATGATTTAGCCATAAATTAACAACCTCACTTACACGCGCCGCTTCTTGGGCGGGCGGCAACCGTTGTGCGGAACCGGGGTCACATCGGCGATGGAGCGGACTTTCAAGCCGAGCGCCTGCACTGCGCGGATGGCGTTCTCGCGTCCGGGTCCCGGGACCTTTGACGTACAGGTCCACTTCCCGGAGCCCCAACTGCTGGGCGGCTTTGATGGCTTGCTCGGCGGCAAGCCGCGCGGCAAACGGGGTGCTCTTGCGGGAGCCTTTGAAGCCCGCCGAGCCTGCCGACCCCAGGGCAACGGTGTTGCCTTCGGTATCGGTAACGGTCACAATCGTATTATTGAAGGAAGCAAAGATATGCACCTGCCCGTAGGACAGGGATCGCTTCCCTTTTTTCGCGCCGGAGGCGCGGCGGGTGGAACGAACACTCTGAGCCATGTTTCTTTATTACCTTTCGGACAGGATTACTTCTTGGCGCCGCGGCGGCGTCCGCGGCCGGCGACGGTCTTCTTGACGCCCTTGCGGGTGCGCGCGTTGGTCTTGGTGCGCTGACCGTGAACGGGCAGGTTGCGGCGATGGCGCAAGCCGCGGTACGAGCCGATTTCGATCAGGCGCTTGATGTTCATTTGGACTTCGCGGCGCAGGTCGCCCTCGACCTTGTAATGTTTGGCGATGTAGTCGCGGATGGCAGCCACTTCGGTTTCCGTCAGGTCTTTGATGCGCGTATCGGGGTTGATTTTGGTATCCGCCAAAATCCTGCGCGCGCGGGTGGGACCAATGCCGTAAAGGTAGGTCAAGCCTACTTCGGTCCGCTTGTTGCGGGGAAGATCAACACCTTCAATTCTCGCCATAGGTCACTACCCTTGTCTCTGTTTATGTTTTGGATTTTCGCAAATGATATAGACGCGGCCCTTGCGCCGGACGATGCGGCACTTGGCGCGGCGCTTGCGAATGGAAGGCGAAACTTTCATGAAAAATTCTCCTTGCTTGCGGCTGTTTCATGGACAGCCAAAGTTCTGATTATACCGGTCGTTTAACAATTCGTCCATACGTATTCGGCGGTCTGCGGGTTCACAGGACAGTCAGGATAAGAGGTTCTCCTTCGGTGACGGCAATCGTGTGTTCGAAATGCGCCGTCAGGGACCCATCCGCAGACACCACCGTCCATTGATCAGGCAGGACGCGCGTTTCATGCGTCCCAACGAGCACCATCGGCTCGAGCGCAATGGTCATGCCGGGCTTGAGGACGACACCGCTTCCCGCCATGCCGACGTTTGGCACCTGGGGACCTTCGTGCATGTCCTTCCCGACGCCGTGTCCCGTGTATTCACGGGTGACGTGGAGACCATTGCTTTCCACATATTTTTGTATCGCCGCCGAGATGTCGCCGGTGCGCCTGCCTTTGCGCAGCTTTTCGATGCCGGCGTAGAGCGCGCCTTCGGCGGTCTCGAGCAGGCGCTTCGCCTCGGGGGAAATCTCCCCCACCCCGGCGGTAAACGCCGAGTCCGCAACGAAGCCCTGATGGATCGCGCCGCAGTCAATCGAGACGATATCCCCTTCCTTCAGCCTGCGCTTCGGGTGGGGAATTCCGTGCACCATCTCGTCGTTGATGCTGACGGTGATGGAGGCGGGGAACGGCGGGCGTCCATAGCCCTTGAACGGCGATACACATCCGTATGACTTCAGCACTTCCTCAGCGGCCGCGTTGAGGTCGGCGGTCGTCACACCCGGTTGTAAAAGTTCCTTCACGGTCGCCAGAACGGTTGCGTTGATGCGCCCCGCTTCGCGCATGATCTTCAGCTCGGCGGGGGTCTTGATGTTGATCTGGCGTTCGTGAAACATTACGAATAAACCTTTGTTTGATAAGCGGAGCGTGGTGTTCTCCGCGAATTCACAATAATTCCTATTTTTTCAGGGCGGCGAGCAGTTCCGCCGTGACCTGTTCGACGGGATGCGTGCCGTCTATTTCGACCAGCTTGCCAGCCTTGCGGTAGTAATCCACGAGCGGCATGGTCTGTTCGAGGTAGACGCGGATGCGCTTGGTCACGGTCTCGACCTTGTCATCCTCGCGCTGGTACAGTTCGGAGCCGTCCACATCGCAGATGCCTGCCTGTTTCGGCTGGTTGAACTTTTCGTGATAGATGTGTCCCTGTGCGCGGCAGGTCCAGCGTCCGCTGGCGCGTTCGACGAGGACCGGCTCCGCCGCGGTGATGTAAGGGACGACATTCACCTCGCTGTTGAATTCTGCCAGCATCTTTTCGAGCGCGTCCGCCTGGGCTGGAGTGCGGGGAAAGCCGTCTAAGATGGCGCCAGCCTCACAGTCCGGGCGGGAGATGCGGTCTCGTATCATGCGGATGGTCACATCGTCAGGCACCAGTTCGCCCTTGTCCATAAAGGATTTTGCAAGCCTGCCCAGCTCGGTTTGATTCTTCAGGTTTTCGCGGAAGAGGTCTCCAGAAGAGACGTGCGCGAGTTTCGTGGTTTCGGACAATATCTTGGCTTGCGTACCTTTGCCGACGCCCGGAGGACCGAGCAGGACGATGAAGGTTGCCATGACGTCTCCTTAGCGGACGAGCAGGGAGTCCTGATAGCCGTGAAGTTTCAGTTCGGCGTCAATGTTCTGGAAGGTGTCGCGCACCACGCCGACCACGATGAGCAAGCCCGACGACGAGACGAGGAAGATGCCCGTGTTGGCTGAAGCCGAGAGGTTGAACGCGCCCAACAGCAGACCCAGCAGGAAGGGCATGATGGCAACCACGCCGAGGAAAACCGCGCCCACGAGCGTGATGCGGCGCTGGACGGTGCTCAGGTATTTCTGGGTCGCTTCGCCTGTGTGCACGCCAGGGACGTTCGCGCCGACTTTCTTGAGATTCTCGCCGTAATTCTGCTGGTCGAACAGCACGGCGGTATAGAAGAAGGTAAACGCAACGACCGAGACGAAGTAGATGAGCCAGTAGCCCCAGTTGCTCGTGCCTGTGGCGCCGAAGAAGTTCTGGATGCCGAGGAAGAAGTCGGCGACGCCCTGGTTTTCACTGCGCGTAAAATAACTGGCAATGATGGCGGGGAATTGCAGGATGGCGCTGGCGAAGATCAGCGGGATCATGCCGGAGAGGTTGACCATGAGCGGCAGGGTGCCCTTCACCGGCATGGACATGCGGTTGCCGATGCGCCGTCCCGGATACATGACCGGGACGTTGCGGCGTCCCTGCTGGACGTAGACGATGGCAAGCACCGTCAGCATGATGATGATCACCGTGAAGGCAACCATGATCCAGCGGGTCTGTTCGTCGGCGAGGAGCGAGGCGAGGTTGCCGGGCATTTGTGAAACGATGCCCGCGAAAATCACCAGCGAAAGCCCCTGTCCGCGGATGCCGTACTCGGAGATCAACTCACCCATCCAGATGGCGAACATGGTGCCAGCCGTCATCGCGATCAGCACCGCCCACGAGGAGAGCGCAAGTTCGGGTTCAACAAGGCTGAACGGCAAAATCTCCTGCCCGATGGAGGAACTGAGAGAGAGCGAATTGAAGATGTTGATCTGCCCGATTGCGGAAAGCGCCGCCATCGGCACAGCCAGATAGTACGTCCACTTTTCCTGCCAGCGGCGTCCTTCGCGGGGGTCTTCCTGAATCCGTTTCTGCAAGGAAGGGATGATGGGAATCAGCAGCTGCAAAATGATCTGGGCGGTGATGTAGGGATACACGCCCATGGACAGCAGGGAGAAGTTGGCTACCGTACCGCCCGAAAGCAGGTTGAGGAAGTCGAGGAAATTTCCCTGACCGGTGGTCGAATTGCGGAACGCGGCGAGGATCTCGTGATCCACGCCGGGAGCGGGGACGTTCGCCGCGATGCGGTAAATCACCAGGATGATGAGGGTGATGATCAGCTTTCGGCGGATGTCTTCCGATCTCCAGAGATAGCGCCAGCCTGAGAAGGTGGTCTTCATGAAAATATCCTTTTTAGGCGATCAATTCCACCGTGCCGCCAGCCTTTTCGATCTTGGCTTTGGCGCCCGCGCTCACGCGATGGACGCGGACCTTGAGGGCGACGGTCATCTCACCGCGGCCGAGAACAACGACCGGGTTGCGCGAGTCGCGCAGGAGGCGCGCTTCCGCCAGGGATTCGGGCGTCACTTCCGCATTGGCTTTGAACGCCTCGGAGAGTTGATCCAGGTTCACTTCGTTGTAGACGACCTGGTTGGGCGGAGTGAAACCCTCGCCGCGGATGAACGGCAGGCGGCGGTAGAACGGCAGGTTGCCGCCCTGACGGTACAAGTGCCCGCCTTCGCCGGAGCGCGCGCCCGCGCCCTTGGTGCCGCGTCCGGCGGTCTTGCCCTGCCCCGCCGAAATGCCGCGTCCCACGCGTTTTCTTTCCTTTTTAGACCCAGGATTGGGTACGAGATCGTGTAGTTTCATATCAAAACACCTACTCTTCGATCTTGAGCAAATGGATCACCTTGTTCAACATGCCCCGCAGGGCGGGAGTGTCCTTATGCTCGACAGTTTGATGCAGACGGCGCAGACCGAGCGCTTTGACCGTGGCTTTCTGGTCTTTGCTGTAACCGATGGCGCTCCGCACCAGGGTGACGCGGATGGTCTTGCCTGCGGTTTCCTTCTTAGGCATGTTGCTTCCTCCGTTCCCAGAATGGGATCAATTCTTCGGCGCGTTTGCCGCGGCGGGCGGCTTCCGCCGCCGGGGAGCGCAGGTTGTCGAGGGCGTCGAAGGTCGCCATGACCACGTTCAGCACGTTCGCGCTGCCCATGGATTTGGTGAGGATGTCGCGCACGCCAGCCACTTCCAGCACGGCGCGAACACCGCCGGCGGCGATCACGCCCGTACCGGCGGAAGCAGGTTTGAGGAAGACGCGCGCACCCGCCACCTTGCCCAGCGATTCATGCGGGATGGTGGTGCCAGCCAGGTTGACGGAACGCAAATCCTTGCGGGCGCGGTCAGATGCCTTTCGCATCGCATCCGGGACAGCGTTGGCTTTTCCAATGCCGAGACCGATCGTACCCTTTTTGTCGCCGACCACCACCGTCACGCGGAAGCGGAAGCGGCGGCCGCCCTTCACCACTTTTGCCACGCGGGCGATTTCGATCACGCGTTCTTCAAAGGCGTCCTGCGTCTCGTATTGCTGCTTGTCATATTGAGTTTCTGCCATAAAGTTCTCCAAGTATCAACGCCTGCTAGAATTGCAGGCCGCCTTCGCGCGCGCCGTCTGCCAGCGCTTTCACACGTCCGATGTAACGGAAACCGCCGCGGTCGAATACCACCGAGGAGATTCCCTTCGATTGGGCGCGTTCGGCAATCGCCTTGCCAACGGCTTTCGCCTGGTCGGACTTCTTCATGCCTTTCACCGCTTCGCGCAGTTCCTTGTCCACGGTGGAGGCGGACACCAGCGTGTTGCCGTCCACATCGTCAATGATCTGGGCGTAAATGGCGGTAAGGCTTTTGAAGACATTCAACCGCGGACGGTTGGGCGTACCAAAAATATGCCTGCGAACGCGCACGTGACGGCGCTCGCGAGCGATTGAGCGACTCTTTCCAGCCATGGATTACTTGGCTCCTTTCCCGGCTTTGCCAGCCTTGCGGCGGACGCGCTCGCCGAGATAGTGCAGACCCTTGCCATGATAAGGCTCGGGCGGGCGCACCTTGCGGACGTTCGCCGCCACCTGGCCCACCAATTCCTTGTCGAAGCCTTTCACCTTGATCTGGCGGGTCTTCGCATCCGTTTCAAACGACACACCCGCCGGGGGTTCGATCTTGACCGGGTGTGAATAACCGACGAACAGGGCGAGCTTACTGCCTTCCATTTCGGCGCGGTATCCCACGCCTTCCACTTCGAGCACAACCTCGAACCCCTTGCTTACGCCGTGGATCATGTTCGCGATCACGGCGCGGGTGGTTCCATGCAGGGCGCGTTCCTCGGGGTTATCCGATTTGCGCGAAATCTTCAAATGGTTGTTTTCCATTTCGATGCCGATCAGGCTGGAAAACTCCCGCTGAAGTTCGCCCTTCGGTCCCTTCACGCGGACCTTGGAGCCGTTCAACTCCACCTGCACCCCGCTGGGGATTTCTACAGGTAAACGACCAATGCGAGACACAATAAACCTCCTACCACACCTTGCAGATGATCTCGCCGCCCACGCCCAACTGTCGGGCGCGCGCGCCGGTCATGACGCCCTTGGGGGTGGAGAGAATGGCAACGCCGATTCCCGAAAGCACCCAGGGGATGTCCGTCTTCTTGGTGTAGATGCGGCGTCCCGGCGAGCTGATGCGCTCCAAACCGGAGAGGACCGCGCGGCGCTGGCGGCGTTCGCCAACGTACTTGATCTTCAAACGCAGGACTTTCTGTCCCTCACGTTCGCCGTCCACCACTTCATAACTCTCGAGGAAGCCCTCCTCCTTGAGAATCTTGGCGATCTCGAGCTTTCATCTTCGAGTTGGGCATGGCAACCTGGGCATGACCCGCCATAATGGCGTTGCGGATGCGGGTCAGCATATCGGCAATTGGATCAGTGAATGACATGACTCTACCTCCACCCGGCTACCAGGACGACTTCACGACGCCGGGGATTGTGCCCTTCAACGCCAGTTCTCGGAAGCAGATACGGCACAGACCGAAACGGCGCATGTATCCGCGCGGACGTCCGCAGCGTTGGCAGCGGTTCCGCACCTGCACCGTGTGGCGGCGGCGTAATTCACGATATTGCATACATTTCTTTGCCATAATTAAGCTTCCTTCTTGCCGCTGAACGGCATTCCGAGCATTTTCAATAAAGCGCGCGCTTCGTCGTCGTTCTTCGCGGTCGTCACGATGGTGACTTCCATGCCGCGCAATTTGTCAATTTTGTCGTACTCGATCTCGGGGAAGACCAGCTGGTCCTTGAGACCGAGCGTGTAATTCCCGCGGCCATCGAAGGCATTGGCAGACACACCGCGGAAGTCGCGCACGCGCGGCAGGGCAATGTTGACCAGGCGGTCGAGGAATGCCCACATGCGGGGTCCGCGCAGGGTTACTTTGGTGCCGATCAGGCGTCCTTCGCGCAGTTTGAAGTTCGCAATGCTCTTGCGCGCCTTGGTCTGGACCGGTTTCTGCCCGGTGACCAGCATCAGGTCGCTTACGGCGGACTCGAGCGCCTTGGGGTTGTCCAGCGCCTCGCCGAGACCGATGTTTACGACGATCTTCTCCAGGCGCGGGACCTGCATCACGTTCTTGAAGCCGAATGCCTTGAGCAAAGCCGGGGTTATTTCGTTTTTATAGAGTTCCTGCAATCTGTTCATCTTCATCTGCTCCACGGGCTAGTCAATCATGGCTTCGCAGTTCTTGCACACGCGATGCGCGCCTTCGTCGTCCCTCTGCACAGCGATGCGCGTGGCTTCATTGCACTTCGGGCAGACGAGCATCACGTTTGAAATATCAACGGGACCCTCGAATTGAACGCGGCCCGGGTTCATCTGGCGGTTTCCAGCCTGCACCTGCTTCTGGTGCTTGGTGCGGATGTTCACGCCCTGAACCACAATCCGGCGTTCGTCCAGCAGCACGTTGATGACCTCGCCCCGTTTGCCTTTATCTTCGAGGCGGCCGCTGATCACCTCGACCGTATCACCTTTTCGAATCTTGACTTTCATTCCCAGCTCCTACAACACTTCCGGGGCAAGCGACACGATCTTCATGTAACCCATGTCGCGCAGTTCGCGCGCCACCGGTCCAAAGATGCGGGTGCCCCGCGGGTTTTCGCCGTCCGTGTCGAGAATGACCGCGGCGTTATCGTCAAATCGGATGTACGAGCCGTCTTCACGGCGCCATTCCTTCGTGCAGCGCACAATGACGGCTTTCACAATTTCACTCTTCTTCACGGAGCCTTGCGGCGTGGCGGCTTTGACGGTTGCCACCACCACGTCGCCGATGGCGCCATATTTGCGCTTGGACCCGCCCAACACGTGGATCACAAGCAGTTCGCGTGCGCCGGTGTTATCGGCGACTTTCAGGCGTGATTCATGCTGGATCATGGCTTACTCTCCCACGCCCTGATCGGCGGTACGGGTCTCGCGCTTGACGACGGTTTCGACCGCCCAGCGCTTCTCGCGGGACAGCGGGCGGGTTTCCACGATGCGGACCTCGTCCCCAACCTGACAGCCGATCTCGTCGTGAGCCTTCACGCGCATGCTCGAATACACCACCTTCTTGTATAGGGGGTGACGGAACTTGCGGGTGATCTCCACCACGACCGTCTTGGTCATTTTATTGCTGGTCACTACGCCAGTCATGCGGCGGCGATTGTTCATTTTGCACCTTCCACAACAGCGGCGCGTTCGAGTTCGCGCAGAATGGTCTCCATACGGGCGATGTCCTTGCGCAACAGGTTCAGGCGGCTGGTATCCGTCAACTGACCGGTCACCTGTTGAAAGCGCAGGCGCATCAGTTCGTCGCGCGCATCCGCGATCTTCGTGCGGATCTCCTCGGGCGCCAGTTTGCGAATTTCTTCGGCTTTTACTGCTTTCATTTCTATTCTCCTCCTGCGCTGCGGCCCACAACCTTGGTTTTGATGGAGAATTTATACTGGGCGCTCTTCAGGGCAGCCACCGCCACATCCGCGGACAGACCGCCGACTTCGAACATGATGCGGCCCGGCTTGACGACCGCCACGTAATATTCCACGTTGCCCTTGCCGGAACCCATGCGGGTCTCGGGCGGCTTGTGCGTGAAAGGTTTGGCGGGGAAAATGCGGATCCAAACCTTGCCGCGGCGTTTCATTTCACGGACGATCGAGCGGCGCGCCGCTTCGATTTGTCGGGCTGTGATCCAGCCCGGTTCCAGCGCCTGCAAACCGAAGTCGCCAAAGGAGACTTCTGCGCCGCGGAGAGCCTTGCCTCTCATGCGGCCGCGCATCTGCTTGCGCCATTTAACACGTTTCGGCATCAACATAGTTATTACTCCAAGTGATAGAGAGTAGATCTTAGAGAGCAGAGAATGGTAAAAGGTTCTTTTATTCTCTATTCTTCTATTCTCTATTCACTAACATACACGCCTTCCGTCGCTTCGGCTTTTTCTTCCACTTCAGGGGTGGTTTCTCCCTTATAAATCCAGACCTTGACGCCGATCTGACCGTAGGTGGTCAGGGCTTCGTCGGTGGCGAAGTCCAGGTTGGCGCGCAGGGTCTGAAGCGGCACGCGGCCCTCGCGCAGCCACACGTCGCGGGACATTTCCGCCCCGCCGAGGCGTCCGCCGACCAAAATCTTGATTCCTTCCGCGCCCTGCTTCATGGCTTGCTGGATGGCGCGCTTCATGGCGCGGCGGTAGGCGATGCGGCGTTCCAACTGGTCTGCGATGTTCGCGGCGACGAGTTTCGCATCGGTATCGGGGGAGGAAATCTCCTTGATGTCCAATTCGATCTTCTTGCCGACCAGCGTTTCGAGCGCGGCGCGGATCTTCTTCACGCCTTCGCCCTTGCGCCCGATCAGGATGCCGGGTTTGGCGGTGTGAATCGCAATGCGAATCTTGCCGGGCGTGCGTTCCACGTCTACGCGGGAGACACCCGCCTTGCCGTCTCGCACGGCATCGGGCAATTCCCTGCGGAGGACGCGGACTTTCTCATTGGCGGGCTGCGCCGCCCTTGGAAAAACTTCCGACCAAGAGGTTGCGAATAGCAAAATCCTGGTGCAGCTGCTGACGATACGTGCTTCCCTCCGCAAACCAACGACTACCCCGGGGCTGGTTGATTCCCAGACGAAAACCAATGGGATGTACTTTACGACCCATAAAATTTCTCCTTACCCCGAACGGGGTTATGCTCCACGCTCGCGCAGCACAACCGTGACGTGTGAACTGCGGCGCAATAACGGCTTGAAACGACCACGAGCGCCGAAGCGCCTCCACTTGCGGGTCGGGGCTTCATCTGCGGTGATCTTGGCAACGTACAGGTCTTCGCGGCTGACGCCGAAATTCTCCTCGGCGTTCGCCACAGCGGAAGCAACCAGCTTGCGCACGGGCAAAGCGGCGCGCTTGTTCACGAAGCGCAGGATCTCCAGCGCTTCGTCGGCGCGTTTGCCGCGCACCAGGTCAATCACGGCGCGCACCTTCTGCGCGGATTGAGGGAGAAAACGAACCTTCGCGTGAATATCGCTCATCTCTCGATCTCCTACGCCGCAGCCTTCTCGCTGGTCTGGTGACCGCGGAACGTGCGCGTCGGGGCGAATTCGCCCAAACGGTGGCCGACCATGTTCTCGGTAATGTAGATCGGCACGTGGCGGCGTCCGTCGTGAACCGCGATCGTGTGTCCCACCATCTGCGGGAAGATCACAGAAGCGCGGCTCCAGGTGCGGATCACTTTCTTCTCTTTTTTCTGGTTCATGGCCTCGATACGCTTGAGCAGTTTCGGCTCAATGTAGGGACCTTTTTTCAATGATCGTGACATAGTTACTTACCTCATCTGCTAGCGGCTCGTCTTGCTGCGACGGCGCACAATGTACTGATCCGTCTTCTTGTTCAGGCGGGTCTTCTTGCCCAGCGTGGGTTTGCCCCACGGGCTCTTCGGACCGGGCAGACCGACCGGCTGGCGTCCCTCGCCGCCGCCGTGTGGATGGTCGCGCGGACTCATCGCAGTGCCGCGCACGGTGGGACGAATCCCCAGGTGGCGTTTGCGTCCGGCTTTGCCGAGTTTGATGTTGCCATGGTCGAGGTTGCCCACCTGGCCGATGGTGGCGTAACACACCTGATGGATGAGACGCACTTCGCCGGAAGGCATGCGGATCTGGGCAAAGTCGCCTTCCTTGGCGAGGAGTTGAGCCGCGCCTCCCGCCGAACGAACGAGTTGTCCGCCCCTGCCGGGCTTCATCTCGATGTTGTGGATCAGCGTACCGACGGGGATGTTGCTGATCGGCAGGGAATTGCCGGAGCGGATTTCAGCGTTGGGACCGGAGATGACCGTGTCGCCAACTTTCAAGTCCAGCGGCGAGACGATGTAGCGCTTTTCGCCGTCCGCATAATGAAGCAGGGCGAGGCGCGCGGTGCGGTTGGGATCGTATTCAATCGCCGCAACCTTCGCAGGGACGCCGTGCTTCTCGCGTTTGAAATCCACCACACGGATGTAACGGCGCGCGCCGCCGCCGCGATGGCGGACGGTCACGCGGCCAAGGGCGTTGCGCCCACCGCTTTTCTTCTTGATCACCAGCAAGGAACGTTCGGGGGTGTTCTTTGTGATTTCCTCAAAGGTGTAGCCGGTCATGCCGCGCATGCCGGGGGTTACGGGTTTGTATTTTTTAACTGCCATTACTGCACCCCTTCAAAGATCTCGAGGGGTTTGCTTCCCTCGGCTAGGGTAACGATTGCCTTCTTGTAAGCGGGGCGGCGAATCACCATCCGGCGGGATCGGCCGCGGCGTCCGCGCTTTCCAGGGGCGTTGAGAATGTTCACGCGCGCCACGGTCACGTCGAACAGGGTTTCGATGGCATCCTTGACGGCGGTGCGTGTCGCGTCATCCCGGACGACAAACACATACTGGCTCAACTTGCCGGACTGGAAGCTGGATTTTTCGGTCACCAGCGGGCGGACGAGGACATCATATAAGTTCGTCATGTCGCTCTCCTATCCAAAATGCGCCACCAGCGCGTCAATTGTCTTGACCGGCAGGATAACTTTTTCAAAATTCATCACGTCGCGCACGTTCAGGTAACTGGCAAGCAGGACCTTGGCACTCTCGATGTTGTTGGCGCAGCGCATCACGGTTTCGTAGTTTTGGTCTTTGGCGGGCATCAGCACCAGCGCGGTGGAGCCGCCGACCAGTTTGCCCAACGCATCCGCCATCAGACGGGTCTTGGGTTCCTCGATGTTGAGTTCGTCCACAACGACAATGGAGGATTCCGCCGCCTTGACCGACAGCGCCGAACGAAGCGCCGCCTGGCGCATCTTCTTGGGCATGCGCTGTTCGTAACTGCGGGGATGCGGGGTGTGGATGCGGCCGCCGCCGACCCACTGCGCCGCACGCCTGGACCCCGGCGGGCGCGGCCAGTCCCCTTCTGTTTCCACGGCTTTCGGCCTCCACCCGCGACTTCAGAACGGACTTTCGTGTCGTGGGTACCGAGGCGGGCGTTCGCCATTTGGCGCACGTAAGCCTGGTGCATCAAGTCAACGTTTACAGGGGCTTCAAAGAGCGCCGCGGGAAGTTCCACCTCGCGGGCCTTGTTGCCCTTCAAATCAAGAACATCTACTTTCATGGTTAATCTGGCTCCCGTTTCCTGCGCGCCTATTGCTTGCGCGACTCCTTGATCATCACGAGACTACCCTTGCCGCCGGGAACTGCGCCGTTGATGGCGATCAGGTTGCGCTCGGCATCCACCATCACCACCTTGATGTTCTGCACGGTTATGCGGGCCCACGCCCATGTGACCGGCGCCGCGCGAGCCTTTGTACACGCGCCCCGGCGTGGTGCCGGAACCGCGCGAACCGGGAGCGCGGTTGCGGTCGGAGGTGCCGTGCGTGGCGTTCATGCCGTGGAAGTGATAGCGCTTCACGCCTCCGGCAAAGCCCTTCCCCTTGCTGATGCCGACCACATCCACGCGCTCGCCAACGGAAAAAGCGTCCGCAACGGTCACTTTGTCGCCGACGTTCAAGCCGTGGTCCTTGGCGCGGAATTCGCGCAGGAAACGCAGGGGGGGAATCTCATTGGTCTTCAAGTGTCCCAACTGACCGCTGGTGAGGCGCTTGGGGTTCACTTCGCCATAGCCCAACTGCACTGCGGAGTACCCCTCCTTTTCGGCAGTGCGGACCTGGGTAACGTAACATGGCCCAGCCTCGATGAGCGTCACCGGATAGGCAACGCCTTGCTCATCGAAGATCTGGGTCATGCCGATCTTCCGTCCAATCAGCCCTTTCAACATGCTCAATTTTCTCCTTTAGAAGTGATTGACGAGACTGCCAGCTGGGGCATCAGCCGCATCATCTCCGTGCAGCGCAGTCAGCGGGTCTGGTGCGAAGCGGTGTGTGTTGGTTCCACACACAGACCGGCTCTTGCGCTGTCTCTCTTTCCTTATGCAGTTTGATAGTTTTGCAGTTCAGCCGCTCAACTATCCAACTACCTAACTACCTAACTATCCAACTACCTAACTACCGAACTAAATACTAAATCTTGATCTCGATATCAACACCTGCGGGCAGGTTCAAACGCATCAACATGTCAATCGTCTTGGAATCGGGGTCCAAAACGTCAATCAGACGGTTGTGCGTGCGGATCTCGAAGTGCTCGTGAGAGTCCTTGTCAATGAAAGTCGAGCGTCGTATTGTATAGCGTTCCGTCTTGCTTGGCAAGGGTACGGGACCCACCACGTGGGCGCCCGTGCGCTCGGCGGTTTCGACAATGCGTTTCGCGGACTGATCGAGTACGCGGTGATCGTAAGCCTTGAGGCGGATGCGGATTTTCTGTTTAGCCATAATATGCCGCCTATTCGAGGATTTTGGTGACGACGCCGGCGCCGACGGTCAGACCGCCTTCGCGGATGGCGAACTTCGAACCCTGCTCCAACGCCACCGGCACGATCAATTCCACCGTCATGTTCACGTTGTCGCCCGGCATCACCATCTCCACCCCCTCCGGCAGCTTGATGTCGCCCGTCACGTCCATCGTGCGAATATAGAACTGCGGTCTGTACCCACTGAAGAACGCCTTGTGCCGCCCACCCTCTTCCTTCTTCAACACGTACACCTCCGCCAGAAACTTCTTGTGCGGCGTGATGCTCTTCGGCTTCGCCAGCACCTGCCCGCGCTCCACGTCCTCGCGTTCGATGCCGCGCAGCAACAACCCCACGTTGTCGCCTGCCATGCCTTCGTCCAACTGCTTGTGAAACATCTCCACGCCCGTCACCACCGAACTGCGCGTCTCGCGCAAGCCCACGATCTCCACCGGCTCGCCCACCTTGACCACCCCACGGTCAATGCGCCCCGTCACCACCGTCCCGCGCCCCTTGATCGAAAACACGTCTTCCACGCTCATCATGAACGGCTTCTCGATGTCGCGCTTCGGCTCCGGGATGTATTCGTCAATCACCCGCAGCAACTCGCGGATCGGCGCATACTCCGGCGCGTTCGGATCGGTCGAGGCGCTGTCCAGCGCCTGCTTGGCGCTCCCGCGCACAATCGGGGTCGTGTCGCCCGGAAAGCCCTGCTTGGTCAGCAGTTCGCGCAACTCCAACTCCACCAACTCCAGCAGCTCCGGGTCGTCCATCATGTCCACTTTGTTCAGGAACACCACGATCGAGGGCACTTCCACCTGGCGCGCCAGCAGCACGTGTTCGTGCGTCTGCGGCATCGGCCCATCCGGCGCCGCCACCACCAGGATCGCCCCGTCCACCTGCGCCGCACCCGTGATCATGTTCTTGATGTAGTCGCGGTGCCCCGGCATGTCCACGTGCGCGTAGTGCCGCTTGGCAGTCTGGTATTCCACGTGCGCGATGTTGATCGTGATCCCGCGCGCCTTCTCTTCCGGCGCGTTGTCAATCTGGTCGTAGGCTTTGAATTCCGCCTGCCCCATCATCGCCGCCACCTTCGTGATCGCCGCCGTCAGCGTCGTCTTCCCATGATCGATGTGCCCCATCGTCCCCACGTTCAGATGCGGTTTGCTTCGGTCAAACTTTTCCTTCGCCATAATGAAACTCCTTGAGTATAAAAACCGTTACGCTTTCAATATATCTTCCGCCACCGACTGCGCAACCGGCGCATAGTGGTCAAATTCCATGCTGAATACACCGCGTCCCTGGGTGGCGGAACGCAGTTGGGTGGCGTACCCGAACATTTCCGCCAGAGGCACCATCGCGCGGATGGACTGGGCATTGCCCGGGCGGACATCCATGCCCTGGATCAAACCGCGCCGGCTGTTGAGCTGACCCATCACGTCGCCAAGGTATTCTTCGGGGACGACAACTTCCACTTTCATCATCGGCTCGAGCAGGATGGGGTTGCCTTTATGGACGCCTTCCTTGAGACCGATGGATGCCGCAAGTTTGAACGCCATTTCGCTCGAGTCCACTTCGTGGTAGGAACCATCGAAGAGGGTGATCTTCAAATCCACGACCGGATAACCGGCAAGGACGCCGCTTTCGCACGCCTCGCGGAAACCTTTCTCAACAGCGGAGATGTATTCCTTCGGAATCGCGCCGCCGACGATCTTGTTCTCGAAGACAATGCCGCTGCCGCGTTCACCGGGTTCGAGGGAGAATATCACATGTCCGTATTGACCCTTGCCGCCGGATTGTTTGGCATATTTGTAATTGACTTCCTTGACGGGCTTGGTGATGGATTCGCGGTACGCAACGCGCGGCGTGCCGACGTTCGCCTGCACCTTGAATTCGCGCAGGAGTCGGTCAACGATAATATCGAGGTGAAGCTCGCCCATGCCGCGGATGACGGTCTGACCCGTGTTTTCATCCGAGTTGACGCGGAAGGTGGGGTCTTCTTCAGCCAGTTTGCGAAGCGCCTCGCCCATCTTTTCCTGGTCGCTCGAGCTTTTCGGCTCGATGGCAATCGAAATCACCGGTTCGGGGAAGGTGATGCTTTCGAGCACGAGGGATTTCGAATCGCAGAGGGTATCGCCGGTGAAACTTTCCTTGAAACCGAGCACAGCGCCTATGTCGCCGGCGCGGATTTCGGTAATATCTTCGCGGCGGTCGGCGTGCATGCGCAGGAGGCGTCCGATGCGTTCCTTCCTGCCCTTGGTGCTGTTCTGGACGGTTTGCCCCTGGCTCAGCACACCGGAGTACACCCGGATGTATGCCAGACGACCCACGTAGGGATCGGTCACGATCTTGAACACCAGGGCGGATAAAGGCGCATCGTCCCGCGCCGGGAGTTCGAACGTGTTTTCAGGGTTGCCAGGCTCGGACGCGGAAATGGAGGGGATATCCGCCGGGGAGGGCAGGTAATCCACTACCGCATCCAGCATCACTTGAACGCCTTTATTCTTTAAGGAAGAACCACAGAAAACCGGGGTGGCTTTATTGGAAATGACGCCATTGCGAAGCGCGGCTTTCAATTCGTCCACGCCGATGTCCTGCGCTTCGAGGAACTTCATGGTGAGTTCATCGTCAAGCTCGGCGATCTTCTCCACCATCCGGGCGCGGGCGGCGACGGCTTGTTCCTGCAAATCGGCGGGGATTTCGGCGACCTTGGGTTCCTTGCCCAGGTCGTCCTCCCACACGATGGCTTTCATGGAAAGAAGGTCAACAACGCCCTTGAAACCGGCTTCGAACCCGATGGGAACCTGCATTGGAATGGGGTTCGCGCCGAGGCGGTCAATGATGGTTTCGATGGTGCGCTCGTAGGAAGCGCCCACGCGGTCCATCTTATTAACGAAACAAATGCGGGGGACGCCGTATCGGTCAGCCTGACGCCAGACGGTTTCCGACTGCGGCTCCACGCCCTGAACGGCATCGAAGACCACCACGCCGCCGTCCAACACGCGCAGGGAGCGCTGAACCTCGGCGGTAAAGTCAATATGACCGGGGGTGTCAATGATGTTGATCTGATAGCCCTTCCACTCCGCGGAGACCGCCGCCGAAACGATGGTAATACCACGTTCCCGTTCCTGGACCATCCAGTCGGTGACGGTTGTGCCTTCGTCAACCGAACCGATGCGGTGCGTCAGACCGGTATAGAACATGATACGCTCGGTGGTGGTGGTTTTCCCGGCGTCAATGTGGGCAATAATGCCGATATTTCGGTATTTCTCCAGCGGATGAACACGTGCCATTCTGCCTGCTACCTGTTTCCTTTATAAAATCTAAAATTAAACCTAAATGCGATAATGCGAGAAGGCGCGGTTGGCTTCCGCCATCTTGTGCGTTTCATCGCGCTTGCGGATGGAAGCGCCGGTCTCGTTGGAAGCGTCAATCAATTCCGAGGCGAGTTTGTCCGAAAAGGATTTGCCGGAGCGTTCGTGGGCTGAACTGAGAATCCAGCGGATCGCCAGCGTCACGCGGCGGTCCGAAGAAACCTCCATCGGCACCTGGTACGTCGCGCCACCCACGCGGCGCGGACGGACTTCCATGACCGGACCAACGTTCTTGAGAGCAGTGTCGAAGACCTCCATGGGACTCTTTTCGGTTCGCTCCTTGATCAAGTCCATGGCATCGTACACCAGGCTCGCCGCGACGCTCTTCTTGCCGTTCTTCAGCACGTGCTGGATCATGGTCTGGACGTTGACGCTATTAAAACGGATATCGGGAAGCAAATCCCGCTTTTCTGGTTTTGCTCTACGCATGCTTTATCACTCCATCAAAATTACTTGGGACGCTTCGCGCCGTACTTCGAGCGGCCCTGCTTGCGATTGGCAACGCCGGTGGTGTCGAGGGTTCCGCGCACAATGTGGTAGCGGACGCCCGGCAGGTCTTTCACACGGCCGCCGCGGACGAGCACGACGGAGTGTTCCTGCAACTGGTGACCTTCACCCGGAATGTAAGCCGTCACCTCGATGCCGTTGCTCAAGCGCACACGGGCGATCTTGCGAAGCGCGGAATTCGGCTTCTTGGGGGTCATGGTGCGGACCACCGTGCAAACGCCGCGTTTCTGCGGCGCGCCCTTGTCCTGGCGGAACCTGCGCTGCTTGTAGCTGTTCAAGGTGAACTGCAGAGCCGGAGCCTTGCTTTTTACATGCTTACTCTTGCGGCCCTTGCGGACCATTTGATTTATTGTCGGCACAATCAGCCTCCGATTTCAAGTCTTTCGTTTTTTTGATTTCATATTCGCAAGAAATGAGACCATCATACACAAACCCTGATGGCCTCATTTGTCACTGCCCAAGTATGTCGTCGAGCGGGGATGTATTGCCGCTCCATTTCCTTAACAAAGGCATGACATTTTATCATGCTGTGTTAATCAAGTCAATAGGAAATGCTACTTTTTTCGGGTTTGATTCTCTCCGAGACTCAGCAGACCGGTGTCGTGTTTGGGCGGATGCGTCTTCTCTTCATCCTTGCCGAACTTGACCACTTCCCCGTTCTCGTTGATCGCTTCCACAGCGAGACCCAGGGATTGCAATTCCTTCACCAGCACACGGAAGGATGCGGGGATGCTGGGTTCTTCGATTGGCTCGCCTTTGACGATGGCTTCGTAGGTGTTGACGCGGCCCTGAACGTCGTCCGATTTCACGGTCAGCATTTCCTGAAGCGTATGCGCCGCGCCGTAGGCTTCGAGCGCCCACACTTCCATTTCACCGAAGCGCTGTCCGCCGAACTGCGCCTTGCCTCCCAAAGGCTGCTGGGTGACCAGGCTGTACGGACCCGTGGAGCGTGCGTGAACCTTGTCTTCCACAAGGTGATGCAGTTTGAGGATGGTCATGACGCCCACGGTCACGGGCTGATCGTAAGGCAGGCCGGTCTTGCCATCGCGCAGGGATTGCTTGCCGAGGATTGGCAGTGGGATACCCCGTTCCTTTGCAAGTTCTCGGGCGGTTTCATACACCTTGTCCTCCGCAACGCGGCGGGTGACGCCCTGACTTCCAGCCACAACCGCAGGCATGCCGTGATGGCGACTTCATCCAGTTCGGGGTCGCGGTTTGCAACATTGCGGTCTTCGAGGAGAATCTCATCCGGGTTGGAATAGCCTTTTTCGCGCAGCCATTCACGGGCGGTGGCGCGGCGCGCGTATACCGGGTCGTTCAAACTGTAAACGTCGTATCGGCGCTTGTCCAGCCAGTGTTCAAGATACAGGCGGCGCACCTCGTCGTCGTCTTCGATGGCGTTCGGGTCTTCGCCCTGTTCCCTGATCCATTCCCAGGCGCGCGCGGCGGCTTCCTCCCACGCTTGGTCTATGATCCAGGCGCGCGCCAGTTCGGCTTCGATCTGCTCTTCGGTTGCGCCGTCGAACACGGGCGTGACCGCGCGATAGCCCATGCGCCTCGCCGCCCAGCCGAGGTGGACCTCCAACACCTGACCGATGTTCATACGTCCAGGCACACCCAGCGGGTTGAGGATGATGTCCACCGGCGTGCCGTCTTCGAGAAAAGGCATATCTTCAACGGGAACGACCTTCGAGACCACGCCCTTGTTTCCGTGCCGCCCCGCCATCTTATCGCCGGCGGTGATCTTGCGGCGCTGGGCAACAGAGACGCGCACCATCATATCCACACCGGCGGCGAGGTCGGAATTATCCTCGCGGGTGAAGACCTTTACATCCACAACCTTGCCGCGCTCGCCGTGAGGCATGCGCAGGGATGTATCCTTTACGTCGCGGGACTTTTCGCCAAAGATGGCGCGCAACAGGCGCTCTTCGGGCGTGAGTTCCTTTTCACCTTTCGGCGTAATCTTGCCGACGAGAATATCGTTCGGTCCAACTTCCGCGCCGATGCGGATGATGCCGTTTTCATCGAGGTCTTTGATGGCATCATCGCCCACGTTGGGGATGTCGCGGGTAATTTCTTCGGGACCGAGTTTGGTATCGCGCGCTTCCACTTCATATTTTTCAATGTGGACGGAGGTGAAGCGGTCGTCTTGAACCAGGCGCTCGGAAAGCAGGATCGCGTCTTCAAAGTTGCCGCCCTCCCATGAAAGGAAGGCAACCACCACGTTCTGACCGAGCGCGAGATGCCCGCTATCGGTGGACGAAGAGTCGGCGATGATGTCGCCGGCTTTGATCAACTGTCCTTTGACGACAGACGGACGCTGGTCAATGCACGTGCTTTGATTGGAACGCTGATATTTGCGCAGTTGATAGACGCGGTTCCCGCTCCGCTTCTCTTTGACCGTTATGGTTGATCCGGTTACCGAGACGACTTCCCCGTCCGCCTCAGCCACCACGACCTGGCCTGAATCCAGCGCGGCGTGCTTCTCCATGCCGGTGGAGACGAGCGGAATTTCGGGGCGGACCAGCGGGGCCCGCCTGCGCCATCATGTTGGAGCCCATGAGCGCGCGGTTGGCGTCGTCGTGTTCGAGAAAGGGGATCAACGCGGCGCTGATACCGACGACCTGGTGAGGCGCCACATCCATGAACTCGATGTTCTCAGGGTTGGAGAAGAGGAAGCCGGAGTGATAGCGGCAGGAAATACGCTCGCGGGAAAATTCATTGCTTTCGGTGAGCGCGGCGTTTGCCTGCGCGATCGTATATTTGTCTTCCGCATCGGCGGAAAGATAGACAACGTCGTCGGAAACAAAGGGGACGATGGCGATTTCGGTCTCGAACCTGGAAAGCCGCTTTAGGATCTTGGAATCAATCTCCGTGCCGGCTTTGAAGAGCAGTTCCTCCGACTTGGGGTCGTAGACATCTTCGCGCAGGGTGCGCCCAATCAAGCGTTCGTCATCCGAAGGAAGGGATTTGTATACCTTGCGGTACGGCGTCTCGATGAAACCGTATTCGTTCACACGGGCGAAAGAAGCCAGGCGACCAATAAGTCCGATGTTCGGACCTTCGGGCGTCTCAATCGGACAAATACGCCCATAGTGCGAATGGTGCACGTCGCGGACGTCAAACCCCGCGCGCTCACGGCGCAGACCACCGGGGCCCAACGCCGAAAGCGTGCGCTTGTGACGCAGTTCCGCCAGCGGGTTGGTCTGGTCCATGAACTGGGAAAGTTGCGAGGAACCGAAGAATTCGCGCAGAGCCGCCACCACGGGGCGGATGTTGACCAGCGTCACCGGCGAAAGCTGTTCCTGATCGCGGATGGACATGCGTTCCTTGATGACGCGCTCCATCCTGCGCAGGCCGATCCGCAACTTGTTCTGGATCAACTCGCCCACCGTCTTGACGCGGCGGTTCCCCAAATGGTCAATATCGTCGGGGCGTTCCGTACCATTATTAATCTGAATCATCCGGCGCACGAGGCGGATGATGTCGCTCTTGCTCACCGTCCGGTGCGGGATGGGGATGTTCAGGTCGAGTTTCTGATTCAGTTTGTAACGACCCACCCGTTCAAGGTCGTAATGCCGCTGGTCGAACAGTTGCTCTTCGAGAAACTGACGGGCGTTATCGAGCGTGGCGGGATCGCCGGGGCGCATCCGCTTGAAGAATTCGATCAGAGCCGCTTCCGCAATCGTATGGGTGGTCAGGTCCCAGTCGGGTTCCTGCTTGATCGTGGAGGCGATGAACATGCGCTCCGTGTTGTTATCCACGTCCTTAAAAATGGAGAGGATCTCCTCGTCCGTACCGTGTTTGATGGGCGAATCCTTCAAGCCATCGTTCACAGCGGCAAGCGCACGCAGGAACACCGTGATGGGAACCGTGCGCTTGCGGTTGAATTTGAGAATGATGTAATCGGATTTGCGGGTCTCGAACTCCATCCATGCGCCGCGGTCCGGGATCAGTTTCGCCATGGAAAGCAGGCGTCCCGTGGCGCGGTCGGCAGGCGCTTCAAAATAAACGCCGGGCGAGCGAATTAACTGGGAGACGACGACGCGCTCCGTGCCGTTGACGATGAAAGTGCCTTTATCCGTCATCTCGGGGAAATCGCCCAGGAAAATATCCTGTTTGATCGGCTCCGGCACATCCGGTCCCGCAAGAAGAACGGACACGTACAATGGACTTGCATAAGTAAGATCGCGCTCGACGCATTCTTCAATGGTATGCTTCGGCTCGCCAAACCAATATTTCAACCCCCATTGCTGCGATTCGGGACTGCGGCTGGGGAAGAAAAGTTTCATCCCCTTGTTGTAAGACTCGATGGGGGAAATTTCATGGAAAAGATCGCCAAGTCCCTCCTTCTTGAGCCTTTCAAACGAATCAAGTTGTACTTCGATCAAGTTGGGTAAATCAAGGTGTACTGGAATGCGCGCGTAGCTCTTTTGGGACAAAGAAGATGCCATTCTTCTCTCCTGGTTTATTTTTGGCAGGTTCATAAACAACTTAAACTGTCCCGATGGACAGCGACCTAAAATTATATCGAACTGAAGATAAAAAGTCAAGAAAAATGTGCGGTTTGATTGCTGGATAAATAACAACTCGGCGCATTTCTTGACAATCTATATAAGTGCGTGTAAAATCACCGGCGCTTAACAATAAAATACCATTTGGCCGAGATAGCTCAGTTGGTAGAGCACGCGACTGAAAATCGCGGTGTCCCCAGTTCGATCCTGGGTCTCGGCACTCTCGGCCAAGTAAGAAGGTCGTCATCTGCGGGCGTGGTTCAGTGGTAGAACGTCTCCTTGCCAAGGAGAAGGTCGTGGGTTCGAATCCCATCGCCCGCTCAAACACGGAGGATTGCAGATTGGAATGGAAATCGGTCGGCAATCCTTTTGTTTATATGGCGTCGTGGCCAAGTGGTAAGGCAAGGGTCTGCAAAACCCTCATTCACGGGTTCAAATCCCGTCGACGCCTCCAGCAAAGCGAGTCCGCTCTCGGACTCGCTTTTTTATTTTCCCATCCCGTTCAAAAATCCATTCTCCCGCCGCGGAATTAATACAACTGAATTGCCATGAATTTTTCATCAAAACAGCCTATAATGAAACAGGAAACTATCTTCTCGCTTTATGAATAAAAAAAATGCCGCCTTTGCCGCAAGCGTCTCCCTTGTTTACTTCTTCGTCGGGGGGCTGTGGATTTTGTTTTCGGACAAAATCCCGGTATTTGCATATTTCAATTCAGAAGAGTCGACGGTCATCCAAACGTATAAAGAGTGGTTTTTCATCACCGCAACGGCGCTCCTGATCTTCTTTGTACTAGCCGCAAACGAAAAGAACAAGTCACAATCGGAAAATAAAGCCGCCGAACAATACCGGATGCTGGTGGAAGGACTGCCGGGGGTCGTATTCATGGACAGGTTCGATAATCCCCAGGTTTCCCAATACATGAGTCCGCGGCTGTTGGATTTACTCGGATACACACCAGAGGAATGGGTGATGGGGACCAACCTCTGGGAGAATTCGCTTCACCCGGACGACAAGGAACGTGTGCTGGCGGAGGATGTTCGTACGAACGAAACCGGCGAGCCGTTCCGTATTGAGTACAGGCTGCACCACCGGGACGGGCACTATGTTTGGATAAAAGAGAACGCCTCGCTCGTCAGGGACAAGGACGGCGTTCCCCGCTTCTGGCAGGGCATCCTGTTGGATGTTACGGAACAGAAAAAGGTGGAGGATGCCCTCCTCCGCCGCGATGCGATCCTCAAGGCGGTCGGCTATTCCGCCGAGCAATTCTTGAAGACCACCAATTGGGAGTACAGCGCCGAACAGGTCCTCGAAAGGCTTGGGCTGGCAACCGAAGCAAGCCGTGTGTATATATTTAAAAGGAAATTCGCTTCAGGGACGGAAACGTTCTCCCAACTCTACGAATGGTGCAACAAGGACATAACGGCGCAGATTTCCAACCCACTCTTGCAGCAGGTCAACCCGGAGGAGATCGGGTTTGCGCGCTGGGCTGGGCTTTTCAAACAGGGACTGCCGGTGAGGGGGCGCACAAGGGACTTTCCAGCCGAAGAACAGGCTCTGTTGCAAAGTCAGGATATTCGTTCGTTGGTGTGCATTCCCATTCAATCCGGGAACGACTTATGGGGGTTCATCGGATTCGACGATTGTGTGACCGAACGCGAATGGACCGATTCGGAAGTCGAAGCCCTGCACGCCGCTGCCCGCACGCTTGGGCTGGCAATCGAACGAAAACAATTCGTCGAGGCTCTGCTGGAAAGTGAAACGAGTTACCGCGGGTTGTTCAATACAGTACGCGACGCAATCTACATCCAGGACAGGGAGGGGCGTTTCCTGGACGTAAACGACGGCGCAGCCCAGATGTACGGGTATCCCAAGGAATACTTTACGGGGAAAACGCCGGAATTCCTGAGCGCCCCCGGCAAAAACGACATGCAGAAGATTGCGGCGTCGATTCACAAGGCGTTCGAGGGCGAGGCGCAGGAATTCGAATTCTGGGGTGTTCGCAGTAACGGCGAGGTTTTCCCGAAGGACGTGCGTCTTTTTAAAGGGACCTATTTTGGTCAGGAAGTGATCATCGCGGTTGCGCAGGACATCACCGCCCGCAAGCAATACGAGGAAGCATTAAGACAACAACTCCAGGAGTTGAGCGTCCTTCATGACGCCGCCATGACCGAATCCGCCGCCAGGAATACCGACGAACTGATCGAGCAGATCACGGAAATCATTGACGACAGCCTGCAATGCAGCAATTGCGGCGTATTGCTGATCAGCGAGAACCGCGACAAATTGATCCCGCATCCTTCTTATCGCGGCATGGATATGCAAAGCATGTTCGAAAGCCTGCCGGTCGCGCAGGGGATTTATGGAAAAGTCGCGGCGGGCAGGCGGTCCATCCGCATCGGCGACGTATCCCGCGATCCATCCTATTTTGAAATATCGAAAGATACGCGCTCCCAGCTTTGTGTGCCAATCATCAGCGGCTTGAAAGTTTACGGCGTCTTGAATGTGGAAAGCAGCTCGCTGAACGCCTTCACGGAACGGGAGGAGCGGCTCCTCAACACCCTTGCCGGGGGAATGGCAAATACCATGGAACGTCTTCAACTGCTCAAGTTGGAGAGGAAGCGGTTCGAACAGTCCGAAATCCTCCGCGAAGCAACCATGGAATTGACCTCCTATTTCGACACGGGAAGGCTTTTCGAGAAAATATTCATGCTCCTCGAGAAAATGATCAAGTTCGACAGCGCTTCGATCGAGATGTTCCACCAGGGAACCGTCGAGATCGTTGCGGGAAAGAACGTCCCGAAGGAACTGATCGGATATCAATATCCCTTCGACCCGAACAAGTGGGGCGGCGAAGAAGCGTTCCGGCAGCCAATCTTCATTCCCGATGTCCGCGAGGATAAACGCTTTATCAAATTCGAGCAGACGAACTACATCAGAAGCTGGATGGGGATCCCGCTTCTCGCCCAGGATAAGTTGATCGGTTTCCTGAATGTGGACAGCCGCACCCCGGATTTTTTCAATATCGAGCATGCCGCCATTGTTCAGACGTTTGCCAACCAGGCGGCGATCGCCATCGAGAACGCCCGGCTGTTCGATCTTGAACAGCGCCGGCGGAAAGAAGCCGAGACCCTCAGCCGCGCCACATCCTCGCTTGCAAACCTGCTGGATCCAAACGATCTTTTCGAAAAAATTCTCGACTGGCTTTACGAACTCGTCGCCTACGACAGCGCGTCCATCATAAGGAGACTCGAAAATTCGATTCGGATCGTTGCGCATCGGAATCTGCCGCAGGAATTTTACATTGGACAGGAATTCCCGATCAGCGGAAAATGGGAGACTATCGAAAAAAGCCGCAAGCCGCTGATCGTCGAAGACGCCCAGAAGGATGACAACTTCGAAAAGTGGCCCGGCAGCGGATACATCCGCGGCTGGATGGCAATTGCCATGTTCGCCCAGGATACCCTGATCGGCTATATCAATCTCGACAGCCGCACGCCGGGCGCCTTCACGGGGGAACACGCCGCACTAATTCAGACGTTCGCCAACCAGGCGGCGACCGCCATCGAACGAGTCCGGCTCTTCGAGCTGGAGAAGAAACGACGCGAGACCGCCGAAACCGTCCGGCAGGCATCCACCGCGCTGACCAACGTGCTCGACCTGCCCACCCTGCACAAATCCATTTTCGAATGGCTTTCCAGGATCATCCCTTACGACAGCGCTTCGATTTTGGAAATCGAAGGGGATCATCTCAAACTGACCGCCCAAAACGGATTGTCCAAGCCCGAACTGGCGCTGGAACACATCTATCCATTGAATAACGAACTCTGCCAGATCATGATGGAGACGGGACAGGCGCTGATCATCGAAGATTGCTGGTCCGACCCGCGCTTCGAAAAATGGGGCGACTCGCAGCACGTCCGCGGATGGATGGGCGTCCCGCTCATTTCCCGCGGACAAGTGATCGGTTTCCTGACGATAGACAGTTACATGCCGCATGTCTACACCCAGAGCGATGCCATTGCGGCGCAGACCTTTGCGCAACAAGCCGCCACATCCATTGAAAATGTCCGGTTGTATACAGAGACCAGGCAGCGACTCGAAGAACTCGAAATGGTAAGCCGCATCTCCTTTGCGCTTCGGGCGGCGCGCGACACGCAGGAAATGCTTCCCATTCTGCTGAACGAGATCAAAAACATCATCGGAACGCAGGCAACCGCTTTTTGGATCTTCGACCCCAACAAACACGTCCTCATCCCCCAGGCGGCTGACGGGAAACTGGCGGATATACCCAAACCAATCTTCGAACCGGGCGAGGGTATCATCGGAACTGTCTTTGTAAGCGGAAAACCCCACTTCAGCCAGGATTTCAGCAGCGACCCGGATGCCCTTCCTCAAAACAGGGAGTTCATGGGTCCCGGCTGGGGGGCGCTTGCCGTGCCCATTCAAACGACTTCAGAGACCATCGGCGTGCTTGTGGTGGGCATCCAGGCGCCGAGGACGTTCGAGGCGCACTACCAAAGGCTGATCACCACCATTGCAGAAATCGCCGGGAACGCCATCTACCGCTCCACGTTGTACGAAAGAAGCGAGGAACAGATCCGGCGTCTCACCACCCTGCGCGAAATGGACACAGCCATTTCATCCAGCCTCGACCTGCGGATCACGCTGAACATCATCACCGAACATCTGATCTCAAAGATGGGCGTCAGCGCCGCCGCCATCCTGGTCTTCAACCCCGAAAGCCAGATGATGGATTACTACGCCAGGAAGGGATTCCACAACCGCGAAACCCCCTATGCGTCCGTAAGCATCGGTGACGGCGTCATGGGTCAGATACTGTTGACCCGCAAACCGGTCTACATAAAAGACCTGAGCCAGGAAAAACCCATCGAACACTCCGACCCTTATTCCATCGAAAAATTTGTCAGCTACTATGCTGTGCCTTTGTTCATAAAAGGAGCCGCGCGCGGGATATTGGAAACCTATTTCAGAACGCCGTTCACCCCCACATCCGACTGGCTGGATTTCATCCAGACCCTTGCAGGGCAAGCCGCCATTGCGATTGACAATACCCAGTTATTCGAAAACCTGCAGCGGACCAACCAGGAACTTTCGCTCGCGTACGATACAACCCTGGAAGGCTGGGGAAAAGCCCTTGAACTGCGGGATAAGGAAACCCAGGGACACACCCGGCGCGTCACCAACCTGACCGTGGAGCTGGCGCGGCAAATGGGCATTCCCGAAGCCGAATTGATTCACATCCGCCGCGGAACCCTGCTCCACGACATCGGCAAAATGGGCGTGCCAGACAGCATCCTCCACAAACCCGGTCCCCTCACCGAGGGGGAGAGGATCGAAATGCAGAAACATCCGCAGTATGCCTACGACCTGCTCTCCCCCATCCCCTACCTGCGCCCCGCCCTGGACATTGCCTACTGCCATCACGAATGGTGGGACGGCAGCGGCTATCCACGCGGGCTGAAAGGCGAGGAGATTCCCCTCTCCGCCCGCATCTTCGCCGTCGTGGACGTGTGGGACGCCCTGCTCTCAGACCGACCCTACCGGAAAGCCTGGGACGAGGAAGAAGTGGTGAAGTACATCAACGATCTCTCCGGCAAACAATTCGATCCGCGCGTGGTGGAAACGTTCCAAAAAATGCTGGCGAACGACCCCAAATTTATCCGCTCGAATTTCCCCGACACAAATCAACCGGAAGCAGTCCGGCAAAAACGGAAAAGCAGCCAGAACAAAAAGAAGCGGTGAAAACTCACCGCTTCTTTTCATATCCGCGCTACGTCACGCGCACAAACCGGCGTTTGCCCACTTGAAGCACGCCGGGATGCGGGAAGGGAGCGTCCCCGCGCTCGAGCGCGACCCCATCCAACCGAACGCCCTTTTGGTCAATCAACGCGCGCGCCTTGCTCTTGCTCTCCGCCAGTTTCGCGGCGAGGATTACATCCACCACCGTTTGACCGGCTTGCAGTTCGTATTCGGGCATCTCATCCGGGACTTCCTTCTGCTGGAACATCTTGACGAACTGTTCCTGCGCGGCGGCGGCTTCAACATCGCCATAGAAGATGCCGGTAATCTCCTTTGCCATCGCCATCTTCGCGTCGCGCGGATGAAGCGCGCCGGAGTCTACATCGGCTTCGATCTTCGCAATCTCGTGCGGATTCCAACGCGTGACCAAGCGCATGTAAATGCCCATCGCCGAATCCGGAACGGACATCAACTTGCCGAACATATCGTCCGCGCCGGTGTTGATCGGCACGATATTGCCTGTGGACTTGGACATTCTCTGCACGCCGTCCGTCCCCGGCAGGATGCCCGTGATGATGCCCACCAGCGGCTTCTGCCCAAGCGCTTCCTGCAATTTGCGTCCCGCCACGATGATGTTGAACAACTGGTCCGAGCCGCCCACTTGCACGTCGGTCTGCATGGCAACGGCGTCGTATCCCTGCATCAGCGCATAGAAGGTCTCGTGGAGGAATATCGGCTCGCCCTTTTCGAGGCGTTTGGCAAAGTTCTCGCGCGCCAAAAACTGCTGGACGGTAAAGTTCTGACCGAGGCGGATCAAATCCACCAGCGTTAACTTCGACAGCCACTCGCCGTTGTAGCGGATTCTCGTCTTCTCGCGGTCCAGCACGCGGAAGGCTTGTTCGGCGTAGGTGCGGGCATTTTCGTTGACCTGCTCCTCGGTCAGGACCGGACGCGCCCGGTTCTTATCCGAAGGGTCGCCCACCAGCGCGGTGTAACTGCCGATCAGGAAAGTCACGTCATGACCCAAATCCTGAAACTGGCGCAGTTTCTGCATGGAAATGGTGTGACCCAAATGCAGGTCGGTGGACGTGGGATCGTAGCCGCAGTAGACCCTTAGGGGGCGATTTTCTTTTTGCGCCGTCAGCAGGCGCTCGCGCAGTTCCGCCGCCATGGCTTTCTGCAACTCCTCGTCGCCATAGTCGGTGCCTTGCATCAACAATTCAACCTGTTCGTCAATGTTCATAAGTTCTCCCTGCGGAAAAATGATCTCGCAACTCGCCGCTGTTCGTCTCCGGTCGCTCCAGAGCCGGAAACAAAAACGCGCCCGCGATGATGGGGCGCGTTCAATTCACACCATCGCAAAGGCTTATGGATGGACGCGGTAATAATAGAAACGAGCGAACGACTTGCCGGACATGCGGCTATTATACAACAAGAACCCTACTGGGACAAATTGAACGGAAAACTCCATGGTCCCTTCACGGTGTAAAACTCGTCGCTGTAGACGATCTGCTCCGCCTGCTCCTGGGTCATCTCCAGCGGACGGCTGGTGATCTGCATGGTCAGCGTGCCGTTCACGTCCAGGCATTCCAGCACGATGCCGATCCCGCGTTCCTGCATGGCTTGCTGGATTTTCGGCATATAGACCGAGCAATAATCATCCTGCTGGGGCGGCGCGGCGATGGCGCCGATCTCGATGATTGCGTTGGTCAAATCGGCGTCCGGCGCGACGACAAAGGTCAGCGTATCACAACGAAGACCGGGCTGCCCATCTGCCGCCTCCTGCAAACTTACCAGGGTCGTGCCGTATTCCTGCAACACCGTCCCGGCGTATGTGAGGCTCGCCGACCAGATGGACCAGTCGGATGCGTCGGGCAGGGTATAACACACATCGGCGTTCACGTTCTTGCCCTCCATCCAGGCGTGCTCCACCCGCACCTCGATGCCGCTCGCGGTCTGGTTCGGCGACGCCACCTCAACCTCTGCCGTGGGATAAGATGGATCAATGTACGCGGTGGCGGTCGGTAAAAACACAGGCATCACCACCGACGGTTCCTGCGAAGAGGGTCCGCAGGCGGCGAGGAATACCAGCAACAAGACGATATACTTTTTCATGGACTTATCTACTCCTTTGAGTTAACCGAACAAATCGGTCAGCGCTTCACGCGGACCCGGAAACTGGAACACGAACCCAGAGTTGATCAACCGTTTGGGCTGGGCAAAGCGGCCCTCGAGGACTAAGACGCTCATTTCGCCCAAAACGTTCCTTAATAAAAATGCCGGCGCGGGGAACCAGTATGGACGATGCAAAACGCCCGCCAGGATCTTATTGAATTCGGCGTTGGATGTCTGCGTGGGGGCAATCAGGTTGTATGCGCCGCGCGCATTTTCATCCGCGATCAAATGACGCACCGCCCGCACCCAATCCGTGATGTGAATCCACGGCATGGCTTGCCTGCCGGAGCCAAGCGGACCGCCCACGAACATCCTTACCGGCAACGCCATCAAGCCGAGCAGACCGCCGCCCCTTCCCAACACAACCGCCGAGCGGGTGACCACCCGCCGCACGCCCAGTTCTTCAACGGATTTGGTGGCATCCTCCCATTTGACCGTCAACTGCGCGAGGAAATCCCCGCCGGGCGGTGTGGATTCATCGGCGAGGTCGCCGCGCAAGCCGTAGTGGTTGATGCCGGAAGCTCTGGTGGAAAACCTTTGGGCGTCGAGCCGCTTCCCGAATGGCTTGAGCAAGCGCCAGTCCGGGAAGGATGCGGGAATCCGGGAAGGCTTGCTTCGTCGCCTTCGTCCGGGGCCAGGAGGCGAGCGTCTTCCCCGCAAGATGAATCACCGCATCCATCTCGTTGACGAGCCGCCCCCAGCCGCTCATGGTTCTGCCATCCCACATCACCGCTTCAGCCCCGGCAGGGACGCGCGCGCCGCGTGTGAGAACGAAAACCTTGTGTTCATCCTCAAGAAAGGAACGGGTCAGGGCGCTCCCCAGAAAACCCGAACCGCCCGAGATCAATACGTTCACAAAAGCGCTCCTTTTTTGTATTACCGTTGAAGCCCGCCACGCATTTAACAAACTGGATGTATAATCACGCAGATTGTCGAGAAGCCATGAACGAACCCGTTTTGGTGCTCAACGCAAATTTCGAGCCGATCCACGTTTGTACAACGCGCCGGGCAATTGGCTTGATCCTGGCAGGCAAGGCGGGGATGATCGCGAACGGGCGCGGGCATATCAGAACAATTTCACAACTGATTCCGCGTCCTTCTGTCATCCGGCTTGAGTCGCAGGTTCACCGTCCGCGTCCGCGCGTCAAATTAACGCGCCGCGAGATCTTCCGCCGCGATAATTATACCTGCCAGTATTGCGGCAAGCGCGAGGTGGGATTGACCATTGACCACGTGATCCCGCGTCACATGGGCGGTCAGCACGTCTGGACGAACCTGGTGACGGCTTGCTCGGCTTGCAATCACCGCAAGGGCGGGCGCAAAGCGGAGGAGGCGCACATGCGCCTTCTGCACATCCCCAGGGAACCGCCCGCCGACGCCGCGTACATCTTTGGCAAGCACCTGGCGGATAATCACGAGTGGGAGCCGTTCATTTCCGGCTGGTAAACCGTAATCCCCTCTTCCGATTGGAGGAGGGGATTTTTAGTGAGTCTCCTGTTTTTACGGGAAAATCATTAGCCACAAATTCTTTTGGGTTTATCCGCTTCCGGCTTGGGGAGTTAAAAATCCAGCGTCATAAAGTCTTTTGCGAGCAGGACGTTGCCCTGGAAGGTAGTCCTCGCTTCTGCAACCGGGTCGCCTTTGGCAAACCTGCCGGTTGGATAGTGGATCAGATAAAGTTTACTTACTTCCGCTTTTGAGGCGACGATGCCCGCCTGCTTGGCGGAGGAGTGACCGGGCAGTTCGCCAGTCGCTTCATGGATCAACACATCCACCCCGGCGGCGAGGCGGACGACCTCATCGCAGGGTTCGGTATCGCAGGAATACGCCAGCAGTTTGCCGCTGGTCGGAAATTCGATGCGCAGCCCGATGTTGGGAATCATGTGATGCACCGGCGAGGCATGGACGATGAAATCCGGGCAGGTAAGCACGTGGGTCATTTCGCGGGCGGGCAGGCGGTAAAAGACGACAGGGAAAAAGTTGGGCCATTCCGACCAGTTGTAAAAACCCATCATGTCCTCCACCCTGTCCAGCGTGTAGTGCAGTCCGTAGATATTGAGCGGCTTTTGTCTGCCCATCAGCCACATGTCCATGAGAAGAAGCGGGACGCCGGAGACATGGTCCGGGTGGAAGTGGGTGATGGCAAGGTCGGTCAAGTCGTTGAAATCCAGCCCGGCTTGTTCCAATCTCAGAATGGGATTGCTGACCGAATCAACGAGCAACATGCGCTCCTGCCCCACAACGACCATGTGCGTGTTCTCATGGTCTTTTGTGGGAATGGCGTTCGATGATCCAAGGATAATGACGCGGGGCATAATTCAATGTTAGCAGAGTTTTCCAAAATCCTGCTTACAGTTTTATTATTCACCTTACGCGAAAAACCGCCTGACGCCAAGCCGCCAGGTTTTTTCATCTCTTCTATCCTTTTTGGCGGGCTAAGTCCTCGGGATGGGGGTGGCGGTTCAAAAAGGGGGTACCTGCCTCATGTTACGCAGTAGAGGCGACCCAATCGCGCTCTGTGAAAACTCTCCGCAAAGGGCGACCCTTTCTTGTTGATTGAAACTGCGCCCATCTCTGACGGACCGCCCCTACGGTGAACTCGCGTAAGGTCAGTTATTAGCTCGCCTTATGCACCCTCACCCCTCTCCCATTGGGAAAGGGGTGAGGGAGAAGGAACTGCGTAACATCAGTATTAATTCTGGATGTCAAAGCCGAGCAAAAGACTGGCTTGGAAAAGCCGACGCTTACCGCCCCGGAGCGAGGGTGTGCAGGGTGAATTAGTGTTGAAAGATTGCCCGTTGACAACGCCTTCCAAATTCGCTAAACTATACGCAAAACAAAATCTACACGCAAGGGTACTTCGTATGGCAAAAAATTCCGCACCAGCCCATATCAGCGCAAAATCGCTGCTGCCCGCCGCCATCAACGGCTGGGAGATGTTCCTGCTCGACCAGGGACGTTCCCCGAACACGGTCAAAGCCTTTCTTTCGGATGTGCGCCTGCTCAGCAAGTTTATCCCGCCCGATCAAGCCGTCGGCGCGGTCAGCACAGAAGACCTCAACCGCTTCTTCGAATGGATGGAAAAAGGACGCGGGATTCCGTGCAGCCCCAAGACTCTTTCGCGGCGCATCACCTCGGTGAAATCGTTCTTCCGCTGGCTGCATCAATATGGCGTGGTGACCCTCGACCCGGCGGAAAAGGTCATGCAGCGCTCCGCCATCAGCCCCCTGCCGCAGGTTTTGTCCGAGAATGAATACGAAACTGTTCTGCTGGCGGCGGACCGTCACCGCCGCGGCAAGAAACCGGATGCCCGCCCTTACACCCTCGTCTATCTGCTGCTGACGACGGGCATCAAGAAGAGCGAGTGCCTGGGCATCCACGTCAACCACATTGATTTGGACGGCAAGAACGGACCGTATTTGTTCGTCCGTTATGCCAGCCCAGCCAACCGCTACAAGGAACGCAAGATCGAACTCGATGACGACTGGGTAACCGCCTACAACGAGTACCTCACCCAATACCAGCCTGTGGACCAGGTCTTCCCCTGGTCGCCGCGCCGGTTGGAATACCTGCTCGAAGACATCGGCGAAGAGGCGGGCTTGAACAAGCACCTGTCATTCGACATGTGCCGCTGGACGTGCGCCCTGCGCGATTATCAAACCGGCGTGGAGCCGGATAAGATCCGCCAAAAGATCGGCGTTTCCAAAATCCAGTGGCGCGAGTTGTTCATCAAGTTGAAGCAATTGAACGGCGAACTGAAATAACGAAAATCCCCGTCCGCAAGTTACAGGACGGGGATTTTATCAGACGATGGTTTCGGTTGGCGCGCTGTCCGAGGGACGGATCACCGAAAAATAGACCACACTGCGCGTATCGTCTTTGAGGCGGTGACGGTGCGCGGGGCGGTAACCGGGTATCCAAACGATCTCATCTCCCGCGCACAGCAGGGGCCAGCGGTCACGCGCGCGCTGCGGGACCTTTTCGTTGACGAAGAAATCGGAAATCTTCTGGGAGTGACCGTCCATCCCTAGCGGCTCAAAAGAATCGCCCTGACGCCGCGCCCGCAGTTCGAGCGACTCCGGCAGTTCCCCCGCATCCAACCAGACCTGGAATGGGTCCTCGTTCCGTTCAGCCTGTTCCACCGCCAAAGCGGGGAGCCGCCAGCGCTCGCAGACGACTCTCCACCCGCCAGCCAGCGGGACCTGCCCCGGCGTCAAGAGAGGAAGCGGCTCGTTCCCCGGCATTTGAGGCCACAGATCGAATGGCAGTTCCGCATCCGTCGTGCAAATATAGACCAGCCGTTCCTCACGGAAAATTTGCAGCCCGGCTTTGAGATCCACGCGGGACAAGTGCGCGGCGGAAGCAAGCAAATGCCTGGCTCGCTCCAGGGTGTTGAACGTCACTTCCACGTTGGGACGCAGGGTCTGCATGGCGTGACGAATCAGATTGCGCTGGAACCCGGGCGAATAGGCGGAGAGCCGCTCAAGGTCGAAGGTGACGATGTCATCCTCCACTGCAAGCACGGTCTCCTTCCAAGCCTGCTCCAGCGACTCCATGACAAAGGCGTAATCGCTCTTCAGGGATTGCGACATGCGCAGGAGCGCCTCACGAAATTTCGGGTTGTAGGTCTCCAGGGTTGGAATCAACAAGTGACGGATGCGGTTGCGCTGGAAGTTCAACGAATCGTTGGTGGAATCATAAAGCGGGCGAAGTCCGTGCACGGCGCAGTAAACGACTGTCTCCTCCCGCCAAAGGTGCAATAACGGGCGCACGATCGGAATTTCGGGGTCGAAGGTCTTGATGATCGAGCGGTAGGACATGCCCTTCAAACCGGCAATGCCGCTGCCGCGGATGAAGTGCATCAGCACCGTCTCCACCTGGTCGTCGGCGGTGTGACCGACAGCCACCGCCTGGGCGTTGCGGCGGCGGGCAAGATCGAACATGAAGCGATAGCGCAGGTTGCGCGCCGCCTCTTCCACCGAGAGTTTGTTTTTCTCGGCGTAATCGCGCACGTCGGCGCCGCCGATGACGCAGGCAAGCATCAGGCGCGCGGCGGTCTTTTCCACCATGCGCGCATCGGCGCCGGAATCGGGGCGCAGTTGGTGGTCGAAATACGCTACGATGATCGGATACCCTGCCTGCCTGAGGACTTCCATCAGGCACAGGCTGTCCGGTCCGCCCGACACTCCGACGATGATATGCCGGTCTTTTACGAGACCGCACTCCCCAGTCAGGATCGTTTCGAAATTCTCTTCCATCAGACTTGATAAAGTTCCACCAGCACGCCGCCCGTGGATTCGGGGTGAATGAAGGCGTATTTCTTTCCATCCGCGGCGGTGCGCGGCTCTTCATTGATGAGGCGGATGTTCTTCGTCCGCAGTTGCCCCAGCATGGCTTCGATGTCGTCCACTTCGAGGCAGAGGTGGTGCATTCCGGGTCCGCGCTTGGCGAGATACTTGGCAATGCCCGAGTCGTCCGTGGTTGGCATGACCAGTTCCACTTCGGCTCCGGCGAGCGGCAGGAACGCCACCTGCGATTTTTCGGCAGGCACATCGCGCAGTTCGTGCAGTTCGATTCCCAGCGCATCGCGCCAGAACGCGAGGGACTTCTCCATATCGTCCACGACGACGGCAACGTGATTGATGGCTTTGATTGTTGGCATGATTCTCCGTGTTGATTTATTTCAAGATTTCCAACGCAATGGGCAGGGCAAGGCTCGCCCACTGCGCGTACATGCTTCCAGAGGGGTGCAAGCCGTCCGAAGCGATCAAGGCTCCATCGTCCAGTGCCTGACGCGAGACCGGCGTGACATCCACGTAATGCGCGCCCACGGTGCGGGTCTCTTCCAAATTCACTCGATTGAACGCATCAATTTCGGCGGCGATCTGCGAGGCGTCCCTTCCGGCGGCAAACGGCGTGATGCCCCAATCGGGAATGGAAAAGACGATGACGCGCTTCACGTCGCCGCCCGCGTATTCGACGGCTTTGCCGAGCAGAAACTTGAAACCCGCGCGGTATTCGTTGATGTCGTAGCCGCGATATTGATTGTTGACGCCGATCAGCAGCGAGACCAGGTCGTAGGGCGGCTCGACGGTGTTGGCTTGAATCCCCTGCCAGAGTTCGTCCGTCGTCCAGCCGGTGCGGGCGATGATGGTGACATCCACCCCCCTCCGGCTCCCCCCAAATTGGGGAGAGAGTTCAATAAGTCTGGCGAGTTGGTTGGGGAACCGCTCCGCTTCCTCCACGCTTTCACCGATGGTGTACGAATCGCCCAATGCCAGGTATCGAAGGTTCATTTCGTTCTCCGTGTTTATCTCTGTAATGTTTGAACAACTGATAAGGGACAGGCAAAGAAAGATTCCGATTGTCCTCACGCGGCAAGTATATCAAAAGACGGTGGATGGTAGACCATAGCCGATGGACGGCAGACCGTAGACGGTAAAGGACAGTCTTTGGTCCATCGTCCATGGTTATTAAACGGCAAGGGCATGACCAAGCGGTCACGCCCTTGTTGAATCTGCGGATTGCAAAACGGCTTTACATGGATGGCGCTTTGCGGAACAAACTGTAGACGATCAGTCCTGCCATCAGCGCAGCGGTTATCCATGCGGCGGTCACGACCATCGGGGCGGTAGTTTGCTTCACCGCAATCCCAATGAACGCCCAAACCAGCACGGAAAGGTAAGCCGCATCCCTGCGCGCAAGGGACATCGCCAGACCGAGCAGGGAGGCAACCGCCAGCATGACGACCGCCCAAACCTGCGCGGGAATTCCAAAGCCGTTCCACTCGACAAGATACAGCCAATCCGAAACGTTTGCGACGGTCGCAACCGTGATCCAGCCGAGGTAAACGCCGAACGGAATGTCCACAGACCAGCGCTCGACCGCGGAAACCGGAAACCGGTTCACGTCCAGCTGCAGGTAACTTGCAACGAGCAGCCCCAAAAGCGAAAGCATGACGAGCACGCTCAAACCGAACTGGTTGTAGTGCCAGCAAAATAACCACGCCGCATTGGCGACGCTGCTCAACGCGAACAGGTATTCCAGCCGCCTCAGGCGCGGATTTTCCCTCTGGGAAGGCAGGAATTGATAGACTGTGAACGCGATCCAACCGATGTAAATGACACCCCAAATCGCAAAGACGTAACCCGCAGGCACAAAGTAAACCTGGAAACGGTCCGAGATTTCGCCGGTGTTCTGTCCGTTGAGCGGCAGGGTCGAGGCGAGAATGTTGACGGCAAGCGCGAGAACAACGCTGACAAGATTGACGAACTGACGTAATGAATCTTTTGACATGGGTAATCCTTTTTATTCGAGGGATTTCAACTTCCACCACAACGATGGGAGGCGGAATATTTTTTCAAGAGCGCTCAAAGAGGCGTGGCGGCTGAAGACGTTGTAATCACGCTTTTCGATGTCATCCAAGATGCCGCTGTAAAAAACGGAGGCTGCGCTGACGGCAAGCCGGCCCTCGCGTTCGAGCAGTTTCACGCCCGCCCAGGATTCTTCATAGAGGCGACGGGTGCGCTCGATCTGAAATTTCATGAACTGCCGCCAGTTGTCGCTCACGCGCCCGGCGGCAATATCCTCTTCGCGGATGCCGTAGGCGATGAGTTCCTCGCGCGGCAGGTAGAGACGCCCGTTGCGGTAATCCTCGCCCACATCGCGCAGGATGTTGGTCATTTGCAGGGCGACGCCGAGTTTGATGGCGTACGGCACGGCATTGTTATTATTGAAACCGACGATGTACATGCTCATCAACCCGACCGTGGAGGCGACGCCGTAGCAGTACGTGGCGAGGTCGTCGAAGGTCTGGTAACGGGACTGGGACAAATCGCGGGCGACACCGTCAATCAACTGCAAGGCATAGTGACGCGGGATGTGGTATCGGGTGAGGGTATCTGCCCAGGCAGCGGCAATCAGGTCATCGTCGGGGGGAGAGGCGGATTGAACCACGTTTCTCCAGTAGTCCAATTCAAAATCCCGATCCTTCTTCGATTCCACTTCGTCCACAATGTCATCCACCGTGCGGCAGAAGGCGTAGAGCGCGCGGACGGCGGAACGCTTCTCCTCGGGGAGCAGACTCGAGGCGAGATGGAAGGATTTGCTGTGGGCGGCTGTGATGACCTCCGCCTGCTTGTATGCCCTGCGAAGCGCGGCGTCCCCTGCCCAATACGAGAAAAATGGGCGCGTGGACGGGTGGGGGATATGCCCCGCGAGGGCAAGTAATTGGTTCTCCCAGTTGGCGTGTACCTGCATGTGTTTGGCTCCTGGCTTACTGACAAAAGGTCTGGTTGACGCTCGAATTGTACAGGAATTCCGAATTTTGTCAATATTTTGCAAAGGAATGCTTGACAAAAACTAGACAGTTGGTACAATAGCCCTGCCCTTCTATAAAGAAGGTTGAAAAGGAGAACCATGAAACCAACTGCTCTCGTAATCGGCGCAGGGATCGGCGGAATTGCCACCGCCGCCCGCCTTGCAAAAAACGGGTATGACGTGACCGTGCTGGAAAAGGAATCCACCCCCGGCGGGCGCTGCAACCAAATCGTCCGCGACGGTCACCGCTTCGATATCGGACCGACGCTGTTTCTCATGCCCGAAGTTTGGGAGGAGACCTTTGCCTCTCTCGGCGAGAAGATGAGCGACCACCTCGACCTGCGCCGCATTGACCCCACCTACAAAGTCCATTTCGACGACGGTTTGCGCCTCGAACTGACTTCCGATATCGGCGAAATGCAGCGCCAACTCGAAGCCGTGGATAAATCCGCATTCACCGGCTTCCTCAGTTACCTTGCGGAAGGCGCGAAACACTACAAAATTTCGCTCGAAAAATTCGTGGGTCGCAACTTCTACAACATCTTCGAATACTTCAGTCCCGCCAACCTGCCGCTGATCTTCAACCTCAAAGCGCTGCAAAAGCATTACGCCAACACGGGACGCTTCTTCAAGGATGAACGCTTGAAAGCCGCATTCACTTTTCAAAACATGTACCTCGGCTTAAGCCCCTACGACGCTCCCGCTACCTACTCCCTGCTGCAATACACGGAACTGGCGGAGGGCGTTTGGTATCCGATGGGCGGGATGTATGCGGCGATTCAGGCGTTGGTGAACATCGCTGAGAGATTGGGCGTGAAATTTGTGCATAACAGCCCGGTTAGAAAGTTGCACGTTGAAGGTTCGAAGGTTATCGGCGCAGAGACGTTTGACGGCAAGACCTACTCTGCAGATATTTTCATCGGCAACGCAGACCTTCCCCACATTTACAAAGAACTTTTGCCTGATGCACAAGAAGCTAAGAAACTCGACGGTAAACTTTTCACCTGCTCCACCATCATGTTCTACTGGGGCGTGGACAAGCAATATCCGCAGATCGCGCATCATAACGTGTTCCTCGGCGGCGATTACAAAGCCTCGTTCGACCAAATCTTCGAAGACCACACTCTGCCCGAAGTGCCTTCGTTCTACGTCCATGCGCCGGCTCGCACTGACCCAGCCGCCGCGCCGAAAGGACAGGACACGCTGTACGTGCTCGTCCCCGTCGGTCATCTCGACGCGCGCAGTGAGCAGGATTGGGATGCACTCGTCAACCGCGCGCGGGAAGCCGTCTTTGCACGCCTCGCCAAAGAGATGGGCGTCGCCGACCTCAAAGGGCATATCAAGTTCGAGGTCGTGTACCAGCCCAAAGACTGGAAGAGCCGCTTCAACCTCGAAAAGGGAGCCGCCTTTGGGCTGAGTCACAACTTCTGGCAGGTCGGTTATCTCCGCCCGCAGAACCGTCACAAAAAATACAAAAACCTGTACTTCGCCGGAGCCTCCACCCACCCCGGCACGGGTCTGCCCATCGTTCTGCTTTCCGCCCGCCTGACGACCGAGCGAATCTTAAAGGAGAAAGGTACAATTACTGTGCAAAAGATGGTTAAGCCGTCGCTAAACCCCGCCTGACGAGGAGAGATATGTTCAGCAAATCACCAGCCTATAACTTGAAAGCAGTACTCCGCGAAACCGGTCTCGCCGCCGACACGTCGCGTGCACGGGAACGCCGCTATGGTTTGCCCGCGCCGCGGCGCGGCGCGGGCGGTCACCGTTTGTATTCGCAGTACGACATCGAGATTGTCAAATGGCTGATCGCCCGCCGGGCAGAGGGACTCTCCATCTCGCGCGCAGTGGATTTGTGGAACGAAATCACCGCCTCCGGCTCGGGCCCGTTGGCTGGTCTGGCTCCATCGAGCCTCGCCGCGCTGACGGTCCCCCGCCGACACAACCCTCGATGCCATCCGCGTGGAGTGGGTTACGGCTTGCCTGAATTTCAGCGAAACGCAGGCGGAACAGGCGTTGAACAAAGCCTTCTCGATGTTCCCGGTTGAATCGGTTTGTCTCCATGTCCTGCAAAAAGGCATGTCCAAGATTGGGAACCTTTGGTACGAAAACCACGCCAGCGTCCAGCAGGAACATTTCGCCTCCGGTCTCGCCATGCGCCGGTTGGATGCCCTGCTCAGCGCCTCGCCCGCCCCCACCCGCCCGCAGATCCTTCTGGTGGGATGCCCCCCACCGAATGGCACACCATCACGCCGTTGCTGTTTGCCCTGCTCCTGCGCCGCCGCGGATTGAACGTCGTCTACCTCGGCGCGAACGTCCCCGCCGAGCGGTTCGCCGAAACCGCGCTGAAGGTCAAGGCAAACCTCATCATCCTCGCATCGCAGACGTTGAGCAGCGCCGCGCATCTCCAACATGCCGCGCTGGCGCTCGCCGGTCAGGGCGTATTCATCGGCTTCGGCGGGCGGATCTTCAACCTGCGCCCCGGGATCGCGGACTACATCCCCGGTCATTTCCTCGGCGCGGCGCTGGAGGATGCGGTTACGGAGGTCGAGTCCCTGTTGAAAAACGGACTCCAGGAGAAGCCACCAAAGACCGCGCCGCAGGAACATCTTTCCGCCCTGCACGGCTTCAATGCCAAACGCGCCCAGATCGAAAGCACGCTCAAATCCAAACTCCCGCCGCTTTCCATCGCTCCCGACGAACTGGATACGAGCATTCACTACCTCGGCGACAGTATCGCCGCCGCCCTGCAATTCGGCGACATGGAACATCTTTCCGAAGAAATGAAATGGCTGAAGAAACTCCTGCAAGCCTATCAGCGCCCCAAAGAGGAACTGGTCAACTTCATGGAATTGTATTCCCAAGCTGTGGATGCCCACATCAACGGGCAGGGCGACCCGATCAAGAAATGGCTGAACGCCTACACCTTCGAGAGCAACTAACCCATGCCATTCATCATCCTCTGGCTGTACGCCGGTCTCACCATCCTTGTCCTGATGACGCTGCTCTGGCTGTACAGTCTGGCAATCAAGAATTCCAGCATTGTGGATATTTTCTGGGGCATGGGGTTTGTCATCGTTTACTGGGCAGGGCTATGGACTGCTCTCGATTCTACAAATCTCCCGCCAAACCTTGATTTGCCTGCGCGAAGCGTATTGCTGGGAAGCCTCGTCACTGTTTGGGGACTGCGCCTCTCCATTCACATTTTTCTCCGCAACCACGGTCAGCCCGAAGACTTCCGCTATACCGCCTGGCGCGCAGAAGCCGGGTCCGCGTGGTGGCGGCGCAGTTTCTTCAAAGTTTTTTTCCTGCAAGGCGTCATCCTGTGGATCGTGGCAACCCCGCTTATCGCCGCCCAAACCGGCAACGTCCGCCCGCTCAACCTGCTGGATTTCTTCGGCGTCGGCGTGTGGCTGGTCGGCTTCCTCTTTGAAGCGGGCGGCGACTGGCAACTATCGCGCTTCAAGAAAGACCCCGCCAACAAAGGCAAACTGCTCACGGCTGGCTTGTGGGGTCTCACCCGCCACCCCAACTACTTCGGCGATGCGGCGCAGTGGTGGGGTTTCTACCTCATCGCCTTGTCCGCCGGGGCATGGTGGACGGTCTTCAGCCCGATCCTCATGACCTACTTGCTGGTCAAAGTCTCCGGCGTGGCGATGCTGGAAAAAACGCTCAAAACCGCCAAGCCCGGCTACGAAGAATACATCGCCCGCACCAGCCCCTTCATCCCTTGGTTTTCCAAAAAATAACATGCTTTCAAAGCCTATGAAACAAAACATTTCCGCGTCAGCGGGCATGGATGCCTTGCGCGCGCTCGTTCACGGCAAATCCCTGCTGGGTCCGTTGAAGGTGATGGCAAAAACCGTCGGGCGTTTCTTCCAAATCCCGCTGCCGTTCTTTCGTCCGTACGTCGTCTTTGGACCCGAAGCGAATCGCAAAGTCCTCGTCACCGAACGTGACAAAGTCCTGTGGCGCAGCACCGACCCGGTCACAGATTTATTGAATCACGGCGTCCTCGTGGTGGACGGGGATGAACACGACCGTTACCGCGCCTTGATGGAACCCGCGCTTCACCCTTCGACGTTGAGCGGGTACGCCCCATTGATTCTTTCCCACACGGAAAGAGTATCCTCCCAATGGCGGGACGGCGGCGTGATGGATATGCTGGTGGAGGGGCGCAAGATCGCCCTGCTCATCATCATGGATGCGCTTTTCAGCAGGGACGTTTGGGACGACATCCCGCGCATTTGGAATCCCATTTTGAAAGCCATCGAATTCATCTCCCCCGGCGCGTGGATCCTCTGGCGCAAAATTCCGCGCCCCGGCTTCCGCAAGCCGTTGAAGGAACTGGACGAATATTTGTATGAAATTATTTCAGACCGTAGACGGCAGACCGAAGATCGTTCACTGTCCACCGTCCACCGTCCCAACGATCTTCTCCAGCACCTCATTGATGCGGGATTGAGCGACCAACTCATCCGCGACCAGATGCTGACGATGATGATCGCCGGGCACGACACGTCCACCGCCCTGCTGGCGTGGGTCTTTGCCGTGCTCGGTCAACACCCGGAGGTTCACCGGCGCCTGGTCTACGAGGTGGACACGCTCGAAAAACCGCCCCTGCTCGACCAGGTCATGAAGGAAACGCTCAGGCTGTATCCGCCCATTCACATCGGCAACCGCCGCGTCGCGGAAGAATTGGAATTTGCGGAAGGCAAAGTCCCCGCCGGTGAGCGGATGTTCTATTCCATCTATCTCACCCACCGCGAGCCGGAAATTTGGAAAAACGCCGATCAATTCTGCCCCGAACGCTTCGCCCACGGACGAAAGGCCCCACCCTTCGCTTACATCCCTTTCGGCGGCGGGCCGCGCGCCTGCATCGGTGCGGCATTCGGTCAAGCCGAAGTGCGGATCGTCATCGCGCATTTGCTGAAACATTTCTCCTTTGAATTCACCGGACATCCCATCCACCCGCACATGGGCGCAACACTCGAACCCAGACCGGGCGTGAGGATGAGGGTGGGAAGAAGAGCAGTGAATAGTGAATAGCGACCAGCAATAAGTGAAATGTGAATATTGGTCAAACGAATATCCAATTATTAGAATACCAGACTAAGTATCTACGAAACTAAAATGACTTACTTCGGTTTTCTCTTACGCTTTCTCGTAATTCCCATCCTTGTCTTTCTCGTCATCGCATGGTGGGACAATAAAAACAACCGTCCGACATTAGGCTTCAACAACGGCAAAGCGGTATGGATCGCTATCCTCATTCATATCATCTTTGCGGTGGCGTACACGACACCGTGGGATAATTACCTCGTCGCCACGGGTGTGTGGTATTACAATCCCGAACTCGTCACGGGTATCGTCCTCGGCTATGTGCCCATCGAAGAGTACACCTTCTTCGTGCTGGAAACCATCCTGGCAGGCTTATGGTGGTGGTTTTTGGCGATGCACATTCCCGAACCGACGGGAAAATTCAAGCCAGGCAAAACTGGGCGTCTTGTTTCCTTTGGTGTCTTATTCGTCGTTTGGGCGGTCTTCACGTATTTGTTCTTCTTCGGCTCCGAAGAATGGACGTATCTCTCCATCACCCTGTTTTGGGCATTGCCTGCCATCTTCCCGCAGTTCCTCTTCGGCGCGGATATCCTCTGGCATTACCGCAAACTGGTCTTCGCCGCCGTCTTCGTCCCCGGCTTGTATCTCTCGCTGATGGATATCATTGCCCTCACAGACACGACCTGGTCCATATCGAAGGAACAAACCACCGGCATTCTCTTCTTCGGCATATTGCCGCTGGAGGAAGTCCTTTTCTTCTTCATCACCAACCTCCTCATCGGCTTTGGCATGACGCTCCTGCTCTCCAACCTGGGCAGGGAACGGTTTGAAAGATGGAAGTCAAACAAATTCAGAGGGCTTCCATAAAACCGGGACGCGCGCGAGGCGTGTCCCGGTTTTTTCACACATTCACCAGGTCGTGAATCCACTTTCTTGAGTACACGCGCCAGCCGCTGACGAAGGCTTTGGCGATCTCCTCCAGCGCGACCATCAAATAGACGTAATAAACCGGCAGGTGCAGGACAAACGCCCCAATGTAGGCGGCGGGGACGCCGATCAGCCAGATGGAGCAGATTTCCATGATGAGGGCAAAGCGGGTGTCGCCGCCTGCGCGCATCGCGCCGATGAAGGTCGAGAAGTTGAACATGCGAATCCACAAAACGGATGCCATCATCAACATCAACATGCGCACGTTGTATTCGCCGCTGGGAGAAAGGTCGTACAACCCGATCACCGCATCGCGGAGCAGGATAACGACGACGCCGATGATCCACGCCAGAAGCAGGCAGAGAATGACCACGCGGCGCACGGTTTCAAAGGCTTCATCCTTTTTGCCGGCGCCGATGCGGTTGCCCACCATCACGGCGCAGGCGTTGCCCAACCCCATGAAGACGACGAATCCAAGCCCTTCGATGGTCGCATTGACGTTGATGGCGGCAATCGAATCCGTGCCGATGCGGGCATAGATGGCGTTGTAGGTGGTGATGCCCAGCGACCAGAACATCTCATTGGCGAGTGCGGGCAGGGTGGTCTTGAGCACGCGCCAGAAAAACGAGAAGTCGAAGGTGAAAAAGGTCAACGGGTTGGCGGCGAGCGGAGTCTTCCCGGCGTAGACAAAGATGAGGATCAGGATCAGTTCCAGGGTCCAGCCGGAGGCGGTGCCAATGGCGGCGCCCCGAACTCCCAGCGCAGGCAGTCCGCCGATTCCAAAAATCAGCATATAGCCGAGAATCGTCTTGAAGATCAGCGCGGAGACGGTCGCAAGCACCGTCAGTTTGACGAGGTGAATGCTGCGCAGGGTGGCAATATACGAGGTGGCAATGGCGACGGGAATGTAGGAAAACCCGACGATGCCCAGGTAACTCGCGCCGATCTCGATGACTTCGGCATCTTCGGTATAAAAACCGAGGACGGTGCGCGGCATCAGCGTGGCGGCGAGCGTGAAGACCAGGGCAATGACGGACGTGAAAAGGATGCTCATGCCCAGCACTTTGCGGATGGGATCCACTTCCTTTTTGCCCCAGTATTGGGCGGTGAAGATCGCCATGCCGCTGGTGAGACCGAACAGCAGGAGGATGAAGACGAAGAAGACCTGGTTCGACAAACCCAGGGCGGCAATGGAGGTTTCCCCCAACTGCCCCACCATGATGACGTCAATCATGTTGAGCAGGGCGTTGATGAACTGTTGGAGGGAAATCGGTAATGCGATGGTGAGCATTTCGCGCAGAAAGGCGCGGTCTCGAAGGAAGGAGAGGGACATGGGGGAAGGATGAAGGAGAAAGGGAGATTGTAAATTGGTAATTGGAGGGTTAGGAATCGAAAGAGGAAAAAATGTCGTTGGGGTTTGCGTGACGAAATGCCCAACGACTATCCAACTATTCAACTATTCAACTATTCAACTACACAACTAATCCTCCGGCGCTTCGCGGACGATATATAGCGGTCTGCCTTTGGCTTCGTCGTAGAGGCGACCGATGTATTCGCCGAGGATGCCAAGCGAGATCAACTGCACACCGCCGAGAAAGAGGACCGCGATGAGGGTCGTGGCTTGACCGAAAAAAGCCAGCGAGCCCGCCAAGCGCATGTAAACGACCACGGGAATGGCGAAAATGGAAACGCCCGCCGAAACGAAGCCGAAGAACGTCGCCACTTGCAGGGGGAAGTAGGAAAACCCCGTGATGGCGTTCAGCGCCAGTTTGAGCATCTTACGGAAGGGATACTTCGTCACACCGGCGAGGCGCGCCGCGCGCTTGTATCGCACGCCGACCTGCTTGAAGCCCACCCACGCCGACATGCCGCGCGGGAAGCGGTGACGTTCCTTCATCTGCTTCAGCACGTTCACCACCTTGCGGTCCATCAAGCGGAAGTCGCCCGTATCCAGGGGGATTTTCACGTCGGTGATGCGATAGATCAGCCGGTAGAACGCGGACGCCGTCCACAACTTGAACCAGGATTCCCCCTCGCGTTCGCCGCGCACCGCATAGACGACCTCGTAGCCTTCCTTCCATTTCTCCGCCAGGTCGAGGATGACTTCGGGCGGGTCCTGCAAATCCGCGTCAATGATGACAATCGCATCGCCGCGCGCGTAATCCCAGCCGGCGGTGATGGCGACCTGATGCCCAAAGTTGCGCGCAAAGATCACCGGGCGCACGACGGGGTCCGCCTTCGCCAGTTCGCGGATCATGTCGGTCGAGCCGTCGGTCGAGCCGTCGTCAACGAGGATGAGTTCCCACGCCTCCCCGTCGTATCCATGACTTCCTTTACGCGGCGGTACAGTTCGGACAGATTATCAATTTCGTTGAAGATCGGAGCGATGATCGAATAGGTGATTTTCATGAAGTCGGGTTCCGTTCATTCTTTGAAGCAAGCCGAGGCGACCGTCTTGGTTTGAGTTTTTCCTCGGGCGCGCGAAACTGCTTTTCGCCGTCGTCGGCAAAGGCGGGCATACCCAGCACGCGACGGCGCAGGTATTCCATGATGACCGCCGACGAAGCCAAGAGCGGAACGACCAGCAGGGCGCCCATGATCCCCTCCAGGATGGTGGCGATCAGAATGGCGATGAAGATCAGCGCCTCGTTCATGTGCAGGCCGCGTCCCATGATGATCGGGCGCACGAAAAAAGTTCTTCAGGTTGATCAGGATCAAATACACGAGGGCGGTGATGCCCGCCACCCAGAAATTGGAGAGCGGGATCCAGCCTTGAGCCTTCGAGCAGGGCAACACCCACCGCCAGCGCCGCCGCGAGGAACGGTCCCCACATCGGGGACGAGGGTGAACAAACCCGCAATCGCCCCAAGCACCAGCGCGCCGGGAATGCCCATGACCGCCCAGGCAATCGTGAATGCCACGCCCACCACGACCATCAGCACGATCTGTCCGCGCAGGTACGCCATCCACACGTCGCGCAGGCGTTTGTACAACTCCTGCATGTCGCCCCGGTATTCCTCCGGCGCAAGCCCGATCACCCATTCCCTCATGCGGGGCCATTCGGTCATGAAGAGGTGCACACTGACAAGGATGATCAGGAACCACAACACGTTCACCGACGTGGTTTCGAGCAGCGCCAGCGCCTCTTCGGGCAGAGGCGTCAGCACATCATCCTCAAGTTGGGTAAGTCCGTCGCCGAGTTGTTCAAAGTGAAAAACCATCCCGCCGAAATACACGGGCCGCGAAAGCGCCCTGCTGAATTCCCTGGAGAGATCGAGCAGGTCGCTCGCAACGATCTGGATTTCGTCGAAGAAGATCGGCGTCAACGCGGCGGGCACGCCCACCATCACCACCAGCGCCGAAAAATACACCACGTTCACGGCGGCGGTGCGCGAGAGTCTCGTCTTCTCCACCAGGAACGTCACCGCCGGGCTGATCAGATACGCCACGAACGCCGCAATGACCAGCATCTTCACCGCCTCGCGCGCATAGATCAAGAGCGCAGCGAAGGCAACAAAAATAATGATCCCCATCGTGTACCGAAAGGGAAGACTCCACTGACCGGACTTCTTTTTCATAGAATCTTTTTCACTGCCTCTAAGGTGGGTTCGATGATGGGAGCGGATGGGACCGCCTGCATCGCCGCGCGGACATCCTTGAGACCGCCGCCCGTGTTCATCACCAGGATGGGGCTGTCGCTTCCGACTACCCCGAGGCTGGTCGCTTTGACCAAACCGGCATACGCCGTCGCCCCGGCTGGTTCGGCAAAGATTCCCATCCTGCCAAGTTCTGCAATCGCCTGGATGATCTCATCGTCCGATACGGTGACATACGTCCCGTCGGTGTGCATCGCCGCCCGCACCGCACGGACGCCATCGCGCGGCAGATCCACCGAGATGCTGTCGGCAATCGTTTTCGCCGAAACAGGCGTGACGGTCTCGGTGTTGGCATGAAAGGCGTTCGCAATCGCCGCCGAGCCTTCCGCCTGCACGCCGACGATGCGCGGCATGTTTGGAATCCAGCCCAGCGCCATCAAATCCTTGAACCCTTTGTGGATGCCGGAGATGATGTTGCCGTCGCCCACCGAGACGAAAATCGTCAGCGGCGGGTGGTTATCGAGCGGGCTGTCCTTCTGGTGCCAGTCGCGGTGGGCTTCGATCCACCATTCCCAGATTTCAAAGGCGGCGGTCTTCTTGCCTTCCAACGTGAACGGGTTGTAGCCTGTGTTGCGGCAGTACCAGCCGAATTCGTTCGCGGCTTTGACTGTCAGATCGAAGGCGTCGTCATAGGTGCCGTCCACGAGGATGACTTTCGCGCCGAAGATGAGCAGCTGCGCCACCTTCGCCTGCGGGGCGGTCTTGGGCGCAAAAATGACGGCTTTTTGTCCGACCGCCGCCGCCATACCCGCCAGCGCCGCGCCCGCGTTGCCGGTCGAAGCGGTGACGACCACCTCGGATTTCAACTCCCGCGCGCGGGTCACGACCACCGCGCTCGCCCTGTCCTTGAAGGAGGCGGTGGGGTTGCGCGATTCATCCTTGAGCCAGAGATGCTTCAGGTTGAGTTTCTCAGCCAGCCGCGGCAGGGCAAACACCGGAGTCCAGCCTGAGGCGTGCAAGGGGGTCGAATCCCCTTCGGGTTCGCCAACCGGCAAAAGGGGCAGGTATCTCCACAATGAGGATTCCGTCCGCGAGGTGATATCTTCGGGCTGGAATTTCTTTTTGATGGAATCGTAATCGAGGACGACGTCCAAATTCCCGCCATCCTTTGGGCAGGTGTAGGTGACCTGACCGGGCAGGTATTCCGTGCCGCACAGCGAACATTTATATCCAGTGAAGTTTTTCATGTTTGCCTTTTCCGCCTGATTTTACCCGATATGAGCGCAGACCAGAAATACCGCAGGGACGCAATCAAAAAGGACTCTCCAGCGAGAGTCCTTTTCACTTTTTACTTTTTACTTTCCCTCTCCCACAACTCCTTCGCAATCATCTCCTGATCCACGGGCAGTCTATCCACGCGGACGCCGACGGCGTTGTAGATCGCGTTGGTAATGGCGGGCGTGGTCGGGATGCTGGATATTTCGCCGACGCCCTTCGCTCCGTACGGTCCCGCCGCGATGGGATGCTCGACGATGATGGAAGTAATTTCAGGCGTGAGCATGATGCCGGGCACACGGTAACGGGCGAGGCGGTCGGTGACCACCTGCCCGTCCTCGACGATGAAGTCTTCGGTGAGGCAGTTGCCCAGCCCCATCATCACGCCGCCCTCGACCTGCCCCTGCAAGCCGAGCGGGTTGATCGCCATGCCCACGTCGTTGGCAGAGATAATCCTCAGCACACCCACCTCGCCGGTGAGTTTGTTCACTTCCACTTCGGCGGCTTGCACGCCAAACGAGAAGGCAAAGTGCATGTCGCCGCCGGAACCGAGGGGCTGGGTTTTGGGCGCTTCATATTCATAGCGCACACGCGGACGCTGCCCCATTGCGGTCATCTCTTTGTAAACTTCGGCATACGTCAGCGAGCGTCCGTTGACGTGGACGAGACCGTCCTCAAAACGAATCCGTTCGGGGCGCACATCGAACTTCTCCGCCATCGAAGCGGCAATTTCCTCGCGTAGGGTTTTCGCCGCATAGCGGGAGGCGTTGCCCGTCACAAAAGTCTGGCGGGGAGGCGGTGGTGGGGCCGCCGTTGGGGGTCAGGTCGGTGTCCATGACGAGCACGCGGACCATATCCGGCTCGACGCCCATCTCTTCGGCGACGGTGAGGCGCATCACGGTGACCAGTCCCTGACCGAGTTCAGCGGCGGAACTGCGGACTTCAAACGTGCCGTCTTCATAAAGTTCCACGTCTGCGCCGGAGATGTCGGGCGCGCCCCCGCCCAAGCCGGTATTTTTGTACGCGGCGGCAAAACCCCACGAGCGAACCAGGTGCGGGGCATCGGGGAGCGGGCGCGGCTCGAACAACTCATCGCTACTCAAACCTGACACCGGCACATGACGCCTGACACCTTATCAATACATTCCATCAAGCCGACGGACTCTTTCAACTCCTGCCCGGTGTTGGTGATACTGCCGACGTGCAGGGCGTTGATGCGGCGCAGCTCGACCGGGTCGAGGTTCAACCTTTCGGCAAGCATATCCATCATGGACTCGACGGCGAACGCGGATTGCGTCACGCCGAATCCGCGGAACGCGCCCGCAGGCGGATTGTTGGTGTACATGGCGTAGCAATCGGCGCGGACATGTTCGATGTCGTACGGTCCCCGCCGAGTGGGTGGTGGCGCGCGTCATCACCTTTTCGCCAAGCGAGGCGTACGCGCCGGTGTCGCCGTAGAGTTCGGTCTCGCACGCGACAAGCCGTCCATTTTTTTTCGCGCCGATCTTGACCCGAATCTGCGTGGCGTGCCGTTTCGGGTGGACGAGCAGGCTTTCCTGCCGGTCGAAGAGCAGTTTGACCGGTCGCTTGGTCACATCGGCAAGCATGGCGGCGTGGATCTGCCCCATCACATCTTCCTTGCCGCCAAAGCCGCCGCCCATCAACTGCCCGACGATGCGGATGCGCTCCTCCTCCCAGCCCAGCACGCGCGCGACCTGTGTGCGGTCCTGGTAAGGGATTTGCGAGCCGACGTATATTTCAATCCTCAAACCTGACAGGTCTTCAGGAGACCTGTCAGGTTTGGTTGGCACGGCGATACTGCATTCCGGTTCGATGAACGCATGGTCGGTTGTCTGCGTGTGAAAGGTGTGTTCGAGGACGATATCCGCCGAAGCGAAGCCCGCGTCCATGTCGCCTTTGCGGACTTTGATGTGTTTCAGCAAATTGCCCTTCGCATGGATTTGGGGAACATCCGCCTGGCGAGCCATGACCGGGTTGGTGATGACGGGCTGGAGTTCGAACTCCGCCTCGATCAACCCGACGGCTTGTTCGGCGATCTCCTGGCTTTCTGCCGCCGCGACGGCGATAGCGTCGCCCACATAACGCACGCGTTCGCCGATTCCCACCAGGACGGGCCAGTCGTAGACGACCAGTCCGTGATTCCTTTCGGCGGGGATGTCTTCAGCGGTCAAAACAGCCGCGACGCCTTTCAACGCCCTGGCTTTGGAAACGTCCAGCTTCTTCAAGAAACCGTGCGGGATCATGGCGCGTTTGACTTTGGCGTACAACATGCCGTCGAATTTCAAATCGTCGGTGTAGACGGCTTCACCCGTAACCTTCTCCACAGCCTCGGGGCGCAGGTGTTTATGCCCGACGGTCTTGTGCTTATGGATGGAATCGGGGATGTGAGTGGGAGGTTTAATCGGTTCGCCCGTCCGCAACGATTCAGCGGCGGCGAGGATGGCGCTTTCGATGGATGGATACCCCGCACACCGGCAAAGCGTATCCTTCAACGCAAAGCGGATATCGTCCCTGCCCGGGTCGGGATTCCGTTGAAGCAGGGCATACGCCGTCATAATCTGCCCGGGGATGCAGAATCCGCATTGGACTGCGCCATGCTCAACGAAGGCTTCCTGCAAGGGATGTAACTGCTCCCCGCTCCTCTCAGGAGCCCCCTTCAGGGATGATAAGGGGCTGGGGGTGAGGTCGGCAAGTCCCTCTATCGTCAAAACCGTCTTCCCATCCGCCCTCTCGGCAGGATAGACGCAGGACATGATCGGCTCGCCGTCCACGAGGACGGTGCACGCGCCGCACTCGGCTTCTTCACAGCCGATCTTGGTGCCGGTCAACCGCAGGCGTTCGCGCAGGAGGGTGGATAGGCTTTCGCCGGGGATCGTTTCAAGTAAGTATCGTTTGCCATTAACGGTAATATTTATTTTATTCGCCATGTTTTCCTCATAAGAATTTGACAGGATAAGCACATCAACCTACAAACTATAATTTGAAAGAAAATCGGGTGAAAGCCAAGATAAAGACTTCTTAAGCCATAAAGATACAGATGGGATTTCCTTTATTTGTTCCAGCAACCATTCGGCATTTAATACAGGCGCATCCAAAGCAATAAGATGGTCGGCATTTCCAACCTTCTTCCTCAAACCCAATCGCCTTTTTACTTGAAGAGTGATACTGCTATTAGGTGGAACATACAAACCATTCAGGTTTATTGAAGTTAGATTCTCGTTACGGATAAATAAATCAACGTCTTGAATATAACTGCCGCGATATGCAGGAACAAAACACCCTTGAGACTCGAACAACTTGGCAACTAGTGTTTCTAGCTCAACGCTACTTAAACATTCAAAAAGATTTGTTGCTTGGCAATTTATCTTTTCTAGGTGTTCAGCGGGCAACGGTTCCCCAAGAACAGAATGTATTGCTTTTATATTTCCCCAATTCGTCTTTCCCAATTCACGATATGTTCCCCTGCCTAAATAAGCATGTGCATTTATTCCAGCAAGAACAGGCGGGATATCACGTATTGACAAGGTAGTCAAGATATTTACTGGAAGAATTTTCCATAAGTCTTTTAAATTGTGCCCGTCCTTAAGGCTAGGTCTATATTCTATAACATTGCCGCTTGGCTGAAGTATCCAACAATTTCCTTTTCCAACTACAACAATTCGGATATGCTCTCGATTTTTTTTCAAGCTACTTTCCACAAATTGCCTAGCTTGGGGATCAGATTTTCCATTTCTAATGTCATCAACAGAACTTTTTCCAAAGAATATGACTACCGCGGGTCTTTTCAATGGATTTTCCCCAGACAACCAGCTGCCAGCAAGGGAATTACTATTTCCAATCTTCATATAAAAATATCTCATACCCAAGATCTCCGTGGTTACTCTGCTCTTTTCCACGCGGTATCCAGCACATCCTTGAACAAGCCGCCGACGATGTGGCGGCGGTAGTCGGCGCTGGCGCGGCGGGCGCTCGTGCGGAATTTGGCTTGGGCGAGCAAGGAATTCAATGAAGCGGCAAAGACCGTTTCGCTCATGGCTTGACCGCGCAAAACGTTCTCGGCTTCGGTGGCGCGGAAGGGGGTCGAGCTGCCGGGTCCGACCGCGATGCGGATGTCTTTGATCGCATTCTCTTCGCGCGCAAGCCAGACGGCGCAGTTCAAGATGGGGAGAGCAACTCCCTGCGGGCGCATGATGCGCTTGAAACAGGAGGCGGTTTTTAGAGATTGGAAATTGGAGATTGGCAAGTAGAAACCAACGATGATTTCTTTGTTTTTTTCGATGGAAGATTTACCGGGGCCCGTAAAGAGGGAGATAAAGGGGATGCGCCTTGTGCCAGTTGCGCTGGCAATTTCGGCTTCGGCGTTCAATGCCGTGAGCGCAATCGTCCCGTCTGCGGCGGGGAGGGCGTGGGCGACGTTACCCCCGAGCGTGGCGGTGTTGCGGACTTGCGGACCGGCGATCAAGTTACAGGCTTCGACCAAAGCCTGGGCATGCGCACCCGTTAGCGGGTCCAGCGCGATGCGGTTGACCGGGACGACGGCGCCGATGAAGAGGTCATCCCCTCTCAATTCGAGGGCGGACATCTCCGGGATGAAGGTCAAATCCACCAATGTATGGATGGGGGTGTGACGTCCCTGTTTGAGGTCGAGCAGGAGGTCGGTGCCGCCTGCGATGGGAAGTGCGGGACCAGAGGCGGCAGCAAGCGCTTGAACCGCTTCCGCCACGGAGGTGGGGCGTTTGTATTCCTGCCAAAGGTTCATAGGTGGTGTCCTCTTTCCGCTGGACGGCGGCGCTTTTCGATGGGCTTCACTGCCCAACGCCGTGACGCTTTCCGCGCCACGACCACCAAACCGATGGGAATGAATTTTGTTTATTGTACAACAGGCGCGGCGTCTTCAGGATGCACGCCTGCCATGAGCAAGCCAAGTTTTTCGGGCGTGGCGTTCTCGCGCGGGACGATATCCATGATCTGTCCCTCGTAGATGACCGCGATGCGGTCGGAGAGCGCCAGAATCTCGTCGAGGTCTTCCGAGACCAGCATGACCGCCGCGCCCTGGTTGCGCTGTTCGATCAACTGCTCGCGAACGTATTCCGTCGCGCCGATGTCGAGTCCGCGAGTGGGCTGCGCCGCGAGGATGACACGCGGGTTGCGCGAGAGTTCGCGCGCGAGGATGACTTTCTGGATGTTGCCACCGGAGAGATTCTTTGCGTACGTGTCCCGCGACGGGGTCTTGACCTGGAATTTCTGGATCAACCGGTCGGCATGGCTGGCGATATTGCGCAGGTTCAGAAATCCGCTTCTGGAATACGGTTGTTTGTGGTGTTCGCGCAGGACCATGTTCTCGGCGACGGTGAAGTCCTTGATCATGCCGTCGCGCATGCGTTCTTCGGGGATGTAGGAAAGCATCCGGTCGGTGATTTCGCCGGGCGCAAGGTTGGTGATGTTCTGCCCTTCGAGATAGACCCTGCCCGACGTGACTTTGCGCAAGCCGGTGATGGCTTCGGCAAGTTCCCGTTGACCGTTGCCGGAAACGCCTGCAAAGCCGAGAATCTCACCCGAACAAATTTCGAAACTGACCCCGCGCAGCCCGGGCGTGCCGCGGTCGCTTCCGCAGTGGACGCGATCCAGACTCAGGCGGACTTCGCCAAGTTTGGTTTTGCCGCGCTCGGGCGCAAAACCCACCTCGCGTCCGACCATCCAATTGGCGAGGTCCTGTTTGGTGGTTTCAGCGGTGGGGCGCGTGCCGATGGTGCGTCCGTCGCGCAGGACGGTGACGCGGTGGCTGATCTCGACCACTTCGTGCAGTTTATGGGAAATGAAAATAAGCGCGTGCCCGTCCTTCACCATCTGGCGCATGATGACGAACAACTCATCCACCTCCTGCGGGGTGAGCACGGCGGTCGGCTCGTCGAGGATGAGCAGGGCGGCTCCGCGATACAGGGCTTTGATGATCTCGACCCGCTGCTGCTGTCCGACGGATAACTGCCAGATGTAGGCATCGGGATCAATTTTCAAGCCGTAGATGTTCGCCAGTTCCAAAATGCGCTTCGAGACGCGGTCGAGGTCTGTCAGCGCTCCCCGGGAGGATGGCAACCCGAGAGCGACGTTCTCCGCAACCGTCAGGGTCGGCACCAGCATAAAGTGCTGGTGGATCATGCCGATGCCCAGGTTGATCGAATCGTTCGGCGACGAAATGGCAACCGGCTTTCCGTTCAGCAAGATCGCGCCTTCATCGGGGCGATACAAACCGTACAGGATTTTCATCAACGTGCTTTTGCCTGCGCCGTTTTCGCCCAGCAAGGCATGGACTTCGCCCGCTCTAACGTCGAAATCAACGCGGTCGCTGGCGAGCACGCCGGGGAAACGTTTGGTAATGCCCCGCATCTCGAGGCTGGTGACGCGCTCCTGCCCGGAGGGGAGTTTGGTTGATTCGGTCATTGCGCCATCCTAAACATACCAAAGGCAGACTTCGGAAGTCTTGAAGACTTCCGAAGTCTTAAATAGATTACTCAGGAAGCGTGATGGTAATGGAGCCGTCAATGATTCCCTGAACGGTGGATTCGGCGAGCGCCTTGGCGTCATCGGGGAGCGCGTAATCGGGATTGAACTCGATCACTTCGCCGCCGTTGGCAAGGTTGGCGGTGAAGGACTGTCCGCCGAGCGTGCCCTCCTTGATGAGGGCGATCATTTCGCGCAGAGCCACTTCCCAGTGATAGACCTGGCTGGCGACCACGATGGAAGGAGCCAGGGAGGACTGGTTGGACTGCGTGCCGAACCAAAGCACATTGGCTTCCTCCGCCTTGCCGATGGCGCCCACGACCATCTGGGCGGTTCCGGTCATCGCATCCGCCCCGGCGGAGATGTGAGTCGTCGCGGCTTCAGAGGCAAGCGCAACGTCCGAGAAGGAACCGATGTAGTTCACGTTCACCTGAATCGCGGGGTCGGTCGCCGCAACGCCAGCTTTGAACCCATCCACGTACAGTTTGGCATCGCCGGTCTCGATGGGCCCCACAACGCCGATCACTTTGCTTTGGGTAAGCGTCGCCGCCAGCACACCGTTGACGTAGCCGCCTTCATGAGAAGCCGCTTCGTAGGCAAAGATGTTCGGCTGGTCGAAGGTATTCACGGTGGTGCCCCAGGCGAAACTGGTTTCGGGGAAGTCGGGCGCGATCTCTTGCAGCGAAGAGCCGTACTGCGAGCCGTGCGCAATCACCAGGTCGAAGCCCTGCGATGCGTAGTCGCGGATCGCGGCCGCGGCATCGTCCACCACGAACATGCCCTCAGAGTAGACGAACTCGAAGTTCTCTTCTCCGCCCATCTCCTCCTCGGATGCGCATCAGCGCGTCGTACATGCTCTGGCTGAACGCCGGGTCGTTGATCGCGCTCGGCATCACCACCGCAACGCGGAAGGGTTCGGCGGGAGCGGCTTCTTCGGTGGCTTCCTCAGTGGCGGCGGGCGCTTCTTCGGTCGCGGCAGGGGCTTCTTCCGTAGCGGCGGGGGCTTCCTCGGTTGCAGAGGCGCCGCAGGCGCTCAACACGAGCGAGAGGGCGAGCACAAAGGTCAGGATCCATGCAAATTTCTTCATCTTCTTCTCCAGTTCTTTTGATTTGGATTTATACGACGATTTGTATTCAAACCTTTTTCAATCAACGGCATTTTCTTTTGCGCACCTCCTTGAACATTCGACATGATCGGAAATAAGAAGAGAATCCACGAAGGGCGAATGGTCACGAAAGAAATTCGTGTTTCTTCGTGAACTTCGTGGAGAAAAAATTAATTCCGGCGCAGTCCATTATTCATCGCGTTCGAATGGTTTGGTCAAGGCAGACGGGGCGCGCACGCGCGAAACCGTCGCCACCAGGACGAGGATCGTCAGGACATACGGCATCATCACGGCAATGTCCGAAGGGATTGGGATGCCCAGCACCTGCACCCACAATTGCAGGGAATTGATCATGCTGAATAACAGCGCGCCGCCCAGCACCCCCACGGGGCCGCCACGCGCCGAAATATACCAGCGCCACGGCGATGAAGCCAAGTCCGCTGGTCATGTTCTGCTGAAAGACGTTCAACAAGGCAATGGAAAGGGATGCGCCCGCTACGCCCGAAAGGGTCCCGCCGAGGATGATGGTAAAGTATCGCACCCGCGCCACGCTCACGCCGAGCGAATCGGCCGCGTCCGGGTTCTCTCCCACCGCGCGAATTTTCAACCCCAGCGTGGTCTTGTTCAGGACAAACCACGCCAACGGGACCAGCAGGTACGCGCCATACACGAGGACGTTCTGGTTGAAGAAAATCTCGCCCAGCCCGGGAATATCGCTCAAACCCGCAATATAAATCTTTGGGAAACCCTGCACGGTTTCCACGGTTCCCATCAACCGCTGGAAGAGCAGGTCGCTCATGCCCAGCCCGAAGAGATAAAATCCAATGCCGCTGATGCCTTGTTGGGCGTGAAGGTTCACCGTCACAAACGCCATCGCGAGCCCATCAACGCGCCGACGAGGAGTGCCGCCAGCAGGCCCAGCCAGAGGTTCCCGGTCGTGAACGCCACGTAGAACGCCGCAAAACAGCCGAGCAGCATTTGCCCTTCCACCCCCAAATTCAACACGCCGCTTTTCTGGCTGAACGTCTCGCCGATGGCGGCGTACAGATAGGGAGTCGCGAGGCGGATGCCCGATGCCAGGATTCCGATTAGGACGGTGGCGGATAACAGGTCGGTGATCATGGCTTCGCCTCCGTCTGGACTTCGGGCTGGTCCTGCTTCGGCGGGCTTTCATCCTCCCGGACAGCCGCCAGCCTGCGCCTCTGCCTGCGGTGACGCCAAATCTCGCTGCTGACGACGAAGACAACCACCAGTCCGTTCAGCACCGTGATCAACGCCGAGGGAACCTGCACCACACGCTGCATACTGTTCGCCCCCACCAGCAATGCGCCAAACAGAATGGACGCGGGAATGGACCACAATGGATGCAATTGACCGAACAGCGCCGCCACGATCCCATTGAAACCCGCGGAGCCTGTAAACCCTGAAGCGGAGCCATCGGTGATCATGCGGTAATTGACTCCGTACACCTGGACCGCTCCCGCCAAGCCCGCAAACGCGCCGCTCAACAGAAGCGCCAATACCACGTAACGAGGAACTTTAATGCCCGCATACCGCGAGGCATTCGGGTTCTGCCCCACCGCGCGGATGCGGTATCCAAGCGTGGTGCGCCACAACAAAATGTAGACCAGGATCGCAAGGATCACCGCGATCAGCGCGCCGAGATGCAAACGGGTGGGCGCGAGCCTCGCAAGATGGAAGGCATCTTCCAGGCGGGCGGTTTGCGGAATCTTGGAAGCCAGTTCCGCCTGCGACGGGTCAATCATCGGTCCGCGCAGGAGGAAGTTCATCAACTGCACGGCGATGGCGTTCATCATCACCGTGCTGAGGATCTCATTCACATTGAAATACGCCTTGAGGAGACCCGGAATTCCGCCCCATACCGCCCCGCCCGCAAACCCGGCGAGCAGGGCAGCCGTGACGATCAACCAGCCGGGCGCATTGGTGAACGTGAGTCCGATCCACGTTGCGAGAATGGCGCCGACGATCATCTGTCCCTCGCCGCCGATATTGATCACATCGCCGCGGAAGGAGATGCAGATGCCCAGCGCCACCAAAAGCAGGGGCGTGGCTTTCACCAGCGTCTCAGCAATGGAATTGGGACTGCCAAACGCGCCATTCCATAAAGCCCCGTACGCTTCAATCGGGTTGACCTTAAGGAACAACAGCATCACCGCACCGACCGCAAGCGCAGCCAGCGTGGCAATGACCGGCAGTAACGCATCGAAAAGCGTGCTCAGCCTTGATCGCATCGGGATAGTATCCTCCGGGGCGGCAAATTATCGCCTGCAAAAAGCACGGGTCAGATCCATGCCTGCGCGAGGCTCAAACGCAGGATCGAATCGTCGAAGATATTCACGCCCACAGCCAGCGGAAGATTATTCCTGCCGTAGAGCGTCACCTGCAACTGCAAGATCGTCCTGCCCGTCTCGCCGCTCAAATAGCGGGCTGCCTCTTCATCCATCACGGTCGAACGGATGTCGGTCACGGCAAGCGCGATCCTCTGATTGAAATATTTCAGGAAAATATCGCGGATGTGCAAAGAGCCGTCAATGCTTTCCAGCGGCGCTTTCAACAACGAAAAAGGAATGGCGTTATTCGCAAGGATGACCGGCTGCCCGTCGGCGTGGAACAGGCGCTGCAGGCTGATCACATCCTCCCCTGTTTCGAGCGCAAGGGCGAGTGCCTCTTTTTCCGTGGCGGGTCGTCTTTCCATCGCCAAAAACCGGATGGACGGTTTGTATCCATTACCCTCGATCAACCGCACCAGGTCCCACAAATTCCCAAGTTGGGCGCTGGCTTCGCGCACGCGCGCATTCACATAAGTCCCATCCCCTTGTTTGCGAAGGATCAACCCATTGGCGGCAAGTTTGGCAAGCGCCGTGCGGACTGTGGCGCGGCTCACCCCCAACTCATCAGACAACTCGCTTTCCGAAGGCATCCTGCTTCCGGGCAAATAGGTGCCATCCCGAATTCTTTCCAGGAGGATTTCATCTACCTGATTGGAAACCGTTTTGGACTGAACGAAAGCCATGGATAAGCAGATTTGTATGATGACAGTCGTCTGACATTTACTTTGTACGATTTCCCGCAATCTTCTTCAAGTGACATTTATCCCAAATTCCCTTACAAACAGCATCCCGCCGGAGGCATCTCCGTGTTACTATAATTTGTATAAATCACTTCCCCTTGCGAGGATGTTTGATATGACCACACCCGCCCCCGAATTCTACCGGCTGGACCCCCTGACAGGCTGTTACAACTTTCTGAGTTTTGTCGAAACGCTTGACCAGTTCTCATCCGGGGACGGACACCAGCCGTTTTCGATCCTGTACCTCGACATGAACCACGTTGCGATGCTGAACAAGACGAAAGGACATGCCTACGGCGACTCGGTCATCCGCTGGCTGGGGATCGCCCTGCAGGAGGAAAGCGCATCGCCCACGTACCGCATCGGCGGGGACGATTTCGCCGCCATCCTGACGGACGGGAGTCATACCGATTACGAGGAATTACTGAACCGCATCTTTGGGCGCTTGAACCGGGAGGGCGCGCAACTGGGAATTCCATCGCCCCCGGCGCGGATTGCCTTGATCCATTACGGCATGGACAGGCAGTTCTCCATCAACGACGTAATGTTTCACCTTTGGGAAGCCATACTGAATGTAAAAAGGAACAACGCGAGCACCATCAGCATCTTCTACGCGCGCGATCTGATCAGATCAACTGCGAGGGCGGAGGAGCAGCGACCGGAAGGTATCCATCACTCCTGGGAGGTGCTGCAATCCATCGCCAACCAGGCAATCAACCGCGTGGTCTCGATGGGACAGGTGCTCGACGCCGCGCAAAAGACCTCCTTCCTGGATTCGATCTCCGGTCTGCCGAATATGCGCGCGGCGTTATACAAGATCGAAAAGGAACTGTCGTCGAAACAACCGTTTGCCATCCTGCTCATGGACGGCGACGAGTTGACCCGTTACAACCACATTAGCTATGCCGTGGGGGATGATATGATCCAAAAGATCGGCGCCGTCCTTTCGGAGAAACTGCGCCCCGGTGATTTTATCGCCCGCTGGCGTTCGGGCGACGAATTCATTGCCATTTTGCCGAACACAACCGGCGAAGGGGCTGTAATTGTGGGGGAACGTTTTTGTGCCGCAATCCGGGAGGCGTCAAAAGCCTGGCGCTTCCCCACCAGCATCACCATAGGGATCGCCATCCATCCCAGGCACGGCGAAACCTCCAACTCCCTGGTGGATGCGGCAGAAAGCGCGCTGAAAAAGGGGAAAGATGCGGGTAAAGACAGGGCTATTCTTGCCGGATAATTGTTCCCCCTAACACAAAAATCTCTCTACAAACTGTAGGGGGCGACCCGCCCAGTGAGCGGTAAAACGTCTGACCGATCCTGACGGGTCGTCCCTAGTACTTTACTAACTTGAATTATTTACAATGGTGACGGGGTAAAGCCGCTTGAGTTTAATACGAGCATTATCGGGTCTGAATTGCCAATCAATTTGCACCTTTAGTTTGTTGCGATCTTTCTCCCAAGCAGTAACTTCTCTTGCGAGGGTCTGCTTATTGGAAATTCTGCGGTTCGTACATTGGCGGCTGAGGATGCTCAATTCAATTTCAGCCATATTCAACCAAGAGCCATGTTCGGGTGTGTAATGCCATTCAAAGCGTTGTGTCAATCGTCTGGCTTCCGCAGGCTCGAATCGTTCATACAGACATGCAGGCGAATGTGTATTGAGATTGTCTGTGACCAATACAATTTTTTCTGCCTCAGGATATTCATCGTCAGACAGGTAACGTAACAGTTCTGCGAAGTCTTGTTTAGTGCGCTGGTCGGTTACGAAAGTTTTGCGTTTGCCAATCAAAGGTTCAACAGCCATGAAAATATTGGTGGTGCCGTTTCGTTCGTATTCATAGTCTTGGCGTGGCGGTTGCCCTGCTTCAATCGGCAATCTGCCATGTGGCGTCTCGTGCAAGGTTTTGCTGGCTTCATCTACACATACCAGAGGGCGTTTTGGATCATACGGACGCTCATACACAGCCAGCACATCTTCCATCTTCGCTACAAACTGCGCCGACGGTTTTGCGATTACCCGAGGATTTTACGAGCCAAGGCTTAAGTTCATTTTTTTTAGCCGTTTCATGACAGCCACATCGCTAATGCTGTCAACCAATTTCAACTCAATCAGTTTATCTGCCAGCAGTTGCAAGGGTCCAGCGTGACCTTCCTTCAGGCGGCGCACTACACGCCAACAGCGTCAATTGCGCCTCCACCTCGCCCGTGATCTTTGGCGTCGCTCCTGGACGCGCTTTATCATACAGGGCTTTCTCTAATCCGCCTTCGACAAATTTCCTGCGAATGGCCGTGATGGTCGGCAAGGAACACAGCAAAACAGATGCGATTTCTTCCGTTCGTTTTTTCTTTTTCTGGTTCTCGTCCGTCAACAACAATATCCGTGCGCGAGTTTGAGTGCGCGCCGACGATTCGCCGCTTCGTATCAGACTTTCTAATTCTTGGCGATTTTCTTTGGTCAGGTATACATGATATTTTGTAGTCATTCTCCAAGTATAATCTATGCAAAACCTTCAAGTTAGCAGAGTACTAGCGTGTAAGGCAAATCAATAAGTTAACCCAAGTTGTCACCTTGATTTCAAAGACATTCCCTCACCCCAATCGTGGCAAATTTTTACTGAGATGGCTTCCCCCTCTCCCGTTGGGACCGCGTACCCGAAGGGTGGAGGGCAGGGTGAGGGTCTTTGACGGAATACTACAAGTACCTATTTGAAGGTAGCAACTTGAGTTAAGTTAATCCCGTTCAAACGGCACACCCAGCGCGGCGGGTGGAGAGGCGCGCATGGCGCGCAGTAATTTGGCAAAGAACTTGCGCGTGGATTCAGGCATGGCGGCAAGCGTCCGCTCGACCCACTCGGCGTTGCCGATGTTGACGAGCAGGAGCGTAAGGATCATCAACGGGAACGGCGCGACCTGCAAGACCTGCGAAGGGACCTGGGTCAGCACGGGTTGAAGCACCAAACCCAGCCATTGCAGGAGGGCAAAAAGATACGCTCCAAACGCCGCGCGGGCGGGGTTCCAGCCGCCGAAGATGGTAATGGACAGCGCGATCCAGCCGATGCCATCCAAACCGGAGATGGTCCCCATCCAACCGGCGCGCACGCCCAACGAGTACGCCGGTCCTGCCAGACCGATCAACGCGCCGCCGATGACGGTGTAAACGTAACGCATCAAATTGACGTTTGCGCCGCGGATGTATGCCGCCGCCGGTTTCTCGCCGATGCCTTGCAGCATCAAACCGGGACGAGTGCGGTAAATCCACAGCCACGCCAAAAAGATGGCGAGATAACTGACGTAGGTAATCACTTCCTGCCGGAAGAACACGGGACCCAAAACCGGAATGTCGCTCAAAACCGGAATGGGCGCCGCCTGCAAACGCGGACCGGAGACGCCCATGAAAGGATTGCCGAGGAAGTAGGCAAGGTCACGGCAGGTGAGCGCGAGGACGAAGCCGACCGCCACCTGCGATTGTTTCAAGGTGATGCTGGCAAACGCCACGATCAACGCCACAACTGCGCCGATCAACATGCCTGCGAGGAAGCCGAGCAAAAGGCTGTCCGTGGTGTAGGCGACGGCGAAGCCGCTCATCGCCGTCAGCAGGATGGTTCCGTTCATCGAAAGGTTGATCACGCCTGCGCGTTCGGAGAGCGTCTCGCCCAGCACGGCAAAGAGGATGGGCGCCGCGGCGGCGAGCACGCCAGCCAGACCAACGAGAAGATTTTCCTGATTCATGGATGCCTATGCCTTCTTCAAGAACTTTTGACGGGCGCCTTCCACCAGCAGGACGAACAACACCAACACTCCCTGCAATACGCCGGAAAGGGACGAATCGAGTTTCATCACAATGGGCAGTTGAATGCTGCCGATATTCAGCGCCGCAAAGAACAGGGTGAGCGGAACCGCCCAGATCGCTTGATAATTGATGAGCATGGCGACCATCAAACCGAGGTAGCCGTAGCCGCTGGAGATGGACGGGATGAGGCGGTGATAGACTGCCGTCACCTGCATTGCGCCCGCCAAACCAGCCAGCGCTCCGCAGATGAGGAACGAGTACAACGAATACTGCCAGGTGGGAATTCCAAGCAGGTACGCCGCACGGAAGTTCCTGCCGACTGCCTTCAACCGCAGACCGAAATACGTCCCCTGTAAAATGAGGTACACCACCAGCACGGCGGCAAGCGCAATGCCGAGAGCCCACGGGCTGATGCGCAGGTCCGGCAGCTGCGGCAGGGAGAACACGTCCGGGAACGGTTCGGTCCCGCTCATGGAGGCGACACCCTCCCGCTTCCACGGACCGAAGATGAGGTACAGCGTCAATGCGGTGGAGACGAAGTTCAAGCCCAAGCCGCCGAAGATTTCGTTCACGCCGCCGAAGGTTTTCAACATCCCGGCAAAGGACGCCCAAACCGCACCGCCAGCCATCCCCGCCAGGATGGAGAGGAAGATGGCAAGCGCAGGCGGCATGGTGCTGTCCACGAACTGGCGCAATGCCCAGGTGGTGGCTATCGCGCCCAGTACGATCTGCCCCTCCACGCCGATATTCCACAAGCCCGCCGAGAAGGTGATGAGCAATCCCGCCGTCACCAACAGGAGCGGCACGAACGAGACCAGCACCTCGGCGAATTTGCGCATCGAGCCGACCGAGCCGGTCAGGATGTTCTTATACGCCTCCAGCGGGGATGCGCCGACCGCCAGCAGAATCAGGGAGACGAATCCAAGCGCCAGCACAAATGCGATGGACTGGAAAAGGAAGCTGCCCAACCGTCCTCTAAGCATGGCTGCCTCCTTTCTCCTGCCAGCCCTTGCCGCCGATCAACTGACCGAGTTGATCCACACTCGTGGTCGCGGCATCAATGGGCGCAGACACCTTTCCACTGAAGAAGACCAGCACACGATCACTGTATTGCAGGATTTCCTCCAAATCTGAAGAGATGAAGAGGATGGCGGCACTGTCCTGATGACAGCGGTCCTTCAATTTGCTCCAGATGTAGATGACCGATTCGATGTCCAAGCCGCGTGTGGGATGCTCGAGCAAAATCAACGAAAGCGGAGATTGAAGCAATGCCAGTTCCGCGCGCTGCTGGTTGCCGCCCGAAAGCGATTCCACCGTGCTGAACGGCGTGCCGCGGATGTTGAAGGCTTTGATGCGTTCCTCCGCCAATCTTTGCCCCGCCGCGCGGTCAATGAAGACGCCATTCGGTTCTTCCGCCAAAACAAAATGGTCGGTCAAACTCAAGCCGGGGACCAACCCCTCTTCCAGGCGCGAAGCGGGCAGGAAGTTGACTCCCTCGCGTTTGAAAGTGTGATACGACCTGCCGGTCAAATCCCTGCCTTTGAGCAGAATCCGCCCGCCCACCGGACGCACCAGCCCGGCGCAGGCGCGGATGAACATGCCCTGCCCGGAGCCTTCCAAGCCTGCAAGCCCGATGACCTCACCGGCGCGCAAATCAAGATTGACGTTCCTGATTTTCAGGCGGACGTCTTCCAGGGAAATATCCCGGAGCGAAAGAACCGGTTCCCCGGATTTGGCAGGCTGGCGCTCGCCCAAAGTCACTATCTTGCCGAACATCATCTCAACGAGTCTGGACGTATTGTATGGGGGCTTGGTCGTTCCCACCAATTCGCCCGCCCTCAGCACGGCGACCTGATGGCAAAGACTTTCCACGTCCTCCAGTTTGTGCGAGACGAAGATGATGGTCATGCCCTGGTCGGCGAGTTTCTTGAGCGTGGCAAACAGTTTGGTCTTTTGCGAGGCGCTGATGCCGGTGGTGGGTTCATCGAGGATGAGGACGCGCGCGCCAAGCCATAACAGACGGATGATCTCCAACTGCTGGCGTTCGCCCACCGTCAGCGCATCCACGTAGTTGTCGGGGTCGAGGGAAAAATCGAATTGTTCGGCGAGCCGCTTGAAGTCCTGTGCGACCGCGCCGCGGTTTGGGAACAGCCCGCCCGAGCGGCCGAGCAGAAAATTATCCAGCACGCGCATCGGCGGGAAATCCAGCGGGTCCTGATGCAGCATGCCCACGCCGACGTGGATGGCATCGGCGGGCGAATGGATGACGACAGGCTTGCCGTTCAGGATGATTTCACCGCCGGGGTCGGCTTGAATAAAACCGGAAAGGATTTTCATCAGGGTGCTTTTGCCCGCCCCGTTTTCCCCCAGAATTCCCTGAATGGTTCCCGATGGAATGCTCAGGTTGATGCCCTTGTTCGCGTACGTCTTGCCGAAGTGCTTGTGGATGTTTTTGAGTTCGACGTTCATGGGCGGTACGTGCCCTCCACCAAAGATTGGAAAAGCAGGGGCGCGGGATATGCCGCGCCCCTGCAAAGGGAATTACTTTATTCGGCGGCGCTCAAGCCTTCCATGCCTTCGAGCAGCTGCGGCAGGTACCAGACCTGCTGGTCGCTGGCAACTTCGCCGTCAGCGAGGTACGCCGTGCCGTCCTGCAGGTTGATGGGACCCGTCCACAGGTTCAGCCCGCCGGCGAGTTCGGTGATGAACTCATCCACCATGGCGGAGGCTTCTTCGCTGAGATCGGCGCCCTTCACGAAGCCGACAGAGGAGGTGTCGAGGTTGTTGATGTCAGCCCAGTCGGGTCCTGCCCAAACGAACTGCGACTCCCACGAACCGTCAATGGCAGAGGAAACCGCCTTGAGGTATTCGGGACCCCAGTTGAAGTACGGGACGCCCAGGCAGACATCCGGCGCGGCTTCGCAGGCGGCGACGTAGTCGTAGGCGACGCCGGCAACTTCCTTGCCTTCCGCCTTGAGCTTGGCGGCTTCACCGAGGTTGACCGGGTTGTCAATGCCGGAGATCACAACGTCATAACCGGTGGTGTAGAAGTCGTTGGAGACTTGAACCGGGTCGAGCGTGACGCCGGGGATGTTGAACCAGAAGCCGATCCACGTGACCTTGAACTCCAGCGCTTCGGGGTCGTTGCCAGCCTTCTCGTAGCAGTACTTCGCGCCGAGATAGGCGGAGGCGGCGAGGCGGCGGGTTTCATCGTTGATCAAGGGTCCAAGATAACCGATCTTTCCGGTCTGGGTGGAGAGCGCGGCGGCGCAGCCGCCGATCATCTTGCCGTATTCCATGCGCCCCATGATGTTCATCATGTTGGGGATCTCTTCGTAGATCTTGCCGTCTTCCCAAACCTGGTCGCCGGAAGCCATGATGACGTAAATATCGGGGTTGTTCTTGGCGAACGTGGTGGAGGCATCCTTCATGTCATCCGAGTTGAAGATGACGAGCTTGGCGCCCTGCGCAACCAGTTCTTCAGCCAGTTGGTCGGGGGTGGTGCCGGGGCGGTCAGCGGGATTGACCTTGTCGAGGTAGACCATCTTCGCACCGAGCTGCTCTTCGAGGTACAGGCCAGCCTCGTAATGAGCCTGGCTCCAGCCGTTGTCGTTGTACGGACCGACGAGCAGCATACCGAACACGAACTGTTCTTCCTCCGCAGGCGCTTCCTCGGTGGGAGGCGGCGCTACTTCGGTGGCAGGCGCTTCTTCTTCGGTGGGTTCCGGCTGTGAAGGCGGTTCGGCGGGGGCGGGTCCGCCGCAGGCAACCAGCACCAGTAAGAGCGCCAGTCCGAGCGCGGCAGTGAGGCGTGCTAAATTCTTTTGCATACTTCTTCTCCTTTTGAAAATTAGGGTTTTGGACAAGACTGTCGGGGTCAAATCGGGTCTTGAGCCTCCTTTCAGTTGTCTGCGCAATTCTATCAAAACGTTGGTAGCGCGGAAAGAACGATGCAACACTAAGGGGTACAGCCAAACGCACTTCGAACCTCGTCCAGGGCGGCGGACCGCTCCGACGTGTTCTCCGTTTCGCGTCCAATTCGATCCCACAACCTGCATAACAAGGGACCCACGTAATTCCTGGACACCTTATAGGACGCCTGCGACAATTCTACCGCTTTTTTCCAATCCCCAAGATGAGCGTATCCTTCGATGTACACAAAACGTTCCAGCGGGTCGTTGGGATGGTCGCCCAGGGCGAACGCGGCTTTTCCCAATTGGACGACGGATTCCCAATCCTTTTTTTGACGCGCCAGGTCTGCCTGCTCGAAATAATAACACCAATCCTTTTCGGGTTCGCCTCCATAAAACGGACCGGGGAGTTGGTTCTGTTTCTGGAAGAGAATCACACCCGGGTTGGAATAGCGCGCCACATCCCGCACCGCAGGCGGCAGGAGGCGGTTCTCCGCCTCCACTTCCGGGTCAATCACGCGGAAACAGCCGGGCGGTTCATAGTTGATGACCAGGATGTTCGACGTGTTCCCGCGAAAGGTCGGACCGATGTAGTACAGTTCGTGCGGCTGACCGGGTTCCACGCTCGGCAGGGTCTTCCCCACGCGGATGGACGCGAAGTACAACATCACGTTCATCTCACCGGGCGGGCTGTAAATCCAGTTGAAGGGACCGGTGAGCGAGTTATCCGAAAAATACGTCACCGGGAGGTCGTTGGCGAGGACGATCGTGCCTTTCGTCAAGCCGGGGATGCGTTCGGTCATCTGCAGGAAAAATTCCTGCTGGGTCGCCCAATCGCCGCGGTAGGCTTCCTCCAGCCGGAAGTGACGGCTTCCTGCAAAGCCGATGAGCAGGGCAACCAGGATCATCTGCGCGCGCGGGTTTTTGATGAGCGTCACCAGGCACGCCAGCAGCACGCTCGATCCCAGCATGAACGGCAGCATGAAGCGGTCCATCGAAAAGTTGAACTGCGGCACGATGCCGACCAGCCAAACCGAGCCGCCGGAGAGAACCCACAAGACCAGCCCGATCCAACCGGCTTGTTTTGCAAAGTCAACGCCGTCCGAATCCTCCGCTTTGAACGCGAAGAGATACATCCCGGTGAGGAAAATGCCGGAGAATAACAGGAACAGCATCAACGTCAGCGTGAGCGGGCCGAAGCCGGTGACTCCGATGGTGAGGAAAGGCATCAGCCAGGCTTCGAACACCGTCCGCCAGAAACTCAACAGGATTTGATTTAGGAAGTACAAAATCCCGTCGAAGAAATCCGCCTTGAATTTATCGAGCAGAACGTAGGGATAACTGGCGTTCTGGTAGGCGAAGAAGAACATGCGCCAGAACGTGACGGCGGCGAAGATGCCGAGATAGGGCAGGTAAAACAGCAGGGCTTTTTTTGCGCGTTCCTTGAAACCGCCGGGCAGGATTTGCAGGAAGATGAACAGGCGCGCAAACTCGAGGAAGTAAAAATACTCCATCGTCAGCAGGTTGACCGCCGCCAGCGCGTACGAAGCCGCAAAGTACAGCCAGCGCCGTTTTTCTTCCTTCAAGGCGAGGATGGAAAAATAAATGGACAGCAAGTACGCCAGGAACACGATATAGAAATGGCTGTACATCATCGAGATGAAATGCTGTCCCATGCCGGGGTAGACGAGGAAGAACAAACTCGCCCACAGGGCAGGCTTGGGGTGCGCGGGGTACAGCGCGCGCAGGATCTTCCAGAGCAAAAGCGCCATGACCCAGCGCAGGACGATGGCGAGCAATTGCCAGAGCCACGGGTTGGGACCAATGACCGGCAGGGTCAACTGGTAGATCATCCCCCAGAACGGGCGGCTGGTGGTGAAGGTCTTGGTCAGCATGGCAGGACCGAGACGGTAGTAGATCCACGCCCAGGGAAATTCGTCCCAGTAGAAGCCGCGCTGCCAGAAGAACAAACCGTAGGTCAGCGCGGCAATGATTAACAGGAACCAGACCGTACTGTGTGGTGTGAAGGTGATGGTGTTCAGGCGGTCAAGGAGTTTTTTCATCGGTCGTATTCAGTACCGCGACATTCATGTCGCGCGGTATTGCGCGAGATACCCTTCGACAGGCTCAGGGCAAGAATCTCACGGTACGGTTTTACGGAACGATCCAGGTTCCCGTCTCGCCTTTCAGGGCGCGCCCGATGTTTTCGGGGTTGGTGATCAGCGCCTGCTTGCCGCCGTTCTCGAGGAACCAGATGATGGCTTGAATCTTCGGCGCCATCGAGCCTTTGGCAAAGTGCGTGCCTTCGGCGAGATATTGTTTGGCTTCGGCGAGCGTCATTTTGTCGAGCCATTTCTGGTCGGGCTTGCCGAAGTTGATGGCGACCTTCTCCACGGCGGTGGCGATCAGGAACAATTCCGCGCCGATCTCCTGCGCCAGCAGGGACGAGGCAAAGTCCTTGTCAATGACGGCGGCGGTGCCTTCGAGCGCGCCATCGCCCTTGTCAATCACCGGGATGCCGCCTCCGCCCACTGTGATGACGGTCATGCCTGCGTTGAGCAGCAACTTGACCGATTCCAGTTCGATGATTCTTTTCGGCAGCGGGGATGCCACGACTCTTCTCCATCCGCGGCCGGCGTCCTCGACCACCGACCAGTTCATCTCCGCTTCCCTCTTCTTCGCTTCGGTTTGGTCCATAAACGAGCCGATGGGCTTGGACGGTTTTTGGAAGGCGGGATCGTTCTGGTCCACCAGCATTTGCGTGATGACGGTTGCCGCGCCCTTTTGGATGCCGCGCTTGCGGTATTCGTTCTGCAGCGCCTGCTGGAACTCGTAGCCGATGGCGCCTTGTGAATCCGCGCCGCAGACATCCAGCGGGATTTCGTGCATGCCTTCCGCTTTGGCGGCGATCTCCGACCGCCTCAAAATGAACCCGACCTGGGGACCATTGCCGTGACCGATAGCCAGGTCCCAGCCGGCTTCGATCATGTCTGCGATGTGATGCGCGGTCTCGCGCAGGGCTTCCATCTGGTCTTCCACACTGACGTGTTTGTCGTCCTTGATGAGTGAGTTGCCGCCGACGGCAATTACAGCGAGTTTGGTCATTGATAAATCTCCTTATTTTCTATGTCATTGCGAGTGGCGCTGAGCGCCACGAAGCAATCTCTCTATAACCCGGAGATTGCTTCAGTCGCTCCGCTCCTTCGCAATGACATACTACGACATGGTAAGCGCCATCACGGCCTTCTGAGCATGCAAGCGGTTTTCGGCTTCGTCGAACACCACCGAATTGGGACCGTCCAGCACGGCGCTGGTCACTTCGATGTCGCGGTCGGCGGGAAGCGGGTGCATATAGATGCAATCTTTCTTCGCCGCTTTGAGCTTGGCATCGTCCATGATCCAGTTTTTGAAGGAGTCCTGAAGCTTCTTGCCTTCGGTCTTGTCGTTGGTGGTCAACAGCGGACCCCACGACTTGGCATAAATGACATCCGCATCCTTGCAGGCTTCGGTCATGCCGTCCTTGCTGTCAACGATCTCGAAGGCAGTCCCGGCGATCTTCGCCTGTTCCTTCGCCTGTTCGACGATGTCGGGCATGAGTTGGAATCCGGGCGGGTAGGCAAGCGTCACGTCCATGCGGAAGCGCGGCATCTGGAGGATGAGCGATTGCGGCACGGAAATCGGCTTGAGATACGAAGCCGCGTATGCCCACGAAACGACGATCTTCTTCCGGCGCAGGTCGCGTCCCTTCTTCTCCATGATGGTCATCAAGTCGGCGAGACACTGGAAGGGATGGTAAATGTCGCATTGCATGTTCAGCACCGGCGCGCGGCTGGATTTGGCGACATCGTTCAGGTATTTGTTGCCGTCGCCGAAGTCGCAGTGACGGATGGCGATGCCGTCGAAATAGCGCCCGAAAATCTCGCCGATCTCCACCGGGGTATCGCCGTGCGCGATCTGCGTGGTGTTGCTGTCAATGAACGCGCCGTGACCGCCCAACTGCGCCATACCCGCCTCGAACGATCCGCGCGTGCGGGTGGAGGAGAAGAAGAACAGCATCGCCAGGACTTTATCGCGCAGGTAGGCGTGCGGTTCACCCAGCGCGCGCTTGCGTTTCAGGTCCCAGGCGACGTCCAATACGGTTTCAACCTCCTCCTTTGTAAAGTCGAGATCGCCGATGAAATCACGACCACGAAAATTTGTTTGCATGTTTTATCTCCTTTTGTCTCTTGTCGTCATTGATCCTTGCAATGCACGACTTTGATTTTTTATTTGGCAACCCGCAGAACCTCACCGCTCACGAACCGGCTGTCCTCCCAGAACAGGCGCGCGCCTTCGCAGTAGCCCGCGGGGTCGCCCCAGGGGAGGAAGTCCGTTTCAGGCAGGCAGGCGACCACGCCCAGTTCCACCACGCCGCCGTGATTGACGATCAGCGCCGAGCCGCCTTCGGCGATCCGAGCGAGGATGTCGGTGTAATAGTCCAGCAAGCGGTAGGCGTACTGCGCCGCGGCGCCGTCCTGTTTGACGATCTCGGAGTAGTGAAAGAACGGCAGGGGGCCAGGGCGCTTCCCGTTCGACCTCGCCGCCGTAGGTGTTCATCAATTCGTTCTGCTCGTGGACGGCAAAGCCCATGGCGATGGCAGTCTCGAACGCGCGCGGAAGCGTGGAGGTCGCCACGAGGTCGAACGGACCCAAGCCCCGTCCGACCCTGCGAGCCAGCGCGACTCCTTTTTGATTTAGGTGATCCTCCCCCGGCGAACGGATGGAATGCCGGCGGATTTCGATGGTTTTCATGGGTTAAGAACGTAGACAAGTAGGCACGTATACAAGTATCCAAGTGGTTTACGTGTTTACTTGTGCACTTGTGTACTTGTTTACTTGTGTACTTGCTTCCTTGTGTACTTGTTACTCGGACGGAATCAACTTCCAGTTAAGAATGAGGCGGCGCTTCACTCCATCGCGCCCAGCACCAACGCCAGCAGAGTCATCCGCATCACAACACCGTTGAACGCCTCCTGCCAGTAACGCGACCATTTGGTGATATCCACGTCGGTGGGGATTTCATCCATGCGCGGCAGGGAGTGCAACAGGATGGCATCGGATTTGGCTTTGGTCTCCAGCAACTCACGGGTGATCTTGTAATTCGCAGGCGTGAGACCGATCTCCTTGCCGCGCTCATCGCGGGACTTGGTGTAATCGGGTTGCACCACCGGCTCGACCAGGATCACATCGGCGTCGGCAATTGCCTTCTCCACGTGGTCGGCTTCCTTGAAATTCACGCTGTATTGTTTGAGTTCCGCTTTGAATTCATCGGTGAGATTCATGTCCGGCGGGGCAACAAAGGTGATCGGGCAATCGAACTGGCTCAAAGCGTAGCCGAGCGAGTGCATCGTCCGCATCCGCATATCGCCGACCGCCAGCCACTTCAAGCCGTCAATGCGGCCCTTTTCGCGCAGCACCGTGTACAAGTCGGTGAGGATTTGGGTGGGGTGCTCGCCCCAACCGTCGCCGCCGTTGATGATGGGTACGCTCGCCCACTTTGCAGCTTCGTGCGGCGCGCCCTGCTGAAAGTGGCGCATCACGATCACGTCGCCGTAGAACTCCAGCATCTTGACCGTGTCCTTGATGGACTCCTGATAGAAGTCCCCGGCGCGGGTCATCTTGGCGTCGGAGAATCCCGTCACGTGCCCGCCGAGGCGGTGCATGGCGGCTTCATGCGCCAGACGCGTGCGCGTCGACGGCTGATAAAAAGCCGTTACCAACGTTTTCTCTTTGAGCATATCCACGTTCTTCCTGGACCTGGCGATGGGTTCCATTTTCTGAGCCACGTCGAACACATGGAAGAATTCGTTCCGCTCGAACTCCTTGAGAGAAAGAATATCACGACCAGCAAAACTACGCATTGAAACCTCCAGTTGATTGATTAGACTTTGTGTGACGGATACAAGTAGACAGGCAGACACGTAGACAGGTATCCATGTTTCCTTGTGTACTTGCGTACCTGTTTACCTGTTTACCTGTCTACTTAACATCTCCGGCAACAGCGCATAGAACTCCGTTGCCGCGACCACCTCGTCGAGCGGGACGTTTTCGTCGCGCATGTGTGCGGTCTTCTCGTCGCCGGGACCGAAGCCAATGGACGGGATGCCCGCCTTGCCCGCCCAATACGTTCCGTTGGTCGAGAAGTCCCACGTGCCCAGGTTGCGTTTTTCACCCCACAACATCTCGATAGTGCTTTGCCCAGCCTGGGTCAACGGATGGTTGTCTTCCAACAGCCAGGGCGGATAGAACTTCGAGACCGGGAAGACGAAGCCTGTGTAGGAGGGCGTGTCATAGAACAACTCTTCCACGTGGATTTCGTCCTGCAGGTAGTCGGGGATCAGTCCCTTGATCTGGGCGATGACTTCGTCGCGCGGTTCGTTCGAGGTGATACGGCGGTCGAGGTAGATCGTGAACTGATCTGGCACCGCGTTGAGCGAAGCCGTGCGCGCCGCGACGTCGGTCACTGCGATGGAGGGATAGCCCTGCACCGGGTGATATCCCATCCCCAGGCGGAAGCGGCGGTCCAGTTCGCGGATCTGCGTGATGGTCGCCATCATCTTATAAACGGCGTTGTCGCCCAGGTAATGGGAAGCCGCATGCGCCGACTGTCCGCGGGCGGTGATCTTCAACTCGATGCGGCCCTTGTGTCCGCGGTAAACCTGCATCTTCGTCGGTTCGCCGATCACGACGAAATCAGGCTTGACCTTTGGGGCCCACTTCCGCGAAGGTGTTGGGGGCGATGCCGTCGCATTCCTCCTCCATGTTGCCGAAGTAATAGGCGGTATACCCATCCAGCAGACCCAGGTCGCGGGCAATTGCCAAGCCATAGACCATGCCGGGCGTGGAGCCTTTTTCATCGCACGCGCCGCGGGCATACAGGAGTCCGTTTTCCACCTTGCCTTTGAACGGATCCCATTCCCATTCTGAGGGGTCGCCGACGCCCACCGTGTCAATGTGCGAGTCGAAGACGATCACCCTGGGTCCGTCGCCGATGCGGCCGATAGTGTTGCCCATTTTGTCGAAGCGGACCTCATCGAAACCGAGTTTGGTCATCTCCGCTTGGATGCGCTCGCCTACGGGCCCGATCTTCGACTCCATCGAGGGAATGGCGCAAATTTCGCGCATGAACTGTATGATCGCTTCGCGGTTTCCCGCCATTTTCTTTTGAATCTCTTTTACAACTTCCGTCATTTTTTTCTCCTTGATTGCTACAGGGAACACTAAAGTCTCTGAAAATTTGCTACAGAGGTCTCTGAGTTGCCTTCTCCTAAAGCACGAAGCGTTTGACACCGTCCTTATATCAACACTCAACAAACCTCATAATCTCTGTGCCCTCTGCGGCAATTAACTACTCCCCACGCGCCTCACGATGTGGAAATGGAAATACCCCGGAATGAAATAACTCAACGAGGCATCCACCACCCTGCCGTTGGGATCGAACAGCAGCGCATTGAAGTGCAGCAGCACGTCGCCGCGCTGGATCTCGAGGGGTTTCGCCACATCCGCCGTAGCGCCGATGGCGCTGACGTTGGTGCGGGAGGAACTCAACACATCGCCGCGATTCAGCAAAAAGTCCAGCACCGAGCCGTTGAAATCGGAGGGCAGGTCTTTCAGGTGAAGCACATCCTCCGGCAGGACATCCACCAGATAGGCGACCGGGCGGTTGTCGGCGCGGACGACGCGGCGCACGCGCGTCAGTTTTGAACCGGCTGAAAGTCCGAACGACCCGGCGAGTTCGTCATCGGCGGTGATGGTTTCGATGTTCAAATCGCTGACCGACACTTCCAGCCCCATGCGCTTCGCAATCGTATCCAGACTTTCCAACACTTCCAGCCCGCCGTCGAGCGCCTGCACCTTGCCGACCACGAACGTCCCCGATCCTCGGCGGCGGCGGATGAGTCCCTGTGTTTCAAAGGAACGCATTGCTTCGCGCGCGTGGCGCGCGAAACGCCCAACTGCTTCGCCAGGTCCGGCTCCGATGGGAGGCGTTGACCCGCAGGCGTTCGGGTGATCAGCGCGGAGAGGTCCGCCTGCAATCGTTGAAACGGAAAATTAGCCATGATTGACTCGCTTCTCAGCCACAGAGGTCATGGAGAAAAAAACCCGGCGCGACGATATGAAAATAGACGGACTCCGCAAGCTCTACTTGCGGAATTCCAGAAGTGATCTCTTGCAGAATTCCAGAAGCAGAACTTCTGGACTCCATTTTCATCCTTCGGGTCGAAACTCGTTTCATGAATACTGCGTGGCAAAGCATTACTCTTCCAGCACCGGAATGAAATCGAACTGCGTCACGTCCACGAGACCCTTGTCGGAGATCCTCAATTCCGGGATGACCGCCAGCGCCATCAAACTCAACTGCATGTTCGGGTTGTTCAATTCGCTTCCGCACATCTTGAAGCCGTCAAGCACCGTCGCGGCTTTCTTCGCCACCGCGTCCGCGCGCTCGCTGGACATCAACCCCGCAATCTTCAACTCGACCAATCCGACCACCCTGCCATCCAGCACCACCACCTGACCGCCGCCGCACTTCGCCAGTTCGTTCGCGGCGATTGCCATGCTTTCATCGTCCGTGCCGACCACGATCATGTGATGGCTGTCGTGCGCAACCGTCGAGCCGATGGCGCACCTGCGCGTAAAGCCAAACCCGCTCACCAGCCCCACCGTCACTTGTCCCGTCGCGCGGTGACGTTCCACCAGCGCAATCTTCGCCAGGTCGCGCCGGAGATCCGCCTTGACTTCGCCGTTCTCGGCTTTGACCTTCATCCTGAGATGACGAGTCGGCGCCTGATTCTCGATCACCCCGATGACGTGCGCCTCAAGTTCGGACCCGTCAACTGCTCCTGTCCGAAGGGCAAAATCCTCGGCTGTGAGTTTTCTCTTCATGTGGATGGAGTTGGTCGCCCACTTGGGATATTTCACGGCGGGCAGTTTGACCTGCCACTCGCCGTTCTCCGCAATGACCTGCCCCTTCGCAATGACCACGTCCGCTTTGAAGCGCATCAGGTCTTCCACCAGCAGCACGTCCGCCCAGCGCCCCGGGGCGATCATGCCCATTTCCCTGCTCAAGCCGAAATGCTCCGCCGTGTTGATGGTCATCATCTGGATCGCCGTCATCGGGTTCAAACCCTCGCCGATGGCGTGCCGCAGGACGCGGTCCATGTGACCTTCCTGGGTCAGCGTCTCGGCGTGAGAGTCGTCGGTGCACAGGATGAAGCGGCGCGAATCCAATTTCTTCTCGGTGATGGCTTTCACCTGCGCCGCCACGTCGAACCAAGCGGAGCCGTATCTCAGCATCGCCTTCATCCCCTGGCGCACGCGCGCGATGGCGTCCTCCACGCGCGTGCCTTCGTGGTCGTCCTCGGCGCCACCCGCCGCGTAGCCGTGGAACGGAATCCCCAGGTCGGGCGAGGCGTAATGCCCGCCGATGACCTTGCCCGCCGCGTGCGTCTCGGACATTTCATCCAGCATCTTTTTATCGCTCATGAACACGCCGGGGAAGTTCATCATCTCACCCAAACCGATGATGCCCTTCCACGCCATCGCCTCTGCAACTTCCTTCGGTCCGATGGAGGAGCCGGGCGTTTCAAACCCCGGAGCCGACGGCACACACGAAGGCACCTGCACCCAGACGTGGATCGGCTGTTTCAGCGCCTCATCCACCATCAGTTTGACGCCCCTGAGACCGAAGACATTCGCAATTTCGTGCGGGTCAATGAACATGCCGGTCGTGCCGCGCACTGCCACCGCGCGGACGAATTCCGTCACCGTGACCATGCCCGATTCGACGTGCATGTGCGCATCGAGCAACCCGGGGACGAGGTAACGTCCCTTCGCCTCGATGACCCTGGTCTTTTTGCCGATGGTATGGCTTGCGTCCCGCCCAACGTAAGCGATGTGACCCTGCACTGCCGCGATGTCAATATTCGGGATGATCTCGCCCGACTGCACGCTCACCCACTTCCCGCCGCGGACGACGAGATCGGCGTGGGCGCGCCCCATAGCGACGTCAACGAGAGCAGTGGTCAGTTTTGTGGAAGGTGTCATAAGTTCTCCATGCGATAATCACACGCCGGTAAAACCGGCGGCGACGAGTGTGACCAAAAAATAGACCAGGAAACCAAAGACCGGCACCGGCAGGATCCACGCAAAGATGGGTTCATCCCGGCTGATGAAAAATGCCGAACCCAGCAGGAACAACGGGGACAGCCGGATTGCCAGCAGGAAACCCGCCCACGCGCCGAACACATACGTGGATGGGACGGCGAACAGCGCGGCGAACGTCATCATGCTCGCATCCTTTCGGACGAGAGCCAGGATCATCAAAATCAGCGCGATCCCGGCGACGACGACTCCCAGGATTCCGCGCGAGAGCGTGACCAGCACATTGAGCAGGATGTCCATTTGGAAAAACCTCTACCCAGCCAGCAGGCGTTTGGCGGCTTTGTTGTGTTTCTCGATCAGTTTGCCCGCATCCAGCGCCGCCAAGTGACCTTCCTTGACGACAAACCTGCCGCCCACAACCGTGTAATCCACATTCACGGGTTGACCGAACACGACCGCCGAAACCGGGTCGTGCATTCCGGCATAACCAAGCGTATTCAAATTCACGGCGAAGAAATCGGCGCACTTGCCCGCCTCCAAACTGCCGATGTCGGTGCGTCCCAAGACTGCCGCGCCGCCGCGCGTGCCAAGATACAACGCTTCTCTTGCTGTCATCAATTTTCGGTTCGGGTCATTGGAAAGGGAATAGCCCGTCAGTCCTTCTTTGACGCGCGAGACGAGCATGGCATTTCGCACTTCTGCAAGGAGATGCGACCCATCGTTCGAAGCAGAACCGTCCACGCCCAAACCCACGTTGACGCCCGCCGCGCGGTATTCCTTGACCGGGGCAATGCCGGAAGCCAGCCGCATGTTCGAGGTGGGACAATGCGCCACGCCGCAGTTGTGTTTGGCAAAGACCTTGATCTCTTCGTCGTTGACCCACACCGCATGAGCAAACCACACATCATCGCCGACCCAGTCCACTTCCTGCATGTAGCCGACAGGGCGGTGACCGAACATCTGCATACAGAACTGCTCTTCGTCTTCGGTCTCGGCGAGGTGCGTGTGCAGGTGCACGCCGTAATGCCGCGCCATCTTCGCAGATTGTTTCATCAAATCCGAGGTGACGCTGAAGGGGGAACAAGGCGCAAGCACGATCTGGGTCATCGCGCCGGGTTTGGGGTCGTGATAGCGTTCGATGAGTCGCTGGGAATCTTTGAGGATGTTCTCTTCGCTGTCCACGACGCTGTCGGGCGGGAGTCCGCCTTTGGATTCGCCCAGGCTCATCGAGCCGCGTGACGCTTGCAGGCGCAGACCAACTTCCAGTGCGGCGGCAATCTCATCGTCCAGTTTTGAAGCGTTAGGGAAAAGGTAGAGATGGTCCGAAGCGGTGGTGCATCCTGAGAGGGCAAGTTCCGCCAGCGCTGTTTGAGTCGAAACGAAAATGTCTCCGGGGTTCATCCGCGCCCAAATGGGATAGAGCGTTTTGAGCCAGTTGAAGAGATTGGCATCCTGCGCGGCAGGGACAGCGCGCGTGAGGGTCTGGTAGAAGTGATGGTGCGTGTTGACCAGACCCGGAAAAACGACATGTCCTTTGAGGTCGAGCACTTCGTCGGCCGCATCGGGCAAACTTCCAGTTTGCCCTACGCTTTCAATGAAACCATCACGAATGAAAAGACCACCATCGGGAATTTCCCGTTGATGGTCGTCCATGGTTACGAGATATGCGTTTTTGATGAGAAGGGTCATGGGGTGGTCGGTTCGTTTGTAGTTGGGTGGTTGCCTGGCTGGGAAGGCGACTAGACTAATTTGTCTGACAACTTATAGTTTAGCAGAAGAGGGGGAGGATGTCAAATCAATTTTGAAAATCTACTTTTGCTTGCTATAATCATCGCACAGAAGGACTCACGTGGCAGAGATTTAACAGGTTCTCCTGTAATTAGCGGGAAAGGCGCTAAACACGACGAACATGAAGCCTCAGAGATTCCCTTGCCACCCATCCAAAAATCCCCCCTCCCAACAAATTCCCTGCTGAACCGGTTTACCTCCATCCCTGGAGCCTACACCGACTGCTACGCGACCGAGGTTCCCGGACGGGTATCCTTCCCTGAGTATGTCGTTGCCTTCTACACCACTCCCCTGTTCAAATTGGAAAGAGTGATATTGACTCTGCTGGCGAAGAAACCTTCCAGCGATGCACAGGCGCAAGAATTGGCGGACGGTATCCGCAATACGTTCGCCGCATGGAGCGTGGAGGATCGGAGTGAAAATCAATTGCTGATGTGTGACTTTATGGAGCGCACGCGCTCCTGGTTGATGACCGTCCCTGCCGGCAACAGCACACGCTTATATTTTGGGTCCGCCGTCGTTCCGGTGCGGAATCCCAAAACGGGAAAGCCGTCTCTGGGGTTGGTCTTCCAATCCCTGCTGGGGTTTCACAAGGTCTACTCGGTGTGGCTCCTTCACTCCGCCAAAGCCAGGCTGGGACGGCGGCGTTGAAGGAGGAAATGTCTAGCGAAAGGAGGTGACATGAACCCAGCCGTTTCCAATGGATGTCCCAAGGGCTCACCCGCACCCCCACTATAGAAATTGACAGTACCTGCATAGACTCTGATAGTCCCGCGCGTATATACTCCGGGCAAATTCCTACGGAGGTGCTGTGATGAAAACAATTTCCGTTCTCCTGGCGCTGGTCAACTCGCTATTCGCGGGGCTGATCATAGCCTATAGCCTTTCAGGCAGCGAGATACGCGACGCCGCTACAGGGTGGCTGTTGACCAAGATACTCGCCGCGCTCTTCGTCATCGCGGTCGGAGGGCTGACCTGGATGGGGAGCGGCGGCAGGGTCGGTCCGGGGCTGATGTCCCTGAGCAGTCTATGTCTCGCGGCGCTCGGTGTAGCGACAGTAATATGGACGTTCCGCCTTGGGGTCGTCACGGGCGACATGGAATACTATATGGTTGCCTATGGCGGAAGTTTAATCCTGCAGGGCATGACATGGTGGGCGGCGCGCTTACCGACCGCTTCGGGCGCCGCAAGTTGATTCTCTTCGGGGAGAACCCCTTTCGAGCCGTTATTACAGGCTTTGACAGACTCTCAATAGACTTTGCCAGCCGCATCCCTGTATCCTATACAGGAAAACAAGGAGGCGCGCATGAAAGTCGTTTCGATCCTGCTGGCATTGATCAACTTCCTGGCAGGGGTTCTGCTCATCCTCTCCTGCATCTCGTCCAATGAAGCCCTCGCCTGGGTTGCCTGGAAAACGGGTACGGGCATCCTCGGGGTCGTCTTCGGAGTTCTGACGTTCAAAGACAGTATCCAGCCGGTGGCGCAACGCAGGATGATTCTTTACGGCTTGCTGCTCGTCATCGCCGGGGTCTCCATCGCGGCGTTTGGGATTCACTGGTCCATCGTCAGCGGGGACGTCAAGAACACTGTGCTGATCGTCGGGGGAAGTTTCTTCCTGCATGGGCTTACATCCGTGCTGGGGATAACAACAGATTAGCGGCGCAATTCCTTCTTCATTGACGCATACCGCGAGACGAAATGCACCCACCAGGGGGATAACTTCGCTTTGAACTTCGCCCCTCGAATCACGTTTCGCATCCCCTCTGGACCTTGAAACTGGTCCAACACCATGACGGCTTTCCCCACCTCGAAGATGGCGTGCGCATCCGAGCCGACCGTCCCGGCGAGGTTGTGCTTCTCCGCAAACGCCTTTGCGCGGTCGTTGAAGCGCGGATCCATGCAGCGCGAGTTGAAGACTTCGATTGCATCCACGTGCGGGACAATTTCCAACAAATCGGCTTCCTGCCAGCCGCCCTTGCGCAGCGCATCGAACGGGTGCGAAACGCTGATGAACGCTCGCTGCTCCTTCAAGCGGCGGATGGTTTCTTCCGGCGTCAGCCCGGCGGGAATTTCCTCCGTCACGAACGCTGCGAGAATCTCCCCGCGGGTGGTCATAATCTCTTCGCCAACGATGACCAGCTCCGGGTCCAGGGTTCGAGCCGCGACCGCCCCCGCAATCGAGTTGTGGTCGGTGATGACGATGCGGTCCAGTCCCTTTCTCCTCGCCGCCCGAACCAAATCCTCCGGGCGGGTGAGCGAATCCTTCGAGGCGTTGGTGTGGCAGTGAAATTCGAGGGTAAGCATGGGGCAATTCTACCAATTCGATTGTCGAAAACCGCTTTTTTGATTTAGAATCAAACCAACATGATGCGAAAAGCCGCTTCCGTGACAGGCTCCATCCTGAGATCGCCGTATGGCATGGTTTTCCTCATTACCCTGGTCTGGCATGGCGTGACCTGGTGGTTCGAGGTTCCGTTCGAGGTTCCATTCAATTATTACATCAGCGGCGGCTTGTTCATACTGGACATGGTTGTTGCCTATGCCCTCCTCGAAGCGCTGACATACTTCTTCTCCCAGTTCATCCTCCCCATCCATCCGAAGGATCGCGGGGAAATCTACAAACGGGTGCGCATCTTTGAAACCGGCGAGCGCGGACAAACCCTCTTCGTCAAGAACGGGCAGGTCATCAAACATCCCGGCGAGGAGGACAAGCGCGGCCTCGGCGTGATTGTGCTGGATACTGCCAGCGCCGTCGTCCTGCGGACGGATACCGAGATCAAAGGTCCGGTGGGACCCGGGGTGAAGTTCACCGACAAGGACGAATACATCGCCAACGACCTGGGCGTGGACTTGCGCGCGCAGTGGCAATACATCGGCCCCGCACGCGGGCGACAATCCCTTTTTGAACCCCTCGCCTTTCCCCAATTCCAAACTTTATAACGAAGACAAGCGGCGGCTGGAAACGGTCGGTTTGACGCGCGACGGGTTCGAAGTCTCCCCCACCATCAGCATCAAATACAGCGTCAAGCGCCCGCAGAAAAACCAGGCGTCCGAGAGCGGCGTGACCTCCTGGTACGGCTACGACCCGTCCGCCGTACGGAACGCCATCACGCGCGAGGTGATCAAACTCGAGAAACTGAACAACAAGCAGGACCGCATGGAGTGGAACAAACTCCCCGCCCATCTGGTGGTCAATGCCTGGCGCGAATACATCCGCAAGTTCAAACTGGAGGACCTGTTCAACCCCAAAGATGAAGAGAACGGCTTGCAGATCATCGAAGAGATGCTCAACAAGCGCATGAAACAGCAGATCATCAACACGCTGGACGATACCGGCAGGAAGACCGGCGAGCGGTCTGAAAGCCTGGAATACCTGCAATTGAAACTGCGCGGCATCGAGGTCATGGAAGTCCGCATCCATAACGTGATGTACGAGCCCGGCATGGAGGAGCAATACATCAAACAGTGGAGCGGGGAATGGCTGAAGAATGCGAAGAAGGAAGAGGAACAGATCGGCGAGCAGGAGAGGATCTACGCAAAACTCGCCCGCATGTCCGCCGCCAAGAACTTCGCCCGCCTTGCCACGCGGGATTTCAACAGTTCCACCCAGCCGCCCAGGGACGAGTACGCCACGCTCGAAGCGTTGATCCAGCCGCTGAAGGAGGCGTTACTGCTCGAAAGCCGCACCAGCAACGACATGGAAATGGAGATCAAGAAACTCGAAGATATCAGCAAGTGGCTGTTGGTCAGCAGGCTCGACCAGGCGCAAAAACAGGAGCAGAACAAGCCATGAGAGCAGCGCCCGAGTACCGCGAGCATACCCCCGGCTGGCTTTTCGGGCTGTCGGATAAAGACGCCAAAGCCGTGGTGCAGGCGCGCGCTTTTATCGGCATCGCTTTGTGGGTCATCTTGACCGGCGTCACCTTTCTCCTCACCTCCATCAACCTGGAGGATATCAGGCACAAATCCATCGTCGGCGTTCTGAGCCTCATCAAATATGCCCCGCTTTTCTATGCCGCTTACGCTCTGGCGAAGGCGAAATCGGCGCATTACCTCGGCGACATCTTCGAACTCGACGACCAGGCAATGGCGGAGCAATTCATCGAAAACGTCGCCTTCGGCGGCGATGAACAGACGATCACCATTGACGAAGGCAAGGTATCCGAAAAGGACGAACGCTCGCCCATCATCCTCATCGGCGGACCGGGCAAGATCAAGGTCAACCTCGGAAGCGCCGCCCTGCTCGAAAGGGTGAACGGCGAACCCGAAGTGGTCTACGCGCGCAGCGAACCTTGGAAGGTCGAGCGCTTCGAGCGCATCCGCGAGATCGGCAAGAATGACGAAGTAGGCAAGCGCGAATATGCCGCCATCAACCTGCGCGACCAGTTCGTCAGCGGGCTTCCGGTCAAATCGCGCACCAAGGACGGCATCCCGATCGAAGCGAACGAGATCAAGATCATCTTCAGCATCCTGCGCAAAAAAGGGGCAAAGGAAGATTCCGCCGAAAGCGACCCGTATTCCTTCGAGTCCGGCGCGGTGGAGAGTCTCGTCTACAAACACACCATCATCACCCCGCCGCCGAAGACGGTCTCCGGCGTCGCCTTCCCCTGGGATACCACCATCATCCCGCTGGTCATCTACGAACTCGAAAAACTGATCACCTCCAGCACCCTCAGCGAAATCCTTGCCAGCATCAGCCAGAAGGAGATGGAAGCCCTTTCCAAAAACGAGGAAACCATCACGCAGAAACGCGTCGAAATCACGGGCGTCCAGCCGTCGCCGGGCCGGAACCAAAACGACAAACCGCCAGCCTTCATATCGCGTTCGAAGATCACGGCGAAATTCTACAGCCCGGAGTTCAGGGAAAAAGCCGCCAAACTCGGCGTTGCCCTGCACTGGATAGACATCGGCACCGGCAGCTTACCCGATACCGTCATCATCGAAAACTTGAAACAGGCGTGGACCCTGGCGCGCGAGAACGCCCGGCGCGCCGCATCCATCGAACGCGGCAGAAAAAAACACGAACTGGAGTTTTTCGTCGAACTGATCAACGTGGTCGTCATCGGCAGTTTCGACCGTCCCTCCTCCTCCGTCCGGCTGACCGAAAGGGAAATTGACGAACTGGCGAAAGCCATCGAAAAGAGCCAGGAAGTAATCGCCCCAACCAACCTCAGGAAACAACTCTCCCACCAGGGAAGCAGGCGCGACGCGCACACGATCGCCGTCGAAATGCTCAAAGCCTTCCGTAGGGAACTGATCGCCGCGAAGGAACTCATCCTGAAGGAAGACCTGCCGCAGATCGAGAAGGAGGCGGATGTCGCCCGCATCAACAACGCCATCAACCACATCAACATCGCCCTCTCCCTGCCCCCCGCCCATTACGTGAAGAGGGGTCAATGAAGCATCCCAACATTCAACCCGCCCCCCGAAATCACGCGCGCGCTCGACTCCGGGCGCGCCGGTTGTTGCCCTCGAATCCACCGTCATCACGCACGGGCTTCCGCGCCCGCAAAACCTGGAACTGGCGCGGGAGATGGAAAAACAAGTGCGCGATCACGGCGCGACTCCCGCCACGATTGCCCTGCTGGATGGAAAGATCCGCATCGGTCTCTCGGACACAGAGTTGGTGCGGCTTTCTGAAAGCGATTCCACGCTGAAAGTGAGTCACCGAGACTTCGCCACAGCCATCGTCAAAAAAGCGGACGGCGGCACCACAGTCGCCGGGACGATGTTCGCCGCGCACATGGCAGGCATCAAAGTCTTTGCCACCGGCGGCATTGGCGGCGTACACAAGGAAAACCCTTTCGATATTTCCACCGACCTGCGTTCGCTCGCGGAGATTCCCGTGATCGTCGTCTGCGCGGGGGCAAAAGCGATTTTGGATTTACCTGCCACGCTCGAATATTTGGAGACCTTGGGCGTGCCGGTCGTCGGCTATCAAACCGATGAGTTCCCCGCCTTCTACTCGCGCGAAAGCGGATTGAACGTCAGCGTCCGACTCGACTCTCCCAAAGAGATCGCCGAGTTTGCCAAAGCGCATTGGAATTTGGGGATGCGGAGCGGCGTCCTCGTGGCGAATCCAATCCCCGAAGCGGAATCAATCCCAAGGTCCGAGATGGAGCCGATCATCGCCAGGGCGTCGGTCGAGGCGATGGAGAAGGAAATCCACGGGCAGGCGTTGACTCCCTTTCTGCTATCCCGCATCGGCGAATTGACCGGCGGAAAATCACTCAAAGCCAATCTCGCCCTGCTGCTGAACAACGCCCACCTCGCCGCGGAAATCGCGAGGGAGGTTTCCGTAATGAAAGAAAAGAAGATTTGATTAATAGCATAAACCCTGCTTTTACCACAGAGCACACAGAGGTCACGGAGATTCTTGGACGGTTCTTCCCTGCGGTCTCGGTGTTCTGCGATGAAAACAGGTTTGACTCCGCAAGTTCTACCTGCGAATTCCAGAAGTAGAACTTCTGGATTCCACTTTCATCCTTCGGGGTGAATGGAGTTCATAGATACTTTGTGGTTGAGTTCTTTTTGGTTTCGGCTCGTCCGAGTTAGGTGATAACGAGGCGTTATGAAAAACGAATTCTCTCTTACCGCAGCCTTCAACACCAGCGCAGAAAATATCTACAAAGCCTGGCTTTCCACGCAGGGACACACACTGATGACGGGTAGCCCCGCCAAAGTGGACGGGCGCGAGGGTGGCGACTTCACCGCCTGGGACGGCTACATCTGGGGGACGTTTTTGGAATTGGAGGAAAACAAACGCATCCTGCAAGCCTGGCGCACCGGCGAATTCCCCGAAGAGGCGGACGACTCACAGGTTGAAATCCTGTTGGAAGAGGAGATTGCTTCGACGGGCGACCGCCGTCTCGCAATGACAAAGGTGACACTGATTCACACAAACATCCCGGAGGGTCAGGCGGAAAGTTACAAACAAGGCTGGGAGGATTTTTACTTCAAGCCGATGCGGGAGTATTTTGGGGGTTAGAGATTGGAGATTGGAGAGTAGGGAATTGGGAGGATTGGAGAATTGGCGTCTCGCGCGGACGGTTTGCGCATGAAATCCGCCACCGGCGCTTTGCCGCTTTTGCCCTTCTTCGCCTTCAGGTAGGCAAGGTAGAGGTTATCGAAACTGCATAACTGCGGGTACAGGTGTTTGTACGTTTTCATGCTTCTCCTTTTACACAGAGCCTAAAGGTTTTGGAAACCTTTAGGCTCTGTTTCTTGAAAAAAAACGGCCCCCGCTCGCTTCGCTCGCGGACAGAACGCAGAAAAACAGAAGACAGAATCACAAACCCTTGCCGGGAGGGACGCAACACACCCGAAAACCGTAGTAGTGCCATGCGAGGTTCGGGTGAGGGTGGCTGCGAGCAGACACGCGCGCGGCGGCTCCACTGGCGTACCACGAGCCGCCGCGCAGCGCCAGATAATCATGGTCTTCATCATAATAATTCGCCTGCCATTCCCAAACATTGCCGCTCATGTCCATCGCCCCTGTCGGGCTTTTCCCTTGCGGGTACATCCACACCGGGGTGGTGCGGCTGATGCCGCTTTCGGTGGTATTTGCAAGGCGCATAATTTCCTTCCCCGGGTCTTTCAGTTCGCCAAAAGCGAAGCGCTCGTTTTCTTCGCCGCCTGTGGCGTCCACCCATTCGGCTTCAAGGGGTAATCGAATCCATGCGGGCTTTTGTATTCCCTGTTTGCCTTCCTCCAAATCCTCCCAATTCTCCAGGAGCCATTTGCAGTAGGCATTGGCTTCGTGCCATGAAATCCCCACCACGGGCGCATGACGGCGGTTGACGCCGAAGCGCGGGTCGCGCCAGAGGCGGGGCAGTAATATGCCGTCTTGAACATCCTTGCTTTCTTTTTCAAAAATCCCCTGCAGCCAATTCCACGGTTCCTTGCCCCAGGTTTCGTTCATCGGGTTGCATTTTTCGTCGAACTTGGGAAAGTCCACCCACAGGCTTTTGTTTTGGAAGTTTTCAGGCTTTAGGAATCGCTCATATTGCGCGTTGGTGACGGGGTATTTGGCAAGGTAGGTCGAAATTGAATTTCGGCTTACGGGGACAAACTGATACAGGTCGTCGGGCGCATAGCCCATTTCGTCCAACGCATCGGCGGCGATGGCTCGGGAAACAGGCGCAAGGGCAGAATCCGTTGCAGTGGCATACAGGATGGCTTCCACCCGTAAATATTGCGCGGCGGGAAGCAGATCGCCGCCCATATCGCGCGCAAGGTTTCCCGCCAGGATCAAATGCCGCATGTATTCTTTGGAATCTTTTTTGTGTTTATCCGCTTTATCCAACAAACGGTCTATTAATTCCTCGCGCACGTCTTCGGGGGTTTTGGGATGCGCGCCCGCCAGCAAAATCACCTGTTCCCACCATTCGAATTCCTTCCCATCCGCCACAAGTGGAAGCAACACATCCACAAGCGTTTTGCTTTGCTGCGCCAGCGCGCTTGCCGCAAGGTATTCCATGAATCCCTTGTGCAAAAACGTATATATGCCGGGATCGCGTTCCACCAGCAGCCCGCTGCGCTCGTGGGAATTCAACAGGAAATTTTCCGCCCACAATTGAGCGGTTGGATCATCCGGAACACGCTCGCGGTTTTTTAGATATTCATATAGCACCCTACCCGCCTCGTCCGCGGGGATTTCTGCCTGATGGGTTTCCTGCATGTACAGAGCCAGCCTGCTCAGGCGGGCGCGTTTTACGGAAACGGCGTTTTTCACCTCGGCGTAGGTCCTGCCCGTTCCGTCCTCCACAGCCAGTTGCTCCGCGTCGCTGATGTAGCGGGTCTGCTGCGCATGCCAGTGACCAAGCAGGAGGTCAACGATCTCGTCGAACACGTCCACGCGGCGGTTGGGCAGGCGCGCGCCGTGATATTTGAACACCTGCACCAGCGCCGAGCAAAAGAGCGGCGTTCCGGCAATGCGGGTCAATTCCTCGGATGCGCGAATGGCGCGGGTCAAGTCTTCCAGGTCGAGCGAGCGGCGCGCCGCGTCCAACTCGATCAGTTTGAGCAGGTTTTCCATCAATCGACGGATTCCCGACAGATCGAGCGGGTTGACTTCCGCCACCGCCAGTCCCATGCGGCGCAACTGCATCTCCACCGATTCATATCCGCGCGGGCGGGATGCCAGCCCGATCAGGTTCCCTTCTTTGGAATAACGATCCGCGAAGGCGTCAACATGCCCCGCCACTTCGCTGCGCAAGTCCGAGACCTCGTCCAGCCCGTCCATCAACACAAGGCAGTTGCCCTCGGCAAGCCGTTTATCGAAAAAGTTGGCGGTCAGGCGGATTCGGTCCCCGTCGCGGAACTGGTTTTCCAGATAAGCGATCAACGCGCCTGAGGATGGCGCGGAATATCTTTCGCGGTTCAATTTGAGGAACGCGCCAAAGTTCCGCAATCGTAAGAACAGGGGAAGGAGGTTGCCGCCATTCCAGCCCAGGTCCCTCCCGCGCGCGTCCCTCTGCAAACGCGAGGGCGACACGGCTGAGCAGGGTGGTTTTGCCGCATCCCGGCGCGCCGATCAAGATAAATTTCGGGTAACGGTTGAGCAGTTCGCCGATTTCGATTGGTCGCGTTTGTTCCATTTGCTCTGCCGCCATTTTTTCGAGGTGCGCACGCCTTTCCATCTTGCGGCGGGCTGCCTCCTCCGCATGAATGTCCCGCAAATTCAAAGGCACAAAGACCTGCTTGAGTTTGGCATTGGTGATGTCACCCGATTTTTTCCGCAGGAGGGGCAGCATCAAGCCTTCCCATTTTTGGCGAACCTCCGACAGATAATCGCGCAAAGCCGCCGCATCGTCGGTGGTCAACCGCCGTTCGGAGATCAAGGCTTCTTCATAGCCGATCAAGGTGGACAAGCGCTCTGCGACAATCATCATCTCGCCGGAGAGCCCGCGCAAGACGCCTAGGCTTTCCATTTCATTGGCGTATTGAATTCCCGCGCTGAAACGATCCTTGTTCGTCAACTGCCTGCGCAATTCAAACAAAAAGCGCGCCAGCAAAGCGCGTTGATCCTCCTCCAAATTCAAGATCGCCAGCAATTCATTCGAAAGAGCGGCGGGTGAAAAATGGGTCATCTCCACCGCCGCGCCCGCCAGCGCCATCCTGGCTTTATCACTCAGTCCCGTAAACTTCCACGCCGCCAGCAAGTGGTCATATTTATCAAACGCAGTGTCCTTTTTCAATTCGTCCAAAGTGGAAAGGAAAGCCTGCCGCAGCGATTCGGCGTCTTTGCGCTCGTCATAGCCGCTGTCCACCACCTGCTTCAGCGGTTCGAAGCTTTTCTCCAATGCAATATCCTTCCCTTTTTCGAGCAGGGTTTCAAAAACCTTCCAAATCGCCGGTCCAAATGTTGAGATCAAAAACGCTGTTGTCGCTTCCATGGTCGCTCCAATCAACCGTTCACCCGATTCACCAATTCCCTAATTCTCCAATCTCTAACCTCTCCCCCCCACCAACTCCTTCACCATCTCCTCCGGCACCTGCACAGCGACCAATTCACCCTTCACCGTAACCACCCCATTCACCACGATCCATTCCTCCACCACCACCTTGCGCCCTTTCACTTCCTTCACTTTCGCGCGGATCTCCAGCGTGGGGCCCGAGCGGCGTGGGCTTGAGATAATCCACGTGCAAGGAAGCGGTGAGATAACGCGGCGGCGGCTCGGTATCCATGGCGCGATTTTCGGCGCGGTAGCCTGCGGCGGCGGCGGTACCCGTGCCGTGACAGTCAATCAGCGAAGCGAGCAGCCCGCCATAAACGTAACCGGGAATGGCGATGTGATACGGCTTGGGCTGGAAGTGGCAGACGGATTCGTCGCCGTCCCAATAACTTTTGATCTGGTGACCGTATTCGTTCATCCTGCCGCAGCCGTAGCAGTGGGCAAAGTATTCGGGGTAGAAATCTTGAAAGGCGGGATTGGACATGAAAACTCCGTTGCGATTTTGGATTTACGATTTACGGCGTTGAGGTGGGCGACCTGGTGACGGTCAGGTCTGGCGTGCTGTGCTGGTGGCGGTCGCAGTCGGCGCAATGGGAGTCAGGCTTTCCTGAACCACGAAGCGCCCGACGGTCTTCCATTCGTAGCCCATGAAGATGACCACTTCATATTCGCCGGGCTGCCAGCCGCCGATGGGGTTTGAACATTCGGTATAGCCGCCGATGCCGCCCGTGCCCCATTCCTCGCGCCAGGGTTCGGTCTCATAACAGACTAGTTCGCCGTTGCGATACCAGAGCGCCGTCCACTGCACACCGGGAATCGTGTTGAGGTAATCGAAACCGCCATACATCGTTTCGATGGGAAGTTCAAAGACGGTTTTCGGATCTACAGGCTCCCCGTTCTGTATTTCAGTGGAAAATTGAAGAGTCGTGAACACCGCCTCGAGATTGGGCGTGACGGGTCCCGCGAACAGCGCCTCGATGGCAATCGGCAGGAAGGGCGTGGTGGTCAATGTAGGCGTGTTGGAGACGGCGGGAGTCAGTGTCTGCGTGGGGGTGAGGGTGATGGTCGGGGAAAGGGTGATGGTCGGCGTGAGCGTGATGGTGGGAGTCAGCGACGGCGTGGGCGACGGCGGAAAATAGACATAGATGAGCGGCTCGCCGTAAAACGGAAGCCAATAGGCAAAACCGAGCAGGAAAATTGCGAAAAAGAAGAAACGCCAGGCGGCGGCGTTATGCCGTTTCCGCAAACTGTAAAAGGATAGTTTGCGGGCGGTCTGCATGTTTTTGATCGCCGCCCGAACCGACAGGTATGCTCCAATGACGACGAATATGGCGATGACGATGACGCCGGCACGAATATCCATGTCCGCGATTATAGCATGGGGGTTTGGGCAGATTTTGGAAGTCTTTTGAGACTTCCGAAGTCCGATTATTGGTGGTAAAAATTGAAGCATGACCGATAACCTCGCGCTCCTCAAACTGGGCGGATCGCTCATCACCGACAAGGACAAACCCTACACCCCAAGACTGGACAAATTGGCAGACCTCGCGCAAGAAATTAAAACGGTTCGGGACTCCGACCCGGACCTGCTCCTGATTCTGGGACATGGTTCCGGCTCGTTTGGGCACGTCGCCGCGAAGAAATACGGGACCCGGCATGGTGTCAAAACAAGCGAAGAATGGATGGGGTTTGCCGAAGTCCGTTTTCAGGCGGCGGAGTTGAACCGCCATGTGATGGAGTCGCTCATCAATGCGGGCGTGCCAGCCATCTCGTTCCCGCCGTCGTCTTCGATGATTTCGAATAACCGCAAGGTGGTTCGCCACAATATCCTGACCGTCCGCAAGGCGTTGGATGTTCACCTCCTGCCGGTGGTCCACGGCGATGTGGCGTTCGACGAAACCCTGGGCGGGACGATCCTTTCCACCGAAGACGTGTTCAAATTCCTGGTGGAGCAATTTTCCCCTGCGCGGATATTGCTGGCGGGAATCGAAGCGGGGGTATGGGAGGACTTCCCGGCGAGGACCAGGCTCGTGAAACAGATTCAACTCTCAGATTACGAAGCGATGCGGAGCGGCATCAAAGGCTCGGCAAGCACCGACGTCACCGGCGGGATGAAAGCCAAGGTGGAGGAAATGCTGTCCCTCATCCGCGGGAACCGGAATTTGACCGCACAAATTTTTTCCGCGGAAGAACACGGAGCGTTGACGCGCGCCCTGCAAGGGGAAAATGTGGGCACGCTTCTCACTGCCTGATGTGACAAAATGGTGACGAAACGCTCTTGATTTTTTCTTAGTTTATTCCGATAATAGGACAGGAAAAATTATATATAATTTTCAAAGGAGAGACTATGGCAGCCAAAGCAAAACCCAGAAAGAAGATCGCAAAGGGGAAAAAGATCGCCGTGAAGAAAGCGATTGCAGTGAAGGGCAAGGCAAAGAAGATCCTTGCCGCCAAAGCCCGCCCGGCATTCCAACCGACCAAATTGAAACTCGTCCGCCCCGTGCCTTCGGATATCGAGATCGCCCAGGCAGGCAAACTAAAGCCCATCCTGCAAATTGCCAACGAACTGGGGATCAAGGAAAGCGAACTCGAACTCTTCGGTCCGTATAAAGCCAAGATCAAACTGGAGATTCTCGACCGCCTCGCCAAACGTAAGGGCGGCAAATACATTGACGTGACCGCCATCACGCCCACCCCGCTCGGCGAAGGCAAGACCACCACCACCGTCGGCGTTTCGCAGGCGCTGGGCGCGCACCTCGGTAAGAAAGTGATGACCGTCATCCGCCAGCCCTCGCAGGGACCGACCTTCGGCATCAAGGGCGGCGCGGCGGGCGGCGGCTATTCGCAGATCATCCCGATGGAGGATTTCAACCTGCACCTGACCGGCGACATCCACGCCATCACTGCCGCGCACAACCTGTGCGCCGCGGCGCTCGATGCGCGCGTCTTCCACGAAGCCAACACGCCCGACGACGAGAAACTCTTCAATGCGCTCTGCCCGCCCGATAAAAAGGGCAACCGCAAGTTTTCGCCCTCTATGCTCCGCCGGTTGAAGAAACTGGGAATCAACAAGACGAATCCCAACGACCTGACGGCAGAGGAACGCCGCCGCTTCGCCCGCCTCGATATTGACTACAACGGCGTGCAATGGCGGCGCGTGATTGACGTCAACGACCGCTTCCTGCGCGAAATCCAGGCTGGCTTGGGCAAGGAGGAGCAGGGCTTCGAGCATCGCTCCGGCTACGACATCACGGTTGCTTCCGAGATCATGGCGATCCCCGGCGCTGACCACCAGCCTCGAAGACATGCGCGACCGGCTCGGGCGCATGGTGGTCGCCGTCAACCGGCAGGGCGAAGCCGTCACCGCCGAAGACCTCGGCGTGGCGGGAGCGCTGACCGTGCTGATGAAAGACGCGATCAAGCCGAACCTGACGCAAAGCCTCGAAGGCACTCCCGCCATCGTCCACGCAGGTCCGTTCGCCAACATTGCGCACGGCAACAGCTCCATCATCGCCGACAAGATCGCCCTCAAACTGGCGGATTACGTCATCACGGAATCCGGCTTCGGCGCGGATATCGGCATGGAAAAATTCATGGACATCAAGTGCCGCTACTCCGGGCTGATCCCGCATGTGGTGGTGCTAGTCGCGACGGTGCGCGCGCTCAAGATGCACGGCGGCGGACCGAAGGTGGTCGCCGGCAAGCCGCTCGCGCCCGAATACACCGACGAGAACCTGGACCTGCTCCGCAAGGGCATGCCCAACATGGTCCAGCACATCGAGAACGCGCTCAAGTTTGGCGTGAACGTGGTGGTGGCGGTCAATTCGTTTGCCACCGACACGCCCGCCGAGGTGGAACTCGTCCGCCAGGCGGCGCTCGAAGCGGGCGCCATGGACGCGGTTGTGTCGCGGCACTGGATGGAGGGCGGCAAAGGTGCAACCAAACTGGCGGAAGCCGTGGTCAAAGCCTGCGAGCAGCCCAGCAACTTCAAGTTCCTCTACGAATTGAACCTGCCGATCAAGGAAAAGATCGAGATCATCGCACGCGAGATCTATCGCGCCGACGGCGTGGACTACTCCCCCGAAGCCGAAGCCAAGATCGAGCAGTTCACCAAACTCGGTTTCGCCGATCTCCCACTGTGCATGGCGAAGACGCACCTGTCCTTCACCGACAAAGCCGAGGTGAAGGGCGCGCCGCGCGGCTTCCGCGTCACCATCAGCGACATCCGCGCCAGTGTGGGCGCAGGCTTCCTCTATCCGCTGCTCGGAACCATGCGCACCATGCCGGGCTTGCCGACGCGTCCCGTCTTCTACGATGTGGACCTCGACCTAAAGACCGGCAAAGTGGTCGGCTTGTTCTAGCGCCCAAACAATAATGTTAGCGAAAACCGCTCTATTTGGGGCGTTCACCCCGATAGGGCGGTTTTCATCAGTACAGATAGGCTATGGGGAAAACTTTCCCCTTGACTATAATTCGGCGTATGAACTTTGACCCTTTACCCATAACGGAGCAGCGCGACCTGGCGAAAAGCCGGGAGATCAGCGCCTCCGACCTCGCCGCGGCCTGCTACCAGCAAATCGAGCGACTCAACCCGATACTGAACGCCTTCATTATCGTTATCCCGCCGCGGATGGAGGAACTTCCGAACAGCGGCAGCATGCCCCTGTATGGGATTCCCGTAGCCGTCAAGGATTTATACGATACGAAGGGAATCCGCACCACCGGCGGATCGAAATTCTTCGCCAAGCGCGTGCCGGACGAAGATGCGTTCGCGGTGCAAAAGATCAAAAAAGCGGGGGCGCACATCATCGGCAAGACCAACACCCACGAGATCGCGCTCGGTGTGACCAACAACAACCCGCACTTCGGCGCGTGCAAAAATCCACGGGACGTGACCCGCACGCCGGGCGGCTCCTCCGGCGGGAGCGCGGTTGCCGTCGCCACAGGCATGGCGCTCGCCGCGCTGGGGACAGACACCGGCGGCTCGATCCGCATCCCTGCCGCGCTGTGCGGCGTGGTGGGACTCAAACCCACCTACGGGCGCGTGAGCCTGCGCGGAATCATCCCGCTCTCGTGGAACCTCGACCATGCTGGTCCCATCACCCGCAAGGTGGAGGATGCGGCGTTGATGCTGCAAGTGATGGGCGGCTACGACGAACTCGACCCAACCTCGGTCAAGACCCTGCCCGGCGATTATTCCAGCCACCTGAAAGATACGATGAAAGAACGCAAGATGGCGCTGGCGGTCGGAAGGTACATTGAGGATGCCACCGACCCTGAGATTTTGCGGGCGGTCGCGCAGGCGGCAAAGGTCCTGGAAGAACAGGGCGTGGTCGTGACCGAAGTAAACGCGGACTTCCTTCAGGAGGCGGCGCAAGCCAACGCCGTAATGACGCAGGCGGATGCCGCAGCATTTCATCGTGAACGCTTGAAGGAACATCCCGACTGGTTCGGCGCGGACGTCCGTCAGCGGCTGGAAACAGGAGCGGGATTCACTTCCAGTGAGTACGCGCTTGCGAGGCGTACACAGACCGAAGTCAAGCGGCGATGCGAACTGTTGTTGGAGGAGTATGAAGTTCTGCTGCTCCCCACGGTGCCGATCCCGGCTCCCCTCCTCGAAGGCGAGGATGCCGTCGAACGCGCCCGCCAGTTGACCCGCTTCACCGCGCCGTTCAACCTCACCGGTTTGCCTGCGCTCTCGGTGCCGTGCGGGTTTACCAGGGGAGGGTCTGCCCATCGGTTTGCAGATCGTCTCGCGGGCATGGAACGAATCGGGAGTCCTGCGCGCGGGGTTTGCCTACCAGCAGGCAACCGAATGGCACAAGACCAAACCGCACATTTTGCAGGAGGCAGGTTAAGCGCCTGCCTCTTTTTATGTAACCCAAGTTGTCACCTTGATTTCAAAAACATTCCCTCACCCCAATCGTGGCAATTTTTTATTGAGATGGCTTCCCCCTCTCCCGTTGGGACCGCGTACCCGAAGGGTGGAGGGGAAGGTGAGGGTCTTTGACGGAATACCACAAGTACCTATTTGAAGGTAGCAACTTGGGTTATGTACCGTATTTTAGAAGGATGCGCCGGAAGACGGCTTTATCTTCAGGGAGGACTTCAACCAGTTCAAACCCGACCCTGAATAGGTTCGGTTGAATGTCGTCTATTTTGCACCACTTGGAACGCGCAAGGAAAACGATGTAGGGCACGTTTCCCAGGTCCGGCGTGAGTTCGAGGCGCATGTAGTAATCCTTGTCGAGGGGCAGCGGTCCGACCGTTTCGAGCCGCAATCCCACCGCGCTGACCTCCACCATGTGGCCGAGGATTTCCCCCGTATCGTCGTTCAGGACGCGCATGTAAAAAGAAATGTTCTTGCGAGGGGCGGTGCGTCGTTCAGGCATGATACCTCTGCTTTCAAATCTTTTTCAATGACCTTCCAGATTATACAATTGAAGACGATTTTTGCTACTCGTACTTAAGTGCCATCATGGGAATCATGTTCGCGGCACGCAGGGCGGGATAAAGACCGGACAACATTCCAATAAACGTGGAGAATGCCAGCACAAAGACCGGAAGCCACAACGGCGTGTACACCGCCACGCTCGGCGGGATGCCGCCCTGCGAAGCCGCCTGCTGGGCGAGATACACCACCGCCACCACGTTCAGCATTTGCCCCAACAGCCAGCCGACCAGCACGCCGCCCAACCCGCCGATAAACCCGATGCCCGCCGCCTCGCCGAGGAAGAGACTCAACACGTCGCGGTTCGTCGCGCCGACGGCTTTCATCAAACCGATCTCGCGCGTGCGTTCCAGAATGGACATCGCCATGGTGTTCGCGATTCCGATTGCCGCCACCAGCAGGGCGATGGCGCCCACGCCGCCCAGCACCACCTGCAAAATGGTGTAGAAGTTGTTGATGCCCTGCACGAAATCGAGCATGGTGTTGGCTTGGAAACCTATGGCGATGATCTGGTCGCGGACTTCGAGGGTTCTATCCGCGCTCTCCACTTTGACGATGACCTCTGGATAGCCGATCTTGTTGTAATTGATGCGCGTGCCGGTCGCCCATTCGTTCATGGATTTGACCAGTTCGAGCGGCAGGTACATCGAAAAATCCGCTTCGGTGCCGGACTCTGCGAGAATGCCCGCCACCCGCAGGCTGTAATTCTTGCGAATCTCGTTGCCCTGTTCGTCGTATTTGAGGAGCGTCAGTTGGATTTGCTGGTCGTACAAATCCGGCGGCGGGGGCGGCTCCTGCCCCGGACGGATATACGGGTCCATGAAGTTTTGGGGGACCATGAACCCGATGACGACCGTGGAGCGCGTCAATGCGGTGGTGCCCTGCTGGGCTTCCAAACCGAAATCCGTCAGGTCGTTCGTGCCGACGCCGTAGATGCCGCCGAAGCCCTGCAATTTTCTGTAGGTGACGAATGCGTTGGCGTACATGTAGTCGCGCGGGATGGCGGCGATCACGCCGGGGATTTCGCGCAATTCCTGAACGGCGTCGTTGGTGAGCAGTTTGATCTCCTGATCCACCCCGCTTCCCCCGCCCCCTCCGCCGCCCATGCCGGGACCCGCCATAAACACTTCGCCGCCGTAGGCGGGCATCACGTAAATTTGACTCAGATCGCCGATGCCGTACAACTGTTCGTTGGCGTTCATCTGCAAGCCGATGGCGAGCGAGACCAGGGATCACCACCGCGCCGGGCCCCGATCACCACGCCGACAGCCGTCAAGCCGACGCGCGCCTTGCGCCGGCTGAGGTTATTGATGACTAGGCGAATCAGATCGGAGAATTTCATGGTCGCGAGTTATCCGCCTTTGCCGCCCCCGCCGCCTCCGCCCGGAGCGGGGATGGGTTCGCCTTCGATGGACGGACCCGGCATCTCGGGAGAGGAAGCCGGGGAAGCGCTGTCCAAACCAAAAAGTCCAAGAATGAAGCGCCACGCCTTTTGGAGGAAGGTCTCCTCGGAGGGCATCATCCCCGGGTCCATGGGCATGTTCGGGTCGGGCGTCGGTTCCATGAAGCCCTCCTCCACCGTCACATCCAGGGTCTTCTCGATTGTGCGCTCCTGGTTGAAGTCATCGGTGTATTCGATGACCAGAGTCAGTTTGACGGGTCCGGGCGCGTCGGGGAGGAGCATCGCATCCAGCGTGAAATATCCGCCCGCATCGAGCGAACCGACGAGCGACGTGCCGTTCTCCACCGTGCCGGTGTCCGCGGTGATGGTGATATTGCCCAACACGGCGGTGCGCTTGCCGAGGTTGACCACCTGAATGGGCAGTGCGCCGGGCTGCCCGGCGAAGAACATATCCAGCGGGCGGTAGAAACTGATATCCAGGTTGGGCAGGCTGTACACCAACAACGTGATGACCTGCTCATCGTTCACGGTCTCGCCTTTGGCGTTCAAATATGAGAACGTGATCTTCATCGGGTACGCGCCGGGGTTGGTGGAGACGTTGACGATCAACTCCTGCGACGCCTGGATCACGCCGCCCGCCCCCATATCGCCCAGCGACTGGATGTTGGATGTGCCAACCGGCGCAAAGTTCGTGAACTCGCCGCTCCCGCCGGAGACCCCGCCGGGTTGGGGCGTGCCGTCGCTTCCACCGGATCCGCCGCCGCCCACGATCATGGTCACACGCTGGGCTTTGTCATTGCCCACATTCTGGACGGTCATGACAAGGTTGAACTGCGAGCCGGGTTGAAGCGGATTGACCGACGTGCCGTACGAAGTGATGATCAACTGCCCGCTTCGGACTCCGGTGGGAGTTGCCGTGTAATAGACGCCTGATCCACCGCCGCCGCCTGATATCGGGACCGTGAACGTGAACTTATCGGAATAAGATGAGCCTTTGTCGTCGTAGTAGGTCAGGGTCACGTCAATCGTGACGAAAGACTTCCCGGAGAGCGACCCCTGCGAGACGAAGCGCTGGTCCACCGAAACACCGCCCCCGGCGGAGATATTTCCAAGCACCGCCACGCCGCCCGTATCCAGCGGGATGACATCCGCCGAGGTGAACGTCGCCTGTGTGTTGAACGCCATCATGTTGCCCGCGTTCTCGAAGTTGACCGTGAACTTGAAGCGTTTGTCGGTGGTAATGTCTTTGGTGTTCGCCCCGGAGAAGGTCACGCGCATCTGCGGGCGGGAGAACGGGAGCGGCGTGGGCGTTTGCGTGGCGGTCGGCGTGGGCGACGGGGTGGAAGTGGGCGTCGGTGGATTGATGGTCAGGGTGCAGGCGCAGCTTCCAAAATCCGTATCCGAATTGCGGACAACCAGGTTATATGTTCCCGGCATGAACCCCGCCGGGACGGTGGCGGTGAGCGTGCCGCTGTTGAGAAAACTCGTCGAAAGGGCTGAGCCGTTCAAAAGCGCCACCGCGCCATCCACAAAGCCGGAGCCTGTGATGGTAATGGTGTTGTTGACGTCGTTCACAATCGTGGGCGGCGTCACACCATCCACCGTTAACGCAAATGCGGGAGATGGTACAGATGCCATCGCCAGCGCCAGAAGCAGACTCAAGATCGTCAGGGATTTCCTTGCAAACAACATTTATCCTCCGTGCGGTACGTGAAGCGGATCCAGCGTTGCGGACTGATACTCCGCCTCCGAAACAACTTTCCCATCCAACAAAAAGATTTTGTTCGTCGCAAAGCGCGTCATGCGCGGGTCGTGCGTGACGACCAGCACCGTCCGCCCGGCTTTGTGCAAATCCGAGAGCAGCCTGCATCACGGTCACGCCGCTTTGGGAATCGAGGTTGCCCGTCGGTTCATCGGCGAAGATCAGCATCGGGTCGTTGACCAGCGCCCGCGCCACCGCGACGCGTTGCTGCTGTCCGCCGGATAGTTCCGACGGTTTGTGATGACTGCGGTCCGACAGCCCAACTTGTTCGAGCAGGGTTTTGGATTTTTCGTTCCGCTGTGCGGGCAGAATCCCCGCGAACTGCATCGGGAAGGCGACGTTTTCCAGCGCGGTCATGCTCGAAACCAGGTTGAACGACTGGAAGATGAAGCCCACCGTCTTGCGGCGAAAAAGCGCCAGGGTGTTTTCGTCCATCTGGTCGAGCCGCTCGCCGTTGACCGCGATCTGGCCTGCGGTGGGGCGGTCCAAGCCGCCGAGCAGGTAAAGCAGACTGCTTTTGCCCGAGCCTGAAGGTCCCCATCACGACCGTGAGGGTGTGCGGAAAAATCTCCAGGTCCACGCCGTCCAATGCGCGGACGATATCCCCGCCCATTTCATAGTGCCGTCTCAAGCCCGAAACATGAATCAGGGGATCGGTCATGGCTAGAAGAAAGGACGCTGGATGGCGAGTCCGCTCGCGTTGGACAAGACCGCGCCGATGCCGGATTGCAGAAGGAGCAGAAGCAGCGAAACGATGAGGACGTTCGCGATTGCCTTCGTTCGCGGGAGATTATCGGCGAGACCGAAGCCGGCGATCAGCAGCACGACCGCCCAGATGAAGAACAAATCCACCCGTGAGAGGAGCTGCGCCGCAAACGCGGAATTCGCCACGAAGCCGGAAAGCCCCGGGCTTTGAATGGAATGACCCGCGATGAGCATGAAAATGATCCGCAGGGCGTCGCGCGCCAAAAACGGCAGGCTTGCCCAGCCGGTGACCGTCAACGCGCTTTGCATGGAACCGCGCCCGCCGAAGACCGTCGAGCCGAGGTGGAGCAAACCGCCCAGGATCAGCCAGCCGAGCCATACGCCCAGCAGTGCTCCCACCAGCGGGATGATGTACGTGAACACGGGGCCCCCTGCATGGATTGTTGTGCGCCTGCATGTAGTTGTTCTGCATTTCAGGCGTCCACCACTGCCAGTCGCGCGGGAGCGGCATCTCGCCCATCATCGCCGCGCGCGCGGTGAAATATCCGCTGACGATTACGCTCAACGCGGCGGAGACGCTCAACGCCAGCATGGGAGTCTGCCAGGAGGCGCGCCCTTCTTCGGCGATCAATCCCAGCGTGCGCTTCGGTTGGAGCAGGACTTCGAGGATGCGCCCAAATTGAAATCGTGCAGGTTGTTTATTTTCGGTAGTTTGAGTCATGGTTTCCCTATGGGTCGGTTAAAAATTCTAACACGCGAGACGAATTCATGCTCGATACCGGTAAACGGAAAGTGGCTGATCAAATACGCAAAGCCGCTGAGTTTGCAGGTCTTCTCAATGGACCCGGCGTTCTCTGTGGCTATGGATGCCCCTGTTCGCCAATCTTGCTGTCGTTAATTAACGAAAAAACGGCTGGGTTTGTTCCCCGCGATTTCCACCTGCAAGTTCGATTGCCCCTCAGAGTGAAAACCCTAAAAGGCGCAAAGACTTTTCTCTACCGTACATGAAAGATTTTTACCGCCAAGATAAAGGGGGGCTTTGCGGTGAATTGTACGGTAGAGAGAAGACCTTTAGGATCTGTAGAAAGCGCTGGTTGGCGTTCAGGTAACCGTCAATTTCTGCTGTGGATATTTCCCGTAACGTTTCTCTTCCATCACTCTGCGGATTCGGTCGAAGCCTTCCCAAATCTCGGCAAATGAAATGTACAGCGGCGCGAAGCCGAGGCGGATGTTGTCGGGCGCGCGGAAGTCGGGGATGACGTTCATCTCTTCGATCAGGGCGCGGTTGATGCGGTAGCCGTCCGCGTGGCGGATGGAGATGTGCGAGCCGCGTTTGGCAGAGTCAACTGGGGAGCCGAGGGAAAAGCCGAAGGGGACGAGCCAACTCTCAGTCAGGAAAGAGGCAAATTCTGTCATCAAAATGGATTTTTTGCGGATGGCTTCCATGCCCGCTTGCAAAGTCGGTTCGAGGGCGGCTTCCATCGTCAGCAGGGAAATCATCGGTTGTGTGCCAGCGAGAAAACGCTGCGCCCCGGAAGCGGGAGTGTAATCGAGGTCGAAGTCGAAAGGATTTTTTTGACCCCACCAGCCCCAGATGGGCGAGGAAAGTTTTTCCTGGATTTTTTTGTTGACGTAGAGAAATGCGGGCGCGCCAGGACCGCCGTTGAGATATTTGTAGGTGCAGCCGATGGCGAGGTCCACGCCGCATTCGTCGAGGTGGATGGGGACCGAGCCGACGGAGTGACTCAAATCCCAGAGGACGAGCGCGCTTTTGGCGTGGGCGAGTTCGGTGATGCGCCGCATGTCGTAGAGGTAGCCGCTTTTGAAAACGACGTGCGAGAGCGTGACGAGGGTGGTGTTTTCGTCAATGGCGGCTTCGAGCGCGGCGATGTCGGGCGTGATGTCGTCGTCGCATGCGCCGATGCGGATGATTTCGTAACCCTTACCCCCATCCCCTCTCCCGCTGGGAGAGGGGTGCCGAAGGCTGGGAGAGGGGGATAAAAAGTGGCTAATGCCCTGCAAAATGTAGAGGTCGGAGGGGAAGTTGAAGGTATCGGTGATGATGCGGGTTCTGTGCGGTTGAAGAGTGAGCGCGGCGGTGGCAGTTTAAAGAGGTTGACCGAGACTGTGTCGCTGACGAGGGTCTGACCGGGCGCCGCGCCGATGAGTTGACCGATCTTGTCGCCGACGCGGGAGGGGGCTTCCCACCAGCCTTTGTTCCAGCCGCGGATCAAATCCTTGCCCCATTGTTCGTCCACGATTTCTCTGGCTTTTTCCTGCGCGGCTTTGGGCAGGATGCCGAGCGAGTTGCCGTCGAGGTAGATCAGGCTGGGGTCAGGGATGACAAACGCCTCCCGGAAGGAGGCGAGTGGGTCTTGCTTGTCGAGTTGAAGGGCGAAGTCACGGGAGGTGGAGAAGCTCAAGTTCATTCCTCTTTTCTCAGCGCCGGGAACAACAACACCTCGCGGATGGAATGTTTATCCGTCAGGATCATCGTCAGGCGGTCCACGCCCATGCCGAAGCCCCCGTTCGGCGGCATTCCGTAGCGCATGGCGCGCAGGTAATCTTCATCCATCGGATGTTTCTCCTCGTCGTCGGCGGCGTAGTCGCGCCCCATTTCGAGGAAGCGTTGCTCCTGGTCGAGCGGGTCGTTCAATTCGGTGAAGGCGTTGCACAACTCGAAGCCCGCCGCGTAGACCTCGAAGCGTTCCACCGTCAGCGGGTCGCCGGGGATGGACTTTGCCAGCGGCGAAATATCGCGCGGGTAGTCGTACAAAAACGTCGGCTGGATGAGCGTCGGTTCGAGGAACTCGCTCAACAGGAAGTCAATCAACTTGCCGCGCGTGGCTTTCGGGTCGGGCGCCGCCTTGGGCTGTTTCTCCCGAATGGCTTTGAGCAGCGCCTCAGCCGTTTTGTGTTCGGCGATGTCAATGCCGCTGGTTTCGAGGATGCCCTGCCGCATCTCCAGCCGCTTCCACGGCGGCTTGAAGTCCAATTCATGCTCGCCGTATTGGACCTTTATCGAGCCGGTCACCTGCTCGGCGACGTAGGAGACCATCTGCTCGGTCAATTCCATGACCTGCAAATAATCCGCGTATGCCCAATAGAATTCGAGTTGCGTGAATTCGGGGTTGTGCTTGAACGACACACCCTCGTTGCGGAAGTCGCGCCCGATTTCGTAGACCTTTTCCAGGTTGCCCACGAGCAGGCGTTTGAGATACAACTCGAACGAAATACGCAGGTACATATCCTGGTCGAGTTCGTTGTGATGAGTTACGAACGGACGCGCCGCCGCGCCGCCATAGAGCGGCTGCAGGATGGGCGTTTCCACTTCGAGGAAGCCGTGGCTATCGAGAAAATCACGCAGGGATTTGATTACTTTGGCGCGCTTGCGGAAGGTCTCGCGGACTTCGGGATTCGCCGCCAAATCCGCGTAGCGCTGACGGGCGCGGATTTCGGGATCGTCCAGCGAGGCATAACGGACGACCGTGCCGTCTTCCGTGGTCACGTCCTTGTCGGCGGGGAGGGGCGTGATGGATTTGGCGAGCAGTTTGAAGTCGTGGACTTGAAGCGACGCTTCCCCGGCTTTGGTGCGCATCATCACGCCCGCCGCTTCGATGAAATCGCCCAGGTCGAACATCCTGTTGAAGAAGGCAAGCCGCTCCTCGCCCACTTCGTTGACGCGGAAGAACAACTGAATCTTGCCGTAGCCGTCCTCGATGTGCGCGAACGCCAGCTTCCCTTGGGGCGCATCGAACGGATCCGTCCCGCGACTGCGGCTTTCACTTCGCGGTTTTCCTTCTCGGCGGCTTCAAACTCGGCGATGGCTTGCGCGCTGGTGTGTGTGCGCTTCGCCCGCGTGGGGTACGGCTCCACACCCTCCGCGCGGAGTTCCTCCACTTTTTGCAAACGGATTTTTTCGAGAGAGTTGTATTCTGCCATGATGTTCCTTATATTCCCTCACCCCATCCCCTCTCCCGCTGGGAGAGGGGCGCAGGGGTGAGGGTAACAAAAAACCCCGCGCCCAATGCAAACTGGACGCGGGGCATTAAGATCGCGTCCGTTCTAGCCGATCTTGATGATCTTGACGTTGTAGGTGCCGCCGGGGGTTTCCACTTTCACCACGTCGCCAATTTTATGACCGAGAATGGCTTTGCCGATGGGAGACTCGTTCGAGATTTTCCCTTCGCGTGGGTTGGCTTCCGCCGCGCCCACGATGGTGAACGTTTCGGGGTCGAAGTTGCCTTCCTTGATGGTCACCTTGGAGCCGATCTGGATCGAATCCGCTTTTTTGGATTTGCCGTTCTCCTCGATGATCTGTGCGGTGGCGAGCAGGAGTTCCAATTCCTGGATGCGCCCTTCCACGAATGCCTGCTCGTTCTTGGCGGCTTCGTATTCGGCGTTCTCGATCAGTTCCCCACCCTCCATCGCTTCGTGAAGCCGGGCGGCGACTTCCTGCCGCTTGGTGGTGCGCAGATAATCGAGTTCCTCCTGCAGTTTTTCGAAACCCTCTTTGGTAAGGAAGTTGGTTGGCATGATATTTTCCTGCTAAATAGAATTTTGCATCCCTTACCGAGATGCAATGATGAAAAAATTCCGGTGGTATCGTCCGGAAAATCGCGCATACTATATCATGATTCAGAACGGGTTTCAAGCCCCAAAAATGTAAGGAAATTGGTCCCGGACGACCACCATGAAGACGCAGGGCAATCGCCAAATCGCCCTACAAAAAGGTCCAAAAACGGATGCCGTTATTTTCAAAGCAATAGCGTCGGATTTGTTCCCGCATCCCTTCGGGACTGTTGAACAGGCTGGGGATTTGGGACTCGTACTGCGCCGCCGCCTCCACCCATGACCTCAAGCCTGCTTTGCTGACCATTTGAGTTTTTTCCTTCATCCCAGCCGTGTGCGGAGGGAGATCTTCCGGCGTCTTGAATAGGTACGGAATATCCGCCACGTAATGGAGGGGACGCCCGATCAATTCCGCGGCGCGGCGCACGAGGACGTGGTCCCACGTGGCGACCCACTCCCAGTTGGCAGACCAGCTTATCGTCCGGTTTGAGGCGGGCAGATACGGCTTGGGCAATGCGGGCGGGCAAATCCGCTTCGTCGGGGTGCGGGTCTACAAAAATTCCAGAGTACAGCCACTCCCCTGTTTCGCTCTGACGGTAGATGCAGTCCAGAAAGTCGAAGTATCGGGTCTGCGCGCCGAGGACGTTTGCAGCCCGCTCTTCCTCCAGGCGACGATTGCGCACCACCTGCTCGGCGTCGGGGATGCCCCAATCCAGATGAAGCACCTGCGCGAACGGTGAGAGATCGGTGGTGGGCGGGTAGCCGCACATGATGGTCCAGATTTCAACCGGGCTGCCTGTAAGGGTCTGGTCGTAGACCCAGCCTCCGGCGGAGAGCGCGGCGTCGTCGAGATGGGGGGAAAGGTAGATCCAGCGCATGGGCGCATTTTTACCATAAAATAGCAATGGACTAATTTTCCAGGAACCTTTAAACTTGTGCCATCATTTTGTATAATTGTATAGAGGCGCAATGAGAGAACGTCGCAAACAGGAACGCAAAAATCTGGTGGCTTACACCCAGGTCTACGATCTGTACGGCGGGGTTCTGATCGGCTACCTGGGGGATTTGAGCCTGCGCGGAGCCATGGTCATCACTGAAAAGCCGATGAGTCCCGATACCGAGATGACGCTGGGGATCGAGATCCCGGAACTGCCCGAGATCAAAGCCGTGCGGATGAGCCTGCCGGCGCGGGTGGCATGGTGCGAGCAGGACCTCAGCCCGCAGTTTTACAACGTGGGCTTCGAGTTCAAGGAAGTGACCGAAGGGCAAAGGAAAATGATCGAATCCATCATCAGGCACTACGAGTTTCGGCGCGATACGCCGGATTATCCGATAAGACCGGGGTAAGAGAACGGATGAAGGTCAACAGATAGGAGGCGGCGGAAGCCAGAGTGACCGCCGCCTTTTATGTTAAACTTCGCCCATGCCCGCCGCGAAAACCCTGTTTTTTACCGCGCCCAAACAACTCGAGATACGCGAGGTCGCCCTCCCCCCGCTCAACGATGACGAGGTTCTGGTTGAGACAATCTGCTCCGCCATCAGCGCGGGGACGGAGATACTGGTGTATCGCGGTCAGTTCCCTCATTTGAAAGATATTCACGATTCCGTCAGCAGCGGGTTGGAGTATCCGCTGGCATACGGATATGCGTGCGTGGGACGGGTAAAGGGAATTGGTAATTTGGTAAATGGGAATTGGCAGGATCGTCTTGTCTTCGCATTTCAACCTCACACGTCTCATTTCATTGCCAAACCTGAATCGCTAATGACCATACCTCAATTCCTCTCTCCCGAAACTGCCTGCTTTCTGCCAAACATGGAAACGGCGGTCAACCTGGTGCAGGACGGCGCGCCGATATTGGGCGAGCGCGTGCTGGTGCTGGGTCAGGGCGTGGTGGGGTTGTTGACGGCATCCTTGCTGAGCGACTTTCCGCTTGAGTCGCTGACGGTGGTGGACCAGTTCGAGTTGAGAAGAAATGCGCTGCAAGTGGAAAATGAATTGTTGAACGTGGAAAGGTTGTCGCCGGAAAATCTGAGATTGAGGAGTTCGGGAAACTCCGCGCCCAATGCGAAGCCTGTAAAAGACGGTGTGGCTGCTATAAAAGATGATGCAAAAGAAAAAGGAAAGGGAAAAGACCCGCTTGGCTACGCGCAAAACAAGTTCGACTTGATATTTGAACTGAGCGGCTCCCCTTCCGCGTTGAACGATGCCATTGAACACACAGCCTTCAGCGGGCGAATCGTCATCGGCTCGTGGTATGGACGGAAACGCGCCGAGATTGACCTCGGGCGGAGATTTCCACCGCTCGCGCATCCGACTCATCTCGTCACAGGTCAGCACCATTTCGCCTGAGTTGTCGGGACGGTGGGACAAACCCCGCCGCTTCGATGTGGCGTGGAAGGCGCTGGAGCGCATCCAGCCGCAGAAATGGATCACGCACCGCTTTTCACTCGACGATGCGGCGAAAGCGTATCAACTGCTGGATGAAAATCCGCAACAGACAATACAAGTCATTTTCGAGTATCAGGCCGCGTCGCATTCGTAATCCTCCAAGCGATCAAATCCCGACTTTGCATCGGGAACCACGCAGTTAGCACTTGGAACCTGAAACTTGGAACCTGAAACCTGGAACCTGAAACCGGAGACCATCATGTATACCCTCGGCGTACGGCGCGAATTCATCGCACGTCACTTCCTGATCGGCGGAGATTGGGGCGCGGAAAATTTCCCCAACTCGCACCATTACACGCTCGAATTGCAGCTTGAAGGCAGGGAACTCGACCGGCACGGCTATCTCGTGGACATCGTGGAGGTGGAAAGGCATCTCGACGAAGTGGTCGGCTATTACAGGGAACAGATGCTGAATGAAAAGCCGGAGTTTGCCGGACTGAACCCGTCCATCGAGCATTTTGCGCGCATCCTCGCCACGACCCTGAGCGAAAGGATCAAGGCGGGGAACATCACCGGCTTGAAGGTGGTGCTGTGGGAACATGCCAATGCGTGGGCGGCTTATTCAGTCGAAGGTCGAAAGTCGCAGGTCTAACCTAACCTTTGGCTTTTGACCTTTGACCCTCGACTTTTGACCTCCGCCCTTCGACCCAATGAAAATCGGCATTGTCATCTACGGCGCGCTCGATACGCTCAGCGGCGGGTATTTGTATGACCGCCTGCTGGTGGAATATCTCCGCGCGCAGGGCGACAGTGTGGAGGTTATCTCGCTCCCCTGGCGGAATTACGCCGCGCACCTGACAGACAACTTATCTTTCAGATTGCCGCCCAACCTGGATATTTTGATTCAGGATGAACTCAACCACCCCTCATTGATCCGAGCCAACCGCAGACCGCATCCCTATCCCATTATCAGCCTCGTTCACCATTTGCGCTGCTCCGAACTCCGCCCGAAATGGCAGAATGATTTCTATCGGTTCGTGGAGAAGAAATACCTGCAAAGCGTGGACGGATTCATCTTCAATTCTGAGACAACCAGGGGAGTAGTGAATAGGTTAATAGGGAATAGTCTGCCGGAGGTGGTGGCATTTCCGCCGACAGATCGTTTTGGGGAGGTGGTTTCGGAGGAGGAAATAAAAGAAAGAGGAAAGAAGAAAGAACTCAATACTCTTTTTCTCGGAAATATCATCGAGCGTAAAGGGCTTCATGTACTATTGGAAGCAATACGCCAGTTACCAGTCACCAGTTACCGGTTGGATGTGGTTGGTTCGCTTACAACCGATCCCTTGTATGCCAAAACCGTCCAAACTTTCATCGTCGAAAATCATCTTTCCTCTTTCGTCTTTTTCCACGGCTCCCTCAACAACCAGCCTCTCAAAGACAAGCTCAAACAAGCCCACGTCCTTGTTGTGCCGTCCAGTTATGAAGGCTTCGGCATCGTCTACCTCGAAGGGATGGGGTTCGGTCTGCCTGCGATTGGGACGACGCTCGGCGCGGCGGGTGAAATCATCGAAGACGGCGTGACGGGATTCCTCATCCAGCCGGGGGACGCTCAAATGCTGGCGCACAGGCTCGAGGTCCTGAACGAGAGGCGCGACCTCCTTGTGCAGATGAGTCTTGCAGCGCGAATTCGCTATCAACGTCAGCCCAAATGGAGTCAGACAGCGGGTCGAATTCGGGAGTTTCTGCGTTCGTTTTTAGGATGAACGGCTGAAACTCCGGGCGCGAAACTCCGTATAATGAGTACGATGATTTACACGTATCAGATCAACGGAATGTCCGTGCAAACGGGCGACATTATCTGCACCATGAACGGCAAGCCCGATATTTTGCCGGGCGAGTTTTGGCGCCTGGTTGGGCGGCTCGTGCCCGGAGACGTGGATCATGTCGCCATTTACCTGGGTCCCGATGGACGATGCGCCGAAGCGGGCGCGAAGGGCGTGATCACCTTCGACGTGCCGGAGGGCAAATGGGACACCGAACGCATGGCGCGTCAGCGCGGGCTGTTGTTTGATACCTTTTACGGAGTTGTTTCGCCGCTGGATGTTTTAGGCTACTCGGACGAAGAGGAGCGTTCGATGCGCGAGAACGTTGCGCGCTATGTGCTGGTGCAGGTCGGCAAGCGGTACAACCTGAATTTTCTCAACGCCGAGACCGAAGAGGCGTTCTATTGCAGTCAACTCGCATACAAAGCCTACCAGACTGTCGGCATTGATCTGAATACGGGGTTGGCTATGGAACAACTGCCCGGCACAAACCAGATCATCTACCCGCAGGAGATTTGGGAGGGGTTCTCGCATCGGCAGTCGAATTTGAATCTTGCGGCGGCGCCAGCCTAAATCTCCCTTTACGGGGAGATTTCTCATTTCGCGGATATAATGGCTGTGGAAGTGATTACCTGTAATTCGCTGGATTTAAGATCAACCACTTACTATTTGCGTTCAACCGCGTAATAATTAGGATTTTATGGATTTCTCTCAATTCAAACTCGACCCGCGCCTCACGCAGGGAATTAACAAGGCGGGCTATGACACCCCCACCCCCATCCAACAAGCCGCCATCCCCGCCGCCCTGCGCGGACGGGACATCATCGGCACGGCGCAAACCGGCACCGGCAAGACCGCCGCGTTTGTGCTGCCCATTCTCAACAAATTGCTCCACGGTCAGCGCAACGTATCGCGCGCGCTCATCGTCACGCCGACGCGCGAACTGGCAGAGCAGATCAACGATGTGATCAAAACGCTGTCAGCGGGGACAAAGTTGAAAAGCGCAACCATCTATGGGGGAGTCGGAGCCGCGCCTCAAATCCGTGCATTGCGCAACGGTGCGGAAATCCTTGTTGCCTGCCCGGGTCGTCTGCTGGATTTAATCGCGCAAGGTCACGCCAAAATGGCGAACATCGAAATCCTCGTGCTCGACGAAGCCGACAGAATGTTCGACATGGGCTTCCTGCCCGACGTGCGCCGCATCGTGAAAGCCGTGCCCGAAAAACGGCAGACGATGTTGTTCTCCGCCACCTTCCCGCCGGAAGTGGAACTGCTTGCGTCGCAGTCGCTTCACCAGCCGCAGAAGATCGCAATGGGCATCAGCCGCCCCGCCTACACGGTGACGCACGCATTGTATCCCGTGCCGCCGCATTTGAAATCGAAACTGCTGATCGAACTGCTCAAACGCACCGACACGAATTCGGTTCTGGTGTTCACGCGCACGAAATACCGCGCGCAAAAAGTGGCGCGCAGAGATCCTCCGCGCCGGGCTCAAAGTGACCAGCCTGCACGGAGATCGTTCGCAGGGGCGCGGCAGGCGGCGCTGAAAGGATTCAAGAGCGGACATCACGACATCATGGTTGCCACCGACATCGCCGCGCGCGGGTTGGATATCGAAACCATTTCGCACGTCATCAATTACGACATGCCCGACACTGCCGACGCCTACATCCACCGTATTGGCAGAACGGGTCGCGCCCAACGCACCGGTGACGCGTTCACATTGGTCACGGATGACGACAAGGATATGATTCGGATCCTCGAACGCATTATGGGACAGCCGCTCAAACGCGAGACCATCGAGGGATTCGATTACACGGCTCCCGCCCCGCCCAAGCCTGCCAGCTCGACCCGGGGCAGAGGCGCCCCGCGAGATGGACATCGTCCGCCAAAGCCCGCTCACACGCCGACCAGCCACACGCGCAATCGCCTTGCGCCGAGAAAGAGAAAATAGAGAATCAAAAAGAGTCCCGCGAAATTGCGGGACTCTTTTTTGTCTTCTTAGCTCAGAATGGTCACATTCGCGGCCTGGAGTCCTTTGGTGCCTTTCTCGACATTGAACTCCACCTTCTGCCCCTCCTGCAGACTGCGGTAGCCATCCGCTTGAATAGCGGAGAAATGGACGAACACGTCCGCTCCGCCTTCGCGCTCGATGAAGCCGAAGCCCTTGTCGCCGTTGAACCATTTGACCGTACCCGTTATTCTTTCAGACATTTTTGCCTCCTATGGCAATTGAGATTTATAGGCAAATCCGTTTGTTCCATCGGAGGATAAAACAAAACAACCCACAGTCAAACCGTGAGTTGTCCTTGTTCTTCGAACCAACGCAACCTACCGTTTTCCTATCGGGCGCAACGATAACACATGACTCCGATTGAGTCAATCAAAAAACCAAGCCTGTTAGCCCAAAGTTAATATGTCCCCCTCGGGAGGACGAGAAATGGAGACGATTACGATGAGTATAAAGAAATCAGCCGATTAGAAGTGATGCAAAAGTTGGAGGAAAAACGCCTGAGCCAGAAAGAAGCCAGCAGGATACGGGAGTGAGCATGCGACAGATCAAACGCTTGTTGAAGTCGTATCGTCGAGAGGGAGCCAAAAGACTGGTCTCGAAGCATCGCGGGCGAAAGGGAAACAGTCGCTTGAAGCGGTCGGCCTCATGGCTGCTGTCGCCAGGCGCCGACTGAAGCGAATATCAGCGGCAATGTGGCTGATGCCTATCACCATGACCATATCTTCGTCCCGGTCAAAGATGCGGAGCAGGCGATGGATGTTTGATTGAATTGAACAAATCAGACATCCCTTTTGCGCGCCATCACGGCAAAAACTCCCGCAAGGAACAATGCCGAAACGACGATCACAGCAACACCCAGGGTTGACCCGCGTTCTCCATTAAAATTTTGGGGCGTCGCTGCCGTTAAAGTTGAAGCTGGCGACGGCGTTACAGTCTGCTCAACAGGCATGCTGACATCTTGAAGCGTCGTCCCGGTCACGGATGGTACAACCTGTGTGGCATCAGTCCGCACAAGCAGGGTTTGACCTTCGTAAACAGTTGTCGATTCACCAAGATTATTCAATCCCTGAATTTGTTTGATCGTCGTCCCATACGCGACGGCAATGCTCCATAGCGTCTGCCCGTAAAGCACTTCGTGATAGACCCTGCCATTCGGGAAGGGTGTGCTCAACACCACAGGGATGGAATACTGCGGCAAAACCCCATTGATCGCTGCCTGAGTCTCCATTTGCGAATATGCCATCTGAGTTTGAGGAATGCCAGTGAGTATGGAGGCTGCGTTCGATTGCATCAGTCCACTGCGGGTTTGGAGGGCGGTTTCGATCACTACAATAAACTGACCGTCCCCAATGGCGACGCCGGACCCAATATCGCTGCGGTCTACAGAGAGCATGGTATTCGTGTGCAGGTCGTCGCCGAGCCACATTTGGATCGCGTCCTCCGCCGTGAATGCCATGCCCCAGTTCTCGGAACGATAGCCGTCGAGGGTCAAGTCGCCGGAAAGCGGATACCCCAATGACAACATCCACTGTCCCAGCGTCATGCCATTGGGACGCCAATGACCGGGCATGCCCGAAGCAATGCCGTTGGCTTGCTCTTGCGCGATCTGCATCAAGACAGGGTGGGCATACAAAGCAGGCAACCCGTAAGACAAACGCAGGTTATTGACTGCATTGATAATGTCCGCGGGGTTTGGCGGTGCGCCCAGGGTTGGGGTGGGTTCAAACTCCTGTGCTTCGGCAGGGAAAGAGAATACGACAATTGAAAGAGCCAATAGAATAAGAAGGAATACCGGTTTTCGTTTCGTCACATACATATAGTTGCACATCCCACCCAAATCATAACAGGCAAAATACGGCACGACATGCCGCATAAATCGAGACCCTTCGCTGCGCTCGCCTCTGCCTGCGGCAAGCCGCAGGCAGAGGCGACATGATCATTTACGGTCTCCACGATGGCGCGTACCAGTCGTAATCGGTGGAAAGACCGGGCGCTTGCAGGATGTTAAAATCCAGCGTGGTGAGGTTGATCCAATACAAGTGACCGCCCGAAGCGGAGGTCGTCTCCTCCACCAGCAGGTATTTTCCATCCGGCGAGAAGAACAGGCGTCCCACCGTCGAGCCTTCGTACACCAGCGATAGATTCCCGCCCGTGCGGCTGACCGCATAAACCTGCGCCGACGGCGCGCCGCCGGTCAGGTCGTAATAATTGAACGCGAGCAATGTGCCGTCCGGCGACCATACTATCGGGTAGATCGAGCCGCCGGTAAACTGGGCAACCGTCAGGGAGTTCGAGCCGCTGGAGTCCACTACGTTTAGGAAATGGGTCTGCGTGCTTTCATCGAATTCATCCAAGGCGAGGAAATCCGCTTTGGGCGACGCCACGAACTGCGACTTGCCCAGTTCCACCTCGAACATCGGGCGGGCTTGCCCATCCGCCGCGCGCACAAGGTAAAGACCTCCCGAACCGCTGAGCAGCCCCGAGCCGCATGATGATGCTGTCGCCAAACCAGCCATCCATGACGTAGGGTCGTCCTTCGGCGGGCAGGCTGGCAGAGACGCTTTTCAATTCCGAACCGTTGGGGCGCACCACATACACATCCTCGCCGCCTACGCCGTCCTGCGTGCGGAACGCAATCCACGCGCCGTCGGGCGACCAAAACGGCGGGTCAATGTAGGGGAACGCCGCGAGCGGCTTCCACGTTTTCGCGTCCGCTTCGAAGAGCCAGAGTTTGGTCGGCGTGCCGTTGGGGTTGTCCGAATACGAAAATGCTGCGTACTTTCCGTCCGGCGACCAACTCAACGCGTTGAGGGTAAAGATGAACGGAAACGGCGCGGGGATTTTTCCAGCGGCGGGCAATTCACGGAATCATAAACGCAGACGCCGGAGACTTTGACCAGTTCAATAGATTGACCCTGCTGGCGCGGCTGGAGGAAGAAATAGAGTTCTCCCGCCTCTTCCGCGGACGTTGGGGCTGATCCTGTGACGACAGGGTTGGATGCCGCCCGGGGTTGGGGCGACCACTTGCGGCAGGTCGGCTGGCAATGCAAAGGCGGTCTCATCGAAGGTTTGGTCGAAGGCGATGCTTTCGACGACGCGTTCGGCTTGCAGTGATTCGCCGCCTTCCTTGCCAAACTCCTGCATTTTCAAGATGACGGCAGTCTGCGCGTCGAGCCAGATCTTCCACGAAGGGGATGTGTTCCCGCTGAACGTCCACGAAACGACGAGCGCATTGCGCCCGGCAACAGACTCAACCGCAAGCGGAGTGAAGGTCCCTTTGCCTTGCGCGAAGTTGGCGGGGAACGCCATTTCTGAAAGCGGCGTGCCGATCTGCCCCCAGATGGGATTGGGATACACCGCGCCTTCCTGTAACGGGGGAACGTATTGCCCCACGCGGGCAAAGTCGGGATAAGGGAATTGCTCAACCGTATTCGCCGCGTAATTGACATTGGTGATGGTTTCGCCGTCGCTGAGTTTCAATGCAGGTTTGGCGTTGTTCGTAGCATCGGTCAATTCGACGCGATACCGGCTGTTGAGAGGGTCCAGCCAGACTTTCTCGGTGAATACCTGCGCGGGGCTGTCCGGCACGTAAAACGTGATCGTGCCGCTCATTTGCAGGGTCGTCCAGTGGGCGGCGCTTTCGAGCATGGCTTTTTGAATCTCCTCCGGCGTGGACTCAAGGCTCAGGTCGAAGGGAGCAGGCGTCCGGTCGAAGAAAGAGGCGGGACCCTGGGAAGAACAGGCGGTCAGGAAGAGGAGCATCAGGATGAGAAGTCGTTTCATAAGTCTCCTTGTTCACAGGCGACGGCAGCCAACAAAAAGTTCCCGCTGTCTCTCGACAACGGGAACATCTTCATCTGCTTACTTTATGGAACTTTGGTTACCGTGATCGAGTTCACAACCCAGGTCGGGTCGGTTCCGCCCGCATCGGAAAACTCGATGGTCAACGAGCCGCCGGTGACCGTCACACTGAAGGTGTTGGCGGCGTAAGCGCCCGCTGCATTGTCAACGTCCGGCAGGACGGTCGCGCCGTTTGCCTTGACGACCATATTGTCATGAGCATAATCATTGTCGCCCATTGTCACGCTGACGGTGTAATTGCCGTTGGCAAGGTCCACTCGGAAGGTCCGCGGCGCAGAACTGTGCATGACGAAGTCCCTCGTCAGCGGGTCTGCCACTGCGCTTCGATCCCGCGATTCAAGACCAGCCAGGTCGGTCCAGCCAAACCCGCCCGCTGAATATGCGGTCGCCTCGGTAATCTTGGTGAAATCGGCACCGACAGGCGATGTCGCCGTGCCGAAGTCGAATTTAAATGTAGTCGGCGCAGTGGTGGCGGTGGGGGTCACGGTTGCCGTGGGTGTGATTGTGGCGGTTGTCGTGACGGTCGGTGTGAAGGTCGGCGTGAATGTTGCCGTCGGGACGCCGACAGACCCTGCGTTATAAATGATGGGCGCAGTCCACAACGCGCGGTCGCCCGCGGGCGAGCCGGTGGAAAGCACGGTGAGGATGAACTTCACGTTCTGCCCCACGAGCGCGGAGAGGTCAATCTCGGCATTGTAGACCTGACCTTCATATTTCTCGACGAACGCCCAGAAGGTCTGGATGGAGGAACTGCCGGAGACGGAGTAATCGAGGCGGAAGACCACGTAGCAGGAGGTGGCGCCGTTTTCACAGCCGACGGTGGCGCGGAATTTGTCGCCGGTCTTCACCTGGTAGGACGGGTATATGCCCTGGATGTAGCCGTTGTTGATATTCTGCGGGAAGGCGATCAGACCGGTGCGGGGATCGTTGGTGCCGTTCTCCAGTTTGGAGGGGTTGGCGATCAGCACGAAGCCTTTCGCGTCGCCGTCCGTACCGGGGCAGGGCAGTTGACCCGCGCCGCTGTACCACGTCGCCGCGCAGACGTTGGCGGCAAAGTCATAGACCGTTCCGGGGATCGAAGTGGCAGGCGTGACCGGCGTGCCGGGCGTGGTGGTCTTGGTGGGAGTGTTGGAACTGGAACCGGTGACCTTGATCTCGACCCAGAAGGATTTCGTACCCGCCGAGCCGATGCCGAATGGGATGCCGGTGTTGTTCTTCAACTTCCAATAACCGCGATACGTTCCCGCCGTGGTTGGCGATGTCAATTGCAGGGTGATGTCCACGGTCTGACCGGGAGCGACGGTGGTCGGGATGAGCGCGGAATCGGGGTCCGCCCATCTTTTCGCCGGTATCGAACATGATGCTGTAGTTCGTCCAGGTGCAGGTGCCGACGTTCTTCAAGCGCCAGGTCTTGCTGAAAGTGACGCCCGGACCAAAGGCGGTGCCGTCCGGCACGGTCACATCCGCGATGAACTGGGCGCGGTCACAGGCGTTAGGTGGGACGGTTCCCGTCCTGGTCGGCGTGGCGGTGGGCGGAGTACCGGTCACGGTCGGCGTGGCGGTGGGCGGGGTGCCTGCGCCAGCGCGCGAGATGATCGGGTTGACCCACAGCGCGCGGTCGCCTGTCGGTGAGCCGTAGGCGGAGATGACGAGGATGAACTTGACGTCCTGACCGGCGAGGGAGTTGAGGTTGAGGTTGACGTTGTACGTCCAGCCCTCGTACTTTTCGCGGAAGGGCCCAGAAGGTCTTGACCGGGTCCGTCGCCGATCTGATAGTTCAGGCTGTACGCCGTGTAACAGGTCGTCGCGCCGTATTCACAGCCGATGGTCGCCTGGAAACGGTCACCGGTCTGCACGCGGAAGGCGGGATAGGACGCCCGGATGTAGCCGTTGGTGACGTTGTTCGGCGCGAAGAGCAAGCCAGCCTTGGCGGAGGTCACGCCGCTTTCGAGCTTGGGCGTATCGAGTTTCAAGCCGAATCCGTTGGCGCTGCCGTCGGTGCCGGGGAAGCTCAATGAACCTGCGCCGCTCGACCAAGCCGCCGACCCTGCGTTCGTCGTGAAGTCGTAGGCAACGCCGGAACTCGAAGAGACGTAGATTTCAACCCAGAAGGATTTGTTGGCGGTCGAGCCGATGCCAAACACCCCGCCGGAATTGCTCTTGAACTTCCAATACCCGAAGTAATGGCCGGCTGTGGCGGGCGAGGTCATATCCACGGTAATGTCCACGGTCTGACCGGGACCGACGTTGGTGGGCAGGGCAAGCGAGGCGGGCGCGCCCATACGCTCGCCGCTGTCGAAGATCAGCGAAACATCGTTGCTGTTCCAGGTGCAGGAGCCGATGTTCTTGATACGCCAGGTCTTCTTGAACGCCGTATTGGCGGCAAAATTCGTACCATCCGGGATGGTAACGTCCGCGATGAACTGCGCCCAGTAACAGGTCGCAGCGCTCGCGGTGGACGTTGCCCCTGGCGCGAGGCTCAACAAGACCGCCAGCAGGAGCAACATCGAAACTAGTCGTGATACAGATCTCATTTCTTCCTCCATCCAGTCAACACAGAATAAGACGTAAAAAATTCAGTTTGGTTCCGTTTGACTATACGCTCTCCCTAGTATAACTTTTCTTTAACAAATGTTCAATAATCCAACAAATCAATTTCATGGTCATTTTTTCCTATTTTCTACAAATTCGGGCGCATTTGCCTGCGCTCCGCCCGGCGCGGTCATCTTATAATAGCCTCATGCCCCGCACGATCCTGCACCTCGACCTCGATGCCTTCTACTGTTCGGTGGAGGAAATTCACCGCCCCGAACTGCGCGGCAAGCCGTTCGCCGTCGGCGGCAAGCCCAATGAACGCGGCGTGGTTGCATCCTGTTCGTACGCCGCGCGCGCGTTCGGCGTCCGCAGCCGCCATGCCCATGTCCCGCGCGGTGCGCCTGTGCCGGGATTTGATCATCGTTCCCGGCAGGCACAGGCTGTACAGCGAATACTCCGAAAAGGTGATGGAAAAACTGCGGGCTTTGACTCCGCTGGTGGAGCAGATTTCCATTGACGAAGCCTTCCTCGATATCACAGACATTCAAGCGGATAAAACCCGCCTCGCCCTGGACCTTCAGCGGTCCATCCGAACCGAGCTGGATCTACCCTCGAGCCTCGGCATCGCGTCCAACAAACTCGTGGCGAAAATCGCAACAGAAGTGGGCAAGAAATCGAGCAGGAAAAAGAACGAGCCGCCTTTTGGATTCACGGTGGTGCCAGCCGGAGAAGAAGCCAAATTCCTTGCCCCCCTCCCTGCGGACATGCTCTGGGGCGTGGGACCGAAAACATCTGCGCGGCTCGCCGAACTGGGCATCCACACCATCGGCGACATCGCCGCCTGGCCCGAAAAAGAATTGGTCAACCTCTTCGGCGAGAACGGACGCGACCTGTGGCGGCATGCCAACGGCATGGACGACCGCCCCATCGTCACGGAATACGAGACGAAATCCATCAGCCAGAGACCACCTTCAGCGTGGATATCCGCGACGAGAAGACGCTCGAAAAAACCCTGCGCGAACAGGCGCGCGATGTGGCGCGTCAACTGCGGAAGAACGACCTTGCCGGAAAAACGGTGAAGATCAAGATCCGCTAGGCCCGACTTCACCACCCTGACGCGGCAAACCACCCTGCCCGCCTCCACCGATAATGAGGATGAAATTTATCGCAATGCCCTCAAATTGATGCGCGCCGTCCGCAAGCCGAATCAAGCCGTCCGGTTGATCGGAGTCGGCGTCAGCGGAATCGGCGCTCCCGTCCGGCAACTCAGCCTGTGGGACGTCGGAAGCGAAAAGTCGCGTAAATTGCAGGAGGCGGTGGATGAACTTCAGGCAAAATACGGGAAGGATGTCATCCGAAAAGGGTAGGAAGATTAGTATTTCCGGCTGCGGGTATATGTCATGATTTGACATATACCCGCTTTATATTTCTCAAGGACGTGACACATGCCCAACACTGCCACCCGCCTCATTACGCTCATTTTCCTCCTCCAAAATCAGCCCAACCAAAAGGCATCCGAACTGGCTGAGAAACTCGGCGTTTCGGTGCGTACCCTGCACCGATACTTCCTCGATTTGAACGAGATGGGCATCCCGGTCTATTCCGAGCGCGGACCGTACGGCGGGTTCTCGCTCGTGCGCGGATACAAAATGCCGCCGCTGGTTTTCACGCTTGAAGAAGCCGTTGCGGTAGTTTTGGGGACGGGCTTGGTGCAGGAGCTGTGGGGCGAGTTGTACCGCGAAGCCGCGCGCGGCGCGCTGGCAAAATTGGAAAACCTTTTGCCCGAAGAACAGGCTCAGGAAGTGGCGTGGGCGCGCAGGTCGCTGGTTGCCACCGGCATGCACCGCGCAGATTTGAAGGCGCAGACGCCCATCCTCGAAAAACTGCGCCGCGCCATCCGCGAACGCCGCAGCGTGAACATGAAGTACCAAAGCAGTCAGGTGCCGCATCCCTCCGAGCGCGGACTTGATCCCTACGCGCTCGTCCACCGCTGGGGCTGGTGGTATGCAATTGGGTTCTGCCACGTGCATCGGGAAGTCCGCACCTTCCGCGTGGACCGCATCTCCGAAATCTCCCTGCTGGATACGGCGTTCAACATCCCGCCCGAATTCGACCTGCACGAGCATTTGAAAAACGACCAGGCACAGCCGCAGGTCAACGCCCGCCTGCGGTTTGAAACGGAATTCGCCAGCCTGGTTGCCGGTAACCAGTCGTATTGGCGAAGCGTCGAGCCGCAGGCGGATGGCTCAGTAGAGGTCACGCTCCACGCCCCCACGCTCGAATGGGCGGCAAGCACCGCGCTGGCATACGGACCGGCAGTCGAAGTATTAGAGCCGCCCGAACTGCGCCGCATGGTCGCGGGACTGGCTCGAAGCGGCGGGAAGGAAATACAGATGAAAGATAAAACCGTTGAATGGCTTTTGCAAGGCGAACCGTGGATCGAATACCGCACACGCCTCGACCTGCTCGGACAGCCGCCGGACGACCCGCAAGTGGTTGCAGCGCGCAAGGGAATGCTGGCAGACCCAAAGATCAAAGCCCTGCTCGCCGAGTTGAACGAGTGGCCCGGCGAAGTGCTGAGCAGCCACCGCTCCGCCAGCCAGCCTTTTCATAAATTGAGTTTCATCGCGGATCTGGGATTGAACATCAACGACCCTCCCGTGAAAAAGATCGCAGGAAAAGTGATGAAGCGCCAGTCCAAACAGGGACCGTTCCAACTGCCCACGAACATCCCCGTTCATTTCGGCGGGAGCGGAAAGGACGAATGGGCTTGGGCGTTGTGCGACGCGCCGATCATCGTTTCGTCCCTGATTCAAATGGGGCTGCGCGATGATCCGCGCGTGCAGGCGGCAATCCAATACCTGGACGGGTTGGTTTACGAAAACGGCTGGCATTGCACCGCCTCGCCGGAGTTGGGGAAGTTCCGCGGACCCTGGGCGCAAAGATGACCCGTGTCCGTACGCGACGCTGGTCATGCTGCAAGCACTGGCGCATGTGCCCGAACTGCGCGAAGGCAAATCCGCGAAAACGGGTGTCGAATCCTTGCTCAGGCTTTGGGAGAAAAGCAGGGAGGAACATCCCTACATGTTCTTCATGGGTACGGACTTCCGCAAGTTGAAAGCGCCGTTATTCTGGTACGACATTTTGCACGTACTCGACGTGTTGAGCCATTTCAAACTGGCGAGAAAAGACAAACGCTTCAAGCAAATGTTGAACGTCGTGGAATCCAAAGCGGATGGCGAGGGGCGATATATTCCCGAATCCATTTGGACAGTATGGAAAGATTGGGACTTCGCTCAAAAGAAAGTCCCGTCCAGAGGATTGACATTCTTCGTCCAACGAATTTTGAAGCGAAGTGAATCCGAAAGAATGATGAAGGGAAAAGAGTCATGGAAACATTGAGTAAAGCCCAGCTCATTGCTCCCCGCGGGATGAATTGCGGAATCTGCATTGAATATTGCAGTGTGAAAGCCCCTACACGGAGAAAAGGTATATGGACACAAGAAGAAAAATGCTTCTCAAACAATTGAACGAGACTGTCTCGCAGTTAATTGATGTTTACAAATACATGGCAAACCCTGAAATTGCTGTATATGAGGAATGGACAGCCAAGGATACTTTAGGGCATATAGTTTTTTGGCATGAAAGTTTTGCCCGAAACGTCCGCGATATTGTCAATGACATTAAGCCAACGCCCTTAAAGGGAAAATTTAGCGAGCTTAATCAACGCTGCTTGGACGAGATGAGGCAAAAGACAGTAGAAGAAATAATCCGAAGGCTGGAAACCGCCCACAGCATCGTTCAGGAAAATATTCTTAATCCCAAACTTGTATTGATCCCTTACAAAAAAGGCTCAAGGGATTACACCCCTGATGAACACCTGGATATTGTCAATGAGCACATCAAAGAGCATTTGAGTGGCATTAGAAAAGTTAACAAAGGCACAAATTAATTATTGGTCGGTTTATCTCCAAAGTGAATTCAAGTTACACACATACTTTAAAGCGCAAGGTCACTGGCATAAGATAATTCTGAAACAAGGAACACAAAATGAAACGGAAAATACTACTCATCATTGGCACAATTGTTTTGGCGCTTGTTGTTGCCGCAGGAGGGTTTTGGTATATGTCCACGCAACCGTTGTACAAACCGGGCATGGTGAGGGAATCAAAAAATCTAAGCGCACCGCTCGCCCCGCCCGAACAACCAGCCAACTCCAGGACGTGGTTGGTGGAACCGGGCATCGAATTGAATCACTTTGCCGTCGGAGAGGGACGCAATGTGCTGGTCATTCACGGCGGACCGGGATTGCCGTTCCTCCAGCCGATGAGCGGGTTGGACGCGCTGACGGGTAATTTCCGCTTCCACTACTACGACCAGCGCGGAAGCGGCGAATCCACGCGTCCGATTGACGGGTTCGATTCGCCTAACATCTACGAAAACATGCAGACGCTCGACAGGTCGCTTGGCTTGGGCGCGCAGATCGCAGATATCGAACGCATCCGGCAAATTCTGGGTGACGACAAATTGATTCTCATCGGTCACTCGTGGGGCGGATTCCTCGCCTCGCTCTACGCGGCGGAGTTCCCCGAACACGTCGAAGCCTTGATTTTGATTTCGCCTGCGAACACGCTGGTCATGCCGCAGCCGGACGAAGAGAGCGATCTCTTTGCATCCGTTCGGGAGAAATTACCCGAAGCCCAACAAGCGGAATTCGACGAGTTCATGCAGGAATATATGGACTTCAATGCACTCTTTCAAAAATCGGAAGCGGACCTTGTCGCAATGAACGAACAATTCGGAAATTATTACGCGCAGGTTGCAGATATCCCTGCCGAAATGCCGCCGCAGGGAAAATCAGGCGGGTGGATGGTATGGGCGCAATACCTCAGCATGGGTCAGCGGCATGATTACCGCTCCGCGTTGAAGAACGTCAATGTCCCTGTGCTGGTTGTTCACGGGACAAACGATTTGCAAAGCGAGTCCGCCAGCCGCATGTATGCAGAAATATTCCCCAATGCAGAATTCGTTGTAATCGAAAATGCCGGTCACTTCTCGTTCGAGGAGCAACCGGATGCGTTCGCGGAAGTCGCCGGAGATTTTCTCTCCGCGTTGAAATAAGAGAGGTCAATGTGAAAGAGAAATACGAAATCAAAACCATCCATGCCGGCAACGTAGACGAAACTGGCTTCTTCTGTTACATGAGCAAGCGCAAGGAGCCGGGTTTCAAGCAAAAGCGGGACTGGCTCGATGCGCGTTTCGCCGAGGGGATGAAGATCAAGGTCATTCACGAAACCGGCGGGCGCGACACCGCCTTCATCGAGTACATCCCCGGCGAGTTTGCATGGCGCGCCGTGCATGCGAAGGGATATATGTTCATTCATTGTCTCTGGGTGGTGGGAAAAGGCAAAGGCAAGGGCTACGGCAGTCTCTTGATACAGGAATGTATCAAGGATGCCCGCGCGCAAAAGATGAAAGGCGTCGCCATGCTGACCAGCGATCACACCTGGCTCGTCGGCAGGGAAATATTCGAACGCAACGGTTTTGTGGAAATGGATTCGGCGCCGCCGTCGTTCCAGTTGATGGTCACCCGCTTCGGGTCCGGACTGGAAGCGGCTCTGCCCAGCGACTGGGACAAGCGCGCCCAAGCCTTCGGTCACGGGTTGACGGTCATCCGCACGCCGCAATGTCCCTACATCGAAAATGGAACCAACGACATCCTATCCTTTGCAAAAGCGCGCGGCATTAAGGCAAAAGTGGTCGAGTTGAAAACTGCAAAGGAAGTGCAGGAGCGTTCCCCGTTTGCCTACGGCGTCTTCGGCACGGTTTTGGACGGGAAACCGCTCGCGTATCAATATCTATTGGAAAGGGATTTCGACAAACTGCTTCAGGAAAGAGGCAGAGGAGGCTGACGTGAAAGTCCTGGATTTGAAAAAACAATTCAAACATCTCTACCAGCCCTCGGCGAAAAAGATCGAGGTCGTGCAGGTGCCGCGCCTGCAATTTGCGATGATTGACGGCGCAATTGAGAAAGGGATGGAACCCGGCACCTCGCCCCGCTTCCGCGAGGATATGATGGCGTTGTACGCCGTCTCTTACACGGTCAAGTTCATGTCCAAATTGCGGAAGAAAAACCCCATCAATTACCCCGTAATGGCGTTGGAAGGCTTATGGTGGGTGAAAGACGGCAATTTCGACATCCGCGTGAAGGACAACTGGCTGTACACGGTGATGATGTTGCAGCCGGATCACATCAATTTGGAAATGGTTTCCGAAGCGATCGAGCAGATCCGCAAGAAACGCGGGGATAATCCTGCCCTTTCCCGCCTGCGGCTGGAGACTTTCGAGGAGGGCTTGTGCGTCCAGACCATGCACATCGGGCCGTACGCAGCCGAACCCGCCACCATCGAGCGGATGCGCGAATTCATGGCGGCAAACGGATTGAAGGATAATGTCGGTCCGAACGGCAAGCATCACGAAATCTACATGAGCGACCCGCGCCGCGTTGCGCCGGAGAAAATAAAGACGGTGTTGAGGCATCCCGTAGTGAAGATATAATTGGGGCATGACGGTAAAATCGCTGACCCTCCAACTATCCACACGCGGGGACACAGACATTCACGACATCACTCACCAAGTCGCCGGGCTGGTCGCCCAAAGCGGGATCAAAGATGGGTGCGCGACGATCTTCTGTCCCTCCTCGACCAGCGGAGTGACCACCATCGAATACGAATCGGGCGCGTTGAGCGATCTGAAACGCCTTTTCGAGGAGATCGTCCCATCCCACCGCGAGTACGCTCACAACGCGAGGTGGGGCGACGGCAACGGTCACAGCCACGTGCGCGCCAGCCTGCTGGGAGCGTCGTTGACCGTTCCTTTCGTTGACCGACGATTGACGCTCGGCACATGGCAGCAGATCATTTACGTGGACTTCGATAACAGACCCCGCAAACGGGAACTGGTCGTGCAGGTGATCGGAGAATAACATGAACTGTTTCTACCACCCTTCCGTTCCCGCTGTTGGCGTGTGCAAGTATTGCCAGCGTGGGCTGTGTCCCGAATGCGCCGCCGTCGTGGACGATGTGCTGGCTTGCAAAGGGCGGCACGAGGATGAAGTCCGTCAACTGGAGCAGCTCACCGCGCGCAATTTGTTTCAGTCCAGACGGGCCGGCTCCGTTTACATGCGGAACGCCACGTTCTACGGCCTCGTCGGCGCGGCGTTTGCCGGGTTTGGCTTGTGGCAGTTGAAGTGGCTCGGCTTGCAGGCGGGGTTGTTTATTGCATTGGGCGTGTTCTTATTGTATGCAGCGATTGCCAATTATCTCGAAGGAAGGAAATACAAATAGCCTGCAACTCTTTTCGTTTGACTGCGTAAGAAGAGGTGACAGTCACGCAAAACGGCTGTCACCTCAACGAAAGGAGCAAAAATGGCAGATTACAAAACACTCACGCGGAGCAAATCCAACCGCATGATCGCGGGCGTATGCGCCGGTCTGGGCGATTATCTCAACATTGACCCCACCATCATCCGCTTGTTGTTCGTGCTGGGTTTCTTCACCTTCAACGGCGCCATGCTGATCGTGTACCTCATCATGGCAATCGTCACCCCCGAACAATAACAAAATGTACCGCAAGATTTATCTTGCGCCGTAAAACGCAAAGTGAATTTTGCGGTACGAGTTTACCTTGCCAACGCCAAAAAGACATCCTCCAAAGTTGGCTCTCCCCTTTCGATTTTCTCAACCTGAATATTTTTCCTGCTTAAGAGGTCTTGCATCGCCTCTTTTTTGACCCGTTGGCTGATGACCCGTAAATGGTCCCCCGCCAACCCGACGCGTTCCACGCCGCCCAGTTCGTGCAGCACGTCCAATCCCTGTTCGAGCGGATGTGCGAACACCTCCCACACGTCGCCTTTGATAACGGATTTCTTCAAATTCGTGGGCGTATCCATCGCCAGCAGTTTGCCGTCGCGCATCACGCCGACCCGCTCGCAGTATTCGGCTTCGTCCATGTAATGCGTGGTGACGAAGACGGTCACGCCGGTTTCAGCGAGTTGATAGATCAAATCCCAGAACGCGCGGCGGGCGGTGGGATCAACCCCGAGGTGGGTTCATCGAGGAAGAGCAATCTCGGTTCGTGGACCAGCGCAATGGCAAGCGCCAGCCGCTGCCGCCAGCCGGTGGACAGATCCCTCGTCAGCGTGGATTCATGCCCGGTGAGGCCGACCAACTCCAACGTCTGCGTGATGCGCTCTTTGTCCTTGATGCCGTAGACGCCGCCGTAAAAGGTCAGGTTTTCGAGCGTGGTCAGGTCGTCGTAAATCGCAAACTTTTGCGACATGTACCCAACCCGCGCGCGGACTTCCTCGCTCTGGCGGACGACATCATAGCCAAGCACCGTCGCTTCGCCTTCGCTGGGCGCGAGCAGACCGAGCAACATGCGGATGGTGGTGGTCTTGCCCGAACCGTTCGGACCGAGATAGCCGACCACCTCGCCTTCGTTCACTTCGAAGTTGATGTGGTCCACCGCGGTGAAATCGCCGAAGCGCCGCGTGAGATTTTCAACGTAGATGACAGGCAGGCTCATAAGAAATTTTTCCAGGTTTTTTCGCTACCAAAGGCGCAAAGGTTTTGAAATCATCGTAAAAATCCTTTGCGCTCCTTTGTGTCCGTTGTGTTTGTAAAACTATCCTTTTTCCAAAACCGTTTTGAGGCGGGCGATATTCCCTTCCATTATGGATTTGACCTGACCCGCCAGCACGCCTTCGGCAAGTTTGAACACGCCGCCGGGGTTGCCCTGCGCGTTGAGGCTGATCTTCGTGCCGGTGCCGACGGTTTTGAGCGTGAGCGTGATGTTGATCTGCATGGGACCGGCGTTCATCTGAAAGGCGCATTTGGCATCGGGTTCGTAGGTTGTGATTTGCAGTTCGCCTTCCATGCGGCGGCCCAGCGCTTCGCCGACGGTCTTGAATTTCGTCCCCGCGCCCACCGCCCCCGGCGTGACCTGTTCGAGACTCACGATAGTGGAATTCCATTGCGCCATGTTGTTGGGGTTGGCGGCAAACGCAAAGACATCTTTCTGAGGGCGGTCAATCAACACGCTGAAATCCAGGTTAATCATGGTTTGGTCCTTTCATGGGCGGGATACGCTTTCATATTCATTATCGGACAAGGCGATGAACACATCTTCGAGGACGGGCGGCACGGAGCGCAGTTCATCCACCCGCCCGCCTGCATCGGCGATCTCCTGCTTCAACCGTTTCAGGACTATCTTGGATTTTCCCACGCGCACGCGGATGTGCGACCGGTCGCCAAACGCTTGAACGTCTTCGACATCCTCGTCCTTGTGCGCCGCGTGACGGAGCGTATCCAGCGGGGAGCCGCGCAGTTCGAGCACCTGTCCGTTGAGGCGGGCGCGCAAATTGGACGGCGTATCTTCGGCGATGATCCGCCCGTTCTTCATGAATCCCACGCGATGACAGCGCGAGGCTTCGTCCATGTAGGGGGTGGAGATGAGGACGGAGACGCCCCCATTTCCCTCACCCCCGTCCCCTCTCCCATTGGGAGAGGGATGAAGGGGTGAAGGGGTTGAAGTGAGTGGGGCAGCCACGAGTTTGATGACCAATTGCCAGAAGTCCTGGCGCGTTACCGGGTCAACGCCGGTAGTGGGTTCGTCGAGGAGCAACAAGCGCGGACGAGTGACCAGCGCGGATGCAAGCCCAAGTTTCTGCCTCATGCCGCCGGAGAGTTGACCCGCGCGGCGGTCTTTGAATTTATCCAAGCCGACGAACTCGAGGATTTCCATCGAACGCGGCGACCATTCGGAGGAGGAAAGTCCGCGCACCTCGGCGAAGAAGCGGATGTTCTCCAGTACGGTTAGGTCTTCGTACATCGAAAAGCGCTGGGAGAGGTAGCCGATTGCCGAGCGCGCCTGTTCGGTCTGCTTCAGCACGTCGTAGCCGCAGACCTGGATCGCGCCGCGGCTGGGTTTCAACGCGCCGACCAGCAGCCGCATGGTGGTCGTCTTCCCCGCCCCGTCCGAGCCGACCAATCCATAGATCTCGCCCGGAGCGATCTGGAGCGAGACGCCGTTCACGGCATGGGTGTTGCCAAAGGATTTGTGTAAATCGGTCGCTTCAACTAGGTTCATGGTCGTTTTTACTCAAGGTGATGCACATCCACATCGGCAGGTTCGCAAGCAGGATCGTCTCGATTTTAAACGTGTGCGCAAAGCGGCTCTGCCGAACGATGCGGGCAGTCTCTTCAACGGTGTAGGTGATGCGGAGTTGTTTCATCAGAAAGTAGGGCGAAATCATCCGGCGCATCCAGGGTTCTCCCTGCAAATTTTTCCGCAGGGCTTGTCTTAAGGCTGTCTTGTCAAAATCACGATAACTTTCGAAAAGGACGGCTTTGCATCCCGGTTTGAGAATGCGATGGACTTCATTCAAACCTGCAGCCGGCTCATCCCAGAGATAAAAACTTCCCGTGCAGGTGACAAGGTCAAAATAATCATTGGCGTAATCCGTCTTGCGAATGTTTCCGGCGCGGAGGTCCACCGGGATATCGGAGAGTCTCTTCCACGCCAGGGCGACCATCGCATCGGATATATCGAGTCCGAACAGTTCGATCTCCGGGTTCAGGCAATGGACCTCGCGCAGTAACATGCCGGGTCCCGTGCCGATGTCGAGCAGGCGTCCTCGCTGGATGCGCCGGGTCAATCGTTCCGCAATTTCACGATGCTGCAAACGGATGGCATTCATGCTCACCAGCGATTCATACATCCTGGCGGCAAAGTCCGGCAGCCGGAAAAAATTGCGTTCGCCTCGCGTGGGCATCGTCAACTCTCAGGGTGAATGATCACCATGGCTTCATCTTCAGCCAGTTTCTCCAACTGCTCGCGGCTGGGGCGGCGCGGCAAGCCATGCGCTTTTTCCATGATTAACCCGATCATGCGCGGATGCCGCTCGAGGCGGACTTCCAAAAAATCGGCGAACCGCGATGGGTCGGTCACGACCTCGGCAGTGCCTCGAAACCGCTTCGCGCCCACGCGCACCTCGACCCGCGGCGACGACTGGATGTTCCGCACCCAATCCGCTTTGACTCCGCGCGCCGCGCCGAGGTAGTACTCCCCGGCGATTTTTTCATATTGCAGAGGAGTCACCCGCTTCAACCCGGACCTCCGGCCTGTGGTGGTCAAAAGAAGAATGATCCTGCCGACGAGCGGTCCCAGCCCGACGGCATACAGCAAACGATGAATCTTTTGCACGTTCTTCATCTTTGCCCAATCGAAGCGATTTGTCTTCATTTCTGGCTCATTTTAGAAATTTGTCGAAAGTCAAAGGTCAAAAGTCAGTGGATGTTCGAACTTCGCAAACTGCCTCATCATCGGAGATGCGGCGCTTTCTTGGGTTGGCTTCCAGGTACGCGATGAACTTCGCAATCTGCCGTGCGCACGTCTCAGCCAGCGCGTAGGCTTCTTTCGAACTGTTCTTCGGAGATGTAGTTTTGGTCGAGAGCCACATATAATTGAGCCCTTACTTCGCCCGCCGAGGCTTTTGCCATTCCAAGAAAATTGATGAATTGAACATCGGTTCGGCAGCATTGCTCATAATGGAAACGCCTGCCCGTCGAATCTGGTCACGCAACCCAAAATCTCTATTGAAGCCTGTCTGATTTCCAAACCCGTAAATCAAGTTGGTCAATTGACGCGCAGTCTTCCAAGCCTCAATTTCTTCAAAGCGAGTAATTCCAGCCATATTGTTCTCCTATGTGCCAAATGCAAATCTAATGTTTGACAGACCTTCGACCTTCGACTTTCGACCTTTACTTGAAAACCACATCCGCCGGCATCCCAATCTTCAACTTCCCTTCGGGGTCTTCCACTTTGAGTTTGACGGCAAAGACGGTGCTGGAGCGCCCTTCCACGGTTTGCACGTTGCGCGGGGTGAATTCGGCTTTGTCTGCAATCTGGATGACTGCGGCAGTGAAGACTTCACCGGGGAACGAGTCCACCGTCACTTCGGCGGTTTGACCGAGCGAAATCTCGCCGTAGCGGTCTTCGGGAACGTACACTGTGATGGTCAATTCGCTGATATTGCCGAGCGTCAGCGTTGTTGAGCCGGGCTGGACAAACTCGCCGGGTTCGACGTTGCGGCTGAGGACAACCCCGCTCATGGGCGCGTGGACCGTCAATTTGGCGATCTGCGCGTCAATCAAGGCGAGGTTTGCTTCTGCTTGAGCCAGCGCGGACTTCGCCTGATCCAATGTTTTCGCGGCGGCGATTACGGCAGGAGATTGCTCGCCGGTTTGCAGGGTCAATAGACGGGCGTAGGCGGCGTCGTAACGCTGTTGTGCAACAAGGACTTGTCCGCGCGCGTATTCGACGTCCTCTGCGGCTTCGGTATCGAGCAGGTCGTTGTAGGCTTCTTCCGCATCGTCAAGGTCGGCGAGGGCTTCGTCGTAGTAATCCTGAGCGGCGTCGAGCAGACCGGTATTATCCGAGGCGTCGCTGGCTTGATCCTTCACCTGCTCGGCAATCACAAACGCGGCGCGGGCTTCGGCAAGCGTCTTTTCGGCATCGAGATAATCGGCGGTATCGAGCCGGTTGATGACCTTATCCAGGTTCGCAAGCGCATCGTCAATGGCGGTTTGCGCGGCGTCGAGTTCGGCTTGGGCGGCGGCAATCTGCTCATCCTGTTCGATGTACCAGTTGGGCTGGTCGAATTCGCCGGGCGCGTTCACCTGCCAGTCCTTTGCGCGCTGTGCGGCTTGGGCGGCGAGGGCGGTTTCGAGCGTTTGGTCGTATTTGGTTTGCGCGGCGGCGAGGGCGGCGTTGGCAGAATCCACTGCGGCGGAGGCAACCGCTCGCTGGGCGTTCAGCAGGCTCGGGTCCAGGCGAAGAAGCGCCCGGTCTTTCGAAACCGGTTGACCTTCCTCGGCGAGGACTTCCGTCACCCTGCCTGCAATTTCGGGAGCGACGTTCACCTGGTTGCTTCAATGGTTCCCGATGCGGTCAGGGCGGTTTCGTCTGCGCCGGCGGTTTGCGTGACGATAAAGTAGATGCTGAAGACGACGATGAGCAGGATGATGACGATGGCGGGAATGGGCGGGCGTTTGTGATTCATGGAAATCTCCTTGGGGAAGTTTCTTTCTTCTTTCATCTTCGATTCAGAAAGAAGAAAGAGGAAAGAAGTCAATCAAGTCGTTTCCGAAATCTCAATGCGGCGGCGGTCATGATGCCGACCGCAAAGAGCGTCATGGCGAGAACGTCGGTTTGGATCATTTCGAGACCGACGCCCTTGAGCAGCAAGGAACGAATAATGACAAGGTAGTAACGCAGGGGCACCACGTATGAAATCCATTGCAGGATTTTGGGCATGGCTTCGAGCGGGAAGAAAAAGCCGGAGAGGAAGATGCTTGGCAGGAGGGTCATCCAAACGGTGAGCATGGCTTCCTGCTGGGTATTGGCAACGGTGGACGCGAAGAGACCGATGCCCAAGCCGGTGACGAGGAAAATGCTCGAAAGCAGGAGGATCAAACCGAGGTCGCCGCGGATGGGCATCCCAAACCACCAGTGCCCCACTGCCAGCACTTCGATGGTGTTGAAGAAGCCGAGGATGACGTACGGCATGAGTTTGCCGACGATCAACTCCCACGAGCGGATGGGTGTGACGATGAGCTGCTCGATGGTGCCGCGCTCGCGCTCGCGCACAACCGACGTGGCGGTCAGGATGGCGGCGATGGCGTAGAGGATCATGCCGATCACGCCGGGGATCATAAAGTGGGCGCTGACCATATCCGGGTTGTACCAAACGGTGGTGCGGACCTCGACGGGCGGTTGCACGCGCAGGTTCGAACCGGTGCGCGAAAACTTCCGGGTGAGGATTTCGGTGGAGTGCGCCTGGCTGATGAGCTGCGCCGCTGAAAGCGCGGTGGAGGCGCTGGTCGGGTCGGAGCCGTCGAGGATGAAGGCGATCTGCGCGTTTCCGTCGTGGAGGCGGTGGGCGTAATCCGGCGGGATGATGACCGCCGCGCGCGCCTCGCCGCGTGAGATGAGTTCTTCGATTTCCGATTCCGAATCCACGCTGTAGGCGATGCGGAAATAATCCGCGGCGCGATAGGCATCCAGCAGGGCGCGCGACTCGGGACTGCGGCTGCGATCCAGCACGGCGAGCGGAATGTTGCGCACATCGCTCGTGGCGGAATAACCGAGCAGGAACAACTGCATGATCGGGATGACGAGGATCATCATCAGCGTGCGCATATCGCGGAAGATTTGGATGAATTCCTTGCGGATGATGGGCATTAATCGAGAATTCATAACGACTCCTGTGCAGGGCAAAAATTTATCTTGGTAGGGCAAAATTAATTTCGCCCTACCAGTATGCCGTGCAGGAAAATATCAACGAAGTAATCAAGGGCGTTGAATTGCATATCCTTGGGCATGGCGCGGCCGATCAGAATTTCGGTAATGTAAAAAGAAAAAAACATGCCCAGGAAGGCGCGCATCAACACAGGGGGCGGAATCTGGCGCATATCCCCGTCAAGGCTGGTAATTCGCTGCGCCAGCGGCATGATCATGGGAAACATCCTCTCGAAAAGCAAGGGGACATGCTCCCCCTTGAACTCGACGATCTCCGTCAACATCAGGTTCAGAAAATCGGGATGGTGTCCGAGCTCCGCGACCATGGTGTGCGCCGCGTTGCGGACAAATTCCTCAACCGTTTCCCCCTCAACGGAATTGAGAATCGGGACAATTTGATAAAACGGATGCCGGTCTTCGATGATGGCGCGGAACACTTCTTCCTTCGATGCGAAGTGATTATAGATGCCGCCCAACGCCAGCCCTGCCCCTTCCGCAACCTGCCGCATGGATGTTGCCGCATATCCCTGTCTGACGATCAGGTTATAAGCCGCATCCAGAATCGCTTGGCGGGTGCGCTCCCTTTTTGTAGGTGCTTCTTCAGGCATTTTTCTCCGAAAAAAGAACGAACGTTCGTTTTTATTTTAGCATATAGCGTAAAATTGTCAAGCCCTTTTCAGGTAGAATCCGGCAATGCTCTCCCCCCATCGAACAAGACATCCGCAAGAATCTCAGATACAACGTCACTGCCAACTTGTGGGATGGCGGTCTGTTCGGCGCGGCGCTGGGCTTTGCCTCGTTCAGCACCATCCTGCCGCTCTTCGTCGCCTCTATGACCGACTCCGCAACGCTCATCGGTCTGGTTCCCGCCATCCATTCGGCGGGCTGGTTATTTCCCCAACTGTTTACCGCAAGTCACGTTGCCCGCTTGCGCCAATACAAACGCACCGTGTTGATGATGACCATTCACGAGAGCATCCCTTTTCTGGGATTTGCCTTCGTCGCGCTGCTGCTTCCGTTTATCGGTTTGAACGCCGGGCTCGTCCTCACCATGCTCCTGCTCACCTGGCAGGGACTGGGAGGCGGCTTCACCGCCAACGCGTGGACTTCGATGATTTCAAAAATCATCCCGCCCGATTCGCGGGGCACGTTTTTTGGAGCGCAGGCAGGACTGGCGAATCTCTTCATCAGTCTTTCCGCTGTCGGGGCGGGATACCTGCTCGATTATTTCGCCGCTCCCTGGGACTTTGCCATCTGTTTCTTCCTAGCCAGTTTTTTCTTCACCCTGTCCTGGTTCGCCCTCGCCGCTACGCGCGAGCCGGAAGACACTGAAAAAATCATCCCCGAAGAAAAGACCCATTTTTGGGACGATGCCCAAAGGGTCCTGCGGCGCGACGCGAACTTCAATTGGTTTCTCGGCGCGCGTATCCTTTCGCAGTTCGCCACCATGGGCTTCTCGTTTTACATCATCTACGCCCTGCGCGAATTCAACATGACCGAAGTCATTGCGGGTTATCTCACCGCCACGCTGACCATCTCGCAGACCATCGCCAACATCGGCATGGGCTGGATCGGCGACCGGGTCGGGCATCGCGCCATGCTCATCCTCGGCGCGTCTGCCGCATTCCTCAGCGGGCTGCTGGCGTGGAACGCCGCCTCCATCGCTTGGTTCTATCCCATCTTCATCCTGACCGGCATGGCAAACGTTTCCATCTGGACCATCGGCATCACCATGACCGTAGACTTCGGCAGCGAAGCCGAGCGCCCCATTTACATCGGTCTCTCGCAAACGCTCACCGCGCCCGCCACCATCATCGCACCTATCATCGGCGGCTGGATTGTGGACTCGGCCGGCTTCATGCCCACGTTTACGATTTCAACCATCCTTTCGCTGGTGATGGTCGGCATTTTGGTGTTCCTCGTCAAAGACCCGCGAAAAAACTGACCATAGTCCACGGATGATTGACGATGGAAATTCATCGTCTATCGTCCATCGTCTATCGTCCACCATCCATCGTCCACCGCCAATAAAACCCATAAACCCGAATCAACTCCAAGTCCAAAGAAGAGGCGGATTATCCTATTTCGCTCATGACCTCCATCACTGGCTTGTCTGACATCGCTTCGCTATACTTTCACGACGAGGTAATCCATGACAAATGAAGATCCAAGAATTTTGGAATTAAGACAAGTCCGCGCGAAGGCGAAGGAAGGCGGCGGCGAGGAGCGCAACGCAAAGCAGCGCGCCAAGGGAAAAAGTACAGCGCGCGAACGGGTGGAAGCTTTGCTCGACCCCGGCACCTTCAACGAGATCGAACCGTTCATCACGCACCAGGGCGACGAACTGGGTTTGTTGAAAGAGAAGTTTTACGGCGACGGGGTCATCACAGGCTACGGGCAAGTCAACGGGCGGACGGTGTATCTTTATTCACAGGATTTCACAATTTATGGCGGCACGTTGAGCGAGATGCAATCGCACAAGATTTGCCGCGTGATGGACCTGGCGGTGCGCAACGGCGTGCCGTTCATTTCGCTGATCGATCTCGGGCGGCGCGCGCATTCAGGAAGGCGTGCGTTCGATGGGCGGCTATGCGGAAATCTTCCGGCGCAACGCGCAGTATTCGGGCGTGGTGCCGCAGGTCAGCATCATGCTCGGACCGTGTGCGGGCGGCGCGGCATATTCTCCGGCTTTGACTGATTTGGTCATCATGGTCGAGAAGCAGTCATTCATGTTCCTGACCGGACCCGAAGTAATCAAAGCCGTGACCGGCGAAGTGATTGACGCCGAGTCGTTGGGCGGCGCGAACGTGCACATGTCGGTCAGCGGCGTGGCGCATTTGAGCGTGAAAAGCGAACAGGACGCGCTCGAAACGGCGCGGCGTTTCCTATCCTATTTGCCGTCGAACAATGTCGAGAACCCGCCGTACATCCAATCGGCAGACGACCTTACGCGCATGGAGGAGGAACTCAACCACATCATCCCGCTCGAAGCGACCGAGCCGTACATCATGCACCAGGTCATCGAAAAGATCGTGGACAGCGGTTCGTTCCTCGAATTGCAACCCGATTGGGCGCGCAATGCCATCGTCGGCTTGGCGCGCATCGGCGGGCACAGCGTGGGCATCGTGGCGCAGGAGCCAGCCATCATGGCGGGCGTGATTGACATTGACGCCGCCGATAAAATGACACGCTTCGTGCGCATGTGCGATTGCTTCAACGTGCCGCTCGTCACCTTTGTGGATTCGCCCGGCTTCCTGCCCGGCATCGCGCAGGAACACGGCGGCATCATCCGTCACGGCGCGAAACTGCTCTACGCCTATTCCGAAGCCACTGTGCCGAAGATCTGCATCATCACGCGCAAGGCGTATGGCGGCGCGTATGTTGTGATGTCTAGCAAGTATCTCGGCACAGACGTCACCTACGCCTGGCCCTCGGCTGAGATCGCCGTGCTTGGCGCGGAGGGAGCGGCAAACATTCTTTACAAAAAACAGATCGAATCCGCGTCCGACCCCGCCGTCGAACGCAAACGCCTCGCAAACGAATACCGCGAGAAGTTCAACAATCCCTATTACGCCGCCTCCACCGGCTACGTGGATGACATCATCGAGCCGCGCGAGTCGCGCCCGAAGATCATCGCGTCGCTCTCGGCGGCTGCGCGATAAATACGCCCCCGCCCCGCCGCGCAAGCATGGGAATATGCCGGTGTAGATGATGGACAATAGACAATGGACGATAGGCGATGGTTAATGGTCTATGGTCTGTCGTCTATAGTCAATGGTCAAACCTATGAGCGACTTCACCCTCTCTCTTCAAATTACTGCGCTCGGCATGAGCCTTGTCTTTGGCGCGATCCTTTTGCTTTGGCTGATGATGGTCATCCTGACCGCTTTGACGACGGACAAAGAGCCATCCACGGAAGAAAACCCCGCATCAGACTCCCCGCAGCCCGTTCCAACACCCCAGGCGGATTCCAAACTGCAAGCGGCTTTGCTCGCTGTGGCGATGGCGCTCGCTGAGCAGAGTCAGGTCTCCGCCCATGCGCTGCAGGAGCCGCCCACCGCCATCGTCTCCGCCTGGCAGTTGGGGATGCGCACCCGGCAGATGTCGGAAAAGGGGACGTTCCACAGGCATTAGTTTATCCAGACCTGACAGGTTTTTAAAACCTGTCAGGTCTTTGGAGAAGATATGAAATACAAACTCACAGTCAACAACCAAACCCACGAAGTGGAAATCGAAAACATAAATGCCAGGCCCGTCGTCGCGTTGGTGGATGGACAACGGTTTGAGATTCAGCCCGAAGCGGCAGACCAGCCCAAAGTCCAGAAGGAAGCGGGCGGGAAGATGGAAGAAAAGCCCTATCGTCCCGGTCCCGCTCCCAGCGTGGCGCCGTCCCCCAATCCCGCCCTGAGCGGCAACACATTGACCGCGCCACTGCCGGGGACGGTCGTCAATATTTTCGTCAAGCCGGGCGACAAGGTGGAGGCGGGACAGGTCATCCTCATCATCGAAGCGATGAAAATGAAGAACAGCATCCGCTCGCTGTACAGCGGAACGATCCGCGACGTGCTGGTGAGCGAAGGGCAAAGCGTGGCGCACAAGCAGGCGCTGATCAAGTTTGCCGACCTAGGAGAAGCATCCTGGATGTAATGGAGAAGCCCCATGAAAACCATAAAGATCGTCTTCAAAATTCTCGTCCTTGCCGTGTTATATCTGGTATGTTTTGTCATCGCATCGGGTGCATTCGTCCGCGTCCCTGCGGATGACGCCGCCGCCATCGAAGGCGCGGGAAATGCAGGATTGGCGTTATTGATCGTGGCGCTTTTAAACACGCTGACGCTGTCGTATCCCATCTTGAGATCGCGCTGGAGCGGCTTGAAGTTGACCGGCGCCGTGTTCCTGGCAATGTTTGGCGCAGCCACCTTCATGTCGCAAATCGAAACAGCGGCGTTCCCCGCTGTGGCGGACCGCCTGCCAGAAGGCATGTTGATCGGAATCGTTCTCGCGGGCTTGGCGCAGGCGATCCTGTTCGCGCCGCTTGCCGTCTGGGTGCTGGGAAAGATGAAAGCGAAAGCCGACGGCGAACCCAACGAACGCCTGCAAATGCCGCTGAAGGAGTGGGCTTGGAAGCTGGGAATTATCATCGCGGCGTATGAGATCCTGTATTTCTCGTTCGGCTATTACGTCGCGTGGAGAAATCCCGGCGTGCATACCTATTACGGTGGGACGGATCCCGGTAGTTTCATCCTGCAATTACAAAGCGTCTGGCGCAACACGCCCTGGCTGTTCGCATTCCAGGCGTTGCGCGCCATGTTGTGGACCGCCATCGTCCTGCCGGTGATCCGCATGATGAAGGGCAGACCCTGGGAAACCGCGCTGGCGGTCGGCTTGCTGTTCGCAGTCTTAATGAATGCCCAGCATCTGCTTCCCAATCCATACATGCCGCGCGCGGTGAGCATGGCTCATCTTGCCGAGACCGCCTCCTTCAACTTCATCTTCGGTTGGATCGTCGGGTGGCTGTTGTTGTGGAAACGGCAAAAGGCTGATTCATGAATCTTGGCGACCTGCTGCCCGAATTGATAAAAGGGTTGTCAAACTTCACCCCCGGCAACGGCGTGATGATTTTCGCCGCGCTGGTTTTGATCTGGCTGGCGGTGTTCAAAGAGATCGAACCGGTGTTGTTATTGCCCATCGGGTTTGGGTGTTTGCTGGCAAATATCCCGCTGGCAGGCATGACCGCCGCCGAAGGCATGATGGGCGTTTTATACAACGCAGGCATCAAAACCGAGTTATTTCCGCTTTTGATCTTCGTCGGCGTCGGCGCGATGATAGATTTCTCGCCCCCTGCTGGCGCGACCGCGCATGGTTTTGCTCGGCGCGGCGGGACAGTTCGGAATCTTCGGCACGCTCATGCTGGCGATTGCGCTGGGCTTCCCGTTGAATGAAGCCGCTTCGATCGGCGTCATCGGCGCGATAGACGGACCGACTTCGATTTTCGTGGCGACCAAACTCGCACCCGAATTGCTCGCGCCGATTGCGGTGGCGGCGTATTCGTACATGAGTTTGATCCCCATCATCCAGCCGCCGTTGATGAAACTGCTCACCACCAAAAAAGAGCGGTTGATCCAAATGGAGTATGCGCCCAAGCCCATCTCGAAAAGAACCCTGATCTTTTTCCCGGTGGTGTTGACCCTCGTCGTTGGCTTGCTCGTCCCCGAAGCCACGCCGCTCATTTCCATGCTCATGCTTGGCAATCTACTAAAAGTTTCCGGCGTCGTAGACCGCCTGAGCAATGCCGCGCAAAACGAGATCATCAACATCGCCACGCTCTTTCTCGGTCTCGCCATCGGCGCGACCATGAGCGCGGCTGCCTTCCTGAATTTCGACACAGGCAAGATCATGGTGCTGGGTCTGTTCGCCTTCGCGCTGGATACGGTGGCGGGGCTGCTCTTTGGAAAACTCATGTCCGCGCTGAGCGGCGGGAAGATCAACCCGCTCATCGGCGCGGCGGGCATTTCGGCGTTTCCGATGGCGGGGCGTCTCGCCGCAAAAACCGCCAACGACGAAGACCCGAACAACTTCATCCTGATGCACGCCATGGGCGCGAATACCGCCGGTCAATTGGGAAGCGTCATCGCAGGCGGCATTTTGCTGGCAGTCGTCAGCAAGATGCTGGGGATGTAATTCCCTTATTGGTATCGAACCATTTGTGCGCTATAATCAATTTGTCTGACAAATTTCAAGGAGTTCCCATGACCACCATTGACCTGACCATCCACAAAGACCGCCGCGCCCGCGCCATCCAACGCGCCAAAGAACGGGACATCATCATCCCCACCTACGCCCAGATGAAAGATCCCTCGAAAATTCCCGCCAAAATCAAGGATGAATTGAAGGGCATCGGACTCTGGGACATTCACCCGCGGAATCTCTTCCGCATCAACTGGCACAACCAGCCGCCGCATCCGGCGGGACGTTTGGCGGGGTCAATTACCTCGAGCTTCCCTCCTCGCTGACGGGAGTCAAGGCGCGCATCATCGCCCTCGTTGGCAAATGGTTCCCCACCGGGGCGCACAAAGTCGGGGCGGCGTTTAGTTGTCTCGTGCCGAGGCTGGTCACGGGTCAGTTCGACCCGACCACGCAAAAAGCCGTCTGGCCCTCCACCGGTAATTACTGCCGCGGCGGCGCATACGACTCCGCTCTGCTTGCATGTGAATCGATTGCGATCCTTCCCGAAGGGATGTCGAAGGAACGCTTCGAATGGCTTGCCAAGGTCGCAGGCGAGACGATCAAGACTCCCGGCTCGGAATCCAACGTGAAGGAAATTTTCGACAAGTGCAAGGAACTCCGCGCCTCCGGTCAAGACCTGATGATCTTCAACCAGTTCGAGGAGTTCGGCAATTACCTATGGCATTACGAAGTGACGGGTCACGCGATGGAGGAGGTCTTCAAACAAGCGGCGGGGAAGAACGGAAAATATCGCGGCATGGCGTCTGCGACGGGTTCGGCAGGGACGATTGCCAGCGGCGACTACATGAAGCAGTTGTTCCCTGACAGCAAGATCGTCGCCAGCGAAGCGCTGCAATGTCCCACCCTGCTCGAAAACGGATTCGGCGCGCACCGCATCGAGGGCATCGGCGACAAGCACGTGCCGTGGATTCACAACGCCAAGAACACGGATGTCGTGGTCGCCATTGACGATAACGCCGTGGTCAACCTCGCCCGCCTCTTCAACGAAGAAAACGGGCGCGCATATCTGGCTGAAAAAGGCGTCCCCGAATCTCTAATCTCTAATCTCGATCTCTTGGGCTTCTCCGGCATCTCGAACGTCCTCTCCTGCATCAAAGCCGCCAAATACTACGAGATGGGCGAGGACGACATCATGCTCACCGTCCTGACCGACTCGATGGAACTCTACCGTTCGCGCCTGCACGAGATGCACCAGGAGTTCGGCGAATACTCCGAGCGCGATGCCGCCGCGGACTTCGCCCGCTATCTGCACGGTCAGTCCACCGACAACATGCTCGAACTGCGCTACACCGACCGCCGCCGCGTGCACAACCTCAAATACTACACCTGGGTCGAGCAGCAGGGACGCACCTATGAAGAGATTCAGCAGCAATGGTATGAACCGAATTACTGGACCGATGTCCAAAGGCAGGCGGATGAGATCGACGAGTTGATCGTCGAGTTCAACAAGGAGGTTGGGCTGGTATAGTACTCCCCTGAATTGCAATCAACGGTAAAAGCGAAGGTTGATGAGACACTGTCAACCCTCGCTTTTTCGAAAGTGGAATAAAGGGGCTTGACATCCGAACAACAAGTTCATATAATATGAACCGAGAGTTCATATTATGTCTTCTGAATGGAACAACTTCCAACCCCACATCCTCCAACTCGAAAAAGAGGGCAAAGTCACGCGCACCTTCCGCCGCCTCGATCCTGAACGCCAGCAGGCAGTGATCAACGCGATTTTGGAGGAAGCCACCGAGCGAGGTCCCGCCTCGCTAAACATAAAGGAGATTGCGCGGCGGGCGGGAGTTGCGGTCGGGTCGCTGTACCAGTATTTTCCCAACCGTGACGGCTTGCTGGATTTTGCCATCGAGTTGTGCGTGCGGCACACAACCGACCTCTTTCAGCAGTTCCGTCCCATGCTGGCATCCATGCCGCTGAGGGACGCGTTGTCTGCCTACCTGATGGGCGGCATGGAATGGGGGCAGACCGAAATGGGACTCGTCCGTTTCTTTGGGCGGGCGGCATACCAGGGTGACCCCGATCTGGCAGAGCGCGTCGTGCGCCCGATTGCGACGGTCATGCGCGAGACCCTTCAGGAGATTTTTTCGCAGGCGCAGGCGCGGGGAGAGATTCCGCACAGCGCGAACCTGGGTGAAACCACGCGGATCGCCAATGCCTTGATCATCGCCGTCGGCGACAGCCAGCTGTTCCCCTATTTGAACAGCTACTTCCAGATCACGGACGAGTCGGTTTCGTCCGAAAAGATTATGACCGCTTTGGTCGAGTTCATCCTGCGCGGCATCGGCGCCGGGGCAGGCTGAAAGGAGACTATCCAAAATGTCGGAACATTTGGCGCTCTTGATTGCCGGACTGTTCTTTGTCGTTTTCGCCGTTTTTTCGTTGTGGTATCTGCAAAAGGAATACCAACAACGAGGCAAATTGAGTTGGCGGGGCTCAGCCGTGCATGTGACCATGTTCGCCGTGAATGGGATGTTCGTCGCCTTGTCGGCCTGGGGTCCGAATGGAGTCCCGCCGATGACCGGCCTCGCCTGGCTGGGCGTCCCGTTGATGGTTGTGGGGGCGGGTATTGTGGTGTACGCGATGGATATGTTCCGCAAATTCTCGCGCTGGTTGGGAAATGACACACCCGGCTTGGCAACCAGCGGTTTGTACAGTCTAAGCCGCAATCCACAATTTGTGGGGTATGGTTTGTTGATCTTGGGAGTCGTGGTTGCCTGGGGCAGGGCGACAGGATGGATTGGCCTGCTATCCTATTTCGCGCTGGCGTATTTCACGGCGCGCGTGGAAGAGGAACACCTAACTCGAGTATATGGGCAATCGTATCGAGATTATTGTTCGCGCGCGCCGCGTTTCATTGGATTGCCTCAAAAAGGAAAGTAAGCCTCCATGACCGCCATCCTTCAAACCCACTCTTTGACCAAACGTTACGGCGCGCTGACCGCCGTCGCGGACCTCTCGCTCGAAGTGAACGAGGGCGAAGTCTTCGGTCTGCTCGGGCCCCAACGGTGCGGGCAAGACCACCTCGATCAGCATGATGTGTGGACTGCTCCACCCCGACGCGGGTCAAGTGACGATCCACGGCAAGCCCATCGCAGACGGCGGCGCGGATGTCCGCGGGCGCGTCGGCGTCTGTCCGCAGAACGTCGTCCTTTGGGGGCAGTTGACCTGCCTCGAGCAGATGGTCTTCATCGGTGAAATGTACGGGATGAAACGCAAAGCCGTTCGCCAGCGAAGCGAGGAACTTCTGAATGATCTTGACCTCGCCGAAAAACGCGACCAGCGCGCCCGCACGCTTTCGGGCGGAATGCAGAGACGATTGAATCTTGCGATGGCGCTCGTCCACGATCCCGAAATCATTGTTCTCGATGAACCCGAAGCGGGACTCGATCCGCAGAGCCGCGTGCTGGTGCGCGAATACGTCAAGTCGCTGGCGCGGCGCAAGACCATCATCCTCACCACGCACAATATGGACGAAGCCGAGCGCATGGCTGACCGCGTCGCCATCATTGACCGCGGCAAACTTCTCACGCTCGATACGCCCGAGGCGTTGAAGCGAACCGTCGGCGAGGGAGATGTCCTTGAAATCGAAACAGGCGAGGGCGGAGTCCGAAGCGCATTGTCAGCCGTGGAAAAAATCGCGCCGCAGGTTTCGTCCACCAATCACACGCTGGTCGTTCGCGCGCGCGGCGCGGTCGAACTCCTGCCCGCCATCCTCGACGCGTCGCGTTCGGTCGGCGTGCATCCCGGCGAAGTCCGCCTGCGCGCCAACACGCTCGAAGACGTTTTCATCTCGCTCACGGGAAGGAGACTGCGCGAATGAGAGCCATCATCGTTTTCCGCAAGACCTTGCGCGAAATGTCGCGCGACGGCTGGCTGCTCGGCTTGACCCTCGCCTTCGCGCCGTTCTTCGTTTTGCTCTATTATCTGATCACCGCGGGCGGCTCGACGACCTACACCATTTTGACGATCAACAACGATGCGGGGATTCAACTCGCGGACGGAACCACGCTTCATGCGGGACGTGAGGCGGTTGCGGCGCTCACAAGCGTTACCTACGCTGACGGTCAGCCGCTCCTCAAGACCCGCGCCGTTGCAGACCTCGCCGAAGCCGAACCGCTCCTCCGTGACCGCGTCGCCGCAGCCTACATCGTCATCCCCGAAGATTTTTCACGGACCCTCGCCGCGCTCCAAAGCGGCGACCGCTCCGTGACGACGAAAATTGTTTTCGGCGGCGATGTCGCTAATCCATATTACATGGTTGGCGCGAATCTTTCGCTGATTGCCATTGACGATTACATCATGCGGGCCACAGGACAACAGCCGCTCATCGGTTACAAGGAAGAACCGTTGGGCACGTCGCTGGCGCGCACCGAATACGAGACGTACGTGCCAGGCACGCTGATTTTCGCTGTCATCATGCTCATCTTCCTCGCCTCGATGACGGTGGCGCGCGAGCTCGAAACCGGGACCCTCCGCCGCCTGCAATTGACTCCCATGAAATCGCTCGATTACCTTGGCGGTGTCACTGCCGCGCTGGTCTTGATCGGGACGGCTTCCTTTGCGCTGGCATTCGGTTGCGCCGTGGCGGTCGGCTTCCGCAGTGAGGGGTCGGCGTGGGCGGGGATTCTCATCGGCGCAGTCACCTGTCTCTCCGTGATCGGCGTCGGCATGGTCGTCGCCAGCTTTACGCGCACCGTTTCGCAGGCGTTCATCGTCGCCAACTTTCCGATGGCGATGATGATGTTCTTTTCGGGCGTCATCTACCCCCTGCCGAAGATCGTCCTGTTCACCCTCGGCGGGCGCGAGATCGGCTTGTACGACATCCTGCCACCCACCCATGCCGTCGTCGCCCTCAACAAGATCTTTAATCTCGGCGCGGACTTGAGCCAGGTCACGTTCGAACTCTCCGCGCTGGTGATCCTTTCAGCCCTTTACTTCTTCGTCGGCGTGTGGATGTTCCAGCGATTTCATTTGCGATAGGGGAAACAGGCGGAGAGATAGGTTGGATTAAACAGACAGGTCACGCCTTCCAGCGTGACCTGTCTGTTTTTTGGAGGCCTCAAATCAGCGGCTTTTCCCGCCTGCGATAGCGGCCTGCCTTGTCTCTGCGACGACGGTTTTTGCAAGCGGCTTCATCCCGAACAGGAAGCGCATCAGGTTGAAGCGGCGCACTCCGAACTCGTAGAGGGCCATGATGACAGTGAAGGAACTGGTCAGGATGATCAGCCATTTGGCAAAATCGGGGATTGTCCACTGCACCACGAAATATCCGATGACCAACAACACAGGCTGGTGCAATATGTAGAAGGGCAGAACCGCCTCATTCGCATGTGAGAGAAGACCGTGGTTGAAATTGAGTCGCCTCGTGCCGAAGCCCAGGATCATCAGCACCCAGGACCAGGATCCCAGCCCCCACAAGGTAAAGGCAACTATGTAATATAAGGTTCCAAAGGACGGTTCACCGAAGATCATCAAGGCGCCAAAGAGTATGACCAGAAAAACCAATACCAGAGCCACCGAAACCCAGCGGAGGCGCTGGATATTCTTTTGCAGCCTTTCGTCTGAAACGATCAGGAAACCGGACAGGAAAAAGGTGGCATGTGTCAGGATGCTTCCACCGCCCCAGCCCAGCGTGCCCCAATATTGTTCACGATCCGTCAGGATGAGGCAAAGGATGGTCGGCAACGCGACCAGATAGATGGCTCCTGGCGAAGCCAGCAGATTGCCCAATTTGCCCAGAACACGCTGACCACTCCCGCGCTTGAGCCACAGGAAGAGCGGCAGGAAGACGATGCAGAAGGTGAAGAGCATCCTTAGATACCAGAGATGAACTCCCCACCCTGCAAAGATATCGGCTTGAAAATACTGAGGAACGAACTCGAAGAATGATCCGCTGAACTTGCCATGCGTCAGGCGCTCCAGGTAAATTTGCAGCACGCCAAACGTGAGCATACCCATTGCCACCAAGGGGACGACCAGGCGCAGGATCTTATCTTTGATGAAGCTGACCGCCCCACCCTTGTTCAGCGCGTAATAGATGCTCGCGCCTGAAATCAGGAAGATCAAGGGCATCATCCAGTTTGCGAGCATGATTTCCCAGACTTCCACGCCCAGGTAGGTCGTGGGATTCTTGACATGCCAGTCCTCAATGTTGAAAAATCGTCCGCTGTGATAGACGAAGACAACCAGGATGCCGAACACTCTCAGCCAGTCGAGGTCGTATCTTCGTTGAGTTGATTTGGTGTCCATTTTTTACTCCTTTTGTTTGGAAATCGTTTGAACAATACTTTGCACGGGTGCGCCTTTGACGATGAACGCATCTACACCGGACCGTTTGGCTTTGTCCCGTGCCGATTCATAATCATGCACTGTGAGCGCGATGACCTTACAGGGACAGTGCGTTTTGATCTGCCGCGCCGCTTCGTACCCGTCCATGACCGGCATTTCCAGATCCATCAAAACGACATCGGGTTGCAGGGCTTGGGTCAGGCGGATCGCTTCCAGCCCGTTCGCGGCTTCACTGACGATTTCAACTTCGCCGGAGAGCGTCAGCGCGGTGCCCAGGTCACGCCGCACTTGTTCCACGTCGTCAACGAGCAATACTCGGATAGCAGTCATTCTTCTTACCCGTCACGAGATGAAATAATGGAAAATTCTCTCAAAATCATCCGCGCCCACTTCGGGGATTGGCTGGTCGGCTAGTCCGGCAGGAAGCGGGGCGAGCAATTCGCTTCCCACTTCCTCCTCGTCGAAGTCGAAGCCGTAATCGCGGGAGTCGGCGAAGATGGATTCTTCGGGCGCGACGGTGAAATTGCAGGTTATTGCGGGAGAGATCAGGGTTTGGGTGTTCATCGGAAATTCCTTTTTGAGATTACGTCCCCACTATACGTCCCGACCTGAAAAAGCGCATCTGGCGCGAGATGGAAACCTCCCTGCGCAGGGAGGCTGAATTTTTTCCTACAACTTGGGATGTAGGAGTACATCGTAGGTCGTAGACCAAAAAAACCCGACAGGTTTTGGAAACCTGTCGGGTCTAAATCATGAACTTTGTGGGGGACGCAACTGGGCGATCAGCGAACGCAGCTGGGCGAGGGCATCCTCGGTCATCTTTTGCAGGCGGTCAATTTGTTCGGGGACGCGGGCAGGCTCACGCTCCAGCAGGAGGCGGGCAGATTGGGAAGTCAACGTAATACTGAAAATCGCCCTGGCTGACCGAGTCGTGCAGTTCGCGCGCCAGCCGGTTGCGCTCGCGCGCCGCCGCCAACTCCTCCGCTTGTGCGGCATGTTCCTGTAACTTTCGATGGGCAGACTGCAAGTCCGCGAGCAGGCGCTGGCTTTCTGCCTGGTCGGCTTGCGTGCGTGAATAAAGAAAGTCGTATGAAATCACAAATGAGCATACGGCAAGATAGAGCAGGGTCAGCGCCAATCCTTCCAGCCAGCCCTTTCCAATCATCAGCGTCACCGCAAGCAGGATGATATAAAGAATCAACCAGATCGTTGCCGTCCGCCGCGAGAACACGCGCAAGGCGTGAATGCTCAACGGCACATACAGCACACACGACATATCCGTGAACGGCTGCAGGCTGGACGTGACCATCACGATCACGGTTTGCACCGGGAAGTAAAACAGTTCGTAGCGCTTCACACGGGTCAACAGCCAGGGTTCTGTTGCGTACAACAGGGCGTACGCCGCAAGCAGGAAAATCATAGTGACAAAAACCGGCTCGCCCTGGAACCACAGGAAGTTACGGAGCGCGACCACACCGATCATGATGAAGCCGATCAGGTGACCGCCTTGATAGACGTTCGCTCGCTTCATTCTGGACCTCCGGCCTGATCCTGCGTCACAAGAATTCGCGTCCCCTGATACGGACTCGACTCGACCGACAAACTCCATCCGATCTCACGCGCCCGCTCGGAGATGCCCGCCAATCCCAAATGTCCGCGCTGATGTGCAACTGCCGCCTGCGGGTCAAAGCCCAGGCCGTGATCCGCAATTTCGAGACACGAATGCTCATCATCCAGATTCAAACGAACAGAGGCTTCATGTACGCCGCTGTGTTTGATGACGTTGGTCAGGGCTTCATGTGCGATGGCATACAGTCCCAGCGTTTCCGCTTCGGATAAGGCTTTCTCGCCGTTTATTTCAAACGAGACCTGCAAACCGTCGCGCGATCCCCGTTCATCGGCTAGTCGTCGAAGCGCGGTGGACAGACCTTCTTCCGAAATCGAACGCGGCTTCAATTGCGAGACGAGGGATTGGATCTCGCTCAAAGCGTTGGCGGCAAGTTCCTCGAGGCGGAGCAGTTGTCCTGATGCGCGAAGCGGATCTTTATCCAATAACAGGCGTGTGGATTGCGCGGCGAGGTTCATGCTGAAGACCGTCTGCGTCACCGAGTCGTGCAGGTCGCGCGCCAGGCGGTTGCGTTCGTGTTCGACCGCCAGGTTTTCCACTTGATCGGCGTAGCCCTGAAGTTGACGATGAGCGATTTGCAATTCGTTGAAAGTACGCTGGTTTTGATCGTGCGCGGCTTCGGCTTTCTGCACCTGCCACGCATAGCCGCCGAAGAGGAAACACATGCCGCTGTATAACCCGCCCATCGCCAGCCCGAAAATCCAGCCTTCACCCGAAAAGAAAAGCGCGCCGCTGAGAGCCAGTGAAAAGAGGGCGATGCCCAGGTATCCAACGCGCCTGCCGAAGAAAGCGACGGCATCGAGGCTGAGCGGGATAAACAGGAGGGCGATGAAATCTTCGTAGTCGGAGACGATCAACAGCACAGTGACAAGGATGGATTGCAGGAGCAGATAAAGAAATTGCGTGGACCGCGATAGAAATAAAGGCTTGCGGTGGATGACCCACGACTCAATCAACAGAAGCAAGCCATACGCCGAGAGCAGCCAAAGCACCTGTGTGAAGTACGGCGCGTCGCTCGTGACCACTGCGCCGCGCAAGACGACCGCGGCAAAGATCAAATACACGCCGATCGTGCGCATTAACTTTTGTCCGTAGTCAATCCGTGACGCAACGCGTAAATGGCGGCTTGCGTGCGGTCGTCCAGGTGCAGTTTGCTGAGGATGTTGCTGACGTGCGTTTTGACCGTTTTCTCGCTGATGACCAGTTTCGCGGCGATCTCGCGGTTGTTTCTCCCATCGGCGATCAGATACAGGACTTCCTTTTCACGCTCGGTCAGCCCATCGTCGGCTTGCGTTCCAGCGCGGCTCGCGTGCGGCTCCTCCTTTGCCGCCACCGCCGACATCAGTTTTTTGGCGGCTTCGGGATGTAACTGCACCTTGCCGAGATACACTTCGCGCACCGCCTGGACCAATTCGTTCGGCGGAATGTCCTTGAGCAAATAGCCCTGCGCCCCGGCGCGGATGGCAGGCAATACCTTTTCTTCGTCGCCGAAACTGGTCAGGATGATGACGCGCGAACGCGGACTGCATTCGATGATCTTGGGCGTAGCGTGGATGCCGTCCATTTCGGGCATCACCAGGTCGAGCAGGACGATATCGGGCTGCATCCTGCGCGCCAACTCGACCGCCTCGACGCCGTTGCCTGCCTCGCCCGTCACTTCGATGGGCAGGGCGGATGTGTCCTGCAATTCCAAAAACGTCCGCAGCCCCTGGCGCACCATCGCGTGATCGTCCACGATGAGGACGCGGATTTTGCCGCCCGATGGGTTTGTTTCGCTCATGTCCGCTCCCGGTCGATTTGTCAACCCTACTATACGTCAAACGATTTGGAAAATCAATGAAGACGCCGAAGTCTATGGACCGCACCCGCTCGCCAGAGCCTGCCGGATTGCGCCGAGCAGCGACGTATCGTCGGTCGTGTCGTGCGCAAGTTCCCAAATCATCACGCCGCCAAGCCGCCTGCTCACGGCAAGGCACGTTTTGTTCCGAATCGTGCCCATGCCGTTGAAAAAGATGCCGTCCACTTCGTCCACGTCCGGCGCGGGGTGATACCGCGAAACGATGTCTGCATAGGTCGCCTCGGCATACGGCGGGATGATCTTCCTGCCGTAGAACGGAACGCCAAGGATCAACTTCTCCGGCGGGATGCCTGCATTGATGAATTTCTCGATGTCCTGAACCGCTTGCTCGTACGCCGCATGACGCGGCTGGCGGTCGTAGGACATGATGTGCACGCGGTCCGCCGCTGCGTATTCTTTCAACGGAAACTCCGAATCGGGGGAAAGCGCCACGCTGACGATCCATCCCCTCGGCTCGAAATCCGCCTTCACCTCCTCGAGCAGGCGGATGTAATTTCGAAACTCAACCTCGTCCTGCGGGAATTCCCAATCGAAATCCACGCCGTTGAGTTTGTTGACATGGACATATTCGGCGAGATTCTCCACGAAGGCGCGCCGCGTTTCGGCGTCCGCGGTCATCGCCGCGAACCGGCTGGAGCGCTCCCATCCGCCGATCGAGATGAGAAGCCGCACCCCATGACGACCCTGCATCTCGTGAAGTTCGGCGAGCGTGTTTTCGTCGAAACGGCTCGTGTCGAGTCCGCCCTCTGCGGTGGGTTCGGCGGAGAAGTAGATGATGTCGGTGAGGGAATCCGCCCGTGCGGGGTTCAACTCCTGGTAGTCCGGGAAATATCCGATCACGGCGAAGGTCGAAGCGGCAGGCGGCTCGGGCGAGGGCGTCTCCGTCGAAGCGGGACCAGGCTCGGTCGGGGAAAGAGGCGGGGCTTGTCCTCTGCACGAAACTAACAAAATCATCAGGGGGATTAAGGAAACAAATCGCATGACGGTCATTATAATTAGGTCATGCTCAAGCCGTCGGATTTGATTCTGGTCTGCCTGCTGCCCACGCCGCGGGATTTGGAGATTGCGCGGCTGTTGGGCTGGTACCGGATTCCGCTTCGCACCGCGCCCAAAGTTGTGGCTGTGGACTACCCGGCTTTTTACCAACCCTCAGCCTTCGGCGAGCGCGGCGGACAGATCGAGTACGTCGCCGAGGTGCGCGGACACGAGCCGACCACGCGCGGCGAGTTGCTGAAGGACGAGCCGGACCATCCGCGCGCCCGCGAGGAATATTACAAAATCCAACTCGGCGGACTGGAGCAGCTGCGCGAACCCATCAGGACCGACAAGTGGAAACGGCTGACGTTTTTATATTCCACAGGCGAGTATTTGCTGAATGCAAAGTCGCTGAACGACCTGGTGGTGGACGGCGAGGAACGCCACCTGCTCTGGCGGAGCCTGCGCGAACGCGCCGAAAACGAGCAGTTGTACAAAACCGACCTGCCCGAAGCGGACATCCCGCCGGATGTGCTGATGGCGCTGCTGGGAATCAGAGAACTGCGGGAAGACCATGCCGCATTCGAATAGCCCTTATGGTCTCCTTGCCCGGCTTTCCCAGAAGTGATAAACTTTAAGAAATGCCCGCGGACCTGTTATTCGTCACTCCCTCTTCCAGCCTCGGCGATGCCGTAAAACGCTCGCTGGAAGAGACGAATTTCTACCGAGTCCATGTTGTCAACAACAAGGCGTCTGCCGTTGTGCGCGCGGACGAAATCGGCGTTCCGCTGGCAATGTTGGATTTTGCGCTCGACGAAGATTGGGTGCAGGAGATCGGTATTGCCCTGCGCACCGTCAGCCCGACCATTAATCTCATCATCCTTTGCGATGACCAGGACGTCCCCCCTGCCTTCGATGCGCTTCGCCCCTGGATCCTCGTCCGCAAGCCGTTCAGATTGGCAGATTTTATGACCGCGATTAGTCAACCCCAGCCCCAACCGAAACCCGTCTCCCCGTCCACCACCGTGCTGACGATGCCGTGGCTCAACGATGCGAACAAAGCCGCCCAGCACCTCACCCGTCTCACGTTGGAATCCTCGGCGCAAGCCGCATTGATCACCCGCAGAAACGACCTGTGGGCGTACGCGGGCGGTCTCTCGCAGAACGCGGCAAAGGAAGTGGCACAGACCGTCACCCGCAACTGGGACGGACAGAAAGGCTCGGATTTACTGCGCTTCATCCGGCTGGAAAGCACCAAAGCCGAGCACATGCTGTATGCCACCCGCCTCACAACGGAAACCGTGCTGGCGCTCGTCTTCGACGCGGAGACGCCCTTCAGCACCATCCGCACGCAGGCGAGTCAACTGGTGAGCGATTTCGGCGGCGACCGCGGGGAATCCGCCTCCCAGCCGTCCCAAACTGGAACAGACGACAGCGGGCCGTTGAACATCCCGCCCATCGCGGATATTCTTTCCGACATCCCGGCTCCGAATCCCGAACCGCTTACTTCTCACGATTTCAGGCTGCCGCAAAAAGACGAGCCTTTCGACCCCAACCAGACGCGCCTCTCCGAGCCGCTGTCGAACGCTTCCGTGTTCAGCCGCGAGCCGTCGCCCGCCGTTCGCCGGAGTCAACTCCCGGCGGTGAATCAGGTTCCGGGCGTGGTCGAGACCAAAGGTCAGGAAAGAGGCGGGGCGCAGACCGCTTTCGACGACGTGGAAGTGACCGCGCCGTCGCGTCACAAACCCAGACCGGAGACTCCCATCGCCCGTCCGCAACCCGGCGAAACAGACGTGACCCGCGAAAGCCCGTCCACCGAGGCGGCGAAGAAACTCGTCGTGGAGCCGGTCTCTGCCGGGCTGTATCACCTGACGTATGCCTGCCTGCTCGTGCCGCGTTTTTCGTCGCATTACATCACCGGCGATCTCTCGACCGTTTGGGCGAATGGTCGCCGAGCATTTGCATCGCCTTCGGCTGGCGGCTGGAATATCTGGCGGTGCGCCCCGAATACCTGCAATGGGTGGTGAACGTGCAGCCGAGCACGTCGCCCGGTTATTTGATGCGCATCATGCGCCAGCAGACTTCGGAAAAAATCTTCGCCGAGTTTTCGCGCTTGAAAAAGGAAAACCCGTCCGGCGATTTCTGGGCGCCCGGCTATCTCATCATGGGCGGATCGCGCCCCCACCCGCCGCAGTTGGTGCGCGATTACATCCGCCAGACCCGCACCCGGCAGGGACAGGAAAATTCGTAACGCAAAATTCATTTTGCGCGCGGTTACAAAAGAACGCAGAGTATAATGACCTCTGCGTTTTTATTTTTTCAGCGCAAGATAGTTGAACTTTTCCAAATTATTCTGACAATGGAGTACCGCAAGATTCATCTTGCGAAAGCCAATTGCACCGCAGAAACAAAGCGCAACATGAATCCTCTGCGAGGACAAGTTGTTGCGGTACAGAAACTATGCGTATTGGATTGTCGGATTAATTTGTTAATCTGCAAGTATCTTGCGCTACCGGATGCAAACCCATGCCCCCAACCCTTTACCTCATTGACGGACACGCCCTTGCCTACCGCATGTACTTCGCCCTGACCGCCGGCGGGAACAGCCAACGCTGGCAGACCTCGAAAGGCGAGCCGACCGCAGGCACGTATGGTTTCGCGCGCGAACTCATCCGCGTGCTGGAGCAGGAAAAGCCCGAATATCTCGCCGTGGCGTTCGACGTAGGCAAGACCTTCCGCGACGATATCTTCCCCGAATACAAAGCCACGCGCGAGAAAATGCCGGACGACCTGCGCGCGCAGATCCAGCGCATCCGCGAGATGGTGGACTTATTCAACATCCCGCGCCTCGAAATGGACGGGTACGAAGCGGACGACGTGCTCGGCTCGGTGGCGCGCATCGCCGCGGAGCAGGGGCTCGGCGTGAAGATCATCACCGGCGACCGCGACCTCCTGCAACTCGTCAACGAACGCACGGCGGTTTATCTCGCGGGCGATGACCAAACATACATCACCGAAGCGGACGTGGTCAAAAAACTCGGCGTGCGCCCAAACCAGGTGGTGGATTACAAAGCCATCGTCGGCGATACGTCCGATAACATCCCCGGCGTGAAGGGCGTGGGCGAAAAGACCGCCGTTGCCCTGCTCGAAAAGTTCGGCACGCTGGATGACATCTACGCCAGCCTCTACCAGGTGGAGAACCGCTGGCGCGGGAAATTCGAGTCAAGCAGGGAAACGGCTTACATGAGCCGCGATCTGGCGAGTATCAGAACCGACCTGAAAATCAAATTCGACCTCGAACATGCCAAAGTCGCGCCGTTCGACGGATCGAAACTCGAAGCCTTTTTCAAGGAATTGGAATTCCGTTCGCTGTTGAGCAAGGGCCCCCGTCATCAGCGGCGGCGCGGTTGCGGAAACTGCGCCTGAAGCCCCGCGCCGGGGCGATGAACCGGGCGCGTCGAAGGGACGGCGCGGCAAGCCTGCCGGGCAAATCTCGATGTTTGCCGAGGAACCCCAGCCCATTGTCGTGGAGATCAAAACGCCGGAGATCGAAGTGGTCGTCGTGGATTCGGATGTGAAACTGAAAGACCTGGCTGGAGAACTTGGCAGGGCGAAGGTCATTTCGTTCGATACCGAAACCACCGACACCGAAGAAATGAAGGCGGAACTCGTGGGTATTTCGCTGGCGGTGAAGGAAGGGCGGGGTTATTACATCCCCATCGGTCACAGGGCGGGGAACAACCTGCCGCTGGCGAAGGTCATCGAAGCGCTCCGAGCCGTCCATGACGAACCCGAAGATTGGCAAGATGGCGCACAATGCCAAATACGATTACATCGTGCTCGCGCGGCACGGGCTGGTCGTTTCGCCGCTCACGTTCGATACGATGCTGGCGGAATTTATCGTGGACCCATCCTCGCGCAATATGGGCTTGAAGAATCTCGCCGCGGCGCGCCTGGGCGAAGAGATGACTCACATCGAGGAACTGATCGGCAAGGGCAGGAAGCAAATCAGCATGGCGGATGTGGCCATCGAGAGCGTCGCCAATTACGCCGCCGCCGACGCCGAAACCACACTGCGCCTCATGCCCATCATGGAGAAGGAACTCAGGCGCGTGAACGGCGCAAAAATCCTCGAAGACATTGACATGCCGCTGACGCCCGTCCTCGCGGAGATGGAAATGACCGGCGCGTTGATTGACACGGAATTCTTCGGGGAGATGTCCAAAGACCTTGCGAAGCGCCTGGCGGAGATCGAAAAAGAAATTTACGCACACACCGGCAGGACGTTCAACATCAATTCGCCCCAGCAGCTCTCGGATGTGCTGTTCAACCATCTGCGCCTCGAACCACCCGACAAGGGACGCAAGACGGCCACGGGCTTTTACTCCACCTCGGCAGATGTGCTGGAAGCCCTGCGCGGCAAGCATCCCGCCCTGGATTTCATCCTCGAGCACCGCGAACTCTCCAAGTTGAAATCCACCTACGTGGATGCGCTTCCGGCGGCGGTGGATGCGAAGACCGGTCGTGTGCACACCTCTTACAGTCAGATCGGAGCCGTGACGGGACGCCTCTCCTCGAACAACCCGAACCTGCAAAACATCCCCATCCGCACCGAAACGGGACGGCGGGTCCGCAATGGATTCATCGCCGGTAAAGGCAATCTTCTGCTCTCGGTGGATTACTCGCAGATCGAACTGCGCATCGTGGCGCACATGGCGCAGGACGAAGCCATGCTCGCCGCCTTCCGCGCGGGCGAGGACATCCACGCCACGACCGCCGCCGCCATTTACGATCTTCCGCTCGAAAGCGTCACCAAAGACATGCGCCGTCACGCGAAAGCCATCAACTTCGGGTTGATCTACGGCATGTCGGCGTTCGGGTTGACGCGCTCCACAGAACTGACGCTCGCCGAGGCGGAGGACTTTGTGAAGGCGTATTTCAGGAAGTTCCCCGGCATCAAGAAGTACCGGACGGCATCCGCCGCCAAGCCGCGGAGGTCGGCTACGTGGAAACCCTGCTCGGACGCAGGCGCTACTTCCCGGCATTGCAGGGCAAGGTCAACGTGCAGATGAAGAACCGCGAGGAACGCGAGCTATCAACGCGCCCATTCAAGGCACCGCGGCGGACATTATGAAGATCGCGATGATCAAAATCCCGCCTGCCTTGAAAGCCGCCGGGCTGAACGCCAAAAATGCTCCTGCAAGTGCATGACGAACTGGTGCTGGAAGTCCCCAAGAAGGAAATCGAAGCCGCCGCCAACGTGGTGCGCGAGACGATGGCGAACGCCTATCTCATGAGCATCCCGCTCGAAACGGAAGCGCGAGCGGGTGTGAACTGGGGTGAGATGAAGGTGTTGTAGGTTTCAGGTTTCAGGTTTCAGGTTTCAGGTTCTAGGTTTCAGGTTTCAGGTTTCAGGTTCCAAGTTGAAGGTTGGAGGGAGGTTTAGGTGAGTTAACTAAGGTTACGCAGCAGGGGCGACCCAACCGCGTTTTGTGAAAACTCCTCGCAAAGGGCGACCCTTTCTTGTTGGTTGAAACTGCATCCAGCCCTGACGGGTCGCCCCTACGGTGAATTCGCGCAAGGCGAGTGAGTAACTGATGTTACGCACCCTCGCCCCCGTCCCCTCTCCCAGCGGGAGAGGGGTGAGAGAGAAAGAACTGCGTAACGTGAGTAAGCAAGCGAAATTCGGTTTGGTCAGATGAAAATTTGGTTTCATTTGACCAAATTTTATTTGTTGTGGGCAAATTATGGTTTGGTCTGGGGAAAATCCGGTTTGCCGGTGGCGAAATTTATTTTCCCACTTCTCTACCGTACATTTTCGTTTTTTACCGCCAAGAACGCTAAGAGCGCCAAGATTCTACAGGTTTTCTTCGCGTTCTCCTCATAACGCTGATGAAATTTCGTTGACAGTGGTCCGTCGGGTGTATAATCTGCTCATCCGATTAACCCATTCCGCCCAAACGCCCAAATGATTTTGGGGAATTTCCCCTGAAGGGGACGATGAGGCGGAAACCGTCCAAAGGTAATTGGATGGGCGTCCGCAGAACCCCTGTTAGCCCCTTTGAGGAAAGGAGATTCAACAAATGAAAGATATTTGGCGAGAAATATTTGAACGAGCCTATGTCGTAGTTATCCTCATTGGAGCAATCATATTTATCCTGGGTATAACTGGCGGGATAACTGGTAATGCAGTTTCCCTGCAAATAAAAGATGATTTTGGCAGAATTGCTGGGATAGCCGTAGGAGTAATACTTTTCGGATTAGGGATTGTTTGGGCATGGCGCAGAGAATCCCAATCAAAGGTAGATAGTAATATTGAAGTTTTACCTTTGGCAAACACCCAAGAATTGTACGAATACGCAAGAAAGCGAATCGAACAAGCCAAAGAGCAAATCAACGATACGACATGGGGTACAGTTGAAGATGAGCTTAAGATACCATTGGAAAAGAATGCTTACGATGAATATTTAGAAGCAATAGTACGCGTATGTAAAAAAGGAACAGTTCGCTATCAAGAAATAATGGGATTTCATCCTGTTATAAACATTGAAAAGAGATTTAAGCGCGTCGAGCATCTAATCAAACAGAATTTATTTAGTTATCATCTGAAGTACGTTGAATATTCTTTGGAACAATTCCCACCGCTACTGTCTTTCTTAACTATTGACAACGAAGAAGTAATACTTGCGTTTTATTCAAGCCGCGACGAAGATGAAACAATTCGTCTTGCGATTAAGAATCCTCAAGTGGTTAATTTTTTCAAGGGTTACCACAAATCCATATGGGATTTTGCAAAATGGCTTAAGCAAGGAGGCACGCTTTACGAAGATGAGTTCGAGAATTTAAAGAAGAGATTACTTAAAAAATGAGCGCCAAAGAAATTCAAGATAATTTAATAGAATATTTTGTTCACATGGGACGTACATCGGTAGTTTCCGTTTCGTGGAATAATGGCACACTAATCAGCGTTACCGACATTCAAGATGAGTTTTACAATAGTTTGATATGCACAGAATCACTTCCAAAAGACCCATCTGCTATCATAGACTCTATTTTGTCGGTTTTTCAGCACAAAAATATTCCATTGACTTGGTGGCAATTCCCATCAACCCAGCCTGAAAATTTGAATGATTACTTAAAAGTACGCGGATTTAATTCGATTGAGTCTTATCCCGCGATGCATCTGGATTTGCACAGGATGAATCATTTCAATTTGACTACAGAACTAGAAATTAAACGGGTAGAAAACATTGGTTCGCTAAAACAATGGGTTGATACGTTTATTGTTGGATTTGAAGAATCGGAAGAAGTTAGAGACCCACTTTATGAGATGAATCTACAATTGGGTTTTAGTGAATCGTCTCCATTGCAAAAATTATATTGGTTTTATCAACGGGGAACCTGTAGGAACTTCCACGCTCTTTATTGGCGGGGGCGTTGCAGGAATATGGGGTGTAAGTGTTGCGCCAAATGCACGAAAAAAAGGTATTGGTACAGCAATGACAGTAGTCCCATTGCTGGACGCAAAGAGTAAGGGCATTGATACAGGAGTACTCTTTGCATCAAAAATAGGAGAAAGTGTATATCGGAAAATAGGTTTTCAAGAGACATTCAAAGTGAAACATTATGTTCGGAAACATTTAACGGAAGATAATCAGTCTGCTATGGACGACAGGGGCTAACAAAGCGTGCACAGATGAAGTGGGAAGTCAAGGGCGCCGCAAAAAGAAGGTAGAACGGGGCGCAAGGGAGCAAAAAAACAGCAATACCTCCCCACCACTTTTACAAAGCTGCGCAAAAGTGTTGACAAGGGTTGTATAATGATTTTGGAGCGATGAGCCCGCAAAACCTTTTCAAGGTCTCCGCAAGCGGAGTTAACTATTTGGGACGTCGCTCCTTCCTTATTAGCCCAGAGGGTGGCAATGGGATCGGCTTCTTCTGAACCCCAAGAGATACCGGTTGGCTCACTTCCCAGCCCTAAAGCATCCATGCGTATCCGTGCAAACTGCGCCGCCGTTTGTCTTTTAGGTCGATTTGCCTTTCCAACTGCATAGGCAAATTTCAACATCTTTTGTGCCACTGCTTTCGGCTCGGCATATTGATCTACCTTGCCTTGTAGCACGTACCAAACGGTAACCACAGCTTCCGTGCAATTGCCACAATCGCTCTGTTGTAACCTATCCGCGGTTGCAGTCGTGCCAGTTCTACCTTCCAATGCGGATGGCTGTTCGCCACGACATGCGCCGCTTCCACCATTGCCACACGCAGGTCTCGCCTACCCGCTTTGGTCATCTTGCCCGTATGCGTGGTCATTCCGCTGTCGTGTACCCGCGTTCCCATTCCCGCATACCCAACCAAATGTTTTGCATCTCCAAAGCGCTGGATGTCGCCAATCGCAGCATACACTGTCACTGCTGTGATCACTCCAAATCCCGCAATATGCAACAGACGACCGATCTCTTCGTTCTCCGCCGCAATGCCTGTCATCTCTTTCTCGATACGCGCTTCCTGCTGCTCTGCAAATTGCAGTGTCGCCAGATCGCTTTGCAGGTTCATCTTTTCTAGCCTCCCCAGTGTCAATGCCTGCCACCAGCCATTGTTCGTCTTCGCAAACGGATTGCCTGCTGGCGGTTTCAGGTGATGTCGCTGGGCCACTGCGTGCAGTCGATTCTTTGCCTGTGTTGCCAGATGCGTCATCTTTTGGCGCTGTGCCACCAACCCGCGCAGTTCCCGTACTTCCCGGGCGGCACCCAGATCCCCACCAGTAATCCTTTCGCTAACAACCGCGCCAAGATCGAGACCGCGATCTTGTCCGTCATTACTTGCGATCTTGTGATCAATGCTACATGTGGCGGATGCACTACCATCACCGATCCAGCATGCTCTACAAGTTCATCATACAGCTGCCAGGTGTTGGTCGTCATTTCCAGCGCCACTTCATCCTGCTTCGTTAGATTCTTTTCCATCCAACTCTCCAGGTTCAGCAGTTCCACCCTTCGTGCAGACATGACCACTTCCAAGTTTTCATCCACCCCCAATGCGATCAGGTAATGCTTATGCACATCCAGTCCAATATACCGTTTTCCATTTCCATTCATAGGGGTATACTCCTGATAATTCTGGCACACACGCCAGACTAGGTCGGGCACGTTTCTTTTAGGGGCCGCTGAATCACACACAGATGCGAGCCAGGGGCATAGTTTGCCCTTCTCAGTTAAGCGGATCCGAACGGGCAGTCAAACACCTGAGCGGGCTTGTTCTGGTTCTTCTTTGAACTTCCCATGCACGCTTCGACTGGACCCTTACGCAACTGTTCCCGGGTACGCGTTCCCGTTCACCAAACAAACGGAGCATATCCAAAAAACGTGCCCGACCGCAACCCTTGCGGATCGCGCTTTCATGCTAACACTTGACGGGTGGGATTCTGCGCCATTTTCAGGCATTTTCCACACCCGAACAGAATCCTGCTCTCAAAGTTTTATCTACGCCCGCCCACCCGCAAGTAACGCAAACCGTTCGGCGGCTGTAAGATTATGTCATTTGAATCCAGAAAATAACAAGGAGATACATTATGAAAAAAGTATCCAGTGTCCCTATTGTTTTGTCCAGTTTGATTGCAACATTGGCAATAATCGTCGCGGGGTTAGGGGTTTTCTGGCAGGGCAAAGGGCAAAAATCCGAATTTCACACCTTGCGTGGTGAAACAGTAACAATACAAGGACATGGGCTGTATCAATATGAATCGGTCTCTTTTGCGGCACAAAATATAGCCCAAGATGTTGTCACACTATTGGTTGAGTCCCGCTGTTGGTTATTGCGATGGCTCTCTTCCAAAAGGGGAGCGTGCGGGGCAAATTGATTCTAGCAGGGACATTGGCATATTTCCTGTATACGTATGCGGCTTTCTCCTTCGGAGCGGCATATAACATAGTATTTCTAGCATATGTGGCTTTGTTCACTCTTAGTCTATTCGCCTTTATATTAACACTCATGGCGATAGACATTCCCGCTTTACCAGGGCGTTTTTCCCCTCATTTACCTCGTCGTACCATCGTTACCTTTCTTTTTGTCGTAGGTATATTCCTACTATTTGCTTGGTTAGGGCGTATCGTACCAGCGTTACTTTCAAATCAGCCCCCAATTGGACTAGAATCCAATTCGACTCTTGTCATTCAGGTGTTGGACTTGGGACTAATCATGCCGATAGCCTTTCTATCAGGAATCCTGCTTTGGAAACAACGCCCGTGGGGTTATCTGCTCGCCTCAATCGTGCTAGTCAAAGGGTTTACGATGTTGCTCGCCGTCTCGGCAATGGCTGTAACTATGGCATTGGCAGGAGTACAAGTTAGCATCGGAGAAGCAATAATGTTTCCGTCACTGGCTCTCATAGACATCGGAATAACAACCATGTTGCTGAAAAACGTCTCCGACCCAGTTGGCGCTTGAGTTCACGCCACCGCCGAACAAAGCGTGCAGCCGACAAGTGGGATTCTGCGCGATTTGTGGGCATTTTTCTGGCTTCGGGCTTTTCCTACATCTCAAACATTGTCCACGCCCGCCCACACGCGGGTAACGCCAATCGTTAGGCAGTTTCTTGCAAAGAAGTTATGAAACCAAAAACAATCATCACGCTTTTGCTTATTGCCGCTGTTTTGGTGTCATGTCAAACGGTCGCAACTCCTCATGCAAATTTGACAGAGACGCCCATATCCACTCCCATTTTGTTTACAGAAACAACCGAGCCAACTATTACAGCAACGCCATTACAAATCCCAAGTCCTACCGCACTGCCTCTCGATGTAAATGTGTTCATTGAGCAGTCCGTTGTCTCCCCTTCAGGAAAATGGTTGGCGTTAGTAACAATGACCAGAGTTGATAATGGTATTGAAAACAGCGATAGGTTCATTCTGGTTGTTGTTAATCAACAAAATTTCGCTGAACATATCGTTGAAAAACGATGTTCAACGCGCAATGGGGTACTCCATTCCCTGGTGCTTGCTTGGTCTGAAAACGAAGATTATCTTTACTATACACATCGTTTTGGCGGCGGTGATGGATGCTTCGGCGAAGACGATTTCTTTGGCACAGACCTATACAGATTCAATTTAGATAGCGGCCAATCGGCTCAACTCACTCCCAAGTTAGGATATTGGCTTGCTCTTTCCCCTGATCAAACGATGGTGGCTTTCTTGACGAAAACCGATACACTTAAAATCAGAAATATTGAAACAGGCAATGAACAAGAGATTTCTATTGACGAACAAACAAAAAAATACCCTGACTCAATACTGACACATGCATCTCATCTCATTTGGTCGCCAGATAGTAAAGAATTATTACTAACCCTCGAAGTGAATGTCTGTGTGATGGAGGAGGATGCCAAGCATTCAATTATCAAAGTTGATGCAGAAACCTTATCACAAAAAGTACTGGTACTTGAAGATCCAAACCGTCCGATAACACTAGAATGGGCTAATAGCGGTCTGGTCTTAGTTCAAGATGAAAGTAGTCTTTATTGGTGGTTGAATCCTGTCGATGGTCAAATGACTGAAAGAAAATAAACTGCCTAACACAGCGTGCAGCCGACGGTGGTACGCGGCGCGTTTTTTGGGCATTTTTCTGGCGTTAGGCTTTTTCCCACTTCGACGGCGAGTCCGCCCTCCCACCCACCGCCGCTACCGATAACTTTGCAGTGTCAAGATCATGAGAAGGAAAGTTTCTCATGGTCTTTGTATTCAAAGGATTTCATAATTAGAAAGCTTTCGCCACCCCCCGTCAGCCTCTGCGGTTGATCCGGGGTTGCAGATTCTATTTCGGGTTTTTTCGTTCAAGCCCGCTTTAGCAGGTCAAGCCCAGTTCCTCCATGCGTGCCAGACTTCCGCTCTGGGTGCGATCCTTCTGGGCACATTCCTGCGTACAAAGCGAGTGATGTCGGTCTCAATGCCGGTTTCATCAACGCATATTTGGCAAACTGTTTGTAGGTCAGTCCCGTGCGGACGTTTTCGTCCAGGTCCCACGCCAACACCAACATCTTGTACGCCGCCTTCTTCGCTCGCATGAATGTCGGTCTCTTCCTTCGTCAGCACGTGCCAGACCGCCACCAACAACTTCCGCGCGATCACCACAATCGCCCCGGTTCGGTCGACGCATGCGGCGTGATACTTCATATTGCTCCTTCCAATACGGCGAAATACGGATCGCTTGCCACGCCGCTTCCACCAGTGCCCAGCGCAATTCCTTGCGTCCACTTTGGTAATGCGCTTCCTCGATGTGTTCCTTGCCACCTCATGAACGCCCGCTCCCAACCCCGCATAGCCCACCAGATGCTTGGCACTCGCAAAACGCTGGATGTCACCGATGGCAGACAGCACGATCATGCTCATCACCACCCCGAAGCCGGGTAGTTGTAACAGTCTCACCGCCTGCTTGCCCCACGGCTCCCGCAGGCATTGCTGCCCCAATTCTGCATCCACTTCCGCTTTGTGTTTGTCAATCTCTCCAGCAAGACCAGTTCCTGCTGGATTCGCATCTTCTCCAACCCACTCATCTGCTGCGCCCGCTACCCTGTCGCATCCTGGAAAGCCCCTTTCGTGGCAAAGAGATGTTATGTCGATGGCAGCGGACTTTGGAGCCGGCTGCGGATCATCGTGCTCGTTTTGACCAGCCGATTGCGATACGAGATCAGCCCACGTAACTCGCGCATTCTACAGGCGGCACCCATAGCCTCCGGCACGATGTCCGCAATCAAGCAAGGATCAGCTGCTTGACATTCTCTCCTTGGTCCGTTCGGCCCGCGCTTCGGCGTCCGGCCCCACGGCCCCGGCATGCGCCACCACGGTGCGGGTGACCAGCGGCGCCACACCGTCGTAGATGTCCCAGACATTGGTGGTCGTCCGATCACCACTCGCATCCCCTTCCTTGCAGGTTGGCGGCTTGCCCATTCCCGAAACTTCGCCATGCTGGATCCGGCGGGGCGGCATCACCCACTCCTGCTTCGCATTCTGTCCCCCCTGCCAGCACATACTCCTTGTGAATATC